>NZ_CP028908.1:2717500-5117500 GCF_024181725.1 Bradyrhizobium sp. WD16 | reverse complement strand
TTCGTCATGGGCGAGGGGGCCGGCATCGTCGTGCTCGAAGAGTACGAGCACGCCAAAAAGCGCGGCGCCAAGATCTACGCCGAGGTCGTCGGCTATGGCCTGTCGGGCGACGCCTATCACATCACCGCGCCCTCGGCCGACGGCGACGGCGCCTTTCGCTGCATGGCCGCAGCACTCAAGCGCGCCGGCCTCGCAGCCTCCGATCTCGATTACATCAACGCCCACGGCACCTCGACGCCGCTCGGCGACGAGATCGAGCTTAGTGCGGCGCAGCGGCTGCTGGGCAATGCCGCATCCAAGATCTCGATGTCTTCGACCAAATCCTCGACGGGGCATCTGCTCGGCGCCGCAGGTGCGGTGGAGGCGATCTTCAGCATTCTCGCGATCCGCGACAATGTCGCGCCGCCGACCATCAATCTGGAAAACCCGTCGGTGGAGACGGCGATCGATCTCGTGCCGCTCAAGGCGCGTCAACGTGAGATCAATATTGCGTTGTCCAATTCGTTCGGTTTCGGCGGCACCAACGCGTCGCTGATCCTGCGCCGGGTGGTCGACTGACCGGCGCAGCTTCCAACCTTTTGCCATATTCCACGATGATTGCTTGCAATCGCCGTGTAACATTCTTCGGGCGAATCTCGATCCCCGGGAGCCGGTGACCTCGGCGAGGTCTCCGCAGGCATTTCCGGTGCAGAGAAGCCGCGCAGTGAAGCCACAGCTGCGGTGCCGAGGCCGGCCGCACCACGGCTGAATTGGGCGAGCGAGCGAAGGCGGCGGGGCGGGAATCCGATCGGACCGACAGGATTGGTTGCAGCATGAGTGAAAGACCGCCGATCTCGCCGAAGAGCCCGCGGGCCGCGCTCGAGCCCGAGCAGGTGCCACCGCCGCCACGACATTCGGCACGCGCTCGCAACCCGTTCGTCGTCGCGGGCAATGCCATCATCACCATTATCCTGGTGGCGATGATCGCTGTCGGTGTCGGCTATGTCTGGGGCCGCCAGAAGCTCGATGCGCCCGGGCCGCTGCAGGAAGACAAGGTCGTCAATATTCCGCCGCGCGCCGGCATGGGGGACATCGCCGACATCCTGCAGCGCGAGGCTGTCATCGACAGCAATCGCTGGGCCTTTTTCGGCGGCGTCATCGCCATGAAGGCGCGGTCCGAGCTCAAGTCGGGTGAATATAACTTCCAGAAGAGTGCCAGCCTGCGCGACGTGATCAACACCATCGTCGAAGGCAAGGTGGTGCAGCACGCCTTCACGATTCCCGAGGGGCTGACCTCGGAGCAGATCGTGGCGCGGCTGCTCGAGAACGACACCCTGAGCGGCCAGATCCGCGAGATCCCGCGCGAGGGCACGCTGCTGCCGGAGACCTATAAATTTCCGCGCGGCACCACGCGCGAGCAGGTGATCCAGCGCATGCAGCAGGCCCAGCGCCGCGTGCTCGTCGAAGTCTGGGAGCGGCGCAATCCGGACCTGCCGCTCAAGAGCCCCGAGCAACTGGTCACGCTCGCCTCCATCGTGGAGAAGGAGACGGGGCGGGCGGACGAGCGCAGCCGCGTCGCCGCGGTCTTCGCCAACCGGCTGCGCCAGAAGATCAAGTTGCAGTCCGATCCGACCATCATCTATGGCTTGGTCGGCGGCAAAGGCACGCTCGGGCGGCCGATCAAGCGCAGCGAGATCACCCAGCCATCGCCCTACAACACCTATGTCATCGAAGGCCTGCCGCCGGGGCCGATCGCCAATCCTGGCCGGGCCTCCCTTGATGCCACCGCCAATCCGGCCCGCACCCGCGATCTGTTCTTCGTCGCCGACGGCACCGGCGGTCATGCCTTCTCGGAAACCTACGATCAGCATCAGAAGAGCGTCGCCAAGCTGCGCAGCCTGGAGAAGCAGCAGCAGAACGACACGCTCGAACCGGCGGACGAGCCGCCGCCAGCAGCCCCCGCGGCAGCCGCACCGGCAGGCGCGTCAGGGGCTGCGGCGGCCGATCAGGCCACCGGCGCCGCCGGCGATGCGCCCAAGCCCGCGCCGGCCAGGAAGCGGGCCGCCGCACCGGCCAAGCGGGGTGTCAACACCAGGAACGGCGCCAGCACGCTGGCCCCCGCCGCGCCCGCCGAGACCGTGGAGTAGCAGGCGGCTGCGCTTGTGAGGGGTGTGCCGCGCGGATAAAGTCGCCGCCATTCGCCGTTCGGATGTCCTTTCGCCGCTTTGGTTTGTGGTGCTTGCGCCACGATGGCGCAAGGATCGCCCCGTCGTGCATCAGTGCGTGGTGGGCCCTTGACGCGGCGGACCTGCCGAACCGGCCCAATCGAGGGAGATGAAGTGTCATGGCGTTATCGAGTATGACCGGCTTTGCCCGGAGCCATGGCGGCAGCGGCGCTCACGCCTTCGAATGGGAGTTGAAATCCGTCAACGCCAAGGGCTTCGATTTCCGCCTGCGGCTGCCTCCGGGGTTTGACGAGATCGAGCAGGTGCTGCGCAAACGTGCTGCGGAGCGTCTGATCCGCGGCACGGTCTACGCCAATCTGACGGTGACCCGCTCTGGCCCGACCGGCGACGTCCGCGTCAACGAGGATGTGCTGACGGCGATGCTGCGCATAGCGACCGATCTCGCCAAGCGTACCGGGGCGGCCCCGCCGACCGTCGACGGCCTGTTGGCGCTGAAGGGCGTGATCGAGATCGTCGAGCCCGAGGCGAGCGAGGCCGAAAGCGAGGCAGCTCGCGCCGCGGTCGTCGCCGCCTTCGACACGGCGCTGTCGAGCCTCGTCGAGATGCGCAAGAACGAAGGCGCGACGCTGGGCGCCGTGCTCGGCCAGCGCCTCGACGAAATCGAAGCCATGGCGCGGCAGGCGGATGCGGCGCCCGGCCGCCGTCCGGAGGCGGTGCGCGCCCGTCTCGCCGAACAGATCCAGGTGCTGATCGAGACATCCGAGCGTTTCGATGCGGACCGCTTGAGCCAGGAAGCAGTCATGATCGCCGCCAGGGCCGACATCCGTGAGGAGCTCGACCGCATCGCCTCCCACGTGGCCCAGGCCCGCGAGATGCTCGCCAAGGGCGGGGCGGTGGGCCGGCGGCTCGATTTTCTCGCTCAGGAATTCAACCGCGAGGTCAACACCACCTGCTCGAAATCCAACGACATCGAACTGACCCGGATCGGGCTCGCCATGAAGAATGTGGTCGAGCAGTTCCGCGAGCAGGTGCAGAATCTGGAGTGACGCCGATGACAGGCAAACGCATCGAGGGCCTGGAGCGGCGCGGACTGATGTTCGTGCTGTCGTCGCCATCCGGCGCCGGCAAGACCACGCTGTCGCGCCTCTTGCTCGAGCGTACGCCCGGACTGTCGATGTCGGTGTCCGCGACGACGCGGCCGAAGCGCCCGGCCGAGCAGGACGGCCGCGACTATCATTTCGTCGACGCCGCGCGCTTCGAGGTCATGGTGCGCGACGACGAACTGCTGGAATGGGCGACCGTGTTCGACAACCGCTACGGCACGCCGCAGGCGCCGGTCGAGGCCGCGCTGTCGGCAGGCCGCGACGTGCTGTTCGACATCGACTGGCAGGGGACCCAGCAGCTTCGCGAGAAGGCTCGCGACGACGTGGTCAGCGTCTTCATCCTGCCGCCGTCGGCCCACGATCTCGAGCTGCGGCTGCACAGCCGCGCCCAGGATTCGGCCGAGGTGATCCGCGGCCGCATGAACCGGGCGAGCCATGAGCTCAGCCACTGGGCCGAATACGACTACATCGTCATCAACAACGACATCGAGACCGCCTATGCCGAGGTGGAATCGATCCTCAAGGCCGAACGACTGAAGCGCGAGCGCCGCGTCGGCCTGACCGGCTTCGTGCGCGAGCTGCAACGGCAGCTCGGCTGATTCACGGATTGACCATCATGATGCGGCCGACGACGTGGCCGGCGCGCAATTCGTCGATCCATTTCTGCACGTCGCCCATCGGCTTCTCCTGCATCGGCGGCGGCGCCACCTTGCCGGCACGGGCCAGCGCCATCAGCTCCTTGGCCTCCTGCAAGGTGCAGGTCATGAAGCCTTCGATGGTCATGCGCTTGTAGATCCACTGGACCTGGGGGATCGAGAAGGTGCCGCCCATCAGGCCGGAGACGGCGATCTTGCCGCCGCGCGCCAGCACCGAAACGGCGAAGGCCATCGACTTCTCATTGCCGGCGAAATCGACGACCTCGTCGAAGCCGCCATTGGTCTCCTTGAGGATGCGCCTGGCGACATCCGGCTCCGCCGGGTCATAGGCGAAGCGCGCGCCGTTCTTCAGCGCAGTATCGCGGGCCGCGGCGCTGAGATCGGCCACCGAGATCGGCTGCTTGAACATCGCCTTGGCGATCGACAGCCCCATCATGCCGACGCCGCCGAGGCCGATCAGCAGGAGATTGCGCTGGCGCGGCCGGTCGACGAGGCGTTTGAGCGCGCCATAGGCGGTTGCGCCCGAGCACATCAGCGTCGCGGCGAAATTCACCGGCAGCGGATCGTAGTCGAGCAGGTATTTCTGGTCGGGCACCAGCACATGAGTGGCGAAGCCGCCGTCGATGGCGACGCCGAGAAAGCGATTCTTGGCGCAGAGATTTTCATCGCCGGCAAGGCAGTCCTGGCACTGGCCGCAGCCGATCCAGGGAAACACCGCCTTTTTCGTTCCGATCAGCGCGGGATCGGCGTCGGGTCCGACCTCCTCGACGACGCCGGCGATCTCGTGGCCGAGGGTGAAGGGCAGGATCATGCCGCGGGTGGTGTCGAGGCGCTTGCCGTTGCCGATATCCGCATAGCCGTCCTGGATGTGCAGGTCGGAATGGCACAGCCCGCAGCGTTCGATGCGCACCAGCACCTCGCGGCCCTGCGGCTTGGGCGCGTCGATGATGGTCTCGCACAGCGGCGCGTCGAACGTGACGAGGGATTGGCGGCGCATCAGCGTCATGGCGGTTCGGCTCCCGGCGTTTCTTGTGTTGCAGCCGTCATAGTGATGAATTCTCGGGCCATGGCAACAAAGCCGGAGACCGGCACGGTTTCGGCGCGGCGCGTCGGCTCGATATCGGCGGCGGCGGCGAGACGGGCGGGCTCGACCCCGAGCGACTTCAGGCTCTGGCGCAGCATCTTGCGGCGCTGGCCGAAGGCCGCGGCGGTGACGCGCTCCAGTGCCCGGCGATTGCACGGCAAGGGCGCGGCCCGCGGCACGAGGCGTACCACGGAAGAGGTCACTTTGGGCGGCGGCACGAAGGCCGAGGGCGCGATGTCGAACAGCCGTTTGGTCTCGCAGCGCCAGTTGGCGAGCACCGCAAGGCGGCCATAGGCATCTTCGCCGACCTGCGCGGTGATGCGGTCGGCGACCTCGCGCTGAAACATCAGCACCATCATGTCGTACCAGGGCGGCCAGGGGTCGGCGCAGAGCCAGTTGGCGAGCAGCACGGTGGCGATGTTGTAGGGCAGGTTGGCGACGATCCGGGCGCGTTCGCCGGCGAGGAGCGGGCGTGGATCGAACGTGAGGGCGTCGGCGTGCACGACCTCGAGCCGCCCGGGATAATGCGCCGCGATCTCGGCCAGCGCCGGCAGCGCCCGCTCGTCGTGTTCGACGGCGATGACCCGCCGGGCGCCGAGAGCGAGCAGCGCGCGCGTCAATCCGCCGGGACCGGGGCCGATCTCCAGCACCGTGGCCTCGGCCAGCGGCTCGGCGGCGCGGGCGATCCGGGCGGTGAGATTGAGATCGAGCAGGAAGTTCTGGCCGAGCGCCTTGCGCGCCGAAAGTTCGTGACGCCGGATCACCTCGCGCAGCGGCGGCAGGTCGTCGATCGCGCTCATCGGCTCCCTGGTGCCGCCTCGGCGGCGCCGCGCGCGGCCATGCGCGCCGCAAGGCGCAGCGCGGCGATCAGGCTGGACGGATTGGCCCGCCCGGATCCGGCGATGTCGAACGCCGTGCCGTGATCGGGCGAGGTGCGGATGAAGGGCAGGCCCAGCGTGACATTGACGCCGTCGTCGAAGGCCAGCGTCTTGATCGGGATCAGCGCCTGATCGTGATACATGCCGATGGCGCAATCATAGGTCCGGCGTGCGGCCGCATGAAACATCGTGTCGGCGGGCCAGGGGCCGGTGGCATCGACGTCGGAGCGGCGCAGGGCCGCGATCGCCGGTGCAATCACGTCGCGCTCCTCGGTGCCGATGGTGCCCGCCTCGCCGGCATGGGGGTTGAGACCGGCCAGCGCCAGCCGCGGCGCGGCGATGCCGAAATGCCGCTTGAGATCGTCGGCGACGATCCGGCAGGTATCGACGATCAGGCCGGTGGAGAGGCGGGCGATGGCGTCGCGCAGCGCCACGTGGATCGTGACCGGCACGACCGCGAGATCCTCGCACCACAGCATCATCACGGGCTGCGGGGCGGCGCCGTCGCTGCGAGCGAGTTCGGCGAGAAATTCGGTATGGCCGGGATGTGAAAACCCGGCCTTGTAGAGCACGCTCTTGGCGATCGGATTGGTCACCACCGCGGCGGCGCGACCCTCACTGACATCGGCAACGGCGCGGCGGATCGCGGCGATGGCCGCCGGCGCGCTGCTGGCGTCGGGCCTGCCCGCGGCGGCAGTGATGCGTTCGCCGGTCTCGACCACAGGCAGTGCATCGGCGAAGGTCCCGGCCGCGCTTTCCGGCTGGACCGTCGCCACCGGGACGTCGAGGCCGAGACGGGCGGCGCGCCCCTCGATGAAGCCGGCATCGCCGACGAGGTAGAAGGGCGGCAGGGCACGCTCGCGGCGCTGCAGCCAGGCTGCCAGCGTGATGTCCGGGCCGATGCCCGCGGGCTCGCCGATGGTGAGCGCCAGTGGCTTCATGAGCGCGGTCCGCATGACAGCGCGCGGCGGCTCATTGCCGCTTCTCGATCATCGCCGCCTTGCGTAGATCCTTGAGATAGGCATTCGACTTCGCCTCGAATTTCTGTGCGAACAATTTTTCGCGGATCTCTCGTTTCTCGGGCGTGTCGGCGGTGGTCGGCTTGCGGTTGCACAGCGCCACCATCTCGATGCCTTGCTTGGTGACTTCGGGCGGCGTGAGCTTGCCGACCGGGGTGTCGTCGAGCAGCTTGCGCAAGGGCGGCGGCAGGTCCGCGGAGGTTTTGATGACACTGTCGCGGATCGCCGCGTCGCGCATGGAGCGGAACAGTTCGGACGCCTCCGCGCAGCTCTGGACGCGGCCGCGCAGGGCTTCGGCTTCGCGGCGACGGGCATCCAGCGCGCCCGACGGGGCGCCGCGCGGCACCACCAGCACGATCGGCCGCAGGGTATATTCGTAGCTGGTCGCGGCGGTGTCGTCGCCCTTGGCCGGGATCGCCGAAGCGACGTCCTTCTCGTTGACCTGCAGCGAGTCCTTGAAGCGGCCGCGCACCAGCCCGCTCCAGACCGAGTCGGCGCGGATCTTGTTCTTGAGGGTCTCTGGGCGGATGCCCTGGTTTTCCAGCGTCTTGGTGAGCTGGTCCGGGTTCATGCGCATGCGCGAGGCCATGTTGGCGTACATGCTGTCGATCTCGGACGCCGCCGGATCGATGCTGTACTTCTTGGCCTCGCGGATCTTCACCTTCTCGTCGATCAGCTCGTTGACGACCTGGTCGTGCGAGGGCGTCTTGTGCGTGGACAGAGCGTCCAGCTTGGCCCTCTGCTCGATATCGAAATTGGTGATCGGCTCGCCATTGACCATGAGCACCACCGTCTGGGCCCGGGCAGGGGTGGCGAGGCCCAGGGAGAGCCCGAGCGGCGCCGAGAACAGGGCGATCGCAGCGGCGAGGCGGGTGATGGAAATCGGGGTCATGATGACCATCCGTGGGTTGTCCGTCGGAACTTCATGCCCGCTGCCATGGGGGATTTTTGTGTCCCGGCCGTGGCAGACGGACGATTACTGAGTGGCGCCGCTGCCGACGCTCTGGCTGATCGAGGTGGAGCCGATCGTGCGCAGACCGATCTGCAGCATGATGCGGTGATCGACCGTCGGGTTCGCCGTCGTCACCGTCTGGTAGGCATAGTCGGTGATGTAGTTGACCGCGAGCACGAAGCAATCGTCCACGTAGCCGGCGCCGATGGTGTACTGGTTGATGGTGTTGGAGTGAAGGTCGAAGCGCGCGCCGCCCGAGGCCACCCAGTTGGCGGCCAGCTTGATCGAGCCCGTGGTCAGGATGCCCTCGCGGCGGTTCTGATAGCCGAGTTCCGGCTGCGGGCCGTAATTGCCGTAGATCATGCTGATCGACCAGCGGTCGAAGCTGGCGCGCCCCTCGAGTTCCAGGCGCTGGATCGCCAGCGTGTCGCTGTCGAGCCGGGTGCTGGCCGAGAACGTGTAGGTGCGGTTCGGCTGATAGGTGACACGCCCGACATAGTCGGAGACCCGCTTGTCGAGGCCGCTGTCGAGGCCGGTATTGGTGAGATCCTGCACCGCATAGGAGTTCAGTCCGAACAGCTGGTAGGACTGGCCGAACAGCACGTTGACGGAGCCGCCGCGGTCGAACTGGGTGGTGGCCTGAACGCCGACATTGGCGCGGCTGCCGCCCTCGACGCGGTCCCAGCCGGCGAATTTGTTGACGCTGAACAGATTGCTGGCGTCGAAGGTCAGGCTCTGGGAGTCTTCGTTCGGCAGGCTGGAGGCATGGGTCTCGTTCGGCCGGATGATCACCTGCGCGATCGGTTCGATCGTGGTGGTGCCCCAGGGCTGAACGTTGATGAACGGATAGCGATATTCGAAGCCGACCGCCGGCATCAGCCGGCCGACCTGGGTATCGCCGACATTGGTGAAGTTGGATACGCCGGGCTGATTGTCGACCGAGGCATTGATGACATCGCCCCGCAGCGAGACGAACGGCGTCCAGATCTGGCCGATCGGGTCGGTGAAGGAGCGGCGCCAATCGACCTCGCCGGACAGCCGGGTGTAGGTGCCCGGCACGCCGCGCAGCAGACAGTTCGCCTGCGTCTTCATCGCCGGATCAGCCGAGGTCGGCAGACACCAGCCGTTGTTGACCGCCGTCGTGGTGAGAGCGTCGAAAGCCGCAGTCGAGCGGGTCAGGTTGGTGAAGTTGCCCTTGTAGCTGAGTTCGCCACCGAGGATCGAGCGGTTCACCACGTTGGAATAGTCGATCACCGGCGCGACCACCGGGATCTGGCTCTGCACGTCGGCGGCGGAGAAGCCGTAGTAATAGATCGAACGGATGTCGAAGTAGCTGCGATTGCCGAGCCCGGTCAGATAGACCTGGGAGGTCGCCTCGGTGGGCGTCGTCAGGAAGGACTGTAGCGGATTGCGGTACACCGACAGGCTGTAGTCCTGAAAGAACGTCTTGTCGCTCAGCAGCGTGCCGTCCCAGCCCCAGACCCATTTGTCGTTGAGGGCGAACTGGCCGGAGGTCTGCACGGCACCGCGCAGCGTGCGATCACCAGCGGCGCCGGCAAAGGCGCTGGGCTCGAGCTGGTTGATGCCATAGGCGCGGATCTCGTAGGCGCCATTGATCAGCCGCTGGCGGAATTCGCCCTGCAGCAGCACACCCTGGCGCGTGCTGACGCGCGGCGTGATGGTGACGTCGTAGTCCGGCGCCAGCGCCCAGTAGTAGGGGACCTCGACGTTGAAGCCGGTGGCGGAACTCTGGGTCGCCCACGGCTGGAGGAAGCCCGACTTGCGCTTCACGGTCGGATCAGGCGTCGAGAAATACGGCAGATAGGCCATCGGCACGCCGAAGAATTCGAGCCGCGCATCCTCAAAATACAGCATTTTTTCCTGCTGATCGTGGATGATGCGCGCGCCCTTCACCTGCCACAGCGGGGGCTTCTTCGGATTGTCGCGGCATTCGGCGCAGGCGGTGTAGACGCCGCTCTGGAACACCGTGTAGCGCCCCTCGGTGCGGTCGGCGCGGGTCGCGGCCATGCGGGTCCGGTCGGCGGTTTCCAGCCGGAGCGAATCGACGAAGCCGTCGCGATAGTCGTCGCTGAGATCCATGATCTCGGCATAGGTGATCTTGCCGTCCACATCGGTCATGCGGACGTTGCCCTCGGCGCGCAGGCGCTTGGTCTTCTGGTCGTAGATTACCCGGTCGGCCTGGACCGTCGAACCGTTGTGATAGATCTGGACGTTGCCGACCGCCGAGACGCGCTGGTTATTGTAGTCGTAGTCGACCTCGGTGGCCTGGACCAGCATCTGGCCGTCATCCGGCCGCTGCGCCGGTTTGGGGCTCGGCGGCAGCGGATTGTAGGTGAAGCTCTGGGCCAGCGCCGGGGCAGGGCTCAGCATCGCGGGGGCGAACGCCAGCATCCCGGCGGTGAGCGCCGAGAGACAGGCCGGGCAGGCCCAAGACACAGCCGTGGACGCGGCAAAGCGCAGGCCGCGCACAACCGTGCGCCGCCGGGGGTGGGGCGTCATGCTTTGGCGGGCGGCGACAACGGCCACTACCCGTCCTCCTGATACAGCAAGGCCAAGAACCCGGTGAGGCCGCCAACGACGACGGGAAGCCACGCCGCGGCCACCGGGTGCATCAAATCTGCCTTGCTCAAATCCTCGGTTACCTTCGAGAGGACATAGAGCAGAAAGCCTGCCCCCACGCCACTCAAAACCATCTTCTGAACACCGCCAAACCGGAAGAACCGGAGGCTGACGGCGCCCGCGAGCATTACCATCGCCGCCAGCAGAAACGGGCGTGACAGAAGTTTCTGGTATTGCAGCCGGTAGCCTGCTGTCGCCAGCCCAGATGCTTGAGAAGACTGGATATATTGGGGAAGTTGCCAAAAGGACACACTCTCGGGCGTGGAAAAACTGTTGCGGACCTGCGCCGGCGTCAGGTTCGTGGGCAGAAGGAAGGTCTCGTGATCCTCGGGCGGATTATCAAGGGTGTAGAGGCGGGCGCCCTGCAGCCGCCAGCGGCCGGCTTCGAGGGTTGCTTCGCGGGCCTCGATTCGGTCGCGGAACTCGCCCGACGGGGTGAAGCGGAAGATCGTCAGGCCGGTCAGTCGCACACCCTGTTCCTGGCTGCCCCCCGCGCTGATGATGGCCTGGCCGTCCGAACTGATCTGGTTGACCCAGAAGCCCGAGGCGTCCTGCAGCCCGCGGTCGGTAAACAGGGTCGCCTCCATCCGTTTGGCGCGCTCCTGGAGATCGGCTGACAACGGGTTATAGAGCGTGGTGGCAGCGACCCCGAGGAGCAGGGCGGTGACCAGCGCCGGGCTCATGAATTGCCAGGCGGAGATGCCGGCGGCGCGGGCCACCACCAGTTCCAGCCGGCGCGACAGGTCGAGATAGCAGGTCATGGCGCCGACCAGGATGCAGAACGGCATCAGCCGTTCCAGCAGTTGCGGCACCCGGAAGATCGAAGTCTCGGCGATAAAGAGCGCGGAAGCCCCGGTGTTGTTGGCCGTCCGCCGCATCAACTCGATGTAATCGACGAACACGACCAGCAGGAAGATGCCGACGAAGACCGACAGCGTAGCCAGCAGGAAGCGCCCGGCGAAATAACGCCCCAGAGTGTTTGAGACCAGGACCGTCATGCGCGGGCGGACCGCCTGGCCAGACAGCGCGATGAGGCGACCGGGCAGATCGTCGAGGGCGCGGTGATTGAAGCAATCGATCGCGCCGCGGCGCCCCGGCTGGCCGGACGAATGGCCGCCGTCACGGTGTCGCGTGTCACGGCGTGGCGCACCGTCTGATCGATCTGCATCACGCGCGTCATCCGCCCCTGTGCCGTGGCACACCTCAAAAACCGGCAGCATCGGCGTGCTGCCACGACTAATCGATTACCGCGCCACCTGCCGCCCTCCCCAAGGCGGGCTGCGGCGAAAGGCCCGAACCAAGGCCCTTGTTGAATAGTATCCCGTTGATTGGTCAATAAAATGGCTGATGGCGGCAACCCCTTATTTGTTGGTTAATATACTGTTTGCGTGTCCCGCGGGCCACGCTCGTCTTGGCAGCGCCACCACCGGCGGGCCATAGTAGGGGCCTTCCCGCCCGGATCGTCTCGCCGAGATCTGTCCGTCAGCCGTTGTTCTGGAGGTTTTGCACATGCCCGACGCCGTCAAGGTCGGCTTCGTTTCGTTTTCTGCCGCCGCCCGTGGCGTTCTGGTGCTGTTTTCCGACGAATCGCTCAAGTTCGGTCCCGTCGGGAGCAAGCTCCTCGGCGACGCCATCGCGACGGTGAAGCGGGCGGCGAGCGCGGCGCATTTCAAGGGCAAGAGCGGTTCGGCACTCGACATCCTGGCCCCCCAGGGGCTCAAGGTCGACCGCCTGATCGTGGTCGGGACGGGAAAGAACGGGGCGCGGACGCCTCACGATTACGTCACTCTCGGCGGCGCCACTCTTGCCCGGCTGTCCTCGAAGGTCGGTCCAGTCACCGTGGTCGCCGAACTGTCCGATGGCGCCATGAGCGCCGCGGACGCGGCGGCGGTTGCCGCCGGTATCCGGCTGCGGGCCTATCGTTTCGATCGTTACAAGACCAAGAAGAAGGACGAGGACAAGGCGCTGGCCGCCGACGTCTCGCTGGCGGTCGCCGATGTCGCGGCCGCGCGCAAGGCGTTCATCGGCGAGGCGCCGGTGGTCGACGGCGTGCTGCTGGCGCGCGAACTCGTCAACGAGCCGCCGAACGTACTGTATCCGGCGGAGTTCGCCCGCCGCGCTGCGGAATTGCGCAAGCTCGGGGTCGCCATCGAGATTCTCGACGTCAAGGCCATGACCAAGCTCGGCATGGGCGCTCTGCTCGGGGTTTCCCAGGGCTCGACCCAGGAGGGCCGTGTCGTGGTGATGCGCTGGAACGGTGGCAAGCGGGGTGACAAGCCGGTCGCCTTCATCGGCAAAGGCGTCTGCTTCGACACCGGCGGCATCTCGATCAAGGGCGCCGCCAACATGGAGGAGATGAAGGGCGACATGGCAGGCGCGGCCTGCGTCGTCGGCCTGATGCATGCGCTCGCCGCGCGCAAGGCCAAGGTCAATGCGGTCGGCGCCATCGGTCTTGTCGAGAACATGCCCGACGGCAACGCCCAGCGCCCCGGCGACATCGTCACCTCGATGTCCGGCCAGACCATCGAGATCATCAATACCGATGCCGAGGGCCGGCTCGTGCTGGCCGACGTGCTCTGGTATGTCGGCCAAAAATTCAAGCCGAAATTCATGATCGATCTGGCGACCCTGACCGGCGCCATCCTGGTGGCGCTCGGCACCGAGCACGCCGGTCTGTTCTCGAATGACGACGAGCTGTCCGAGCGCCTCAGCAAGGCCGGGCAGGAGACCGGCGAACTCGTCTGGCGGATGCCGCTGGGCCCGGCATACGACAAGCTGATCGATTCGAAATTCGCCGACATGAAGAACACCGGCGGCCGGCACGGCGGCTCGATCACCGCAGCACAGTTCCTGCAGCGCTTCGTCGACGGCACGCCCTGGGTTCACCTCGACATTGCCGGCACCGGCATGGGAGCGCCGGCAACGGACATCAATACGAGCTGGGGCTCGGGCTTCGGTGTGCGACTGCTGAACCGCCTGGTGGCCGATCACTACGAAGGCAGGATGTAGATTGCCTGGAATCGCGCGATGACCGACGTGCTGTTCTATCACTTGCAGGACATGACGCTGGAGGCGGTGCTGCCGCCCCTGGTGGAAAAGTCGCTGGAGCGCGGCTGGCGGGTGGTGATTCAGGCGAGATCGGAAGAGCGGGTCGGCGCGCTCGATACACACCTGTGGACATTTCGTGACGATTCGTTTCTGCCGCACGGAACATGGCGCGACGAAGGCGCCGGCGAGCATCCGGTGGTGCTGGCGATCGAGGCCGGCAATCCGAACGGCGCGCAGATCCGGTTTCTGGTGGACAACGCCGCCATGCCGGAGGATTCAGCCAGCTACGAGCGCCTCGTGCTGATCTTCGACGGCAATGACGACGAGGCGCTGAGCGGGGCGCGCGCGGCCTGGGCCGACAGCAAGGCGCGCGGCTTCGAAGTGACATACTGGCAGGCGGATGAACGTGGCCGATGGCAGAAGCGGCAATGACAGGCAGGTGCGCCATTAAGCCTGTGGTGGAATTTCACGGGGCCATCTTGCGGCAAGCCACGGTGGCGCCTCAAATGGATGGTGGGAACGGTCGCAACGGCGGCGGGGCCGGTGGGTTTCGGCGTGGGAATCGGGTTTTTTAAGTGAGACGAATGACTTCTTATCGCACTGGTGCTGCCATCCTGCTCGTCATCGCTCCCGCGCTCGCCGGTTGCGGCGCGAGCCTGTCGGATTATTCGTTGAAGGACCAGGAATGGTTCTCGCGGCCGGCGCGCATGTTCAACCGCAGCGTCTCGATCGAGACCCCGCCGCTGTCGTCGACCGCGCAGGTCTCGCCCGCCGACCTGATCGGTGCCGACGGTAGCTGCGCCGGCGTGTCGCCGGGCGACGCCAATGCCCAGGCCCAGGGCCAGCCGGCGCCGACCGGCGCCGTGGCGCTCGGCCACACCGAATGCGATGTTGCCCGCGCCGCGGGCACGCCCGATAACGTGAATATCTCGGCGAACGAGCGCGGCGAGCGTGTTGCGGTGCTGACCTATACCCGCGGCCCGCGCCCTGGGATCTACCGTTTCACCTCGGGTCGCCTGACGGATGAAGAGGCGGCGCCGGCGCCGCCGGCCCCTGCGAAGCCGGCCAAGCGGTCCAAGAAGCACGCCTGAGGTTTCGCTCTTTTTATCATCATGCGAAGCGGCACCCGCTTCGGATGAACTTAGCCGGCGGCTTCCGCTTCCGAACTCAATTCGAGCCAGAGCTCTTCGGCCCGTTGCAGGGCGGCGGTGGCTCCGGTTCTCGCCTTGCCGAGCTGGGCCGCCCTGGCCGGATCGCGGGCAAAGATGTCCGGCAGCGCCAGCGCCGCATCGATCTTCTCGATGATGTCGCCGATCCGCGCTATTTCCGCCTCGGCGGCGGCGATCTGCTGCTTCAGCGAACGCCGGTCGGCCTTGCGCCGCGCGACCTCCTCGCCGTTCGGGCGCGGTGCATCGGCCGTGCGTTCGCGCGGCGCGGTCCGCGTGCCGCGGGCAGAGAGCACGGTGCGGCGATAATCGTCGAGATCGCCGTCGTACGGCGTCACAGCACGGTCGGCCACCACCCAGAGCTGGTCGGCGCAGGCTTCGATCAGATAGCGATCGTGCGAGACCATGATCACGGCGCCTGGAAACTCGTTGATCGCCTCGGCCAGCGCTGCTCGGCTGTCGATGTCGAGATGATTGGTGGGCTCGTCGAGGATGATCATGTTGGGCCCGAAGAAGGTGGCGAGCCCGAGCAGAAGCCGCGCCTTTTCGCCGCCCGACAGGCTCTTCACCAGGGTGTCGGCGGCCTTGCCGGAAAAGCCGATGGCCCCGGCGCGGGCGCGAACCTTGGCCTCGGGCGCGTCGGGCATCAACCGCCGGATGTGACCATAGGGCGAGCCGTCCTCGTCCAACTCGTCGACCTGATGCTGGGCGAAATAGGCGATCGACAGTTTGTCGGCACGGACGACGCTGCCGGAGAACGGCTTCAGCCGGTCGGCCAACAGCTTCACCAACGTCGATTTGCCGTTGCCGTTGGCGCCGAGCAGGGCGATGCGGTCATCGGGATCGATCCGCAGCGTTACGCGATTGAGAATCGGCCGTGCGGCGTCATAGCCGACGCTGACATTGTCGACGGCGATGATCGGCGGCGACAGCAGTCGCTTCGGCGCCGGAAAGCTGATTTCGCGCACGTCCTGGGTGACAAGCGCCGTCACCGGCTCCATGCGTTCGAGCATCTTGACGCGCGACTGCGCCTGCCGCGCCTTTGACGCCTTGGCCTTGAAGCGCTCGACGAAGGCCTGCAGCCGCTTGCGCTCCGTCTCCTGGCGCTTGACCTGCCTGGCGTCGAGCATCTCGCGAGTGGCGCGCTGTTTCTCGAACGACGAATAGGAGCCGCGATAGAGCATGAGCTTGCCGCGGTCGAGATGAAGAATCTGGTCGACTGAGGTCTCGAGCAGGTCGCGGTCGTGACTGATCACGATCACCGTGCGCGGATAGCTGGCAAGGTGATCCTCCAGCCACAGCGTGCCTTCGAGGTCGAGATAGTTGGTCGGCTCGTCGAGCAGCAGAAGGTCAGGTGCCGCGAACAGCGTCGCGGCCAGGGCGACACGCATCCGCCAGCCGCCGGAGAATTCCTGGCAAGGGCGTTCCTGGTCGGCGGCGGAGAAACCGAGGCCGGACAGGATCGCGGCGGCGCGCGCCGGCGCCGAATGGGCGTCGATGTCGACGAGGCGGGTCTGGATCTCGGCGATCCGATGTGCGTCGGTGGCGGTCTCGGCCTCCGCCAGCAAGGCATGGCGCTCGCGGTCCGCTCGCAGCACCACCGCGATCAGGCTGTCGGGGCCGCCCGGCGCTTCCTGGGCGAGGCTGCCGATCTGCCAGCGTGGCGGCAGTGAAATCGTTCCGTTTTCGGCGGCAAGTTCGCCGCGGATCACCTTGAAAAGGGTCGATTTGCCGGTCCCGTTGCGGCCAACCAACCCGACCCGGGCGCCGGGAGGGATCTGAACCGAGGCATGATCGATCAGGAGCCGGCCCGCGACCCGGATCGATAGATCTTCGATGGAAAGCATGTGGGCGTTTTCACCGCGGAGGGCGGCAAAGGCAAGCCTGTTTTCACCACGGCCGGCTTTTCGCCAATTCGGTTTCGCAACGGCCTCTGCCGGTCAGGATCCGTCAGCGCTAGTGTGGCGTCTCGCTATTGCCTACCGCCTTTGCGGCAAGCCTCTCGTAGGCAATTGCGAGACATAAGCCACACTAGCGGGGAAGGCTGTCGCGCCGGCGCAGTTCCTCGACCAGTTCGCGCAGGCGATCGGGCAGGGCGGTGCCATCGTCCTCCGCCGCAGTGAGCTTTCGCAGACTGTCACCGACGCCCCGACACACTGCCATGGAGGTCGTCCGGTCCATGGAGAGATCGGTGCCCCGGCGCGACGTCGCCCGACTCATTGGTCACTCCGCCCGTTCCAGAACGATCAAATGCATACGACCCACCAACATGTTGCGGTGGCGTTCGGTTCACCCCGCCGCGCGACTACCGACAATCAGGGTAAAAAGCGCGTAAAAATGCGCGAACCGCGGATGTGCCGGTCCGGGCGGTCGTTGGCGCAAACGCGCGGTGCGTTCATGGTTTGGCGCAGTCCTTTCGCCGCGGCGGCCGACGCAAAAAAAAAGCCCCGGCACGGGCGGCCGGGGCAGTCTCGGGAGGTCAGGCGGGAAAGACGCGACGGGAAAGAGTGGTCAGTCGCAGCGGTTGACGAGGCGCCAGCGCATGCCCCATGGCGTGGGAACCGGGCGGCGAACCCAGCAGCCGCCGCCGCCATAGCCCGGACCGGCGTAGAAGCGCCGCCCGTAACCGTGACGCCAGCCATCGTGCTCATCGTGGTGCCCGCCGCGATCCCAGCCGCCACGGTCCCAGCCGCCCCGATCCCAGCCGCCCCGATCCCAGTCATGGGCCGACGCGGCGCTGGGCGCCAATGCCGTCATGCCGAGCGACGTCGCTGCGACAATTGCAAAGGCGAGCTTGCGAAACATGATCGTCTCCTGTCATGGGCCGGCGCTGCCGGCGACACTGATGCCAAGGCGCCTGGGGCACCCAGGCCGGCATTCATGAGACGAACCTATCGCGCCCAAGCTGAACCGGCGCAGGACCGGGCCTTCAGCCGGCGTTCACCAGCATGACAAAGACGTAAGCTTGGTTGCGGCGGGATGTGGGAGGCAGGTGACGGCCTTGGGCGGCAGCGGCAGGCCGCTTGCCCCGATTGGGCCGCGCCGTTATAAGCGCCGAAATTTCCCCGAAAACCCGTCAGGAGCAGTTATGGCGATTGAACGCACCTTTTCGATTATCAAGCCCGATGCCACCGCCCGCAACATCACCGGTGCGGTGAATGCGCTGATCGAGAAGGCCGGGCTGAGAATCGTCGCGCAGAAGCGCATCCAGATGACGCGCGAGCAGGCCGAAACCTTCTATGCCGTGCACAAGGCGCGGCCGTTCTTCGGCGAACTGGTCGACTTCATGATCTCCGGTCCGGTGGTCGTGCAGGTGCTCGAAGGTGAGAACGCGATCGCAAAATACCGCGAGGTAATGGGCGCCACCGACCCCTCCAAGGCGGCCGACGGCACGATCCGCAAGCTTCACGCCAACTCGATCGGCGAGAACAGCGTTCACGGCTCCGATGCGGCCGAGACCGCGGCGGTGGAGATTGCCCAGTTCTTCTCCGGCAACGAAATCGTCGGCTGATACGCGATCGCGAAACGACGGCCGCCTCCGGCTGATCCGGAGCGCGGCCGTTGATTTTTGGCGCTGCTCGACGGGGGGAGCACTGTCATGAACGGCCTGCTGCAGGTAGTTAGCAACGGTTTTGCCGACGAAGTTGGCCGTCCTGATTTCTGGGTCGCGCTCACCAAGATCATTTGGATCAATGTCCTGCTCTCCGGCGACAACGCGCTGGTGATCGCGCTCGCCTGTCGCGGGCTCCACCATCGGCAGCGGGTCTGGGGCATGGTGCTGGGCGCCGGCGTCGCCGTTCTGCTGCGCGTCATCTTCACCGGGATCGTCGCGACCTTGATGTCGCTGCCCTACCTCAAGCTGGCGGGCGGGCTCGCCTTGATCCTGGTCGCGGTCAAGCTTCTGGTGCCGGAAGACGACGACGAAGAGGTCAAGTCCGCCGCCAATCTCTGGGCGGCGGTGCGCATCGTCGCCGTCGCCGACATCATCATGAGCCTCGACAACGTGATCGCGGTGGCAGCGGCTGCCAACGGCAGTGTCACGCTGCTTGTGCTCGGCCTCGTGATCAGCATTCCGATGATCGTCGCCGGCGCGGCCCTCATCATGGCGGTGCTCGACCGGCTGCCGATCCTCGTCTGGCTCGGCGCCGCTCTGCTCGGCTGGATCGCCGGCGAGGTGATCGCCACCGATCCGGCGGTGCATCCGGCCGTCCAGAATCTGCTCGAGGGCAGGATCGCGCTTCAGATCGATGCGGTGTCGCATGTGTTCGCGAGCGCGCGTTCGCTGGCCTGGTCCGAGCCGCTGGCCGAATTCAGCTTCGCGGTCGCAGGCGCCTTGATCGTGCTGGTCTGGGGCGGGCTGTGGCGGCAGCGGCGGCTGCAGGAGCAGGTCGAGCGCTCCACCGCCTCGGTCAGCTCAGGCGATGCGGTCTGATCGAGCTGGAGACGGGCGCCCCGCGCGCGCGTCCTACCAGCGGACTTCGACGCCGATCGTGCCCTGGCCCGCCACCGTGACGGCCCGACCATTGGCGGAAGACCGTGATCGGCGACATGTTCTGCGCGACGTTGTCGACGAACTTGCTGTTGGCCCAGATGATCGAAGCCTATTTCCGTCGGTGACGTGGCGCGCGGCGATCCAGTGATGGCCGACTTCGGCGCTGGGCAGGATGCGGGTTCTTGCGCGCTGCACAACGCCGTGGATGCCGCCCCCATGTTGTTGCAATGCCGCAGCGGTTGATGCGGAGCACACGACGCGCGCTGCTACCCAGCCTTGCTAAGCCGGATTTTTCGTGTTGGGATTGTATCGCAAGCGGAGTTGAGGCCGTTCGTCTGTGCAGTTGCGATTCCCGATTATCGTTCGCAAGCGACCCAAGACCCGTGTGTGGCGTGGCACGCGTGAAGCGCGCCTCGTCTTTTTTTGACTGGTGTGATGGTTCAGAAATTCCATTCTAGTGCAGGAGACCCGCGTGGCAAAAGGTACCGTCAAGTGGTTCAACCCGACCAAGGGCTACGGCTTCATCAAGCCTGCCATGGGCGATAAGGACGTGTTCGTTCACATCTCGGCGGTGGAACGGGCAGGGCTGACGACCCTCAACGAGAACCAGGTCGTCGAATACGAGTTGGTGGAAAACCGCGGCCGCGCCTCGGCGGAGAATCTCAAGCTCAGCTGAGGCCAGGCTTTTCCAACCTTTGCATCGATGTCCGATGAAGCCCCGGCAGGTTCGCTCGGGGCCTTTTTTTGTCCGGCTCAGGACGCGCGGGCAGCGATGCCGCGCAAGACCTCGACGAACAGCGGCGGCTCCACCGCCATGACGCGGGCCTGCAGATCCTCGACGCGATCGCCCGGCAGCACCGGGACCTCGCGCCGGGCGAGGATCTCGCCGTGGTCGTATTCCTCGTCGACGAGATGGACGGTGCAGCCGCTGACGGCCTCGCCCGCGGCGAGCACCGCCTCGTGGACGTGGTGGCCGAACATCCCGCGGCCGCCGAATTTGGGCAGCAAGGCCGGATGAATGTTGAGGATGTGTCCGCCATAGCGTGCGAGCGTCGCCGGCCCGAGCTTGCGCAGATAGCCCGACATCACCACCCAGTCGACACCGGCCTCGTCGAGGGCCGCGCAGATGGCGCGATCGGCCGCGTCATCGCTGCCGGCGGTGCGGGCGCTGATATGGCGAGCAGGGAGGTCGTGCTCCCTGGCGAATTGCAGCGCCGGCGCATCGCCGTTGTTGCAGATCGCGATGCAGGCGCGGGCGTCCAGCGAGCCGGCCTCGATCGCGGCGACGATGGCCCGCATGCTGCTGCCGCCATGGGAGGCGAGGAAGCCGAGATGGAGCGTCATGATACTGCGGCGCCGGAGTTGGACGGGGACGAACGCGTCATAGCGACAGGTCGAGGTGGCCGTCATAGACGACGCTGCTGTCCGCCTGCTCGATCACTTCGCCGAGATAGGTGGCGGTCTCGCCGGCTTCGGCGAAAGCTTCGGTCACCGCGGCAACGGCGGGACGCGACACGATCGCGATCATGCCGATCCCGCAGTTGAAGGTGCGCAGCAGTTCCGGCTCGGCGATCCCGCCCTGGGCGGCAAGCCACTTGAACACCGGCAGCACCGGCACGGCGGGCAGGTCGATGCGGACGCCTAGTCCCCTGGGCAGCACCCGGGGGATGTTGTCGGTGAAACCGCCGCCGGTGATATGGGCGAGGCCCTTCACCGCGCTGGTTTCGCGGATCGCGCGCAGGCAGGATTTCACATAAAGGCGGGTGGGGGTCAGCAGCGCCGCTCCCAGTGTCATCACCGGCGAGAACGGCGCCGGTTGATCGAGCCGCAGCCCGCAGGTATCGACCACCTTGCGCACCAGTGAGAAGCCGTTGGAGTGGACCCCGGAGGAAGGCAGGCCGAGCACCGCGTCCCCGACGGCGACGTCCGGCCGCGGCAACAGCGTACCGCGCTCGGCCGCGCCAACGGCGAAGCCGGCGAGATCATAATCGCCGTCCTTGTACAGGCCGGGCATTTCGGCGGTCTCGCCGCCGATCAGCGCGCAGCCGGATTCCCGGCAGCCCTGCGCAACACCCGCCACGATCGCCGCTGCGGCCTCCGGATCGAGCTTGCCGCAAGCGAAATAGTCAAGAAAAAACAAAGGCTCGGCGCCCTGGACGACGAGGTCGTTGACTGACATGGCGACGAGATCGATGCCGATGCCGCCGTGCAGGCCGCTGTCGATCGCAAGCTTGACCTTGGTGCCGACCCCATCAGTGGCGGCAACCAGCACCGGATCGCGAAACCCCGCCGCCTTCAGGTCGAACAGGCCCCCGAAACCGCCGATCTCCGCCGCTGCGCCGGCCCTCGCGGTGGCGCGGACCAGCGGTTTGATCATGTCGACCAGGCGGTTGCCGGCGTCGATGTCGACCCCGGCGTCCGCGTATGTGAGCCCTTGCTTGTCGGTCATTGCTGTTGCTCCGGGTCCCGATGGACCGGGCGGACCGGTCGGCCCGCGGTTCCAGCCCCGCGGCGCCAGGCGGCGCGGGGCAGCTGGTCCCGCCGGAACGGGACCGGTGTTTTCCGCTCGTTACGGAAGATTTGTCCACTGCGCAATGCCGCGTCCCGGCGCGCGGTGTTTCCTGTGTTGACAACGGCCTGTCCGCCCCCGATCAAACCGCTCGTGGAGTGGATTTGACATTCGCTACCCGCCAGGACGCGGGCTCGTGACGCGAATGTCAAATCCAAAACTCCACGAGAAGCCATATGTTGCTCGTGTCCCGTCTCCGAATTACCGCTCCATTTGCCTCATGCTCGCACGGTCATTCGGAGACATAAGGACACTAGCAAAATCAAAGTGCTAGTGTGGCTTATGTCTCGCAATTGCCTACGAGAGGGTTGCCGCAAAGGCGGTAGGCAATTGCGAGACGCCACACTAGTGCCTTGCAACCGGGCGGGCGAGACGACGCGTGATCCCGAATATCATCACTCTTGGCCGGATCATTCTGGTGCCGGTCATCATCTGGGCCATCGCTTCGGGCCAGATGACGATTGCCTTCGCGCTGTTCGTGGTGGCGGGGATCAGCGACGCCGTGGACGGTTTTCTCGCCAAGCGCTTCGACATGACGACCGAGATCGGCGCCTTGCTCGACCCGCTGGCCGACAAGGCCTTGCTGGTGTCGATCTATGTGGCCCTGGGCATCTGGGGCGTGATCCCGCGCTGGCTGGTGATCCTGGTGGCATCGCGCGACGTCATGATCGTCGGCGCCGTGATCGTGTCCTGGCTGCTGGGCAGGCCGGTCGAGATGAAGCCGCTGATGGTCTCGAAACTGAACACCGCCGCCCAGGTCGGCTTCGCCGCCTTGATCCTCGCGGCCCTCAGCTTCGGTTTCGATCCGGCCCCGTTCGATCTGATACTGATGGTGCTGGTCACGGTCTTGACGCTCGCCTCCGTGTCCTTCTACCTCGTTCATTGGGTGCGGCATGTGAGCTCGGTCGAGCCGATCCGCTAGTGTGGCGTCTCGCAATTGCCTACCGCCTTCGCGGCAACCCTCTCGTAGGCAATTGCGAGACATAAGCCACACTAGCACTTTGATTTTGCTAGTGTCCCTATGTCTCCGAATGACCGTGCGAGTGCGAGGCAAACGTAGCGGTAATTCGGAGACGGGACACTAGTGCGGGTTCGACATTCGCCACGCCGCCGCCGGATCATGACCATGCGAGGACTTCAGATGGCAGCCGTGGGCGGCCCAGGATCGCCATCGCGGGGCGCAGTATGAGCGGCACCGAGCGTCCGCATCAGCTCGCGCTGGCTCTGCCGCATACGGAAAGCCTGACGCGTGACAATTTTCTCGAGGGGCCGAGCAACGCCACGGCGCTCGGCCTGGTCGACGGCTGGCCCGACTGGCCGAACCGGGTCATGCTGCTGGCCGGGCCGGAAGGCTGCGGCAAGAGCCATCTCGCCGCGATCTGGGCGGAGCGCACCGGCGCGCCGGTGGTCGCCGCCTGCGCCCTTGCCGATGACGTGGTTCCGGATCTCGTCGCCGCCGGCGCGGTCGCGGTCGAGGATCTCGACGGCGCGCCGCTGGACGAACGCGCCCTGTTCCATCTCTTGAACCTCGCCCGCGAGGAACGTGCCTACGTCCTCATCACCTCGCGCCAGCCGCCGACCGGCCTGTCCTTCTCGCTGCCGGATCTCGGCTCGCGGCTGCGAGCCGTTCCCGTGGTGCCCTTGGGGCCGCCCGACGACCAGTTGTTTCTGGCGCTGCTGGTGAAGTTCTGCGCCGATCGCCAGATGAGCGTCGACATCGCGGTGATCAACTATCTCGCGACCCGGATCGAGCGTTCGGTGGTCGCGGCGCGCGAGGCGGTGGCCCGTCTCGACAGCGAAGCGCTGCGGTTGCGGCGGCCGGTCACGCGGGCGCTCGCCGCCGAGGTGTTGCGCGCGGCCGAAACCAGACGGTCCCATTCGATATGACCGCCGCGGCCCGGTCGCCGGTCGGAATGCGAACGTCAGAGCAAGGGCGCAGCCAAAGTTCCGCCGCGCCTTGACGCCGCCGCGGCAGACCCCAAACTGTCACTGTAACGTCACCGAGTTGTCATCGCGGGAGCGGATGCTTCGGGGCTCGTTTCAGCATCGCAGCGAGTCCTTCATCCGGGCGTCAGATCCATAACCGCACTGGAATCATAATGATGCTAGTGTCCCTTTGGTTCTAACGTTCGTTTAAGCGGACGCTGCCACGGTAGGCGAACGTTAGAACCGGGACACTAGGCAGGAGCGGCTGTAAAACCTCATGGATTCTGCACAAGTCGTTGTTCTAAAAGAGGGTTCTCCTGCAGCTGAGAAGCTGACCGGGATCGCGGCAAGCCCCGAGCGCTTCATCAATCGCGAACTGTCCTGGCTGCACTTCAACCGTCGGGTGCTCGAGGAGGCGGTCAATCCGGGCCATCCCGTGCTCGAGCGGGTGCGCTTCCTGTCGATCTCGGCGAACAACCTTGACGAGTTCTTCATGGTCCGCGTCGCCGGCATCAAGGCGCAGATCAGGGAGGGCATCACCGAGCGCAGCCCCGACGGGCTGACCCCCTCGGAACAGCTCGCCCGGGTCAACGAGACCGTGTCGGCGCTCGCCAGCGACCAGCAGGCGATCTGGCGTGAGCTGCGCGTCGGCCTCAAAGAGTTCGGCATCCATCTGATCGACAGCAAGGACGCCACCAAGGCCGAGCGGGCCTGGATCGAGGAGCACTTCCTCCACAACATCTTCCCGCTGCTGACCCCGCTGGCGATCGATCCGGCCCATCCGTTCCCGTTCATCGCAAGCCTCGGCTTTTCGATTGCGCTGCACCTGACGCGGGTCTCGGACGGCAAGGCGATGAATGCGCTGATCCGCATGCCCGGCAAGATCGACCGCTTCATTCGACTGCCGGGTGGCAAGGACGGCGCCATTCGCCTGATCTCGATGGAGCAGGCGACCAGCCTGTTCATCGGTCGGCTGTTCCCCGGCTATACGGTGAAGGGGCAGGGGGCCTTTCGCGTCATCCGCGATTCGGAAATCGAAATCGAGGAAGAGGCCGAGGATCTCGTGCGGGTGTTCGAGACCGCCTTGAAGCGCCGCCGCCGCGGTTCGGTGATCCGGCTGGAAATCGAAGCGAGCACGCCGATCGAGTTGCGCAATTTCGTGCAGCATGCCCTCGCCACCGCCGACGACGAGGTCTTCCTGGTCGATGGCGCGCTGGCCATGAATGAGCTCTCACAGCTCACCCGGCTCGATCGGCCCGACCTCGAATTCTCGCCTTATGTGCCGCGCTATCCGGAGCGGGTGCGCGATCATGGCGGCGACATCTTCGCCGCCATCCGCCAGAAAGATCTGGTCGTTCACCACCCGTACGAATCATTCGACGTGGTGGTGCAGTTCCTGCAGCAGGCGGCGCGCGACCCCGATGTCGTCGCCGTCAAGCAGACGCTCTATCGGACCTCGAGTAATTCGCCGATCGTCAAGGCGCTGGTCGAGGCTGCCGAAGCCGGCAAGTCGGTCACGGCCCTGATCGAGTTGAAGGCCCGCTTCGACGAAGAGGCCAACATTCGCTGGGCGCGCGACCTCGAGCGCGCCGGCGTGCAGGTGGTCTATGGCTTCATCGAACTCAAGACCCACGCCAAACTGTCGCTGGTCGTGCGCCGCGAGGCCGGCAGCCTGACGAGCTACGTCCATGTCGGAACCGGCAACTACCATCCCGTTACGGCGCGGATCTATACCGACCTGTCCTACTTCACCTGCGATCAGGTGATCGCCCGCGATTGCGCCCGCGTCTTCAACTTCATCACGGGGTATGCCGAGCCGACAGACATCGAGAAGATGGCGGTTTCGCCCCTGACCCTGCGCAAGCGTATCCTCCAGCATATTGCCGACGAAATCGGCCATGCCCAGCACGGCCGGCCCGCGGCGATCTGGATGAAGATGAACTCCCTGGTCGATCCGGACATCATCGACGCGCTCTACGAGGCGTCGCAGGCCGGTGTTTCGATCGATCTGGTGGTGCGCGGAATCTGCTGCCTGCGACCGGGCGTCGCCGGCCTTTCCGAGAATATCCGGGTCAAGTCGATCATCGGCCGCTTCCTCGAGCATGGCCGCATCTACTGCTTCGGCATGGGTTACGGCCTGCCGTCGCCGCGGGCGATTGTGTATATCTCCTCCGCCGACATGATGCCGCGCAATCTCGACCGTCGCGTCGAGGTGCTCTGTCCGCTCCAGAATCCCACGGTCCATCAACAGGTTCTGGAGCAGATCATGGTGGCCAATCTGAAGGATAACGAGCAAAGCTGGCAGTTGTTGCCGGACGGATCGTCAACGCGTATGAAAGCTGCGAAGGGCGAAGAGTCTTTCAACGTGCACAATTACTTCATGACGAATCCGAGTTTGTCCGGTCGTGGTAAGTCGCTCAAGGAATCCTCGCCACGCCGCCTCACCCGCCGCGCGGAGCGCCAGTCCCCGTCGAACTAGCGGCTCGCCGCGCGGCCGCGTTGGCCGGGCGAACGGGTCCAGCATCGCCGTCATCGACATCGGCTCCAACTCGGTGCGCCTCGTCGTCTATGAAGGGCTGACGCGCAACCTTTCGCCGCTGTTCAACGAAAAGACCTTGTGCGGTCTCGGCCGGGAGGTGCAGACCACGGGTCTGCTGGCTGCCGACGCCGTGGAGAAGGCGCTGTCGTCGCTGCGCCGTTTCCGTGCCTTGTGTCGCATCATGAAGGTCGGTCGGATCTACGCCATCGCCACGGCGGCCTGCCGCGACGCCAGCAATGGCGCCGATTTCATTGCCCGGGCCGAGCAGATCGCGGGGGCGCCGATCGAAATCCTGTCCGGTCGCCGCGAAGCGCGGCTGTCGGCGCTCGGCGTCATTTCAGGCGTGTTCAAGCCCGATGGGATCGTCGGCGATCTCGGCGGCGGCTCGCTCGAACTCGTCGAGGTCCACGGCCGCCGCGTCGGCACCGGCCGGACGCTGCCGCTCGGTGGCCTCGCCTTGCAGGACAATGCGCAGAAGTCGCTGAAGAAGGCGGAGCGCATCGTCAGGGATGGGCTTTCCGAGGTGCCGTTCCTGCAGCAGGGCCGGGCGCGCAATTTCTACGCCGTCGGCGGCACCTGGCGGGCGCTGGCGCGCATTCACATCATCCAGAGCGGCTATCCGCTGCGGGTGATGCACGGCTACACCATTCCCGCGGCCGAGGCGCTCGATTTCGCCCGGCGGCTGCGTCGGCTGGCCGCCGCGGGCATGCTGGCGGATATCGAGACGGTGGCGGACGCGCGACGCCCGCTGCTGACCTATGCGGCGCTGGTGCTCGAGCACATCATTCAGATCGCGCGGCCGAAGGCGATCGTGTTCTCGACCTATGGCGTGCGCGAGGGATTGTTGTTCGAAAAGCTGCCGGCGGCCGAGCGGACGCAGGACGGTTTGATCGCCGATGCCCAGAGCATGAACCGGCTGTATTCGCGCTCGCCCGGGCATGCCGACGAGCTTGCCTCCTGGTGCGACCAGTTGTTTCGCGCCGCCGGCCTGAAAGAAAGCGTCGAGGAGCGTCGTCTGCGCCACGCCGCCTGCCTGTTGTCGGATATCGGCTGGCGCGCCCATCCCGATCATCGCGGCGAGCAGTCGATGAGCATGATTCTCAACGGGCATTTCGGCGCCGTCAGCCATCAGGAGAGGGCGCTGATCGCGCTCGCCATCTACTACCGTTATGCCGGGCTCAATCCCGTCAACGAGGCCCCGGCCGACGTGCGGGCGCTGGTGACGGCGCACATGCTGGAGAGGGCGCGCCTGTTCGGAGCGATCTTCCGGGTCGCGCACCTGATCTCGGCGGCGCAGCCCGGCGTGCTCTCGGCGACTCGTTTCCGCAGTCGCGGGCGCAAACTGGAACTGGTGGTGGCGCCGAAAGCTGCCGAACTGGCCGCCGACCGGGTCGCCAGCCGTTTCAAGCAACTTGCCAAGCTGATCGGCCGCTCGGGCGCGGTGGTGCGCGGCTGACGCCGCGGTGCTGCGCGGCGCGGCCGACGACAGTCTCGCCGCTGCTGCCGGTGTCGTTCCGGCCTTCGCCCGGCTGGACCGCCGTGTTCGGCTTGACCTGGCGCAACACGCGCCACCGGGCCGGCGCCATCATGGCGGCTCCACCATGGATGGAGCAAGCTGATGCGACAGGGTTTCACTCGGTTCGCGGCCGTCGGAGCGGCCGCTCTGGCCCTTGTGCCCGGTGCGGTGTGGGCGCAGGCATCGACGGATGCCGAACGATGGGCCTATGGCCCGCATATGATGTGGTGGGGTGGCGGGCTCGCCATGATCTTCGGTCCACTGTTCATGATCCTGTTCCTGGTTGTGATCGTCGCCGCCGTGGCCGTTGCGGTGCGCTGGGCGGGCGGTCCGGCGCCGGCGCCATGGCACCATGTCGCGCCGCCCCGCACTGCGCTGGACATCCTCAAGGAGCGCTATGCACGCGGCGAGATCGACAAGGAAGAGTTCGATGAACGGCGGCGCGTCCTCGGCGAATAGGCTGCCGCTACCAACGTCGGATCCAAAACCGCACTAAAATCACAATGATGCTAGTGTCCCGTCTCCGAATTACCGGGACACTAGCTGGTAACGCTCAGGTTTCGCCGCGATTGATCGGCAACACGCGGCCCTTGTCGATGGCCAGCGCGAGGCGTCCATGCTTGAGCCCGAGCGCGGCCTCGCCGAACAGCTCGCGGCGCCAGCCATGGAGCGCTGCGACGTCGGCATGATCGTCGGCGGCGATCTGTTCGAGATCGTCCACGGTGGCGAGAATCTTCGAGGCGACGCCGTGGCGCTCGGAGGTCATGCGCAGCAGCACCTTCAGGAGCTCGACGATCGCCGACGTATTGACGTTGTTGCGCGGTCTTTCCAGCTTCGGCAGGTTGTTCAGATCGCGCGTTAGTCCGCGCTGGACCGCGGCAATGATGTCGTTGCCCCATTTGGAGCGTTCAAATCCCTTGGGCAGCGAACGCAGATTGGCGAGCCGCTCCAGGGTGGTCGGCGCATGGGTGGCGATGTCGCCGATGGCGTCGTCCTTGAGCACGCGCGAGCGCGGCACGTCGCGGCTCTGCGCCTCCTGTTCGCGCCAGGCGGCGACCTCCATCAGGACCGCCAATTCCTTCGGCTTGCGGACGCGGGTCTTGAGCCGCTCCCAGGCCCGTTCAGGGTGGAAGTCGTAGGTCTTCGGGGAGGTCAGGACCTCCATTTCCTCGCTGACCCAGTCGTTGCGGCCGCGCTTGGCGAGATCGGCATCGAGCGCGGCGAAGACCTCGCGCAGGTGGGTGACATCCGACACGGCGTAGTGGAGCTGCTCTTCGGTGAGCGGCCGCCGCGACCAGTCGGTGAAACGGTGGGTCTTGTCGGGGCGGTGGCCGGTGATCCGTTCGACCAGGGAGTCGTAGGCGATGCTGTCGCCATATCCGAGCACCATGGCGGCGACCTGGGTGTCGAACACCGGGTGGGGTACGATTCCGGCCCGGTGCCAGATGATCTCGATGTCCTGTCGGGCGGCGTGGAATACCTTGAGCACCGTTTCGTCGGCCATCAGGGTGAAGAACGACCCAAGTTCGAGCCCCTCGGCAAGGGTATCGATGACCACGGCCTCCTCGGCGCTGGCCAGCTGGATAACACAGAGCAGGGGATAATAGGTCGTCTCCCGCAGGAACTCGGTGTCGACCGTGATGGAGGGGTGGCGGGCGAGGCGGGCGCAGGCCGCGTCCAGTTCAGCGGTAGTGGTGATCAGCTTCATGACGCTGCTGCATAACCGGTCTTGGCCGCCTTGTCGCCCCGATTTTAGAGGATAAC
This sequence comes from Bradyrhizobium sp. WD16, assembly GCF_024181725.1. Taxonomy (NCBI): domain Bacteria; kingdom Pseudomonadati; phylum Pseudomonadota; class Alphaproteobacteria; order Hyphomicrobiales; family Nitrobacteraceae; genus Bradyrhizobium; species Bradyrhizobium sp. WD16. The sequence goes on along the minus strand of NZ_CP028908.1, from coordinate 5,087,983 downwards.
AGTGTTGTTTTGACGAGCATTTTTGCTCGTGCGGGATAGTGCAGGGTGGATTTTGGCCCCCCGTCTTGGTTGCCGGGCCGGCACGCCTCGGGTAAACGAAGGCGCGCCGTCAAGGCCAGATTCCACTCCGACGCCAGTCCAGGACCTCAATGCATCGCTATCGGACCCATACCTGCGGCGCGCTCCGCGCCGCCAATATCGACGAAACGGTTCGGCTGTCGGGCTGGTGCCACCGCATTCGCGACCACGGCGGCGTCCTGTTCATCGACCTGCGCGACCATTACGGGCTGACCCAATGCGTCGCCGATCCGGATTCGCCGGCCTTCCGCGAGGCGGAGAAGCTGCGGTCCGAGTGGGTGGTGCGGATGGATGGCAGGGTCCGCCGCCGTCCCGAGGGCACGGAAAATCCCGAACTGCCGACCGGCGCGGTCGAGGTCTTCGTGACCGAGATCGAGGTGCTGGGCCCGGCCGGCGAATTGCCGCTGCCGGTGTTCGGTGATCAGGAATATCCCGAGGACATCCGGCTGAAATATCGCTTCCTCGACCTGCGCCGCGAGCGGCTGCACCAGAACATCATGACCCGCGGCGCCATCATCGATTCGATGCGGCGGCGGATGAAGGACGCCGGGTTCTTCGAATTCCAGACGCCGATCCTGACCGCGTCCTCGCCGGAGGGCGCCCGCGACTTCCTGGTGCCGAGCCGCATCCATCCCGGCAAGTTCTACGCCCTGCCGCAGGCGCCGCAGCAGTACAAGCAGCTGCTGATGATGTCCGGCTTCGATCGCTATTTCCAGATCGCGCCGTGCTTCCGCGACGAGGACCCGCGTGCCGATCGCCTGCCGGGCGAGTTCTATCAGCTCGACCTCGAAATGAGCTTCGTCACCCAGGACGACGTCTTCGCCGCCATGGAGCCGGTGATCACGGGGGTGTTCGAGGAATTCGCCAAGGGCAAGCCCGTCACCCGTAACTGGGCGCGGATCCCCTTCGCCGAGGCGCTGCGCAAATATGGCTCCGACAAGCCGGACCTGCGCAATCCGCTGGTGATGCAGAACGTGTCCGAGCACTTCCGCGGCTCGGGCTTCAAGGTCTTCGCCCGCATGCTCGAGGATGCGCGCAACGAAGTCTGGGCCATTCCGGGGCCAGGTGGCGGTTCGCGCGCGTTCTGCGACCGCATGAACAGCTGGGCCCAGGGCGAGGGCCAGCCCGGCCTTGGCTATATCATGTGGCGCGAGGGCGGCGAGGGGGCGGGGCCGCTCGCCAACAATATCGGTCCGGAACGGACCGCGGCGATCCGCGACGCGCTCGGCCTGAAAGATGGCGACGCCGCCTTCTTCGTCGCCGGTGACCCGGCCAAGTTCGTTCGCTTCGCGGGCCTCGCCCGCAACAAGGTCGGCGACGAGCTCGGCTTGATCGACAAGGATCGGTTCGAACTCGCCTGGATCGTCGACTTCCCGATGTACGAGTACAACGAGGACGACAAGAAGGTCGATTTCTCGCACAACCCGTTCTCGATGCCCCAGGGCGGGCTCGAGGCGCTGGAAACCCAGGACCCGCTGACCATCAAGGCGTTCCAGTACGACATCACCTGCAACGGCTATGAGATTGCATCAGGTGGTATCCGCAACCACCGGCCGCAGGCCATGGTGAAGGCCTTCGAGATCGCCGGCTATGGGGAGCAGGATGTCGTCGAGCGTTTCGGCGGCATGTATCGCGCCTTCCAGTACGGCGCGCCGCCCCATGGCGGCATGGCCGCGGGCGTCGACCGCATCGTCATGCTGCTATGCGGCACGACCAATCTGCGCGAGATTTCGCTGTTTCCGATGAACCAGCGCGCCGAGGACCTGCTCATGGGCGCGCCCTCCGAGGTCACGCCGAAGCAGTTGCGCGAGCTGCATATTCGTCTCAATCTGCCGCAGACCTGATCACGCCGGACCGGGCCTCGCGCTGTAAGGACTAATCAACTGACGACCGCCACGCCGGACCACGGCGGGGCGGTCAGACACATCTGACCCTTCGCGCGGATGACGTCCGGGCGGGCGGTCGAGGGACTTGAGGGACTTGATGTCGAATTCTGAGGACCTGCGCTCCGCCGCGCTCGCCTATCACCGTCAGCCGCGCCCCGGCAAACTTGAAATCCAGCCGATCAAGCCATTGGCCAACCAGCGCGATCTCGCGCTGGCCTATTCGCCGGGCGTGGCTGCCGCCTGCGATGCCATCGTGCAGGATCCGGGCGAGGCGGCGACGCTGACCTGCCGGGCCAATCTGGTCGCCGTGGTTTCCAACGGCACCGCAGTGCTCGGCCTTGGCAATATCGGCCCGCTGGCCTCCAAGCCGGTCATGGAGGGCAAGGCTGTCCTCTTCAAGAAGTTCGCCAATATCGACGTCTTCGACATCGAGATCGCGGCCAGCACGGTCGAGCGGGTGGTCGAGACGGTGGCGGCGCTGGAGCCGACCTTTGGCGGTATCAATCTCGAGGATATCCGCGCGCCGGAGTGCTTCGAGATCGAGGATCAGCTCAAGCAGCGCATGAAGATCCCGGTTTTCCATGATGACCAGCACGGCACCGCGATCATCGTCGGCGCCGCGGTGCGCAATGCGCTGGCGCTCAACGGCAAGAAGCTCGAGGACGTCAAGATCGTCACCGCCGGTGCCGGGGCTGCGGCGCTCGCCTGCCTCAATCTGCTGGTGTCGATGGGAGCCCAGCGCAAGAACATCTGGGTCTGCGACATCGACGGCCTCGTTCATGTCGGCCGCAACGAGAACATGGACCGCTGGAAGTCGGTTTATGCCCAGAAGACCGACAAGCGCACCCTCGGCGAAGTGATCGGCGGAGCCGATATCTTTCTCGGCCTGTCCGGTCCCAATGTGCTCAAGCGCGAGATGGTCGCCGAGATGGCGGACAAGCCGCTGGTGCTGGCGCTGGCCAATCCGACCCCCGAGATCATGCCGGACGAGGTGCGGGCGGTTCGCCCGGACGCCATGATCTGCACCGGTCGTTCGGACTTCCCCAACCAGGTCAACAACGTCCTGTGCTTCCCCTTCATCTTCCGCGGCGCGCTCGACGTCGGCGCCACCGCGATCAACGAGGAGATGAAACGCGCCGCTGTCGATGCCATCGCCCAGCTCGCGCGCGAAGCGCCGTCCGACGTGGTGGCGCGTTCCTCGGATGCCTCGGAGGTGCAGGGCTTCGGCACTGGCTCGCTGATTCCGAACCCCTTCGATCCCCGCCTGATGCTGCGCATTGCCCCGGCCGTGGCCCGCGCGGCGATGGAGTCCGGCGTCGCCACCCGGCCGATCGCCGATTTCGACGAGTATGTGGGGCGCCTCGAGCAGTTCACCTTCCGCTCGGGCCTGATCATGAAGCCGGTCTTCGCCAAGGCGAAAACCCAGCCGGTGCGCGTGATCTTCGCCGAAGGTGAAGACGCCCGCATCCTGCGCGCCACCCAGGTGATCCTGGAGGAGAAGCTCGCGCACCCGATCCTGGTCGGTCGACCCTCCGTGGTCGCCGCCCGCATCCAGCGTCTCGGCCTCACCATCCGGGCCGGACATGATTTTCAGCTGATCAATCCTGAGGACGATCCGCGCTACCGCTCCTATGTGCAGAGCTATATCGATGCGGCCGGCCGCAACGGCGTGACGCCGGATGCGGCGCGCACGCTGGTGCGCACCAACAACACGGTGATCGCGGCGCTCGCGGTCACGCGCGGCGAGGCCGACGCCATGTTGTGCGGTGTCGAAGGCCGCTACATGAGCCATCTGCGGCACATCCGCGAGATCATCGGCTTCTCCGATGGCGTTGTCGATGTGTCGGCGCTCGCCCTGCTGATTACCAGCAAGGGGCCGTTCTTCCTCGCCGATACTCAGGTTCGCCTCAACCCGACCGCCCCCGAGCTGGCGGAGATTGCGGCCCAGGCCGCGGTGCATGTCCAGCGCTTCGGGCTGACGCCCAAGATCGCCTTCCTGTCCCATTCCGATTTCGGCAGCTATGATAGTGAATCATCGCGCAAGATGCGCGATGCGACGCGCATCTTCGCCGAGCAGCATCCGGAGATCGGGGCCGACGGCGAAATGCAGGGCGATTCGGCGCTGTCGCAGTTGATCCGTCAGAGCATCCTGCCGCATTCGCGGCTGGAGGGCGTGGCCAACGTGCTGATCATGCCCAATCTCGACGCCGCCAACATCGCCTATCAGATGATCAAGATGGTCGCCGACGCCTTGCCGGTGGGACCGATCCTGATCGGCCCGGCGCGCCCGGCCCATATTCTGACCCCTTCAGTCACCGCCCGCGGCATTCTCAACATGACCGCGGTGGCGGTGGTCGAAGCTCAGGAGAAGGCCAGCCGGCAGCAGCCGACGCTCTTCGCCTGATTGTTGGGAATCGACCCGGAAAAGGCTCGAACGTCGACCGGGTTCTTGGCTACAAATAGCAGCCGGGCGGATCTGCGCCCGGCGGGGGACGATTGCCGATCGGCGCATGTCGATCAGCCGTAGCGGCCCCGTTTTGTGTTCGCCTGGATTTCCGCCGGGACCAATCCCGGTTTTACGAGGGGCAGAGGCATGGTGGTCGCGGTCGGGCGAGTTCTCTTTGCGGTGCTGTTCGTCGTCTCCGGGGTGTTGAAGCTCGTCGACCTGACGGCCACGGCCAAGGACCTTGCAGCCCATGTCGTGCTGCCGTCGGTGGTTTCGCCTTATGCCGATCAGATCGCGGCTTTTACCGGCATGCCGTTCGAACAGATCCTGGCGATTGCGGCCGGCGCCACCGAGATCATCTGCGCGCTGATGATTGCGCTCAATTTCGGCGCCCGCTTCTTCGCCGTGGTGCTGATGCTGTTCGTGCTCGTGGCGACGTTCTATTATCACCCGTTCTGGGACGTGAGCAGCTCCAGGCACGTCGACGATACGATTCAAGCGCTCAAGAATCTGTCGCTGGTTGGGGCGCTGCTGATCATCGCGGGCTTCCCGCGGACGCCGCGCGATGCGGCGGACCTTACCTTGGGCGAGCGCCAGCTTTAACGACGCCGCGCTTCAGCTCCGCCGCCACGCGGTGACGCGCACATCCGCGGCGGGATCGAGCACGCGGGTGTCGGTCGGGTGGAGGCCGCTGGCGCGCAGGATGTCTTCCGGCGAGCGCTCCGGCACGCCGGGAAAGACGCCGTGGCCGCCGGGCACGCGGACCCGGGGCGCCTGAGACAGCCAGAAGGTGTCGTAGCGGCCGAGAAACATCGCGAAGACGCCAGGGCCGCCGATGATGGCGGCGATGCCTTCCGTCACGCCGGCATGGGCGCAGGCGGCCTCGAACGGTGCGCCGGCAGGATTCCACAGCGTTGCCTTCGCATTGCCCGGATCGTCGGCAAGCGAGGCCACCTTGCCGGTGACGATGACGCGGCGACGGCGCGGCGAGTTGGGCTGGTCCTCGAACGACTTCCGGCCATGGACGACGACATCGACAGCATCGAGTGCGGTCGAGAAGAAGCGGTAATCCGCCTCGAACTTCAAACTGTCCGGCATCGAACCGCCGGCGTCCGCCAGCATGCCGTCGCCGGACACGATCACGTAACCTTCCAAACGCAGCACGACCGTCCTCTGGCAGGCGCCGCCACCCGTGATTGGGCGCGGCTATTCCGAGATCGTCTGTACCACAGAGGACACCGGACGGCTGCTCACGGTCGGCAATTTGGTGTCCTTCAGCAGATCCTCATCATAGCTCGCGATGGTCTGCACCGGAACCTTGGCCTTGATCTGCACCACCTTGTAGCCGCCGGCCTTGAGCTTGCGCAGCAACGTCGGCAAGGCCTCGGCGGTGTGCTTCTGGAAATCGTGCATCAGGATGATGCCCTTGCCGAGTTTGTCGAGCTTGCCCATGACGGTATCGACGATCTTCTCGGGCTTGCTGGCCCTGAAGTCGAAGGAATCCAGATCGCAGGAAAAGATGCCGACATTGCGCCCGCCGAGATAGGTCACGATGGCCGGCGGGTGTTGCAGCGCCGGAAAGCGGAAGAACGGCGAAGGCGGTGCCCCGAGCGCCCAGCGCACCGCGCTGAACCCCTTCTCGATCTCGTCCTTGGCAGCCTGTTCGGTCATGCCCTTGCGGTTCAAGACGGCGTGGGACCAGGTGTGGGCGCCGATGGTGTGCCCGGCGGCGGCGACCTGCTTGAGGATTTCCGGATGGTAGGTGGCGTGCTTGCCGATCGGAAAGAACAGGCCTTTGGTGCATTCGTCGGCCAGGGCCTTGAGCACCGCCGGGGTATTGCCGGGCCATGGACCGTCATCGAAGGTCAGCACAACCTCCTTGTCGCGCAGGAAATCGAGCTGTTTGAAGTGCTCGAAGCCGAAGCCGGGACCGCCGGTGGTGTCGATCTGCACGACGCGGTTGACGCCGAGGGCGTCGGGATTGGCGCAACTTGTCTTGTCGACGGCCGGCGCGGGTGGCGGGGCCGGGACTGCCGCGGTCTTGGCTGCGGCCGGTGCAATGGGCGCGGCGGCCGCCGGGCGGGGGGCTTGCGACCAGGCGGTGGTCGCCCAAAGGGTCACGGCACTCGCGAGAAGCAAACCTGTCGTTTTCCGCATCGCATTCCCCACCCTGATTGAGGCCTGGACCGTCCCGCCGCGCATCGATGTCTTTGGTGTCGCGGACCGACGATGTCACTCAATGACATCCTCGCCGCCGCCGTCGATTGTCGTCAGGTGTTCTGGTCCTCGGCTGTGCGCTTCTTGCAGTCTCTCTTTCTGGTTCGTTCTCGAGATCGGTCCGATATCGTCGGATCTCGGCAGTTGTATTCGTTACAGTGTCGGCCGTTAAGGAGCGTTCGCTGCTTGGTTGATCGCTGCTTGGTCGTTCGCGGATCGCCGGCGCGCCGCTCGTGATCAGCCGGCGCCCTGTCATCGCCGCGGCATCATTGCCTTGGCCGTCATCCTAGTGTGGCGTCTCGCAATTGCCTATGCCCTTTGCGGCAAGCCCCTGTAGGCAATTGCGAGACATAAGCCACACTAGCACTTTGATTTTGCTAGTGTCCCTTATGTCTCCGAATTACCGTGCGAGCGCGAGGCAAACGTAGCGGTAATTCGGAGACGGGACACTAGCGTAGCCGCGACTGAGTCGCCAAGTGTGCCAGCGACACGCGGCATTGTCACGTCGCCGCAAGGGCCCGACCGACGGCGGTTTTGACGCGGGTGTCGAGCGGATCGACCGCACTGGGAAACACCTCGGCGATTAGTCCGTCGCGACCGAGCAGATATTTGTGGAAGTTCCAGGCCGGAACATCCTTCGGCCGTTCCGCCGCGGCCCAGCGATAGAACGGATGGGCGTCGGCCCCGCGTACGGCCGTCTTGGCCGTGATCGGGAAGGTGACGCCATATTGGCGGTGGGCGGTGTCGTCGATCTCGGCCTTGCCGCCCGGCTCCTGGCTGGCGAAATCGTTGGAAGGCACGCCGACGATCATCAGGCCGGCGTCGGCAAATTCGCGCCACAACGCCTGCAACCCGGCATATTGCGGGGTATAGCCGCAGAGCGAGGCGGTGTTGACCACCATGATTGGCCGGCCGGCGAAGTCGGCGAGGCGGATATCCGGCCCGCTCAGCGCCTTGAAGCTGAAGACATAGGCGGTCATCCGGCTCGCCGGGCCGTCATCGGCGATGGCCCGCCGTCCGAGCAGGTTCGGGATTGCCGCGATGCCCAGCGCGAGGGTGACCACGCCCCTCCGGTTCATCATCGATTGATCTCCCTCGGTGTGCCGTAGCGAGGATAGTCGCCTAGCAGCCTGTCGGACTGAGGTCTTGGAGTTTGTGGCGGGTTTGGTTTTTCAACCTGGTGCGGTCGTTTTCATTTTATTGCCGGCCGAGGGCGCGGTGAGATTGCCCTGACCGCTATAGCGTGGACGGTTCGAGGTGCATTCGGCCGGCTGCGTCCGCCTCAGGCGGGGGCGAGGGCGAACATTCGCTTGATGTTCCAGGCCATGGTCACGAGGCTCCACTCGCCGCGCGCCTTTGCCAGGCCGCGCATCGAAAACTGACGGAACCCGAGCACCGATTTGATGATGCCGAACACCGGCTCCGGCGACTGTTTGCGCAGAGCGTAAAGATTGCGGCCTTCCGCCGTCTTCAGCCGATGCGCCATCGCCTCGACTGGCGTCGGATTGGCCGGCGCCTCCGGGGTCTTCTCAAAGCGTTCGGCCAGAGGCGGATGGTGAGGTTGGCGACCCATCGCGATCACCGGCGCCACCCCCGCCTTCACACAGGCTTCGACGTTCGGGCCGCTGAAATAGCCCGCGTCCGCGAGCAGCGCTTCGGTCTCGCCCAGCGCCGGAGGCAGGGCCCCGAGCTTGTCCAGCGTCGGCTCGATCTGCTGCTTGTCGTTGGGCGCCTGAACCACGTCCGCCGCCACCACCAGCATGCTGCCCACCGCCACCGCGGCCTGCGCATTGTAGCATTGATCGAAGCCGCCGCCGGCCACCGGCATGATGCGCGAATCCTCGTCCGTGAGATTGATCTGGTCCTTCGGCAGCGGTCCCTCGGCCGGCGGCTCCGGCGGCTCCGGCGGCTTGCCGCGCGGCTTCTTGCCCGTCTCCGCAGTTTTGGCCGCCCGCGCCGCCAGCTTGGCCTCGTGCTCCACAAGCTCGCGCTCGTAACGCTCCTTGGCGCGCGCCTCGATCTTCGCACGCGCCTCAGCGATTTTCCGCAAGCGCTCCTCGCGCCGCGCCAGTTCTTCGGGGACCGACATCCCGTCGGGAACGTCCGCAGTGTCCGCCGCCTCGGCCTTGGCCAGCAGTTCGGCCACCTCGGCCTTCAACTGCGCTTCGATCTTGCCCGCGTGCTCGTAAGAAAGCGCGCTGTGCCGGCTGGCGCTGGCGTGGATCTTCGTGCCGTCCAGCGCCACCGTGCCCATCTTCAGCACGCCCATCTCGCGCGCCAGCAAAAGCACCTGAACGAACAGCGCTTCGATCTCCCTCAGAAACCGCCGCCGGAACGCCGCGATCGTGTCGTGGTCGGGATGCTCGTTGGCCGCAATGAAGCGGAACGCCACGCTGTCATAGCTCGCCCGCTCGAGCTTGCGACTCGAAAAAAAACGCCCGTCGCGTAGCCGTAGACCAGCAGTCCAAGCAGCATCGAGGGATGATACGCCGCCGAGCCGGAGCCCCGATAATCCCCGCACATCGCCCGAAGATCGAGGTCGTCGATCACCTCCACGACGAAACGCGCCAGATGTCGCTCCGGCAGCCACTCGTCGACCGAGGGCGGAAGCAAAAATCCCGTCTGCCGGTCAATCGTGCGGAAATTGCTCAACCGCGCCCCCCCCCCCTGAAAAAGGCCGAATCAACGCTTCGATTCTAACCAATCCTCGACGGGTGCGCTAAGTCCGACAGGCTGCTAGCGTTCTACGACTTCCCGGCCGAACACTGGAAACACCTGCGGACGACCAATCCGATTGAAAGCACCTTCGCGACCGTGCGCCACCGCACGATCCGGTCGAAGGGTTGCCTGTCGAACAGGACCGCGCTCGCGATGGTCTTCAAATTGCTCGAAGGCGCACAGAAAAGCTGGCGTCGCCTCGATGGCCACAACCAGTTGCCAAAACTCGTTCTCGGTGTGACATTCAACGACGGGATCGAGGTCATCGCCAAGCCGAACGACCGTCAGCCCGCAACCGCCGCCGCCTAACCGGTCCGGCCGTCACCAAAATTTGGCGATAGCTCGATACTTGTTGAAGATCGCGGGCTGTTGCACACGAATCCTGGCTGGCAAAGCTGGCACTTTGCCCCACAACCGCTTCAAGCCTTGACTACTTTCCGAAGAATGCTGAGACGTGTGAGCTTGAGAGCTGCCACGTCGTTCTTGTCACGCAGCAGTCGTCCGATCGCGGTGGTCCACCGTGCATGGGTGAGGCCGAAGACGCCTATTCGGAGGCGGCCTGGGGCCCCGGCCGAATTTCAGTTGAAAAGTGGCGATTGCCAGCAGCGCAAAGTCGTGCGTTCCTGTATTGTTCTGATTCGGTCCGAACCGGAATCCGCGCATGACCCACCTAGATAGTGTCCGTGAACTTGCATCGGTTCTCAACCCCCAGAACGAGGCCCGTCCAACGGTATTGTTGGGCGCGGGCGCATCGTTCTCGTCCGGGGTTCCTTTGGCCGACGAAAGCGTAAAGCGCATCGCGCGCCGGTATTATGCGGAGAGGATCGTCGGCGGTACCGTACTCCCCGAACAGGTCAAAACGTCCGAGTGGATGGCATGGCTGAACGAGCAGGATTGGTTTGTCCGGGATCCCGCCAAGCTGCCAGAGAACTTCCCGCTCGCGATCAAGCATCTGCTCACGCCTCAAGCGTACCGCCAAAAGGTGCTTCTCGACCTGATCGCGCCGGACGGCGAGATTGGCCGCGGCTACCGCCACCTCGCAGAGCTCGTTCTCAGAGGGCTTGTCGGAACGATCCTCACGACCAATTTTGACATCTGCCTTCCTCGGGCGCTCAACGACAAACGCCCGCACATCCGACACGTGGCGGAAGTGAATCGCGGCCCGGATGATTTCCGGGAATTCGACATCTTCAATCGCGCTCAGATCGTCTGGCTGCACGGCAAAGCCGAACAGTACACCGACAAGAATCTGGCCGAAGAGGTCGCAAATCTCGATCCGAAGCTGGTCGGAGCGTTGTTACCTCTGCTGCAGTCCACGCCGCTGATCGTGGTCGGGTATCGTGGCGCCGAACCGTCGATCATGGCCAGCCTCCTGGGCGAGTCCGGCGATCTCGCTTTCAGGAAGGGAATTTTCTGGTGTCACCGCGGTGGCGATCTGCATCCGAACGTCGAGGCGCTCCGGAACAGACTGGGGAGTAACTTCAAACTCTGCGAGATCGACGGCTTTGACGAATTGTTCGCCGACCTCGATAGCGAGCTTGCGCGCCAGCAGAGGCATCTCGGCGCGCCTGTTGCGGACGCCAAGCCCGATTTCGACGACCGTCCTATGGATGGCGCTACGCTCGCCGATCTCGATCTCGATCTCGCCTTGCACACGGCTCATCAGTATTCGCGTAAGCTCGGCTTGCGAGAGCCGACCGCGGCTTCGTTGAAGGTGTTTCTGCGCGAGCTCGGGTTGTTGATCGACGCGGGCGGCGTCGATCGGCCCAGCATCGCTGCCGTTCTTCTTTTTGGGCGCGACCCGCAGCGTTTCCTTCCCCACGCCGTCGTCACCGTCACAGTCGACGGCAAGAAACGCAAAGTCATCACCGGGAATCTGCTGAAGCAGCGGAAAGACTTGCTCGATTGGGCCGAGCAGGAGGACGTCAATCCCGTTCTCAAGGTTAAGGTGCGCGGGCGTCACGAAGAGCGCCGTGCCTATCATGAGCGCGCGCTGATCGAACTTTGCATCAATCTCTTGGTCCATCGTGACTACGCCGATGGGCGTCCCGCGACGATCGAAGCGCAGGGAAACAGCGGCATTATATTTTTGAATCCCGGGCGTCTCGAGGAACGCGTCGCAGCCAAGCTCAAGCTCGATGCGCGTGGTCAGTTCGAACCGGTCCGCGAATTGACCTCCCCCCGCAACCGGGCGCTTTGCGACATTTTTTATGGAATGAGCGCGATGGAACGCGCAGGGACGGGCCTGGCTGACGTACTGAATTTCGCTAAAGAGGGGGACGGAACGGCGGTCTTCAGCGTGCCGCCCGGCAGTGACGAATTCAGGGCCGAGATATTCCAGCCCGCAACTTCCGGAAAATCGGCATCAGTCGCGCGGGATACACGACCGATCGGCACCTATATCGTCAACCTGATGCCATTCGCGTCGTTGCCGGCAGCCGTGTCGCGGGTACGCGTTTCGGGGACGCTGGAAGCGATTGCAAAGAAGGTGCCTCTCAATGAAATCGGCACAGCGCTAATCCGCGAGGGTGAGCTCTGGTCGTTCGCACCAGCGGAGTTTCTCCATACAATCCTCAAGCCGGTGATGATGGAGGCCACCGTGCGAGTGACCTCCCGGAACGAGTTGGAGGCCGATCCAGACCTCGCGCGCGTGTTGTCCTGGCTGCTTCGGAAGCACTTCGAGGGACAACTCCGTGGATTGCGATCTCGGGGCCTCATGATCGAACCGGATCGCAAGTCCAACCGTCGTGCCTACTTCGTTGGGGAGAGGAGCGGGCCGCGAATGATGATCTACGACACGCCCCGCCGCCGTGGCATACCGCGCGAGGTCGTGAAGCAGCGCGGTGATCCACCCCGCATGTGGTTCGAGAACGAAGGCATCGCTTACGAAATCGCACGACTGGGACCGATCTGGGGCGTGCGTGTGAAGCCGTTCTATATGTTCACCGGCCCGGACGCGCAGACACCGCTTCCGGGTTACGCCAGAACCGCGAAGGCAACCCGACGGATGAAGTTCGACCGCAACCAGAGTGTTGAAAGCGATCTGACGTTCTGGGGACGTTTCATTGCGCAAGGCGCGCCTGTCGTAAACATGGGGCAGGGACCGGTCGAGGACCTCCTGCTCGAAGGTGCATTCATGTCCCTGGACGTTCCCGAAGAAGGATTGATCGATGGTGACAGCGATAACGATAAAATGTCTGCCTGAGCCGGAGCTGCAGTTCAGCAACGGCCGGCGAGACTTCGATCCGCGGCGCGCGCTGTCGGCTGGAGGTCCAGCCGATCATCGAGGCCTTCGGACGATCCGCGTAGGCTTGGTGGGGCTCGCCGAAGAAGTCGCCGCAGCTCGTGCTTGGATCGCCGCCATGGACGGCTTCAAACCCGCGCGCGAACGCAACGCGCGTCGATTTCGGGATTGGCCCGGCGCGGAAAAGGCCCTTGGCGCAAAATTCGAGGTCGACCAGACTTTCGTCCGGACGATTGACAAGGCGCAATTTAGCCGACTGTTCAGGGAACGCATCAGCGGCGAGGACTTTGATGCTCTCGTAGAGCTGTTCGAGGGACCGATCAGCAGCATGTTCGGTGACCTGCGTCCGGATTGCATCGTGGTGTGCATTGCGGATGCGCTCGGGGATCTACGCGTGCAGAACCCCGAGCTTTCCGGCAAGGAACGGAGAGCCCTTGAGATATTGAAGCGCGAAGAGGAGAGCGCTCAAGGCGATCTGTTCGCGCCCTCGGAGGAGGATCTCGCCGAAGCCGAAGCGCTCCGTACAACAGCGGAGGATCTGCTGTTCCGGACTTTCTATCGGGCGCTCAAGGCGAAAGTCCACAAATACGAGAACGCGGTTCCGATCCAGGTCTTGCGGCGTGAAACGATCGATCGGGCGGAGGATTCCGGGCACAGCCAGGCGACACGGGCCTGGAATTTCACGACGGCGCTCTATTACAAAGCCGGCGGGCTTCCTTGGCGGCCGGCCGACCTACCCGAGGGGATGTGTTTCATCGGCGTATCCTTCCATCATCTCAAGAAGCGAGGTGGGCATCTCGTCTACGCGAGTGTAGCCCAGGCTTTCTCCTCAGATCACGAGCCATTTTGTCTAAAGGGGGCTCATATCGATCACGAGCAACGCCGAGATCGTCAGCCCTACCTGAACAAGTCCCAAGCGTTCGCGATGATGCGGGACATCCTGCATGGCTACGAGAAGCGCACTGGCGTGAAGCCAAAGCGCGTGGTGGTTCACAAGACTTCGATGTACCAGCCGGAGGAGGAGGAGGGATTCCGGGAAGGCACGAAAGGCATTGTCCCAAGTTGCGATCTCATCTGGCTGAGACAGACGCCGTTCAGGTTGGTCAGGAAGGGATCGGAAGAACCTTGGCGGGGGACACTTTGTCAGATCGAAGGCGATTCATATCTTTTCACCAGCGGTTATGTACCGTGGTGGGATGAGTTTCCTGGGGCGCACATCCCCGCGCCAATTCAGATCGGATCGGCGGGGCCGACCGACATCGAGGCAAGATCAAGGGAAATCCTGACGCTGTCGAAAATGAACTGGAATTCGAGCGACGGCATCACGCGTCTGCCTGTCACCCTACTATTCGCAAAGAAGGTCGGGGAGATCATGACGGAATTGTCTGATAACGTCATGCCAAATCCGTCATTTCGTTTTCATACCTAAGCTGGACCAACATCTCGACGATTGGCTGCGGCCGGCTCGCGACGGCGCCGATGCACCGCGTCCGTTCCTCTAGCTCAACATCATCATGTCGGCCATCACCGAAGAAGCAGATGACATATCGCCTCAACTTTCCAGAGAGGAGGCGATCGCCATCATGCGGAACGGCCTCGGCGAAGCGGAACTGAAACTCGCTGGTTCATTCTGCGCGCCGCTCTACTGGGTGGTCGGACGTTTGCCCGACGGCAGTCCGATCGCGCGAAACGGCACGGCATTCTTTCTGAACGCCGGCCAGGGCGTCTTCGGCGTGACGGCCTGTCACGTGGTGCACGGTTGGATGCGCGCACGCCGGGAAGGCGCCGGTCCCTTGTGCCTCGCCACCAATGGTAATCCCCTCGTGGTCGATTGGGCCGAGCGGGTAATCGCCGCCCATTCCGCAATCGATATCGCAACCTTTCGCATGTCGGAGCAAGAGGTGGCGGCGCTGGGAAAGACCGTGCTGACAGGGTATCAACGCCATTGGCCCCCGAAGCCGCCTGCGGAGAATTGCGGGATCTACTACGCAGGCTATCCCCAGGCGGGAACACAGCCGATAGGTTCGCAAGGCGTCTGCTTCGGACTGGTGCGTGGTTCGGGTGTCGCCAGCGGCGTGAATGACCGGGACGTGGTCAGTCTTTTTGAGCGTTCCTGCTGGTTGCCTGATCCGGTCCACGGCGCTCCGCCGCCGAACTTCGACTTCGGCGGGATCAGCGGCGGCATCATGCTGACCGTCGTCCAAGGCACGCTCCGCTCATGGTCTTTGGCTGGGGTCGTTTATGAGGGGCCTTGTACCTCGGATGATCCGGGCGAGGCGATAGAGGGGCTCGAAATCCTCCGAGCACGCCGAGCCCATTTCCTCAAGCCGGACGGCCAGCTCGATACCGCGCAGTGGCATGCGTTGGGCGGCCACGATCATGTTGAGCCCTGAGATTTATAGGCGGAATAGCGATGAGCGTCTTTGAAGAACGCGGCGTGTTCTGGTGGCATGATGAGGCTGTCGCCGAAGGCCTGCTCGCCCCTGACGCGCACGTCGCCGGGCTGCTGCGTGTTGAAGAGAATGGGCGCGCCGTCCTCGAACTCGATGGCTACCTGCCGAATCCGCACGATCCGATGGCTCCGATGTCCCGCGAGCCTGTCACGCGCTGCATTCAGGGCCTGCTCAAAGGCAGTGGCGAACGTGTTCTATTGTGCGATCTGAACAGGAACGGCGGACGATTCAGCACCAACGGCATCTCCTACGAAAAGTTCAGCGCCGCTCATTGTCTGATCGGCCGCAGCGTCTTCATAACGGGCACGGCCGCACCGCTGTTTGCCACGCTGACCATACCGCTGACGGGCTTCGAGGACTGGCTCCGGCTCGGGGTGATCGAGGTCGAGGACACGCCCGATACGATCACTCTGAAGTATAAAGCGCGCGACGACATCAGTTACCCGGATGGTGATGGGACCCTGACGCTGATCTTCGACATCGAGGTCGATGCAGCCGGGATGCTTGGAACGCACGCCTATTCGCTCAAACAGGTGGTCTACGCGAGGCTGAACCTTAACACGCCAAACACCCTGAACGATCTCGCTCTTCAGTTCCGGATGTTCGAAGATCTTCTCAAGCTGCTGACCGGCTCCGATTACGAGCTGGGCTGGCCTTTTATGGACCTCCCGGATGGCTCGCGATGCCGATGGTATTTTCAGCGGATGAAGAGCAAGGAGCCGGTCGAGGCTCCCTCGCACTACAACACCGTCACCGCCTTTCCGGAGCTTCGCAATGCGTTCGGCGCGATCTGGTCGCGCTGGAAAGCGATGCGGGACGAGTTCGGTCCGGGATTCTATCTTTATCTCGGCCTGCGGCGCGGCATGGCTATGTACATCGAGCACCGCTTCGTCAACCTGATCTGGGGCCTTGAAGCTTTTCACCGCAAGAAGGGCGGCAGCTCGGACTCCATCGCCGCGAAGGTCAGCCGGATTCTCGACAAAATCGATATTGCAAAAGATAAGCGATGGCTGGCGAAACGCCTTGAACACGCGCACGAACCATCGCTCGAACAACGTCTATTCGAGATGTTTAAGGCGTTGCCGTTGGGCCTCGATGAGGAAAAGTTGCGGATATTCTGCCACGCATGTGCAAAATTGCGTAATGACATTTCGCATTTCGGTGGCGAGCGGCACGACGCCAGCTATTCCGAGTTTCTGAACGACGCCAACACCAAAAGCGATGCACTCTCGGTCCTCTACCACGCCCTGTTATTGCACGAGGTAGGCATCGACGGATGGATTTTGAAGCGGTGGGCTTTCGACAGTTTCCTCTCGGGTCCGATCAAAAGTCATTTCGTGCAAGCGGGTCTGCTCGATAAAAGTATGCTGCGCGCAGAAGAGCAGCCGAACGCTCAGGCTGCGGACGCGCATGCTTCTGGAGAGGCCGAGAGCCCAAACGATCCCGCCTCGCCAAAATAATCGCTACGTCGCTACGCAACCGTGCGAGTGGCGATCAGCGCTGTCGTCTCGTTGCGGCTTTTCTGAGTCCCATCCTGTAGCGAGCGATCGTTCCGTCGCGGTCATGTCGTCCACGAAGCGATAGCCCTCGACGACGCGCCGGATCATACCGTGGAGATCGCGCTTTTGGTCTTTGCGTGAAAGACTGCTGAGGTCTGCCAGGTCGTAGTCGGCGCCGCCTTTCACCCGCTCGTTGAACCATGCGTTTCCGCCTGTCCGCTGCGCTGCCGCTACCTGTCGAGCTTCGCCGCGCGCTCAGATCATCTTCCACTTCCCGTCAGTTTGCCGACTCGAATTGTGTCGGGACCTCCCAAGCCGTCTGGCAGCTTCCAAACTGGACGCGGATGCGCGGCGCTGGCCCCATCATGATCGGATAGTCTTCGATCTCGCAAACCGTGCCGACCTCACCGGGCTTTATCTCGGGACGCTGTTGGCCGGCAATGAGGCGCACTCGGTCTCCAAGGGAAAAAGGACAGTCGTTGCGTTCGCTGACAATGAAGGCGCCAGCCGCGACCTCGGCGCTGACATCAAGGGCATCATGATCGGCATCTCCGGGGCGGAGTTTAAGAAACACCTTCACGGGGCCGTCGGCGAATTCAACGCGAAAGCCGTTGTAGTCCACGGGTTCGACCTGCACTCCGTTGGCAGCGGTAAATCCACGACGGCCTATCAGATGAAGCCTCTTTCGAGCGACGATCCTGCCTCCGACTTTCGGATTAAACTCCAGAGGCGGCAGATCGCCGCGATGTAAGAGCACACGGCCTTCCGGATCGAAATCTGCCTCATCGACTTTTTCTGCGGCCCGCATCAGGATCCGTGCGACATCGCGGTCGAATGCCGCGATCGGCTCGATGCCGGAAAGCGCGATTCCGGCCAGAGCCTGATAGCTCACAAATCCGGTATAGCGCTGCTGCTTGTAGTCAAAGGCGAACGCTACCCATTCACGATGCTCGACATCGTCGCGCCGAAACAGGCGGGGCATTGACCCTCTTTTTCGTACGCCCTCGCCGCCGCCATTCTGCGGGATGAAGATGATACCAGCCCAATTCAAAGCCGCCTCGATGGCATCGATCGTGCGCGCCTGTTGATTGCGCTGGTCACGTTCAAAGTCAGCAATCGTTTTTTTCGAGACCCGTGATGCCGTTTCCAGCTCTTCCTGGGACCAACCGAGCAAGGCGCGGCCTGCGCGGCACTGCGAGGGGGTTATCATGTGTTTTCCTTTAGGGTAATATTTCAGTAAATAATATTACATCAAAAGAGTAATATCAAGAGGGGTGCAGGGAGTTCGGAGGGGTGGGGCCTGTTCACGCGTTCACGATGGCAACCGAACGCCTGCGAAGGCATTGTCCAGGCCAAACGGAACTGCTATTCTGAACGGAAAGAGAACGGAAACCTGTGGCCAAACGAGAACCGGGCGGCTGAGGGGCCGGAAGTAGTTGGATTTTAACGGCAGGTGCTTATTCTCCCTTTTTGAGGAGCTGGTCGAAGCCATGAGCGTCGCACTCAACCAGGAGCATGTGAACGACACCGCGAAGCTGATGATCCATCGGCTTATTGCGCGGGCGATCGGTCGCGACCCTTCGTTGGTCGACAAGGCCAGGGTTTCCCTCGACCGGAGCTCGCAGCATTTCGAAGGCTATTCGTTCATTCGCGAATGGTCGGAACTGCTTGACCTTCCTACGTGCGAGATTCGTCGTCTTTTGGCGAGCCGCAGCGAAAGAATGACGCGTTTGCGCCTGTCATCGCCTTTCATCCTGGCTGACGGAATCGACTTCAGTAACACGGCGTTACGTCGCCGTATCTGGAGAGCAGCAAGACGCGTCGCTCAAGCGTCGCCGACATTCGCGGAGCCCCCGCGGATGGTTGCGTGAAGCAACCCTCCTTCGTCCGCACTTTTGAAGATCTTGTCGAGACAGTCCGGGCTATTGCGCGGCTGTTCAAAACCGACAAGGTCTTCATCATCGGAAGCCAGAGCATTCTCCTTTCGTGGCCCGACGCGCCGATTTTGCTGCGTACCTCGGGTGAGATCGACGCATACCCTGAAAATGCAAAAATTTGGGAGGTCACCCAAAAGGAGCTGGACCCCGAGTATCCTCCGGAAGCGTCCGAAGAGATCAACGCTTTCTTCGGGGAAGGCTCCGATTTCCACCGCGAGCATGGCTTCTATATAGATGGCGTCGATGAGAATACGGCGCGCTTGCCGCCCGACTGGACCAAACGGGCAATCTATCGGGAAGTCGAAGTTGATGGTCGGCAGGTTCTGGCTGTCGCGCCATGCCCCGAGGACGTCATCGTCTCGAAACTCGCCCGCCTGTCCGAGAAGGACAGGGAGTTCGTCGAGGCCTACCATGCCGCACGTCCGCTGAATCACGATCTGATCGTCGAGCGCATCAAGGCGACCCAGCTCGATCCGCCGTTCGAAGCGCAGGCCATAGCTTTTGTCGCACGGCTCAAACAAGGTCCCGCGTGATAAACCCAGGCGAACATGATCCTGGACTAACGATCAAGGTCTCAATGCATGGCCGCCAATGCACGCGTCGCCGAAGTGACGGCAATCGGCCGGCTTCTGGCGGACTACAACAACCTCGAAATCGGTCTGCTCCATTGCGTTCAGCAGGGCATCGGCGACTTCGATCGAGCCTTCAAAACGATGTTCGGCGTGAGAGGCGAGACCAAGCGCATCAATGCTGCCCAAAACCTTGGCCATCCTGCCTATCAGAAACTGGGCCTTGAAGCGGATTTCGATCTGGCGATCACGGCCATCCGTCGAGCTCTCCAGATCAGAAATCAATATGCACATTGGACGTGGTGGGACGATAGTTCCGGCCGGCTCGCGATCGCAAATCTCGAAGAGCTAGCGAAAGACTCGAACACAATCAGCGATTTCGATCGGCTGCTTTGCTGGCGGGATATGGCGACCGACCCCGCGCCAAGCCGTGCTGCGCGGTGCCTTGGCGCTCTACGGTTCCGATCGCAAGGCCGAGGCCCGGGAGCTGATATCCCTGTTGAAGTCCCAGGAAGTCTTCGAACAGGCGCTTACCGAGATCGTCAATGATCATTTCGGTATCAACAATTGGACGCCGTTTTAGGAGCTATCGCCGAAAGTTGGTGACGGCAGGAATCGGAAAGGCGGCATATCGTGGGGGTGCTTGACGCCTCCACTTCTCCACCGAAGGAGCGATATGCCGTGTCCAAAGATAACATTATCAAGCTGATTCAGCCAGGAAACGTCGACGACCAACTCACTGAAATCTTGCGCAACGGGGCGCGTGCCCTGTTGGCCCAGGCGGTCGAGGCCGAAGTCGCGGACTTTGTCGGCAAGCATGCCGATTTGAAGACCGGGGACGGCCGCCAGCGCGTGGTCCGCCACGGTCACCTGCCGGAGCGAGAGGTAATGACCGGTATAGGTCCGGTCGCCGTCCGCCAGCCGCGTGTGCGCGATCGCGAGGCGGCCGCCGCCGATCCCGATCGCATCCGGTTCTCGCCGTCGATCCTGCCGCCCTATATGCGCCGGTCGAAGTCGATCGAAACGCTGCTGCCGATCCTTTACCTGAAGGGGATTTCGACCGGCGACTTCTCCGAGGCGCTGGCGGCGCTGCTCGGCAAGGACGCGGCCGGGTTGTCGGCATCCGCCATCGGCCGTCTGAAGGACGGCTGGCTCGACGAGCACGCCGCGTGGCAGAAGCGCGATCTGTCGGCGAAACGCTACGTCTACATCTGGGCCGATGGCATCCATCTCCAGGCGCGCCTCGAAGACGAAAAGCAGTGCATCCTGGTGCTGATCGGGGCGACGCCGGAGGGCCGCAAGGAACTGGTCGGCTTCACCGATGGCGCCCGCGAGAGCGCGCAGGACTGGCGCGATCTGCTGCTCGACCTCAAGCGGCGCGGGCTCGAGGTGTCGCCGCGGCTCGTCATCGCCGATGGCGCGCTCGGGTTCTGGAAAGCCGCCGGTGAGGTCTGGCCGAAAACACGCGAGCAGCGCTGCTGGGTGCACAAGACCGCCAACGTGCTCGCCAAGCTGCCGAAGAGCCAGCAGCCGAAGGCCAAGCGCGCATTGCAGGAGATCTGGATGGCTGAAACCAGGGCCGCCGCCGAGCTGGCGTTCGACGCCTTCATCGAGAGCTATACGCCCAAATACGAGAAAGCGGCCGACTGCCTGAGCAAGGATCGGGACGCGCTACTGGCGTTCTACGACTTCCCGGCCGAACATTGGAAACACCTGCGGACGACCAATCCCATTGAAAGCACCTTCGCGACCGTGCGCCACCGCACGATCCGGTCGAAGGGTTGCCTGTCGAACAGGACCGCGCTCGCGATGGTCTTCAAATTGCTCGAAGGCGCACAAAAAAGCTGGCGTCGCCTCGATGGCCACAACCAGTTGCCAAAACTCGTTCTCGGTGTGACATTCAACGACGGGATCGAGGTCATCGCCAAGCCGACCGACCGTCAGCCCGTAACCGCCGCCGCCTAACCGGTCCGGCCGTCACCAAAATTTGGCGATAGCTCTCCGAATTACCGTGCGAGAGTGAGGCAAATGAAGCGGTAATTCGGAGACAGGACACTAGTGCGGTGGATCTGACGCTCGTATCAGTATTGCAGCGAACTCTTTATACGAGCGTCAGATCCAAAGCCGCACTGGAATCATAATCATGCTGGTATCCCTTTGGTTCTAACGTTCGTAGAAGTGCTCGTTGCATGGGAATACGAACGTTCGAACCGGGACACCGGTGTCCCGGTTCCAACGTGCGTATTTCATGAACTGCACGTCGACGAGCCGTCGCGCGTCAAGGGGCCGGCTTCGGTTCCGCGCACCAGGGCACCGGCAGGCGCGGCATGTAGGCCACGTTCCACTCGCAGATGTCTTGCGGGCCGCTGCGCTTGAGGGCGTAGCGGACCGGTTCGGCCTGGCTGATCGTGACGTGCAGGACCATCAGCGCGATGGCGATCGGGTAGGCGAGGCGCAACCGCGCGAGGTCGGCCAAGCGATCGAGCAGCACGGCGCCAGCGAGGATGATCAGCGGGTCGGTGAAGACGAAGTATTCCGATTTCAGTCCGCGGCGGACGCCGAGGGCGTCGATGCCGATGGCGGCGCCGAGGAGCAACGTGGCCTGGAGCGCCGCCTGCCGCTCGCCGCGGCGCCAGCCATAGATGATGCCGGGCAGGATCAGCCAGGTCAGGAAGACGGTCGGTCGCGGCGAGGAATAGAGCACGAAGGTGAGGCGCATCAGGACCAGCCGGATGCCGTCGAGAATGAGCCAGATTGTGGCGGCCGGACCGCCGCTCGTGGCGCTCGCCCCGGAGGCATCGACGTAGCTCAACATCTTCTCAAGAGGATTAAGAACGACAACGATGTCATTGATATTGTAGTTGAACAAAAGTGTGAGGAGAGCCAGGGAGGCGCCCGTCAGCATGGCGCCCATGCTGGTAATGGTTTCCGCGGCGCTGATGCGCCAGGTCAGGGCATAGGCCATCATGCCGGCGCCGCTCCAGGCGATCATGCCGGCCTGGACGATGCCGATTCGACCCGCCAGGGCTGGCTTGAGCCCGGCGGCGGCGAGCGCCGCCGGATCGAGGCCGCTGGCGACCAGCGGCGCTGCGGCGGTCACCGCCAGCGCGGCGACGAGAGCGGTCGCCAGGGCGGCCCCCCAACCGAAGCCGCTGCGCCAGAACGGCTTGCTGGCGCTCTCCGGGCCGCCGAAGGGCAGCAACAGCACCGGCAATGCCGCGATCAGCAGGATGGCGTGGACCTTGTTCTCGAGCGCCAGCACGCATAGCGCTGCCGCACTGCCCGCGACGAGGGGGCGCAAGGTGCTGGCGCGCCGGCCGGCGGCGATCAGCAGCATCAGAGCGAACAGGACGAAGCAGGCGGCGATCAATTCGCTGCGCAGGATGCGGAGGTGAACGGCGATGCCGCCGGAAAAGGCGAAGGCGAAGGTGGCAAGCAGGGCGACCCGCCAGTCGCGCACCAGCCGCCGCACCAGAACGGCGAAGACCGACACGAATGCCAGTGTGGTGGCGAAGCTGACGAGACGCGCCGCGCGCACCACATGGGTCATGGCGGCGTCGAAGGCCGCGACGTCGCTCGCCGGCGGCAAGGTGCCGAGCGAAGCGGCGTCGAGCAGGCCGAGCGTATGCAGCGCCTTCAACCAGAGCCGGACCGCGACGATGGTCAGATAGGCCGGGTGGTCGAAGAATTGTTGCGGCTGGCCGTCATTGAGCGCCAGCGAACTGTAGATCACCATGAAGTCCATATCGGCATGACGCCAATAGACCGTGGTGTAGCCGAGCAGCGCAAATGAAGCGGCGAGCGCGAGGAGGATCGCGGCGAGACCGCCGGACCAGCCGAGGCCGGTGAGGCGGTCAAGGGCGTCGGTGGCCGGCCGGCGGGAGGTCGGCGAAAGTTCCGTCGAAAGGCTATCCATGCGTTGGACGTTCTAGTGTGGCGTCTCGCAATTGCCTATGCCCTTTGCGGCAAGCCCCTGTCGGCAATTGCGAGACATAAGCCACACTAGTGTCCTGTCTCCGAATTACCGCTCCATTTGCCTCACGCTCGCACGGTAATTCGGAGACATAAGGACACTAGAAAAATCAAAGCGCTAGTGTGGCTTATGTCTCGCAATTGCCTACGAGAGACTGGCCGCAAAGGCGGTAGGCAATTGCGAGGCGCCACACTAGTGTGGTGGATCTGACGCTCGTTTCAGTATTGCTGCGAGTTCTTCGAACGAGCGTCAGATCCAAAACCACACTAGAATCATAATGATGCTAGTGTCCCGATGTCTCCGAATGACCGTGCGAGGGTGAAGCAAACGAAGCGGTAATTCGGAGACGGGACACTAGGGCAGCATGGCCGGGCAGGCGAGCGCCCGGAACGGCGATGTCGCCCAAATCAAAACATCAGCGCAGCTGCATGATGAAATCGGTGCCGAGGCCGGTTTCGCTGCCCGGGCCGAGATCCGAGACGATGATCGAGGTGCCGGTGGCGAGCGCACTGGCGATCCTGATCCGGGCCTCCTCGGGAATGGCAAGACGGTCGAGCGCCTCGGCAGGGGTCGTCTGCGGTGCGGTGGGCGCTGTGACGTCCTGGACGAGGTGTCGGCCGCGGCGGTCGGTAACCTCGATGCGCCGCCGCGCCCCGGCCGGCAGCGAGACGACTGACCAGCGATAGCTCCCGGCTTCGGCGCCATCCGGTCGCGCGGTGAAGATGTGGGTGCCGAGCGGCCTGTCGCCGGCGGCGAAGGTCATCGGCACGTCGAACCAGGGCTCGAAATTCTGCCGCACGTAGAGACGGTTGTCCTTGCGACTGATCAGGACGGCGACATGGCCGGTGCGCTTCGGTGCCGGCGGCGCTTCGTCCCTGGTTGGGGCCGCGGCGTCGGGCAAGCCCTTGTTGGGTGAGGCCGCCGCGGCCGGTCCGGCCGTCCGGTCCTGATCCTTGGCTTCGGGGGCGGACTTCGGCTCGGTCTTGACGTCGGCGGACATTGTTATTGTTTCGGGCTTGGTCTCGAGCCCGGCCTCGCTTTTCGCGCCGATGCCCGCATCGGGCGTGGTGTCGATCTTGGTTTCAGTCTTGCCGTCGGCCTTGACCCCGTCGGCCTGTCCGGCGCTCGGGTTCGTGTCCTGGTCCTGGTATTTCGTCGCAGTGTCGGCCGCCACCGGGGCCCTGATGCCACCCTCAGCATCGGCAACGCGAATGCGGACGGCGCCACCAGCGGCGGTCGTTGCCGTGCTGTCATGGGGCGTCAGCCGCAACTCTGCGCGATCGAGCGAGGGAAGCGAAGCGCCCTCGTTCGCAGCAGCCGAGCCGGGGAAGGTCGCCGCCGCCACCACGGAGGACGCTGTCGCCGGTTCGGCCTTTGCCGCGATCTGCTCGGCATGCGCCAAAAGTACCGGGTGGCTGATGTCGGTGGGCGTCAATTCGCCCGGGGCGACGATGACCCGCGCGCCGAGCCTGCTCCAGCTCCACAATTTGGTGGCGAACGCCGTCGGCATGCGGATGCAGCCGTGGGAGGCCGGATAGCCCGGCAGGACGCCGGCATGGAGGGCGACCCCTGACCAGGTGATGCGCTGCATGTAGGGCATCGGCGCGCCGCTGTAGATATTGGAGCGGTGCCACTTGCTCTTCTGAATGATGCTGAACACGCCCATGGGCGTCGAATGGCCGCTCATGCCGGTCGACACGGGCGTCTCGGCGAGCAGCCCGTTGGCGTCGAACACGCGCAGGGTTTGCTTGTCGATCGAGACCACGATGATCAGTGGCCCGTTCGGCTTGGCGAGATCCTTGGGCGCCGCGGCGAGGCCCGGATAATGCGGTTTGGGCTTCCTGATCCGCTTGGGCTGGGGCGGTGCCGGCTCGACATATTCGAAGGTCTGATTTGGCCAGAACACGGTGTAGGCATGCGCGGGCGCCGTCAGAAGAAATGTGGTCGTCAGCGACGCGGCCAATGCCGCCGCGACGCCCGGTCCGCCCCACCGCCCATTCCGAACCGCTCGCCCATTTGCAGTTGCCGTCACGCTCAAGCTCCCAACTATCTCGCCATGAGTATCGCTGGCCGCAATTGGGTTCACAGCGGCCGGACCAGTTGTCTGCTTCCGAAGTTCGTTGGACGAGATGGGGCGCTGGTCATTCGCTTTGTCCGTCTGCGGCCAGGTGGGAGCGAACGTCAAATCCACCCCACTGGAATGTTAGATTCGCAAGCAAATTGAACTCAAATGTCTGACGCCATCTTAACGAGCCGGCCGCCTTCCGAATCCGCTCCAGCATGCCTACATGGCGTTGGCCGGCGGCGATATGGAACTCAACTGTCACGTGTCGACGGCGACGGTTCACGCGAAGGATGAAGTAAATGAGAATCAGTCGCTGGAATCATGGTCTTACTGCGGCATCTTGGCGGCGTTTGCTGGCCCTGTGTCGTGGCTGGCGGCTCGGCGCGAGCGCGATGGCGCTCGGCATGGTTGCGCTGTCGGCGGTGACTCCGGCGCGCGCGGCCGACGAGCCGGACCTGATCTTCCGTCGCTCGACGGTCTTCAAGCTGCTCACGCCCAACGACAAGCTCGCCACCTATGGCATCGATGATCCGGAGGTCGAGGGCGTCGCCTGCCACTTCACCGTGCCCGAGCGCGGCGGCATCAAGGGATGGCTCGGCATTGCCGAGGAGGTGTCCGACATCTCGCTGGCCTGCCGGCAGATCGGCCCGATCCGTTTCAAGTCCAAGCTGTCCCAGGGCGACGACATGTTCCGGCAGCGCCGCTCGATGTTCTTCAAGAAGATGCAGATCGTCCGCGGCTGCGACGCCAAGCGCAACGTGCTCGTCTACATGGTCTACTCGGACCGGCTGATCGAGGGCTCGCCGAAGAATTCGACCTCATCGGTGCCGATCATGCCCTGGGGCGCCAGCGACACGGTGCAGAAATGCGGGCAGTTCTTCAGCGAGTGACCCGGTCCTAACGTTCGTATCCCATTGCAGCGAGCACTCATACGAGCGTCGGATCCACCGCACTGGTCAGCGCTTGACGCAGACGCGGGTGCGCAGGATGCCCTGGGGCGTCAGCTGCGACGCGGTGACTTCCTTGATCTGGCCGGTGGGACAACTTCCGTCATCGACCCGAACCCTCTGGCCGAGTCGCATCTCGCCCTCGGCCGGCTCGCGCATCAGGACAGCGGCGGCGCGCGCTGCTTGCGATCCAATCTCCGCGGACCCGATCACGCAGGCCATCAGCACCAGAAATAGTCTCACGGTCGACATCATCTGCCCCCCGGTCGTGAGCGCCCCGACGCTGAGTGCCCGATTCTCGCCGCTCGCTCCATCATCAACTCGTGTCGAGGACGTCGTCAGGACAGCCGGTGCGGTGGATCTGACGCTCCTGACGCTCGTATCAGCATTGCAGCGAGTCATTCATGCGAGCGTCAGATCAAAAACCACCCTACAATCACAATGATGCAAGTCTCCCTTCGGTTCTACCGTTCGTTTAGGTCCATGCGGCCACGGTATATGAACGTTCGAACCGGGATACGAGCTTGATTCCTCATCCCATGACCGACATCAGTTTTGGAGATCCGATCGTGTCACCGCAGAGCACCGCCCAGGGGATCGGCCGCGGCCTTGTTGTTGCGATGGCGGCGGCGGCCGGCATCGCGGTCGCCAACATCTATTACAACCAGCCGATGATGGGACTGATCCAAAGCGAGCTGCCGGATCCGCTGTCCACGCTGGTGCCAACCGCGACCCAGATCGGCTATGCCGCCGGGCTATTTCTCCTGGTGCCGCTCGGTGACCTGATCGAGCGCAAGCGTCTGATCGCAGCGCAGTTCGTCGCTCTTGCGCTGGCGCTGGCGGCCAACGCCGTCGCGCCCAATGCCTCGACGCTGGTGGTGGCCTCGGTGCTGACCGGGATGATGGCGACCGTGGCCCAGCAGATCGTGCCGTTCGCCGCGCATCTGGCGCCAGTGCCGCGCCGGGGCGCCACGGTGGGTATGGTCATGGCCGGGCTTCTCAGCGGCATCCTGCTGAGCCGTACGCTCGCCGGCGCGGTAGCGGCGCATTTCGGCTGGCGCGCCATGTTCTGGCTCGGCGTGCCGCTGGCGCTCGGTGCGGCGGCGGCGATGGCGCTGCGCCTGCCGCGCAGCCGGCCGGAAGGCGGTGTCAGTTATCCGGCGCTGATCGGATCGATGTGGGCGCTGTGGCGCGAATTGCCGGCACTGCGCCTCTCGACCATGACCCAGTCCATGATCTTTGCCGCGTTCAGCGTGTTCTGGACCATTCTTGTGTTCCGCCTGCAGGAGCATTTCGGTCTCGGCCCGGATGTCGCCGGCCTGTTCGGCATCGTCGGCATGGTCGGCATTCTCGTCGCCCCGGCGGCGGGCCGGATGGCCGATCGCCGCGGTCCGCGCCCGGTGATCGTGACCGGCGCGGTGCTGGTGGTGGTCGCCTGGGCGATCTTCGGGCTCTGGGCATCGATCGCCGGCCTCGTCGTCGGCGTCATCCTGCTCGACTTTGCCAGCCAGGCGGTGCTGATCTCCAACCAGCACATCGTCTATGCGCTGCGACCGCAGGCGCGGGCGCGACTCAACACCATCTTCATGGGACTGATGTTCGTCGGCGGCGCCATTGGTTCGGCGACCGCCATGGTGGGCTGGCGCCAAGGCGGCTGGACCGCCGTCACCGCGCTCGGACTGATCTATTCGGGCATCGCCGTGGCGCTGCAGCTCGCCGCCAGGCGGACGAAGTGAGGCCGTGACGCCTCGGCCGCAGCGCCGACCGTCCGTCGCTCTGTCCCTTCAGTGGGCGATGCGCTCCACCGCGATCGCGGTGGCTTCGCCACCGCCGATGCACAAGGCGGCGATGCCGCGGCGCAGCTTTCTCGCCTCCAGCGCATGCAGCAGCGTCACGATCAGCCGCGCGCCGGTGGCGCCGATCGGGTGGCCGAGCGCGCAGGCGCCGCCATTGACGTTGAGGCGGTCGCGATCGATGCGGAGATCGCGGGCGGCCGCCATGGCCACCACGGCGAAGGCCTCGTTGATCTCGAAGAGATCGACGTCGCCGGCGCGCCAGCCGACCTTGTCGAGCAGCTTACGGATCGCTGGAATGGGCGCCGTGGTGAACCATTGCGGCTCCTGGCTGTGGGTCGCATGGCCCTTGATCTCGGCGAGGGGGCCTCGCCCCGCGCGCTCGGCCACTGAGCGTCGGGTCAGGACCAGGGCGGCGGCGCCGTCGGCGTTGGCCGAGGAAGCCGCCGGCGTGATCGTGCCATTGGCGCGGAAGGCGGGCTTGAGCGCGGGGATCTTGCCGGGGTCGACCTTGAGCGGATGCTCGTCATTGGCGACGATGCGCGGGCCGGCTTTTTGCTGGATCGTGACCGGCGCTATTTCTGCGCGGAAGGTGCCGCTCTCCACCGCCGCACGTGCTCGCCGCAAGGTTTCCATGGCATAGCTGTCCTGATCCTCGCGGCTGAACTGATAGGCTTCGGCCGTGGCTTCGCCGAAGTCGCCCATCGACCGGCCGCTCTCATAGGCGTCTTCGAGGCCATCCATCAGCATGTGGTCGATGATGCGGTCGTGGCCCATGCGATAGCCGCTGCGCGCCTTGGCGAGCAGATAGGGCGCATTCGACATGCTCTCCATGCCGCCGGCGATGACGATGCCGGCGGAGCCCGCCGTCAGGAGGTCATGCCCGAGCATGGTGGCCTTCATCCCCGAGCCGCAGACCTTGTTGATGGTGGTTGCGCCGGTCGCATCCGGCAACTGCGCGGCGCGCGCTGCCTGGCGTGCCGGCGCCTGCCCCTGGCCGGCGGGCAGGACGCAACCCATCAGCACCTCGTCGACCTGCTCCGGGGCGAGGCCGGCGCGGTCCACCGCCGCCGCAATCACATGAGCACCAAGCCGCGGCGCGGCGATGCTCGCCAGTTCGCCCTGGAAACGGCCGAGCGGGGTGCGCACCGCGGACAGGATGACGACAGGATCGGAAGCCATGGCGGAATTCCTCGGGCATAATAAATGATGATCGTCATATAACGTGGCTTGCCGGCGGCGGCAATTGCCGGGGCGGCAGGGCGGAGGGTCCGGCCTGGCATGCCAGCGGGCGTGTGCCCATGGAGCCTGGAGCGGTGACTTGCCGGCGGAATTGCGGTTAAGGAAGGTCTAAGACTTGTTCGCCGGATCGCGCGCCGTGCGGTGCCGTGCCGTGCGCTCGCCGAGGCCGAGCGGGCCAACCTCCTGGCGCTCAACGCCATCATCGATGCCAAGGTTGACTGGCTGGTCGGACGCATTACCGACAAGTCGCCGACCGTGATCCGGCGCGGCAAATACGCCATGCGGGCGATCGCGGCGATGTCGTTCGACGAGGCTATCACCTACACCGAGAGCCAGATCGCGCTGCTCGCCATGACCGAGGATGCGAAGGAGGGGCTCGCCGCCTTCGCCGAAAAGCGGCGGCCGGACTGGACCGGACGCTGAGGTCTTCGCGCCGTCGCTTTTGTTCAGGCCGGCGCTTTCGGCACTTCCTCTTCGTTGTGGGTGTGCAGCAGCTCCAGCAGCCGCTTGCGCATCAGCATGCCCGGCCGGTCGGACGGCATGTGCATCTCGATCTTGCGGCCCATGTCGACGATGGCGTCGGGGTCGGTCGATTCCAGGATGTCGCGGTCCTCGGCGATGATCGCCGCATCCCAGTCGATCAATTCCTGCGCCGGGCAGTCCGCCTCGGTGTCGTTGCGGAACAGGAGCTGCACCACCTGGATCTGACCGTCTGAGATCGGGGTCGCGCAGTTGAAGATGATGTGGCGGATGCCGGAGGGGTATTCCATGTCGAGACGCCGGCAGAACGGCATGTACCACTTGTTGCGCATGTGCCGCCTGGTGGTCGGCTCGCTGGTGCCGGTGATCCGCACCGCGCTCGGCGGATTGCGGACGGTGACGACGGTCTCGGCCTCGAAGCCGTAATCGGTCTCGACGATCTCGTATTTCTCCGGCCGGGGCTGACTGATGTCGCCGAAGGTCGCCTTGTGCACGAAGGCGAAATGGGCGTTGTCGAACGAGTTCTCCATCAGCCGCAGCGCCGCCGTGTTCCACTTGTCGTAGAACTGAAAGATCCGCCGATAGCCGCCCTCGCGATCTTCGGGGATGTCGGGAATGTCGGCCAGCGGCTCGTCCAGCGCGACCCAGACATAGCCATAGCGGCTTCGGGTGCGGAACGATCGTGCCCTGGTCTCCGGCACCGGCTGCTCGAACGGGAATTGCGGGATCATCACCAGCTTGCCGTCGCGGTCGTATTCCCAGCCGTGATAGCCGCAGACGATGTTGCCATCCCGACACCAGCCTTTCGACAGCTTGGCGGTGCGATGACAGCAGCGGTCCTCGAGCGCCGCGGGTTCGCCCTTGGCGTCAAGGAACAGCACGATCGGCTCGCCCAGCAAGGTGAAAGGCTTCGGCCCGTCCTTGAGGTGGTCGAGCGGCATGATGGCGTACCAGAAGCGGCGCAGCACCGGCTGCTTGGTGTTCAGCATGGGGGTCTCTCCATGACGATCAGGCGGCGATCCGTGCGACGACGCGCGCGGCGTCGGCACGGAGCCGGGACAGGTCGAGGCCGGGAAGGGCGCCGTTCTCGACGACGACGCGGCCTCCGACCAGGAGGTGGCGCACCTGCGGCGCGCCGGCGCAGGTCACCGGCGCGATCAGCGGGTCGTGCATGCCGAAATGACGCGGCTGATCGAGATCGAAGATGGCGATGTCGGCCTGCTGGCCGACCGCGAGCGTTCCGATCTCGGGCCAGCCCAGCACCCGGGCGCCGCCTGCGGTCGCCCACTGGACGACCTCCTCGGCGGTCACCGCATCGGCGCCTTTGACCGCCCGGTGGGTGTGCCAGGCGCTGTGCATCTCGCTGATCATGTCGGCGGATTCGTTGGACGCGGCGCCGTCGACGGCGAGCGAGACCGCGCCGCCCAGCTTCGCCAGCTCCTTGGCCGGCGCGATGCCGGAGCCGAGGCGGCAGTTCGACTGCGGACAATGCGCCATGCCGGTGCCGGTCTCGGCCAGGAGGCGGATCTCGTCTTGATCGAGATGAACGAGATGGGCGAACCAGATGTCGGGCCCGAGCCAGTCGTGCTCCGCCAGCCAATGCACCGGACGGACGCCGTGCACCGACAGGCAGAATTCGACGTAGTCGGCGGTCTCCGACAGGTGGCTGTGCAGATTGAGGCCGAGCCGGCGGCTCGCCGCGATGGTCTCCTTCAATTCGCCCGGGTCGAGTGACCAGGTCGGCGTGGTGGGCGCCAGCGCGACACGGCTCAGGCTTCCCGCCGAGGGATCGTGGAAGCGCTGGGCGCAGGCCTCCACCGAGGCCAGCATGCGGTCGAGCGACTGCACCGGCATCGGCACGGTGCCGTCGGCTGCGATGTGGTTGGCCTTGGTGCCGCCGCCCCGGCAGAACACCAGGCGGATGCCGAGGTCGCGGGCGACGTCGAAGATCACCTGGGCCGGGTCGAAGCGATAGGTGTCGCTGAACAGGTAGTGATGGTCCGCCACTGTCGTGGTGCCGGAGAGCAGGAGTTCGGTCAGCCCGATCCGCGCCGCGGTCGCCAGCGCTTCCTCGTCGACCTTGGACCAGAGCCGGTAGGGGACGCTGCGCAGCCAGCCGGACAGCGGCAGGTCGATGCCAGGATCGACGCCTTTCATCACGCTCTGGAACAGGTGATGGTGGGTCGAGATCAGGCCGGGATAGACCACGCAGCCCCGGGCATCGAGCCGGCGTTCGCCGGGCTCGGCGGTCAGTGCCCCCATGGCGGCGATGACGCCGCCGCGGATGCGGATGGCACCCTGCGCACGCATGGCCGCACCGGAGCGGCCGGTGAAAATGCCTTCGGCGTTCTCGATCAGGAGAGAGGTCACGATTCGGCTCCGATCTCGCTCTCGTGCCAGCCGGAGAGCGCGAGCTTGGACAGGCCGACCATGGCGGCGAACAGCAGAACGCCGGCCGCCGTGATCAGGAAGAGGGCGGCGAACATCCGCGGAATGTCGAGCTGGAAGCCGGCATCGAGGATCTCATAGGCGAGCCCCGAGGAGCGGCCGCCGGTCCCGGCGACGAATTCGGCGACCACTGCGCCGATCAGGGCGAGGCCGCTGGAGATTCGCAGGCCGCCGAAGAAATAGGGCAGCGCGCCGGGGATGCGCAGCCGGATCAGCGTCTTCAGGCGGCCTGCCTTGTTCATCCGGAAGTAGTTGGCGAGTCCGGGATCGACACTGCGCAGGCCGAGCGTGGTGTTGGAGATGATCGGAAACAAGGCCACCAGCGTGGCGCAGATCGTCAGGGACAGTTGCGTGTTCTTGACGAGGATGATGATCAGCGGGGCGATCGCCACCACTGGCGTCACCTGCAGCAGGACGGCGTAGGGAAACAGGCTGACCTCGATGGCGCGGCTCTGCACGAACATGAACGCCACCAGCGTGCCGACCACCATGGCGACGACGAAGGCCTGCAGGGTGATGCGCAGCGTCACCAGCAGGGCGCGGAGCAGCGCCGGGCCGTGCTGGACGAAGCTCGCCGCGATGTCGCTCGGCTTGGGGAACAGATAAACCGGAACACCGCCGAGGCGGCAGCCGATCTCCCAGATCGCCATCAGTACGATGCCGACACCGACCGGGGCGGCGATCCGGACGAAACTCTCCGACTGCATGAGCGGCGTCATCGCTCGCCTCCGGCAGCGGACGGCAGCGAGGCCTCGGCGAGCCAGGTCGACAATTCGCGGCAATAGGCGGCGAAGCGGGGACTGTCGCGAAAGCTTTCGCTGCGCGGCTGCGGTTCGTCGATGGTCATGGTGCGGAAGATCCGGCCGGGATTCGCCGCCATCACGATGATGCGGGTCGAGAGGAAGACGGCCTCGTAGATCGAATGGGTGACGAACACGGTCGTCAGCTTGCGCTCCCACCACAACCGGACGAGGTCGGCGTCGAGCCTGTTGCGGGTGAATTCGTCGAGGGCGCCGAACGGCTCGTCCATCAGCAGCAGATTGGGTTCGGTCGCCAGCGCCCTGGCGATGGAGGCGCGCATCTTCATGCCGCCGGACAGCTGGCGGGGATAATGGCGAGCGAAGGCGGAGAGGCCGACCCGGGCAAGAGCGTTCGCCACGACTGGCGTCGACCTCGTCCTGGGAATGTCGGCGAGGTCGAGCGGCAGGCGGACGTTGGCGTCGACGCGCGCCCAGGGCATCAGGGTCGGCTCCTGGAAGACGAAGGCGAAGCGGCGCCCCTCGGCCCCAACCTGGCCAAAGGTGCCGCGCCACCACAACAGGCGCCCGTCCGACGGCTCGATCAGATTGGCGATCAGCTTGAGCAGGGTGCTCTTGCCACAGCCCGAGGGGCCGATCAGGGTGAGGAATTCACCGTCGGCGATGGTAAGGTCGATCGGCGACAGCGCGCGGGTGCCGTTGGCGAAGATTTTCTCGGCCGACAGCACCTCGACGACGGGCGGCCGCTCCCCGATCTTGCGGACCGCGTCGCCCTCGATGGTATCGTTCGACACCAGCGCGTTCATATCTGCTCCTACTGGACGCCGACCTTGAGGTCCTTGACGAAGCGGGTGTCGAAGGTCTTCTGCCAGTCGGTCTTGGGATCGAGCAGTTCCCCGGCCACCAGGAAATCGTAGATCTTCTTGTAGCGATCGGCGGTGATCGTGCCGATGCCGAGGCTGGCGGCGTCGCCGCCGTCGAGCGCCTTGGTTTCCTTGAGCCGCCTGAGGGCATAGGCGATCTGGGCGTCGCTCATCTTCGGGTTGTCGGCCTTGATCAGGGCGTTGCCCGGCGCCGGATTGGCCATGTAGTCGCGCCAGCCCTCGAGCGAGGCCTTGACGAAGCGGGCGACGACGTCGGGCTTCTCCTTGATCATCTTTTCGGTTGTGACGATGGTCGATCCGTAGGGCGGATAGCCGCCGTCGGCGAGCAGGAAGAAATGCACCTTCTCGTTCTGCTGCTCCGCCTGGAAAGGCTCTGAGGAAAGATAGCCCTGCTGGGCGACGGTCTTGTCGGCGAAGAAAGGTTGCAGGTTGAAGGTATAGGGACGGATCTGGTCGTCGGTGTAGCCGTATTTGAGGCGGAGCCACGGCCAGAAGGTCGTCCGCGACGAGCCGGCGATCAGGACGGGCCTGCCCTTCAGCGCCGCCAGATCCGGCACATCGTCGTGGGTCATGATGCCCTGGAGGTCGAACTGAAAGGATGACGCCACGGTGACCAGCGGCAGATTCTGCTCGCGGCCCTTCATCACCTGGATGTCGTAGCCCATCAGCATGTCGGTCTCGCCGGCGAGCAGCAACTGGACGCCGTTGACCTGCGGTCCGCCCATCTTGATCGTGACATCGAGGCCGGCCTTGTCGTAGAGGCCGGTGGCCTTGGCCTGGTAGAAGCCGCCGTGTTCGGCCTGGGCGAACCAGCTCGTCAGGAAGGTGATCTTGTCGGCGGCCAGCGACGGCGCGGCCGTGGTCAGGAGCGCGCACAGCGCGACGCCGGCGGCGGCGAGGGGGCGTTTGAAACGGGAAGCTGGGACGCGGATGGGGAAGGTCATGCGGGCCTCGGTTCGGAGCACATCCCGGCGGAGCGCTGGCGTTTCGATCAGGCGCGACGATCAAGTCGGCTTCGGAACGAAGATGCATGGTGCCGCTGTTGTCCGGAAGCATTTTAATTCGGCATATCCGTTGCCTTTTGAGCAACGTTTGCCGAGCCTCGCCGCGGATGAAATCGAAGCAGGCGGTTTGCGCGTTCTTCGTGCAGGGATTGCCTAATCGCGTCGCCGCCCCGCGCGCCGGCTCGCAGTGGAGCTGACGTGGGCGGCACCTCGTGATGTCGTCCACATGCCGAAAGGCGCTTCCAACCGGTGCACGGGAGGCGATTGCCGCGGTCTGCGGGAACCGGTGACGTACTGTTGGCGGAGGACCGATTGGCCTCGGCGTATTTCGCCGACCCCGTCATCAAGCTATTGTACCCCCGAAGGCTGCGAAGGCGCCTCTGCAGGCCACTCAGTAGCCGGCGACGGAAGAGAAGGGCGGCGGAATGAAGGCGTTGACCGTCGGCGGCGCGATGATCGACACCATTGCGATCATTGCGAGCGACCGGATCGAGCGCATGTCCATGCGCAATGCGGATATCTCGTTCCTGTTGCTGGAGGAGGGCCGCAAGTCCGAGGCGCAGGAAATCTCGACCCATTGCGGCGGCGGCGCGGTCAATGCCGCCGTCGCCATGGCCCGGCTGGGCCTCGACGTCGCGGTGCTCGCCAAAGTCGGCCAGGACGAGCGCGCCGAGAGCATCATGGCGCGGCTGATGGCCGAGCGCGTCTCGACGCGCTGGATCAGCCGCGACGCGCGGGCGCCGACCGGCGCTTCCGTCCTCGTCTCCTCCCACGATCGCAACGCTGCCGTCTTTACCTTTCGCGGCGCTAACACTCTCCTGGAATTGACGGATCTGCGCGACGAGGCGTTTCAGGTCGACCTCGTCTATATCGCCAATCTGAGCAACAAATCCGCGGATTGCTTCCCGGAACTGATCGCCAAGGCGAAGCGGAACCAGGCTCTCGTGGCGACCAATCCCGGCGTGCGCCAGCTCTCGGCGCGCGGCCGCGCGTTCCTCGATTGCCTGTCCTCCATCGACATCCTGGCGCTCAATCGCAACGAGGCCGACGTGCTGGTGCCGGGCCTGATCGCCGATTTCGGCGAGGGTGGGCCGGTGCTGCCGGCCCATGAGGGGGCCGAGACGCCGCCGCCGCTGGCGGTGCGCGGCCTGATCGGCGGCGGCTTCGAGATGGGGCTCGTCGCCTTTCTCAAGGCGCTCCTGAGCCGCGGTCCGAAGCATGTGCTGGTCACCGACGGCGCGAACGGCGCGTTCGTCGCATCCGGCGGCGAGGTTCTCTATTGCCCGGCCCTGACCGTGGCCAACGTCGCCGGTACGGCGGGGGCGGGCGATGCCTTCGCCGCGACCTTCGCCGGCAGTCTTGCGCTAGGAAAGTCCGGCGCCGACGCGCTACGCGCCGCAACGCTCAACGCCGCCTCGGTCGTCGCCCACGTCGATACCCAGACCGGGCTGATGACGCGCGCAGCCATCGACGAACGCGTTGCCGCGGAACACCTCACCGTGCACCGCTGGGCGCTGTAGCCAAGTTGCCCTAGTGTCCTGTCTCCGAATTACCGTACCATTTGCCTCACGCTCGCACGGTCATTCGGAGACATAAGGACACTAGCAAAATCAAAGCGCTAGTGTGGCTTATGTCTCGCAATTGCCTACGAGAGGCTTGCCGCAAAAGCGGTAGGCAATTGCGAGACGCCACACTAGTCCGCGCGCCTTCTCAAAACCGCGCCATCTCCCGCCGCACCTTGGCGAGGAAACGTGCCCGCCGCACCGCCGTCGCGGTATTCATGTGATAGAGCGCGTGATAGCGCACCCGAGCCCGTGAACCGGTAAACCACGGCAGGTAGCGGGTGATGACCTTGCGCGGCGGATCGGCCATGGCGATCGCCTGCCAGCGTGGGCGGCCATAGGTCGAAATGCCGCTGATCCGCGTGATGTGGGTGAGCAGCGGCTTCGCCCGCCCCGGGTCGGAGAGATCCATGGCGATGCCCGGGCCGAACATGCGGTCGAACCAGCCTTTGAGCATGGCCGGCGGGCCGAAGGACCAGGTCGGAAACTGGATGATCAGGGCTTCCGCCGCCATCAGGCGGTCGACATAGGCCTGGTTGTTGGCGCGGTTGCGCACCGCATCGTGATAGTCGCGCCGCCGCACTGCGGTCAGCACCGGATCGAAGTCTTCGTCATAGAGGTCGAGCAGGTCGACGGCATGGCCGGCTTCGGCGAGTCCGGCCAGCGCGTCATGACGGATGGCGGCGTGAAAGCTGTCGTCGAGCGGATGGCAATAGACGTAGAGTATTCGCATCGATCAATTCGTCCGCGCCGCGAAACTCCGCATCTTGCCGGGATTGAGCAGGCCGAAGGGGTCGGCCTCGTATTTGAAGCCGAGCTGGTCGGCCTCCGCCTTCTTGTACCGGCTGCCATCCTCGATGGTGTAGACGTGCGGATTGGCGATCCCGACGTCATGGTCTTCGTGAAGGCGGATGATCTCGTTGAGCCGCTCGGCGGTCGAAAAGCGCACCACCGGCAATCCGCTGGCGGTGACGTTGCCGTTGAAGCGGATGAACTCGAAATGCTGCAGCGCCTCGTCCGGAAACAGGCTGCGCATCTGCGCGGCCTTTTCGAGCAGGCGGTCGTGTGGATACAGGCATTGCAGGTAAGTGACGGAGCGATCGGTCTTGAGGACCTGCAAGGTGGTGTGGTTCCAGGTGTATTCGTAGAGCGGCACCTTGCCGGGACTGTCGTCGGTCGGCGTCTCCAGGGTGATGGTGCCGCGGCCCGCCAGCAAGTCCTTGAAGCTCTCGAGCGAGGGCTCGGCGACCATGGCGAGCAGCAGATGCCGGCCGTCCGGGCAATGAGGGCGCAGCGCGCCGAAATAGGACGGCAGCGGCCAGGTCACCGGCGCCAGCACCTTCTTGACCACGCCGTCGGCGAGGGCGATCCGATGGCCGAAGGCGACGGCGTCGAGAAAGTCGTCGAAGGCGACCACCACGTCGATCCAGCGCCACAGCGGCGCCAGCGGCATTTCCAGGGCAGTGATGATGCCGTTGGTGCCGTAGGCGTGGTTGATCCGCTGCGCCGCCTCGCCGCGCAGCTCGATGACGCGCGGCGTCTCCTCGAGGGTGACGATGCGGGCGGCAATGACGTTGCCCGGCTCGCGCAGACCGCCGTAATTGATCGAACCGATGCCGCCGGAGCCGCCGGCGACGAAGCCGCCGATGGTGGCGGTGCGCTTGGTGGAGGGATGCATGCGCAATTCCCAGCCCTTCAGCGCGAGTTCGGCGTCCAGCTGGTTGATCTTGGCACCGGCGCCGACGCGGACGATGCCGGGCTTGACCCAATCGATCGCTGAGAGTTCGGTGATGTCGAGCAGTACGCCGCCGGCAAGTGGAACCGCCTGGCCGTAATTGCCGGTGCCGCCGCCGCGTACGGTCAGCGGCACCCGGTGGCGAGCGCAGGCGCCGGCGATGCGCACCACGTCAGCCTCGGTCCGCGGCGTGGCGATCAGGTCCGCCGACTTGCCGCTGAGCTCCTCGTTGAGGATCGGGCTGTACCAGAAGAAGTCGCGGGAGCGGCGCCGCACCACCGCGGGGCTGGTTTCCACCGGAATGTCGCCGAGGTCGGCGATCAGGGCGTCGAGCGGATATCCGGACGACTGGCCGGCGATGTCGTCAAAGGGTGGGCCGTTCATGAGCTTGTCGTTCACGAGCTTGCCTTCGCGGCCAGAGCCGCCGTCACCGATGTGGATGAAAGCACGAAGCCGAAACACTGCCGGACGTTGTAGATCGTCGCCGCCATGCAATAATCGGGCGAGGTGGTGGCGCTGCAGTTCTCGAGCAGCAGGCAGTCATAGCCGCGGAAATTGGCGTCCTGGAGTGTGCACAGCACGCACTGATCGGCGTTGACGCCGGCGAACAACAGCGTCGTCACGTCGAGATTGCGCAGGATGCTGTCGAGTTCGGTGTCCTGGAATCCGGACATGCGATATTTGGCGACGTGAATGTCCCCGGGCGCGACCTCGAGATCCTCGACGATGGCTGCCGACCAGCTGCCGCGTTCGAGCACGCGCGCTCCCGAGCCGGGCAGCGGATCGCCGAGGCCGGTGCCGGTGCCGAACGGCTTGTAGACGTGCAGCAGCGATGGGCTGAGATTGAGCCGGTCGGGGCGGTTGCCCCAGTTCAGCCAGATCACCGGAACATCCGCCTGGCGCAGCGCCGGCAGCAGCGCCTGCAGTGGCTGGATCGGGGTCCGGGCCGGCGCGACATCGACGCCGATCTGGCCGAGCCAGCCATCCGGATGGCAGAAATCGTTCTGCATGTCGACGATGATGATGGCGGTGCGGGCGAGATCGAAGGTGACGAGCCGCCCCGTGCTGTCGAGCGAGATCGGAAGGGGCGGTCGTGGCGGGCGCACGAGATTGGCCTGCCGGGCCGAGACCAGCCAGCGGTTACGAGGGCTGGCGCCGAGCGGCGCCAGTTCGTCCGCCGGCGCGGCGGCGCGGTCGATGAAGGCGCCGTCATCCATGGGCCGCGAGCCCCTGCAGCACCTCGAGGTCCTCGGCGTCGATCGTCACCGGCTCGCCGCCGCGGATCAATTCGGCGAAACCCTCGTTCGGCGTCATCACGGTGAGGGTGTAGAGTTTGCCGGGACCGGTATTCTCGATCACATGCTCGGAGCCGGGATGGAGCAGCAGCGAAGCGCCCTTCCTGATCGGCACGGTCTTGCCGTCGCAGCGGGCGATGCCTTCGCCATGCAGCACATGGAAGAATTCGTGGGCGGCGGCATGGGTGTTGGGGGGCGTCGCGCCGCCCTTTTGGAAGATCTCGACGACGAAGATGTTGTCGATGCGGTCCGTCTCGTGATCGAACAGCATCACGAAATAGTTCGTATCCTTCGGCGAGATCCGGAACGCCGCGGCCTTGGCGAGACTTGCGACACTGAACGCCACGTGAGGTGAGCTCCTGCGCTGATGCCGGGCGCACGGCGCGCGATCGCCCCGAGCGTCCTTCTCGGAGCTGATTGAGCATGGGGAATGGCCTGCTTGAAAGTGCTTTGTTTCGGCGACCCTGTTGCCTTTCAGGCAACGAGATTCCATCCTTGCGCCTGCCCGGGACGGGATTGCGATCGGCAGGTGGAGCAGGGGGATGTTACATAGTCGTCTGTTGAATTATGTCGACGAGGTGGCACGGACCGGATCGATCCGCAAGGCGGCGAGCCATCTCAATGTCGCCGCCTCCGCCATCAGCCGCCAGATTCTGGCGCTGGAAACCGAGATCGGCACGCCGCTGTTTCAACGGCTGCCGCGCAAGCTGGTGCTGACGGCGGCCGGCGAAGTGCTGATCGGACATATCCGCCAGACGCTCAAGGACCTGTCGCGCGCCCGCGACAAGATCGAGGAGCTCAAGGGACTGCGCCGCGGCGAGATCACCGTGGCGATGATGAGCGGTCTCGCCTCCAATCTCGTCCCCGGCACCGTCAAGCAGTTTCGGGCGGCCAATCCGCGCGTCGTCCTGCACCTCACGCTTCTGACCACCGGCGAGGACATCCAGTCGGCGGTCGCGACCGGCGAGGCCGATCTCGGTATCGGCTTCGATTTCACCAAGGACGGTAATCTCAAGACGCTGGCCCGCGCCGTCGGCCGGCTTGGCGCCACCATGGCGCCGAACCATCCGCTGGCCAAGCGCAGCCAGATCCGGCTCAGCGACTGCGTCGATTATCCGCTGGTGATCGCCGACCAGAGCACCGCGATCAGGCCTTATCTCGATACGGCCTTCGCCCGGGCCGCGCTCGAGCCGCAGGCGGCGATCCAGACCAACGCCATCGAGATCATGCGCAACGCGGCCATCGTCGACAACGCCATCACCTTCCTGACGCCGTTCGACATCGAGTTCGAACGGCGGGCCGGGCGGCTCGTCTATATTCCGGTGCGCGAACTGGCGCAGGAGACCCAGACCCTGATGCTGGTCGGCCATCAGCGCGGCACCAGCGCCATCGCCAGCGTGCTCGCCGAGATGCTCAAGACGATGATGCGCGAAGCTTCGGCGTAAGGCGTCGGCGTCACAGCCCCAGTTGCCGGCTGGCGAGGTCCTTCATGATGTCCTCGGCGCCGCCGCCGATGGCATTGACCTTGAGCCGACGATTCAGAAGCGCCGGCAAGGCGCGTGGCTGGCAGACCGCCGCAGCCCCGCGTCCAGTCGCTGTTATATTTCAGTAAATACTAATATAAATCCGTTCCGGCGCGTGCCATGCGGCAATATCGCTGCCGCTCTTGCGCCAGATCAAGGCGTTGCGCCGGCGGGCTTGGAAGATCTCCAGGCATTGCCGTCTCGAGGAGTCGGCACGGAACATCGAGGAGATGGACCAATGCTCAAAGTCGCTGTCGTCATCTGGGTCATGCTGGGAACGGTGTTGGCGGGGAGTGCCGTCATTACGGTGCTGACGGTCGGGCTGGCCGATCCCATGAAGGTGATACCGCTGGCCGCCCTGGCCGGCGTCGTCGTGGCAATGCCGCTGTCTTATCTGGTGGCGGCCAGGATCGGCCGCAGCGGCGGCGGGCATCGAACGGCCTGATCTCAACGGGAACGGCGAAAGGAGCGGTCGGTAGACATGGGTGATACCATTATCGAAGGGCCGCTCTACGCCGCCCGCAAGAAGGTCTATCCGCAGGCGGTCCATGGCCGTTATCGGCGCATCAAATGGGCGTTGCTGATCTTCGCGCTGGGCGTCTATTACCTGTTGCCGTTCGTGCGCTGGAATCGCGGGCCGGGTCTGCCTGACCAGGCCGTGCTGATCGATCTGCCGCATCGGCGGTTCTACTTCTTCCTCATCGAGCTCTGGCCGCAGGAAGTCTATTATTTCACCGGGCTGCTGATCATCGCGGCGATGGCGCTGTTCCTGATGAACGCCGTTGCCGGTCGCATCTGGTGCGGCTATCTCTGCCCGCAGACGGTGTGGACCGACCTGTTCTATGCGGTGGAGCGCTGGGTCGAGGGCGACCGGCGCGAGCGCATGCTCAGCGACAAGAAAGGCATGAGCTTCACCCATCTGCGCCAGCTCGTCACCAAGCACTTCATCTGGCTGATGATCGCTTGGTGGACCGGCGGCGCCTGGGTGCTGTATTTCGATGATGCGCCGACCCTGGTGAAGGAGCTGGCGACCTTCCAAGCGCCGTTCATCGCCTATCTGTGGATCGGCATCCTCACGGCGACCACCTATGTCTTCGCCGGCCATGCCCGCGAGCAGGTCTGCATCTACATGTGTCCCTGGCCGCGCATCCAGGCTGCGCTGACCGACGAATGGGCGCTCAACGTCACCTATCGTCGCGACCGCGGCGAGCCGCGGATGTCGGTCAAGAAGGCGGAGGTCGCGCGGGAGCATAACGAGCCGGCCGGCGACTGCATCGACTGCCACCAGTGCATCAATGTCTGCCCGACCGGCGTGGATATCCGCGAGGGGCTGCAACTCGGCTGCATCCAGTGCGGCCTGTGCATGGACGCCTGCGACAACATCATGCTCCAGATCGACCGGCCGACCGGGCTGATCGCCTATGACACAGACCTCAACGGCCAGCGTCGTCAGGCCGGGTTGCCGCCGATCTATCGCATCGTCCGCGCCCGCACTGTTCTCTATGCGGCGGTGATCGCGATCGTCGGCGGCATCATGATCTATGCGCTGGCGACCCGCGGCTCGCTCCAGGTCAGCGCGCTGCACGATCGCAATCCGCTGGCGGTGGTGCTCTCCGATGGCGGCGTGCGCAACGACTATACGGTGCGTCTCCTCAACAAGAAGGGCACGGCCCAGTCCATTGTCATCGACGTGCTCGGCCTGCCCGGAGCCCATGTGCAGGCGGCCGGCATCGAACGCGCCGCCGACGGCCGACTGGTGGTCGAGGTCGGACAGGACCAGACCCGCGAGGTGCGGCTGTCGGTCCGGATGGATGCCGGGACGCTGCCGCCGAAGACGGTCCCGGTCACGATCAAGGCTACCGACGTGGCGAGCGGCGAGACCGCCCAGGTCGACGACCACTTCGTGCCGGAGGTCAGGTAGGGGCGTTCGCGCCGCCTCCTCAGCACCGTTCCGCGTCGCCGCCGAGCATGGCGATGACCTGGCCGAGTTTGTCCGGATTGCGCATGGTGTAGATTGCGACGATGCCGCGATCGTCGATCTCGAGTGCGGTGGTCTGCAGCGCGCCGCTGCGGTCGCGGGAGATGAAGCCGGGCAGGCCGTCGATGGCGACCGCTTCGATGAATTCGCCATCGCGGTCCCGCCGCTTGCGGGCGAGGCCGGCGAGGAACCGAAGCACCCGGTCACGGCCGCGGATCGGATTGATGTTCGCGGCAATCTTGCCGCCGCCATCCCCCCAGGCCACCACATCCTCCGCCAGCATCGAACTGAGCTGGCCGACATCGCCGCTGTTGGCGGCGGTGAAGAAGGCGCGAGCGAGGGCCGCGCCCCTGGTTTCGTCGAGGCGGTAGCGTGGCCGCTGGGCACGGACATGGGCGCGGGCGCGCGCCGCGAGCTGACGGCAGGCCGCCTCGTCACGTCCGATCGCGGCGGCGACTTCCGTAAAGGACAGATCGAACACGTCGTGAAGCAGAAAGGCCGCTCGTTCGAGCGGTGACAGCCGTTCCAGCGCGAACATCAGGCTCAAGGTGATGTCTTCGGGCTCGTCGAGCGGCGGGCTCGTGCCCGCACGTTCGATCAGAGGTTCAGGCAGCCAGGCGCCGACATAGGTCTCGCGCCGGACGCGGGCCGATTTGAGGTGATCGAGGCTGAGGCGGGTGACGATGCGGGCGAGATAGGCCGGCGCATCGTCGATCTCGGCCGGCGGCACCGTGCGCCAGCGCAGCCAGGCGTTCTGCACGACATCCTCCGCCTCCGCATGGGTGCCGAGCATGCGATAGGCGATGCGGGTCAGCCGCGCCCGCTGCGAGGCGAAGACCGCAGCATGGTCAGCGGCCTTGTCCATCGCTCGCCTCGATCTGGGGAACCGCGCGGAAACCGATGGCGATCCGGTTCCAGGCATTGATCGTGCAAATCAACATGGTCAATTTGACCTGATCCTCGTCGCTGAACTGCGCCTTGAGGGCCTCGTAATCGGCGTCCGGCGCATGGGTCGCGGCCACGAGGGTGAGGGCGTCGGTCCAAGCCAGGGCCGCCCGTTCACGATCTGTATAGCAGGGCGCTTCGTGCCA
The DNA here is from genome assembly GCF_024181725.1 of Bradyrhizobium sp. WD16. Taxonomy (NCBI): domain Bacteria; kingdom Pseudomonadati; phylum Pseudomonadota; class Alphaproteobacteria; order Hyphomicrobiales; family Nitrobacteraceae; genus Bradyrhizobium; species Bradyrhizobium sp. WD16. The sequence continues at coordinate 5,044,158 of NZ_CP028908.1, read as the reverse complement.
TGCATCCAGCAGGTAGAGCCGCATCGGGTCCTCGCCATCGGTGATCGCATCGCGGGTATGCATGGCGATGCAGAAGGCGCAGCCGTTGATCTGGGAGGCGCGGGTCTTGACCAGCTCGATCAGCGACGCCTCGAGGCCGCTGTCGCGCACCTTGCCCTCCAGTTCGACCATCGCCTGGTACATTTTCGGCGCCACCTTGGGTGCATTCAGTCTCGGTTGCATATCCATCTCCTGGTTGCTTCTGAGAACAAGACGAGGTGGCGTGGTCCGGCGTGACAAGGGCGCACCCAAAAATTCGACTCTGGACAAGATGCAGGTCAGCCGCGCCATCGCGGGTCTCGAGGAGGGCGGCCTCGTGCGGCGCGAGGACGATGCGGGCGATGGCCGGGCCAAGATCGTCTGTCTCACGCCGGCCGGCCGCGCCCTCTACAACAAGATCGTGCCGCTCGCCCGGGCGCGGGAGGCCTATATCCTCGAGGCGCTGGATGCCGCCGAGCGTGACGTGCTGCGGCGGGCCATGGCGCGGCTGCTGCAGCGCGCCGACAGCCTGATCGAGCGGGGGTAGGCGCGGGCCTCCCGCGCATGGCCCAGCTGCGCTGAATAGCGAACGTCGCCATCAGGACCTCGCTGGGGATGGCGCCTCCGCCGCCGATGACCTCCGCCGATCTCCGGACTATGTTTCGGGGGGATGAAAGACCCTTACTGTCCGAATCTTGATCCATGTCAGCGGTTTGTCAGGTGAAATCCGCCATAGAGCATCCATGCTCGGAACAGGTCCGATAAGCGCCCGCCTCGGCGGGCTCATCCTGCTGATTGCGCTGACGGTTGCGGCCGGGACGGAGGCGGGTGGCCGCGAGCACGCCAGCCGCGACCAGGACGAGATCCGTCGCGCCGTCGAACGCGGCGAAATCCGCCCGCTGACCGATCTGCTCGCCATCGTCCGCAGCAAACTGCCCGGCGACATCACCGGGGTCGAGATCGAGCGCCAGAACGGCCAGTGGATCTACGAATTCCATGTCGTCGACAGCAAGGGCCGGCTGGTCGATGTTCATGTCGATGCCCGCACCGGCGACATCGGCGAGATTCGGGAAAAGTGATGCGCCTCCTGCTGGTTGAAGACGATCGGCGAATAGCCATCGATGTGCGCCAGGCGCTCGAGGCGGCCGGCTATATCGTCGACGTGGTCGGAGACGGCGAGAAGGCATGGTTTCTCGGCGACACCGAAGACTACGGCGCCGTGGTTCTCGACCTCGGCCTGCCGGGAATGGACGGCCTCGCGGTGCTCAAGCGCTGGCGTGCCAATGGCCGCGAGATGCCGGTGCTGATCGTCTCGGCGCGGGGCAGCTGGATCGAGCGGGTCGACGGCATCGACGCCGGTGCCGACGATTACCTGCCGAAACCATTCCGGATCGAAGAGCTGCTGGCCCGGCTGCGCTCCATCGTCCGGCGTTCGTCCGGGCATGCATCGTCACAGGTCAGCGTCGGAGACATCACCCTCGACATCCGCCAGATGAAGGTGTTCCGGCGTGGCGTGCCCGTCACCCTGTCGCCGCTGGAATTCCGCCTGGCGAGCTATCTGTTGCTGCGGCGCGGCCGGGTGGTGTCGCAGCAGGAGCTGAGCGAAAATCTCTACGGGCAGGACGATGCGCACGAATCCAACGCGGTTGAGGTGCTGGTCGGCCGCGTCCGCAAGAAACTCGGCAACGGCCTGATCGAGACCCGGCGAGGTTTCGGCTATCTCGTGCCGGAGACCGAGGAATGACGCGCAATTCGCTCCGGCTGAGATTGATCGCCGGCGGCGCCGCCACCATCGTGGTCGCGCTGGCGATCGCCGGCGTGGCCCTGATCCTGCTGTTCGAGCGCCATGTGGCGCGAACGCTGGCGGACGATCTCGACGTTCACCTCAAGCAGCTTCTGGCCGGCATGGATGTAGGTGCCGACGGCAAGCTCGAGCTGCTGAGGCCGCCGGTCGATCCGCGCTTCGCCGAGCCGCTGTCGGGGCTCTACTGGCAGATCGCCGACGATCGCGGCGACCTGATGCGCTCGCGCTCATTGTGGGACACGGTGCTCAAGCTGCCCGAGGACACCCCGTCGCCGGGCGAGGTCCACCGCCACCAGACGGCGGGGCCGGCGGGGGCCCAGGTGCTGGTCACCGAGCGTCTCGTCACTTTGAAGATCAAGGATCAGCCGGTTTCGGTCCGCGTCGCCGTGGCCGTCGACCTGTCGCGGATCGCTACGGCGCGGAACGCCTTCGCCGCCGACCTCGCCATCGCCCTGACCATTCTCGGATCGATCCTGGCGCTGGCGACCGTGGTCCAGGTGACGCTCGGATTGCGGCCACTCGACGTGCTCCGGCGCGGGGTCGCCGAGATCCGCGCCGGCCAGCGCCGGCATCTGGCCTCCACCGTGCCGCTCGAGGTCAAGCCGCTGGTGGACGAAGTCAATGCGCTGCTCGAGGCCCGCGAGCAGGACATCGAGCGCTCGCGCAACCGCGCCGCCGACCTCGCCCATGGCCTCAAGACGCCGCTCGCGGCGCTGTCCGCCGACGGCGAGCGCCTGCGCGGCAAGGGTGAAGTGACCCTTGCTGCGGATATCGAATCCGCGGTCGAGGTGATGCGGCGCCATGTCGATCGCGAACTGGCGCGGGCGCGGCTGCGCGGCCAGGCCAGCGTCGGTCGCCGCGTCACCACCGCGGTGACGCCGCTGGCGCGCTCCCTCGTCGCGACGTTGTCGCGCACGGCGGAGGGCGCGGCCATCGACTACGACATCCGCGGCAGCGTCGACACCAGCGCGCCGTTCGACCGGACCGACCTCGCCGAAGTGCTCGGCAACCTGCTCGACAACGCGACGCGGCACGCCCGCTCCCGGGTGCGGGTGGGGCTCAGCGCCGGGGCAGCGGCGACCACGATCTGCGTCGAGGATGACGGGCCGGGAATCCCGCCGGAGCTGCGGTCTTCGGCACTCGGCCGCGGCATCAGGCTGGACGAACGCAAGGAAGGGTCCGGGCTCGGCCTCGCCATCGTCCAGGACGTGCTCGAAGCGTATGGCTGGAGCCTCGAACTCGATCAGTCGGATCTCGGCGGGCTGCGTGCCTGCTGCCATGCCGACGGCGTGCCCTGTAAGGGCCGGACAACAGGAAAGGACGAGCAATGAGCCGCCTGCACAGGGAGACCCATGTCGTCGATCGCATCGGCTGGTTGCGCGCCGCGGTGCTCGGCGCCAATGACGGCATCATCTCCACCTCCAGCCTGGTGCTCGGAGTGGCCTCGGCGGCGGCGACCCAGGGCGACATCCTGCTGACCGGCATCGCCGGCCTCGTCGCCGGGGCGATGTCGATGGCCGCCGGCGAATATGTCTCGGTCAGTTCCCAGTCCGACACCGAGCAGGCGGATCTCGCCCGCGAGACGCGGGAGATCGCGATTCAGCCGGACTTCGAAAAAGAAGAGCTTGCCCAGATCTATGTCGCCCGCGGCGTCGAGCCGGCGCTGGCGAGGCAGGTCGCCGGACAGCTGATGGCCAAGGATGCGCTTGGCGCCCATGCCCGTGACGAGCTTGGCATCTCCCACATCACCATGGCGCGGCCGGTGCAGGCGGCGGTGGCTTCGGCCGCCACATTCACCGTCGGCGCCGCGGCGCCGCTGCTGCTCGTCCTGATGTCGCAGACGCGGATGCTGATCCCGGTGGTGGCGATCGGTTCGCTGGTCTTCCTTTCGGTGCTCGGGGCGATCGGCGCCCGGGCCGGCGGTGCCGCCGTCCTCAAGCCGACCCTGCGCGTGACCTTCTGGGGTGCCTTCGCCATGGGCCTCACCGCGGGCATCGGCGCCTTGTTCGGCAAGGTGGTGTAATGCGTTGGCGCAATCCACGGCGATCGATGCGCCACGGCGCAAGCCGGCGACAGCCGCGCCGTCGCCCTCTCGATCTTCCCGCGCGTGATGTGCCGTTCCGGCGAGAGGTGAACGTCCTATAGGAGGGTTTCATGCGGCCGTTCGGAAGGTGGCTGACAGCGACGATCATGGTCGCTCTGACGCCGACAATGGCTTCGGGCCAGAGCCTGAAGGACTGGCCGTGGAATCCCCTGCACATGGCGCGGCTGCCGCCCGAAGTGCGGCACGCGATCGGCGCCATGTGCCGGCAACAGCCCCATCTCGGGCATTATTTTGCGACGTATTCGCAGAGCGGTCAGCAGATCAATCTTCACTTCGAGGATTATCATTGCGAGCGCGGCGGCTTCTGCCGCGGCGAACTGTGTCTGCACCAGACCTGGCGCCGTCGCGGCGGACATTTTGTTCTGGTGAGCAGCTTCTACGCGTCAGGAAATCATTAGAAACACGCGCGTCGACATGGACAAACTGTCATTTGCCTCGCGCCGCCGACGCAGGCAGTTTCGCGCGGTATTCGGAGACCCGCAGGCATGAATAACGTCGTTCTGTTGAAGCTGCACCGATGGATCACGCTGGTGTTCGCGCTGCCGTTGCTGGCGCTGATCATCACGGGCCTGATCATCTCGTTTCAGCCGGTGGTGCAGACCATGTCGGTGGTGCCGGGGTCGATCGACCTCAGCCGCGTCGAGAAGGTGCTGGCGCGCTTCGATCCCGATGGCAAGGCGCGGGGCCTCGCCATCGACGGCGCCTCGGGACATCTGCGGCTGCTCGGCATCAGTGCGCCGGAGATCGACCTCTCGACCGGCGAGCCGGCGACGACCACGGCGCCGCTCAACGATCTGTTTCAATGGGCGCGGCGCAATCACGAGCATCTGGTCGGCCAGTCCTGGCTGGTGATCGCCTCAACCGCGGCGATGCTGGTGCTGATGACGTTGGGCGTGCTGATGGGGCTGCCGCGGCTGCGCAACAGCCTGTCGGGCTGGCACAAGGGCATTGCCTGGTTTGGCCTGCCGCTGATCGTGCTCAGCCCCCTGACCGGGTTGTGCATGGCCTTCGGCCTGACCTTCCAGAGCGGCGGCGGGCTCGGCGCCGCCGGCCGGCCGGTGCCGCTGAAACAGGCGGTCGCCGAAGTCGCACAGACCCATGACCTGGCACAGCTCGTCTCGCTCAGCGTCCGCAGCGGTGGCACCATGGCGCGGCTGCAGGAGGGCGGTGAATTGCGCGCCCATGCGGTCACGGCGCAGGGTGTCACGGAACTGCCGCGCAACTGGCCCAGGCTGCTTCACGAGGGCAACTGGTTCGGCGTCGTCTCCGGCCCGCTCAACGTTTTCACTTCACTGGCGCTGCTCGGGCTGCTCTCGACCGGGCTCTTGATATGGGCGCGGCGCACGTTCCGGCGCCGGCCGCAGCGGCAGCGGCAGCGTGGCGTACCGGCAACCGCGTCGTCTTGATAAATGGCCGGAGCGGCAGCATAAGTCGAGGAGATCGCAGCGCTGATCGGAAAACCCGGAAGGCGAGGAGCCGCTCGGTCCCTCGCCGTCCGAAGACGCCGGCAGGGGGTGCCCATGGGCGAGACCACGACCGATCTCGATGCGTCACCGGGGACGCTCGAAGCAGCGCTTAACTTCGTCGCCGATGACGGCACGACGATCATCACCGCGATCGTCCACGCCGATGGCCGGGAGGAGCGCAGCGGCGGCGCCTTCGACACGCGGTCGGTGACGATTCACAACGGTCGGCGGCGCCAAAGCGAACACTCGCTCGATCGCGAGGGCTTCCGCCTGGTGCGGCACGGCATCACGCCTTGCCGGTTCGATGACGAAGACGACATCAGGCGCGTCTATTATCCGGCCATGGAGGCTCTGATCGCGGAGTTGTGCAAGGCGAGGCGCGTCATCATCTTTGACCATGTGCTGCGCAGGTCCGCCGGCCCGGCGGGGCGCCAGTCAGGTGCAGCCAGAGCCGCAGCTCGGCCGATCCTCGGTGTCCACGCCGACTACTCGGCAAGCTCGGGCGCCGAGAGGGCGCGTGTCGTCGCCGAAAGCGCAGCCGAGGCTCTCGGCGGCAGCTTTGCGATCATTCAGGCTTGGGGGGCCGTCGGGCATCCCGTCGAGACGGACCCGCTTGCCATCCTTGATGCCAGCACGGTTTCGCCGGATCAATTGGTCATCTCGGAGCGTCGGCACCCGGCCCGGGTCGCTCAGAGCTACGCTCTGGTCTATCGCCCTACGCATCAATGGTTCTGGTTCCCTCGGATGAGGTGCGACGAGGTGCTACTGTTCAAGGGCTACGATTCGCGCGACGATGGCCGCGCGCGCTGGGCAGTTCACAGCGCCTTCAGAGATCCGACGGCGCCGCCGGATGCGAGGCCCCGCGAAAGCATCGAGATCAGGTCCTTGGCGATCTTCTAGTGTCCTGTCTCCGAATTACCGCTCCATTTGCCTCATGCTCGCACGGTCATTCGGAGACATAAAGGACACTAGCAAAATCAAAGCGCTAGTGTGGCTTATGTCTCGCAATTGCCTACGAGAGACTGGCCGCAAAGGCGGTAGGCAATTGCGAGACGCCACACTAGAATCACGGCCATGCTAGTGTCCCTCGCCGAGCGGTTTCGATGATGAAGTCAGCGAGCAGCGTTCATCAGTCGTCGGATCCGGAACAGTTCCAACCAGATGCCTCGGCCGCGATGCGCGGAGGGTTCGCGTCGACGCCGAGGAGCGTCGTCGAGACCTTGCGCCGCTCGGCGCACTATCTGGATCGACATCGCGGCCGTGCTGCGCTCAACATCCTCTGTACGGCCGTTGCGCTGCTGTCGGCGCTGACTTTTCCTCAACTGACCCAGTATATCGTCGACGGGATCCTGGACCGGCAGGCGCCGGTTCAATTGACCATGGCAGTGTTCGGGCTGCTGCTCGCCTTCGTGATGCGGGACCTGTTCAGCTCACTGCGCACCCTCGTCAGCAACAGCCTCGAGCAGCGCATCACCTATGATATGCGCCGCGATACTTACGAGCACCTGCAGCGGCTCCCGGTGAGCTATTTCGACAGGATGTCCACCGGCGATCTGATGACCCGCGTCGTCGAAGACGTGACCGATGTCGAGAAGCTGCTGGTCGAGGGCACCGAGCAGGGGGCGGTGTCACTCGCGACGATCGCGATCGTTTTGACCATTCTGTTTGTCAAGGATTCAACGCTGGCGGCCTTCAGCCTCATTCCCTTGCCGTTCGTGACGCTGGGCTCGATCTGGTTTACCGCCAAGGCGCGGGAGCGCCTGCGGGCGAAGCGGCGGTCGCTCAGCGCATTGAATGCGGTGCTGCTCGATAATCTGCAGGGCATCCGGCAAATCAAGGCGTTCGGACACATCGAATATAGTTCGCATCGCTTCGAGTTGCGAAACGAGGAGTTGCGGGACCGCACCATGCGGGTCCTGAATCTGTGGGCGGTCTATATGCCGGCGATGACCTTCTTCACCTCGCTCGGCACGGTCCTGATCTGGGGGGTCGGCGGGGCACTCGTGCTGCGGCAGAGCATCAGTCTGGGCGAATTGGTCAGCTTCGTCTTCTATCTGGCGATGCTTTATGCGCCCTTGATCAATATTCACGGGTTGAACACGACCCTGCAGTCGGCCCGCGCGGCGGGAGAGCGGCTGTTCGACATCATGGACGAGGCCGACGAGGCGGTCCTGTGGGGCGGATACGGCGCGCCCAGGCAGCCGGTGCTCGGCAATGTCGCGTGGGACGCCGTGAGCTTTCGCTATGGCTCGGGTCCATTCATCCTCAAGGAGGTTTCGCTCAATATCGAACGCGGCCAGACCGTGGCGCTGGTCGGAGCCACAGGCTCTGGCAAGTCGACCATCGCCAATCTGCTACTGGGATTCTACAAGCTCGACGGCGGCAGGATCCTTATCGACGGACAGGACATTCGCAGCCTCTCGCTGGACGCTCTGCGCCGGCAGATCAGTTTCGTCAGCCAGGAGCCGGTGCTGTTTCATGCAACGGTGCGAGAAAATATCCTGTACGGGCGCCGGACCGCGAGCCAAGATGAATTGCTGAGCGCCGCCACGGCGGCGCGCTGCGATCGATTCATTGCGGCGCTGCCGAACGGCTATGACACGATGGTGGGCGAACGGGGAGGCAGATTGAGCGCCGGCGAGAAGCAGCGGATCGAGATTGCCCGCGCGCTGCTCAAGAACGCGCCAATTCTGATCCTCGACGAGGCAACGGCAAACATCGACTCGGTCACCGAGCGTGCGATTCAGGATGCCGTCCGCCGGGTGCGCGCAGGTGGAACCAGCCTGATCATTGCGCACAGGCTGAGCACGATCATGTTGGCCGATCGCGTCGTGGTGCTGCAGGGCGGCGCCATCGTCGAGCAGGGCACGCACGAGGAGTTGAGCCGCCGGGACGGCGTCTATGCCAGGATGTGCCAGGTGCAGAATGTGTTTCGGTCCGCTTGAGCGCATTTGGCAGTTACTTCGGGATACCCCGTGTTCGGTATGATTGTACTTGTCTGACCGCTCGCCCCGACGAGCTTGGTCCAAGGGCCGGCGGGCTGGCGGAAAGCATGTGGCGCGTCTAAACTGCTCCGGGCTTCGATCATGGCCATGGCGACGCGGACCACATGCGAAGAACTCTCGACGAGAGCGACATTTGTGTGGTCAGCACCTACTTCAACCCATGTCGCTATGCCTCGCGCCGGAATAACTTCACGCGGTTTCGCCGGCATCTCGCCGCGCCGCTTGTCGTCGTCGAGTTTTCGCCCAATGGCGTCTTCGAGCTCGCCAACGACGATGCAGACTGGGTGCTGCGCGTCAGCCCGGGAGCGGTGCTCTGGCAGAAGGAGCGGATGCTCAATCTTGCGCTCGAGAGGCTGCCGCAAACGGTGCGCTATATCTCCTGGGTCGATTGTGACTTCGTCTTCGCCGACCAGGACTGGCTTGATGCCACGCGGCAGCTGCTGCGCCGGTTCGATCTGGTGCAGTGCTACTCGGAGCTGGTCAACCTCGAGGAGGGCGAGACGATTTCGGCGGCGATGAGCCCCGACCGGCCGCCGAGCGGCTACGCCATCGCATATCTGTCTTTCGCTGGGCGGAACCGGCTGGAACTGCAGGCGTTCAAGACGCTCAGGCACGCCTTTCAGGGCGGCGCATGGGCGGCAAGTCGTGAACTGATGGAGCGGCACGGATTCTACGACGCCATGATCCTCGGCGGTGCCGACCGCGCCCTGGCGGCCGCCTGTCTCGGCCGTTACCAGGAACTGGCCTCCATTCACTGCCTGGATGATGTCCGCCGGTCGCAATACGAAGCCTGGGCGCAGCCGTTCTGGCTGGCGACCAAGGGGCGCGTTGGCTGTCGCGAAGGGCGCGCCCTTCATCTTTGGCACGGCAGCGAAGAGAACCGCAACTATTCGCGCCGCCATCAGCTCCTCGCCGAGCTGGGGTTCGATCCGGTGCGGGACCTGCGCATCGGCGCGTCGGGCGCCTGGGAGTGGTCGGACGATGCGCCAATGCGGATCAGGGAACTGGCGAGCAGCTATTTTAGCCTGCGACAAGAAGACGGAATAGAAGGCTGAGGCGCATGGCGATACATCTGTTGCATGGCTGTGCGCGCGAATGGGCAGGCGGACAGCAGATCTTTCGAAATATTGCTCCTGAGGCGGCGCTCCGATCCTATCTGAGGGCGCGGTCGTCGCCCTATCGAGCGGGACCGCCAAGCGGTCCCGGAGACATCCTGACCATCGACGATTCGACCAGGGCGGCCGGCCACGCGGCTGCGCTCGCGCGCGAGTGCGGGCACCACGTTCGCTTGTTTGTCAACGCGCATCAGGTCGAGACGGGAGAGCCCTATTTCTTTTCTCTGCTCAACGCCTGCCTCGACGCGAGACGGGAGGCGCGGGTCAGCTACGGCGGCGAGGTCTATGATCTCGGGCAGGGCATCGATGTGTTCCGCCGCGCGGCGAAGGCTGTGCTCTCGGCTCTGACGCCCGAGGCCGCATGCAGCCATGTCGCCGAAATCGGCGAGCTGTTGAACTGCAGCGCGTACGCGCTCGAGGAGCATGCCCAGACCCTGAGCCGCCGGGAGCTGCTGAATCTGGTGGATATGGGGGTTACGATCGAAAACCATGGCCGCAGCCACCAGGACATCGATTCGCTCGACGACGACGTCTTGCGCCGCGATGTCGCGCAGACGCGCGACTGGCTGGGCGCACAGCTGAACGTGCACGCGATGGAATATGCGCTGCCGTTCGGCCGCACCGTACGCCATCGGAGCATGATCGGCGAGTTGGCCGAGATTGTTTATCTCGTCGGGCCCACGTCAAGCCAGGTCGGCCGCAACGTCTGGACGAGGATCGAAATCACGCCGGAGCTGTGCCGGGTGGCTGCAGCCTGATCGGGACAGTCGCGCGCGCCCCCGCTGATCGAGCCGCGGCTCGGCGGGCCGGCGCCGAACCGGAGGAGTCTGATGAACGGCTCTGTCCATCTGATTACCGAGGAGTACCCGCCGAGCGAGGGAGGACTCGAGCTCTGGACGGAGCGCTTCGCCGGGTGGCTGTCGCGCGCCGGCTTGCGCGTCACGGTCTATGTTTGCGGTGATCAGCGGCAGGTCAGAACCAATGGGGCCGGCTACGAGGTCGTGCCGCTGGCGCCGCTTCGCTTTCCCTGGGAAGAGCCGCTTGCCGATCAGACCTCGACCGAACGTTTTGCCCGGGAACGGGCGCGCATGAACTATCAGATCCTGAAAAACGAGATCTCCAGGCGTGCGGCGAGCGCCGACCAGCGGCCGCTGCTGATATCCAATTTCATGCTCACTGCTGGGCATGTCGCGGCGATGATCGGACGGGAACTGCACTTCCCGCACATCGCCGTGATGGTGGGCACCGACTTTTCGCGCGGTTTCAGGAATGCAGGCGAAAGGGCCGCGATCGCGTATGTCTGCCGGACCGCGGCCGCGCTCGTCGTCAAGAACGGCGAACAGCGTGCAGGTTTGGAGAGCATGGAGGCCGGCCGCATCGTCTGCATTCCGAGCGCGATCGAACTCCCGCAGATCGCGCCGCGCAGCGCGGGCGGGCGCGCGCAGGTGGCGCTCATCGCCGACACCGGCTTCAGCTTCAAGAAGGGAACCGCGGTCTTGCTGAACAGCGTCGAGCGACTGCTGGCGGACGGGTTGCCGGTTCGCCTCGACTTGTTCGGTGATATCTCGCTCCAGGAAGCGGGCTTCTGGAAGAGGCGTGCTGACGACCTGTTGGCGAAACACGGCGCCAACCTCGTGTTTGCCGGCAAAGTGCCGAGAGAGGACGTTCGCGTGGCGCTCGCCGCCGCCGACGTCTATTGCTCGGCCACCTTGGGCGAAGGCAGTTCGTCCGGGCGGATCGCTGCGATTTGCGCCGGGGTGCCGCTCGTCACGACGCGATGCGGTGAGATGAGCGAAGGGGTCGAGGGGATCTCCCATGTGCGGCTCGCCGACGTCGCGGATGCCGACGGGTTTCTCCAACAGCTCAGGGCCATGGTGAACGATATTCTGCAATCCACGCTTCAGGTCGACTACGGCTTCGTCGCCCAGTGGCGGGAGCGATTTGCGCCGGCGCGGGAAATGTCGTCGTGGCAGGCGTTGATCCGGGAAACCCTGGCTGCAGGCTGAGCATCCATCATCGAGCAAGGGGACAATGCGACTTCCGATTCGATTGGCAGCAGGATTGCAATCGTTCATGAGCGCGGTGCCAGGTCCGACTGCACTCGAGGAGGAGGCGTCCCGGCAGGACGTTCTCGCGCCGGCGGCGCGCGAGACCTTGCGGCCCGCGATCTATCTGCCCGGACAGATCGATCGCGTCACGGGCACCCGGACCCATTACACGGTCGAGAGCGCCGTTCGTGCTGCGGTTGCGACCACCATCACGCATCCGGCGACCATCGCCTATCACTTCAAGCGCGCGATCCTTCTGGACGGGGTGATTCATGTCGGCCGCCATCGGCACCGCCTATCTGAAAGCCCTCTACCGGGTTGCAGCGGCGAGGAGAGGCACCTGACGGCGGCGGCCCTGGCGTCCTCCGCCATGGGATCGAAATATTTCGGTCATTGGCTTCGTGACGACTGTGCGCAGTATTTCCTGGCCGAAGCCGCGGGGACATGCCTGTGCACCCGCCGGCCGGAGTTCCGGCATGCTGGCGACTATGAGGCGGCCTTCGGCCAGGATTGGACCCCGATCGACAGAGCCCGGATCGACCACCTGGTGATCTTCAACGACTACGCCCAGAACGGGCTCAAGCGTGCGAGATACGAAGTCCTGCGGGCGCGCCTGCGAGCGAGATATCGCGCTCGGGAGGGCTTGCGCTGGGTCTATCTAAGGCGCGGCCCGTCAGGCGAGCCGCGCGAGATCGAGAACGAGCGCGAGATTGCGGAGGCGTTGACCAGGCTCGGCTTTGCCACGGTCGATGTGCATGAGGCGGGAATGCAGGAGATCGTGGAGGCGCTGATGGGCGCCGAGGCGGTCGTGTCGATGGAAGGAAGCCACGTTGCGCATTGCGCCTTTGCTTGTCCCGAAACCTGCGCCCTGCTGGTCCTGCAGCCGGCGGACCGCTTCTCTCCGAACCATCGCGGCTGGACGCAATGCCTGGGCATGCGTTTCGGTTTCGTGGTCGGCCGCCGCGGCGAACGCGGCTACCGGTTCAGTGCGTTGGAGATTGGCCAGACCCTTGATCGAATGCTGAAGGTCGCGGTCTAGTGTGGCGTCTCGCAATTGCCTACCGCCTTCGCGGCAACCCTCTCGTAGGCAATTGCGAGACATAAGCCACACTAGCACTTTGATTTTGCTAGTGTCCCTATGTCTCCGAATGACCGTGCGAGCGTGAGGCAAACGAAGCGGTAATTCGGAGACGGGACACTAGTGTGGCGTCTCGCAATTGCCTACCGCCTTCGCGGCAACCCTCTCGTAGGCAATTGCGAGACATAAGCCACACTAGCGCTTTGATTTTGCTAGTGTCCCTATGTCTCCGAATGACCGTGCGAGCGTGAGGCAAACGAAGCGGTAATTCGGAGACGGGACACTAGTGTGGCGTCTCGCAATTGCCTACCGCCTTCGCGGCAACCCTCTCGTAGGCAATTGCGAGACATAAGCCACACTAGCACTTTGATTTTGCTAGTGTCCCTATGTCTCCGAATGACCGTGCGAGCGTGAGGCAAACGAAGCGGTAATTCGGAGACGGGACACTGGGGGGCGCCAGGCTCATCCTCTGCCGGGCCCTTGCGGCGCGTCTTCTGTCGACTTCGTCGTCGCGGCTGTGCCGTCATCGTCGCGAAATTCGACGACAAGCCCGGGCGGAAGCACTTTGCCGGTCATTTCCAAGATGACCGCAGGGGCATCGGCCAGGCAGCGTTGGCGGAAGACGCAATCCGTCTGCGAGCGGCGGAAGATCCGCTTGACCGCGTCGTCGAGTTCGGACCGGGTCAAGGCCTCTGGCGGGGCGGTCATCTGTCGTCTCCATGATCGCACATGCGCGGATATCTACTCGAGAAGGAGAACCGCAGGCAGACGGTCCGGACAGGCGAGCCGCAGGAACTGATAGCCCAGTCCGGCGCGGCCCTGCATCAAGGTCGGGTTGACGAAGGTCTTCTCGAAGGCGAACGCGAAGGAGCCGGCCGCTTGGGCACGGGCGATGATGCGCGTGGCGAGATCGTAACCGGTTGACGGGGCCTGGTCGATCGCCGGGGTGCTGCCGGCGACCAGGAGTGTTTCGATCAGGCCGGCATTGCCGCAACAGAGGTGGTCCCGGGGCAGCGGGAGGCTGGCGCAGCTCGCCGCGAGGGCCGCGCGAATGTCGCGCCTGATCTCGGGCGTATCGTGGACGTGCAGCGCCGCGAGGCGGGCGAGGGCGATCCCCGGCGCGCCCTGGCACCAGGCAATCTTGAAGTCGGGCGCCAACGCCTCCGGGCTTGGCGGTCGACGCCGGTCGGGCCAGTTGTTCACAGCCGCGACGAATTCGGTCCGCTCGAAGGCGAGCGCTTCAACGGCGGCATCGTACAAGGGGCGCCGGCCCGTCGCCTGATAGAGCTTCAATAGCGCATGGATGATGCCGCTGCTGCCATGGGCGAAGCCGGTCAGCGCCGGCCCGCGCGAGGACGACCACGTGCGATAGCCGGACGGATGCGGTCTCCTCGCGGCGAGGAGATGCTCGCCGCAGGCAATCGCTGCCGGAAGGGTCGTGGCATCTCCGAGACCGGCACGGCATGCGAGCAGGACGAGAATGGCGCCGGCGGCGCCGCCGACGACGTCGTAGGTCTGGTCGGCTTCGATCAGGCGGCGGTCGATGGCGCCGATCGCCCGCCCGGCATCGTGCAACAGCTCCGGCATGCGGAGGAGTTCGCCGACCTTGACGAGGCCGTAGATGGCCGAGGGCAGCCCGAGAAAGCCGCCGAGGCCCATGATGGCGATTTCGTCGAAACGCGCCCGCTCCAGCCATCGCCGGACGGGCGCCAGCGTCGAAATGGCAAGCGGGCCGAAGCCCCTGCCGGGGGCAACGGCTTCGACCGCGGCGAAGAACAGGGCGATGCCGGATCGTCCGCTATACAGATCGTGGCAGAGCCCCTGCAGGGTGAAACGGTCCGTGCCGTTGAGGTAGACGAAGGTCGGCCAGCTCGGCTCTCCCGTCTCGGAGGTGATGGCGCAGGCGCGCAGTTGGTCGGCGATGGCGATGGCATGGGTCAACAGGGCTGCTTGCGTTGCAGGCATGTCCGAGGCGGCCGCCGGCGTGGGACCGGGTGGGCCGCCGGGCTCGGCGGCAGGATAAGAGGCTTCCATCGCGGCGGAGATCAGCGACAGCTGCCAGCGCAGATCGTTCTCGTCGAGCGCCTTGATGCGCTCGACGGCTTCGTCCCAGGCTGACCGCGGAAAGTAGCGGGCGATCATGGCGCCGTTATCGAGGTTCAGTCCGAGGCCGGTCCCCCAGGTGATGAATTTCGGAATATCGAGATTCCACAGCGCATCAAGCTCGGCTTCGAGAACGGCCCAGTCGCCCGGGTCCGTGGCGGGGGATGAAGTCAGCGGTCTCGCCAGCTGGTCGAGCTGGATGCTGAAATCCACCCCCTCGCTCAGGCTTTCTGGAGCCAGCGCGCGGTAGAGAATGTCGTCGTAGAGCGAGGTCGCGCGCCGCAGGAATCGGGCTTCGTGCCGGAAGACGCGGTGGAGCGCGCCGCCTTCCTCGAGCAGCGGCCCCTTGTTATTCATGAGAAAGCGGTAGATCGCGGCGAAGCCGCCGCTGATCTCGCCGACGTAGTCGGCCGGCGACACGCCGCGGCCATCGAGCGTGGGAAGATTGTTGGCCGCCTCGGTCTTGATGCGCGCATAGCGGTAATCGATCGCATCGGTATCGACATTCCGCCAGACCAGGGCCTCCACCTCCTCGGCGCTGTCCGGCGACCGCGCCAGCGCGGAGATCTCGAAATATTGCTTGTCGCGGCGCACGACGCTCGGAAGGACATTGGTCTGCAGGACCGAGCGGCGCAGGCTCCGGCTCGTGGCGTCGTCGGTCGCGGGATCGTTGAGCGCGTGCCGGCCGGAGTTGTGGAAGAGGGTCTCGAGGTCGACGGCGACAGGATGATCGCCGCAGGCGACGATGTTCTCGAAATGAAAATCGCGGCCGTTGAGCGCATAGATCAGGCCGAGCAACATCCCGGTGCGACGATAGAACCGGCGGATGGATGCGTCGGTCTCGGCCCCCCGCGGCGCGACGAAGGCGGTCCAGCCGTAGTCGCCGCGGCAGAGTGTCTTGAGGCGATAGAGCGGCGTCAGGCCGGAGGTTGCGTTCAGGCCGTCGATGAAGGCGGCGAAATCGGCGTCGAGGTCGATGTTT
Source organism: Bradyrhizobium sp. WD16 (assembly GCF_024181725.1). Classification (NCBI taxonomy): domain Bacteria; kingdom Pseudomonadati; phylum Pseudomonadota; class Alphaproteobacteria; order Hyphomicrobiales; family Nitrobacteraceae; genus Bradyrhizobium; species Bradyrhizobium sp. WD16. The sequence goes on along the minus strand of NZ_CP028908.1, from coordinate 5,028,435 downwards.
CGCGGCTTGTAGACGATCTTAGTGCCCGAGCCGAACTGCACGGCGATCACCGTGCGGCCGCCGCAATGGGGGTCGGACAGGCCCGTCTGCACGCCGACGATCTCGGCAGGGTCTCCGGCCATCAGGAACGTGGCACGAATGGCGTCTAGGTCACCGGTAAGATGCGTCAGAAACGCGGCCGTCGTCGTCACCCAGTTCTGGATGGCGACGGACATCAGCCGCGCGAGCACGCAATAGTCGATGAAAAGCGCCTTCAATCCGTCGCCGCGCATCTCCCGCACGAACTGGCGGTAGGCGGAAGCGGTGCCGGCGCTCTCCGCCGTGGCGTCCGGAGGTGAGGCCGTCAGCTGCCGGCATGCAAGAGAGGTGCGAAACTCGACGAGCAGGACGCGACCGCTGATGGACGCGAGCGTCTCGAGCAGCGCCCGCTCGAGTGTCGCGCGTATATTGGCCGGCCAATCCTGATAAGTGCCGCCGAGCTGTCGCGACAGCCTGTCGATTGCGGCTTGGGCGAAGGGCAACAGGACGTCGCGAAAGGGAATTGGACGCTTGGTGTGTTCGGCGAGGTCGTGCTCCGGTCCGAGAGCCTGGTCGCCTGAAGTGTTGCGGTGCAATACCTCATTGAGGAGGCCGGTCCATGACGGGAGTTCCTGTTGCGCCGGCGTCGCTTGCAGGATCAGACGCGCGCGCGGGAGGTCGAGACCCAACGATCTCAGTCGCGCGGCGAAGCCGATCTCATCGCCGTCGGCGGCGGTCGAACGCCAGGTCTGCAGGCGGTCGTCGACGCGCCAGTCGTCGCGCTGATGTGCGAGATGGTCCGACCGGGCGCGGTCGCGCAGCGGGCTCGCGTGCGCCGCAATCGACGCCAATTCCTCGCGTGTCAGCTCGGAGGAGAGCAGGTGAGCCCCCCGCGCAAACGATTTTGTCTCGGACCGAACGACGGCCTCGGACTATTGGGGCAAAATCCGAACTGCGGCAAAATCCAAACTGCGGTAAAGTCCAAACTGCAGCAAAGACCAACCGGCCCGGAGTGCGACCCGTGCCGGAATTCCGGTCGCGGGCCACATCCTGAACCGGGCGGTGCCGTCAATAGCAACAGTTGTAGACCTTCGAGGTGACGCCTTCGCTGTCGAGGTGATTGTCGATCGGCAGATCCCGCGGGCGTTGCAGCGCCGCCGGCAGCACATACACCATCCGCGTTGGGCGTTGATCGGTTCCATCTACTTCCAGGGCAGTGGTCTTCCGGGCCGAAGTCGCAACGTCGAGCATGGGAACCTCCGTTCGAGCAGAGCTGGGACAGATGACGTATTTATTGAATTTGTCTCATCCGGTGGTGAGAGAAGCGTAAGGGTTTATCATGCCATGGTTGTGGCATCCGTATCCGATGCGGTTCTCGAGGACGGTTGCGTCGGGTTCGCAGAACGTGCTGTCCGGCGAAGCGTGGGAATGCTGCGATGCATTGGGTTCTACAGACCTCGTTCGATCGAGAGCCAGATCATCGAGAAGCAAGTTGTCGAGAACCAAGTTGTCGAGAACCCGGGCTGGAGGCGATCGCGCGTGCACTCCAGCGGTCAGGAACGCCGTATAGCGAGCATGCCATAGATCCGGCGAACGGACAACTCGCGCCGGACATAACCCCCGCCGGTAAGGTGATCATCTTCGGCAGCTTTGAATTGGCCGAGATCGCGGCGCGCAAGGGATGGCGGCCCGGCTGTTTCGCCGTTGACCACTGGAGCATCCACGATTGCCTGTGGCACTGGCGGCCTCACATGCTCAATTCGGACGCCAGCTTCGCGACCTTTGCGGCGGCACAACCCGCAATCGATCCGTTCTTCATCAAGCCTGCGGCCCACAAGAAGTATTTTGACGGTGTCGTGATGCGGCGCAGCGCGCTCGACGACTGGCGAAGATCGCTGCTCGGCCGCGAGCGGCCGCGGCGCGCGCGGCTGACCGAGAAGACCGAGGTACTATGGTGTTCGCCGAAGGAGATCGCATGTGAAGTCCGGCTCTGGATCGTGCGGGGGCGCGTCGCGACGGCAAGCGCTTATGGCGACGGTGCCGGTCAGCTCTGTCAGGCGGCTGGTGACGAAGCCGTCCGCTTCGGCGAAGAGATGGCCGCGCGATGGGCGCCGGCGGAGGCCTATGTGCTGGACGTGTGCCTGTCGGCAGGCGCGTGGAAGATCGTCGAGATCAATCCGATGAATACGGCGGCGCTCTATGACGCCGACGCCGGCAAGCTGGTCGCGGCCATCGAGCGCGCCTTCGGCTAGTGTGGCGTCTCGCAATTGCCTGCCGCCTTTGCGGCAAGCCGCTTGCTACGGTAATTCGGAGACAGGACACTAGCCGCGCTTGGGCTGGCATCGCCGGCGCGCCGCGTCGCTATATGCCGAAGGGATAGGTCTCGGGCATGCCGTTCGCGTGGCCGGCGGGCAGGGGCGTGACCGCCCGGGTCTCCTCGAACCAGACATAAGCATCGAACTGTTCCGCCAGCACGGCTTCGAAATAGTGGCTGGCGAGTTCGGTCTCCGGACGATAGACGACGCCGATCGCCCGCTCCAGCATCGGTTCGCGCAACACCGCGGCGACCTCGCCATTCTGGGCCGTTCGCCAGTCGGTCAGGCCGCGCGCGAGACCGGATTTGCGGAAGGCGAATTCGTAGCTGTCGGCTCGCGCCGGGCGCACCGACTTGACCTCCATGGGTTCGTCCCAGTCGGTCGCGGCGGCCACCGTGCCGCGATCGGTGCCGAAGCCGATCAACACCGCATCGGCGCCGAAGGCGGTGCGGCAGAGCTCGCCGATATTGAATTCGCCTTGCCAGCCCATGGCGGTGGCCGCGGCGTTGCCGATGTGGGAGTTGTGCGCCCACACCACGGCCTTGGCCGTGTTGCCGCGATGGGCGAGCAGGGCCCGCAGGGTGTCGAACATGTGGCGGTCGCGCAGGTTCCAGGAGTCGCGCGAGCCCTGATACATGATGCGGTAATAGCGCTCGGCGGCCAGCACGATGCGGGCGTTCTGTGCGGCGTCGAAGAACGCCTCGCCATCGTCGCGCATATAGGCGAGGCGCTTGTCGAGCAGCTCGGAGAGCTGGGCGGCGACCGCATCCTCGCAGGGGTCGCCGGTGCCGCGGAGCAGGGTCCGGCCATAGCCGGCCGGCTCGTCCTGCCAGGGGGTGAGGCAGCCGTAGCGGCGCTGCGCCGCCGCGGCCGCTGCCGGATCGACGCGATCGAGATAGTCCAGCACGGCATTGATCGAGCCGCGCAGGCTGTAGACGTCGAGGCCATGGAAGGATGCGCGGCGCGCCGCCGGCAGCGGCTCGTTGTGGGCGCGCAGCCAGTCGAGGAACTCCATCACTTCGACGTTGCGCCACATCCAGGTCGGGAAGCGCGCGAAGGCCTCGTCGCGCGCCGGCTTTGGCTCGTGATGACGGACATAGCGGTCGATCTTGGCCGCATCCGGCCAGTCCGCCTCCACGGCGACGATGTTGAAGCCGTGATGCAGGATCAGCTCGCGGGTGATGGCGGCGCGGGCGCGGTAGAATTCGGAGCTGCCGTGGGTCGCCTCGCCGAGCAGGACGACGCGGGCATCACCGAAGCGGGCGAACGCCGCGCCGAATTCTGCGGCCCGTTCGGGCGGCGGCAGATGCGCGCTGTGATGGGCGACCGCGCCACTGATTGCCTTCTGCACCGCTGATCGCGACGTTTCGAAGAAGGTCGTCTCCGTCATGCCTCGGGCTCCTTCCGTCGATCAGGGCACCGCGCGCTGCTGACCGCGGCTGCTGGCGCGCTGCGACATCCTCGCTCGTCTTCCATCGTTCATGCGCCACGATCCGCTTGGGCGGGCCGCACGACGGCGATGCCGCGGCGACGGTTCAGATGCCGATGCGGCCGAGCCGCGGAAGCGGATGGCACGGCGTCTGCGGCGACAGTTCCTCGAGCATCTTGTCGAGCAGTCCGTAGTCGCCGTTGGCATCGAGCCAGCCCCATTGCCCATTGGGATTGACCTCGAGAAAGATGTAACGCCCGGCCTCGAGCAGGAAGTCGAGACGGCCGTAATGCAGGCCGAGCTCCGCCATGAAGCCGAAGACGGCGCGTTCGACCGCGGCGTCGAGCGGGTGCGGGCGCCATTGCGCCGCAGTGGCCTCGACCGGCAATTCGCGCCAGTCGGCGGTGCGCTTGACGAACGCGTCTCGATCGAGTTCGAACGCGAACACGCGATCCCGGACGAAAGCGACGGTGACGTCCTTGCTGGCAGCCACATAATCCTGGATGAACCAGGGGAAAGCGGGCGACAGCTCCGTTTCCGCGACGCGGGTCGTGTAGATGACGCGGGGGGCGGTTTTGCCGGCGACCGGCTCGAGCGTGAGGCTCTTGACCACGGCCTCGCGTTGCAGAAATGGGCCAGGACGACCGTAGCCGAAGTGATAGTCGGGAACCTGGAAGTAGCGCCTGGCGAGGCGCATCTGGACGAATTTACCGATCCGCATGTCGGCGCGGGGTTCGACCAGAACGAGTTTGTCCATGCCCCAGAGCAGGTTGGTGAGATCGCGAAGCGCGTACCATAACTCGGCTTCGCAATAGCCGTCCTGGTCGCTGATCTCGATGCGGGCGTCGATGTCGCGGGTCGTGAAAGGCTTGCGGTAATAGACTTTCGAGACCGTGTCCTGGTCGATCCGGCGGCCGGTCGGATCCTCGATGCGGAAGCCGATGCCGTCGAGATCGAGCTTGTAGTCGCGCCACAGGTCGAAATTGTACCGGAAGCACTGCTGGGTTCCCATGCGGTGCATCAACAGGTCGACGGTCGTATCGAAAGAGGTGGTGTAGATCAGCAGCACGTCGCCTCGCGGGATCTGGTCCTGCGGCACTCGCACCGGATATCGGAAGAAATTGCCAACGGTCGCGAGTGGAGCCGGACCGACGGCTATTTGTCGTCCGGCCCTTCGCCGCTGGCACTTTCGCCGTCGAACTGGGTCGAACTCTTCATGCTGAACGCGATCAGGGACGCGTCCTGACCATTCCAGCGGCGCTGGGTGGTGTGGTTGTACGCTCCGGTGATGGCGCTCAGGTCCTGGGTGGAAGTGCCGAGCTTGCCGCGGGCCAAATCCTTGGGCTGTACCATGGTATGCCTCCCATGAAGATCGGACGATTGTGAGGATGGTCGCGCTGGTCGTGCATTGAGTTAAATCAATGCCCGTATCGATTGTTCCGGTCGTCTGTCCTGCGAAGCACGCGAATTGTGGCCGTGGCACAACTTGGCCGATACGGTAATTTGCGAAAAATTGTCGACGTTTTAAACGCCCGACCGCCTCTCACGCCCGACTGAAACGACCCCTGCGCAGGAAGCTGAGGGTCTGGCGCACGGCTTCGCGATTGGTCATCAGCCAGGGATGAGCCGCATCGATGACGATATGGTCGGCCATGCCGTCGATCCGGGTATTGGCGACCGAGACGCGCCCGTCATTGGGCCGCGGCAGCACCAGATAGCCGAACGGATCGATGGCGCGCCGGCCGGCGATGATGCCGACCGGATAGTCGCTGGCTGGCCACCGGCCGCCGCCATGTTGCGGCGTGCAAAGCTGCGGACCGGCCGGTCCGAAAAAGGCGCCAAAGGGTGGAAAATTGCGGAGCAGGTCGGCGATCTCGCTGCCGCCATTGGGCGTGCCCAGCATCACCACGCGGCCGAGGCGCGGCGGACGGTGCCGGGCGAGGTAGACCCTTGCGAGGAGTCCGCCCATGGAATGGGCGACGAAATGCATCTCACCCGGAACAGTCGCCGCAAAGCCGTCGATGGCCTCATGAATGGTTTCGGCGAGATCTTCGATCCGCGCGCGGCGGCTGGGATAGTCGAGATTGAGGACGGCGAAGCCGGCCTCGGTCAGCGTCCGCTCCAGGCGGCCGAAGGCGCGCGAACTGCGGGCGATGCCGTGAAGCAGCACGACCCCGCCGCCCGGGTTCGCCTCGGCAGCGCTTGCATTGATCGGCATCCGATCGGCGCCGTCGCCTCAGTCCGGCTCGTAGAGCAGGCGGGCGCGGATGGTGCCCTGAACCGCGCGCATCTCCTCGAGGACGCCTTCCGGGTCACGGACGGCGCCATCGGTCTCCAGCACCACATAGCCGATGCCGCCGTCGGTCTGCAGATATTGGGCGGCGATGTTGATGCCGTGGTCGGAGACGATGTCGTTCAGCTTTCCCATGACGCCCGGCACGTCGCCGTGGATGTGGATGAAGCGGGTGCCGCTGGGCCGGGGCGGGAGCTGGACCTGGGGAAAGTTGACCGCGCCCAGGGTCGAGCCGACGTCGGAATATTCCACCAGCTTGCGGGCGACCTCGATGCCGATCCGGTCCTGGGCTTCCTCGGTCGAGCCGCCGACATGCGGGGTCAGGATGACGTTGGCAATCCCCTGGAGCGGCGTCGCCAGGCGATCGGCATTGGAGACCGGCTCGACGGGGAAGACGTCGATGGCGGCGCCGGCGAGATGGCCCGATTTGAGGGCCTCGGCCAGGGCATCTAGGTCGACCACGGTGCCGCGGCTGTTGTTGATCAGGAAGGCACCCGGTTTCATCCGGGCGATCTCGCGCTGGCCGATCATGCCGAAGGTCTGGGCGGTCTCCGGCACGTGCAGGGAGACGACGTCGCTGACGGCGAGGAGCTCGTCGAGGCTGGCCGTCGGCTCGGTGTTGCCGTGGCGGAGCTTGTCGGTCAGGTCGAAGAAGACCACCCGCATCCCCATGGATTCGGCAAGGTTCGACAGCTGCGAGCCGATATTGCCGTAGCCGACAATGCCCAGCGTCTTGCCGCGGACCTCGCGGCTGCCGGCGGCCGACTTGTCCCAGCCGCCGGAATGGGCCGCCACCGAGCGGGGAAAGATCCGCCGCATCAGCATGACGATCTCGCCGATGGTCAGTTCAGCCACGCTGCGGGTGTTGGCATAGGGCGCATTGAACACCGGAATGCCCCGCCGCCGCGCGGCGTCGAGGTCGATCTGGTTGGTGCCGACCGAGAAGCAGCCGACCGTCAGCAGGCGGTCGCCGGCGGCGAGAATGTCCTCGGTGACCTGGCTGCGGGAACGGATGCCGAGCAGGTGGACCCCCTTGACCGCGTCCTTCAGCGCCTGGGCATCGAGCGCCTTGGTCAGCCGCTCGACCGAGGAATAGCCGTTTTCGGCCAAAAAGTTGACGGCGCTTTCGTTGATGCCCTCGAGGAGAAGGACGCGAATCTTGTGTTTGGGCAGCGAAAGTCGGGTCATTACCAATGGTCCTGGCGGGAGATGAGGCGCGGACCATAAGCCTTTTGGTTGCCGCGCAAAATAGGTCTTTTGGGGCCGTTCCGGACCGACCTCGCGGGGCCTCCGCCGCCTTGCGATGCCTCAATCCCGGGGCGTTTCGTCCCTCCTATCCTGGACCGGCGTCGAGCGGCGGAGAAAAGTCATGGACCAGGAGCTCAGGCAGAAGATCCTGAACCTGCTGGATCAGCACCGGATCATGACCATTGCCACGTTGCGGCCCGACGGCTGGCCGCAGGCGACCACGGTCGGTTACGTCAATGACGGCCTGACCCTCTATTTCCTCTGCGGCCTGGAAAGCCAGAAGGCGGCGAATCTGGCGGGCGATGACCGGGTGTCATTGACCATCGATCACGATACGCCGGACATCATGGCGATCACCGGCCTGTCGATGGCGGCGCACGCGCAGGTGGTCTCGGATCGGAGTGAGGCGGCCAAAGTGCTGCAGCTGCTGCCCTCGAAATATCCCGAGCAGACCTCGCTGCCGGTTTCGATGCCGACCCCCGAGGAGGTCCGCATCTTCCGCCTGACCCCGGTCGTCATCTCCGTGCTCGACTACGCCAAGGGCTTCGGACACACCGACCTCGTCACGTGCTGAGCGTCCGGACGGCGGGGCGGCGGGCGCCCCTCATGGCGCCCCGAGCAGGCCGCTTTCGATCAGCGCGGCCGCACCGCGCGACCAGGAGTAGTCGGCGCCGAGCCGCAGATCGCTGTTCTGGGCGCGGATCAGGTCGCCGCTCCGCGCGTCGCGGATCTCGAAGCGCACCGCGTAATCCGTCCGGCTGATCCGCGTCACGACGCCGACAAAGGATTGTTCGGCGCCGAGCTTGAAGGCGATGGCGGCCTCGCAACCATGGCATTGGTGGAGCGTGTGCTCCTTGGCGGCCTCGTCCTCGGCGGCCGAGACCTCGACCAGACTGTAACGGCCGGACTGGGCGAGAAGCCGGCGCGCCTCGCTGGTGGCCTGATCGAGGTAGCGACGATCGGCGGCGGAATTGCCGGCAAGACCGGCGCCGCCACTGAAATCGTCGAGTTCGAAGCCGAATACCGCGATCCTGGCCGGCGCCGGATCGGCGCTCGCCGCGGCGGCGGCGGAGACGCTGCAGAGCAGGGCAACGGCGCAACCGGCAAGAGCCCGGCGCCCTCGGAGGACATCGGCGTTTGTCATGGTCGTTCCCTCGCGCGACTGCTGCCGCCGCCATTCACGACGGCGGCAGCGCCACGATCTCGCCGGCGATGAAGGACTCGGCCCGGCGCCAGGCTTCGTCGTTGTCGCCGCGGAAGCTGAACAGCTTGTGGAACAGGATCCGCCCGGTGGCGGCGTCGATCGCCTCGACATTCGCCCATTGCACCAGCGTGCTCGTCTTGTGGACGCCCCCGACCAACACAATGCTCGCGCCGGCCGCGCGGGCCGCCGCGAGAAGATCGTCGCGCGGGCCGGCGGGCGCGCACGGTTCGGGACTGCAACTGGGGGCGACGACGCGCAGATTGGCGCGCGCCGAGAGGTCGTTGCGCAGCGCGGTCATGAAGGCGGCGAGGCGCGCCGCATGCTCCTGGCTTTGATCCCGCATCTCGCCGGAGCCATCGGTGTAGTCGAAATCGACCACCGCGATCACGGCGTTGTGGGCGACCTTGTCGTCGGCCGAACCGCAGCAGGGCGCGAGCAACAGGCCGAGGGCCACCGACCGCAACAGGAGGTTTCGCATGTCGCAATGCCTTTCGTTTCGCCGTCAGCTTGGGCGTAATCCCGAAGGCGAGAAAGCGAAAGCCGCCCGGCAGCACCCGGGAAAATTGCCCGACCGCGGCGCGGGTGCTTCCGCGCGCCCGTTCCCGGCGTTAGGCTCCAGGCGATGCCAATGTCGCAAGAGCATGCCATGCCGACGCCGAGGCTCGATCTGAAACTTCGATTGGCATTGCGGGTCGCCGCCATGGCGGCGTTGTGTTTCACCGCCGCCGCGGCCTACGTCGTGTTCGAGACCAGCCGTTCGGCGCGGGCGCGGGCGGACTGGATGGCGGACCTCGCCGCCAGGGACCTCTCGCTGCAAACCGGCCAGAATTCCTGGATCAAGAGCGGGCTGGTCAGCTTCCCCGATCTGCAGCCGATCGCCGCGGTGGTCATGGCGCCGGGCCTGTGCATTGCCTATCGCGACCGGGGCGGCGACCTGCGCCAGCGCCTGTGCAGCGGCGCGGACCCCGCTGACACGGCGGCGCCGTGGCTCTTCGCGGCACTTTACCGTCGCCTGCTCGATGCCGACGTGCAGGCGGTTCGCCCGGTCCCGCTGCGCGGCGAGGCGAAGGGCGAGGTTGTGGTATCGACCGATCCGCAGAGCCTGATCGGGCAGAGCTGGCGCGAAACCAGCCGGCTGGTGGCGGTGATGGCCGGCACGCTGCTCGGGCTCTGCGTGCTGGTCTATGCGGCGCTGGCAAGCGCGCTGCGGCCGACCCGCACGATCCGCGCCGGTCTCGAGCGCCTCGCGGCGGGCGATCTGTCCGCCCGCCTGCCGCCGCTCGATCTCGCCGAGCTGTCGGCGGTCGGCGACGTGTTCAATCATCTGGCGGGCAGCCTCGAGACGACGCTGGCGGAGCGCAACGCGCTGACCCGCCGCTTGATCGAGGTCCAGGACGAGGAGCGGCGGCACCTTGCGCGGGAGCTCCATGACGAGTTCGGGCAGTGCCTCGCGGCGATCGGCGCGGTGGCCGCCTCCGCAGCCCAGACGGCGCACGACAGCTGTCCGGCGCTCGTGCCGGAGTGCCGGAGCATCGCGCGGACGGCGGCCCATATGATGGAGGTGCTGCGCGGGGCGCTGTTGAGGCTTCGGCCACCGGACGTCGAGGAGCTTGGCCTTGCCGCGAGCCTCGAGGGTCTCGTTGCGGGATGGAACAGCCGCGCCGGAGGGCGGACGCGGTTTTCGATCGAACTGGAAGGGCGGTTCGATCGCCTTCCGGGCGAGTTCGCGGCAAGCCTTTATCGGATCGCGCAGGAGGCGATCACCAATGCGGCCAAGCATGCACAGGCGTCGAACGTCGTGGTTCGCCTGCGCATGCAGGAGCCGCCACCGCCGGATCGGCCGCATTGCATCGAACTCGCCGTCGCGGACGACGGCAAAGCGGACGGCGATCTCTCGATGAAAGCCGGACTGGGACTGTTGGGCATGCGTGAGCGCATCGGCGCGCTTGGCGGCCGATTGGACTTCGAGGTGCTGCATCCAGGCGGGCTGGTGCTGCGGGCGCAGATTCCGGTGCCGCCGGCCGCGGTGGATCCGGACCTGGCGATGGCGGCGGCGTGAGCGCGAGCGCGACCATCATGCTCGTCGACGACCACGCGGTGGTCCGCGAAGGCTATCGGTCGCTGTTGCAGAAACAGCCGGGGTTGAGGGTCGTCGCCGAGGCGGGCGATGGCGCCGAGGCCTATCGCCTGTTCAAGACGGTGAGACCCGGCCTCGTCATCATGGATCTCAGCATGCCGGGGTTCGGCGGCGTCGAGGCCATCAGGCGAATCCGGCAATGGGACGCCGCCGCCCGGGTCCTGGTCTTCACCATGCATCAGAACGCCGCCTACGCAGTCCAGGCGATCCGGGCGGGGGCGAGGGGCTACGTCACCAAAAGCAGCCCGCCCAACGCGCTGGTGCGCGCGATCTTCGAGGTGCTGCAGGGCAAGGTGGCACTCAGCGCCGACGTCGACCACGAGCTGGCGCTGAGCCGGATCGCCGAGGCGCCGGCCGCCACCGACGTGCTGTCGCCGCGCGAATTCGAGATCCTGCGTCTCCTGCTTGCCGAAAAGACCACCGCGGAGATCGCCGGCACGCTCAATCTCAGCCACAAGACGGTGGCCAACACGCACTACCTGATCAAGGGCAAGCTCGGCGTCGCCTCCGACATCCAGCTCGTCCTGCTGGCGCTGAGGCAGGGGATCTTGACCGCGGATGGCGGCCTGGACGGGGCATTGAGCGATCCGCGCGCCTGAAGCCGGGGTGAGGAGGCACCATCGCTACCGCACTGCGGCATCAATGGCGGGTTTGCCTCGGCCGACGGCGGCGACCGCAGCCGTTCGCTGGAACGGCCTGGTTCCAGTGCGGCGACGACACATCAACCACCGATTGTGATCTTTCCCGAGCGTTCTGGTGCACCGCGCTCGGCAGACTTGCGGTTGTCGGCCGCTCGATCCGGCGTGGCGGGAATTGCGATCGGAGCGGTCGATCTCAACACTATGTCAATAGTGTGCCGCCAGAATGAGGCCTCCCCTCGATAACCGATGAGCCATGACCCTAACCGTCGCGTGCGAGCAAGAGATCGACTACGTCGTCACCGCGGAACTGATGACGCAGGCGTTCGCGCACGGCGAGGCAATACAGCCCGCTCGCCTCGAGTGGCTTTACGCGCACGCCTTTTCGCTTGGGACGACGGTCGTGTCGCTCCGTGACGGAGGGCGCAAGGTCGGCCAGATCGCCCTGGTCCGGCAGATGCTGACCGTGAATGGCAAGCGGGAGACGGCGGCGCAGCTGGTCGATCTGTTCATCCTTCCCGGGTATCGCGGTAAGCAATCGCTTCGAGCGCTCTACGACGAGGTCGAACGGCAGTTCATCAGCCAGGGAATTCGCTTTGCGATCGGCATGCCCAATGCGAAGGCGGTGGGTGTCAATGCGTACTTCTTCGAACTGCAGACCCATCTCGTGCTGCCCGTCAGCGTCGGGATCTGCCTGCGCCGGCCGGCCGCGCAAGACGCGATATCGTTTCGGTTCGACCTGCGCGAGCGCGACCGGCTTATGCCTCTCCTGGCGCAATTCCGCACCGCCGCGTCCGACGACGGATTGATCTGGGACGAGACGATCCTGTTCGATCGTCTCTCTCGTCCCGGGCGTGACTACGGCATCCACATCGTCGGCAATCTGCTTCTGATATCGCTTCTGGGCCGATCCAGGGGAATCCTCCATACTTTGTTGTGCGGGTTCCTGGTTCGGACCGGCTGTCGTGCGTCGCAGGACGAGCTGCGCGATGCGGTGCGCGCGGCTTGCCGGATGTGGGGGTGCAGCCTGTTCGTCTATGTCGGGGTCAACGACAAGCTTCCCCGCTGCCCCGGCATCGTTCTGCCGCGAAGGGTCCGCCCATCGCCGATGCTGGTGCAGGTCCGGGATTTCCAGCCGGAGCAGGCACGTTTCCGTCTCGATCGCTATGAACTGATCGACTTCGACTATGCCTGAGCCGGCGAGGGCGGGAAGAGGATCGCACCGATGATCTCCGAGGTCTTGATCTCGACCGCGAGGCGGTCGATGAAGCAGCTCGCCATCAGGGCGGGCCTGGAGTTCGTCGCCGCGACCGGCGCCGGCCGCTTCGCCACCTCGGCTGCCGGCCGCGGCGTCATCTTCACGCTCCACCATGTCAGGCCGGAACGCAATTTTGCGTTCGAGCCCAACCGGCACCTGGCGGTGACCCCGGAGTTTCTCGACGACGCCCTGGCCGTCGCGCGCGAGGCGGGCCTCCATGCGGTGCGCCTGGAGGAATTGCCCGCGGTGCTGAGCGATCCGACGGACCAGCGCAAGCTGTTCTGCGTGACGCTCGATGACGGCTATCGCGACAACGAAAGATATGCGGCGCCGGTATTCCGCAAGCATCGCGTGCCTTATACGATTTTCGTGACGCCGGGCTTCGTCGAGCGGACCACGACCATTTGGTGGGAGAGCGCCGAGGCTCTGATCCGCGCGTCCGCCTCGTTCCCGTTCGATTTCGGCAACGGTGTGGAGACGGTGCGGTGCGCATTGCTCGGCGAAAAGTGGATTGCTTTCGAAAGACTGGCTGACTTCGTCCAGCGCGTCGACGAAGATCAGGCCGTCGCCGCGATCGAACGCGCGGCGCAGGCGTGTGGCGTCGACGGGCGGCGGATTGTCGACGACGAGATCATGACCGCGTCGGAGCTGACGCGGCTGGCGGCAAGTGATCCTCTGGTCGGAATCGGCGCTCATACCCTGACCCACGCCAATCTCAAGCGGGTCGGCCCCGAGCGCCTGATGCGCGAACTCCGGCAATCCGCCAACGCGGTCGCGGCTTATTGCGGTCGTCGGCCCGGGTCTCTTGCCTATCCTTACGGCGGGCGAAACGCGGTCGGCGCTCGCGAGGCGAGCGCTGCGCGGACCTGCGGGTTTGCTGTCGCGGTGACGACCCAGCCGGGCGTTCTCGGTGCCGCAAGCCTCGAGCGTCTGACCGCGCTTCCGCGCGTTTCGCTCAACGGCTACTACCAGAAGAAGCGCTACGTCCGCGCGCTGCTGTCCGGATTGCCGTTCAAATTGCTGTCGTGAGCGCGCCAGCGCAGGATGTTCGCGGCCGGGCTAGTGTGGCGTCTCGCAATTGCCTATGCCCTTTGCGGCAAGCCCCTGTAGGCAATTGCGAGACCTAAGCCACACTAGCTTTTTGATTTTGCTAGTGTCCCGATGTCTCCGAATGACCGTGCGAGGGTGAGGCAAACGAAGCGGTAATTCGGAGACGGGACACTAGTGTGGCGTCTCGCAATTGCCTATGCCCTTTGCGGCAAGCCCCTGTAGGCAATTGCGAGACCTAAGCCACACTAGCTTTTTGATTTTGCTAGTGTCCCGATGTCTCCGAATGACCGTGCGAGGGTGAGGCAAACGAGGCGGTAATTCGGAGACGGGACACTAGAGCAGGCTCCGAGCGATGTGAATCGAATCAGGATTCCCGAATCGGCTGACATCTGATTCATGATTCCTGCCGCAGAATGGAGGCGGCTGGAATGGCGCTTTCCGACGATCTTCGCAAACGAGTGGTGGAGGCTGTCGTCTCGGGCGGGCTGTCGCGCAATGCGGCGGCGAAGCGTTTCGAAGTCAGCATTGCGAGCGCCGTGCGCTGGGTCAAGCAATTCGAGACGACGGGAGAAATGTCGCCGAAGTCGACTGGAGGCGATCGCCGCTCCGGCCGCATCGAAGCCCATCACGGCTACCTGATGGGGCTGATCCGGCGCACGCCGGACGTCACCCTGCTGGAGATCCAGGAACGTCTGATCAGGAATTGTGGCGAGCATTTTTCGAGTTCCGTGCTGTGGCGCTTCTTCGACCGTCATGGCGTCACGTTTAAAAAAAGACCGCACACGCCTCGGAGCAGCAGCGGCCGGACGTCCTGAAGCAACGCCTCGAATGGTTCGAGCGACAGCTCGATCTCGATCCCGAGAAGCTCGTCTTCATCGACGAAACGGGCGCCTCGACCAATTTGGCGCGCAAAGGTGGGCGTTGCCGGCGCGGACGGCGGTTGCGCGTCGGCGTGCCGCACGGCCATTACAAGACGGTCACGCTCGTCGCCGGCATCCGCCTTCGCGGGCTCGTGGCGGCGAAGACCTATGATCGTCCGATCACCGCCGCCCTGTTCGAGGACTGGGTGGAACACTGCCTCGTTCCTACCCTCACGAAAGGCGACGTTGTCGTCATGGACAATCTGTCCGCCCACAAGGGGCCGCGGGTCAAGGAGTTGATCGAGGCCGCGGGCGCCGAGCTGCTCTACCTCCCGCCCTATAGCCCCGACATGAACCCGATCGAGAAGGCGTTTTCCAAGCTGAAAGCGCATTTGCGCAAAATCGCCGAGCGAACCGTCGCCGCCCTGATGCGCGCCCTCGAAACCTGCGCCGACATCTTCAAGCCCGCCCAATGCGCAAACTACTTCGCCGCATGCGGATATGATCCACCTTGATCGGAGTCTGCTCTAGCGACGCCGACGTTCAGGGAGCGCAAGCGAAACTCGACGAGGCCTCGACCGGGCCGGACTTGTAGCGGGGCCATGACGGCCACTGGCAAAGCGGCAGTGTTCTGACAGTGGCGAACGAAGACGGCGCGATCGTCTGCTGGGCGACCGTGAGGTCGGCGGGCGCCTCGCCCTTTTCCACCCATGCGACCAGCACGTCGAGCATGTCGACATTGGCGGGCGCGCCGGAGCCGACATGGTCGACGCCGGGTGCGGTGTAGAGCCGTGCGAATTGGGCGGTTTCCGCCTTGCCCAGTTTACGCTGCACATTCTCGAAATAGCGAATGCCGGCGTAGGGGCTCTGCGCATAATCGGCCATATGCTCGAGCACAATGAGCTTGCCGCCGCGATTGCGGAAGCGGCTCAGGTCCGGATCGGTCGAATCCATCAGCTGCGAGACCTGGAGCAGTCGCTCCTTGTAGTCCTCGGGCCGGTATTTCGTGACGTCCAGTTCGGGATCGCGCGCGAACACATAGCGGATGCCGCCGGCGCCGTAGATCCAGGCGATGCCGTTGCTCTGGACCGGCGGCTGCGCCGGCGGAGCCGTTCCGAGCCACCAGGACATCCACCCGCCGGTCGGACCGAAGGCCGGAGTGTCTTCGCCCGAGACGCCCCAGCCCGGATAATCGTCAAGGCCGTTGGCCAGCGCAAACGGGAATTTGTAGCTCGAATGCAGCGTCTCGATCGCGCGGATCTGGGCATCGACCAGGCACTGATCGCCGCTCTGGCCATCAGTGCAACGCAGCGTTCCGGGATCGAATTTCGCCTTGCAGTCGACCGCATTCTCGATCAACCGATCGTCGGCGCCATCGGCTTTGTCGCAAACCTCGAGCACGGCGTCGTTCACAAGCTTGACCTGGGCCGGACGGATCCAGCCGTCGCCCATCGTCACCAGTCCCGAGCGGGTGCTGCCATGCAGCAGGCCGACCCAGTTGATCACCGGGACGCGGGCGAAGATGCCGTCGAAATCGTCCGGATAGCGCTGCGCCATGGTCAGTCCCTCGCGGCCACCCTCGGACGATCCCATGTAATACATGCGTTCGGGCCGGCTGCCGTAGGTGCGCACCATGAGGGCGACGGCGGCATCCCGCACCGTCTTGTAGGAGCGATGGGCGAAGTTTTCGAAGGCTTCGGCATTGAGCGCGAAGGTCTGCGGCGGCTCGCCGGGCTTCGTTTCATGACCGGAATCGGTGCCGTAGGTGACGAAGCCGCGGGCCAGCGGCGAAGGCTTGTCGTAGGGGTAGGCCGGCGGCAAGCCGAGCCCGGTGATCAGAACGCCATTGAAGCCGCCGCCGCCATACTGCAGCGAGCGGCCGTTCCATTCGACCGGGAGGTTGACCTCGAACCTGATCGGCGGCGCCTTCGGGTCGGTCGGATCGATATGGCCGAGCACCTTGCAGAATGCAGGATTGGCCGGGGAAATGCGGGCTGCGGGGGTCGGCGCGCGCTCGGAGACGGAAACGGGCGAGGGCGCCTGCAACGCCGCCGAATCGATGCGCACGGCCTGCGGCGCCGGTCCTGCGAGGCCGCTGCAGGTCGCGCCGGCGTCGCCGATCATCGTTGCCGCATTCGCGGCGGGGGCCGCCAGAAGCAGTCCCGTCACGGCTCCGAGCCATCCGCGCTGTCCGGTCAGCGACCCAGCCATCGTTTCCCCACCTTGTGTTCGTTGCCGCAATCTGTCGTGCGGTCGGCGGGATTTGAACGCGCCGCAAGCCATCTTGTCAACGAAGCGGCACGCCGGCACCGGCCGAACCGGAGGGGCCTTCGGGTGTCAGCCAGGCCCCGGCGCCGTTCCATGTGCTTGCCCGCGGCTGGGCGGGGCCAAGCTTGCTGGCGACATGGTGGTGGTGCCCTTTCGGATTCCGGGATCGATGATCGATCTTAGGGCGAGCGTTTCCGCGAGCGTGGATGTTCGCGGAACCTGTTGAACTTCTCAAGGCGTCGGCCGCATCAAAACGCCCCAGCAAGAAAGCCGCCGGACTGAGGTGGCCTCTTCCAGAATTCGATCTCACCGATGGCGATGACCATAACCACGGCCTCGGCCCCATCCATAATGATGACCTCGGCCACCGCGATGGCCCCAACTTGGATGGCCGCCGCCGTGCCCACCCCTTACTTGGATGATCGAGCTGTCAGTATCGGTGAGTGTATTAGGGCTTGCGGCCGGCATTGCCGACGCAGACAGGATCGGAGCGAGCGCAAAAGTGCAAACTGCAAATCCGATCAATAAAAGCCGTTTCATGTGCTGCTTCCTTGTTAGCGTGTCATTCGTAACGCGATGACACCCAGCTTGTTTCATGGATGGAACCGGTCGTGGTCCTGACGCTCGTATCCGCATTGCAGCGAATGCGTCGTTCGGAGCGGAGGAGGCGCGAGCGCGCGACAGGTCCGTGCGTCGCCGGCGCGGATAAAAAAACAGCCCGCCGTCGCGGCGGGCTGTTTCGTGATGATACGCAAGCGCACCGGGAAATGGAGATTCCGTTTGCGCGCGCCGGCAGGTCAGGCGAGATCGAAGCGATCGAGGTTCATCACCTTGGTCCAGGCCGCCGCGAAATCCTTGACGAACTTCTCCGTCGAATCCGCGCAGGCATAGACCTCGGCGAGGGCCCGCAGCTGCGAGTGCGAACCGAAGATCAGGTCGACACGGGTAGCCGTCCACTTGACGACGTCGGTCTTGCGGTCGCGCCCCTCGAACACGCTTTCGGTCGAGCCGGCGACGGGCAGCCAGTGCGTGCCCATGTCGAGCAGGTTGACGAAGAAATCGTTCGTCAGCGTCTCGGGCCGTTTGGTGAAGACGCCGTGCGCCGACTGCCCGGCATTGGCGCCGAGCACGCGCAGGCCGCCGACGAGAACCGTCAGCTCCGGCGCCGTCAGCGTCAGCAACTGCGCCCGATCGACCAGCAGCTCCTCGGCCGACAGGGGCTGCTTGCCGCGCTGATAGTTGCGGAAGCCGTCGGCCGTCGGCTCCAGGACGGCGAACGACTCCACATCGGTCTGGTCCTGCGACGCATCGGTGCGGCCCGGCGTGAACGGCACCTTGACATCGTGCCCGGCCTTCTTCGCCGCCGCCTCGACCGCTGCGCCGCCGGCGAGGACGATCAGGTCGGCCAGCGAGACCTTCTTGCCGCCGGACTGCGACGCGTTGAAGTCCTGCTGGATCGCCTCGAGCGTCTGCAGCACCTTGGCGAGCTGAGCCGGCTGGTTGACCTCCCAATCCTTCTGCGGCGCGAGGCGAATGCGGGCGCCGTTGGCGCCGCCGCGCTTGTCGGAGCCGCGGAAGGTCGACGCCGACGCCCACGCCGTCGAGACCAGCTGCGACACCGTCAGGCCGGAGGAGAGGACCTTCGCCTTCAGTGCGGCGATGTCCTGCGCGTCGACCAGCGGATGATCCAGCGCCGGGACCGGGTCCTGCCACGGCAGCGTCTCCTTCGGCACGAGCGGGCCGAGATAGCGGGCGAGGGGGCCCATGTCGCGATGGGTGAGCTTGAACCAGGCGCGGGCGAACGCGTCCGCGAACTGATCCGGATTCTCGTAGAAGCGCCGCGAGATCTTCTCGTAGGCCGGATCGAACCGCAGGGCGAGATCGGTGGTCAGCATCGCCGGCGCGTGACGCTTGGACTTGTCATGGGCATCCGGAATCGAGCCTTCGCCGGCGCCGTGCTTCGGCTTCCACTGGTGGGCGCCGGCCGGGCTCTTGGTCAGCTCCCATTCGTAGCCGAACAGGTTCCAGAAGAAGTTGTTGCTCCACTTGGTCGGCGTCGAGGTCCAGGTGACTTCGAGGCCGCTGGTGATCGCGTCGGCGCCCTTGCCGGTGCCGAATTTGCTGGCCCAGCCGAGGCCCTGCTGCTCGATGCCGGCGCCTTCCGGCTCGGCGCCGACCAGTGACGCATCGCCGGCGCCGTGGGTCTTGCCGAAGGTGTGACCGCCGGCGATGAGCGCAACGGTCTCCTCGTCGTTCATCGCCATGCGGCGGAAGGTCTCGCGGATGTCCTTCGCCGCGGCCAGCGGATCCGGCTTGCCGTTCGGCCCTTCCGGATTGACGTAGATCAGGCCCATCTGAACGGCGCCGAGGTGACCTTCGAGCTCACGCTCGCCGCTGTAGCGCTCGTCGGCCAGCCACTTGCCCTCGGGACCCCAGTAGATGTCCTCTTCCGGCTCCCAGACATCGGCGCGGCCGCCGCCGAAACCGAAGGTCTTGAAGCCCATCGATTCCAGGGCGACGTTGCCGGTGAGGATCAAGAGGTCGGCCCAGGAGAGCTTCCGGCCGTACTTCTGCTTGATCGGCCACAGCAGCCGGCGCGCCTTGTCGAGGTTGGCGTTGTCCGGCCAGCTGTTGAGCGGCGCGAAACGCTGGGTGCCGGAGCCGGCGCCGCCGCGGCCGTCGCCGATGCGGTAGGTGCCGGCGCTGTGCCACGCCATGCGAATGAACAGCGGGCCATAATGGCCGAAGTCGGCCGGCCACCAGTCCTGCGACTCCGTCATCAGGGCACGCAGGTCCTTGATCACGGCATCGAGGTCGAGGCTCTTGAACTCCTTGGCGTAGTCGAACGCCTCACCCATGGGATCGGACAGGGAGGAATGCTGGTGGAGAACATGAAGGTTGAGCTGGTTCGGCCACCAGTCACGGTTGGTGTGGGCGCGGGCCCCGCCCGAGAACGGGCACTTGGTCGTATCGTCCATGACTTTCTCCTGTGGTGGTCCGGTTCAGCGTCGGGGCAATCTACGCGGCTTATATCATCAGGTAAAATTGACTTTGGTGATTGTCTCGATAAGATATTCTGATGATACGGTTTACACTCCGTCAGCTTCGCTATTTTGACGCCCTGGCCCGTCTTGGCCATTTCGGACGCGCGGCGGACGCCTGCGCGGTGACGCAGCCGGCCTTGTCGATGCAGATCAAGGAATTGGAAGAGGCCCTGGGCGGCGTGCTCATCGAGAGAAGCGCGCGGCAGATCGTGCTGACGAAGTTCGGCGAAGAGCTCGCCGAGCGGGTCCGCGAGATCCTGCGCTCGGTCGATGAGCTGGGCGACTTCGCGCGGGCGTCGCTGGACCAGCTGGTGGGCCGACTGCGCGTCGGCATGATCCCGACGGTTGCGCCGTATCTGCTGCCCAAGGTCATCGGCAACCTCACGCGCATGCATCCCGAACTCGACATTCACGTCCGCGAGACGGTGACGCCGAAATTGCTCCAGGAGCTCGCGGAAGGCCGGCTCGATGCAGCCATCGTCGCGCTGCCGGTCTCCGAACCTTCGCTGACCGAGGTCGCCTTGTTCACGGAGAACTTCCTGCTGGTCCGGCCGGGCGAGGAGGAGGGAAGGCCGGCGCCGAGCGCCGAGATGTTGCGCGAGATGCGGCTGCTTCTGCTCGAAGAGGGGCACTGCTTTCGCGAACAGGCCCTGTCGTTCTGCAGCATGCAATCGCCGCCACGGGAGATGCTGGACGCAAGCTCGCTGTCCACCCTGGTTCAGATGGTCGGCGCCGGCATGGGGGTCACCTTGATCCCGGAAATGGCGGTGGCGGTGGAGACGCGCTCGGCGTCAGTCTCGGTGACGCGCTTCCAGGATCCGCAACCGTCGCGCACCATCGGCATGGTCTGGCGCAGGACGACGCCCCTGGCGCGGCAGCTGCTGCAGATTTCCGAGGTGGTTGGTATTTCCGCCGAGGCGCTGCGCGAGCAGAACGCCCCGACGTTCAAGGCGAAGCGGGGCGGCAAGTAGCGGCCGGCAGCGGGAGCAGGGCGGGGCGAGCGGTTGTCTGCCCGAGACTCGCGAACGGTGGGGCGAGGACGGGGCATGCCAGGGTCCGCCCCCCTCATGCCGTCGATGAAGTCCCCGCAACGCGAGTCGAAAAACT
Source organism: Bradyrhizobium sp. WD16 (assembly GCF_024181725.1). NCBI lineage: Bacteria > Pseudomonadati > Pseudomonadota > Alphaproteobacteria > Hyphomicrobiales > Nitrobacteraceae > Bradyrhizobium > Bradyrhizobium sp. WD16. The sequence goes on along the minus strand of NZ_CP028908.1, from coordinate 5,007,566 downwards.
CGTCTCGGGGACTTCAGAGCGACAAGGAACGTCAGGCCTTCTTGACGAACTCCGACTTCAGGTTCATCGCGCCGATACCGTCGATCTTGCAGGCGATGTTGTGACCGTCGGTCGCGTCGACGAGGCGGATGTTCCTGACCTTGGTGCCGCCCTTGACGACCGACGACGAGCCCTTGACCTTGAGGTCCTTGATGACGATGACGCTGTCGCCATCGCTGAGCGGATTGCCGTTGGCGTCGCGCACGCCCGCCTCTTGCGCGGTCTCGGCCTCGGCAGCGCCAGCCTGCGCGCTCCACTCATGGCCGCATTCCGGGCAAACCCACAGACCGCGATCCTCATAGACATGCTCGGAATTGCATTTCGGACATTTCATTGCGTCGTCCATAATCGTCCTTGTCTCCTTCCAGGCGAAACGCACCGCAGGCGCGTTCCGGGTAATTCAAGAGAAGATCCGCCACTCCGAGGGGCAGCGGGCCGATGTGTCGCTCACGTGAATTTCAGCGTCGCTCCAGCCCGGTTGCGGCGCCGGGTTGAGGACGAGAGGTCGGCGGCCTTGTGGTTATCTGGTACGTATTCGGCCGCGCGAGCGTTGCCCTTGGTTCGACCACCTTGGGCTCGGAAGTTCAAGAGGGACTTGGAAGAGGGGTAGGCGAGAGCGGTCCCGACACGCTCCATGGAATAGAAAACCCGCCACAAAAGGGCGGGGGTTCGTTTTATCGATGAGCGGGCTTGCCTTGCCCGAAGTTGGGCACCGGCGGCGCTACTCGGCTTACGAGCACCCGGTCGTGCTGCCGCAGGTGTCGCACTTCATGCAGGTGCCGTTGCGCACCAGGGTGAAGTTGCCGCACTCCGAGCACATCTCGCCCTCGTAGCCCTTGGCCTTGGCTTCGGCCCGGCGTTCGGCCTTGGTCGGCGTCGCCTGCGCCGCCGAGCCGGCCTTGCTCCAGGTCAGGGCCTCGGGCATCTCCGCCTTCAGCGCGGTGGCGCCCTCGACATGCGGCGCGGCATCGCTGCCGTGGCGCGCGGTGGCGCCGGCGGCGGCGATCGAGGTGACGTTGGCGCCGCCGCGTCCGTCCGCCTCGGCCGCGGCGCCGCCATGCATCACCACCAGCTTGTCGGTGCGCGAGCGGGTCAGGCCCTTGGACAGATAGCGGCTGGCCGGCGAGGCCTCCGGCGACTTGCCTTCGGCGACGCCGCGGCCGAGCGCGTCGAAATTCGACTCGGTCGGGTCGACATGGGCGAGGTCGAACCGCGACAGGTAGCTCACCGCGAGCTCGCGGAAGACGTAGTCGAGGATCGAGGTGGCGTATTTGATCGAGTCGTTGCCCTGCACCGGGCCGGCGGGCTCGAAGCGGGTGAAGGTGAAGGCGTCGACATACTCCTCCAGCGGCACGCCGTATTGCAGGCCGAGCGACACCGCGATGGCGAAGTTGTTGATGAAGGAGCGCAGCGCCGCGCCTTCCTTGTGCATGTCGATGAAGATCTCGCCGAGCCGGCCGTCGTCGTATTCGCCGGTGCGCAGGTAGACCTTGTGGCCGCCGACCACCGCCTTCTGGGTGTAGCCCTTGCGGCGATCGGGCATCTTCTCGCGCTCGCGCATCACCACGACGCGCTCGACCAGCTTCTCGACGATTTTCTCCGAGACATGGGCGGCGCGCGCCGCCATCGGCTTGTCGAGCAGCGCCTCGAGCGCATCCTCCTCGTCGTCGTCATCGGCGATGAGCTGGGAGTTGAGCGGCTGCGACAGCTTGGAGCCGTCGCGGTAGAGCGCGTTGGCCTTCAGGCCGAGCTTCCACGACAGGAGGTAGGCGGACTTGCAGTCCTCCACCGTGGCGTCGTTGGGCATGTTGATGGTCTTGCTGATCGCGCCCGAGATGAAGGGCTGCGAGGCGGCCATCATGCGGATGTGGCTCTCCACCGAGAGGTAGCGCTTGCCGATCTTGCCGCAGGGGTTGGCGCAGTCGAACACCGCGTAGTGCTCGGCCTTGAGGTGCGGGGCGCCTTCCACGGTCATGGCGCCGCAGACATGGATGTTGGCGGCCTCGATCTCGCGCCGGGTGAAGCCGATCGCGGCGAGCAGGTCGAAATTCGGCGCCGCCATCGCCTCGGCGGAGACGCCGAGGGTGTCGCGGATGAAGTCATCGCCCAGCGTCCACTTGTTGAAGGCGAACTTGATGTCGAAGGCGGTCGGCAGCGCCTTCTCGATCTTGGCCAGCGCCTCCTCGGTGAAGCCCTTGGCGGTCAGGGTCGAGTGGTTGATGGCGGGGGCCTGCTTGAGCGAGCCGTGGCCGACCGCATAGACCTCGATCTCGGCGATCTCGTTCTCGCGATAGCCGAGGCGGCGCAGCGCCGCCGGCACCGCCTGGTTGATGATCTTCCAGTAGCCGCCGCCGGCGAGCTTCTTGAATTTCACCAGGGCGAAGTCGGGCTCGATGCCGGTGGTGTCGCAGTCCATGACGAGGCCGATGGTGCCGGTCGGCGCCACCACCGTGGTCTGGGCGTTGCGGAAGCCGTGCTTCTCGCCGCCGGCCAGCGCCTTGTCCCAGGCCGCGGCGGCATGGGCGGCGAGGTCGGGCTGCGGGCAGCTGGCGATGTCGAGCGGCACCGGATGGACGGCCAGCGCCTCATAGCCCGACGCCTCGCCACGGGCGGCGCGGCGGTGGTTGCGGATCACCCGCAGCATGTGCGCGGCGTTCTTCTTGTAGGCCGAGAAAGCGCCGAGCTCGCTCGCCATCTCGGCCGAGGTCGCATAGGCAGTGCCGGTCATGATGGCGGAGAGGGCGCCGCACAGGGCGCGGCCTTCCTTGGAATCGTAGGGCAGGCCCATGTTCATGAGCAGGCCGCCGATATTGGCGTAGCCGAGCCCCAGCGTGCGGAATTCGTAGGACAGCTCCGCGATCGCCTTGGACGGGAACTGGGCCATCGTCACCGAGATCTCGAGAACGATGGTCCACAGCCGGCACAGATGCTCATAGGCCTCGCCGTCGAAGCGGCCGGTCGCGACGTCATAGAAGGTGATGAGGTTGGCCGAGGCGAGATTGCAGGCGGTGTCGTCCAGGAACATGTATTCGGAGCAGGGATTGCTCGCGCGGATGTCGCCGGACGCCTTGCAGGTGTGCCAGTCGTTCATGGTGGTGTTGAAGTGCAGGCCGGGATCGGCGCTCGCCCAGGCGGCGTAGCCGATCTTCTCCCACAGCTCGCGGGCCTTCAGCGTCTTGGTGACCTTGCCGTTGGTGCGGGCGATCAGGTTCCAGTTGCCGTCGGTCTCGACCGCGCGCAGGAAGTCGTCCTTGAGCGACACCGAGTTGTTGGAGTTCTGGCCGGACACGGTGAGATAGGCTTCGGAATCCCAGTCGGTGTCGTAGGTGTCGAAGGCGATGTCGGTGTAGCCCTGGCGCGCGAACTGGATCACGCGCTTGATCAGGTTGTCGGTCACCAGCGCGCGGCGGGCGAGCTTGATCTCGCGGCGCAGGGCAGGGTTCTTCTCCGGATCGAAGCAGTCGTCGCCGGAGCCCTCGCAGTTGACGCAGGCCTTCATGATGGCCTTGAGGTGCTTCTGGTTGATCTTGGAGCCGGTGACGAGGGCGGCGACCTTCTGCTCCTCCTTCACCTTCCAGTCGATATAGGTCTCGATGTCCGGATGATCGGCGTCGACCACCACCATCTTGGCGGCGCGGCGGGTAGTGCCGCCCGACTTGATGGCGCCGGCGGCGCGATCGCCGATCTTGAGGAAGCTCATCAGCCCGGACGAGCGGCCGCCGCCGGAGAGCCTTTCGCCTTCGCCGCGCAGGCGCGAGAAGTTGGAGCCGGTGCCGGAGCCGTATTTGAACAGCCGCGCCTCGCGCACCCACAGGTCCATGATGCCGCCGTCGTTGACGAGGTCGTCCTCGATGCCCTGGATGAAGCAGGCGTGCGGCTGCGGATGCTCGTAGGACGACTTGGACTTGACCAGCTTGCCGGTCTTGAAGTCGACGTAGTAGTGGCCCTGGCCCGGGCCGTCGATGCCATAGGCCCAGTGCAGGCCGGTGTTGAACCACTGCGGCGAATTCGGCGCCACCATCTGCCTGGCGAGCATGTAGCGCAGCTCGTCATAGAACGCGACGGCGTCGTCCTCGCCGGTGAAATAGCCGCCCTTCCAGCCCCAATAGGTCCAGCAGCCGGCGAGGCGGTCGAACACCTGGCGCGACGAGGTCTCGCTGCCGAAGCGCTCGGCCTCGGGCAGGGCGGCCAGCGCCTCGGTGTCCGGCACCGAGCGCCACAGCCAGGACGGCACGGTCTCTTCCTCGACCTTCTTCAGGAGCCTGGCGACGCCGGCCTTGCGGAAATACTTCTGCGCCAGCACATCGGAGGCGACCTGCGACCAGGCCTCGGGCACCTCGACATTGTCGGCGCGGAACACCACCGATCCGTCCGGATTGCGGATCTCGCTCGTCGTCAGGCGGAACGGGATGTCCGCATAGGGTGATTTGCCTGCCGTGGTGTAGCGACGTTCAATCCGCATCGTTCTCTAGCCCCGAATGTGCCGGACCCTGCCTTCGCGGCAGGCGGCAAATTTCCAATGGCGGGCGTCGCCGCCCGCAGTTCGACCGGTTGCCCGGCCCCGTTTTACGCCCCGACTGTCAACGCTTGAAACGCGTCTTCGCTCGTCGCCGGAGGCTTGCGCCTCATTCGGTCTTGCGCACCTGGAGCCCCGAGACAGACGTGCCCTCGACCGTTGCCTCGACCGGCGACGGAGCGGACTGCAATACCCTGTCAGGAGGTACCCGGCGGGACACAGAAACCACTCGCGCCGAACAGGTCGAAAACTAGGACGACTCCGTCATGCCCGTCAAGAAATAGTACGGGTTTCTGAATCAAATACTAAATATGGGGGAACTTGGGGAAAACCAGCGCCGCCGGGGCGGTTCGACCTGATCCAAGTATCAGTGAGTCCAAGCGGATTCGACAAGGTGGGAATCTCGTTCCCTTGAGCTTCCGCGAGGGCCGTCACCGCTGTTCACAGGGCGGGCGGCATCGCAATAATTCGCTTGCGCCAACCGACTCGGTTGCAGAACGCCACGCTACACGTCCCGTGCCGTTGCGATCTCCCCGGCCAGGCCCATCTGTTGCCCTCCAGCGTGCCTCGCCAAACCTGGCCCTCGCGGCATCCAAAGGTCGACCGATCCCCATGACAGCCCCGAATGTCCCGGCGGCGCCACGGCTCGCGCCCGCCGGCCTCGTCTATCTCCTCATCACCTCGATCGGCTGGGGGCTGACCTGGCCGGTGATGAAGCACCTGCTCGGCGAATGGCCGCCGCTGTCGGCCCGCGGCTGGACCGGGATGGCCGGCGCGGCGCTGCTGGCATTGCTGGCGCTGGCGAGCCGGCAATCGCTCATCGTGCCACGGGTGCAATGGGGGCGGTTGGTGCTCTCCGCACTGCTCAACGTCACGTCGTGGCTGACCCTGATCGGGCTCGCGCTGCTCTGGCTGCCGGCCAGCGAGGCCGCGGTGATCGCCGCGACCATGCCGGTGTGGGCGGCGCTGCTCGCCTGGCCGATCCTCGGCGAGCGACCGACGCTCAAGCGCACGCTGGCGCTGCTGCTTGCCTTCGGCGGCATCGCCGCGCTGATGGGCGGCAACGGCCTTGCCGCCAGCCTGTCGAAGCTGCCCGGCATCGTGCTGGCGCTAGCGGGTTCTTTCGGTTTCGCGCTCGGCACCGTGACGGCGAAGCGCTTTCCGGTGAAGCTGCCGCCGCTGACCTCGGCATCGTGGCAGATCCTGGTCGGCTGCGTGCCGGTGGTGATCGGCGGCGTCGTCTTCGAACACCCCGATCCGCAGGTGCTGTCCGCGGTCGGCTGGAGCTCCATGGCCTACATGACCGTGGTGCAGTTCTGCATCAGCTATGCGTGCTGGTTCGCGGCGCTGGCGCGCCTGCCGGCCTCGGTGGCGGCGATCGGCACGCTTCTGGTGCCGGTGATCGGGGTCGTCGCTTCGGCCATCGTGCTGCACGAGCCGCTTGGGCCGGGCCAGATTGCGGCGCTGGTGATGACGCTGGCCGGCGTCCTGCTGGCGACGCGGTCTTGAATTTTCGGGGCGGCGCTCAATGAAAAGGGCGGCCGAAGCCGCCCTTGCGATCGCATCGTCGACGTCGCGGTTACGGGCAGGGATGCCGCAATCCGTCATAGCCGAGAAATGTGCCCGAGGCCGGGTCGTAGGAGCGATAGCGGCGCATGCAGTAGCCGACATCGCCGCCACCACCGACGCGGGTGACCACGGTCGGCCCGGCATAGGCATCGCCCCAGTAACCGTCGTCATAGGCGTAGCCGGCGCCATAGTAGCCGCAGTTGTCGTAGTAGCCGCAGCCATACGGATAGCCGGTCGCGAAGCCGATCCCCGGGCCCCATCCCCAGCCGCGACGATGCCAGCGATGGCCGCCCCAGGAGCCGCCGCCCCAGGAGCCGCCGTGCCAGCCGGTGCCGGCAATGGTGGCGGTGCCGCCCGCCGGCGGGCCATAGCCATGGAAACCGGCGCCGCTCGGGGCGGGGTGGAAGCCGCCGCCACCGCCACCGCCACCACCGCCATAGGCCGTGAAGCCGTGGCCGGCGACGGTGCGCTGCGCATGGGCTTGCGTCATCAGCGCGGGAGAGAGAGCGAGCAGCGCTGCCGCGCCCGCGATTTTGAAATTGATCATGATCGGCTGTCTCCAGGTGTCTTTGTGCACTGGAAAACGTCACTTAGGTTGAAGAGTTCCCACTGCGGCTGGCCAGTGCCCCGCGGCAGATGGTAGCCTCTGCTGCATCGACCGCCATATTGGGCTTCGCTGACCGTCTGGATACTGAACGGATTGCGGTCGAATCGTGACCTTCGCTCACGGATGCGGGAGGAGCGGGCGGCGGGCCGCAGGGGATCGGAGCGTCAGCTCCGCCGCACTGGACAAGGCCGCCGCCGCCTGCCATTGAAGGCCCCATATCGGCCTTCGGATTCCGTGGCATGAAGCAGTTTTTCCTCAAGATTTTCACCTGGTGGAACACCCAGACCTTCGGCACTCAGCTGTGGACCTGGAGGTTCGGCGAACTCGTCGGTCAGGACGAGGGCGGCAACCGCTATTACCGCACCATCGGCGGCAAGATCGATCCGGTGCTCGGCTTCGAGCGGCGCTGGGTGATCTATAACGGCGAGGCCGAGGCCTCGCGGATTCCGCCGGCCTGGCACGGCTGGATGCATCACATCGTCGATACCCCGCCGACCGCGCAGGACTACAAGCCGCGCGAATGGGAGAAGCCGCACCGGCCCAACCCGACCGGCACGCCGAACGCCTATCGTCCGTCGGGCTCGACGCTGGCGAGCGGCCGGCGGCCCAAGGCGACCGGCGACTACCAGGCCTGGACGCCCGGCGCCTGAGCCGTCCTTGGTCTCCGAGTTCGCCTCTCCAATAACGATTTCGACGGCCGCGGTTACGCGGCCGTTGTGCTATCGGCGCGGCGCGCGGCCGCCCTGGCGACCTGCGCGCTGCGCCGCTCGCTCATCGGCTTCATCCGCTCCTTCACGGCGGCGAGGATCTCCGCCGGCGCACTGAGCGGCGAGCCGGCATCGAACGGCGGCGCCGGATCATATTCGAGCCCGAGCTGGATCATCTCCGCGACAGCGCGGCCGGCGAGTTCGGCCGCCAGCGTCAACGCGAAATCGATGCCCGCCGTGACCCCGCCGCCGGTGATGCGGTTGCCGTCGACGCAGACCCGCGTGCGCTCGGGCCGAGCGCCGAAGGCCGCGAGGTGCTCCATCGCCGACCAGTGCGTGGTGGCGCGATAGCCCTCCAGCAGGCCGGCGGCGCCGAGCACCAGCGAGCCGGTGCAGACCGCGGTGACGAAGCGCGCGGACGCCGCCTGGCGGCGGATGAACGCGAGCGTCTCGTCGTCGGTCAGGAGGTCGTCGGCGCCGGCGCCGCCGGGCACGCAGACGACGTCGAGCCGCGGACAGTCGGCAAAGGTCGTCGTCGGGGTCAGCACCAGGGTGGCGTCGCTCGCAATCGGCTCGATGCGCTTCCAGATCAGATGGAGCCGAGCGCCCGGCAGGCGCGAGAGCACCTGCACCGGGCCGGTGAGGTCGAGCTGGGTCAGCTTGGGAAAGAGCAGGAATCCAATTTGCAGTTGCGACATCGGCGCACTCCTTGCGGTCGGGATCTTTGCCGGTCCAATCGAGCATGGACCGCCGATGGCCGAAATGGCATATTTCCCTTACTTTCGGACATCGCGGGAGCGCGCCATGATCGGCATCGTGATCTTTCCCGACTTTCAGCTGCTGGACGCCGCGGGTCCCATCGCGGCTTTCGAGATCGCCGGCCGCTTCGCCGGCCGCGCCGCCGTCATCCGGCCGCTGGCGCTCGCTGCGGGGCCGGTGCGCAGCTCGTCCGGCGTCGAAATGCTGGCGCGCGGCTTCAGGGGCGTGCGCGCGCTCGATACGCTGATCGTGGCCGGCGGCGAGGGCACGCTCGCGGCGATGCAGTCGGAAGCGACGCTCGCCTTCGTGCGGCGCGCCGCCCGTCATGCCCGCCGTGTCGCCAGCGTCTGCTCCGGGGCCTATGTGCTTGCCGCCGCCGGGCTGCTCGACGGCCGCCGCGCCACCACCCACTGGGGCCGCAGCCGCCATTTCATCAAGGCCTATCCCAAGGTGCGGCTCGAGCCGGACCGCATCTTCGTCAAGGACGGCTCGATCTGGACCTCGGCCGGAATCAGCGCCGGGATCGATCTTGCGCTCGCCATGATCGAGGAGGACGACGGCGAGGCGGTGGCGCGGGAGACCGCGCGCCAGCTCGTCGTCTACCACCGCCGGCCCGGCGGCCAGTCGCAGTTCTCCGCCCTCAACGAACTCAAGGCGCCGACCGGCCGATTCCGGCCGCTGCTCGCCTGGGCGCGCGAACATCTCGATTCGGCGTTGACGGTGGAGCGCTTGGCGGAGGAGGCGGGCATGAGCACCCGCCACTTCAACCGCGCCTTCATCGCCGAGACCGGCATGACGCCGGCCAAGGCGGTGGAACGGCTGCGGGTCGAGGCGGCGCGGGCGCGGGTGGAAGGCATCGGCGAGCCGATCGAACAGGTGGCGCGGGCGACCGGTTTTCGCGATCCCGAGCGCATGCGCCGGGCCTTCATCCGCGCCTTCGGTCAGCCGCCCCAGGCGCTGCGCCGCGCCGCACGGCGTCTCGGCGCGGCGTGAGGCGGAGCATCCGCCCTTTCCCCGCCGTTAACTCCGGGCATTCGGCTTCGGCAAGAAAATCAGTCGCTTACCTGATTTCGTGTACCAGCTTGTACCAGTTATTCGAAGTTGGTTGATACATAGAAAAAAGCAATCTTAGGATGTCGAAACTGGGGCCAATCGGGCCGCACCTTATTTGACAGTCCGCGATGACGCGATTAGCGCGAAAGGCTTGCGATGACCGCACGGGTGTTAGCGCCGCAGCCACAGGCGCGCAGTCGCCGCGAGCGCGATCAGGGCAAGGGTGCCGATCGCAAGCGGCCCGTCGGCCGCGCCTTTCATCACCCCGAGAATTTCGATCGATAGATGTCCAGACATGGGGCCTCCGCGAGATGCGAGGCCATCCAATGTCATCAGGACGGGAAGGGCGGCAACGCACCGCCACCTGGCCACGCTCCCGAAGCGGGCTCTAGGAAGATTAATTCGCCTCCGGTGGCGGGTTATTCTTCTGAGCCTGGGCCCTTAGAAAGCGCTTGATGCTTCGGCGCGCCGTGGTGATCGCCTCTGTCAAGGCGGCGTTGCTGGTTCCATGTCGCTGGTACTGTGCTGGGAACGTCACCTGAAGCTCCCGAAAAAAGGCCACGAAGGGGGCAGCACGGGCAGGATCGTCGAACTTCGCGAGACCGACCGGCAACTTGTGGGGGGCTAGCAGCTCGATCAGCTCATGCACGAGGCCATTCCATGAGCTGCCCTCCACAAAGCCTTGCTGCGCTCGATCGTTGATCTGCTTGCGAGTCATTTCCATCGCGGTGATCAAACCTGTCATGAAGTCGAGCAACTGTTGCCAGCTCGGTCTGTGCACCTGGCTGAGATATTTGCCGACCTGGCCTTGCACGTAATCGGCTGCCGTCGTTTGCGCTCCTTCCCCTTCGTCGAACATCAGCGACCAAAATTTCTTGCCGGACTTCTCAAGGCGGTTGAGATACGCGAGTGCGTCATCAACAAACGGCGCGTTTTCCTCTCCCGGCTGGCCTCGGAAATATTTCTCGACATGCGCAACGATTTCCTCCCGCAGCGCCGGTGCAAGCTCATGGCCATAAGCGGCCTCGATACGCTGCCAGTCTTCCGGCTTCGGCTCGAAAGCTTGATCTCGCCGCCAGCCGATCGAGTAGGGCAGGCGAAGTCGCCGGCTCTTACGTCGATTTCCCCTTTTGCTGACGCTACTCATCACCGAAATCGTCGTCGTGTGGAAAGCGATCGGGCCATGCCAGCAGCATTCGCTTGAACGTCTCGTAGAAGCCCGCCGGCATCGTCGAAAAGAACGTCGCTACGTAAAGCGAAAGCGGTGTCCATTCCGGCGGCGGCAGGCCAATGCTGCGAAGTGGATCAGTCGGCGAGCGGCGACCGACCGAACTCAACACGATCGAAGCAAAGGCCTCGAACAACGGCCGGGAAGTATCTTTTTCGGCCTCAAAATAAAACTTGCGACGATCGACGGCATGCGCTGCGAAATCGATGCCCGTCTGATCCTCTATCATTGATACGGCGAGGCGGCCTGCGGTGCCGACAGTCACAAAGCCAATGCGCTCGAACATTTTGCGATCGTTCTTCTGGTCGGCCTTCCAGAAACGGCCCATCAAAAATGCGAGCCACACAATTGTCTCGGCCGCGATCACGTCACTGCAGGTGTCGCGAAGATAGCGAACCGATCCCTCCCACGTCGGTTGCGCCTTCCAATGCAGGCCCTTCGTGAAGTCACCTGCCGCGCCCATGATCGCTAGCGAAAGCGTGGTCGCACGGTTGTCGATGCGGCCCGATTTCGCAGTCATTTTGGCCGCCATGCCGAGCAAAATTTTTGGCGAAGCGAGCTTCTCGCAAAAGTCCGTTAGCGGTGCGACCGGTGCACTCATCAGCTATTCCGGTATCGTTGAAGCCGCCGCAGCCGTCGCTTTGTGCGTCGCTGCGGCATCGGGCAAGGCCGCCTCGATCGCTGCGACGCGCTCGGCCTGCAGGTCGAAAAAATATGGGCTAGCAACTCTTGCGCCGGCGCATGCTCGATCATCCATCGTTGCAAGATGTACTCGCGCAAAATGTCTTCGTCATCGTGCTCAGCGTAGGCCGTTTCGAGCAATCGCGCGTAGCTGTCGAAGTCCTCCCCCTGCTGTCCCATGCAGTCAATCCCTTGTGGTCGGCCGACCTGGCGATCACGGCCGGGCGTTCGCATAATGCCCATTATGTCTGGTCAGATGGTGGGAAATGGTGCCGTCATCGACAAGCGGGTAAGAAACATGTTTCTTGTGGCGCGAACCGCCCTTGCGCCGCGTGCCGTTCGTGAAGGCTGATATCACCGTACCAGTTTCGTACCAGAAACGTATGAAACCCTTCTGCACAAAATGAGAACAGACGGCACCGGATGGATTGAAATTGTTGTAGAAATTGCTTTCGTCCTGTTCCCGCCGTATTCGCCGTGTTAACTGGAAGCCTTGCGAGCGGCACGATTTACCCTGCAAACCCGATTCGCTGATTGAAGCCGCGGATGACCCGACCTGTTGCCCTGGTTGCCCTTGCGGCGCTTGCCGTCGCCTCGCTGTCGGCGCTTGCGCCGGCGCAGGCGCAGATCGGCAATATCTTCTCCGATTCGCCGCCGCGGCCGCCCAGCGCCGTGCCATTGGGGCCGGATGACGAGGAAGATGTGCCGGACCTGCCGACGCAGGGCCGCATCCTGCCGATTCCCAGCCGGCCAGCCATGACCGCGCCGCCGCCGGGTCCCGTGCAGTCCCAGCCGCTGCCGCCGCCGGATAGCGCCGCGGTACCTCAGAACCAGAATCCGCCAGGGGTGGCCACCGCTCCGGGCGCTCCGGGAGCGCCGGGCGGCAATGTCGCCAATGCGCCGGCCGGCCCCAATCCGCTGCCGGGCCTGCCGCCCGGTCAGCGCCAGCCGCGCGGCACGCCGCAGCCGACGCCACAGGCGACGCCGCCGTCACCCGCGGCGCTGCAGCCCGGCGACGAGATCGTCACCGAGCCGCCGGCCCAGAAGATCGTCAACAAGAAGGCGGTGTTCTCCGGTCTCGACAAGATCACCGGGCGGATCATCAATTTCGACGTCGATATCGGCGAAACGGTCCAGTTCGGCGCGCTGCGCGTGAAGCCGGACGCCTGCTACACCCGGCCGGCGACGGAGGCGACCAACACCGACGCCTTCGTCGAGGTCGAAGAGATCACGCTGCAGGGCGAGGTGAAGAAGATCTTCTCGGGCTGGATGTTCGCCGCGAGCCCGGGCCTGCACGGCGTCGAGCATCCGATCTATGATATCTGGCTGACCGACTGTAGGGGGCCGGACCAGACCGTCGCGAGCCAGACCGACACACCGCCGCCACCGCCGAAGCCGGCGCCGCCCGTGCAGCGGCGGCCCGCCGCGCGCCCGCCGGCGCAGCCGACGGGCATGGCCAATCCGACGGCGCCGCGGCCGCAACCGCAGCCGTTGCCGCCACCGCCTCAGCCGGAGCAACAGCAGCCTTCCGGCTTCTTCCCGCTGTTCCGGCAATAGGCGCCATCGCCGAAGGAGGGCGTCGCCGCGGCGGCGAGTTCATTCCCCAGTCAAGATGGCCAGCGCTTCCTGGCCGGTGACCGGCCGGTCGGTCGGCAGCGCGTCGAAATCGGCGAAGCCGCCGAGGGCATCGTCGAGCAGGGCGCGGTAGCGCGCCCGCGGCACTTCGACGGCGCCGAGGCTGCGCAGGTGCTCGGTGACGAACTGGGTGTCGAGCAGCGTGAAGCCGCCGGCGATCAGCCGGGCCACGAGGTGCACCAGCGCCACTTTCGAGGCGTCGCGGGCGCGGTGGAACATGCTTTCGCCGAAGAAGGCGCGGCCGAGGCTGACGCCATAGAGACCGCCGACGAGCTCGTCGCCGTCCCAGACCTCGACGCTGTGGCAATGCCCCATGTCGTGCAGCGCGGTGTAGAGGTCGCGGATGCGGCGGTTGATCCAGGTCTCTTCGCGGCCGTCCTGGGGGGCGGCGCAGCCGTCGATGACGCGGCCGAAGGCCTCGTCGACGGTGACCCGGAAACGGTCGCCGCGCACGGTGCGGGCGAGGCGCGAGGAGACGTGCAGGCCGCGCAGCGGAATGATGCCGCGCTGCTCCGGCTCGACCCAGAAGATGGTCGGATCGTCGGCGCTCTCCGCCATCGGAAAGATGCCGCAGGCGTAGGCGCGCAGCAGCACCGCCGGGGTGATCTCGGGGGAGGCGGAGTCGCGGGAAGACATGACCCGCTTATAGCAGGGCGCGGCGCATCCGGCGAACGGCTTCAGCGCCGGGGCTCGCTTAAGCCGATCGCTTAACTCGATCCGTTGGCGAGATACTGCTCGAGCCAATGGATGTGATAGTCGCCGTCGATGATATCCGGCTCGCGGACGAGCGCGCGGAACAGCGGCAACGTGGTCTCGACGCCCTCGACCACCATCTCGTCGAGCGCCCGCCGCAGCCGCATCAGGCATTCCGCCCTGGTCTTGCCGTGGACGATCAGCTTGCCGATCATCGAGTCGTAATAGGGCGGGATGACGTAGCCCTGATACGCGGCGGAATCGATCCGCACGCCGAGGCCGCCCGGCGGATGATATTGCAGGATCTTGCCCGGCGACGGCCGGAAGGTCACCGGGTTCTCGGCGTTGATGCGGCACTCGATGGCGTGACCGCTGACGGTGATGTCCTTCTGCAGGGCCGGCAGGTCGCCGCCGGCGGCGACGCGGATCTGTTCGAGCACGAGGTCGATGTCGGTGATCATCTCGGTCACCGGATGTTCGACCTGGATGCGCGTGTTCATTTCGATGAAATAGAACTCGCCGTCCTCGTAGAGGAATTCGATGGTGCCGACGCCGAGATAGTTCATCTCGCGCATGGCATGGGCGCAGATCTCGCCGATCCGGGCGCGGGCGGCCGCGGTGATGACCGGAGAGGGGCCTTCCTCCCAGACCTTCTGGTGGCGCCGCTGCAGCGAGCAGTCGCGCTCGCCGAGATGGATGGCGCCGCCGCGGCCGTCGCCGAGGATCTGGATCTCGATGTGCCGCGGCCGGGTGAGATACTTTTCCAGATAGACGGTCGGGTCGCCGAAGGCCGATCTCGCCTCGTTGCGCGCGGTCGACAGCGCCAGCGCCAGGTCGGCCTCGGTGTGGGCCACCTTCATGCCGCGGCCGCCGCCGCCGGCGGCGGCCTTCACCAGCACCGGGAAGCCGATCTTGCGGGCGATGGCCATGGCGTCGTCGTCGGGGCCGACGCCGCCGTCCGAGCCGGGCACCACCGGAATGCCGAGGCGGATCGCGGTCTTCTTGGCCTCGATCTTGTCGCCCATCAGGCGGATATGCTCGGCCTTGGGGCCGATGAAATGCAGGTTGTGGTCGGCGAGGATCTCGGCGAAGCGGGCATTCTCCGACAGGAAGCCGTAGCCGGGATGCACGGCGTCGGCGCCGGTGATCTCACAGGCGGCCAGCAGCGCCGGAACGTTGAGGTAGCTGTCCTTGGACGGCGGCGGGCCGATGCACACGCTCTCGTCAGCGAGGCGGACATGCATGGCGTTGGCGTCGGCGGTCGAATGCACCGCGACGGTGGCGATGCCGAGCTCCTTGCAGGCGCGCAGCACGCGCAGGGCGATCTCGCCGCGGTTCGCTATGAGAATCTTGTCGAACATCGCCGTCCTGGGGAGCGCTTATTCGATGATGACCAGCGGCTCGCCGTATTCCACCGGCTGGCCGTCTTCGATCATGATCTGGGTGACCGTGCCGGCGCGCGGCGCCGGAATTTGATTCATGGTCTTCATCGCCTCGATGATCAGCAGCGTATCGCCGGCCTTCACCTTGCTGCCGACCTCGACGAACGGCTTGGCGCCGGGTTCGGCCGCGACATAGGCGGTGCCGACCATCGGCGAGGGCACCGCGCCGGGGTGCTTGGACAGGTCGGCAGCGGCGGGCGCGGCGCCGGCGACCGACGCTGGCGCGGCGAGCACCGGCGCGGCGGCATGTGCCGACGGCATGATCGCGGACATCGTGATGGTGCGCGCGACGCGGATCCGCAGGCCGGCGCGTTCGATCTCGATCTCGGACAGATTGGTCTGGTCGAGCAGGGTGGCGAGATCGCGGATCAGGTCGCGCTCGTCGCTCAGCCGCGCGGCGGCCTGCTCCGGTTTGGAAGTCTTGTCCTGGGCCATGCTGTCGATCCGGAATTCTGTGTCGGGTCAGGAGTTGAGGGAATCAGGCCTTCGCCTTGGCGCCGATGCGCGTGGCGAGTCCGAGAATGGCGAGCCGGTAGCCTTCGATGCCGAAGCCGGCGAGGCTCGCGAAGCAGGCCTTGGCGATGAAGGAATGATGGCGGAAGCTTTCGCGGGCATGCACGTTGGTGACGTGCACCTCGACCGCCGGCAGCGCGACGCCGGTGATGGCGTCGTGCAGCGCGATCGACGTATGGGTGTAGCCGCCGGCATTGATGATCAGGCCCGCCGCCTTCCTGGCGCCGGCCTCGTGGATGAAGTCGATCAGTTCACCTTCGCTGTTGGACTGCCGGCAATCGGCTTCCATGCCGTAGTCGGCGGCGGTGGCGCGGCACAGGGCTTCGACATCCGCCAGGGTGGCGTGGCCGTATTTGTCCGGCTCACGGCTGCCGAGCAGATTGAGGTTCGGTCCGTTGAGGACGAAGATTGTCTGTGACATCGATATCCAGCCGGAGGCGAGCGGAGCGCGGCCGGCAAAAGGGCCGGCCGCCACGGTCTGGCGGGTTATAGGTAGTCTTGGCGGCGAGGAAAAGCCTTCAGGCAGCAGCTATCCCAGCCTAAATCGTTCTGCCGCCTCACAAAAGACTTGCGGGAACAGTCGGATACCGCTCGTTAACCAAGCCCGCGCCGCTAGTGTGGCGTCTCGCAATTGCCTACCGCCTTTGCGGCCAGTCTCTCGTAGGCAATTGCGAGACATAAGCCACACTAGTGTCCTGTTTCCAACGTTCGTATCCCATTGCAGCAGGCGCTCATACGAACGTTGGAAACAAGGGGACACTAGCATCATTATGATTCTAGTGTGATTTTGGATCTGACGCGCGTTCGAAGAACTCGCTGCAATACTGAAACGAGCGTCAGATCCACCGCACCAAGCCTTCGGGTCAGCGTCAGCACGAGGCCTTGCCGCAGCGCGCTTCGTTGATCTTTTTGCTCAGGCCGTCGATCCCGATGGCGCCGACGACGACCTGGTTGCCGACGACGTAACTCGGCGTGCCGTTGAGGCCCATGTCCTCGGCGAGCTTGAAGTTCTCCTGCAGCGTGGCGCGGACCTCGGGGCTCGACAGGTCCTTCTCGAGCCGCGCCATGTCGAGGCCGGCATCCTTGGCCGCCGCCATCGCATGAGCCTTGTCGGCCTGGCCGCGGCCGCCGAGCAGCTTCTGGTGGAAGTCGAGATACTTCTTGCCGGCGGGGTCCTGCATGCGCACTGCGACCGCGACCTGCGCCGCCTCGACCGAACCCGGGCCAAGCACCGGAAATTCCTTCAGCGTCACCCGGAGCTTGGGATCGGCCTTGATCAGGTCGAGCATGTCGCTCATGGCGCGCTTGCAGTAGCCGCAATTGTAATCGAAGAACTCGACGAAATTGACGTCGCCGTTGCGGTTGCCGATCAGCACGCCGCGCGGCGAATTGAAGATCAGGTCGGCATTCTTCTTCACGGCGGCCGCGTGCTTCTCGGCGTCGGCTGCCGTCTGGCGCTTGGTCAGTTCCGCCGACATCTCCTCGAGGATTTCCGGATGGGCGAGCAGGTAGTCCTTGACGATGCCCTCGATCTCGCCGCGTTGGGCCCCGGTCAGGGACTGCGCGTGGATCGCCGCCGGCACTGCCAGCGCGGTGGCGGCGAGGAGGGCAGCGGCGAGGGGGCGGCGCAGGAAGGTGAGAGGCATCGCAAGTCCTTTTCTTCAAAGTCGGTGATCGAGCGAACGGGCCGCGGCGGCAGCGTGCGCCGGTTCCCGAAGTGTGGTCAGTTCTTTTGGCCGGGCAATGGCTTTGTGGTCACGATGTCGTCCGCCTTGACCCAGCCCGGGGTGCCGATGGCGAAGCGTGTCTTGGCCCGGGACGCGAGATCGCGGGCGGTCTTGAAGTCGCCGCGCATATAAGCGGCCTGGGCGGACGCGAGGTCCGCCTCGGCGTAATTTCCCTTGCGGCCGTAGGCCATCGCAAGCTGGGTATAGCCCAGCACGGCCTCCGGTTCCTTGGCGAGAGCGGCACGCAGAATCGTAATCGCCTCATCGGCGTAGGCCCGATTATCAGATGCCACCAGGGCCTGCCCAAGTAACATCTCGATGAGCGGGGCATTGCCCGACAGCTGGACCGCCTTGCGCAGCGGCGCGACCGCCTCGGCCGGCTTGCCGCCTTCGAGCAGCGCCTGGCCGCGGACCTCATAGAAATAGGGATTGTTGGGCTGCTCCCGGATCAGGCTGTCGATCTCCGCCAGGGCGACGCGCAGGTCGCCGTGGCGGTAGGTGGAAATCGCCCGGGCATAGCGCGCCGGCAGGGTGGCATTGCCCGGCGGGTATTTGCGCCGCACGGTGTCGGGGCGATCCATGAATCCGGAGATCTTGGCGCGCATCAGATCGTGGCGCAGCTGCAGTGCGGGATCGTCCTTCCTGTCCCAATAGGGACTGGTGCGGGCGATCTGCTCGAGCGCGGCGACGCGATCGGCCGGCATCGGGTGCGACAGCGTGTAGGGATCGCTGCCCTGGGCCGCGAACAGGATCTGCTCCGAGAACCGCCTGAAGGTCGTGTACATGCCCTTGGCGGACTGGCCGGTCGCGTTCAGGAACTTGACCGCAGCGCGGTCGGCGTTCTCCTCCTGCTGGCGCTGGTAGGACAACAGGTTGCGGCGAATGGCCTCCTGCGGCGCGCTGATCGCGGCGGCGCCGATCTGGCCAGCGCCCGAGCTGTTGCTGCGTGCGCCGGCGACCATGGCGCCGAGGCCGAGCAGCATGGCGATGATCATCTGGGTCTGCGCCTGGGAGAGCTGCTCGCGCAGCTTGGCGAGATGGCCGCCGGCGAGATGGCCGGTCTCGTGGGCGAGCACGCCGATGATTTCATTCGGCGTCTGGGCGTCGAGCAGGGCGCCGTAATTGACGAAGATCCGGCGCCCGTCGGCGACGAAGGCGTTGAAGGAGCGATCGTTGATGATGGTGATCTGGATGTTCTGCTTTTCCAGTCCGGCGGCGCGCAGGACCGGGCGGGTATAGTCGCGCAGCAGCTGCTCGATCTCGGCGTCGCGCAGGGTCGGTGGGCCCTTGGCCTGCTGGGCGTCGGCGGCGAGGGGCCCCAAGGCCAGCGCTGCGGCGGTCAGCCACGCCGTGAGCCGGGCCGGCAGGGAACGACGGCCACCGTCCCGCGGCCGAGCGGCGACAGCGGGCAAGGCAGCATTGAGCGTGCAGTCGCTGAGCATGGAAACCGTCACGTCCGGGATACCGTCCTGAGCTGTATCGCGCCTCTGCGGTCGATGGGAAATCCGGGCTCAGGACCGCTCTGGATTTGCGCCTCGAGTCCGCCTAACAAGGGTTTGCCTACTGAGAGTCAGCCTTACAAACCGGCGAATACGGCGACCGCGCGGCGCAGTCGCGATGGTTCAGCCGCAAGCGTGACATAGCAATTTCGATGGCCAATGTGAAACCTTTAGCGGCTGCTGCGAGCCTGTTGACCCCGTCCGCCCGCAGCGATGTTCCTCCCTTCATGGTCATGGACGTGATGGCTGCGGCGGCGCGGATCGAGGCGTCGGGCGGCCACGTCGTCCACATGGAGGTCGGCCAGCCGGCCGCGTCGGCGCCGACCTGTGCCCTTGCCGCCGCCCATGCGGCGATCGATGCCGGGCGGATCGACTACACCTCCGCGCTCGGCATTCCGTCGCTGCGCGCCCGGATCGCGCGCCATTACCATGAGACCTATGGCTGCGCTCTCGATCCGGAGCGGATCGTCGTCACCACAGGTTCGTCGGGCGGCTTCATCCTGGCCTTTCTGGCGCTGTTCGAGCCGGGCGACCGGGTCGCAGTGACGGTACCGGGATATCCGCCGTACCGGCACGTCCTCACGGCGCTCGGTTGCGAGCCGGTGCTGATCGAGACGAGGAGCGAGGACCGCCACGCGCTGACCGGCGAGATGCTGCTCGCCGCCCATCGGCGCGCGCCGCTCAAAGGCGTGCTGGTTGCGAGCCCGGCCAATCCCACCGGTACGATGATGAGCAGCGAGGCGCTGTCGAGCCTGATGGCCGCGGCCGACGGTGCGGGCATCCGCTTCATTTCCGACGAGATCTATCATGGCCTCGACTACGCGTTTCCGGCGGTGACCGCGGCGGCGCTGTCGCAGGATGCCGTCGTGATCAATTCCTTCTCGAAGTACTTCTGCATGACCGGCTGGCGCGTCGGCTGGATGGTGGTGCCGGATCGACTGGTGCGGCCGATCGAACGGCTGCAGCAGAATCTTGCGATCTCGGTGCCGACATTGTCGCAGATTGCGGCGGAGGCTGCCTTCGAGGGACGGACCGAAATGGATGCGGTCAGGCATGGCTACCAGGAGAACCGCCAGATCCTGATCGAGGGGCTGCCCAAAGCGGGGCTCGATCGCTTCCTGCCGGCCGACGGCGCGTTTTACCTCTATGCCGACGTCTCGCGCTTCTGCGCCGACAGTTTCGTCTTCGCCTCGCGCATGCTGGAGGAGGCTCACGTGGCGGCCACGCCCGGCGTCGATTTCGATCCGATCCATGGCCGTGCCTTCGTCCGTTTCTCCTATGCGCGTTCGACCGAGGACATGCGCACGGCCGTGGCGCGGATCGGCCGCTGGCTCGCGACCGCGACGTTCTGAGATCGCGGCTGTGCGCATGGCCGCGGCGCGCGGCCGGGCTTGCCTGAAAGAGCGGGGCGTGGTCAGTGCGAGGAAGCTTGCTGCAGGACAAGGAGATTTGCAGTGCCTGAGACGACAACTTCTTCCCATCGCCAGCGCGGCGCGGCATTGCGGCCCGCGATGCATTCGGCGGCCGGCGCCCTGGCGCGCAACGCCATCCTCGTCCTGGCCGGCTCGGCGCTGCTGGCGCTGTCCGCCAAGATCAACGTCCCGCTTCCCTACGTGCCCATGACGATGCAGAGCCTGGTCGTGCTGCTGATCGGCGCCGCCTATGGCTGGCGGCTGGGTCTGGCCACGCTGCTGGCCTATCTCGGCGAAGGCGCGGCCGGGCTGCCGGTGTTTGCCGGTCCGGTGGGGGGGCCCGCGGTGTTCGCCGGCCCGACCGCCGGGTATCTCGTCGGCTTCGTCCTTGCCGCGGTGCTGATGGGCGTCATCGTCGAGCGCATGGGGCGTTCCGTCGCCGTGCTGGGCGTCGGCATGCTCGCCGGTCACGCCGTGATGCTGGCGGCCGGTTTCGCCTGGCTGGTCGGCGGCCTCGGGCTCGGCGCGGAGAAGGCCTGGCTCGTCGGGGTGGTGCCGTTCGTCGCTGGCTCGGTGATCAAGAGCGCGCTCGGTGCCCTGGGGTTGCCCTTGCTGCATCGCAGCACGGAGCGGCTGTCGCGGCGCTGATCGCCGCCGGCCGGAACGCCTTGTTTTTCATCATGTTGGAGCCCCGGCGCGGCCTGCGCCGGGGCTCATTTTTTTCCACCGGACGGCATTGGCAGGGCGGCGGGCGCACCTTATAGGGTGCGGCGTTCAGTCATGTAACGATGTCATCCGCGTGACGCGTCACTAAGAGGGGAAACGGGGAAATGTCCACGACAACCATCATGCCGGCGGTGGCAGCACCGGCGCGCAAGCCCTGGTACAAGATCCTTTATGTCCAGGTGCTGATCGCGATCCTGCTCGGCATCGTGGTCGGCTGGCTCGATCCCAAGCTCGCCACCAATGAATGGATCAAGGCCCTCGGCGACGGCTTCGTGAAGCTCATCAAGATGGTGATCGCGCCGATCATCTTCTGCACGGTGGTCTCCGGCATCGCCCATATCCAGGACGCCAAGAAGGTCGGCCGGGTCGGCATCAAGGCGCTGTTCTATTTCGAGATCGTCTCGACCTTCGCCCTGCTGCTCGGCCTCGTCGTCGGCAACCTGTTCCAGGTCGGTCACGGCCTTGCCGCCAGGCCGGACGCCGCGGCGGTCGCGGGCTATATCAAGCAGGCCGAGTCTCAGAAGTCGGTGGATTTCGTCCTCAACATCATTCCCGACAGCGTCGTCGGCGCACTCGCCCGTGGCGACATCCTGCAGGTGCTGCTGTTTGCCATCCTGTTCGGCTTTGCCCTGATGGCGCTCGGCGAGCGCGGCCATACGCTGCGCAACCTGATCGACGACACCGCGCATGCGGTATTCGGCGTCATCGCCATCGTCATGAAGGCGGCGCCGCTCGGCGCCTTCGGCGCCATGGCCTACACCATCGGCAAGTTCGGCCCCCAGGCGCTCGGCAACCTGTTCGGCCTGATCGCGCTGTTCTATCTGACCGCGGGGATCTTCGTCGTCGTGGTGCTCGGGCTGATCGCGCGCTTCGTCGGCTTCAGCATCTTCAAGTTCATCCGCTATATCCGCGACGAACTCCTGATCGTGCTCGGCACCAGCTCGTCGGAAAGCGCGCTGCCGCAGCTGATGGAGAAGCTGGAGCGGCTCGGCTGTTCGAAGTCGGTCGTCGGTCTCGTGGTGCCGACCGGCTATTCGTTCAACCTCGACGGCACCAACATCTACATGACGCTGGCGACGCTGTTCATCTCCCAGGCGCTCGGCTTCGACCTCACGCTGAACCAGCAGCTCACCATTTTGGTGGTGGCGATGCTGACCTCCAAGGGCGCGAGCGGCGTCACCGGCGCAGGCTTCATCACGCTTGCGGCGACGCTGAGCGTGGTCAATCCGGCACTGGTGCCCGGCATGGCGATCGTGTTCTCGATCGACAAGTTCATGAGCGAATGCCGCGCGCTGACCAACATCACCGGCAACGGCGTTGCCGCGGTGTTCGTCTCGTGGTGGGAGGGCGAGCTCGATCGCGACAAGCTCAATGCCGCGCTCAACCGGACCGTCGATCCGTCCGACGTCGAGACGGCGATCACCACCGGCTGAGCCGCCGGCACGTCGACCCCAGACGAAAACGCCCGGCCGATCGGCCGGGCGTTTTTTTTTCAAGGGCTCGCAACTCGATCCGTCCGGCGCGAGGGCTCCCCCGCCGACCTCGTCGTCTTCAGTTGCCGCCGCCGAAGCGACGCGACCACCAGCCGGCCTTGCGCGGCGCGGCAGATTCGGCCGGCTGCGGCGCCGGCGCCTGTGGCGCGGGAGCGATGTGCTGAGCCGGGGCGCTCTCCGGCGACGGAGCGGCTTCGGCCGCGGGGGCCGGGGCTTCGGCGGGCGGCAGCGCGGCGTCGCCCTGCGGCTCGGCCGTGAAGAAGCTCACCTTCTCACGAATCGTCGAGCCGCGGCGGGGCTTGGTGGTGTCGCCGTCACCGCTGTCGGTTTCCGGCGCGGCGGGCGCCTGCGGCGCTTCAACCGGCGCGGCGCCGTTCAGATCGGCGACGGCCTCTGCGACGTCCGGCGGCGAGACGTGGAGCTCGTCGGAAATGGCTGCCGCCGAGCCCTCATGCTCTTGCCCTTCGGCACCGTCTTGACCGCCCCGGCGGCGCCGGCCACCGCGGCGTCCACGGCGGCGCGGACGGCGCTCACCACCAGCTTCGACCTGCTCCTGACCTTCACGCTCCTCGGACTCGTCTTCGGCGCCTTCGCCTTCATCGACCTCGGAGGTCTCGCTCGGCTCGGCATCGTCGGACGGGACGATCGCCGGGCTTTCGAGCTGCTCCTCGGAACCGGGAGCGCCCTCGCGGGCTTCCCCGCTACGACCGCGACGCCGTCGCCGCCGCCGGCGGCGACGGCCGCCTTCGCCAGCCTCGCCCGATTCCTCGGCGGGAGCGCCCTCGGCGGCTTCCTCGGTGTCCTCGCTCTCGAGTTCGCCCTCGAAGTCGCCGAACTCGTCTTCATCGGGCGGCTCGATCAGCGCAGGCGGCGCCGCTGCCGCCTGGGCGGCGAGCAGCGCCTTGGCCGCTTCCAGCGTGTGGACCTGTTCGCCACGGTCAATCACATAGGACTGCTGGCCGTTGACGGTCGGGTCGGCGAGGATCGACAGCGTGACCTTGAAGCTGTTCTCGAGATCGCGCAGATGACCGCGCTTGTGGTTGAGGACGTAGAGCGCGACCTCGGTGCGGGTCCGCACGACGAGATTGTGGGTCGCGCCCTTCATCAGCACTTCTTCGAGGCCGCGCAGCAGCTGCAGCGCCACCGAGGCGACCGAGCGGACGTGACCGGTTCCGCCGCAATGCGGGCAGGGCTCGGTCGAGCTCTCGAGCACGCTGGCGCGGATGCGTTGGCGCGACATCTCCAGCAGGCCGAAATGCGAGATCCGGCCGACCTGGATGCGGGCGCGGTCATGGCGCAGGCACTCGCTGAGCTTGCGCTCGACCGAGCGGTTGTTGCGCTTCTCGTCCATGTCGATGAAATCGATGACGATCAGCCCGGCGAGGTCGCGCAGCCGTAGTTGCCGCGCGACTTCTTCCGCCGCCTCGAGATTGGTCTTGAGCGCCGTGTCCTCGATGTGATGCTCGCGGGTCGAGCGTCCAGAGTTGACGTCGATCGAGACCAGCGCCTCGGTCTGGTTGATGACGATATAGCCGCCCGAGCGCAGCTGCACCGTCGGCGAGAACATCGCGTCGAGCTGGCTCTCGACGCCCATGCGCGAGAACAGCGGCTGCTGGTCGCGATAGAGCTTCACCGCGCGGGTATGCGTCGGCATCAGCATTTTCATGAAATCGCGGGCTTCGTGGTAGCCGTCCTCGCCGGCGACCAGGATCTCGTCGATCTCCTTGTTGTAGAGGTCGCGCAACGAGCGCTTGATCAGCGAGCCTTCCTCGTAGACCAGGGTGGGCGCCTGCGACTGCAGCGTGAGGTCGCGCACCGTCTCCCACATCCGGATCAGGTATTCGAAGTCGCGCTTGATCTCCTGCTTGGTGCGCGAGGCGCCGGCGGTGCGCAGGATGATGCCCATGCCCTCGGGCACGTCGAGATCCTGCACGACCTCCTTGAGACGGGTGCGGTCCTGGGCCGAGGTGATCTTGCGGCTGATGCCGCCGCCGCGGGCGGTGTTGGGCATCAGCACCGCGTAACGGCCGGCGAGCGACAGGTAGGTGGTCAGCGCCGCGCCCTTGTTGCCGCGCTCTTCCTTGACGACCTGCACCAGCATCACCTGGCGGCGCTTGATGACTTCCTGGATCTTGTACTGGCGGCGAGGCCGGAAGGCACGCTCGGGAACCTCCTCGAGGGCGTCGTCGCCGCCGACGGATTCGACCGCTTCGTCTTCGGTCTCCTCTTCGTCGTCCTCGTCGTCATCCTCGTCGTCGTCGGCCCCGGCCTCGACCGCTTCGCCGGTGTCGGCAGCGAATTCGACGGCATGAGGCTCACCATGGTGCTCATGGTCGTCAGGGTGCCCGTGATCGTCCTCGGTGTGGCCGCCATCGCGATCGTCGGCTGCCCCGAACTCGCCGCCGTGGGTTTCGTCGTCGTGATACTCGTCGGCGGCTTCCCCGCTCGCGGCGACGACGTCAGGCCGGTCGAAACCGCGGGCGACCACCGGCGGCACGTCGTCATCGTGAGCGTGATCGTCGTGGATCAGCTCGCGGCCGTCGTCGTCATGGCGGGCATCGGCACGACGCGCTTCGCCAAGTTCTGCATCATTGTGCTGCGCTTCGGCGTGTCCAGCCTCGCCATAGGGCGCTTCGCCATGGCTTGCCTCGGCGACGGCCTGGGCCTCGCCCTCGAATGCGGCGGCCGGCGCCTCGGCGCCACCTTCGACGATTTCGCTGCGCACCCGTTCGCCATGGCCGCGGCGGCGCGCGCCGCGATGGCGCGACCGACGGCGACGATCGCGGTGCTCGGATTCTTCCTCAGCCTCGCGGTGGGCGCGCTCCTCGGCCTCGATCAGCGCCTGCCGGTCGGCAACCGGGATCTGATAGTAATCGGGATGGATTTCGCTGAAGGCCAGGAAGCCGTGCCGGTTGCCGCCGTATTCGACGAAGGCGGCCTGCAGCGAGGGTTCGACCCTGGTGACTTTAGCGAGGTAGATATTACCGCGGAGCTGCTTGCGCTGGGCTGACTCGAAATCAAACTCTTCAACGCGATTGCCGCGGACCACCACGACCCGGGTTTCTTCCGGATGGGTGGCATCGATCAACATCTTGTTTGGCATTGGAAAACTCTCGGCGGCGGAACGCCCGTCTGTCGGCCGGCGCAAGGCGCGCGGCGGGGTTGGGTGACGGTCCACCTGATTCGGGGGTGAGGGGAAGGCCGAAGGAGCTCTCGATGCGCTTTGCCCGCTCAGGTCGGGCGAACAGCCGATGCGCCATGATGGCGCGCGTCGGCGACTTCGCGGCGGCTGAGATTGGCAATTGAGTCTGGCGCATCAAGCGTCGGCCCGTTCTATGCGGTGCGGCAGGACAGCCGCCTTTATTCGTCGCTGGCGGATCGGTGCAGCGCAGGAGGCGCTCGCCGGCCACACAACCGGCCTTCGCAACCATGCCTCGCGGCATCGTGACCGGCTGAAGCGGCTCCGGTTGAGAGGTGCGACCCCGGAACCCTGGAGGATGTCGACCATTGAGGTGTCCATCCGGGCCGGGCGGCCGCTCGGGCTTGAACCGAGCCCGCGGCGGTCGCGCACTGCGCTGACCAAGGCGGGCTGCGGAAAGGCACGCAAGACATCCGGACCTAAAGGATAGGATCTAGGTGGTCCGAATGACCGGCGCTGCACCGGGAGGCTGAACGCGACGCAACCGGGAGTTATACCGTCAGCAAACGTTTACATACGTCGATTGCCGGGTGCTGGCAAGGGAGCGTCGCCACCCGGCAACAGTCGCCCTGAAACGGCCACACCCCCTTAAGGGGCGATTAACCCTGTGGCTCTATTCGGCTATCAAGGGCCGGGTGGAGGCTTGGATTCGGTGGCTCGCCGCACATACCAGCATCTATTGGCTCGGCTATCGTCCCCGTCCTTTGGCGGGCTGGCGCTGTGCTGCATGACGGCATTGGCCGGTACGGGGCCGGGTTCGGCGCCGGCGATGGCGGCCGAATCAACGGTGGCGATGGCGGCGAGTGTGGCCCAGCCGGAGTTTCCGGTCGCCCGCGACGTCCGTATCGCCGGCGACGACAAACAGACCCGTTTCATCCTCGACCTCGACCGCCGCGTCGATGTGCATGCCTTCACCCTGGCAGATCCTTACCGGGTGATTCTGGACATCCCTCAGACCACATTCCAGCTGGCGGCGGGGGTCGGGCACACCGGCCGCGGACTGATCAAGGCCTTCCGCTACGGTCTCGTGATGCCGGGGGGCTCTCGCGTGGTCTTCGACCTGACCGGACCGGCCAGGATCGAAAAGGCGTATGTGCTTGATGCCGCCAATGGCCAGCCGTCCCGGCTGATCGTCGAACTGGCGGCGGTGGACAAGGCGGCCTTCCGCCAGGCCCAGGCGGCGGATGGCGGCGCCGCCGTGCGGCCCGGGCTCGGCGATCCGGCGCCCACCGGCGCGGTGGTGGCCAATGCCGCCGGTCCGGCAGCGGCGGAGACGCCTGACCTGCGGCCGGTGATCGTGCTCGACCCCGGTCATGGCGGCATCGATAACGGCACCATGGCACCGAGCGGCGAGGCCGAAAAGGATCTGGTGCTCGAATTCGCCAGGAGCCTCGGCGCCCAGATCGAAAAGACGGGCAAGTACCGTGTGGTCATGACCCGCAGCGACGACACCTTCATCCCGCTCGGCGAACGGGTGAAGATCGCACGGGAGCGCAAAGCCGCGCTGTTCGTTTCGATCCATGCTGACGCCTTGCCGAAGGGCGAGGGCGATGCCCAGGGCGCGACGATTTACACATTGTCGGACCGGGCGTCGGATGCCGAGGCGGAGC
Source organism: Bradyrhizobium sp. WD16 (assembly GCF_024181725.1). Lineage (NCBI taxonomy): Bacteria > Pseudomonadati > Pseudomonadota > Alphaproteobacteria > Hyphomicrobiales > Nitrobacteraceae > Bradyrhizobium > Bradyrhizobium sp. WD16. The sequence continues at coordinate 4,980,458 of NZ_CP028908.1, read as the reverse complement.
GGCTCGCCGACGCTGAAAACAAGGCGGATGCGATCGGCGGGGTCAATCTGACCGAGGAGCCGACCGAGGTTGCGGACATCCTGATCGATCTCGCGCAGCGCGAGACCAAGACCTTCTCCAATCGCTTCGCCCGCCTGCTGGCAGGGGAGCTGAAGGGGGTCGCCCGGCTGCACAAGCACCCATTGAAATCAGCGGGATTCAAGGTTCTCAAGGCGCCCGATGTGCCGTCGGTGCTGGTGGAACTCGGCTACGTGACCAACAAGGACGATCTCCAGCATCTCGTCTCCGAGAGCTGGCGGTCGCGGACGGTCGGCTCGGTCGGGCAGGCGATCGAAGCCTTCTTCGGCAAGCGGGTGGTTTCGGACGGCACGACGGCCGCCGTCGCCGGGCGCGAAAGCCGGGTCGAGGCAGGACAATAAGCCCTAGTTTGGCCACAGCCGCCGCTTTATAAAACCTTAGCCCCATCCGCGGGGAATCATCGCGGGCGGCTGGTTGTGCGGTCCCGGGACCGCGAAATGGAACGCACGATCCGGAGCGAGATCCGGCGCGGGGCGGGCAGGGGTTGAACGGACAATTCGGATGCGATTGCTGCTGCGCTTTCTCGGCTTCCTGTTTGCAGCAGGAACCATCGTATTCCTGGTCGGGGTCGCAGTCGTCTCCGGCGCGGTGTGGCATTTCTCCAAGGACCTGCCGGATTATTCGCAGCTTCAGGATTATGAGCCGCCGGTGATGACGCGCGTCCACGCCGCCGACGGCGCGCTGCTCGCGGAATACTCCAAGGAGCGCCGGCTCTATCTGCCCATCCAGGCGATCCCCAAGCGGGTGATCAACGCGTTCCTTGCCGCCGAGGACAAGAATTTCTACGAGCATGGCGGCATCGACTTTACCGGTCTTGCCCGTGCCGTCGTGCTCTATGCCCAGAACTACGGGTCGGGGCGGCGGCCCCAGGGCGCCTCGACCATCACCCAGCAGGTGGCGAAGAACTTCCTGCTCACCAACGAAGTGTCGTTCACGCGCAAGATCAAGGAAGCGCTGCTCGCGATGCGGATCGAGCGCGCCTATTCCAAGGACAAGATTCTCGAACTCTATCTCAACGAGATCTATCTCGGCCTCGGCGCCTACGGTGTCGCCGCCGCATCGCTGGTCTATTTCGACAAGTCGGTGAACGAATTGTCGGTGGCGGAGGCGGCCTATCTCGCGGCGCTGCCCAAGGCCCCGGCGGCGCTGCATCCGGTGCGCAACCACGACCGCGCCGTCGAGCGGCGCAACTATGTCATCGATCGTCTGCTGGAGAACGGCTGGATCAAGCAGGCCGAGGCCGACCAGGCCCGCAAGGATCCGCTCGTCGTCACCAACCGTTCGAACCCGGCGCATATCGTCGGCGGCGAATATTTCGCCGAAGAAGTCCGCCGCGACATCTTCGAACGCTACGGCGAGAAGAAGCTGTATGAAGGCGGGCTGTCGGTTCGTACCACGCTCAATCCCAAACTGCAGCTCGCCGCCCGCAAGGCGCTCGCCGACGGTCTCGTCAGTTACGACGAGGCCCAGGGCTGGCGGGGCGCCACCACCAAGATCGACATCAGCGGCGACTGGGGCGTCAAGCTTGCCGACGTCAAATCGCTCAACGACATCTCGCCGTGGCGGCTCGCCGTGGTGCTGGAGATCAGCGATCAGTCGGCCCGCATCGGATTCCAGCCGGGCCGCGAACTCGGCGGCGCGGTGATGAAGGATCGCCAGAGCGGCCTGATCACGCTGGAAGGCGTGCGCTGGGCGCGTCCGACGCAAGGAGCGACCCGCGGCAAGACACCGACCAGCCTCGCCCAGGTGCTGTCGCCGGGCGACGTCATCTATGTCGATCCGCTGCTCGCCAAGGACGGCTCGAAAGTGGAAGGTCAGTACCGGCTCCGGCAGATTCCGGAAGTCTCCGGTGCGCTGGTGGCGATGGATCCGCTCACCGGCCGTATCCAGGCCATGATCGGCGGCTTCTCCTTCGACCAGAGCCAGTTCAACCGCGCCACCCAAGCCTATCGCCAGCCGGGTTCGTCGTTCAAGCCGCTGGTTTATTCGGCGGCGATGGACAACGGCTACACGCCGTCGACGGTGGTGGTCGATGCGCCGATCGAAATCGACCAGGGACAGGGCGCCGGTGTCTGGCGGCCCGAGAACTATTCGACCGGCAAGTATTACGGCCCGACCACGCTGCGCAACGCGCTCAAGCACTCGCTGAACACGGTGACCGTGCGCCTCGCCCAGGACGTCGGCATGCCGCTGATCGGCGAATACGCCAAGCGCTTCGGCGTCTATGACGAATTGCCGAACTATCTGTCCTATGCCCTCGGCGCCGGCGAGACGACCGTGCTGCGCATGGTCACCGCCTATTCGATGTTCGACAACGGCGGCCGGCGCATCAAGCCAACCCTGATCGACCGCATCCAGGACCGCTGGGGCCACACCATCTACCGCCACGACCAGCGCGAATGCCGCGGCTGCGACGCCGCGGACTGGAAGAGTCAGCCCGAGCCGACACTGGTCGACCGTCGCGAGCAGGTGCTCGACCCGATGACCGCCTACCAGATCACCTCGATGATGGAAGGAGTGGTGCAGGGCGGTACCGCAACGGTGCTGCGCGAGGTCGGCAAGCCGATCGCCGGCAAGACCGGCACCACCAACGACGAGAAGGACGCTTGGTTCATCGGCTTTTCGCCGGACGTGGTCGTCGGCGTCTATATCGGCTACGACAAGCCGCGCCATCTCGGCCGCGGCGCCACCGGCGGCCATCTCGCCGCGCCGGTGGCGCGCGACTTCCTCAAGATCGCGCTCGCCGACAAGCCGGCGATTCCGTTCCGCATTCCGGCGGGCATCAAGCTGGTCCGCGTCGACCCCAAGACCGGAACCCGGGTGTCTCCGGGCTCGGGTGGTGCGTCGATCCTCGAGGCGTTCAAGCCCGGCACCGCGCCGCCGGACAACTATTCGGTGATCGGCGTCGCCGACGCCGACGGCCGCGCGCTCGCGGTTTCGCCCGACGCCGACCGCGCCATCATCCGCTCCGGCACCGGCGGTCTCTACTGAGACGGATCGATCCGGCGCACACGATTGCCTTTGCGGCGGTGAGCCGCTAAACCCCGCCCATCGCCATTCGGCACCGAGTTCTGGATCCATGCGCCCCGAAATCGAACGCCTCGTCGAAGAGATCAAGCAGTCAGTCGGGCTGCTGAGGAGGCATCTTTGACGTCGATTCATCGACTGCCCGCCTTGCAGAGCTGAACAAGCTCGCTGAAGACCCCGATCTCTGGAACGATCCCCAGAAGGCCCAGAAGCTGATGCAGGAGCGGACCTCCCTGGAGGACCAGCTCGGCGGCATCGGCAAGGTCGAGCGTGAGCTCGAGGATCAGATCGGCATGATCGAGCTCGGCGAAGCAGAGCACGACGACGGCGTGGTCGCCGAGGCCGAAGCCACCCTGCGCGCGCTGAAGAAGGAAGTGGCGCGGCGGGAGCTCGAGGCCCTTCTGTCGGGTGAAGCCGACGCCAATGACAGCTATGTCGAGGTCCATGCGGGCGCCGGCGGCACCGAGAGCCAGGACTGGGCGGCCATGCTGCTGCGCATGTACACGCGCTGGGCCGAACAGCACGGCTACAAGGTCGAATACCTCGAAGAGACCGAGGGCGAAGAGGCCGGCATCAAGTCGGCGACCATCCAGATCAAGGGCCACAACGCCTATGGCTGGCTGAAGACCGAGGGCGGCGTGCATCGCCTGGTGCGGATATCGCCGTTCGATTCCAATGCTCGCCGGCACACCTCGTTCTCAAGCGTTGCGGTGTTTCCGGTGGTCGACGATCGCATCCAGATCGACATCAAGGAAGCCGACGTCCGCACCGACACCATGCGCTCGGGCGGCGCCGGCGGTCAGCACGTCAACAAGACCGAATCCGCTGTGCGGCTGACGCACATTCCGACCGGCGTCGCGGTGGTCTGCCAGGCCGGCCGTTCCCAGCACAAGAACCGGGCCCAGGCCTGGGACATGCTGCGCGCCCGACTCTACGAAATGGAGCTGAAGAAGCGCGAGGCCCAGGCCGTCGCCGACCAGGCAGCCAAGACCGATATCGGCTGGGGCCATCAGATCCGTTCCTACGTGCTGCAGCCCTATCAGATGGTGAAGGACCTGCGCACCGGCGTGCAGACCTCCGATACCCAGGGCGTGCTGGACGGCGAGCTCGACGAATTCATGGCCGCGACGTTGGCCCAGAAGGCCTTCGGCACCTCGCCGGGCGCGATCGAGGACGTCGACTGACATCGTCGATTGACGTCGTCGGCTGGCGTTCGCTGCTTTGTTCGAAGATCACGCAAATCGGGTGGCGCGATCGCCGCCCCATAGGCATGCTTCAGGCCGCTTCGTCGTTCGGACAGAGCTGCGCCCGGATGGCATCGCAAGCCGGCCCAGAGACGGGATGTGAAATGCCGACAGCAACGGCGATCGACCGGCCCACGTGGTTTCGCCTGATCGTATTGTCGGTGCTCTGGGGCGGCTCGTTTCTCTTCATCGGCGTTGCGGTGAGGGAGCTGCCGCCGCTGACGGTCATTCTGGTGCGCGTCGCCGTCGCCGCGCTGGTGCTGTGGCCCGTTTTGAAGATCGCCGGACTGCGGTTGCCTTCGACAGTCTCCGGCTGGGTTCCTTTCGTCGGCATGGGGCTGCTCAACAACGTCGTGCCGATGTCGCTGATCGCGACCGGTCAGACCTCGATCACTGCCGGGCTGGCATCGGTTCTCAACGCCACGACACCGATCTTCGCGGTCATCATTCTTGCGGTCAGCGGCGACGAGCGCCTGACGCTCGGGCGGATCGCCGGCGTTGCGCTGGGATTTGTCGGCGTTGTCGTCGTGCGCATGGAGGCCGTCGGGATGACCGGGCGGGAGAGTCTGGGGATCGCGCTGTGCCTCGCTGCCGCGCTGAGCTACGGCTTGTCCGGTCTGTGGGGACGTCGGATGCTTGCAGGCATTCCGCCGCTGGTGTCGGCGGCTGGACAACTCACCGCCTCCAGCCTCGTCCTGGTGGTGCTGGCCTCGATCATCGAGCAGCCGTGGACATTGCCGATGCCCGGCGCGGCGACCTTGCTGGCGCTGCTCGGCCTCGCGGTGATGTCCACCGCGCTGGCCTACATCCTGTTCTTTCAGATCCTGGCGCGGTCCGGGGCAGTCAATGTGATGCTGGTGACGCTGCTTGTTCCGGTAACCGCGATCATCCTCGGCCATTTGCTGCTCGGCGAGGCTTTGACGCTGAGTGAAATCATCGGTGCGCTGATCATCGGCAGCGCGCTGCTGCTCCTCGACGGGCGGATGATCAACGCGGTCAGGAAGGCGAGAGCGGAGAGAGCCGGATAGAGCCGTCTTTGCTCCGGCGCGCCTGGAATGAGCCGACGGCTGTGCCGGTCAGCTCCGTGACGATGGCGCGAACGCCATCGTGGTTTCACTTCGGGCGGCTCGCCACGCCGCCAGCCAGCCGGTGAAGCGTCCGCTGTCGCGCTCGCCGCCGTGCCAGGCGGCGAACACCTCGCCGCTGTCGGCGACCATCAGCACGACATCGAGCCCCCTGGACTTGCGCAGCGTCTCGATCGCCTGCTGCGGCGTCTGGGCGATCGGGCCGGCGACGTTGAACGAGGTATTGACCGAGAGCTCGACGCCGACATGACGCCCGAGCGCCTTCAGATAAGCATAGGTGAGGGGATCGTCCGCCTCGCGCACGATCTGGATGCGGCCGGTGCCGTCGGCATGGACCACCGCCGGGACCTTCGCCTGGGCCTGCGGTTTGGCCCGCGCCGTCAGCACCATGTAGTTATAGGCGTTGTAGTCGGCGTCGGAGGCGCCCTCCTGCAACTCGAACAGGTCGAGCGCCGCCTCGCGTGTCGCCATCGGCGCCAGCGGCCGGATCGCCTCGCGGTATTTCACCCGCTCGTTGAGCCGTTCGCGCACCAATGGATCGCACGGGTTGGCGAAAATCGAGCGATGGCCGAGTGCGCGGGGGCCGGTCTCCGCCGGTCCCTGATCGAGCGCGATCACCGCGCCGTCCGCCACCATGAAGGCCATCAGGTCGGCGATGGCGTCGCGGCCGGCCACGGTTGCGATCTCGCCGATCGGCTGCGACGCGATGTCGGGCGCCGCCGTCAGCGCCTCGGCGATGGCGCCGCCGCTCGGCGCCTCGCCGCAGTAGAAGGCGTGGCTCAGCGGCTCCCCCCGTCCGGCGCCGGCGAGGTTGGCGAAGCGCCACGCCGCGCCGACGGTGACGCCGGGATCGCCGGGCATCGGCGGCACCCACAGATGCAGCGTCGTGTCGCGCCCCTGCGCGGCACGGAACCAGGCGCGGTCGAAATGCTCGAGCATGCGCATGTTGCCGACGGCGTTGAGGGCGACGCCGCCGGTGAGCACGAGGCGATGGGCGCCGGTCGTACGCAGCAGGTGGTCGACGACATGGATCATGGCGTCTTCGAACACCATCTGGCAGGCCGCGGCCTTGTCCAGGCGGTCCTGGGTGTCGGGGCGGTGCTGAATATCCTCGACACGCAGCATCGCGTCGGGATTCCATAGTTGTTCCGGCTGCAGCGGCGGTCCGAGCAGCTCGATGAGCTGCGGCGAATAGGGCCGCTCGAACGGGTCGCGATACCAGTAGCCCAGCGCCCGGTTGAGCTGGATCGCGCCGCCTTCGCCGAAATGCAGCACCTCGCGCAGGCCGCGATAGTAGCGGTTGGTGGCGCGGTTCATATCGCCCCAGGCCGCCGCACCCATGTAGCGGCCCTCGCAGGACAGCCAGGTCCAGCCGCCCTGGGTCGAGGCGATCACGCTGTAGAACGCGCCGAGGGAGTCGAAGACGCTGTCGTTGCAGGCGAGCTGGCGCATGCGCCCATTGAGGCTGGCATAGAGCGAGACCGAACCGCGATCCCCGGTGCCGTCGAGCACGGCGATGGCCACGGGCTCCGTCGTGTCGTCGAAGGGCGAGGCGGCAAAGGAGAACCAGGCATGGTTGTCGTGATGCGGCAACAGGATCAGAGGCACGCGGCCGTCGAGGCCGAGCTGGCGGCCGAGGATCTTCGGCGTGCGCGTCATCTGCTCGAGGTGGTGGCCGTCGAAGCCTGCGGCGCTGGTGGTGCGCAGCAGCTTGAGGCTGCCGGGCGCTTCTTCCAGCACGGTCCGGATCAGGGTGCCGGCGAGGGCGGGATAATCCCAGGTGGTGAGCCAGGCGGCGATGTCGCCGACGTCGCGGCCCATGCGTCGCAAGGTCTCGCGCATCGCCTCGATCGAAAGCCGCGGATACTGCGTCGCGTGCTTGATGCCGGAGAAGCGCTCTTCCTCGTTGTTGACGATCAGCCGCGGCCCCGCCTGGGTGACCTCGATCAGCGCGACGCCGGAATTGTGCGTTCCGGGGGCGCCGAGACCGGCGAGCAGGACGGCGTCGCCGCGTCTCAGGCGGTCGCCGATCTCGCGCAGACGCTCCTTGGCGAAGGGGCTGTCGAGGCCGTGATATCCGGCCGCCGCCAGCAGCTTCGCGCCGAGCCAGCGCGCCGCCCGGAAGCCGGCACGGCCGAGGCGCGGATAGCGGGGGCCGACGCGCAAATTTGAAGGGAGGTTCTGATCCACCACAGCGGCGAGAAACCATGTTTCCGCCGGCCGGACAAGGAGGACCGCTCAGCCGGCCGACAGCCGCACCCCGGCGCGCAGGAACTTCTGGGGATCGACCGCTTCCCCCTCGATGCGCGTTTCATAATGGAGATGCGGGCCGGTCGAGCGCCCGGTCGAACCGACGGCGCCGATGATCTGGCCGATCTTGATCGCATCGCCGACCTTGACCTTGATCTCCGAGAGATGGCCGTAGCGGGTGGACAGGCCATTGCCGTGGTTGATTTCGATCATCCGGCCGTAACCGCCGCTCCAGCCCGCGGTCTCGACCCGTCCATTGGCGGTGGCGCGCACCGGATCGCCCATGGAGGCACGGAAATCGAGCCCGGTATGCATGGCGGGGCGACCGAGGAAGGGATCGCTTCGGACACCAAATCCCGATGAGAATTCGACCTCGCCCAGCACCGGCTTGCGATACGGCACCAGCGCCAGGGTGCGGTTCAGCCGCTCCATCTCGGCGCGGGTCACGTTGATGCGATAGATCTGACGCGCGAAGCTGTCGGCATCGCGCGGCGGCTTGAGCGGCACGAACGGCCCGCCGACGCCTCGAACCGACGCGGCCCCCTCCATCTGGCCGACGTCGAGGCCGAGATCGCTGAACACCCCGCGCATGCGGCGCATCCGGGTTTCATATTGATCCTCGACGGCATTCAGCGTGGCGATCTGCCGGGTCTCGACCTGGTCGAGCGACGTCTGCAGCCGGCTCAACGTCGAATCGAGGCCCTGCAGCTTGGCGTATTGGGTCGGCTGGGGAGCCGCCGGGGCCGGTACCCGCGGCTCCAGTCTCGCCTCGCGATCGGGTGGCGCGACGAAGGTCACGGTGTCGCTGATCGGGGAGGGCTTGGGCGTGGCGCTCGGCGCCGTGTCGCTGATGTTCTTGGCGGCGGGACGGATCGAACCGGTCGCCGCCACATCCGGCAGCTGGTTCATGGCCGAGGCGCGCGATTCCAACGCCTGCTGGCGACGTGTGATCTGCTCGAGCTTGCGATCGAACTGTTCCTGGTCGAGCATCTGGCGGCTGGTGGTACGGTCGAGCCGTGCCCGCAGTTCGGCGATACGATCCTCGTAGGCGTATTGCATGTTTGCCTGGCGGGCGATCAGCCGGGTCAGGACGTCATCGCGAAAGGCGAAATAGGTCGCCGTGGCCGCCGACCACAGTCCCATGACGGTAATCGTGCCGACCACGATCCAGAACACCACCGGCCCGATCCGCACCTGACGTCCGGCATGGGCAAAGGTGTAGCCGGTGCGTCCGGCCGGAGGCTGGCGCAGCAGCGGCTGACGGCGCAGCTGAGGCCGGACCTGTTCGCGGGGGTGATGGTGGGGATGATGATCGGGGTGGTGATTGGGTCGGTAGGACATCGTTACTCCCGGCCGCCCGCCGCAACAGACGGCGACGGCAGCGAAACCGGAAGCGATTTGGCCCTGCTATGGTTAACATTCGGGAAATGCGGTCGGGCGGATTTGACCTAACTGTCCCGTTTCCAACGTTGGTGGTCCATTGCGGTCGGTCAGAGCGAGCGGGCGGCGGCAAGGACCTCATCGGCGTGGCCATCCACTTTAACGTGGCGCCAGATGCGGGCAATACGGCCCTTGGCGTCAACCAGAACCGTTGTGCGAATAATCCCGAGGAACGTCCTGCCATACATCGATTTTTCGCCCCAGGCGCCATAGGCCTTGAGCATCTCCTGATTTTCATCCGAGATGAGAGGAATCTTCAGCATGTATTTGTTTCGAAATGAGTCTTGCGCCTTTATCGAGTCGGCTGAGATGCCGATCGCGTCGGCCCCCGAGGATTCGAAGTCCGCCTTCAGGCGGGTGAAATCCATCGCCTCCTTGGTGCAGCCCGGGGTGCTTGCGCGCGGGTAGAAGAACAGGACCAGCTTGCGTCCGGCGAAGTCCTTGAGGCAAGCGCGGCCGCCGCCGTCACGCGGCAGGTCGAAGTCGGGGGCGGGTCCGCCGGGCACCAGGCCCTCGGCGCTGGCTGCCGCTACCGCCTCGACCGGCACCTTGGACGGCTCGGGAGAGGCGGCGGCGGAACGAGGCTTGGGCCTGACGGCTTCGACGGCCGCGGGCGCAGGGCGCTCGGCCGGCTTGGGCGGCGCCGCGAGGATGGACTTGCCGGCTGCGGGCTTTTCTGCGGCTTGGTCGATGGGCTTCTTGGTTGCCCTGGTTGCCTTTGCGCCCCTGGTTGTCCTTGATGTCTTGGCGACCTTGGCGGCGACCTTGGCGGCGGGTTTGGCGCGGCCGGAGGTCACAGCGGCCTTCGCTCGCCCCTTGGTCGAGGACCTGGTTGCCCCCTTGGCTGAAGATTTCTTCGCCGAAGCCGGCTTGGATGTCTTCGTAGCTGCGCGAGCCGATGGCCTTGAAGATTTGACGGCGGCTTTCCGGGGGGAGGGGGTAGCCAAGGATTTCTTTCGCGTTTTCTTGGACATACGCCTTCCTTTCGTCGCTTTCGCCGGGTCTTAAACACTAATCGTGAGGATGCGGCCGGGGCCATCGGCCAGGGTCGGCGCGGTGCATATCTGACCGTTGCGGGGTATGGTGGCAAGCGAATCTGTCGCGCCGCCGCGAACCGGATCGGACGGCCGCGTATCACATGAACCGGGGAAAGGCAGCGATGCCGGGTCACGAGCGTTCGTCTCCATTCGACGCTCGTCGTTCGGCGGGGCACCACCCTCAACGACAGCCGCGCCAGCACCAAGGGGTCATGGCAGCAAACGAGCCGACCACGGCGCGGACGCCGCGCATCGAATCCGGTGCGTCCGACCGCGAGCACGGCGGCTGGCATCATGAGGACGATGCAGCCGCGTGCGCCCGTGCGCGGCGGTTGCTCAAGAGCCGCGGCGGATCGTGGCTGACGCATCTCGGCGAGGGGATGGGCGCGATCGGTCACGCCGTGGCGAGTGCGCGGCGCCTGCGCGCCGCCGTCGCCGTCCTGGCCACCCTGCTGGTGCTGTTTGGCTCGGGCTTCGCCGTGTTGTGGTGGCGTCTCGGCACCGGCCCGATCAATCTCGATCTCCTCACCCCCTGGCTGGTCAGCGCCATCGAGGACAATCTCGGCAACGAACACACGGTCGAGGTGGGCGGTACCCAGATCGAGCGGGCCGGGCACATCCGGATCGCGGTGCGAATTCGCGATATCGTGGTGCGCGATCGCGCCCGCGCCATCGTCGCCAGCGCGCCCAAGGCTGAAGTGCGGATTTCGACCCTGGCGCTGCTGATGGGGCGGCTGCGCGCCCAGAGCCTCAATCTCGTCGGTGCCGAGCTGTCGGTGCGGATCACCCCGGACGGTGCGGTGATCGTGTCCACCGGCGAGAGCGCCCGTCCGCTCGCCACCGGGGTCACCACGGCGGGCGGCACGCTCGGGGCGCCGCCGCCGGCCGAGGCCGGGCAGTCGGCACCGCAGCCGCAAACGACGCCCCCCGACGCAACGGTCTCGCCGCCGCAGGATGCGGCGGGCGCGAGCCGTCCGAGCGGCGGGCGCAGCGGCATGGAAGGAGTGCTGGCCGGACTGGATTGGCTGGACGGCCTCAGCAGGACCGGGCTCGACGGCGAGAATCTCGACGAGATCGGCCTGAAGAACGGCAACCTGATCGTCGACGACCAGCGCAACGGCAGCCGTCTCAAGTTCCAGAACATCAGCCTCAGCCTGCGCCGGCCGAGCGGTGGCGGCATTGCCGTGAGCCTCGCGGAAGAGGGCAAGAATGCCTGGTCGCTGAAGGCCGTGGTCGGGCCGGCCAGCGACGGCGTGCGCGCGCTCGAATTGAGCGCGGACAATGCGCCGGTCCGCAACATCATCCTGGCGCTTCGGCTGAAGGATCTGCACTACACCGCCGATCTGCCGCTGAGCGGATCCGTGCGGGGTGAAATCGGCCGCGATGGACTGCCGACCTTCATGACCGGCAAAGTCTCGCTGGGCGCGGGCCAGGTCATTGATCTCGATACGCCCGATTATCCCATGGACATCGACGCAGCGGAGCTCAGCATCGATTGGGATGCCAGCCGTCGCGTCATGGTGGCGCCGTTCCAGGTGGTGTCCGGCGCCAACCGGGTGACGCTGCTCGCCAACATGGAGCCGCCCAATGATGCGGTGCCGAACTGGCAATTGACCCTGAGCGGGGGCACCATCCTGTTCGGCCCGCAAAAGCCCGGCGACGAGCCGCTGATCTTCAACCGCATCGCCGTGCGCTTCCGTTTCGACACCGACAACCGGCGTGTCCTGCTCACCCAGGCCGATTTCAGCAACGGCGAGATCAGCATCGCCGGTTCGGGGACGATCGACTACACGGGCGAACCGCGGCTGATGCTCGGCCTCGCCGGCACGCCGATGCCGGCGTCGGCGCTCAAGCGCATCTGGCCGATCATCATCGTGCCGGAAGTGCGCGAATGGATCATCGAGCGGGTCGACAAGGGCACGCTGCAGCGCATGGAAATCGCCGTCAACTCGCCGGTGCGGAATTTGTCGCGCAGCGGGCCGCCGATCCCGGACGACGGACTTGCGATCAATTTCGTCGCCAGCAACGTGGCGATGCATCCGGTCGATGAGATTCCCGGCTTTCATGACGCCGATCTGAAGGCGCGCGTCACCGGGCGTACTGCCACGATCAATATCGGCCAGGGGCTCGTCGACACGCCTGCCGGGCGGCGGCTGACGATCTCGGATCTCGTCTTCGAGATTCCCGACTTTGTGCCCAAGCCGCCGCCGGCGCGGGTGCGTTTCCGGATCGACGGTCCGGTCCCGGCCGCGGCCGAAATCCTCGCTTCGGATCGCCTGAGGGAGTTCAGCGGCGTGCCGATCGATCCCAATGGGAGCAAGGGCACCATCTCGGCGCAGGTGCTGCTCGGCCTGCCGATCAAGAACCAGCTCTCGAAGGCCGACACGACGTATTCCATCAACGTCGACATCGCCGGATTCGCGGCCGACAAGCTGGTGATGAACCAGAAGCTGGAGGCGAACGCCCTCAAGATCGTCGCCAACAACCAGGGCTACCAGGTCAAGGGCGACGTCAAGATCGCCGGCCAGCCGGCCAGCGTCGACTACCGCAAGTCGACGGACGGCGGCGACGCCGACGTGAAACTGCAGGCAACGCTCGACGATGCCGGCCGGGCCCGGCTCGGAGTCGATCTCGGCCCGGCGGTCAGCGGCAACATCCCGGTCAAGGTCAACGGCAAGATCGGCGCTTCCGACCACGACAACAAGCTTGGCATCGAGGCCGATCTCACCGCCGCGCGCATCGACAACATGCTGCCGGGCTGGGTGAAGGCCCCGGGCAAGGCCGGGCGTGTGGTGTTCAATGCGGTGCAAAAGCCCCAGTCGACCCGGTTGGAGGATATCGTCATCGACGGCGGCGGCGCGCAGATCAAGGGCTCGCTCGAACTCGATCCGAACGGCGACGTGCTCAACGCCAATTTCCCGGTGTATTCGCCGTCCGAAGGCGACAAGGCGACACTGAAGGCCGAGCGTGGCACCGATGGCTCGCTCAAGGTGTCGATGCGCGGCGACGTGTTCGACGCCCGCAACTTCATCAAGTCGGCACTGTCGGGCAAGGATGCCGACAAGAGCAAGACCAAGGCCTTCGACTTCGACCTCGACCTGAAGATGGGGGCGGTGGCCGGCAATCTCGGCGAGGCGCTGCGCGGCGTCGACCTCAAGCTGTCGCGCCGCGCCGGCGTCATCAAGGCCTTCCAGCTGGCCGGCAAGGTCGGCCGCGATGCGCCGCTGACCGGCGACATTCGCGGCCGCAACCAGGGGCGCGAGGTCGTCTATCTCGAGACCGGCGACGCCGGGGCACTGTTCCGCTTCGCCGACATCTACAGCAACATGTATGGCGGCAAGATGTGGGTGGCGATGGATCCGCCGGCCTCGGACGGCTCGGCCCAGGACGGACTGCTCAATATCCGTGACTTCTCGGTCAAGGGCGAGGCGGCGCTCGACCGCGTCGTCGCCAACGACCAGCAGGCGGGCGGCAAAGGTGTCAGCTTCACGCACATGCGGGCCGAATTCACCCGGCAGGCCGGTCAGCTCTCGATCAAGGACGGTATCGTCCATGGTCCGACGGTGGGCGCCACCATCGAAGGCAGCATCAATTATCCGGCCAACCAGGTCCGCATGAGCGGCACCTTCGTGCCGATGTACGCGCTGAACAACATGTTCGGCCAGATCCCGATCGTCGGTCTCGTGCTCGGCGGCGGCAGCAACGAAGGCCTGATCGGCATCACCTATGAAGTGGTGGGCACGCCCGGCAAGCCGGTGCTGCGCGTCAACCCGATCTCGGCGATCGCGCCCGGTCTGCTGCGCAAGATCTTCGACTTCGGCACCGGTCGCCAGGCCACTCCGAACGACAACTATCCGGCGCCCAACAACTGACGAGCGGTCGGCGCCGTCCGTCCGCTCCGGGTGACGGTCGGCGTTCGTTACACCGGCTTGAGCAGCATGTGCTTCTTGCGGCCGAAGGACAGCTTGACGACGTCTTCCGCGGTGAGGTGGGAGGCATTCACCACCAGCTTCTCGTCGCTGATCGGCTCGTCGTTGAGCCGCAGCCCGCCACCCTTGATCTGGCGCCGCGCCTCGCCGTTGGAGGCGACGAGGCCGGCGCGCACGAACAGCGTCAGCACGCCGACGCCGGCGGCGAGTTCGGTGCGCGGAATGTCCAGCGTCGGCAAGGTGGCCGCGATGGCTCCTTCCTCGAAGGTGCGCCGCGCAGTTTCGGCGGCGCCGTCCGCCGCCTCGCGGCCATGCACCAGAGCGGTCGCTGCCGTCGCCAGCACCTTCTTGGCCTCGTTGATCTCCTGGCCGCGCAAGGCGCCGAGCTTCGCCACCTCGTCGAGCGGCAGCGTGGTGAACAGCTTGAGGAAGCGCTCGACGTCGTCGTCCTCGGTGTTGCGCCAGAACTGCCAGTAGTCATAGACGCTGAGCTTGTCGGCGCTCAGCCAGACCGCGCCGGCGGCGGTCTTGCCCATCTTGGCGCCGCTCGCCGTCGTCAGCAGCGGCGCCGTCAGCGCGAACAGCTGGGCATTGGCCATGCGGCGGCCGAGGTCGATCCCGTTGACGATGTTGCCCCACTGGTCGGAGCCGCCCATCTGCAGCACGCAGCCGGTCCGCTTGTGGAGTTCGACGAAGTCGTAGGCCTGCAGGATCATGTAGTTGAATTCGAGGAACGACAGTTCGTGCTGGCGTTCCAGCCGCAGCTTGACGCTGTCGAAGGACAGCATGCGGTTGACCGAGAAGTGGCGGCCGACCTCGCGCAGGAAATCGATGTAATTGAGCGGCGCCAGCCAGTCGTCGTTGTTCAGCATCAGGGCGTTGGTCGGCCCCTCGCCGAAGCGGAGGAAGCGATCGAACACCGTGCGGATGCAGCTCAGGTTGTAGGCGATATCGTCGCGGCTGAGGATCTTGCGGCTCTCGTCCTTGCCCGACGGATCGCCGACCCGGGTGGTGCCGCCGCCCATCAGGGCAACCGGGCGGTGGCCGGTCTGCTGCATCCAGTGCAGCATCATGATCGGGAGCAAATGACCGACATGAAGCGATGAGGCGGTGGCGTCATAGCCGATATAGCCGGTGATCGGTCCCTTCGCGGCGAGCGCGTCCAGGGCCTCGGCGTCCGAAACCTGGTGGATGAAGCCACGGCTCTGGAGGACGTGGAGGAAGTCCGATTTGAAAGCGGCCATGATTCTGAGATCTGCTTGATGGACTGGTAACCGCACCATCAGGCATGATGCGGGGAGGGGCTGCCGCCGGGCGGCGCCCTGTGGCATTATAAGAAGTGGAGTGTCGATACAAGTTTGGGTTCCTGGCCGCCGGTGGTGCGAGCTCAAGCCCTTGGCGCTATAGGTTCCCTCGAGTCGAAGCAGGGAAAAGACGCCATGGTGATGACCGCAATTGGCATGATGAGCGGGACCTCGCTGGACGGGGTCGATATTGCCCTGATCGAGACCGACGGGATCAGGGTGACCGGTTTCGGCCCCTCCGGCTATCGGCCCTATACCGCCCAGGAGCGCGCCCTGCTGCGCCACGCCCTGGGGGAAGCCATCGCGCTGCAATCCCGCGACGAGCGTCCCGGCGTGCTGGCGGAGGCCGAAGCGGCCGTGACCCGCGCCCATGCGGAAGCGGTTGCGGCCTTCATCGCCCAGCACGGCATCGCCCGCGAGTCGGTCGACGTCATCGGTTTTCACGGCCAGACCGTGCTGCACCGGCCCGAGCGCCGGATGACCGTGCAGATCGGCGACGGTCTGGCCCTGGCCCGGGCCGTGCATATTCCCGTGATGCATGATTTTCGCGCCGCCGACGTCGCTGCCGGCGGACAGGGCGCCCCGTTCGTGCCGGTCTATCACCGCGCTCTGACCGGTGGCCTCGACTGCGCCGGGCCGATCGTGGTGGTCAATATCGGCGGCGTCTCGAACATCACCTATATCGACGGCGAGGACACGCTGATCGCCTGCGACACCGGCCCGGGCAACGCGCTGCTCGATGACTACGTCTTCCGCGTCACCGGACAGCCGTTCGACCAGGACGGGCGCCTCGCGAGCCAGGGCGATGCCGATACGGACTGGGTCGAGCGGGCGCTCGGCCATCCGTTCTTCGCGCTGCCGCCGCCGAAATCGCTCGATCGCAACCAGTTCGCCGCGCTCGCGCTGCCTGAGATGTCGGTGCGGAACGGCGCCGCGACCCTGACCGCCTTCACCGCCGGGGCGATCGCTCGGATCATCCCGCATCTGCCCAAAGAGCCGCGGGCCTGGATCATCGCCGGCGGCGGCGCCCGCAACCTGGCTATGATGCGGATGCTGCGCCACCGATTGGCGCCGGCCTCGGTGGAAGCCGCCGACGCGCTCGGCTGGGCCGGCGATACCATCGAGGCGCAGGCCTTCGCCTTCCTCGCCGCGCGCAGCCTGCGTGGCCTGCCGCTGAGTTATCCGGCGACGACCGGCGTGCCGCGGCCGATGACCGGCGGGGTGATGGCGAGGCCGTGATCCGAGAAGAGCGGTGTCTCGGTGAAGCGTCCGCGCTTCTCAGGAGCAAGAGCCGTCCGGCGGAGCGGTCAGTGACGGCTCACCGCACGTTGGCGAGACGCATGTCGAGATAGGACGTTACCGATTCCATCAGCGGCTCGAGCTTGCCGTCGAAGAAATGGTTGGCGCCGGGAATGACCTGATGGTCGATGACGATGCCCTTCTGGGTCTTCAGCTTGTCGACCAGGGTGTTGACGTCCTTCTGCGGCACCACGATGTCCTTGTCGCCGTGGACGATCAGGCCCGATGAGGGGCAGGGCGCGAGGAAGGAAAAGTCGTAGAGATTGGCCGGCGGCGCGATCGAGATGAAGCCTTCAACCTCCGGGCGACGCATCAGCAGTTGCATGCCGATCCAGGCGCCGAAGGCCACACCGGCGACCCAGCAGGCCCGTGCCTCCGGATTGATGGTCTGGGCCCAGTCCAGCGCCGCAGCGGCGTCCGACAGTTCCCCGACGCCGTGGTCGAACGACCCCTGGCTGCGGCCGACGCCGCGGAAATTGAAGCGGAGCACCGAGAAGCCCCGCGCCACGAAGGAGTAGTAGATCTGATAGACGATCTGGTGGTTCATCGTGCCGTGGAACTGGGGGTGCGGGTGCAGCACCATCGCGATCGGCGCGTTCTTTTGCTTGGCCGGGTGGTAGCGGCCTTCGAGCCGGCCAGCAGGACCGGTGAAAATCACTTCAGGCATTCGGAATCCTCAAAACCAGGCGGGCCGGGGGGGCCCCGCTTCCCATTCGCGAGCGGGCTTTCGACCTGCCAGAGCGGGCCGCCGGGCCGACGCTCTCGGCGCGTGGCGCCGGATGAACAGCGGCCGCGTTCTACCATAAGCGCAGGGGCAAAAAGCAAGCAGTTTGGCAAGGCGCCTGATCGGGAAGGGCTTTCCGCCAGTCCACGATCGGGCCTATGGAGACGTTCGGAGGGCCGGAGTGACGGATCAGAAATGAAGCAGCCGCGGATCTATCTCGACTGGAACGCCACCACACCGCTGCGCCATGAGGCGCGGAGCGCCATTGTCGCGGCGCTGGAGGTGACCGGCAATCCGTCGTCGATCCATACCGAGGGGCGGAAGGCGCGGCGCCTCGTCACCGAGGCGCGGGCGGCGGTCGCCGCGGCGCTCGGCGCCGATGCGCGTGATGTCATTTTCACCTCGGGCGGCACCGAAGCCAATGTGACGGCGCTCGCCCCGGGCTTGCGCCGCGGCGCCGGGGCGGCGGTGGAGCGACTGATGGTGTCGGCCATCGAGCACGTCTCCGTGCTGGCCGGCGGGCTGTTTCCCGCCGATCGGATCACCAGGATCCGGGTGCGCCGGGACGGGGTGGTCGATCTCGACGATCTCGCCGAAAGGCTCAACGAGGGGCCGCCGGCGCTGGTGTCGCTGATGGTGGCCAATAACGAGACGGGGGCGATCCAGCCGGTTGCCGCCGCCGCCGAACTGGTCCATCGAGCCGGCGGTCTGCTGCATGCCGACGCGATCCAGGCGTTCGGGAGAATTCCGTTATCTCTCAAAGAGCTGAAGGCGGATCTTGTGACCGTATCTGGACATAAGATCGGCGGCCCGAAGGGGGTTGGGGCGGTTGTCACTGCCGGTGAGGTGATCTGGCCGCGGCCATTGATCGCCGGCGGCGGCCAGGAGCAGAACCGGCGGGCCGGCACCGAAAACGTTGCCGGCATCGCCGGCTTCGGCGCCGCGGTGGCGGCGGCGATGGCGGCCCAGGAGGTTGAGGCAAAGCAGTTGGCCTGCCTGCGCGACCGCCTTGAGCGGGGGCTGCGTCAGTATCCTCGGTTGGAGGTCTTCTCCGGGGAGGTCGAGCGGTTGCCAAATACCTCTCTGATCGGTGTGCCGGGGCTCAGGGCTGAAACCGCGGTGATTGCGTTCGACCTCGCCGGGGTGGCGGTGTCGTCCGGCTCAGCCTGTTCCTCAGGGAAGGTCACGCGGTCCCATGTGCTGTCCGCCATGGGCGTGCCCGACAACCTCGCCGAGGGTGCCATTCGGTTCAGTCTTGGCTGGGATATCACGGAAGCGGACGTCGATCTCGCCCTCGAGGCTTGGAGAACCGTCAGCGGCGCATTAGCTAAGGAATGACGCTAGTGTCCCGTCTCCGAATTCCCGCATCGTTTGCCTCACGCTCGCACGGTCATTCGGAGACATAGGGACACTAGCGAACCGCGGGTCGAACGGTTCCAAAAAATGGGTGATTTCCGGAACGAAAGACCCTAAAGATTTTGATCTGTTCCACCGCGGTCCTTGAAACCGCGAGCGGAGGATGAGAATGGCAGCCGTACAGGAGACGGTCGATCGGGTTCGCCAGATCGACGTCGATCAATATCGCTATGGGTTCGAGACAGCGATCGAATCCGAAAAGGCCCCCAAGGGTCTGTCCGAAGACACCATTCGCTTCATCTCGTCCAAGAAGGGCGAGCCGGCCTGGATGCTGGAATGGCGGCTCGAGGCCTATCGCCGCTGGCTGACCATGACCGAGCCGACCTGGGCGCGGGTCGATTATCCCAGGATCGACTACCAGGATCTCTATTACTACTCCGCCCCCAAGCAGAAGAAGCTCGCCTCGCTCGACGAGGTCGATCCGGAGATTCTGGCGACCTACGACAAGCTCGGCATTCCGCTGCGCGAGCAGGAGATGCTGGCCGGGGTCGAGCGGCCCGAAGGCGAGCGCAGGATCGCGGTCGACGCGGTGTTCGATTCGGTCTCGGTCGCCACCACCTTCAAGGCCGAGCTGAAGAAGGCCGGCGTCATCTTCATGCCGATCTCGGAAGCGCTGCGCGAGCATCCCGAGCTGGTGCGCAAGTATCTCGGCAGCGTCGTGCCGACCTCCGACAACTTCTTCGCCACGCTCAATTCGGCGGTGTTCTCCGACGGCTCCTTCGTCTACGTCCCCGAGGGCGTGCGCTGCCCGATGGAGCTGTCGACCTATTTCCGCATCAACGAGCGCAACACCGGCCAGTTCGAGCGCACCCTGATCATCGCCGACAAGGGCTCCTATGTGAGCTATCTCGAAGGCTGCACCGCGCCGCAGCGCGACGAGAACCAGCTCCACGCCGCGGTGGTCGAGCTGGTGGCGCTGGACGACGCCGAGATCAAGTATTCGACGGTGCAGAACTGGTACCCCGGCAACGCCGAGGGCAAGGGCGGCATCTACAATTTCGTCACCAAGCGCGGCGACTGCCGCGGCCGCAATTCCAAGATCTCCTGGACCCAGGTCGAGACCGGCTCGGCGATCACCTGGAAATATCCCAGCTGCATCCTGCGCGGCGACAATTCGCGGGGCGAGTTCTACTCGATCGCGATCTCCAACGGCTACCAGCAGGTCGATTCCGGCACCAAGATGATCCATCTCGGCAACAACACCACGAGCCGGATCATCTCCAAGGGCATCGCCGCGGGCAGGTCGCAGAACACCTATCGCGGCCTCGTCAGCGCCCATCGCAAGGCGAGGGGCACGCGCAACTTCACCGCCTGCGATTCGCTGCTGATCGGCGACGAATGCGGCGCGCACACCGTGCCCTACATCGAGGCCAGGAACGCCTCGGCGCTGTTCGAGCACGAGGCGACGACCTCGAAGATCTCCGAGGACATGCTGTTCTACTGCGTCCAGCGCGGGCTGTCGCAGGAGGAGGCGGTGGCGCTGGTGGTCAACGGCTTCGTCAAGGACGTGCTGCAGCAGCTGCCGATGGAATTCGCGGTCGAGGCCCAGAAGCTGATCTCGATCTCGCTGGAAGGAAGCGTGGGCTGAGGCCGGCGGCGGCGCGCGTGAGCGCCCCTTGCCCCCACGACGGAAGAAATTCAGAAAGGCGCACAGATGGCGTTGTTGGAAGTCAAGAACCTGAAGGTCCGCGTCGAAGAGCGTGAGATCCTCCACGGCCTGTCGCTCGCGGTGAATGCCGGCGAGGTGCATGCGATCATGGGACCGAACGGCTCCGGCAAGTCGACGCTGAGCCACGTCATCGCCGGCAAGCCGGGCTACGAGGTCACCGACGGCGAAATCCTGTTCAAGGGCGAGGACCTGCTCGCCATGGCGCCGGACGAGCGCGCCGCCAAGGGCGTCTTCCTCGCCTTCCAATATCCGGTCGAAATCCCCGGCGTCGCCACCATGACCTTCCTGCGCACGGCGCTCAACGCCCAGCGCAAGGCGCGCGGCGAGGGCGAATATTCGACTCCCGACTTCCTCAAGAAGGTGCGCGAGGTCTCGGCGCGGCTCGGCATTCCCCAGGACATGCTGCGCCGGGGCGTCAATGTCGGCTTCTCCGGCGGCGAGAAGAAGCGCAACGAAGTGCTGCAGATGGCGCTGTTCGAGCCCAGCCTGTGCATCCTCGACGAGATGGATTCAGGCCTCGACATCGACGCGCTGCGGATCGCTGCCGACGGCGTCAACGCGTTGCGCTCGGCCGAACGGGCGATGATCGTGATCACCCACTATCAGCGCCTGCTCGATTACATCATCCCGGATGTGGTGCACGTGATGTCGCGGGGCCGCGTCGTGAAGAGCGGCGGCAAGGAGCTCGCCCTCGAGCTCGAGGCCAGCGGCTACGCCCAGTTCGAAGACGCGGCGGCGTGACGGATGCAGTCATGAGCGTCGCCGTTCTCAAGCCCAAGGACAATCCGCTGGACGCGATCTACGCCGCGGCGCGCGACCGTTTGCCTGGAACCGCCGCGGTCGCCGATGCGCGATCCGAGGCTTTCGCGAATTTTGCGCGGCAGGGGCTGCCCCATCGCCGCATCGAGGACTGGAAGTATACCGACCTGCGCGCCCAACTCGGCACCGTGGCGCCGCTCGCCGCCGCTCCCCAGCGCGCCGCCCGAGAGGCGGCTGCCGCGGCGCTCGCGGTCCATGAGGTGGTTGCCGGTGCGCTGAGGCTCGTCCTGGTGGACGGCGCCTTCGTGCCCGAGCTCTCCGATGTCGCCCGCCTGCCGGCCGGCGTGTCGATGCAGCCGCTCTGCGCCGCGCTCGACAGCGATGCCGGCACCGATCTGCTGGCCAATCGCTCGCCGGACCCGATGCAGGCGCTCAATGCGGCGCTGGCCACCGACGGCGTCCTCGTCGAGATCGCCGGCGGGACCGAGCTGAGGCAGCCGGTCCATCTCGTCCACGTCGCGACCCGCGTCGGCACCGCGGCCTACAGCCGTTCCCGCCTCGTGCTCGGCAATGGCGTGCGAGCCACGCTGGTCGAAAGCTACGTCGCCGCGGCGGGTGCGGCGAACTACCAGACCTCCGACATGGTCACGATCGCCATCGGCGACGGCGCCGAGCTGCAGCACATCCGGCTGATGGAGGAGGCGCGCGATGCGATCCATATCGCCGGCGCGGTCTTCACCCTCGGCGCCAAGGCGCGCCTCAACAGTTTCAATCTCACCATTGGCGGCCGCCTCAGCCGCTATCAGACGACCGTCACCTTCGCCGGCGATGGCAGCGATGTCCTGACCAACGGTGTCACGTTGCTGGGCGGTCGCCGTCACGGCGACACCACGCTGCTGGTCGATCATGCGGTGCCCGGCTGCACCAGCCGCGAGAACTTCCGCGCGGTGCTCGACGCCCAGGGCCATGCCGTGTTCCAGGGCCGCATCGTGGTGCGGCCGAAGGCGCAGAAGACCGACGGCAAGATGATGACGCGCGGCCTGCTGCTCTCGGACGAGGCCGAAATCGACAACAAGCCCGAGCTCGAGATCTTCGCCGACGACGTCAGCTGCGGCCACGGCGCCACCGCCGGGGCGCTGGACGAGAGCCTGCTGTTCTACCTGCGCGCCCGTGGCCTGCCCGAGGCCGACGCCCAGGCGCTACTGATCGAGGCTTTCGTCGGCGAAGCCATCGAGACGATCGCCGACGACGATCTGCGCGAGGTTGTCGTCGCCGCCGCGAAGCGCTGGCTGAAGGAGCGTGGCTGATGCACCCAGCTGTCGCCAACGGATCCTACGATGTATCGCGGCTGCGCGCCGACTTTCCGGCGCTGGCGCTGAAGGTCTACGGCAAGCCGCTCGTCTATCTCGATAATGCGGCCTCGGCGCAGAAGCCGCAGGCCGTGCTCGAGCGTATGACGAGGGCCTACACGACCGAATATGCCAATGTGCATCGCGGCCTGCACTACCTCGCCAACGCCGCGACCGAGGGCTACGAGGGCGGCCGCGAGCGCGTCGCGCGCTTTCTCAATGCGCGACGCAACGAGGAGATCGTCTTCACGCGCAACGCCACCGAGGCCATCAATCTGGTGGCCTCGTCATACGGCGCGCCGAATATCGGCGAGGGCGACGAGATCGTGCTCTCGATCATGGAGCACCACTCCAACATCGTGCCCTGGCATTTCCTGCGCGAGCGCCAGCGCGCGGTGATCAAGTGGGCGCCGGTCGACGACGACGGCAATTTCCTGCTCGACGAGTTCGCAAAGCTGCTGTCGTCGCGGACCAAGCTCGTCGCCATCACCCAGATGTCCAACTTGCTCGGGACCATCGTTCCGGTCAAAGAGGTGGTCCGTCTCGCCCATGACCGCGGCATTCCGGTGCTGGTGGACGGCAGCCAGGCCGCCGTGCATCTTGCGATCGACGTTCAGGATCTCGACGCCGACTTCTACGTCTTCACCGGCCACAAGGTCTACGGTCCGACCGGCATCGGCGTGCTCTACGGCAAGCATGAGCTGCTTGCCGCCATGCGCCCCTACAACGGCGGCGGCGAAATGATCCGCGAGGTGACCCGTGACTGGGTGACCTATGGCGAACCGCCGCATCGTTTCGAGGCCGGCACGCCGCCGATCGTCGAGGCGATCGGGCTCGGTGCCGCGATCGATTACGTCAATTCCATCGGCAAGGACCGAATCGCCGCCCACGAGCGCGAACTGACGCGCTATGCCCATGGACGGCTCGGCGAGATCAATTCGCTGCGCATCATCGGCAACGCCAGGGAGAAGGGCAGCGTCGTCTCGTTCGAGATGAAGGGCGCCCATCCCCACGATATCGCCACCATCATCGACCGGTCCGGCATTGCGGTGCGCGCCGGAACCCACTGCGCGATGCCGCTTCTGGAACGTTTCCAGGTGACGGCCACCTGCCGGGCGTCGTTTGCCATGTATAATACCCGTGAAGAAATCGATGCCCTCGCGCAGGCTTTGATCAAGGCACAGGACATGTTTGCATGAATGACGCGGGTCAGGTCCTCGATACGGTGACGGCGCCCACGGCGGCGCCCAACCACGTCGACACCACCTCAGTGCTGCCGCCGGAGGAAACCGAGCGGCTGGGGCGGGACATCGTGGCGGCGCTGAAGACGGTCTACGATCCGGAGATCCCGGCCGACATCTACGAGCTTGGCCTGATCTACAAGGTCGATATCGGCGACGACCGCGCGGTCGGCGTCGAGATGACCCTGACGACGCCGAACTGCCCGGCGGCGGCCGAACTGCCGACCATGGTGGAGAATGCCGTCGCCAGCGTGCCCGGGGTGGGCGCGGTGAACGTGAGTATCGTCTGGGAACCGGCCTGGTCGCCCGAGCGGATGTCCGACGAGGCCAGGCTCGTTCTCAACATGTGGTGACGTGGTTTGCGTGACGGCCGCGGGTCGCCGCGGCGCCATTGAAATATCCGAGGTCGCGACCAAATGACCAATATGATTCCGAATTCTGGACCTTCCGGACGACCGGCACCGCGCCCGCGGCCCCAGGTGATGCGCCTGACCGAGGCTGCCGCCGCGCGGGTGCGCGAGCTTGCCTCCCGAGCCGGTTCGGAGATCGTCGGGCTGCGCGTCGGGGTCAAGAACGGCGGTTGCGCCGGCATGTCCTACACCGTCGAATACGCCGACGACATCAAGCCGACCGACGAGGTCGTCGAGGACAAGGGCGTGCGCATCCTGGTCGATCCCAAGGCGGTGCTCTTCCTGCTCGGCACGGAGATGGACTTCAAGGTGGACAAGTTGTCCGCCCAGTTCGTCTTCAACAATCCGAACCAGACCGGCGCCTGCGGCTGCGGCGAATCCGTCCAGCTCACGCCGGCCAAATTGCCGGCCTGAGGGCGCCTCATCCAGGTTGCGCCGCCGCGGCCGTTCTGCTGACATGCGGCCGTTTTCCGGGGCGCCGCGCATGGACCGCGACTTCCTTATCGACCTGTTTGCCGAATTCGGACCCGTGAGCATCCGCCGGATGTTCAGCGGCTACGGCATTTCCGCGGACGGGACGAACTTCGCGCTGGCGCTGCGCGGCGGCCTCTATCTGCGCGCCGACGACGCCAGCATTCCCGATTTCGAACAGGAGGGCTGCACGCCCTTCGCCTATCAGACCCGGGCCAAGACCGTGACGGTGCGCTCCTATTGGCAATTGCCGGAGCGGCTCTATGACGATCCGGGTGAGCTTGCGCGATGGGCACGCACCGCGATGGCGGCTGCCGAACGCGCGGCGCTGGCCAAGCCCCGCAAGCCGCGGTCGCGCAGCGGCGCGTCCGGCGCGGAGCGGGCCGGGGCTACGGCATCGTCGCGCGCGAAGTCGACGGCGAGCAAGGCATCACCGAAATCCAGGAAAGCGACCAGGCCAGGTCGGACGGCACGCGCCAAGCCGGCGGCGAAACGCCGACGGAAAACGTCGCGGCGCTGAGAGCTGCCGACCTCGACGGATGCGGCCCGCCAGGCTCAGGCGACCTGAATGTGATCGTTCGGACAATATTCCGGATCGGCTTCGCAGACCACGCGATTGCGGCCGTTGCGCTTGGCGGCATAGAGACAGGCATCGGCGCGCTCGATCAACGAGCGGGTGTCGTCGCCATTCTGCAGCATCGAGACGCCGACCGAGATGGTGACGCGTCCGAGGATCTCGCCGGTCGACTTTTTCTTGAGTTCCTTCGACATGACGGCACGCCGGATATGGTCGGCGACCGTGAGCGCCTGGCGCAGCGCGGTGTTGGGCAGCACCACGGCGAACTCCTCGCCGCCATAGCGCGCCGTGATGTCCTGGCCCTTGATCGTCGCCTTCAACGACATCGCCACGAGGCGCAGCACCTGGTCGCCGGTGAGATGGCCGTAATTGTCGTTGAACGACTTGAAGTGGTCGATGTCGAACATCATCAGCGACAGCGGCTCGCCGTTGGCGAGGGCCTGCTCGACCGCATCGTCGATGGCGCGATCGAAATATTTGCGGTTGCCGAGGCCGGTGAGGGGGTCGGTCAGGGTCTCGGCGCGAATCGCCTCGAGGCTCGCCTGGAGATTGCCGATCTCCTGCTTGGCGTTGACCAGCCGGGCTTCCAGCATGCGGTTGCTCTCCCGCATCTCGAGCGTCGTCTTCACCAGGGAGTTGACGACGTGCATCACCGCATCGCGGTCGCGCGCGCCGACGAGGCGTGCGGTGGCGCCGTCGAGTTCGTTGCCCAGGGCCTTGGTCAGGCCCAGCGCGTCGGTCACGAGGTTCATGACCTCGTCGATTTCGTTGATGACCCGCGCACCGACCTTGTCGATTCGGTCCGAGGTGCGCAGTTGCGACAGGTAGGTTTCGTAGATCTGGTCGAGATCGGATTCGGAGAGGCGGCCCTGGCGGGCCAGCGTCTCGTTGATGATCTTGTTCAACGCCGCGTTGTAGCCCGTGGCGTAGACGTACCAGATCTCATAATTGCGCGGGACGGCCGATTGCCGCAGCGACCTGATTTGGCCCAGGGCAACCTCGGCGAACGCGAGGGTGCGTTGATGCTCGTCGACCAGCCCGATCACGGCAATATCCCCAACGGCGGGCTGCGCTACCCGCCGATCTCCAATATACAATAACGAACAGTGCGAACGCTACGTCAGGAGAGTGAACGGGGCGTTAAATCCTGGCGCGGACCGGTCGCAACAGGAAGGCCGGAAGGTGGGAGTGGTCGCCAGGCTCGGCGGCCGCATCGCGCTGCACGCGCGGCGCCGGTCGCCCGATCGAGGGCGGTTGCTGCGCTGCAGGGGGCGCGCTGCGTTCGCCACGATGCTGATCCCGGCCCTTGCGGCCGGCGGGCTCGGATTTGGCCGCCGACCTCGGCTCCGACCTCGGCTCCGATCGCGACTCGGTTCTGGATTCCGGTCTCGGCTCGTGACCTTTCTCGGCACGGCCGCCGTTGCGGCCCCGCCGGCCTTCGCGGCGCGGTTTGGCGTCGCGATGGCTGCGCTCGCCGGCGCCCTCGTCGCTCGGTTGGGCCGACGGCGCGAAGCCGACATCGACCCGCGGAATGTCCTGACCGATCAGCTTTTCGATTGCCGTGACGGATTTGGCGTCGGCCGAGGTGACGATGGAGATGGCGGTGCCGAGGCGACCGGCGCGGCCGGTGCGGCCGATGCGGTGGACGTAGTCGTCGGGGTGGTGGGGCACGTCGAAGTTGAAGACGTGACTGACCTCGGGAATGTCGAGACCGCGGGCGGCGACGTCAGAGGCGACCAGAAGCGGCATCTCGCCCTTGCGGAACTGGTCGAGAGCTGCCATCCGCGCCGACTGTTCCATGTCGCCATGGAGGGCGACGGCGGCAAAGCCGTGCTTTTGCAGGGAGCGGTGCAGCAGCGCCACGTCGCGCTTGCGGTTGCAGAAGATGATCGCGTTCTTGAGATCCTGGGCCGAGCGAATGAGATGGCGCAGCATCTCACGCTTCTCATGGGGTTCGCGGCCGCAGGTGGCAAGCGACTGGCTGACGGTGACGGCGGTCGAGGCCGGCTTGGAGACTTCGACGCGGACCGGATTGTGCAGGAAGGCCTCGGTGATCCGGCGGATTTCGTTGGGCATGGTCGCCGTGAAGAACAGCGTCTGCCGGGTGAAGGGGACGAGCTTGCAGATGCGCTCGATATCCGGAATGAAGCCCATGTCCAGCATGCGGTCGGCTTCATCGATCACCAGCAGTTCGACCCCGGTGAGCAGCAGCTTGCCGCGTTCGGAGTGGTCGAGCAGACGACCCGGTGTGGCGATCAGCACGTCCACGCCGCGCATCAGCTTGGCGTCCTGATCGTCGAAGGACATGCCGCCGATCAGGAGAGCGACGTTGAGCTTCTGGCCGGCGCCGTATTTGTCGAAGTTCTCCTTGACCTGGGCCGCCAGCTCGCGGGTCGGCTCGAGGATCAGGGTTCGCGGCATGCGAGCGCGGGCGCGGCCTTTCTCGAGCAGCGTGAGCATCGGCAGCACGAAGGCAGCGGTCTTGCCGGTACCGGTCTGGGCAATGCCGAGCACGTCGCGATGGGCGAGAACGTGAGGAATGGCCTGGGCCTGGATCGGGGTGGGGGTGGTGTAACCGGCGTTCGCGACGGCGGCGACCACCTTGTCGGACAGTCCGAGATTGGAAAAAGACATTGAGCCTCGAGTCGAAACCGCCGTTCGGATTCTCGGGAAAATCTGCCGCGTTCAGCCCCGGAACGGCACGCTCTAAAGGCACGGGGAGTGGGAATACGCAGGCAGGCGGCTATTCGGGATTTCGCGTGTCGAGACCGGCCGCTTGTGGCCGGAAGATAGGGACGAATTGGCCAAAGTCAATGCGGGATACGATGACAACGGCCAAAAACCTTAATGATTACGGCCGAAAACCGCGTTTTGCCGCGCTCCGCCGGGTCACTCCGGCGGCTTCTGCACCGACGATGAGCAGGCGTCCGTTCCTTGAGCCGCGGCGGATCGAGCCGAAGCGCTCCCGGAAGGCCGGCGGCTATCAGCTGCACCTCCGAGCAGGGGCGTCTCACCGCCGCCGCGACAGCACCACGAGCACCAACCCGACCAGCGCGACGGCGCCGCCGATCCACGCCCACTGCATCTGCCGGATCATGAAGCTGGCGGCAGGGTAGGGAAAAGTGCCGGTGCCCTGACCGATCCAGATGAGGCCGATGACGAGGAGCAAGACGCCGAGGAGCAAGAGGCCAAGGGCGAGGCGGATGGTGCGCATCGGCGGCTCCTGTTCCAGGCGATCGTCAGACGTCGAGCATATCCTCGCTGGCGAATTCCGCCCGCTCGGAGATGAAGGCGAAGCGCGCTTCGGCCTTGGTCCCCATCAGGCGCTCGATCGAACTTGCGGTGCCCTCGCGATCGTCCGGCAGCAGCACGACGCGCAGCAGCATTCGCTTGGCCGGATCCATGGTGGTTTCCTTGAGCTGGTTCGGCATCATCTCGCCGAGACCTTTGAACCGCCCGATCTCCACCTTGGCATTGGCCTTGAACTGCGCGCGCAGGATCTCGTCCTTGTGGGCGTCGTCGCGGGCGTAGAAGGTCTTTTCGCCGTGGGACAGCCGGTAGAGCGGCGGCACCGCAAGGTAGAGGTGGCCTTCATCGATCAGCCGCGGCATCTGCCGGTAGAAGAAGGTGATGAGCAGCGAGGCGATGTGAGCGCCGTCGACGTCCGCGTCGGTCATGATGATGATGCGGTCGTAGCGCAGATCTTCCTCGCGATATTGCGCGCCGGTGCCGCAACCGAGCGCCTGGACGAGGTCGGCGAGCTGCTGATTGCTGGCGAGCTTGTCGCGGCCGGCGGAGGCGACGTTGAGGATCTTGCCGCGCAGCGGCAGGATCGCCTGCGTCTTGCGGTTGCGCGCCTGCTTGGCGCTGCCGCCGGCGGAATCGCCCTCGACGATGAAGATTTCGGAGCCGTCCGCGGCGGTGTCGGTGCAATCGGCGAGCTTGCCCGGAAGCCGCAGCTTGCGGACCGCGGTCTTGCGCGAGATCTCCTTTTCCTGACGGCGGCGCAGCCGCTCGTCGGCGCGTTCCATGACGAATTCGAGCAGGCGATTGGCCTGCACCGGATTGCCCGACAACCAGTGGTCGAACGGGTCCTTGATGGCCTGCTCGACGATGCGTTGCGCCTCCGCCGTCGCGAGGCGGTCCTTGGTCTGGCCCTGGAATTCGGGCTCGCGCACGAACACCGAGAGCATCACCGCGGCGCCGACCATGACGTCCTCCGACGTGATCGAGGCGGCGCGCTTGCTCTGGCCGACACGCTCGGCATGGTCCTTCAGGCCGCGCAGCAGGGCGCTGCGCAGACCCGATTCATGGGTGCCGCCGTCGGGGGTGGGCACCGTGTTGCAGTAGGAGGACAGGAAGCCGTCGGCGTCCGCGGTCCAGGCCACCGCCCATTCGCAGGCGCCGTGGGAGCCGTTACGGCCCGAACGGCCCGAAAAGACGTCGGGATGGACCAGGGTATCGGCGTGGATCGCCGCGACGAGATAGTCCTTCAGGCCACCGGGAAAATGGAAGGTCGCCTCGGACGGCACGTCCTCGACGCCACGCAGCAGTTCCGGGTCGCAGTGCCAGCGGATTTCGACGCCGCCGAACAGATAGGCCTTCGAGCGCGCCATCTTGAACAGCCGCTGCGGCTTGAACGTCGCCTTGGCCCCGAAGATGTCGGTGTCGGGCTTGAAGCGGATGGTGGTGCCGCGGCGGTTCTGGACCTTGCCGACTTCCTCGAGCTTGCCCTTGGGGTGGCCGCGCTCGAACACCATGCGATAGAGCCGCTGCTCGCGCGCCACTTCGACCTCGAGGCGCGACGACAGCGCGTTCACCACCGACACGCCGACGCCGTGGAGGCCGCCGGAGGTCTCGTAGACCTTGGAGTCGAATTTGCCGCCGGAGTGCAGCGTGCACATGATGACTTCGAGCGCCGACTTCTTGGGGAATTTCGGATGGGGGTCCACCGGAATGCCACGGCCATTGTCGGTCACCGTGAGGAAGCCATCCTTGCCGAGTTCGACCTCGATGAATGTGGCGTGGCCGGCCAGCGCCTCGTCCATGGAGTTGTCGATCACCTCGGCGAACAGATGATGCAGGGCCTTTTCGTCGGTGCCGCCGATATACATGCCGGGCCGCCGCCGCACCGGCTCCAGCCCTTCCAGGACTTCGATGTCGCGCGCGGTGTAGCCGCCTTCGGCGCTGCTGGCGCGAGGGGCGGGGCGGGACGGCGCAGCGCGGCCCTTGGGGGCACCGGCGAAGAGATCTTCGCCTTTGTCATTTTTGTTTGATTTCAACGGCTTGGACATAACTCTTCAGAACTCTTCAGATCCGGTGAGGTCCGGAAGGGGCGAATCGCTGAGCCCCAATATGCCACGGATGGGCTGGCAATGTGGCACGGCGGTCCGCCTGCCGGGGCGTCCGGGAATGCGAATGTTGGAAACGGCCCGCGAACGCGCCGCAGGGGGCAGTTCGGCAGCGGCCGGCACCACCTTGTCATAGCGGCCGAACAGGAACAGCAGCACGTCGCGGACCAGATTGAAGCGAGCATGGGCCGGGGCGAGGGTGAAATTCTGCTGGATGCCCATCACAATGCCGGCAACACCCCCGGTGAACAAATGGGTGGTATTGGTGGCAATCATCGGCGAAGGCCGACGCATGGAGGCCGTCCGTTCCGGATTTCGACGGGAAATGTGCGGGCGAGATGGTCCGCGGGCGCCCGCCGGGACGGCATCGCGTCAGGCGGCGGCCGGGCATCCCGGGCTGTTCGGCGGCGTCGCCGACATTTGACTTGGACGGCAAGTTCGCATTCTGGTTCAAGGTCAACCGGGGGAACTCAGTCGTCGGACATGGAAGAACTGGTCAGGCCGATCACCGACTTCGTACGGGACCAGCAGGTCTGGGCTGCGCCGATCGTGTTCGCGTTGGCCTTCGGTGAATCGATCGCCTTCCTGTCGCTCCTCATTCCGGCATGGGGCGCGCTCGTCGGTATCGGCGCGCTGATTGGGCCGAGCGGCATCAGCTTTTGGCCGATCTGGGTGGCCGGATCGATCGGGGCGGCCTGCGGCGACTGGCTGTCCTATTGGATCGGTTTCAAGTTCAAGGACCGCGTCGCCCATATGTGGCCGCTGTCGCGTCATCCCGACATGCTGCCGAGGGGCGAGGCCTTCGTTCGGGACTGGGGTGTGCCCGGGATCTTCGTCGGACGCTTCTTCGGCCCGCTGCGGGCGACCGTGCCGCTCGTCGC
Source organism: Bradyrhizobium sp. WD16 (assembly GCF_024181725.1). Lineage (NCBI taxonomy): Bacteria > Pseudomonadati > Pseudomonadota > Alphaproteobacteria > Hyphomicrobiales > Nitrobacteraceae > Bradyrhizobium > Bradyrhizobium sp. WD16. The sequence continues at coordinate 4,948,917 of NZ_CP028908.1, read as the reverse complement.
CGGAATATTCGAAATGCCCTACGGAATGTTCCAGATCGCCAATTTCGCCTCCGCCTTCGTGTGGGCGGCGGTGCTGCTGCTGTTCGGCGATATCATCTCCAAGGTCGCGACCTGGTTCTGGAGCGCCGTGTAGCGGCGGTGTCCGGTATGGTCGGGCTCGTGCACCCGGACCGGTGAGGGAACAAGACGCCATCCGCGGAATAACCGGCGCCGCCGGATGTTCAACCGGCCGGGGCCGCTGCGAAGACGGCTTCATCGCGAGCCTGGAACGCGCCCAGGGCGGCGGGCATCGAGCCCAAGGACGTCGACATGATCGTGATCTCCCATTTCCATGGTGATCACGTCAACGGATTGCTCGACGCCGACGGCAAGCCGGTCTTCGCCAATGCCGAGGTGCTGGCCTGGTGCCGGCGCCTTGGTCGCCAGTGATCTGAGACGTCAATGATCTGAACATATGTCGCACCGCGGTGCCGCCATTCCTGGCGGCGCCGCGAGCGTTCTTGCCGGCATTCGCTCACACAAGTCCGAAGATCCCGAGCACCAGCACCACCTGGGCGAGGAAGCCGATGGTGAAGGCGACGGTGCGGAAACCCGGAATGCCGAGCCCGTAGACGATGGCATGGGCGAGACGCGCCCAGAAATACACGGTCGCCGCGAGTGCGGTCCATTTGGTGGAATAATCCATCGCGTTGAGGATCAGCACCAGCGGCGCGAAGACGACGAGATTCTCCACTGCATTATCATGGGCGAACATCAGACGATTGGCCCATTCGGCATGGGGCTTGTCGTTGCGCGCCGGATTGGCCATGGCGCCGGACAGGCCGCGCACCTGGCAGCGATTGATGACGTAGGGAATCCACAGCAGTCCGGTCAGGACGACCGTCAGCGTCAGCCAAAACAATTCGCGTGTCATCGCATGCTCCCAGCTTGGGGCGAGCCACGACTCGCCGCTCGATCACGTCATCAACTTAATGCTGCGAAGTGATAGTGTAATTGCGCGGCGCGGGGAACAGGGCAGGGCGGCTCGCCGGCAGTGGATAACTGCGGCGCCGGCGGCCGCACCGGCGCGGTTCTGGATCTGACGGTGGTACGACGAATTCGCTGCAATGCTGATACGAGTGTGGCGTCTCGCAATTGCCTACCGCCTTCGCGGCACCCCTCTCGTAGGCAATTGCGAGACATAAGCCACACTAGCACTTTGATTTTGCTAGTGTCCCTATGTCTCCGAATGACCGTGCGAGCGTGAGGCAAACGAAGCGGTAATTCGGAGACGGGACACTAGCGTCAGATCCATCGCACTAGGCGCGGACCCGCACATAGCTGCCGGGTGCATCCTCGATCGGCGGGAATTGCGCCGTGCCGGCGGTCCGCGCGGGCACGGCTTCCGCATCGATGCTCTCGAGCCACGCCCGCCAGTCCGGCCACCACGATCCCTTGTGCCCCTCCGCGCGGGCGAGCCATTCGGCGACATTCTCGGCCTTGCTGTGCTCGGACGTCCAGTACTGGTACTTGCCGAGCGCCGGCGGATTGACGACGCCGGCGATGTGGCCGGAGCCCGCGAGCACGTACCGCACCGGGCCGCCGAAGAACTGGGAGCCGTAGAGCACCGACTCGGCGGGGGCGATGTGGTCCTCGCGGGTGGCAAGATTGTAGACCGGCACCTTGATCTTGGAGAGGTCGAGCAGGGTGTTGTCGAGCACCATGGTGCCCGCCGACAACCGGTTCTCCAGGTAGCAATTGCGCAGGTAATAGGAGTGATTCGCCGCCGTCATCCGCGTGGCGTCGGAATTCCAGTGCAGAAGATCGAAGCTCGCGGGCTGCTGGCCTTTAAGATAGTTGCTCACCACGTAGGGCCAGATCAGGTCGTTGGAGCGCAGCATGTTGAAGGCCATGGCCATCTTGCTGCCTTCCAGCACCCCATCGCGTTGCATTGTCCGCTCGAGTGCCGCAACCTGATCCTCGTCGACGAAGACCATGAGATCGCCGGCATGGGTGAAATCGACCTGGGCGGCGAGCAGCGTCGCCGAGGTGACGCGCACCCGCCGCTTCTCGGCGAGCCAGGCCAGCGTCGTGGACAACAGCGTGCCGCCGACGCAATAGCCCAGGGTATGGACCCTCATCTCGCCGGTGATCTGCTCGATCGCGTCCATGGCCGCGAGAGGGCCTTCCTTCATGTAGTCGTCCCAGGTCTTGCCGCCGAGCCGGGCGTCGGGATTGACCCAGGAGATGACGAACACGGTGAGTCCCTGGTCGACGCACCATTTGATGAAGGACTTCTGCGGGTTGAGGTCGAGGATGTAGAACTTGTTGATCCACGGCGGCACGATCAGCAGCGGCGTGCGCAGCACCGTCGCCGTGGCCGGCTCATACTGGATGAGCTGCATCATCTCGTTCTGGAAGACGACCTTGCCCGGCGTGGTCGCGAGCTGCTCGCCGATCGTGAGATTGGCGGAATCCGACTGGCGGATGCGCAGGCTGCCGCGCCCGGCGGCGACGTCCTCGGCGAGCATCTTCATGCCGCGCACGAGATTCGCACCGCTCGTCGCCAGGGTGTCGCGCAGGACTTCAGGGTTGGTCAGGACGAAATTGGACGGCGCCAGCGCGTTGGTGATCTGCTGGACGTAGAACTCCGCCTTGTGGCGGACATGCGGATCGACGTCATCGGCCTTGCGGACCGCCTCATAGGCCCACTGGGTGGTGAGCAGATAGAGCTGCATGACGAAATCGAAGAAATGGTTCGACTTCCATTCCGCGTCCTGGAAGCGCTTGTCGCGCGGCGCCGGGGAGATCGCCGGAGCTGCGTCTTCTCCCGCGAGACGCCGCATCGAGGCGCCCCACAGGTCGAGGTAGGATTTCGCCAGCTTGAGCTGCAATTCGTTGGCGCGATTCTGGTCCGACAGCCAGTAGTCGGCGATCGCGGTGAAGGTCTTGACGATTTCGGCAAGCTCCGGCGGCGGCTGGTCGGGCGGCGTGTCCTCGCGGGATTTCAGGAATTCGGCGAGGGCCTTGCCGCCACTCTCCATGGCGCGGGCGAGGTTGAGCGCAAAGGCTTCGGCATCGAAGTTCTTCTTTGCGGCGTCGGCGATCTCGAGGGCGTCACTCATCGTCGGCGGGTACTTCTTGGACTCTCGCAGGATATTGTCATCGGACTTGAAATGATGATGACATAGTTGGGCGACGGCTGCAGAAAACCTTGTGTTGCGCCGCGACAATAGGTCTTGCTTCGGTCATATTGGCACGCCACCAAGTGTGGCGTCTCGCAATTGCCTACCGCCTTTGCGGCAAGCCTCTCGTAGGCAATTGCGAGACATAAGCCACACTAGCACTTTGATTTTGCTAGTGTCCTTATGCCTCCGAATGACCGTGCGAGCATGAGGCAAATGGAGCGGTAATTCGGAGACAGGACACTAGGCGAACGATAATCAGCCGGCGTTAATACTTTGCCCTGATACAAGTTCGGCGGTGCGAGGGCCCCCTGTGCGGAAAATGAGACCAGCGATCCGGCAATGCCATCCATGGCGGAACGGCCGGCGTGCCAGCCTGAGCGGCGTCGCCGTGCTGGCTGCGGCGGCAGCAGCCCTTTCGCTGGGGGGCTGCTCGGTACCGGTGGCGGACCTTCCTGTAATCGGGCTGCCGTCCGGAGCCCCGGCGCGGCCAGCCGAGTCGGCCGCCTATCCCGCGGTGCACGACATCCCCTCGGCCCGGACCGACCCGACGCTGAGCGCAGACGAGCAGTCCAAGGTCGAGGATGACCTCAAGGCGGCCCGCGCCCGCCAGGCCGGTCAGGCCAAAGCCGCCGAACGGCCAAATTAGGTGGATTCGGCGGCTGTTACTGCAGATCCGTCGTGCTAAAAAGAGCCCGATTCAGCCGCAAAGAGTGCTCCGCGGGTTCCGGGAGTCCTGGTGCCGGCGTCCGGATTTCGTGATCGGTCGCGGCCGCTCCCGACATCGGCTTCGAAACCGAAGGCACCGGCTAAATTTGTGATTTTAGTACCCTTTCTGTTTCCGAAGTTCGTCTCGGAAGGGTGCTGCGACTGGCGCACGAACTTCGGCGACAAGGGTCATGGGTCCCATGGAAGAGTTTTACCGCATTCGTCGTCTGCCGCCTTATGTCTTCGAGCAGGTCAACCGGGCCAAGGCAGCCGCGCGCAATGCGGGGGCCGATATCATCGACATGGGAATGGGTAATCCGGACCTGCCGACTCCGCCCCACGTTCTGGAAAAGCTCAAGGAAACCCTCGGCAAGCCGCGCACCGACCGTTATTCGGCGTCGCGGGGCATTCCGGGGCTGCGCAAGGCCCAGGCCGCCTATTACGACCGCCGCTTCGGGGTGAAGCTCAATCCCGAAACCCAGATCGTCGCCACCCTCGGTTCCAAGGAAGGTTTCGCCAATGTCGCCCAGGCGATCACCGCGCCGGGCGACGTCGTGCTGGTTCCCAATCCCAGCTATCCGATCCATGCCTTCGGCTTCCTGATGGCGGGCGGCGTGATCCGCTCGGTGCCGGCGGAGCCGACCCCGGAACTCTTCGAGTCGCTCGAGCGCGCCATCATCCACTCGATCCCCAAGCCGATCGCGCTGGTGGTGTGCTATCCGTCCAATCCGACCGCCTATGTGGCGACGCTGGATTTCTACAAGGACCTCGTCGCGTTCGCGAAGAAGCACGAGATCTTCATCCTGTCCGATCTCGCTTATGCCGAGATGTATTACGACGGCCATCCGCCGCCGTCGGTCCTGCAGGTGCCGGGCGCCATCGACGTCACCGTCGAATTCACATCGATGTCGAAGACGTTCTCGATGGCCGGCTGGCGCATGGGCTTCGCGGTGGGCAATGATCGCATCATTGCGGCGCTGGCGCGCGTGAAGTCGTATCTCGACTACGGCGCCTTCACGCCGGTCCAGGTCGCCGCCACCGCGGCGCTGAACGGCCCTGAAGACTGCATCCGCGAGATGCGCGAGATCTACCACAAGCGCCGCGACACGCTGGTGGAGGCCTTCGGTCGCGCCGGCTGGGACATCCCGCCGCCTGCCGCGTCGATGTTCGCCTGGGCACCGCTGCCGGAAAAATTCCGCCACATCGGCAGCATGCAGTTCGCCACCCTGATGGTGGAAAAGTCGGGCGTCGTGGTGTCGCCGGGTGTCGCCTTCGGCGAGCACGGCGAGGGCTATGTGCGCATCGCCATGGTGGAAAACGAGCAGCGAATCCGCCAGGCGGCCCGCAATCTCCGCCGTTTCCTTGAAAGCGGCGTCGAAACGTTGCACAACGTGGTTCCTCTCGCCAACCGGCGATAGATTTCTTCCGGCAGGTTCTCCTCATATGGTCGCGCCACTCGGGGTGGGCATTGCGGGGCTGGGCACCGTAGGGTCCGCAGTCGTCCGCCTGATCGAGGCACAGCAGCGCACGCTCGCCGAGCGCTGCGGCCGCGGCGTGCGCGTCGTCGCCGTCACCGCGCGCTCCCGCGCGCGCAAGCGCGGCCTCGACCTGCGCGGCGTCAGCTGGGCGCGCAATCCGCTGGCGCTCGCCACCGATCCGAACGTGGACTGCTTCGTAGAGCTGATGGGCGGCGCCGACGAGCCGGCGCTCTCCGCCATCGAGGCGGCGCTGCGCGCCGGCAAAGCGGTGGTGACGGCCAACAAGGCGCTGATCGCCAAGCATGGCGTGCGCCTCGCCGAGCTTGCCGAGGCCCATGGCGGCGCGATCAATTTCGAAGCAGCCGTCGGAGCCGCGATCCCGGTCGTGAAGACGCTGCGCGAGGGCCTGTCCGGTACCACGATCCAGCGCGTCTACGGCATCCTCAACGGCACCTGCAACTACATCCTGACCAGGATGGAGCAGGAGGGACTGTCCTTCGCCGAATGCCTCAAGGACGCGCAACGGCTCGGTTACGCCGAGGCCGATCCGTCGTTCGATATCGACGGCCATGATACCGCACAGAAGCTTGCGATTCTCGCCAGCCTCGCCTTCGGCACCAAGGTGGCGCAGCGCGCGGTCTATGTGGAAGGCATTTCCTCGATCTCGCCGCAGGATCTGCGCGCCGCCGAACAGCTCGGCTATCGCGTCAAGCTGCTCGGCGTCGCGGTCCGCACTGCCAAGGGCATCGAACAGCGGGTGCATCCGACGATGGTGCCCAAGACGTCATCGATCGCTCAGGTGATGGGCGTCACCAACGCGGTGACCATTGACGGCGAGGGCATTCCGCCGATTACGCTGGTCGGTCCCGGCGCCGGAGGCGCCGCCACCGCCTCCGCGGTCGTCGCCGATATCGCCGACGTGGCACGCGGCGCCAGGGTGCTGCCGTTCGGCCGGCCGGTCAGGCGTTTGCGCACCACCACCAAGGCGCCCATGGAACGCCACGAGGGCGGCTATTATATCCGCCTGATGGCACGCGATTTGCCCGGCACAGCGGCCACGATTGCGACACGACTCGCCGAGCAGAAGATATCGATCGAATCCATCGTCCAGCGTCATCCTGACGCCGCGGCGGTCGGCAATGGTGTCGCTCGGACGAAATCCACGCCGGTTCCGGTGATTCTGATCACCTACGCCACAAGCGAGGATGCCGTGCATCGGGCGCTGCGAGCCGTGCAGCGGGACAAGGTGATCACCGGACGGCCGCAGGTGATCAGGATCGAGAAGAACTGAACGCGGGCGCGTTTCGCCCGCATTGTCGAATTTGAGGAGCCAGACCGATGTCCATGACGATTGCCGTTCCGCCGCAGCAACTGCTGGAGCGCATCCTGACGCTCGAAATCGTCCGCGTGACCGAGCGGGCGGCAGTCTCTGCGGCCCGGCTGCGCGGCCATGGCAACGAAAAGGCCGCCGACCAGGCGGCGGTCGATGCCATGCGGCGCGAGCTCAACAAGATCCCGATCGAAGGCACGGTGGTGATCGGCGAGGGCGAGCGCGACGAGGCGCCGATGCTGTTCATCGGCGAAAAGGTCGGCATTCAGACCGGCCCCCGGGTCGACATCGCCGTCGATCCGCTGGAAGGCACCACGCTGTGCGCCAAGAACATGCCGGGCGCAATTGCCACCATGGCGATGGCCGAGGGCGGCACGTTGCTCAACGCGCCCGACGTCTACATGCAGAAGATCGCCATCGGTCCCGGCTACGACAAGGGGATCGTCGAGCTCGACGCGTCGCCGGCCGACAACGTCCTGCGTCTCGCCAAGGCCAAGGGAGTGCCGCCGTCGGCGATCACCGCCTTGGTGCTCGACCGGCCGCGCCATGCCGACATCATCGCCGGCGTCCGCTCGACGGGGGCTGCGGTCCGCCTGATCACCGACGGCGACGTCGCCGGCGTCATCCACACCGCCGATCCCCATAACACCGGTATCGACATCTACATGGGCACCGGCGGTGCGCCCGAAGGCGTGCTCGCGGCGGCGGCGCTGCGCTGCATCGGCGGCCAGATGCAGTGCCGGCTCATCCTCGACACCGAGGAGAAGCGCCAACGCTCCTACGACATGGGCATCACGGACCCGCGCAAGATCTACGGCATCGAGGATCTGGTGAGGGGCGACTGCCTGTTCGCGGCCACCGGCGTCACGGACGGTTCGCTGCTGTCGGGCGTCAAGTTCCGCAAGGATACGATCGAAACCGAGACCGTGGTGATGCGTTCGGTGACCGGCACCGTGCGCATGATCAAGGCAGAGCACCGTCAGCTCTCGAAGTTTCATCTGGATTGACGGAGATGGCCGGACCGCTCGGCATCCGGCCGCTGCGCGAGGCCGATCGCGACGCCTGGGAGCCGCTCTGGCAGGGCTATCTGGCCTTCTACGAAACGACACTGGCGCCGGAGATCACCGACGCCAGTTTTCGGCGCTTCCTCGATCCGATGGAGCCGCTGCACGGGCTCGTCGCCGAGATCGACGGCCGGCTCGCCGGCCTCGCACATTTCCTGCTGCACCGCTCGACCTGGGCGCCGGAATGCTACTGCTATCTCGAGGATCTCTTCGTCGCCCCCGACCTGCGTGGCTACGGCGTCGGTCGCGCGCTGATCGCGGCGGTGGAGACGGCGGCGCGCGATGCCCATGCGACGCGGCTGTACTGGTCGACGCGGGAGCGCAACGCCGCGGCCCAGCAGCTCTACGACCAGGTCGCGGCCCGCAGCGACTTCATCCAATATCGCAAGCGACTGGATTAACTCGATCAGGGGGCTGGATATGTCGGCACAAGCAAGCGGCGTGCGCGCACTGCTGTTCGATGTGTTCGGCACCGTCGTCGACTGGCGCGGCAGCCTGATCGCCGAACTCTCGGCCTGGGCCGCCTCGCGTGGTCTCGGCGGCGACTGGACCGGGCTGGTGGATGCCTGGCGGGGCGCCTATGTGCCGTCCATGGACGAGGTCCGCCGCCACCCCGAGCGCGGCTATCGCAATCTCGACGCGTTGCATCGCGCCTCGCTCGAGCGCCTGCTGCCGGAATTTGGCATCGGCTCGTTGAGTGAAGCCGATCTCGACCACGTCACGCGCGGCTGGCACCGCCTCGAACCGTGGTCCGACAGCGTCGCCGGCCTGACCCGGCTCAAGACCCGCTTCATCATTTCGCCGCTGTCGAACGGCAACGTGGCGCTGCTCACCAACATGGCCAAGCATGCCGGGCTGCCTTGGGATCTCGTCCTCAGCGCCGAACTGTTTCGCCACTACAAGCCCGATCCGGAGACCTATCTCGGCGCCGCGGCGCTGCTCGGGCTCGCGCCGAACGAGGTCATGCTGGTGGCCGCCCACAATGCCGATCTCAAGGGCGCCAGGGCCTGCGGCCTCGCCACCTGTTTCGTGCCGCGGCCGACCGAATACGGCCCGCTGCAGAACAAGGATTTCGGTGCCGAGGATGACTGGACTATGGTGGTTCGCGATCTCGTCGACCTCGCCGACCGGTTCGGTTGTTGAGGGGCGCGCGGCGCCGCCGGTCGTTCAGGATTGGAATGGCTCGCGATCGGAATGCCTCACGTTGGATGCCTTGGCCTCAACTTTGGAGACGGCGCCGTTGCCGCCTGTTCAGGATGAGGAAGGGGTGTCGGGGAAGTTAAGCACACCCATGCGTTCGCTCCCTCTTGGTCAGGACGCTGCGAAGCAGCTGTCTTGAACCACGAGGCCGCCGGAATTCAGGACACAGACGGACCGCGTCAGATGACACCGCCACTCGCAGCCCTGCCGGTGGAAGCCCCGGCCGCCTTTCTCGGCGTCGATCAGTCTGCCACCGGGCGGCTGTGGCGCGATCGCCTTGACGCGCGCGGCGCGGCGCTGGCGCTGGCGATCGCCCAGCGGCACCAGCTGCCGGAAATGCTGGCGCGGGTGCTGGCCGGCCGTGGCGTCGACATCGAGGCGGTGCCGGATTTCCTCGATCCGACCTTGCGCAAGCTGCTGCCGGACCCGTTCAGCGTCACCCAGATGGAGGTGGCGGCGAAGCGCCTCGCAGACGCCGTGGTGCGCAACGAGAAGGTCGCCATCTTCGGCGATTACGACGTCGACGGCGCGACCTCGTCGGCTCTGCTCGCCTGGCATCTGCGGCTCTGTGGTCTCGATCCGCTGATCCATATTCCCGACCGCATCTTCGAGGGCTACGGTCCGAACGTCGAGGCGGTGCGGACCCTGGCGGGCAAGGGCGCGACGCTGCTGGTGACGGTCGATTGCGGCAGCGTGAGCTTCGAGCCGTTCGCCGAGGCCAAGCGCCTCGGCATGGATATCGTCGTCATCGATCACCACCAGTGCGGTGACGAACTCCCGGTGGTCGACGCCCTGGTCAACCCCAACCGGCCCGACGATCTGTCCGGCCTCGGCCATCTCGCCGCGGTCGGCCTCGTGCTGGTGACGCTGGTAGCGGTCAATCGCGAATTGCGCGGTCGCGGCTTCTGGACCGGAATGCGGCCCGAGCCCGATCTGCTCGGGCAACTGCATCACGTTGCGCTTGGCACCGTCGCCGACGTCGCGCCGCTGGTCGGCCTCAACCGGGCCTTCGTCGCCAAGGGACTGATCGCGATGCGCCGCCGCGACCATATCGGCCATACCGCGCTGATGGACGTCGCCCGCCTCAATGGTCCGCCTGAGGCCTGGCATCTCGGTTTCCTGCTCGGCCCGCGCATCAATGCCGGCGGCCGCATCGGCCGGGCCGATCTCGGCGTCAGGCTGCTGTTGGAAGCCGACGTCTCGGAAGCGGCGCGCATCGCCGCCGAACTCGACCGCCTCAATCTCGAGCGCCGCGCCATCGAGCAGGACGCCGAAGCCCAGGCGGAAGCCGAGGCGATGGCCGCGCTCGGGCTGGAGGACAAGGGGGCGGTGATCGTCACCGCCGCCGCGGGCTGGCATCCCGGCGTCGTCGGCCTCGTCGCCGCGCGCCTCAAGGAGAAATTCGCCCGTCCGGCTTTCGCCATTGCGCTCGAGCCCGGCGGCATCGGCACCGGCTCGGGGCGCTCGATCTCCGGCGTCGATCTCGGCAAGGCGGTCCGCCAGGCGGTGCATGATGGATTGCTGATCAAGGGCGGCGGCCATGCCATGGCGGCCGGCGTGACCTTGCGCAAGGAGCGCCTCGGCGAATTCCGCGCCTTCATCGAATCCGCGCTGGCGAACGAGGTGGCGCGAGCGCGCCACATCAATGAAATCCTGATCGACGGTGCGATCAGCGCCCGTGCGGCGACGCCGGAATTCGTCACGATGCTCAACCGCGCTGCACCCTTCGGCACCGGCAATCCGGAGCCGGTCGTCGCGCTGCCCTCACACCAGCTCGCCTATGTCGACGAGGTCGGCCAGTCCCATGTCCGCGCCCGCTTCAGGGCGGGCGACGGCGCGATGGTCAATGCCATTGCTTTCCGTGCGGTCGGCCAGAAACTCGGCAAGGCGCTGACCGAGAACCGCGGCCAGCCTCTCCATGTCGCCGGCTCGCTCACCATCGACCGCTATCAAGGCAACGAGCGCGTGCAGATGCGCATTGTCGACGTCGCCGTGCCGGACATGGGACCGGCGATGATCCGCTGAGTAGCGGCGCTTGCTAGTGTGGCGTCTCGCAATTGCCTACCGCCTTTGCGGCAAGCCTCTCGTAGGCAATTGCGAGACATCAGCCACACTAGCTTTTTGATTTTGCTAGTGTCCCGATGTCTCCGAATGACCGGGCGAGGGTGAGGCAAACGAAGCGGTAATTCGGAGACAGGACACCAGTGTGCCGTCTCGCAATTGCCGACCGCGATTCTCGGAGGCGGCTTGATCGTCATGCGCGGCACCTACGAAGATGTTGGGAATGACATTTCAAATACTCTGCTGCAGCCGGAGCGCGATCGAACTACGGCCGTTCAAATGTGCTGGCTTTGGCGCTCCGGAGCTTCGGGAAGTCAGTCACCCATGGAGTGGATTTGACATTTGCTACCCACTCGACGCGTCGCCCGTGAAGCGGGTGTCAAATCCTTAACTCCATTCGCAAATGCGAACACCCCCCGCAGCAATGGGATGCGAATGTTAGAATCTGACAGCGTTAGAATCTGACAGTCATGTCGACTCGGATGCAAAACCGCCAAGAGCTCGTACGGAGGCGAGCAGCGGGAGCGTCAGATGTTTGATAAATGATACGGCGGTTTCGATATCGGCGCAAACAGAGATTGCGGCGCCGTCATCGTACACGCTAGGCGGTAATTACAATCCCTGTCGCAACTTCGCCAGCACCTTCAGCCCGCCATAGCCGTCGGGCGGGGTGATGCCGGCCTTGATCTGGAAATCCTTGATCGCCTTCATGGTGTCGTTGCCGACCCGGCCGTCGGTGCCGCCGGTGTCGAAGCCGAGGCGGGTGAGGCGGGTCTGCATCTCCTGGACTTCGGCGAGCGTCAGCGCGCGCTCCGAGCCCGGGAAGGGTTGGATGAAGGGACCGCCGCCGAGAATGCGATCGCCCAGATGGACGATGGCGAGAGCGTAATTCATCGACGGATTGTAGCTGCGGACCGCATAGAAGTTCGGTCCGAGCAGGAAGCTCGGTCCGCCCGGCACAGGAGTCCAGAGCTGCGCCATGGCGGCGGGTTGCGCAAAGGGCTGGCCATCTGCGCGCGTCACGCCGGCTTCGCTCCACGCGGCATAGCTGCGGTTGCCCGAGACGCTGACGCCGTTGGTCCGCACTTCATAGCCCCAATGCTCGCCGCGGTGATACCTACCGCGGTTGACGAGATAGCGCGCGGTCGAGCCGAGCGCGTCGTCCGGCCTGCCGAAAGGCGAGACGCGGCCGTCGCCGTCGTAGTCGAAGCCGACATTGAGCCAGACCTCCGGCATCCACTGGGTATGACCCATGGCGCCAGCCCAGGAGCCGCGCATCTCCTCGGGGGTGCTCCAGCCGCGCTGGACGATGCGCAGCGCGTTGGTCAGCTCGGTCTCCCAATAGGCCTTGCGGCGCGGCTCGTTCCACGCCAGCGCCGCGAGCGCCGGGAAGACCGGGCGCATGTGGTTCTTCTGCACCAGCGGATCGCCATAGGCGCTCTCGACCCCCCACAGCGCCAGCAGCGTGCCACGCTCGACGCCGAAGTCGCGCTCGATCCGCGCGAACAGCGCGGTATTGGCGCGCAGCGCTTCCTTGCCGGCGATGATCCGCCAGTCGGAGACGCGGCGGTTGATGTATTGCCAGGTCTGCTCGTGGAATTCCGGCTGATTGCGCAGCTGCGCGAACACGCTCATGTCGGGCTCGATGCGGCCGAGGACGCGATCGAAAGTTGCGGCGCTGATGCCGCGCGACAGCGCCCGGGCGCGATAGCCCTGCAACCAGGACTCGAAGCCGGCGGCTGCGGCGAACGCCGTTGCCGGGGCCAACGCGAGGCCCGCGGCCCCAAGCAGCAGGGCGCGTCGCGACAAGAGAGAATCGGCCCGTGTCATGGACGAAGTCTAGTGTGGCGTCTCGCAATTGCCTATGTCCTTTGCGGCAAGCCCCTGTAGGCAATTGCGAGACATAAGCCACACTAGCTTTTTGATTTTGCTAGTGTCCTGATGTCTCCGAATGACCGTACGAGGGTGAGGCAAATGAAGCGGTAATTCGGAGACAGGACACTAGAGCTTCCTCCGCTCCGATGGAATCGGTGCGGAGGCTTGGTGCGGCGTTTCGCAATTGCCTACCGCCTTTGCGGCAGGCCTCTCGTAGGCAATTGCGAGACGCCACACCAGGCGCTTTTCTCCGGCGCCGGAACGCGCGGCGTCAGCGCTCATCGGCGTCGGTGCTGGTATCGGTCTTGGCCGGCTCCGGCGTCAGAGCGCCGGCGGTTGCCCCTTCGGGCGGGGGCTCGGGTGGAACCTCGGTGCCGCGTGCGGCGAGCAGGCGTTCATAGGCCGCCACCAGTGTGACGTAAGGGTTGACCCACAGCCAGCCGTCAGGGGTGAAGACCTGCAGATCGAAATGCAGGTGGCTGGTGGTGCCTCCGGGGTAGTCCTGATAGTTCGAGACGAAGCCGATGGTCTCGCCTTCGGCGACGAGGCGGCCGCTCAGCAGGCCGTCGGCGTCCATCTGTGCCGGAGCCATGTGCATGTAGCGCAGCCGGACATGGTCGCGCGCGGCATCAACGAGCAGATAGGCGGCCTGCTGCTTCGGCGAGCGCAGGATCACGCCGTCGCGCGCGGCGAGGATCGGAAACCGCCCGGGCTCGCAACGGTCGGCGCCGTCGTTGCGCAGCGGGCAGGCCGAGGGGCGGATGTCCTGGCCCTGGTGGCCGAAGCCGTTGGCGCACTGGCCGACCTCGAAATGGCGGCTCTCGCAGAAATTGTCCTGCCAGGGGTAGCTGTAGTTCTCGGCAGCGGATTCATCGAACACCAGCGGCTTGTCGTTGCGCCGGCAGCGGTAGGGCGCGCCTTTGCTGTGCGGCGAGGCGGTTCGGCCGGTGAAATTGCAGTCGCCCCAATTGAGGAACGACTGCGAATTGGCGAAGGCCGGCACGTCACGCAAGGGAAAGCGGATCTGGGCATAGGCGGTGAGGTCGGGCCGGCCAGGCTGGCCCTGGTAGCCGGAGTTGGGGAGAATGGCGCCGGGCGGGCGGTAGGTGAAACTGGCCGATACCGCTGCCGGCCGCTCGACTGCGACGGATTCGATGTTGCCGTGGCGACGCTGCGGCCGGCCGCCGGCGATGCGCAGGGCGGCAAGAAAGCGCTCGGCGACAGCGGAGGCTTCGCGACAGGCCAGGCGATGGCGGCGCGGCACGCTGTCGAGGCACGGGATCGACACCACGTAGGGCACGCCGAAGCGGGTAAAGGCATAACGGACGAAGCCTTCGCGAATGACGCGGCGCAGATCCGGGCTGGGCGCCCCGACCATCTTCACCGGCTCGCCTTTGCCGGCCAGCGGATCGTTGATGTCGTAGATCAGCAGCGAGCCGGTGATATGCACCTCGACCGGCTCGGCGAAGCTGCGCTGTGGCGATCCGTCGATACCGGTCGGCGGCAGGGAGAAGAGCGCGTCGTAGCCGGCCGGTCCGGCATCGAACATTTCGGTATCGAAACCGGCTTGGTAATGGGCCGGCGCGAGCTGCGGTGCGCCGCCGGCGCGGTCGGCCAGCAGCGTGGCGGTATCGAGAGGAAGCAGGACCGGAACGGTGCTGCGGCCGATCGCCGGGAACAGCGGCGAGGTGAGCGCGGCGAGCTGGGCGAAGGCCGGCCAGCGCCGCGGGTCGTCCGGCGCGTGCCCGCCGGCGCCGGTGAAGGTCAGAAGACCGGTCAGCTCGGGACGGCTGCCGAGCTCACTGCGGAGCTGAGCATGGGCGGCGCGCCAGTCGGGATCGACCGCGGCGATGGTCGGCGTCCGGAATTCGTCGCCCTGCGCCGGACTGCCGGTCAGCAGCGGCACGGCGACACCAAGGATCTGGACGCCGAGGATCTGAAAGAGCCCATGAAAAAGGGCCACCGCGGCGCGTAGCCGGATGGCCCCTGAACGAGACGGGCCGGGGGCGGCTGACGCTGTCTGGCGCGGGCCCCCGGTCATTGGCGTTGTTCCGCTCCGTTAGTCCTTGGCGCGCTCGACGTAGGAGCCGTCCTCGGTCATCACCACGATGCGGGTGCCGATGCCGATATGCGGCGGCACCGCGGTCCGCACGCCGTTGGACAGGATAGCCGGCTTGTAGGACGACGACGCGGTCTGCCCCTTGGTCACAGGCTCGGTCTCGACGACCTCCAGCGTGGTGCGCTGGGGCAGGGTGATGGCGATCGGATTGCCATCATGCATCGAGAGCTTGACGGTCATGTTCTCCTGCAGATACGGCGCGGAGTTGCCGACGATGTCCTTCGACACCTGAACCTGGTCGTAGGTCTCGGCATTCATGAAATGGAAGCCGTCGCCATCTTCGTAAAGGTAGTTATAGTCGCGGTCCTCGATGGTCGCGCGCTCGACCTGGTCGGTGGTCTTGAAGCGCTCGGAGACCTTCACGCCGTCGCTGATGCGCCGCATTTCGATCTGGCTGACCGGGGTTCCCTTGCCGGGATGGATGTTCTCGGCGCTCAGAACCACATATAGCTTGCCATCCATATCGATGACGTTGCCCTTGCGAATAGAACTGGCGATGACTCTCACGGATCAATTTCCTGGTAGGCGGGGCGGTGGCAGCCAGGCCGGCCATATCGGCTGTGCTATTGGCGGTTGCCCTGGCCCGGCGGCGGACGAAGCAGTTTCGGCGCGCAACATACTGATTTGCCGGTTCAATGCCAGCCTTTTGCGCCTCTCCAGGGCAAAACCTAGATGACTCAAAGAGCTAACGGGTCTCCCTGGTGGGCCCCCGCCCGCCATGCGGACCGTCGCGGGTTCCTCGCCGCCCGCGCCGCCGTTGCCCGCGACCTGCGGGCGTTGTTTGCCGCCGCCGGCTTTACCGAGGTGGAGACCGCGATCCTGCAGGTCTCGCCCGGTAACGAGATCCATCTGCACGCGCCCTCGACGCAGGTGACCGACGCCGCCGGGGCGCGGTTCACTCGTTACCTGCGCACCTCGCCGGAATTCGCCTGCAAGAAGCTGCTGGCGGCCGGGGAGCAGCGCATCGTCGAGTTCGCCCGGGTGTTCCGCGATCGCGAGGCCGGCGACCTGCATCTGCCGGAATTTACCATGTTGGAATGGTACCGGGCCGGCGAGGGGCTCGAGGCGGTGATCGCGGACACCCTCGCCGTGGTCTTGGCCGCGGCCCGGGCAACCGCGATAACCACCTTCAATTTCCGCGGACGCAGCGCAGATCCCTTTGCCGCGCCGGAGCGGCTGACCGTCGCCGATGCCTTCGCCCGTCACGCCGCTGTGGACCTGTTGTCCACGATCAGCGCCGGAGAGGGGGATCGCGACCGGCTCGCCGGCCTCGCGGCGCCGTTGATCAAGGTCGCCGCCGACGACACCTGGTCGGACATCTTCAGCAAGCTGCTGGTGACGTTTGTCGAGCCGCAGCTCGGCAACGGCCGCATCACGGTGTTGTCCGACTACCCGGCACCGGAAGCGGCGTTGGCGCGGCTGAGCCGCAACGATGCGCGCGTCGCCGAGCGCTTCGAGCTGTATGCCTGCGGCGTCGAACTCGCCAATGGCTTCGCCGAACTGACCGACGCCGCCGAGCAGCGACGACGCTTTGCCGAGGCCATGGACGAGAAGGAGCGCCGCTACGGCGAGCGCTACCCGATCGACGATGATTTCATCGCGGCGGTGGCGGAGATGCCCGAGGCGAGCGGGGTCGCGCTCGGCTTCGATCGCCTGGTGATGCTCGCTGCCGGCGCCCGCCGCATCGACGACGTGGTGTGGACGCCGGGAGCGCGATCATGAGCGATGGCCGGCCAAGGCCCGCGGTGACGCTGCGCAGCGCCGCCGATCTCATCGCCCATGGACTGGCGCCGGCCGGTGCCGCCGCCGAGATCGTGGCCGTGGCGGCGCGTTATGCCGTGGCGGTGACGCCGGCGGTGGCGGCACTGATCGATCCCGGCGATTCGCAGGATCCGATCGCACGTCAGTATCTGCCGAGCCGCGACGAACTGATCCCGTCGGCCGACGAGAGCGCCGATCCGATCGGCGACCATCCCCATTCGCCGGTGCCGGGCGTGGTCCACCGCTATCCCGACCGCGTGCTGCTCAAGCTCGTCCATGTCTGCGCGGTCTATTGCCGCTTCTGCTTCCGCCGCGAGATGGTCGGCCCGGGCAAGGAGCAGGCGCTGTCGCCGGAGGCGATCGAGATGGCGCTCGACTATGTCCGCGCCCACCCCGAGATCTGGGAGGTGATCCTCACCGGCGGCGATCCCCTGATGCTGGCGCCGCGCCGGCTCGGCGAGATCATCGGTCGCCTCGCCGCCATCGACCACGTCAAGGTTGTCCGCCTGCATAGCCGCGTGCCGGTCGCCGATCCGGCGCGGGTCACGCCCGAACTGGTGGCGGCGCTCCGTAGCGAGGGCGCCACGAGCTGGCTCGCCCTGCACGCCAATCACCCCCGCGAATTCAGCGCGGAGGCCCGTGCCGCCTGCGCCCGGATCGTCGACGCCGGTATTCCCATGGTCAGCCAGTCGGTCCTGCTGCGCGGCGTCAATGACGATGTCGCGACGCTGACCGCATTGATGCGCAGCTTCGTCGAATGCCGCATCAAGCCCTATTACCTGCATCACGGCGATCTCGCCCCCGGCACCGCCCACCTGCGCACCACGCTTCAAGCCGGCGAGAGCCTGATGCGTGCGCTGCGCGGCCGGGTCTCCGGCCTGTGCCAGCCGGATTATGTCCTGGACATTCCCGGCGGCTACGGAAAGGTCCCGGTCGGACCGCGTTATCTGTCGCGCCAGAACGGACGAACCCGCGTGCTGGATTATTGCGGCGACGTCCACGCCTATCCGCCGGACGAAACCTTGCCCTAAATCAATATGGCCGCACCGCAAAACGGCCAAAGGTCGGGTGACCATACGCGACGTCCGGCGTCTGGCAGAATTCGAGCGGTGTTTCGCCGGCTTGATTCAGGCACGGAATCGCGAAAGGTTGGTGCCTTGAGTTTTGCTTGTCTCGGTGCGAGAGAATGCGCGTCCGGGACAATGCCGTCAGTGCCGCGCCGAGGCGCAGCAGGTTGGATTGGAGGAGGTTGCCGCATGTCGCGTCTGACAACAACGATCATGGTTCTGGCGCTCGTGCTGGTGGCGCCGTTGGGGGCGGATATCGCAAGCGCCCAGAACAGCGGCAGCGGGGCGGGCGCTGCGTCGAAGTCGGGCGCCGGGTTGCCATCGGCGCCGGTCGGCCATCGCCAGCCGACGCGATCGAGCGTCTCCGGCGGGGGCATCGACACCGCGGCGCCGCCGAAAGCGCTCCCCGGCGACATCGAAGACAAGGCGCTGGATCGCAAGATCCGCAGCATCTGCAAAGGCTGCTGAGGCAGCGACGCATTCATGACGCTTGGCCCGTGACGCGACGACGTCACGAGCTGCGCTTGGAGCGGGACAGCGACCGGTAGCAGAAGCTCAGGCGGCCTGTGAATCCTCGACTGGCACCACGCGGATCAGGTGGTCGAAGGCCGAAAGTGCCGCAGTGGCGCCGCCGCCCATGGCGATGATGATCTGCTTGTAGGGCGCGGTCGTCGCGTCGCCGGCCGCGAACACGCCCGGCGCCGAGGTCTGGCCGCGGGCGTCGACCTCGATCTCGCCGCGAGGGCTCAGACGCAGCGTTCCCTTCAGCCATTCGGTGTTGGGGACGAGGCCGATCTGGACGAAGACGCCGTCGAGGTCGATGCGGTCCTGGATGCCGCTGGTGCGGTCCTTGTAGGACAGGCCGACGACCTTCTCGCCGTCGCCGTGCACTTCGGTGGTCTGCGCCGAAACGACCACATTGACATTGGCGAGCGAACGCAGCTTTGCCTGAAGGACGGCGTCGGCGCGCAACTGCCCGTCGAATTCGATCAGGGTGACGTGGCCGACGATGCCGGCGAGATCGATCGCGGCTTCGACGCCGGAATTGCCGCCGCCGATCACGGCGACTTTCTTGCCCTTGAACAACGGGCCGTCACAATGCGGGCAATAGGCAACGCCCTTATTGCGATACTCCGCTTCTCCCGGGACATTCATCTGGCGCCAGCGCGCGCCGGTTGAGAGGATGACCGTCCGCGCACGGAGCGAGGCGCCGCCGGCGAGGCGAACCTGGGCAAGGCCGCCGGGTGTCGCCGCCGGAATCAATTCCACGGCCGTCTGCAGATTCATCACGTCGACGTCGTAATCCTTGACGTGCTGCTCCAGCGCCGCCGCGAGCTTGGGTCCCTCGGTATGGGGCACCGAGATGAAATTCTCGATCGCCATGGTGTCCAGCACCTGACCGCCGAAGCGCTCGGCGACGATGCCCGTGGCGATGCCCTTGCGCGCCGCATAGATCGCCGCTGCCGCGCCGGCGGGGCCGCCGCCGACCACCAGCACGTCGAACGGCTTCTTGTGCTTGAGCTTGTCGGCAGCGCGGGCGGCCGCGCCGGTGTCGATCCTTGCCAGGACTTCGTCGAGCGTCATGCGGCCCTGGGCGAAGGGCTCGCCGTTGAGATAGACGGTGGGCACGGCCATGATCTTGCGGGCCTCGACTTCCGCCTGGAACAGGGCGCCGTCGATGGCGACGTGACGGATGTTCGGATTGAGGGCGCTCAGCAGATTGAGCGCCTGCACCACGTCCGGACAGTTCTGGCAGGTCAGGGAGAAGTAGGTCTCGAACAGGTATTCGCCGTCCAGCGCTTCGATCTGCGCGATCGTGTCCGCCGATTCTTTTGGCTTGTGACCGCCGACCTGAAGCAGCGCCAGGATCAACGAATTGAATTCATGCCCCATGGGCAGGCCGGCGAAGGTCACGCCGTCGTGCCCGCCGGCACGGCGGATGACGAAGGACGGCTTGCGCACATCGCGACCGTCGAGGGAAAGCGTGACCCGGCCCGCGGCGGCGGCGACGATATCCTGCAGCAGCTCGCGCATCTCGCGCGACTTGGCGCCATCGTCGAGCGTGGCGACGAGTTCGACCGGGTGGACGATCCGTTCGAAATAGGCTTTCAGCTGCGTCTTGATGGTGTCGTCCAGCATGGCGAGATCCGATTCCCTAGGAAAGCAGGCAGGTCAGCGACCCCGGACCGATGTCCGGAGCCGCAATCGTATTACCCTCGGAAACAGCGATCGGCCGCGCCCGAGCGTGCTGACCAGGACGACGCGTCAGATCTTGCCGACGAGGTCGAGCGAGGGGGCGAGGGTGGATTCACCTTCCTGCCACTTGGCGGGGCAGACCTCGCCGGGATGGCTGGCGACGTACTGCGCCGCCTTGATCTTGCGCAGCAGTTCCTTGGCGTCGCGGCCGATGCCGCCGGCGGTGATCTCGACGATCTGGATCTTGCCCTGCGGATCGACCACGAAGGTGCCGCGGTCGGCGAGGCCGGCCGCTTCGATCATGACGTCGAAATTGCGGGTGATGGCGCCGGTCGGGTCACCCACCATGGTGTATTTGATCTTGCCGATGGCCGGCGAATGGTCGTGCCAGGCCTTATGGCTGAAATGAGTGTCGGTCGACACCGAGTAAATCTCGACGCCGACTTTCTGGAACTCGGCGTAGTTGTCGGCGAGGTCTTCGAGTTCCGTCGGGCAGACGAAGGTGAAGTCGGCCGGATAGAAGAAGACCACCGACCACTTGCCCTTGAGGTCCTGGTCGGACACGTCGATGAACTTGCCCTGCTTGAAGGCCGTGGCCTTGAAGGGCTTGATCTCGGTATTGATGAGGGACATCCAATTCTCCAAACGGTTCCGGCCGCTAACGTGCGACGCGATATCAGCCGGAAGGTAGTGGAGGAGAGCCATCGATAAAAACGCAAAAAACAGGCTTTACTAATCGACCCCATCGATTAGTATTGGGCATGATCATTCTGCCGACCCTCCGCCAATTGCGTTTCCTGGTCGCCGTGGTCGAGAGGCGGCACTTCAGTACCGCGGCTGACGACTGCCTCGTCAGCCAGTCGACGCTGAGCGCAGCGATTCAGGAGCTGGAATCGCTGCTCGGCGTCAAATTGCTGGAGCGCACAAAGCGGGTAGTGATCCCCACCGCCATCGGTCTCGATCTTGCCGCACGCGCGAAGAAGCTCCTCCGCGACGCCGAAGCCCTGGTCGAGGCGGCGCAGGAAGCGCGCGATCCGATGGCGGGCGCGCTCAATCTCGGCATCATTCCGACCATCGGCCCGTTTCTCGCGCCGATCCTGATGCCGGCGCTGCACCAGGCCTTTCCCACACTCAAGATCTATCTGCGCGAGGAGCAGACCGCGCCGCTGTTGGCGCGTCTCGACAATGGCCGGATCGACGCGGCCGTCATTGCCTTGCCCTTTGCCTGCGATGAGTTCGAAACCTTCGATCTCGGTATCGACAAGTTCTTCGTCGTCTGTCCGAGCAGCCATCCGTTCGCCGCGCGTGCTTTCGTCCGGGGCAGCGACCTGGCCGACGAGGAGCTTCTTCTGCTGGAGGATGGCCATTGCATGCGCGACCATGCGCTCGCCGCCTGTTCGCTCGACGCGCGCCGCGCCGGCGGCTTTCACGGCACCAGCCTGCACACGCTGGTGCAGATGGTGGCGAATGGCCTTGGTCTGACATTCGCCCCGGAAATGGCGCTCGAGGCCGGACTGTTGCGGGGCCTTGACCTTGCCGCCGTTCCCCTCGAACAGGGCGCGCCGGCCCGACGCATCGCGCTCGTCTGCCGTCCGACGTCGAGCCGCAAGGCCTTGCTGCGCGGTCTCGGCGCGAGCCTGCGCGAGGTGATGGCGATGGCGCGTGCGCCGAACTTCAAAGCGCCCGCGGCCTGAGCCGGCGCGTCTTGCTCAGGCGTTGCGCGCGGCGAGCGCGAGGCTGATCAGCGACGTGCCGCCGAACACCAGGTTGATGCCGACGAGCAGGCCGATCGCCCAGGTTGCCGAACCGGGCAGGCCGGTGACGATGATCGCCGCCACCACCAGATCGGCGATGCCCGCCGCGACGAGGAAGCCCCAGCGCTCGGTGAGCTGCTTGCGGTGTTCCAGCGCGTACATGATGGTGGCGACACCCTCCATGACGAAGTAGACGCCGATCACGACGGTGAGCGTATAGACGCCCTGGACCGGCCACAGCAGCAGCACCACGCCGGCGGCGATGGCGAGCACCGCGGATACCAGTGACCAGCCGAAGCCGGGCAGGCCGCGGGTCGAGAAGGTCAGCACCAGCTGGGCGACGCCGCTGATGACGAACAGCCAGCCGAGCAGGATCGCGACCGCGAGGGAGGCGAAGGGCGGCAGGATGATCGCGGCGAGACCGAGCACCACCAGCAGGATGCCTTCGATCAGCAGGGCCTTCCAATGGACTTTCAGCGTGCTGGTGACGTCGGATTGCCGGGGCGACAAGTCGTCGGGGAAAGTCATCGCCAATCTCCGCTGGTGAGTCTGCCGTTGCCGCCACCTTAGTCCGGCGCAACTGAAGTTCCTACACGGCGGCGGGCCCGCCGGCGAGGATTCGCGACTTTTTGCGCAGCAAACGCGCAGCAAATGCGCAAAAAGACGCGCGCCGGGCCTGTTCCGTCCAGCGCGCCGAGGGGACATGTCGAATTTGCGACCACCTCCGCGTGCGCAGGCGCGATGTCGCAGCGAAGTCAGAGCCGCATCGGAAATCAATCGTCCATGATCGCCACCGCGCGGGTCCAGCCGGCCGAGGCGCGTTCGATCTTGACCGGGAAGCACGACACCATGAAGCCCGTCGCTGGTAGCTGCTCGAGATTGTGCAGCTTTTCGAGGTGGCAATAGCCGATATGCCGGCCGGCCTTGTGGCCTTCCCAGATCAGGCTGGCGTCGTGGGTCTCGGCATACTTCTTGGCGGTGAAGACAAACGGCGCGTCCCAGCTCCAGGCGTCGGTGCCGGTGAGGCGCACGCCGCGTTCCAGCAGATACATCGTCGCTTCGTAGCCCATGCCGCAGCCGGAATTGACATAGTCCTGACGACCGAATTTTGCGCCGGCGGCAGTATTGACCACGACGATCTCCAGCGGCTTCAGGGTGTGGTCGATGCGCTTGAGCTCGGCCTCGACGTCGGCCGCACTGACCACATAGCCGTCCGGCAGATGACGGAAGTCGAGTTTGACGCCAGGCTGCAGGCACCAGTCCAGCGGCACCTCGTCGATGGTCCAGGCGCGTTCGCCGCGATTCATGGTCGGATGGAAATGCCAGGGCGCATCGAGATGGGTGCCGTTATGGGTGGAGAGATTGACCTGCTCCACGGCCCAGCCCTGGCCATCGGGCAGATCCTCGGCCTGCAGGCCCTCGAAGAACTGCAGCATGCGCGGCAGCCCCTGCTGATGGTCGATATACTGGATGGTGGGATGAGTGCCCGGCGGATCGGCGGGCACGTCGTTCTGCAGCGGAACGGAAATGTCGATCAGGCGTCTGACCATTTGGCGGCGTCTCCTCGTTCGATGATGGCATGCGAGGGCGCTTCAGGCGTCCTGCTGCATCACCTTGTTTTTCAGTGTACCGATTTTCTCGACGGTGAGCTCGACCACATCGTTGTGCTCGAGGAAGAGGCCGAGTTCAAGGCCGCAGCCATTGCCGACCGTGCCGGAACCGATGAATTCGCCCGGCATCAAGGTCTCGTCCTGGCTGATATAGGCGATCATCTCCTCGAACGAGAACAGCATGCCGTCGCTGATGCCGGAGGATCGCAGATCGCCATTGACCCGCGCTTCCATTCGCAAGCGATAGGGGTCGCCGATCTCGTCGGGAGTGACGATCCACGGCCCCATGACGTTGCCGCCGTCGAAACTCTTGCCCTTGGAGGGGCCGAGCCGGCCTTCCATCTCGAGGCGCTGGATGTCGCGCGCGGAGAAATCATTGAAGATCGTGAAACCGAAAATGTGGTCGCGGGCTTTCGAGGCGGAAATGTTGGCGCCCTTGTTGCGGGTGATGATGCCGAATTCGAGTTCGTAGTCCATCACCTTGCTGTAGCGCGGCCACTTCACCGTGGTGTTGGTGCCACGCACGCTGAAGCGGTTGGTGATGTAGAAGATCGGAATCTTGCGATAGATCTCGGGCAGTTCGGGCAGCGGCTCGGCGTCGATGCGCGCGAGTTCGGTCATGTCGTCCTTGGCGCGGGCCCGCAGCTTGCGCTGGCCACGGGGCGCCTGGAGGATGTGGGTGGGGAAGGACATGCCGTCCCGCATCTGGCGCGGCTCCGGCACCGGCGCAAGAATCTCGGCGCCGGCCACCTCGATCGACAGGTCCTGTTCGCCGCCAAGCCGGGCGTACAGCGCACGGGCCGCATCGAGCGCCGCGTCGCCGCCGTCGATCAGCGCCAGCATGGAGGCAAACGCCGGATCGGCCTTGCCGGCCCGCTCAGCCGCCGCGGCAAGATCGAACAAGCGGGCGTCGCCGCCATGGACTACGCCGACTTTGTCGCGGCCATCATGACGATAAGTCGCCAGCTTCATGGGTCGTTTCCCCTTGTTCTGTTAAAAATATATGATTAGAAGAATTATCGATAAACAATCGGCCTGTCAAAGGTCGTCAGGGGAGGGATCGAAATGAAGAAGCGGTTCGCGATCGTACTCACAGCGCTCTCGTGCGCCCTGTCGGGCGGCGCCTTCGCCCAGGGCAAGATCCAGATCGGCTGCACGGCGACGACCGATTGCGCATCCGCGATGGTCGCTGCCGATGAAGGCCTGTTCAGGAAGCACGGCCTCGACGCCGAGATGGTGCTGATCGGAATCAATTCGAACATTCCCGCCGCGCTGCTGTCGAATTCCATCCAGATCGGCGGGCCGACCTCGACCGTCTTCATCCAGGCGGTGGACGGAGGTCTCGACCTTGCGGCCGTGGCCGGCGCCTCGGTAATGAACACCTCGTCCAACGAGGCGATCGCCGCCTTCGTCCGCAACGGCGTGACGATCAAGGAGCCGAAGGATTTCGTCGGCAAGAAGGTCGGCGCCCCCGGTCTCGGTGCCTTTTTGCACGTCCTCTTCCGCAAGTGGCTGATGGAGAAGGGCGTCGATCCCAAGAGCGTCAACTTCGTCGAGGTGACCTTCCCGACCATGAACGACGTGCTCAAATCGGGCACGGTCGACGCGGTTCTGACCGCCGAGCCTTTCGTCACCCGCATGACCAACGCCGGCACCGGCTATGTCGGCGCCCGCTACGGCGCGGACCTGGCGCGTACCGAGCCGATCATCTTCTATGCGGCGTCGCGTGATTGGGCGGCGAGCCATGCCGAGGACATCAAGAAGTTCCGCGCCGCGATCGCCGAGGCGGCGGTGATCGTCAACACCGATCGCGCCAAGGCCGGCGCGTCGATCGCAAAATTCACCAAGCAGCCGCTCGACATCGTCAAGCTCAGCCCGCCGAACCATTCCGAGCCGGCGCTGAAGTCCGATCAACTCGCCTGGTGGATCGAGGTGATGAAGCAGCAGGGCATGCTGCAGACTGACCCCGACCTCAACCGCATGATTCTGAAATAGGATCTCGATGAGCCTGAGCCGCGCCGCGCCGATCGAAACCACCGACACGCTGTCCGAGCGTGCCGCCTCGCTGATCCAGCGCGACATCCTCGCCGGGCAGCTGGAGCCCGGCGCGCGGCTCGGCATCGGCGACCTGGCGCAGCGCTACGAGATCGGCGCGACGCCGCTGCGGGAAGGGCTGTCGCGCCTGGTATCGCGCGGGCTGATCGTGGCGATCGGCCAGCGCGGCTTTCGGGTCGCAAGCGTCAGCCGCGAGGACCTCGCCGACATCACGCGGGTGCGCAGCGTCATCGAGGTCGAGGCCCTGCGGCTGTCGATGGAAGAGGGCGGCGACGCCTGGGAGGCCGCCATCATCGCCGCGCTGCATCAGCTGCGGCGCTATATCGAGCGCAGCGGCCGCCATTTCAGCGAAGGCGCCGAGGACTTCGACGTCCTGCACAAGGGCTTCCACACCGCGCTGCTCTCCGCCTGCGGATCGCCGCGGCTGCTCGCCGCCCATTCTGATCTCTACGACCAGGCCTATCGCTATCGCCGGGTGATGATGCTCAGCTTCGACGACGGCGACGATTTCATCGGCATCCATCAGGCGCTGGCCGACCGGATCCTGACGCGGGATGCCGCCACCGCCTGCACCATGCTGGTCGAGCATCTGGAATCGACATTGCGCTTCGTCTATCCGCCGGAGGCGGTGGACCGCGATCAATGAAATATCCGGCCGCTGCCGCACGGCGCGCCGGTCAGGGAGGACGACATGGACGACATCGCCGGGAGAGCGAGCCTGATGGCCGTCGCCAACGCCGGAGCCGGGCGCAATGCGCCGCTGATCGCATTCCGCGAGGTCACGCTCGCGCTCGGCGGTCGGCCGATCATCGAGAAGCTCTCGTTCGACGTCATGCCCGGCGAATTCGTCTGCATCGTCGGCGCCTCCGGCTGCGGCAAGACCACGGCGCTGCGGCTCGCCGCTGGCCTCTATCAGCCGACGGCGGGGCAGGTGAGCTTCCGCAGCACGGCGATGAGCGGGCCGCGCCGCGACATCGCCATCGTCTTCCAGGACTACGGCAAGGCGCTGCTGCCCTGGCGCACCGCCGCCGGCAACGTTGCCCTGGCGCTGGAAGCGGCCGGCGTGCCGAAGCCGCGCCATGCGCCGCGGATCGCCGAGCTTTTGGCCAAGGTCGGGCTGCCGGCCCATGGCGACAAATATCCGACGGAAATGTCCGGCGGCATGCAACAACGCCTGCAGATCGCACGCTGTCTCGCCCAGGATCCGGTGGCACTTTTGATGGACGAGCCGTTCGGCGCGCTCGACGCCATGACGCGGCAGGGCCTGCAGGACGAAGTCCTGGCGCTGGTCGCGGCCTCCGGCGCGACGGTGATCTTCGTTACCCACGACCTCGAGGAAGCGATCTATCTCGGCGATCGGGTCATCGGACTGTTGCCGCATCCCGGCCGCATCGGCATCGATCTCAAGGTCGAGCTGCCGCGGCCGCGCGACCAGCTCGCTACCCGCGAGCATCCGGAATTCCTGCGGTTGCGGCGCCAATTGTTCGACTTCATCAAGACGTCGGAGGGGTGATGAGCGTCACGCGCCTCAAGCCGGCCCTGCTGCCGATCGCGATCATCATCGTGCTGGAGATCGCCGCGCGGGCCTCGCACATGCGGAGCGATGCGCTGGCGCCGCCCGGCGCCGTCGCCGCGGCCCTCATCGAGAGCGCGCTCGACGGTTCGCTCTTCATCGCAACGCGCGACACGCTGGCCTCGGCCTTTGCCGGGCTGGCGCTCGGCGGCGCCATCGGGCTCGCGCTCGGCATCGTGCTTGGCACCGTCTCATGGCTCGATCGCTGTCTCGAGGTCACGATCGAGAGCCTGCGGCCGATTCCCTCGGTGGCGCTGCTGCCGATCGCCCTGATCGCACTCGGCTTCGGTTATCGCATGGAAATCGCCATCGTCGCCTTCGGCTGCGTCTGGCCGCCGCTCATCCTCGCCCGTGCCGCGGTGCGCTCGGTCGAGCCGCGGCTGATCGAGGTGGCGAGGGTACTGCGCCTCAGTCCGGCGGCGCGCATCACCAAGATCGTGCTGCCGGCGGCGCTGCCGCGCATCTTCGTCGCCTTCCGCCTGTCGGCCGGCATCGCCCTGATCGTCGCGGTGACGGTCGAGATTACCGCCAACCCGCTCGGCATCGGCGCGGCGATCATGACCGCGCAGCAGGCGCTGCGACCCGACCTGATGCTCGCCATGCTGGTCTGGGTCGGCATCATCGGCTACCTGCTCAACACCGCGCTGGTCATCGCCCAGCAACGGTTGTTCGGACGCGCCGCGCTGGTCGAGGTGAATCCATGAAGAGCAGGCTGACCACCTGGCTGTGGCGGGTTGCGAGCTTCGCCGTCGCCGCCGGATGGGTGCTGGCCTGGCAGGCCATAGCCAATGCCCGGCTGGTGTCGCCGGTCTTCCTGCCGGGGCCTGATCGTGCATGGGCCTCGCTGGTGCGGGGATTGAGCAGCGGCGAACTGCTCGCCAAGCTCACCGGCACCATCACGCACATGGTGCTGGGCTGGCTGCTGGCTTCCTTCCTTGGCATCGTGCTCGGCGCCCTGATCGGCTCGTCGAGGGCGATGCGGACCTATGTGGCGCCGACGCTGGAGCTGCTGCGCCCGCTGCCGGTGTCGGCGATCATCCCGGTCGCGATCGCGCTGTTCGGCCTGACCGAGGGCATGGCGCTGGCGGTGATCGCCTTCGGCTCGCTGTGGCCGATGCTGCTCGCCACCATCCACGGCTTCGCCGCGGTGGAGCCGCGTCTCTACGAGGTGGCGCGGGTGCTGCATCTGTCGCGCCTCGCGGTGATCTTCAAGATCGCGCTGCCTTCCGCCAGCCCGGACATTCTCGCCGGCATGCGGCTCAGCCTGACCGTGGCGCTGATCCTCGCCGTAGTCTGCGAAATGCTGGCCGGCCTCGACGGCCTCGGCCACTGGGTGCTGCTGGCGGCGCGGTCGTTCCGGTCGGCGGATCTGTTCGCCGGCGTGATCCTGCTGGGCGCGGTCGGCTATGTCACCGCGCTCGCCATGGCGCTTGCGGAGCGGCGGCTGCTGGCCTGGCGGCTGCGCGGTCATTGAGGCGCTTGCCGTCTCCGGCAAAGGTCTTTATAGCTGGCGCCGCGTCGCCCCGGCGGATTCGGTCCCCGGCACCATGCGTGTGCCAACCGACTGAAATTAAAGCCGAATTCGACGCAGACGCGGTCCGAACGCGGTCACGGCAGGGATCTGCCGAAGCCCTCGGGCCGACGTCTGGGCTCCCTTCGTCTATCGGTCAGGACGCCACCCTTTCACGGTGGAGAGAGCGGTTCGATTCCGCTAGGGAGCGCCACGTATTTCAATGGCTTAGCTCCCATATCTCGTCGGTATTCAGGCTATCGACGCAGGCTCTCTCCCGGCCGGGTAACCCGGTCGTCGCGATTTAAGGCTGGCGGCCTTCAGCCGGATATCAGGTCGCCAGCCATGCCTCGGCGGCGCCAGAACCGGCGCTGGAGACGCGGTGCGATGAGCCACGACAGCGGCACCGACAGCATAAAGGTGAGCACGATCATCCACGGAACCAGCGTCATCGCCGATTGACTCAGCGCGGTGCCGAGGATTGCAACCATCCCGATGCCAAAAAGCACGGCCTGGACCATCAAGAATACCATGAACGCAATCTGAAGGCGCATTGACATGCAAGGCTTCTCCTCTGAATCGCTGTCAGGGTTAAGCTCTGGTGCCGTCCAAAGTTCCCGGCGGACGCGCGTCCTCGGTTGGAGCTTTGTTGCGACCGGCACCATTCTTATGTTTATGCAGAAATCGGGCGATCTGCCCACGGAGCGCCGCTGTCTCCAATAACTTGCCAACTGATCCGGCGGTGTCGAAAATCTCCCGCTGCAGCGTCATCGGCAGGGCGTTCCATTGCATGATGACGGCCGCGCCTAGACAACGCAGAACGTGGACTTCTTCGTCTGCAAGGGCAGCGCCGTGAGATCGATCCTGCTCTGCAACATGCACCGCATTGTCGTAAACATCCGCCAGTCCCTGCTCGTTATCCGCGAGCGAGACGAGGTGGTCCTGCCGTTCTTGAAATTTGCGACTTTCGTCCGGGCCGCTCGAACCCTTAACCAGTTCGCCGTACTCGGCCGCTTCCGCACGATACTGCTGGGATTTGAACATGCCTGGCCTTTTCGTTGAAAGTCTCCGCGCGCGTTGCGAATAACCTTGATGGAGGTTGATCGGAATAGATGGTGACCAACGGCGCGAATAACGAGCCCCGGGGCGGAAATAGATGGCACGATCGTGAGATGCCACGGTGGGCATGCGAGGCCATGACGATTAAATCGAAGCCCTTCGGTTCCGCAGTATCGATGATCGCCGGTCCGGACGCTCGTGCTCAATCCGGACGTTTCGCATGCGACGGCAGCGGCTTGCGCCCGTGGTTCGGATCCAACATTCGCATCCCGTTTGCCGCTTTACCGGCAGCGCACTGTGGAACGGGCGCCTCGCCACCATCGCACGACGGATGGCGCGCACGGTTCCGTATGGACTCCGCGACGTTAGAGGAGTCTAGTGAAACATCGCCGTCCTGCCCATTGGCCTTTATCGGTGACCGAGAGACCGATCGCGCTCCCGCCCGCAGTAACAAGGGAAGGAAGCATCATGATCTCTATTAATCAAGAAATCGAACGTCTGGAGCAATGCGCGCAGGAGTGCGTTCTCATTTCGTTGCTCGCGACCGATCGGCATGTCCGCCGAAAGAAGCATGCGCTTGCGGCCGAATATCAGGCGATGATCGTTGGACTGAAGACAATTGAACCACCTCCGCTTGTCGCCTGATCGAAGCCTGTCGGCTTATCGACCTGCGCGCCAAACATCCTTCAGGAGGCTTCCATGGACCAATTCAGAGCCATGAATCGTTTCATCGCGGAAGAGAATATCTCGCTTTTCGAGGCCGAGCTGCTGAAGCAGATCGGCCCTGCGAAGCGAGAAACGATTGAGGTGCTGTTGGCCAAAGAAAAAACAAAGCTTGCGGCGACCACCCCAAAGCAAACGCCTCGCGCCGCGGATTCCTGAAGGGATTCCACCAAGGAAGCGGTCATTCGGAGACCGGCGAATGGCGAGAGAATGAGTCCGCCGGTGTCATCGGGGAGATCGATCCTGAGGCAATCGCCGAAATGGCCGGTCGCGCCGTGAAATCCCGAACCGGTGAACGATGGCGCCATGGAAGGCGGTCAGATTCTCCACTGTCTGGAAGCCGACGAGAACGTAGGCGCGCAGCGATTTCAGCGGGTCGCCGTAGCAGGCACACCCAAAGACGGAAACGGCGTGTGCAAGAAAAAAACGATGCAAGAAAAACCGATCCGCCGCATTGGAGAAGCCGCTGTAGTCGCAGTCATGGTCCGCGCAGGTAAGATCGACAGTGGCCTATGTCACTCCCTCCGTTTCGAAAAAATTCGGCGCCGATGCCGTTTCTCCGAGCTTGCCACTCGCAGAGCGTCGACGAGGCCGGTCACGAGCCCGCCGCTGCGCTGCGCGCTTTCTCCCGGCAAGGCGGCGCAAGCGGGTTCCTTCCGTTACGTTCGGGGTTGCGTCAAGCCGAGCCACGTCGCCAACGTCTGCTACTCATAGCGCAGCGCTTCGATCGGATCGAGCCGGGCGGCCTTTCGCGCGGGGTAGTAGCCGAAGAATATGCCGACGGCTGCCGAGAACAGGAAGCCGCCGGCAATCGCGGCCAGCGAGATCGGTGCCGGCCAGCCGGTGAGGGCGGAAATGGCGACGGACAACGCCGCGCCGATAGCAATTCCGACAATGCCGCCGCTGACGCTGATGAATATCGCCTCGGCAAGAAACTGCAGCAGGACGTGCAATCGTCGGGCGCCGATGGCCATCCGTAGTCCGATCTCGCGCGTTCGCTCCGTCACCGAGACGAGCAGGATATTCATGATGCCGATGCCGCCGACCACAAGCGATATGGACGCCACCGCGGCCAGGAGGAGCGCCATGATGCGGCTGCTGCCTTCTGCGGTCTGCGCGATCTGACTGAGGTTTCGCACGGAAAAATCGTTGACAGCGCCGGGCCTGATGCGGTGCCGGCGCGCCAGGATTTCAGTCGCCTGACTGATCGCGGCCTGAATGGCGGTCCGATCCACCGCCTGCACGTAGATCTGATTCACATATCCGGTCATGCGCGGTTGAAGCCCATACGGATTCGGCGGCGCCGGATAAATCCAGTTGATGGCCGTTTGCTGCTGGCTTGGGGCGGCAACGCCGAGAATCTTGCGTTCGGCCGTCGTGAACGGAACCATGATCAGATCGTCCTGGTCCTGACCAAAGGATGTCTGACCCTTCGGGTCGAGAATTCCGACCACCCGCAACGACACACCTTTCGCCTGCACCATCGCGCCAATCGGATTCTCGAAGGTGCCGAACAGTTGCCGACGCACGGTCTCGCCGAGGACGGCAACCAGCGCCGAGCTTCGCTCATCCTCCGGAGTGATCGCCCGCCCAGCGGCGATCTGCCAGTTCGTCATCGGCGGATAATTGGCGCTTACGCCCTGAATGCCGGTGGTCCAGTTCTGGTTCGCAAAGCGGATCAGTCCCGACTGGCGGATGAGATAGCTCACAGCCCCGGCGGCCGGCGCCTCCTGGCAGATCGCCCGGACGTCGGCAACGGTGAGCGTCGAAGCGCTGCCGGAGCCGCCGCGGGCGCCCCCGCTCGTGGCTGCGCCCGGCAGAATAACCACCAGGTTTGTCCCGAGCCTTGCGATTTCTTTTCGGACTGCCTCCTTCGCTCCCTGGCCAACAGACACCATGACGATCAATGCTGCGACACCAATGAAGACCCCGAGCATTGTCAGCGCTGAACGCATCTTGTTGCGCCAGATCGCCTCGGCGGCCGCAGTCATCACCATCCAGGCAAAGGGCCATGACGCGCCCGATATTCCGGTGTAGGCCAACGGCACTCTGGTCTGGACCGCTTCGTCCGCTGCGCCGGCTGCCGGCTGGGGCACCGTCTCGCGTTCTGCCTTCGTCACATCCGAGATGATCTGGCCATCGCGCATCGTCAGCACGCGATCCGCAAAGGCCGCGACATCGGGCTCGTGGGTCACAACGATGATGGTGACGCCCTGTTCGCGATTGAGCGAGCTCAGCGTCTGCATAATCTCGTTGGAGTTGCGGGTATCGAGATTGCCGGTCGGCTCATCCGCCAGCAGCAGGCTCGGTTGATTGATCAGGGCCCGCGCGATTGCAACCCGCTGCTGCTGCCCGCCTGACAGCTGGCCCGGCGTGTTGCGCTCCCGATCGCGCAGCCCAAGCTTGTCGAGGACTGCGCGCGCCCGCTCGAAGCGCGCCCGCGCATGGCTCTGGCCAGACATCGCATACAGCAGCGGCAAGGCGACGTTGTCGATCGCGCTGGTGCGCGGCAGCAGATTGAAGCTCTGGAAGACGAAGCCAAGCCGCTCGCTTCGAAGGCCGGCAAGATCCGGCTCAGCAAGCTGCGCGACGTCGATGCCGTCGAACCAGTAATGACCACTGGTCGGCCGGTCGAGGCAACCAAGGATCGACATCAGCGTCGACTTGCCCGATCCGGATGCCCCCATGATGGCGATGAACTCGCCGTGATCGACGATCAGGCTTACGTCCGAAAGCGCACGAACATCTATATCGCCGACATGATATGTCCGCGATACCCTTTCAATCCTGATGACCGGCTCCGCCATGTGCCTTCGATCATTGCGGTTAGAGACGTGGTGGCGGCGCGCTGGAACGCGCCTTCGCCGAATTTCGTTGCTCCGCGACGATCACCCTGTCGTTGACGTTCAGGTCGCCGTGCACGATCTCCGTAAACTCGTCGTCGTCGAGCCCGACCGTAACCTGAACCGGTATCGGCGATCCGTCACGAAGCACCCAGACGCGCGCTTGCATCGTTTCGCCAAGGACGGTTCCGGTCGGGACATAACGCAATGCCTGGTTCGGAACGCGGAGCACGGCGCTGCGCCGATCGATGATGATTCGTGTCGCCGCCGTCAGGCCCGGCTTGAGCGCCAGATCAGAGTTGTCGACGCCGACGACGACATCGTAAGTGATGACGTTCTGCACGGTTTGCGGTGACTGGCGGACCTGAGTGACCGTGCCCTCGAACAGGCGTTTGGGATAGGCGTCGACGGTGAACGTCGCCTTGTCGCCGTTCTTGACGCCGCCAATATCGCTTTCGCTCACATTGGCGTCGACCTGCATCCTGGTGAGGTCGGTCGCGATCAGGAATAAGGTGGGGGTCTGGAAGCTCGCCGCGACGGTCTGTCCCATGGTTACGGCGCGGGAGACGACCGTGCCGTCGACCGGCGAGATGATGTTGGTATAGTCGAGATTGACCTGTGCCGCGTCGAGCACGGCCTGGCGTTGCTGGATGGTGGCTTCGTCAAATGTGATTTGTGCCGGAGCCTGATCGTACACGTTCTTAGCATTGTCGTAGGCGTCCGCCGACACGGCTCTGGTCTGGACGAGCGTGGCCAGCCGTCCGACGTTGGCCTTGGCATAGGCGAGCGATGCCTTGTCCTTTTCCAGCTGCGCCTTCGCGATGGCGAGACTGGCCTTCCCTTGATCGACGATGCTCTGATACGGGCGTGGATCAATCTTGGCGCAGGTTTGTCCACGTTTGACCTGCGTATTGTAATCGCACTTCAATTCCTGGATGACGCCGGATACGTAGGTCCCGACGATGATCGTCAGTTCGGGGTTGACCGAGCCGGTGGCGTTTACGCCGCGCGAGATGTCACCGATCGCAACGGGCGCCGTCTCATATCGAACGTCAGCGTCGCCGCTGAACGACCACCAGACGCCTAAGGATATGGCGAGAACAAGCACCGCGATCGCGACGACAATCCGGCGCCCCGTCGCTAATCGTGACTGTGTGAGCGGCTCCCGGACCGGGTCCCGGCCGACGGAAGCGGCGCATGAGGCAGAGCTTTCATGCTTTCGATCGTTGCACCAGTGCCGAGCTGCGTGTTCATCCCGCTTTGGCGCCAGGCGGATGATGGTCATAGCCTGCCACCGCGGCCGAATTGTTGATTTGGATCAAGGTGTCGGGATCGGCGCCTGACCGGTAGAATCGCATTGATCCGCGGCCGCCCGTTGCTCGATCGATCACAGCTTGCTGACGAACACAGCCGTCCTGGATTGACTCAAATCAAACAGGTCATCAGTTTTCGTCCGACGGACGGACCGTAATCGCCGGAGGGCTGCGTTGCGCCAATATTCGCCCCGCCGATCAGCGCGCTGGCGATTCCTGCACCTATGCCAACGCCTGCACCGCCACGATAGCCGCCGCGCTTCGCAGCAGGAGCGGGGATGCTGCTGGCGCCGCAATGACGCTGCGTCAGCGTGCACTCATTGCTTGAAGGTTGATTTGCATCAGGGTGTCGGCCGTTTCGCCTGCGCCGGGACCGGGAATACGCGCCCTTCAAATACGGTGCCCCAGATCGGGATGTCTTTCAGACGTTCTGGCGAAATTGCGTACGGATCCTCCTCCAGCACCGTGAGGTTTGCGATCTTTCCCGGTGCGATGCTGCCCATCTGATCCTCCTTGCGCCAGGAATAGGCTGCCTCGATCGTGATGGCTCTCAGCGCCGCGTCGACCGAGACACGCTGATCAGGACCAGCCACCCGACCAGACGGCGTGATCCGATTGACACCGCACCACGCCAGGTAGAGCGGGTCGCTCGGTGCCATCGGCAGATCGGAGTGAAACGACAGCGAAATCCCCTGGTCAAGCACCGACTTCGCACGCACCATCGCGTCGGCTCGCTGCGGTCCGAGTCCGATCGCGCTGTATTTGTCGGCGAACCCGACAGGGTAATAGGGATTGGCGCTGACGATGGCGCCCAGCCGTTTAATGCGAACGACCTGATCCTCGGTCGAATTGGCGAAATGCACGATCACGCAGCGATGGTCGGCACGCGGGTGCTCGGCGTTCAGCTTCTCCAGGATAGAGAGCAGCGTTTCCAGGCCGAGATCGCCATTGACGTGGGTGTGGATCTGGTAGCCGGCGTTCCAGAACAGCCGCGCCCGCCGCTCCAGTTCGTCGGGCGGAATGACCCACTCGCCATGGTGACCGTCGAGGTAACCGTCCTTCATCTGCATCAGTTGCGAGACGATGGCCCCGTCCGCAAACAACTTGATCTGGCCCGGGAAGAACATCAGTTTTTTCCCCGGCGCCTCCGGCGACACGGCGATCTGCGCCTCCACCGCGTCGAGCGCGCCGGCGAGCCCGACCCGGTCGACGATGCCGCGTCCGTCGGCGATGAAAGTGCTGTACATCGGCGTGTCGGGCGCCCCCAGAATCTGCTCGTAGAGCTTCCACATGTCGGGCGTATAGAGCGCGCCTGGCTCCATGTAGGCCGTCACGCCGTTGGCGTGCAGGTAGCCGACCATTTGCTTCAGGCCGAAGGCAAGGCGGTCGGGCGTCGCCAGCACCTGGAGCATCGGCGCCATCATGAGGTTTAGGCCGCCTTCCCAGAAATGGCCCTCCGCCCAGTTCGATTGCTCACTGAACTGGCCCTTGTTGCGGGTCATGTCCTCGGTGAGGCCCAGCGCGTACAGGGCGGACGTGTTCAAGTAGAACTCGTGGCAGGACCGATGCCACACGGCGATCGGCCGCGTCGTACTGATCGCATCGAGCGTCGCGCGGTCGAGCTTGCCGTGCCAGAGCGCGTGATAGCCCCAGGTGAACAGCCATTCGCCGGGCGTCTTCAGCTTCGCGTCGGCAGCTTTCAGCCGCGCCAGATAGTCGTCGGGCGTGCCGGAGGCCTTGAAGACCACGCCTGGGAGCGCCCAGTCTTCCGGGGCAATGACCTGGACGGCCAGCGTGAGAGCGCCGAGGATCGGGTGGAGGTGCTGGTCGATCAGGCCCGGCATCACGATCTTGGTGCCGAAGGTCTCGTCCAGGGTGTAGGGCAGGGCACCAATGGCCGCCTTGACCTGATCGAGCGAGCCGACGGCGAGGATGCGCTTGCCCGAGACGGCGACCGCCGTCGCGGGAGCGGCGCCGCGCTCCATGGTGATGACCTTCCTGGCCGTGAAGATCGTGACAGGGGGCTCAGGAGGCGCTGACGCGGTGCCGCCGAGTCCAGCCGCCAGGCTCTGGTTGATAGCACCATCTGCGTGCGCCGCACCGGTCGCCACGGTCTCGGCAACGAATGGTCCGCTCGCGGCGACGGCGGCGCCTTTCAAGAATTTGCGGCGCGACGGCCAGGAGAGGGAATGAAACGCGGCCTGAAATCCGGGGGTGCAGCCGATACACATGGCTTAGCTTCTCGGTTCGGACGGGAACAATCGACCAATCTGATCATGTGGATTTGACAAACGCTACCTGCTCTGGGTCCGATTTCGTCAAGCGAATGTCACATCCACTTCACTACAGAAATGCGACTTCGGCAAAGCTGCGCAGCTTGCGCGAATGCAGCCGCTCCGTCTCCTGGCCCTTGAGCCTTTCGAGCGCCTTCAGGCCGATCTCGAGATGCTGGCCGACGCGCTGCCGATAGAATTCGCTCGCCATGCCGGCGAGCTTGATTTCGCCGTGAAGAGGCTTGTCCGAGACGCACAGCAAGGTGCCGTAGGGAACCCGGAAACGAAAGCCGTTGGCAGCGATCGCCGCCGACTCCATGTCGAGCGCGATGGCGCGCGATTGCGACAGCCGGCGAATGACCGAAGGACCGCTGATCTCCCAATTGCGATTGTCGACGCTCGCAACCGTTCCGGTGCGCATCAGGCGCTTGAGCTCAAATCCCGCGAGCCCGGTGACCTCGGCGACCGACTGCTCGAGCGCGACCTGCATCTCGGCGAGCGCCGGTATCGGCGCCCACAGGGGCAGTTCGTCATCGAGCACGTGATCCTCGCGGACATAACCATGGGCAAGGACGTAATCGCCCAGCCTCTGCGTGTTCCGAAGGCCGGCGCAGTGCCCAACCATCAGCCAGGCATGCGGCCGCAACACTGCGACGTGGTCGGTGATGTTACGGGCGTTGGACGGGCCGGTCCCGATGTTGATCAGGCTGATGCCACGATATCCCGGCTCGACGAGATGAAAGGCGGGCATCTGCGGCGTGCGCTCGGGGGCGACCCCGGTCGTGCCGCCGCCAAGCCGGGCATTGCGCGTGATCACGTTTCCTGGCTCGACGACGGCCTCGGGGCCGATCTCGCCTGAACGAAGACGCTCGTGGCACATCTTGACGAAGGCATCGACATAGAACTGATAGTTCGTGAAAATCACGAAATTCTGGAAGTGCTCGGGATCGGTGCCGGTGTAATGATAGAGCCGGCGCAGCGAGTAGTCGACACGCGCCGCACGAAACAGGGCGAGCGGCTCCGGGCCGCCGGGCGGCAGCTCGAGCGTGCCGTTGGCGATCGCGTCATCCATCGCCGCAAGATCGGGCGTATCGAAGACGTCCCGCAGCGATCGGCCCGTCATCGACCTGCTGTCAGTGGAGAGCGCTGCTTCGATGTTGATGTCGCGAGGGTAGGCGAAATGAATCGGGATAGGCTCACGCGACTCGCCGATTTCGACGGGCACGCCGTGGTTTTCGATCAATAATCCGATCTGTTCGGTGAGGTAGCTACGAAACAGGTCGGGGCGCGTCACGCTGGTCTCATGCACGCCCGGCCCCGCGACGAAGCCATACGCGAGGCGCGAATCGAGCCGCACGTAGGTCGAGGTCGTAATCCGCACGAATGGATAGGTGGCGCGCACCCTCGTCGCGAGCGCCTCGCCATCCAGATAGGCCTCAAATCGCTCGCGCAGAAATCGCGTGTTGCGGGCGTAAATCTCTTCGAGACGGCCGACCGCCGCCGCTGCATCCGTGAATGCTTCAGGCGGGATAAGCTGCGGCGTGAGGATGGACGATGCAGAACACATTTTGTCTTAAACAGTCTCTGTCGAACCAGCGGTTGCGGCTCGAGTATAGTACATTGATACCCTGAGCGGGAGGTGGGAACCGGATTTAGTAACTGCTCCGTCATGTCTCTCGCCCGTCTTGTGCGGCGCATCAGCAAATTCGTCGCGTTCGACGAAATCGGTACGTTCAATGTCTACCGCCCACGATCGGAGGCAATCATCCTCCTGATGACTGTCGGGGCTCGCGCTGCTTGGGGCGTTATCCGCTCCCATCACGCGGCGCAGCATCGCGGCGCTCCGGTTTGAGCTGGGTCACGATGTCCTGGACATAGGGATAGGCAAATCCGGTCACGAACCCGATCGCTACCGACAGCCATGGCCGTCCGGTGATGAAGTCGTTGAGAAGAACGCTGCCGATGCCGATCTGAACCGCACCGATCCCGAGGAGGAAGGCGAACACGTAGGCCGTGACCCATGTGTTGATCGTGCGGCTCGGCGGCTCCCAGCGCCCCGAATTGAAGGTGAGCAGCCTATCGTAGGTGATGTTATCGCCAACCCGGAAGACGAATTCCAGGAATATTCCAATCGGAACGCCAAACGGGATCCAGACGAGCGCAATAACGATCTGAGGCAGCATCGGCGCCGCGTCCAGCAGGGCTTTGTATCGATCGCTGAAAGCGTGGGCGACGAACAGTTCATAATACAAAAGGCATCCAAGGCCCCCGAACAGCAGGCTGAACCTGGCGGCAATCGTCACGTAAGTCTTCCACAACTCGTTCCTGAGCTTGGGGAAGTCGTTGGTAATATCATCCTTCGTCAATGCAAGGTCGAGACGGCCCATCTCGACATCGTAGTCCGTGCCGCAGAGGCCGACCTTAGCGGTCTTCAAGAGGCCGTCGAAGCACTCTCTGCGCTGCTCCTTGTATTTTTGGTCGGCGAACAGAACGAGTATGGTTCGCTCAACCGCAAAGATATCGTGCAAGAGGCTCCGCATCTCCGGCGTCAGTGGAGCACTTGGACTATGCAAGGGAATGGTGATGCCTTTCGGATCGTTCTCCGAATCCAGACGCGGCGCATCGAAGCATCTCGGCTTCGCGCCGCGCACGGCACCGTTCACGTAAGTATCCCACAACTCGTTCCCGAGCTTGGGGAACTCGTTGGTAATATCATCCTTCGTCAAGGCAAGGTCGAGGCGGCCCATCTCGACATCGTAGTCCGTGCCGCAGAGGCCGACGTTAGCGGTCTTCAAGAGGCCAACGAAGCACTTTCTGCGCTGCTCCTTGTATTTTTGGTCGGCGAACAGAACGAGTATGGTTCGCTCGAGCGCTAAGATATCGAGCAAGAGGCTCCGCATCTCCGGCGTCACTGGAGCACTAGGGTCATGCAAGGGAATGTTGATGCCTTTCGGATCGTCCTCCGAATCCAGACTCGCAACATCGAAGCATCTCGGCTTCGCGCCGCGCGCCGGGCCCGGTTGCACCCCGGTGTCCGGTTCGACATGACGGCTGACAGGGGAATCAGGCTGTTCGTCGTACCGGTGCGGATCGTCCATTGGATGTCTCCCTCGAAGACAACTACCAGGTGCACACTACATTGCTTTCGTCGGAGGCGCGATATGAACGGCGAGCCTTTCGCGCCGGCGGTGGATCCCCTGGCCTGCGCGCGGTTGTCCGGCGCGAATGTTGATCTAGATCAATGCTCGAATCCGCAATCTGAAGTTGTCGTTTGAAGCTTGACGACGACCGAAACGGAATGGGTGGCATCATGACGAGAACGATCCTTCTCACGTGCGCTGTAGTGGCGGCGCTGTGTTCCGTTCGCGACGCGAATTCGGCAGAGAAGCGACCGGTCGGCAAGGAGCTGCTCACTTACGAAGTCGTGGTCACGAACCCCGGCACCAAAAGCCAGGGCTGGCACGGAATCCTTTACGACGACAATGGACAGGTTGTGCAGGTCGAGGCCGGCAAGACGGTCAATACCGATATTGGAGAGCTGGTGGGCGTCGCCCCGGTCGATGGCCAGCCTTGGAAGCCCTACGGGGCGGTCCCCGCCACGCCAGGAATGGAAAATATCAACCAGCCCGATGCCTGGGCGTATAAATTGTACAAGACCGGCCTAGGTTCGAGGTGTCCTTCCTGGCGGGGCGACCTCCTGCGCGGAGCGATCGTCGTCAAGCCGCATGCCGGCGGCGAGGAAGTGAAGACCTCGCTCGGACCATTCATCTGGCTCGGGACGTCTCACGGGTGGGCGCACAAGTCCTGGAAGGTGAAGCGCACGCGGTGCGGCTGATGCGATTCATCGCGTCAAGTCAGTCGCGATTGCCCTGCAGCGTCCTGCGGACGGTATCGTCGGACAAGAGACCGTCGAAATAGGCGATCGTCTTGGTCAGGCCGTCAGCGAGCCCGGTGGTCGGTTTCCACGACAGGATCGCTTCCGCGCGCGAGACGTCCGGCCGTCGTCGGTAGGGATCGTCGGACGGCCGCTCACGGCGGGCGATGGCGGAGCGGGAGTTGCACAGTTCGACGATGGTCGTGGCGAGCTTCAGGATCGGGATTTCCTCGGGATTGCCGAGATTGATCGGTCCCGTCACCTCGTCGGGCGTCGCCGCGAGCCGGATCAGGCCCTCGACGAGATCGTCGACATAGCAGAAGGATCGCGTCTGCGACCCGTCGCCATAGATGGTGATGTCCTTGCCGAGCAGGGCCTGGACGATGAAATTAGAGACGACGCGGCCGTCATGCGGATGCATGCGCGGCCCGTAGGTATTGAAGATCCGCGCTACCTTGATCTGCAGCCGGTGCTGCCGCCAGTAGTCAAAGAACAGCGTCTCGGCGCAGCGCTTGCCTTCATCATAGCACGATCGCACGCCGATGGGATTGACGTTGCCCCAATAGGCTTCCGTCTGCGGGTGCTCGGTCGGATCGCCATAGACTTCCGACGTCGACGCCTGAAGGATCCGCGCCTTCAGCCGTTTGGCGAGGCCGAGCATGTTGATCGCGCCGTGCACGCTCGTCTTGGTCGTCTGTACCGGGTCGTGCTGATAGTGGATCGGCGAAGCCGGGCAGGCGAGATTATAGATGCTGTCGACCTCGACATAGAGCGGAAGGGTCACGTCATGGCGGATCAGTTCAAAATTCCTGCTGTCGAGCAGGTGTTCGATGTTGCGCCGCGTCCCGGTGAAGAAATTGTCGACGCAGACGACCTCAAGGCCCTCCGCGACCAGGCGGTCGCAAAGATGCGAGCCGATGAAGCCGGCGCCGCCGGTGATCAGAATACTTTCATTGATCGGCCTGGATGCAGTTCGCAGCACAAATTTCACTCGGTCACGGCCGGCGGAGCAGAGGCAGAACCACCAGCGCCAATCAGTTTTCGGGAGTTTCGACGAAAAGTGTTTCATGCAACCATAACCCCCGTCGCCGGGCAAGCCATGGCCGGCGCAGAAGGGCGAGGATGCACGATGATGGCACGAGCTTGCATGCCTGGAGGCCTAGCCGCCTGGCGGACGCTGGCGTGCCGGTCTCCCGGACGGCCGAGCTGATCCGATGGCCCGTATTCTCTATGGCGTCCATGGGACGGGCCGGGGCCATGCCATCCGCGCCCTCACCGTGGCGCAGCACTATAGCAGGCACGACTTCCTGTTCGTCTGCCACGGCGAGGCGGCGCGGCTGTTGTCCCGGGACTTCAGGGTCCATGAGTGCCCCAATCCGGTGACGCCGGTGGGATCGCATCGGGTCGATGCCGCCGCCGCCATGCTGCGCACAGCCACGACGTTGAGCAGGAGCGGGCGCTGGAGCCGCGAACTCAGGCGGGCCATCGAGGCGTTCGGCCCGGATTGCGCCATCACCGACTATGAGTTTTTCGTGCCGCGCGTGTCGCGCAGTCTTGGGCTTCCGTGCCTTTCGCTCGACAATCAGCACGTCATGACCCTCGGCCGGATCGATTGCCCGGTCCGACAGGCGCCGAGCTGGCTGGCGACGGCGCTCTCCGTGCAGCTTCTCTTCAGTTCGGCGGATCAATATCTGATCAGCAATTTCTTCGAGGTCGCGCCCCGCAACGCCAGTCAGTCCATCCGCCAGGTGCCGCCGCTGCTGCGCGGCGACGTCGTCGCCCGCCAAGCGAGGAAAGGCGACCATGTCGTCGCTTATCAGGGCTATCCGACCTTCACCGCCTTTACCGGGCATCTGTCGAAGCTCGACCGTCCGGTCCATGTCTATGGCCTTGGCGATGGCCGCGGCGAGGGGCGCCTTTCCTTCCGGTCCTTCGACGCGCAGGCGTTTCTCGATGACCTCGCATCCTGCGCCTATGTTGTCTGCGGCGGCGGCCATACGCTGATCTCCGAGGCGCTGTATCTCGGCAAGCCGGTGCTGTCGATCCCGGTCCGGGGCGCCTTCGAGCAGTTCCTCAATGCGCATTATCTGGAACGGCTGGGTTATGGCATGCGATCCGATCTTGCGACGTTTTCGCCGCAGGTCCTGCGCGATTTCGAGGCGCGGCTCGATACCTGTCGCAGCCGGATCGCCGGCGCGACCTTCTGCGGCAACGACATGGCTTTCGCCGCGATCGATGACTTCATTGCGGGACGCTGGCGGAGAGCGCTGCTGACCTTGCCGCGAGCACCGAGTTGAACAGCGCCTCATAGGCATCGACGACGCGATCGGAGCCGAATTGCGACCGGGCCCGCGCGGCGCCGGCCGCGGCGATCCGCGCCCGCTCTTCGGGGTGCGCGATCGCATCGTCGATGATGTCGGCGAGGGCGTCGGCATCGCTGGGCGGGACCAGCCAGCCGTGGACGCCCGAGGTGATCAGGCTGCGGAGGCCGTCGATCGGCGAGGTGATCACCGGCTTGCCCATGATCATCGCTTCGAGAACCGCAAGCGGCAGCCCTTCGAAATAGGTCGGATGGACGAAGATATCCATCGCCGCGATCCAGTCGCGAACGTCGCCACGGTCGCCGGCGAAGACCACGCGATCATCGATCCCGAGCGCAGCCGCCTGCGCTGCCAGCCGCGAACGATCCGGTCCGTCGCCGATCAGCCACAGCCGGACATCGGCGGGCGAGCTGTTCAATCTGGCGAAGGCATCGAGCAGATCGGGGTGCGCCTTCTGGGGATGCAGCCGCGCGACCATCCCGAGGATGGTCGCAGCGCCACCGCCGAATTCCCGGCGCAACGCGGCGGCCGCCGCGGAACGGTCGCGATCGTCGGCATCGACGCCGTTCGGAATGACCTGGACCTGATCGGGCCGAACGCCTTCATGGGCGAGCGAGAAGGGCACGATCTCGGCGCTCTGGAACGCGACGCGGTCGGCCCAGGACGCGGTTTTGCGGTCGAACCACAATTGCAGGCGCGGCTTGTCGGCGTAGCGCGCCGTGACCGTGGAGACGATCGGCGCGATGCCGGCGGCACGGGCGGCGGTGCGTCCGATCAGGTCGCCCCACGGCAGTTCGGTATGGACGAGATCCGGCTGACGCCGCCGCAATTCGCTGACGATGGACCAAAGGCCGACCAGACCATAGAGACGCGGTCGTCCAATGATCTCGACGCTCGCTCCGGCTGCGCGCATCGCGGCGACGACCTCCTCGTTGAAGACCTCGTTGAGGCAGATGATGTGCTGGCCGTGCCCGCGCTTCGTCAGGCCTGCGACCACGCTGCGGAGCATGGTCTGCGCCCCGCCGCGATCGAGGTTGTCGAGGATGTGGACGATCTTCATCGAACTGGCGCCTCCAGGCGCTGCGGCTGCTGTTCCAACCCCGCGCGGTAGAGCGCCGCGTAGGCATCCGCCATGCCGTCCAGGGAAAAGTGCTGTCGGATGTGGCACATTCCTGCCAGGCCGATATCGGCCGCCCGGCGACGATCGGACAGGCTCGAGATCAGCGTCTGGGCCAGGTCGTCGGCGTCGCCGGGCTTGACCATCCAGCCCGTCTCGCCATCGATCACGAGCTCGCGGATTGCGTCAATGTCCGAGGCGACCACCGGCTGGCCGGCGGCCATGGCTTCCATCAGCGCAT
The DNA here is from genome assembly GCF_024181725.1 of Bradyrhizobium sp. WD16. Lineage (NCBI taxonomy): Bacteria > Pseudomonadati > Pseudomonadota > Alphaproteobacteria > Hyphomicrobiales > Nitrobacteraceae > Bradyrhizobium > Bradyrhizobium sp. WD16. The sequence goes on along the minus strand of NZ_CP028908.1, from coordinate 4,904,628 downwards.
TGGGCATGCCTTCCCACAGCGAGGGCAGGGCGAAGAGATCAATGGCATCAAGGATATCGCGCACGTCGCGCCGCATGCCCGCGAACCGGACCGCATCGGCGATGTCGAGCCGGCGGGTGTCTCGCTCCAGTGCGGGGCGGCATTCGCCGTCGCCGACCAGCCACAGGACCGCCTCGGGGATGCGCTCTCGCACCCGCCGAAATGCCTGGAGAAGATGGTGCTGCCCCTTGGAGGGATGCAGGCGGGCGACGGTTGCGATCACCGTGGCGTCGGGCGGGGTCCGCAGTTCGGCCCGAACCTCGCCGGCCGGTCGGTGCGCCGTCGTGATCGCGACGCCGTTGGGAATGTAGACGACCTGGTTGGCCCGGACGCCCTCGTGACGGATCGCAAACGGCACGGCCTCGCGGTCGTTGAAGACAATCGCGCGAGCCAGATGGGCGGTGCGGCGGTCAAGCCATTTCTGCCAGTTCGGCTTGTCGACGTTCCGGCCCCGGATCGTGGAGAAGATCGCCGGCACGCCGCACAGCCGCGCCAGCGATCGGCCGATCATGTCGGAGGTCGGAAGCGCCGTCTGGACGACGTGGGCCGGCCAGCTCCTGAGCTCGTTCGCCAGGCGAAAAAGTCCCGTTCCCGCCCACAGCCGGCTCTCGCCGATGATCTCGATCCGGGCATGGGGCACAAGACGATCGAGGATTTCCGGGTGGCTGATCGCCCGCATGCTGTAGATGCGTACCGCAAAGCCGCGCGCGGCGAGCGCCGGCACCAGCAGCGTGAGCCAATTCTGCGTCCCGCCGATCCCCAGATCGTCGACGAATATTCCGAGATTGATCGGCCCCCGCATGTCCCGCTCAACACCTTCGACGCCAATGACAATGCGACGACATTGGCCGCACCAAGTTGTGCCAGGTCAAGGCACATCGCCACGGAACCGGCCCATCAGCCAAGAAGTCCTGCAATCACAACGAATTGGCAAAGCCATGCCGCTATGCAGCGCGACCGGCACAACCATCGCGGCCGGTTGTGCATGTCGATTGCCCGGTGTTTCCACGACACAATCTTGAATGTAGTATGATTTCGTATTTGGTGGGCCGGCAGCCCCTGGTTGTGGCTGCTAGTGTCCCGTCTCCGAATGACCGCTTCGTTTGCCTCACGCTCGCACGGTCATTCGGAGACATAGGGACACTAGCAAAATCAAAGTGCTAGTGTGGCTTATGTCTCGCAATTGCCTACGAGAGGGTTGCCGCGAAGGCGGTAGGCAATTGCGAGACGCCACACTAGTGTCCCGGTTCCAACGTTCGTATCGCTTTGCAGCGGGCACTCGTACGAATGTTAGAACCAAGGGGACACTCGTATAATTATGATTCTAGTGTGGTTTTGGATCTGACGCGCGTACGGAGAATTCGCTGCAACGCTGATACGAGCGTCAGATCCATCACACTCGCGCGGTTTTGGATCTGACAGATCCACCGCACCAGCAATTGGGCGTCGGGGGGCCGGCGTCGCCGGGACCGTCCTGTGGGAGGGGCGTTCCGGTCGATGGTCGTGGCCGGGGGGGCACATTTCGTGGTTGGCGTCATCGACAGGTATCTGACACAACAGATTCTGCTCGCCTCCGTGGTGGTCGTCGCGGTTTTCTCCGGTCCTGTGATCCTGGTCTCGCTGATCAGTCATCTGGGAGAAGAGGCGCTCTACACCAATCTGGCGTGGCCGGCGCTCGCCAGCATTGGACCGATGATCCTCTACCACGTCCTGCCGGCCCTGATCGCCATCGCGATCGTCTGGTCCTACGGGCGTTTTGCCAGTGAAGGCGTGCTGCTGACGATCTATTCGAGCGGCCGCTCAACGTTTGCGGCGCGGCGGCCCGGTCTCGTCGTCGCGGCGGCCGCAGTGGTACTGGGTTACGTGCTGACTTGCTTGGTCATTCCGTTGACGGCGGGACACCTCCACGACGTCCTGTATTCGTTGCGACACGGCATCAATCCTGCATTGCTGAAGGTCGGCGCTTTCAATCAATTCAATCATGGGCGCCAGGTCGTCTTCTTCAAGAACTACATCAACAGCAACGAGGTGGCCGACGTCTTCATTCGCGAACGCGCCGCCGACGATGGAGAGCGGGTATTCCAGGCGCGTTACGCCGTGTTCGAAAAGCAGGGCGACGACAGCGGCGTCGTGCTGCTCGACGGCACCGTCCAGAGCTACCAGGGCGGCCAGACGCAGGCCCGGGTTGTCGCCTATGACCGCATGTTCGTTCCGTTGAACGAATATGGCGGCCGAGGGCTGAAACGCGACTACACGATCATCGACGAACTGCCGACGCCGCGCTTCCTCGAGCAACGCTCGAATGCCTTCGCCGCCCCCGGAGAGGCGCGGGAATGGACGCACGAGGCTATCAACCGGTTCGCGATCCCACTCCTGGCTCTTCTACACACCTGGCTCGGGCTCGAACTGTTGCCGGTCTGGCGCAATCTTGCCGGCCGCCGCGGACATCGCGCGCCGCTGGTTTGTGCCCTGATCGTGGTGCTGCACTTCGCCATCGTCTTCTCGATCGAGCAGACGCTCTCGGATCTGCGAATGGTCTTCGCGATCGCGACCCTCATCGGTGCCGAGCTGGTGGCCGCTGGCGCAATGGCGCTGGCGCGCATCGGTGCCTTTGACCGCCGGGTCGCCACCGCAACCGCGCAGGTGCCGGGAGCGCCGGACGCCCCGCTACTGCTCGGATGGCTGGGCGCGCCGGTGACGGATGCCGCGGCGACCGGCAACGGCGACAGCGAGATAGCGGCGGGTCGAGCGTTGCGCCGTTTGCACAAATCAATCGCCTGGTCGCGTCATACCGGGTAAGTCGCACTGGATTTTCGGTGACGGGTGACTTTAAAGGCGAGTTCATGCAGCAGGAAAACCGGCAGTTCATGCAGGACAATGCAAATGGGATACTGTCGCGCGCCGATCGCCTCGGCAGCTCCCTGGAACGGCTGGCCGAAGCACGCACCAATCCGCTGAGCATCGTCGTCGACGATGTCGTCGACGCCGCGACGGCCGTGATCGACGGCCGGCCGACGCTGATGTTCGGCACCAACAGCTACCTCGGACTGAACTTCCATCCCGCGTGTATCGGCGCCGCGATCGAGGCCACGCGGCATTTCGGCACGGGGTCGACGGCATCGCGGGTCGCCGCGGGAAATCACCGCCTGCACGTGATGCTCGAGCGCGACATCGCCACCCTTTACGGACGCAGCGATGCGGTCGTCTTCAGCACAGGATTCATGGCCAATCTGGGGGTGATCTCGGCGCTGGTGCGCAAGGGCGACCTGATCTTCGCCGATGCCCATTGTCATGCCAGTATCTTCGACGCCTGTCGCCTGAGCGGCGCCCAGGTCGAAACCTTTGCTCACAACGACAGCGCCGATCTCGAACGCCGCTTCGCCGCCAGCAAGGTCCCCGGGCCGCAGACACTGGTCGTCTGCGAGGGGCTCTACAGTGTCCGGGGCGACCTCGGCGAACTCAAAGGCCTGACTGCCGTCGCGCGTCGCCATGGCGCCGTCGTCGTGGTCGACGAAGCCCATTCCCTCGGCATCTATGGCCGCCATGGACGGGGCATCGCGGAACATCTTGGCGTCGAGGCCGATGTCGACCTGATCGTCGGCACGTTCAGCAAGAGCATCGGCGGCATCGGCGGCTACGCCGTCAGCGGCGCGAGCGAGCTGCGCGCGCTGCGCTTCATGAGCAGACCGTATTTATATACCGCGTCGCTGCCGCCGCCGATCATTGCGGCCGCACGGGAGGCGATCCGCCTGATCGGCAGCGAGCCCCGATTGCGGGAGAACCTCTGGCGCAATGCGGCGGCGCTGCATGGCGGCCTCGCCACCATTGGCGTCAAACCCTGCGCGGATCCGGGACCGGTCGGAAGCATCCGGATGCCGGGGCTGGCAATGGGATATCAATTCTGGAAGGAACTGCTGGACCGCGGCATCTACGTCAATCTCCTGGTGCCGCCCGCGACGCCGGACGGCGAAGTGGTGCTGCGATTCAGCGTCTCGGCGGCCCATACGGCCGAGCAGATCAGAACGGCGATCGACGCAGTGGCCGAGGTTGCGGGGCTGCTGAAGCTGGCGTGACGCGGGACGATGAGGCCGGATCTGCGCTGCAGCGCAGCGGCGGCTTGAGCGCTGGTTGAGCGTTGAGTGTGAATTTGGGGCGATCGGTAACGGTTGGGCATGATGGCAAAGACGAGCAGCCTGGGGATCGCGACGGCGGCGCGCTACGCGCGACGCATGCTTCCGCATCCGTGGATCGCGACCAAGCTGATCCAAATGGAGGCGGACAAGCGGATATTCAGCAAATTCAGGGTCGGCCGTGCCGCCGGCGAAGCGGGAAAGATCCGCCAGGCGAGCTTTCGCCTGACCGACCGCTGCAATCTGCGCTGCCACACCTGCGGGCAGTGGGGCGACAACGGCTACCTCATCAACTCCAGCCTCAGGCATCTGAAGGAGAGGGAAATCCCGTCGCGCCGCTATCTCGAACTACTGCAGGACATGGTCGACCACGGTCACGGGCCGCTGGTCTATTTCTGGGGCGGCGAGCCGATGCTGTATGACGGCATCCTCGATCTGATCGACGGCGCCTCCGAACTCGGCCTGCCGGTGAGCATCGCGACCAACGGCACGCGGGTGGCGGCATCGGCGGAGCGGCTCGTCAAGGCGCCGCTGTTCCTGCTGCAGGTCTCCGTGGACGGCCATACCGCCGATCTCCACAACGGATTGCGGCCGGCGGCCGGCGGCGGCGGCGACAATTTCCGCGAACTGTGCCGCGGTCTCGATGCCGTCAACGAGGCGAGGGTCAGTCATGGCCGCGGCCTGCCGTTCATCGCGGCGCTGACGGTCATCTCGGCGGCCAACTGCAAGCATCTCGTCGACATCTACGAGACCTTCCGGGACAAGGTCGATCTGTTCGTCTTCTATCTGTCGTGGTGGATCGACAGCGACAACGCGCAGGCGCATGAGCAGGACTTCTTCCGCCGGTTCGGGTTCTATCCGACGCGCCATCGCGGCTGGGTCGGGAGCTGGAAGCCGAGCGATACGCAGGCGCTGGATGATCAGCTGCAGGCGGTGATGGAACGATCGGCGAGGTGGTCGTCGCCGGCGGTCGCATTGATTCCGCCGATTGCCGGATCCGACAAGCTGACGGCCTATTACACCGATCACCAGGAGCGTTTCGGCTATGACGAATGCGCGGCGATCTTTCAGGCGGTCGAGATCAACAGCAATGGCGATGTGTCGCCGTGCCGCGATTACCACGACTACGTGGTCGGCAACATCAAGACGTCGACGATCACCGAATTGTGGAATTCGGAGCCTTATATGAAATTCCGGGCCAGCGTCGGTCGCGACGGCCTGATGCCGGTCTGCGCCCGCTGTTGCGGTCTGATGGGGTATTGAGCGACGGCAGTTCGGCCGCAACGGGAGGGACGACCATGGCCGCGACGCGATGCAATGTCCTTCTCGTCTATCCGCGCTTCGACCTGGCGTCGTTCTGGAGCCTGACGACGACCTGCGAGATCGCCGGCAAGCGCCGCATGGAGCCGCCGCTCGGCCTGATCACCGTCGCGGCGATGCTGCCAAAGGAATGGTCGGTCCGCCTCATCGATCGCAATGCCGAGGACGTCACCGAAACCGACCTCGCATGGGCCGATATGGTGATGACCGGCGGGATGATCCCGCAGCGGGCAGATACGCTGCGCCTGATCGAGCTCGGTCAGGCGCACGGCAAGCCCGTGGTGGTCGGCGGGCCCGACGTCACGTCGAGCCCGCAGGTCTACCGGATTGCGGATTTCCGCATGCCGGGCGAGGTCGAGGCGACGATCGATGCTTTCATCGAGGCCTGGGAGTCCGGAGCGCGGCAGGGATTGTTCGAGGCGGAGAAATTCACGGTCGACGTGACCAGGAGCCCGACGCCGCGTTTCGATCTGCTGAAATTCGAGCATTATCTTGCGCTTTCCGTCCAGTTCTCGCGAGGCTGTCCGTTCACTTGCGAGTTCTGCGACATCATCGAGCTCTACGGTCGGGTGCCGCGCGCCAAGGCGACGGACCAGCTGCTGGGCGAGCTCGAGATCCTCTACCAGCTCGGGTATCGTGGTCATGTCGATTTCGTCGACGACAACCTCATCGGCAACAAGAAGGCGGTGAAGCAGTTCCTGCCGCATCTGTGCGCCTGGCAGCAGGCACGCGGATTTCCGTTCACTTTCAGTACCCAGGCATCGATCAACCTCGCCGACGACGAGGTACTGCTGCATTTGCTGCGCGACGCCAATTTCGGTGCGGTCTTCATCGGCATCGAAAGTCCGAACCAGGAGGCGCTGCTCTCGACCCGGAAGAAGCAGAATGCGCGGCGCAATCTCACCGATTGCGTCCACAGGATCTATCGCGCCGGGATGTTCGTGACCGCTGGCTTCGTGGTCGGCTTCGACAGCGAGACCGACGGTATGGCCGAAGAAATGGTCGCCTGCATCGAGGCCGCAGCGCTGCCGATCTGCATGGTCGGGCTTTTGACCGCGCTGCCACAGACCCAGCTGTCGCGGCGGCTCGAACGGGAAGGGCGGCTCAATCCGGAGATCGATTTCGGCTTCGTCAGCGGCGCCGATGGCGGCGACCAATGCACCGAAGGCCTCAACTTCAGCACGGCCCGTGCCCGGCGCGATGTCCTGGCCGATTACAGGTCCGTGCTGGAGCGGATCAACCGGCCGGAGGCGTTCTTCGCCCGGATCCGGACCGTCGCCCGGCTGCTGGCGCCGGCCCGCGTCGAGGCCAGCGTGCCGTGGCGCGTGATCCTGAACGACGCGGCGACGGTCGGCCGCCTGTTGTGGTTCCTGAGCGTGCGGCGGCCCAAGCTGCTGGCCGGATTCGTCGCCACCATCGCCGAATGCGCGGTCCGCAATCCCAGGGCGCTCAAGCAGGTGGTGTCATTGTTTCTGCTCTACCTCCATGTTGGACCATTCTCGGAGGAGGTGATCGCGAGCCTTGTTCGGCAGATAAGGTCGATCGACACCGGCATGGTCTTGCCCGAGGCGCCGGCGATGATCGGGCGGGCGGCCGTTTGATCAGGCGGTGATCATGACGCTTTGGCGGGAACATCGAACGGCAGGCCGGCCCATGTCACCTTGCGATCGACCAGCGCCTTCAGCCACATGACAGGGATCAGGACTTCCCGGCAGAGCCCGGCCAGCGGAGATGTCCATGACCAGCCCCAGCCCTTGGCGGCGAAAAAGCCGAGGTCGAGCGACACCCAGCCGCCGAGGGTCGCCGCCGCCATCAGCCACCAGGGGGCGCCGAACACTGCTGCTCCGACCGAGCCTGCCAGCGCCGTGAAGGCCCCGCTGACGAGCGGTTCACCGCAGAAGGCCAGTGGCGCCTGGATGCGGCGGATGACCATCCAGCGCAGGTGACGATCCCAGACTTCGCTGAACGGCCGTCGACCGATCACCTGGCGAATCTCTTTCCCGGCGAAGACCGTCCGCAAGCCAAGTCGCGCCAGCCCCTGAGAGAGGGCATGGTCATCGCCGAAGGCCGGGGCCATCAAACCGATGCCGCCGGCGCGCGCGAGATCACGGCGATCGAACAGCATCACCTTGCCGAAGCCGACGTCGGCGCCGGCGACGGATAGCGCCAGCGTCAAAGGCGCCGCCTGACCATTGAGAAAGGCCCGTTCGAGTTCGGCGGCGAAGCCGACCGGCGCCACGGCGATGGGGATCGCGCAGACAAGGCCGATGCCGCCGGTGAGGTTCGCCATCAGATCGGCGAGCTGGTCGGGCCTCAGCAGAATGTTCGAATCCTTGATCACGATATGGTCGTTTCGGGCGGCGGCGATCGCCGGCGCGAGGTTGCTGACCTTGGGGTTCGGCGTGACGCGCTTGTTCCCCGTCAGGATCTGCGCGTCGACGGACGGACACTGCTCCGCGACGCGCCTCGCGATCTCGATCATCGGCGAGCGGTCTTCGGCGGCGGACACCAGCACCTCGATCTGCGGGTAGCGTTGGCGGAAGACCGATGCAAAGGCCGCCTCGGCGTCGGCCTCCAGCCGGCGGATGGGGATCACGATCGAGACAGGCGGCTGATCCCGCCGTACCGCCAGGCGTCGCCGCAGCCGCGGCTGCAGCAATGCGGCGGAAACCGTTGCGACCCGGAGGGCGCAGGAGATCGCCCACCATGACGCCGCCGCGATCGATATCATCGACAACACGTCCATCGCCGCCACGCCGTCAATCATCGTACAGGTCGGCGCGCTCGGGCACGTCGACATGCACTCCGGCAAACGCCAGATCGGTCCAGCGCGCCGGCAGGAGCCGGGTCAATTGCAGGCCGAGAGCCAAGAGGCGCGGAAAGGCGATGACCTTTTCGCCGCGCTCAAGCCTGCGCCGGATGATGGCGGCAGCGCGCTCCGCGCTCATCATCAGCGGCTTCGGAGCGACGAGGTCGCGGTTGAGCGCGGTGTCGACGAAGCCCGGGGCGATGATGGTGATGGCCACGCCCTGCGAGGCAAGACTTGGCCGAATCGACTCCGCATAGGCGTGGAGGCCGGCCTTGCTGGCGCTGTAGGCGGGGCAGGAGGGCAGTCCGCGCAAAGCGCCGATCGACCCGATGACGGCGATATGGCCGCGTCCCCGCATGCACATCCGTTCCGCCAAGGGGTCGATGGTGTTGATGGCGCCGACCAGGTTGGTCGCGATCACGTTACGCACGATCGTCGGGTTCTCGCGCAGCCGGCCGAGGCCGAGCCCGGCGGTGACGCCGGCGCCGGCAACCGCGAGGTCGATCGGATCGGCGTCGTCGACGGTACGGATCCAGTCCGCCATGCCGTCGCGGTCGCGAATGTCGATTTGTTCCGTCCTGACGGCGGCGCCCTTGGCCGAACATTGCGCAGCGGCGTCGTCGAGGCGGCCCTCGTCGCGCCCGGCCAGCGCCAGCCGGATGCCGGGCGCCGCATAGGCGATCGCGAGTGCGCGGCCGATCCCGCTGCTGGCGCCGGTGATGACGATCGAACGTGGCAGCGGCGACATGACGTTCGAGTCCTAACCGTTGCGCGGCGCGCCGTGGCCATGACGCGCCACCGCTTCGCTGACGCAGACCGCTTGCCCTGCAGTGCCGCAGACGATGACGCGAAGAATCAATTCCTCGGCGTCCGCGTCGGCGCTGTTGGCCGACGGCGTCCGTTTGACCACGCGGCCGGAGAAGAGAAGTCGGCTGCCGACCGGCACCGGCTGTAAAAAATTGCCGTGGATGCGATCGACCCGCAGTCCCGGCAGCCAGGCGCGCAATGCCCCTTCGATCTGCCCCATCGCCAGCATGCCGTGGATGATGAGACCATCGAGCCCGGCGGCGCGGGCTGTCGACAGATCGCTGTGGAGCGGGTTGTCGTCGAGAGAGGCCGCTGTGTAGCGCTGCGTCTGCGCGAGATCGACCGGTCCGGCCTCGATCACCGGAAAGCGGGACTCCGGCACGGACAGGGGGCGGGGGGCATCACGCGACGCGCCGGGTCGAATCGTACGCAGCAGCGTATCCAGCGACACGACGACCGCGCCGGTGGAATCGCGCACCGTCCCGCGGAGCAGCGTTCGGTCCGCGGAGCCCCGCTCGCGACGGGCTTCGACCTCGAAGCTGTAGTGGCAGTCGGTCGCGAGCGCGGCGCAGTAGGTGAAAGTCTGGGACTGCTGGACGATCGCCTCGCCGGTGAGGCCGAGGCCACGAATGACCGTCGAGCGGATCGCCGGCAGGCTGAGCCAGCGGATCGGAAAGGTCAGCGGCACCGGCCCCAGGCCGCGCCGCAGCCCAAGCGCGGCGGCGAAGGCCGCGACGTCGATCGCGTCGGTGCGGACCGCGATCGGACCGACGCCGAGATGGTCCTGCTGGGTGCTATCCAGCCCGCTCACATCGGCTCCCTCCAGGGGTCAGATCCGGCCGCGCGACCAGGAGGCAGGCGTTGACGCCTCCGAAGGCGAAGGAGTTGGACATGGCCACACGGATCGGCGTGGCGCGTGCCTCGTTCGCCACCGGGGCGAGCGCGCATTTCGGATCGGGACCGAGCCAGTTGATCGTCGGCGGCGCGATGTCGTCGCGCAGCGCCATGATGCTGATGGCAAGCTCGATCGCCCCGCCGGCCCCCAGCGTGTGGCCATGGATCGGCTTGGTTGACGACACGGCCAACCGCGGCAATCGATCACCAAAAACGCGCTGCAAGGCGTCGGCCTCGGCGATGTCATTGGCGATCGTCCCGGTCCCGTGCGCGTTGACGTAATCGATGTCGTCGGGAGTCAATCCGGCGTCCGCGATCGCCAGCTGCATGGCAGAACAGGCGCCCTCCGGGTCGGGACGAACGATATCGAAGGCATCGCTGGAGGTGCCGTAGCCGACGATCTCGGCCAATGGCGCGGCATCGCGGCGGCGGGCAGCCTCGCGTTCTTCAATCACCATGATGGCGGCGCCTTCGCCGAGCACCATGCCGTTGCGGCCGGCCGAAAACGGCCGGCAGGCATCCGGGGTGAGGACACGGAGCAATTCCCAGGAGCGGATATTGAGCGCAGTCATCGACGACTCGCTGCCGCCGACGATCGCGCGATCCACGGCGCCGGAACGGACCAGCGAGGTGGCCAGCCCGATCGCCTGGGCCGAGGAGGCGCAGGCGCTCGTGATCGTGAATGTCGGGCCGGTGCAGCCATAGCGCATGCTCAGATGCGAGGTTGCCGAGCTGCCCATGATACGCGGAACCGCAAAGGGATTGAGGCGGGTTTTCGCCGCATAGGCGCTGTAGCACAGGTCATCGACGGTGCTGATGCCGCCGATCCCGGTTCCGAGAATGACGGCGGTGCGCGAGCCCTGCCTCGGCTCGCGCGCGAGACCAGCCTGGGCCATCGCCTCATCCGCCGCGACGATGGCGAGTTGCGCAAAGCGGTCGCAGAACGGCAGCACCTTCGCCTCGATATGGGCCTCGGGAACGAAGGATTTGATCTGGGCTGCGAGCTTGACCTGGTTCGTGCCGGGGCGGGCGAATTCGGACAGGCCGACGGCGGATGCTCCGTTGCGAGCGGCTTGCCAGAGCGCCGGAACGCCGACGCCGGTCGCGCAGACCGCGCCCATTCCGGTGACTACGACCCGGGTGCGCGACACGTCAGGCCCGCTCGGCCAGAATGCGGGATTCGATTTGCTGCATGAAGCCGTTCAGGTCTTTCGCTTCAGCGATGCTGCCGTCGATCGGGACGTAGACACCGAATTTTTCCTCGATCACCATCAGGATCATGACGATATCGATGGATTGAATCTCAAGGCTCTCCAGCGTCGCGTCGGGTGTGGCCCTGGCGCGATCGATCTTGCCCTCGCTGACGATGACCTCGAGGATCTGGTCGGCCAGGGACTCGCCGCCGGCGAAGACTGCCTTGTCGGCATTCGGTTGTGTCACGCGTCCCTCCGATGCACACCCCCGATCTGCGTCTGCGGGGGCTGCAAATTGGTTGCCGTTTGCTAGTGCGGCGCCTCGCAATTGCCTATGCCCTTTGCGGCAGGCCCCTGTAGGCAATTGCGAGACATAAGCCGCACTAGCTTTTTGATTTTGCTAGTGTCCGTATGTCTCCGAATGACCGTGCGAGGGTGAGGCAAATGAAGCGGTAATTCGGAGACTGGACACTAGTCTATAAGGGTCTTTTCGAAGACTCCATAGCTGTGCGATTTCCGCAGGCCGATGCGCATCAGCGACTGCGACAGCGGGTTGTTGTCGAGCACCCAACCGGCGATCGCCTGGTCGACGCCGAGCGCTGCCGCCCGGCGCGCCATTTCCTCGATCATGACGGCGGCGATGGCCGTCCGGAGACCGCCGGTGCGGTATTTCGAGGTCATGCCGAGAAGAATGATCCGGAAAGAATGGTATTTCGCGCGCTTCATCCGGATCAGCAATTTGATCCATCCGAGCAGGCTCGGTGCCGGCCCGAGCCCGGTCGTGAGATCGAACAGGTTGGGCACGGCCAGCATGAAGGCGGCGGGCTCGCCATGAACCTCGATGAAGAAGCCGGCCTGGGACAACAGCATCGGCCTGAATTGCCTGGTGAGCGAACGGACGTCGGACTGCGTCGTCGGCGTAAAGCCCCAGTTGCTCTTCCAGCCGTCGTTGAAAATCTGGCGGGCTTTCTCCATGTCGGCGTCGAGATCGTCGAGACGAATGTCCCGTGTGGTGATCCCGGCGCGCCACTGCATGGTCGAGAGCCAGTCCAGACGGTGCTCGGTAGCGACGTCGGCTTTCTTATACTCGAAGCAGAACAGCGATCTCGCGAGCACGTAACCGGCCTCGCGGACCCGAGCGTCGAGATAGGTGGGGTGCCAGGGCAGCAGCGTCATCGGCGGCTCCTGCTGCCCTTCGATGAGGAGACCGGATTCACCATTGATCGACAGCAGAAAGGGACCGCGGGCGACCCGGCGCCCCTGCTGGCAAAGCCAGGATTCCGCCTCGGCGAACAGCGCCTTGACGACCTCGCCATCATCGATGGCATCGAGGCAGCCGAACAAGCCGATGTCCGAGGCGTCCGCCCCCACAGCGGCATGGTCGATCTGCGCCGAAATGCGGCCGAGTGGCCGTCCGTTTCGCGTTGCGATCCAGTAAGCGGCATGGCCGTGGGTGAAGAACGAATTGTGACGCGGATCGAGCATCTGCCGACGCTCATAGTCGAGCGGCGCCACGTATCCGGCCAAACCATCGTAGATCAGCCGGGGCAGGACGATGAAGTCGCGCAGCTGCGCGCGGGTGCGGACGCGCTCGATCCTCAATGTCCGCGCGGGATCGCCGCCGAGCGCGGACGACACGCTCGCATCGGTATCGCCTGCGATGGCCTCGGCCGGACCGAGGGGGGCCGATCCGGCATGCGGTTGCGCTGCGTCATCCATGGGGAAAATCAGGCAGGATGCTGGGCCGGTTGCGGGCCGAGCCGCACCGGCGGGGGTGAGACCGGAAGGGTTTGGTCACCCCGGCGATCAAGGCCTTCGGCCCCGCCGGCCAGGAACCACAGCCATTGAGCGGCGGTGCGGGCAACGCTGAAATGGGCGCGGACCATGGCGTGACCCGTGCGTGCGATCTGATCCAGCCGGGCGGCGTCCTGCCAGACCTGGCGGATCGCGCCGAGCCATTGCTCGCTTGTCTGCGCCGAGGGCATGCCGCATTCCTCACTGAAGGCGACGACGTCCGGCGATCGAGCGTCGCCAATGGCGGGACACCCCCGCGCGAACAGGCCGCGCAGACGACCGGCGGACTTGAGATAGGAGTCGGCCAGGGTAGGCCGGGCTGGAACGATACCGAGCCGCGCCCGGGCGGCGAACGCCGTAAGCGCGTCGGGCGACCAGGCGACGAACCGGACCGGCAGCGAGCCCCAACGTTCGGTACGTTCGGGGAGGTTCGTCAGAATGATCAATTCCGCCCCCCCATCAGTGCCGAACGCGGCGAGCGCGTCGCGGATGGCAAGAAGACCATCGAGGCTCTCCCGCGTCCCATGCCACAGCAGCAACGGCGACCGGCACGATGGCGCCGCACTGTCGAGCGCCGCCGCGCCGGCATCGATGACGTCGCGGGCTTCGGTCTCGTCGATGAACCAGGCACTTGGATGAACCGTGCCCAGGAGGGATGCGAACACCGGAGACGATACCGACACGACGTGGGCGAACCGGTGAAGGCTGCCCCACACCCGATCGGCATCGTCCGGCTGCAACAGGACCGTGCGGCGTGGGTTGCAAACACCGGTTGGCGGGATCGACTTGAGGCAGAGCAGCCAATCGACCGGCGCGGCGGGGAGCCGACCGGACGTGATCTGCCAGGGCAGGTCCAGTGCGGCGGCCTGGCGCCTCAGCTCCGGCACCACCCGTTCGACGTGGATAGCGGTACTGGGCCACGGATTTGGCGCCCAGAAGTGAACGCGCAGTGGCTCGCGATGCGGATCGGGCGGCGCTTCGGCGGGAACCGCGACAAAAGCGCCCCTTACGCGCCCCCCGTAGTGCGCCGCCAGGGTCTGCCGAAATCGAAACCTGGCCGGCAAGAGCGGCGCCAGACGCGGCGGAAACATCCGTACCCCCAGATCAATCCCACTCAATGTATTATATTTACTTATTGTATGCCGTTCGCGCCCGATGGACAGAGCCGGCATGGAGGGTAGGGAGGACAATTGCAATAGGCTGCCGGTTGCTTTCTGATGGAATTTCTCACAGCAACAGTCCGTGCAGATGTCACCACCCGCGATCAAAGTCGAGAACGTCTCCAAGGCCTATACGATCTGGTCGTCGCCAGGGGCGCGCCTGCATGGGCCGCTGCTCGGACGTCTTGGCCAGCTGCCCTTCCTGCCGGCTGCCGCGCGCGGGTTTTGCCAACGGTTGTCGAACGGTGCCTTTCGCAACTATTTTGCACTGCGGAACGTATCGCTCGAAATTCCCCAGGGGGCGAGCGTCGGCATCCTCGGCCGCAACGGCTCGGGCAAGAGCACCCTGCTGCAACTGCTCGCCGGCACGCTGGCCCCGACCTGCGGCGACGTCACCGTCACCGGTGCCATTGCGGCGATGCTGGAGCTGGGCAGCGGGTTCGACGCCGACTTTACCGGCCGGGAGAACGTTTATCTCAGCGCCGCCATCCGCGGCATGACGCGCCGGCAGACCGACGCGAAATTCGACGAGATCGCCGCCTTTGCCGACATCGGAGATTTCATCGACCAGCCGATCAAGACCTATTCCAGCGGCATGATGGTCCGTCTGGCCTTCGCCGTGTCGGCCTGCCTCAAGCCGCAGGTCCTGCTGGTCGATGAAGCCTTGAGCGTCGGCGACATCTTCTTTCAGCAGAAATGCGTCCGCCACATGAGGGATGCCATGGCGGACGTCACCAAGGTCTTCGTGACCCACGACCTCCACGCCGTGCGCAGCGTGACCGCATATGCCTACGTGCTCGACCGTGGCGAAATCGTTTTCGCCGGAAGCTCCAAGGACGCGGTCGAATTCTACATCAAGATGTCCCACAGTGCCTCGGAGCCAGCCGGGGCGCCGGTTTTTGCTCCCGAGATCAAGCTGCCGGCGCCGGGCCCGGACAAGACCTTGCCCGCCCGGCTTCCCTGGCTCGAGATCAGGCCGTCCCAGCTCAGCGGGGCCGGTGAAGTTCTGATCAGGCGGATCGCCGTCACCAGGCCCGACCTTCGAACGCCAGGCGCCGTGCAGGCGAGGGATCGCATCTGCGTTCACATCTGGCTGTCCAGCGTCGCTGCCAAGTCGCATGTCATCATCGGGTATTTTCTCAGCGACCGCCTCGGTAATCCGATCTGCGGCGAAAATACCTGCAGCCTCGCCGACGGCGTTTTCGCGCTCGACGCCGGAGATCATCTGGTGCGTTTCGAGTTCGACTGGCCGGATATCCAGCCCGGCGACTACAGCATCACGATCGGCGTCGGCGAAGGAACGGATGCCTTGCGCCACGTCATCCAGTGCTGGGCTCACAACGTCGTCAAATTCGACGCCGTCAGCCCGGGCCGGGTCATCCACTGCATCTTCAACAACCCGATGGCCAATCTCGGTGTCATGCCGATCGACGATCATCAGGCACCGGGCGCCGCCCGCACCAGCTACGCGCCGTTGAGCCCGGTGGGACATGACTGAAGACGCGCCCACTGCCGAAACGCCGCCGCGCGCCGCCTGGGTGATCAGCGAACCCGACTATGAGGCCGACGCTCTCAACCCGGAACTGGCCATTTCGCCGTGGCAGAGCCATCGCGACTTCGCCTATGACCTGATCGCCTTCGTCCAGCCGCGACTGATCGTCGAGCTCGGTGTTCATTACGGCTGCTCCTATTTCGCATTCTGCCAGGCGGTAAAGGATCGTGCGCTCGAGGCGCAGGTCGTCGGCATCGATACCTGGAAGGGAGACCCGCATGCCGGTCACTACGGCGAAGAGGTGTTCGAACTGATCCAGAAGACCAAGGCGTTCTGCTTCGCCGATGACCGCTTCATGGTCCGCCGCGCCAGTTTCGACGACGCGGTCGGCGAGTTCACGGATGGCTCGATCGATCTGCTGCACATCGACGGCTTGCACACCTATGACGCGGTCAGCAGGGATTTCGCCACATGGCTTCCGAAGCTCGCCAGGGACGGGATCATCCTTCTGCACGATGTCGCGCCGTCCTCGGGCTATGAATCCGCGCGCTTCTGGGCCGAGACCAGGCAACGCTATCCGCATTTCGAATTTCTCAATCAGTGGGGCCTCGGGATCGTCTTTCCCAAGGGCGATCGCTGGTTTCGAGCCGGTCTCGCCCAGGGCCTGCCCGACAAGATCCGAGGCTATCGGTATCGCGGCGAGTGGCTGGCCAGCGGCAGGCGGGCGGCCATCGACCTGCAATGGCAGAAGGAGCAGACCGACCGCTGGTGGCAGGAGAGCGAAAAGCTGAAATTGCGGATCGCAGAGCTGGAAAAGTGGCGGAGAATTGCATCGGTCGGCGCGGTTGGTATTGTTCGTCGTACCGATCGCGACTGACGTCATCGGGCGATCGGATCGGAAACGGGTTGGGGACATCGATTCATGGATGGCACAGTTGCGGTGATCACGCGGACGAAAAATCGGCCGCTATTGCTGCCACGCGCCCTGGATAGCGTGCTCGGCCAGAATTTCGACGACTGGATCCACGTGGTGGTCAACGACGGCGGCGACCCCGCCCCGGTGGACCGCCTGGTCGTCGAGCGCGCGGACCGCTATGCCGGCCGCTGCCACGTCATCCACAACAATACGTCACGCGGCATGGAGGCGGCGTCGAACCAGGGTATCGCGGCGTGCGCGAGCCGCTATCTCGTCATTCATGACGACGACGACGCCTGGCGGCCGGAGTTTTTGCGCAAGACCGTGAGCTACATGCAGGACAATTCGGGCTTTCCGAAGCTCGGCGGCGTCATCACGCACTCCGAGCGGGTCATCGAGACGATCCGGGGGGAGCGGATCAAGACCGTGGTGAAGCACGATTTCAATTCGTGGGTGACGACGGTCCACCTGTTCCGCATGCTCGCGGAGAACATGTTTCCGCCGATCTCGTTCCTGTTCCGGCGCGACGCGCTGGCGACGATCGGCCCATTTCGCGAAGACCTGCCGGTTCTGGGGGACTGGGATTTCAACATCCGTTTTCTGCAATGCTTCGAGATCGGGGTGCTTCGCGAATTTCTCGCCTACTATCATCATCGCCTGCCGAACGATGCCGTCGAATACAGCAACAGCGTCGTCGGCCAGAGCGAGAGCCACGAAAACTACAGCGCCTTGCTCCGCAACGAATGGCTGCGTTCGGATCTCGCGAATGGCCGCGCCGGCATCGGCGCCAGCGCCAACATCTCCTGGCAGATTCTCCAGCTGAAAAGGTGGCTGAGACGGAAGGACCGCGACAAAGGCCTGTTGTCGCGCATCTTCCGCAGGACATAGTCGCCGGCCCCTTGGGCAGAACGTAGGCCAACAACGCAAGCCGCGGACATGGATATCAAGCTGAAGTCGAAGCTCGAAGCCGCGGACGTCGTGTCGTTCGATGTGTTCGATACGTCGATCCTGCGTGCATTGGCGCGGCCGGAGGATCTGTTCCTGCTGATGGAGCCGGCTGCACGTCGCCGGCTCGGCGATGATACCATGAAGTTTGCGCCGGCTCGGCGCGCCGCGGAGCAGATGGCGCGCGACCGAGCCTGGCAACGCCTCCGCCTGCGGGAGGTCACTCTCGCCGAGATTTACGAGGCCCTGGCGGAGGCGCTGGATCTCGATCCGGATCAGGCCGACGCCCTTGCCCAGAT
Source organism: Bradyrhizobium sp. WD16 (assembly GCF_024181725.1). Taxonomy (NCBI): domain Bacteria; kingdom Pseudomonadati; phylum Pseudomonadota; class Alphaproteobacteria; order Hyphomicrobiales; family Nitrobacteraceae; genus Bradyrhizobium; species Bradyrhizobium sp. WD16. The sequence continues at coordinate 4,886,830 of NZ_CP028908.1, read as the reverse complement.
CGAAATCGCCGCCGAGATCGATGTCTGTCGGCGCAATCCATTCATTCACGATGTCTATCGCTGGTGCTGCAGACACGGAAAGCGCATCGCCTTCATCTCGGACACCTACCTGCCCGAGACAGTGATCGCGGATCTGCTGCAGAATGCCGGATACGACCGTTACGAGGCCCTGCTGGCATCGTCGACCTCGAAGAAGACGAAGTCGACGGGCGAACTTCACGCCGAGGCCCGGGCCCGTCTCGGAGGCGGGGCGCGCTGGCTCCACATCGGCGACAATGTCCGTTCCGACATCGAGATGGGTCGCAAACACGGGATGTCGACCTGGTACTACAGACGGTGCATGGACGCCTATCTGAGCGAGCGGCACGTCTCGAATGCCTGGAAGACAGCGGAGCCAGACGTGCCGGCGCGATCGGTCGTCCAGGGGCTGATTGCCAACCGGATCACTCATGGCAGAGCGAGCGCTGCCGGCGCGAACGACGACGGTTTCTGGGAGGATTTCGGCTACGCAACGGTTGGTCCGCTGTTCGTTGGTTTCACCGAGTGGCTGATCGAGCAGGCCAGGCAGCGCCAATTCGACGCGCTGTATTTCCTCGCCCGCGAAGGCCTTGTCATGCAGCGGGTGTATGACAGGCTGGCCGGCGCGACCGAAAGCGCCGTTACCGAGACGCACTATCTGTACGGCTCGCGGAGAGCGCTCAACATCGCGGCGATCAAGCAGCTCGACGACGACGACATCGCGTTCCTGTCGAGTGGAATTTCGACGCTCACGGCCGCGCAGTTCGTCGAGCGCGCCGGCGTCGACTGGCGACAGCACCGGCAAGCCTTCCACGTCGCCGGTTTCGACAGCCCGCACCATGAGGTCAGAACGGGTGCGGACTATGCCTGCCTGCGCCGGTTGTTCGCCGAGCTGGCGGACCCGATTCGCGCCAATGCCCGTGAGGAGCGGGAGGTCCTGCTCGACTACCTGCGCGCCACCGGCCTGACTGCAGGCCGTCGCGTCGGCCTCGTTGACGTCGGCTGGCATGGCACGATGCAGCGCTCGCTCACCGACATGCTCCGCGATATCGGCGACGGGCCCCAGATTACAGGGCTTTACCTCGGCACGCATGCCTTTGCGCCCAAGCTCGGCCTGATCGACGACAGATATCCCCATGATGCCTATCTGTTCCGGGGAGGCGAGCCGGACGCATACCGGCGCCTGATCTGGGAGGGGGTCGAAGTCGTCGAGCTGCTGTTTTCGGCGACGGAGGGAACAATCGTCCGGATCGAGCGCGACGCCGGTGGAAATTTCAACCCGGTACGGGCGACCACCGATCTCGAGCCTTATCGGATCGAGAGCATCACGCGGCTCCAGGCCGGGGCAATGGCGTTCGTCGATGACTATTTGGCGCTCAAGTCCCGTTTCCCGGAGCTTGCGCTGACGCGAGATGCTGCCACGGCGCAATTAAAGCGCTTCCTGCGCCATCCATCCGCAGCCGAGGCCCGCTATATCGGCGACATCCCGCATGGCGAAGGGTTCGGCGCGATCTACGCGCGGCGGCTGCTGGCCTATCCACACAGCCTGCGGATGCTCGCACGGCCGCAGGCGTTTCGGTGGATTCTCCGGCATGACTACTGGCATGCGGGCCGCAATCGCCGGGGATCGCACCTGCAGCGGGCGGTCTATTGGCTGATGACGCGTTGAATGCACATGGGCGATGTCAGTCTGACCGGCTCGCGGGCTTGCGGAGCAGACATGGCGTCTGGGCTCGGCCGAGCCATGCGAGCTCGCGTAACGTCAATCCGAGGATCAGGAAGAACAGGACGACGCTCGCATATCCAAAGCGATAATCCGGCACCACGATCAGAGGAAGCAGGACGAGCTGATAGGTGATCCCCAACACCAGATAGACCATCCATTCCGGTCGCCGCAGCTGCAGCTTCAGCCGCACAATGATCGCCAGAAGGATGAGCGAGCCGAACAAGATCAGCCAATGGCTGGAGAGCCATCGCGGCACGGCTTCGAGATAGGCATTGATCATCTCGTTCGGCCCAGGCCAGAACAGATGGATATGCGCGTTCAGATCGACCCCGGGGTGAAACCGCCAATGCCCGTTCAGGTAGCTGAGCACGATTCCGGCGCGGGTATCGATGTACGCCAGCGGATGGGCAATGATCGCGCCCACCCAACGGCGACGGAGCTGAACGAGGTCGTCACCAACCACGAAGCGAACCATTTCACTTGGCGGCTCGCTCCATGCGATCGGCGACAGACTGTCGGGCCAGTAGTGCCGCCGCAGCACGGCCAGATCGTTGGCGGGGAAGCTTGCCGGGGTCAGCAGCAACTGGTTCGTCCGGATCGAGATACCGGCCAGGTCGAACAGGAAGATTCCGCCTTCCGCATGCCGGGCCTCGGGCTTGACGACCTTGGCCACCAGCAGGCCGACAGCGGCCGCAACCATGAGCAGGACGCCGGCATACCGGATGGCATCCAGACGTTTTCGCCCGGCCAGGACATACTCGCCCCAAATGAAGACAGGCATGAGGAGGACGGTCTCCGGGCGGATCGACGGTGCGAGCGCGACCAGCGCGGCGCGGACATCGATCAGCCTGGCCCGCCAGGGGCCAGATGACATCGCGAGGACGGCGACAAAGATCGCCGCCACCCAGGTGTCCTTGGAGACCGCGACGAGGTGGTTCAGCACCGGAGGAAGCAGCGCGAATCCAAATGCCGCAACCAGCGCCCTCGAGGACGAAAGACCATTCGCACGACAGGTAAGGACCACAGCGTAAACGATCGCAAACACGATCAACGTCGTCTGCACCGCAATCAGGGCCGGGGAGGCTCCGATCAATCGCCACAGCCAGGGGACGATCGGTGCGTGCCAGTCGTGCAGCGGCGTACCGAGCCCCTGACCATACATGTCGAGCGCGTCGGCATTCATGCGCCCTGGCAGGGAGGGAAGCGCGACCAACGCAGATCCGACAAACGTGCACAGCGTCAGCGCCCATGGCGGGAATCGGTCTTGACGCTGGGTTGTCATGGCGTACTTTTGCACGAGAGCGATATCGAAACGTCGCGCGGAACGGGGTCAGCGTATCGCCTTGCGCTCCCGGTGCGCTACTGCCAAACTTGCCCGAAGGGCACATTTCGCGACAGAAGGCGACCTATGACTTTGGCGATGCAGCGCTCGGGCGATCGGCTGTCCTGGCCGCAATTGCTGTTGCCGTGGGAGATCGTGCGCGCGCTGGCCAGCCATGGCACCTTGCTTCGGCAATTCACCTTGCGGGATATCCTGGCGCGCTACCGCGGCTCCTATCTCGGCGTGTTCTGGTCGCTGCTTCGCCCCTTGGGGATGCTGACGGTCTATGTCGTCGTCTTCGGCTTCATCCTGCAGCCCCAGTTGGGGAGCGGCGCCGGTGGCAGCAAACTCGACTTCGTGCTGTCGCTGTTCTGCGGCCTGATCCTCTTCGACTTCTTCGCGGAATCGCTCGGGCGCGCTCCGACATTGATCCTGTCCAGGCCGAACTTCGTCACCAAGGTGGTGTTTCCGCTCGAGATCCTGCCGCTGTCAGCGGTGGCCGCCGCGCTGCTGCAGATGGTCATCAGCTTCGTTCCGTTCTTCTGCGGTGTCCTGTTGGTGCGCGGCTCCGTTCCGGCCACCGTGGCGCTGCTGCCGCTCGTGCTCGTGCCCTTGATCTGCCTTGCATTGGGGCTCAGCTGGCTGCTGTCGAGCCTCGGGGTGTTCGTCAGGGATATCAACGCGGCCGTGCCGCTGTTGCTGGTGGTGATGATGTTTGCCAGCGCAATCTTCTATTCGCTAAGCAGCGTTCCGCCGCAATTCCGCTTCTTCTTCGATCTCAATCCGCTGGCCGCTCTGGTCGACGACGCGCGCAGTGTCGTCCTGCTGGGGCGTGCTCCCGCATGGGGCAGGTTTGGCGCGGTGTTCGCGGCCGGAATCGTCGTCGCCGCCTCGGGCTACGCCTTCTTCATGCGCACCAAGCGCGGCTTCGCCGACGTGATCTGACGCAAGGGAAAGATTCGTTGACCACGCCGGCCGTGCTCGCTCCACAGATGCAGTCTCCGTCGCCGTTCCGGATCGCTGTTCTGGCCGACGGAATGGACGAGGCGGCGCGCCGCAGTGCTGGCGGATTGATCGATCAACTCAGTCCCAAGTGGTTTGCGCCGGAGCCGTGGAGCGTCGGAGCGGGCCGGTCGACGGAACTGATGCGACTGGCGCGACGACTCCGGTCGGAACGGCCGGCGCTGGTCTACTCGTTGCCGTCGCGCCGGACGGACTGGGGGGCCGTCCTCGCCAATCTGCTCGGAATCGGCGTCGTGGCGGACATTCGCCACACTGGCGCTGCGCCGCCAGGCCGGTTGCTGCGCCGCAGCTGTCGCCGCCTGATCGTGGCGACGGCCGCGCAGCGGGCCGATGCGATCAAGCGGCGGGGGATCGATCCGGATCGGGTCGTCGTCCTGCCTGCTGAACCGGCGACGCCACGGCTCGATCAGGCCCGGTTCGGCGAAATCGAGAAAATCCTGCTCGAGGTCCTCCAGCTCGGATCGTCCTGGACGACGACGGGCGACGGCGAGCTGCCGCTGGAGTTGCCCCTGGGCGCCGGGGAGTCTGCATCGATCGAGCGCGATCGAATCGAGGAACGCGGCGCCGGCCGTCCCAACCGATCGGTGCGGTTCGTCGCCCGGCCGTCGATGACGGTCTTTCTGCCGCCCGAGGAACGATCGTCGGGAGCCGCTATCGTGATCTGTCCGGGCGGCGGCTATGCCGGTGTCACCATCGACAAGGAAGGCTACGACGTTGCTCGCTGGTTTGCGGCCAGAGGGGTCGCCGGCATCGTTGTCAAATATCGCCTGCCGCGGCCGGATCTGACCGGGGAGGGGCTGCCATGGCCGATGGCCGATCTCGACCAGGCGCTGGTGTTGACCCGAACCCATGCTGCGGCCTGGGCCATCAACCCGGACCGGATCGGCGTCATGGGCTTTTCGGCCGGAGGTCACATGGCTGCATGGGCCTCGCGGGCTGCCGAACCGCCCGCCTTCGCCATTCTCGTCTATCCCGTGATCTCGATGGATCGGCGTCTCACTCATGCGGGATCGCGCAATGCTCTGCTCGGCAACTCGGCATCGGCAGCCATGGTCGAACGCTATTCGTTCGAGCGGGATCTCCCTGCAAGCTTGTCTCCGACCTTTGTCGTCCATGCGCGGGACGACACCGTGGCGAAATTCGACAACAGCAAGGCCTATCTTGAGGCCCTGCGCGCCGCCAATATCGCCGCTGAAGCTCTGATCTGCGACCAGGGAGGTCACGGGTTCGGCCTCGGCATCCACGGCGGTGATGTGGCGGCGTGGCCGGATCGATGCCTCGACTGGATCGAGAGCACGACCGGGCGCTCTTGAGGCGGCCGGCGGCGCTACAGCGGCCTGCCGCTTGCGGGCGACCCCGGCGCCTGACGGCCCTCACGGTCCGCCACCTCTCGCTGAAGTCACCGGTGCCGGCACTGTGCGAACAGGGCCTCGACCGCGCCCTTGTCGCAGACGACCCGCCATGGCGGACCGATCAGAAGAGTTGCCACAACGAGACCCGACGTCAGCAATAGAAAGAAACATTTCATCGCACGATCAACCACTTGCCCCAGGAAGGACAGGCGACCAACGCGCCCTCTCGGACAAGCGACCTCCGGTTGCAGGTGCAGTCAGGCAGCTCGCCTGGCTCGCGGTCGCGCGCCGCGTTCAACCGGCTCAAGGAGCGCCTGGCGCATCCGACGCCCGCGGGCCGGCCGAAGCGCGGCGCGACCCCATCGTCAAAGGCCAAGACATCCGTCCGCAGCGCGGTCAGGACGCGTTAGCCGCGATCTCAGGCCGACGCCTTGCTGTCCACCTGGTCGAGCAGGGCGAGCAGGCCCTTGAGCAGCGCGGTCGGCGTCGGCGGGCAGCCCGGAATGTGCAGATCCACCGGAATGACTTCGGCGACGCCGCCGACCACGCCATAGCTGCCGGCGAAGCAGCCGCCGCCGCGGCCGCAATCCCCGACAGCGACGACCCATTTCGGATCCGGCGTCGCTTCATAGGTGCGCAGCAAGGCCTCGCGCATGTTCATGGTTACGGGGCCGGTGACCAGCAGGACATCGGCGTGGCGCGGTGAGGCGACGAAGCGGATGCCGAAGCGCTCGACGTCGTAATAGGCGTTGTTGAGCGCGTGGATCTCCAGCTCGCAGCCGTTGCACGAGCCGGCATCGACTTCCCGGATCGACAGACTGCGGCCGAGGCGGCGCCGCGCGGCACGGCCGACCGCACCGGCGATCTCGGCCACCGCGGCCTCGTCGAGGCCCGGCGACGCCTCGGTGAGCGGCCGACGAAAGAGGCTCGGGAACAGCAGCTTGCGCATGACGTGCGGCCCTCTACAGATCCGCGCCCGAATAGGAGCAGTTGAACGATTTATTGCAGAGCGGGAAGTCGGCGACGATGTTGCCTTCAATCGCCGCCTCGAGCAGCGGCCACTGGAACCAGGACGGATCGCGCAAATGCGCGCGCTCGATCCGGCCGTCATTGATCCGCAACCACGCCAGCACGTCACCGCGGAAGGATTCGACGATCGCCATGCCCTCGCGCGGCTCCCTCGGCGGCTGCGCCACGACCTGGAGCGGGCCATCGGGCAACCCGGCGAGGATCTGCACGATCAGCGACAGGCTCTGCTCGACTTCGCGGATGCGGATCCAGACCCGCGCATTGACGTCACCGTCCGCCAGCACCGGCACTTCGAAGTGCAGGCGGTCATAGGGCGCATAGGCCAGCGTTCGTCGCGCATCGAAGGCGCGGCCGGCGCCACGCCCGACATAGCCGCCGGCGGCATATTGCCGGGCCAGCGCCGCCGAGATGATTCCGGTGCCGACGGTCCGGTCCTGAAGCGACGCCGTGTTGTCGTAGAGGTCCACCAGCGCCTTGAAGCGACGGCGGATGGTGTCGAGCGTGACGCGGATCCTCGCCGCTCCGCCGGCGGCGATGTCGCGGGCGATGCCGCCCGGCACGATGACGTCGCGCATCAAGCGGTGCCCGAAGACGGCATCGGCGGCGCGCAGGACATCCTCGCGCAACACTCCGCAATGGGCCAGCATCAGGGCAAAGGCGGCGTCGTTGCAGATCGCACCGATATCGCCGAGGTGGTTGGCGAGGCGCTCGAGCTCGGCCATCAGCGCGCGCAGCCAGACCGCCCTGGACGGCACCTCGATCTCGAGAGCGGCTTCCAGCGCCCGCGCGAAGGCAAGGGCGTAGGCGACCGTGCTATCGCCGGAGACGCGGCCCGCGAGGCGCATGGCCTGCCCGAGTTCGGCACCGGCCATCAGCCCCTCGACACCCTTGTGGGTATAGCCGAGCCGCTGCTCCAATCTCACCACAGTCTCGCCGCTTGCCGTGAAGCGGAAATGTCCCGGCTCGATGATGCCGGCATGGACCGGGCCGACGGCGATCTGGTGGAGGCTGTCGCCCTCGGCAGGCAGGAAGGGGTAGGGCGCGGTTGCCTGCACCGGATGCTCGGCGGCCAGCGGGAGCCGCATCCCCCAGCGGCCGTGGTCGAGCCAGGGCCGGCTGTCGGGCGAGCCCTCGGCGATGAGACCGAACAGGTCATGGATGGTCCGCTCCAGTCGCAGCGCCGGCAGGTGATACCTGGCGATCGACGGAAACTGCCCCTTCGGGCAGGGCAGGCTGATCACGGCGACCTCGGCGCTGTCGGCGTCGAGCAATGCCAGATGGACCGTGGCGGTTTCGCCCCACAACCCGAGCAGGCTGAACCGCCCGTCGGCGAGGCCATTGGCGGCGAGGCTCCAGACCGCGAGGTCGACCCGTACGCGCGGCCACGGCTTGTGCTCGCCGACGACACGGCCCTGACGGATGAGATCGCTCAGCGCTGACATGGCGTTGCCTCCCCGCTAACCAAGACGGCTCGCCACGTGCTGGAACCACGTCACCAGCGGGGCGGGCAGGTAGATTCCGGCCATCAGCACCAGCGACAGGTGGGCGAACATCGGCACGTAGGAAGCCTCGGCCGGCCTGGTGCTGCCGCGCGGCTCGCCGAAGGCGACGCCGGTCAGACGCAGGGTGAGCGCGCCGAACGCGAGCAGCAGACCGAATACCAGCGCGATAGCCAGCAGCGGCTGGCGGGCGAAGGTCGAGCTGACCACCAGGAATTCGCTCATGAAGATGCCGAGCGGCGGCAGGCCGGCGATGGCGACGACGCCGAGCACGAGACCCCAGCCGAGCGCGGGGTGGGTTTCGGTGAGACCGCGGATCTCGGTGATGCGCTGGGTGCCCTTGACCTGCGCGACATGACCGACTGCATAGAAGATCGCCGACTTGGTCAGGCTGTGCATCACCATGTGGAGCAGCCCGGCGAAATTGGCCAGCGGACCGCCCATGCCGAAGGCAAAGACGATGATGCCCATGTGCTCGATCGAGGAATAGGCGAACAGGCGTTTGATGTCGCTGCGGCGGTAGAGCATGAAGGCGGCGAAGATCAGCGAGACCAGCCCCATGATCACCATCAGCGGCCCCGGCGCCATGGCATCCGGGCTGGCGGCGAGCAGGATCTTGAAGCGCAGCACGGCGTAGAGCGCGACGTTGAGCAGCAGTCCCGATAGCACCGCGGAGATCGGCGTCGGGCCTTCGGCATGGGCATCCGGCAGCCATGCGTGCAGCGGCGCCAGGCCGACCTTGGTGCCATAGCCGAGCAGCAGAAAGACGAAGGCGACGTTGAGCAGGGCGGGATCGAACGCCGCGGCGCGTTCGATCAGCACCGTCCAGACCATGGCGTCCTGGCCTTCGCCGAGGACCGGCCGCGCCGCCATATAGACGAGGATGGTGCCGAACAGCGCCAGGGCGATGCCGACGCTGCCGAGAATGAAATATTTCCAGGCGGCTTCCAGCGCGGCGTGGGTGCGGTAGATGCCGACCATCAGCACCGTCGTCAGCGTCGCCACCTCGATCGCCACCCACATCAGGCCGATATTGTTGGACACGAACGCGAGGTTCATGCCGAACATCATGGTCTGGTACATGGCGTGGTAGAAGCGCAGATAGGTCGGCGTCAGCCGGCCGGTCTCGAGCTCATGGGCGATGTAGCTCGCGCTGAAGATGCTGGTGGTGAAGCCGACGAAGGTGTTGAGGACGATGAAGACGATGTTCAGGTCGTCGACCAGCAGATATTGGCCGGCCGGCGGCCGGTCGACCACGAACAGCGACAGCGCCGCGAGGAACGTCAGCAGGCTGGCGACGATGTTGAGCCGCGCGGTGACGCGATAGCCGGGCAGGATGGCGAGCAGCGCCGCAGCGCCGATCGGGATCAGCAGGACGGCGCCGACCGGATCGATGGATGACAGGCTCATCGACGTTCTCCACGGAAGTCGTCGAGGGCGCCGACGTCGACCGTGTCGAACCGCTCCCTGATGCGGAACAGGAAGACGCCGATGACGATGAAGGCGATCAGGATCGAGAACGCGACGCTGATCTCCACCACCAGCGGCATGCCCTTGGCGCCGGTCGCGGCCAGCACCAGCCCGTTTTCGAGCGACATGAAGCCGACCACCTGACTGACAGCGTTGCGGCGCGTCACCATCACCAGAAGCCCCAGCAGCACGACCGAGAGGGCGAAGGCGAGGTCTTCGCGGGCAAGCGGGTCCGCCGCGCTGGTGACGCGGAGCATCAGCACCATCGACAGGGCGACGAGTCCCATGCCGGCGAGCATGGTCATGCCGATGCCGACCGCGTTCTCGATGTCGCGATGAATGCCCATCTGCCTGATCATGCGATGCAGCGCCACCGGAATGATGATGGCCTTGAACACCAGCGCGATCGCGGCGGTGACGTAGAGATGAGGCGCGTTCTGGACATAGGCCTGCCAGGCCACGGAACAGGCCAGCAGCACCGCATGCACTGCGAAAATGTTCAAGAGCGCGTAGAGCCGGTCCTGATACAGCATCATGAAGCTGATCAGAACGAGGCCGCCTGCGAGCATATGGGCGATGTCGAAGGAGATGTCGTGCATCACAGGCTCCGTGACACGAACAGCAGGAGTGTGCCGAGAAGGCCGAGCATGAGCGCCGCGCCGAGGAACGCCGGCACGCGGAACACCCGCATCTTCGCCGTCGCGGTCTCGAACAGCGCCAGCAGCGTGCCGGCGATCGCGATCTTGACCAGATAGGCCGCGGTGCTGATCAGGTAGTGCAGCGGTCCGGCGCCGATGGTCGTCACCTCCCAGGGAAAGAAGACGCAGACGATCAGCGAAATGTAGAGCAGGAGCTTGAGGAAGGCGCCGAACTCGATCATGGCGAGATGCCGCCCGGAATATTCCAGGATCATGGCCTCATGGACCATGGTGAGTTCGAGATGGGTCGCCGGATTGTCGACCGGGATGCGGGCATTCTCGGCGATCGCCACCATGACGAGGGCGATCATCGCCATGCCGAGCGACACACGCAGGCCGACCTCGGAGGAGGCCATGAAGGTGGCCACGGTCGAGAGCTGGGACGAACCGGCCACCAGCGCGACGCAGAACACCATCAGCAGCATGGCGGGCTCGGCCAGGGCCGCGATCATCACCTCGCGGCTCGAGCCGATGCCGCCGAAACTCGTGCCGACATCCATGCCGGCGAGCGCCAGGAAGAAGCGGGCGCTGCCGAGCAGCGCGACGATAGCGATCAGATCCGCGGTCCAGTTGAAAAGAAGGCCGGTGGCGAAGGTCGGCACCAGCGCGGCGGCGACCCAGATGGCGGCGAAGGTCACGTACGGCGTGACGCGGAACAGCCAGGATGCATTGTCGGCCAGCACCACTTCCTTGCGCAGCAGGCGCAGCAGATCGCGATACGGCTGGAAGATCGAAGCGCCCCGGCGGCGCAACAGCCGCGCCTTGACCTTGCGCACGAAGCCGGTCATCAGCGGCGACAGCAGCAGGACGAGCGCCATCTGGGCGCCCTGGACGGCGATATCCGAGATCAGGACCATATCGCGAGCACCAGAAGCAGGGCGACGAGAGTCGCGAAGACCAGGCTGAGATAGCGACGGATGGTGAGGAACTGCAGCAGGTTCAACCGGTCTGCCGCCCACCAGACCGCGTCCTTCACAGTCAGATAGAGGCGCTCCCAGATCAGGTCGTGCATCTCGATCGTCAGGCGGGCCGGAGCGCCGTCGCCGGGCGGCGGCATCTCGACGCGCTCGCGGGCGCGGAAGAGCAGGGTGCCGAACACGCGGCGGATCGGTTGGGCGAAGCTGACGCCGGAATACTGCGCCGCCGGCGTCGGATCCGTGAACCCGCAACCCCAGGCCGGGCCACGCCGGATGGCATGCGACGCGAAGCGGTGGATGAACATGACCGCGAGCGAGGCCGATATCGTGATGAACAGCAGAACGAGGAGGCCGTTATAGGAGCTGCGGCTCTGGGCGATCGGCACGATCGACAGCCAGGCCTCGTGGGCCTGGGTCGGCATCCGGCTGCCGAGCAGTCCCTGGGTGATCGGCGCAACGGTATCGATCACCAGGCCCGGCAGGACGCCGGCGAGCAGACAGAGCGCCGCCAGAACGAACATCGCCGCCAGCGAAAAGCGGTCGACCTCATGGGCGGTCTCGGCGATCGGACTGCGCGGCCGGCCGAGGAAGGTGACGCCGAACGCCTTGACGAAGCAGGCGGCCGCCAGTGCCGCGGCGAGCGCCAGCAGCGCGCCGACACCGGGAGCCATGATCTTGAGCGCCCATTGCGGCAGGCTGGGGCTCTGCAGGATGGCCTGGAATACCAGCCACTCCGAGACGAAACCGTTGAATGGCGGCAGCGCCGAGATCGCGACGCAACCGACCAGGAAGGCGAAGCTGGTGGAGGGCATGCGGTGGATCAGACCGCCGAGCTTCTCCATGTCGCGTTCGCCGGTGGCGCTGAGCACGGCGCCGGCCCCGAAGAACAAAAGGCTCTTGAAGAACGAGTGATTGAGGACATGGAACAGCGCGGCGGTGAAGGCCAGCGCCGCGGCGAGGCCCTGGCCGTTCGCCTGGAAAGCGAGCGCGAGACCAAGACTGACGAAGATGACGCCGATGTTCTCGATGGTGCTGTAGGCAAGCAGACGCTTGAGGTCCTTTTCCATCAGGGCATGCAGGATGCCGATCACCGCCGTGATGCCGCCGAGGAACAGGACGATAACGCTCGACCACCATGTGGGCGGTCCCAAGAGATCGAACATCACCCGAATGAAGCCGTAGACGGCGACCTTGGTCATGACGCCGCTCATCAGCGCCGAGACATGACTTGGCGCCGCAGGGTGGGCGAGTGGCAGCCAGACATGGAGCGGCACAAGGCCGGCTTTCGACCCCGCGCCAAGCAGCATCAGGACCAGCACAAAAGCCATCAGCGTCGGCGGATGCTCGGCGGCACGCATGGCGGCGAAGCCATAGCCGCCGGCGGGCCCGGCCATCAGGCCGAAGGCGAGCAGCAGCGCCAGCGTGCCGAAGCTTGCCATCACCAGATAGACGTAGCTCGCCCTGGCGTTGGCGGGATCGCGGTGATGGGCCAGCACCAGCGCCCATGACGCCAGCGACATGAACTCCCAGCAGAGCAGATAGCTGAAGGCGTCATCCGCCAGCACCACGAGGTTCATGCCGGCGAGGAAGGCAGCGAAGAACGGCAGCACACGATGCGGGGCCTCTTCGTGGCTGCCATAGCCGAGAGCATAGAGGCTCGCCACCATGCCGCCGAGGTCGATCACGAAGAGGAAGAAGGCGGCGAGCGCATCGAGCCGGAAATGAGCTCCGAGCCACGGCAACCCGACCGGGAGCACCGTTTCGCTGGCAACGGTCGGCGCACGGATCAGATGGGAGAGGGCGGCGGCGCAGGCCAGCGCCGACAGGGTCAGGGTCAAGGTGTAGACGACGGCGGTTGCCTGCCTCGACCGGCCCAGGGCGATGGCGACAATGGCGGTGGCCAGCAGGCCCGCCACGCACCAAAGTTGGAGCGCGACCGCCTGCATCATGATCGTGCCCGCGTTCCACCCGCCGGCCTGGGTGCCACGGCGGCCCGATGCCTCAGCCTGACGCCTCGACCGGCGGCACTGCTCACGGCCCCCTCATCGATCAATTCGATGCCGGCGCCATCGAGCGCGGCGATCAGCTTCATCAGGGAATCGACGTTGCCCCGGATCATGCTCTCGCTGGCCTCCATGCGCTGGATCGTGGGCACCGACAGCCCGGACATTTCGGCGAGCTGCCGCTGGTCGATCCCCAGGAGCACCCGGGCGGCCCGTAATTGCGCGGCAGTAATCATCGGCCGGTCCGTTGTTCGAGGGCCACCCGCATATGAATCATCATCTCTGTATCGTGATTAGTGATGCGATAATGTCAACATCTGATGCTTGAGACATCTATTTTCTCGCGGTCAGCCGGTCGTCTCGCGCGGGACTCGCGCTCAAAGCCCGGCGTCAGCGAAAAGACCTCCGGGCGCCGGCCCGGAGGTCTTTGTGCTTCTGCTAGTGTGGCGTCTTTGCGCGATCGCCGGCCGCGGCTATGCCGGCAGATAGCTGTGATAGACCGGTTCGAACATCTGCGAGCGGACGCGCTCCAGCACATCGTCCGGCTGCCGTCCCGTCGAGACACCGCGCTGATAGGCGACCTTGGCGACTTCGACCGCGATCCGGCAGGAGACTTCCCGGATCCGCGGCAGCGCCGGGTAGAGGCTGCCCTGGGCGCGGTCGGCATCGGTGACGAGATCGGCCAGGGTGCGCGCGGCGGCCATGAACATCTCGTCGGTGATGCGTGTGGCGCCGCTGGCGATGGCGCCGAGGCCGACGCCGGGGAAGATATATGAGTTGTTGCCCTGGCGCGGCACGAAGATGCGGCTGTCGAAGGTGACCGGATCATAGGGGCTGCCGCAGGCAAACAGCGCCGTGCCGCCGGTATGTCGATAGGCCTCCTCGGCACTGCACTCGGCCTTGGATGTCGGATTGGACAGCGCGAACACGATCGGCCGATCGTTGAGTTCGGCCATGGTCTTGAGCACCTCCGGAGTAAAGGTGCCGCCGACGGCCGAGACGCCGATGATTGCGGTCGGCCTGAGCTCACGGATCGCGCTCAGGAAGTCGCCGACCGGGGGATGGTCATGGGCGTAGCCCAGTTTGTGTTCGGCGAGATCGTTGCGCGCCCAGACCACCAGACCGCGCGAATCCATCAGCCAGATCCGGCGCCGTGCATCGGTTTCGCTCGCCCCCTGCGCCACCATGGCCGCGACGACGAGGTCGGCGATGCCGGTAGCGGCCTCGCCGGCGCCGAGGAACAGCAGCTTCTGGTCGTTGAGCTTGCCGCCGGTGACGCGCAGCGCGGAGAAGACGCCAGCGAGCGCGACCGCGGCAGTGCCCTGGATGTCGTCGTTGAAGACGCAGGCCTGCTCGCGATACCTGTGCAGCAGGCGGAACGCATTGTGATTGGCGAAATCCTCGAACTGGATCAGCACGCCGGGGAAGGCCTGCTGCGCCGCGCTCATGAATTCTTCCAGGAAATCGTCGTATTCGCCGCCCCGCAGCCGATTCTGGCGCAGGCCGATATAATTCTTGTCCTTGAGCAGGTCGGGGTTGTTGGTGCCGACATCCAGCATCACCGGCAGGCACAATGCTGGGTGGACGCCGGCACAGGCCGCATAGAGCGACAGCTTGCCGACCGGGATGCCCATGCCGCTGGCGCCGAGATCGCCGAGGCCGAGAATCCGTTCGCCATCGGTCACGACGATCAGCCGCGCCGCGTGCGGCCAGTTGGCGAGCACCTCGGCGATGTGTCCGCGATCACCGGCGCTGATATAGAGGCCGCGCGGACGCTGCCAGATGTCGCCGAATTTCTGGCAGGCGAGCCCCACGGTCGGTGTATAGATCAGCGGCTGAATCTCGTCGATGTTGTCGCAGACCACGCGCAGGAACAACGTCTCGTTGCGATCGCGCAGGGCGTTGAGCGCCACGAACTTGTCGAGATCGCCCGACAGGCCGCGCAGATTCTTCATGAAGCGATCGGCCTGCTGCTCGAGCGTCATGACGTGCGGCGGCAACAGGCCGCGCAGGCCGAGCGCATCGCGTTCGGCGAGCGAAAATGCGATTCCCTTGTTGAGCAACGGATCCCGCAGCAGAGCCAGTCCGCGCGGAATAGCGGAAGATGCGGACATGCGGAAATTTTCGCGTGCAGACGATTTCACGATAACCCTCATCGAATTTGGCTCCCGCCCAGACGCGAGCTGTCACGGCGAGCTCTCGGCAGGATCTGATGTCGCGGCCTCACCATCCCGGCGCCGCAACCAGCCGGTCGCGTATCAAACACGATTTGAATCGCGGCGCCATCCCCGCACCTGAATTCATGTCGTGTCTTTGGTGGGACGCAGCGTAGCAAATTGACCAGGATCAATTCCATTGCCGCAATGTGTGCCTGCGCAAGGCGCACGCTCATGATGCAGTGCAAAGACGAGGCACATCGTGACCGACTCCTCGCGCTGCGGCGCAGCGAAGGTGCGGTCGCAACAAACTTCTCCATGGACTCTTCTCAGTGGACAAGGGGGGGGCGGCATGGACAAACTCGACTTCGGCGGAAAAATCATTCTTGCGGCCGGCGGCGCCAGCGGAATCGGAAATGGCATCGCCCACGCTTTTCGACGCAAGGGTGGGCAGGTCCGTGTCATCGGTCCGCGCGCTTCGCCGGTCGAACATTCGGTCGACGAAGGCTCGGGGTTGGATTGCAATCAACAGCAATCCATAGCCCGCTGGAAGGACGCAGGAAAATCGCGCGTGCAAAACGCGTGCAAAAAATGGCCGCCCGGGCGGGGGACAGCCCAGGCGGCCGACAGGAACAACTTTCGAAGTCACAATCGATGATGCACCTTCAACGCGTCCGTGGCGCAAACGTTCCGGCCGGTCACCTCACCGTTGCTTGAGGATGTAGGCGGCGAGATCCGACGCCACATCGCGCGACAGGCCGAAATCAGGCATCTGCGGATGAGGATTGAGCAGGTAGAAGGCGATCCGCGGACCATCGAGATTGCGGTTCCTGGCAATGCTCGAAAACGGCGGCGCCTCGGTGCTGGTCGACCTTTGAGCCGCTTCAACGGCGTGACAGCTTGAACACCATCGCTTGGCGATGCGCTCGCCATTGACGGGACTGGCCGCCGATGCCGAACGAACCGTCGGCACGACAAGAGCCAGTGCGACGACAGGCACCCAGATGGACTGCAGCTGCATCATCAACCCCACATTCGAGACAATCTCGCAGCCAGAACCAGCCTGGAGACGAAGAGTTTTTGCCGAGGGTTTCGCTCTCGGCACATCCGCGCTCGACATCCGACGCGACACATCGGCGCCGATGGCTACGATGTCTCAAGAGGTGATCGTTGTCACCACGAAGAAGATGGGTTCATGGGAAGATTCCGGCACTTGGCGATGCATCGGTTCGGAATGGAGGGAGGGGATCAGTGCGATGCGTCGGATGCTCCGGTCAGCGCTGCAACCTTCCGGATATGTGCCGCGGCGGTCCGCCCGCCCGTGGTCTTGGTGACGAGATCGCGCGCATCGTCGCCGTCGGCGTCGACCGGCGTGAGCGACAAGTCGGCATATGACCGTGAAGAAGGAGCCCATGCAATCGCCACGGCCCACGCCAGCAGCCGCGCCGCCGTGCCGGCCAGGATCGCTTGCTTCCGGACCGTGTCCGAGAGAAAGCGCGGCCAGAACACCCAGGCGGATTCGCGCGGCAGGCCGCGCCGGCGTTCCGATGGATGCTTGAGGCGCAGAATTCCGCCCTGCAGCGGATGGACTCCTTCCAGGCGATCGGTCGTCGAAAATGTCAGCAGATATTTTGCCAGGTTGCCCAGCGGTGCGCCGGTCACCGCTGCGCGCCGCAGCAGGGTCTTCATATGCTCCGGCGTATAATAAAGGGACCATGCCTCATGATAGATGTCGCGCCATTGCGCCTCGCTCATCAGGACGTGGGCCGTGCAGGGATGCTCCGTATCGTAAATGTTGAGATCGGCGCTCATCGGGATGCCGTTCTTCCAGAGCATTCGATGGTCTTCGGAGCCGGGGAGCGGTGTCAGACAGAAGAACTCCAGAAGGTCGATCGGCAATTCGCTCTTGATGATGGCGATGTCGCGCCGGATCGTCTCGGGCGTATCCGCGGGAAAACCCAGGATATAGCCCGCGAAGGTGATAATGCCATGGGCCCGCCACGCGAGGAGCATGGTCCGGTATTCCGTGATCTTGTTTTGGCGCTTCTTGGCCGCGGCCAGGTTGTCCGGGTTGATGTTCTCCAGCCCGATGAAGACCTTCGTGACGCCGGCGCGCTTCGCTTTCTCGATAAAGTTCGGGATCCTGTGGCAGAGCGTATCGACCTGAATGAGGAGGCGGATCGGGATCCCGTCGTTTTCGCGAAGTTCGATCAGGCGATCCAGAATCGCTTCCCATTCCCGGTTGCGCGCGAAATTGTCGTCGGTGATGAAGAAGCTGCTGATGCCTTGCGCGAAATTCAGTCTGACGAGTTGTTCGACATCGTCCGGCGACCGGAAGCGCGACTTGCGGCCCTGCACATTGATGATGGTGCAGAATGAGCACTGGTAAGGACAGCCCCGACCGGCATCGAAGCTCGAGCTGCGACCAAGCGTGCGTTTGACAACCTGCGCCGGCAGGAACGGCCCCGGCGTGCCCTCGATCGAAGGCAGATCATTCATGTAGTTGTAGACGGGCTTGAGCGCCCCGGCGGCGGCGTCCTGCAGCAGGAGTTCGAGCCGCCCCTCGGCCTCGCCGGCGAAAATCGTGATGCCCATGTCCCGGCACGCATCGAGATCGACAGCCTGCCCGTCGAGCATGGACAGACATCCCGAGACATGAAATCCGCCGATGGCGACGGCGATCCCCGCCGCCCTGAACGGTCGGCCAAGATCGAGGGCCCGCGGATACTGGTTCGACTGCACGCCGATCAACGCGACGCAGCCGAAATTCCCGTGGCTTTCGAGACGCGAGACGAGGGCGGGGACATCGATCCGGGTATTGGTCTCGTCCAGCGCGACGATATCGATGGCGACATCGGGCCCCAAGACCTGTCTCTGCGCGCAATCGACAGCAATGCTGTAGACCGATGCGAGAGAATTCGACGGGCTCATCGCGCGCCACCAGCGGATCAGGTAGCCGTCGTCGCCGTAGTGCGAGGGCTTGAGCAGGATCAGCTGAAAACGACGCACCTGCTGGCTTCGCTTCGGCGGCATTGTGGACCTTTCGAAACGTTCACCAACGCATGCGGACTTAAGGGCAGCATTAAGTCTATTTGAGGGTTCCACCGAGATATAGCCCGGCGACCACGATTTCATGACGCAGGCGAAGAAGAACTCGCTGCACGTGATCGGACGGGCGCCGCCGAGGCATCGAGGAGGGACGGAACGAGGAAATTACCATGGAACACCCCCGGCAGCGGGCGACGCCCGATGCCCAGAGAGATACCGAGGAAACGGGGCGATTCAGGCTATGGGCTTAGCCCCTAAGGGGCGTCTTGGCCGGCGTTTTATCGGGGCAGGATGCCCGAACCGCCGCGGCCGGATCGGCAATCAGCCGCCGCATCGACGGGATCTGCTGCCAAGGTCGCCGCCGATGCGCTTCACCACATCGAGAATCTGGCGGATCTTGCCGTCGAGCTCCGACATGTGCTCGTCGAGCTGGGACTTGAAATTGTGCGTGTCCGACTCGCCCGACGCCAAGCTGCCCATGGTGCCGAGCTTGTTCACCGTGAGCGAAAGCTGATAGGCGCAATCCTCGATGGTTTCGCACGCCTGGACGATGTCGCGGCGCATGCCGGCGTCCAGCGCGCTCTTGCCGGGAAGGCCTGGGGCCGCCGTCTGCTTCTCATGCATGGTCGCCGCCGCCGGTCGATGCTCCTGGTGCGGTGGATCTGACGCTCGTTTCAGCATTGGAGCCGAGTTCTTCAAACACGCGTCAGATCCAAAACCGCACTAGAATCATAATGATGCTAGTGTCCCTTTGTTTCCAACGTTCGTGGAAGCGCCTGCTGCAAAGAAATACGAGCGTTGGAAACAGGACACTAGGATTAGGATTTAGTCGCATAAAGGAAATTCGTATCGGAGCCGTTAACCGCCGATGCTGGCCGCCTCGGCGGCGGCGCGCTGCGCTCAGTTCCGGCCGCCGGCGCTATCAATCCACTTGGACATTCGACGGAACGGCGCCGCAGAGCGGGCCGGCGGCGCGGCTTGCATCTGCCTCCGCGAGCACGGGCATCGATCTTAACGATTCGTTAACCGGCACTGGATTTGGGCGGCGCCCCGCCCCGGATGTTAACGCGTGGTTATCCGGCTCCGTCAAATTTGAGACATCGGGGATCGTGCCGGAGGACGTCGGATGAGTGCTGTGACCATTGTCGGACTCGGGATGGCTGCGCTGGCGGTGATCGCCGCGTTGTCGCCGTGCGTGGAGCGGGCCCGAATTGGCCGGGCCAAGACGCGTGACATCTAGTGTGGCGTCTCGCAATTGCCTACCGCCTTCGCTGCAACCCTCTCGTAGGCAATTGCGAGACATAAGCCACACTAGCACTTTGATTTTGCTAGTGTCCCTATGTCTCCGAATGACCGTGCGAGCGTGAGGCAAACGAAGCGGTAATTCGGAGACGGGACACTAGTGTGGCGTCTCGCAATTGCCTACCGCCGTCGCTGCAACCCTCTCGTAGGCAATTGCGAGACATAAGCCACACTAGCACTTTGATTTTGCTAGTGTCCCTATGTCTCCGAATGACCGTGCGAACGTGAGGCAAACGAAGCGGTAATTCGGAGACGGGACACTAGGCCGCGCAGATGGATTCTGCGCGCCTTGCGCCAGTCGTCGTCACTCCAGTCCCGCAACGCGTATAAATTGCCGCCGTGCCTTGGCAACGAATTTGTTGGCGGGATGGGCGCCGGAAGCCCTCAGCAGGAGGCGGTCCAGCCGTCGGGGAACGGCAGAAGGGGCCAGGGGCCGGCATTGTCGTTGGCCGGTTGCGGCAGGTAGTGAAACATATCCTCGAAGTCCTCGCCATCGTCGACGGTACGCTCATGCGGCGCCACCGTCATGGCCTCGGCCACGGCATCAAGGACGATTTGGTATTCGCGTTCGGTCATCGGGATCAGTCCGCCAGAAGATGACGCACTCTCGCACGGAGGGGTTGCGGCCCGGTGCAGCCGATCACTCAAATTGTAGCTAAACGAAACATAGCGGTCCGCTCACGATGTCTTGCAGATGCCGATCGTGCTCATGGCGAGCCTGGCGTCGGCTTCGGACCGGTAGGGGCCGTCGGAGAAGGTGATATTACCGCCGTCGACGATCGGGTTCGCGGTGACAATCCTGCACCCGGACGTCGGATTGCCGACCACCCAATACTGTCCGTCATCGCCGCGCGCCGGCGTGAGGACAAGCAGGGCGCCGACGACGGTCGCGACCGTGGCTGAAAAGGGGCGCATCGTGCATTCCTCGCTGACAACCTGTGATCAGCAGTCGAGGCATTTCTCGCATTTTTCCGCGCCGCGGGCGCGGCAAGCTCCGCGCGGTGGTTAATTGTCGCCACGATGGTGACGACAATTGGGTTAAATTCGACGCGGTGTTCTGGTAAGCAGGACCGAGACGATGCGGAGGGACGTTCAATGACCGGGCGGATTGCAGTGACGATCACCGACGGCGTCGCCGACGTGCGCCTGACTCGCGCCGACAAGATGAATGCGCTCGACGCCGCCATGTTCGAGGCGCTGGTCGATACTGCGGCGCGTCTCCAGCAGACCAAGGGGCTGCGCGCCGTGGTGCTGTCCGGCGAAGGTCGCGCCTTCTGTGCCGGCCTCGACATGGGCCGCTTCGCCGCCATGAACGACAATGGCGGTCACGGCACCGGCGGCTTCCGCGATCTCACGGCGCGCACCCACGGCATCGCCAATCACGCCCAGCAGGCGGTGTGGGGCTGGCGCCAGCTCCCAGTCCCGGTCATCGCCGCGGTCCACGGCGTCTCCTTCGGCGGCGGTTTCCAGCTGGCGCTCGGCGCCGACATGCGCTTTCTATCTCCCGACGCGCGGATGTCGATCATGGAAATCAAGTGGGGACTGGTGCCGGACATGGCCGGCACGCCGATCCTGGCGAGCCTCGTCCGCGACGATATCCTGCGCGAACTGACCTTCACCGGCCGCATCTTCTCGGCGCAGGAAGCGCTCAGCTACGGTCTTGCGACCCGGATCTGCGACGATCCTTACACCGCCGCGCTCGAGACTGCGCTTGAGATCGCCGGCAAGAGTCCCGACGCCGTTCGTGCCGCCAAGCGCATGCTCAACGCGCTGCTGCCCGATCCTGCGCCGGCGCTGCTGGCCGAATCCGTCGAACAGCAGAAGCTGATGGGCTCGCCGAACCAGGCCGAGGCCGTCCGCGCCAATCTGGAAAAGCGAGCGCCGAAATTCCTCGACTGAGGTCGGAGAGGGGCTTTCGAGGGGCCAAGTCGGCTGGCGCGGGCGATACGGAGGAGCCAGCCCCTCACAGCGGCGCGATCTTCTCCAGTCCGATCTGCTGCATGCGCGACCCGGGCCGTGTCCGCCTCGGTCTCGGTCTCGGTCGGGATGGTGCCGATCAGACGACTCCAGGCAAAGGGCGAGACGCAGTTGGAGCGGACATTGAAGCGGTTCATGTCGAGCGCGATCGACTTCGACAGGCCGACGATGCCGAGCTTGGCGGCGGCGTCGTTGGCCTGGCCGAAATTGCCGATCAGTCCCGAGGTCGAGGTGAGGTGGACGAAGGCCCCGCGCCATGGCGGGGCCTTCTTGGATTGTTTTAGAACTTGGTCAGTGACCGAAGAACAGCCAAAGCAGAATGATCACGGGGATCGGCACGCCGATCAGCCACAACAGAATTCCTCGTCCCATCCTCGCCTCCAATGATCTCGCGTGGTGCGAGATCAACGTGGGCGGATCTTGGCTGTTCCGGCGCGCGCGCTGTCACCAGTGGCCGGTATTGGGCATCGAGGCCCAGGGTTCTTGCGGCGGCTTGGCTTCGCCTTTCTGCAGCAATTCGATGGAGTGGCGGTCCGGCGAGCGCACGAACGCCATCTGGCCATCGCGCGGCGGCCGATTGATGGTGATGCCGAGCTTGGCCAGCCGGTCGCAGGTCGCATAGATGTCGTCGACCTCATAGGCAAGGTGACCGAAATAGCGGTCCTCGCCATAGGTCTCTTCATCCCAGTTATAGGTGAGTTCGACCGTGGGCGCGGGGCGCCCCTTCTGCTTGACCAGTTCCCGGTCCTCGGGCGCCGCGAGAAAGACCAGCGTGAAGCGGCCCTTCTCGTTCTCGATGCGCCGCACCTCCTCGAGCCCCAGGGCATCGCGATAGAATTTCAGCGCGGCGTCGAGATTGCGAACGCGCAGCATGGTGTGGAGGTAGCGCATGGGTTCTATTCCTTTCAGGATTCCTGGCGAGGCAATTCCAGCCCGACCCAGATGGCGGCGAGAATAGCAACAACGGGCACAAAATTGCACGCGGAGGTGCCCTGATCTGCCTGCATCTCGCTCACGAATACGCTTGTCGTCCGGGTGCGAGTCGGTCTCGGACGACGCCCGAGTGGGCGAGGCTGACGAAAGCAGGACGCGCCGGATCCGGATATCGATGCTGCCAACCTTGCCCCGCTACGGCGGCGGACTACATTGCCCAGATCGGCTCGAACCAACTCATCATCACCCAACTCGCCATTCAGGCCATTCCAGGTGTGGCGCTCGATGATTGCCCAGACTCTCGCCAGCGGTGTCGAACAACTCGGCGACATGATCGCCAGTGCCTCGGTGATCGTTCCCTTCACCGGTGCCGGCATTTCGACCGAATGCGGTATTCCCGATTTTCGCTCGCCCGGCGGGCTGTGGACACGCAACCGGCCGATCCCCTTCGACGAGTTCGTCGCCAGCCAGGACGCTCGCGACGAGGCCTGGCGGCGACGCTTCGCCTTGGAGCGCACCTTCGCCGCGGCGCGACCTGGACGGGGCCATCGGGCGATCGCCGCGCTTTATCGTGCCGGCAAGGTGCCGGCCGTAATCACCCAGAACATCGACAACCTTCACCAGGCCTCCGGCATTGCTGCCGATGCCGTCATCGAACTGCACGGCAATACGTCGTACGCACGCTGCATCGGCTGCGGCGCGCGCTATGAACTCGATTGGGCCAAGCAGGTCTACGACTGGACCGGCCATGCGCCGGACTGCACGGCCTGCGGCGAGCCGGTGAAGACCGCGACGATCTCCTTCGGCCAGTCCATGCCGGACGGAGAAATGCGCCGTGCCGCGGAACTGGCGCGCGGTTGCGATCTGTTCCTCGCCATGGGCTCCTCGTTGGTGGTGTGGCCGGCGGCCGGTATTCCGACGATGGCCAAGCAGGCCGGCGCAAAGCTCGTGATCGTCAACAAAGAGCCCACCGACCAGGACGATCTTGCGGATCTGGTCATTCGCCATGACATCGGCGACACGCTGGTGAAGTGGATTTGACTACCGGCGTCGCCGCAAATCGTCCGTAGAACGCCAAATCCGGAAACGAACGGGAATTCTATTGTCCGTTGGCGTCGCTTCGGCTCGGACGCTCGAAGGAGCGTGGGCCCCTTCGTCGGCAACTGAAGCCGCCGATCTGATTCGTTTTCGGTGCAAGGCTGTTCATAGGTCGGCATCGCGACTTTTTTTGGCTTTGCCGGTTGCGCGGGAGTGTTATCGTCGAATCACAAGATTCGCGCGCCCGGAATCAAAGCTTAACGATCGGTTTCGGATCGCGCGGGCCGGAAGCTGGCGTTTTCGTTTGGCGCAGGCGAATGGTGACAGGGATGCACGCGGTGGCTGATCGCGTCAGTGTGAGGTCCGGGGAAATGGGGTCGGACAGTTTTGAGTCCAAGGGGGCGGGCAGTTCCGTTGGCAGCGGAGCGGCATCGCGGGGGCTTGAACCGAGAGCGCTCGATCATCGCGGATATGAGCGATCGCCTGTGGATCCTTTCCTCAACGACGGGGCAGGGCCCAACCTCGTCGAGGTCAGCGGTGCCATCAAATGGTTCGACGCGTCCAAGGGCTACGGATTCATCATCCCTGACAACGGCTGGCCTGACGTGCTGCTTCACGTCACGGTGTTGCGGCGTGATGGTTATCAGACCGCCTATGAAGGCGCGCGGATCGTCGTCGAGTGTCTGCAGCGCGCCAAGGGCTATCAGGCATTCCGCGTCGTCTCCATGGACGAGTCGACGGCCATCCACCCGGCGCAGCTGCCGCCGCCACGGACCCACGCCACCGTGGCTCCGACCAGCGGCCTCGAGCGCGCACAGGTCAAATGGTTCAACCGGCTGCGCGGCTTCGGCTTTCTGACGCGTGGCGAAGGCACGCCGGACATCTTCGTTCACATGGAGACCCTGCGCCGCTACGGCATGACCGAATTGCGGCCGGGTCAGTACGTGCTGGTCCGTTACGGGCCGGGCTCCAAGGGCATGATGGCGGCGGAGATCCAGCCGGAGACCGGTGCGCCGGGCATGTCGCCGCACTGACCGGCTCGGTGCGAGCCGCAACACGTCGCCCAGCCTGCTTCAGCGACAGACCACGCCTGATGCGGGACGGCGTTCGGTCTCGGCCCCGATCAATCGATCAAGCAGTCGTGCGCATCGCGCCCGGCCGACTGGCTTTACCTTGGGCGTGGACTGGCTAGTGTCCTGTCTCCGAATTACCGCTCCATTTGCCTCATGCTCGCACGGTC
Source organism: Bradyrhizobium sp. WD16 (assembly GCF_024181725.1). Taxonomy (NCBI): domain Bacteria; kingdom Pseudomonadati; phylum Pseudomonadota; class Alphaproteobacteria; order Hyphomicrobiales; family Nitrobacteraceae; genus Bradyrhizobium; species Bradyrhizobium sp. WD16. Next base: position 4,862,080 of record NZ_CP028908.1, on the reverse strand, counting down.
ATTCGGAGACATAAGGACACTGGCAAAATCAAAGTGCTGGTGTGGCTTATGTCTCGCAATTGCCTACGAGGAGGCTTGCTGCAAAGGCGGTAGGCAATTGCGAGACGCCACACTAGTGTAGTGGATCTGACGCTCGTATCAGCGTTGCAGCGAATTCTCCGTACGCGCGTCAGATCCAAAACCACACTAGAATCATAGCCATGCTAGTGGCCCTTTGGTTCTAACGTTCGTATTCCCACCGCTCGCCTCTTGATCCGGCCCGGTTTCGCCCGGATTTGAATCTCGTCCAGGATATGTCATCTCGATGAAAGCTCGCGGTCGTCTGGCGACCTTGTGGTCGCTCCTCGCGTTACTGGCTGTGCTGTGCGGACCGTTTGGCGGCCCACTGCGCGCCGCTGAACTCCAGTCTCTCGAGATCATCACCCAGTCCGGTGTGCTGCCCTTCACCGTCGAGTTGATGCGGACCAACGAAGAACGGGAGCACGGCCTGATGTTCCGGAAGGAGCTGCCCGAAGGCCGCGGCATGCTGTTCGACTTTCAGCCCGAACAGAATGTTTCCATGTGGATGAAGAACACCCTGATCCCGCTCGACATGATCTTCATCAAGGCCGACGGGCGCATCCTGCGGATCGCGGAGAATACCCAGGTCGAATCGGAAAAGATCATTCCTTCCGGCGGGCCGGTGCGCGGTGTCCTGGAAGTCATCGCTGGCACTGCGAAGAAACTCGGCATCAAGCCGGGCGACCGCGTCGCCCATCCGCTGTTCGAAGCCAGATGAGCTCGTGCGGTTTTGGATCTGACGCTTGTTTCCGCATTGCAGCGAATTCTTCATACGCGCGTCAGATCAAAAGCCGCACGAGAATCATAATGATGCGAGTGTCCCTTTGTTTCCAACGTTCATATGAGCGCTGCAACGGAATACGAACGTTGGAACCGGGACACTAGTGTGGCGTCTCGCAATTGCCTACCGCCTTCGCGGCAAGCCTCTCGTAGGCAATTGCGAGACATAAGCCACACTAGCGCTTTGATTTTGCTAGTGTTCTTTATGTCTCCGAATTACCGTGCGAGGGTGAGGCAAATGAAGCGGTAATTCGGAGACAGGACACTAGGTCGGCAATTCTCGACGGGAGTTCCGTCGAGGCTGCGGCGTCAAACGGAGCGCTCGCCGGCGATTCGCGCCGCGTGTTTTGCCTCTTCTTCCGCGAGCAGCTGCTTGATGATACGGCGCTTGTCAGGGTCGGTCTCGGTTTCGAGCAGAGCCTTGAAGCGGGCGATATTCTGGGTCTCGATAAAGTTCTGCATCTTCGGCCTCCCGCTTCCAGCGGGGCAGGATCAAAAGCGGCACCGGCACTATTAATCCCCCCGATTTCGGTTGTCACCGGCAACGAGATGCAACCGGGAGTGGCTTCCATTGCAGAAATCGCGGGGCTCGGCTGTTTTGAGCGCCTGGGGACGAGGAGCTAACCCGCGCGGGCATTGGCCGTTTTGGCGCCGCCGAACAAGGGCATATACAACGGCTTATCCTGCTACCGTATCTTCCCGATTCAGCACCTCGCGTCGAGCATGGCTCAACCCGCGATGAATTGTCGCAGAGCGTTCACAAGTTCGGGATGCACCCACTGCACGGAGGCCTGATGCCGGGCGCCTTTACTGTACCGATCGCAGGAAGGCGCCGCCGCCGACGAGCAGCAGGCAGATGACAGCCGGGGTCAGCCAGAACGCCGGCTCGCTGAAGGGCTGAAGATCGCGCGATGGCCCCGTCACGATGCGGAGAACGACGTTTCGGCGCGGTGCCGGAGCTCGCCCAGCGCCTTGCTGAGGTCGTGGATCTGGTAGGGCTTGCGCAGGATCGGAAATTCCATGGTGGCCTCGCTGCTGGGGCTGTAGCCGGTCGCCAACAGGATCGGTATCTCCGGGCTCGTCTGCCGGATCGCGCGCGCGAGCCCGATGCCGTCGAGCCGGCCGGGCATGACGACATCGCTGAACACAATATCGAAATGCCCGCGCTTCAATTCGTCCAGCGCCGCGTCGGCATCCGCCGCCCAGCTCACCGAATAGCCGAGCTGTTCGAACAGGGCGGTGCTGGCAAAGGCGACATCGGGATTGTCCTCGACCAGCAGCACGGTTCCCGCATGCGCCGGGGCCCTGGCGGAGGACTGATGCGCGCCGGCCTCGGCCTCGCTCCGCGGCAGCAGAATGGTCACCGACGTGCCCTTGCCGAACTCACTCTCCAGTCGCACCGTGCCGCCCGCCTGGTGCACGAAGCCGTGCACCTGCGAGAGGCCAAGGCCGGTGCCCTTGCCGACCGGCTTGGTGGTGAAGAAGGGATCGAACACCCTGTCGATGACATCGGGCGGAATGCCGGCGCCGCTGTCCGCGACGGTGATGGCGACGAAGTCGCCGCTCAGATTCTCCTCCTTCAGCTGCGCATTGCCGGCGCGAATGTCGACGATCCCGCCGCCTGCCATGGCGTCGCGCGCATTGACGACGAGATTGACCAGCGCGGTCTGGAATTCGGATGGATCGACCGTGACTGGCCAGGGATCGGACGCGACGTCGATCTGCAGGGAGTGGGCGGCGCCCAGGCCGGCCCGCAGAACCTCGCCCACGGCGCGAATGCCTTCGCCGACGCTGACGGTCTTCGGATGGACCTGCTGACGCCGAGCGAAGCTGAGGAGCTGATGGGTGAGGGCGGCGCCACGCTCGGCGACGCGTTCGACCGCTCGAACCGCGCGCTCGGCGCGCGGATCGCCCTGGGCCACCCGCGCCAGCGCCGGCAGGTTGCCGGCCACGATCATCAGAAGATTGTTGAAATCATGGGCGACGCCACCGGTGAGTTGGCCGAGTGCGTCGAGCTTCTGCGATTCCGCCAACTGCCGCTGCACCGCCTCGAGCTTCTGTTCGGCCTCGTGGCGCTCGGTGATGTCGCGGGTGATCTTGGCGAAGCCGAGGAGGGTGCTGTCGTCGGCATGGATCGGCCGCAGAACGACGCTCGCCCAGAAGAAGGAGCCGTCCTTGCGCACGCGCCAGCCTTCCTCCTCATATTTGCCGGTGTCGCGGGCGATCTGCAGTGCCCGGGCGGGACGTCCCGCTGCGCGGTCGGCCTCGGTATAGAAGCGCGAGAAATGCTGGCCGACGATCTCGTCGGCGGAATAGCCTTTGATGCGCTCCCCGCCGGCATGCCAATTGGTCACGATCCCCGCGGGATCGAGCATGTACAGCGCGTAATCGGCGACGCCGCTGACCAGCAGGCGAAAGCGATCCTCGCTGGCGTAGAGTTCCCGCTCGGCTCGGCGCCGTTCGGTAATGTCACGGATGATCTTGGCAAAGCCGATCAGTTCGCCGTCTTCGTAGATCGCATCAACCACGACATTGGCAAAGAAACGCGAGCCATCCTTTCGCACCCGCCAGCCGTCGGCCTCGAACCGGCCGTAACGCCGCGCCTGATCGAGATTGCGCGCCGGGATGCCCTTGTCTCGATCTTCAGCCGTGAAGAACCGGCTGTAATGGGTTCCAACGACCTCGGCCGCGGCGTATCCCTTGATGCGCTCGGCACCGGAGTTCCAGTTGGCGACGATGCCGGACGGGTCGAGCATGAAAATGGCGTAGTCGACGACGCCTTCGACCAACTGCCGAAAGATCCGTTCGCTCGCGTAAAGGTCTGATTGCACCCCCTTGACGGGTTGCAGTGCCTTCCATGTTTCCGGCATGTGCGCTTCCAAGCCCGCCGTGAAACGCCGCCGAGTCGGTTTCGTTCCGGGGAGGCCCGCTTAAGCTGGTCTTTTTCAACGGGAATTTCTTAAGGGGGCGCGGAACTGCCGCATCCCAGGGGGATCGAGAGGCGGGAATTGGTCGGGGCAGCAGGATTTGAACCTGCGACCCTCTGCTCCCAAAGCAGATGCGCTACCGGACTGCGCTATGCCCCGACGAGGCCTAAAAGCCGCGAAACACTTACGATTTTGCGTCTGGCACCGCAAGGCGCCAGATCAGAATAATGAAGCTGCCGCGGCGGGATCGCCGGTCACACCAGGCCGGCGTCGGCTGCGCCGGCCTCCACCGGATGCTGGGCGGGACGCGGGCGCGGCGGCGGCTTGTCCTGTCGCTTCGACCAGCTGCGATAATAAGCGACGACACACAGCAGCGCGATGCCGACCACGCTGATGACGACCTGCACCAGTATCGACCCGGAACTCAGTGTCAGCATGAAATGGGCAACGAAGGACAGGAACACGCCGACGCAGAAGACCTCGAGCGACTGCTGTCCGCAGCGGATCATCGGTTCGAAGATCTTCCACTCCAGCCCCGACCAGTTCTGCGGCAGGAAGCGGGTGACCAGGAAGGCGATGATGACGAAATGGAGTACGCGATAAGGCGCAAGGTTGGTCTTGTCGTTCGGATTGAAGGCCTCATAGAGCCAGGGCGGCAACAGGTTGCCGATTGCTTCGAAGCGGCCCGCCATGGTCATCACCAGCGAGAACAAGAGATATGCGATGCCGGCGATCAGGAGGTGCCTGGATTGGATCACCGAGCGCGACTCCAGCGCTCCGCCGAGCGCAAACCAGGCGCCGAAGATGAACAGGAGCTGCCAGCAGAACGGGTTGAAATACCAGGTGCCGATCGGGTAGGCGGGGAGATTCCAGCCGAACTGGCGGGCGGCGAAATACAGGACGAGCGAGCATACCATCACGGTGTCCGGCCGACGCAGCATCAGCCACAGCACCGGCGGAAAGAAGCCCATCAGCACGATGTAGAGCGGCAGCACGTCGAGATTGACCGGCTTGAACTTGAGGATCATGCCCTGGGTCAGCGTCTCGATCGGATTTTCGACGAGACCGGCGACGTTGAACTCGTTGATGATGTCCGGGTCGTGAAACTTGATCGCAACGAAGCCGATCGTGACGATGTAGATGACGAACAGGAAGACGTGGGCGACATAGAGCTGCCAGACTCGCTTCATCAGCCGCGTCGCGCCCACGAGGAAGCCGCGCTCCAGCATCATCCGCGCATAGACGAACGAAGCGGTGTACCCCGAGATGAAGACGAACAGGTCGGCGGCGTCGCTGAAGCCGTAATTGCGCGGCGTCAGCCAGTTGACGATGTTGTAGGGGATGTGGTCGAGGAAGATCCACCAGTTGGCGATGCCGCGAAAGAGGTCCAGCCGCAGGTCGCGGCCGCCGGAGGGAAGTGTCGCTCGGATGCTCATATCCACCATTTCGGGGCTGCCACGGCCCGCCTTTTCGGCCCGGCCGGCCGGATTGTCTCGGGAACGGGAACGAATAGGATACGGACAAGGAATAGGGCTGTTAAACAGCGGAATCGTACAATAAAAGGCTCATATACTGAAAGAGACGCGCTCCGGAAGGGACGCGATGGCCACCGCGAAGATTTGATGCCTCGTGACTGGTCCCGAGGATGCCGCAATGCGGCGACACGAAGCAGCGACTGGAGTTCATGACGTCATGACGGCCCGTATCTACAAACCCGCCAAGAACGCGATGCAATCGGGCAAGGCCAAGTCGCGGGAATGGCAGCTCGACTACGAGCCCGAGCTGCCCCGGGAGGTCGAACCGCTGATGGGCTGGACCAGCTCGGCCGACATGAAGCAGCAGCTGACCCTGCGTTTCGATACCAGGGAAGACGCGATCGCCTATTGCGAGCGCGAGGGCATTCCCTACCAGGTGGTCGAACCGAAGGAGCCGGTGCGGCGGATCGCCGCCTATTCCGACAACTTCGCTTATCGTCGCCCCGAGCCATGGACTCACTGACTTAGCCTTGAATTTTGCCAACTGACGGTCATCGACGCCGGAAAGCGGCGATGCTCCCGATCGCGCTGATCCCGCCGTTCGTTGACCGCGCCCCACATGCCGTGGCGCTCCAGCTCGATCCCCTACGGTCTTCACCTCCGGCTCCCTGACGACAATTGACCGGCCGAAGGGCCGCCCGGTCCGAGCGCCGCGGCGGCACCGGGGCTCATGATGTCTTGCGTCAAGCCGCCGGGCCCCACGCCGAAATCGCCGGCCCTCTGTCGCCGTGGCGCTGGACAGGTCCGCGCAGACTGCTTTAGTGCAGGCGTCCCGCCCCCCGGGGGCATGTGCCCCGGCAGGCACAACGATTCATCCCCGCCAGGGCAGACGAGGGACACGGCCGGGAGGGCTTGGGAGGAGATGGCGTTGCACTCCGGAATCGATCCAAAATCCGCTGACTTCCTCCGCAACGCCGAGGCCATGCGCGGTCTGGTGGCGGACCTGCGCGAGAAGCTCGATCAGGTCGCGCTCGGCGGCGGCGAGGCTTCTCGGACGCGGCACACCTCGCGCGGCAAGATGCTGGCGCGTGATCGCGTCGATCTGCTGATTGATCCGGGCACGGCCTTCCTCGAATTGTCGCCGCTCGCCGCCTACGGTCTCTATGGCGGCAGCGTCCACTCCGCCAGCATCATCACCGGGATCGGCCGCGTCGCCGGCCGCGAATGCGTGATCGTCGCCAACGACGCCACCATCAGCGGCGGCACCTACTATCCGATGACGGTGAAGAAGCATCTGCGCGCCCAGGACATCGCGCGGCAGAACCGTCTGCCGTGCATCTACATGGTGGATTCCGGCGGCGCCTTCCTGCCGCAGCAAGACGAGATCTTCCCGGACGAGCGGCATTTCGGCCGCATCTTCTACAACCAGGCGCAGCTGTCCTCGCAGGCGATTCCGCAGATCGCCGTGGTGATGGGCTCCTGCACCGCCGGCGGCGCCTATGTTCCGGCGATGTCCGACGAGAGCATCATCGTGCGCAACCAGGGCACGATCTTTCTCGGCGGCCCGCCGCTGGTCAAGGCCGCGACCGGCGAGGTCGTGTCGGCGGAAGAACTCGGCGGCGCCGACGTCCATAGCCGCCAGTCCGGCGTCACCGATCACTACGCCCAGAACGACGCCCACGCCATCGGCATCGCCCGGCGCATCGTCGGCAACCTCAACCCGCCGCACGACGCCGCCATCGGCCGCCGTACGCCGCGGGAGCCGCTCCATGCGCCGGAGGAGATCTATGGCGTGGTGCCGGCGGATGCGCGCAAGCCCTTCGACGTGCGCGAGGTCATTGCCCGCCTCGTCGACGGCTCGGAGTTCGAGGAGTTCAAGAAACTCTACGGCCCGACGCTGGTCTGCGGCTTCGCCCACATCTTCGGCTATCCCGTCGGCATCGTCGCCAACAACGGAATCCTGTTCAGCGAGAGTTCGCTCAAGGGCGCGCACTTCATCGAACTGTGCTGTCAGCGACAGATTCCCCTGGTCTTCCTGCAGAACATCACCGGCTTCATGGTGGGCAAGAAGTACGAGGCCGGCGGCATCGCCCGCGACGGCGCCAAGCTCGTCACCGCGGTGGCGACGGCGGCTGTGCCGAAATTCACGGTGGTGATCGGCGGTTCCTATGGTGCGGGCAATTACGGCATGTGCGGCCGTGCCTACAGCCCGCGCTTCCTGTGGATGTGGCCCAATGCGCGGATCTCGGTCATGGGCGGCGATCAGGCCGCCATGGTGCTCAGCCAGCTTCGCCGCGACAACATCGAGGCCAAGGGCGGCACATGGTCGACCGACGAGGAGGATGCGTTTCGCGCGCCGATCCGTGCCCAGTACGAACAGCAGGGCCACCCCTATTACGCCACGGCGCGGCTGTGGGATGACGGCATCATCGATCCCGCCGACACCCGTCTTGTCCTCGGGCTCGGCCTGTCCGCTGCCGCCAATGCGCCGAGCGAGCCGACCCGCTTCGGCGTCTTCAGGATGTAGATCATGACCGAAAGCGTACGCATTGCGCGCGACGGCGGGCTCGCCCGTATCGTCCTCCACCGCCCCGAACGCAACAACGCCTTCGACGAGGCGATGATCGCGGCGCTCGCTGCCGCGTTCGAAACGGTCGCCGCCGACGACGGAGTTTCCACGGTCGTGGTTTCCGGCGAGGGGCGCAGCTTCTGCGCCGGGGCCGATATCAACTGGATGAAGCGGGCGGCCGCCTACGGCCGCGAGGAGAATATCCGCGACGCCGAGCCGCTGGCGCGCATGCTCGCGGCGCTCGATCGAATGCCGCAGACGACGATCGCCCGTGTCCAGGGGCCGGTCTATGGCGGCGGCATCGGCCTCGTTGCGGCCTGCGACATCGCCGTCGCCGCAGCCGATGCCAGCTTCTGCCTGTCCGAGGTCCGGCTCGGCCTCGTGCCCGCGGTGATCAGCCCGTATGTACTGCGCGCAATCGGCGCCCGCCATGGCCGGCGCTATTTCCAGACCGCGGAGGTGTTCTCGGCGACCGAGGCAGCCCGCATCGGTCTTGTCCACGAGACGGTGGCCGCCGAGGCGCTGGACGATCGCATCGCCGCGCTCCTCGAGCAGCTGCGCAGCGGTGCGCCAGGCGCTCGCGCCGCCGCCAAGGCCCTGGTCGGCCAGGTCGCCGGCCGGGCCATCGATGCCGGCGTGCTGCGCCATACCGCCGAATTGATCGCCGATATGCGGGCGAAGGACGAGGCCCGTGAAGGGCTCGCGGCCTTCCTCGAAAAGCGCAAGCCGTCGTGGAGCCAGATGTGACCGCCGTGCCTTATCGTCGCTTCCGCACGCTCCTGGTCGCCAACCGCGGCGAGATCGCCTGCCGCGTCATCCGCAGCGCGCGGGCGCTCGGACTGCGCACCGTCGCGGTCTATTCCGAGGCCGACCAGGATGCCATGCATGTCGCCGTGGCCGACGACGCCATCCTGCTCGGACCAGCGCGGGCCCGCGACAGTTATCTCAACATCGAGCGGGTAATCGCGGCGGCGAAGGCGACCGGCGCCGAGGCGATCCATCCAGGCTGCGGCTTCCTGTCCGAAAGTGCCGAATTCGCCGACGCCTGCCGCGATGCCGGCCTGATCTTCGTCGGCCCGACGGCGGCCATGATCCGGGCCATGGGCTCGAAATCGGGCTCCAAGGCGCTGATGGCCCGGGCCGGCGTGCCGCTGGTGCCCGGCTATCACGACGAGGCGCAGGACGAGGCGACGCTGCGGTCGGCGGCCGAAACCATCGGCTTTCCGGTTTTGATCAAGGCCTCCGCCGGCGGCGGCGGCCGCGGCATGCGTGTCGTGCGCACCGCCGGCGAGTTCGCCGAAGCGCTCCAGAGCGCCAAGCGCGAAGCGCTGGCGGCCTTCGCCGACGACCGCGTGCTGATCGAGAAATATGTCGACAACCCGCGGCATATCGAGGTCCAGGTGATCGGCGACAGCCACGGCAATCTGCTGTCGCTGTTCGAGCGCGAATGCACCTTGCAGCGCCGCCATCAGAAGGTGATCGAAGAGGCGCCATCGCCGACTCTCGACCCGGCCCAGCGCGAGGCGGTCTGCGCCGCGGCGCGCAAGGCAGCCGCCGCCGTCAACTATGTCGGCGCCGGCACCATCGAATTCGTCTCGGACGGTCACGACGTCTATTTCATCGAGATGAACACCCGCCTGCAGGTCGAGCATCCGGTCACGGAGCTGATCACCGGCATCGACCTCGTCGAGTGGCAGCTTCGCGTCGCATTCGGCGAGGTGCTGCCGCTGGCCCAGGATCAGGTCCGGCTGAACGGCCACGCGGTCGAGGCGCGGGTCTATGCCGAGAATCCGGCGCGGGGCTTCATGCCGTCGGTCGGCCGCATCCGGACCTGGCGCATGCCCGCCGAGGCCGGCGGGCTGCGGGTCGACGCCGGCTATCGTGCCGGCGACACCGTGTCGCCGAATTACGACGCCATGCTTGCCAAGGTGATCGCCTGGGGGCCGACGCGCGAGGCCGCGTTGGAGCGGCTTGCCCACGGCCTCGACGACAGCGATCTGCGCGGCATCGTCACCAACATTCCGTTCCTGTCGGCGCTGGTGACCCATCCGGCCGTCCGCGCCAACACCATCGATACCGGCTTCATCGAGCGTGAACTCGCCGCGCTGACGCCTGCATCGCCGCCGGTATCGCCGCTGGAGCTCGGCGCCGCCGTTGCCGCCGTGCTGCGCGACGAGGCCCGCAGCGCCGAGGCCGACGCGTCATCGCCCTGGCGCACGGCCGGCTGGATGCCGGTGGGCCGGCGCCAGCGCCTGTTCGTTCTGCGGCAGGACGCGACCGAACACCGCCTGACCCTGCGTTACGGCCGCGGCCCGTCGACCCTGACCTTCGACGGCCGCGAGATCGTCTTCGCCTGGACGGCAGGGCCTGACGCCGAGATCCGCCTTGATCTTTCCGGCGCCCGCACCCAGGTGGTGGCGGTGGTCGAGGGCCATGAGATCTACGTGCGCAGCCGCAATGGCCGCTTCGACCTGCATCTCGTCGATCCGTTCGGCGTCGAGGACGAGGACCATGCCGGCGAGGACCGGATCGTGGCGCCGCTGCCCGGCACGGTGGTGGCCCTGCTGACCGAGGAGGGGGCGGCGATCGAGAAGGGCGCGGCGATCCTCACCCTCGAGGTGATGAAGATGGAACAGACCTTGCGGGCGCCGTTCGACGGCGTCGTCAGGGCGCTCAAATGCAAGGTCGGCGACATCGTCCAGGAAGGGGCCGAACTCGCCGACATCGAACCGACGGAGGCCTGAAGACGCCATGGTGGACGAGGTCCGCATCGTCGAAGTCGGCCCGCGGGACGGGCTGCAGAACGAAAAGGCGGCGGTCCCGGTCGAGGGCCGCATCGCCTTCGTCGAGTCCCTGGTGAGCGCCGGCTGCAAGACCATCGAGGTCGGCAGCTTCGTCTCGCCCAAAGCTGTGCCGCAGATGGCCGGTTCGGATGCCGTGCTGCGCGCGGTCAGCCATCATTCCGGAATCGACTTTCCGGTGCTGGTGCCCAACGAGAAGGGGTACGAGGCGGCGCGGGCGGCCGGCGCCACCCTGATCGCGGTTTTCGCCTCCGCCTCCGAGGGGTTTTCGCGCGCCAACATCAACTGCTCCATCGCCGAATCCATCGATCGCTTCCGCCCGGTGCTGGCGCGCGCCCGCGCCGACGGCGTCAGGGTGCGCGGCTACGTCTCCTGCGTTCTCGGCTGCCCGTTCGACGGCGAAGTCAAGCCGGCGGCTGTCGCCGCGGTTGCAAGGACGCTCCGCGACCTCGGCTGCTATGAGATTTCGCTCGGCGACACCATCGGCGTCGGCACGGCGGCAAGAGCGCGGCGGCTGCTGCGTACAGTTGCGGGCGAGGTGCCGCTTGGCGAGATCGCCATGCACTTCCACGACACCTACGGCCAGGCCCTCGCCAATCTCTACGCCGGGCTGGAGGAAGGCGTCCGCGTCATCGACAGCGCCGCCGGCGGCCTCGGCGGCTGCCCCTATGCGCCGGGCGCGACCGGCAATGTCGCGACCGAGGACGTCGTCTACATGCTCGACGGCATGGGCGTCAGCACCGGCATCGACCTGCCCAAGCTGCTCGATGCGACCAATGCGATCAGCCGCCTGATCGGTCGGCCGCCGCCGAGCCGCGTCGCCACCGCGCTCAACGCCAGTGTGGCGTCTCGCAATTGCGAGACATAAGCCACACTAGCGCTTTGATTTTGCTAGTGTCCTTTATGCCTCCGAATGACCGTGCGAGCGTGAGGCAAATGGGGCGGTAATTCGGAGACAGGACACTAGAGCCCCTCGTGCAGCTGAGCCGTCGATTTGCGATCGCGCCCGCCGTTCGGCGCGGCGCGGCCTGGCGCGTCAGCGCAGGCTCTCGGGGCCCATGACGAGATCCGGCAGCAAGGTCGAGATCTGCGGCACGAAGCACAGCAGCACCACGGCGCCGGCCATCAGCAGCACGAAGGGCAGGGTGCCCCAGATCACTTCGCCGAGCGGAATGTCGGGCGCGACATTGCGGATGACGAAGATGTTGAGCCCGACCGGCGGATGGATCAGCCCCATTTCCATCACGATGGTGACGACGATGCCGAACCAGATGATGTCGAAACCGGCAGCGCGCAGCGGCGGCAGAATGATCGGCGCGGTCATCAGGATGATCGACACCGGCGGCAGGAAGAATCCGAGCACCACCACCATGACGAGAATGGCGGCGAGCAGCCCCCATTTCGGCAGTTGCATGTCGACGATCGCCTGCGCGGCCGACTGCGAAATGTGCAGGTAGCTCATGACGTAGGAATACAGCAGGGACATGCCGATGATCATCATCAGCATGGTGGATTCCCTGATCGTCGAGGAGAGGATCGGCGCGAGGTCGCTCGGCTTCCACACGCTGTAGATCAATGCGATCAGCACCAGCGCCAGCAGCCCGCCAAGGCCGGCGGTTTCCGAAGGCGTGGCGTAGCCGCCGTAAAGCGCGATCATGACGCCGGTCAGCAGTGTCACGAATGGAATGACCCGCGGCAGCACGCTGAAGCGTTGCGCCATGGTGTATTTCTCATGGGCGAGGATCGGCGAGGTCTCCCCCGTCCGGGCATAGAGCGCGGCGGCGCTGGCGTATTCCTTGCGGAAGCGCAGCACCGCATAGCCGCCGAACAGCGTCACCAGCAGCAGACCGGGACCGATGCCGGCGAGGAACAGCCGGCCCAGCGATTTCTCGGCCGCGACCGCGAACAGGATCATGGTGATCGAGGGCGGCAGCAGAATGCCGAGGGTGCCGCCGGCCGCGATGATCCCGGCGGCGAAGCCGCCGCTGTAACCGCGCTTGCGCATCTCGGGAATGCCGGCGGAGCCGATCGCCGAACAGGTCGCCGGCGAGGAGCCGGCCATGGCCGCGAACAGCGCGCAGGCGAAGACGTTGGCAACGCCGAGGCCGCCGGGAACGCGATGCAGCCAGGCATGCAGCGCCGAGTAGAGGTCCTGGCCGGCGCGCGACTTGCCGATCGCCGCGCCCTTGAGGATGAACAGTGGAATGGACAGCAGGGTGATCGAGGCGATCTCCTCATAGACGTTCTGCGTCACCGTATCGAGCGATGCGGCGGGCATGTAGATCGCCATGAAGGCGAGGGCGACGGCGCCGAGCGCAAATGCGATCGGCATGCCGGAGAACATCGCGGCGAGCGTCGCCCCGCCATAGGCGAGGCCGATACCAAGCACGGTCATTTGAAGGATTTCCGCAGCAACGCACCGCAGATCTGCAGCGCCATCTGGCCGCACAGCAGCGTCATGCCCACAGCCATCATGGCGTAGGGAATGGCGAGCGGCGGGCTCCACATCGAGTTCGACACCTGGCCGTCCATATAGGCCTCGTGGGTCAGGGTCCAGGATTTCCAGGCGAAGAAGGTACAGAAGACAAGGCTGGCGATGTCGACCAGCAGCTGCCGGATGAAATTGATCCGTGGCGGCAGCAGACCGATGATGGCCTCGATGCCGATATGTCCGCGGAGCGACTGCACATAGGCAGCGGTCATGAAGGTGGCGCCGACCAGCAGGAACACCGCCGCCTCGTCCTGCCAGTAGGTCGGGGTGCGGAACAGGCTGCGCGTCAACACGCTGTAGCTCAGGATCAGGCAGGCCGAGATCAGCGCCACCGAGGCGAGAACGACGATGATCTGATTGCAGACGGCGGCCCAGCGCTCGAGCGTCGCGAGAAGCCCGGTTCTCGCCGGCGGCCAGGCGCGGGCAGCACGGCCCACGCCGGGCGCGTCATGGTCATCCAAGGCGTGCGTCATGCGGCGCCATCGGTGGCGAGCTTGAGCAGTTTCGCCGTGGTCGGGGTCTTGGCCGCGTAGTCCTTCCAGGCCGTGTCGCGGGCGATGTCCCGCCATTTGCCGACCGTCGCGGCATCGAGATCATAGACCTTGGCGCCCGCCTTTTCGTACACCTGCGCCACGGTGTTGTCGTCGTCCTCGGCGCCGATGCGGCCGAACGCTTCCATCTCGGCGCCGACCGCCAGGATCAAGTCCTGCTGCGCCTTGGGCAGGCCCTCGAAGACCGACTTCGACATCAGGAGCGGCTCGAGCATGTACCAGTACGACTGGCCGCGGCCGGTGGTGAGATGCTTGGAGACCTCCTCGAGACGGAAGGAAATCAGGCTGGTCGACGAGGTGATGCCGGCGTCGCAGGCGCCGGTCTGCATCGCCGTGTAGATTTCATTGGAGGGCAGCGACAGCACCGCCGCGCCGGCGCTCTGGAGCACCATGTCCATTTCGCGCGAGCCGCCGCGCACCTTCATGCCCTTGGCGTCCTCGGGAGCGATCAGCGGGCGCGAACGGCTGGCGACGCCGCCGGCCTGCCAGATCCAGGTGATGATCATGATGCCCTTGTCGGCAAGGAAATCGCTCAGCGCCTTGCCGACCGGCTTGGTCTTCCACGCCAGACCCTGGTCGTAGGTCGAGACCAGTCCGGGCATCAGGCCGATATTGGTCTCGGGCACTTCGCCGCCGGCATAGGGCAGCGGCAACAGGCTCATGTCGAGCGCGCCCTTGCGCATCGCCGAGAACTGCGCGTTGACCTTGATCAGCGATGAATTGGGATAGACCTCGGCCGCGATCTCGCCACCGGAGCGTCGCCCCAGTTCGGCGGCGAATTTGCGGGTCAGGCGGTCGCGGAAATCGCCCTTGTCGATGGTCCCGCCGGGAAACTGGTGCGAGATCTTCAGGGTGGTGGCGGCCTGGGCAGGGCCGAAGCGCAGGATCGCCGGCGCGGCAAGGGCCGAGGCGAGGACGTGACGACGGGTCAGCATTTATTGTCTCTCCCATGAGGCGGTTTCTTGAGGTTTGTTACAGCATTTGCGGCCGGCAGGGCAGCCTGTCGCCGGTTGAAGTCACGGCGCCGCTTCGGGCACGGCTGTCGGCTCCTTCGTCAGTGGGATGGCACAAGGTCGCGGGTGACGAGGTCTTTGGCAATGCGCCTTACCGACGCGGACGCGGCGATATCGCCCGCTTCGGCATAGGCCTCGTGGTTCTTCTCGATGGCCGAGAGATCGTAGAGATAGTTGACCATCAGGCCATGGGCCTGGCGCAGGCCGCGCTCGGACAGATCGCCGAGAAAGTTCATGCGTTCGAGCCGCGCGCCGTTGCCGAGATGGAAACGCGCCACCGGATCGACCGGGCGGCCATTCTCGTTCTTGGCGTGAAGGAAATAGTGCGCCGCGATCGGCATCAGCGCCTCTTCCAGTTCGGCGCGCGTCGCGGCGTCCTCGAACCAGGCCGGTTCGTCGAGCCGCCGCAGCGCCGCCTTGGTTTCAGCGGTCAGGAACGCCGAGCCCTCCGCGGCGCGCTCACGCCGTAGCCAGGCGGCGAATCCCGGCGCCGGCGACAGCGTGACGAAGGTCTTCAGGTTCGGCAGGTCGCGCTTGAGATCCACGACCACCTGCTTGATCAGGAAATGGCCGAAGGACACCCCGGCGAGGCCGCGCTGGGTGTTGGAGATCGAATAGAAGATCGCGGTGGTTGCGGTGCTGGCGGCGATGGGCGCGCGGTCCAGCGCCAGCAGTGGCGCCACCGCGCCGGGAATGTCGTTGGTCAGCGCCACCTCGACGAAGATCAGCGGCTCGTCGTCGAGCTGGGGATGGAAGAAACCGAAGCAGCGCCGGTCGGACGGGTCGAGCCGGCTCTTGAGGTCGTTCCAGCCGGCGATCGGATGCACCGCCTCGTAACGGATGATCTTCTCGAGAATGCTCGCCGGGGTCGTCCAGCCGATCGGCCGCATCTGGAGAAAGCCGCGGTTGAACCACGACGAGAACAAATGGCCGAAGTCGGTGTCGACGGCGCGCAGCTCCGGATTGGCCTTGAGATGGTCGAGCAATTCCTCGCGCATCCGCACCAGCGCGAACGTCCCGCCCGCGGCGAGATTGAGCCTGCGGAACAACTCCTGCCGGCGCGGTTCGATGGCGGCGTGGAGGGCGCCGATGGTGGTGACATCGGGGGAGGCGCGATAGGCCTCGACGGCGGCGGCCACCGCCTCCGGATCGGTGCCGAATCTCTCGGCCAGCGCCTTGAGAAACTGCAGGCGAACCTCAACCGGCGCGCCGGCATAGCTCGACAGCAGGGTCTGGGCCAGCACCACGCCCGAGGCTTCGCCCCGGCGGGACAGCAGCATCTCGGCAAGTTCGACGAGGTCGGTGTTGTCCGGACCGCCGCTGCGGGCCCGGCGGAGGAGGGCGCGGCCGCGCTCGGTCAACGTCTGCATCAGCTCGTTGAGAAAGCCTTGCGCGTCCACAGATCTGACCATGGCATCCCCGTCCCGCGGCCCGACCCCGGTCGCCGCACCGATTTTTGCATACTATCTGACTTCCCATGTATACACTATCGGTGTTTTGAGGCCGGAACCGCTTATGAAGCACCCATTCCGTCTGCGCGAAGCCATCGAGGACGAGATCGTCACCGGCGCCCTCGCGCCCGGCGCCAGGCTGGAAGAAGCAACGCTCGCCGACAAATTCGGGGTGTCACGGACACCGATTCGTGAGGCGCTGCTGCATCTGGCGGCGAGCGGGCTGGTGGAGATCCGGCCGCGGCGCGGCGCCATCGTCAGCGCCCCCGACGCCCGACGGCTGGTGGAAATGTTCGAATGCATGGCGGAGCTCGAGGCCGCCTGTGGCCGGCTCGCGGCGCGCCGCTGCACCGACCATGACGCGGCTGCGCTGCGCAGCGCCCACGCCGCCTGCGAGCAGGCGGCACAGACCGGCGATTCGGAGACCTACTACTTCGAAAACGCGGCGTTTCACGCCCTGGTCTACCGGGCGAGCCACAATGCCTTTCTCGCCGAGCAGGCTCTCGCGCTGCATCGCCGCCTCGCGCCGTATCGCCGCATGCAGTTGCGCGCGCGCAACCGGATCGCCCAGTCGCTCACCGAACACGCCGCGGCGGTCGAAGCCATCATCGCCGGCGACGGCGACGCCGCGGCGACGATCCTGCGCGATCACATCGTCATTCAGGGCGAACGCTTCGCCGACGTGGTGCTGAACCTCGCGGACGGCGCAGCGGCTTGAGCCGTTGCGTGGTTGCGGAACACATTCCGCGTTGTCGCCTCATGGTTCGGGACGACCCGCAGCGCGGGCCTCACGAGCGGCGGCTCCGGCAAAAATGCTTTTCCTCGCCGATGCCCGGCTGCTGCCCGAGCGCGCGTTTCAGCTCGTCAGCGCCGCAAGGACGTCGTCCGGCCGCTCGGTCATCATCATGTGGCCGGCGCCCGGCAGCACCACGCGGCGCGCGTGCGTGATGGCGTCGGCGAGCTGCAATCCGGACTTCAGCGGAGTCATCATGTCGCGCTGGCCGAGGATCAGGGTTGCGGGGCAGGAGACCTTCGCCGCCGCCGCGAGCGCGCCGTCATAGGCGTTGCAGGCGGCGAGATCGTTGTGCAGCACGCCCGGCGCCGTGCGCTCCAGCACGCGCTCGCCGCCACCCAGCATCCACAGCCCCGGGCTCTGCGAGCCGCCGAGACCGGCGCGGTAGCCGAACCCCCAGATCGACACCATGTCGACAGCGTCATGATGATTGGCGTCCGCCGCACCGAGGAGATCCGGCGAGACCTTCATGCTGGCGGCGGCGCCGATCAGGGTGATTCCGGCGACCCGATCGGGATGGCGCGCCGCGGCTTCCAGCGCGATCAGTGCGCCCATCGAATGACCGACCAGCCGCGCCCGCGCGATGCCCGCTGCATCGAGCAGGCGGGCGCACCAGCCGGCGAGGTCGCCGATGCTGGCGAGCGCAGCGCCCTTGGAACGGCCATGGCCGGGCAGGTCCGGCGCCAGCACGCCATGGCCATGATGGGCGAACCAGCGTGCCGGCAGCGCCCAGATGGTGTGGTCGAAGCCGGCGCCGTGCAGGAAGACGATGGCCGGCAGCGCAGGATCGAGCGGCCTGCCGCCGGTCGCGACGAAAGTGTCGAAGCCATCCACCGCGAGATTCATGGTCACACCTTCTGCGACGCGCGCAGCGCCTGGGCAAAATCATCGATGATGTCGGCGGCGGCCTCGAGCCCGATCGACAGGCGGATCAATTCCTCGCCGACGCCGGCGGCCTTGAGCTGGGCCGCATCCATCTGCTGGTGAGTGGTGCTGGCGGGATGGATCACCAGCGTCTTGGCGTCGCCGACATTGGCGAGGTGGCTCGCCAACCGCAGCGCCTCGATGAATCTGCGGCCCGCGGCCCGGCCGCCCTTGATGCCGAAGGAGATGATGGCGCCGGCGCCGCGCGGCAGCAGCTTCTGCGCCAGCGCATGGTCCGGATGGCTGTCCATCGAGGGGTGAAGAACCCATTCCACCGCCTTGTTGGCGGCGAGGAACGCGAGCACCGCCGCGGTGTTTTCCACATGTCGCGCCATGCGCAGCGGCAAAGTCTCGACGCCCTGCAGCAGCTGGAAGGCATTGGCCGGCGACAGACAGGCGCCGAAATCGCGCAGCCCTTCGGCCCGCGCCCGCATGATGAAGGCCGCCGGGCCGAACTCCTCGCGGAAGACGATGCCGTGATAACCGGCATAGGGCGTCGTCAGGGTCGGAAACTTGCCCGAGGCGTCCCAGTCGAACCGACCGGCATCGACCAGCACGCCGCCGATGCTGGTGCCGTGACCGCCGATCCACTTGGTGATGGAGTTCATCACGATGTCGGCGCCGAGCGCCGCGGGCTGGCACAGCCACGGAGTCGCGAAGGTGTTGTCGATCAGCAGCGGAACGCCGGCGGCGTGGGCGATGTCGGCGACCGAAGGAATGTCGAGCACTTCGAGTCCCGGATTGCCGATGGTCTCGCCGATGACGAGGCGCGTCGCCGGCGTGATCGCCGCGCGCAGGCCGTCGAGATCGCGCGGGCGGACGAAGGTCGTGGTGATGCCGAAGCGCGGCAGCGTGTGGGTCAGCAGATTGATGGTGCCGCCATAGAGCGAGGCGGAGGCGACGATATGATCGCCGGCGCCGAGCAGGGTGGCGATGGCGAGATGCATCGCCGCCATGCCGCTGGCGGTGCAGACGGCGCCGACGCCGGCCTCCAGTGCCGCGAGGCGCTCTTCCAGCACCGCCACGGTGGGATTTGAGATCCGGCTGTAGATGTGCCCGGCGCGTTCCAGATTGAACAGCGCCGCGGCGTGGTCGCTGTCCTGGAACACGAAGGACGTGGTCTGGTAGATCGGCACGGCCCGCGCGCCGGTCACCGGGTCGGGATGCTGACCGGCATGCAGGCTCAGGGTATCGAAGGCGGGGGGACGGGGCGCGGCCATCGGCGAGGATTCCAGTTTTGCCGCCATTGTTCACGCCGTCGCGGTGAATGCAATCCGCACCAAGTCACGCCGAACCTGCGGCAGGCCCCGCGCGGGTCCTAGATGTTGCCGAACCCTTCGCTCAGTTGGTCAGATGCGCGGTCGAGACCGCCTTCTGGAACAGCGCATTCATCGCCTCGCTGATGCCGTCCGTCGGGCTGACCTCGAAATAGAAACCGGGCGAGGCGCAAGCCTGCATCTTCTGAGCGATCTCGCTGTTCGGCGACGGGCCGTAGGGGCCTTTGTTGAACGGATCAATCCAGTTCATGTACCAGGAGTTGGTCGGCAGGGCGAGGTAGGTGGTGTAGAGTACGGCGATCTTGACCCCACGATTTTTTAGCGTGTCGCAGATCGCCGTGGTCAGCGGCTCCTGGCACCGGCCCGAAGTGGTCTTCTTGGTACAGCTGGTCGGGTAGTAGGCGTCGGCGACACCGTCCGAGACGAAGAACAGATATTTCTGCGGATCCGTCGAGGTGCCGGCACCAGAGGTCGGAATGGTGTTGTTCATCGACGCCAGCACATTATCGAAATCGGTGCACTGGTCATTGTTGTAGCCGGCATAGGGAATGGTCATCAGGTCGATGCCGGCGGCCGCGCTCTTGGCCGACGACAGGCTCGAGGTCAGCGGCGTGATGGTGGTCTGGCCGACTCCGCTGCAGTCGGCTCCCATGGTGTAGATCGCCATCCGGAACTGGTCGGAGACCGCCTCGGTCGCCGCCGCCTTATCCATCAGCGCCTGGGTCGCCTGGCGGACGACGTCGATGCGCATGGTGACGCCGAGTTTCTTGGCGAGATCGTAGTAGCTGTTCTTGTTGAGCGTCTTCCTTGAACTCGAGGTATAGGTATCATGGCAGGCGAAAGCGCACTGATCAGTGGTGTTGTTAACCATGGTGGTGATATCGGCCGGCGTCGCTGCCACCCCCATCGACGGCGAATTGTCCAGCAACAGATAGAAGTCGACATAGACCGGCAGGCCGACCTTGGCGGTGGCATTGCCGTTCACCGCGATCGAATTGAAGCCCATGACCTTCATGAAGGTGGTCGGCACATCGGCCGCGGCCGTCCCGGTGGCGACGCGCCCGTTCACCCCATCGGTGATGGTGATGCTCGAGGATTTTGTGGTCACGCCGAACATGGCGACCTGGGCGGCGAACATCTTCAACGCGTCGGCCTGGGCGGTCGCCGTCGGCAGGTTGGCTTCGGTCTTGCTGGTCGCCAGCAGCACGGCGGTGTCGAGCGCGGCTTCGATCTTGGTTCGGGTGTTCACCGCGATCGAATAGTCGACGGCGGCGCCGACGAGACCGAGGATCGGCAGGAGCGCGATGGCGAAGGTCACCGCGACATTGCCGCGCCGGTCGGCGCGCAGCGAGCGAAGATGGGCGGCAAGCTTGATCATGAAGGGGGCCAGCGCGAACCGTTACAATTCGCCGAACATTAGCCGTGGTTTCTTACTGGACGATTGCTCGGGAACTTGCTGCGGGCGCGGCCGATTTACCTGTCGTTAACCTTCCGCTCCGCCGTCAGCCACGCCGAGGCATGGTTCGACGGGCGTTGTGCCGCCTGCTTGCGCGCGACGGCACAACGCCTTCGAGTTCGCTCGAGGATTTCGGCGAAACGCCGCACGTCCGCCGACGAGACCTCGGCGTTCGCCACGGCGACCTCATCAACGCCGGCGCCTGCGCGCGGGGGCGCCAGGAAGCGTTTGATCTGGCGCGGCCACGAAGAAGAAGCGGCAGGCCTGGTTGCGCCGGCGAGGAAGACGATGAACGATCCAAATGATCCCGATCGAGACCGGGACGAATGCCGTTGACCGGTTATCTGCCGAGCAGCGGGCCGAATTTGTAATTCACGCCGACGCGTACCAGGTGATAGCTGTCGTCGAAGCCGACCGCCACGGGGTTGGTCACGTTGGACGGACGTCCGCTGCCGACGGTCAGGAAGCTCTCACGACCCAGATTCACGTAGAGATACTCGGCCTTGGCGCTCCAGGACGGAGCAAACACCCATTCGACGCCGCCGCCCACGGTCCAGCCCGCCTTGGTCTTCGATGCCGAGAGATCCTCGAAGTCGTTGCTCGCCGGGAACGAGAGATTGTACGCGTACTTGCTCTCGCCATAGGCGAGACCACCGGTGACGTAGACCAGCGCGGTGGGGGCTGCCAGCACACCGACGCGACCACGAACCGTCCCGAACCAATCGAGCTTCTGGGAGGCGAATGAAGTGCCTGGGAAAAAGCCGCCAACACCGGGGTTGCTCAGATCTGTGGTCTTGTGGATATCCGAGCCCTGGATGTCGGCCTCGAGGCCCCAGACAACCAACGAATTGACCTGCCAGTTGTAGCCAATCTGGCCGCCGCCGAAGACACCTTCGCGCGCCCCCGGGAAGCTGCCGGGCGCCGCGCCGGCGGCGAACGCCGGCGCCCACCATGCGGATGTCGCCCGCGCTGAAGGATCACTGCTGCCGGAGAAGCCGTAGCCGAGGTTCAAGCCGACATACCAGCCGGTCCATAGCGGCGCCGGAGCGATGGGCGGCGGAGCCTTCACCGTCAAATCCGCAGCCCAACCCGTCGAGGCGAAGCTGAACGCAGTCACGGCCGTCAGCAAAATTGTCCGTTTCATGGTGCCCCCTGACCCAATCTCCATCGACCAATCGAAGGGTGATCGACGCCCCACCCATAGAAGCAGTCTAAGCTTGCGCGGCGGCGAGAGTCCGTGCCCGAAATGCAACATTCGATAGAATATTATATGTGCCGTTCAACTACGGTTGTACCTATTCGGTATGATGTGATGACTGCGTGATGCTTGCGACCGGTCAGCGGAGCCAAGTGGCAGCGGCCGAGGGGCCGGAAATATCAGACCTGGATGGGGTGGCGATCCCGACTGGATTCGAACCAGTAACCCGCAGCTTAGGAGGAGTTCGAAAGGCGAGCAAAATCAAATCCTTTCGGATAAAAACGTGTTACACTATTTAAAATTAAAGACCTTTTGCCTGTCGTCCGAACGCAAGGTTGGCGGCGACGGCTGCGGCCTCCTGGTGGTCGGCGCCGTCGTGGTGCTGGAGGTGTTGCTGGCGCTTGGCAGCTGACGGCGCGGGCGGCTGACGGCGCTGCCTCACGCGGGCGTTTCAGTGCTCGCGAGCCGCGCGAATTCATCGGCCAGCGCAGCGACGGCGGTATCCGCAAGGCTGCGGTCGTGGCGCTCCACCGCCTCGCGCAACGAGACGATTTGCGCCAGCATGATGTGCCGGGCGTTGATCGACGAGGGATCCTGCTCGAGGGTGAAGTAGGCACGAGAGCCCAGGCCCATGCGATCGGCCATTTCCGCCTGGGTGAGCCCGATGCGCTTGCGCAGAGCGATGAGATCGAGGGCCGGAGCAGCCATGTCTTGAGCCTCCGCTCAATTCGTCCTATCTGATCAGGAACCCCGGCGGCATTTCCGCCGCCGAGGCCCCCGGTTAGTCTTCAGGATCGTGTGGGCCCGTGCGCGCGACGCGGCGGAGTGTGAGGGGCATGATCGGGGCCGTCTGGGTGTAGCCCTCAGCCTCGACGACCGAGATAGTCTTGTCGCCTGTCATGGCGGCATTCTAGCGCCGACGAAGGGCAGAGTCGCGCTAAGGCGAAGATAGAGAAAATCCTTCTCCCATCATATCATGGCAGCGAATCTGTCCGGGATTCGCGGTCCCGGAATAACCCCGAACGTTCGTTTTGATCCCTGATCGTTCGCGTCGGCAGGCGATGGTCAACTCGCGCCAGTCGCGCGAAAACACCTTTATTTTCAAGGCAAATACGCGGTGGTCAAATGGCGATCCCGGGAGGACTCGAACCTCCGACCCACAGCTTAGAAGGCTGTTGCTCTATCCAGCTGAGCTACGGGACCGTCAGCCCATTCTTAGCAGGAAATTTCTGAAAAAATAAATCGACCGATTTCAACGCCAGATCCCGAACCCGGGGCTATGCTTATACGACAATCACAGGCGGCGAGGATTCGGCCGCGCGTTGTCGGGCGTGGCGGATCCGGCCTGCCGTCGGGCTGGTCCGCAACTTACTCGTGCTGACATATCGTGCCGACATTTCGTGCCGACCTGGCTCGGGGTGGTTCAGTGATTGGCTTCGACTGACACGCCACTGACTTGTACCCGCCACGATTCGCGCCTTTCATTCCGAGCGACGGCCACGCCGTCCTGCAGGGGAGTCTTCCGATGACCGGTCTGATTCGCGCCGCCGTGGTGATGGCAACGCTGGCGTTCGGGCTCGTGGCGGCGCAGGCCGCCGACAAGGCCTTCAAACGCGACGATCTGGCGGACGCGGCCATCCGCCTCGAAGCCCAGATGAAGAAGGACGCCGGGCCGGTGGCGAAGTCGGCGGCGGCACTCAAGGGTGACGCCGACGCCGCGATCCGGCGAGGCGATGTCCGCGGCGCCCTGCAGAGCCTCGGCCAGATCGCCGCGATCGCGCCCGAGGATGCCGGCAACTGGCTCAAGCTCGCCAAGACCATTTTCCAGGTCCGCTACGTCGACAGCCGCGAGCAGACCTTCCTGCTCGAGCGCGCCTCGACCGCGGCCTACATCGCCTATCAGCGCGCCGGCAACGCCGGCGAGGAGGCCGATGCCCTGGCGGTGCTCGGCCGCGCCTTCGCCGACCGCAAGCTGTGGCGGCCGGCGCTCGATTCGCTGCGGCTGTCGCTCGACCTGCGCGAGGTTGCCGAGATCCGCGGCCAGTACGAAAAGCTGCGGGACGACCACGGCTTCCGGCTGATGGACTATTCGGTGGATTCGGAATCGGCGGCGCCGCGGGTCTGCTTCCAGTTCTCCGAGGATCTCGCCAAGCGGGTCGATTTCGCCCCGTTCGTGACCCTTGCCGGCAACGACAAGCCGGCGATCACCGCCGAAGACCAGCAGCTTTGCGTCGAAGGGCTCAAGCACGGCGAACGCTACAGCCTCGGTCTGCGCGCCGGCCTGCCGTCGGCGGTCAAGGAGGCGCTGCCCAAATCCGCCGAGTTCAACGTCTATGTCCGCGACCGCAAGCCGTTCGTGCGCTTCACCAGCCGCGCCTACGTGCTGCCGCGCACCGGCCAGCACGGCATTCCGCTGGTCAGCGTCAACACCCCGTCGGTGGCGGTGCAGATCTTCCGGATCGGCGACCGCAACCTGATCAACACGGTGCTGGGCAGCGATTTCCAGACCGCCCTGTCGTCCTATGACCTGTCGTCGCTCGGTGACGAGAAGGGCGTCAAGGTGTGGTCCGGCGAGATCGCCACGGAAACCAGGCTCAACGAGGATATCACCACCGCTTTCCCGGTGGATGAGGCGGCGGGCCCGATGCAGCCGGGCGTCTACGTGATGACCGCCCTGGCCAAGGCCGCCGGCGCTTCCAGCGAGGACGATGCCTCGTCGCTGGCGACCCAGTGGTTCATCGTCTCCGATCTCGGGCTGACGGCCTTCTCCGGCAACGACGGCGTCCATGTCTTCGTCAATTCGCTGGCGACGACCAGTCCGGTCGCCAGGGCCGAGGTCCGGCTGCTGTCGCGCAGCAACGAAATCCTGGCGACGAGAAAGACCGACGAGGCCGGCCATGTGCTGTTCGAGCCGGGCCTCGCGCGCGGCGAGGGCGGCCTGTCGCCGGCGCTGCTGACGGTGGCGACCGAGGCCGCCGATTACGCCTTCCTCAGCCTGAAATCGACCGCCTTCGATCTCACCGATCGCGGCGTCGAGGGCCGCGCCGTGCCCGCCGGGCTCGACGCCTTCGTCTATGCCGAGCGTGGGGTTTATCGCTCCGGCGAAACCGTCTATCTCACCGCGCTGCTGCGCGACGGCGAGGGCAAGGCCGCGGGCGGCGTGCCGCTGACCCTGGTGGTCGAGCGTCCGGACGGTGTCGAATTCCGCCGCGCCATGGTACCCGACCAGGGCGCCGGCGGTCACAGCCTGACGCTACCGCTGAACGCCGCGGTGCCGACCGGTACCTGGCGGGTGCGGGCGTTCACCGATCCGAAGGCCAAGGCGATCGGCGAAACCACCTTCATCGTCGAAGATTACGTCCCGGACCGAATCGAATTCGATCTTTCGACCAGGGCGAAACAGCTTCCTCTTGATGCTCCAGTGGAAGTTGAGGTGGCCGGTCATTTCCTCTATGGCGCCCCGGCCTCGGGCCTGACCATCGAGGGCGATCTCCTGGTCAAGCCGGCCGACGCCCGGCCGGGCTTTGCCGGCTACCAGTTCGGCGTCGCCGACACCGAGACATCGAGCAACGAACGCACCCCGCTCGAGGACCTTCCCGAGAGCGACAGCGCCGGCAAGGCGACGCTGAAGGTCGCCCTCGCCAAGCCGCCGACCTCGACCAGGCCGCAGGAGGCCCAGATCTTCGTCCGCATGGTCGAAGCCGGCGGCCGCGCAGTGGAGCGCAAGCTGTCGCTGCCGGTGGCGCCGGCCGGCAACATGATCGGAGTGAAGCCGCTGTTCGACGGCCGCAGTGTCGCCGAGGGCGATCCCGCGAGGTTCGAGGTGGTGTTCGCCGCGCCCGACGGCCGGACGCTGGCGCGCAGCGACCTGCGCTACGAATTGCTGCGGCTCGAGTCCCGCTATCAGTGGTACCGGCAGGGCTCGTCCTGGGACTACGAGCCGGTCAAGACCACCAAGCGCGTCGCCAATGGCGACCTGGCGCTCACCGCCGACAAGCCGGCGCGCCTCGACCTCAACCCGCAGCCCGGCCGCTATCGCCTCGACGTCAAGACCGCCGACGCCGACGGGCCGGTGACCTCGCTGCAATTCGACGTCGGCTGGTATTCCGACGGCAGCGCCGACACGCCCGACCTCCTGGAAACCTCGATCGACAAGCAGGAATACGCCGCCGGCGACACCCTGACCGTCTCGGTCAACGCCCGCAATGCCGGCAAGCTCACGGTCAATGTGCTCGGCGATCGCCTGCTGACCACCCGGTCGGTGGACGTCAGGGAAGGCACGTCCCAGGTCAAGCTCAAGGTCGGCAGCGACTGGGGCACCGGAGCCTATGTCGTCACGACCTTGCGCCGACCACTCGACGTCGACGCGAGGCGCATGCCGGGCCGGGCCATCGGCCTGAAATGGTTCGCCATCGACCGCAAGTCACGCAGCCTCGACGTGGCGTTGTCGCCGCCGCCGCTGGTGCGGCCCAACAGCACGCTGAAGCTGCCGGTGAAGATCGGCGGACTGTCGCCCGGCGAGGACGCCAAGATCGTGGTGGCCGCCGTCGATGTCGGCATCCTCAATCTCACCGGCTACAAGCCGCCGGCCCCCGACGACTATTACCTCGGCCAGCGGGCGCTCTCGACCGAGATCCGCGACCTCTATGGCCAGCTGATCGACGGCATGCAGGGCACGAGAGGCCAGATTCGCTCGGGCGGTGACATCGCTGCTGCCGAACTGCAGGGCAGCCCGCCGACCCAGAAGCCGCTTGCGCTCTATTCCGGCATCGTCACCGTCGGTCCGGACGGCACCGCGACGATCGATTTCGACATCCCCGAATTCGCCGGCACCGCGCGGGTCATGGCCGTGGCGTGGAGCGCGACCAGGATCGGCCGCGCCACCACGGACGTGACGATCCGCGATCCGGTGGTGCTGACCACCACCTTGCCGCGCTTTCTGCTCAACGGCGATCACGGCACCATGACGCTCGAGCTCGACAACGTCGAAGGCGCCGGCGGCGACTATGCCATCGGCATCAACACGACCGGACCGATCAAGCTGTCGGGCGTGCCGGCCACGGTGATGCGGCTGCAGCCCAGGCAGCGCAATTCCGTGCAGGTGTCGCTCGACGCCGGCGGTGCCGGCACCGCGCGGCTCGACGTCGACATCAAGGGGCCGAACGGGCTGACGCTCGCCCGTCACTACAATCTCGACGTCAAGCCGGCGACCCAGATCCTGGCGCGACGCACGGTGCGGACCCTCGCCAAGGGCGAGAGCCTGACCCTGGCGCCGGACCTGTTCTCCGACCTCGTGCCCGGCACCGGCGGCATCTCGCTGTCCGTGAGCATGTCCAGCGCCCTCGACGCCGCGACCATCCTCAAGGCGCTCGACCGCTATCCGTTCGGCTGTTCGGAGCAGATCGCCAGCCGGGCCATGCCGCTGCTCTACGTCAACGATCTCGCCGTCGAGGCCCATCTCGCCATGGACACCGCCGTCGACCAGCGCATCCGCGACGCCATCGACCGCCTGTTGGCGCGCCAGGGCTCCAACGGCTCCTTCGGCCTGTGGTCGGCCGGCGGCGACGATGCCTGGCTCGACGCCTATGTCACCGACTTCCTGACGCGGGCGCGCGAGAAGGGCTTCGCGGTGCCCGACCTGTTGTTCCGCAACGCCCTCGATCACATCCGCAACGCCGTGGTCAATGCGGACGAACCGGAGAAGAACGGCGGCCGTGAACTCGCCTACGGCCTCTATGTGCTGGCGCGCAACGGCGCGGCGCCGATCGGCGACCTGCGCTACCTCGCCGATACCAAGCTCGCCAATTTCGCCACGCCGATCGCCAAGGCCCAGCTCGCCGCGGCGCTGGCGCTGGCAGGCGACCGGGTGAGGGCGGAGCGGGCCTACAATGCGGCCCTGGCCGACCTCACGCCCAAGCCGGTGCTGGTGTTCGGCCGCACCGACTACGGCTCGGCGCTGCGCGACGCGGCAGCTCTGGTGTCGCTGGCGAGCGAAGGCAACGCGCCGCGCGCGACCCTGACCTCCGCGGTCGAGCGGGTCGAGGCGGCGCGCGGGCTGACGCCGTTCACCTCCACCCAGGAGAATGCCTGGCTGGTGCTGGCGTCGCGGGCCATCGCCAAGGAGGCCAATACGATCGTCCTCGACGTCGACGGCCGGGCGGTGAAGACCGCGCTCTATCGCAACTTCACTGCCGCCGACATCACCGCCAAGCCGGTCAAGATCACCAATAACGGCGATGCGCCACTGCAGGCCGTGCTCGCGGTGACCGGTGCGCCGGTGACGCCGGAGCCGGCCGCCGCCAACGGCTTCAAGATCGAGCGCAATTACTTCACGCTCGACGGCAAGCCCGCGGACATCAGCAAGGTGAAGCAGAACGACCGCTTCGCGGTGGTCCTTAAGGTCACCGAGGCGAAGCCGGAATTCGGTCGCATCATCGTCGTCGATCATCTGGCGGCGGGGCTCGAGATCGACAATCCGCGCCTCGTCTCGTCCGGAGACACCGGCACCCTCGACTGGATCGAGGACGGCGAGGAGCCGGAGAACACCGAGTTCCGCGACGATCGCTTCAGCGCCGCCATCGAGCGGGCGAGCGACGACAGCGCGGTGTTCACGGTGGCCTATGTGGTGCGCGCGGTGTCGCCCGGCCGATACGTCCTGCCGCAGGCCTATGTGGAAGACATGTACAATCCCTCGCGCTACGGCCGCACCTCGACCGGCACGGTCGAGGTGCGATCGGCCAAATGACCGCGGCGCCGACCACGTCCGGTGCCGCGTCGCGCCGCCATCGCTGGCGGCTCGCGGGCGCGGCGCTGGCCGTCGCCGTCCTTGCGTGCGCGGCCGGGCTGGCGGCCTGGGTCGCTGCGCTCGGCCCGGTGCCGTTCGACCGCGCCGCCGAGGTCTCCACCACGGTTGTCGACCGGCACGGCAAATTGCTGCGCGCCTACGCAATGGCCGACGGCCGCTGGCGCCTGCCGGTCCATGCTGCAACCGACGTCGATCCGACGTATGTCGATCTGCTGCTCGCCTACGAGGACCAGCGCTTCCGCAGCCACGGCGGCGTCGACCCGCAGGCCCTGATCCGCGCCGCGCTGCAGTTCGCCCGATCGGGCGAGATCGTCTCCGGCGGCTCGACCATCACCATGCAGCTCGCGCGGCTGCTCGAACCGCGCAGCCGGCGCACCGTCGGCGCCAAGCTGCGCCAGATCGTGCGCGCGCTCGAAATCGAACGGCTGCGCGACAAGGACCAGATCCTCGACCTTTATCTGACGCTGGCGCCGTTCGGCGGCAATCTCGAAGGCGTCCGTGCCGCCTCGCTGGCCTATTTCGGCAAGGAGCCTAAACGCCTGTCGCTGGGGCAAGCGGCCCTGCTGGTCGCGTTGCCGCAGTCGCCGGAGCGCCGGCGCCTCGACCGTCACCCCGAGGCCGCCCGCGCCGCGCGCGACCGGGTGCTGGCGCGCATGGTCCACGAGGGCAGGATCTCGGCCGAGGATGCCGCCGCGGCGCAGGCCGAACCGGTGCCGCACCTGCGCCAGCCGATGCCGCTGCTCGCTCCCCATGCCACCGACGCGGCCGCCGCCGGCCGCCGCGACGGTGCGGTAATCCGCACCACGCTCGATGCCGGCCTGCAGAACAACCTCGAGGCCCTGGCCCGCGACCGGCTCGCCGCCATGGGCCCGGATCTCTCAGTCGGGATCCTCGTGGTCGATCACGACAGCGGCGAGGTCATCGGCCATGTCGGCTCGCCGGACTATTTCGACGCAAGGCGGGCGGGGCAGGTCGACATGACCCGGGCGGTGCGCTCGCCGGGATCGACGCTCAAGCCCTTCATCTACGGCCTCGCCTTCGAGGACGGCTTCGTTCACCCGGAAAGCCTGATCGACGACCGGCCGATCCGCTTCGGCAACTACGCGCCGGAAAATTTCGACATGACCTTCCAGGGCACCGTGCCGGTGCGCAAGGCGCTGCAGCTCTCGCTCAACGTGCCGGCCATCGCCTTGCTCGATCGCGTCGGCGCCAGTCGCCTCGCGGCGCGACTGAAGCAGGCCGGCGCCGCGCTGGTGCTGCCCAGGAACGAGGTCCCCGGGCTCGCCATGGGACTCGGCGGCGTCGGCATCACCCTGAACGATCTCGTGACCCTCTATGCGGGGATTGCGCGTGGCGGCGACACTCTCGCATTGCGCGAAAATGTCGGCGCCGACACCGGTGAGGCGAGGCGGCTGCTCGACCCCATCGCCGCCTGGCAGGTCGGCAATGTGCTGATTGGCACGCCGCCACCGGACAACGGCATCCATGGCCGCATCGCCTTCAAGACCGGCACCAGCTACGGTTACCGCGACGCCTGGGCGATCGGCTTCGATGGACGGACCACCATCGGCGTCTGGGTCGGCCGCGCCGACGGCGCCCCGATCCCCGGACTGGTCGGCCGCACCGCCGCGGCGCCGATCCTGTTTGACGCCTTCGCTCGCACCGGCAAGCTGCCGGCGCCGCTGCCGCGCCCGCCGCGCGGCACCCTGATCGCCAGCAATCCAAAGCTGCCGCTACCGCTGCGGCGTTTCCGTCCGGCCGGCGAACTTGTCCGCAGCGGCACCGAGCAGACGCTGCACATCCAGTTTCCGCTCAACGGTTCCCAGATCGAAGCCGCGGGCCTAGGTGCCGCGCCCGTTCCGGTGAAGGTGGCCGGAGGCGTGCTGCCACTCACGGTGATGATCAACGGCATTCCCGCCGGCGAGATCGACAGCCGTCGGCAGCGCCTGGTGGCGCCCCCCGGTCCGGGCTTCGCCCGATTCACCGTCATGGACGCCACGGGCGCCGCGGACACAGTTGTGGTGAGAATTCAGTAGCTGGGTGCCAAGCTGTTGTGGCTCCGGCGGTTTCATCGTATGCGAGGCCAATGAGTGAGACCCTCTATCGCCCCCGCTTTGGTGAGCCCCGCGAGCCGGTCAACCGGACCGATCCGGGCCGGGCGCTGGCGCGCATGCTCGATATCGTGGCGGGCAGTCACGGCCGGGCGGTCGTCTTCCTGATCCTGGTCGGCGCGCTGTTCTTCCTGCCCGGTTTTTTTACCATACCGCCCGTCGATCGCGACGAACCGCGCTTCGCCCAGGCCACCAAGCAGATGGTCGAGACCGGCGATTTCGTCGACATCCGTTACCAGGACGAGGTCCGCTACAAGAAGCCGGTCGGCATCTACTGGCTGCAGGCCGCAGCGGTGGAGGGCGCCTCGGCGCTGGGGCTGCCCCGCGCCCAGGTCCGGATCTGGCTCTATCGGGTGCCATCGCTGCTCGGTGCCATCGGCGCGGTGCTGCTGACCTACTGGACCGCACTCACTTTCGTCACCCGCCGCGGCGCGGTGCTCGCCGCGCTGATGCTGTGCAGCTGTGTGCTGCTCGGGGTCGAGGCGCGCCTCGCCAAGACCGACGCCATGCTGCTGTGTGCCGCGGTCGCCTCCATGGGCGCGCTCGCGCGCATCTACGTGCCCTGGCAGCGCGGCATCGACAACCCACGACCATCGTTCGTGCTGCCCGCGGTGTTCTGGACCGCCATGGCGGTCGGCCTGCTGCTCAAGGGGCCGCTGATCCTGATGTTCGCGGCCTTCGCCATCATCACCCTGGTGGCGCTCGACCGCTCGGGCGGCTGGCTGTGGCAGTTGCGACCGGTGTGGGGGCTGATCTGGACCATGGTGCTGGTGCTGCCATGGTTCATCCTGATCGTGCTGCGGTCGGGCGAAAGCTTCTTCGCCGACTCCATCGGCGGCGACATGCTGACCAAGCTGACCAGCGGTCAGGAATCCCACGGCGCTCCGCCCGGCGTCTACTTCCTGCTGTTCTGGGTGACCTTCTGGCCCTCCTCAGCGCTCGCCGGCATGGCGG
The DNA here is from genome assembly GCF_024181725.1 of Bradyrhizobium sp. WD16. NCBI lineage: Bacteria > Pseudomonadati > Pseudomonadota > Alphaproteobacteria > Hyphomicrobiales > Nitrobacteraceae > Bradyrhizobium > Bradyrhizobium sp. WD16. Next base: position 4,830,444 of record NZ_CP028908.1, on the reverse strand, counting down.
CGCCGGCGATCTGGCGGGCACGGCGCGAACCCGGCGCACAGTTCCTGCTCGCCTGGCTGGTGCCCTCCTGGATCGTCTTCGAGCTCGTCATCACCAAGCTGCCGCATTATGTGCTGCCGCTCTATCCGGCGATCGCCATTTTGATCGCGGGCGCGCTGGAGCGCCGCGTGCTGTCGCGCTCGCCATGGGTGGTGCGCGGCGCCGCCTGGTGGTTCGCCTGGCCGGCGGCGATCTCGGTGGCGATGATCGTCATCGCCATCGCACTGACGCTGCAACCGGCCTTCCTCGCCTGGCCGTTCGCCGCGGGGGCGATGATCTTCGGCCTGTTCGCGTGGTGGCTTTACGACGACAACGAGGCTGAGCGCTCCGTGCTCAATGCGGTCGCCGCCTCGTGGTTTCTCGGTGTCGTGGTCTATGGCGTGGTGCTGCCGTCGCTGACCCCGCTGTTCCCCAGCGTCACGCTGGCGCGGACGCTGCGTTCGGTCGAGTGCGTCGGGCCCCAGGCCGCGGCCGCCGGCTATCACGAGCCGAGTCTCGTCTTCATGACCGGCACCTCGACCCTGCTCACCGACGGCTCGGGCGCCGCCGACTTCCTCAAACAGGGCAGCTGCCGCTTCGCCCTGATCGAATCGCGTCAGGAGCGCGCCTTCGCCCAGCGCGCCGAGGCCATCGGCCTGCGCTACGACATGGCCGAGCGCATCGACGGCTACAATTTCTCGCAGGGACGCCAGATTTCCATCGCGGTCTTCCGTTCCGAGGGAACGCGCTGAGATGACGGCCGACGCGGGCGGCGAGGGTGCCGGGTCCTATCTGCGCGACTTGCCGGTGCAGACCGGCCGCGCGCTCGGCCGCCTTGCGCGCGCGCCGATCCCGGCCCATCGCGCCGCGGCGCGGCGACGCCTCCAACGCCAGCTGGCGCTGCTGCTCGGCGGCGGCGCGCTGATCGTGGTGGCGCTGATGATTGCCGTCGACGTGCCGGTGATCACCATGATGCCGACGCGCGGCGCGCCACAACTGTGGTGGGCCCGCATCCTCACCGAATTCGGCAAGGCGGCCTATGTGCTGTGGATCTTGGCGGGCGCGTTGCTTGTGGTGCTGTTCGTGCTGCCGGCATCGCGGGGGGCCTGGCGCCTGCGGCTCGCGGTCTGGCAGACGCGGATCGCCTTGATGTTCTTCTCGGTGGCCCTGGCGAACCTGGCCGGCGAACTTCTGAAGGCCCTGGTCGGGCGCGGCCGGCCCTTCGTCGGCGGCAAGGCGGATGCCTTCCACTTCGCGCCGCTGAGCCTGAGCGAAGCCTATGCCAGCCTGCCATCGGGGCATGCCACCACGGCGGCGGCGCTGGCGGTGGCGGTGGCGGCGATCTGGCCGCGGCTGGGCGGAGTCGTGGTGGTCTACGTGCTGGTGATCCTCGCCACCCGCCTTGTCCTGGTCGCCCATCACCCCAGCGACGTGCTCGCCGGTGTCATCGTCGGCGTCTCGGTCGCCTTGGCGGTCCGCCACTGGTTCGCCGTCCGGCGGCTCGGCTTCGAGATCTCGCCGGACGGACGGGTTTCGCCCGCCTTCTCGGCTCTCTGAGGCCCGCCAGAGGTCTGCCGGAAGGGGGTTGCCGGGCGGGTCGCGGCCCCATAAGAAGCGGGCCCAAACCGTCCGCCGGGGCTCGCCGCGCCGGACCCATCCTCGGCCCTTCGGCGCCTTCCGGCCGCCGTGAGGCGGATTGAGAGTGTCATGAATTCAACGACTTGCGGCGCAGATGGCCCGGCCGTCTCGATCGTCGTGCCGGTGCGCAACGAGGCGGACAATATCGCCCCGCTGGTCGCCGAGATCGTCGCCGCGCTCGACGGCCGCTGGGCCCACGAGATCATCTACGTCAATGACGGCTCGACCGACGCCACCGCCGACCGGCTGACGGCGCTGATGGCCTCGCTTCCGCAGCTGCGCCATGTCCGTCACGAGGCCTCTTGCGGCCAATCGGCGGCGGTGCGGACCGGCGTGCGGTTCGCCCGCGGCGCCATGATCGCGACGCTCGACGGCGACGGCCAGAACAATCCCCAGTTCCTGCGCGAGCTGATCGCCAGGCTGGAGCAGGGCGGCGGCCGCATCGGACTCGTTGCCGGGCAGCGGGTGGGGCGCAAGGACACCGGTTTCAAGCGCTTCCAGTCAAAGGTGGCGAACCGGGTTCGCAACGCCATCCTTCATGACGGCACCCGCGACACCGGCTGCGGGCTGAAGGCCTTTCCGCGCGAGGTGTTCTTGTCGCTGCCGTATTTCGATGGTCTGCACCGTTTCCTGCCGGCGCTGGTCCGGCGCGAGGGCTTCGAGATCGCCTATGTCGACGTCATCGATCGGCCGCGCCATGCCGGCGTCTCGAACTACGGCTTCTTCGACCGGCTCTGGGTCGGGATCATGGATCTCGCCGGCGTGTGGTGGCTGATCCGTCGCAAGAAGAGCAAGCCGATCGCAACCGAGGTGGCCCGTCATGTCGGCTGATCTGTGGGGCAAAATCGCCGCCTATCTGCACGACGTCTTCGTGATGAATTTCGATGGCTGGGTGGTGCTCGGCTTCGTCGCCCAGGGTCTCTTCACCATGCGCTTCGTGGTGCAGTGGATCGCCTCGGAGCGGGCGCGGCGCAGCGTCGTGCCGGCGGCCTTCTGGTTCTTCTCGGTCGGCGGCGGCGTGCTGCTGCTGGCCTACGCGCTGTACCGCCGCGACCCGGTCTTCATCGCCGGCCAGGCGCTCGGCCTGCTGGTCTATGCGCGCAACCTCTACTTCATCGTCACCCACGGTCGGCAGACCGCGGCCGAAGAGAAATAAGGTTCCTCAACGGGCGGCGCCCAGCGCCGCGAAGCCCCGATCGAGGTCGGCCTTGAGGTCGTCGGTGCTCTCCAGCCCGATATGAAAGCGCAGCGTCGGGCCTTCCGGCGCCCAGCGCGTCGCGGTTCGATACGAGGAGCAGTCGAACGGAATGACGAGGCTTTCGAAGCCGCCCCACGAATAGCCCATCCCGAACAACTTCAGGCTGTCGAGCATGGTATCGACCGCGGCCTGCGGCACCGGCTTGAGGACGACGCTGAACAACCCGCTGGCGCCGGTGAAGTCCCGTCGCCAGATGGCGTGACCCGGATCGTCCGGCAGCGCCGGATAAAGCACCCGCGCGACTTCAGGCCGCGCCTTGAACCAATGCGCCATCTCCAGCCCCGCGCGCTGATGCGCGGCGAGCCGCACCGACAGGGTGCGCAAGCCTCGCAGCGCCAGAAAGACATCGTCCGGACCGGCGCAGACGCCGAGCAGCCGGATCGCCTCGGCGACGCGCGGCCAGGCCGCCGCGTTGGCCGAGATCGTCCCGAACAGGATGTCGGAATGGCCGCCGAGATACTTGGTCGCCGCCTGGATGCTGATATCGACGCCCTGGTCCAGCGAGCGGTGAAACAGCGGTGTCGCCCAGGTATTGTCGTCGAGCACCAGCGCGCCGCGTCCATGGGCGACCTCGGCGATGGCGCGGATGTCGGGCATGTCGAAGGACTGCGAGCCGGGCGCTTCCACCATCACCGCCCGGGTGTTCGGCAGAAACAGGGCGTCGATGGCGCCGCCGATCAGCGGATCGAAATAACTTGTCTCGACGCCATAGCGACCGAGCAGATCGTCGCAGAACGCGCGGGTCGGCCGATAGACGCTGTCGCAGACCAGGACATGGTCGCCCGCCTTGAGCACCGCGAGCAGAGCGGTCGAGATCGCGGCGAGCCCCGACGGCGCGAGACCGACCCCGGCGCAGTTCGGGCCCTCGAGGGCCGTCAGTGCCTGCTGCAGCGCCCGCGTCGTCGGCGAGCCATGGCGGCCATACTGGAATTCGCCGCGATGGGCATGCAGGTCGGCCGCGGTCGGGTAGAGCACGGTCGAGCCGTGCACCACCGGCGGATTGACGAATCCGTTCTGCGCCGCAGTGTCGCGGCCGGCGGTGACGAGGGTGGTTTCGGGGGCAAGCGGGTGGTCGCTGGGGGAAGCCATGGCCTTGTATCGTCGCCTTCTATGGTCCGGATCGTTTCGCGTGCAGCGGGTGCGCAAATCGCCGGCAGGAACCTGCGCAAGTCCGCGCGGCAGCCGTTGCCGCGGGGGCGGCCGATATGAGGACCGGGGACGAAGGCCGTCAAGCCCTTGACCTCTTACCGCCGCCGTTCTGTTATGCGCGGCAACGATTTACCCCGTTGGCCGCGCTCCGGAGCAGCATTTTGCCAAGCGCGCCGGTGGGCGTCGGCCGTGTTCAACAATCCACGTCACACCATCATTAGCGTCATTCTTCACGTCCCATCTTCAGGCCACATCGTCCACGCCACAATGACCCGCGTCACAGTGAAAGGTCCCGTCATGAAACGCGTCTCCGTCCTCGCCGCGCTCGCCGTCTTCGCGGCCGCATCGACCCAGACCGCCGGTGCGCAAACCCTCAAGACCGTCAAGGACCGCGGCGTACTCTCCTGCGGCGTCAGCCAGGGCCTGCCGGGATTCTCGTCACCGGACGACAAGGGCAACTGGACCGGGCTCGACGTCGATCTCTGCCGCGCCGTGGCCGCGGCCATCTTCGACGATCCGACCAAGGTGAAGTTCGTGCCGCTGTCCGCCAAGGATCGCTTCACCGCGCTGCAGTCCGGCGAGATCGACGTGCTGTCCCGCAATTCGACCTGGACGCTGTCGCGAGATACGTCGCTGGGCCTCAACTACACCGGCGTCAACTACTATGACGGCCAGGGCTTCCTGGTGCGCAAGGCGTTGAAGGTGAATTCGGCGCTCGAGCTCAACAGCGCCTCGATCTGCGTTCAGACCGGCACCACGACCGAGCAGAACCTCGCCGACTATTTCAAGGCGAACAACATGAAATACGAGGTGATCGCCTTCAGCTCGGCCGACGAGACCGTCAAGGCCTATGAGGCGGGCCGCTGCGACGTCTTCACGTCCGACGTCTCCCAGCTCTATGCCGAGCGTCTCAAGCTCGCCAATCCGAACGACCACGTGGTGCTGCCGGAGATCATCTCCAAGGAGCCGCTCGGTCCGGTGGTGCGCCACGGCGACGACCAGTGGTTCGATATCGTCAAATGGACGCTGTTCGCGATGCTCAACGCTGAAGAATTCGGCATCACCCAGAAGAACGTCGACGAGATGGCCAAGTCCGACAAGCCCGAGTTCAAGCGCCTGTTCGGCACCGACGGCAATCTCGGCGAGCAGCTCGGCCTGACCAAGGACTGGGTGGCACGAATCGTGAAGGGGGTGGGCAACTACGGGGAATCCTTCGATCGGAACGTCGGTGCCGGCTCCAAACTGCAAATCGCCCGCGGCCTCAACCGTCTCTGGAATCAGGGCGGCATCCAGTACGCGCCGCCGATCCGCTGACGAGCGCGCGCACCGGGCCGCACCATGAGCGCCTCGCGACCGCCGCCGCCGCAATTCTGGTCCAAGCTCCGGCGCGCGGTCGGCGGCCGCGCCGGCTGGGGCGGTCTCGCTCTCCAGATCGCCTTCGTCGCGCTGCTGGTCTGGCTCGGCTATGAGGTCGTCGCCAATGCGAGGGCCAACCTGCAGGCCCAGCGCGTCGCCTCCGGTTTCGGCTTCCTTTCCAATACCGCCGGCTTCGGCGTCAGCCAGTCGCTGATCTCCTATTCGGAGACCGACAGCTATAGCCGCGTCTTCGTCGTCGGCCTGCTCAACACCCTGATCGTCTCGCTGATCGGGATCGTCTTCGCCACCATCGTCGGCTTCGTCATCGGCCTCGGCCGGCTGTCGCCCAACTGGCTGCTGGCGCGCCTCGCCGGCGCCTATGTCGAGATCGTCCGCAACCTGCCGCTGCTGTTCCAGATCCTGTTCTGGTACCTGGCCGTGCTGGCGAGCCTGCCCAATCCGCGCCAGGGCATCTCGCTGTTCGGCGTCGCGTTTCTCAGCAATCGCGGCTTCGTGGTGCCGAGCCCCGAGCCGCAGGCGGGCTTCACCGCGTTCGTCGTCGCGCTGCTGCTGGCGATCGTGGGCGTGCTGCTGCTGCGCCGCTACGCGATGCGCCAGCACCTCGACAAGGGCCGGGTGGTGCGGATCTGGCCCGCGGTCGTCGCGCTGCTCGTCGGGCTGCCGCTGCTTGCCGCCGTCTTCACCGGCGCGCCCATCACTTTCGACGTTCCGGTGCTGCGTGGCTTCAACTTCAGCGGCGGGCTGCGGATCATTCCCGAATTCGTCGCGCTGACACTGGCGCTGTCGATCTACACCGCGGCCTTCATTGCCGAGATCGTTCGGGCCGGTGTCCTGTCGGTGCACAAGGGACAGATGGAGGCGGGGGCTTCGCTCGGCCTGTCGCGTGGCACGGTGCTGCGCCTTGTCGTGGTGCCGCAGGCGCTGCGGGTCATCCTGCCGCCGCTCACCAACCAGTATCTGAACCTGATCAAAAACTCCTCGCTCGCGGTCGCGATCGGCTATCCCGATCTGTTCTCGGTCTTCGCCGGCACGACGCTCAGCCAGACCGGGCAGGCGATCGAGATCATCGCCATCACCATGGGCGTCTACCTGCTGATTTCCCTCGTCACCAGTGCGCTGATGAGCCTCTACGGCTGGCGCATCAACCGCAGCATGGGGGCGACATGACGTCACCCGCCTTCGTTCGCCAGGACCTCGTGCCGCCGCGCACCGCGCCGGTGGTGACCACGGGCTTCATCGGCGTCCTGCGCACGCGCCTGTTCAATTCCCCGACCAACGCGCTGCTGACCATCGCCAGCGCGCTGCTGTTGTGGTTCACGGTGATCCCGGCGGTGCGCTTCCTGCTGGTCGACGCGGTCTGGCAGGGGACCGATCGCACCGCCTGCCTCGCCGAGAATGCCGGACACGCCGTCGGCGCCTGCTGGCCCTTCGTCAAGGCGAAGCTGTCGCAATTCATGTACGGCTTCTACCCGCAGACCGAGCGCTGGCGGATCGACCTCACTTACGCCGTCGCTGTCGTGCTGCTGCTGCCGCTGCTGATCCCGCGGGCCCCGGCCAAGGCGCTCAACGCGGCGCTGTTCTTCATCGCCTTTCCGATCGTCGCCATTTTCCTGCTCCACGGCGGCGGGATCAAGGGCTTCGCCCTGACCTGGTGCGCCGACGCGCTGCTGGCGCTCGCCGGCAGCATCGTCGAAGCCGGGCGTTCGCTGGCCGACGCCCACGGCGCTGCCGCCGCGCTGCTCGTGCCGCTCGGCAAGCTCCTGGTGCTGGTCGGCGACGTTCTGGCGGTTCCGCTGACGCCGCTCGGCTGGCTGCGGGACTTCATCCGCGCCTCGGGCGAAGCGGTCTGGACCGATCTCGTCTTGACCGCGATCGTGGTCTCGCTGGGATTGTTCCTGCTGGCGGGCGGGTTTCGCAGCGGCTGGCGCACGCTCGCCGCCAGCCTTGCCGGCTTCATCGTCATCGCCATCGTGATCGCCGCGATGCGGCTCGACCGCGGCGGCCTGCCGATCGTCGATACCCGCCAATGGGGCGGGCTGCTGGTGACCCTCGTGGTCTCGGTCACCGGCATCGTCGCCTCCATGCCGATCGGCATCGCGCTGGCGCTCGGCCGGCGCGCCACCATCCCGCTGATCCGGCTGTTCTCCATCATCTTCATCGAGTTCTGGCGCGGCGTGCCGCTGATCACGGTGCTGTTCTTCGCCACCTACATGCTGCCGCTGTTCCTGCCCGGCAACTTCACCATCGACGGGCTGCTGCGCGTGCTGATCGGCGTCGCGCTGTTTTCGGGCGCCTACAATGCCGAGGTGGTCCGCGGCGGCCTGCAAGCGCTGCCGCGCGGCCAGGCCGAGGCGGCCAGCGCGCTCGGCCTGTCCTACTGGAAGACCACGGGCCTCGTGATCTTGCCCCAGGCGCTGCGCCACGTCATTCCCGGCCTCGTCAACAGCTTCATCGCCCTGTTCAAGGACACCACGCTGGTGCTGATCGTCGCCATCTTCGACCTGCTCGGGTCGTTGCGCGCGGCCTTCTCCGATCCCACCTGGGCGACGCCGACCACGCTGTTCACCGGCTTTTCCTTCGCCGGACTGATCTATTTCGCCTTCTGCTTCGGCATGTCGCGCTATTCGCTGTTCGTCGAGCACCGCCTGAACGCGCACCGGCGCCACTGAGGAGAGATTCTTTCATGACCACGGACGCGATCGTCGCCGTCTCCGGCCTCAACAAATGGTATGGCGAGTTTCACGTGCTGCGCGACATCCATCTCGAGGTCGCCAAGGGCGAGCGCATCGTGATCTGCGGCCCTTCCGGCTCGGGCAAGTCGACCTTCATCCGCTGCATCAATGCGCTCGAGGAATTCCAGGAAGGCAGCATCGTCGTCGACAACATCGAGCTGGGGCCGAGCCTGCGCCACGTCGAGGAGGTGCGGCGCGAGGTCGGAATGGTATTCCAGAGCTTCAACCTGTTTCCGCATCTCACCGTGCTCGAGAACTGCACACTGGCGCCGATCTGGGTACGCAACATCCCCAAGAAGGATGCCGAAGCGACAGCGATGAAATTCCTCGAGCGGGTGCGCATTCCCGACAAGGCCGGCAAGTATCCGGGGCAGTTGTCGGGCGGCCAGCAGCAGCGCGTCGCCATCGCTCGCGCCCTCGCCATGAATCCCAAGGTGATGCTGTTCGACGAGCCGACGTCGGCGCTCGACCCGGAAATGGTCAAGGAAGTGCTCGACACCATGGTCGATCTCGCCCGCGAGGGGATGACCATGCTGTGCGTCACCCATGAGATGGGCTTCGCCCGCGAAGTCGGCAGCCAGGTCGTCTTCATGGACGCCGGCCAGATCATCGAGGCCAATACGCCCAAGGAATTCTTCGCCAATCCGCAGCACGCCCGGAGCAAGCTGTTCCTCGGCCAGATCCTGCGCTGATCCGCGAGGCGGGGCGTCGCGGCCGTCGCAAGGGAGTTGCAGCGAGAGCGCGCCGACACTTCGCCGGCGACACGGCGAACCGAGCGACGTCAGCCGGCGGAAGCGCGAACATCGCCCAGCCACCGGCCGAAAATGGCTTCCGCCTGGCGGCGGGCGACGCCGGCGACACGCGCGGTCGTCTGGCGCAATTCATCGAGCCCGATCCCGGCGAGGGCGAGCTCCAGGGCATGGCCCACATACCATTTCTCGAGCTGGCCGGGATCGGCTTCGAGATGGAATTGCAGGGCGAGGGCGCTCTTGCCCCAGGCGAAGGCCTGGTTGTCGTAATGGACGTTGCGCGCCAGACGGGTCGCGCCCGCGGGCAGGTCGAAGGTGTCGCCGTGCCAGTGCAGCACCGCCGCGTCGTCGCGGCCGAGGTCTGCGAGGCAGGAGCCCTTGCCGGCATCGGTCAGTTCGACCTGTCCCCAGCCGATCTCCTTGACCCCGCCCGCATAAACCCGGCCGCCGAGCGCCCGGGCCATGAGCTGCGCGCCAAGGCAGATGCCGAGGGTCGGTCGGCCGTCCTTCAGCCGGCGCTCCAGCAACGCCATCTCCCGGGCAAGGAATGGATAACGATCGTCTTCGTAGGCGCCGATCGGGCCACCGAGGACGATCAGGAGATCCGCATGGGCGATCTCGGGGCGATCAAGCTCCGCGACCGGCGCGTCGACGGTCGATACCGACCAGCCGCCATGCTCCAGGATCGGCCCGAGCAGGCCGAGATCCTCGAAGGCGATGTGACGGAGGGCGACTGCGGACGGGCGGGACGGGTCCATCTGGCTTTCCACAGCGGCAGCTTGCAGGTGAAGATCAGGCGAAGGGCACGCTCACAGTGCTGTGCCGCTCCAGCCACTCCGGAACGGGCAGTTGCTTGGAGCGCATGAAATCCGGATTGAACAGCTTCGACTGGTAGCGCGTGCCGTAGTCGCACAGCACGGTGACGATGGTATGCCCCGGGCCGAGATCCTTCGCCATCCGGATGGCGCCGGCGACATTGATGCCGGTCGAGCCGCCGAGGCAGAGCCCCTCCTTGAGGAGGAGATCATAGATCAGCGGCACGGCTTCGCTGTCGGGGATCTGATAGGCGGCGTCGACGGTGGCGCCGTCCAGGTTGGCTGTGACCCGGCCCTGGCCGATGCCTTCGGTGATCGACGAGCCTTCCGACTTGAGGGTGCCGGTCGTGTAGTAGGAAAACAGCGCCGATCCGAGCGGGTCGGCCAGCGCAATCCGGACGTCGGGGTTCTTCGCCTTCAGTCCCATGGAGACGCCGGCCAGCGTGCCGCCGGAGCCGACCGAGCAGACGAAGCCGTCGATCTTGCCCTCGGTTTGGGCCCAGATTTCCGGGGCGGTGGTCTCGATATGGGCCTGCCGGTTGGCGACGTTGTCGAACTGGTTGGCCCAGATCGCGCCATTGGGCTCGGTCTTCGCCAGTTGCTCGGCGAGCCGCCCGGACAGTTTCACGTAGTTGTTCGGATTGGCATAGGGCACCGCCGGCACCTCGACCAGCTCGGCGCCGCACAGCCGCAGCATGTCCTTCTTTTCCTGGCTCTGGGTTTCCGGGATGACGATGACGGTGCGGAAACCGAGGGCATTGGCGACCAGCGCGATGCCGATGCCGGTATTGCCCGCCGTGCCTTCGACGATCACGCCACCGGGCTTGAGGGTGCCGCGCTTGACCGCGTCGCGGATGATGAAGAGCGCGGCGCGATCCTTGACCGACTGGCCGGGATTCATGAATTCGGCCTTGCCGAGGATCCGGCAGCCGGTCGCAGCCGAGGCGTGCTTGAGCGTGATCAGCGGGGTATTGCCGATGGCTTCGACGACACCGTTGTGAATGGGCATGGCGTTACGCAAGGTTGGCCGCCGCCGCGAGAGGCGACGGCGCTGGTTCGAAGGAAGGCCGAGCCTAAAGCATTTCGACCAGAATTAAAAACCTTGCGCGGCCGTCAGGATTGCCCGGTCGCTCAGGCCGATTTGGCGAAGATCACCTGCCGGACGTCGATATTGCCCGACCGGAAGCCCGCCTCGCAGTAGGCGAGATAATATTCCCAGAGCCGGCGGAACCGGTCATCGAAGCCGAGCGGCGTGAGACTGGGCCAGGCCGCGCGGAAATTGTCGCGCCAGGTCGCCAATGTCCGCGCATAATCCAGGCCAAAGACCCGCTCGCGGATCACCGGCAGCCCGAACCGCTCGCCCAGCGAGGCAAGAATCTTCGGCGATGGCAGCATGCCGCCAGGGAAGACGTAGCGCTGGATGAAGTCCACCTCCTTGCGATAGGTCTCGAACAGCCGGTCCTGGATGGTGATGGCCTGGATGCCGGCGAAGCCGCCGGGCAGCAGGCGCTCGCGCAGTTGCGTGAAATAGTTCGGCCAGAACTGCTCGCCCACGGCCTCGATCATTTCGATCGAGGCGATCCGGTCGTAATGGCCGGTCTCGTCACGATAGTCCTGCAGCCGAATCTCCACCCGCTCGGCAAGCCCGGCGTCGTGGACGCGGCGGCGGGCGAAATCGAACTGCTGGCGGCTGATGGTCAGGCCGACGACACGGCTGCCGAAATGCTTCGCCACGAATTCGGCGAAGCCGCCCCAGCCGCAGCCGATCTCGAGGAGGCGGTGCTCCGGCTTCAGATTGATCGCCTCGGCGAGGCGCCGGTACTTGTTGTGCTGGGCGGCGGTGAGATCGGCGGCCTGATCCTCGAACAGCGCCGACGAATAGGTCATGCTCGGATCGAGCCAGGCCGAATAGAAGGCATTGCCGATGTCGTAATGGGCGTAGATGTTGCGCCGCGCCTGCCGGCGGGTGTTGCGATTGAACCAGTGCCGCACCGTCTGCACGAAGCGCAGCAGCGGCTTGCTGCCGAGCATGACCTGAATCAGGTCGTGATTGACGCAGAATAGATAGAGGAATTCGGTCAGGTCAGGCGTGTCCCATTCGCGACGCAGATAGGCCTCGGCGATGCCGATGTCGCCGCCGTTGAGCAGGCGCCACGCAAAGGCATGGTCGTGAATGGTCATGACCGCAGCGGGCCCCGGCTCCAGTCCGCCGAACCGGACCCGGCGGCCGTCGGGCAGGGTGACGTCGAGGGTGCCGCGCCGCAGCCGCGAGGCGAAGCCGAGCGCCAGGCGGGTGAGGCGGGGCAGATCGTGCAGGGAGTGATCGACGTTGTCAGGGGTGAGAACGACGGGCTTGTGCATTAGGATCCGTACATCCTGTTGCAGTCAGCGGTCCGGATTCTTCACAGCCAGGCTGTCGCGCTCTTCGTGGACACCGCTTCGTTGACACCAGCGCAGCGCCCGAGCACAGCGACCGAGCGGACCGACCCAGACCCCTAGCAGCCCGCTCGCGGCGCACGAGCCTCGCGCCTTTGCCCCGAAGACGCAAGGCCTCTCGTCGCGGCACAGAGCTGATTCGGGGCTGCCAATCCCATCGCAGCTGTGGGCGAATCAACCCTGAACTGATCGCGCATCGCCGACTCAAACGATGCCGAGACCTAGTGTCCCGTTTCCAACGTTCGTAGAAGCGCCTGCTGCAAAGGAATACGAACGTTGGAAACAAAAGGCCACTAGCATCAATATGATTCTAGTGCGGTTTTGGATCTGACGCGCGTTTGAAGAACGCGCTGCAATGCTGAAACGAGCGTCAGATCCACCGCACTAGTGTGCCGAAGGGGACACGCTCGATCCGGATTAAATTTAATTTATGTAAGCCGGCGATCGCCGTGGCAGTGCACGCTGAGCGAAGTCATGCCGGCACAGCGGCCATTTATGCGTGAGAACGTTGGAGCGGCGGCGCCGTCCGCCATCCTTCCGACACGGGACAACGGCACCGGAATGACTGTCCGCGGCGTGCGCCCGCGGCTACAATAGACGATCGGACATTTTTGGAAACATGAACAAAAACATGAATATCGCGGCCGGACCGAGCGACTTCGGCGCCACCAGGAACCAAGCCCCGAGGCACCGGCAGGACGCCGTTCGGTGGGCTGCGTGAACGCCGGCGCGCCTGTCGTCGACAAGGAGGCTCATTGCCCGCGGCAGCTTGTCACGGGCCATGACCGCGCCGGGCGGACGACGATCGGTGTCGTCGTCGCGCTCGGGGTTGCCCTGCTCAATGGCGGCTGCCTGTTGCAGGCGGACCTGCCCGATCCCGCCCTCGATGTGCCCCTGCGCTACAAGGAAGCCGGCAAGGCGCCGGAAACCGCGGTGCCGTCGCTCGACTGGTGGCGGGGCTTCAAGTCGCCCGAGCTCACCGCACTGATCGAGGAGGCCCAGACGGTCAATCTCGACATCGCGGCTGCGACGGCGCGGATCATCCAGGCCGATGCCCTGGCGCGCAGCGCCGGCGCCGCGCTGCTGCCGACCCTGAGCGGCAACGGCCAGGTGCAGCACTCCAAGTCCTCCAGCGCCAGCATCACCAGCACCAGCACCGGCCTGACCAGCGCCGGGCGCGAGATCACGACCTATTCGGCCTCGCTCAGCGCCAGCTACGAAATCGACTTCTGGGGCAAGAACCGCGATGCCACGCTGGCGGCGGAAGAGACCGCCAACGCCAACCGCTTCGATCGGGACGTCGTCGCGCTCACCACTTATGCGGGCGTCGCCAATGCCTATTTCCAGGTGCTGTCGACCCAGGACCGCATCCGCATCGCCAACCGCAACATCGCCAGCGCCCAGCGCATCTACGACGCGATCAAGACGCGGGTGGAGGCGGGGACCAGCACCGACCTCGATCTCGCTCAGCAGGAGAGCGTTCTTCTCAGCCAGAAAGCCTCGGTGCCGCCGCTGCGCCAGACCCTGGCACAGAACGTCAACGCCCTGGCAACGCTGGTGTCGCGGCCGCCGGAAAGCCTGCGGGTCGATGGCGGTTCGCTCATCCGCCTCGCGCTGCCGCGGGTCACGCCCGGGCTGCCCTCCGAACTCCTGACCCAGCGGCCCGACATCCGCCGCCAGGAGGCGCAGCTGGCGTCGCAGACTGCCAATGTCGGCAATGCCCGCGCCCAATTCTTCCCGAGCATTCAACTCACCGGCCAGGGCGGCTATCAGAGCGCGGCCCTCGCGGCGCTGTTCACGCCCAACGCCGTTTTCTACAACATCGCCGCCGGCGCCACCCAGCCGATCTTCGACGGCGGCCGCATCCTGGCCAATTTCGATTATCAGCGGGCGCGGCAGGACGAACTGCTGCAGACCTACCGCAAGACCGTGGTCTCGGCCTTCGCCGATGTCGACAATGCTCTCAACGCCGTCCGCCAGACCGCCATCCGCCTGCGCCTCCAGCAGGCCCAGACCGCCGCCTCGCGGCGGGCCTTCGATCTGTCGGACCAGCGCCTGCGCGCCGGCACTATCGACATCGTGACGTTGCTCAACACCCAACTCACGCTATTCCAGGCGGAGGACGCCCTGGCGCAGGCCCAGCTTGCGCGCTTCCAGGCGGTCATCAGCCTCTACCAGGCGCTCGGCGGCGGATGGCTGCCGGCGACCGAAAGGCCCGCCGATGCTCTTTAAGCCCGATCCCACCAAGACCGATGTGCCGGCGCGGACCGGCATGCTGGCGCGAGCGCGCCGGCGCGTGGTCTCGCTCGCCGTCACGGCGCTGATCCTGGCCGGGCTCGGCTATATCGGCTGGTCGGCGATGCAGAACTCCGGACAGCCGGCGCGGCAGGGCGGTCCGTTCGGAACGCCCGCCGGCCGGGCGGACATCGCGGTGCCGGTGCTCGCGGCGACGCCGCGGATCGAGGACGTGCCGGTCTATCTCGACGGCGTCGGCACCGTGCGTGCGCTCAACACCGTCACCGTGCGCGCCCAGGTCGACGGCCGGCTGGTGTCGGTGAATTTCAAGGAAGGCCAGGACGTCAAGGCCGGCGACGTGCTCGCCGAAATCGACCCGGTAATCTACCGGGCGCAGTACGACCAGGCCGTCGCCAAGAAGGCCCAGGACGAAGCGCTGCTCGCCAATGCCCGCATCGACCTCACGCGCTACCAGCAACTCGCCACGGCGCACGCCGGCTCGACCCAGCAGGCCGACACCCAGAAGGCGCTGGTCGCGCAATACGAAGCCCAGGTGAATTCCGACCAGGCCGCCATCGACAATGCCAAGGCGACGCTCGGCTACACCAGGATCACGGCGCCGTTGTCCGGCCGCACCGGCCTGCGCCAGGTCGATGCCGGCAATATCGTCCACGCCTCGGATTCGACCGGCATCGTCATCATCACCCAGATGGAGCCGATCTCGGTCTGGTTCAGCCTGCCGCAGCAGCAGGTCGGACGCGTCAACGCCGCGGCGGCGGCGCACGCACTCGCGGTCGACGTGTTCGGCAATGACGGCCGCACCGTGATCGATAGCGGCGAACTCAGAAGCATCGACAACCAGGTCGATTCCACCACCGGCACGGTGAAGTTGAAGGCCGAATTCCCCAACGCCAGCCGCCAGCTCTGGCCCGGCCAGTTCGTCAATGTCCGCCTCAAGGTCGAGACCCTGGACAAGGCCCTGGTGGTGCCGACCTCCGCGGTCCAGCGCGGGCCCGCCGGCACCTTCAGCTACGTCATCGGCGCGGACAATATCGTGACCGCGCATGCGGTGAGCGTCATCCAGCAGAACGAGACCGACGCGGTGATCGGCAACGGGCTGACGGTCAATGATCGCGTGGTCACCACCGGCTTTGCCAATCTCTCCGAAGGCGCCAAGGTTGCGGTCGGCTCGGCCGATCAGACGATCGCGCCGGATCTTGCGCCGCGGCGGCGCGGCCCGGGGGCCCAGGGCTCGAAGAATGGCGCGCAAAAAGCCGGGCCGACGGCCGCGGCCCCGGCCGCCGACAAGGGCAATCGCAACGGGCCGGGCGGGGCCACCGGCGGGCGGCCGCCGCAATGACACGGAGAAACGCGCCATGAGCGTTTCCGAGCCATTCATCAGCCGCCCGATCGCGACCTCGCTGCTCGGCGTGGCCCTGCTGATCGGCGGACTGCTCGGCTATTGGGCGCTGCCGGTCTCGGCGCTGCCCCAGGTCGACTTTCCCACGGTCCAGGTGACGACGCAGCTGCCCGGCGCCAGCCCCGACGTCGCCGCCTCGCTGATCACGGCGCCGCTGGAGCGCCAGCTCGGCCAGATCCCGTCGCTGGCGGTGATGACCTCGACGAGTTCCTTCGGCGTCAGCCAGATCTCGCTGCAGTTCGACCTCAACCGCGACATCGACGGCGCCACCCAGGACGTCCAGGCGGCGATCAATGCCGCCGCCGGCGTGCTGCCGAAGAATCTGCCGTATCCGCCGACCTACGCCAAGGTGAACCCCGCCGACGCGCCGGTGCTGACCCTGGCGCTGACCTCCGAGACCACCTCGCTGCGGTCGATGAGCGATCTTGCCGACACCATGCTGGCGCAGCGCCTCGCTCAGATCAGCGGGGTGGGGCGGGTTGCGGTGCTCGGCGGCCTGAAGCCCGCGGTGCGCATCCAGGCCGATCTCGCCCGGCTCGCCGCCTACGGCATCGGGCTCGAGGATCTGCGCCAGGCCATCGCCAACGCCAATGTCTCCGGCCCGAAGGGCTCGCTCGATGGCGCCCAGCAGGCCTACACCATCGCCGCCAACGACCAGATCACCGCCGCCGACGCCTACCGGCCGATCATCATCGCCTATCGCAACAGCAGTCCCGTCACCATCGGCGACGTCGCCACCATCATCGACGGCCTGGAGAACGATCGGACCGGCGGCTGGTACCAGGGCACACCGGCGGTGATCATCGACATTCAGCGCCAGCCCGGCGCCAACGTCATCGACGTCGTCCAGCAGATCCGCAACGAACTGCCGCGGCTGCAGCGCGCCATTCCCGCCGGCGTCAAGCTCACGGTGGTGAGCGACCGCACCGTCACCATCCGCGCCTCGGTTCACGACGTGCAGTTCACGCTGCTGCTCAGCGTCGCCCTCGTCACCCTGGTGGTGCTGCTGTTCCTGCGCTCCTTCCGCGCCACGGTGATCGCCGGCGTGGCGCTGCCGCTATCGCTGATCACCAGCTTCGGGGTGATGTGGTTCGCCGGCTTCAGTCTCGACAACCTGTCGCTGATGGCGCTGACCATCGGCACCGGCTTCGTCGTCGACGACGCCATCGTCATGATCGAGAACATCGTCCGTCACATGGAGAACGGCGAGAGCGCCATGGAGGCGGCGCTGCGCGGCGCCCGCGAGATCGGTTTCACCGTAATCTCGCTCACCGTATCGCTGATCGCGGTGTTCATTCCGCTGCTGTTCATGTCCGGCCTCGTCGGCCGCATGTTCCGCGAATTCGCCCTGACGCTGACCATCGCCGTGGTGACCTCGGCGATCGTGTCCCTGACGCTGACGCCGATGATGTGCTCGCGGCTGCTCAGGCGCCACGAAGACGAATGGGCGATCCCGGGGCTCGCCGCCATCAGCGGCTTCATCGACCGCAGCGCCGCGTCCTATCACCGTTCGCTGCTGTGGGTGCTGCGACGCCAGCGCGCGACGCTGGTCGTGACCTTCGCCACTCTGGCGGCGACCCTCGCGCTCTATGCCCTCGCCCCGAAAGGCTTCCTGCCGCTGCAGGACACCGCCTCGATCACCGCGGTCACCGAAGCCGGGCCCGACGTCTCCTTCGCCGAGATGCAGCAGCGCCAGACCAAGGTCGCTGCCGCGATCAGGGCCGATCCCGACGTCACCGGCGTCGTCTCGGTGATCGGCGCGGGTTCGGTCAATCCGACGCCCAATGTCGGGCGCATCGTCATCACCTTGCGGCCGCGCGGCGAGCGGGCCGCGGATGTCAGCGTCATCACCGAGCGCCTGAAAGGCCGGATCGCCGGCATTCCCGGTATGGCGGTCTATTTCCAGCCGGTGCAGGACATCCAGATCAGCACCCGCGCCAGCCGCTCGCAGTACCAATATACGCTGACCGCGAGCAGCGCCGCCGACGTCGCCACCTGGTCCGACCGCCTCGTCCAGGAATTGCGGCGCAATCCCCTGTTCAGGGACGTCTCGTCGGAGGCGCAGGAGGGCGGCCTGCGCGCCGCGCTCGACGTCGACCGCCAGCGCGCCGGGCAGCTCGGGGTGTCGCTGCAGTCGGTCACCGACACCCTCAACGACGCTTTCAGCCAGCGCCAGGTCTCGACCATCTACGGCCAGGCCAATCAGTACCGCGTCGTGCTCGAGGCGCTGCCGCAGGACCAGCGCGATCCCGGCGTGCTGTCGCGGCTCTATGTGCCCGGCGCCAACGGCGCCCAGGTGCCGATTGCGGCGATCGCCACGCTCGAACGAACCACGGCGCCGCTGGCGATCTCCCATCAGGCGCAATTCCCGGCGGCGACGCTCAGCTTCAATCTGGCGCCGGGCGTCGCACTCGGCGAGGGTGTCGCCGCGGTCGCGCAGGCCGAGGCCCGGATCGGGATGCCGGGCAGCGTCACCGGGCTCTATTCCGGCGACGCCGCGGAATTCTCCCGGGCGCTCGCCGGCCAGCCCTGGCTGATCCTCGCCGCGGTGGTGACCATCTACATCGTGCTGGGCGTGCTCTACGAGAGCTACATCCATCCGATCACCATTCTCTCGACGCTGCCGTCGGCCGGCGTCGGCGCCATCCTCGCCTTGATGGCGTTCGGCCAGGACCTTTCGGTGATCGGGCTGATCGGCATCATCCTCTTGATGGGCATCGTCAAGAAGAACGCGATCATGATGATCGATTTCGCGCTCGACGCCGAGCGCAGCCAGGGCCTGTCGCCCTATGACGCGATCGTTCAGGCCTGCCTGCTGCGCTTCCGTCCGATCATGATGACGACCCTGGCGGCGCTGTTCGGCGCGCTGCCGCTGGCGGTGGAAAGCGGCACCGGCGCCGAGCTGCGCTTTCCGCTCGGCATCTCCATCATCGGCGGCCTGCTGCTCAGCCAGCTGCTGACGCTCTACACGACGCCGGTGATCTACCTGGCGCTCGACCGCATCAACCGCCGCTTCGAACGGGCGCTGCCGCCGGTGCCGGAACCGCCGACGCCGATCGCCGGCGTCAGCGAAGGCATGCAGTGATGTCCTTCTCCGAGCCCTTCATCCGCAGGCCGGTGGGCACGACGCTGCTGGCGATCGGGCTGTTCCTGGTCGGCGCGGTGGCCTACCTCAACCTGCCGGTGGCGAGCCTGCCCAACGTCGATTTCCCGATGATCCGGGTGTCGGCGAGCCGGCCGGGCGCCGATCCCTCGGTGATGGCGGCCACCGTCGCGGCGCCGCTGGAGCGCCGGCTCGGCGAGATCGCCGGCGTCGACCAGATCACTTCGGTGAACTCGCTCGGCACCACCAGCATCCAGGTGCAGTTCGCCATCGGGCGCAGCGTCGACCGCGCGGCGCGCGACGTCCAGGCCGCGATCAATGCCTCGCTCGGCGACCTGCCGACCGACCTGCCGACGCTGCCGACCTTCCGCAAGGCCAATCCGGCGGCGGCGCCGGTCTTCATCCTGGCGCTGACGTCCAAGACGATGTCCGCCGGCGCGATCTACGACGTCGCCGACACCGTGCTGGCCCAGCGCCTCGCCCAGGTGCCGGGCGTCGGCGAGGTCACCGTCAGCGGTGCCGACCAGCCGGCGGTGCGGGTACAGCTCCATCCGATGCTGCTCGCCAAGGCCGGTATCTCCACCGAGGACGTCCGCACGGCGCTGGTCAATGCCAATGCCATCGGGCCGGTCGGCACCTTCGAGGGCGGACGCCAGGCCGAGACCATCAGCGTCAACCGGCAGATGCGCACCGCGGCGGAATTCGGCGCCATCGTCATCAAGTCGTCGAACGGCAGCTTCGTCCGCCTCGCCGATGTCGCCACCGTGATCGACGGCAGCCGCAACAGCCGCTCGGTCGCCTGGTTCAACAAGCAGCCCGCGGTGCTGATCCAGATCACCAAGCAGGGCGACGCCAATGTCATCGACACCGTCGACCGCATCAAGGCGCTGCTGCCGGAGCTGGAGCAGTGGGTGCCGGCGGGGCTCGACATCGCGGTCGTGACCGATCGCACCGGCACCATCCGCGCGAGCGTCGCCGACATGCAGTGGACGCTCGGCGCCACCGTGGTGCTGGTCATGGCGGTGGTGCTGATCTTCCTGCGCCGGCTGACCCCGACGGTGGCGGCGGGGGTCTCGGTGCCGCTGGCGCTGGCCGGCACCTGCGCCGGAATGTGGCTCGCCGGCTTCTCCATCGACAACCTGTCGCTGATGGCGCTGGCGATCTCGGTCGGCTTCGTCGTCGACGACGCCATCGTCATGATCGAGAACATGTACCGCAACCTGGAGGAGGGGCTCGCCCCGTTCCAGGCGGCGCTGCTCGGCGCGCGCCAGATCGGCTTCACCGTGCTGTCGATCAGCCTGTCGCTGATCGCCGCTTTTACGCCGCTGATCCTGATGGAAGGTCTCGTCGGCCGGCTGCTGCGGGAATTCTCCCTGACCCTGACCTTCGCCATCCTGGTGTCGACGGTGGTGTCGCTGACCATCACGCCGATGATCTGCGCCCATTACATCAAGCGACCCACCGCGCCGGACGCCACCTGGTACGACCGCCTCTCGGAACGTGCACTCGGCGCCACCGTGCGCTTCTACGAACGCAGCCTGCGCGCCGTACTGGGATTTCCGTTCCAGACCCTGATCGTCTTCTTCGCCACCATCGCGCTCACGATCGTGCTCTATGCCAAGCTGCCCAAGGGCTATTTCCCGAGCGACGACAGCGGCTTCATCTTCGGCGCGACACGCGCTTCCGCCGACACCTCGTTCCAGGCGATGCTGCAGCTGCAGCAGCGGGTCGTCGACGTCGTGATGGCCGATCCCGCGGTCGAGGGTGCCGGATCGATCGTCGGCGGCAGCGGCGGCCCCATGGGCGGCGGCGCCAACCACGGCACGGTCTTCATCAACCTCAAGCCGCTGGCCGCGCGCGGCGTGCCGACCCAGATCGTCATCGACCGGATGCGGCGCGAACTCGTTCGCATTCCCGGCATCCGCCTGTTCATGGTCGCCGCCCAGGACATTCGCGCCGGAGGCCGCCAGAGCGATTCCGAATATCAGTACACGCTGTCGAGCGACGACCTGTCGCTGCTGCAGAAATGGGGCCCCATCGTCGCCAAGCGCATGGAAACCGTCGAGGGGATCACCGACATCTCCGCGGACAGCGACCCCGGCGGCCTGCAGCTTGCGCTCACGATCGACCGCAACACCGCGGCCAGTCTCGGTGTCGACGTTCAGGACATCGACAACGCGCTCAACAACGCCTTCTCGCAGCGCCAGGTCTCGACGGTCTACACCCAGCGCAACCAGTACAAGGTGGTGCTGGAGGTCAATCCGGCGCTTCAGGAGGATCCCGGCGACCTCGATCACATCTACGTCGCGGGCAATAACGGGGCGCAGGTGCCGCTCTCGGCGGTGGTCCATCGCACGCGCGGCCTCGCGCCCCTCGCGGTCTATCACTCCGGCCCGTATCCCTCGACCACCGTCTCCTTCAACCTGCTGCCCAATGTGCCGCTGGAGACCGCGACCGCGGCGATCCGGCTCGCCGTCGCCGAATTGCACATGCCGGAAGGCATTCGCGGCGATCTCCAGGGCAACGCCGCCGACAGCCAGAAGACCGCGGGGCGCCAGCCGCTGCTGATCCTGGGCGCGCTGGTGGCGGTCTACATCGTGCTCGGCGTGCTCTATGAGAGCCTGGCGCACCCGCTCACCATCATCTCGACCCTGCCGCCGGCGGGGCTCGGCGCGCTGCTGGCGCTGCAGGTGACCGGCACGCCGCTCACCGTGATCGCCTTCATCGGCATCATCCTGCTGATCGGAATCGTCAAGAAGAACGGCATCATGATCGTGGACTTCGCGCTCGATGGCGAACGACGGCGCGGGTTGTCGTCCGACGAGGCGATCTTCGAGGCCTGCATCGCGCGCTTCCGGCCGATCATCATGACCACCATGGCGGCGCTGCTCGCGGCGGTGCCGTTGGTGGTGGCGACGGGCCCCGGCACCGAATTGCGCCGGCCGCTCGGCATCACCATCATCGGCGGCCTCGTCATCTCCCAGATCCTGACGCTCTACACCACGCCGGTAATCTATCTGCTGATCGATCGGCTGCGCCGCCGCAGAGCCGCGGCGCCGCATGCCGCGCCGGCCGAATAGCGCCGCTGCGCGGTTGCTGGGCGGCGGGGAGGGGCGTATAGCCGGCCGATGTCCGATCAACCCGCCGCAGTTCCACCCGCCGACCTCGAAGCGATCGCCGATTGTCCGCGCTGCGGCAAGCCGCTGCCGCTCTGCGTCTGCGACGCGGTCACGCCGCTCAGGAGCCGGCTGCAGCTTCTCATCCTCCAGCACCCGCAGGAGCAGGACCGGCTGCTCGGCACCGCGCGGCTCACCACGCTGCATTTCGCGGGCGCCGTGCTCAAGATCGGGCTGTCCTGGCCGAGCCTGTCGAAGATCCTCGGCCACGACGTCGATCCGGCGCGCTGGGCGGTGCTCTATCTCGGCTCGCTGCGCCTCGCCGATCTTGCCGCCGACGAGGACGTCGTGGTGGTCGACCGCAAGGGTCAGGTCGATCCCCATCAGCGCGCCATCCTGCGCGATCTGGAAGGCGTCATCCTGCTCGACGGCAGCTGGAGCCAGGCCAAGGCGCTGTGGTGGCGCAACCCGTGGATGCTGAAGTGCCAGCGGGTGATTCTCGGCCCGGCCCGGCCGTCGCTGTACGGCAAACTGCGCCGGGAGCCGCGCCGCGACGGGCTGTCGACCATCGAGGCGGCGGGCATGCTGATGGCCCGGATCGAGGGCCGTCCCGAGATCGAGACCGCGCTGCACGCGAGCTTCGCGGCGCTGCTCGCCAAATATCGTGCCGTCCAGGCGAACCTGCCGGGGCTCCTCCCGCCGCCGAAGCCCAAGCGCGACTGGCGCCGCCGGCGCCGGTGAGCGGCCGCCGCGAGCGTCCGACACCTTGAGCCTGATCAAGGAACGGGCGGGAAGCCCGGCAATAGTGCCGCTGCGATTGAAGCGCGCATCTTCAGGGCTCGCGAGGAGGCAGGAAGCAATGACGATCAGCACGACCATCAAACGACCGGCGATCCTGGCGGGCACCGTGCTCGCGATCATGCTCTCGAGCCTGCCTGCCGCGCAGGCGCAGGATCCGCTCGCGGGAGCGCTGCTCGGCGGCGCAGCCGGCGCGATCGTCGGCGGCGCGGTCACGGGCCGCGGTGGCGGCGCCGCCATTGGCGCGGTGGTCGGGGCGACGACCGGCGCGCTGATCGCCTCCGAGGCCCAGCGCAACCGGCGCGGCTACTACGCCTGGCACCAGGGCTGCTATGTGCAGCGGCCGGACGGCAATTGGATCCGGGTCAGCCAGCGCTATTGCTATTGAGCAGCAGCCGGCGCTGCGGCCCGCGCCGGAGGTCCGGACCGTGAGAGCCGCTGCCATCGCTGGGCGGGGCGGCCTGGTGCGGTCCCGTAGGAGACGGTCGCGCCGGCGCAGGAGCGACTTTCGACGCACCATATAAGCAATTGAAATATAATGTGATTTATGGAGGCCACGACCAGAATTGAACTGGTGTACACGGTTTTGCAGACCGTTGCGTAACCACTCCGCCACGTGGCCCCACGGGGCGCGTTGTTACAGGGGTCAAAGCTCTTGCGCAAGGTCGTTCGCCCGCTCCTCATACCTCTACTTGCACGAGAGGCGCGCAGCGCCGCTCAGCGCTCGCGGAATGCGCGCGCGACCTGGTCCGACAGCGGCTTGACGAAATAGGACAGGATCGTCCGGTCATAGGTCTTGATGAAGACCTCGGTCGGCATGCCCGGCAGCAGTCGCGCTTCACCGAGGCGGGCCAGCTGGTCCGGATGGAGGGCGATCCGCGCGGTGTAGTAGCTCTGGCCGTTGCGCTGGTCGGTGGTGGTGTCGGCGGAGAGGCGGGCGACTGTGCCGGTGATCTCCGGGGTCGTGCGCTGGTTGAAGGCCGAAAAGCGGATTCCGGCCAGCAGTCCGGCGCGGACCTGATCGATGTCCTGGGGTGCGATCCTGGCCTCGACCGCCAGGGCGTCGGCTTCCGGCACGATCATCATCACCGCCTCGCCGGGGCTGACGACGCCGCCGACGGTGTGGACGGCGAGCTGGTGGACGACGCCGTCCTGCGGCGCGCGCAGGTCGACCCGCTTGAGTTGGTCCTCGGCCGAAACCTTGCGCTCGACATATTCGCCGATCTTGCCGTCGATCTCGCGCAATTCCTTCGCCACCTCGCTGGAGAGATCCTGGCCGATCTGGATGATCTGCAGCGAGATTTCCGCGATCTTGCCACGCACCTGCGCGGTCGAGGCGACCGACTGGGCGCGTTCGCCCTTCAGCCGCGCCGCCTCGCGCTCCAGCGCCGTCAGCCGCGTGATCTGGACGAGGTTCTTCTCCCACAGCGCGCGAACGCCCTCCAGCTCGCGCTGGATCAGCTCGATCTCCTCGGTTTTGGCTGCCTGCAGCGCCTCGTAACCGCGCACTTCGTCCTCGAGCTGGGCGATGCGCTGGCGCAGCTGCGCCCGCTGGCCTTCACGCGCCGAGCGCCGCAGCTCGAACAGCTTGCGCTCGCTGTCGAGCGCAGCCAGCAGCGTCGGCGAGGACTCCTCGGCGAGATCGGCGGGAATGGCCAATTGCGCGAGGCTGTCGCGCTCGCTGGCAAGACGCGCCTTGCGCGCCCGCATTTCGTCGAGCCCGTTGCGGACGATGGCGAGGTTGGCCTGCACGATGGTCTCGTCGAGGCGCAGCAGCACGTCGCCGGCGCGCACCCGGTCGCCCTCGCGGACCAGCAGCTGGCCGACGATGCCGCCGGCGAGGTGCTGCACCTTCTTGTCATTGGAATCGACCACCACCGAACCGGCGGCGGTGACGGCGCCGGACAGCTCCGTGGTCGCGGCCCAGCCGCCGATTCCGGCGGTGAGCGCCAGGGCAATCATCGCGCCGCCGAGAAGGTGATTGCGCAGCGACGCGGTTTCGCTGAAGGCGCGCAGGTCGGATCGGGTCTTCATCACGGCACCACCTTGAGCGGGGCAGGGGTCGGCTGCGGCCGCGACAGGCGCTGAAACACCTCGTCGCGCGGCCCGAAGGCGAGTTGCCGGCCCTGCGCCAGGGCGAGAACGTGATCGACCGCCGCCAGCGCCGCGGTGCGATGGGCGATGACGATGACAATGGCGCCGCGCGCCTTGGCGGCGACGATCGCCTTCATCAAGGCCTGCTCGCCTTCGGCATCCAGATTGGAATTGGGCTCGTCGAGCACCACCAGGAAGGGATCGCCGAACAGCGCGCGGGCAAGCGCAATGCGCTGTTTCTGGCCGGCGGACAACAAACCACCCTGGGCTCCGATCTGGGTGTTGTAGCCCTGCGGCAGCGCCACGACCATGTCGTGGACGTCGGCCGCCCGCGCCGCGCCGAGGATCGCCTCCATGTTCGCGTCGGGCCGGAAGCGGGCGATGTTGTCGGCGATCGATCCTTCGAACAGTTCGACATCCTGGGGCAGATAGCCGATGTGATGGCCGCGCGTATCGGCGGGCCATTGCTCGAGGGCGGCGCCGTCGAGCCGCACCGCGCCGCGGCTGTGCCTCCACGCCCCCACCAGGGCACGCGCCAGCGTCGACTTTCCGGAGGCGCTGGGGCCGACCACGCCGAGCGCGTCGCCGGCCTTGAGTCGAAAGCCGATCTCGTTCAGCGTCACCCGCTCGGTGCCGGGCGGGGTCACCGACAGGTTTTCGACGCTCACCGTCCGGGTCGGCGGGGCGAGCGGCAATTGCCGCGGCAGCGGCATCAGCAGGGTGAGCAGCTGCTCGAGCCGGCGCCAGCTCTGCTGCGCCGAGATGAAGTTTTTCCAGTTGCCGATCACGAGGTCGACGGGTGCGAGGGCGCGGCCGCTCAGGATCGAGCTCGCAATGATGATGCCGCCGGTCGCCTCCTGGTGGATCACGAGATAGGCTCCGACCGCCAGCACCCCGGATTGCAGGATCATGCGGAAGGTCCGCCCCGCCGCGCCGAGGCCGATGGCGACGTCGCTCGCGATCTTGTTCTGGGCGCGATAGCTGCCGCCGTAGCCGTTCCAGCGCTCGCGCAGCGGCGGCGTCATGGACATGGCGACGATGGCCTCGGCGCTGCGTCGGCTGGCTTCGGCGAGGCGGTTGCGGGCGGCGCCCGCGGCGGCGGCGCCGCGCACCGCCCGCCGCGACAGCGCCTCGGTCGCCAGCGTCAGGACGATGAGCACCACGGCGCCGCCGAGAGCCGTCCAGCCGATATAGGAATGAAAGGCAAAGCAGATGCCGAGATAGATCGGCAGCCAGGGCAGGTCGAACAGCGCCGCCGGTCCCGGTCCGGACAGCACCGAGCGGATCGTGTCGAGATCTCGCACCGGCTGCAATCCGTCGCCGCTGCCGCGGGTCTCGAGCGGCAGCCGCAACACCAGTTCATAGACGCGATCGCCGAGCCGCCAGTCGAGATGGTTGGCGATCCGCACCAGGAGGCGTCCGCGCACGATCTCCATCAGTCCCTGGAAGCCGAAGAGAAGCGCGGTGATGAGCCCGAGCCCGACCAGGGTCGGCACGCTGCGGCTCGGCAGCACGCGGTCATAGACCTCGAGCATGAAGAGCGAGCCGGTCAATGTCAGAATGTTGATGAGGCCGCTGAATGCGCCGATGCCGGCGAAGGCCACGCGGCACGAGGCCAGCGCCGCGCTCAATTCGCTCTTCGGCCGGCTGGCGCCGGCGATGCCGTCGTCCATGGCCATCATGACACGCTCGCGGCCGCGCCGGTTTCCACCCTCGCTTCGCTGGCGGAGCGGGCGGAGGGGCGCTTGAGGAAGCGCACATTGAAGGCGATCGAGATGCGCTCGTCGTCGCTATCATTGGGATAGACCCAGTGACGCAGATAGGACGGGAACAAGAGCAGCATGCCTTCGCGCGGCAGCAGCGTCACCTTGCTGGCGAAACAATCGGCGCCGTCGATCGACATGGCGCGGACATTGGTCCGCGGATCGAAGAACTCGATGGCCCCGCTGCGGCCGGCGACAAGCGGCGGCACCGTCACGTAATAGCAGCCCGACCAGGCCCAGCCGGGGTGATCGTGAGGCGCGCTGAAGGCATTGCGGCCGCTGAGATTGACCCAGCCCTCGACCTGCAGGGCGAAGCCGGAGAAATCGAAATCGGCGGCGATCTGCAGCGTCGCCTGGCGAACCGCGTCGAGCATGGCGGCCTGAAGGCGGCGACAGCCCGGTTCAGTCCTGCCGAACAAGTCGGGGTCCGAGTGCCAGCCCTTTTGATTGCTCCGCAGCACGCCGTTCGAGGCGGCGCGCATCTGATGAATTTCGCGCCGCAGTACGGCGTTCAGCCGCGTCGCATCATTCACCTGCAGCGTCACCAAGGGTGACGCGAACAGGGAATCCATTCCTTGCAGGCTGCAAGGCGCAGCAGGCTGCGGGGAGGGCTCATGCATCGTCATTCGGGCGTTCGATCAAAATCTCAAATTGAATGCGCCAAGCCGTGCGCGGGATGAACCCGCGCACGACTCGTCGAGGCTGACAGGCCGGATGGCGATCAGACCAGATACTGGTGGAGCACCTGCAGCTGGCCGCCTTCCACCACCGCGCCGCCGACGCTGTTGTGGGACTGCGTATCGAGCAGATAGACGTGCTCGCCCGCATTGCCGAGGATATCGGTGACATCGATGATGCCCGAGCTCTCCTCGTCCTGGGTGACGAAGTTGGCACCGCCCGAAACGAAGCGCGACGGATCGTGCTGGGCGATCTTGGTCAGCGAACCGTTGGCCGGATCGTACTGCCACACCGCGGCGTCGCGGGCGTTGTTGCCGGGGTCTTCCTGCAGGGTGATCTTGCCGTCCTTGCTGACGGTGAGATTATCCCACATCTGGTGATCGTCGCCCTCGGTGCCGTCGATCAGCAGCTTCGCGGTGCCGCCCTTGGTCGGATCCTTGGCGTCGACGAAGTCGAGCTGCCACAGCTTGCTGTGGCCGTTGTTGGAGGCGGTGCTGACGAAGTAGAAGCGGTTGGTGTTGACGGTATCCCAGGCACCGTCTTCCGGCCGCTCGAAGCCGGTGACGTGAGCCGCCTGGCTGTTGGCTTCCATCTCGGCGCCCGTCAGCGTGTGCACGTCGGCGGAGTTCGCCCCGGTGCCGACGCCGACGAGGTCGAAATGCACGCCAGCGTTGCCGCCGAGCCCGGCCTTGGTGGTCAGGTCGGTCTCGAATTCGAGGCCGGAGATCTTCACGCCATAGACGCCGCCGCCGGTCAGCCCCGCCTTGTCCACGGCGAGCCCGGTTTCGCTCTTGTCGCCGACGTAGAAATAGACCTCGCCGCGGTCGTTGCCGCCGAAGGTCGAAGCGCCGCCGCTGTTGCCGGCCGCCGCGGTGTCGTTGAGCATGGCGACCACGGTCTTGTCGCCGGTCCACGGGCTGGCGACGACGTTCTCGTAGGCCGAGTTGCCGAGCCAGGCGAGTTCGTAGCTGTTGCCGTCCTGCGAACCGCCGACGATGTGCGCCATGGCGCGGCCTTCCGCGCTGGACTCTTCGCCGTTGAGGAACATGCGGCCGTCATTGAAGCCGAGACCGGTCTCGGCATTGTAGAGCGCGCTGGTCGCCGGCAGGTCAGCCGAGCAGAAGCGGGCGAAGGCAACGCCGTTGCCGAGCGCGGCGCTGTGGTCTTCGTAGCTGTCGGTCGCGGCGTTGTAGAGCCACACGTCGTGCATCAGGTCGTGCGCGGACTTGACCTCG
Source organism: Bradyrhizobium sp. WD16 (assembly GCF_024181725.1). Lineage (NCBI taxonomy): Bacteria > Pseudomonadati > Pseudomonadota > Alphaproteobacteria > Hyphomicrobiales > Nitrobacteraceae > Bradyrhizobium > Bradyrhizobium sp. WD16. The sequence goes on along the minus strand of NZ_CP028908.1, from coordinate 4,801,830 downwards.
AGGGTGGTCTTGTCGATCACCCATTCGGAGACGAATGCACCGGCGGCGCCATGCGCCCGCGCCACGCCGCTGCCGGCACCGAGCTCCTGGTTCATCAGTACGGTGAAGGTGCCGTCGCCGTTGTCGAAGGCGCCGAGCCCGTCCGGAAGGCCGGTCATGGTGTAGCCCTTGACGGTATCGCCGGCGGTGATGACGGATTCGACATAGACATGGGAATCCGTGCTCACCAGATAGGGCGACTGCGAACTCGAGACGCCGGTCACCTGGTCGGCGATCACGAACTGGTCGGCATGAAGCTGGCTCAGCCTGGTGTCCTCGATCACGATCCTGTCGCCACCGCCGAGCGCGATGACGACGTCATGGCCGACCTGCTGGCTGGCATCGAGCAGCGCCTGGAACGAGGGCAGCTTGAAATCGCGGATGTCGATGCGGTCGCCGGCCTGAAGGTGCTCGATGGTGTCGACGCCCATGCCCTTGCGGAACAGGAACTTGTCGTTGCCGGAGCCACCTTCGAGCTCGTCGCGTCCGGCACCGCCGACCAGCAGATCGCGCCCCTGGCCGCCGGAGAGTTCGTCGTTGCCGGCGCCGCCGATCAGCGCATCGTTGCCGGCGCCGCCGACCAGGTGATCATTGCCAGCACCGCCGTCGATGAAATCGCTGCCACGACCGCCGAACACGATGTCGTTGCCGGCGCCGGCTTTGATCACGTCGTCACCGCCGAAACCGAAAATGATGTCGTTGCCGGCCGTTCCGGTGATCATGTCGTCGGCACTGCTGCCGAAGACAGGTTTACGGAAGGGACGGAAACCGTGGGTTTCGTGGCGTTCGTGATGGTCGTGCTCTGACATGTCAGGCAGCTCCTCGCAAAAAGTCGGTTAAGGGCCGTCAACTTCGGCGGACGACTGCTAGTGGGGCTCGATGACAGCGAGGCGACGGGGAACAAGCGGAAGCGGGTCTTGCGCCAATTTGACGCGGCGACGTCCACAGGCGAGTTCTGGCGAAACGACAACCGGTCCAGTGGCGGTGGCTACACGCGCCCGCATTTGCGCCATATCACCGCACGGCGCTCTTGCAGTGGCGTCGCGCAGCGAACGAGTGATCCGCAGCGCAAACGAGCCACGTTTCAGCGCCCGCTGGTTCTTCAGCTTCGTTTCAGCGACGATGCGGCCGCCCGACATGGCCGCGCGATCGCCGCGCCCTGCGGCTGCAGAAGCAAGCCACCGCCGCGCACCATGCGCCACGTCGGAGCTGGTCGCCGGCAATGCCGGCAACAGATTGGGGCAGGGCTGGCTCGCCGCGGGCGATCCCGGGTCAAATCCGGCGCCGCCGTCATTGCCGCGCCGGCGGTCCGAGAATTGGCGCCAAACGGCGGTCGGCCGAAGGCAGGTCCGCAAGTCTGTCCACCGGATTGGAAAAATTCGGCAAATACCCGCTAGGCAACCGACGGGGGCTTTGTTATACGCCCCTGCGTCGCCGGACCCGTCCGGCCCTGTTCCTCGGTAGCTCAGTGGTAGAGCAACCGGCTGTTAACCGGTTGGTCGCTGGTTCGAATCCGGCCCGAGGAGCCACACGCCTTATTCGCCGTTGTTTGCCCGCAGCCGCAAGCAACCGCAAACCACACAAAATACAGCGAAAGCCGAAATTATGGCCGCCGCCAGAGGCGGATCGGCCCCGGCCGCCAGGGGCTCTCTTTCCCGGCCAAGTGTTTCCCGGCCAAGTGTTTCCCAGCCAAGTGTGATCGACCTCACAAAGGGGAACCCGGACCCGTGGTAGCTCTCGTCCACCGGGGGGCACCAATTCATTTCAGCACGGATCCATTTGCCCGGTAGGCCGCTTCGTGTCCCGGAGCGGCCTTTCTGATTCCAGGGATGCGTCTGACCGGCGCCCCGCCGGGCACGGTCGCGACAAACGCCACCGCCATCGCCGTCAGGGGACGCTCTTCCGGGCGATCCCGAAAAGCGGCGCCCGCCATCCCTCGGGTCCTCGAAAAGGCATGTCCGAAACGCGGTTGCGGGCTCGGCCACGAGGCCTGAAATTGTCAAATCGCATCAAGCTGCAAGCCACGGCACGAGCCTGATTCGGTGACCGGTTGCGGTGACCGCTCGACCGCCTTGTGGACGCGTTGCGGCGCGGTTGCGTTTTGGCCCGCGTTGCACCAAAGATGCGCCCCGCCAATGGCAGGGGATGTTCCAGCATGACCAATTTTTCCAGTGCGCGGCAGAAGATGGTGGATGGGCAGGTGCGGCCCAGCAATTTCACCGATCTGCGGATCATCGACGCCATGCTGGCGGTGCCGCGCGAGCTGTTCGTTCCCGAGGCGAGGCGGGCGCTGGCCTATCTCGATCTCGACCTGGATGTCGGCGCGCCGGGCACTGCGAAGCGATCCCTGTTGAAGCCCGCCGTCCTGGCCCGCCTGCTGCAGGCCGCCGAGGTAACGGAGGACTGCCGGATTCTCGTGGTGGGCTGCGCCACCGGCTATTCAGCGGCGTTGGCGGCCCGTCTCGCCCGCGAGGTGGTGGCGACCGAAGCCGATCCGACCCTGGCCGCGACGGCCAAGGCGACGCTCAGGCAGGTCGGCGCGACCAACGTCGCCGTCATCCAGGCCCCGGTGGCCGCCGGCGCCCCTGACCGGGCGCCGTTCGACGTCATCCTGCTCGACGGCGCCACCCAGGTGGCCCCCACGACGCTCTATGCCCAGCTCAAGCCCGGGGGACGGCTCGTCGGTGTCTTCGCGACCGCCAACCCGCCGCGGGCCGAGATCGTCACCCGGTCGCCGGCGGATTTCGGCAACCGGCCGCTGTTCGACGCCTATGCGGCCGTGCTGCCGGGCCTCGAACGGTCTCCGGCCTTCGTTTTTTGACCCACGCGGCGGATTGTCATGCGCTGCAAGAACAAGCAGGTCGGGCCAGTGTGACCCGATTGCGCCAGCAGCGCTTTTTCGCCAAGCTCGCTCGGCATTGGGGATTTCCCACCTTCAAGGTCCCGCCTATGTTGGCGGGTGGTTGAGTCGGGGACACAACCGCCCGGTTTCGCGCGCCTGCATGGCGAGCGGATAGGGCGGGAGATGATGGAAAATCGGGAATGCATTTGAAGATCGCCACGGGGGCAGCTGTCGCCGCTCTGATGCTGGGGCTCGCGGCAACGGCCCCGGCGCTGGCCGACACCATCGAAGCCTCGCTGGTGCGTGCCTACCAGAACAACCCGCAGCTCAATGCCCAGCGCGCTGCGGTGCGGGTGACGGACGAAACCGTGCCCCAGGCTCTGTCGGGCTATCGGCCCAAGGTCTCGATCACCGCCAGCGCCGGCTATCAGTACAACGACACGGTCACCAACACGCCGAGCGGCCCCGGCGCCATCACGAGCGCGCACATACAGGGCGCCAATCCGCCACGCTCCGTCGGCGCCACCATCACCCAGACGCTGTACAACGGCCAGCAGACCGCCAATCGCACCCGCTCCGCCGAGAGCCAGGTGTCGTCGGCGCGCGAGGGCCTGCGCGTCATGGAGCAGACCGTGCTGTTCGCCGCGGCCACGATCTACATGGACTACCTGCGCGATGCCGCCATCGTCGAAGTCCAGCGCAGCAACACCCGCGTGCTCGAGCAGACCCTGAAGCAGACCCAGGACCGCTTCAATGTTGGCGAGGTGACCCGCACCGACGTCGCCCAGTCGGAGGCCCAGCTCGCCGCCGGACGCACCCAGCAGCTCATCGCGGAAGCGAACCTCGTCACCACCCGCGCCAATTTCCGCCGCATCATCGGCACCGAGCCGGAAAATCTCGCGCCGGCCTCGCCGGTCGACCGTTTTCTGCCACCGACGCTGGGCAAGGCCTACGACATCGGCTTGACGGAAAACCCCAACGTCACTTCCGCGATGTACGGCATCGATGTCAGCTTCCTCAATGTCAAGGTCGCCGAAGGCGCGCTGTTCCCGACTGTCTCCCTGGTGGGCTCGATCCAGCAGGCCTACGAGAATACGCTGACGGTCTACCGGTCGCTCAGTGCCTCGGCGGTCGCGCAGCTCAGCGTCCCAGTCTATCAGGGCGGCGCCGAGTATTCGCTGATCCGCCAGTCCAAGGAAACCCTGGCGCAGCAGCGCCTCAACCTCGAACAGGTCCGCGACCAGACACGGGCCACCATTGCCCAGGCCTGGGGCCAGCTCCAGTCGACCAAGTCGCAGGTGCAGTCGGCGCAGTCCCAGGTGACCGCGTCGGAAACGGCGCTGAACGGCGTGCGCGAAGAAGCGCGGGTAGGGCAGCGCACCACGCTCGACGTGTTGAACGCGCAGCAGGCCCTGGTCAACGCCCGCAACTCGCTGGTGACCGCCCAGCATGATCGCGTCGTGGCGTCCTACAGCGTGCTCAGCGCCGTCGGCCGTTTGTCGCCGACCGTGCTGGGACTGCCGACCACCGTCTACGATGCGTCGGTGCATTATCAGCAGGTGCGCGACAGCTGGGCCGGCGTCCGCACCCCCGACGGTCGCTGAACATTTCGCATCGCGCCGCGACTCGCGGCGCGATGCAAGATGATGCGGGATCGTCGTTGCGGAAGTGGCGTGTCCACAGCCCTTTGCTTGCAATCATTTGATGGCCTGACATACCTTTCAGAAAACATCTGAGGCGATTCGTGCCGGCGCGGCGTACGGCGTGTCTGCTTGATCGAATTTTCTTCCGCCGATGTGAATGCTGCTGAAGGGCGCTGTGATGTGGGGTCGGCGATGACGCAACCAGCAAGGGCACAAGAGCCCTCGATGGAGGAGATCCTCGCGTCGATCAGGCGGATCATCGCGGACGACGAAGGCAAGCCGGCGACCGCAGCGGTCCCCAATCCTGCTCCGCCACCCAATCCCCCGGCACCGGCGGCCATCACGCCGGCTGCCATCACGCCGCCTCCCGTCGCGCCGCCCAAGCCGGCCGCCAAGGCGGCGACGCCGCCACCGAAGCCGGCACCAGCCCCGCCGCCGCCAGCACCGGCTCCGCCGCCTGCCGCCAAGAATTCCCAGGAGGACATCGATGCCATGCTGGCGGGCTTCGATGCCGACACCTCCGCAGAGGATGTGCGCGCCTCCGACCCGCAGAACGACGTCTTCGAACTGACCGAGCAGATGGCGCTTCCCGACCCCGCTCCGGCTCCGACCCCGCTGCCGCGACCGAGCTTCCAGCCGGTCGAACCGGCGGACGATCTCGAGTTCGCCGAACCGCGCTCGGCGTCGATGACCTATCAACCGGCGGCGCCCCTGCCTGCGACGTTTTCATCCGCGGCGATGGACCCGCAGCCGGCTGCCGAGGCCGAGTTGCCGCCGTCGCGCCCGCTGATGTCGACCTCGACCATGGCCTCGGTCGAGTCGGCGTTCAATTCTCTGGCCAATACGGTGCTGTCGAACAATGCCCGCACGCTGGAGGATCTCGTCAAGGAAATGCTCCGGCCGATGCTCAAGGCCTGGATCGACGACAACCTGCCCAACCTCGTCGAGCGCATCGTCCGCGCCGAGATCGAGCGCGTGTCCCGCGGCCGCTGAGGCAGCCACCCTTCGTCCGTCCGCTTCCTTGCCGGATGCCGCCCGCTGCGGTTGACTCCGGGCGCTGTGGCGGCTTTTTAGGGCGGTGGTGCCGGATCGCCCGCGCTGAGCAGCGCCGCGGCCCGATCCGTCGGGCTGCCAAGGTCGCGCCTTCAGTTTTGCCTCTAAGACCTTGATCTGCCGTGCCTTACCCTCATCCGGCGCCAGACCGGCGCCGGTCCCGAACGCGTTTTCGTCCAGGCCGCGACCTGCCGCCCGACCGATGAATTGAAGTGCCATGATCGAGAAAACCTACCAGCCCGCCGAGATCGAAGGCCGCATTGCCAAGGCCTGGGAGGACGCGAAGGCGTTCCGCGCCGGCCGCCCGGAGCGGCGCGATGCCAAGCCCTTCACCGTCGTGATCCCGCCGCCGAATGTCACCGGCTCGCTTCACATGGGCCATGCCCTCAACAACACCCTCCAGGACGTGCTCTGCCGCTTCGAGCGCATGCGCGGCCGCGACGTGCTGTGGCAGCCCGGCACCGACCATGCCGGCATCGCCACCCAGATGGTGGTCGAGCGCCAGCTGATGGAGCGGCAGGAGCCGGGCCGCCGCGACATGGGGCGGGCCAAATTCCTCGAGCGGGTGTGGCAATGGAAGGCCGAATCCGGCGGCACCATCGTCAACCAGCTCAAGCGTCTCGGCGCCTCCTGCGACTGGTCGCGCGAACGCTTCACCATGGACGAGGGGCTGTCGCGCGCCGTCGTCAAGGTGTTCGTCGAGCTGCATCGCGACGGGCTGATCTACAAGGACAAGCGGCTGGTCAACTGGGACCCCAAGCTGCTCACCGCGATCTCGGACCTCGAGGTCCAGCAGGTCGAGGTCAAGAGCCATCTCTGGCATCTGCGCTATCCGCTCGAGGACGCGACCTTCGACCCGAACGATCCGTCCAGCTTCATCGTCGTGGCGACGACGCGCCCCGAAACCATGCTCGGCGACAGCGCAGTCGCGGTTCATCCCGATGACGAGCGCTACCAGCAACTCATCGGCCGCCATGTCGTGCTGCCGCTGGTCGGCCGGCGCATTCCGATCGTCGCCGATACGTATTCCGATCCCGAGAAGGGCTCCGGCGCGGTGAAGATCACGCCCGCCCACGACTTCAACGACTTCGAAGTCGGCCGCCGCCACCACCTGCCGCAGATCAGCATTCTCGACCAGGAGGCGCACCTCGCGCTGCTCGACAATGCCGATTACCTGCGTGGCCTGCCGGAAGGCGCCGGCGAATTCGCCGCCGAGTTTCACGGCATGGAGCGCTTCGCCGCGCGCAAGGCGATCGTGGCGCGGCTGGAGGACTTCGGCTTCCTGGAGAAGATCGAGCCCAACACCCACATGGTGCCGCATGGCGACCGCTCGGGCGTGGTGATCGAGCCGTTCCTCACCGACCAGTGGTATGTCGACGCCAAGACGCTGGCCAAGCCGGCGATCGCCGCAGTGCGCGACAGCGCCACCAGCTTCGTGCCGAGGAACTGGGAGAAGACCTATTTCGACTGGATGGAGAACATCCAGCCGTGGTGCATCTCGCGCCAATTGTGGTGGGGCCACCAGATCCCCGCCTGGTACGGTCCCGACGGCAAGGTCTTCGTCGCCGAGACCGAGGAGGAGGCGGTCGGCCACGCGCTCGCCTATTACACCGAGCAGGAGGTGATCACCGCCGAGCAGGGCCACGACATGGCGCTCGATCCCAGCCTGCGCGCGGGTTTCATCACCCGCGACGAGGACGTGCTCGACACCTGGTTCTCCTCGGCGCTGTGGCCGTTCTCGACGCTCGGCTGGCCCGACAGCGACGAGGACCTGCACCGCTATTACCCGACCGACGTCCTGGTCACCGGTTTCGACATCATCTTCTTCTGGGTCGCCCGGATGATGATGATGGGCCTCCACTTCATGAAGGAAGTGCCGTTCCCGACCGTCTACATCCACGCGCTCGTCCGCGACGAGAAGGGCGCCAAGATGTCGAAGTCGAAGGGCAACGTCATCGATCCCTTGAACCTGATCGACCAGTACGGCGCCGACGCGCTGCGCTTCACGCTGGCCGCCATGGCGGCGCAGGGCCGCGACATCAAGCTCGCCACCCAGCGCGTCGAGGGCTATCGCAATTTCGCGACCAAGCTGTGGAATGCGACGCGCTTCGCCGAGATGAACGAGTGCGTGGTGCCGGCGGATTTCGATCCGACCGCGGCGGATGAGACGCTCAACCGCTGGATCGCCCACGAGACCGCCGCGGCCGCCACCGAGGTCACCGAGGCGGTCGAATCCTATCGCTTCAACGATGCCGCGGGCGCCATCTATCGCTTCGTCTGGAACGTCTATTGCGACTGGTACCTCGAACTCGCCAAGCCGGTGCTGACCGGCGCCGACGGCCCGGCCAAGGCCGAGACCCGCGCCATGGTGGCCTGGGTGCGCGACCAGATCCTCAAGCTGCTCCACCCCTTCATGCCCTTCATCACCGAGGAATTGTGGGCGGTGACGGCGAAGCGGGACGCGCTATTGGCGTTGACGCCCTGGCCGGTCGGTGGCCACGGCCTGCCGATCGAGCGCCTGCGCAACGAAGCGGCCGAGGCCGAGATCGGCTGGGTCGTCGATCTCGTCACCGCGATCCGCTCGGTGCGTGCCGAGATGAACATCCCGCCGGCAACGCTGACGCCGCTGGTCCTCGCCGCCACCGGCGCGCAGACCGGGGCCCGCGCCGCGCGCTGGGACGGCGTGATCCGGCGCCTTGCCCGGGTCGCCGACATCACCGCCGCGGACCGCGCCCCCGATGGCGCGGTGCAGCTGCTGGTCCGCGGCGACGTCGCCGCGCTGCCGCTCAAGGGCGTCATCGATTTCGCCGCCGAGAAGACCCGGCTCGACAAGGAACTCGCCAAGGTCGAGGCCGACATCAAGCGGATCGACGCCAAGCTCGGCAATGCCGATTTCATGGCCCGGGCGCCGGAAGAGGTGGTCGATGAGCAGCGCGAGAAGCGCGACGAGGCCGAGGCCCGCAAGGCCAAGATCCGCGAGGCGCTGGAGCGCCTCAAGAGCGCGGCGTAGCTCGGAAAGCGCGCATGCTCGACCACGTCTCCATCACGGTGGCCGACGTTGGCTCTTGCGAGGCATTCTACGACGCGATCATGACGGCAACCGGCCCGAGGCCGTCTGCCACGCCCCGTCCAAACCGCTCAGCCCGGCTTGAACGGCTTGCTCAGATAGCGCGAGCCCTTGAGCCCGTAGCGCCAGGGCAGGTCGGCGGCCTTGGTGATGCCGATGCGCACGCCGGTGACGATCTCGGGCTCGGCGGTGCGCGCATGGAGCGCGATCGGCGCGGCATCGAGCGGCAGGCCGTTATGGGCGTCGGTGACGGCGAGGGCCTGACACAGTTTGCCCGGCCCCGAACACAGCGCGGTGTCGCTGGCGACGCCGCGACGACGCCGCATCAGCGCAAGGCCGCGGGTCGGCATCAGCGCGCGCAGCAGCACGGCGCTCGCCGAGCCCTTCGCCTCGCAGACAACGTTCATGCACCAGTGGATGCCGTAGGAGCGGTAGACATAGAGATAGCCGGGCGGACCGAACATCACCGCGTTGCGCGGCGTCTCGCCCCGATAGGAATGCGCCGCCGGGTCGGTGTGGTGATAGGCCTCGACCTCGACGATCACGCCGCCGATGCCGTCGACCAGCAGCGTCGCCCCGATCAGGTCCGGAGCGACAGCATGGACGCTGCGGGCGAAGAAGCTGCGGCGGAGGCGGGGCCCCGGCTTGGGAACGGGCGTCATCGGCGGAATTTACTGGAATCGGCCGGGCCGCGGCGGTAACCGCGGGGCCTGATATGGTATGGTTGGATTGATAGTGTAGCAGGTGTTCGCCGGTTGCGGCCAAGCGGCCAAGCGCCTAGTTAGGGGGCCCGAGGCGGACGCGCCAGATGCAATGGCGCGTGGCAGAATATTTCGCGTCAGTGCACAGGAACGGGCGTCCGCAAGCGGGGCGTCCTTGGACAGGTCTTCAATGGTTGTTCTGATCGATACGGTTTCCGACAAGCCGATCCGCCCCCGCCACCCGGAAAAGGTCAACCGGCCGGACGCCGTGTCGCCGCCGAAGCCGAACTGGATTCGGGTGCGCGCGCCGACGACGCGCGGCTACGCCGATACCCGCCATATCGTCAAGGAGAACGGCCTCGTCACCGTCTGCGAGGAGGCCGGCTGCCCCAATATCGGCGAGTGCTGGGACAAGAAGCACGCCACCTTCATGATCATGGGCGACACCTGCACGCGCGCCTGTGCCTTCTGCAACGTCAAGACCGGCATGCCGGCGCCGCTCGACGCCAGCGAGCCCGCCCACGTCGCCGAAGCGGTCCGCAAGCTCGGGCTGAGCCATGTGGTGATCACCTCGGTCGACCGTGACGACCTCGCCGACGGCGGCGCGCGCCACTTCGCCGAGACCATCGCCGCGATCCGCGCCGGTTGCCCGACGACCACCATCGAGATCCTCACGCCCGACTTCCTTCGCAAGGACGGCGCCCTCGAGCAGGTCGTCGCCGCCAAGCCCGACGTCTTCAACCACAATCTCGAGACCGTCCCGTCGCGCTATCTCTCGGTGCGTCCCGGCGCGCGCTATTTCCATTCGATCCGGCTGCTGCAGCGGGTCAAGGAGATCGATCCCTCGATCTTCACCAAGTCCGGCATCATGGTCGGCCTCGGCGAGGAGCGCCATGAAGTGCTTCAGGTAATGGACGACCTGCGCTCCGCCGACGTCGACTTCCTCACCATCGGCCAGTACCTGCAGCCGACCCGCAAGCACCATGCGGTGATGCGCTACGTCACCCCGGAGGAATTCTCCGGCTACGAGCAGATTGCCTATACCAAAGGCTTCCTGATGGTTTCGGCCTCGCCGCTGACCCGTTCCTCGCACCACGCCGGTGAGGATTTCGCCAGGCTCAAGGCGGCCCGCGCCGCCCGCTGAACACATGCCGAAATTCTCCAACCGCCGCCGCGTCGCCCACACCGCCGCGCAGATGTTCGATCTCGTCGCCGATGTCGAGCGATACCCGCAATTCGTGCCGTTGTGCGAGACGCTCAAGGTCCGCAGCCGCAGCGCGGGACCTGACGGCACCGAAGTCGTGATCGCCGACATGACCGTGTCGTTCAAGCTGGTGCGCGAGCGCTTCACCAGCCGGGTGACCCTCGACCGGCCGAACCTGCAAGTCCTGGTGGAGTATCTGCAGGGCCCGTTCAGCCGGCTGGAGAACCGCTGGAGCTTCGAGCCTCAGGGCGAGGGCGCCTGCACGGTGAATTTCTTCATCGCCTACGAGTTCAAGAGCCGCATGCTGGCGATGCTCATGGGCGCGATGTTCGACGCCGCGTTCCAGCGCTTTGCCGCGGCTTTCGAGCGGCGCGCGGACGAGATCTATGGGCGGTCGCGCGCGGGCGCTTGACCGCCGGCTTGGGTCCCCGGGCCAGTTCCGTCAACAGGCGCAGCGCCTCGATCACCGCCAGCCGGCGGACCTCCGTCCGGCCGACCGCGCCGAAGCGCTTCTCACGATCCACGATCCGGCCGTCACGCGCCGCCGCGGCGAAATGGACGAGGCCGACCGGCTTGCCGGGCGTCGCGCCGCCGGGACCGGCGATGCCGGTGATCGCCACCGCGAGGTCGACGTCGGCGCTCTCCAGGGCACCGACCGCCATGGCCATGGCGGTCTCGCGGCTCACCGCGCCGAAATTCTCCAGTGTCGAGGCATTGACGCCGAGCATCGCCCGCTTGGCGTCGTTGGAATAGGTGATGAAACCGCGGTCGACGACATCGGAAGAGCCCGGGATGTCGGTCAGGGCGCCGGCCACCAGGCCACCGGTGCAGGATTCCGCCGTCGCGATCGTCAGCTTGCGCATGCGGCACAGATCGAGCAGCAAGCGGGCGAGGGCGCGGGGGTCGCTGCTGGTGGTCATGACAATGGCCTCTGGCTCTCGACTCGCTGCGCCTATTCGGACCAGGGTAGGCGAATGGTGGCGCTCGCCGTCGCGGCGATGCCTTCCTGACGACCGGTGAACCCGAGCCGTTCCGTGGTGGTCGCCTTCACGGCGACGCGCGACAGCGGCAGTCCGGTGATTTCGGCGATGCGGGCGCGCATCGTCTCGCGCAGCGGACCGATCTTCGGAGTTTCGCAGATCAGCGTCACCTCGAGATGGGCGACGCGACCGCCGCGGGCGGCGACGCGCTCCATGGCGTGGATGAGAAACTGATCGGACGCCGCCCCCTTCCACTTCGGATCGCTCGGCGGGAAATGCGAACCGATATCGCCGTCAGCCAGCGCCCCGAGAACGGCATCGACCAGCGCATGCAGCCCGACGTCGCCGTCGGAATGGGCGAGAAAGCCGCGGCCATAGGGCACGCGCACGCCGCACAGCATCAGGTGATCACCGTCGCCGAAGGCGTGAACGTCGAACCCGGTGCCGGTGCGGATGTCACTGAGCGCAGCAACGAGACGGGCCTCCTCGCGCGCGAAATCTTCCGGTGTGGTGAGCTTCATGTTCGCAAGATCGCCTTCAAAGGTCGCCACCGTCAATCCCGCCCATTCGGCAATCGCCGCATCATCGGTGAAATCGTCGCGGCCCTCGCGCGCCGCGCGGCGATGCGCATCGAGGATCGTCTCGAAGTGGAACGCCTGCGGCGTCTGGGCGATTCGCAGCTGCGCGCGATCGGGCGTCGCATCGACATCGCCAATCGTCGTGACGTGCTTGATGGTATCGGTCACCGCAACCACCGGGATCGCGGCGCCGGTCCGGGCCGCTGCGGCGACAGCGCGGGAAATCACCGCAGGCGTGACGAAGGCGCGCGCCGCGTCGTGGATCAGAACAATGTCGGGGGGATCGGCCGCAAGCGCTTCGAGCCCGGCGCGCACGGAGCCCTGGCGGGTGGCGCCGCCGCTCACCGGGGGAAGGTGGCGAAGTCCTCGCACCGCCTCCTCGAAAATCCCGGAATCGTCGGGATTGAGCACGGGCTGGACCAATGCAATTTCCGCATGGTTGCAAAACGGCGCCATGGCCCGGGCAATCACGGTGCGCCCACCGATCGTCCGGTACTGCTTCGGCCCACCCGCACCGGCCCGCAGGCCGCGTCCGGCGGCAACGATGATGACGGCGGCTTTCGGGGCTAGGCTCATGAGATTGCTCGAAATTCTTAAAGAAGGCGGGGCAGGCGAGGGGGCCGTGGACGGGCCCAAGGGCGCTCGACGCAAAGCCCCATAGCACGGCCGACGGGAGATTCCGCACGAATCCGTGACTGTGCGTAAAGCCCACGCAATTTGCTGCAGCGCACTTGAAAGTCGCCGCCAATTGTCTAAACTGTAGGCATGTCGCGCAGATGCATAAAAGATATGCGACAGAGGCCGCAATGACGCGGCGCTTATAGGCAATGAGAAGAGTTTTGGCAGCCACCGCCAGCCCGACGTGCGAATCGTTTGCGAGCACGCCTTTCTCGATCGGCGGAGTCAGCCTCCCCAACAGGGTGCTGCTCGCCCCCATGTCGGGCATCACCGACGCACCGGTGCGCCGGCTCGCCGCGGAATTGGGCGCCGGACTCGTCGTCTCCGAAATGACGGCCAGCGAAGATCTCGCCCAGGGGTTGCGTCGCTCGCGGCTGCGCAGCGAGGCCACCGGGGTCGGTCCCCATGTGGTCCAGCTCGCCGGCTGTGAGTCCCGCTGGATGGCCGAAGGCGCCCGGATTGCCGAAGAGGCCGGCGCCGACATCATCGACATCAATATGGGATGCCCGGCGCGGCACGTGACCGGCGGACAGTCCGGTTCGGCCCTGATGCGCGACCTCGATCACGCCCTCGGACTGATCGAGGCCACGGTGTCCGCCGTTCGCGTGCCGGTGACCCTGAAAATGCGTCTGGGCTGGGACGAGCGCAGTCTCAATGCGCCCGAACTCGCCCGTCGCGCCGAGGCTGCCGGCATCCGCATGATCACCGTGCACGGCCGCACCCGCTGTCAGTTCTACAAGGGCGAGGCGGACTGGTCGGCAGTGCGCCGGGTCCGCGAGGCGACGCGCCTGCCGCTGGTCGTCAATGGCGACATCACCTCGTTCGAACGCGCGCTCGCCGCACTGGAGCTGTCCGGCGCCGATGCGGTGATGATCGGCCGCGGCGCCCAGGGCCAGCCCTGGCTGCCCGGTCAGATTGCACGGCGCCTGCACACCGGCAACGTCGAGGCGGTGCCGCCGCTCGTGACGCAACTCGCGCTGTTGCGACGCCTCTATGACGAAGTGCTGGCCCACTACGGCGTCAGAGTCGGGCTGCGCCACGCCCGCAAGCATCTGGGCTGGGCGCTCGACGTCGCGGCGCGCAGTTGCGCGGCGCCCGCCGAGCGGCTGGCCCACTGGCGCGGCAAGATCCTGACCGCCGAGGACAGCGGCTTCGTGCACCGCGCTCTCGATGCCGCGTTCGATGATTTCGCATGGAGATCCGCCGCATGACCATGGCTGCAGAAAACCGCGTCGCGCTGAACAGCGACAGCGAGGCGATCCTCAACGCGCTGCCCAACCCGGTGATGCTCGTCGGGCCGGACGGCAAGATCGTCGAAGCCAATATGGCTGTCGAATCCTTCTTCGAGACTTCGATCCAGCTGCTGCAGCGCCAGTCGCTGAAGGATCTCGTGCCGTTCGGCAGTCCGCTCCTGGCGCTGATCGACCAGGTCCGCCAGAACAACGCCGCGGTCAACGAATACAAGGTTGATCTCGGCACCCCGCGGATGGGCGGCGTGCGGCAGGTCGACCTGCATGTGGCGCCGGTGACCGAGCGGCCGGGCCATATCGTGGTGATGCTGCAGGAGCGCACCATCGCCGACAAGATGGACCGCCAGCTGACCCACCGCAGCGCAGCGCGCTCGGTGATCGCGCTCGCCGCGATGCTGGCCCACGAGATCAAGAATCCGCTGTCGGGAATTCGCGGCGCAGCGCAGCTGCTCGAGCAGGCGGCATCGCCCGAGGACCGCACCTTGACGCGGCTGATCTGCGACGAGGCGGACCGCATCGTCACCCTGGTCGATCGCATGGAAGTGTTCGGCGACGAGCGGCCGGTGCCGCGCGGCCCGGTGAACATCCATTCGGTTCTCGATCACGTCAAACGCCTGGCCCAGTCCGGCTTCGCCCGCGAGATCAAGTTCGTCGAGGACTACGATCCGTCGCTGCCGCCGGTGCTCGCCAACCAGGACCAGCTCATCCAGGTCTTCCTCAACCTCGTCAAGAACGCAGCTGAAGCCGTGGCGGACCTCGGCAGCGACGCGGAGATCCAGCTCACCACCGCGTTCCGGCCCGGCGTGCGGCTGTCGGTGCCCGGCAAGAAATCGCGGGTGTCGCTGCCGCTGGAATTCTGCGTCAAGGACAACGGTCCCGGCGTGCCCGAAGACCTGATGCCCAACCTGTTCGATCCCTTCGTCACCACCAAGCCGACCGGCAGCGGCCTCGGGCTGGCGCTGGTCGCCAAGATCGTCGGCGATCACGGCGGGATCATCGAATGCGAGTCGGTGCCGCGGCGGACGATCTTCCGCGTGCTGCTGCCCATGTACAACGAAGCCAATATCCAGGCTCACAACAACAACGGCAATGGCGGATCGGGACCGTCGGCGTCGTCCAACCATCGTGCAGGATGAGATTCGAAGATGGCTACAGGTAGCATTCTGGTCGCAGACGACGACACCGCCATTCGGACGGTGCTCAATCAGGCCCTGTCCCGTGCGGGCTATGAGGTGCGGCTCACGGGTAATGCCGCGACGCTGTGGCGCTGGGTCAGCCAGGGCGAAGGCGATCTCGTCATCACCGACGTGGTGATGCCGGACGAAAACGCCTTCGACCTGCTGCCGCGGATCAAGAAGATGCGGCCGAACCTGCCGGTCATCGTCATGAGCGCGCAGAACACCTTCATGACGGCGATCCGCGCCTCCGAGCGCGGCGCCTATGAATATCTGCCCAAGCCGTTCGACCTGAAGGAGCTGATCGCCATCGTCGGCCGTGCGCTCGCCGAGCCCAAGGAGCGGGCGGCCCACCACGCCGACGAGAACGAATTCGATTCGATCCCGCTGGTCGGCCGCTCGCCGGCGATGCAGGAGATCTACCGGGTGCTGGCGCGCCTGATGCAGACCGACCTCACGGTGATGATCTCCGGCGAATCCGGCACCGGCAAGGAACTGGTGGCGCGCGCGCTGCACGACTACGGCAAGCGCCGCAACGGTCCCTTCGTCGCGGTCAACATGGCGGCGATTCCGCGCGACCTCATCGAGTCCGAACTGTTCGGCCACGAGCGCGGCGCCTTCACCGGCGCCAATACGAGGGCGACCGGCCGTTTCGAGCAGGCCGAAGGCGGCACGCTGTTCCTCGACGAGATCGGCGACATGCCGATGGAGGCGCAGACCCGACTGTTGCGGGTGCTGCAGCAGGGCGAATACACCACGGTCGGCGGCCGCACGCCGATCAAGACCGACGTGCGCATCGTCGCGGCCAGCAACAAGGACCTGCGCATCCTGATCCAGCAGGGCCTGTTCCGCGAAGACCTGTTCTTCCGCCTCAACGTCGTGCCGCTGCGGCTGCCGCCGCTGCGCGAACGCATCGAGGACTTGCCGGACCTCGTTCGTCACTTCTTCGCGCTTGCCGAGAAGGACGGACTGCCGCCCAAGAAGCTCGATGCCCAGGCGCTGGAGCGGCTCAAGCAGCACCGATGGCCCGGCAACGTCCGCGAACTCGAAAATCTCGCGCGCCGGCTGGCGGCGCTCTATCCCCAGGATGTCATCACCGGCTCGGTGATCGAAGGCGAACTGGCACCGCCGACGGTGACTTCGGGCAGCAGTTCGCCCCAGACGGTGGACAATCTCGGCGGCGCGGTGGAGACCTATCTCTCGACCCATTTCGCCGGCTTCCCCAACGGCATGCCGCCGCCGGGGCTCTATCACCGCATCCTGCGCGAGATCGAGGTGCCGCTGCTCACCGCCGCCCTGGCGGTGACGCGGGGCAACCAGATCCGGGCCGCCGACCTCCTCGGGCTCAACCGCAACACCCTGCGCAAGAAGATCAGGGACCTCGATATCCAGGTCTTCCGCACCGGCGGCTGAGAGACGAAGGATCCCGGGAAAAAATCCCGGGATAAATCGGACAAAAGCCGGGCGGGGCCTTTTCTGGCCCGCCGCGCCGTGGAATTGTCGCAATTCGGCAACACATTGTTGTAGCTTTGCATCAGTTGAGCCTGTTCCGACGCTCCGACTGAACTTTCCCCAGCGCCTCGGCGACCGTCTTTTGGAATGACTACGGCAGAAACGTCGGCAGCCACCTTCGATCACTCGTTTGGAGAGCCGCGTGGCTGGTCGCTGCGCCGGCTGCTGGTGCCGTTGGCCGTCGGCCTCGCCCTGCTGTCGGCCTTCCTGACCTTCGTGGTCCTCACCGAACTGACCCCGATCCGGGCCACCGACCGCGTCGTCACCACCTTCCTGGCCATCAACACCGGCACCATCCTGATGCTGGTCGCGATCATCGTCCGGGAAATCTGGAAGGTGATCCAGGCCCGCCGGCGCGGCCGCGCCGCCGCCCGGCTGCATGTCCAGATCGTCGCGCTGTTCTCGTTCATCGCCGTGCTGCCGGCCGTGCTGGTGTCGATCGTCGCCAACGTCACCATCGACCGCGGCCTCGACCGCCTGTTCTCGGTCCGTACCCGGGCGGTCATCGAGAATTCGCTGATCGTCGCCAACGCCTATCTGCACGAACACGGTCAGCTTATCCGCGGCGACATCATCGGCATGGCCAGCGACATCGCGCGGGCGCGGCCGCTGTTCGATCAGGACCGGGCCTCGTTCCGCGAACTTCTCACCTCGGACGCGGCGGCGCGCAACCTGCCGGGCGCCATGCTGATCGACAAGGACCGCAACGTGCTGGAGACGGCCCAGACCGGCATCGTCCAGAACTTCACCACGCCGGCCCCGGAATTCCTGCAGAACGTCGGCGACGACGAGCCGCAGATCGCGGTGTTCGTCGAGGGCAATTACGTCGCGGCGGTGATCCGTCTGCGCGCCTTCACCGACACCTTCCTCTATGTGGCGCGCCTGCTCGATCCGCGGGTGGTGGCCCAGTTGCGCCAGACCCAGGAGAGCGTCGCGATCTATTCGGCGCTCGAGGCCAAGCGCCTCGGCATCCAGGTGGCCTTCGCCCTGATGTTCACGGTGATTGCGCTGACGGTGCTGATGTCCGCGGTGCTGATCGGACTGAATTTCGCCAACTGGCTGGTTGCACCGATCCGGCGGCTGATGGGCGCCGCGAGCCTGGTCTCGACCGGCGACCTGCACGTCCAGGTGCCGGTCAACCGGTCCGAAGGCGATCTCGCCCGGCTCGGCGAGACCTTCAACAAGATGACCCAGGAGCTGCGCACCCAGCGCGACGAACTGGTCGGCGCCAGCGAGGTGATCGACAGCCGTCGGCGCTTCATCGAGGCGGTGCTGTCCTCGGCGAGCGCCGGCATCATCGGTATCGACGCGGCCGACAAGATCGGCATCCTCAACCGCTCGGCGGAGAAGCTGATCGGCCATTCCGAATCGGAGACGCTCGGCCGGCCGCTGTCGGAAATCATTCCCGAACTCAACGAGCTGATGGCCACGGCGCGCGAAGGCGCGCAGCGCATGGTGCAGGGCGAGATCACCGTTACCCGCAACGACCGCGAGCGGAACCTGTCGGTGCGGATCAGCGCCGAGCACAACAGCGCCTCGCGCGACAGCTACATCATCACCCTCGACGACATCACTGAACTCGTGACCGCCCAGCGCACCTCGGCCTGGGGCGACGTCGCCCGCCGCATCGCCCACGAGATCAAGAATCCGCTGACCCCGATCCAGCTCTCGGCCGAGCGTATCCGGCGCAAGTTCGGCAAGGTGATCATCGAGGACAAGCCGATCTTCGAGCAGTGCACCGACACCATCGTCCGGCAGGTCGACGACATCCGCCGCATGGTCGACGAATTCTCGCGCTTCGCCCGCATGCCGAAGCCGGTGATGGAGCCGGAGGATGTCGCCGATACGGTGCGCCAGGTGGTGTTCCTGATGCGGGTCGGCCATCCGGACATCGAGATCGAGGCGGAGATCAAGGAAGACCCGATGCCGGCGCGGTTCGACCGCCGGCTGATCTCCCAGGGATTGCAGAACATCATCAAGAATGCCGCCGAGGCGATCGGCGCGGTGCCGCCGGACGTGCTCGGCCGCGGCCGCATCGACGTCATCGCCGGCCGCGACGGCGACGACGTCGTCATCGACGTTGTCGACAACGGAATCGGCCTACCCAAAGAAAGTCGTTCGCGACTGCTGGAGCCGTATGTCACGACGCGCGAGAAGGGAACGGGCCTTGGTCTTGCCATCGTCGGGCGCGTATTGGAGGACCACGGCGGGCGCATCGAACTCAACGATGCGTCGAATCTGCGTCCCGGCGCCAGAGGCGCCTGGATGCGACTGCGGTTTGCAGCTTCGGGACATGCCGCCGGCACCGCGTCCGCCGAAGCAAAAGCCGAATCGGCTTTGGAACAGAAGCAGGCATGACCCATGGCCAATGAAATTCTGATTGTCGACGACGAGGCGGACATCCGCGATCTCGTCGCCGGTATCCTCGAGGACGAGGGCTTCGTGACGCGCACGGCGCGCGACAGCGACCAGGCGCTGCAGGAGATCGCCAACCGGCGGCCGGGCCTGGTGTTTCTCGACATCTGGCTGCAGGGCAGCAAGCTCGACGGCCTGCAGCTGCTCGAGCAGATCAAGCGCGACCACCCCGAACTGCCGGTGGTGATGATCTCCGGCCACGGCAACATCGAGACTGCGGTGGCCGCCATCAAGCGCGGCGCCTACGACTTCATCGAGAAACCGTTCAAGGCGGACCGGCTGATCCTGGTGGCGACGCGGGCGCTGGAGAATTCACGTCTCAAGCGTGAGGTCCGCGAACTCAAGCAGCTCGCGCCGGTGTCGTCGACGCTGATCGGTCATTCGCCCTGCGTCAATCAGCTGCGCCAGAGCATCGAGCGCGCCGCCAAGGCCAACAGCCGCATCATGATCGTCGGCCCCGCGGGCGCCGGCAAGGAGCTCGCGGCGCGAACCATGCATACGATGTCGGCCCGCGCCGAAGGGCCGTTCGTCGTCATCAACGCCGCCGCGATCACGCCGGATCGCATGGAGGCCGAGCTGTTCGGCATCGAGAATACCGAGGAGGGCAGGCGCAAGTCGGGGGCGCTCGAAGACGCCCATGGCGGCACGCTGTTCATCGACGAAGTCGCCGACATGCCGCGCGAGACCCAGAGCAAGATCCTGCGGGTCCTCGTCGACCAGACCTTCCAGCGGGTCGGCGGCACCAGCAAGGTCAGCGTCGATGTCCGCATCGTCTCGTCGACCGCGCGCAACCTCGAGACCGAGATCGCCGAAGGCCGTTTCCGCGAGGATCTCTACCACCGCCTGTCGGTGGTGCCGATCCGGGTGCCGCCGCTGTCCGAGCGGCGCGAGGACATTCCGGAGCTGATTACCTACTTCATGGATCAGATCTCGACCGCCACCGGTCTGCCCAAGCGCCAGATCGGCGAGGATGCGATGGCCGTGCTGCAGTCCCATGTCTGGCCCGGCAACATCCGCCAGCTCCGCAACAACGTGGAACGGGTGATGATCCTCGCCGGCGGCGACGCCGAGGCGGCGATTTCCGCCGACATGCTGCCGCAGGACGTCGGCTCCATGGTTCCGGCCATGCCGACCTCGAACAACGGCGAGCACATCATGGGGCTGCCGTTGCGCGAGGCCCGCGAGGTGTTCGAGCGCGACTATCTGATCGCCCAGATCAGCCGGTTCTCGGGCAACATCTCGCGCACCGCGGAATTCGTCGGCATGGAGCGCTCGGCGCTGCATCGCAAGCTCAAGGCGCTCGGCGTCGGCTGAGCGTCAGAACCACCGCGCCGGGTTGGGGCCGGGGGATCGATTCGGCTTTACGGCCAATTGCCCCTTTTCTGGGCACAATTTAGTGGGCAAATCTGTATTGCTGCGGCCAAGCGGCAACGAGCAGCCTTGCTTAACCGGAAGCGGTGCTTTCTAATCGCATGTCGTACCCGAAAGGGACTCGGATGCGGCGGACCCGGCCAAGCGCTCCGAGGGGGAGGGCTGCGGGCGGACAACGAAGAACCAACAATCGCTGCGAGACAAGAAAATGGCGGCCGACCGCGCACAAAACCTTCAGGATACTTTTCTCAACCACGTCCGCAAGACCAAGACACCGCTGACGATTTTCCTCGTGAACGGGGTAAAACTTCAGGGAATCGTGACCTGGTTCGACAACTTCTGCTTGTTGTTGCGTCGCGACGGCCATTCGCAACTCGTGTACAAGCACGCTATTTCCACCATCATGCCCGGCGCCCCGATCCAGTTGTTCGAGGGCGGCGAGGATGCAGCATCTTGAGAATGACCTGATTGGAACCCCGGCGTCACGACGGGGCCGATCGACCAGGATCGGCAAGGGGTAATCCGACAGGGCGGGTGATTGTCATCGGCCCTTATCTGCGTGCTCGACGCGGCGAAGCGGAGGCTTCCGCGTCGGTGCTGGCGCGCGCCGTCGCTGCCCGTCTCGACGAGGCCGTCGGCCTTGCCCGCGCCATCGATCTCACGGTCACGGAAGCGGTGCTGGCGCCGATCGGACAGATCCGGCCGGCGACCTATCTCGGCAAGGGCAAGGTCGAGGAAATCGTCGGGCTGGTGCGCGCCCACGAGGCCGATCTCGTGGTGATGGACTGCGCGCTGTCACCGATCCAGCAGCGCAATCTCGAAAAGGAATGGAACACCAAGGTGCTCGACCGCACCGGCCTGATCCTCGAGATTTTCGGCCGCCGCGCCAAGACCAGGGAGGGCTCGCTCCAGGTCGAGCTGGCACATCTCAATTACCAGCGCAGCCGCCTGGTGCGTTCATGGACCCATCTGGAGCGCCAGCGCGGCGGCTTCGGCTTCATGGGCGGTCCCGGCGAGACCCAGATCGAGGCCGACCGCCGCATGATCGGCGAACGCATCACCCGCCTGGAAAACGATCTGAAGAAGGTTCAGGCGACGCGCCGGCTGCACCGTGCGGGCCGCAAGCGCGTGCCCTATCGCGTGGTCGCGCTGGTCGGCTACACCAATGCCGGAAAATCGACACTCTTCAATCGCCTGACCCGCTCGGAGGTCCAGGCGGCGGACATGCTGTTCGCCACCCTAGATCCGACGCTGCGCGCCCTGCAGCTGCCCCACGGCGGCAAGGCCATGCTGTCGGACACCGTCGGCTTCATCTCCGACCTGCCGACCATGCTGGTGGCGGCGTTCCGCGCCACCCTCGAGGAGGTGGTCGAGGCCGACGTCATCCTCCATGTGCGCGACATTTCCCACGAGGACGCCGAGGCCCAGCAGCGCGACGTCGACGACATCCTGCAGCAGCTCGGCATCGACCCCAATGCCGGCGAGCGCATCATCGAGGTCTGGAACAAGATCGACCGTTTCGACGCCGAAGAGCGGGAGAGCCTCGCCAAGATCGCCGCGCGCCGGCCGGGCCGGACCTGTCTCCTGGTCTCGGCGGAAACCGGGGAGGGCGTCGATGCGCTGCTGACCGCGATCGAGGACCGGCTGGCCGCCGCCCGGACCACCCTCGAACTCACCGTCGATGCCGCCGATGGCGCCGGTGTCAGCTGGTTGCATCGCAATGCGGAGATTCTGGAAAAGACCCTCGAGGACGGCCGCTATCACATGACCGTGCGCCTCGACGACACCAGGCGCGATGCCGCCATCAAGCGCTTCGGCGCCGCCGTCATCGACGCGCCGAGCCGGCACTGACGGCCCGCGCCACGGAATTTTCTTCCGCCAGCGCTTCCGGCCAGAGACGCACACACACCCGCCATGCAGCGCAGGCGCCCCGCGGCGTGTCCGAAGGGCTTGACCCGTTGGAGGTGGGCGCTATCTCATCCGCGCCGTCTCTCACGTCCCGCCTCGTTCGCCCCGCTTCATGGAGAGTGTTTTGACCTATTCGGATGTATTGCTGCATATCGACGGAAAGTGGCGCGGCAGCGCCTCAGGCAAGACCATCCCGGTGCTCGATCCGGCCACCGAGGAAACCATCGGCACCGTGGCCCATGCCGACACCTCCGATCTCGACGAGGCGCTGGCCGCAGCCGATCGTGGCTTCAGGCAGTGGCGCGCGGTGTCGTCCTTCGACCGCGCCAAGATCATGCACAAGGCCGCCGCCCTGATGCGCGAACGCGCCGAGACCATCGCCGTGCTGATGGTCAGGGAGCAGGGCAAGACGCTGGCCGAAGCCAAGGCCGAAACCCTGTCCTCTGCCGACATCATCGAGTGGTTCGCCGAGGAAGGCCGTCGCGCCTACGGCCGCGTCATTCCGGCGCGGGCGCCGAACGTCTATCAGCTCGCCATCAAGGAGCCGGTCGGTCCGGTCGCCGCCTTCTCGCCCTGGAATTTCCCGATCAACCAGGTGGTGCGCAAGCTCTCCGCGGCGCTGGCCGCGGGCTGCTCGATCATCGTCAAGGCTCCGGAAGAGACGCCGGCTTCGCCGGCCGAACTGATCCGCGCCTATGTCGATGCCGGCGTGCCGGCGGGCGTGATCAATCTCGTCTACGGCGTGCCGTCCGAGATCTCGCAATACCTCATTCCGCACCCGGTGATCCGCAAGATCTCCTTCACCGGTTCGACCGTGGTCGGCAAGCAGCTCTCGGCGCTCGCGGGCCTGCACATGAAGCGCGTGACCATGGAGCTCGGCGGCCACGCGCCCGTGGTGGTGTTCGACGATGCCGACGTCGATGCCGCGGCCAAGATCATGGCGGCGGCGAAATACCGCAATGCCGGCCAGGTCTGCATCTCGCCGACCCGCTTCCTGGTGCAGAAGGGCGTCTACAACCAGTTCATCGATCAGTTCGTCGCCAACACCAGAAAGATCAAGGTCGGCAACGGCCTCGACAAGGACTCGCGGATGGGGCCGCTCGCCAATCCGCGCCGCGTCACCGCCATCGAGGAAATGGTGCTGGATGCGAAGGCCAAGGGCGCCAACGTCGCCACCGGCGGCCATCGCATCGGCAACAAGGGCTATTTCTTCGAGCCCACCGTCGTCACCGACGTGCCGAAGGATGCCCGCGCCATGAACGAGGAGCCGTTCGGCCCGCTGGCCCTGATCTCGCCGTTCTCGGATTTCGACGAGGTCGCCGCTGAGGCCAACCGGCTGCCCTTCGGGCTCGCCTCCTATGCCTTCACCCGCTCGGCGAAGACCGCCACCGCCATCGGCGCGGCCATCGAGGCCGGCATGGTGTCGATCAACTCCTTCGGCCTAGCGCTGCCCGAAGTGCCGTTCGGCGGCATCAAGGATTCCGGCTACGGCTCCGAAGGCGGCACCGAGGCGATGGAAGGCTACTTCAACACCAAGTTCATCACCCAGACCGGGGTGTGAACGGGGCGCCTTCGCGGGCCAAGAGCAGTTGTTGCGGGGCGGCGGCATCAGGTCGCCGCCCCGTCGCTTGTCGGCTCAGTCGGCGTCGGCCCGCTCGAGCCGCTTGGCCTCGTCCCACAGCGCGTCCATTTCGGCCAGCGAAGCCTCGCCCAGCGCGATGCCACGGCCGGCGAGGGTGCGCTCGATATGGGCGAAGCGGCGTTGGAATTTCACATTGGTGGCGCGCAGCGCGCTCTCCGGATCGGCGCCGGCATGGCGCGCGAGATTGACGAGGGCGAACAGCAGATCGCCGGTCTCCGCCGCCATCTCGGCGCGGTCGCCGCGATCGAGCGCCGCCTCGATCTCGTCGGCCTCCTCGCGGATCTTGGCGAGCACGGCACGCGGATCATTCCAGTCGAAGCCGACGGTCGAGGCCTTCTTCTGCAATTCCAGCGCACGGGTCAGCGCCGGCAGGCCGGCCTTGACGCCGTCGAGCAGCGAGACGGCAATCACGCGCCGCGCCGCGCGCGCCGCCTTCTCCTCGGCCTTGATCCGGGCCCAGGTGTCGGTGACGGCGGCGGCGTCGGTGTCGGTCGCGGCCTCGCCGAACACGTGTGGGTGGCGCCGGATCATCTTGGCGCTGATCGCCTCGACCACGTCGCCGAAGGCAAAGGCGCCCTGTTCCTCGGCCATCCGGGCATGGAACACGACCTGCAGCAACAAATCCCCGAGTTCGTCCTTGAGGTCGTCGAGATCGCCGCGAGTGATCGCGTCGGCGACTTCGAAGGCCTCCTCGATGGTGTAGGGCGCGATGGTCGAGAAATCCTGCTCGAGGTCCCAGGGACAGCCGGTCACCGGGGTGCGCAGGCGCGCCATGATGTCGAGGAGCTGTCGGAGGTCTTTGGATGGGGTCATAGGCGGCACCGGAGCAGGAGAGGAGCCTCCGTTCTATGCCGTATCTGCCGGCCCCCGCCAACCGGGCCCGCGTATTGTTGGTGCGGCGAAGGAGCGGTGCTATGGGCAGGGGATGACCGACGCTCAAATCCGCAACGACGCCGCCCTGGTGCTGTTCTCCGGCGGCCAGGATTCCGCCACCTGCCTCGCCTGGGCGCTCGGCCGCTTTGCCCGGGTCGAGACCATCGGCTTCGCCTACGGCCAGCGCCACCGCATCGAGCTCGATTGCCGCGAGGCGCTGCTCGACGGCCTGCGGGCGCTGCGCACCGACTGGGCGGCGCGGCTCGGCGACAACCACACCCTCGACATCCCGACCCTCGGCGAGATTTCCGATACCGCCCTGACGCGCGACGTCGCCATCGAGATCGGCGAGGGCGGGCTGCCGACCTCCTTCGTCCCCGGCCGCAACCTCGTGTTCCTGACCTTCGCCGCGGCGCTGGCCTATCGCCGCGGCATCGGCCACGTCGTCGGCGGCATGTGCGAGACCGACTATTCCGGCTATCCGGACTGCCGCGACGAGACCATCAAGGCGCTCAACAAGGCGCTGGACCTCGGCATGGCCCGCCATTTCGAGCTGCACACCCCGCTGATGTGGCTGGACAAGGCGCAGACCTGGAAGCTCGCCGAGGACCTCGGCGGCGCGGGGCTGGTCGACCTGATCCGCGACTACTCCCATACCTGCTACCTCGGCGAGCGCGGGGAACGCCACGCTTGGGGCTACGGCTGCGGCGACTGCCCGGCCTGCCGCTTGCGCGCCCGGGGCTGGGAAGGTTATGTCGCCGGCAAAATCTGAGGCTCCGCGCCGGAATTTCCTTCATTCGCAGCGTTTAACCCATGACTCCTGATGTCCGGCGCCAGCTCGAGGGCGCCCTTTTCCTGGCCGCCTATATCGCCTGCATCCCGTTGGCCAACTGGCTGATCCAGCATGCCGGCACCATCTGCCCGCCGGACGGCCCCTGCCTCGTGCCGGTGGCGCCGGGGCTGATGGCGCCGAGCGGGGTCCTGATGGTCGGTCTTGCGCTGGTGCTGCGCGATCTGGTGCAGCGGCGGCTCGGCGCTGCCGCGGGGCTGGCCGCCATCGCCGTCGGCGCAGCGATTTCCGCCTGGCTGGCGTCGCCCCAGCTCGTCGTCGCCTCGGCCGTCGCCTTCGCGCTGTCGGAGCTGGCCGATTTCGCCGTCTATACGCCGCTGCAGCGGCGCGGACTGCTGCTCGCGGTGGTGGCGAGCAGCGCCGTCGGCCTCGTCGCCGATTCCGTGCTGTTCCTGTGGCTCGCATTCGGCAGCCTGCAGTTTCTCGCCGGCCAGATCCTCGGCAAGGCGCTGATGGTGCTGGCGACGGTGCCGTTCATCCACTGGCTGCGCCGGCGCGACGCCCGGCTGCAAATGGCGTGAAGCCTTCGGCGCACTTGCGCCGCCGACGTCTTGCATCAAAACTCAACAGCAGACCGGCGCACGACACCCCCGAAGTGACGCCGGCGCTCCGGGGAGCGAACGCCATGACCGCCATCCATCAGTCGCCGATGTCGCGGCGCGTGATGAATCTCGCCTATCTCGCCACCAGGAGCGCCCGGCGCTTTCCGCAGCGGCCGGCGCTGGTCTGGCGGGACCGCTCCTGGACCTGGTCGGAGCTGGACGCGCGTGTCTCGGCGCTCGCGGCCGGACTGGCCGGCCTCGGCGTCGGGCCGGGCGATGCGGTGCTGGTCCACAGCAAGAACAGCAACGAGATGCTGGAAGCGATGCTGGCGACGTTCCGTCTCGGCGCGGTCTTCGTGCCGACCAATTTCCGCCTGCTGCCGGACGATGTCGTCTACATGGCGAAGGTGTCGAAGGCCCGGCTGTTTCTCTGCCAGAGCGATTTTCCCGAGCACGCCCGTGCGCTCGCCGCGGCGGGCCTCGCCATCGTCTGGCTCAGCGGCGAGGCGCCGCCGCAAGATTCATCGCCGACAGCCGACGCGCTGATCCGGGCCCGTCCTGGCGCGCGCATCGCCAATGCGTCGGTCGAGGCCGACACCGCCTGCTGGCTGTTCTTCACCTCGGGCACCACCGGCAAGCCGAAGGCCGCGGTGCTCACGCACGGCCAGATGAGCTTCGTCGTCACCAATCATCTGTGCGATCTGATGCCCGGCACCACCGAGGAGGATGGCGAACTGGTGGTGGCGCCGCTGTCCCACGGCGCCGGCATTCACGCGCTCAATGTGGTGGCGCGCGGCGGCATGACGGTGCTGATGCCGACCGAGAGGCTCGATCCCGCCGTCGCCTTCGCCCTGATCGAGCGCCACCGCCTCACCAACATGTTCACCGTGCCGACGATCCTGAAGATGCTGGTCGAACATCCGGCCGCCGATCAGCACGACCATTCCAGCCTGCGCCATGTGATCTATGCTGGCGCGCCGATGTATCGCCAGGACCAGGTCAACGCGCTCGCCAGACTCGGCGCGGTCCTGGTGCAGTATTACGGGCTCGGCGAAGTCACCGGCAACATCACCGTGCTGCCGCCGCGCGGCCATGACGGTCTCGACGTCGCGGGACGGATCGGCACCTGCGGCATCGAACGCATCGGCATGCAGGTCTCGGTGCAGGATGACGCTGGGCGGGAGCTCGGCGCGGGCGAGACCGGCGAAATCTGCGTCATTGGTCCGGCGGTGTTCGCGGGCTATTACGACAACCCGGAGGCCAATGCCAAAGCCTTCCGCAACGGCTGGTTCCGCACCGGCGATGTCGGCCACATCGACCACGAGGGCTTCGTCTATCTCACCGGGCGCGCCTCGGACATGTATATCTCCGGCGGCTCCAACATCTACCCGCGCGAGATCGAGGAAAAGCTCCTGATCCACGACGCGATCACCGAGGCGGCCGTGGTCGGGATTCCCGATCCGAAATGGGGCGAGGTCGGCATCGCGGTCTGTGTCCGGCGTCCCGGCAGCGATGTCAGCGAGGAAGAAGTGATGGCGCACATGGCGAGCCACGTCGCCCGCTACAAGCTGCCGCGTCAGGTCGTGTTCTGGGATGCGCTGCCGAAGTCCGGCTACGGCAAGGTCCCCAAGCAGATGGTCAAGGACGAATTGCGCCGCCGCGGCATCATCGATTGAACCGCGCCATGCGCCGTATCGATCATCCAGGTCCAGCGTCGCCGCAACGCCTGATCAGCGTTCCCTGCCGCGCCGAGCCCGTCACCATTACGCTCGCCGCCGGCGCGCCGCTGCTGGAGGGACTCGCCCAAGCACTGGTCGAGCGGAGCGCATCGAGCGCCGTCCTCGCCATTGAAGCGGGCGCGCTGTCAACGCTCGCTTATGTGATGCCGGCGCCATCGGCCTCGCCCGATCACGCGGTGTTCTACAGCAGCCGCTTCGATGCCGCAGGACCGGTGCAGCGCGCATCGGGACGCATCACTTTCGGCCAGCGGCTCGGCGAGCCCTGGCTGCATTGCCACGCGCACTGGACCGCCGCCGACGGCAGGCGCGGTTGCGGCCATGTCCTGCCGGAACATGCCCGGACCGCGGCGCCGCTGGCGCTGTCCGGCTGGCTGCTCGACGGCGCGGCATTCGCCGTTACTGACGATGCCGAAACCCACTTCAGCCTGTTCGAGCCGGTGGCGACCGGCGCAGCCACGGCCGCCAACGCCATCGCGCTCCGCATCCGCCCCAACGAGGATCTCTGCGGCACGCTCGAAGCGCTCTGCGCCGAACGGGGAATCCGCCGCGGCGTGATCCGCGGCGGAGTCGGCAGCCTGATCGGCGCGGCATTCGACGACGGCCGCCTGGTCGAGCCGCACATCACCGAGGTCTTCATCCGCGACGGCGTCATCTCGCCCGGCGACGACGGCCGGCCGCGCGCGACCATCGACATCAGTCTGGTGGACGACACCGGCGGCATCCATGCCGGCCGGCTGATCCGCGGCGCCAATCCGGTGCTGGTGACGTTCGAGATGGCACTGGAGATCATCGACGCCTGAACCGCGCGGGGGCTTTATCGCGCTCGTCGCAGGCTCATGATGTAGGCCACCAGACGCTCGATCTGGTAATCCGCGAGCCGCGGGTTCGCCATCCGCGCGTGAGGGCCCATGTCGGCGTGCGGCGACGCCAGGAAGACCCTGAGGCCGTCCGCGTCCACTGCGCCGCTGTTGGCGATCTGGTCGAATGAGGGGCCGGGATTCTTGAGCAGCGGCTCCGATGGCTGGCCCGACGATACCACGTGGCACGGGGCGCAGACCGAGCGGGCGAGGGCGCTGCCCTTGGCGATGAGCGTCTGCTCGAACTCCGAAGCCGCGACGGCACCTGCGCCGATGACCGAGCTCGCAACGACGCCGAACAGGATCAGAAATCGCGACATGGGTTACCTCACTGCGGAGCGCACCGCCGGAGTGTTCATCAATCGGATCGCCCCGTCTTGATCCGTCTCAACGGCGCACCTTTTCGCGCGCACCGGCCCAACAATCCCTCGGCACCCCGGATGCGGCGGCGGCACTGGTCAATGTCGCCGGGGCAAACGACGGTTCGTCGCCTTGTCGAGATCCTCCGACCGTCGAGCAAGCCACTCGCCTCGTCAGGTAATCCGGTCGCCGCATCGAGCGCCAGCCTCCCAGCCGCGTCGACACCGCCTGCGCGGTCGGGCCCGGGACGGGACTTGACCAAGATCAAGCGGGGATCTCGCCGCACCGGCTAGTTTTTTGTTTCACCTCTCTCAACCAGAGAGCGTGCTCGTTTGGTCGGAGGATGGCAATGTCGATCGGCAAACAGACAATTGGCAAATTCCTGGTGGCGATCCCGGTTGCGGCACTGGCGCTGGCGACGGCACCAGCGCCCGTCAAGGCGGGAATGCTGCCCACCAGCATAGGCGCGGTAGGACAGGCCGCGCCCACGGCCACCGTTGATGTGCGCTGGCGGGGCAGGGGCTACTATGGCGGCTGGGGTCCGGGCATCGTCGCCGGCGGCATTGCCGCGGGCATCATCGGCGGCGCGATCGCCGCCGGCGGTTATCCCTACGGCTACGGCTATTACGGCTATTACGGGCCAAGCTACTATTATGCGCCGCCGCCAGTCTATTACGGCGGTCCTTACTACACGCGCTACTATCGGTCCTACTACTATCGGCCCTATGGCTATTATTGGGGCTACCGCCGGTACTGGCGGCCCCATCGCTATTACTATTACTGGTGATCCGGGCTGAACGCACCCGGCCGGCGGCATTCGATATCGTGACCGCCGATATCGCGTGCCGCCGCGGCGCTTGCTTTGCCGGAGCTCAGTTGCAGCGACAGCGCCGGGGCTGGCCTCGCGTCTGCAGCCGAAGAGGCACGGCGAGCAAATTGCTCCGCGTTGCTCGACGCGCCAAGCAGAACGTTTCACCACCGGCTAAAGATCCGAAATGGTTGTTCCGTCCCCGAATGACCGCCTCATTTCCCCGACGCCACGACGGCATTCGGGACGTAAGGGACACCAGCAAGATCGGAGCCTTCACCCATCGTCCGTTACCCATGATCATCCGGTGTAACCTGGATTCGAAGCAACACTCGCGCGCGACGCACCAACATCATGCGCGGCGATCGGTGCCGTCGACCATTAGATGACAATCCGATGAACAACGACGGTAAATTTTCATAGCGCGCCGCATCGCGACAACCTTCAATTGATCCTTGTCAAACAAACGTGTCCAGTCGCGCTATAAACGTGTCCAGTCGGGCTTACAGTGTGATAGAGATTGCGCTGATCGTTGCTTTGGAGCGTCCGTTGTGAAGCGCCACTCCGCTACCGTTCTGCTGATTGACGACGATCAGGATATGCGCTGGGCAATGCGGAATGTCCTGGGGAGCGCCGGGTTCGCTGTTGCTGAAGCTGAATGCGGCGGGGCTGGCCTTGAAATGGCGGCGTGCCGGTCACCGGATGCGGTATTGCTGGACATGCGGATGCCCGACCTCGACGGCGACGAGGTGCTGAGACGCCTCAAGCGTCTCGATCCCGGGTTGCCAGTCATTGTTGTCACCGCCCATGGCTCCATCCCCGGAGCGATCGGGGCGATCCGGGACGGAGCTTTCGAATACGTTACAAAGCCGTTCCGCAATGACCACCTTGCCGAAACGGTGCGGCGAGCGGTTGCGCTGCGATCAGCCACCCAACGCACGACCGCCGGCGGAGTCAGCGCCGCGCTGACAGCGGCCATGGGACAAAGTACCGCCGTCCAGGCTCTAATCAGCAAAGTCGAAGCCGTCGCGTCGACGGACTACTCCGTCGTCATCTACGGCGAGACTGGCGCCGGCAAGGAGGTGGTCGCCCGCAGCCTGCACGAACACGGCCCGCGCGCGAGTCGTCCGATGGTCGTCGTGGATTGTGGCGCCATAGCCGAGACTCTCACCGACAGCGAGTTCTTCGGTCATGAAAAGGGGGCCTTTACCGGAGCCAGCCAACGCCGACGCGGCTGGTTTGAGGAGGCCGCAAACGGCGGAACGATCTTCCTAGACGAGGTCGGCAATCTGGCGGCGACGGGTCAAAAGGCACTCCTGCGGACGCTTGAGGACCGCACCATCCGCAGGGTTGGCGGCGCGGAGCTGATCAATCTCGACGTCCGCGTCATTGCGGCCACCAACTTCGATTTGCGAGAGCGCGCCAATGCCGGCGGCTTCCGCGAGGACCTGTTTTTTCGTTTGGCCGAATACGTCATCACGGTTCCGCCGCTGCGCTCCAGGCCCGAGGATGTCGCCTACCTCGCGCAGCGCTTTCTGAACCAGGCGCGCGAATCCCTCGGACGGCCGACCGTCGACATTGCCTCGACGGCGCTTGATCTGCTCTGTGCTTATCCGTGGCCGGGAAATGTTCGAGAATTACGTAGTGTCATGCGCCGCGCCGCGCTCACCGCCTTGGATACCGTCATGCCGGACAACCTTGCGCTCCACCCCGGCGATAGCGGCGTCCTTCGTGTTGCGCTTTCCGCCAACGCGGCATCCTTACGCGATCGCGTCCGCGGCCAGGTCCGCGTGGTCGAGCGCGATGCGGTGATTTCGGCGCTGGATCAGGCCGGCGGCAACAAGGCCAAGGCGGCTCGTCTCCTCGGTATCGACTACAAGACATATCGCATGAAGTTGAAGCTCGCGGAAGCGGCGCAAACGGCTCCTGCAAACGATGGAACATGATTTGGCGTTACCGCAAGGTGGAGCCGACGCTCGACATCAGGCGAGCGACCAGGCGGTGTGCCTGTTCGCCTTCGTCGCCGAATCTGCCGTGCACGACATGCGGCTGCCCGACGACGTCTGCGAACAGCGACTCATGCTGCATCGGGTCGGATCGGTGGCAGCCCTGATCGGCATCGTTCCGTTGTCCGACTATTCCGGCGCCGACGCCGAGCGGCGCTTTGCAGATGTCGCCTGGCTCGCGCCACGCGTCCGCCGCCATGCGGAGCTTGTGGAATGGGCAATGCAGGCGGCCGCGGTCTTTCCCGCACCTTTCGGTACCCTCTACACCAATTTGGACAGCCTTGGTGCCTTCATGCAGGCGCATGAGGGGACGATCGCCGATTTTCTCCGCGCCGTCACCGGCAAGGAGGAGTGGGACCTGCGCGCGCTCGCGCGGTTCGACAGCCCGGAAATTCTCGACCAGCTGGCTCGCAGCGCATGGCCCGACCTGCGGGCGCTGTCGAAGGGAGCCCGCTACATGAAGCTGTGTCGAGATCGGAGCGCGCTGCTCGCGTTCGGCCGCGACGAGGCTGCCGGGCGTGCTCGGCAGCTCCTGCCGCAACTTGAGCCGCTCACCGCCGGTATTCGCCAACTTGGTAGCGGCGCAGTGGCCGATTCCGGCGGCGCCGAACTCGTCGCCAGATATGCTCTGCTTGTGGCCAAGACGGACGCCGCCGCGCTGCAGGATCAGGTCCGGGAGCTTGGCGACCGCGTCAAACAGCAGAATCTTGCGCTTGTGTTATCGGGCCCGTGGCCCCCGTTCAGCTTTCGACCGAATCTGAATTCGTTGAACTAGTGTCCTGTCTCCGAATTACCGCTTCGTTTGCCTCACCCTGGCACGGTCATTCGGAGACATAAAGGACACTAGCAAAATCAAAGTGCTAGTGTGGCTTATGTCTCGCAATTGCCTACGAGAGACTGGCCGCAAAGGCGGTAGGCAATTGCGAGACGCCACACTAGGCGGCGAGAGGGACGGAAATACCATGCTCCTTACCCCACTCGACTATGAAAGCTTCTTTCACGCCGTCATGGCAACGATCCCGTCGTCGATCCTCATACTCGACGAGCGCCTTTCCATTGTGTCGGTCAATCATAATTTCTTGGAGAAATCGCGGGCCAGCCTGAGCTCGACCTTGGGGCGACGGTTGCACGACATCTTTCCGGCCGCGTTCCAGGACACCGCGTTGGACCAGAAAATCCGAGAGGTCATCGTCACCGGCAAGACGTTGCATCGCCAGCGGATGACCTATCGCGCGCCAGGCGTTTCCTTGCGGATCTATTCCTACAGTATCTGCCCGCTGCAGCTGCAGGGCGGCTCGCGCGGCGCGATCCTGGTCATGGACGATGTGACCGATCTGCTGCAGCTCGGGGACGAGGTTCGGCGGATGCAACTGCATCTGGCCAGTATCGTCGAGAGCGCCGGCGATCTCATTATCTCTACCGACCCGAACGGGGCGGTCATGACCTGGAACTCGGCAGCCGCGAAATCGACCGGCTACTCGGACGTCGAGGTGCGCGGCGCCAAGTTCGCGGACCGTATTGACGAGCCGCAGAATAATGAGGTCGAAGCCTGTTTTCACAGGATCGCCGAGATCGATGATCGCCGTTCGGTGGAATGGCCGATGAAATGTCGGGACGGCGAGAGCATACCGGTGTCCTGGCGCCTGTCGCGAATGACCGACCACCTCGGCGATGTTACCGGCGTTGTGGTTGTCGGACGCAATCTCGTCGAGCAGCGGGCCATGGAGGCGCAGATCCGCCAGGGCGAAAAGCTCGCCGCGCTTGGCATGGTGATCGGCGGCATCGCCCATGAAATCCGCAATCCATTGGGGGTCAGCTCGGCGGCCGCCCAGCTGATGAAGGACCGGATGAGATCGCCGGCTCTGCTCGAGGAGTGCATCGGCCGCGTCATCGGGGGCATCGATCGCGCCTCGCTCATCGTCGAGAGCCTGCTGCGCTTCGCGCGACCGGGACCGATCAAGGAAACGACGACGGTCAACGTGGTCGATGTGCTGAAGAACGCGTTGATGCTCGCATCCGGCGAAGCCGCGGCAGGAACCGAGGTCGACTGGAACCTGCAGCGCGCGGTTGAGCCCCTCAACGCCGAAGGGGTGCAGAACCTGCTGGAGCTGGTCGTCATCAATCTCATCCTGAATGCGTTTCAGGCGATGCCCAATGGCGGCCGGCTGACCATCGGCTGCTGGGGCGATGGTGGTTCCGTCGTCATAGAGATCGGCGACACAGGTCCGGGAATACCGCAAGCCCACGTCTCCAAGATCTTTGATCCGTTCTTCACGATGCGATCCGACAGCCGGCGATCGGGGCTCGGCTTGTCGGTATCGCATTCCATCGTGCGCCAGCACGGCGGCAGCGTCGACGTCCGTACGTCGCCCAAGGGCACGACTTTCGTCGTGCGCCTTCCCGTCGCGCGGGACTCAGGCGACGGCACGGCCGACGCGATAGAAGAGGGGGTCCCGAGTTGACCGCGTCCGCGATCCCGCCGGTGCCGGAAACGGTCCTCGTCGTCGATGACGACCAGGACATGTGTTGGGTTCTTGAGCTCGCCCTCGTTGGTATTGGCTGCGCTGTGACAACAGTTGGTTCGGCGCGCCGCGCGATTTCGTCCGTCACCGAGCATCCCTTTCCGATCGCCTTCGTTGACGCCCGTCTGCCGGACATGGACGGCCTGCGGCTGATCGAAGAACTGCGCCGGCTGCAGCCGGCGATGCGGATCATTCTCATCTCCGGCTACTACATCGAGGACGACATGCGCATATCGGAGGCAGTGCGCGCCTGCGAGATCGATGGTTTTCTAGCAAAGCCGTTTCAAGTCAGTGCCGTCGTGGCTGCGGTGACAGGAATGGGAAACGGGCATTGCCACCCTTAGCTCGGGTGCGCTCGCCCGCATTGGCTTAACAGGATGACGAACCAGCTATGGCGTCATGTGAGCAAGTCTTTGATACGACGCGCTTCAGCTCATTTCGACTGCGATGCCGTCGATTGGCCTCGCGTTTGCAATGCACTCGGTGGCCGGAGGGTTCTGACCTGATCCGGTAAGTTCTGGAAGCACTCAATACCTTCAGAAGGAGAAGCTTCATGGCACGTGTACAAAAGGCCACCGACTCGTCGAGCCTCGCCGAAGTCGTCGACCGGATCCTCGACAAGGGCATCGTGATCGATGCCTGGGTCAAGGTGTCACTGGTCGGTATCGAGTTGATCACGATCGAAGCTCGCGTCGTGGTCGCGTCGGTGGAGACCTACCTCAAATACGCCGAAGCGGTCGGCCTTACGGCCTCCGCCGCGGCGCCCGCGTAAGCGACGTCGACTGCTGCCGGGAGGGCGAGAACATTCCAACTCGCGCTCCCGGTCGCGACTGGTCTGTCAAAAACGGAGCATGAGACATGGCGAAAGTGGCGGAAGGCACCGCTCGCGTGGCGGCTGAAATATCGACGGCGCGCAGGCAGCGCAGTGAACTGGCGGCCGAGATCAAGGGATTGACCCGACGGCGACACGGCGAAGTTCGCTCGTTGCTGGACAGCCTGCGGGCAACTCGTGTCAGGGCAACTCGCGAGCACGCGCTGGAGGCCAAGAAGATCACCAAGGCCCGCCACGAAGAGGTTCACTCCTTGCTGAAAGGGTTGAAGGCGGCACGCAGCCGGGCAGGGCGCGAATATCAAAGGGATGCTATCGCGATCGTTGGCAAACGGCGCGGCGAGGTCAGGGTGCTTCTGACACGGTTCAGGCGCGAAATGGTTGTCTTTCGGCAGCGCCGCCGCGAGCTTTCGGTGGCACAGCGCGAGAAGGCGGCCGCGTTTATGCGGGGGTTGACCAGCGGCGTCGCGTCCCTCTGCGATGGCTTCGCCAGGGAAGGCCGTGATCGCGCCGCTGCTGTCCGTGGCCGTCTTGCTGCCTATGCATCGGAT
Source organism: Bradyrhizobium sp. WD16 (assembly GCF_024181725.1). Lineage (NCBI taxonomy): Bacteria > Pseudomonadati > Pseudomonadota > Alphaproteobacteria > Hyphomicrobiales > Nitrobacteraceae > Bradyrhizobium > Bradyrhizobium sp. WD16. The sequence goes on along the minus strand of NZ_CP028908.1, from coordinate 4,765,835 downwards.
CGCCGCAACGCCGTCGCTATATGGCGTGGAAGCGAACGTACCGCCAGAAGCGATCGGCTTGCGGCGAAGCCGCCCGTCAGCCAGACGGAGCCGCCGGCGTCGGCTGCTGCATCCGCCGAGACGCATACTGCAGCCGCGCATACTGCTGCGACGCACACTGCCGCGGCGCAATCGCCGGACTCAAGCGCAAAATCCGGTCGGCGTCACTTCGGCAGTACCGGCCATCGCGGCTCGACTGATCCTCGCGGAGGAGATTCGAAATGAGTGCACTCGCAATCGCGAGCCTGGATCCGGTCGCCGGCGACTCCGCCGGCGGCGACGATGGCTCGATCGCGTTGGGTCCGAGCAATGCGTTCGTGACCTCTCCGGCGGTTCAGGATCTCACCGAACGGGCACTGGCCTATCTCGAGGCGGGCTACGCCGTCCATTTTTCCGGGCCTGCGGGTACGGGGAAGACGACTCTCGCCTTCCATGTCGCCGCTCAGCTTGGTCGACCGGCCATCCTGCTCCATGGCGACCACGAGTTCGGCAGTTCGGATCTGATCGGGCGCGAGAGCGGCTATCGCAAGTCACGCGTGGTCGACAACTACATCTCCTCGGTGATCAAGCTGGAAGAGCACGGGCAGCCGCTCTGGATCGACAACCGGATCACAACGGCCTGCCGGCTCGGCCACTCGATCATTTATGACGAATTCAATCGAAGCAAGCCGGAAGCGAACAATCCCTTCTTGAGCATCTTGTCCGAGGGGGTTCTCAACGTCCCCGGACTGCACGGTCGTGGAGAAGGTTACGTTAACGTCCATCCGCATTTTCGCGCGATCTTCACCTCGAACCCGTCGGAGTATGCCGGCGTTTACAGCACTCAGGACGCGCTGCTCGATCGCATGATTACACTCTATCTTGATCATTACGACCGCGACACGGAGATTGCGATCACGGTCAGCAAGTCCGGGATCGACAGGAGCCGTGCCGAGCGGGTGGTCGACCTGGTCAGACGGTGCCGTACCGAGGGGCCCGACCCCCATTATCCGACCTTGCGGGCGTCGATCGCTCTTGCTCGCGTCCTCGCCGCTCGCGGCGGCGAAGCCAGCGGACACAACCCCATCTTCCGCTCGGCGTGCCGGGACATCCTGAGGCCTGCGGCGCTCAAGGGTGGCCGCGATACCGCAGGCGCGTCTGCTTTCGTCGACCTTCTCCTCCGCCGCTTCGAAACGAGCGATGTCGATGCCACGACACCGGCGACGCCGGACCAGCGCCCGGACCGCCGCGCGGCGCTGCGATCCAAAGGAGGAAAATGACGATGTCGGTTCATACAAGGCCGTCCAGGGGGCTTGCCAATCTACGAACGCTGACGGGGCGCTCCGATACCCAAATTCCCGCCCACAAAGCCTATCTTCGCATCAGCTTTCTCGAGCTCGAGCGCGCGCGGCGAACCCAGGAAATGCGAACCGCGCGCGATCGTGTCGACGTCATCAGAGAACGCTTTCGCGAGATCGACGCCGAAATCGCCGACACTCTTGCGAACCTGAACGGCACTGCGCCGCGCGCGCATGCGCTCGAAGCGCCACATAGGTCACCTGTCGGACGACATCCGGCCAAGCGAACGTTCCGGATTTCCTACTGAGGTCTGCACGGCGTCCGAGGAGACCTGAGGTTAGGCGCAGCGCATTATTGCTTCGACCGTTTGCGGTTCCTCGGGCGATGGGCGTCCAGCCGAGCCGCTCGATTGAGGGAGATAGATCGAATGCTGCCGAAGAACGAACACACCGAACAAGCAAAGCAACATAAGAGGACGGCAACTGTGGAAACGGCTCCGCCACTACCATCGCCGGCGCCGATGCCGATGCCCGCACCGGCGGCATTCGGCAAGGTCTCCGCCGCACGCGCTGCCGTGCAGCAGTTTCTTGCGACAGAGCTGGGGGCCCGCGAGATCCGCATCACCAAGATCGCCCCTCTTGACCATGGCGCTGAGGGATGGTCCGCGGAAGCGGAGGTCCTGGTGCCGAACCTCGAAATGAAGATGCTCGGCCTGCCGCTGACGCAGGAGGTTCTCGAACGGGAGGAGTACTCGATTGAACTCGAACTCGACCTTACCGTCCGATCCTACAGCCATCTCGCTCCGGGCGAGGGCTGACGGGCGACAGGGCGCTGCACTGATTTACGAACTTCGGAAAACGGGCACTGCTGTTCCGTATCCGAATGACCGCTGGATTTTCCGCACGCCCGGCCGGTCATTCGGAGACACCGTCATTTTGAGGCACAGTCATTCGGAGACACAAGGGACCCGAGCAATATCAGACAGCTGGTGCGGCTTATGTCTCGCGATTGCCTGCAGCGACCTGCCGCAAAGGCGTCGGCAAATGACGAGACGCCGCACTGGACCGCGAGACCTTTAGGCGGAGACCGAGGCGGAGGGAGATTGTGAGATGGGCCTTTACGTTTATGCAGTCGGAAGTGCCAGCGTGGGCGAGCTGCCCGCGCTACAGGGCGTCCTCGATCAGCCGGCCTACAGGCTCGACGCGGGCTCGGTTTGCGCGATCGTCAGCGAGTGTTCGCTCGCGACAGTGCGGGCTGAGCGCCGGCACATCGCCGCCAGCCAGCGCGTGCTCACCGCCCTCTACACACAGAACGACCTGTTGCCGATGGCATTCGGCACCGTGGCCGAGTCGGAGGACGAGCTTCGCGCCTTCCTGGATGACCATCGCGATGTGCTCGAGGGACAGTTACACCGGATTGCCGGTGCAGTCGAAATGAGCTTGCGCCTTGGCCTCGAGGTCGCGGACCCGATCGCCTATCTGGTTGAACGGACGCCGGCGCTGCGGGCAGCGCGCGAGCGAACGTTCAATGGTCGCCGGACTCCTTCCTACGACGACCGGATTCGCCTTGGCCAGATGCTTGACGAGGCCATGCGCAATTACCGTGAAGCACGCACCGCGCAGGTCCTGGCCGTCGTCGGCGCCTGTTGCGCCGAAGTGATCACCCTGCCGGTTCGGGGCGAAAAGGAGATCGCAAATCTCGCGGTGCTGGTCGACCGGTCGGGCCTCGATCAATTCGAAGCCGCCATCCATGCTTCGGCGGCGCAGATCGACGACGATATCGCCTTCAAACTTGGCGGTCCCTGGCCGCCGTACAATTTCGTGCAATTCGATCCTCGAGGCGGATAGCTGATGTCCCGGCTCTCGCACGCGTGCAAGCCAACGGCCATCGCGGAGAAAGACCGGATGTTCCTCATCGACGATTTGTTGGCGGTGCCCCTGCGCGGGGTCGTCTCCGTTCTGAGAACGATCCTGACCATCAGGCATTCCAGTACGACGCGAACCGCGCGACCGAGACATCAACCGTCAGCGCCACCGATAGGCGGAGAACAAGATCATGATCATCATCGACAGTCTGTTGGCGGCGCCGGTTCGCGGCCTGTTCTTCGTTCTGGAGAAGGTGTACGAGGCGGTTCAGAAAGAGACGGAGGCTAACGAACGGGCGATCATGGCTGACTTGTCCGCGCTCCACCACGCGCTCGACAGCGGCGCGATCACCGAGGCGGAGTTCGACGCGCGTGAACAGACGTTGCTGGACCGTCTCGACCGTCTGCATTCGAAGGCTGGGGCCTCGGAGGGCAGGGGCGATGCCAGTGCCTGAGGCCAGCCGCACCAGCCTGGCGCCGTCGCGGCAAAACCACCTCCCGCTGGCAGAAGCGCTTGACCGGATTCTCCATCGTGGCGTGTCGGTGCAAGGTAATGTGACGATCGGGTTGGCGGATGTCGACCTGTTATTCCTCGACCTACGGCTGCTCTTGGGCTCGGTCGATACGATCTGGCCGGAGGGGCGTCCGTCCGTGCCGGCGGTGCGGCCGCAGACCCCCGCAGGGCCTGCCTCACCACCACCGCCATCGCCGTCATCAGAAACGTCCTCCGCTCTGCGCGACAACGGATCCCACGACGTCATCCTTGGGGGCGTCGCCGGCGGTCCGCCGCAGGGTCCCGACGTTCGCCGCGACGCCGATGGCGCGTCGCCGGCCCACGGCCTTGTCCGGCTCGTGCTCACCCTCGTGAAGCTGCTTCATGAGGTGCTGGAACGACAGGCGGTGCGCCGAATGGAGGGCGGCCGGCTTACCGACACGCAGATCGAGAACGTAGGAACAGCGCTTTTCGCTCAAGCCGAGGAGATCCTGCGCCTGCAACGGCAGTTCGGCTTTACCGAAAAGGATATCTCCCTCGATCTCGGCGTCCCGGACGGGACGCTATGAAAGGTGTAAACATGCCTTCCCCCCAGTCCATGAACCACTCGCTCGAGAGCACGAACCTCGCCGATCTGCTCGAGCGCATTCTTGACAAAGGCGTCGTGGTCGCAGGCGACATCTCGATAAAGCTGGTCGAGGTCGAGCTCCTGACAATTCAGCTGCGTCTGGTGATCTGCTCGGTCGATAAGGCTCGTGAGCTCGGCCTCGACTGGTGGAATCACAATGGACATCAGGACCGCCTGGCGCCGGCGCACGCCGCGACACTGGAGGCGATGGACGGGCGATTGGGACGGATCGAGCAGGCACTGGGGGCTGTCGTCGCGGCGCCATTCGAACGAGGGAGTACGGCTCATGAGTAAGAGGGATCGCAACGACAAGGATGACGATATCACCGGCGCGGCGGGCTTCGCAAAAATCGCGCGGGGGCTTTCCGACCTGTTCAACGTACTCGCCGATTTCGACCAGCTCCCGCGCCGCGGCCGGCACGAGAAGGATGGCCGGGTGATGGAATATTCGTTCGGAACACGCACCCTCGACGAAGCCGCGAGGGAGCGGCGGGGCGCCGACGAGGCCCCCTCAACACGCACGGAAGCGCCGCCGCGACGGGCAGCGAAGAAGAGCTCGCTCGAAGTCCTCGAGCCCGTCACCGACATCTTCGACGAGCCCTCCGAGATCGTGCTGCTGTTCGAATTGCCCGGCGTCGAGCGCAAGGACGTTCGCTGCGTTCTCGACGGCGACATCCTGCTGCTCGAAGCGAAAGCTGGCGAGCGGCTCTATCGCAAGGAAACGCTCATCGAAGACGTGCTCGCCGCCGCACCGCAGCTAAGCCTGCGCAACGGCGTTCTCGAAGTCCGTCTGACCAAGAAAACATAGCGAGCCGCGATTGCGCGGTTCTTGTCAGTAGAACTTGTCAGCAGAGATTTTGGCGCGATGGCCCGATTGATCTACGTTCCAGTCGTTCACAGCACGGCGGAAATGGGCTCCGCGGCGCCGGCCTACAAGGCGGCCTTCGTCGCCCGCTACGGCGAGAGCAAGTGGATGGAGCGATCCGCCGAATTCGACGCGATCTGGCACGCCATCGCCGTTGCGATCAAGACGCTCGGGCTCGATCTCAAGCGCGCCAAACTGTACCAGGACAGCTTGCCTGTCTGCGGCCACGAGATCGAGCTGGTGCATGACCTGGCGTCCCAGGGCAGTCGTAATCACCAGTTGCTGGAGAGCCTGATGCGCGACGGCGCGACGCTCGTCGGCACCGAATCGCCGACCTTGTTGCTCGACGAATACAAGCTGCTGCAATCGCCGGATCGCACGGACGCACAGGCCGCAGCATTACTCGAAGCGCGCGACCGCTTCATCGCCGGGCAGATCGACGCGACGCTTCGCGATGAGGAGGCGGGCATCCTCTTCATCGGCGCCCTGCACAAAGTCACGAACTTTATACCTCAGCGCATCAAGGTCGAATATCTGGCGGTGCGCGGCCAATAGCAACGGTTCAACGACCGGAAGTGGAGAATGCCATGCCCGACCAAGCACCTGAGAATGGCGACAAGTTGCGCCTGACGGTCGTCGAGGCGCGGCGCGATGACGTTGGACGCGGCATCGTCCGGATCGACCCGGACACGCTGCGGCAGGTCGGCGCCGCGCCCGGCGACGTGTTGGAGATCGAAGGTCGGACCAAAACGGTCGCCAAGGCGATGCCGACCTTCAAGGAACAGAGAGGGCAACAGATCATTCAGCTCGACGGCGTCGGTCGCACCAACGCAGGGGTGGCGCTCGGCCAGAAGGCATCGATCCGGAAGGTCGCTCACGCGATCGCCCGACGCCTGATCGTGACCCCGTTGGGCGCCGGGGCCCTGCATGAGGACGAAATCGAACATACCGCGAGCCGGCTTGATGGACTGGCGGTCCAGACTGGCGATCGCGTGCGGATCGCCATGTTCGGAGGAAACCATCGCGATTTCCATGTCGTCCGGACCGAACCTGACGGGCCGGTCATGATCCACCCGGATACCTTGCTCGCGGTCGAAAATGCCGGTCGTGGCGCGTCGAGCCCGGCGGCAGCCGAGGCCGAGGACATCGTGACCTACGACGACCTCGGCGGGATGGAGCGGGAGGTCGCGAAGATTCGGGAAATGATCGAGCTGCCGCTCACGCATCCGGAGGTATTCGAGCGTCTCGGCATGACCCCGCCAAAAGGGGTGCTGCTGCATGGGCTGCCCGGATGCGGCAAGACCCTGTTGGCGCGCGCCGTGGCTCACGAGGCTGCCGCGGCTTTCATCTACGTCAGCGGCCCCGAGATCATGCAGAAATTCGTTGGCGAGAGCGAAGCCCGGCTGCGCAAGATTTTCGAAGACGCCCAGCGGCGGGCGCCCTGCATCATTTTCTTCGATGAGATCGATGCGATCGCGCCCAAGCGTGAACGTGTCGAAGGCGAGGTCGAAAAGCGCGTTGTTGCACAGCTTCTCGCCTTGATGGACGGCCTCAAGAGCCGTGGCGACGTCATCGTGATGGCGGCGACGAACCGTCCTAACTCCATCGACCCGGCGTTGAGGCGGCCCGGTCGTTTCGACCGCGAAATCGCCATCGGCATTCCGAACGAGCATGCCCGGCGCGAGATCTTGGAGATCTATGCTCGCGGCATGCCGCTCGCCGAAGGCGTCGACCTCGCCGATCTGGCTGCGACGACGCACGGATTCACCGGCGCTGATCTGAATGCGCTTTGCCGCGAGGCCGCCATGGCGGCGCTGCGTCGTCAACTGCCGGAGCTGGCGCTGGGTTCCGGGCCAGTATCCTATGAGGCGCTGATGGCCATGGAGGTCAAGATGTCCGACTTCAGAGAGGCATTGAGCGAGGTGGCGCCGTCGGGGCTGCGCGAAGTCTCGGTCGAAGTCCCGAACGTGCGATGGGAGGACGTCGGCGGCCTTGATCCTATCAAGGCCACCTTGCGCGAAGCGATCGCCTGGCCGTTGAGCCAGCCGCTCCTGTTCGAACAATTCGGGCTGCAGCCGCCGCGCGGCATCCTGCTCTACGGCCCCCCCGGAAATGGCAAGACGCTTCTGGTGAAGGCACTCGCTTCGCAGAGCAATCTCAACTTCATTTCGGTAAAAGGCCCCGAGCTGTTGTCGAAATATGTCGGCGAATCGGAGCAGGGCGTGCGCGAACTGTTCGCGCGGGCACGTCATGCGGCGCCATGCGTCATCTTCCTGGACGAGGTCGATGCCCTGGCGCCGAAGCGCGGCTTGGACGGCCGCTCCCCGGTGACCGATCGGGTCGTGAGCCAGTTGCTGACGGAGCTTGACGGTGTCGAGGCGCTGAGGGACGTTTGGGTGATCGCCGCCACGAATCGGTTCGACATGATCGATGATGCGCTCCTGCGTCCGGGCCGGCTCGATTTTCACCTGGAGGTCTCACGGCCCGATCGCGATGCCCGTGCGGCAATTCTGGGGGTCCATCTGCGCAAGAAGCCCGTCGACAAAGGGGTCAATGTCGCGGCCCTGGCCGACCTGACGGATGGACTGTCGGCTGCCGAGGTTCGCTTCGTCTGCGATCGCGCCGCGCTGAATGCGATCCGCCGCGTCTTTCCGACTGCGAGCGGTGCGGTGGTCGACATCGGCGCGCTGCGCGTCGAACAGCGCGATTTCGACGACGCCCTGGCGGCGCAATCGGGGGCTTCGGAACGGCGGCCTCAGCCCTAGTGTCTCGTTTCCAACGTTCGTATTCCATTGCAACAGGCGCTTATACGAACGCTGGAAACAAGGACACTAGCAAAATCAAAGTGCTAGTGTGGCTTATGTCTCGCAATTGCCTACGAGAGGCTTGCCGCAAAGGCGGTAGGCAATCGCGAGACGCCACACTAGGATCAAGCAGGACGGTGTGACTTCGACGACTCGAGAAAAGCCCAGATCAGCAGGAGAACGCTATGCAATTTGAGCAATCCGAACCGCGCACGGCCCATTGGCTGGAACGCCGATCCTACACCATCCACCAGAGCCTCGATCATCTCTTGGCCATGGCGCACCGTTACCGCCACGAAGGCCAGCTGCGGCAAGCGATGGAGATGTACTGGATGTTGTTGGAAGACCATTCCAGTACGGCGCAAGCATTGGAGGCGCAAAAGAGCCTGCTGGAACTGGCGGATGCCTATGAACGCGAAGATGAGCGACATACGGCGCGCGCCGTCTATGAGCGCCTATGCGATTTGGATGGGGTCCCGTCCACCCGCGTAGTGACCGCTCGTCGAGCAATACCGGCGAGTTCCACCTGAAACGAATCTGAACAGGGCGCAGAGGCATCCAGCCAGGCCAAGTTGTGACAACGGCCAGCGAATATCGCGATGGTTGAAGTTCCTTGCCTCTACAAGTGACATCCTGTTGAAGTTTTGATGACGCCGATCTCGCGCCTTAGATCGGCCGCTCTCGCTGCATCCAATCCGGTTCGCGCAAGCTTCGTCGATTCAAGGCGCTTGCGACGCCACGATCGAACCGACTTTTCCCAGCGGGAGACTTCCAATGCGTCCACTCTTGTCCGTCGGATTGTGCGGGCTGCTCGCTCTCGGATCGGCCGCGCCGGCAACGGCAGCGGACGATTCGCTGATGAAGCAGGCTCAGGAGCAGTTCAAGCCGATCCCGCTTGAGCCGCCGGCAATCAAGGGCGTCGCGACGACTCCGGAACTCGTCGAGCTCGGCAAGGCGCTGTTCTTCGACCCGCGCCTGTCTCAGAGCCACAATATCAGCTGCAACACCTGTCATCAGATCGGGCTGGGCGGGGTCGACATGCTGCCCACCTCGATCGGCCACAAGTGGCAGAGGGGCGGGCGCAATGCGCCGACCGTGCTCAACGCCGTGTTCAACGCGACGCAGTTCTGGGACGGGCGCGCGTCCGACCTCAAGGCGCAGGCTAGCGGCCCGATTCAAAATCCCATCGAGATGGGGATCAGCGCCGAGCATGCCATCGTGATGCTCAAGGGCATTCCCGGCTACGCAACACGTTTTGCCGCCGCTTTTCCCGCCAGCAAGGATCCCATCACCATGGAGGACGCGGTGACCGCGATCGCTGCCTTCGAGGCGACGCTGATCACGCCGAACGCGCCATTCGACAAATTCCTCCGCGGCGAGGCTGATGCGCTCACCGCGGAGCAGAAGGCCGGTCTGGCGCTGTTCATGGACAAGGGCTGCTCCGCCTGCCACGCCGGCGTCAATCTTGGTGGCCAGATGTATGCGCCGTTCGGCGCGGTCGAAAAACCCGGCGCGGACCTGCTGCCGGTGGCAGACAAGGGCCGCTTCCAGGTCACCAGGTCGGCCGGTGACGAATATGTCTTCCGCGTGCCGCCGCTGCGGAACATCGCGCTGACGCCGCCTTATTTCCACACCGGCAAGGCCTGGGATCTCCGTCAGGCCGTCTCGGTGATGGGGGCGAGCCAGCTCGGGCAGAAATTGTCCGACGACGACGTGACGAAGATCACCGCCTTCCTCGCGTCCCTGACTGGCGAACAGCCGAAAGTGACATATCCAATTCTGCCGCCGAGCACGGCCGTGACGCCGACGCCGCAGGACTAGTGTCCCGTCTCCGAATTACCGCTTCGTTTGCCTCACCCTCGCACGGTCATTCGGAGACATCGGGACACTGGCGAATACTTCGTGCCGCGAAGCGAAGGTGGTCGCGTCCTGCGCGCCATGGGCAATCGCGACATCGACGATACGTTTCAGGGACTCCTGGTCGGCGTCGGCGATCATGGCAGCTGGATCGTCGTGGTGCGTTTCGTCAAGGAGGGGTATATTCGCGGCGAAGAAGCTCGGCCGGTTCGCCCTGGCCGCCGCCGGCGTCTTGAAATTCGGCAAGCTGTTCCTGCTTGCGGCGCTCGGCCTCGGCGCCGGATTCCTGCAGCTGATCCGTCGCAAGCCGGCCAATCCGAACGTGGGCGAGGGCGCGTGAAACTCCTCGTGCTTGCTCTCGCACCCCTGAAATCGGGCAAGCTCGCGACCAACCGCGCTCACCGTTCGCCTAATCCTGCTTTTTGACCGCAATGCGAGAAAACTGCCGCTTCATCGCATTGACCTTGGCGAGGTAGGCCGTGACGAGGTGATCGCCGCAGCGCTCGCCGGCCATCACCTGGAATCTGCGGCGCACGAAGGCCCGGGCGGGCCCCGCGCCGCAGAGATGGATCAATGCGGCGAGATCCTGCTTCTGCTGCGGGCTCGCGGTCGTGTCCGGTGCCGGTGCGCGGGCGAGAACCGCCGCGACGCCGCGGTCGAGGTACACCGCCGCGAGCTCGACGGCGTGGCTCGGCAGAGCGCGGATATAGAGGGTGTTGAACCAGCAATCGGCATCCGCGACAATGTGTCCGCGGACGCAATAGCGGCTCGCCTCGGCGTAGGCCGGATCGGTCATCTGATAGAGGCCAACGGCGCTCGAAGCGGGCTTGTACACCCCGAAAGGATTCCAGGTCAGCCGCCAGCGCCAATAGGTGCGCGCCACCGGATTGCCCGTGCTCTCGATCTGCGCCAGCGCGGCGAGCAGCTCGGGCGTGATGGTGTCGGTCGAATACTTGCGGAAGAGAGGCCCGTACTGCTGCCAAGTTTCGCTCGGCGACTTGTCGAGCGCATGGCCGAAGAAAAAGAACAGCTCGGTTGGTTTACGGACCACCTGATAGACGACGTTTGCCAGCGGGACCGCCGTGAGGAGCGTCGCTGCGACGAACGCGATCCGAACCGCCGCCGGTACGGTGGCCAGCTTCCGTCGCGCCCACCGAATGCCTCGCCAGCGACGAGCGGCACGAAGAAAGGCGCTCCAGCTTCGCCCGACGCGCTTCTTGCGACTGGCTGGCTTGTCGGCGGGGGATAAGGACACGAGATGGTCGGCCTGTCGTGCGCCGGCGTGGGACATCACGCCGTCACGAGGTTTGGTGTGGAGGCAGAATCACGATGCCAGTGCCGGCACTTCGTATCGGATAACATGAAGGGCGCTAAGTGCAGGCGGGCGGTGATCTGAAGAGACCAACTGGAAACGCGGCTTGGAGCGCGGCAACTGAGGTGGTCCCGGTTGTCTGAACAGATTTTCCGCGTCGATAAGTGGAGGCTCTGCCGGGGTTAGGCCGCCGCGCGGAGCGGAGGAAGATCGAAGTAGGCTTGATCCGGGGTGCGGTCGTCAAGGCTCGAATGCGGGCGGCGGCCATTGTAAAAGTCGAGATACCGACCAATCGAGCTTCGCGCCTCGCCGACGGTCTCATAGGCTCGCAGATAGACCTCCTCGTATTTGACGCTTTTCCACAGCCTCTCAACGAACACGTTGTCCCGCCAAGCTCCTTTGCCGTCCATGCTGATGGCGATGCCGTTATCGGCGAGCACGCCGGTGAAGGCCGCGCCAGTGAACTGCGAGCCCTGGTCGGTGTTGAATATGTCCGGCTTGCCGTGACGCGCAAGAGCATCCTCCAATGTCTCGACACAGAAGGACGCCTCCATCGTAATCGACAATCGCCAGGACAGAACACGACGCGTCGCCCAATCGAGCACGGCGGCGAGATAGACGAAGCCGTGGGCCATCGGGATATAGGTGATGTCCATGGCCCAGACCTGGTTCGGTCGCGTGATCTCCATGCCGTGCAGCAGATACGGATAGATCTTGTGGCCGGGTTCAGGCTTCGTCGTGCGCGGCCGGCGATAGAGCGCCTCTATCCCCATCCGCCGCATCAGCGTCTTCACATGCCGGCGGCCGACCTTGCACCCCCGCAAGGCCAGCAGGCCTCGCAACATACGCGAACCGGCGAAGGGGTATTCCAGGTGCAGCCGATCGATCTGTTGCATGATCTCGAGGTCGGCGGGCGATACTGGGCGGGGCAGATAATAAACGCTGCCCCGGCTGATCTTCAAAACCTCTGCCTGCTTGGTGATCGACAGATCGTGCTCACGGTCGATCATCGCTTTGCGCTCAGCAATCCCGCCTTGGTGAGCGCGCCTTCTAAAAAATCGTTCTCCAGCGTCAGCTCCCCGATCTTGGCATGGAGCGACTTCACATCGATCGCGGGGATGGCCGGCGCTCCGCCTCCCGATCCGAAAACCTCGGACGCGCTGCCCTCGAGCTGCGATTTCCATGCGGTGATCTGATTGGGGTGAACGTCGAAATGCTCGGCCAGTTGGACGATCGTCCGATCGCCCTTGATGGCGGCCAGAGCCACCTTCGCCTTGAAGGCCGGTGAGTGGTTCCGGCGGGGTCGTCTCGTCATGGTCTCTCCTGTTCGCGGCGATTATCGCCGTTGTCAGGCAGAAATTCCACTTATCGTCCTGTCCAGATTTCCGGGACCAGCTCATTACGGTGACACCCGTTTTGAAGTTTGAAAAATCCTTCTTGGCGTTAAAAAAGAACCCCGAGAAAAATTTTATTGGGCTAAATATATGCCCGGGAAAAATATTCTAGCTGCTGGAGGTTGCCTTGAACGAGAAAGCCCCTGAATGGCTTGAGGCCTACGCAATTGCCCGGGATGAGATTTGGGAGAAAGACCCGCACTTCAAGGGATTTTTGACTGCGCTTCAGGAGCTGAACGAGGAAACCGACCGCGGCGTTGCCTTGGTCGCAACGTCCTTTCTGGACAAGCTGCTCATGGACACGTTGGCCGCGTTCCTCATCGAGAACGCCAGCGCCAGGGCGCTTCTGTCAGGCTTCAACGCGCCGTTCGGCGGCTTCAGCACGCGGATAGCCGGATGCCTTGCCATGGGGCTCATCACTAACCACGAAGCGCAGCAATGCGAGATCCTGCGCAAGGTACGAAATCGCTTCGCGCATGAGGTCGAGATGAACTTCAACACCGACAGCGTGAAGGCGCTCTGCAACAATCTCTTGGTGCCCGAGCGAGACAAAGATGGCGACGCCCGAAGGAAATTCATGTCGGGAGCGATGATGGCTCTTATTGCTCTGCTCAACCGTCCTCACGAAGTCGGCAAGCGGAGGCTGACGCCGGGCGAGTGGAAATCGTCGCTGGCATCGGCGTGAAGGGTTAGACAACAGCGTCCACGTTCGGCGCGTTCTCGACCTCGCGGGTTGGCGCCGTAATGACTTTTGCTATTGTACTGCCTATGCCGGCGTGGCTGCTTGGGCTCGGGCAGAGCTTCTAGGGTACCTGATACAGGCCTGACACGCGTTGCTCGTTGATTGCAGATTCGCCGCGCAGCTTGGTCAGCGCGGCGAGCGCATTTGCTCCAATAGCGGCGTAGGCAGGATCGCCAGCTCCTTGGCCTCCCAGCTCCAGTGCCTTCTTGATCGCCGACCGCAGCTCAAGGCCTCGAAGCCGCTTGAACATCGCGTAGAATTCGTCGGGGGTTACCTTCGACAAGAGAGCGATGTCCTCCTCGTTCCAGCCATGGTCCTTGGCGATATTGAATAGCACCTCCGCTGGATCTCGGGTGTCCGCATAGGAGTTGTACCGGTTGGTGATGGCCGTCCGCAGGCCGGGGTCCTGCACCGAGAAAGCCCCGCTCCGAATATCGTAGAACCCGCGAGGCTGGTCCTTATTGGCCTCCAGCCAGTCGTCGAGCACCTGCTGGGCATCTGCAGGTTTGCCCATACGCTTGAGAAACATGATCGCGCCATCCACGTAGTTGACCGGCGTATGGTCGGGGTAGGTCTTCACCGCGTGGATGAGGCCTTTGCAAACCCCATCTATGTTATCGTCGAACGAATCCCGGTAGGCGTCCCAAGGTCCTTGGACGGCGTGGCGCAGGCTCTCATTCTTGTAGTTGTCGTCCAGCTTCTTAGCTTCTTCGATGAGCTTGTCGCTATCGATGAAACCTTTCTGGATGCCATCCAGCAGAACGCGGTCGAGGGCATCCACCAGCCCGAAAGGATAGGCCTCTAGCAGGTCGTCCAGCTTCTTCTGGTCCTCGGTGAGCTTTCGATCGTTTAGCGCATAGCGGGACTTGTAGCGTTCGTTGAGCGTGTATTGCAGCAGCTCGTCCTGCTTGGCGTAAACGCACCAGCCGAAGAGAACCAGACTTGAGACCGCTTGGGTCAAGACACGCGGGTCAAACCCCGTGAGGTGAGGGCGCACATCGTTTACCAACCGCTCGATCTTCTTGAGGATGCGGATGTTGGCAATTTCAAGCCTCTGGCAATTCTCCCGCATCGAATCGTCGGATGTCTCGGTTCCCTTGAAGGCGATCTGGCACGCCTCCGCCGACGTGGGTTCAAACCGCAGGGAGGTATCTATGACCTTCTCGCTGTATTTATCGAAGGCTTGGCGATCACCGGTTTTGTCCAGTTCATCTTCATTCAGGATGAGGACGATTTTGCATTTGCGCCGTTCCTTGAGGAGGGAAACGAGCCCGAGGATGTCGATCACCCGAAGCTTCTCGCCCTTCCGCTCAATATCATCGATGCAGATGATGTAATTGCGCACGGACAGGAACGCGGCCTGCTCGGCGATGGTGGTAAGACCTGGCTTGATGACGCCGAGAGCCTTCGCTCCGAACGATTTGAGGTTTTCGCCCAACGTCTCCATCGTCGGCCCCGTGGCAATGCTCGCCATCGGAATGACATTCTCGAAAGTCGAGAGTTTGAAGCGGTCGAGGGTATCGAGCCCGAACAACGAGACGTAGGAGTACGACTGGAGGGCAACATCCTTGCCCACCTCTTTGAGCAAGCTCTCCCACGTGTAGGTCTTCCCGACACCCCATTTACCACGGATGCAAAGCACCTCCGGCGTTGGATCCTTGAGAAAGCGGATGATTTCCTTGCGGAGCAAGACGAAGGCTGTTGGCTTTTCTTTTTCAGCCATGGATCACCTAAAGGGCGGGAATGCGGGTAATGGCCATTCGGCCGTCATGGAAGAAGCGCTCGATTTTCATCAGCTCCACCATGTCCCGGCCGGATAACGTGTTCCGTATCGATCGTCTGGAAGCGCCTACGATTGCATCCTTGACCTGCTGCCGGGGATTGAGCGGTAGGGCCGGATTGGAGTCGATGGTCTTTGCGCCGTCAGGTCCAACCAGGAACAGCTTGAGGCCGCGCTTTTCGATGGCGTTGAAGATCACCCGGTTGATATGAGCATCGGCAAAGCTGTAGCCAATCACCATGAGGCGGGCCATCGGCATGTTAAGCCACCACTCGAATTGCGCGTGGTAGGATTCAAGAAGCGGGTGTTTGCCGATGTCGGCTTCCTTATTCCCGCCCAAGATCAGCATCATGTCCCGACCGTCCTTGATGTCGATCGAGCCGTGCAGCTTGTAATAGGGCTGTAGATTACGCGTGGGCGAAAAGTCGTCGCTGGCCCTGAACAAAGGAATTCGAGCAGCGAGGGAGCCAAACGTCAGGGTGTCCATGGCCGGCACCAGCCCAGGACGATAGGCGCCGACGTTCCGCGGCCCCTGATAGGTGTTCTTCGCAAAATCGGTGTCGGTCACGACCGGCAGGTAGTGGGCCTCAAGCAAAGTATCTTGGTTAAGCGTAAAGATCGCATCGAACCGGGTGAGAAAGCGAATGACGCCAAGCCGCGGGTCTTCAAACGCCTCGTCGAACTTCGATTGGCTAAAGGCCAGCCACATATCGCCAAACATGCGCCGGACAGCCGTGGTCATGTTGCGCAGGTCCTGCTCCACCTGCGGGGTGTAGTTCTCCTCGAACTCCTTCCTCAACCGGGCAAGGGTCGCCTCAAAGCCTCGGTTCTGGTCAGCCCACAGGACCTTGCGAAGATCCTCGTCGTTCTCGGTGACGCCCAACAGGTATTCGAACGCCTCGCTCGCCAGGTATCCGCCCCAGTTGTACGAGAAGCCGGCGCCGGTCAGCAAAATGTGGGGGATCATCATTTCTTCCGCTGGGCGGGATCAAGATGGGCGGGAAGGGGCGGCAAGGCAGGAATCTGCGAAATCGCAAACATGCCTTCTTCGAGAGCCGCATGATGGATGTTGGTCGCGATGTAATTCGACAGCTTGTGGCCGAAGTCGAAGTATTCGTTCAGGTCGTCGGCAACCTGCCTGATGTCCTCCAGAGAGGATTGGATAACGCTGGTGCTGCCCTGACGAGAAACCGAATAAATGGCCGTCTTGTTCTGCCAAGCCTCGACCATATTCGAGTGGACCAGCAAATTGCGATTGGTCGTCAAAATACCCATGGCCTTGAGGTAGTGCTTCGTCGCCGCCGCCGCATCTTCCGGCCAATCGACGTAGCTCACAAACGTTTCGATGAGGCGGACCCGGTCGCTCGGGTTCGTCCGGGCTGAAATGACCGCGGCCTGGCGCTCTTGGAGGTTTGCGACCGCCGCAAGCATCCAAACGTGGGTCAGTTCGAACCGCGCATAATTGATGCTCACGACCCCCAGCGCATGCGCGCATTCTGCCGGGGCGACCCGATAACGGGGCCAGCTCATCGATTCTCAACCTTCAAATGCTGCATTGTACTACAGGTTGAGATGGCGAAAAGCAGCGGAGGGTCAGGGCGGACGGAGTGGGGAGGGGACGATAATGCGTGCATGGGTAGATGCGCTGCGCAATCTGGTATGTCGCCGAAGGTTCTCCGGTGCCCGGTCCAGTTATCGGAATTAACCTGGACAGCCGCTGCAGATCAGCCTTCTATCATTTGGGAACGTTGAAGGCCATCACGGTGACGATGACCTCTCTGTTCGCGTCCGTTGGGTTACCGAACACTGAGCGGAAGCGCGTCTCGCTCTCCTTGACGGGGCCTCGTTTGTGGTTTGGGTGTTTCGGGATCGCGGTTTCGATGGTCGCCAACACCTTCGAGAAGTCGACGTTTTGGCTGAAGATGACCACTGCCGCTTTAGTGTCGCGCCAGCTCAGGTACCCCAGCAATTGGGTGATGGTGTCAAGGAAAGCCTTCTCTCCACCCCAGAACTTGCACTCAGCGATGAAGATGTTGCGATCTTTTTCCCTGATCAGGATGTCGGTCTTACCACTGTGGTTGAAGGTCTCACCCGTGGCGGCGCCCTCGAATTGGCCATTCAGCTGCACAAGAAAGTGCTGGCGGAGGGCCTCTTCGCCCATGGTCTCGAAGGCAGACGGGCTGCGCTCCATGACATGTGCCATGCCTTCCATGATCTTGAGGATGTGCTTGTAGGTCTCCTCGTCGAGAACTGGTTCGGGCTTAAATGGCGCCATCGCCTTCACGGTCTGAACACCGACAGGCTTGCGCTTTACGGGCGCGACATAGGTTTTGGGCGCGTCGGGCCGCGGCTTGAGATTGAAGCCTAGGGCGGCGATCGAGTTGCGGTCCTTCAAGACCTTGGCTTTGCGCGCTTCAACCGCAGTCCGCACCACCGTCTTGAGTTTCTCGTTGAAGGGATTAACAGACTGGCGGAGCCATCCGAGATGCTTCTCGATGTTGTCGATCACGTCTTCCAGCTCGGCCTTCGCCTGCTGCGGATTGAGCTCGACAGCGGAATAGGCGATGACAATGGCACCTTGCACAACGCGCGCGCGGGGTGGTCCGGAGGCGATGGTCGAAGGCTGGATGGCGAATGCTTCGGCGTCGCCGCTGAATGGTACGGATAGCCGGAGCAGGGTGCCGAGCACCGTGTAACCGGGCTCAACGCCGCGCGACCAGTAATCCCTAACCGCCACAGGGCCTTCAGAAGAGTCCACCCAGGCGGCGGCGCGATCGAGAACCGGGACGTCGATGGAGAACTGCGCGACAAGGCGATCGACAAGGTCATCCGTCGGAGTGTTGAGCAGCTCGTCGTCGTTGATGCTGGTCGGAGCGTTCCCTGCCTGGCGCTCCTGATTGTGGAGGATGTCGAAAATGCTCGTCCCGTTGAATAGATAGTCGCCGCTCGCGCTCGGCCCGTATCGGTTGAGCAATTCTCTGTTGCGCATGATCACCCCAACATTTCCCCGTTATTAGTATGTGCGCACAGCTAGTATGCCTTTCAAGGGGGCGATACGAGGTGTTGATTCCACTCGGTGCTATTTACAAAGGCCGCCCCGGCCGCGTTCTCAGCGGCTGGCTCAATCAGTTGGGCACGCGCAGGCTGGCAGGTTTGGGCACCGGCGGGACCTTTGGCATTGCATTCCCGCGGGATCAGGAAGCACTGCCGACTCCATTTACGCTAAGCGGGACGCGGCCGAAGTTGTCGACACGTCCGCGGCCGCGCCGGCGGCCAACCGGCATAGCAAGCGTTTGAAAGGTTCGATTGCCAGCGCATTTGCGACGTCGGCCGGCGAGCCTTGCGCTTTCGATGACGACCGAGGCCTTCCAAACTTGTCTTCGCTTCGCCCAAGCGGCCAAAGAGGAGCAAACCGATTCCGAGTTCGCTTAAAATGACTCATTTGCGGGCACAGCGACTCAGGGTCGCAGCTCAGCCGCGATTCGCATAAGGTATATTATGGAATATATATACTGACCCGGATTGCCCGCAAAGCTCGGCTGCGGCATTCACTTCTGGCCGCAAACACATAGTCCGACAACGTCTTTTGGCGCCGGCGCCAGCATCCAATCCCGCGCCGATCGCCGCCAGCAAGATCGCATGCGATGGCGACGCGACGCCCCCTCAGCCGCACGACGCAGCGTGCAATAATGGCGCGTGACGAAGCGCCGCCGTGGGCTCTCATCGAGGCCCAATGCACCCGCAGCGACGACCTCGCTTTAACAAGGCTCAGCGCTGCCGAGCCACGGCACGGCGCGGCCCGCGCGTTGACCATTGGCCTGCGGTCAGCTTCCGCGAGCTGCGGCGGCGTTGATCCGCCCCGCATAAGTTAATCGGCCCAGCATACGTCTTGTGCCAGCAGCGGGCCGCCGCGAAGCCGTTGTGACGGCCATGGGCCGTTTGAAGCGCCTGGCAACCGCCACCGGTGCCCACAAGGCCTGCGGCCTCCATTCACCCGGAATGAGCCGCCGCCGGCCGCCGTTTGCGCCCAGGGCTTGCACCCGGCACGGAGGTCCTTTAGTCGGCCGGACTGCCCGCTGCAGACGCTTCGGAAATCATCCAAATCGATCCCGGATGGCTGATGACCGGCTTGCAGGCGCTGGCTAAGATGACTTGAAACGGCCCGCCGCCAAGTGCGGGTGCTTGTCCTTTTGGGGGAGAACGTCCAATGAACTCGTCGCGTCTGAACCTGTCGCGTCGCACGCTGCTGAAAGCTTCCGCTGCCGCCACGCTGGCCGGCGGCCTCGGCGCGCCGTTGGTGGCGCGGGCCCAGCAGGCCGAATTCAGCTACAAGTTCGCCAACAACCTGCCCGACGTCCACCCGCTCAACATCCGCGCCAAGGAGATGGCGGCGGCGATCAAGGACGCCACCAAGGGCCGCTTCGACCTGCAGATCTTCCCCAACAACCAGCTCGGTTCCGACACCGACATGCTGAGCCAGATCCGCTCCGGCGGCGTCGAATTCTTCACGTTGTCGGGCCTGATCCTCGCCACGCTGGTGCCGGCGGCCTCGATCAGCGGCATCGGCTTCGCCTTTCCCGACTATGCCACGGTGTGGAAGGCCATGGACGGCGACCTCGGCGCCCATATCCGCGGCGAGATCACCAAGGCCAATCTCGTGGTGATGGACAAGATCTGGGACAACGGCTTCCGCCAGACCACCTCCTCCACCAAGCCGATCAACACTCCCGAAGACCTCAAGGGCTTCAAGATCCGCGTCCCGGTGTCGCCGCTGTGGACCTCGATGTTCAAGGCCTTCGACGCCGCACCGGCCTCGATCAATTTCAGCGAGGTCTATTCGGCGCTGCAGACCAAGGTGGTCGAGGGCCAGGAAAATCCGCTCGCCCTGATCGTCACCGCCAAGCTCTATGAAGTGCAGAAATACTGCTCCCTGACCAACCACATGTGGGACGGCTTCTGGTTCCTCGCCAACCGCCGCGCCTGGGAGAAGCTGCCGGCGGATGTGCGCGCCATCGTCGCCGACAACATCAATGCCGCCGCGCTCAAGCAGCGCGCCGATCTGGAAAAGCTCGCCTCGACCGCCCAGGACGAGCTCAAGGCCAAGGGCATGATCCTCAACCAGCCGGCCACCGGCCCCTTCCGCGACAAGCTGCGCGCCGCCGGCTTCTATGCGGAGTGGAAGGGCAAATACGGCGAGCAGGCCTGGGCGCTGCTCGAGAAGTCGGTCGGCAAGCTGGCCTGACGCCATGCAGGTCGCCGAGCTGGACAGCGGGCCTGGCGCGGCGCCGGCCGGAGCGGGCACCCGCCTCTCCGGCCACGGCAGCGTCGCGAAGCTGGAACGGGCGGTGGGCGCGGTGGTGGAAATCCCCGCGGCGCTGCTGGTCGTCGCCGAGATCGTCATCCTGTTCGTCGGCGTCGTCGCCCGCTACGGCTTGCGCAGTCCGCTGGTCTGGTCGGACGAGCTCGCCTCGATCCTGTTCCTGTGGCTCGCCATGCTCGGCTCGGCGATCGCCTTCCGCCGCGGCGAACACATGCGCATGACCGCGCTGGTGGCGCGCGCATCAGTGTCCCAACGCGCCTTTCTCGACCTCGTCGGCACCTGCGCCGCGCTCGGCTTCCTCTTGCTGGTGGCCTGGCCATCCTACGAATACGCCTATGAGGAAAGCTATATCACGACGCCGGCGCTGCAGATCGCCAACAGCTTCCGCGCCGCGGCGCTGCCCATCGGCATCGCCCTGATGGCGCTGTTCGCAGTTCTGCGGCTGTGGCGCGAGGCCCGTCCCGGCCTCGTGCTCGGCGCCATCCTGACCGTCGCGCTGGTCATGGCCGGATTCTGGTTCGCCCAGCCGTTTCTGCGCCAGCTCGGCAATCTCAACCTGATCATCTTCTTCGTCGGCCTGGTCGGCGCCTGCGTCTTCGCCGGCATTCCCATCGCCTTCGCCTTCGGCCTGTCGATCTTCGGCTATCTGCTACTCACCACCCACACGCCGCTGATGGTGCTGGTCGGCCGCATGGACGAGGGCATGAGCCATATCATCCTCTTGTCGGTACCGCTGTTCGTCTTCCTCGGCCTCCTGATCGAGATGACCGGCATGGCGCGCGCCATGGTCGCCTTCCTCGCCAGCCTGCTCGGTCATGTCCGCGGCGGCCTGCATTACGTGCTGCTCGGGGCGATGTATCTGGTCTCCGGCATTTCCGGCTCCAAGGCCGCCGACATGGCGGCGGTGGCGCCGGTGCTGTTCCCGGAAATGAAGGCGCGCGGCGCCAAACCCGGCGACCTCGTCGCCCTGCTGTCGGCGAGCGGCGCCCAGACCGAGACCATCCCGCCGAGCCTCGTCCTCATCACCATCGGCTCGGTCACCGGGGTGTCGATCTCGGCGCTGTTCACCGGCGGCCTGCTTCCCGGTCTCGTGCTGGCGCTGACGCTGGCCGCCCTGGTGTGGTGGCGCTATCGCGGCGAGGATCTCGGCCACGTCAAGCGGGCCGGGGCGGGCGAGATCGGCAAGACCTTCATCATCGCCCTGCCCGCCATCGCACTGCCTTTCGTCATCCGCGCCGCGGTGGTCGAGGGCGTCGCCACCGCTACCGAAGTCTCGACCATCGGCATCGTCTATGCGGTGCTGGCCGGGCTGGTACTCTATCGCCATTTCGCGTGGCGGCGGCTCGTGCCGATGCTGGTCGACACCGCCTGCCTGTCGGGCGCGATCCTGCTGATCATCGGCACCGCCACCGGCATGGCCTGGGGCCTGACCCAGTCCGGCTTCTCGCGGACGCTGGCCGCCACCATGGCCGGCCTGCCCGGCGGCGGCGCCACCTTCATCGCCGTCTCCATCGTCGCCTTCATCGTGCTCGGCAGCGTGCTCGAGGGCATCCCCGCGATCGTGCTGTTCGGCCCGCTGCTGTTTCCGATCGCCCGCACCGTCGGCGTCCACGAAGTGCACTATGCCATGATCGTCATCCTCGCCATGGGCATCGGCCTGTTCGCGCCGCCCTTCGGCGTCGGCTATTACGCCGCCTGCGCCATCGGCCGGGTCGATCCCGCCGAGGGCATGCGCCCGATCCTCGGCTATCTGCTGGCGCTGTTCATCGGCCTGCTCGTTGTCGCGGCGGTGCCGTGGATCTCGATCGGTTTCTTGCGCGGCGCCGCGGGATGAGGGGCGATTTTTCCCTCGACGCACGGCAATTTGTGAAAAACGCTTTTCAGGAATCCGTATAAGTCGTTGCGAGTTCGATTTGCGTGCGCGGAGGAACGACCATGAGTGCAGCCCATCCCCCCTCACCCCAAGGCCACTACGGCATCGGGCTGGACAAGAACGCCGCCAATTACGTCCCGCTGTCGCCGGTCAGTTTCCTGCAGCGCGCCGCCGCGGTGTATCCGCAGCTCACCAGCGCGGTCTATGAGGATCAAAGCTTCACCTGGGCCGAGACCTTCGCGCGCTGCCGCCGCTTCGCCGCCTTCCTGGTCGGCCGCGGCATCACGCGCGGCGACACCGTCGCGACCATGCTGCCGAATATCCCGGCGATGAACGAGGCCCATTTCGCCGTGCCCATGGCGGATGCGGTGCTCAACACCCTCAACACCCGCCTCGATGCCTCCGCCATCGCCTTCATGCTCGATCACGGCGGCGCCAAGGTGCTGCTGGTCGACCCGGAATTCGCCAGCGTGACCAGCGACGCGCTGGCGCTGATGACCGGACCGAAGCCGCTGGTGATCGACGTCGACGATGCAGCCTTCGCCGGCGGCCGGCGGATCGGCGAGATCGAATACGAGGCCGCCCTCGCCGCCGGCGATCCGGACTTCGCCTATGCGACGCCGCAGGACGAATGGGATGCCATTGCGCTGAGCTATACCTCGGGCACCACCGGCAATCCCAAGGGCGTCGTCACCCACCACCGCGGCGCCTATCTCAACGCCGTCAGCAACGTGCTGGCGGGCGGGCTCGGCCAGCATCCGGTCTATCTGTGGACGCTGCCGATGTTCCACTGCAACGGCTGGTGCTTCCCGTGGACGCTGGCGGCGACCGCCGGCGTCAATGTCTGCCTGCGCAAGGTCGACCCGGCCAGGATATTCGAACTGATCGCCCGCCACGGCGTCACCCACATGTGCGGCGCGCCGATCGTCTACAACACGCTGATCAATGCGCCGCAGGCGCCCAAGGGCGAGGCGGTGCGCCCGGTCACCGGCCTGATCGCCGGCGCGGCGCCGCCGGTCGCGGTGCTCGAGGGCGCCGAGCGCATCGGCATCCGCCTCACCCACGTCTACGGCCTCACCGAGGTCTACGGCCCGGCCTCGGTCTGCGCCGAGCAGCCCGGCTGGGACGATCTGCCCGCCGACCAGCGCGCGAAGCTCAAGCGGCGCCAGGGCGTGCCCTACCCGCTGGAGGAAGCCGTCACGGTGCTCGATCCGCAGACCCTGAAGCCGGTGCCGCGCGACGGCGAGACCATTGGCGAGGTCATGTTCCGCGGCAATATCGTGATGAAAGGCTACCTGAAGAACGAGAAGGCGACGCAGGAAGCCTTCGCCGGTGGCTGGTTCCATACCGGCGACCTCGGCGTGCTCGATGCCGACGGCTACGTCATCATCAAGGACCGCTCCAAGGACATCATCATCTCCGGCGGCGAGAACATCTCGTCGGTCGAGGTCGAGGACGTGCTCTACAAGCATCCGGCGATCCTGTTCGCCGCGGTGGTCGCCAAGCCGGACAGCAAATGGGGCGAGGTGCCCTGCGCCTTCGTCGAGCTCAAGCCCGGGATGAGCGCCACCGAGGCGGACATCGTCGCCTATTGCCGCGAGCACCTGCCCGGCTTCAAGTCGCCCAAGGCCATCGTGTTCGGCGAGCTGCCCAAGACCTCGACCGGCAAGATCCAGAAATTCGTGCTGCGCGACCAGGTCGGCTCGGCCAAGGCGATCCAGTCTTGAGCCTCTGAACCGCGGCAAACCACTGCTTCGGCCTCTCCATCGTCATGCCCGGCCTGCCGCCTCCCCTAAGAAGCTTCGGCGCGCCAAGGCGGCCGGGCTAGCCTTGTCGCGGCGAGGAATGGTGATGCCGTTGCCGTCGGCGCGGATGATGTAGAACTCCTCCTCCAGCTCCAGCGCGGATGCGGTTGTCGATGTCGGCCAGCTTCTCCTTACGGTCGTTGGGGTGCATGACGACGAGACCTCGCCGCAGCTCGTCGACCCGAATCTCGTCGATCCGCGCGTGCAAGGCTTCCGCGAGCTGACAGGCGCACAACCACGCCATCATCGCGATGGCCTCGCCCCCCGAGCCAGTCCAGCTGCTGCCGTGCTGCACGCTCAGCTGACCGTTCTCGACCTTGATGCTCGGCAGGCCTGCTTCGCGAGAGACTCAACGTGACGGTCGGCCTGAAGGTACAGGTCCTCGACCGGGGGAACCGAGCTTGCCACGCTCTTTCGCATACTGAGTAGCTGCTCAATCTCGATGCGCACAATCCGATCTGCCCATCTGAGATGCTCAACCCTTCTCGTTCATCGGCGGATATTCGCCAAAGCAATCGTTGTACGATTCGAGCAGCCAGCTCTCGGCTCGCGGCGCTCCAATGACCTCCTCGCCCTTGTGATCAACCCAGTGCTGAGTATAGGCCCAATCGACTGCCAGCGAAGACCAGGGATATTGCTTCTGCCGCGCAGCGCAATGATCCCATGCCTGAATGACGTGATGCTCTCGCTTCGCAAGCTGCATGAGCCGGGTTCTCAGAATCGACCAGCCCCGCTTGCTGCCCGCTCGGCCGATGTAAATCGTACCCGTCGGGTCCACTCCGCAGAATCGGCCTATCGAGATACCCTGTACGAACACCCGATACACTCCATACCACTCACTTGAGTATCTCGATGACGGCAACAGGCCGTAGTTGTCTCTCAGCTCCGAGAGGAGGCGCGGCTTGACCCACGGATACCTGACAGTTGCCTGAACCTTTCTGCGATCGTGGCGGACCTTTCCAAGGTGAAATCTCGGCGTCCAAACCGTGCGCCTCAGAAACCTTGGTACGCCACTCTGCCAGTCCGGCCAGACATCACTGTCGCCTAACGGGGCGATCAGCTTTCTGGCCTCCGCAAGCGCGTCGTCGGCAGTGTGCGCATACTCTCTGCCGTACTCGATCTCTTGGTCTTCATCGTCCTCCGCTTCGCCCACGGAAACTCCTGAAGTTCAGCCAGCCCCGTCAACTATCATGACCGCGACGCGCCTGCGCGCCCTGATTGCGCAAAAGTTGCAGTTTGCGGGCAGTGTTGTTCGCTGGTTGCCAACATAGTGGGCGGCTATGCCCGTTTGGCGCATGGCAGCAGCCATGGCAGCCCCATTTCGGTGCCCGGGCGCGGTTGGGGTACGGCCCGACCGCCAAAACGCTCCCAGGCGACTTTATGCGAGTCCCGGCGAGCCCCCAGAACGGCTACCAACCCCGGCCAAGCCCGGCCCAGCGCCCGGCGGGCGGCCCTGCGGCTGGTGGGGCGGCCAGCCGCCCGCCAGCACCACCCAGCCCACCCGCTCCGGTGCATCGCCCAGCGAGGCGCAAAACACCCCGTTAACTCGGGCGCATCGCGTTGATTGTCCTAATTTCGGGGAGGATATAGCTGGTTTGCCCGTAGTGAATGACGGGAGATCGACATGGGTACCAAGGTCGGGAGCGCCAAGCAGACGCGCAGGCTGGCGAGGCTGCTCGAGAAGTGTCGAGGTCGATTGACGCTGGAGACGCGCGCATGGCGAGCGCAGCCAGGCGAGCAATCGATGCCATCGTCGCGTCCTCAAATAGAGCGCCCAGATTGAAGAGGCGACGACCAAGCCCACCCGCCGACACCTAACAATCAAAAGTAGCGGCATCATCCCAGCGTTGCTATCATCAACGCTGAGATAGCGGGCAACGAACCGCTTCAAAGATGTGAGCCGCCTTTATGTCTGCTCTAGATGCCTCCTATGCGCGCGCCGTCGCTCTGATCGATGATGTTGAGCCACGCTTGGACACAATAATCACGGAAGAAGACGCCAAGCTCCAATTAATAGTCAGGTTTTTCACGGAAGTGCTAAGCTGGGATCATGCCGATCTGTCTGCCGAGCGCAAGAACGACAACGGATATTCCGACTACGTAGTGAGCGACGACAATCGGCCTGCACTCGTGATTGAAGCAAAGCGTCAAGGCGCTCTGGAGCTTGCGACAAGTGCCAAATCTAAGTCGCTCTACAAGATATCTGGTCCCGCGCTTAAAAAATGCATCGACGGGATAGAACAGGCCGCGTCCTATTGCGCGCCGGATGGCATACAGCTAGCTGTCGTTACCGACGGAACAACGTGGATATTCTTTAGGCCATACATTCCCAACGAAAACTACAAGACCAAGGAAGCGATCGTGTTTCCAAATCTGCGGTCGATCGCAGACGATTTTGCATCATTTTTCGAGCTGGCGTCGAAAGAAGGTTATCGAGGCTCGTTGTACAAGCACATTTTCGACAAGATTCATGATCGGCGATTGCTACTGACGCTTGGTCTTCATTCAGCTTTCACAGATTCCGACATTCACCCCAACCAGAAGTCGCAGATTGCCTTCGATCTGGACAGAATATTCAATTCGTTCTTTGCGGGAATGGCGGGCGAGTCTGATCCGGACATGCTCATTGAGTGCTTCGTCGAGACAAAAGAAAGCCGTATCGCCGATTTCGCTCTTGAAAAATTGACTACCTACGTGCTCGGGAATATCAGCCCGCTCGATAAGCAGGTCGACGAGAGTCTCCAGCAGCTCATTTCAAGCACGATAACGGACAAGCACGGGGACACCGTGTTCATTGTCGGACCGTCTGGAGCCGGTAAGACGACATTCCTAGAGCGCTTTTTCAAAGCGACGCTTCCCCACAATGTACGGGAGCGCTGCGTCGTGGTGAACGTTAATGCATTGGACGCCACAGGCGATACAGGCACGTCACCGGCTTGGTTTACGAACGATATCATCTCAAAGATCGAGAAAGAGCTCTATCCTAAGGGCTTTCCAAACTGGGATCAGCTGCTCGGCTTGTACTATCAGGAATATGTCAAGCGCAGCGAGGGCGTCGACGCTGAGCTTTACAAGCGAGACAAGAATGCCTTCAAGGAGAAGTTTGGCACCTACATGGATGAGCGGGTCGAGCAAGATCGCGAGGGTTATCTCCGACGACTGCTCATTGACATCGTGGAAAACCGAAAACGCCTCCCAATCTTTGTTGTCGACAACACAGACGAATTTTCCGCCCAGTTCAAAGAGACGTTGTTCCAATACTTTCAGAGCCTAAGGAGACACGTCACCCATTGCCTCCTGTTGTTTCCGTTGACCGATCGCTCCGCCTGGGCGTTTTCGAAAACTGAGATATTCAACATCTATTCTTCGAAATCATACTTCCTACCGACCCCGCCTCCGCGTGAAATCTTTCGAAAGCGGCTTGAGTATCTGAAGGCGAAAATCAAACCGACTGGAAAAACTGCTGGCGTCTACGACGCCGGCAATTTTCGAGTTAAGCTAGAAAGCCTTGAGGCATTTGCCTCCGCGATCGAAGATATCTTCGTGCTGCAAGACTACATTTCAAACAGGCTTGGAAGCCTGGCAAACTACAATATCCGTCGAACCCTCGCGCTGGCTCGGCGCGTCATAACTTCGTCGGCGCTAAACATCGAGGATCTCCTCAGGTCATATGTTGCAGGCGATCAGCAGCCCTTGTCAGCTGACCGGTTTATGCTCACTCTGATTTTGGGAGACTACAATTTCTATAAACGCGGCGATGCTCACTCTGTTTTTCCGATGTTCGACGTGAGCACAGAGATTGCTCAATCTCCGCTTCTAAACGTAAGAATTCTCGGTCTTCTGAAAGCGACACACGACGCGCGGTCCTCCGATGACAGTCGATACTTATCTACGGCATCCATTGCCCAGTATTTTGATGGAATGGGCTTCGCCGAAACGGCCGTCGAAAGCGCGCTGTCTTCGCTAATGCAGGCCTCGCTAGTTGAGGCGCACGACCCATCAAAAGGCAACCTCGCTCCGTCCCAGGGCGCTGCAATAACATACAGCGGGCTGACGCACCTAGAGTTGGCTCTCTACAATCCGATTTACTTTGAGCAGATGGCTCTAACAGCCATCATGGCAAATGCCGATATCGCAAAACAAATTCGCGGCCACGCCGAGTCAAGTGAAGCAATTGACGTTCGCATGAAGAAGGTGCGGGAGACTTTTGCCGCCTTTCTAATCGATGAAGATTCGAAATTTGGGCGCGTGCCAGAATCGAGCCAATATAAAGTTCAAAAAGAAGTGACTGCTGATATCTTGAAGTTCTCTGGCGGCACGTCAGAGGCAGAGCTGTCTACGCGTGACGCCGTAAAAGTCAGTGCCAAGCACGGAGTCGTCATTGAAAGGGCAAATGCCGTAGTTGATTGGTTCGATGAAAATAAAGGTTATGGATTCGCAGCCGTCGAACAACTGGGCGAGTCCGCCTTCCTGCATGCATCAGTGTTGTCAAAATCAGGAGTAGGCAGCGTACACGATGGCGACGTCATGGTCGTAGATGTATCCCGCGGCCCCCGTGGCATCTCAATATCGAACGTTCATCGAACTCAAGTTGCGCACGATGCCGCTGCAAAGCTAGTCGACGCGGTTGTTATAAAGATCTTCGAGGATCGCGGATACGGATTCGTCCATGTGCCGAGCATGGGGCAAGACGCATTTTTTCACGTATCTATTCTGCCCGAGCAAGATAGGGCCTCTTTCGAACTCGGCGCGACACTCAAAGTTGAGCTAAATATCGACCCTAGAGGACGAGGCTTACAGGTCCGTCGAGTTCTCACTGCTGCCACGGCTTGAATCTCATGAACGTGTCACTGCAGGCGTGCTGCGGCCCGCTAGCGGGAGGCAACTGTGTCAAGCCCGGCAATGACAAGAATGAAGCTCAGAGTGGAACTTTTCGCTCCTTGCCGCCCCCCGGATATGTGAATCTGATAGCCGAACGGGGCGGGGCGCCGGAGCCGGGCGGCTCTCCCCGCTCCCGCCGTTGACAGTTCCTTCCGGCGGCGCTATGTCGCCGGCCATGATCAAGTGTGGCCAGAACCGTCGTCTCCGCCGTCCGGCGCCGCGCGCGCGGGAGCGATGATGGCTGCATGAATGCATCCGAAGTCGCTTGAAGCCGCGCCGATCCCGAGCGCGGCTTTTTTGTTTGTCCACTCACATCGTCATCACGCGGGAGAAGCACATGGCTGCGCCCTCGACCAGGCCCACCCTCTTCATCGACGGCGAAGCCGGCACCACCGGCATCGAGATCCGCGATCGCCTCGCCGGCGTGGCGGGGCTTTCGGTCCGCTCGATCGCCCCGGAGCGGCGCAAGGATCCGGCGGCGCGCAAGGCGCTGATGGCCGAGGTCGATCTCGTGGTGCTGTGCCTGCCCGATGATGCCGCCAGGGAGGCGGTGGCGCTGGCCGACCAGCTCGGGCCGCGGGCGCCGCGGATTCTCGACGCCTCCTCGGCCCATCGGGTGGCCGAAGGCTGGACCTTCGGCTTCCCCGAACTGAACGCCGGTCAGGCCGAGGCGATCGCCAAGGCAAAGCGGGTGTCCAATCCGGGCTGCTACCCGACCGGCGGCATCGCCCTGTTGCATCCGCTGGTCGTCGCCGGGCTGATCCCGGCCGACTATCCAGTGACGGTGAACGCCGTGTCCGGCTATTCCGGCGGCGGCAAATCGATGATCGAGGCCTATGAAGCCGGGCGGGCACCGGCGTTCGAGCTCTACGGCCTCGGCCTCGAGCACAAGCATCTGCCCGAGCTGCAGAAATACAGCGGCCTGACGCGGCGGCCGATCTTCGTGCCGTCGATCGGCAATTTCCGCAAGGGCATGCTGGTGTCGGTGCCGCTGCATCTCGACACCCTGCCCGGCAAGCCGGCCGCCAAGGATCTCGAGGCCGCGCTGGCGAAACACTATGCCGGCGCCCAGTACGTCAAGGTGGTGCCGTCCGACGACGCCTCGATGAAGGCGGGACGGATCGACGCGCTCGCGCTCAACGACACCAACCTGCTCGAATTGCGGGTTTACGCCAACGACCAGCACCGCCAGGCGGTGCTGGTCGCCCGGCTCGACAATCTCGGCAAGGGCGCCTCGGGCGCGGCAGTCCAGAACATCGGCATCATGCTCGGCGTCGCGACGTGAGCGGGCGCGCCGGCCTCGCTCAGTGGCCGGCGGACCGCGTCGTCGTATCGTCGCCGCGCTCGTCCGTATCGGCGCGATATTCGAGGATGTCGCCGGGCTGACAGTCGAGCACGGCACATATCCGCTCGAGCGTATCGAAGCGGATGCCTTTGACCTTGCCGGACTTCAAGAGCGAGACGTTCTGCTCGGTGATGCCGATGCGCTCGGCGAGCTCCTTGGAGCGCATCTTGCGCCGCGCCAGCATGACATCGAGATTGACGACGATCGCCATTCCAAATCTGCCTCAGACGAAACGGGCGTGCTCGTCGGCGATGCGCGCCGCCTCGACCATCACCCAGGAGATCGCCAGCAGCACGCCGCCGACGATCAGCGCGACGTAGTCGTTGACGCTCAAGGTGATGCCGAGCAGCCGCTGGCCGGGCGGATTGCTCAAGGTGAAGGCGAGCAGCAGACCGGTCGACGACGCCGGCCCGAGCACCGCCTGGGCCAGCACCGCGCCGGCGAAGAGATGCAGCCGCCGCGCGCTGTCGCGGGTGAAGACGCGGCCCTCGGCGAAGTCGCGAAACAGCGCGCGCGCCTGCCACAGACCATAGAGCATCACGCCGATCGGCACCGCCGTCACCGCCGCGCCGGCGATGAGGCGGCCGGGCGTCAGCGGCAGGCCGGCACCCGGCTGGCCGACGCGGGCGATCAGAAATGTCCGCGTCCAGTCCGGAATGAAGAAGACGAGGACCATGGCGATGGCGATCAGGACGGTGCCGACCGTCGTCACCGCGGCCATGGCCCGGGAGAAGCGGCGCAGGCGGCCGGAAGAGGCAGTTGCAGTCAGAACTTCAGTCATGATCAGGCGACCTCATTGACGCGATGATTTATTATCATTACACGATAATTTCTTCTCGTCAATATGGAGATTCCGTGCGCCCCCGCGCCGCCAGATCCGCAACCCGCCTGTTCTGTTGCGCAGCCGCCCTCGCCCTCGCCGGCTGCGGCCACATGCCGGTCACGTCGATGGTCAGGTTGGCGCGGGTCGATTTCCAGACCAGCGATCCGGCGCAATTGCGGGCCGCGATCAAGCTGCCGAAGAGCCTCAAGCCGCTGCCGCGCGGCGTTGCGCTGCGCATCGCGGTCAAGGTCGGCCGCTCGGCCGAGGAGGCGCAGGATTTCGTGCTGCGCGAACTGCCGGATGTCGGCGAACTCGCCGGCGAGGCCGATGCGGCGAGCCGGATCTACGCCTATAGCCTCGACGATGCCGATGTCGCGCGTCTCAATGCCTTCCGTGCCGCGCTGCTCGAGCGCAAGAAGGCCGGCGATCACGGCTCGCTGTCGATCTCGGTACGCCCGCAGGCCTGCAGCACCGAAGAGATCGGCGGCGCCGCGATCATCTTCACCAGCTATCTGCGCACCTCGGAGACCGGCAGCTACGTCACCCTGGCACGCGACGTCGACCTGCGCAGCATCGCGCCCGATCGTGCGGTGGCCACCGAAATTCCGCGCTGCGCGTCGTGAGTCGTGATGCCCGCGCTTGCCGCCAGCATCCACGTCTTGACAGCGCTCCAGCAACGCAGGTCGTGGATGGCCAGGGGAGCAGTCCCCGCTCAGCCCTCGTCGAGCGTCAGCTGCAGCCCGTCATAGGCGGGCACCACGCCCTCGGGCAGCTGCTGGCGCAGCACCTCGTAATCGAGGTCGGAATGCAGGTTGGTGATGACGGCGCGCCGCGGCTTGAAGCGGGCGATCCAGTCGAGCGCGTCGTCGACGCTGAAATGGCTGGGATGCGGCGCATAGCGCAGCCCGTCGACGATCCACAGATCGAGATTTTCCAGCGCCGGCCACGACTCGGGTGGAATGTCGTTGAGGTCCGGCGAATACGCCGCGTTGCCGATCCGATAGCCGAGCGCCGGAATGTTGCCGTGCTGGACCAGGAAGGCGCTCAAGGTCAGCTCCCCGCCCTTGCCGACGATGGTCCGGCTCTCGCCCGCCTCGATCGGCAGACTGGTCAGGATCGGCGGATAATCGCTGCCCGGCGGCGAGACGAAGCAATAGGAGAAGCGGCTCAGGATATCCTTGGAGGTCGACTGGTTGAGATAGACCGGGATGCGGGCGCGCTGGTGCAGCACCACCGAGCGCAGGTCGTCGATGCCGTGGGTCTGGTCGGCATGCTCATGGGTCAGGAACACCGCATCGATATGAGCGACGGCCGTCGCGATCAGCTGTTCGCGCAGGTCGGGCGACGTGTCGATCACGATGCGCGTCACGCCGTCGGCCGAGCGCTTCTCCACCAGCAGCGAGCAGCGCAGCCGGCGATTCTTCGGATTGTTGGGATCGCAGGCGCCCCAGCCCAGGGCCGGCCGCGGCACCCCGGCCGACGAACCGCAGCCGAGGATCGTCAGCGTCGTCGTCATGCGGGCACCTTGCTGAACAGCCGGAAGAAATTCTCGGTGGTCTGGCGCGCGATCTCCTCGAAGCTGACGCCACGGACTTCAGCCAGCAGCCTGGCGGTCTCGACCACATAGGCCGGCTCGTTGCGCTTGCCGCGAAATTTGCCGGGGGCGAGATAGGGCGAGTCGGTCTCCACCATGATGCGGTCGGCGGGCAGTTCGGCGGCGAGGTCGCGCAAGGCCTGCGAATTCTTGAAGGTGAGAATGCCGGTGAAGGAGATCGACAGGCCGAGCCCGATCGCCTTCATCGCCAGTTCGCGTCCTCCGGTGTAGCAATGCAGCACGGCGCGGAAAGGTCCCTTGGCCATTTCCTCGTCGAGGATGTGCCCGCACGCCTCGTCGGCGTCTCGCGTGTGAATCACCAGCGGCAGGCCGGTGGCACGGGCCGCGGCGATATGGGCGCGAAAGCCGCGCTCCTGCGCCGCGGGCGAGCCGAGATCGTAGTGGTTGTCGAGCCCCGCCTCGCCCAGCGCCACGACCTTGGGATGCCGCGTCAGGTCGATCAGTTCCTGCGCGCTGATGCCGTCTTCCTCGTCGACATGGAGCGGATGGGTCCCGACCGAGCAGTAGACATCATCATAACGCTCGGCGATGGCGATGAGCGCCGGCAGGCGCTTCACCCGCGTCGAGATCGTGACCATCCGGCCGACGCCCGCCGCCGTGGCGCGCGCGACGAGGCCGTCGAGATCCTCGGCGAAGTCGGGAAAATCGAGGTGGCAGTGACTATCGACCAGCATCACTTGCTCTCGGCGGGCTCGACATAGCGCGGGAACACCGGCGATGGCGGCGGCAGCGTGCTGCCCGGCGCGATGCGCCCGGCGAGCGCGGCGAAGCTGCGGGCCTCAAGCGCGATGCCGAGGATGTCGAGCAGCCTGGCGGCGGAGGCCGGAATGAAGGGCTGCGCCAGGATGGCGACCTTGCGCACCACGTCCGCCGTCACATAGAGCACCGTCGCCTGACGCGGCGGATCGGTCTTGGCCAGCGCCCACGGCGCCTCGCCGGCAAAATAGCGGTTGGCCTCGGCGACCACTGCCCAGATCGCGTTCAACGCCACATGGATCTGCTGGGTCGCCATGGCGGTGCGGGCCTGGCCGAGCATGGCGTCGGCCTGGGCCAGGATCGCCTTGTCGCTGTCGCTGAAGGCGCCGGGGGTCGGCACCTGCCCGCCATACTGCCTGGCGACCATGGTCAGGGAGCGCTGCGCCAGATTGCCGAGATCGTTGGCGAGATCGGCATTGGTGCGGGCGACGATCGCCTCGTGGCTGTAGCTGCCGTCCTGGCCGAACGGCACCTCGCGCAGCAGAAAATAGCGCAACTGGTCGACGCCGTATTGCTCGGTCAACGCGAAGGGATCGACCACGTTGCCGACCGACTTCGACATCTTCTCGCCGCGGTTGAACAGGAAGCCGTGGGCATAGACCCGCTTCTGCACCGGAATGCCGGCCGACATCAGGAAGGCCGGCCAGTACACCGCATGGAAGCGGATGATGTCCTTGCCGATGATGTGCACGTCCGCCGGCCAGTAGTGCCAGCGCGGATCGTCCTCGTCGGGGAAGCCGACGCCGGTGATGTAGTTGGTCAAGGCGTCGACCCAGACATACATCACGTGCTCCGGATCGCCCGGCACCTTGACGCCCCAATCGAAGGTGGTGCGCGACACCGACAGGTCCTTCAGACCGCTCCTGACGAAGCTGATCACCTCGTTGCGGCGGCTGTCGGGGCCGATGAAATCGGGCTGGCTCTCGTAGAGCTTGAGCAGCTTGTCCTGATAGGCGGACAGGCGAAAGAAATAGCTCTTCTCCTCGACCCATTCGACCGGCGTGCCCTGCGGGCCACGGCGCACCTTGTCCTCGCCGACGACGGTCTCCTCCTCGGCGTAATAGGCCTCGTCGCGCACCGAATACCACCCGGCATAGCTGTCGAGATAGATGTCGCCGGCCTTGGCCATGCGTTCCCAGACCGCCTGGACCGAGCGGTGGTGCGCCGGCTCCGAGGTGCGGATGAAGCGATCGAACGAGACGTTCAGCCGCTCGTCCATCTCCTTGAAACGCGCGGCGTTGCGGACGGCGAGCTCCGCCGGGGTCAGCGCTTCCTTCTGCGCCGTCTGGATCATCTTCAGGCCGTGCTCGTCGGTACCGGTCAGGAAGAACACGTCCTTGCCGTCGAGCCGCTGGAAGCGGGCCAGCGCGTCGGTGGCGATCGCCTCATAGGCGTGGCCGATATGCGGCGCGCCGTTCGGATAGGAGATCGCCGTCGTGATGTAGAAGGAATTGGAACTCGTCGCGTTCGCCATCGTCGCGAATGCCTTTCATACGGCCGTCAGGTGGTGGGTCGTCGGACCCGATCTTTGCCGGCGAATTCGGGGCCGGTCGAGCCCGTTTCGTGGTCGCACCTTGCATGGTCGTCCGCGGCGCGGCGCCGGCTTAGGGACCAGGCCCGGCCGATCAGCGCATCGCTTCAGACAGCATGCTGAAGGCCGAAAACACCAGCGGTTTGCGCTCGAGATTGTAGGATTCGGCATCGCGGGCCGCGCGGCTGATCTTTTCCCACACCTCCGAGAGGCGCGCAAGCCGAGGCAATTGTTCATTTGGATCAGAAACTTGCAGTCGTTCACTCACCCAACGCTCAATCGCATCCATAAAGGCGGCCAGCGCCGCGCGGTCGGTGCCGCCGAGGGCATCGCCGAGGACGTGGAGGGCCCGGTAATCGAGGCGCGGCAGCACTTCCAGCGCCGCGCGGGTCCGCTGGGTCAGCCCGAGAGCTTCGCCGCCGATCAGCATCAGAGCCCGCCCGGCACTGCCTTCGGCGACCTCCGCCGCGGCCGCGAGTTCCGGATCATCGAGGTCGAGGCCGGCGCTGGCGGCGACGGCGCGGCGCACGTCCGCGACCGACAACGGGCGCAGCGGCAACCGGCGACAGCGGGACTGGATGGTCGGCAGCACCCGCGCCGGGGAATGGCTCACCAGCAGGAACAATGAACGCTCCGGCGGCTCTTCCAGGATCTTGAGCAGCGCGTTGGCGGCGTTGGCGTTGAGTTCGTCCACGGTGTCGACGATGCACACCCGCCAGCCTTCGGTGCCGGCGGTCGAGCCGAAGAATGCAATCGTCTCGCGGGTCTCGTCGACGGTGATTACCGTGCGCAGCACGCCCTTGTCGTTGGCGCTGCGCTCGAGCACCAACAGGCCGCCATGGCTGCCGGTGGCGATGCGGCGCGCCGCAGCGTCGCTCTCGTCGACGGCGAGACTGGCGGCCCCCTGCACGGCTGGCGTTGCCGGGTCGGGATGCGCCAGCACGAACCGCGCCATGCGATAGGCCAGCGTCGCCTTGCCGATGCCCTTGGGCCCGCCGATCAGCCAGGCGTGGGGAATGCGGCCGCTGCGATATGCGGCGAGCAGCGCCGTTTCGGCCTCGTCATGGCCGAACAGCACCACGGTCTGGCGCGGCGCGCGGGTTTCGCTCACGTCCTCGCCCCGACCGCTCACAACCGCTCCTTCACGCGCCGTTTCTTGCGCGCCAGTTCGGGAAAACGCGCCTGCACGGCCTGCCACACCCGCGAGGCCACCGTGTCGGCATCGGCATTGGCGTCCACCAGCACGCAGCGCTCCGGATCGCTCTCGGTCAGGGCGCGGAAGCCCTCGCGCAGCTTCTCGTGAAAGGCGACGTCCTCGCTCTCGAAGCGATCGGGCTCGGCATCGCCGCGGCGCTGGGCGGCGCGGGCGAGCCCGATCCCAACGGGCACGTCCAGCACCAGGGTGAGGTCCGGGCGCAAGCCGTCGATGGTGACGCGATCGAGCGCCTCGATCAGCATCGGATCGACCCGGCCGACGCTGCCCTGGTAGACCCTCGTCGAATCCGAGAAGCGGTCGCACAGCACCCAGACGCCGCGCGCCAACGACGGTTCGATCACCAGCTTGACGTGGTCGGCGCGCGCCGCGGCGAACAGCAGGGTCTCGAGATCGGCGCCGAGCACCTTGCCAACGCCGGACAGCACCAGATGCCGCATGATCTCCGCACCGGGCGAGCCGCCCGGCTCACGGGTCGTGACCGCACGGATATTGGCCTCGGCGAGCCGATCCGCCAGAGACTTGATCTGGGTCGACTTGCCCGCCCCCTCGCCGCCCTCGAAGGTGATGAAACGACCGCGCGCCGACGCTGCGGTGGCGGCCGATTTGGCAGCAGACCTGGCAGCAGACTTGGCGGCCGATTTGGCGGCGGTCGTCGTCGCCGATGTCCGGGATGCGGCTTTTCTCATGACTTCAGCTTCGCCATCCCCGAACGGAAGAACCCGATCATCAATTCGCTGACGCCGTCGAAGGCGCGCCGAAGGGTCGAGCCGACCCCGATCTGTTCGGTGGTGTAAAGCGGCGCCTCGACGGCCAGGTTGCCGCCGCGCCAGACCCTGACGACGCCGACCTGCCGGCCGGGCTCGATCGGCGCGCGCAGCGGCCCCTCATAGCTGATCCGCGCCAGCAGCTTGTCGTTGCCGTTCCGCTGCACCATGACGCCCACCGGCTCGCGGCTCGCCAGCGCCACCGAACCGCTCGAGCCGCCGAACACCTTGGCGCGGCCGATCACCTGGTCGGCGGCGAACAGGTTGCGGATCTCGAAATTGCGGAACCCCCATTCGAGGAGTTTCTTGGCTTCGGTGACGCGGTCGTCGGGATCTTCGAGGCCGTTGACCACGACGATCAGTCGCTGGCCATTTTCGATCGCCGAACCGGCCATGCCG
Source organism: Bradyrhizobium sp. WD16 (assembly GCF_024181725.1). NCBI lineage: Bacteria > Pseudomonadati > Pseudomonadota > Alphaproteobacteria > Hyphomicrobiales > Nitrobacteraceae > Bradyrhizobium > Bradyrhizobium sp. WD16. Next base: position 4,728,451 of record NZ_CP028908.1, on the reverse strand, counting down.
TAGCCACCGTCCTTGGTCGAGCCGGCGCTCAGTCCGTCGGCGGAGGCGAAAGCATTGAGCAGCGGATTGCGATTCTGCTGGCGGATCTTATTCCAGATGAATTCACGCTCGTTGTAGAGCTTGTAGAAGTCCGGATAGGTCAGGATGATGTGCCGGGCGAGGTGCGCGATATCACGCACCGTCATGCGATTGCCGGGATCGCCGAGGCCGGACGCGTTGGCAAAGGTCGAATTGGTCAGGCCGAGGTCGCGCGTCCGCTTGGTCAGCATCGCGGCGAATTCGCGCTCGTTGCCGGCGATGCCTTCGGCCAGCGTCATGGCGGCATCGTTGCCGTTGTCGATGATCAGGCCGCGCAGCAGATCCTCGACGCCGATCCGGCTGTGGATCGCCGCGAACATGGTCGGCCCGCCGGCGGGCGCGCCGCCGTGGCGCCAGGCGTTTTCACTCACGGCATAGGAGTCGGTCGGCTTGATCTCGCCCTTCTTCAGCAGATCGAAGACGAATTCCGCGGTGGCCAGCTTGACCATGCTGGAAGGCGCCGCCGGCTGGTCGGCGTTCTTCTCGAACAGCACGCTGCCGCTCGTGGCATCGACCAGGATCGCCGTCGGCGCATCGATCTCGAGCCCGGCCTCGTCCTTCTTGGCACCCTGCACGCTGTTATTGGCGGCGAGGCTGCGACCGTTGCCGCAGACCAGGCCGGCGACGAACGCCAGCACCAGCAGCGCGCCAAGGGCCCGATGGGCGATGCGCCTGCGGAGCAATGCGGGGCGATTGAAGGGTGTCATCCGAGGTCTGGTCCCAAGCTCCGGTCCCGAAGTCCGATCCAAAGCCCACTTGCAGGCAGGACTCCGGGTGAGAGAGTTCAACTCGCAAGAGCCCGGCCGAGGAGCGCGCGGAGGCCCCGCCTTCTACCAGCCGCCCTGCCCCCGAACAACGCCGGCGGCCACCCCGCCCCCAACCGCGGTGGCGACGACGCTGGACGGCTTGCCCGGCGCCCCATTCAAAATCACACTAGGGCCGGATTGAACTATCGGATCAACAGGAAACGGCAATCAAGGCGGAAATAACGATGTCCTCAACCCGTACCCTCGCCGTCAACGGCATCGAGATCTTCCTGCGCGAGCAGGGCCAGGGACCGCTGGTGCTGCTCTGCCACGGCTGGCCGGAACTATCCTATTCCTGGCGTCACCAGCTCAAGGCGCTGGCGGAGGCCGGCTATCATGCGGTGGCGCCGGACATGCGCGGCTTCGGCCGCACCAGCGCGCCGGCCGAGGTCGAGGCCTATACGATCCTCCACACCGTGGGCGACATGGTGGGCCTCGTCGCCGCGCTCGGCGCCGACACGGCGGTGATCGTCGGCCATGACTGGGGCGCGCCGGTCGCCTGGCATGCCGCCCTGTTCCGGCCCGACATTTTCACCGCGGTGGCGGGGCTGAGCGTGCCGCCGGCGCAGCGCGGCCGTGGCCGGCCGCTGGACACGCTGGCCAGGGAGGGCATTCACGACTTCTACTGGCAGTATTTCCAGCAGCCCGGCGTCGCCGAAGCCGAATTCGAGGCCGATGTCGATTTCACCATGCACGCGATCTTCTCGAAGACCTTCGCCAAGGCCGGCATGTCGCTGTTTGTTAAGCCTGGCCTCGGCTTTCTCGGCGATCGCGGCGTGCCGCGGCCACTGCCGCCCTGGATGGATGCCAGCGAGCTTGCGCTGTTCGTCGAGAATTATCGTGCATCGGGCTTCCGCGGCGGACTGAACTGGTACCGCAACCTCGACCGCAACTGGGACCTCACCGCGCCCTGGCAGGGCGCCCGCATCCAGCAGCCGGCGCTGTTCATTGCCGGCTCGCGCGACGAAGTGGTCACCGGACTGATCGGCGCCAAGCGCGTCGCCGACATGGAGCGGATCGTGCCCAACCTGCGGCGCAAGCTGATCATCGACGGCGCCGGTCACTGGATTCAGCAGGAACGCGCCGACGAGGTCAGCGCGGCGCTGATCGAATTCCTCAGAGAAGTTGGCTACTGAGCGGCGCTCAGAGGGGCGCAGCGCACGTCGTCAGTAAAGCCCGCGCCCTGACAGCAGCGTGGCGATGCCGTCTTCACTGTTGGAGGAAGGCGCATAGGCGGCGACCGGCCGGGCCGCCGGCGGTGGCAGCGGGCTCGATTCGACGGTGTTGGCGACGACGTCTTCCTGGCGCCGGTTGTCCAGCGTTCGTCCGGCCGAGCGGCGGCTGCGGGCAGCCGAGATCTCCGATGTGGCGCCGGCCGAGGCGACATCCTGGGGCGCATTGCCGAGACTGAAGGGGCGGCCCTCGGGCAACGGGACGTCACCGCGAAGCGGATGGCCGGCACCGGGGAATTCCGGCACGAACGGCCGTGCCGAGGCGATCCGGACCGTGGATGGCGCCGGGGCCGGCTCTCCGGTGCGCAGCGTGGCCTCGAGGATGCGATCGTCCGAGCCTTCCAGCGGCGCCCGGCCGACATATTCGACGCGCACGCGCGCGATGCCGTTATCCTTGAATCCCAACAGCCTGGCGGCGTTATGCGAGACGTCGATCACACGATTGCCGTGATACGGCCCGCGATCATTGACGCGAACCACCAGCGATTTGCCGTTGGCGAGATTGGTGACCCGGACATAGGACGGCATCGGCAGCGTCGGATGAGCGGCGGTCAGCGAGGTCATGTCGAAGACCTCGCCATTGGCGGTCAGGCGGCCGTGAAAGTCGTCGCCATACCAGGACGCCAGTCCTTCGGCGCGATAACGGGGGTCTTCCGTCGGGACATATTCTCGCCCCGCCACCAAATAGGGCTTGCCGACACGGTAAGTGCCGCCGCCCTTGGGCACGGGCTCACCGAATTCGACCACCCGCGGGCTGGACGACACGCCGTATCTCGGATCGACGCGGCCGGCCAGCTTGCCTGAGGAGCAGTTGGCGAGGACGAGACATGCACCGGCCATGGCGGCAAGTTGCGCGATGCGCCGCGCCTGCGCCGACCCGCCCTGCTGATGCCGGAAGATCCCCATTTTCCCCAATCGACTACCCCAATCACCCCGACGCGGTGACCGTCCGCGAATCCGCGACAGCCACCCCAAACCAATGTGCCCACCACCACACTGGTTCGTGATCATAGAGCAGCGAGATAAAGGCAGAAATGGGGATAGCAGCTGATTGGTAAACCGCTCGTTGCCGCCGCCGCTCAAACGGCTCTCCGCCCGCGGCAGAATCGACCATGGCATCCCGACTAACGGGTATCCCGACTAACGGCGGCCCTTGGGCCCCCCACCTGCAGCAGGCAATCCGGATTCGGCGGGGGCGCCTTCGGGTGGCGTCTGATGGCGCAGAACCTCCATCACCGCCATTTTGAGGATGTATTCGAGGTCGCCCATCTTCAGGCGCCGCGCTGAAATCATCGCCTCCTCCAATGACCCCAGCAGCAGATCCTGGTCGTCGAGACGAGGGATCGCCGATCGAAGCGGCCGGCGCGATGACGATCGGGCCACAGCACCGATCGACGACGTCTGATCGGCGCCGCCCGGCGAGCAGCCGTGGGAGACGCGGCCGCGGCGACGGCGGCGCAATCCAAAACCTGTGCCTGGCACGATAATTACCACTCTTTCCCTGGTCGATTCCCTCGACCGAACCCTGGGGGCCAGCGCATGCGCCGTCAATACCGCCAGTTTACGACCATGGTCGCACAGGCACCGGAACTGTTGGCAACCGATCCGGGGGATGCCGGACCATGCCGAGCTTATAACATGCGCAAGGATTCAGTGCCCCGAGTGGTCGTCGAGGTTCAAACAATCCACACGAATTGGCCGCATGCCGTACTGCGGGATAAGAGGCTGCTTTTTTAAGGTTGGTGTCAGGAAGCCGCCGGGTTGCTCGCCGCCGCGGACAACACCGCGCAGAGCTGGCAAGGCGCTTGCTCCGGCATGGTGGGGTTGAATTCACCTGCACCGGATTGGAGCACGTCGATGAAACACGTCACTCGATTCGAGACGACCAGGACAGCCATCGCCGCCGCCAGCGGGTTTCCGCCCGCCAGATGGGCACAGGACCCGCGAGCTGATCGGCACGCTGTGCTACAACATCGCGCTGCTCGAGGCCGAGATCGCCGCCGAGCAGGCGCGCTGCGGGATCGACGACCCGACCGACATCGCCTACCCGCCCCTGGCCAAATCCTGGTTCGATCGCTGCCAGAAGCTCAAGACCACCGTCGCCAGTCTCGAGACCTATGTCGGCACGGCGCCGGAGCCGACGCGGCGCGCCACGGGCAAAACTCTCGCGGCGGCAGACGATCGACTCTCCGGATGAATGCATCGATGAGGGGACCGGAAGCCACCCGACGCCGCCTGCACCCGCCGATCACGACGCCTTCCGGCGCGGCGGCAGCATCCTGGCGAGAACGTCGTCCTTCATGACGAAATAATGCCAGGCGACGGCCGCAAGATGCAGGGCGAGCACGACGTAAATGATATCGGCTCCCCAATCGTGGAAATATTGCCCGGTCGACGCGAGCGCCTTGCCGACCGGTACAAGTCTCGGCCACTGGAATAGACCGAACCAGGGAAGCGAATATCCGCCCGCCGCGGAGAACAGATAGCCGGTCACCGGCATCATCACCATCAACGCGTAGAGCATGAGGTGAGCCGAATTCGCCGCCAACCGTGTCAGCCTGCCGAGATACCGACCGTGCGATGGCGCTCCGGCGAAGAGCCGATAGCCGACGCGGATCACGACCAGCACCAGGGCGGTCATGCCCAGCGACTTGTGGACTTCCAGCAAGGCCCGGCGCACCGGCGTTCCGGGCGCTTGCGTCGAGCAGTAGAGGCCGATCGCCACGGCGGCCAGAATGATTGCGGCCATGAGCCAGTGCAGCAGCCGCTGGACGCGGTCATACCTCGCAACAGTTTCGCTGCCCGTTGTAAACTCGTCCGAAATCGCCGCCATTGCGCCTGCTCCGCTTACCGCAGTGCAGCAATTGCGCATCGATTGTGTCTGAATTGGGGGCGTGGATCACGTCGGACAATTGTCCCGATTGTCCTTAACTGCCCGGGTCGGCTCGCTCGGCAATGCCCCCGCGAAACGCGATCACGACGCCGTGGCAGACGCTCTAGTGTGGCGTCTCGCAACTGCCTACCGCCATTGCGGCCAGTCTCTCGTAGGCAATCGCGAGACATAAGCCACACTAGCACTTTGATTTTGCTAGTGCCCTTATGTCTCCGAATTACCGTGCGAGCATGAGGCAATTGGAGCGGTAATTCGGAGACAGGACACTAGTTTTTTGTTTTGACGCGTTGTCTTGGCGCGAACCGGTATCCACTTCGCGGGAAAACGCTCCCGTGGCGATTCTGGATCTGACGCGCGCACGAACTTCGGAAAGCGGGCACTGTTGCTCGCGGGCGAAACGACACGGCGACAGCAAACATGACTGGCATTCGCTCGAGGTGGGTTTGAAGGTCTGCAACTGCTCGTTTATACTATTCCAGGCTGCATTTTTACATGGACACACACTTCAGTGACACCCTCCGCAGGCGCGCCGGCAACCCTCGTGATGCGACAGGATCAGCACCCCGCCACGATCATTGACGCCTTCCACAAGGGATCGGCGTTCTACGTGGTCGCGCGCCTCAACGCCCACGGCACACGCTACGTATTTCGCGGCAGACCGGGCGGAAAGTGGGTCGAGGTGATCGAAAACCCGGCGACGGGCAGGTACCGAATGCTGCACGGCGGCGTCGGCCTGAGGCTCGACCAGGCTGAAACGGCTCCGCCGGGCCGCCGGCACGCCCGCTCCCTTTAATTGTCCGTGCCGGCTCGGGCCTCCGGACGGCTGCCCGTCGCCGCAGAAGAACTGGTCGCCGCCATCGGACTCCAGTCCCGACACGCCCACCCCGGGCGGCATCTCGAGCCGCTCCAGGAGCTCCCGACAGGGGGCCAGTCTTCTGTGTCGACGAAAAGAGCCCAATCCAAGCCTTGACGACCGCACACCGGATCAAGCCCATTTCGATCTTCCTCCGCTCCGTGCGGTGGCCTAACCCCGGCAGAGGCTCCACTTATCGACGCGGAAAATCTGTTCAGACAACCGGGACCACCTCAGCGTCGCACCGATCATTGTAAGTTTAAGCCCTTACCTGCCATTCATCACGAGATTGCTCGGGCATACGGAAATGGCGTGAGCATGCTTGGCGCAGATGAGGATTGTTAGGAGAATGCATGCCTTCGTCTCCACATCCCATTGTGATTAACCCGGACCATTTCCTCCAAACAGAGAGTGGTCGCGTCTGGACCCCAGAACGAAGCCGGATTGCATGGCAGCAGAGTTATGACGCTCTGCGAACCGTCATATCCGCTGCTTCTGATGATCTCCGAAACTGGACGGTCGTGATTGTCTGCGGCCTTCAGGGGGCCGGCAAATCCACATGGATTTTAAAACAGCCGGTTCGTCCTGGCGCGGTTTACTTCGATGCGGCGCTGCCTGCGGCGCGGCACCGAGCCCCTATCATTGAAATTGCGCAAAGAGCCAACGCCCAAGTTGAGATCGTTTGGATTAAGGTTCCGCTGCCAGTTGCGCTCGCCAGAAACTCGCAGCGCAAGGACGACGAGCAGGTTCCCGAAACTTCGATCCAATCGGTTGCAGACCTTTTTGAAGAGCCGACTACTGCCGAAGGTGCAGCAACAGTCCACATCATTGAGGCTTGATACCGTAAAATAATAGCCGCATCGCGATCAACCGCAAGGCGCCGCGCGGCATCCAGATCGATCAGCCCGCCGACTCGGCCTCAATCTCGCCTCCAATCGCGGCATCGACGTTGGCCGAGGCCGACGCCATGCGCGCCCAAGCCACGTTGGACGGCGCAGCTCAGCAACCCGTCACCACAACGGCGCTACGCAAGTTCGCAGCCAAGCCCGCAAGCGGATACGGATCGAAGGTGGCGGCTATCGCCGCGACCGTCTGCGTGCCTTGGCTCAGAGGGTCGAGGTTGCCGACCGCGAGGTCCGCATCATGGAATCGAAGAGCGATTTGCTCAGAACGCTCGCAGCCATTTCGGGCGCAAAATCGGCGGCAGGCGGCGTTCGCAGTTCTGTTCAGGATTGGCGGAAGGGGTGGGATTCGAACCCACGGTACCCTTGCGGGCACGCCGGTTTTCAAGACCGGTGCCTTAAACCACTCGGCCACCCTTCCAACTGTAGCCGTATCAAGCAGCTAGAAGGGAAAGCGTCAAGAACAGGCTGCGAACAAGAGCGGTCTTGGGGCCAATTGGGGGCCAACCTGCTTTTCAACCGCCGATGAAGCCGGCCGCCGGCGCGTTGATCACCTCGGACATCCTGTCGTCGGCCGCCTTCGTCCGGGTGCGCCGGGTATAGGAGCGCAGCAGCACTGCCGGATCGTCGCCGACCCGCCGCGCTACCATGTGCACCGGTATGCCGGCATCGAGCAGCGCGGTCGTGTGAACGGCCCTCAGTTCGTGTAACCGTCGCTGGGGAAAGCCGTGCTGCTTGGCAAGCAGCGCCGCCGGGCGAATTCCTTGGTGACGTTGACCGGCGTCATGGGCTTGGCAAAATCGAAGCTGGTCCCCGGCGCCAATGTGCCTGGGAAGAGCGACGCATCTTGCGGCAGCTTGATCATGGATGGGTCGACGGCGACACCATTCGGGATGCCGGCGGCGATCCGCTGCAATCGGCCCTTCCATTCGAGCCGCACCGCGATCGTGCCTTGGTCGGTTGAGATTGTCCGAATGCCGCGTTCGATCTCAGGCATTTTGAGGCGGAAGCCAGATTTCTTCGTTGGCTCCCACGCCCTCCCAATTCGCAGGGTGCTGTTGTCGACATCGAGATCGGTCCAACGCGGCGCCAGGATTTCATTGCGCCGCGCGCCGGTCGCGACGGCCAGCGCGACAATCGGATACATGGTCGTTGAAGACCTGCAATTCTGGACTTTTTTACTTCACCCGACTAGGGTCCCGCTCCCATTGCAATTTCAAGCGAGTCCACGAATGGACTTTCCGCTCTTCACATCTATCCCGCCACACTCGAATTACGGGCCTGTAATTGAGAACTGGAAATCATCTGGGTTCAGCTTCGTCAGCGTCAATTGCGCCGAGGAGACTCAGAAGATAGCTGGCGTCCAGGTGATCGCCGTGAACGGCAGCGAGAAGAAGCTGCCTCTCTCAACTATTCTACAAGCAATTGAGAAAAGCGGAGCTCCATTCGCCGGAGTGATCAATGCTGACTGCAAGTTCATAACCCGGCTCGATTCCGAATCTCTTAGAAGAGACGCTGCCTCATCGATCATCCTTGCGGAACGCATTGACGTCGACAGCAACGGGACGCCTGTTCCCCATCGACCTTACGGCTTTGATGCGATGATTTTTGATACGTCGTTCATCAGGAAGCTGAAGACAAATGACGCATTCAGAATAGGCGAGCCGTGGTGGGACTTTTGGCTTCCGTACGCCTTCCAGGAGGCTGGCGCGACGATAAAGAAATTCGACTGTCCCATTCTTATCCACGAGCACCATCCGACCAATTGGAACAGGACATCGCATACCCGACTTGCGCATCAATTCAGCGCCGAGTTCGAGCGCTTTAGAACGTCGATCAACGATGACGGACAGGCTGCATATCAGGGCTTGATCGACAGCCCGACGGTCCAGTCAGGAATACCAGAAGCGGCGGCTCGTCTTGTGAGAGGGATTCCTGTCCTTATCGAGGACATGCAGCGCAGTCAGCAAAACAAGCTGCGCAACTGGCCACCAAAGATAGCCAGACTGGCAGTGAGGGGATTGAGAAATTTGGCGCATTAATCTCTCGCAGGGTATGCGCCCTAGTGTCCCGTCTCCGAATTACCGTGCGAGCATGAGGCAAATGGAGCGGTAATTCGGAGACAGGACACTAGTGCGGTGGATCTGACGCTCGTTTCAGCATTGCAGCGAATTCTTCAAACGAGAGCTATCGCCAAATTTTGGTGACGGCCGGACCGGTTAGGCGGCGGCGGTTACGGGCTGACGGTCGGTCGGCTTGGCGATGACCTCGATCCCGTCGTTGAATGTCACACCGAGAACGAGTTTTGGCAACTGGTTGTGGCCATCGAGGCGACGCCAGCTTTTTTGTGCGCCTTCGAGCAATTTGAAGACCATCGCGAGCGCGGTCCTGTTCGACAGGCAACCCTTCGACCGGATCGTGCGGTGGCGCACGGTCGCGAAGGTGCTTTCAATGGGATTGGTCGTCCGCAGGTGTTTCCAATGTTCGGCCGGGAAGTCGTAGAACGCCAGTAGCGCGTCCCGATCCTTGCTCAGGCAGTCGGCCGCTTTCTCGTATTTGGGCGTATAGCTCTCGATGAAGGCGTCGAACGCCAGCTCGGCGGCGGCCCTGGTTTCAGCCATCCAGATCTCCTGCAATGCGCGCTTGGCCTTCGGCTGCTGGCTCTTCGGCAGCTTGGCGAGCACGTTGGCGGTCTTGTGCACCCAGCAGCGCTGCTCGCGTGTTTTCGGCCAGACCTCACCGGCGGCTTTCCAGAACCCGAGCGCGCCATCGGCGATGACGAGCCGCGGCGACACCTCGAGCCCGCGCCGCTTGAGGTCGAGCAGCAGATCGCGCCAGTCCTGCGCGCTCTCGCGGGCGCCATCGGTGAAGCCGACCAGTTCCTTGCGGCCCTCCGGCGTCGCCCCGATCAGCACCAGGATGCACTGCTTTTCGTCTTCGAGGCGCGCCTGGAGATGGATGCCATCGGCCCAGATGTAGACGTAGCGTTTCGCCGACAGATCGCGCTTCTGCCACGCGGCGTGCTCGTCGAGCCAGCCGTCCTTCAGACGGCCGATGGCGGATGCCGACAACCCGGCCGCGTCCTTGCCGAGCAGCGCCGCCAGCGCCTCGGAGAAGTCGCCGGTCGAAATCCCCTTCAGGTAAAGGATCGGCAGCAGCGTTTCGATCGACTTCGACCGGCGCATATAGGGCGGCAGGATCGACGGCGAGAACCGGATGCGATCGGGATCGGCGGCGGCCGCCTCGCGATCGCGCACACGCGGCTGGCGGACGGCGACCGGACCTATACCGGTCATTACCTCTCGCTCCGGCAGGTGACCGTGGCGGACCACGCGCTGGCGGCCGTCCCCGGTCTTCAAATCGGCATGCTTGCCGACAAAGTCCGCGACTTCGGCCTCGACCGCCTGGGCCAACAGGGCACGCGCCCCGTTGCGCAAGATTTCAGTGAGTTGGTCGTCGACGTTTCCTGGCTGAATCAGCTTGATAATGTTATCTTTGGACACGGCATATCGCTCCTTCGGTGGAGAAGTGGAGGCGTCAAGCACCCCCACGATATGCCGCCTTTCCGATTCCTGCCGTCACCAACTTTCGGCGATAGCTCCAAACGAGCGTCAGATCCAGAACCGCACTAGAATTATAATGATGCTAGTGTCCCTTTGTTTCCAACGTTCGTAGAAGCGCCTGCCGCAAAGGAATACGAACGTTGGAAACGGGACACTAGACAAGGAAGGACGGCGGCCGATCACTCGCCATCCCCGACGATGCGCAGCACCGGAGCACTCAGATCGGCTGTGCCTGGTGTCGATCGCGCCAATGCTCGGCCCGCTCCTTGAGGCGGGCATGGCGGATATAGGCGTCGTCCTCCTCGACACGCTCGAGGATCTCGAGTGAAAACGCCTCCGCGCCATGGCTGGTCCACGCCTGCTGCAGGCTGTTGTCCGGACAGCTGCCGAGCCGCAGCGTGAACCAGATCCTGTTCTGGATGGTGCTGACGTCGGCGCAATGGCCGATCCAGGCTTCGCCCGAAACAGCGCAGCGGACCTGATAGACGCCGGCGATGGTCTTGCGCTTCTTGTAGGCGGCAACGGCCGCCTTCCGGTCTTCGGCTCGCATATCATTTCCCCTGGAAAGCCGCGCATCGGCCTTCGAATATTACACCCGGGTGATATTGACGTAAGCAATTTTTATCACGATAAAATAGACAAAATCCGGGGAGCCGCCGTGTCCGATGATCTCGCCAAGCCGTGCACCGCCTTCGAGGGGGCGCGACGGCTGTCGTCAGGCCCGCTGATCGAGGTCGTCCTCGCGGTGAAGGAGGCCACCGACCGCGGCGCCAGCGCGCCGCTGCTGGTGTTCGACGACGCCACCGGACAGGTGCTCGATTTCGATCTGCGCGGCGCCAAGGCCGATGTCGTCACGCGCCTGTCGGGCCGCGCAGCGCGGCCAGCAACGCCGTCACGAAATCCGAAAGCCCAGGCGGAGGCGGACCCCCCGGAGGGGCCGCGCGGCAAGGGGCGTCCGAAGCTCGGCGTGGTCGCTCGCGAGGTGACCCTGCTTCCCCGCCATTGGGACTGGTTGGCCGGCCAGCCCGGCGGCGCCTCGGCGGCGTTGCGACGGCTGGTCGACGAGGCCCGGCGCACCGGCAGCGGCAGCCTGAAGCGGCGCACCGCGCAGGAGACAGCCTATCGCTTCATGTCGGCCATGGCCGGCGACATCGCCGGCTTCGAGGAGGCGTCACGCGCCTTGTTCGCCGACGATCGTCCCCGGATGGAGCAGCACATGGCGGGCTGGCCGGCGGACATCCGCGATCACGTGCTGCGGCTCGCCTTCGACGAACGCTCGCTGACGCCCGTCGCAGCGAACCGCAGCGCGCCTAGCTAGTGCGGTGGATCTGACGCTCGTATCAGTATTGCAGCGAGTTCTTCAAACGAGCGTCAGCCGGCCGCGGGTCCAGACGACGCGGCATTTCTTGCGGCTGGCGCCATGGTGCAGATCGAAGCGCTGCGGCAGCCGCGCGGCGAGACTAAGGTCGAGGTCGAGGCAGGCGCCGCCGGCGCTGTAGTCGATCACGGTGCAATCGATCACCGGATCGCGGCCACCGGTGATGATCCTCGCCGTCCGCGCCATCAAACCGGCCGGCCGGATCCGTTCAAATCTGCGCTGCTGGGTCATCTCGCGTCGTCCGGCCGCAAATCTCTCCCTGGGTGCGCAGCGAATGATGCCGACCAACCGTCAACGGCGTCGCTGCGAAACCCCTCGGAATTGAGACAATTCGCAGGTCGCGGCCCGTCACGAAAATTAAGCGCCTCACCGCGCTTGTGACGCCGGGGCCCTGTCAGCCGCTCGGGTCAGCGGCTCACCGACGCGCCGTATTCCTCGTCGGTGACATGCTCCATCCAGGTGACATGGGTGCCGTCGAGGGATTCCTGCATGGCGAGGTGCACCATGCCGTTCTTCGGGCAGGCGCCGTGCCAGTGCTTCTCTCCCGGCGGAATCCACACCGTGTCGCCGGGGCGGATCTCTTGGATCGGACCGCCCTTGGTCTGCACCAGCCCGATGCCGGACAGCACGTAGAGGGTCTGGCCGAGCGGATGGGTATGCCAGGCGGTGCGCGCCCCGGGCTCGAAGGCAACGCGGGCGGCGACGAGGCGCGCCGGCGCCGGCGCCGCCACCACCGGGTCCTGCCAGACGGTGCCGGTGAAATAGTCCTTGGAGGCGCGGTTGGTCGGTCGCGTGCCGGCGGCGATGATGTCCATGGACGCTGCTCCTGTGCGATGCTTCCGAAAGGCCGAGGCCGCCCGGCCTCGCCCTACTTCTTCTTCGAGGCTTCGTAGCGCGCCTTGGTTTCGGCATTCATCGGATAGAGGCCGGGCAGCACGGCGCCCTTCTCCACCTCGTCGACGATCCAGGCTTCCATGCGCTCCTGCTCGGGTCCCTCGGCCAGCACGGTCTCGAGCTTGTCCCGCGGAATCAGCACGGCGCCATCCTGGTCGGCGACGATGACGTCGTCGGGGAACACGGCGACACCGCCGCAACCGATCGGCTCGCCCCAGTTGACGAAGGTCAGGCCGGCGACCGATGGCGGCGCCGCGGCGCCGTTGCACCACACCGGCAGCCCGGTGCCGAGCACGCCCTCGAGGTCACGGACGACGCCGTCGGTCACCAGCGCGGCGATGCCGCGCTTGGCCATGCGCATGCAGAGAATGTCGCCGAAGATGCCGGCATCGGTGATGCCCATGGCATCGACCACGGCGATGCAGCCCGGCGGCATGGCCTCGATGGCGGAGCGGGTCGAAATCGGCTTGGCCCAGGATTCCGGCGTCGCCAGATCCTCGCGCGCCGGCACGAAACGCAGGGTGAAGGCCGGCCCGACGAGACGGGGCTGACCGGGCCGCAGCGGCTTGGTGCCGCGCATCCACACATTCCGCAGCCCCTTTTTCAGCAGCACCGTGGTGATGGTGGCGGTGGTGATGGTCTTGAGGATCTCGATGGCTTCGGCGGTCAGCGGCATTGCGGGACGAACTCCTGGGGACAAACTGTCCTGGGATAAAGGCTGGCGAGTCCTAGTCCGGCTCGCTTGCCTCTCATGCCCGAAAACGCCCGGCTTGCCAATTCGCACCGGGTCGCCGACAACGCACACCACGGTTCCGAAAACGCTTGGCCATGACCTCCCCCCCCCGCATCCTGCCCAATGGCGACACCGCGCTCACCGTCGAGTTCGGCCGCAGCATCGACGAGGCGGTCAACCGCACGGTGCTGGCCTTTGATCGGGCGGTCGCGGCCGCCGCCATCGCCGGCATCTGCGAGACCGTGCCGACCTACCGCTCGCTGCTGGTGCATTACGACCCGCTGCAGATCGACTTCGCCGCGCTCGGCGAGCGCCTGCTGGCCCTGGCGCGGCAGCCGCTGGCGCCGATCGCCACCACCCGCCGCTGGCGGGTTCCGGTCGCCTATGGCGGCGAATTCGGCATCGACCTCGAGGATGTCGCCAGGGCCCGCGGCCTGACGCCCGACGCGGTGATCGCGCGCCACACCGCGGGCGACTATTTCGTCGCCATGGTCGGCTTCACGCCGGGCTTTGCCTACCTCAGCGGCCTCGATCCGGCGCTCGCCACGCCGCGACGCGCCAGCCCGCGGATCGAGACTCCCGCCGGCACCATCCATATTGGCGGCCAGCAGGCGGCGATCCAGTGCCTTGCCGGCCCGAGCGGCTGGCATCTGCTCGGCCGCACCCCGGTCCGGACCTTCCATCCCCATCGCGATCCGGTCTTCCTGATCGCGCCGGGCGATGCCGTCAGTTTCCGCGCCATCGAGCCGGCCGAATTCGCCGAGCTCGACCGGGCCGCCGCGCTGGGCGAGATCGTCGCCGAACTGGTCGCGCCATGAACCGCCTCGAAGTCATCGTCGCCGACCCGGTCACCACGGTCCAGGACCGCGGCCGCTTCGGCGTCCAGCGTTTCGGCCTGCCGCCGAGCGGCGCCATGGATCGCGGCGCGCTCGCCGCGGCGAATGTCCTGGTCGGCAACGAACTGGACGCAGCCGCGATCGAGGTCGGCCCCTTCGGCGCCGAATTCGCCGCGCGCCACGGCGCCGTGCGCGTCGCCATCGCCGGCGCGGTGCGGGCCATCACCCGCAACGGCGAGACGGTGCCGGTCAACCACAGCCTCGTGCTCGCGGACGGCGAGCGGCTGCGCATCGGTCCGGCGCGCGAGGGCGTGTTCAGCTATCTCGCCATCGAAGGCGGCATCAGCGGCGAGCCGGTGTTCGGCAGCCTCGCGGTCAACAGCCGCGCCGGGCTCGGCAGCCCCTATCCGCGGCCGCTGGCGGCGGGCGACAGCATCGCGGTGCAGGCACCGCGGCCGCTGAGCTGTGAAGTCCGGCTCGACCTCGATGACGCCGAGCCTCACGCCGCGATCCGTGTCGTGCTCGGCCCGCAGGACGACGAGTTCGATGCCGCGACGACGGCCGTTCTGTTCGACAGCACGTGGACCGTCTCGGCCGCCAGCGATCGCATGGGCTATCGGCTCGATGGCCCGCGGCTCGTCCATCGCGACGGCCACAACATCGTCTCCGACGGCACCGTCACCGGCAGCATCCAGGTCCCGGGCTCCGGCCACCCCATCGTGCTGATGCCCGACCGCGGCACCACCGGCGGCTATCCGAAGATCGCGACCGTGATCAGCGCCGATCTCGGCCGCCTCGCCCAGATCCGCGTCGGCGGCACACTGCGATTCCGCGCCGTCGGCATCGCGGAGGCCCAGGCCGCGGCCCGGCGGCATGCCGCGCAGCTGGCATCGCTGTCGTCGCGCATCCGCAACGCCGAGAGCGGCCTCGATCTTGCCGCCCTCCAGAGCGCCAATGTCGCGGGCAATGCCGTCAACGCCGTCGAGCCGGCGACCTGGCAGGCCGCCGCGGATCACGCGGATCAAGAGCTTACCGACAGGGATGAACCATGACGACCATCGACCTCAATTGCGATCTCGGCGAAGGGTTCGGCGCCTGGCCGATGGGCAATGACGAAGCCATGCTGACGCTTGCCACCTCCGCCAATGTGGCCTGCGGCTTCCATGCCGGCGATCCCGACATCATGCGCCGCACCGTCGAACTGGCGAAGGCAAACGGCGTCAGCATCGGCGCCCATCCCGGCTATCGCGACCTCCACGGCTTCGGCCGCCGCCCGATCCCGGGGCTGAGCGCCGCGGAAATCGAAAACCTCGTCGCCTATCAGATCGGCGCGCTGCAGGCGGTCGCGGCGCTGGCCGGTCACCGCGTCACCCATGTGAAGGCCCACGGCGCCCTGTCCAATGTCGGCTGCGCCGACGACATGACGGCGCGGGCGATTGCCGCGGCGATCAAGGCGGTCGACCGCAGCCTCGTCTTCGTCGTGCTGCCGAATTCGGCGCTGGCCCGCGCCGGTGAAGCCGCCGGGCTGACCATGGTCAGCGAGGTCTTCGCCGACCGCGCCTATGAGGACGACGCCTCGCTGATGTCGCGCAAGAAGCCGGGCGCGGTGCTGCATGATGCCGACGCCATCGCTGCCCGGGTGGTGCGCATGGTGCAGGATCGCGCCATCACCGCCGCCTCCGGCAAGATCATCAAGGTGCCGATCGACACCGTCTGCATCCATGGCGACACGCCGGGGGCGGTCGACATCGCCAAAACCATCCGCGCCGCCCTCGCCAGTGCGGGGATTGCGGTGGCTCCTTTCGCAGGGGCGTGAGGAAGACGGCCGGCTGCGACGGTCACCTCGACGTCGGGAGTTCACCCCGGGTGCGCCACGCTCTCGGCCTCGGTCGCCGCGATCAGCCGATTCAATTCCGGCACGCAGGAGCCGCAATTGGTGCCGGCGCGCAGCTGCGCGCCGAGCGCAGCGGCGCTGCGGGCCCCTGCCCTGATACTGGCGCAGATGGTGTTGCGGCCGACGGCGAAGCAGGCACAGACGATCGCACCGCCGTTGTCAGCACCATCGCGCCGCCGCCCGGACAGAACATCCCGGCGCGCATCGGCGCCAATCGGCCCGGCGGCAAGCAACCCGCAGACGGCATCCCAGCCGACCGCTGCCGTCGCCGGCCCGGTGAACAGGCACAGCTGCAGCGCGTCGCCGCAAAACGCCGCCGCACGATAGACACCGGCCGCGGCATCGAGATATTCGGCAATGTCGGCGTCCGCCACGGCGCTGCGAAACCAGGCACGCCAGGTCTCAACCGGGCGATCGTCCGCGAGCAGATAGCCGAAGCCGCCGTCGAGGGCGACGCGGGCCCACCACACCTCGCCGGGCAGTGCCAGCGGCGCGCGCGCCACCACGAAGCCGCGCTGGGCAAAGGCTGCCGCCTTGACGCTCGCCGGCGTCGCCTTGGATTCGGGCTGGCCGGAGAACGGATCGGTGTTCGGCGCCACCAGCGCGCCGACCCGCGCCGTCGCCGCCGTCTCGCCGCTCCAGTGAATCGGCGCGAACAGTAATCCCTTCTGCTGGCGCTCGGTGACGACGGCCCTGAGGACGCAGGCGCCGTGATCGGTCTCGATCGTCGCAAAGCCGCCGTCGACGATGCCGGCCGCCGCGGCATCGTCGGGATGGATCTCGACGAACGGCTCGGGCCGGTGCTGGCCGAGGCGCGGGCCCAGCCCGGTCCGGGTCATGGTGTGCCACTGGTCGCGGATACGGCCGGTATTGAGGCGCAGCGGCCGCGCGGCACCGGTCTCGTCATGCAGCCGCGGCGGCCGCGGCGCGACGAAGCGGGCGCGGCGATCCGCCGTAAAGAAGCCGCCGCCGGCGAACAGCCGGGCCGGTCCCGCCTCTGCGCCGGCGGGCAGCGGCCAGCACACCGGGCGCAGCCGGTCATAGGCCGCGTCGCTGATCCTGGCGAGGCCGCCGATGTCGAAGTCCCGGCTGCCGCCGTTCTCGAAGGCCGAGAGGCCAGCATGCTCGCGGAAGATATCCGCCGCCGAGCGAAAATCGAACGCGGCGCCGAAGCCGAGGCGGCGCGCCACTTCCACGACGATCCACCAGTCCGCTCGCGCCTCGCCGGGCGCCGGCAGGAAGCTGCGTTGACGCGAAATGCGGCGTTCGGAATTGGTCACCGTTCCCGACTTCTCGCCCCAGGCCGCCGCCGGCAGCAGCGCATGGACCCCGGCCGCGATCGTATCGGTGCTGCGCACGGTGTCGGACACCACGAACAATTCGAGCCGGCGCAGGCCCTCGCGCACCCGATCGGCGTCGGGCATCGACACCGCCGGATTGGTACCCATGACCCACAGCGCCTTGACCTCGCCGCGCGTCACGGCGTCGAACAGGTCGACCGCCTTGCGGCCCTCACGGCTGGCGATGCACGGCGCCTGCCAGAAGCGCCGGACCCGGTCGATCTCGGCCGGCGAAAACGACATGTGCGCGGCGAGCTGATTGGCGAGGCCGCCGACCTCGCGGCCGCCCATGGCATTGGGCTGGCCGGTCAGCGAGAACGGCGACGCCCCGACCTTGCCGATGCGGCCGGTGGCGAGGTGACAGTTGATGATCGCATTGACCTTGTCGGTGCCCTGGGCCGACTGGTTCACGCCCTGCGAGAACGCCGTGACGACGCGTGGCGTCTCGCGAAACAGTTTGAAGAAGGCGGCGACATCGCTCTCGGCAAGCCCGGTGGCGGCAGCGGTCGCGGTGACGCTGCCGGCGATGCTGCGCGCCTGCGCCAGCGCCTCGGCGAAGCCGCTGGTGTGGGCGGCGATGAACTCGCCGTCGAGGGCGCCGTGGTCGGCGAGATCGACCAGCAGCCCGCAGAACAGCGCGCTGTCGCTGCCGGGCGCCAGCGGCAGGAACAGATCGGCGTCTTCCGCGGTATCGGTGCGGCGCGGATCGATCACGATGAGCCGCGCGCCGCGGCGCTCGCGGTTGGCTCGCATGCGCTGGAACAGCACCGGGTGGCACCAGGCGGCATTGGAGCCGACCAGCACGATCAGATCGGCCTCGTCGAGATCCTCGTAGCAGCCGGGCACGGTGTCGGCGCCGAAGGCGCGGCGATGGCCGGCGACCGACGACGACATGCACAGCCGCGAATTGGTGTCGACATTGGCGCTGCCGATGAAGCCCTTCATCAGCTTGTTGGCGACGTAGTAGTCCTCGGTGAGGAGCTGGCCCGACAGATAGAAGGCGACGGATTGCGGTCCGTGCCGGGCGACGATGCGCAGGAGCCGGCCGGCGACCTGGTCGAGCGCCTCGTCCCAGCTCGCGGCTTCGAGCTGGCCGCCGGGCCGCCGCAGCATCGGTCGCAGCAGGCGTTCACCAGGACCCAGGGTCTCGCCGAGCGCAAGCCCCTTCGAACACAGCCGGCCGAAATTGGCCGGATGGTCGGGGTCGCCGGCGATGATCGCACCGCCCTGGCCGTCCGGCGTGGCCACTACGCCGCACCCGACGCCGCAATAAGGACAGGTGGTGCGCGTCGACTTGAGCTGAGGATCGAGGGCGTTCATGACGCGGCCCGCTCACGGCGGGCGCCAGCGCCGCCGCACAGCGGACGCCTCAGATGGCGTTTGCCAGCAACGTCCCGAAGCTGACGAGCGCGATCAGCGCGAAGGCGGCATAGACGGCGACCAGATGCAGGCGGCCGGCCGCAGCAGTCTCGGGCTCGGCCGGTGGCGCCGGACGTGGAAAGATCAGGGAGGTCATGGGCGCTATCTTGGCGACGCGGCCTGCGGGCGCAAGCGCGCGCCGAAAAAAGCGAAAATCTTGCGTCCACGGCAGCGGACGGAGGTCGTCGTGCTCCGCAACGGACCCCGGGCAGCAGTTTCGTCTTCGGCATTGGCGCGCCAGACATCACGTCCATGGGGCAGTCCGCATCTTCCTGAAAATCGTTCGCCCGCGGCATCGGTTCACGCCGCTTTCATGGCGTCCGCCGGCTCGCCGAACATCAGATCGTGGCGCAGGCCCCTTACCGATCGGCCGCTGCGGATCAGCTCGAGGTACCAGAGCGCATCACGGGTATCGCCGACCAGGACCGCGCCGGCGAGCCGGTCGCCGGCAAGCACGAGCTTGCGGTAGGTGCCGAGGCGATCGTCATGGAGCACGATGGAGTGGCTGGCATCGCCGCCGGTGAAATCCCCGGCGGAGAACACCGCGACGCCCGAGACCTTCAGATTGGTCGAGATCACGCTGCCGGCGTAGCGCGCTTCGCCGCCGCCGAGCACGGTGGCCAGCACCCTCGCCTGCTCATAGGCCGGTTCGACGAGGCCATAACACGTGGCGCGATGCTCGGCGCATTCGCCAATGGCGTAGACGCCGTCCGCCGATGTCCGCAGGTCGTCGCCGACGACGATGCCGCGGCCGACCGCGACGCCGGCGGCGCGCGCCAGCGCGACGTTGGGGCGGATGCCGGCGGCGAAGATCACCGCGTCGGCGGCGAGACGCCGGCCGTCCGCCAGCTCGACGCCTTCGACCTTGTCCTCGCCGATGATGCGCGCGGTCGACGCCTCGAGCAGCACCTCGACGCCCTTCGTCTCGACGAGGCGCCGGAGCAGCGCCGCCGCCGGGGAATCGAGCTGGCGCTCCATCAGGCGATCCATCAGATGCACCAGTGTCACCCTGGCGCCGGCCTTGGCGAGGCCATAGGCGGCCTCGAGCCCGAGCAGGCCGCCGCCGACCACCACGACCCGGCGCTTGGCTGCGGCGAGCCGCAACAGGCTCTCGACGTCGCGACTGTCGCGAAACGTCTGGACGCCGGCAAGATCGGCGCCCGGCACCGCAAGGCGCAGGGCCTGCGAGCCGGTGGCGAAGACCAGCTTTGAGAACGGCACCTCGCGGCCGTCGACCAGGGTGACGTGGCGCGCCGCGAGATCGACCGTGGCGGCGGCGCGGCCGTAGCTCAGCGTCACGCCGTGGTCGCGCCACCAGCGAGCCGGCTTGAGTTCGATCTCGTCGGCGCCGATTTCGCCGGCGAGGACCGATGACAGCAGCACGCGGTTATAGGCGAGCCGCGGCTCGTCGCCGATCACGGCGATCGCATAGCGGCCGAGCGCGCGGCGCGCCAGTTCGTCGGCGAGCCGCGCCGCCGCCATGCCGTTGCCGATAATGACCAGAGGTTCGCTCACGGGCGCGCGTATCCTTGATTCAGGCGGTTGCCGGCGCGCCGTAGGCTTCAGTGATCATGTAGTTCGACAACAGCGTGTAGGCCGAGGTCCAGGCGGCGGCGAGCTCGGCCGTCCAGTCGCTGCCGAGCCCCTGCTCCAGGGTGTAGAGCAGCGCGCCGCCGACCACCTGGTAGTGCTCCGGCGTCACGCCGTAACCGACATGCCTCCTGGCGAGCGCGCTCGCCGCCGGCAGCACGGTCGGAAGATCGCCGAGACCGCCGACGACGATGGCGAGCGTCGCCATCAGCTTCTTGTGCTGCTCGCGCATGTCCTGCGGAAACATCGCGCGGATCGCCGGGACCTGCGCGAACAGGCGATCGTAGAAGATCACCGCGGCCTGTTCGGCGATCGGCGCCACCTTGGCGAAGCTCGACTGGACCTGTTCGATCTGCTGCGGGGTCATCTCAAGTCCTTTTCCTTGACGCTGCTGCGGCCTCAGGCCGCCTCGACGAAACGATGGCGCTCATAAAGGAATTCGAGCACCCGCTGCCGGCACTTGAGGTAGGTCGGGTTGCCCGCCAGCTCGAGCCGGTTGCGCGGATGCGTCAGCGGCACCTCGAGCACCTCGCCGATATGCGCAGCGGGACCGTTGGTCATCATCACGATGCGATCCGACAGCAGCACCGCCTCGTCGACGTCGTGGGTGATCATCAGCACGGTGTTGTTGAGCTTCTGGTGCAGCGCCATCACCGAGTCCTGAAGATGGGCGCGGGTCAGGGCGTCGAGCGCGCCGAACGGCTCGTCGAGCAGCAGCACCTTCGGCTCCATGGCCAGCGCCCGGGCGATGCCGACGCGCTGCTTCATGCCGCCGGAGATCTCCGCCGGCCGCTTGTCCCTGGCATGGGCCATCTGCACGAGATTGAGATTGTGCATCACCCAGGCATCGCGCTCGGCCCGGCTCTTGGCGGCGCCGAACACCTTGTCGACGCCGAGACGGACATTGTCGTAGACCGTGAGCCAGGGCAGCAGGCTGTGGTTCTGGAAGACCACGGCGCGGTCCGGCCCCGGCGCATTCACCTCGCGGTTCTCCAGCAGGACGCCGCCGCTCGTCGCCGGCGTCAGCCCGGCGACGATGTTGAGCAGGGTCGACTTGCCGCAGCCGGAATGGCCGATGATCGAGACATATTCGCCCTGCCCGATCGTCAGGTTGATGTCGGACAGCACCTCGGTCGTGGTCTGGCCGCGGCTGAAGGATTTGTCGATGTGATCGAGCTTGAGATAGGCCTGCATGACGATCTCTCCTCAGTTGGTCGCGGTGCCGCGGGTGACGACGGCGGCGAGCAGCGCGATCAGGCGGTCGAGCACGAAGCCGATGATGCCGACATAGAACAGCGCCAGGATGATCTCGCTGATGTGCGAGGAATTCCACGCGTCCCAGATGAAGAAGCCGATGCCGACGCCGCCGATCAGCATCTCGGCCGCGACGATGGCGAGCCACGACAGGCCGATGCCGATGCGCAGGCCGGTGAAGATGTAGGGCGCCGCGGACGGGACCATGATCTTGGTGAAGAATTCGAGCGGATTGAGCTGCACCACCGCGGCGACGTTGCGGTAGTCCTGCGGGATGTTGCGGATGCCGACCGCGGTGTTGATGATGATCGGCCAGATCGAGGTGATGAAGATCACGAAGATCGCCGACGGCTGGCCGTCGCGGAATGCGGCGAGCGACAGCGGCAGCCAGGCGAGCGGCGGAATGGTGCGCAGCACCTGGAAGATCGGATCGAGGCCGCGCATCGCCCAGACCGACTGGCCGACCAGGGTGCCGAGCGCGATGCCGGCGATCGCGGCCAGCGAATAGCCCAGGGCAACGCGCTGCAGGCTGGCCGAGAGGTGCCAGAACAGCCCCTTGTCGATGCCGCCGTTGTCGAAAAACGGGTGGAGAATGAGGTCGCGGGTGTCGCGCAGCACACGCGACGGCGGCGGCAGCGTCGCGCCGGCCTTGCGGCACAGCAGCTCCCAGACCAGCATCATCAGGGCGATGACGATGACCGGCGGGACGACGCGCGTCGCGGCTGATTTCAGCGCGCGGATCAGCGGCACCTTCAGCGATACCGGCTTCTTCGGCAGGGTCAGGATCGGCGCGGCAACCGGCTCCGGCCGGGTCAGGACAGGCTCGCTGTTGAATGCGGGCATGGTCATCGAGCAGGTCTCCAGGAAAAATCGGTGGGAGACGGACCGCCCGTCCCGGGGGCGATCCGTCGCGCGCGTTCAGGCCTCGATGCGCTTGATGCTGAGCGACTTGAGGTAGGCGGCGGGATCTTCGGGATCGAACACCTTGCCGTCAAAGAAGGTCTCCTTGCCGCGTGATTTCGAGGCGGGAATGTCGGATGCGGCGACGCCGAGTTCGTTGGCCGCGTCGCGCCACAGGTCTTCGCGATTGACCTCGGCTATCAGCGCCTTGGAGTCGAAGCCGCCCTCGTATTTGCCCCAGCGGATGTCCTCGGTCATGAACCAGAGGTCATGGCTCTGGAACGGATAGGAGGCGTGGTCGGCCCAGAACCGCATCTGCTGCGGGCTGTTCTCGACGACGCGGCCGGTGCCGTAGTCGAACCTGCCCTTCATGCGGTCGGTGACGTCCTCGACCGGCACGTTGATCCACTGGCGCTTGGCGCAGATCGCGGCGACCTCGTCGCGGTTCTCCATCTTCTCGCAATACTGCTGGGCTTCCATCACCGCCATCAGCAGCGCCTTGGCCGCCCGCGGATATTTGTCGACATAGGCTGCGCGCAGCGCGAACGACTTCTCCGGATGCTTGTCCCAGAGTTCGCCGGTGGTGAGCGCGGTGTAGCCGATCTGCTGATGGATGAGCTGCAGGTTCCACGGCTCGCAGACGCAGAAGCAGTCCATGGTGCCGACCTTCATGTTCGCCACCATCTGCGGCGGCGGCACCACGATGGTCTCGATGTCCTTGTCGGGGTCGATGCCGCCGGCGGCGAGCCAGTAGCGGATCCACAGGTCGTGGGTACCGCCCGGAAAGGTCATGGCGGCCTTCACCGCCTTGCCCGAAGCCTTCTTCTTCTCGAGCGCGACCTTGAACGGCGCGGTATCGAGGCCGACCTTGAGGTCGGAATACTCCTTGCCGACGGAGATGCACTGGCCGTTGAGGTTGAGACGCGCGAGGATGTACATCGGCGTCGGCACGTTGTTCTGCGTCACCTTGCCGGAGGAGATCAGGTAGGGCATCGGCGTGAGGATATGGGCGCCGTCGATGCCGTTGCCCTCGGAGCCGAGGACGAGATTGTCGCGCGTCGTGCCCCAGGAGGCCTGCTTCTGCACCTCGACGTCGGGCATGCCGTATTTGGCGAAGATGCCCTTCTCCTTCGCCACGAACAGCGGCGCGGCATCGGTCAGCGCGATGAAGCCGAGCTTGGCGCCCTTGACCTCGGGACCCGCGGCCGCCGCGAAGGCTCCACCCGGAAAATTCAGTCGCAACGAGGCCAGCAGCGCCGCGCTGCCCGCACCGGCCTTCAACAGCGTGCGCCGGCTGATGCGGCGAGATCCCTGCGTCGTGGTCTTCGTCATCGTCTCCAGTGTCCTCGTGTTGGATTGCCGCGGTCGCGCGAAAGACAGCGCCTGAAACGAAAAATGCCGCCCCGATCCCTCGCGATTGCGCGGTTTCGGACAGCGGCATTGCTGCATGGTCCCTCAATGGACCCGTCGGCCTTCGTCTCGGCCTGCACCAGTTATTCAAACTCCGTGCCAAGCCCCATTTCGTCGTAAGCGATTGTTTTCGCAGCGATGCCGCGCATCATGCGCAAGCATCCCCGACGGCGTCCTGACGCGCGGGGCGGCAGCGACGCCGGATTTTTGTGCAGCGCGTGAAAATTAGGCGGGCAACGAAACGGCGATCAGCCGGCGCGATGCCGGATGGCGAAGGCTGCGAGATGACCCTCGATGTCGGCGGGATCGAACAGCGGCCCGGTGAAAGCGCCGATGCCGTCGGCAACCGTGTGCGACGGTTTCGCAATCGTCCCCAGCGCACGATCATAAAGGTCGGGCCGGAACACCGCCTTCGCCGTCGCGAGCGCGTCCGCCGACAACTTCGCCTGCCCCCAGCGCACCATCTGGGCATAGAGCCAGGCCGCCTGCACCGGGTCGGGACGCGCGGCGCCCTCGCGCCCAACCAGCAAATAGCGTTCGCTCGAGCGCACTGCGCCGTCGCGCGCGATCTTCAGCCGGCCATCGAGGGTGCGAAGGATCACCTCGGCCGCCACACCGACGCGGTCGGGACGCGCCAGGATATCGGCCGCCTCGCCGCGATTGTCCTCGATGAACATCGCCGCGCGATGGCAGGCGCGCACCAGCGCCGCCAGCGTGTCCGGATGCTCATCGGCCCAGGCCTCGCGGACCGCCAGCACCTTCTCCGCCGCCCGCACCAGGATCTCCGAGACGAAATGCAGGATGCGGCCGATGCCGAGATCGACGGCGACGGAATTCCACGGCGCGCCGACGCAGAACGCGTCGACATGGCCGTTCGCCAGGCTATCCACCATGTAGGGCGGCGGCAGCACCACGAGGCGGACGTCCTCGTCCGGGTCGACGCCGCCCGCCGCCATCCAGAAGCGGAGCTGGTAATTGTGGGTCGAGAACGGAAAGGTCATGCCGAAGGTGAGCGGCTCGCGGCCCTCGCGGCGACGCGCCGCCACGACGGCCGCGAGCGCCTTGGCTGTCGCCATCGGATCGGCCGGATCGCCGGCGAGCTGCGCCATCAGCGCATCATGAAGCGCCGGCGAAACCGAGATGGCGTTGCCATTCACCCCCAGCGTGAACGGCGCGACGATCGGCACCTTGATATGGCCGAGCCCGAGGCTGGACGCGATGGCCACCGGCGCCAGCAGATGGGCGGCATCGAACAGCCCGATGTTGAGCTTGTCGCGCACGTTCGACCATGACACCTCGCGATGCAGGACGAGATTGAGCCCCTCCTCGGCGGCGAAGCCCTTGTCCGCCGCGACGATCAGGGCCGCGGCGTCGATCAGCGGAATGAATCCGATGCGCAGGGGCTGGTCGGTCATTTCAACATCTCCGCCGCGGTGATGATCGACTGAGCGATGTCGGCGATCTTCTTCTTCTCGCGCATCGCGGTCGACCGCATCAGCACATAGGCCTCGTCTTCGGTGAGGCTCTTGACCTTCATCAGGATGCCCTTGGCGCGGTCGATGACCTTGCGCTCCTCAAGCGCCGATTTGGTCCGCTCGAGCTCGTCCTGCAGCCTGGCGAAGGCATTGAAGCGTGAGATGCACAGGTCGATCACCGGCTTGATCCGCTCCTTCTTGAGGCCGTCGACCACATAGGCCGACACCCCGGCGTCGACCGAGGCCTGGATCGAGGCCGCGTCGCTCTGGTCGACGAACATGGCGATCGGCCGCCGGACCGCGCGGCTGACCTGGAACATCTGCTCGAGAACGTCGCGGCTGGGATTTTCGAGATCGATCACCACCACATCGGGATCGATGGCGTAGATGCGGGCCAGCAGGTTGTGCATCTCGCTGATATGCTCGACGGCCGTGAAACCGGCCTCGCGCAAGCCCTCCTGCAGGATGGCCGCGCGGATCGGGCTCTCGTCGACGATCACGATCTTGACGACGGCGTCTGCCGGCATTCCACGCTCTCGGCCTCGAAGTCCTCCCGCTGGGCGCAGGAGGCGAATTCCACTTCATCCGTCCGGTGTCCGTTCCCTGATCTGGCCACCGGAGCGGCTCGATCAAGCGTCCCGTTTCCAACCTTCGTATCCCCTTGCAGCAGGCGCTTCTACGAACGTTGGAAACAAGGGGACACCAGCATCAATATGATTCTAGTGCGGTTTTGGATCTGACGCGCGTATGACGAGCTTGCTGCAACACTGATACGAGCGTCAGATCCACCGCACCAGGTGCTCTAGTGTCCTGTCTCCGAATGACCGCTTCATCTGCCGCACGGTCGCACCAGGGCGCGCCCGCCGGTATTCCCGGCCCGGCCGGCCCTCAGGACCGGGCCTCCCGGCACGCCAATGGGTCGACCGGCCTTGAAATTGTGCAGCATCAAGGCTAGCTCCAGCCCCATCCATTCTCTCTCGAACCCTCGACTGCAGAATCTGGGACTTCGGAAATCCCGGATCGCGCATTCCTGGTGCGCAATTCCCGGCCGGCGCCCTTTCGAATCCGAAAGTCGCTCGACAGGACGCTGCAGGATCAGGCGAAGTTCGAGTTCAGGACACTAACCGGACAGGATCGCATGGACAAGGCCGACGCGCCGAAGGTCAGTTTCGTTTCGCTTGGATGCCCGAAAGCCCTGGTGGATTCGGAGCGCATCATCACGCGTCTGCGCGCCGAGGGCTATGAACTCGCGCGCAAGCACGACGGCGCCGACCTCGTCATCGTCAACACCTGCGGCTTCCTCGACAGCGCCAAGCAGGAATCCCTCGCCGCCATCGGCGACGCCATGGCCGAAAACGGCAAGGTGATCGTCACCGGCTGCATGGGCGCGGAACCCGAGCAGATCGAGGCGGCGTATCCCGGCGTGCTGTCGATCACCGGACCGCAGCAATACGAGAGCGTGCTCGCGGCCGTGCATCGGGCGATTCCGCCGGCGCACAATCCCCATCTCGATCTGGTTCCGCCCCAGGGCATCAAGCTGACGCCGCGCCACTACGCCTATTTGAAGATCTCCGAGGGCTGCAACAATCGCTGCACCTTCTGCATCATTCCCAAGCTGCGCGGCGACCTGGTGTCGCGTCCCGCCGACGATGTGCTGCGCGAGGCCGAACGGCTGGTGAAGGCCGGCGTCAAGGAACTCCTCGTCGTGTCGCAGGACACCTCGGCCTACGGCGTCGACCTGAAATACGCCGCCGCGCTCTGGAAGGACCGCGAGGTCCGCAGCCGCTTCTTCGATCTCGCCCGCGAGCTCGGCGAACTCGGCGCCTGGGTCCGGCTGCAATATGTCTATCCCTACCCCCATGTCGACGAGGTCATCGGCCTGATGACCGAAGGCAAGGTGCTGCCCTATCTCGACATCCCGTTCCAGCACGCCAGCGAAGCGGTGCTGCGGCAGATGCGGCGGCCGGCGGCGCAGGACAGGACGCTGGCGCGGATCAAGGCGTGGCGCGCCCAGTGCCCCGACCTAGCCTTGCGCTCCACCTTCATCGTCGGCTTTCCCGGCGAGACCGACGCCGAGTTCGCCGAACTGCTCGACTGGCTCGACGAGGCCGAGATCGACCGCGTCGGCGCCTTCAAATACGAGCCGGTGGCCGGCGCCGCGTCCAACGCGCTGCCCGGCCAGGTGCCCGAGGAGATCAAGACCGAGCGCTGGAATGCGCTGATGGCGCGCCAGCAGAAGATCTCGGCGCGGCGGCTCAAGCGCAAGGTCGGCACCCGCCAGCAGGTGATCATCGACGAGGTCGGCCCGACCGTGGCCAAGGGCCGCTCCAGGGCCGACGCGCCGCAGATCGACGGCAGCGTCCATGTCAGCAGCCGTCGGCCGCTCAGGGTCGGCGAGATCGTCACGGTGAAGATCGAGCGCGCCGACGCCTACGACCTCCACGGCAGCGCCGCCGGTTTCTAAACCGCACGCTTGACAGCGCGCCCGCTTCCGCTATATCGCGCGCCCATGTCGTTCACCCGGACCCTTTTCCGAGCCGCCCGCCGCCGTCGCGCCTGCGACGACGACCGTGCGCGCCCTGTCCGACGACCAAGCTGACCTGATCCTCAGCCCGTTTTCGCAAAAGGCC
Source organism: Bradyrhizobium sp. WD16 (assembly GCF_024181725.1). NCBI lineage: Bacteria > Pseudomonadati > Pseudomonadota > Alphaproteobacteria > Hyphomicrobiales > Nitrobacteraceae > Bradyrhizobium > Bradyrhizobium sp. WD16. The sequence goes on along the minus strand of NZ_CP028908.1, from coordinate 4,700,371 downwards.
GCACCTCAAGTGCGGCCTTTGCGCGTTTTGGCCGGCATTTTTCCCCCGCAGCATTGGAGCCCAGCATGACCAGCCCTCACTACGCCTTCGACGCCCTGATGGACGTCACCGCGCGGCCGTCGATCGTCTTCGTCAAAGGCGACGGCGCTTTTCTGCGGGATGCCGATGGTCGCCGCTATCTCGACTTCGTCCAGGGCTGGGCGGTGAACTGCCTCGGCCATTCGCCGCCGCTCGTCGCCGATGCGCTCGCCCACCAGGCGCGCCAGCTGTTGACGCCGAGCCCGGCCTATTACAATGCGCCGAGCCTGGAGCTCGCCGCGGCGCTGGTCGCGAACAGCGCGTTCGACGAGGTCTATTTCACCAATTCGGGCGCCGAGGCCAACGAAGGGGCCATCAAGCTCGCCCGCAAATACGGCGCGCTGCATCGGGGCGGCGCCTTCGAGATCATCACCTTCGACGGCGCGTTCCACGGCCGCACCCTCGCCACCATGTCGGCCTGCGGCAAGAAGGCCTTCGAGCCGTTGTTCGAGCCCAAGGTGCCGGGCTTTCCGAAGGCCCAGCTCAACGACATCGCCTCGGTCGAACGCCTGATCGGACCGAACACCGTCGCCGTGATGCTGGAGCCGATTCAGGGCGAAGCCGGCGTGTGGCCCGCCACCGACCAGTTCCTGCGCGAGCTGCGGGCGCTCACCGCCGCACGCGGTCTGTTGCTGATCGTCGACGAGATCCAGACCGGCATGGGCCGGACCGGCAAGCTGTTCGGCCATGAGCATGCCGGCATCGCGCCCGACATCATGACGCTCGGCAAGGGCATCGGCGGCGGCGTGCCGCTCGCCGCGGTGCTCGCCACCGCCGCGGCGTCATGTTTCGAGCACGGCGACCAGGGCAGCACCTTCGGCGGCAATCCGCTGATGTGCGCCGCCGGCCTCGTCGTGCTCAATCATCTGGCGCAGCCCGACGTGCTGGCCGGCATCGCCGCGACCGGACGCCTGCTCGAGGGCGAATTGCAGCGGCTGTCGGCGCGGCACGGCCTCGGCGAGGTGCGTGGCCGCGGGTTGTTGCTGGCGCTCGAGCTCGGCCGGCCGATCGGCGCCGCGGTGGTGGCCGAGGCGCTCAGGGACGGGCTGCTGCTCAACGCGCCACGGCCCGACTCGCTGCGCCTGATGCCGGCGCTGAACGTCACTCGCGAGGAGATCAATCAGATGATCGCCATCCTCGACGTGGTGCTGACCAGGCTCGGCGCCGCCCGCTGCGTCGCGTGAAGAGCGCTCTCCATCGGCGAGACGTCGTCACGGCCGGGCTGTTGTCCCGGCCGTCGCCGACCTGTACCTTTACGGCCGCAGGATCGACGCTCCGACCGTGACCCGGCTCTCCAGGTCATGGTGGGCCTTCTGCGCGTCCTTGAGCGCATAGGCGTGATGGATCGGCACGTGCAATTTGCCGCTGATCACCGCCGAGAACAGCGTGTCGGCGCCTTCCAGCAGTTCGTGGCGGGTGGGGATATAATCGTTGAGCTTGGGACGCGTGGCGAACAGCGAGCCATGGTTGTTGAGCTCCTGCAGCGAGAACGGCGGCACCGGACCCGAGGCATTGCCGAAGCTGACGAACAGGCCGCGCGGCCGCAGACAGGACAGCGAGCCCGGGAAGGTCGTCTTGCCGACGCCGTCATAGACCACGTCGCAGAGTTCGTTACGGCTGATCTGTTTCACCTGCGCGACGAAATCCTCCTCGTTGTAGAGGATGACGTGATCGCAGCCATTGGAGAGCGCCAGCTCCGCCTTCTCGCGCGAGCCCACCGTGCCGATCACGTTGGCGCCGAGCGCCTTGGCCCATTGGCAGGCGAGCAGGCCGATGCCGCCGGCGGCGGCGTGGATCAGCACCCGGTGCCCCGGCTCGACCTTGAAGGTCTTGTGCAGCAGGTAGAACACGGTGAGGCCCTTGAGCATCAGCACCGCGCCCTGCTCATAGGAGATCATGTCCGGCAGCTTCACCAGCTTTTCCGCCGGGATGTTGCGCTCGGATGTGTAGGCGCCGAGATTGAAGTAATAGGCGACGCGGTCACCGGGATGGAAATTGGTGACGCCGGGGCCGGTCGAGATCACCTCGCCGGACGCCTCGTTGCCGGCGATGAAAGGCAGCGCCGGCGCCTTGTAGAGGCCGGTACGGAAATAGGTGTCGATGAAATTGAGGCCGACGGCGTGCTGGCGGATGCGGACTTCGCCATGGCCCGGCGACGGCACCTCGATATCCTCGTAGGTCAGAACCTCCGGCCCACCGATCTGATGAACACGTACCGCCTTGACCATATTCGACACTCCCATCGGATTTGCCGGAACATTAGGCGGGGACCGTCGGCAGGGCAAGCTTTCGGGGCGGCGGCATGCCCTATTCCGCCGTTTCCCTCCGGACGCGCCCCCGCCGGGCGAGGATATTGAAACTCTCCACAGCCATGGCGAAGGCGATGGCGAAATAGACATAGCCGCGCGGGATGTGGAAGCCGAGACCGTCGGCCACCAGCGCCACGCCGATCAGCACCAGAAATGCCAGCGCCAGCATCTTGGTGGTCGGATGGCGCTCGACGAAGCCGGCGACCGGCCCCGACGACACGTACATCACGGCGACGGCAACGACGACCGCGGCAACCATGATGGTGAGGTCCTGCGCCATGCCGATGGCCGTGATGATGCTGTCCAGCGAGAAGACGAGGTCGATGATGATGATCTGGAGGATCACCAGCGCGAAGGCGCCACGGGCCTTGGCGCTGCCCTCCCCGGCCGCTTCCTCGCCGCTGCCCTCGACCTCGCCGTGAATCTCGTGCGTCGCCTTGGCGATCAGGAACAATCCGCCGCCGATCAGGATGAGGTCGCGCCAGGACAACGGCTGGCCGAGCACCGTGAACACCGGCTCTGTCAGTCCGATCAGCCAGACCAGGACCGACAGCAGCGCGATGCGGAAGATCAGCGCCAGCGCCAGCCCGATCCGGCGGGCGCGCCGCGCCTGATCCCGCGGAATGCGCGACACCAGCACCGACAGGAAGATGACGTTGTCGATGCCGAGAATGATCTCCAGCGCCACCAGAGTAAGGAAGGCAGCCCAGGCTTCGGGGCTGGCGATAAGTTCGATCATGCGGCCACCCGCTTCATCAGTCGGAACACGAGGTCGATGCCGAGCACATAGGCGGCGATCAGGCAAAGCGCGGTGCGCACCACGACGGACACGTCGAAATCGCGCATGACGACGAACAGCGCCAGCACGCCCCACAGCGCCATCAGCGCCAGGTTGACGCTGCGCAGCCGCGCAACGCGCACCGGATGGATGACGTGGAACGGCACGAAGGTCAAAAGCACCAGCAGCGCCATCAGCACGCTGCCGGTGAGCGGCGGCGGCTTGAGCAGAAAGAGATAGAAGGCCGCGGCATTCCACAGCGCCGGAAAGCCGCGGAAATGATTGTCCTCGGCCTTCATGCGCCGGTCGGCGAAATAAAGTGCACCACTCACCACGATGGCGCCGCCGATCAGCGGCGCCGCGATCGGCAGCAACAGTCCGCTGGCGGCGACGGCGTAAGCGGGGACGAAGACGTAAGTGACGAAATCGACGACCAGGTCGAGAACATCGCCCGACCAGTCCGGCAGCACGGCGGCGACCTGCAGCCGGCGCGCGATCGGACCGTCGATGGCGTCGATCACGAGCGCCAGCCCGAGCCAGCCGAACATCGCGGCCCAGTGTTCGCGCACCGCCTCGAGCAGGGCGAGCAGCGCGATGCCGCCGCCCAGCGCTGTGAGCACATGAACGGCGAAGGCGCGCAACCGCGCGGCGGCGCTCGGAGCTTCAGGTGCGGATGTCGGCAGCGGTTTCATGGCTCGAGGTCGCTCCACTGATGTCTCGAATCCGAAATCCGCTCTGCCCACCACCCGGCTCGCTGCTTAGCAGGAAAATTCAGGCTGCGCACAGTCGGTCTTGCGGCTTTCCGCCGCGCGCTTCGCCTGCGTTCCGCGATCCCGCGCCGGAGAGAATTGCGCAGACACGGCAGGGAGCCTATACCAGCGCTCATGGATGCTCCCATCGCACCCGTGCGTTTCGATACCGCCGTTGTCGGCGGCGGCCCGGCCGGCCTGGTGGCGGCTGTCGGCCTCGCCTTGGCCGGAGCCCGCACGGCTCTGGTGGCGCGCCGCCAACCCTACGGCGACAACCGCACCACCGCCCTGCTCGGCCCCTCGATCGATCTGTTGACGGAACTCGGGGTGTGGGAACGTTGCGTCCACCAGGCCTGCGCCGTCCGGGTGATGCGCCTGATCGACGACACCGGCCGCCTGGTGCGCGCGCCGGAGGTCGACTTCCACAGCGCGGAAATCGGCCAGGACGTGTTCGGCTACAACATCGAGAACCAGCATCTCGTCGAGGCGCTGGAAGCACGCGCCGCCGAACTCGCCAACCTGACGCGGTTCGACGACGACGCCGCGAAGATCGTCTGCGGCGATGACGAGGTTGCGATCGCCACGCATGGTGGCGCCGCCTTGCACGTGCGACTGCTGGTCGGGGCCGACGGCCGGCATTCGCCGAGCCGGACCGCCGCCGGCATCGCCATCGAACGGCGTCCTCTCGACCAGGTGGCCGTAACCTTCAACGTCGCCCACTCCCGGCCGCACAACGAGGTCTCGACCGAATTTCACACCACCGTCGGCCAATGCGTCTTCGTGCCCCTGCCCGGCCAGCGCTGCGGCGTCGTCTGGATCAACCGGCCCGCCGAGGCGCAGCGGCTGCTGGCGCTCGCCGACAACGCGCTGTCGGCGGCGATCGAACGCCGCTCCCATGCCATCCTCGGGGCCATGCGGATCGACGGTCCGCGCAACGCCTTTCCGCTGGCTTTCGAGAAGGCGGAGACATTCGGGCGGCGACGCACGGCGCTGGTCGGGGAATCCGCCCATGTGGCGCCTCCGGTCGGCGCCCAGGGACTCAACATGGGTGTGCGCGACGCCGGCGACATCGCCCGCATCATCGGCGAGGCCCTGCATCGCGGCGAGGACATCGGCTCCGATGCGGTGCTGGCGCGCTATGGACGCGCGCGCCGCGGCGATGTCGGCATGCGCGTGATGGCGATCGACATCGCCAACCGCTCGCTGCTCACCGATTTCCTCCCCGCGCAGATGCTCCGCGCAGCGGGCATGCATCTGGTCGGCCGCGTCGGGCCGCTGCGCCGCCTCGCCATGCGCGAGGGCCTCGCCACCGGCTGGCGCGCGCACTAAACTTGGCGCGGCGATCCGGCACGACGAGTGCGGTGGATCTGACGCTCGTTTCAGCATTGCAGCGAATTCTTCAAACGCGCGTCAGATCCAAAACCGCACTAAAATCATAATGATGCTAGAGCCTGTCCTCAATTAGAGGATTCCCAAGCAGATTATCGCATGATTCATAGGCGGTCAGCTGATTCGGAGCTGACCAAATGCGCCGCTACGCCCTTCGGGACGATCAATGGGATAGGATCAAGGATATTTTGCCCGGACGTGAAGGGCATGTAGGGGTCACGGCCAAAGACAATCGGCTGTTTGTAGAAGCGGTGATCTACCGCTATCGAGCCGGGATCCCTTGGCGAGATTTGCCCGAACGCTTCGGCGATCCGATCAAGATACATACGCGTTTTTCGCGCTGGACGAAGAGCGGGGTGTGGAAGAAGCTGTTTAAGATGCTGGCGAGCGATGCCGACAATGAGTACGCGATGATCGACAGCACGATCGTGCGGGCGCATCAGCACAGTGCCGGCGCACAAAAAAAGACGGCGAAAACCAAGCTATCGGGCGCAGCAAAGGCGGGCTGAGCACCAAGATCCATGCGCTTGTCGATGCCCTGGGCAATCCGCTGGACTTCATCCTGACGCCCGGCCAAGCCCATGATCTGGAGGGCGCCGATGCACTGCTGCCCGACATGGCGGCCGACGCCTTATTGGCAGACAAGGCCTTCGACGCCGACGAACGGGTGATTGCCCCTTTGCTGGCACGGGGAAAGTCGGTCGTGATCCCGCCCAGGCGCCACCGGCAGCTCCAGCGCGATTTCGACAAGCACGCCTATAAGGCACGCCATCTCATCGAGAATTTCTTCTGCAAGCTCAAGCAATACCGCGCCATCGCTACCCGCTACGACAAAACCGCCAGAAATTTCCTCGCCGCAATCAACCTCGCGGCGGTTATCATCTGGCTCAATTGAGGACAGGCCTTAGTGTCCTGCCTCCGAATTACCGCTTCATTTGCCTCACCCTCGCACGGTCATTCGGAGACATCGGGACACTAGCAAAATCAAAACGCTAGTGCGGCTTATGTCTCGCAATTGCCTACAGGGGCTTGCCGCAAAGGGCATAGGCAATTGCGAGACGCCACACTAGGTTCAGGGCAGCGCGATCTGCCCCGTCTTCAGCGCCCACATCACGCTGGTCAGCGTCACCACCGACACGAAGGTGCCGAGCAGCACGGCCGCCGAGGCCGGCTCGACCCAGGCGTTGTATTGCCGGGCGATGACGAAGACGTTGAGCGCCGGCGGCAGCGAGGCCATCAGGATGGCTGTCGCCGACCACTCCGGCACGAACGGGCCGAGCAGCAGCAGCAGGCCGTAGACGATCAGGGGGTGCAGCACCGTCTTGATCGCGATCAATCCCGGCACTTCCCAGGGCACCCGCTCGAACGGCCGCAGCGCCACCGTGACCCCGAGCGCGAACAGCGCGACAGGCGCCGCCGCCGACTGCAGGAATTGCAGCATGCTGTCGATGGCGACCGGCGGCTGAAAATGACTGGCCGCGGCGATCGCCCCGCAATAGGCGGCAACGATCAGGGGATGCAGCAGAATCTGCTTCATCACCGAGAACACGGTGTGCGGCAGCGAGCGCGAGACGCCGGCGCCGAGCGCGGTCAGGGCTGGCGCCAGCGAGAACAGCAGGATGGTGTCGAAGCAGAAGATCAGTGCCACCGGCGCGGTCGCCTTGACCCCGAGGGTCGCCAGCGCCAGCCCCGGTCCCATGTAGCCGATGTTGCCATAGCCGCCGGCGAGGCCCGCCATGGTCGCCTCGCGCAGGGTCAGCCGGCCGATCAGCCGGCCGCCGATCGCGGCGAGGCCGAAGGCGATCGCAGTGGCCGTCGTGGTCGCCACCACGAAGGGCAGATTGTTGAGTTCGGCAAACGGGGTCTTGGCCAGGATGCGGAAAAACAGCGCCGGTAACGAGACGTAGAGCAGGAAGAAATTCATCCAGGCGAGCCCGGCTTCGGGCAGTCCCCTGAACTTGCCGCAGGCATAGCCGACGAAGATCAGCCCGAAATAGGGCAGAGCCAGATTCATGATATCTATCATGAGGATAGGTAGCGCTTTGGCGATTCTGGATGAAGTCGTTAAGGGGCCCTTCGGCGACGGGACGCGGGCGCAGCCCTAGCCCCTAGTGTGGCGTCTCGCAATTGCCTACCGCCTTTGCGGCAAGCCTCATCTGACGCGCGTTCGAAGAACTCGCTGCAATATTGAAACGAGCGTCAGATCCACCGCACTAGCATCCCCGGCGATCCTGGTCTATTCGACGATCATGATCAAAGCGCGTACCGCCAAGTTCCAGATCGGCCAGATCGTCCGTCACCGGATCTTCTCATTCCGCGGCGTGGTGTTCGACATCGATCCGGAGTTCAACAACACCGAGGAATGGTGGCTGTCGATCCCGGAAGACGTCCGGCCCCGCAAGGACCAGCCGTTCTACCACCTGTTCGCCGAGAATGCGGAGAGCGAATACATCGCCTACGTCTCCGAGCAGAACCTGCTGCCCGACAATTCCGGCGAACCGATCCGCCACTCCCAGGTGGCCGAGACCTTCATCAGGGACAGGACCGGCGGCTATCGCCCGCGCAACTCCACGCTGAATTGAAGCGCTGAGCTGAAGCGATGGCGCGCCGGGGCGCGCCCTCGCCCCTTCGGCCGCCGCCGCTCGGCGATCCGCCGGCCAAGAAAAAAGGCGCGCATCGCTGCGCGCCTTTTTTCTTCGTCTTTGATGGCGTTGTCGCTTACTTCGGCGGCGTCGCGCTGGCGGCCGGCGGCTGCGCCGCCTCGAGCTTGGCGCGAGCCTCGTTGGCGCGCTTCTGCAGCTCTTCCTGAAGCTTCTTCTGATTTTCCTCGAAGACCTTCGGGTCGGTCGGCGGACCGTCATAGGCCTTGGCGAACTCGCCCAGCGGCAGCGGCAGGGTCAGCGGCGCGCCGTTCGAGTTGATGGCCTGAACGACCAGGTTCTGGCCCTTCTTCATGTTCGCGATCAGATCCGGCGTCGCCTCGTAGTCGGACATGCAGCCATTGGCGAAGCAGATCACATAGGGGCTCTGCATCGGCGCATTGTTGTCGACGATCACCCGGGTACCGTGGACGAGCTGCATGCCGAGCGGCAGCGTCACGCGCAGGATCTTCTTCGGCTCGCCTTCCGGCTCGATGATCACCGCGGCGACCACGGGCTGGCCGGACTCGATGCGGCCATCCTTGCCGGTGAAGCAGATCTGCTTGGCGTTGGCGTCCTGGCCCTTGAGGCAGAACTTGGTCCAGGGGGCGTAGATCAGCTGGACCTGCTGGTCAGCGGGCTGCTGGGCCGGAGCCGCGGGCGCTGCCTGCTGCTGCGGTGCGGCGGCCGGAGCGGCCTTCGGCGCCGCCTTGGGAGCGGCCTTCGGGGCCACCTTGGGAGCCGCGGGGGGCTGCTGGGCAGAGGCGGCCGAAACGGTCATTGCCGCGGCCGCCAGCGCCGCCAAAACCCGCCCGCGCGGCAGGGCCTGCGCGGCGAAGAGTCGAAAATTCATTGCGGAAGACCCTTTCTAAATCGTGGTATCGAAACCGCTGACGCCAGCGAACATCCCCCACGATCGGCGGCTGTCTCGGTGGCAAATAAGGCTATAGCGTGACCGGGCGAGGCGCCCTCGTCGCCGCGCTTTCATACAGCCACAGGCGAAAAGATCAATGGCAGCGGCCCGTTTTGCCTGCGACAGGCACGGCTTTCTGCCCCATGTTAATGTCAGGACGTGGCCACCTCCGAATCGCTCCACGCCGCTACGAAAGCACCTGCCCGGCGGCGGCTTCGTCTCCGCCCCGGCAGCACTTGGACTGCGACCGCGGCCGTCCTGGCGCTGATCGCCTCCTGCCTGAGCGCCACCACGGCCTCATCCGAGCCGATGCACGGCATCGCCATGCAGGGGACCCCGGCACTTTCCGCCGGTTTCGTCCATTGGCCCTATGCCGACCCCACAGCGCCCAAGGGCGGCCGTCTGGTGTTCGGCCTGATCGGCACCTTCGACAGCCTCAATCCCCTGATCGTGCGCGGCCTCGCGGTACAGCAAATTCGCGGTTATGTGATCGAAAGTCTTCTGACCCGCGGCCAGGACGAGCCCTTCACGCTGTACGGATTGCTCGCCGAGAGCCTGGAGACCGACGACGCCCGCAGCCATGTCACGTTCCATATCGATCCGCGCGCCCGCTTCGCCGACGGCAGGGCGGTCGAGGCCGACGACGTGCTGTTCTCGTGGCGGCTGCTGCGCGACCACGGCCGGCCCAACCACCGCATGTATTACGCCAAGGTGGCGCGGGCCGAGGCCCTCGACCGCCTGACGGTGCGCTTCGACTTCGGCGGCGCTCCCGACCGTGAATTGCCGCTGATCCTCGGCCTGATGCCGATCCTGCCGAAGCATGCCGTCGACGCCGATCGTTTCGAGGAGACGACGCTCGCAGCGCCCCTCGGTTCGGGCCCCTACCGCGTCACGGCCGTCAATCCGGGTGCCAGCGTAATGCTGAGCCGCAACCCGGACTATTGGGGACGCGATCTCGCCGTGAACCGGGGCCTGTGGAATTTCGACGAGGTCCGCGTCGACTACTTCCGCGACGCCAACGGGGCGTTCGAGGCTTTCAAGCGCGGCCTCGTCGACATGCGGGTCGAGACCGATCCGCTGCGCTGGCACGAAGGTTACGACTTTCCGGCGGCGCGCCGCGGCGAGGTGATCCGCGAAGAGATCAAGACCGGCCTGCCGGCGCCGTCCGAATTCCTCGTCTTCAACACCCGCCGCGCCATCTTCAGCGATATCCGCGTCCGCCAGGCCTTGACGCTGCTGTTCGATTTCGACTGGATCAACCGCAACTACTTCTTCGGGCTGTACAGCCGCTCCGGCGGCTATTTCGCCTCGTCCGAACTCTCCGCCTACGGCATCCCGGCCGGCCCGCTCGAGCGGCGACTGCTCGGCGCCTTTCCCGAGGCGGTCGCGCCCGCGGTCCTCGACGGCAGCTTCCGCCTGCCGGCGAGCGACGGCTCGGGCCGCGACCGCGACAATCTCCGCGCCGCGCTCGCCCTGCTGGCGGCGGCCGGCTATGAGCTCAAGGGCACCAGCTTGCGCAATCGCGCCACCGGGGCGCCGCTCGCCTTCGAGCTTCTCGTCACCACCCGCGAGCAGGAGCGCATCGCCCTCGCCTTCCAGCGCGATGTCCGCCGCGCCGGGATCGCGCTCAATGTGCGCGTGGTCGATGCCGCGCAGTTCGAGCAGCGCCGCCTCGCCTATGATTTCGACATGATCCAGAACCGCTGGGACCAGTCGCTGTCGCCCGGCAACGAGCAGAATTTCTACTGGAGCAGCGCCGCTGCCGACACGCCGGGAACGCGCAACTACATGGGCGTTCGCGAGCCCGCCATCGACGCCATGATCGCCGCCATGCTCGAGGCTCGCGGCCGGCCGGCCTTCGTCGCCGCGGTCCGCGCCCTCGACCGCGTCCTGATGTCCGGCTTCTACGCCATCCCGCTCTTTGACATCGACAAGCAATGGATCGCCCGATGGAATCGGATAGAACACCCAAAGGCCACGGCGTTGAGCGGCAATCTGCCGGAGACGTGGTGGCAGCGGCCCCCATCCGCCGCGAGTCAGCGCGCCAACTGAGCGCGGCTGCCGGGGCGGACGGCCGGGTCGGGGCTTGAGCGGAAACGCAATATCCTCCGGATCGATTCACCGGATCATTGCCATTCCGCCGGATCATCGGACGCATCGGGTGTCGGAACGCAGCGAAGCTAAATCCGGATCTTCAGGCGCGCCGCCGGCGCCGCCTTCGCTCGACGACATCTTTCGCCGCAGCGTCGCGCGCCAGCCCCACGTGCCCGCGCTGATCGATCCACCGGACAAGCGCCGGATCACCGGCGAAGCGCCCACCGCCCTCACCTACATCGAGGCCGACCGCGCCGTCACCGCCCTGGCCGGCCAGTTCATCGCCGCCGGCCTGCCGGTCGGTTCGGTGATCGCCATCCAGCTGCCCAACACCATCGAATTCCACCTCACGGTGCTCGCGGCGATGCGGGCCGGGCTGGTCGTGGCGCTGCTGCCGCAGCTCTGGCGCCAGGCCGATCTTTCGGCGGCGCTCAACCGCACCAGCGCCCGGGCGATCGTCACCGCCGCCGGCATCGACGGCGTCGATCATGCCGACCTCGCCATGAATGCCGCGGTGGAAGCGTTCTCCATCCGCTGCGTGTTCGGCTTCGGCCGCGATCTGCCCGAGGGCATGATCCCGCTCGACATCCACGCCGCCCCGGATGGCGCCGCGCCGCTGCCGCTGCCCGACGCCCGCCGCACCGCCCTGATCAGCTTCGACGTGACGCCGGAGGGGCCGCGGGCCATTCCACGCAGCCATTTTCACCTCACCGCCGGCGGCATCGCCATCTTCCTCGAAGCGGGCGTCAGCCCGGGCGGCACACTGGTCTCGGCGATGCACCCCTCGTCCTTTGCCGGGCTGTCGTCGTCGCTGGTGACGTGGCTGCTGAGCGGCGGCACGCTCGCCCTGCACCACCCCTTCGATGCGGATCTGCTCTGCCAGCAACTGGCCGAGGAATCCTGCACCACCCTGATCGCGCCGGCGCCGTTGCTGATGCGCCTGACCGAGAGCGGCGCGCTGGCGGATCTGCCGTCGCTGCGCCAGGCCATCGGCCTGTGGCGCGCGCCCGAACAGGTGCTGTCGAGCGCCGAATGGCGCCACGGCGCCGCGACACTGACCGACGTCTACCTGTTCGGCGAGATCGGGCTGTTCGGCGCGCGCCGGGCCGAAGACGGCCTGCCCGCCGTGCTGCAACCCGGGCCCTTTGGCGCGCCGCGCGACCTGCCCGGCGCGACGATCGCCGGCGACACCATCGTCACGCCGCGCGGCACCCTGGGGCTGCGCGGCCCGATGGTGCCGATCGCCGCCTACCGGCCGACGGCCGATTCACCTGCGGCCCGCTCGGCGCCCGCCGATCATGTCGACACCGGTTATGCCGCGCGGCGCGACCGCGCCACCGGCGCGCTCTGCATCACAGCGCCGCCCTCGGGCCTGATGGCGGTCGGCGGCTATCGCTTCCTCGCCAACGACCTGCAGGAATGGGCCAAGCGACTGGCCCAGGGCGCGATGCTCACGGCGCTTCCCGACCGCATGAGCGGCTATCGTCTCGCCGGCCGCGCCAGCGACAATGCCCGGGCCCGCGAGGCCTTGGCCGCCCTGGGGCTCAACCCGCTGATGGTCGAGGCCTTTCGCGATCGCTCAAGCTAGTGGAGTGAAAGCGCAAAGTTGCGCTTTCCTGTTGACGCGCCATTAAGGCTGCGGCGCTAACCTGCGGGCCTTCGTGATCGCTTGCGCCCAGAGCCGTTCGCCGCCTGCACCATGTCGCAACAAGCTCCCCTTCTGCGGATCGGCCGCCCCGACGACGGTTGGTCCGTCGCGCTCAACGCGCTGCAGACGTTCCCCCTGATCGAAGCCACCTGGGATGAAGCGCTACAGGCGCTGGCACGGGTGCAGCCGGCCGCCGTGCTCGTCACCGACAACGAGGCCGATGCCGCGACCGTCGCCGCATTCGCCTCGGCCGTCGACGCGCTGGCGCCCTATGTGCCGCTGATCGCCGTCAACCCGACGCCCGGACAATGGGCGTCCAATCTCATTCCCTTCGCCGCCCCCAACGGCCTTGCGCGGCTCGACGCCCGTCTGACGGCGGCACTGCGGGTGCGCACCCTTCATGCGGCGGTGCTCCGCCGTCACGCCGGCGCCGATGCCTTGCCCGCCCTGCCCGACAGCGATCCGCTCGCCGATGCGAGCGTCCTGCTGCTCGGCCGCGGCGCGTCCTACCCGGCGCTGTCGATCGCGCTCGGCGAGCGGGTCGGCGTGATCGGCGCGCTCAGCATCGAGATCGCGGCCAAGCACCTCAACAGCCGCGACCTCGATGGCATCGTCGTCGGCGACGGATTCAGCCCGCGCGTGGTCGAAGCGTTCCTGACGGTGCTGGCGGACGATCCGCGCTTCCGCGATCTGCCCGTCGTGCTGACCGGCTCGGCCGCCGCCTTCGCATCCTCCGCGCAACTCGCCAATCTCGAACTCGCCAGCGGGCCGGCCGCCGAGATGGCGGCGCAGTCCCTCGGCCTGTTCCGGCAGCACGCGCTGGCGGCGCGGCTCGGCCGTGCGCTGCAGTCTCTCGAGGCCGGCGGCCTGCTCGACCCGCGCACCGGCCTGCTCCAGCCCGAGGTGTTCGAACGCGATTTCGCCGCCGCCGCGACCGACGCCCAGCAACGCGGCGCGAGCCTGTCGGCCGCGCGCTTCGCCTTCGACGGCGCCGCCAACCGGATGCTGTTCGACGCCGCCCGCATCCTCAGCCGCCTCAAGCGCCAGGCGGACTTCGCCTGCATGCAGAGCGACGGCAGCCTGCTCGTCGCCTTCACCGAGACCGAGCTGCGCACGGCCCACATGATCGCGCGGCGGCTCGCCAGCGTCATGCGGCATACCCTGCACGGGCTCGGCCGCGACAAGGGCGTCGAGCCCCACGTCACCATCGTCACCCTGCTGCCCAAGGACAGCGCTGCCACCATGCGCGCCCGCCTCGAAGGCGACAGCCGGCCGCAGCGCCAGGCGGCGTCCTGACGGATGTAATGCGCCAGCTGCCACGCTGGCCATGACGAACTGCTGATCCTTCGCTCGTCACGCCCGGCACAAGGCAAGCACACGGCCGGGGCGTGACGACGGCTATGTGGTCGCCCTCGATGACCGACCGCTGCCCGTCGCCCTCACGCCGCCTTGCGGCCCTCGGCGAGATCGGCGAGATCGCGCAGGATGGTGGTGGCGCCCTCGATCCGCTCGTCCGGCGTCTGCCAGTCCTGGAGGAACACCACCTTCATGTCGGGCCGCACCTTGGCGGCGGCGCCATGACGACGGATGAAACCGACCAGGCGATCGGGATGGGCGAAGGAATTGTCGCGGAAGGCGATGACGGCGCCCTTGGGACCGGCATCGACCTTCTCGACATTGGCGCGCCGGCAATAGGCCTTGATCGCCACCACCTTGAACAGGTAGCGCACCTCGTCGGGCAGCGGCCCGAAGCGGTCGCGCAGCTCGGCGCCGAAATCGGCGATCGCCTCGTCGCTGTCGAGGTCGGCGAGGCGGCGATAGAGCGACAGCCGCACGGCGAGATCCTTGACGTAGTCGTCGGGGATCAGCACCGGCATGCCGAGGGTGATCTGCGGCGACCAGCGATCGGCGACCGGCTCGGTGATGCCGGCCTTGAGGCTGGTGATCGCCTCCTCGAGCAGTGACTGGTAGAGCTCGAAGCCGACTTCCTTGATATGGCCGGACTGTTCCTCGCCGAGCAGGTTGCCCGAGCCGCGGATGTCGAGGTCGTGGGAGGCGAGCTGGAAGCCGGCCCCGAGGGTATCGAGCGACTGCAGCACCTTGAGGCGGCGCTCGGCCTGCTGCGTGATCTTGTGCTGGACCGGGAGGGTGAACAGCGCATAGGCGCGCAGCTTGGAGCGGCCGACCCGGCCGCGCAGCTGATAGAGCTGGGCGAGGCCGAACATGTCGGCGCGATGAACGATCAGCGTGTTGGCGGTCGGAATGTCGAGGCCGGATTCGACGATGGTGGTCGACAGCAGGATGTCGAACTTGCCGTCGTAGAACGCCGACATGATGTCCTCGATCACGGTCGGCGGCATCTGGCCGTGGGCGACGGCGACCTTCATCTCCGGCACGTGCTTGTCGAGGAAATCCTTGATCTCGGCGAGATCGTCGATCCGCGGGCAGACATAGAAGGACTGGCCGCCGCGATAACGCTCGCGCAGCAGCGCCTCGCGGATCATCAGCGGGTCGGACGGCGCCACGAAGGTGCGCACCGCGAGGCGGTCGACAGGCGGCGAGGCGATGATCGACAGGTCGCGGACGCCGGTGAGCGCCAGCTGCAGGGTGCGCGGTATCGGCGTCGCGCTCAGGGTCAGGACGTGGACTTCGGCCCGGAGCTGCTTGAGCTTTTCCTTGTGGCTGACGCCGAAATGCTGCTCCTCGTCGACGATCAGCAGGCCGAGGTCCTTGAACTTGATGGCCTTGCCGAGCAGCGCATGGGTGCCGACGACGATGTCGACCGTGCCGTCGGCGAGTCCCTTCTTGACCTGATTGAGCTCCTTGGCGCTGACGAGACGCGAGGCCTGCGCCACCGTGACCGGAAAGCCGCGGAAGCGCTCGGCGAAGTTCCTGGCATGCTGGCGGGCGAGCAGCGTCGTCGGCACCACGACCGCGACCTGCTTGCCCTGCAAGGCGACGGCGAAGGCGGCCCGCAGCGCCACCTCGGTCTTGCCGAAGCCGACGTCGCCGCAGACCAGGCGATCCATGGGCTTGCCGGTTTCAAGATCGTGCAGCGTGGCGTTGATGGCGGCGAGCTGGTCCTCGGTTTCCTCGTAAGGAAAGCGCGCGCAGAATTCGTCGTAGCTGCCCTGCGGCGCCTCGCATTTCGGCGCCTCGTGCAGGAAACGCTCGGCGGCGATGCGGATCAGGTCGGCCGCGATCTCGCGGATGCGCTTCTTCAGCTTGGCCTTGCGCGTCTGCCAGCCGGTGCCGCCGAGCCGGTCGAGCTCGACATCGGTCTGCTCCGAGCCGTAGCGCGACAGCAGCTCGATGTTCTCCACCGGCAGGAACAGCTTGGTGTCGGCGGCATAATGCAGCTCGAGGCAGTCATGCGGCGCGCCGGCGACGTCCAGCGTCTGCAGGCCGACGAAACGGCCGATACCGTGTTCGACGTGGACGACGAGATCGCCGGTCGACAGGCTGGTGACCTCGGAAATGAAGTTCTCGAGCTTGCGGCTCGCCCGTCGCGGCCGCACCAGGCGATCGCCGAGGATGTCCTGCTCGCTGATGACCGCGATCTGGGCGGACTCGAAGCCGCCCTCGAGGCCGACCACCGCCAGCGTCGTCTCGTTGCGCGGCGTCGCCTGCACCGTGCGCCAGGAATTGACGCTGGTGAGGTGAATGAGCTTGTGGTCGCGCAGCATGTTGGCCATGCGCTCGCGCGAGCCCTCGGTCCACAGCGCCACCACGACCTTCTTGCGCGCCGCCTGCAGCGCCTGGATGTGGGCGACCACCGCCTCGAACACATTGACGCCGGCATCTGCGCGCTCCGGCGCGAAATTGCGCCCCTGGCGCAAGCCGGCATCGAAGACGTGGCCGCCGTCTTCCGGCACGGCGAACGGCGTCAGCCGCGCCAGCCGCGCCGCTGCGAGGCGGCTGCCCCACTCCTCGGCTGTGAGATAGAGGCGATCGGGCGGCAGCGGCTTGTACACGGCGCCGCCGCCTGGGTGTTCCAGCGCCTCGCGACGCGCATCGTAGTAATCGGCGATCTGGGCGACGCGCTCGCGCGCCGCCTCCTCGCTCTGAGGCTCGATGGCGACGGCGGCGCCGCCGAGATAATCGAACAGCGTCTCCATCCGCTCCTGGAACAGCGGCAGCCAATGCTCCATGCCGGGATGACGACGGCCTTCACTGACCGCTTCGTAGAGCAGGTCGTCGCGGGTCGGCGCGCCGAACTGCGCGACATAGCCCATGCGGAAGCGGCGGATGGTCTCGGTGACGAGCTGGAATTCGGCGACCGGCACCAGATCGAGCGCGCGCATGTCGAGCAAGGTGCGCTGGGTCTCTGCGTCGAAGGTGCGGATCGATTCCAGGGTGTCGCCGAAGAAATCGAAGCGCACCGGCTGGTCGAGGCCGGCGGGAAACAGGTCGAGGATGCCGCCGCGCACGGCATATTCGCCGGATTCGCGCACCGTCGAGGAACGGCCGTAGCCGTTGTGCTCGAGCCAGGCGACGACGGAATCCATCGAGACGGCATGGCCCGGCGCCACCGACAGCGCCTGGGCGGCGATCACCTCCCGCGGCGGCACCCGCTGCAGCGCCGCGTTGATCGTGGTCAGCACCACCAGCGGCTTGTCGCTGCCGCGCAGCCGCGACAGGCGCGCCAGCGTCGTGACACGCTGGGCGACGATGCCGCCATGGGGCGAAACGCGGTCATAGGGCTGGCAGTCCCAGGCCGGGAACTGCATCACCGACAGATCGGGAGCGAAGAACTCCAGGGCGCGCGCCAGCTGCGCCATGCGGGGTCCATCGCGGCAGATCACCGCGAGGCTGACCGCCGACGGATGGGGCCGGGCCGCCAGGGCGCGGGCAAGATCGGAGACGATCAGCCCCTCGCCGCCTTCGGCGACGTTGGCGAGCGTCAGCGGCTGCCCGGGCGCCAGCAGTTCGGCCGGCGAGCGCACCTGTTTGCTCATAGGCCGGGACTCACAGCCCCGAAGGCCTTGATGCGCAGGAAGAGGCCGTTGGCGAATTCCTGCGGAATGGGCCCGGTGCCGGACAGCGCCGCATAGAGCTCGGGCTCGGGCAGTTCGCCGAGCCTTTCCAGCTCGTCGAGTTCGGCCTCGCTCAAGCCGGCGATATGGGCGTCGGCAAAGCGGCCCATGATCAGGTCCATCTCGCGGGTGCCGCGATGCCAGCAGCGGTACAACAGCCGCTTGCGCCTGTCAGTAAGCCCTTCGCTCGACCGTGTCGTGCCTGTCATTGGTCCCATCCATGCAACGCCGAAAGCCCGGACGTGCCGGGCGGGCCTGATATAGCGTCGCGGGCCGCCGATGTCAGCTCCGATATCGCCTCGAAAATCTCCCCTGCCGCCGCGCGGCCGCCATTCTTCCGTGCCTGATGCGGCCGCACCACGGGATCACCGCTGCGCCCGTCATCGCCAGCCTGTTGCCCCCTGTTGCCGCTCCGTGCCAAAGCACGGCGTGGTCCGCCCTGGCACCTGATTCGAGTTCGATGCGCCCACAACGCCTCAATCCGCTGTTCGTGCCGGTCACCAGCCTGACGGGTGTCGGGCCGAAGCAGGACAAGCTGTTTCGCTACCTGCTCGGCTGCGACGACACCCCGCGCCTGGTCGATCTGCTGCTGCATCTGCCGGTCAGCATCATCGACCGCCGTGCCCGGCCGAAGATCAAGGATGTGCAGCCCGGCACCGTGGTGACGCTGGAGGTGACCGTGGACCGCCACCGGCCCTCGCCGCCGGGGCGCTCGCGGGCGCCCTATCTCGTCTATGCCAGCGACGAGACCGGCGACGTCGTGCTGACCTTCTTCCGCGCCCAGCGCGACTATATCGAGAAGCTGCTGCCCAAGGGCGAGCGGCGCTACGTCTCCGGCACCGCGCAACTGTTCGACGGCTCGCTGCAGATCGTCCATCCCGACCGCATCGTCGACGAGGCCGGTCTCGCCAAGCTCGCGCTGATCGAGCCGGTCTATCCGCTGACCGAAGGCCTTGCGCTGGGCGCGCTGCGCCGTGCCGTCGGCCAGGCCCTGCAGCGCCTGCCGGAGCTGCCGGAATGGATCGCGCCGGAGGTGCTGCGGCGCTGCGGCTTTCCCTCCTTCGCCGAGGCGCTGCGCCATCTGCACGCGCCGAATGTCCCCGACGACATCCTGCCCGAGCGGCCCTACTGGTCGCGCCTCGCCTATGACGAATTGCTCGCCGGCCAGCTCGCGCTCGCCCTGGTGCGGGCGCAGCTGCGCCGGCCAGCCGGCGTCCGCCATGCCGGTGACGGTCATCTGCGCCGCGCCGTCATCGACGCATTGCCCTACGCGCTGACGCAATCCCAGCGCGACGCCGCGGAAGCGATCGCCCGCGACCTCACCGAGCCGCTGCGGATGCTGCGGCTGCTGCAGGGTGACGTCGGCTCCGGCAAGACGGTGGTGGCGCTGCTCGCCGCCGCGGCGGTGGCCGAAGCCGGCGGCCAGTCGGCGCTGATGGCTCCGACGGAAATCCTGGCGCGCCAGCACCACAAGACCATCGCGCCGCTCGCCGCCGCCGCGGGAATGTCCGTCGCCATCCTCACCGGCCGGGAAAAAGGCAAGGAACGACGGGAGCTGCTGGCCCGCCTCGCCGAGGGCGAGATCGATCTCCTGGTCGGCACCCACGCGCTGATTCAGGACGACGTGGTGTTCAAGACCCTCGCCCTCGCGGTGGTCGACGAGCAGCACCGGTTCGGCGTGCGCGAGCGCCTGGCGCTGACCAGCAAGGGCAAGGCGGTGGACGTGCTGGTGTTGAGCGCGACCCCGATCCCGCGCACGCTGGTGCTGACCTATTTCGGCGACATGGACATCTCGGAGTTGCGGGAGAAGCCGGCCGGTCGCCAGCCGATCGATACCCGCGCCATTCCCGCCGGCCGGCTCGACGAGGTCATGGAGGCGATCGGCCGGGCCCTCGACCGCGGCGCGCGGGTCTACTGGATCTGCCCGCTGGTCGAGGAATCCGACAAGATCGACAACTTGATCGACGCCGAGCAGCGCTTCGCCAGCCTCACCGCGCGGTTCGGCGACAAGGTCGGTCTCGTCCACGGCAAGATGAAGGGCAGCGAGAAGGACCGGGCCATGGCCGCCTTCGCCGCCGGCGAGACCACGCTGCTGGTTGCCACCACCGTCGTCGAGGTCGGCGTCGACGTGCCGGCGGCGACCATCATGGTGATCGAGAATGCCGAGCGCTTCGGCCTTGCCCAGCTTCATCAGCTCCGCGGCCGCATCGGCCGCGGAACGGAGGCCTCCACCTGCCTGTTGCTCTACCGCGAACCGCTCGGCGAGATGTCGGCGGCGCGGTTGCGGGTGATCCGCGACACCACCGACGGATTCCGGATCGCCGAGGAAGACCTCCGCCTGCGCGGCGAAGGCGACGTCCTCGGCACCCGCCAGAGCGGCCTGCCCGGCTACCGCATCGCGCGGGCCGAGGTCCACGGCCAGCTCATCCCCCAGGCACGAGACGAGGCGCTGCGCATCCTCGAGGACAACCCCAGACTGGAGGGCGAACGCGGCGAGGCGCTGCGCTGCCTGCTCTATCTGTTCGAGCGCGACGAGGCGATCCCGCTGATCGGCGCCGGCTGAGGAAGGCCGGCGCGAACACGACGCGCGCCCTTACTGGCCCGGCGCCGCGGTCTTGCCGCCGCTTTCGCTGCGGGCTGCGAGACGTACCGCATTGGCCATCTCGGCGAGGGCCACCACCTTCTTGTCGACGGGGACGCCCGGCTGCACCACCCCCGCGGACATGATCAGGGTCGCGGCATCTTCCGTGCGCATGTCGATCTCGATGACGCTGGCCTTGGGTACGTAGAAGAAGAAACCGGTGGTCGGGTTCGGCGCGCAGGGCAGGAAGACCGAGATGTATTCCTGCTGGCCCGGCAGGCTCTTGGCGACGACATCGCCCGGCGGCTGCGAGATCAGTACGATCGACCACATGCCTGGCGACGGGAATTCGACGAGGCCGACCTTGCGGAAGCTCGAGCCGTTGCCCGAGAACAGGGTTTCGAACACCTGCTTGAGGCCGCGATAGATCGCCCGCACCACCGGCATGCGACCGAGCAGCCGCTCGCCGAACTCGACCAGGGTGCGGCCGATCAGGTTGCGGGTCAGGAAACCAAGCAGGGTCAGCGCGACAAATGCAATCACGAGACCCGAGCCGGGAATGTGCCAGGGCAGATAGGTCTCGGGGCGATAATCGACCGGAATGAACGGCCGGACGAAGCCGTCGACCCAGGTGACGAACCACCAGGTCAGATAGATGGTGATGGCGACGGGGCCGGCGACGATCAGGCCGGTGAGGAAGTTGTTGCGCACGCCCGCCATGAAGCCCGGCGGGGTTTCCGGCGCCGGATCGACAGGCGGCAGGTCGCCGCCCGAACCGGGCGGCTGTTCGTTGGTGGTCATTTCGTGTCCAGAATTGGGGGTGTCCAGGTCATCGCAGCGCGGCGCGCGGGATATCTTCGTGCGGCTTATAGCACGATTTCCGCGGCACCAAGACGACCCGTGGCGTGGTCGCGCCCCTCGGTCGCGCCCAAGCCCGGGGCGCCGGCCCTACTCGACGGTGACCGACTTTGCCAGGTTCCGCGGCTGGTCGACGTCGGTGCCCATGACCACGGCCGTGTGATAGGCCAGAAGCTGGACCGGAATGGCGTAGACCAGCGGCGTCACCATGGCGGGCATGTCCGGCAGGATGATGGTGACGAGGGAATCCACCGTCGCCTCGGCCGCCCCCTTGGCGTCGGTCATCAGGATGATCTTGGCGCCGCGCGCGGCGACCTCCTGCATGTTGGAGACCGTCTTCTCGAATACCCGGTCGTGCGGCGCGATGACGACCACCGGCATGTGCTCGTCGATCAGCGCAATCGGGCCGTGCTTGAGTTCGCCGGCGGCGTAGCCCTCGGCGTGGATGTAGGAGATTTCCTTGAGCTTGAGCGCGCCCTCGAGCGCCAGCGGATAGCTGGTGCCGCGCCCGAGATAGAGCACGTCCTTGCTCTTGGCGATGTCGCGCGCCAGCTTCTCGATCTGCGGCTCGATCGCCAGCGTCGCGGTCATCAGCCGCGGAATTTCGACAAGCCCGTGCACCAGCTTGGCCTCGTCCTCGTCGGACAACACGCCGCGCGCCTTGCCGGCGGCGATGGCGAGGGCGGCGAGCACCGCCAGCTGACAGGTGAAGGCCTTGGTGGACGCAACCCCGATCTCGGGCCCGGCCAACGTCGGCGCCACCGTCTCGCTCTCGCGCGCGATGGTCGAGGTCGCGACATTGACCACCGACAGCGTGTGGACGCCCTGCTCCTTGGCATAGCGCAGCGCCGCCAGGGTGTCGGCGGTCTCGCCCGATTGCGAGATCACGATGGCAAGATCGCCCCGGCGCAGCGGCGCCTCGCGATAGCGGAATTCGGAGGCGATATCGATCTCGACCGGCACCCGCGCCAGGCGCTCGAACCAGTATTTGGCGACATAGCCGGCATAGTTGGCCGTGCCGCAGGCGGTGATCGAGATCCGCTCGATATCGCGGAAGTCGAACGGCAGCTTGGCCGGCAGCGCGATCCGCCCGCTCGCCATGTCGACATAGCGCGCCAGCGTATGACCGACCACCTCCGGCTGCTCGTGGATCTCCTTGGCCATGAAGTGACGGTAATTGGCCTTGTCGACCAGCAGGCTCGAGGCGCCGGACTTGAGCACCTCGCGCTTGACGATGCCGTTGCTCTCGCTGCGGATCACCGCCGAGCTGCGGGTCAGCACCACCCAGTCGCCGTCCTCGAGATAGCTGATGGTCTCGGTGAAGGGCGCGAGCGCGATGGCATCCGAGCCGAGATACATCTCGCCGTCGCCGTAGCCGATCGCCAGCGGCGAGCCCTTGCGCGCGCCGATCATCAGATCGTCGTGCCCCTTGAAGAGAAAGGCGAGCGCGAAAGCGCCGCGCAGCCGCGGCAGCGTCGCCTTGACGGCGTCCTCGGGCGAGAGCCCCTTGGCGAGATAGGACTCGACGAGATGGGCGACCACCTCGGTGTCGGTCTCGCTCTGGAAGTGCGCACCCTGCTTCTGCAAGACGTCGCGCAGTTCGCGAAAATTCTCGATGATGCCGTTATGGACGACGGCGACATTGGCCGCGGCGTGCGGATGGGCGTTGGCCTCGGTCGGCTTGCCGTGGGTCGCCCAGCGGGTATGACCGATGCCGGTATCGCCGAACAGCGGCGCCGCCTTGAGGCGCGCCTCCAGATTCTTGAGCTTGCCTTCGGCGCGACGGCGATCGATCTCGCCATGCTCCAGCGTCGCCACCCCGGCGGAATCGTAGCCGCGATATTCGAGCCGCTTGAGCGAATCCACCAGTTGGTCCGCGACCGGACCGCGCCCCAGAATTCCGATAATGCCGCACATGCGGGCTATTCTCTCCAGATCGGCTTGATTTCAGCTGAATCTCTTAGCGGGCTTTCGCCCGATCCGGCTCTCAACAATTGTTGCGGATTGACACAGGTTCGGCGGCGAGGCGGCAGCCGTGCACCTTGCCGATCCCATGGGTCTCATTCCGGCTTGCCGCGTCCCTTCCGGAGCGCGAGCTTCGCCTCGCGGAAGCGCTTGGCCCAGCCGTCGCGCCCGGCCTGGGCGTTGCGCTCCAGCGCCAGCGCATCGGCAGGCACGTCGCGGGTGATCACCGAGCCGGAGCCGATATAGGCCCCCGCGCCGATCGTGACCGGCGCGACCAAAGACGAATTGGTGCCGACGAAGGCGCCGGCGCCGATCTCGGTGCGGTGCTTGTCGAAGCCGTCGTAGTTGCAGGTGATGGTGCCGGCGCCGATGTTGGCGTTGGCGCCGACGTGGGAGTCGCCGAGATAGCTGAGATGGTTGGCCTTGGCGCCAGCCTCGATCACCGCGGCCTTGGTCTCGACGAAATTGCCGATCCGCACCCCCTCGCCCAGCTGGGTTCCCGGCCGCAATCGCGCATAGGGGCCGATGGAGGCCTTCGGCCCGACCGTGGCGCCGGTGAGATGGGAAAAGGCATGAATCACCGCGCCGTCGCCGACGCTGACGCCGGGGCCGAACACCACGAAGGGCTCGATCGCGACATCGAGACCGAAGCGGGTGTCGGCAGCGAGATAGACGGTCTCGGGCGCGACCATGGTGACGCCGGCCTCCAGCGCCGCACGCCGCAGCCTTGCCTGCATCACCGCTTCGGCTTCGGCGAGCTGCGCCTTGGTATTGATGCCGCGGACCTCGTCTTCGTCGGTCTCGATCACGACGGCCTTGAGCCCGCGGGCACGGGCGATCGCCACCGCGTCGGTCAGATAGAATTCAGCCTTGCTGTTGTTGGCATCGATGGCCTCGATGAGGCCGAGCGCGGCGCGACCGTCGAAGGCCATGACGCCGGCATTGCACAGCGTGATGGCCTTCTCCGCCTCCGAGGCATCGGCCTGCTCGCGGATCGCGACGAGCCGATCGCCCTCCGTCACCAGCCGGCCGTAGCCGGTCGGATCGGCCGCGCGGAAGCCCAGCACCACCACGGCGGCGCCCTCGACCAGCGGCGCGCGCAGGCGGGCGAAGGTCTCGGCGGTGATCAGCGGCGTATCGCCGAAGGCGATGAGCAGGTCGTCGTGGCCGGCGGCGATCGCCGCGCGCGCCGCCAGCACGGCATGGGCGGTGCCAAGGCGCTCCTGCTGGACGAAAATGCCGGCATCGCTGCGGGCCTTGCGCGCCGTCTCCGCCACGGCCCCATGGTCCGGGCCGACCACCACCGCGAGGGCCGTGCCGGCGCCCGCCGGCGCGGCCGACAGCACGTGAGCGATCAGCGGCCGGCCGGCGACCTCGTGCAGCACTTTCGGCAGCGAGGAGCGCATCCGGGTGCCTTCGCCCGCCGCGAGCACAATGGTCAGGTTGGTTCTGCCGGTCATGGGAGTCCTTCGGCCGAGAACGACGGTTATCCGGGCCGTCATAGCCGAGCCGTTCCGGCGACAAAAGGCCTTTACCACCCCGGACGGCCGGGCGGCGCGCGGCGGCGGTTCCTGTTAGTCTTTGCTCAGCGATTCGGGGGGCGGCGAAAGACGCGGTCATTCCGGGACGTTGCGTCCACCGTGTCTGTCACCGCGCCTGTGCGTTCGCGTCCCCCCCTTTCTCCGATCAGGACCACGAGCCGCCTCCGCCCCTGGTGCCGGAGGGCGGCCTCCGGACAAGTCAGTGCCGAATGGCTAAGGATGACACCGAGCTCGCCGAAATGACCGCCGACGACGGTCAAGGCTGGCTGTCCAATGTCCTGGCTGAAGAAGAGACGTCGAGCACCGGCGCGTTGTGGAAGCTGGGCTCCTGGGCCGCCGCCGCCATCGCTTCGCTCGTCATCGCTTTCTTCGCCTCCCATACCGTCGATGGCGCCCGCCGCGACCAGGTCGCCGCCGCCGAGCTGGTGCGGCAGGCCCGGCAGATCCAGTGGGTCGCCAAGGAGGGGCAGTCGGAAACGCGGCGGCTGTCGTCGGCCGTCGACACCCTCAACAGCGATCGCGACCGGCTTTACGCCCGCGTCACGGTGCTTGAGCAGGGGCTGGAATCGGTGACCGGATCGGTGGCGCGCCACAGCCCGCCCGCCTCCCTCGTGCTGACGGCGGCGAGCCAGCCGGTCAATCTGCTGCCACCGGCCGTCGTTGCCGCTCCGGCCGCCACCGCCGAGCGGGCGCCGCCCCCCCCGCCGGACAGCGCACCGAGCGCACCTGGAGCCACGGCCACCCCGCCCGCGCCGCACGAGCAGCTCGCGGCCACCACGATCGACGCGCCAGCCGATCCAGGCGCGCCCAGGCTCATCGAAGCCAGACCGGAAACCAAGCCCGAAGCCAAGCCGGAAGCCAGGTCGCTCCCGCCGGCGGCGAAGCCGGCCGACGCCGTTGAAACCGGGCCCGACAAGCCGGCGCCGGCCGCGGCCCTGTCCGCGCCGCCTCCCGTCGGGACGCCGCCGCCGGCCACTGTCACGGCCACGACGACGGCGCCCGCGGAGATCGCGGTGTCGCGGACGGAATTCGGCATCGACCTCGGCGCCGCCAGTTCGGTGGACGGCCTGCGCGCCCTCTGGCGCGGCCTGCTCAAATCGGACGCCGCGCTGCTCGCGCAGCTGCGGCCACTGGTTTCGATCCGCGAGCGCAACAATGGCTTCGGCATGCAGCTCCGCCTGGTCGCCGGCCCGCTCAACGACGCGGCGGCCGCCGCCCGGACCTGCGCCGCACTGGGCGGAAGCCGCCGGCCTTGCGAGACCACGGTGTTCGACGGTCAGCGCCTGACCATGAAGGCGGAAGCGCCGAGGGGCGAGGCGAACCCGGGCGAACATCGCGCCGCGCCGAGGTCCACCGCCAGGGGAACGAAACCAAGACACGCCTCGCACCGGGAGGAGCCGCCTCCCGCCGCCCAGCCCGAGCCCCAGGCCCAGCCGGAGCCGCAGACCAGCCAGTTCCCCGGCCTCACCTCGATCTTCCACCGCTGATCGCGCTCGCAGCCCCGGCGGCGAGGTTGCTCTCGGCGTCGTTCCGAACCATAGTCCAGTGCCCTCTTTCCGAAGTTCGTGCTACATTTGCGGCGACCTCTTACACGAACTTCGGAAAGCAAAGGGCACTAGCAAATTTATGATTCTAGTACCCTCTTGTTTCCGAAGTTCGTGTCCGGAAGATGCCGCAACCGACTCACGAACTTCGGAAACAAGGGTACTAGCACATGATGAAAGAACCGTTCCGCCTCTCCGCCTTTCAGGTGCAGTGGCTGCTCATCGTCGGCTTCTCCACGGTCGGCTATGCGCTCTACATCCGTTATCTCGCCGTCGAATATTCGCCGGTGGCGCTGGCCTGCGATGCCGGCCTGCAGACCGCGCTATGCAAGACGCGGCTGCTGGCCACCGCCCTGTTCCGCCATTCGGTGTTCGGCATCACCGCGCTGGTGATCGCGGCGCTGCACCTCGTGCGGCCCTCGATCGTCACCCTCACCGCCGGCGTCGTGATGGCCGGTTTCGGCATCGTCCTCTACAACATTGCGCTGTCGGGGATCGCGATCGGCCTGCTCATTCTTGGTTTTGCCCGACCCGCGCCCGCCACAGCGTGAGCGCGAGCAGCAGATAGGCGCCGCAGGTCCACAGCGACTGCCAGTTCGCCGTCCCCTCGTTGAAGCCGATATAGACCACCGACAGGACGAGGAGCCCGGCGAAGCACGATTCGGCGATCGGGCGGTGCCCCTTGCGCGGCCGGTCGAGCAGCATCAGCGCCGTGAACGGGATGACCACCATGGTCAGCGCGGCAAAGGGAAAATCGCGGTAGCGCGGGTCGAACACGAAGCCGAGCGCGGATTCGGCCGCGATCAGTGCCGTGACGATCACGGTCACGCCGAGGGCGGCGACGACACGGCTGTTGGTGCGCTGCTGGCGTGGCCCGACCACCTCGAGAAAGGTCGGCAGCGGCAGCCCGGACATCAACGCTGTCGCCGACAGGATCGGCGCCATCACGGCGGCGGCGAGCAGCAGCCCCCATTGCACCCAGCTGCCGTCCAGCCCTTCGTACAGCAGCTTGTCGACGGCGATGCCGAACAGCGAGCCTGCGACCGTCGCCGAGATCGCCACCGCGATCCATGACGACACCCGCGGCGACCATGGCTTGCGCCGGGACCTGAAGAAGGCGGCGCCGAACACCGCCATCGACAGCACGAGGCCGGCGGCGAGTTGCAACTTCCAATAGGGATAGTTGCTGATGGGCACGCCGGGCGGATATTTCAGCGCCCGCGAATCGCCGTCAATCAGGCCCCAATAGCCGCCGACGGTGCCCTCGAGCCGCCGCTTCCAGGGCTGGTCATAGGCCTCGATCAGGTTGACGCGGAAGCCCTCGCGCTTGGCGAGATCGAGGATCTCGGCCACGACCCGCGCCTGATTGGTGCGCGACGGCAGCGCGCCCTCGCGCATCCGTCCCGCGCTCGGCCAGCCGGTCTCGCCGATCAGGATTTCCTTGTCGGGAAACGCCACCGCCATGCGCTTGCGGATCGCATCGACATGGGCCGCGGCCCATTTCGCGCGGACCGGGAAATCCTCCCAATAGGGCAGGATATGGATGGTGACGAAATCGACCGCGTCATAGACCTCGCGATAGCGCAGCCAGAATTCCCAGACATCCGCATAGGTCACCGGCACGCTGACCTGGGCCTTCACCGTGCGGATCAGCGCGGCGAGATCGGAGGCGGTCATCTCGCCCCGCAGCAGCACCTCGTTGCCGACCACCACCGAGGTGATGACGTCCGGATAGTCCTTCACCAGCTGGACGACGGTCGCGATCTGGGCCCTGTTCCGCGCGGCATTGGAGCCGAGCCAGATGCCCTGGATCACCTTCAGCCCGGCGTTCTTGGCGAGGCCGGCGACCTGATCGACACCGTTGTCGACCGAATAGGTGCGCACGCAGTTGGTGATCTTGGCGAGCTGGGCGAGGTCTTCGGCGATCTGCTCGGCCGAGACCCGCATCGTCAGCTCGAGCGGATTCTGGTCGCCCCGGAACGGGGCGTAGGACACACATTCCAGCTTGGCCGCCGGATCGATCGGCGCGCGGGGCAGCGACACCGGGGCGGCGAGCCACCACCAGACGGCAACGACAGTGCTGAGGGAGATCAGGAGCAGCGTGAACGGCAGACGAAAAGAAATTGGCAGGTCCTCCGGCGGTCCCGGTCGATTAGCCGGTCGGCGCGAATCTGCCAAGCCATAGCAAAGAATCGCGACAAGACCGCGCCTGCGGTCGACCGCCGCACCCGATCAGCGGTGGACAACCACGTTCAGCCGCCATTCACCGGGGCTGTGGCACTGCTTCGGTCCCCGCGCGCGGCGTGTTGAACGCAACTGCGCCGGCAAATCGCCGGAGACGAGCCATAAACTTCCGACTTTGCTGGACAAAATCAAAAATTCCCGGCATGGGAATCCGGGGATGCGGCCGACGCGTGGTCGCCGCATTGGGGACCCATTTCCACGGCGACGCAAGCGGTCCGGGCCGTCAGTTATCGGTCGGGACCGGCGGGCGTGCCGCAGTCGAATTTGTCGGGGACTTCATGCGTTCGTTGACTGAGTTTCGTGTCGCGGCCTGCCGGGCCATCGCCCTGTCCTGCGCCGCGCTGGTGGTCGGTGTCGGAGCCGCCATCGCCCAGAGCGGCGACCTCAAGGCGCAGGATCAGCAGAAGCCGCCGGCGCAGGGTGACGCCGCTGCGGCCGCCAAGGATGGCCAGCGCAAGGTCGACGAATATGCCGAGGCCGCGCAGGCGATCAACGGGCCGGCCGGCAACCCCGAATGCGTCTGGCTCGGCCGGCGGGTGGTCAGCCTGATGTGGCGCGACGATCTCGACACCGCTTTCCGCCATCTCGATCTCTACGACCGTTTCGGTTGCCCCGGCGGGCACATCCAGGCGGCCTTCCGCTGCCTGACCCGGTTCGGCGGCACCATCGATTCCAAGGTCCCGGACAGCCTGACGAACCGCGTGCACGCCTGCTGGGTCAATCCGAACGCGCAGCCTCAGCCGGCCGCGGCTGCAACAGGGCCCGCTCCTGTTCCGGCGCCGGCCGCACCCGCTCCGGCACCTGCCGCGCCTGCACCGGCGAAATAGATCGCGCCGCGAAAAACGCGCGGCGCGGCACCGGAACGGGCCGGAACCTTTTTTGCATGGCGCATGATGCCGCGCCCTGAAAAGGCCACGGCGCCATACGAGTTGTTAAAGCCGAGTTGTTAAGTCGCATGGCCTGAGCATGCCATGAGCCGCGTGCGAACCGCTGGGGACGGGTTCGCGACCCGACAAGACAGTCCCGTATGGTTCGTCGCGAATGCGCGCAGTTGTCGCCGTCCTCGTTCTCGTCACCGCCGTCCACGCCGCCTTGTGGGGCGTGCTTCGCGACAAGCAGCAGGCGCCCGACTTCGGCGGCATCCTGCCCAGCGTCTCCTATGCGCCGTTCGATGGCACCGGCCACCCGGATGTCGACAACATCCCGACGGTGGAGAAGATCCGCTCCGACCTGAAGACGCTGTCGACCATCAGCCGCGCCATCCGCCTCTATTCCTCCACCGGCGGCGTCGAACTGGTGCCGCCGATCGCCCACGAGGCCGGGCTCAAGGTGACGGTCGGCGCCTGGATCGACAAGCACACCGAACGCAACGAGCGCGAGATCCAGTCGGCCCTCGAGCTCGCCAAGCGCAACAGCAACGTCAACGGCATCGTCGTCGGCAACGAGACCATCTATCGCGGCGAGCAGAAGGTCGAGGACCTCATCCAGCTGATCCAGCGGGTGAAGAAGTCGACCAATGTCCCGGTGACGACCGGCGAAATCTGGAACATCTGGCTCGAGCATCCCGAGCTCGCCTCCTCGGTCGACTTCATCGCCGCGCATATCCTGCCCTACTGGGAAGGCTTCTCGGAGAAGCAGGCCGTCGACCAGGCGATGATCATCTACCAGAAGCTGCGCGACGCCTTCCCCGGCAAGCGCATCGTCATCGCCGAATTCGGCTGGCCGAGCGCCGGCTACAATCTGCGGGCCGGCACGCCCGGACCGTTCGAGCAGGCGGTGACGCTGCGCAATTTCGTCAGCCGCGCCGAAGCCATCGGCATGGAATACAACATCGTCGAGGCGATCGATCAGCCCTGGAAGTTCTTCGAGGGCGGCGTCGGTCCCTACTGGGGCATCTTCAACGCCGCGCGCGAACCGAAATTCGCCTGGACCGGCCCGGTGGTCGACCCCGACTACTGGAAGCTCGCCACCCTCGCCATCCTGGTCGGCATCCTGATGTCGCTGCCGATCCTGCGCCTCCAACGGCCGACCGCGTTGCAGGCGGCGGTGCTGTCGGCCGCGGCCTGCGGCGTCGGCGCCTGGACCTCGACGGTGTTCGCCTACTGGAAGGGCCATTACTTCGTCTTCGGCTCGGCCTTCGCCCTGACGCTCGGCCTCGTGCTGCTGGTGCCGCT
The DNA here is from genome assembly GCF_024181725.1 of Bradyrhizobium sp. WD16. Lineage (NCBI taxonomy): Bacteria > Pseudomonadati > Pseudomonadota > Alphaproteobacteria > Hyphomicrobiales > Nitrobacteraceae > Bradyrhizobium > Bradyrhizobium sp. WD16. Next base: position 4,669,831 of record NZ_CP028908.1, on the reverse strand, counting down.
GATCGTCATCGCCGTGGCGCGGATCGAGGAGATCGCGACCATCGCCTTCGGCCGTCCGCCCCGGCGGCTGATCAAGGACGGCCTGCCGCCGCCCAGGGACGGCGTCTACCCCAAGGTGTCGATCCACATCCCGGCCTATTTCGAGCCGCCGGAGATGCTCAAGCAGACCCTCGATGCGATCGCTCGCCTCGACTACCCGAATTTCGAATGCGTGGTGATCATCAACAACACCCCCGACCCCGCCTTCACCCAGCCGATCCAGGACCACTGCCGGATGCTGGGCGAGCGCTTCGTCTTCATCAATGCCGAGAAGGTCCAGGGCTTCAAGGCCGGCGCGCTGCGCATCGCCATGGCCCGCACCGCCCCCGATGCCGAGATCATCGGCATCATCGACGCCGATTATGTGGTGACCGAGGACTGGCTCAAGGAGCTGGTGCCCGCCTTCGCCGACCCGCGGGTCGGCCTCGTCCAGGCGCCGCAGGACCACCGCGACGGCGGCAGGTCGCTGATGCACTACATCATGAACGGCGAATATGCCGGCTTCTTCGACATCGGCATGGCCCAGCGCAACGAATATGACGCCATCATCGTCCACGGCACCATGTGCCTGATCCGCCGCGCCGCCATGGACATGGCCGGCGGCTGGGCCGGCGACACCATCTGCGAGGACACCGACCTCGGCCTCGCCATCATCGAGAACGGCTGGACCACCCAATATACCACCAAGCGCTACGGCTTCGGCCTGCTGCCCGACACCTATGAGGCGTTCCGCAAGCAGCGCCACCGCTGGGCCTATGGCGGCTTCCAGATCGTCAAGAAGCACTGGCGGCGCTTCCTGCCCGGCGCCAGCCGCCTGACCCCCGATCAGAAGCGCGAATTCACCCTGGGCTGGCTGAACTGGCTCGGCGCCGAGAGCCTCGGCGTCGTGGTGGCGATCCTCAACCTCGTCTGGGTGCCGATCGTCGCCTTCGCCGACATCGCCATTCCCGACAAGATCCTGACGCTGCCGATCGCCGTCTCGTTCATCGTCTCGGCGATGCACTTCCTCGTGCTCTACCGGCTGCGGGTCAAGATCGGCATCGGCCAGATGCTGGGCGCCATGGTGGCGGCGATGTCGGTGCAATGGACGGTGGCGCGCGCCGTCGCCAACGGCCTGATCACCGAGCACCTGCCCTTCGCCCGCACGTCCAAGGGCGGCCTGTCGCGCATGTCGGTCGAGTTCCAGGCGTTCTGGGAGGCGGTGATCGGGGTGCTGCTGTGGGCCGGCGCCGCGGTGCTGATCATCACCAACAGCCAGAAGCAGATCACCGAGATCTACATCTTCGCCGGCGTGCTGCTGCTGCAGAGCCTGCCCTTCCTGTCGGCGGTGGCGATCGCGCTGCTGGAGAATTCGAAGCTCAACGCCTTCACCTTCTGGCGCGAGACCGGCATCCGCACCGCCGAGCTGATCGGCCTGCGCCAGGTCGCCCTGCCCCTGCCCGGCAGCGTCAGCGCCCCGCCGGCGGTGGCCTCGGACATCCGCAGCGAGGCGTCCTGAAGCGGGGCCGGCGGTCCAGGCGGCCCGCCGGAGGTCCATGGGCCGGCGCGCAACGGCGGCTGTTCCGCCCCGACCGGCGGATTGTTGTGGACGGTCAAGGGGCTGGCAGCCACCGGCCGGGGTGGAAACCGCGCCACACTATTGACCGCAAGGGACCCGGCCCCTACACACCGGGGCGAGTGAGCGCGTAGCTCAGGTGGTAGAGCACGTGACTTTTAATCATGGGGTCGAGGGTTCGAGTCCCTCCGCGCTCACCAAATAAATCAATCGCTTAGCTTTACCGATGGTCAGGCAAGAACAGCCGAGGTCACGCTAAGGGTAACGGCCTCACCCTTTTTTTTCTTTCGACCGCCCTCGCTGACCGGAAAGCGCGGAAGCTCTTCGGCTAACGGCCCGTCGATCAAGTCGGCGGCGGCTCTCTCGCGAGCCGCCATGCTCGGGTCCACCTCAGCCGACCGGCCTCTCTTCGGGCCTATACGTCTTGCGGCGGCCGGTTGAGAATCTTACGGCCAGTGAACATCGCCGACGTGATGCTGCCGCCCTCATGGATCTCGGTCACGATGACCGCAGCGAGATGGGTCAGAATGACGGCCGCAAGCGCATAGAACGCGTACAAGTGGATCGTCACGATGGGGGACCGGAAGGCGCGCATTGCCTTGTAAGCAGCCTGATCCATCGTATCCGACGCCAGCGGCGAAACCGACGCCGGATCGACACCGGTCGAAGCAACCCAGCCGGCGAACCATCCGCCGAGCGGCGGCCAGAACAGGTCAGTCCCGGCCAGGATCAATCCCGTCGCGGTCTGGAGGACGAGCAGAAGCAGTATAAGGACGATCGCGATGCGCGCCGCCGGATTGTGCCCGGCATATTGTTGCGGCTCGCCGGAAAGGAAAGCCGTGGCATAGCTGCGCAATGCGCCCCAGTAGCCAGGCCCGTAGGGCAACATCGCACGCCATCGCGCATAGCGGTTTCCGAGGAAGGCCCAAACAAAGCGCCAGATCAAATTCAACGCCATGACGTAGCCGAGCGCTACGTGGATCTGCTTGAGCTGGACTTTGCCGCCGGCCGAAAGTCCAAGCGTGTCATCGTTCAGCAGCACAACGCCGACGATGATCAAGCCGAGCACGCTGAGTGCGTTGATCCAATGGAACCACCGCGTCGGGGCGTCCCACACGTTGTAGACGCGATATTGCTCAGAGGGTGTCCGGGACATTGAGAGCACGCCTGAGAGAGCACGCCTGATTGTTGCGGCCAGGCTCTCACGCGAATGCCTCCCAGAGGTTGATTTGCATCAACGCCGCATTGGTCGATGCGCAACGCTACCGACGTTGACGGCAAGGTGCTCGTCGTTTGTTGGCAGGCGTCGGCCGGCATGGTCTCCACGGCCTCGTGGCTGCATCTGGGGCAGGTAATCGTCGATTGAAGCTGCAAGCGGAAACCTCCTAGTGTCCTGACTCTCAATTGCCTTGCAATAACTCACGCTGCCTCGATTTTGTCGAGGGCGGCGCGGGCGCGGTTGATTTTTTCGAGGATGGCCGCGCCCTCGGCCCTCCACGTGTAGGGCTTCGGGGCGGCATTGCGATCGGAGAGATAGGCTTCGATGTCGCGGACGAGTTCGCCGATGGAAGCGAAGCTGCCCGAGCGTATCACGTCGGCGGTTAAATCAGCGAAGAAGCGTTCGACGAGGTTCATCCAGGACGAAGATGTCGGCGTGAAGTGCGACTTGAAGCGCGGGTGACGGGCGAGCCAAGCCTTGACCTTTGGATGCTTATGCGTGGCATAGTTGTCCTGGATCAGATGGATGTCGAGTTCCTCGGGCGTTTCGCGATTGATCTGTTTCAGGAACCTGAGCCATTCGATGTGAGTGTGACGCGCCTCGGTGCGCGCGATCAACTTGCCTTTCATCGCATCGAGGGCAGCAAACAACGTAATCGTGCCATGCCGGGTGTAATCGTGAGTCATTGTCCGGGGACGCTTCGGGGCAAGCGGCAAGCCAAGTTGAGTGCGTTCCAGAGCCTGGCATTGGCTCTTCTCGTCGCAGCATAACACCAGCGCCTTCGCTGGCGGATCGAGGTAGAGCCCGATCACGTCCCAGAACTTTTTCTCAAACTCCGGATCATTCGAGAGCTTGAACGTCTTTACAATGTGGGGCTTCAAGTCATTCTTTGACCAGATCCGCTGCACAGTACTGTGCGATACTCCGGCATGGCGGCCCATGCTGCGCACGCTCCAACGCTTGCGGTTCTTCGGCGGACGCGTGGCATCGGTGATGACACGCTCGATTTTCTTCTCTGTAATCGAGGGCTTGCGTCCGCGTCCGCCCTTGTCGTCGAGGCCGTCGAGCCCGTGTGCCTCGAACCGGCTGGACCATGTCGACACCGTTGGCATCGATGTATCCATCTGCTCGGCGACGAGCTCGATTTTCACCCCCTCCAGACGCAGCAGAATAATTTTTGCTCGAAAACGATCGCGATGCGCACTGGTCGGAGCATTGGCCCTCCGTTGGAGTTCAGCCCGTGTCTCCGCATCGGCGGTAAGTACCTTGACGGGACGCGCCATCCTCTCAGCTCCTGCTTGCCCGAAGCAACCAAGATTATTTAAACTGATTTGCGAGACGGAACACTAGCACCTTTCGGATTCGACCTCGGTGCTGCCGGCCTTGAGACCGGGTGGCGCGAGAACGACGGGAGAAGGCGCTCGGTCGAACAGACGCCCTCTGCGCCCTCACCGCAGCCGCAGCGACAACTGATCCGATCCGGTGTGGTAGTCGATGAACGACCTGACCGGATCGGTCAGATCGAGGTATTCCACTCTTTTCTGGATCTCTTCGGCGATCTCGCGCGAGACGTCGTCCGACCAGTTGCGGCCGATATTGAACGCGACGACGCGAACCGGACGAGTGAACTGCCCATCGATCAGATCGGCGATGACGCTCTCGCGGTCCGCCATGCTCGGGGCTGCCTCGGCGTAGGCCATGCCGTGCGGACCGTGGTCATCGAGCACGAGATAGACGGTCTCGTCGTGCTCCGGAACGATCGAAGGCCCAGGCATGATACGCGCTCGCCGACAGAGGTGGCCGGCACCGGAGATCGAGGTGCTCGGGGCTGAGGTGTCCCCGGCACCGGCCAGCTTGCCCGCCACAGCCGTAAAGCCGTGGGAAGCAGGCAATCAATCGGCAGCCGTGGCCGGCGGTTCCACCGGCGAGCAGGATTATTGCTCCCGCCGAGCTGAGCGGCGGAACGCTCGTGACCGGCCGTCCCGCGCGGCAACCGCCCCGCCTCTTCGAAGTTGGCTCGATGCGCTCCGAGGGAGACGGAAATGACCGTCCTGACGCGCCGCACTTTGCTGATCGAGGCGGAGAGCCGGAGCCTGCCTGACCGTCAGCGCGCGGCCGCGCCCAGGCCGGCCGCGAGCGGCGCCAGTTGCGTCCGGGGCTTGCCCCCGGGGCGCGGTTGCGGAACACTGCCGCGAGGCGAATGCGATCTTCACCCGTCAGGGAGGTGTTGCAATGCGATCTTTGGTCTGCGCGATGGCGCTGGCGACCGCCGTCTCGCTCTGCGCTCCGGTTGCCGTCTCGCACGCATCCTCGGACCTGCCGGGTGCGGCGCCGAGCGAGTTCAGCGCCAGCCGCCGCCATCACCACCATCGGTATTATCGCTACCATCATTCCCGTCGCACCCTGCCTTACGACGGCTATCGCCCCTACCCGCCGCCGCGCTTCTGCTATCCGCCCTATTATGGCGACAGCTACGGCTACGGACCTGCCGCTCCGTTCCTCAGCTTCGGCGCCGGCTGCGGCTGGTGACGACCAGAACCGGCGCGCGGAACCGGCCGGCGGCGGTCCCGCCGGACCGGAACCGCGAAGCCTGAGCCTGAGCCTGAGCCTGAGCCTGAGCCTGCGCTCGTCGACCAGCTGTTCACCGCCGACAACATCGCCGCGCCAGTCCGGTCCCCTCGATCTGCTGTCGCGCCTCGTGAGCCGGTCGTCAACGCTTCCTGGCTGAATCAGATTGATGACGCAATCTTTCCGCACGACATCTCGCTCGCTCGGCGGAGAAGTGAAGGCCTCAAGCCTCCGACGATATGCCGCCTCCCCGCCGTCACCAACTTTCGGCGATGGCTCCCTGCGCCTGTCAGGGCTGGCCCTCCACTACCTTCGGTATTTCGGCAAGGCCGAAGCGATGCATTTCACGGGCGTCCTGCATGCGACAAAAGGGGCGCCAGACTGGGGAGAGCCGCAACGACAGGTCGATGTCGATCGATCCTTCAAACACCACCGCCGTGCTAGCAAGATTTGCGCGCTGCACGGAAATCACTCTGCCGCCACCTGCTTGGTGTGAGCGAATCTCGAGGCAATGGCTGAACTGCAACGGCACAAGCAGCAGGGATCGTCCATTGCTTTGCGCCGCGATACGCCAGCCCCCCCGCACAAGACTGGCTTTGGACATCACGACCGCCTGAAGGGGCTGCTCGACGTTCTCTCCGAGAACGACGGTCTTGTGGAAGTCGAATTGCGGCTGGGCGAGCCTGCGCAAGACCTCAGTGGCGTTGTCCGCCACCACGACTTCGGTCGGCGCATAGGTCGCGAGATTCGGATCTGGCAACCGAAACAGAAATTGCACGGTGTCGGACTGCGCTATCCGATCAACTAGTTCCGCGGGCGCGGCGAGCGGATAATCCGTGATCAGATATCGGATACCGAGACTCTCCATCAGCGGATAGCGGGCCTGCGTCACGATCAGGATATTGCGGATTTGCTTTTCCTGAGGACGATCGAGAAGGCGCGTCACAAGGCCGAACAGGGCAGGCTCTGCCGTCTGCGAATATGGTTCAAAGGTAGGAATGTCGAAACGCCATAGGTAGGGCAACCGATGATAGTTGCCGAACGCCAACATGCTCTTGGCCGCACTCGTCAAAACGGAATGCCAGTCCGCTGGCGGACCGGAGGGGCCCCCGAAACCTGAGAGGGTGGCAACATAGCCTTTGAATGCTTCGTTTGGTTTGACGCCGATCTCGGATTGCAGCCTGGCCGTGATCACAGTGCTTTTCGCACGCTCATAATACGGATTTCCGACCCGAAACGGGAACAGCCACAGATAGGCGGCGACGGCAGCCGTCCCAGCCGCGATGGCAGCAAACCGAACCGGAGGGCTGTGCAGAAAGTCGCGCCGTATCAGGGGCGGAACGCTCCCACGCCATCGGCGTGCCATAGCTCCTACCAGTTGGACCACGGCATAGGCGCCGAATAGCGAATAGAGCGGCCACATGAAGAATTCAAAGTAAATCGGGTAGGGAATCACCCAAACCGGCACCGCCATGTAGGCGAAGATGTATCCGCAGAACAGGATGCCGAGCACCAGAAACGTCACGGCAAACGCCCTGAGCAAGCTGGAGCCCCGCCCGATCGCGAGAACGGCTCCGCTGAGCGCCAGAAAGATCCAGGTCCCACCGAGAATGGAGATGCGGTCATCCGTTCCGGCGACCGTGCAATAGCGCCAAACCGGCGCGCCCGTGCTGCTGCTCAACTCGTTGAAAAAGAACGATGCCGCCGTGTTCAGGTAAATTCCAAGGATGTATGCGGCACCGCCGAGGGCGACGAACAGCAACAGCGGAACAATATGCCAGACTGCCCTCAGCGCGAAACGTTCTCGCCCGAAGTTGCTGTACAGGATGGCCATCATCGACAGTCCCATGATCGGACACGAGAGGATGAGCCAAGCGGCATTGGCAAGAAACAGCCAGACGCCCACCACGAAGAAAGCAAGCGCATTCGCCCTCACATATCGTGTGGTAAACGCGCGGGCAAACAACGCGATCATCAACATCGCGAAAGAGACGTTATCTGCACCGAGTGTGTTGAGGCTGTAGATGATGTTGAGCCCCGTGAAACTTCTGTAGGGCAGACACGCAATCGGCACTGTCCATGCCGCAAGCAGCGACGCGCCACGCGGAAATGTCAGCCCGCGACCGAGTATAAATGTGGAGCAGAACATCAGGCCGGCCGAAACCGCATAGGCGAGCGTCACTCCGGCCCTTTCGCCGAACACAGGGATCATCGCGAGGCTCGGCGTGATCAGCGGATTCATGTGAAACAACGTCCCCATCCCCTCGAACGGGGCCATCGAAAGTCCGGGGAAGAACGCCGCAAATCGACCAAGTTGGAGCGAAGTGACGCGCGTGAATTCGCCGTCGATCGAAATCAGCAGCATTTCGTTGGACGGCATGAAAGCGGCAATCGAGACGATCGTTAACGCCGCAAGGTGAATAAGGAACGGCAACCGGCGCGAACCGGCGAGGTTCGCTACACCACCCCGTGGACGACGCATCAGTTTATCGCTCGCTGGAATCGACTATCCGCCGTTTTGTCAACAACGATCTTGGAACCAACCACTGCGCGGCGGCGCGCAGAAGGGCTGAGGCCGTTATCAGCGTCTTCACATGGCGCCCCAGTACGGCGGTCTTCGTCTTCCTGACAAAACCCACGCTTGTCGGATTGCCATACGTACGAGATCGCACCGATCAATGACACGAACGTGGTGACGACGCGCGCCAGGAAAAAAGCCGACCCGTAGGAAATCGCATCCGGCGCCGAACTCAACATCTGGCAAATTTGAGCGAAAGCTCCCTCGCCGATCCCGAGGCCGCCCGGCGTCAAGGGAATGGCGTTGGCGAGCGACGCCAGCAAGGTGGCAAGACCGATATCGAGGCGGTCGAGATCGCGAAATTCGATCGCTTCCGCAAGAACGATCAACACCGAAGCCGTCAACAAATGCACTAACACCGAGAGCGCCAGGCCGACCAGCATACCCCAGATATGAGTATGATAAGCTCGCCCGGCTTGGATGACCGGACCGATCAAACGCGCCACCGAGCCGTTGGCGTCGAGGAACGCACGCATCCGACGGCGCACGGACGAATGATATCCTAGTGCAATCGCACCACCGAGCAAAACGAACACCGCCACCGTGGCTCCGATGACAAAGACCGCCAATCCCTGGAGCGCCGGCGAGCTCATCATGCGCTCCGCCTTGACGAAGAGGAAGATTGCCGCCGCAATGAGCAGACCGGCGAGGCCAAGAAGGCGATCAGCGACCACCGACGCGAACGCCGGCCCGAGCGAACAACCAGGCTCACCCGTCGCACAATACACACGAACCCCGTCCTGCCCGATACCGCCGGGAAGACACGTACCGGCGAACATCGCGATGAACGTGATGCGCCAAAGGCGAACAAAGCCAATCCGGATGCCCTGCAACCGCAATAATAGATCCCATTTCGCGATGGCCACGTGCACGATGACGAGGTTGCCTAAGATGGCGAGCAGAAGAATACCGGGCGAGGAAAAAACGGTGACCAGATTGCCGGTAGCGATCGCGCCAAATTGAAACAGCATGGCGATAAGCGTAACGGCCAAGGCCAGACGTATGAACTGTCCGGTCCTGGCAGGGAGGATTCGCGTCAGTGCGCCGTGCAGAGCTGCCGTCTTGCGAGAGCCCGCACGGCCCCAATTTACCATCTGACCGATGGTGCCGCCGGTCATCTCAGCCTCCGCTTATCGGGATGGTGCCGCGAGGGGGGCCTATCTGGGCCCGAATGTCGTCGACGATCTGCGTCCGCTTTTCCGCATTGAAACCCGCACTTGCCGGCGTGTCATACAGATAGGCCTCCAACTCACCGTCGTTTTCCTGATCCCAGAACGTCCGTTGCGGCTGTTCCGCCAGCACGAGGCCCTCAGCCGGACTTGCACCGATATCGATCAAACGGAAAGTCGGATTCCACGGATCACCAGCGCGGCAGACAATTGCAAAGATGACAGGCGTTTGATTGGCCCGAACCTTTATCGTCGCAACCTGAAACGGCCCGTAAAAAAGGAAATCCGCAATCTTAAGGCTCATGCTTTCGAATCAATCTTCGACTATGGCCTGGAAGTCGTCGTGAATGCTGAGACCCTGTTTGCGCACGCGCTCTGCTTCGGCATTTTCTAGGACCTTCCAGTAATTGTGAGTCCACGATCGGTACTTCCAATCCGGGCAGCCACGGCAGAGCGGAACATCATTGCCTTTGCCGGCTAGATGCTTGTCCCGATAGAATTTGAATCCGGGTCCATGCCAAATCTCGCCAATGGATTCCGTAGTGACATTGCCCATGCGCGTATTCGCTGAAATGTCATAGCCACACACCATGACGTTGCCACGGCTGTCGATATTGAGACGCTCGAAAATAAAGGGACACGGCGTCTCCCCAGCCGTGAGATAGGCCGTGGGATCGGCGGAAAGGGCACTATCGAGTTCTGTATTGGCGCCCCAGGTGAGGAACTTGCGCTTGATGATGTAGTCAAGGCCCTTGCCCTTGACCCAGTAGCCCTCAACCGCGTCGATATCGACACCCTTCTGATGGACCGCCGAGCAGACGATCTTGGAGGTGCTCTTGAGCTCCGCCCGCAGACGCAGCATTCGCTCGACAGCCTCGTTCAGATTGTCCCAATCGAGCCCCTTGCGAACCCGATTGTAGGTCTCCACGTCGCACGCGTCGACGGAGAATTCGATCATATCGACGCCGGCTGCAAGCAGGGCCCGGGAGTTCTCCTCGTCGAATTTCGAGCCGTTGGTGATTAGGCCGATCTTGCAGCCTCTGCTCTTGGCATGGACCAACAACTCCGCTGCCTTGGGATGCAGCATCGGCTCGCCGCCGCCGGAAATCCGCAGATACGCGCCGTGCGGACCCGACTCGTCGGCGATCTTCTTGAAGATTGCCTCCGACATATACGGCGCGTCGCGATATTCCTTGCGGATGTTGGAGTTGGTGTAGGGGCAATGCGGGCATAGCGCATTGCATGGATAAGCGAACGACAGCACAAGCATCATTGGAAACTGCGCTGCAGCCGGCCGCAGTCCAAACTCGGTGCCTTGGTGGTCAATAATCTGCGTGTCGGACATTTTTTGCCAGCTCCGGCGACGGGATGCAGAAACGCAGCTCAGCCCGCCAATCCCTTTTGCGGGGTATTTTCGGCGTCGCCATAATACCAGAACGGGCGTGTACCCTCGATGTGCTCAGCCTCGTATTCCGCCCCGGCGACCTGCCAGTCGCCGCAGCCCTTGCAAATCTCCGGCAAATCCTTCCAGCGATGCTCGCGATGAACCTTGCGCAGTCGCTCACCAAGCAAACGCCATGCCTTCTTGACGCTGATCTCGCTGACATTGCCGACCGTATACATGCCTTCGTAGTCGACGGCGCAGGCAACAACCTTGCCGTCCTGATGGATGGCCATGGTGTTGTTGCCCCACGGACACGCAATTCGGAAATCGGTGTCGTGGCTGATGGTGTCGGTGCGGACCGTTCCGGTCGCCGTCCATTCGAGCATCGGGCGAACCTTTACTTCCGCGCCCCGCTCCTGCCAGTATCTGCGGTAGGCGGCGGCCTCGTGGGCGTTCTCTTTCATGACGGAGAACTGGCAGGTGATCGCCGGATACTTCTGCCCGCGTTTAGCGCGCTCCTTGAGCAACCGCTCGACCGCCGGATACACGATTTCCCATTTGCCGCCGACGCGGATTTTTTCAAAGACCTCCTTCGACAGCCCGTCCAGACTTAGGATAAATCGACGCAGCGGCGAATTGAGAATCTTGTCAATGTTGTCCCAGCGCTCCAGCAGCGTGCCGTTGGAGTTGAGCACCAGATTCTTGCACCCTACTTCGTCGGCGTATTCGAGCCGGCTCCAGAGCTCCTCCTTGTAGCCCAAGATCAGGGCTTCGCCGTAGAAGGTCGGCCATATTTCACACATCGGATGTTCGCGTCCGACCTCTTCGACTATCTTGTCCCAAAGCGGGCGAGCCATGTGGCGCTTGACCCGCTTGAGCTCGCGATGACTGCAATGAATGCAGGTCATGTTGCAGATCGAAGTATTCTCCAGGACGATCTGCGGCGGGAATGGATGATCGACAAGGCGGCGCTCAATATCGAGCAGGTCACGGCGGCGAGATTCGCTCTCGACATGCTTTTCGCGCAAAGCGAAGTCCATGGATCGTGATCTCCTTCCGAAATCCAGCCCGAAGGCCCAGCTGGCCCGGGGGCATCACCGCTAAGCGACCACATTGCTCGTTCAGCCGACAGCCCGCCCGTCGGGCATATTACTAGAAGGCTTACTACCCCGCCAAAATAATACGGCTAAGCCGTTCGACGACCGTATCGACCATTTCCGGAGGCATTCCCGGAAAAAACGGCAGTGAAAGGCACTGATCGCCGATTCGCTCTGCAATCGGAAAATCGTTCTCCTTGAAGCCGAATTTCTCGCGAAAATAGGAAGTCAGATGAACCGGACGGTAGTTTACCACCACCTCGACGCCAGCTTCCTGCAGTTTTGTCAGCACCTCGTCGCGCCGACTGTTCGCGATCCAGATCGAAAAGACATGATGGCAGTGAACGCTGTCGCCAGCCGACAAGGCGGGCACCCGAACATCAGGAAGATATTTCAGCCGCTCCGCATAGCGCTCGGCGAGCGCGCGACGTTGAGCGAGCTTACCGTCCATCCGTGCGAACTGCGGCAGCAGCACCGCCGCCTCGATGTTCGACATGTTGTATTTCCACCCCAGCGCCGTCATGTCCCAGTGCTTGTAGCCTTCGCGGTGACGGTCAAATGCGGTCTTGGTCATGCCGTGGAGACGCAGCATCCGAAGCTTCTCCGCCAAGGCGCAATCATTGGTGGCGACCGCTCCACCTTCCCCACAGGTCAGATTCTTTGTGGCGTAGAAGCTGAAACATGCGGTCTGCGAATGGCTGGCAGGCCGGGCGCCCTCGCGGCGACCTTCAACGCAATGCGCGGCATCTTCGACGATCGCCAGACCATGTCGGTCGGCAACGCGCTTGAGTTCAACCATGTCAGCCATCAAGCCATACAGATGCACCGGTATGATCGCTCTGGTGCGCGGCGTAATCGCCGCCTCGACCTTGGCGACATCGATGTTGCCGGTTTCATCCTCGACTTCAACAAAGACCGGCTTTGCTCCCGCCTCGAGTATCGCGGCCGCGGTGGCGATGAACGTCATCGGCGTGGTTATGACTTCGTCGCCGGGGCCGATATCGAGGGCAAGAAGCGACATGTGCATCGCTCCGGTGCAACTGGTAACCGCGAGCACATGTTGAACACCGAGAAAGGCGGCGAGTCGCCGCTCAAACTCCTCAACGAAACTACCAGTCGTCAGGATAGGCTGAGCCAGTACCTCGGCAACCGATTCCAATTCAGCATGGCCAAGATCGTGGCGGAAGAACGGGATTCGAGCCGATGCGTGCGGCGCCTTGCCTTTCGATTGCGGCAAAGTCATCAAGTAGGTCCAGCCCCCTTGTCGCAATTCCCATACTACAATAAGCCATATCTGTCACGCAGCCAGCAGCAAGGTCCTGCAAATGATGGATTGCTTGAGCCCCCTCCGCCCATGAATCCGGAATTGCGCCTGACACCCGAGCAAGCAGGCAACGTCCGGTCTGACCCGGCCGAATCCCTCTCGCGGAAGTTCGATCGCGGGGTATCTTTGCTGGCGTGGGGCTACAACGAGCAGGATCTCATTGAGGAGTTTTTGCGTCGCGGCACGCAGATCATGGACGCCACGGTTGACGACTGGGAACTCATCTTTATCAACGACGCCAGTACCGACCGCACAGGCGAAATTGCCGATGCGTTCGCGCGGGAGGAACCGCGGGTAAGGGTACTTCACAATGACCGCAACCGCAATGTTGGCTATTCCTGCAAGCGATCTATCCAAGCGGCGACCAAAGAGTACCTACTCTGGCAAACCGTTGATTGGAGCTACGACATATCCCAACTGCGGATCTTTCTGGAACTGACTCGCCATTTCGATGTCGTGCAGGGGATCCGACCGACGCCAATCAGACTTCTGAGCTATATTCCCGTCCTGCGATCGATCTACCGGGTGAGAACCCGCTCCGACGACTTCCCCAAGGCGATCGTTTCATTGTCAAACTACTATCTCATCACGATCCTATTCGGCGTTCGCTTCCAGGACTTTCAAAACGTCACGATCTATCCCACCAAGCTGATCCAATCCGTCGAGTTGAACGCCAACAGTTCGTTCCTCAATCCGGAATGTCTGCTGCGCACCTATCAAACGGGAGCATCCTATATCGAGGTTCCGATCAAATTTATTCCGCGCCAGGGTGGGGAGGCCAAAGGCACTAAGCTAACCGCCATTGCAAGATCGGTGCGCGACATCCTTTTGGCATTCTTGACGTGGGGTTATCGTTTCCGGGCGTCAAACGAGACGGTTAGGACCGAACGCCGACTCTTTCGCGTCTCCGAGCCGTTTCATCTCGACGAAAATATCCTCGCGCTCGTGCTTCCGCTGTTCAAAGATTTCCGATGATGGTTGCCGACCATGGGTCAGAGACATGTCTACTGCCGTCGATCCGACCTAAGATAGAGTGGACGCAGGAAAATAAGCCATCCTGATCATGTCGATCGCGGTGCCGCGATAGATTTGCTCGGCGCGCAAGAAACCCTCCTCGACAAATCCAGCCCTGGTGTAGAGCGAAACTGCCCGGTGATTGTCGGCACGCACCAACAGCGAAATCTTGCGCAGAGCAAGCGATCCGAATCCACAATCAAGCCCGGCGCGTAACGCCGGCTTGGCGATGCCGCTGCCCCGATGCTCCGCACCCAAATACATCCACAACTCGGCGGTTCGATGCTGCCGATGGATATGACGAAAACCGAAATTGCCCGCGTGCGCGCCATCGGCAACGATCGCGAAGATCGCCTGCGAGGTATCCTCTTTGGTGCGGGAGAACCAGCCACGATGGAGTTCAGGCGTAACCTCGCGATCCAGCAGCAGACCCCAGCGTAAGTCCTCATCCGCCATCCAGCGAAGCGTCGCGTCAAGATGCTCCTCGCCGAGGGCGTCCAGTCTGACCGCAGCCATCAAGACTATTCCTGATAACGTTCCCACCACATTTGAAAGCTGACGAAATTCCAGATGCGGCTTGCCAGTTGTTTTTCCCCGGCATAATAGCGGCTCAGAATCTCGGCCACTGCCGCCGGTTCAAGCAGGCCATGGCTTGCAAGACGTTTCGCGGACAACTTATCCAAGACATAGCCCTTAAGTTTTTCCGCTAGCCAGTCATTGAGCGGCATCACGAAGCCTTCCTTCGGACGGTCAACCAGTCCGACCGGCAGCAGATCGCGCACGGCGTCCTTGAGGATGTACTTGACTTGGCCGCCCTTGATCTTCAGCCGACCCGGAATGTTTGCGACGAATTCCACCAGCCGATGATCGAGAAAGGGCGGGCGCACCTCCACGGAGTGGGCCATCGAAAGGCGATCGACAAAGGCCAATACCTGGTCGGGTAGCAAAGTCTCGAAGTCGACGCACAGGCTGCGGTTGAGCGCGTCGCGGCTCGAACAGCCGGCATAGAGATCCCGGGTCAACGCCTCGGTGCTGGCGTCGCCGACAGCTTCGCGCATCGCGCTGGAATAAACCTCGCGCTTTGTTGCCTCGTCGGCCAGGTATTGGCCCATGCGCCGTGCCGCCTCGTCGCCGCGGTCGAGAATCGACCGCAGCCGCGTCGTATCGCTCTCAAACGGCGCCAGCATGGAAACGTCGACATTGGCACCAGCCGCCAGCGCCGAAGGGTTGGCGGCGGCATAGGCCAGCGGCTGTGCCAGCCGGTGCGGCAGATAGCTCGCGAACAATTCGTCGGCACCATCGCCCGACAAGGCCACTTTCACGTGCCGGGCGATGGATTGGGTAATGAAGTATGTCGAGATCACGCCCGAAAATGGCTCGTCGAACGCCGTGAGGATATCGTCGAGGTGCTGCGGCACGTCCTCGAAGCGTACGACGTGCTCGTAATGATCGGTGCCGTACATACGCGCCACGTTATTCGCGAAGGTACGGTCAGCATCCTTGTGCGGAAATCCGTCATCATAAATTAGCGTGAACGTCTTGACGTTGCTGGCGCCGAGACGGCTCATCAGCGCCACCACCGTCGAGGAATCGACTCCTCCCGAGAGATAGGCCCCGACGGGAACGTCCGAACGCATTTGCAACCTGACGCTGTCCTCCAGTAGAGCCCGAATCGATTCCGCCGCTTCGCGCCCGTCGAGATCGCCGTCATCACGATAGCCGATGCGCCACCAGCGACGGATATTCTCCGATCCGTCGGCAAACACTAGACACTCACCAGCCCTGAGCTGGCGGATTCCGGCAAAGGCGGTGCGCGGCGCCGGAGTATTCTTGTAGCTGAAATAATGATGTAGCGCGATGAGATCGGGTTGGCGCGACACATCCGGGTGCGCAAGCAGGGCTTTGGGCTCCGACCCGAACACGATGCACTCGCCCTGCACCGCATAGAACAGCGGCTTGATGCCGATCCGGTCACGAGCCAGCAACAGCCGGCGCGCCCGCCTATCCCATAGCGCAATGGCGAACATGCCATTGAGCTTGTGCAGGAACGCGTCTCCAAATTGCTCGTAGAGGTGGACGATCACCTCAGTGTCGGAATGATCGGTGCGGAATATGTGACCATCGGCGATTAACTCCCGCCGCAACTCGATGAAATTATAGATCTCGCCGTTGAACACCACAACGATGTCGCCAGTTTCGTTGAACACCGGCTGTTGACCGGTCGCCGCATCGATGATCGACAGCCGGCGCATTCCCAACGCGACGCCATCTCCGATCCAGCTCCCATGCTCGTCAGGCCCGCGATGGACTAGCGCACGCATCATGGGCTGAAGACGATCAAGGCCGCCCGGTCCCACATAGCCGCAGATGCCGCACATCCCGCCCCACCCTATCTTGCAATGCGGCCGCCGGCGCGAGCGCTCTCCAGCACCGCGGCGCTCTCGGGACCCACGTTGAGAAGGAGGTCGATGGCCGACAAGTGCGACACGAACGGCCCATGTAGCTGTGGATATACGGGATGGCTGAAGTTCTGCCACTCCACGGAAATTCCGTTATCGCCAAAGGCAGCGACGTCGAGATAATCTTGCGCGCTATTGCCGGACAAATAGTTACTAACACCGAAATGCCGGCACAGGTTGATCAGCCGACCGTTCCGGTCCCCGCCGACGTTCAGCTCGGACGACAAATATAACCTTCGCTCGATTCCAAACCACTGACACATGCGCAAGCTCAGCGCATTATCAAGTTCGGCGAGCCGCCGCCACGGCCGCAGCAGGATTTCCTCGATTTCAGGCAGATAATGAGTTACGAACGGAGCCTTGGCATACAGCTGCGCAATGGTGCGGAGCTGCTTCTTCGCCCATGGTGACCTTGCGTCAACCTCCGTCTCGTTGATCGCCTGGCCCGCCCGCCCGGAATGCAGGACCGGCACCGTCAGCCAAACCGGCCCCTTCGCCGATTTTATGCGATTACGGTTGCGCCAGCCGTGCTTATCGAACTGCGCGTCGTCGTAAAGCACGAAAAAATCAGAGCGCGCGACCTGATCGAAAAAGCCGAGCCAAGGCAGATAACCGGGCTGGAGCACCGCCAATGTCGTCATTGGGTTATCGCGAGCCCCGGGTGACCGACGCTGTCGCTGTCCGCACTTCATCAGTGCAGTTCGCTACGGCCAGCCGCGGTAACGATCGGAATGTGCCGCATCCAGATTTGCTTCTCCCACAACTGACGGTTTTGCTTGTACCAATCGATCGTCCGTGTGAGTCCCTCCTCCCAGGTCAGCGACGGCTCCCAGCCGAGTTTGCTCTTGATCTTGGCATAATCGCCGGTGTGACGGATCACTTGTCCCGGACGGTCGCCATAGTGGATAATTTTAGATGGCATATCCATCAGCCGGGCTACATCGTCGGCGATATTGCGGATGGTGCGGTGTTGCGCGGTAGCAATGTTGAAGACCTCACCATTTACGAGATGATCATCGGCATGCAAAACCAGGTCGATCGCGCGGCAGACATCGTCGACATGGACAAAGTCGCGCGCAGCCTCGCCGGTCCCGTGCACCGTAATGGGCTCGCCCAGCAGCGCGCTGGTGATGAAGCGCGGCACCACCTTTTCCAAATGCTGCCGCGGGCCGAAATTATTGAACGGACGAAGGATCGTGATGGGAGCCTTGTAGGTGGCCCAATAGGAATAGACCAGTCGGTCGGCGCCGCACTTCGCGCTGGCGTAGGGGCTCATCGGTTTCAGCGCGTGCTCCTCATCCATCACCGATCGCTCGGCTGAGCCATAAACCTCCGAGGTCGAAATATGAACCAAGCGCTTGACGTGACTGCTGGACTTCACGACTGCGTTGGCAACGGTCTGCGTCCCCATCACGTCGGTCTCGAAAAACAGGCGGTTGTCGAAGATGGACCGCGTGACATGGGTTTCGGCGGCGAAATGCACGACGTAGTCGGCGTCGCGCACCAGCATTTCGACCAGACCCGCATTGCAGACATTACCGTACCAGAACCGCATGCGCGGATGATCGAGCTCGCGCATGTCCGGTGGCAGGTTGTCGGGCGAGCCTGCATAGGTCAGCGCGTCGAGAACGACAATCTGGTAGTCGGGATGCGCCTTTGCGACGTGGTAGACGAAATTGCTGCCGATGAATCCAGCGCCCCCGGTGATCAGTATTGTCGTCATTCAATTCTTCCGTCCATCAGCACTCGACCCCCAAGGCCGCACCGCAAATAGTGACTGGCTGGCAAGTCCTCAACGGAAACTACTCTACCTTAAATATATGCATAAGTGACCACGGACAGTCCATGTAAATTAATGATTTCGGCTTGACGGGGTATGCTGCTTATGATGCGCTGCTCACGTCGGGCGTATTTCGATCTGAAACTCTCCTACTTTCGTCCGTTGCAATCTGTCGTAACGGCGATGCACAAGAACACTTGTCAAACTATTGCGCTGGCCGGCCGTTAAGGTAGCGGCGCGCTGCGGATGACGTTGATAGTAGCATTTCTGCGGCTCTGCCGATCAACGAAACTACGGGACTAAGGCACTGACGCCCGATTGAGGGGGATGTCCCGCTCGATGTTGAAGCTCGGAGACCGGACATTGCGTGACATGGAGGTCACGCGGCGTTTTGAACCGCCCCGGGATTGCCGCAGAAGAATGGTATGTGGAT
The DNA here is from genome assembly GCF_024181725.1 of Bradyrhizobium sp. WD16. Lineage (NCBI taxonomy): Bacteria > Pseudomonadati > Pseudomonadota > Alphaproteobacteria > Hyphomicrobiales > Nitrobacteraceae > Bradyrhizobium > Bradyrhizobium sp. WD16. The sequence goes on along the minus strand of NZ_CP028908.1, from coordinate 4,651,212 downwards.
CCGAATAAGGCTGTGGCGGCGTCGAGCAATGGCACAAGGGCCACGCAGCAGTGATGCGCCGCCACCGACGCGGCGAGTCTCCACTCAAGTGCCAGGCATGGCCAGATAGCCCGGCAGCGCACTGATCCGATCGATCCCGCGCGCGATGTTCACGACCGCGCCGCTCGAATTTTGACCATCATTGATCCAGGTCAACGCAATTGTGCCGCCGCCACCTTCCCTTAAGGCGCGATTTGCCGTTGCAATCGCCTCGCTCGCGGGAGCCGTATCGCTTGGGCGGCCGGTACGACACATCGACGGATCCCTCACGCGGCGGCTTGCGCCGGAGGCTTTCGGCTGCGCTGTGCACGCTGGCGCTGGCGCTCAACATCGTCGCCGGCGTCGCACTGTCGTTCAAGCCGGCCGAGGCCGAGCTCGCCGCCCGCGCGCTGGCGAACCGCTGGAATATCATCTGCTCCGGGGCCGGTCTGACGATCGTCGACGCTGGCGGCAATCGCGTTCCGGACGATCAGACCGGCGCCGCCGGCGGACCGCACTGCGTCTTCTGCCTGCCGCTGATGCACGGCGATCTCGCGATCGCACAGGCCTCGACCGTCGCCCCCCCGACCCGGCATCGCCTTCTGCTCCAGACGCCGCCGCCGCTGGCTCCGCCAGCGACGACGACGACATGGTCCCAGGCCTGGCCCCGCGCACCGCCCTCCCTTCTGATCGGATAACACCGCTCCGTCGCGCCGTCGCCTCGCTCGACGAAGGCTGACGCGCGCCTGCAACCGGCCGCATCGCGGCCACCGATCCGAGAGACTCCACACATGTCTGTCCCATCTCGCTGCCTCTCAGGCGGCCCGCCCCAGCCATGCCCGGCGAAAGCGGCAGATCGCGCTCGCCCGTCACCGGTCGGGGCCTCGCTCCTCGCCTTCGCGCGCGCGGGGCTGCGGCCGCAGACGCCCCTGCAGAAGACCATCGTCGCGGCGCTCTGCGCCAAGATCGCGCTGATCGTCTCGCTGCAGCTGCTGCTGTCGGCCGCCGGCGCACGGGTTGCAACCACTGACCTGAGCGTCGTCCGCCTGTTCGGCCTCGACACGCATTGATCTCACACCGACGAAAGATCCCGCCATGTTGGACTACGATCCGACGAGCCTCGCCCGACTGCAGTTCGCGCTGACGGCTCTCTACCACTTTCTCTTCGTTCCGCTGACGCTCGGACTGTCATTCCTGCTCGTCATCATGGAGACGAGCTACGTCATGACCGGCCGCAGGATCTGGCGCGACATGACCCAGTTCTGGGGCAAGCTGTTCGGCATCAACTTCGCCATGGGCGTGGCCACCGGCATCACCATGGAATTCCAGTTCGGCACCAACTGGGCCTACTACTCGCACTATGCCGGCGACATCTTCGGCGCGCCGCTCGCCATCGAGGGCCTGATGGCCTTCTTCCTCGAATCGACCTTCGTCGGCCTGTTCTTTTTCGGCTGGGACCGCTTGTCGAGCGTCGGCCACCTCGTCGTCACCTGGCTCGTCGCCATCGGCTCCAACCTCTCCGCGCTCTGGATCCTCGTCGCCAACGGCTGGATGCAGAACCCGGTCGGCGCCGCGTTCAATCCCGACACCATGCGGATGGAGCTGACATCCTTCTCCGAGTTGCTGTTCAACCCGGTCGCCCAGTCGAAATTCGTTCACACCGTCAGCGCCGGCTATGTCTGCGGCGCGCTGTTCGTGCTGGCCATTTCGTCCTGGTACCTGCTGCGCGGACGTCACGAAGCGCTGGCGAAGCGATCCTTCATCGTCGCCGCGTCGTTCGGCCTCGCCTCCGCCCTGTCGGTCGTGGTGCTCGGCGACGAGAGCGGCTACACCGTCAGCGAAAATCAGCGCATGAAGCTCGCGGTGATCGAAGGGATGTGGCGCACCGAGCCAGCGCCGGCGCCCTTCACCCTGTTCGCCATCCCGGACCAGGCCGCCCGCGAAAATCATTACGAGGTCAAGATCCCCTGGGCGCTGGGTCTGCTCGCAACCCGCTCCCTCGACCAGCGGTTGCCGGGCATCTTCGAGCTGGTCGAGAAGGCGGAGCACCGGATCCGCAGCGGTGTGATCGGCTATGACGCGCTCGAGCGCCTGCGCGCCGACCGGACCGACGCAGCCGCCCGCGCCACGGTGGCGCAGCATGCCGCCGATCTCGGCCACGCATTGCTGCTCAAGCGTTATGTCGACGATCCGCGCAGGGCCGATGCCGCCGCCGTCTCGCGCGCGGCGTGGAGCACCGTTCCGGCGGTCACCCCCATGTTCTGGTCCTTCCGCCTGATGGTGGCGCTCGGCTTCTACTTCATCGCGCTGTTCGCCGCCGCCTTCTGGTTCGCGAGCAAGCGCGACTTCGGCCGCCGCTGGCTGCTCCGGCTCGCGGTCTGGTCGTGGCCATTGCCGTGGATCGCCGCCGAGCTCGGCTGGATCGTCGCGGAATATGGCCGGCAGCCCTGGGCGATCGACGGCATCCTGCCGACCGCCCTCGGCGCATCGGCGCTCTCCGCCGCGAAGATCCTGGTCACGCTGTCCGGCTTCGTCTCGTTCTATTCGACGCTGCTCGCGATCGACGTGCTGCTGATGCGCAAATACATCGCCATGGGTCCGGTCCGGGCACTCGCCCCGCATCCGGTCAGCAGCACCGCCGGGCCTTCGCCGGCCACCACCCCTGCCGCAACGCCAGCCGAGTGAGACGCACCGATGTCCATTCCCCTCGACTATGAAACGCTCCGCGTGATCTGGTGGCTGCTTCTCGGCCTCCTGCTGATCGGCTTCGCCATCATGGACGGCTTTGACCTCGGCACAGCGGCCTTGCTGCCCGTCGTCGCCAGAACCGACACCGAACGCCGGGTCGCCATCAATGCGATCGGCCCAGTCTGGGACGGCAATCAGGTCTGGCTGATCCTCGGCGGCGGGGCGATCTTCGCCGCCTGGCCGATCGTCTATGCGACGGCATTCTCCGGCTTCTATATCGCGATGTTTCTCGTCCTCGTCGCGCTGATCCTGCGCCCGGTCGGCTTCGAGTTCCGCAACAAGCTGCCGAACGCGGCGTGGCGAAGCTTCTGGGACTGGGCGCTGGTCGTCGGTGGCGCGGTGCCGAGCGTCGTATTCGGGGTCGCCGTCGGCAATCTGCTCCAGGGCGTGCCGTTCCGCGTCGATGCGGATCTGCGCATCCTCTACGAAGGGTCCGGCCTGTTCGAACTGCTCAATCCGTTCGGGCTGCTCTGCGGCCTCGTGTCTCTCGCCATGCTCGCGTCCCATGGTGCGGCCTATCTCGCGCTGAGGACGAGCGGCGCGGTTGCCGAGCGCGCCCGCCGGGTCGCCTCGGCGCTGCCGTTCGTCACCGTCGTCCTGTTCGTGCTCGCCGGCCTGTGGATCGCCTTCGGCATCGACGGTTACCGGATCGTGGACGGTGCAGCGGCCGGCGGCCCGTCGAACCCTCTCCTCAAGACGGTCGCGTTGCGCCGGGGGCAGTGGCTGGTGAACTACGGCGAGCGTCCGTGGCTTGCTGTTGCGCCCGTGCTCGGCATCGCGGGCGCAATGGCTCTGGTCGCCGCCGGCCGATCGCGCAAGCCTGCCATCGGATTCATCGCCAGCTCGCTGTCGGTCTTCGGCATCGTCGCCACCGCGGGCGTCAGCATGTTTCCGTTCCTGCTGCCGTCCACGCTGCAACCAGGAGCCAGCCTGACGGTCTGGGACGCGTCATCGAGCCAGCTGACGCTGTTCGTCATGCTGCTGGCGACGCTGATCTTCCTGCCGGTCGTTCTCGCCTATACCGGCTGGGTCTACCGGGTTCTGCGCGGCCGGATCACGCCCGCCCAGATCGAAGCCAATGCTCACAAGCTCTACTGAAACGGGGGAACGCGCGATGTGGTACTTCACCTGGACTCTCGGCGTCAGCTTTGCCGTCGGCTTCGCCGTCCTCAATGCCCTCTGGCACGAGATGCACCTGCCCGACTCGCCGCTGACGGAGTAGCCGCACAGCCGATCGCCCGGACGCCGCCGACGTTCGGGCTGCCGGTCGCCGGCTCCGTGCCGGTCCGGATCATCCATCGACGCCCCGACGGTGGCAGCCTTCCGGGGCCAAGGAGATCTTCCATGGACAGCCTCAGCAATCGAGCGGCCGCGCTCTGGGACGAAGCCACTGCCGGCGCAGATGCCCCGGACATCCGTGTCGGCGCGCGCCGGCATCACAGCAAAGCCGCCCGCGCCGGCATCACGCCGGTCACGGCATTTCCCGCCCGCCATACCATTCATCACATCGGCGAGCCCGCCGAGGCGATTTCGGTGATCATGAGGGGGCATGCCCAGCTCTCCGTGCCCGCGCCGAACGGAAGCGAGCGCATCGTCGCGCTGCTCGGCCCCGGCGATCTCATCGGCTTTTCGTCGACCGGGCGATATGTCTGCACGACGCGCAGCCTGACGCCGGTCACGGCTCGCGTCGTCGCGCCATGGAACGGCGCCATGCCCGGGCTCACTCTCAGCGCGGTGCAGCTCGTCCAGGCGCAGATCGAGACGAGCTTCCTGCATTGTGCGACACTGGCGACATTTACCCCCCTCCAGCGCCTCGCCGATCTGTTGGTCCTGTGGGCCCGGCGCTACGCGCCGGGATCCGTCGCCCTGAACGCGAAGTGCCCTCACCCGTTCGAGGTTCGTCTTCCGCTCCAACGCGGCGAAATCGCCAATTATCTCGCCATGACCCGCGAGACCCTGTCGCGCACCCTCGCCGAGCTGCGCCGTCGCGACCTGATCGACCTCAACGAGATCCGGACCGTCTGCGTCATCCGCATCGAAGACTTCCGAAAGCTCGAGGCCCTCTGCCGTTGACGGTACGGGACGACGGCGAAACCGCCACTCGACGGCCGGCGCCATCGCCGCGGAATAGCCCGACGATGACACCGCCAGGCGCGCCGGCGCGAACCGGCGCTGCTGTTTTTCGCATCGTCTTGAACCTTCGTCCCGCTTCGCGGACCCAACCGACAAGGGCTGCAATTCGGGAGAACCTCCGATGACCGTCCTCGAACGCGTCCGCACCTACGTCCCGACCTTGACCGATACCGACGACGACTTCAGCGGCGTCATCATCTTCTGCGGTATCGGGCTTGTGGTGTCGCTGTTCGCAGCTCTGGTCGCCTGGCCGTTCATACCGGCGCTGATGTACTGACGTGCGATTCCCCGAGTAATTCGAATGACATTGACGTGGAGGTTTCGTGACACGCCACGCAGGCCAAATGACGCAGCGCCAACCGTTGTCGCAGTGAGCAGCTCGCGCTAAAGCGCGTCGGACGACCAATCGAATTGGTCATCATCTGATGTGTCGCCGCAGTCCTATTGCGGCCCTCCCTATTGCGGCCCCCGTAGGCCGGAGCGAGGTCGAGCATGGGGAATAAGCGTGGCGCCAATGTATTCCGACCAGTCTACGGCGATCGGGGATGGACTCTCTGGCCTGAGCATGAAGACCTCTCGGCCGAACTATCGAACCTGCTGGCCGCTTCCCAGGAAGGCGGCGCGACCGTCTCGGAATGTCTTTACGCGGTAAGCCGGATCGATCCGACCGATCCGGCCAGCTGGTTTCGATCGTGGAAGGCTCTCGCCGACACCAATCGCGCCCGCGGCGATGCCGCCCATCGTAGCAATCACCTGCCGACGGCGCGGAGCAACTGGCTGCGCGCCGTCAGCTATTACCGCGCCGCGGCCGTCGTATTCGACGAGGATTGCAGCGAGAAATGCGCGGCGCTGACGCTGATGCGGCGGTGCGCCCATGACTATGTCGCGCACCTCGCCCCTCCGGGTGCCGTCGTCGAAATCCCCTGGCTCGAAGACCTTCCGCTCGAAGGCTATTTTCTACCCGCTCAGCGGTTCGGGCGCGCGCCCGCGGTTCTCTGCATTGGCGAACCTGACCATCGCAAGGAAGAGTTTCTCTGCAAGGTGCAGCGCTACGCCCGCGACCGGGGACTTGCCGTGCTCGCCGTCGATGTGCTCGGCCCGGGATCCGGCATCCCTCTCCACGGAATCGTCGGCTGGAGGGATCTCCATAGCGCAGTCGGCCGCTGCCTCGACTACCTGCGATCCCTGTCGTGCATCGATCCCGACCGCCTGGCTGTGTTCGCCGACTCGCCGAAGTCGTCCTTTGTCGCGCGCGGCCTCCTCGCCGATTCCAGCGTCGCCGCGGCGGTCTGCGACGGCGGCATCTGGGAGTTGAAGGAAGCGCTGTTCTTGCGGCAGCAGCGATGCCCCGAGCCGCTCCCTCGCGACCGCCTCGACGACCTCGTGGCAACCGGCGCGATCGGCCGGCTCGATTGCCCCACGCTCATCACCCTCGGCGAGCGGGGCTGGCTCGATCCGGACGACGTGAAAGACATCGTCGCTCGTGCCGCCGCGGCGGGACGCGACATCACATTGCGGTCTTTTCCGGAAAGCGAGACGGCTGCGGCGCAGAACCACGCCGACAACCCGACCCTGTCGAATGAAGTCATCTTCGATTGGATTGAAAGCAGGCTTCGGTCCGACCACGTCGACGATCCGCCCCCGGTCGACATTGTCGCCGCCGAACTCTGCTGACCCTCAAAACGGCCGATCATGCGCATCGGCCGCTTCCACTCGAACAGGTTATCGAAGGGGTGACGGCTCGTCTCGCGGCGCGCCGCGAAGACGCGCGGCCGCCGGTCAGAGCTCCGAAGCCGCCCGCAGCCGCGCCTTTTCCAGGCGCCTCTTCAGGGTTGCGAGGCGCGACACCATGGCTTCGAGTTCATGATCGGTCAGACCGGCGAAGATGAATTCGTTCAGCTCATCCTGCCTCGTCTCCAGCGCCGCGACATGCTTCGACGTCTTGTCGGTGAGCGACATCAACACGACCCGTGCGTCCTCGCGCGATGTCTTTCGGCGCAAGAACCCCTTCTTTTCCAGCATTTTGGAATTTGTCGTGACAAAGGAGGGGTCGACGTGGAGCAGCGCCGAAACCGCCTTGACCGAGGCCCCCTCGCCCTGGTCGAGATCCTTGACGGCCATGAGGATCATCCACTGGGGGCCGGTGACACCCAGGATCCGGGCCCAGTAGGAGCGGATCTCCTGCAGGTAGACGTCGATCGACGCGATCTCCCAGGCGAATCGGCGCGCGGCGTCTTGTTGCGTCTGCCGATTGGACTTCGCCGCCCCTGGTCGCGGTCCCGTTGAACCTGTGGCCATTTCGCCCCCGATAGCACCGTCATCAGGCTCAAGCCACCACCTGAGCCGCTTCGTTAATTTTATCAAACATATAGCGGCAAGAAAGCGGCGTAGAAGCCATATTTCCACCGTTGCAGAATGGCCACAGCGCCGCCTCATCTATTAGGTGACTAAATAAATTTATTTCGTTCGCTTATCTACAAATGCATATTCCCGCCGATGGCCGGAGGAGCTGCCGGCCGTCGAACGACTGGCAATTCGCGCAACTTTACGCGTCACAGCGGGACAAGTCCGGGCGGCAGGTCAGGGGAACGGGTGGCATTCGGCGACTGCAACCGCAGCGATCGAGGCCGCCCCAGAGCAACACTTGGAGAGGTTACAAGATGAAGATGGTTCAGAGCCTTATGCTCGGCACCGCGGCGGGCCTCGTCGCGCTGACCGGCGCTCAGGCGGCCGATCTTCCCGTCAAGGCCAAAGCGGTCGAGTACGTGAAGGTCTGCTCGCTCTATGGCGCAGGCTTCTATTACATCCCGGGCACCGATACCTGCCTTCGCATCGGCGGCGCGCTCCGTTTGGCGGTCGCCTTCAACGGCAACATGTATGACACGCCGTACTGGCAGGGCGGCGCCGCCGGCGCCAACGCCTACAACCGCAACTACTACGCCACCCGCGAGCGTCTGAACCTGTTCGTGGATACCCGCACCGCCACCGAATGGGGCGTGCTGCGGACCTATGCCAACCTCCAGTTCGACTTCAGCCAGGGTCGTGAGAACATCGCGGGCGGCTACACCGAAGTCGACTTCGCCTTCATCCAGTTCGCCGGCTTCACCCTCGGCAAGGCGGTTTCCCAGTTCGACCCACAGTGGGCGCTGGCCAAGCCAAACATCTCGTCGGCGTTCCTGTCGGGCTCCAACAACGCCACCGGCATCCCACAGTTGGCCTACACTTGGCAGTTCGGCAACGGCGTGTCGGGCACCCTGTCGCTCGAAGACGGCGTCCCCTATCGCACCGCTGGCGTGCTCAACACCTCCGCGGCGTTCATCGCTCCGTTCCAGGGTGCCACGACCGGCTACGGCACGTCCGCGAACACCTTCCTCGGCAACGCCCAGCTCGGCGCTCACGTGCCGGATATCGTCGGCAACCTGCGTGTCGACCAGGCCTGGGGCACCCTGCACTTCGCCGCCGCCGCGCATGAAGTTCATGGCACCTACTACACCGCCGCCAACAGCGACACTGGCCATCCGGGCTCGGCCTGGGGCTGGGCCGCCAGCGGCGCGCTCGAGCTGAAGAACCTGCCGACCGGCGTGGGCGACAGTTTCCAGATCCAGGGTACCTACGCCCACGGCGCTGCGAAGTACGTCTTCGGCGGCACATTCGACAGCGCCGGCGCGGGCCGCTTCGCCAAGCTCGGCTCCGGCACCGGCACCGGCGGTAGCATGGCTTTCGGCTACATCCTCGATGGCGTCTATGGTGGCCTGACCCCGGCGACCGGCACCGGCATCGAGCTGTCGGACGCCTGGGACGTCAGCGCCTCGTTCGAGCACTACTGGAACCCGGCCTGGCGGACCTCGGTGTTCGGCGGCTACAGCGCCATCAAGTATGGTTCTGCGGGTAACGCGCTGCTCGTCGCCGCCTCCAACACGCCCGCTCTGTGGGCCACCGGCACCTTCGGCGGCACCAACACCGGCAGCTTCGACTTCAGCATCGCCCAGATCGGTACCCGTACCGCCTGGACCCCGGTCAAGAACCTGACGCTGGCGGCTGAAGTGATGTGGAGCCGTCTGCACCAGAACCAGAACGGCACCTTCGTCGCCGCGGCGGGTGGCGTCTCCGGCGCGGCCGCCGGCACCACCTTCCAGATGAAGGACCAGAACATCTGGAACGGCGGCATCCAGATCCAGCGCAGCTTCTGATCCCGATTGTCCGACGGAATCAAAGCTTACCCCCGGCGGTTTCCGCCGGGGTTTTGCTCCGAGAGATCGACAAGCTTCTTAGTTATATGAGTTTATAAACTATTTAGCTTATCTAACTTCCATGCTATAGTTAGACTGTGAGGCAGAGGTGCCGCCGGATTTCCGGTGGCCTCTCCCGAGGTAACACCAAAGCCACACATGTAAACCTCCGAAGCCTCCGGCAATGCCCTGCCGGAGGCTTTTACATGCGGTCAGGCGAGTGCATTCAAGAAAGGCGCACGGCGGCCTGGATGTCCGCCTCGGCGCTCGCCTCGCAAACCAGCGACACCGCCGGCCATTCCGGCTGCAACGGTGGCGCCATCGGATCAGCCGTGAGGCTGTCGCCCACCACGCGATTACGACCTTCGTCCTTGGCGCGATAGAGCGCCGCATCGGCCCGCGCCAGCACCACGTCGATCGTCCCTTCGCCGGTGACGCCGCACACGCCCGCCGACATCGTCAGCTTCAGCCCCGGCGCAATCGCGGCCCAGTCCACGCCCGCGATGATCCGGCGCAGCCCGTCCAGCATCCTGGCGGCGCGCCGCGGGTCGAGGCCCGGCATCACCAGCAGGAACTCCTCGCCGCCGTAGCGGCCGAAGCTGTCGACGCTGCGGATGTTCGCCAGGATGTTCGCCGCGAACGCACGCAGCACCTCGTCCCCGACCGGGTGGCCGAAGCGATCATTGATGAACTTGAAGAAGTCGAGGTCGATCAGCGCGACTGAACTGGCGATGCCGCGATTGGCGCGGGCAATCTCCTCCTCCAGTCCGGTCATGACCGTGCGGCGGTTGAGGGCGCCGGTCAGTTCATCCATCTGTGCCATCTCCGCGATGCGCCGGCTGGCCTCGGCGAGGTCCCTGCCCCGCTCGAACAGCATCCGGCGCAATTCGCCGCCGTAGAGACCGGTGGCCGTGTAGCGCGCCAAAGCGCTGAACAGGCAGAACAGCGAGATCGCGCGTTCGATCGCCGAGTCCATCGGCAGCGCGATATGGACATCCAGACCCAGCATCAGAAGGCCGAGACCGGCGACGGCGAACCCGCACACCAGCGCGGCCTGCCGCCCCGTCGACCGCAGCGCCCCGAAGGACAGCACCACGAAGATGAGCGCGACGAAGTAGAAGCCGATCGATGGGGCGAGATAGATCGCCAGGAGCTTGCTGGCCGTGCTGGCCATGCTCCAGGGCACGGTGAGATAGTGGTCCTTCAGGCGGTCGGTGAACCGCGTCTCGGACAATCCCCAGGCCAGCGCGTTGATGACGACGCCGCAGAAGAGATAGATCCAGGCCAGCGAGGCCGGCGCCGCGCCGATCGCCGCGAACAGGACGACGATGCCGGAATCGAACGCATAGCTCGCGGTCTGGGTCGCGCAGATGATCCGGCGCTTGCGCAGCCGACCGGCCACTTCCTCCTGCGACAACGGCGGCAGATCCCCGTCCCAGTCGGCAGGTGGATCCACCTGCTGGATGATCCGGCGTATGCCCTTGTCGTCCCGTGCCATTGCTTCCATGCGACCGAAGCCGCACCACCTGCCCATGCCCAGCCTGACGAATGACGCAGCCTGGTGAAGGTTTGATCAACACCGGCCGGCTTGCCGGCCGAGCCGGGACGAATTGGTTAACGCGTCATCAAGGCACTCAACCGCAACGTGTCAAAGCCTCACTTCAATACTGCAGCGAGCGTCGGATCCACCGCACTGATCCCGCCAGGCTGCCAGGCTGGCTGCGCCCGGCGCCATTTGATATGAGCGTGGAATGCGCCGCATCCTCGTGCTGCTCTCGGTCATCGCCCTGGTCGCGCCGGCCGCCGCCGAACCGCAGCCGCGCCGGACTGCGCCCAAGCCGGCGCCCAAGTCCGCGCCCAAGACCGCTCCCAAGACCGCGCCGAACAGCGATCGCCCGAAAGTCGTACGGCCATCCCGTGATCCCTGTGCCGAATTCGGCCCTGGCTTCACCCGGGCCCCCGGATCGGACACCTGCGTCCGCTTCGGCGGCGGTATCGGCGTCGGCGTCGGCGTCGGCACGCCGGGCACCATAGGCCACTGATATTTCAGCACTATCTTTGTTGCACAAAATCTTCATTCAGATCTTGACGTTCATGCTGCGATGCACAATATGAGCGCCACTAGGGATTCGAACGTCCTCACGGGCAACCATGAGGAGACTTGGAATGACGAGCATTGCGACTCTCCGGTCCGGTTCTGGATCGGGCGTCATCCGGACCCTGCGGGCTGGCGAGCAGCACCTGCTCCGCGACCACCTGCTGCGGCTCGATCCGGCGAGCCGGCGCGACCGCTTCAACGGCGGCATCGGCGAAGACTTCGTCAGGACCTATGCCGAGCGCTGCTTCGAGGACGGCACCGTCGTCGTCGCCTATCTGCAGGACGGTGTGGTGCGCGGCGCCGCCGAACTGCATGCGCCGGAGCGATCCTGCGATTCCGTGGCCGAAATCGCTTTCAGCGTCGAAAGCCGGCTGCGCCGTCAGGGCGTCGGCACCGCCTTGTTCGAGCAGTTGCTGAGCGAGGCCCGGCGGACCGGCCACCACCGCCTGCGCGTGACCACTGGCGCCGAGAACCAGGCGATGAAGGCCCTGGCGCAGAAGTTCGGCGCCCACCTGTCCTTCTACAGCGGCGAAGCCAGCGGTACGGTCGACCTCGATCGCAGCCGGCCGGCGGAGCCGGTTGCATTGCCGCCCGCGGCGTCGCCGCCGTTGTCCCCGGCGCTGATTGCTTCCAGGGAGATGGTGCGCGCCAGCCAGACGATGTGGCGGAGCATCTTTCGCGCCTATGCCGACCTGCTCACCGGCGGCCACGGCTTCGGCACCCGCTGACGACTGATCCTGAGGGCTGCGCCGGCATCGCCGTGCAGCCCTCGCCAGACTTGTCTTGCCTGGCTTGTCTTGCAATTGCCCCCTTGTGATCCGATCGTCGGTGGCCAGCAACAGCGCCGCGAACGACGGAGCACGCCATGGGCAATGCCGATGCGATCGAGGTCGTCCCGCCGCAGCTAAGCCGTGCCGCTCCGCTGCGGCCGCCACGGCCAACTCCCGCACCGGAAACCCTGTCGAGCTTCCGCCGTATCCTGATGATGCGCATCAGCGGCATCGCCGGCTGGAGCGAGCGGGCCTACCAGGAGGACATGCTGCAGGGCCGTTTTCTCGGCCACGCCAGCTTCACCCTCAACAATCCCGACGCGATCCGCCATGTCCTGATCGACAACGACGAGAATTACGGCCGCACCCCGCCCGGCATCCGGGTCTTGCGGCCGGTGCTCGGCGAAGGCCTGCTGCTCGCCGAAGGCCGGGCCTGGAAGCTTCAGCGAAGGACCCTGGCGCCGGCCTTCACGCCGCGGGCGGTCGGCACCCTGGTGCCGCACATGCGCGCGGTGATCGAGGATACCGTCAGTGAACTCGACGGCAAGACCGGCCACCCGCTGGACCTGCGCGAGGTGATGCAGCGCATGACGCTGGAGATCGCCGGCCGCACGATGTTCTCCTTCGGCATGGCCGCGCACGGCCCCGCGCTGCGCGCCTTCATCATCGAATACGGCTCCCGCCTCGCCCGCCCGCATCTGTGGGACATGGTGCTGCCGCTCGGCTGGCCGAGCCCGCAGGACGTCCAGCGCGCCTTCTTCCGCCGGCGCTGGCGCGCCTTCGTGCGCGCCCTGATGGCGGAGCGACGCGCGGTCACCCGCACCGGCGACGCGCCGCGCGACCTGTTCGACCTGATGGTCGCCGCCCGCGACCCGGAAACCGGCGAGGCGTTCAGCGACGACAACCTGATCGACCAGGTCGCCACCATGATCCTGGCCGGCCACGAAACCACCGCGACCGCACTGTTCTGGGCCCTGCTGCTGCTGGCGCAGGACCGCACCACCCAGGACGAGGTCGCCGGCGAGGCCCGCGCCGCCGGCCCCTCGCCCGAACCGGAGGCGCTGAAATTCACCCGCGCGGTGCTGGACGAAACCATGCGGCTCTATCCGCCGGCCTATCTGATCGCCCGCCAGGCGCGCGGGCCGGACACCATCGCCGGCCACGCCGTCCGCAAAGGCGACGTCGTCTTCATCGCGCCGTGGCTGCTCCATCGCCACGTCAAATTGTGGGACGATCCGGACGCCTTCGTGCCGCAGCGATTCCTCACCGGAACGCCGCCGGACCGTTTCGCCTACCTGCCCTTCGGCGTCGGCCCGCGCATCTGTATCGGCGCTCATTTCGCCCTGACCGAAGCGACGCTGGCGCTGGCGCGGATCGTCGGCGCCTTCCGTATCGAACGCATCGATGCCACGCCGGTGATGCCCATCGGCATCGTCACCACCCAGCCGGACCATTCGCCGCTGTTCAAGATCGCGGCGCGGAGCTAACGGAGCGAGTTTGACATTCGCGACCTGCCTCCCCTCGGGCCGGCCGCTCCACTCTCCGTTGTCGTCGCCCGGCTTTGACCCTACGAGATTCACACATCTCTGCGGAGTCTCCAGCCGCGAAGTATTGCCTTGAGGGATTGCAGCCCCTGCATCATTACGATGGGGCCTGGCTTTCCATAATAGCCGGTCCATCCGCCAAGCCGAGCGCACACCCAACTGGCATATGCCAACGACCCTTTGGGATGAGGGTTCTTCTGTTTCTCGGTCTTGCCCTCAAGGGTTTGACAAATCGCCTCCAGCGCGGGCTGGTCTTCGGGGTCGAGCGCGTCTTGCAGCGGCCGCCCGGCCGCGCCGTCGCGCTCGCGAACCATCTGCAGTACTTGAATGGCAGCGATCAACGTCGCGGTGGTCAGGTTCTCGAATGGCCCATCCTCTGTAACCCGCACCGCCTCGATGTCGAAGCCTTTCGTTTTCATCACCCGGAAGACCTGCTCGATGGTCCAGCGCTGGCGATAAAAGTGTGTGATCAGTAATGCTTGCGCCAGCGTCGCCACCCTGTGCGTTGTCAGCAGCCGCCAATGTACCGGCGTCACGGTGTCCGGCGGATCGATCTCACGTGCTTCCACCAAGGTGAGAGTGACTGTCTTCGGCAGTTTGGCCGCCTCGGCGGGGCGGTTGCGTTTCGGCCGCTTCAGGGTGACATCACGCGCCCGCAGCGCCAGCACTGCCTGACGGGCGGCTCGGCCCGGATTGGCCGGCAGATCGATCGTCTCGCGGCCCAGTTCAGCGACACCCTCCATGCACTCATAGAGCATGCCTCCGTCTTCCAGCACGCGATCATGATGGGCGCGGATCAGCAGTTCGGTCTCAATGGGACGGCAGGCGAATTCCTCATAAATATCGCTTTCCCGGTCGGCCACGACGGTGACGCAGGCCGCTCCGGACGCAACCAGGCTGGCTGCTGTATTGGTCGCGTCGAGCCAGCGGCTACTCTCTTTTTCGGCGAAGGGCCGCTTTTTGCATAGATGCTTCTTGCCACCAACGTGGCTAAGGAACACCGCATCGACAAGTCCGAGCAGCCCGCCATCATGGGCATCCACCGCGATCATTGGATGCAGGTTCAAACTGCGTTGCTTGCCATCGTCGCGCAGGGTCGTGGTGTCCTGGATCGCCAGGATGTGCCGCCCCCTGACCAGCCCGGCGGTACGCGCGCGGGCGGTCGCGACCATCTCGTCCGGTCTCACACGCGGGTTACGCAAAAAACGCGTAATGCGCATCTCGCCGGCGCGATTGCCCCCCACGCGACGCACGCTGATGCCGGATTGACCGACACTGACCAGACGGGCCAGCAAGCCGGCCCCCCTTTTTCCAGGCGCCGGTCGCCGAACCGTCCCAAACCACCTTCCATTTCTGTTCCCCAGAATCTTGCGACTACCATCGATTCAGAAAATGGGAGGCGCCGCAAGAGGATCCGGAGATGTGTGCATATCGTAGGGCTTTGACCGGGCGACTGGAATACGGCCGGGGCGTGCCTGAGGTTCATTGGTCTCAGATGTCTTCGAACAGCGCCGTGGACAGATAGCGCTCCGAGAAGGAAGGCACGATGGCGACGATGGTCTTGCCGGCGTTTTCCGGACGCTTGCCGAGTTCGAGCGCCGCGGCGATGGCCGCCCCGGACGAGATCCCGCCGGCGATGCCCTCGCTGCGCGCCATGGCCCGGGAGGTCTCGATCGCCGTCGCGCTGTTGACCTTGACGATCTCGTCGATCACCGCGCGATCGAGGATGTCGGGCACGAAACCGGCGCCGATGCCCTGGATCTTGTGCGGCGAGTGCTGGCCGCCGGAGAGCACCGGGCTCTCCTCGGGCTCGACCGCGACCATGCGCAGCGACGGCTTGCGCGGCTTGAGCACCTGGCCGATGCCGGTGATGGTGCCACCGGTGCCGACGCCCGCGACGACGATGTCGACCTTCCCCTCGGTGTCGTTCCAGATCTCCTCGGCGGTGGTGCGGCGATGGACCTCCGGATTGGCGAGGTTCTTGAACTGTTGCGGCATCACGGCGTTCGGCGTCGTCTGGATCAGCTCCTCGGCCTTGGCGATGGCGCCCTTCATTCCCTGGGCGGCCGGCGTCAGCACCAGTTCGGCGCCGAGGAAGGCCATCATCTTGCGCCGTTCGATCGACGCCGATTCCGGCATCACCAGCTTGATGCGGTAGCCCTTCGCCGCGGCGACGAAGGCGAGCGCGATCCCGGTATTGCCTGAGGTCGGCTCGACCAGCACCGTGTCCGGCTTGATGACGCCGGCCTTCTCCATGGCGGCGACCATGGCCGCCCCGATGCGGTCCTTCACGCTGGCGGCTGGATTGAAATATTCCAGTTTGGCGAGAATCGTCGCCTTCACTCCGTTGCGCTGGGGCAGCGCGTTCAACCGGACGATGGGCGTGTCGCCGTAGGCGTCGGCAATGCTGGAATAGACGCGGCCGCGGCCAGGACGGTGTGGGGACGGAGCGGAGGTGGTCATGCGAGATCTCCAAAAAGGCAATGTCCCATTAGAACATGCCGCGGTGCGATGACGCCAGAGGAGCGGAGCGCGGAGCCCGGCACCGCAATGTCGGAGCAACATCGGAATGAAGTCGGAGCGGAACACCCTAAGCGCTGGCGACGTCGGCGCACCGCCTGCGACGATGATGCGCCGCAGCACACAAATCGTCAAAGCACCGCATTTGTGTTGCGACAACGTCAAGAATTTCAGTGTAGACTTTAGTCGAGGCTGGTATTCCGTTTCCTAAATTCACAGCGGGCACGAGCGTCGCAAATCCAAAACTGCTCGATCTCAGGAGGCTCCGATGTCGGGACTCTCTGAAGTTGTTGTGTCGGAAGTCATGTGGTCCAGATCGCCCCGTCCGGCGCCGCGCGAACGCGAGCTGCCGACCTGCGCCGTCTGCGCCGACACCATGGTCGCGGCCGAAGCCTCGGCTTTCCTGCCCGACAACATGGTTCGCTATCTGTGGAGCTGTGAAACCTGCGGCTACGGCTTTGTCACCGAGCATTCGCTCGGGCTCAGGTGCAATTGAGCAACTCGCGACAGAACTCTCGCGACTGAACAGCTTCGTTCAGCCACGCCGCTTCGGAACGGCGAGAGTCGCCGTTCGCGCGCCTTCACAATCAGGCGTTTCACGACAAGGGGAACGGTCAGCGCGGCGCAATATCGCCGCGCGCCCAGTCGGCGCGGGTGCGTTCGGCGAATTCGGCGAAGCGCCCGGCGGCGATCGCCTCGCGCATGCCGGCGGTCAGACTCTGATAATAGGCGATGTTGATCTCGGACAGCAGCATGGCGCCGAGCGTCTCCCCGGCCTTGATCAGGTGATGGAGATAGGCCCGGGAATAATTCCGTGCCGCCGGCCATGGGCTCTCCTCGTCGAGCGGCCGTGGATCGTCGGCGTGGCGGGCATTGCGCAGGTTGACCGAGCCGAAGCGGGTGAAGGCGACGCCGTGGCGGCCGTTGCGGGTCGGCATGACGCAGTCGAACATGTCGACGCCGCGCCCGACCGATTGCAGGATGTCGTCGGGCGTGCCGACCCCCATCAGATAGCGCGGCCGCTCGGCCGGCAGCAGCGGAGCCGCCTCCTCGATCATCGCCAGCATCACCTGCTGCGGCTCGCCGACGGCAAGCCCGCCGATGGCGTAGCCGTGGAAGCCGATGTCGACCAGCGCCGCGGCGCTCTGCCGGCGCAGCTCGCCGATGTCGCCGCCCTGGACGATGCCGAACAGCATGCGCCCGCCGGGCGCGTTCTCGAAGGCCCGGCGGCAGCGCTGCGCCCAGCGCAGCGACAGCTGCATGGCGCGCTCGATGTCGGCGCGCTCGGCCGGCAGCCGCACGCATTCGTCGAGCTGCATGGCGATGTCCGAGCCGAACAGGCCCTGCACCTCGATCGCCCGCTCCGGCGACAGCGCCAGCGAGGCGCCGTCGATATGGGAGCGGAACGTCACGCCCTGCTCCGTCACCTTGCGCAGCTGCGCCAGCGACATCACCTGGAAGCCGCCGGAATCCGTCAACATCGGCCCGCGCCAGCCGGTGAAGGTCTGCAGGCCGCCGAGGGCGGCGATGCGCTCCGCGCCCGGCCGCAGCATCAGATGGTAGGTGTTGCCGAGCACGATGTCGGCACCGGCGTCGCGGACGTCGCGCCAGTGCACCCCCTTCATCGCCCCCTGGGTGCCGACCGGCATGAAGGCCGGCGTCCGCACCGCGCCGTGCGGGGTCTGCAGCACGCCGGTACGCGCGGCACCATCCGTGGCGACAAGCGTGAAATGGTTGGCAAGAGTCATCCGGGAACAGGGCTCACTGGGGGACGGCATCGGCGCGGAACAGCAACGAGGCGTCGCCGTAGGAATAGAAACGGTAGCCCCGGGCAATGGCGTGGGCGTAAGCGCGCTTCATGGCGGGAAGGCCGCTGAAGGCCGACACCAGCATGAACAAGGTCGAACGCGGCAGGTGGAAATTGGTCATCAGCACGTCGACGGCGCGAAAACGGTAGCCCGGCGTGATGAAGATCGCGGTCTCGCCGGCAAAAGGCTCGATCACCCCGTCCGGCCGCGTCGCGCTTTCGATCAGGCGCAGCGAGGTGGTGCCGACGGCGACGATGCGGCCGCCGCGCGCGTGGACGGCATTGAGCGCCGCGGCCGTGTCGGGGGAGATCATGCCCCATTCCGCGTGCATGCGGTGGTCGGCGGTATCCTCGGCCTTGACCGGCAGGAACGTGCCGGCGCCGACATGGAGCGTGACGCGGTGGAGCGTGATGCCGCGCTCCATCAGCGCAGCCTCGAGCGCCGGCGTGAAGTGCAGGCCGGCGGTCGGCGCCGCCACGGCGCCCTCCTGGCTTGCGAACATCGTCTGGTAGTCTTCGGCGTCGCGCGCATCCGGGGCGCGCCGCCCGGCGATATAGGGCGGCAGCGGCGGCGCGCCGACGTCGGCGATGGCCTGGTCGAGCACCGGGCCATGAAAGCTGAAGGCGAAGGTCACCTCGCCGGCATCGCCCTTGGCTTCGACGGTGGCGTCGAGATTCCCGAGCAGGCAGACCCGGCCCTCGTTGCCGAAGCGCACGGTGTCGCCGGGGAGGAGTTTTTTCGCCGGCTTGACCAGGGCCTGCCAGCGCGAGCCATCGAGGCGCTTGATCAGCGTTGCCTCGATCTTGGCCTCGACCTCGCGGCCGATGCGGCGGCCGCGAAGCTGGGCGGCAATCACTTTGGTGTCGTTGACCACCAGGGCGTCACCCGGCTCAAGGCAAGCCGGCAGGTCGGAGACGATCCGGTCGCTCAGCGCGCCATCGGCCTGCACCACCAGCAGACGCGCCGAATCCCGCGGCTCCGCGGGGCGCAGTGCGACGCGGTCCGCCGGCAGGTCGAAGTCGAAGAGTTCGGTACGCATGGGTCGGGGCCGGCGCCAGGAAGAGGCGTCGTGCCGGGTGATCCCGGCACGACTTGCCGCGATCAGGCGTCGAGCGCCATCCGGGCCTTGACGATCTTGTCCGGATTCTGGACCGGCTCGCCGCGCTTGATCTTGTCGACGTTTTCCATGCCGGAGGTCACCTTGCCCCAGACCGTGTACTGGCCGTCGAGAAAGCTGGCATCGTCGAAGCAGATGAAGAACTGGCTGTCGCCGGAATCCGGGTTGGCGGCGCGGGCCATCGAGGCCGTGCCGCGGACATGCGGCTCCTTGTTGAACTCGGCCTTGAGCTTCTGGCCGGAGCCACCGGTGCCGGTACCATGCGGGCAGCCGGTCTGGGCCATGAAGCCCTCGATCACGCGATGGAAGACGATGCCATCATAGAAGCCCTCGCGCACCAGCTCCTTGATGCGGGCGACATGGTTGGGGGCGAGATCCGGCCGCATCTCGATGGTGACCGGGCCCTGGGTGGTTTCCAGGATCAGCGTGTTCTCGGTATCTGCCATGACATTTCCTTTCAGGTTGATTTCTGTCCTCAAGCGTTCGACGTCAAGCTTGCGGTCTTCAGGTGTCGTCCGTCGAATTTGATGCGCAGCGGCCGCCCGGCCAGTGCGGCTCCGAGGCCGTCGGACAACGGCAACGGCGTACAGCGCTCGATGGCCTCCATGATGGCCGTGCGCCAGGCCAGCCGGTCGTCATCGCTGGCGCCCGGCGTCTCGTAGGTCACCCGCGGCCGGCCCAGGATCTCGCCATTGCGCCGGAAGGCCAGGACGACGGTGATCTCCATGCCCGGCGCGCTGCGTGCCGTGGGCGGCGGCTTGATGCAGCTGCCCAGCCGGGTGACGAGGCCGCCGAGGGTATTGATCCGGGGAGCCTCCCCGGCCACGCACGCCGAAGAGGCGCCGAGCGCCAGCAGGCTCGCGACGACGAGCCGCCGCACCACGTCACTTGATGTCGGAAGCGACCTGCACCTTGACCATCTTGTCAGGGTCGGCCACCGGCTCGCCGCGCTTGAGCTTGTCGACAACGTCCATCCCCGACACGACTTCGCCGACCACCGTGTACTTCCCGTTGAGGAAGGAGCCGTCGGCGAACATGATGAAGAACTGCGAATTCGCCGAATCCGGCGACGCCGCGCGGGCCATGCCGACGACGCCGCGCGTGAACGGCGTCGGGGTGAATTCAGCCGACAGATTCGGATATTTCGAACCGCCGGTGCCGTTGAAGTTCTGACCGTCGCCGGTCTGGGCCATGAAGCCTTCGATCACCCGATGGAACGGCACGTTGTTGTAATAGCCCTCGCGCGCCAGGAGCTTGATGCGCTCCGCATGCTTCGGCGCGAGGTCCGGCCGCAGCCGGACGACGATGCGGCCCTTGTTGGTGTCGATCACGATCGCATTCTGCTTGTCGAGGTTGGCGGGCAGCGATTGCGCCAGCGCGGGCGCAGCGCAGACCAGCGCGGCGAGAACGGCGAGAATTCGGATCATGAGAGCTCCAGAAGCTTCGGGAAACGGGTTGCGGGAAGACGCGGCGGGACCAGGCTTTTGGCGATCAGCCGCGGGCGAATTTGTCCTTCAGCCGGGCCGCGACCACCGGGGGCACGAAGTTCGACACGTCGCCCCCCATACTGGCGATCTGACGCACCAGTGTGGCGGTGATCGGGCGGACCATGGGGGATGCCGGCAGAAACACCGTCTGCACGTCCGGCGCCATGGTCTCGTTCATGCCTGCCATCTGCATCTCATAGTCCATGTCGGTGCCGTCCCGCAGGCCGCGAATGAGAATGGTGGCGCCGGCGCGCTGGGCCGCCGTGACGGCGAGGTCGTCGTAGGTGACGCATTCCACCTCGCAGCCGGCCTTGGCCGCCAGCGGCGCGAACACCTCGCTGATCATGTCCAGCCGCTCGGCGGGGCTGAACAGCGGCGTCTTGCCGGGATGGATCCCGATCGCCACCACAAGGCGATCGACCAGGCGAACGGTCTGGCGCACCACGTCGAGGTGGCCGTTGGTGACGGGATCGAACGACCCGGGGTAAAGGGCGATGCGCGACATGCTTTCGGTCTACCGCGCCTCCTCACCGCCCGCAAGCGCCGCAGCCCCTCGCCCGGCCGCGGCGCGGGTGTTTTCTATTGATATTCAGTGGCTTGCCAAACCACGGCGCGCCGCCGACCGCAACGCCGCCGAAGACGGCCGTTTTTGGTTTCGAAGCCGCCCGGATGCCCTCGGGCGGCTTCTTGCCGAGCGCGGCTCGTCCGGCGCTCGTCAGCCGCCGTTGCCGTTGTCTTCTTCCTCGGTGAGGTGCTCGACCGAAACCACGTGTTCGTCATCGGCGGTGTCGAAGACGATGACGCCCTGGGTCGAGCGGCCGGCGACGCGGATGCCGTCCACCGGGCAACGGATCAATTGTCCCTTGTCGGTCACCAGCATGATCTGGTCGCTGTCCTCCACCGGGAAGGAGGCCACCAGCTTGCCGTTGCGGTCGTTCACCGACATGGCGACGATGCCTTTGCCGCCGCGGCCGGTGGTGCGGTATTCGTAGGACGAGGTGCGCTTGCCGTAGCCGTTGACCGAGACCGTCAGCACGATCTGCTCCTGCGCCGACATCTCCACATAGCGTTCCTGGGAGAGCTGGATGGCGCCGTTCGTCTCCTCGCCCTCGGCCTCGGCGGCCTCGTCGACGGCCGTCTCACCGGCCAGAGCTTCACCGGCCAGAGCTTCACCGGCAACGGCGCGGCGCATCTTGAGATAGCCCGAGCGCTCGTCGGACGTCGTCTCGACATGCCGCAGGATCGACAGCGAGATCACCGTGTCGTTGTCGACCGCGATGCCGCGCACGCCCATCGAGGTACGGCCGGTGAAGACACGCACGTCCGTGACCGGGAAGCGGATGCACTGGCCGCCGGCGGTGGTGAGCAGGACGTCGTCATGCTCGGTGCAGATCTGCACGTCGACGATGGCCTCGCCCTCGTCGAGCTTCATGGCGATGATGCCGGAGCGGCGGACATCGACGAAATCGGACAGCTTGTTGCGACGGACGTTGCCGCCGGTCGTGGCGAACATCACGTCGAGATTGGCCCAGGAGGATTCGTCCTCCGGCAGCGGCATGATGGTGGTGATGCGCTCGCCCTGCTCCAGCGGCAGGATGTTGATCAGCGCCTTGCCGCGGGCGTTCGGCGCCGCCATGGGCAGGCGCCACACCTTCTCCTTGTAGACCTGGCCGCGCGAGGAGAAGAACAGCACCGGCGAATGGGTCGAGGCGACGAACAGCCGGCTGACGAAATCCTCGTCGCGGGTCTGCATGCCGGATCGGCCCTTGCCGCCGCGCTTCTGCGCGCGATAGGTCGATAGCGGCACGCGCTTGACGTAGCCGAGGTGAGACACGGTCACCACCATGTCCTCGCGCTGGATCAGGTCCTCGTCCTCGACCTCGCCCTCCTGGTCGACGATCACCGTGCGGCGCGGCGTGGCGAATTCGGCCCTCACCGCCGCCAGCTCGTCCTTGACGATGGCCTGGACGCGGGCGCGCGAGCGCAGGATCTCGAGATAATCGGAAATCTCCGCCGCGAGCTTGTCGAGTTCGTCGGAAATCTCGTCTCGGCCGAGTGCGGTGAGCCGCTGCAGCCGCAGGTCGAGGATCGCCTTGGCCTGCTCCATCGACAGCCGAGCGGTGCCGTCGGCATTGAGGTGATGGCGCGGATCGTCGATCAGCGTGATCATGGCGGCGACGTCCGCCGCCGGCCAGTCCCGCGACATCAGGGTGTCGCGAGCGGTCGCGGGATCGGGCGAGGTGCGGATGACGCGGATGATCTCGTCGATATTGGCGACTGCGATGGCGAGACCCACCAGGATATGGGCGCGGTCGCGGGCCTTGTTGAGCAGGAACTTGGTGCGACGCGTCACCACCTGCTCGCGGAAGGCGACGAACAGCGTCAGCAGGTCCTTCAGGTTCATCACCTGCGGCCGGCCGGCGTCGAGCGCCACCATGTTGGCGCCGAAGCTCGTCTGCAGCGGGGTGAACTTGTAGAGCTGGTTCAGCACCACCTCGGGGACGGCGTCGCGCTTGAGCTCGACGACGACGCGCATGCCCTCGCGATTGGATTCGTCGCGCAGGTCGGCGATGCCCTCGATCTTCTTCTCGCGGATGAGATCGCCGATGCGCTCGACCATCCCCGCCTTGTTCACCTGGTAGGGGATCTCCGAGATGATGATCGCCTCGCGATCCTTGCGGATGGTGTCGATCGTCACCTTGCCGCGCATGATGACGGAGCCGCGGCCGAGGTGATAGGCCGCGCGGATGCCCTGGCGGCCGAGAATGATGCCGCCGGTCGGGAAATCCGGCCCGGGCACGATGCCCATCAGGTCGTCGATGCCGAGCGCGGGATTGTCGATCAGCGCGATGCAGGCATCGATCACTTCGCCGAGATTGTGCGGCGGGATATTGGTCGCCATGCCGACGGCGATGCCGCCGGCGCCGTTGACCAGAAGATTGGGAAAGCGCGCCGGCAGCACCGACGGCTCGCGTTCGGAGCTGTCGTAGTTGGGCTGGAAATCGACCGTATCCTTGTCGATGTCCTCGATCAGGGTGTGCGCGGCCTTGGTGAGACGGGACTCGGTGTAGCGCATGGCCGCCGCG
Organism: Bradyrhizobium sp. WD16; assembly: GCF_024181725.1. Taxonomy (NCBI): domain Bacteria; kingdom Pseudomonadati; phylum Pseudomonadota; class Alphaproteobacteria; order Hyphomicrobiales; family Nitrobacteraceae; genus Bradyrhizobium; species Bradyrhizobium sp. WD16. The sequence goes on along the minus strand of NZ_CP028908.1, from coordinate 4,627,654 downwards.
GTATCGCCGTCGACCGAGCCGAAGTTGCCCTGGCCGTCGACCAGCGGCACCCGCATCGAGAAGTCCTGCGCCATGCGGACCAGGGCGTCGTAGACCGACTGGTCGCCATGGGGATGGTATTTACCGATGACGTCGCCGACGGTGCGGGCCGACTTGCGATACGCCTTGTTCCAGTCGAAGCCGTTCTCGTGCATGGCGTAGAGAATGCGCCGATGCACCGGCTTGAGGCCGTCGCGCGCGTCCGGCAGCGCCCGCGCCACGATCACGCTCATGGCGTAATCGAGGTAGGATCGCTTCATCTCATCGGAGATAGAAACCGGGCGGATGTCGACCGGCCCGGAGGCGCCGGATTCCGGATTATCTTGATCGGCCAAACGCAAAAATCCCCACGACGAATCAGTCCGGGAGATATAGGCGATTCAGAGCCCCGCACCAACCCCTTTCGCCGCCGAAACGGCCTATAAAATCCAATTAAGTCAGCTGCTTATCGCTAGTGTCCTGTCTCCGAATTACCGCTACGTTTGCCTCGCACTCGCACGGTCATTCGGAGACATAGGGACACTAGCAAAATCAGAGTGCGAGTGTCCTGTTTCCAACGTTCGTACCCCATTGCAGCAGGCGCTCATACGAACGTTGGAAACAAGGGGACACTAGTGTCCCGTCTCCGAATTACCGCTTCGTTTGCCTCACCCTCGCACGGTCATTCGGAGACATCGGGACACTAGCAAAATCAAAAAGCTAGTGTGGCTTATGTCTCGCAATTGCCTATGAGAGGCTTGCCGCAAAGGCATAGGCAATTGCGAGACGCCACACTAGCATCATTATGATTCTAGTGTGGTTTTGGATCTGACGCGCGCTCGAAGAACTCGCTGCAATACTGAAACGAGCGTCAGATCCACCACACTAGTGTGGCTTAGGTCTCGCAATTGCCTACGAGAGGGTTGCCGCGAAGGCGGTAGGCAATTGCGAGACGCCACACGAGTGTCCTGTCTCCGAATTACCGCTCCATTTGCCTCACGCTCGCACGGTAATTCGGAGACATAAAGGACACTAGCAAAATCAAAGTGCTAGTGTGGCTTATGTCTCGCAATTGCCTACGAGAGGGTTGCCGCGAAGGCGGTAGGCAATTGCGAGACGCCACACTAGCCGGGAGATCTCGGCAGCAGCGCCGTGCGGACCGCTTGCGGCGCTCCTTGCGGCACTCTATCGCTCGGCATCCGGAAGGCGGCCCGCCGAGGACATTGCGCATGCTCAACGATGCCCTGACCGCCCTCGTCACCCTGCTCGTCGTGGTCGACCCGATCGGCATCGCGCCGGCCTTCCTCGCCGTCACCGACAACCAGCCGCCGCGTGTGCGCAACGCCACCGGGCTGCGCGCCGCGGCGATCGCGTCCGCCATTCTCGCCGGAACGGCGCTGGCCGGAAGCTGGTTGCTGGATCGCCTGGGCATCGGGCTGCCGGCATTCCGGATCTCCGGCGGCATCCTGCTGTTCGCCATTTCGTTCGACATGGTGCTCGGCTGGCGCCCGGCCCGCGACACCCGCCAGGCCGAGGACGCCGTGGCCGAGCACGTCCGCGATGTCGCCGCCTTCCCGCTCGCCATTCCGCTGATCGCCGGTCCCGGCGCGATCACCGCAACCCTGCTTCTCGCCGGCAAGGCGGCAACGCCGGCGGCGCTGGCATCGCTGATCGCCATCATCGCCGTGACAGGCCTGCTCTGCGCCCTCGCCTTCATGGCAGCGGTGCGGGTGTCACGCGCCATCGGCATCACCGGCAACGTCGTCCTGTCGCGCCTTTTGGGCATCGTTCTGGCCGCGCTCGCGGTCCAGTTCATTCTCGACGGCGCCCGCAGCGCCTTCGGCTGAGCAAATCTGAGGCTGAGCAAATCTGACGCGCAGCGGCGTCGCCTCCGCCCCAAAGCAGCCCAAAAGCACCCCAAAAGCAAAACGGCCGGCGCCGCTATCGACGCCGGCCGCAAAACTGCTGCGCAAGGATCAGCGGACGCAACGCCCGCCGCTGGAAAACGTCCCCGTCAGAACGGGATCTCGTCGTCCATGTCGCCGCCACCACCGCCGCCACGGCTGGGGCTGGGGTTGCCGGAGGACACCCGTCGCGGCGCCCCGGAGGACGGCCCGCTGGAACCGAAATCGCCCTCATCGGCGAAGCTACCGCCACCGCCGCCGCCACGCCCATCGAGCATGGTCAGAGTCGAATTGAAGCCCTGCAGGACCACCTCGGTCGAGTACTTCTCGACTCCGCTCTGGTCGGTCCATTTCCGTGTCTGCAGAGCGCCTTCGATGTAAACCTTCGCGCCCTTCTTGAGGTACTGCTCCGCGATTTTGCAGAGCCCCTCATTGAAGATCACGACGCGGTGCCACTCGGTCTTTTCCTTGCGCTCACCGGTGTTCTTGTCGCGCCAGGTTTCCGACGTGGCGATCCGCAGATTGGCGATCGGGCGTCCGTCCTGGGTGCGCCGGATTTCGGGGTCGGCGCCCAGATTACCGACCAGAATGACCTTGTTTACGCTTCCCGCCATCGCACTCTCCGTTCACACACCCAAATCGACACACCCAAGCCGGCTCGCGGCGGGGTTCTCCGTCCCGACCCTATAACCTGCCAGGCGCCGCTCCGGCTCGGCTGCGCGACCACCGGCGCCGCCTTATCCACACTTCCACGCCCAGCATCGCACCGCGGGGCCCATCGTTCTTATTATGTTCCGCCGCCGATGTAAACCACCAGCCAGGGCGGCATTGAAGCACCGGCAGGGTGCCTGCGCTGCCCGAAATGTGTCAAAAGATGCGCGGATTTTGCCTCCACCGGCGGAAATATGCTAAACAAATCCTAAACTTAGTCGGAGTCACTTCGTGACGAGGTGTTGCATTTGGGAGACGGCTTTTCGATCCGGATTGGACTATGGTGTTCCCAACATCGGCGCTTGCGACGATTGTTTCTTGGGATTTGCGCCGCCAGTTGCGGCGGAGATGTAAGTGGAGAGAACGATGAAGAAGATTTTGCTGGGTAGCGTGGCGCTGGTCGCGCTGGGCACGGCTTCGGCCTTTGCCGCCGACCTTCCGGCCCGTACCTACACCAAGGCTCCGGCCTATGTGCCGGCCCCGATCTACAACTGGACCGGGTTCTACATCGGTGGTCACATCGGTGGCGCCTTCAACGGCAGCGACAACATCTACGGCAGCGACGGCCGGTTCGCCGGCGGTGTGCAGGGCGGCGCTGACTATCAGTTCGCCCCGAACTGGGTGCTCGGTATCGAAGCCGAATACACCTGGGCCGCGCGCGACACCACCAACGTGCTGTTCACCGCGCCGCCTGCCTTGGTGCCGTTCACCGTTCAGGGCCGCAGCAGCGACTTCGGTTCGGTCACCGGCCGTCTCGGCTACACCTGGGGTCCGGCGCTGCTGTACGCCAAGGGCGGTCTCGCCTTCCGCGGCAACAACGACAACGTGAACGTGTTCAACACCGCCACCGGTGCGCCGCTCGCCTTCGCCGTCAGCCGCAAGGACACCGGTTACACCGTCGGTGCCGGCCTCGAGTACCTGTTCACCCCGAACTGGTCGGCCAAGGTCGAGTACCAGTACTACAACTTCGGCACCACCAACATCTCGGTGCCGGCCGCCGGCGGCGTTGTCAGCTACCGCGACGACGTCCACAGCGTGAAGGCCGGCCTGAACTACCGCTTCAACTGGGGCGGCCCGGTCGTCGCCAGGTACTGAGCGAAGTACTGAGCGAAGTCCTGACGCATACTGACTGAGGTTCTCCACCGAGGACTCCGGTTCAGGACCACCACAAAAGCCCGGCTCCCGCGAGCCGGGCTTTTTCGTTTGGCGGCTCTTCGTTTGGCGTCTTGTCGTTTTGCCGGTACTCGTCGGCCCCGTTGCCGCCGGGGTATTCCTGCCCGGATATTCATTGCGGCTATCGGCGCGGCGCGGCACCGGCCGCCCTTGCCCTTCGCACCGACCTGAACCACATAGGGTTCACTCACCCCATTGGCTGTCGTCGGAACTCGTCGCGGCCCAATGCTTGCACTCCCCGATCCGGGCGCAGGCATCTCTTGGTGCGCGGCTCTTGATGCGCGGCTCTTGGTGCGCGGCGATGTTCTTGATATGTTCACTGGACAACTCGCGCCGCGAGTCGACCTGCACTTCCGGGCATCGCGGTGCTGTGGGACGATGGACGATACACCCCGACGGGTTGGTTGAGCTCTACGAACGATCGAACCGGGACACCAGCCTTCCATTCGCGATCGCCCGGCGCGCGAATGTCACGCAAGATCAGCGCCGCCGGCGCATCCGGAACTGCCACTGATGGACGAAGTTCTCAAGGCGAGCCGACGACAGATCGATGCCAGCAGCCGCGCCATTCGCATTCGCGGCGCGCGCGAGCACAATCTCAAGAACGTCAATCTCGACATCCCGCGCGACCGGCTGGTGGTGCTGACCGGCCTGTCGGGGTCGGGCAAATCCTCGCTGGCGTTCGACACCATCTATGCCGAGGGCCAGCGGCGCTATGTGGAGTCGCTCTCCGCCTATGCCCGCCAGTTCCTCGAGATGATGCAGAAGCCCGATGTCGACCAGATCGAAGGCCTGTCGCCGGCGATCTCCATCGAGCAGAAGACCACCTCCAAGAACCCGCGCTCCACCGTCGGCACCGTCACCGAGATCTACGATTACATGCGCCTGTTGTGGGCGCGGGTCGGCGTGCCCTATTCGCCGGCCACCGGTCTGCCGATCGAGAGCCAGACGGTCTCGCAGATGGTGGACCGGGTGCTGGCGCTGCCGGAAGGCACACGGCTCTATCTGCTGGCGCCGGTGGTGCGCGGCCGCAAGGGCGAATATCGCAAGGAGCTCGCCGAATATCTCAAGAAGGGCTTCCAGCGGGTCAAGATCGACGGCGCGTTTCATGAGCTCGCCGAGGCGCCTGCGCTCGACAAGAAGTTTCCCCACGACATCGACGTCGTGGTCGATCGCATCGTGGTGCGGCCCGATCTCGGCCAGCGGCTCGCCGAGTCGTTCGAGACCGCGCTCAAGCTCGCCGAGGGCCTCGCCGTGATCGAGTTCGCCGATCCGCCGCCGGGCGGCGAAGGCGAGAAGAAGACCGACAAGAAGACCGCCAAGATCCACGACAGGAGCGGTCCGGAGCGGCTTCTGTTCTCGGAGAAGTTCGCCTGCCCGGTCTCCGGCTTCACCATTCCCGAGATCGAGCCGCGGCTGTTCTCGTTCAACAACCCCTATGGCGCCTGCCCGGCCTGTGGCGGTCTCGGCATCGAGCAGCATATCGACGCCGAGCTGGTGATCCCGGACAAGGATCTGACGCTGCGCAAGGGCGCCATCGCGCCCTGGGCCAAGTCGTCGTCGCCCTACTACCTGCAGACCCTGCAGGCGCTGAGCAAGTTCTACAAGTTCACCCTCGACACCAAGTGGAAGGACCTGCCGAAGAAGACGCAGAACGCGATCCTCTACGGCTCCGGCGACGACGAGATCAAGTTCTCCTACGAGGACGGCGTCCGGTCCTACGACACCAAGAAGCCGTTCGAGGGCGTCGTCACCAATATCGAGCGCCGTTTCCGGGAAACCGAGAGCGAATGGGCCCGCGAGGAGCTGGGCAAGTATTTCACCGACGTTCCCTGCGAAGCCTGTCACGGCTACCGCCTCAAGCCCGAGGCGCTGTGCGTCAAGGTCGGCGGCAAGCATATCGGCGAAATCTCCGAACTGTCGGTCAGGGCCGCCGGCGAATGGTTCGCGGCCCTGCCCGACCAGCTCTCGACCCAGCAGAACGAGATCGCGGTCCGGGTGCTCAAGGAGATCCGCGAGCGCCTGACCTTCCTGCTCGACGTCGGCCTGAACTACCTGACGCTGTCGCGCGCCTCCGGCACGCTGTCCGGCGGCGAGAGCCAGCGCATCCGTCTCGCCTCGCAGATCGGCTCGGGTCTCACCGGCGTGCTCTACGTGCTCGACGAGCCCTCGATCGGCCTGCACCAGCGCGACAATGCGCGGCTGCTCGACACCCTGAAGCGGCTGCGCGATCTCGGCAACACCGTGATCGTCGTCGAGCATGACGAAGACGCCATCCGTCTCGCCGATTACGTCGTCGATGTCGGCCCCGGCGCCGGCATCCATGGCGGCCAGATCATCGCCCGCGGCACGCCCGCGGAGATCATGGCCAACCCGAAATCGCTCACCGGCAAATATCTCACCGGCGAGCTCGCGGTCGACATTCCCGAACGCAAGCCGCCGAACCACCGCCGCACCCTCAAGGTGGTGAACGCCCGCGGCAATAATCTCAAGAACGTCTCGGCGGAGATTCCGCTCGGCCTGTTCACCTGCGTCACCGGCGTCTCCGGCGGCGGCAAGTCGACGCTGCTGATCGATACGCTCTACAAGGCGATCGCGCGCAAGCTCAACAATGCCAGCGACGCGCCGGCGCCCCACGACCGCATCGAGGGGCTCGAGCACATCGACAAGATCATCGAGATCGACCAATCGCCGATCGGCCGCACGCCGCGGTCGAATCCGGCGACCTACACCGGCGCCTTCACGCCGATCCGCGAATGGTTCGCCGGCCTGCCGGAGTCCAAGGCGCGCGGCTACGAGCCCGGCCGCTTCTCCTTCAACGTCAAGGGCGGTCGCTGCGAGGCCTGCCAGGGCGACGGCGTCATCAAGATCGAGATGCACTTCCTCCCCGACGTCTACGTCACCTGCGACACCTGCAAGGGCAAGCGCTACAACCGCGAGACCCTGGAAGTGCTGTTCAAGGGCAAGTCGATCGCCGACGTGCTCGACATGACGGTCGAAGAGGCCGCCGAATTCTTCAAGGCGGTGCCGCGGATTCGCGAGACCTTCAAGACGCTGCACCGCGTCGGCCTCGACTACATCCATGTCGGCCAGCAGGCGACGACCCTGTCGGGCGGCGAGGCGCAGCGGGTCAAGCTGGCGAAGGAACTGTCAAAGCGCGCGACCGGCCGCACGCTCTACATCCTCGACGAGCCGACCACCGGGCTGCATTTCCACGACGTCGCCAAGCTGCTCGAGGTGCTGCACGAGCTGGTCAACCAGGGCAATACCGTGGTGGTGATCGAGCACAATCTCGAGGTCATCAAGACGGCCGACTGGGTGATCGATCTCGGCCCGGAGGGCGGCGACGGCGGCGGCGAGATCGTCGCCTGGGGGCCGCCCGAGGATATCGCCAGGGCGCCGCGCAGCCACACCGGCAAATTCCTCGCGCCGGTGCTGGCCAAGGCCAATCGTTCCCGCAAGCGCAAGCCGGCCAGCGCGGAATCCGGCGAGGCGGCGGAATAGCCGGTCCCGGTGAGAGGCGTTGGCGACGCAGGGTGTTTCGGCCCGCCTCAGCGCTTCACGCGCGATTGGTGCGCCAGATCCTCGTCGCTCACCTCCCAGTCCTGGTACAGCTCGAGCGCGGCCAGCAGGATGATGATGCCGGCCAGGGTCGAGTGCCAGAACCGCAGGGTACCGTCACCGGCATAGCCGAAGACGTAGGGCGACATCGCCAGCCAGACGCCGAGCCCGGCTTCGGCCACCTCTTCCCAGCGGCGCAGCACGACATATTCGAGCTGCGCCAGGAAGAACACCAGCCCCCCGACAATCAGGGCGTTCGCGACCGCCAGGGCGTTGCCGTGCTCGCCGGCGAGCCAGGGCGACAGCGCGATCACGAGACCGGCCAGCATGCCGAACCAGTCTTCCCACGGCCGGTGAGTATCGAAGAATCGCATATTGAACACGGTGGCCTCCTCTCCCTTGGGGAGCGGCAGTGGCTGGCCGGATCCGGCCGAGACGCTGAGCGCCCCGTCCCTGCGCCGCGAGCCCCAAACGGCTGCCAAACCGGCCGGGCCGGAGCCCGCAGCGTATGTCTCCCATGCAACGTAGGTGACCCCGCATTGGTTGCAAGACTGCTATGAATCCACCGTCCCCTTGTTTCCAACGTTCGGTAGGAGCGCCTGCTGCAATGGGATACGAACGTCCGAATTACCGCTTCATTTGCCTCACCCTCGCACGGTAATTCGGAGACATCGGGACACTAGCAAAATCAAAAAGCTAGTGCGGCTTATGTCTCGCAATTGCCTACAGGGGCTTGCCGCGAAGGGCATAGGCAACTGCGAGACGCCGCACTAGGATTCTGACGAGGGCAGCGCATGGGCAGCGACGTCGTCAATAATGCCGCCGGACACCGTTTCGAACTCGCGGTCGACGGCTCCATCGCTGCGGCCTATTACGAGCTTGCGCCCGGGGTCATCACCTTCACCCACACCGAGGTTCCGAAGGAGCTCGGCGGCCGCGGCATTGGCAGCCGGCTGGTCTGGGATGCGCTGGCGCAGGTCCGCCGCGACGGCCTGAAGGTGGTGCCGCGCTGCCCGTTCGTGAAAGCCTATCTCGACAAGCACCCGGAACAGGCCGACCTCGCCTGACGCCCGAGGTCAAACGCCATCACCGATGCCGGCGACCGATGCCATGAGCGATCCCCTGCCCTCGAGCGACGCCGTCCGCGACAATGCTGCACTGCAGCGCTTCGCGCTCGGGGTCGGCAGCGCGCTCGGTGCAAGTCGCGATTGCACGGTCATTCGGAGACATAGGGACACTAGCAAAATCAAAGTGCTAGTGTGGCTTATGTCTCGCAATTGCCGACGAGAGACTGGCCGCAACGGCGATCGGCAATTGCGAGACGCCGCACTAGGCCATGACGCCCTCGTTGGCACGGCGGTCCAACTCCTCGCTGTATTTCCTCAAGGAATGCTGTTCGGTCAGCAGCCCGACGACCTGCTTATGCGTAAAATCGTCGATCACCGCCAGGGCATCACTCTCTGCGTCGGAGAATGCCTTCATTGCTTCCCGAACATTCATGTCCGGCAGAAGCGCCGTGTCGGCGTGCTGAATGAGACCGGTGATCTCGCTGGCCTCCGCGCTGTCCCGGTGAGCCTCGGGCACAAGAATGATGCCGAGGTATCGGTCTGCCTGGTCGACGACAATGACGCGCTCAGTCGTCCCGAGCGGAAACTCCCGGCGGAACGCGGAGAGACTGCTGTCTGAACGAACGGTTCGGATGTCGGTGCGCATCATCCGTCCGACGGTCAGGTCGCGGATCCAGCCGACATCGGCGGCGCTTCGGATCGACTCGCCTCTCAGATGAAAGCGCCATGTCGCGAAGGAATAGCCGAAGGCCCGACGCACCGTGATCGACGAAATAACGGCCGCGGCAAGAACGGCGATGGTGAGAGGCAGACTGCCAGTGGTCTCGAGGGCAAGAAGCGCCATGGTCAGGGGCGCCCCGAGCACAGCCGTCGCCATCGCGCACATGCCCACGATGCCGACCACCAGCGTCGGAATCTTGAGGCCAAACAGCAGCATCCACCCGATCGCGACAAGCTTGCCGAGCATCGCCCCCAGAAACAGCGAGGCGAAGAACAGCCCGCCGCGGAAACCGGAGCCGATCGAGATTGCGGACGCGAGCGCCTTGAGGCCGATCAGCAGCATCAGGTATTGCGCCGTGAAATAGGCATCGAACCCGACATGCAGCGCGGAATGCCCCGAGGAAAGGACGGCCGGTGTGACAAGCGCGAGTCCGCCGACGCAGGCTCCGCCGACTGCGGGCCTCGCCCAAAGCGGCAGCCCGCTCCTGGTGAATACCGCCTCCACCAGCGCCACCGTCTTCATCATTGCGATGCCCAGCAGCGCGCAGAGAATCGCCAGGACGACGACCAGCGAATAATCCGACACGGACAGGCCGCCAGCGAACCCGACCTGGAACGAGACCTGCGCGAGAACGAGGCGCACGGTTCCGACCGCCGCGATTGCCGCGACAACGACCGGCGCCAACGTCGCGACCGAATAGCTCGCGATGATCAGCTCGAACGCATAGAATGCCCCGGTCAGCGGCGCATCGAAGGCCGCGGCGATCGCACCGGCCGCGCCACAACCGACCAATGTCCGCAAGTCGCTGCGCCGAACATGAAATATCTGTCCAAATCTCGATGCGACAGCAGAACCTATCTGCGTATAGCCGGCCTCCATGCCGATGGACGCGCCACATCCGTTGGAAATCATGGTCTGCAGGACGAGGAGCACACTGCCGGGAAATGGAATGCTCCCGCCACGAAGCGCGTTCGCCTCAATGGGATCGATGACAGCGATCTTCGCGCGTCGCGCCACGAGCAGGCTCACGAAGCCAAGCAGAAGTCCTCCCACCACAGGCACCACGGCGGCCCGCCACGGATCGATATGGGCGGCACCGCTGACCTCGTAGCCGTCGATCGCGAACAAGGCGTGATGCACTACCTCGATCGACGCCACCATGGCAGCGACGCACAACGCGCTGATGATGCCGATGCCTGCGGCGAGCAGCACCAGCCATATCTCGTCCGCGCGCACGAATTCGCGCAGAACAAGCGGCACCCTCCATCCAGCCAGCCCTTCACCTTCCGGCCTCGCCGCACCGAGCGGATCGCGCATGACCATTGTCGTGGCGGCGCCTTGTCAGGACGAAATAAACTCAGCGTAAAGACCTGCGATCCGCCGCGTGACCGGGCCGGGCTCCCCCTGTCCGATCCTTTTGCCGTCGATCCGGGTCACCGGCGTGATTCCGCCAAGCGTACCCGTTACGAATGCCTCGGATGCGCTGTACACTTCGGCCAGCGTGAAATCATGCTCGCGAACCACGCCGCCGTCCCGACCGAAGAGTGAGATCACCTTCTGACGCGTGATGCCCTTGAAGTTGAAGCGGCCCGTCGAGGTCCACAGTTCGCCGCCTCTCACAATGAAGAAGTTGGTGGAATTGCAGCTCGCCACGAACCCGTGCGGATCGAGCATGAGCGCTTCGTCCGCCCCTGCGTTGATTGCCTGAATGAGCGCCTGGATGAAGTTCAGCCGGCTGTGCGAATTGAGCCGCAGATCGAAGACGTCCGGCCCGCTGCAGCGAATGGTTGACGTGAAGAGGCTCAACCCCTTGGCCTTCGCTTCCGGCCTTGGCGTCTTGTACTCCGCCACGATCACGATGGTCGGCTGTCCCAGCGCAAAGCGTGGATCCTGGTTGGCCGTCTTCTTGGGGCCACGGGTAATCATCAGGCGCGCATGAGCGCCATCGGTCATGCCGTTCCTCTTGAAAGTCGACCAGATGGCTTCGACGATCTGGTCGCGAGTGAGACCAATATCGAGCTCGATCGCGCGTGCGCCTTCATACAGGCGATCGAGATGATCGTTCAGCGCGACGATGTTTCCGTTGACCAGACGGATTCCTTCCCAGACGCCGTCGCCGAGAACGAACCCGGCATCGAAAACCGACACCTTCGCCTCGTCCCGCTTGAAGAATTCGCCGTTGATGAAGATCATGACGCTGTCGTTGCGATCATCGTCGACGTAACCCTGCGAGCTGGTTCTGCTTGTGGCCAGTGTCGTCATTCTGGGGACTCCCGGATATGTCCGCTGCGCGGTTAGAAGGAAAACTCTGTAAAACGGCTGAGGAAGGCGCGCGTGCGCTCCTGCTTTGGGTGCTTCAACACCTCCTCGGGCGTGCCCACCTCATGGAAGACGCCATCGGCGAGGAAGATCACTTTTGTCGCGTAATGATATGCAAATCCGAGCTCGTGGGTGACCAGCAGCATCGTGCGCCCTTCGTCGGCAAGCGCGCGGATCACGCGCAGGACTTCGCCGACAAGCTCGGGGTCGAGCGATGAGGTCGGCTCGTCAAATAGAAGGATCTCCGGCGTCATCGCCAGCGCGCGCGCGATGGCGACGCGCTGCTGCTGGCCGCCCGAAAGACGGCTCGGATACGAATCGACCTTGTCCGCAAGACCGACCTTCTGAAGCTCCCTCAGCGCGCATTCGCGCGCTTCCGGTTTCTTCATTTTCTTGACCGTCACCAGCCCTTCCATGACGTTTTCGAGTACCGTCATATGCGGAAACAGATTGAACTGCTGGAACACCATGCCGACGCGTTCCCGAACGGCGCAGAGCTCGCGTTCCGGATAGCGCCTTTCGTCGGGGCTCCCGCCGACCGGCTTCCCCAGAATCTGACCGTCCAGCTCGATCGTTCCCGAGGTTGGGATCTCCATGAAATTGAGGCAGCGCAGCAGCGTACTCTTTCCGGAGCCGCTGCCGCCGATGATGGCGATGCGCTCGCCCGCCTCTACGGCAAGTTCGATCCCGCGCAAGACATGCAGGTCGCCAAACCGCTTCTGCAGATTCGAGACGCGAAGAATGGATTTAGACATGGCACTCTTTCCAGACGTTCGTCATCAGCTTCTGCTTGCCATGCGGCGCTCGAGCTTCGTTGAAATGTAACTGCCGGGATAGATCAGGAAAAAATAGATGAGGGCGACAGTGGTGAGGATTTCAAGAGGACGGTAGTACGTCGAGCTCAACAATCGGCCCTGATACATCAGCTCATGAACCGACAGCACCGACGCGAGCGACGACACCTTGGCGACCTCGATCGCCCGGTTCGTAAACGCCGGGAGCATTCTCTTGAACACCTGCGGCAGCACGACCCGGCGCAACACGGCGGCCGGCCGCATTCCGAGCGCCTTCGCGCCCTCCCACTGTCCTGCTGCGATCGACTCCATTCCACCGCGAAAGATCTCGGCGGAATATGCCGAGGTATTGAGGCTTAGTCCCAGAAGCGCGGCGACGAATGGCGAAAGCTGAACACCGATGACGATCGGAAATGCATAGTAGAACCAGATCAGCTGGATCAGCACCGGGGTATCCCGGAACAGTTCGATATAGAGAAGGCTCGGAACGCGCAGCAACGGGGTTTTCGAAACCCGGCACAGCGCCAGCAGGAAGCCGAGACCGAGGCCGACGGCGATGCTCGGCACCCAGAGCTGGATCGTGACGAGCAATCCCCGAAGGAGAACCGGAAGGCTCTGCAGGACGAGCGCAAAATCGAAATGATAGCTCATGACCACGGCCTCATTGCCGATAAGCGGTCATGCGCGCTTCGGCGACGCGCGCGAGCGCGCTCGCGGAAACCAGCAGAACGACGTACATCAGCGCGATCGTCGTATAGACCTCGAGCGGACGAAAGGTTTCGCTGTTGACCAGCATCGCCTGGTACATGAGATCGGCGTAAGCCAGCGTTGAAGCCAGCGCCGTCGTCTTTGTAAGTTCGAAGGAGCGCTCGACAAACGGAGCGAACATTCGTGTCAGAGCTTGCGGAATGATCACGCGGCGCATCAGCTGCGATTGCTTCATGCCCAGCGCCTTTGCGCCCTCCCACTGCCCGCGCTCGATGGACACAATCCCGCCTCGAAATACTTCGGCATAAAACGCGCCGGACTGCGTGGAGAGCGCGAGGACCGCAGCGACGAAAGGATCGAGGCTGATGTTTGCCACCACGGGCAGAGCGTAGAAGAACCAGAAGAAATGAACGATGGGCGGCGTGTTGCGATAGAACTCGATCAGGATCGTGGCCGGACACGACAGAACGCGCCTCGGCGCAAGCCTCAAGAACACGAGGATCAACCCGATGACGACGCCGAGCACGATCGAGACAACTGCGATCTCGACCGTGTTGATGAGGCCCGTCAGAAGCAGGCCCGAACGCGCCAGCACCGGCGCGAAGTCCCATGGATAGGTCATAGGCCCCTGACCGTCATCGGCCGCAAAGACCGCCGGCAAACGCCGCCCCGCCCCGCGGCTGCGCATCGCCGGAAGGCATCATCACAAGCAACTGCGGGGGGCGCGGAGGCATCCGATGCCGTCCCATGGATGCTCACCAGGCCTCTTTGATGAGGCCGGGAATTTCATCGGCGTCGATGTGTTTCGACGCGAGATAGTCGCGGAACATCTGGTTGGGGACCCCGGCTTTGTAGAGCTCGGCGAACTGCCCGTTCACCCAATCGCGGAATGCGGTGTTCTGCTCCTTGCGCAATCCCGCGCTGGTCGCCACCGGAGTGACGGGACTTGGCAGGATCACCTTGCCCAGCTTCAGCCGCGCGTACTGCACGACCAGTGCGGGGTGGAACTGGACGACGATATCGACGCGTTTGGCGGCGAAGGCAGCGATCGCCTCGTCGTTGTTCGAGAAGCGATTGATCGCAGCCGACTTGACGATCGCGGTAATGTTCTTGTCGAGCGAGGTTCCAAGGGTGACCCCGATGCGGGTGCCGGGCTTGTCGATGGCGGCCCACGACATGAACGGGGCTTCCTCCGGAATCAGCGCGCCCATGGCGTAGTAGAACAGCGGCGTATCGGGAAAGTCGATTGCCTTTTTCCGCTCCTCGGTCGGATCAAGCACAAACATCAGATCGATCTGGTTGGCTTGCAGCGCGGCGACGGCATTGGACCATGTGGTCTCGACGGGCACCATTTCCACCCCGAGATCGGCTGCGAGCCTTTCGCCCATGGCAACGCCGACCCCGGTCCATTTCTCGGAGAGCGGATCCTTGAAGAACCACGGCTCCGCCGAAGTGACCCCGATGCGCAACTGCTTTCTCGCCTTGACCTGGTCTAGTGTCGAAGCGTCCTGCGCGAAGACGGGAATGGAGCTGAAATTGGCTGCGGCGACTGTCGCGAAAGCCATAAACTTGCGCCTGCTGAAGTTCATTTCCATTCTCCTGAGGTGAGTTTCTTGTCTGCGGCTTTCGGGGCTTCCCTGTTTCCGAAGTCCTGAGTTAGTTGCGGCATCTTCCGGACAACGAACTTCGAAAAAGCGGGCGCGGGTCATCGGTCCTCGACAACGCGACCTCGGCGGCCCCGGCGATCGCGACACCGATGTCGCCGCAATCGACTGCCGGAATGGCTGACGCCGCTCCTTCGCGGCACTCCGGCATCGTCATCGCGCGCCGTCCGTCACGAGGCGCGGACGCGCGGCGGACCTCTGGGCGCGGCTCGCGAGAAAGGCTTCCGTCTGCTTGCCGCCACGCGCCATATGGCTGGTGATTTCCTGTCGCAGCGCTTCAAAGCTGTCGCCGAGCGCCGTTCTGACGTAGTCATCGTGGCCGTCCCGCCTCGGACCACGAAGGCCATGCGCCCGGTGATGGGCCGCCCAGTAGAGCTGGAGACGGCCGCGAATGCTTTCCCAGGTCTTCAAAAGGATTCGGTGTCCGGTCGCCTCGTATACGAAGCCGTGCAACTGGAGCTCGGCATAGATGCTGGCCGCGTCGTCCTGGGCGTCGATGCACCGGGTCAGGTCCTCATGAAGACGGACCAGGCCATCCCGGAACGTCGCGTCTCGACGCGTCCAGACCTGTTCGAATGCGAATATCTCGAGGCTTACGCGCATCGAATAGATCTCGCGAACGTCCTCGACGGAGAGATCGACGACGTGGGTGCCGGTGTACGGGACCGTCACGAGCAGTCCCTCGTCGATCAACTGGCGCATGGCCTCGCGCAGCGGCCCCCTGCTGACACCGAACTGATCAGCGAGATTGGCTTCGATCAGCTGAGCCCCGGGCTCGATGTCGCCGCGCAGGATCGCCTGACGAAGTCCATGGGCGATATGAGCGCGGAAGGTCGATTTCGGGACCCGCGCAAGCTGGCCGGAGCTGCGCCCGCCTCCCCGGCTCAAAGGAAATTCCGTCATGACGCCGTCCAGCCGATGATCACTGATCGATTGTTGACAATCGCTCATATGCCACTTCCCTAGTCAAGTCTGGACGGCGCTTATTGTGTGGGCCATCGCGCCTAACAATGTGGCGACAAATTCGAGATCAGAATGCAGCGGTCGAGGAATACCCCCGTCGATGGCCGCGGCGCCGCGTCCGATCGTCGCTATACGCCGCTGTCTTTCACCGACTGCATGACGACGAAAGTCGAGGTGTTCGAGACATGCGGAAGGCTCGAGATCTTCTCGCCCAGCACCTGCCGATACTTTTTGATGTCCGCGGTCCGAATCTTGAGCAGGTAGTCAAACGAGCCCGCGATCATGTGGCACTCCTCCACCTCCTTGATCTTCATGACCGCTGAGTTGAACTCGTTGAGCGCTTTCTCCCTTGTGTCCGAAAGCCGCACTTCCGCGAAGGCGATGTGATCCAGGCCAAGCCGCCGCGGATCGAGCACCGCCCTGAAGCCGACGATATATCCCTCGTCCATCAGGCGCTTCAGGCGCACCTGGCATGGGGTTTTCGATAGCCCGACCTGCCTGGCGAGGTCGGTGACCGACATCCGGCCATCATGGGTCAGCGCCTCCAGAATCCTCCAGTCGAACTGGTCGATTTCACTACTAATATGCGTTTTTGCCACGACATCCGACCGATTTTTCGGGAAAAGAAAGGCAATCTAATCGCCCTTCTGCACAAAACAAGTCTGATCGTCCCTGCCCGCGATGCTATGTCTTGACCATCGAATGGCGGCGCGAGGCAAATGGGCGCCAGCTTGAGGCCGCGACAATGTCCCACTCCGACATCACATCTCATGCGCAACGCGATCCCGCGACAGCGCCGCGCCCGGTCTTTTCAGATTTCGCTCCCGCGATCCGTCCGCAGAGCGCATTGCGTCAGGCGATCACGGCGGCCTACCGCCGTCCGGAAACCGAATGCCTGCCCCCACTGGTCGAGGCCGCAACACTCTCGACCGAAGTCCGCTCGGCGGTGGCAGAGACCGCAAGACGACTGATCGAAACGCTGCGCGCCAAACAGACGCGCTCGGGCGTCGAGGCGCTCGTTCAGGAATACGCGTTGTCGAGCCAGGAAGGTGTCGCTCTGATGTGCCTCGCCGAGGCGCTGCTGCGGATCCCCGACACCGCCACTCGCGATGCGCTGATCCGTGACAAGATCGCCGCCGGCGACTGGAAATCGCATCTCGGCGGCGAACGGTCGCTCTTCATCAACGCCGCCACCTGGGGACTGGTCATCACCGGTCGATTGACCTCACCGGTCAACGACGACCACCGTCTCGGTTCGGCACTGGCCCGCCTGATCGCGCGCTGTGGCGAGCCGGTCATCCGCCGCGGCGTCGACATGGCGATGCGGATGATGGGGGAGCAATTCGTCCGGGGCGAGACCATCGAGGCGGCGCTCCGCCACTCAAATCGTCTGGAGCAGCACGGCTTCCGCTACTCCTACGATATGCTTGGCGAGGCGGCACTGACCGCCGCCGACGCCGAGCGCTACTACAACGACTACGAACACGCGATCCACGCGATTGGAACGGCATCCGCCGGCCGCGGCATCTACCAAGGCCCGGGCATCTCGATCAAGCTTTCGGCGCTTCATCCACGTTACTCCCGCGCCCAGTCCGCGCGCGTCATGGCCGAACTCCTGCCCCGGGTGAAGGCGCTGGCGCTCCTGGCGAAACGATTTGACATCGGCCTCAATATCGACGCCGAGGAAGCGGATCGGCTCGAATTGTCGCTCGATCTTCTCGAGGACCTTTGCCTGGATGCGGATCTCGGCGGTTGGCATGGACTTGGGTTCGTCGTGCAGGCCTATGGCAAGCGCTGCCCATTCGTGCTCGACTACATCATCGATCTTGCCCATCGCGCCGGCCGCCGCATCATGGTCCGCCTCGTCAAGGGCGCCTATTGGGACGCCGAGATCAAGCGCGCCCAGGTCGACGGGCTGAACGGTTTCCCCGTCTACACCCGCAAGGCCTATACGGATGTCTGTTACATCGCCTGCGCGAGGAAATTGCTCGCCGCGACCGACGTCATCTTCCCGCAATTTGCGACACACAACGCGCAGACGCTCGCGACCATCTACCATATGGCGGGGCAGGACTTTCAGCCGGGGCAATATGAGTTCCAGTGCCTCCACGGCATGGGCGAGCCGCTCTACGAGGAGGTCGTCGGCGCAGCGAGGCTCGATCGGCCTGTTCGCATCTATGCTCCGGTCGGCACCCACGAGACCCTGCTCGCATATCTCGTCCGGCGCCTGCTCGAGAATGGCGCGAACTCCTCGTTCGTCAACCGCATCTCCGATCCGACCGTATCGGTCGATGAACTCGTGAATGATCCCGCCCGGTCGGTCGCGGCGATGTCGACGGTCGGCGCGCCGCACGGCAGGATCAAGCTTCCCGCCGAGCTCTTTGGACGCGAGCGAGTGAATTCCTCGGGCCTCGATCTCACCGATGAGATCGTGCTCGCATCTCTCGCGCGCGCCTTGCGGGCGAGCACCGCCATCGCATGGCGGGCGGCACCGCGCCCCGCGGGTCGCGAGGCGAGCGCTCAGGCACGTCCGGTCCGCAATCCGGGAGATCGCCGCGACATCGTCGGCTGGGTGACGGACGCGTCGGACGGCGACGTGCTGCGGGCGGTCAGGCTGGCTTCCGCTGCGGCTGCGAGCTGGGCTTCCCTGCCCCCGGCAGAACGCGCCGAATGCCTCACCCGGGCGGCCGATGCCATGCAAGGTCGAATGTCGACGCTACTCGGCCTGATTTCGCGCGAGGCCGGAAAGTCGCTGCCGAACGCCATCGCGGAAGTCCGCGAGGCAATTGATTTCCTGCGCTATTATGCGGCGGAAGCGTGCCGCACGCTGGATCCCACGCATCAACCACTCGGTCCGGTCGCCTGCATCAGCCCATGGAATTTCCCGCTCGCGATCTTCATCGGCCAGATTGCCGCGGCGCTCGTCACAGGCAATCCGGTGTTGGCGAAACCTGCCGAAGAAACGCCCCTGATCGCAGCCGAGGGAGTGCGCATGTTGCACGATGCGGGCATCCCCGTTGACGTCCTCCAGCTGTTGCCGGGCGACGGCCGGATCGGCGCGGCTCTGGTCGCCGCGCCGGAGATCTCCGCCGTGATGTTTACCGGCTCGAGCGAGGTCGCTCGCCTTATCCAGTCACAGCTGGCGAACCGGCTGTCGCCGGAGGATAGGCCGATTCCGCTGATCGCCGAGACCGGCGGGCAGAACGCGATGATTGTCGATTCCTCCGCGCTTGCCGAGCAGGTCGTCGGTGACGTCATTGCATCGGCCTTCGACAGCGCCGGCCAACGATGTTCGGCGCTCCGCGTTCTCTGTCTGCAGGAGGACGTAGCGGACCGGATCCTGACCATGCTGAAGGGCGCGATGCGTGAGCTGAAGATCGGGCGCACGGATGTTTTGGCGGTCGACGTCGGTCCGGTCATCACCCTGGAAGCAAGGGACGCCATAGCACAGCATGTCGAGAGGATGCGTGACCTCGGCTGCCGGGTCGAGCAGATCGGCCGGAGCGAT
Organism: Bradyrhizobium sp. WD16; assembly: GCF_024181725.1. Classification (NCBI taxonomy): domain Bacteria; kingdom Pseudomonadati; phylum Pseudomonadota; class Alphaproteobacteria; order Hyphomicrobiales; family Nitrobacteraceae; genus Bradyrhizobium; species Bradyrhizobium sp. WD16. Next base: position 4,608,543 of record NZ_CP028908.1, on the reverse strand, counting down.
GACGACGCCGATGGCACCTTCGTATCTCCAACAATTATCGAGCTGAAGACGCTTTCGGATCTCGAACGGGAAATCTTCGGGCCCGTACTTCACGTCCTGAGATATCGCCGTGAAGATCTCGACCGCCTGATCGAGGAGATCAATGCGACGGGCTATGGCCTCACGTTTGGTCTGCATACGCGCCTCGACGAAACGATCGCGCGGGTCACGGATCGCATCAAGGCGGGAAACATCTACGTCAATCGCAATGTCATCGGCGCCGTCGTCGGCGTCCAGCCATTCGGCGGCCGCGGGCTCTCGGGCACCGGTCCCAAGGCCGGCGGGCCGCAATATCTGGCTCGACTTGTCACGCCCTCCCCGATGGCGCTGCGGCACCGCTCGGCAAAGGCCGACCCCGCGCTGCTCGATCTGGTGACGTGGCTGGACGCCAAGGGGGCTCACGCCGCCGCCGACGCCGCCCGTCACTTCGGCCGGCGATCGGCGCTCGGGCATGAGGTCGAGCTTGCCGGCCCCGTCGGTGAACGCAACATCTACGCGCTGCGTCCGCGGGGCTCCATCCTTCTCGCCCCCGAGACGGCGAACGGGCTCTATCGTCAGCTTGGCGCCGTGCTCGCCACCGGCAACCGCGCCGTGATTGATGCCGCCTCGGGGCTGCGGACCGCGCTGGTCGGGCTGCCGCCGGGCCTGGCCGGCCGCATGTCCTGGTCGACCGACTGGGTCGCCGACGGTCCGTTTGCGGGGGCTTTGGTCGAGGGAGCGGCCGAGCGCGTCCGATCGCTCTGCAAGCGGATTGCCGCGATGCCGGGACCCATCGTGCTCGTTCAGGCCGCTTCGGCGGATGAAATCGCGCGCAACCCGGATGCATACAGCGTTCATTGGCTTCTGGAAGAGGTTTCGACCTCGATCAACACCGCCGCGGCGGGCGGCAATGCGAGCCTGATGGCGATCGGGTAGGAGTTGAAAGCCGATGGGAACCGGCGGCACCACCGGGTGGCGACGTCGTCGAGCAACAGGCTGGCGTAGCCGAGGCTGTTATAGCCGTAGCGCGCGGTGAAGCCCGGCGGATAGCTCACCTTGCCGAGGCGGCCATCGGCGTCAGAGGTCGCGCCATGGATCGCTCGGCCACCTTCGCAACACGACTTGCGGCGTCGTGAGTATGGCTGGTCCCCCGGCGGTCGACACCGTCACCAACACCCACCCCGGACGCCCTGAGCATGACGGCCATGGCTGAGAGCCTTGGCTAATCTATTTGGTGCAGTGTCACCGTAACTCGGATAGCTCACCTTGCCGAGGCGGCCATCGGCGTCAGAGGTCGTGCCATGGATCGCTCGGCCACCTTCGCAACACGACTTGCGGCGTCGTGAGTATGGCTGGTCCCCCGGCGGTCGACACCGTCACCCACACCCGCCCCAGACGCCCTGAGCGTGACGGCGCCGCCGGCCTGACGGCCATGGCTGGAAGCTCGGCTAATCTATTTGGTGCAGCGTCACCGTAACTCCTTCGGCTAAACACGCCGATAAATTCCCGCAACAAGATCATTTACAACAGAATCTAGTACAGCTTCGATTTCCTCTGGTCGCTGCGGGGTTGCGTCGTCGGATCGTAGAGTTTTTCCCGATTGGCCATCAACGATGATCAACTCTGACTGATACGCGGTGCGCTCCCACACCGTAAAGCTGACAAAAATATCGTCCTTAGCCAGCCCAATGGTGCCCTTCCAAGGAACGTTCGAGGACAGCTGCGGCAATCGATCGGTAATTTCGATGCCGGATTGAACCAGATTCGTACGCCTAGTCCCAAGCCACTGGGACAACTGGTCGACAATTGAGCCCGTCATTGCGGCACCTTGATGTTTGTAGCTGATGGAAGTTACGGTGACACTCCACCAAATAGATTAACCAAGACTCTCAGCCATGGCCGTCAGGCCCGCGCCGCCGTCATACGGCGAGATCCACGGGCTTGTGGTAAGCGTCCGGCGAAGACTTCGCCGGATGCTTACATTGGAGCCAGAGTTCGCGGTAAATCGGCGGATAGCTCACTTTGCCGAGGCGGCCACCGGCGTCAGAGGCCGCGCCATGGATCGCTCGGCCACCTTCGCAACGCGACTTGCGGCGTCGTGAGTATGGCTGGTCCCCTGGCGGTCGACACCATCACCCACACCCGCCCCAGTCGCCCTGAGCATGACGGCGCCGCCGGCCAGACGGGCCATGGCTGGAAGCTCTGCTAATCTATTTAGTGCACTGTCGCCGTAATTGCCGACTTGCGGCGTCGTGAGTATGGCTGGTCCCCTGGCGGTCGACACCGTCACCAACACCCACCCCGGACGCCCTGAGCATGACGGCACCGCTGGCCTGACGGCCATGCCTGAGAGCCTTGGCTAATCTATTTGGTGCAGTGTCACCGTAACTTTGCACCACCTGCTCCTCGCCAGTCTCCCGGCGCACCTGTCATGTGTGGACGGCGCCGTTTTGGCAAGAGGAAACGACGATACCGATGCGGCGTAGTCGGGTGCGGTCATGTGTCCGGCCTGTTGATGCAGGACACTTGCCTGCTGGCCCTGATGTTGTCCGCTGATCTGGTCCCTATCACCGTATCGCGCTTCGATGGCGCCGACAGTAACATCGGGGTGTCCTGATCACCGGCTCGACCCGGTCGCATCAATTCGCAGCACCTTCCGCCAAACTCTGTTGATCTTCGATCGAAGCGGCGCGCAGTTCCGCCCTCAGGCGACCTGCACTTGCCTCGCCATGGGGGTGCGCGCCTCGTTCCGATAGACCCCGCCTCGCATTAGCAGCGCCCACACGATGCGCGCCGTCTTGTTGGCAAGCGCTACCGCAACGACCTTGAATGACTTCTTCGCCAACAATCCCTGCGCCCACAGCTTCGATGCCGCGCCGCCGTCCTTCACATGGCGCAGCACCGCCGTGGCACCCACCACCAGCAGCTTGCGCAGGTAACGATCACCCATCTTGGAGATGCGACCCAGCCGCTCCTTGCCGCCGCTCGACGACTGTCTCGGGACCAGGCCGAGAAACGCCGCGAAGTCACGACCCGAGGCAAACATCGAGGGATCGGTGATGCTCGCCGTCAGTGCCGAGGCCGTGACCGGGCCGATGCCGGGAATCGTCGCCAGCCGACGGCTCGCCGCGTCGGCGCGGTGAGCCGTCAGAATCTGCCGATCGAAGTCGGCGATGGCGGCCTCGATACTTCGCAACTGGATCATCAGCGGCGCCAACGCGGCACGCACCGCGACCGGCAGCCGGGGGTCGTCGGGATCTTCGATGAGTGCCAACAGACCTGGCAGGTGCCGCACACCCTGCGCAGCCACGGCACCGAACTCGGCGAGGTGTCCGCGCAATGCGTTGATCAGCCCGACCCGCTGGCCGACCAGCAGTTCGCGACCTCGGTGCAGCAGCAGAAGCGCTTGCTGCTCACGGCTCTTGATCGGTACGAAGCGCATCGATGGCCGGCTGACCGCCTCGCAGATCGCCGCGGCGTCGGCTGCGTCGTTCTTCTGCCGACGCACATAGGCTTTCACATAGGCCGGCGGGATCAGTCTCACCTCGTGGCCGATCTCAGTGAAGCAGCGCGCCCAGAAATGCGACGTGGCGCAAGCCTCCATGCCGATCAGACATTTCTGAAGGCGCCCCACAACTGCAAGCAAATCCTTGCGTCTCACGGCCCGCTGCAGAACCACTTTGCCGGCGGCATCGACCCCGTGCAACTGAAAGACATTCTTGGCGAGATCGATGCCAAGTGTGACGACGGCCCCGTTTGCTGTAGACTTCTCCATGGACGGCGCTCCCTTGATGAATCGCTTCGACAACGACACATCATGGCACAACAAATGCCGAGGGTGGCGCCGTCCACCCCATCACCGTAATTCCCACAATCAGCGATGCTCAACTATCATCCCCTGGCGAACCAGTATTGGGCGTTTCGAGCAGGGAAAGGGCGAGCTTCTTGCTCGCCTGTAGGACCTCGAGGCCAACGAGGCGACCGTTGATGTCGAAATCCAAGTGAATCTGGCCTCCTACTTGAATTGGATCACAGACGTAAGTGAATCCAAAAGACGATGAGTCGGCGCGTTCGTCCAGCTCGATGTAAGCTGCATCGACAGAAGGATCGTATCTGAGCCTCATTACTATCGTCCCATAAGATTCCGAATATAATTCTCAGGGGATTTTGGGTTGATGACGGTCGTTATGTTCCTACCCACCCCTACGAAGGTATTGGTTGAATTATTGTAGTACCCCAATTGAGCTTGTCCACTCTGCACATACGGGAACGAGGTTCCCTCGGTCATTGCTCCCGAAATGTCCTCAAGAGAGATCATTCGTCGCGTAGCTTGCTGAGCAGCATGTACAGACATGTTAGCGCCGTTCACTTCGATCGTCGCAACCCCCGTGCTATCGACAAGAATGGTTGCGCCGGTTCGCATGGCAGCCCCAGCAAGTGCCAGATCGGCTGCTGCAGTGCCAGCGCTAGCTATTCCCAAAAGGCCAAAAAGTGCCCTTCCATAGTTACCTAGGATGTTGGCATACGGACCAGAGAACCCCATGCTTTCGACGCCCTGCTGAAAGGGGTAGCGCTCTGCAGCCATTTGGTTGAATAGGTAACCGAACGCCCCCGTCACGGCGCCATCCGCGAACTTCCCACCGCCGGCAACCGCGCCGAGGCCGCCGGCCGTAGCCGTAACGATCGTTCCGCCGACCCTCTGACCAAGATCTGTCCGCGCCATCGGAAAGAGGTCCGCCGTGAGGGAGGTTGCAACGGAGCCAGCGGCCCCCGAGAGCGCGCCGGACGCGCAGGAACCACCTGATGCCAAGGCCGAACCACAGCCCACCGCGGCGTGGCCGGCGACGTTGAACGCGAACGCTTCCGAGCTGACCCTCGGCGTGATGTGCGGCATACCAGCCGGCACACCCGCGATTGCGTTTGTCGCCTCGCCCACGCCGAACATTGCCATCGCCGTTAGCCCTGAAATGGCAGCCGACTTCAGCATCGAAGCCAGATTGCCGCCGCTGAGCCCATTGGCGATCGCTGCGCCGCCCGCTGCTGCAAGAGCGGCCGTCACCAGCGTGCCCGCCCCCGGAAGCACGGCATTCAGAAAAATCGTTGCTGCAATTTGTACGATCGATCGCAGGATCGGAATCGAGTTGATGAAATTCGCGACACTGTGGAAGAACTCCGACAGCCACGAGAAGCCGTTGGGATCGGTGAAGGCGAGCGGATCGTTGCCGACATAGGAGTAGCGGTTCCAGCCCTGCGGATTGCTCGGATCGGTGACGGTCGGATCCGGGCTGGTCATCCGCGCCAGCAGCGGATCGTAGACCCGGCCGTTGAGGTGGACGAGCCCGGCGACCGACAGCTCTTCCTGTCCGGTAAAGCCCCGGGTGGTCTGGCTGGTGATGCTGCCGGCGGTGTCGTCGCTGCCGTCGGGATTGCGCCGCTTGCCCCAGGCGTCGAACGACAGGCGCTCCTGCACCACCCCGCTCTCGTTGGTGATCACCGAGATCGAGCCGAGATGATCGGTGTGGAAATAACGGAGGTTCAGCGTCTCGGAGGCGGCCTGCAGCACGCGCATGCCGACCTTGGCATTGCCGACCGAGAGATAGTCGGTCCACTTCGCCGCCGTGGTGCCGGGGCCGGACAGTTCGGCGAGCACGCCGAAGCCGGCGATGTAGAGCGTCGTGCCTTCCGGCGTCACCTGCTTGAAGCGCTGGTGGTCGACATCGTCCAGGAAGCTGATGGTCCTGGCCCCTTGGGTGATGCTCGCCGGCTTGTTGTAGGAGGTGTAGGCGATGGTGCGATTGAGCCCGCCGGTCTGATTGCCGTTGGGATCGTAGCTGAAGGTGGTCGAGATCGTGCCGCCGCTGACGCTCATCACCGCGTGCGGCAGCGGCGAGCCGGGCGGCGCGTAGCTGTAGCTCCCGACATCCGACTTGGAGGTCAGGTTGCCGACCGCGTCATAGGTGAAGGTCTTCGCCAGCGGTGTCGGGCTGAGGCTGACCGTCGCCGAGGTCAGGCGGTTCAGGGCGTCATAGCTGAAGCTCTCCGCCAGGTTGGTATTGCCGTCGGTGCGCGACAGCGGGTTGCCGAGCCTGTCGAAGGTGTAGGCGAGGTTCTGGACCGCGCTGCCGGCCCCGGTGCCGATGGCGGTGAGCCGCCCGGTGGCGGCATCGAAGCTGCGGGTGGTGACGAGGCCGTTGCCGGCGGTCTGCTGCGTCAGGTGCTGTTCGGCGTCCATGGCATTGGCGGTCCAATGCACCTGGGAGGTGACCTCGTCGAGCAGCTGGTTGGCGTAGCCGAGGCTGTTATAGCCATAGCGCGCGGTGAAGCCCGACGGATAGCTGACCTTGCTGAGGCGGCCATTGGCGTCATAGGTCGCGCCCATGGCGTAGGTCGCGCCGTCGATGGTGGTCGCGACCTGGACCGGCCGGCCGAGCGCGTCATAGCCGAAGCTGCGCTGGAAGCCGGCACCGGGGCCGGCGGTGATGCCGGCCGAGGCCAGCTTGCCGATGCCGTTGGTGGCGGTGTCGTAGGTCCAGACGCTGGTCATGTCCGCCTCGACCCGCCGCACCATCCGGTTCAGCTTGTCGTAGACGACGGTGACGGTCTGGCCCTTGGCGTCGGTCTGGCCGACGAGCTGGCCGAGCACGTTGTAGCTGTAGCTCCAGCTTCCCATGTCCGGATCGACACTGCCGATCTTGCGGCCGCGGATGTCGAAGCTCGCCGACACGACGTTGCCCACGGCATCGGTCGTTGCCACCAGGTTGCCGAACGGATCGTAGGCATTGGTCATGGTCTTGCCGAGCGCATCGGTGATCGAGACCACCTGGCCCTGGCTGTTCTTGACCGTCGTGCGCGTCTGGTTGAGCGCGTTGGTATCGGTGACCGAGAGGCCGTGATAGGCCGTCTGGGTGACGCTGCCGTCGGGCGCGACCACCTTCACGACGCGACCGGCGGCGTCGTAAGTGTAGGTAGTCCACTGCGGCGCGCCACCGGCGAGGAAGTAAGGTCGGCTGGTCCGGGCGACGCGGCCGAGCGCGTCATACTGCTTCAGGGCGCGGACGGTGCTGCCGTCGAAGCCCTGGGTGTCGCGGGCGACCTCGCGATCGAGCGGGTCGTAGTAGACGATCCCGACCGGCGCGTTGGGCGTCGTGCCGTCCGGTGCGAGCGAGGTGGTCTGGAGCAGATAGGCAGCCCCCGTCGGGCAGGTCGCGGTCCCGCCGTTGACGCCGCTGCAGTAGGAATACGCCCATTTGGTCTGGGTGCCGTCGGCCCGCACCTCGAGGATCTTGCGGCCGAAGGAATCGTAGCTCCAGGTCGTGGTCAGGCCGTTCGGGCCGGTATGGCTCGTCGGCAAGCCGAACCGGGCGTCGTATGCCCAAGTCTCGCTCTGCCCCAGCGCATTGGTGTTGGACGTGACGAACTGGCCCTTGGCATCGTAGGTGCTGGAGCTGCCGCGGGTCGCGATGTCGGCGCCGCTGACGGCGACCGCCGTCTTGTGGCCGAAGGCGTCGTAGGTGTAGTCGGTTTGAAGCCGCAGCGCCGGCGTGTTCGGCTCGATCACCTCCTGGATCAGCAGGCCGGATGCCGCGTCGTAGGCGAACGACGAGATGCGCGAGCCGCTTGCCGCGAGGGCCGACCCGCTCCCCAAGATGCCGCAAAGGATCAGCGCCCCTGCCGCGCCAGCTACGGCCTTGTTCACGATACCCTGCCCCATGATCAATGCTCCCCGCGCCCCCGCGCGCTGTTCAATAGCCTGGAAATAATTCTGGTGATGATGCGATGCGGCTACGGCGCCACGCTGGTCACGCTCGCGCCGGTCAATCGCCCGAGGAACCAGTTGCCGGTGTCGTTGACGTAGCTGTTGACCGTCGTCTTGCTGAAGCCGTCCGACGTCGAGGCCGAGACCTGGGTCGGATTGCCATAGCCATCGTATTGGTAGCCGGTCGTCACTGTCGGCAACGTCGTGCCGTCGAGATCCTTGCTGCTGCTGACGTTCTGCGACAGCCACACGCGGTACGGCGCGCTGGCCGGGCTGACCGTCGTGCCGCCGCTGGCATTGCTGAACGCGAACGTATTGCTGCTCTGGCTCAACGTCTGAATGCCCAGCGTTTTGCTCGACGAACTCACGATGCCGGCGAACGGAAAGTCCTGGCGGTAGTTCGTCGTCTCGATGACACCCGTCTGCAGGTCCTTGATCGCGATCTGGCGAAAACCAAGCAGACCGCGGCCGCTCAAATCAGCCTTGTAGCCGTCATATGTGTAAGTCGAACTGTAGTTCCCGCCCACGCCATTCGACGCATCGAGCCGCTTGACGACATTGAGACCACCGCTGATGTCCAAGGTGGGGTACGTCGCCCCTGAGCCCTTGCTGTAAACGTCCGAGGACGTCAGCGGCGAATACATGATCGCTGTCGTCGCCAGACCATTGCTGACCGACGTGATCAATTCAGGCAAGAAGCTGGTGATGTACTGCTGCCCGACGGTCCCAGCTCCCGGCGGGAACACCAGGAGGCTTGCGGCACAGACGCCGCCCCAATCGCCGAACAGCATCTGATATCCATACCAGGCCGGAGCGAAGTTTGACGGCGCGAAGTACGCCCCAGTCGACGCATACAAGTGACAGACATCGCCGTTGTTCGTCGGCGGACAGGCCATGAGATCTGTCAACGTATCGTTATTGAAGTCGCCGGCGGTAACGACATAGCCTCCCCAGTTCGCGGTAAAGCTCCCCGCGACGAAACTGGTACCTGTCGAGTAGTAAACGTAACAGGTGCCGCCCGCCGGCGGGCAAATGAAGAAATCGGCCAAGCCGTCGCCGTTGAAATCGCCGAACGAAAGGTGCTGGCCGCCCCAGTTCGCAGTGAAGCTTGATAGCGTCAGCCCTGCCCCATCGGCATAGTAGACGTAGCAGGTTGCGCCCGACGCCTGCGGACAAACGTAGATGTCGGCTTTGCCATCGCCATTGAAATCGGCGGTGACGATCTGGGCGCCCCTCCAGCCCGCCTTGAAGGCGGTGTTGGTGAACCCCGTCCCATTTGAAATGAACATGTAGCAGTTGGTATCCCACTGCGGACACATCAGAAGATCGGCGCGCCCGTCACCATCGTAATCGGCGACGACGGTCTGACTCCCACCCCAGCTGAGGACCTGAACGCCCTGAAATCCGGATCCGGTCGAATAAAGAACGTAGCAGGGGTCGCCACTCCCGCTACCGCATACGAAAAAATCCGACCTGCCGTCACCGTTGAAGTCGGCAGCAAACACCTGGTATCCGCCCCAATTCGCGGTGAAGCTCGACTGCGTGAGCGTCGAACCGTTCACATAATACAAGTAGCACGTCGCACCTGCACTTGGCGGACAGACGAACAAATCCGTCCGGCCATCACCATTGAAATCGCCTGTGGTCAGCGCGTAGCCGCCCCAGCCCGCCGCGAAACCTGCCGCTCCCGGCACCGTCGCCTGCCCCTGCCAACCAAAGGACGTCGCAGGCAGACAGCTTCCGTCGCCTCCGCATGCACGAACCGACGTCAAGCGACTGCGCTGCGTGGACGGGCTCTGCTCGTACGAGAGCGCATAGTCGTAAACGAGCGCGCCGGCGGCGTAGCTCCGGATGTTCGTCAAACGAACGGACGTCCTGAAACCAGAGCCGCCAATGTATTGAGGCACGACGTCCGAGCGCGACACGTAGACGAATTGCACCTTGTTGAACGGGGCGATGCCAGCGGCAGCATTGCCCGTATAGTTGATCTCGATCGGATAGTATTGGCCGTTGGCCGCGTCGTTTGTATAACTGACCGTCAGGTAATTGCCTTTCGCGTCACTAAGCTTATTGAGAGCCCAAGTGCGCGCCGTCGTCTTGCCTTGTGCCAGAATCTGGGAATCCCCAGTATGGCCGAACTCCATCGTCTGGCCGGACTTGGAGCGCACCTCGAACCACGCCGGCCCCGTTCCGGCTGTGCCGTGAGAAACAATTCGCGAATAGCTATCGATTTCGGTCCGATACTCGGCGCCGTCCGCGCCATATGTTCCGCTCACGGCTACGAGCCGCTGGCCGTCAAGACAGAAGCGATCGTTGGAATCGAAGCCGACGCCGCCTCTGACACCGTCTTGAGCCTGGGTGCGCGGACAGCGAGTAATCGTTGGCAGCCCACCAAGAGACCACCCCACCCCCAACAGGCCGTTGCCCGTCTGATTACTGTATTCGAGCGATAATGCCGGCACCACACCGGCCGATCCCGGAGGGATCGAGATAGGAACACTGTAGGTGGCGCCGCCCCAGGAATTCACAGCTAACTTGCCAGGCAAAGACATCGTCTCTGCCGAAGCGGCGATCGGCCCCAGCAGTATCGCGCCAACAATCGCAATCGAGTAACCCGTCAACCGGAAGTTGCGCACTTTCCGGACCCGCAGCGCCATCAATTTCCCCACTTACGCTGATCCCGAATCATCTCACTCGCCGAGTGTGCCAATTTTACCGCCTGCATCAAACACAATTCAGACACAGTTAGAATAATTGCAAACAAACGTTATTTATCTCACAGGTTGCATTGCCAGAACCCAGCACTTCCGTTCGGCGATCGCCAACCGGACGCGCTAGTGTGGCGTCTCGCAATTGCCTACCGCCTTTGCGGCCAGTCTGTCGTAGGCAATTGCGAGAGTCGGCGGCTCGCGCCGTCACCGCTCAGGCAACGACCTGGGCCCCACGAACTGAGCTGGTCCCGGAAATCTGGACAGGACGATAAGTGGAATTTCTGCCTGACAACGGCGATAATCGCCGCGAACAGGAGAGACCATGAAGAGACGACCCCGCCGGAACCACTCACCGGCCTTCAAGGCGAAGGTGGCTCTGGCCGCCATCAAGGGCGATCGGACGATCGTCCAACTGGCCGAGCATTTCGACGTTCACCCCAATCAGATCACCGCATGGAAATCGCAGCTCGAGGGCAGCGCGTCTGAGGTTTTCGGATCGGGAGGCGGAGCGCCGGCCATCCCCGCGATCGATGTGAAGTCGCTCCATGCCAAGATCGGGGAGCTGACGCTGGAGAACGATTTTTTAGAAGGCGCGCTCACCAAGGCGGGATTGCTGAGCGCAAAGCGATGATCGACCGTGAGCACGATCTGTCGATCACCAAGCAGGCAGAGGTTTTGAAGATCAGCCGGGGCAGCGTTTATTATCTGCCCCGCCCAGTATCGCCCGCCGACCTCGAGATCATGCAACAGATCGATCGGCTGCACCTGGAATACCCCTTCGCCGGTTCGCGTATGTTGCGAGGCCTGCTGGCCTTGCGGGGGTGCAAGGTCGGCCGCCGGCATGTGAAGACGCTGATGCGGCGGATGGGGATAGAGGCGCTCTATCGCCGGCCGCGCACGACGAAGCCTGAACCCGGCCACAAGATCTATCCGTATCTGCTGCACGGCATGGAGATCACGCGACCGAACCAGGTCTGGGCCATGGACATCACCTATATCCCGATGGCCCACGGCTTCGTCTATCTCGCCGCCGTGCTCGATTGGGCGACGCGTCGTGTTCTGTCCTGGCGATTGTCGATTACGATGGAGGCGTCCTTCTGTGTCGAGACATTGGAGGATGCTCTCGCGCGTCACGGCAAGCCGGACATATTCAACACCGACCAGGGCTCGCAGTTCACTGGCGCGGCCTTCACCGGCGTGCTCGCCGATAACGGCATCGCCATCAGCATGGACGGCAAAGGAGCTTGGCGGGACAACGTGTTCGTTGAGAGGCTGTGGAAAAGCGTCAAATACGAGGAGGTCTATCTGCGAGCCTATGAGACCGTCGGCGAGGCGCGAAGCTCGATTGGTCGGTATCTCGACTTTTACAATGGCCGCCGCCCGCATTCGAGCCTTGACGACCGCACCCCGGATCAAGCCTACTTCGATCTTCCTCCGCTCCGCGCGGCGGCCTAACCCCGGCAGAGCCTCCACTTATCGACGCGGAAAATCTGTTCAGACAACCGGGACCACCTCAAACGGCGTCTGTCGCATATGCCGCTACCAGCGGCATGAAGTCATAGTGGTAAAGCGCCATGGCATTTCGAAGCTCACCGCAAACACACACGCCGATGCCGCTACGGCGTTGAGCTGGTCACAGCGGCCCCAATCAATCGCCCTAGGTACCAGTTGGTGGTATCGTTGGCATAGGTGTTGACCGTCGTCTTGCTGAAGCCATCCGACGTCGAGGCCGAGACCTGGGTCGGATTGCCGTAGCTGTCGTACTGGTAGCCGGTGGTCACCGTCGGCAGCGCCGTGCCGTCGAGATCCTGGCTGCTGCTGACGTTCTGCGACAGCCACATGCGGTACGGTGCGCTGGCCGGGCTGATCGTCGTGCCGCCGCTGGCGTTGCTGAACTGGTAGCTGCTGGCCGACTGGCTCAGGATCTGCGTGCCCAGTGTCCTGGTCGATGAGCTCGCCACGCCAATGAACGGGAAGTCCTGACGATAGTTTGTCGCCTCGACGACGCCCGTCTGCAGGTCCTTGATGGTGGTCTGGGCAAATCCCAGGAACCCGCGGCCGCGCGTATCAACGCGCCCGCCGGAATAGGTGTAGCGCGAGCTGTAGGTCCCACCGATGCCATTCGACGCATCGACCTGAGAGACCAGAAAAACCGGCGCTGAGAGGTCAAGCAGCGGAAACGCAGTGCCGGTCCCCTTCGTGGCCACCGACTTGTTCGTCGCAGGCAGATAACTGATTGCCGTCTTCGTGCCGAGGCCGGTCGATAGTGAACTCACAATATCAGGCGGCGGGCCAAAGTTCGCTCCCGCATTGAGCGAGGCATAGACGCCCGTCGCTGCAAACCCGACGACATCCGGCAACCCGTCGCCATTCAGGTCAGCCAACATTCGGGGATAGGTATTGCTGTCGCTAAAACCAGCATTTTTCACGAAATACGCAACCCACAGCTGCGGGGTGCCAAAGCTCGTTCCGGTATTGAGCGAGACATAGACGCCCGTCGCCGCAAACCCGACGACATCCGGCAACCCGTCGCCATTCACATCAGCCAGCATCCTGGGGTAGACATTGTTGCCCTGATAGCCAGCAGCCGACACGAAATTCGCAATCCAATTCTGCAGCGGGCCAAAGCTCGTGCCTGTATTAAGCGAAACATCAACGCCATCTCCTCCAAAGCCGACCACGTCAGGCAGCCCGTCGCCATTCACGTCGACCAGCATCCGTGGATAGGTATTGGTGTCTGTCCAGCCTGCATTGATTACATACTGTGCAATCCACAGCTGCGGGGTGCCAAAGCTCGTTCCGGTATTGAGCGAGACATAGACGCCTGTCGCTGCAAACCCGACCACATCCGGCAGCCCGTCGCCATTCACATCAGCCAGCATCCTGGGGTTGACATTGTTGTCCTGATAGCCAGCAGCCGTCACGAAATACGCAATCCACAGCTGCGGCGCGCCAAAGCTCGTTCCGGTATTGAGCGAGACATAGACGCCCGAATCTGCAAACCCGACCACATCCGGCAGCCCGTCGCCGTTCACATCAGCCAGCATTCTGGGGTTGATATTGTTGTCCTGATAGCCAGTAGCATTGCCGCCAGAATGGCGGCCAGCGCCAGTAGCCGTCGCGAAATACGCAGTCCACAGCTGCGGGTTGCCAAAGCTCGTTCCGGTATTGAGCGAGACATAGACGCCTGTCGCTGCAAATCCGACCACGTCCGGCAGCCCGTCGCCATTCACATCAGCCAGCATCCTGGGGTTGACATTGTTGTCCTGATAACCAGCAGCCGGCACGAAATACGCAATCCAATTCTGCAGCGGGCCAAAGCTCGTGCCTGTATTAAGCGAAACATCAACGCCGTCTCCTCCAAAGCCGACCACGTCAGGCAGCCCGTCGCCGTTCACATCGACCAGCATCCGCGGATAGATATTGTCGTCTGTCCAGCCTGCATTGATTACATACTGTGCAATCCACTGCTGCGGAGCGGTAAGGCTGGCCGTGGCACTCGTCCAATTTACAGTGGTCGCGGGCAGGCAACTCCCTCCGCCTTCACAGACAGTCACGCTGACGAGGCGGCTGCGACTGGCCGGTCCACTTTGCTCATAGACGAACTTGTAATCCGCAACTAGCGCCGCGCCCACAAACGTCCTCACATCCGTCATGCGCACGGTGGTCTGCACCAATGAACCCGCCTGATACTGCGGGATCACATCGGGCCGAGCCGCATAGACGAACTGCACTTTGTTGTAGGGCGCCACGCTCGCCGCAGCGTTCCCCGTATAATCGATCTCGACTGGATAGTACTGCCCGTTCGTCGCGTCGTTGGTGTAGCGGACGGCGAAATAATTGCCTTTGGAATCCGCCACCTTGCTGGCTGCCCAGGCCCGCGCCGAGGTCTTGCCCTGCGCCAGAATCTGCGAGTCGGCCGTGTGGCCGAACTCCATGACCTGCCCCGACTTGGTGCGGACCTCGAACCAAGCAGGCCCTGCGCCGGCAGAGCCGTGCGAGACGATCCGCGAATAGGTATCGATCTCCGTGCGATATTCGGCCCCGTCGGCACCGTAGGTACCGCTCACGACGATCAGGCGCTGCCCCTCAAGGCAAAAGCGATCGTTCGCGTCGAACTTCACGCCCCCGACCACCCCATCCTGGGCAACCGTCCGCGAACAACGCAGGATCGAGGGCAGCCCCGCCAGCGACCAACCCACACCGAGCAAGCCATTGCCGGATTGATTATTGTATTCGAGCTTAAGCGACGGCTCCATGCCGGCGCTGCCAGGCGGCAGGGAGATCGGAATGCTGTAGGTCGCCGCGCCGGAAGCGCTTACAGCGAATTTCCCCGGAACGGACATCGGCTCCGCCCGGACAGCCATGGGATGCAGCAATACCGATCCAAAGGCTGCAAGCGAGATCCCCTTCACCCACGCGCCACGCACCAAACCCAAAGCCCCCGCCATCAATCGCCCCATTCAAATCGATTGCGAATCAAATCACCCGTTGAGTGGTGCGATTTTTACCATCAACACCGAACACATTTGCTACAAGATTTTACACAATTGTATCCGCGCAATTCTTGCCCGCAATAGTTGCATCGAAAGCCGGAGGGCACTTTCCGATTGACCGCCAACTGTCGCGGCGTGACGACCGCATGGGAATTGCGAGACCTTCGCTCCGCTAACCGCCCCATCTAGTGTGGTGGATCTGACGCTCGTTTCGGCATTGGAGCGAGTTCTTCAAACGAGCGTCAGATCCAAAACCACACTAGAGCCTTCTCCACTCCGATGGAATCGGAGCGGAGGCTCCAGGTTTTGGTTTTGATGCGTTTTCTTCGCGCGAACCGGGATCCACTTCGCGGGAAAACGCTGTAGCGATGGCGAGCAATCATGACGCGAAGCCGCGAGGCTTACAGGTCCACACGGATTGGTTTTCCACAGATGATCCTGCGACCTCGCTCACCTGAGGCTTCGAGCTGGCAGGCCACATGTTAATGTGAAAACCACACCATCACCGTCAGGTTGTTCTTGCCGTGCTCCTGTCCGCCGTACCGATCAGTGCTGCCGGCTTCGGCTGTCTGTTGGCCATGTTGCTGACCTCTCTGTCGTGTGCCGATCTGCGGCGCTTTATCCTTCCGGACCGCCTGAACCTTGCGCTGGCGGTCGGCGGCATTGCCCAGTCGCTGGCCATCGGACGCCCCGCGCCGACCGATGCGGCCGTCGGTGCCCTGCTGTGCGGAGGCATCCTGTTCGCCGCCGGCGAGGTTTATCGGCGCCTGCGTGGTCGGGCGGGGCTCGGCCGCGGCGACCTGAAACTTGGATTCGCAGCTGGTCTGTGGATCGGCTGGCAGCAGGTGCCGTTGATGCTGCTGATCGCCTCGCTTTCTGCCCTGCTGTTCGTGCTGCTCGGCCGCCGTCTGCGGCAGCCGGTCAGCGAGATGATCCCGTTCGGGCCGTTTCTCTCGACCGGCGTCCTCGCTTGCTGGCTCGCCGCCGCAATCGGCTGATGGAGCGCAGGGATCTTGATGGTTCAAATCAGCCTACCGCCCGCTCCGCGCCCTCCCGGGCTGCCCCGCTCGCCTCTCGGCGACGTCGTCGCCGCTGAGGACACGCTCGCCCACGGATTCGGCGAATTCCTGCGCACCTCCAAGCTGATCGATGAGGCAACTCTGGTCCGGGCGAGGCGGGCAACCGCAACCGGGGAGCGCTTTGATCGCGTCCTGATCAAGCTTGGCCTGATGGCCGAAGCGGACCTGACAACCGCGCTCGCGACCTTTCTGCAAATCAATCTCGTCGAGCCAACCGACATTCCTGTCGAGCCGATCATGCTGGATCTCGTCGGCGCCGACTTTTGCCGCCGAAACCGGCTCATTCCACTCGCCCGCGCCGACGCCGGGCTAACGCTTGGGGTCATCGATCCCTTCGATCAAGACCCCTGCCGTGCCATTTCCTACCTCGTAGGCCTGCCGATCTCGGTCCTGCTGTTCACGCCCGCCCTCTTCGAGCGCGTGTTCGACAATCTGTACGGGCGTGGAGATCCTGATCATCACCTCTCTGCCGCCATCGACGAGGCGCGAGTAGCGGACGTCGATATCCAGAGGCTGCGCGACCTCGCCAGCGAGGCGCCGACGATCCGCCTCGTGAACGAGATCGTCGCCGAGGCCGTCGAGGCCCGCGCCTCCGATATCCACCTCGAACCCGCCGTCGACTCGCTCCTGGTCCGGTTCAGGATCGACGGGGTGCTGCATACGGCGCGACGGCTCGATCCTGCCATGCGGGCAGCGGTTACGTCTCGCATCAAGATCATGTCACGCCTTGATATCGCCGAGCGCCGCCTTCCCCAGGACGGCCGAACCAAGATCGCACTGCGCGGGATCGACATCGACTTTCGCGTCTCGACTCTTCCGACGGCTTTCGGCGAAAACGTGGTCATGCGCATTCTCGACCGCTCGCGAGTGAAGCTTGATTTCACCGCGCTCGGGTTCGATCCGGATCAGATCAAGACGTTCGACGCATTTCTGAAGGAGCCCGACGGCATCGTGCTGGTTACTGGCCCCACCGGCAGCGGCAAGACCACGACGCTCTATACCGCCATGACGGGCCTCAACACTCCCGAACGCAAGCTCTTCACCGTGGAGGATCCCATTGAATACCAGCTTCAAGGGATCAATCAGGTCCAGGTCCACGCCGGCATCGGCCTGACCTTTCCCGCCGCCCTCCGATCGATCCTTCGCCAGGATCCGGACATCGTCATGATTGGCGAAATCCGCGATCTCGAGACCGCCCGGATCGCAATTCAGGCGTCGTTGACCGGCCATCTGGTGCTTTCGACCCTGCATACGAACAGCGCGGCCGCCAGCGTCACCCGATTGATCGACATGGGGATCGAGAACTATCTACTCGCGTCCACCCTGCGGGCCGTCGTGGCGCAGCGGCTTGTCCGCCGACTGTGTCCGCATTGCTCCAGCCCCCATCCCGAGCGCATGAGCTGGATTGGCGAGATAGCGCGCGGAGCCCCGGGCTTGCGGCTACCTGACGATCCCGATATGCGCGAAAAGGCCGGCTGCGATCAATGCGCAGGCTCGGGCTTTATCGGCCGTTCGACCATCGCTGAAATCCTGATTATCGATTCCGACATCCGGCGGCTGATCCTCTCCCGCGCACCGGATTCGGAGATCGAGGCCGCCGCACGAGCGGCCGGAATGCAAAGCATGTATGAATGCGGAATGACAAAGGTCCTGCACGGCGACACCACCATCGACGAAGTCATGCGTGCGACGCGAACGAGCTGAGATGACCGGTTGCGGCCGGCAGATAGAGCCGCTCGATGTTCCGGCATCCATTCATTGCAGATCCGAGATCGCAAGATGTTTTCTTTCAGCCACGGATTCGGAGTTCTTGCGCCA
Source organism: Bradyrhizobium sp. WD16 (assembly GCF_024181725.1). NCBI lineage: Bacteria > Pseudomonadati > Pseudomonadota > Alphaproteobacteria > Hyphomicrobiales > Nitrobacteraceae > Bradyrhizobium > Bradyrhizobium sp. WD16. Next base: position 4,590,665 of record NZ_CP028908.1, on the reverse strand, counting down.
TCGTGGAAGGCGCGCGTTGCTGATATCCGGGACGTCTTTTGCACGTGGTGGAGAGAGCAGCTCCAGCAGCAGCTGGGCGTTCATGCCTGGTCCTGGCTCATGGGACCGGAACGCCGTGTCCTTCAGTACAGGGCCGCAGATGATCTCGTCGAACTCACCCTGAGCGGAGCGGAGGACGGCGCGCTCGCACGGACGCGAGTGCCGCAGGCGTCCCTTACCGAGGCGATCGACAGGATCTTGGCCGCGCATCAACTCGCCAGGACGGACGTCGATCACGCGCTCGTCCTCCCGACGGAGGCCTTTTTCGCTCGCCGTCTGTTGCTGCCTTCTGAAGTCCTTTCCAGGGTCCATGAAATCGCCGAACGCGATATCGCGGCGAAACTCCCCTTCCGTATCGGCGACATCTACCATCGGACAATCGTCGAGAAATCTCCCGACCCGAAGCGGCTGATCGCGTCTCAATGGATCATCAAGCGAGAGATCGTGGAGAATGAAGCAACGAGACTCCAGCTCCGCCTCGACGACCTCTCCTACGTCCATGGACCATCGACGGCGGCGAACACTCCCTCACCGCTGATCGCTCTTGGACATGACCGCCACGCAGCCATGCCGTGGTACTGGGCCTCCGTCCGATCGTTGGTGATCAGCGGCCTGGTGCTCGCCACCCTGGCCATCGGTCTGAAGATCTGGCACCAACAGCAGACGTTGGACGATCTCGACGCCCAGATCGCCGCCAGCCGCGACCGCGCGCGCACCGTCCGCCAGAAACTCGACGGCCTGGAACTGAAACAGGCCGCGGTCATGCGCGTTCATCTGGACAAGGCCTCGATGCCGGGGCTCCTGGACCTGTTGAACGAGACGACGACCATTCTCCCCGCCCACTCATGGCTGTCGGAATTCCAGCTCGTCCAGCTTGCAGGCAGCAAGCTTGAACAGCAGCTCTTACTGACCGGTTTCTCAGAAGCTGCTGCCGGCCTCGTCCGGGAATTCGACAGGTCGCCGATGTTCCGCGAGACCGCCTTGACTTCGCCGATCAGCACGGACGCAGCCGAAGGCCGCGAGCGGTTCAGCCTTCAGGTCAAACTGAACCGCCTCGACAGCGTCAGGGAGTCGCCGAGATGAACCTGTCGCTGCACCTGCGACCCGCTAGTCAGAAGCTGCTGTTTTGGGCGTTCAACATCGGAACGGCCATGCTTCTGCTCGCCCTCATCTGGCCTGTCCTCGACCTGATCTCTGAACGCAACGGCCAGATTACCGCCAAGCGCGACACCCTGCGGCGGCTTCAGGCGATCGTTGCCCGAGAAGCCGAGCTCAATGCCGCATCCGATCAACCCTCCAACAGGATCGACCAGGGCGAATTTCTGTCCGGACCGAACGAGAGCGTCATCGGCGCCGACCTGCAGACTCGCCTGAAGACGATTGCCGCCCGCAGCGGCACGCTCGTCAGAACGATTCAGGGGCAGCCGGCGAGAACTGCCGAACCCCTCAGATATATCGGCGCGCAACTGATCCTGACAGGTCATCTGCAGCATCTTCAGAGCACGATCTACGAAATCGAGAACAGTAAGCCTTTCCTGTTCATCACGGCCGCTTCGCTCAAGATCAACGCGCAGCAGATCCGTTCCGCGGCTGCGGAGGAGCCGACGCTGGAGGCTCGGCTTGACGTCTTCGGAGCGCTTCCAACGACAGGTGCCGGCCAATGAAGATCAGGCTTCCACCAATCGCCATTGTTGCGCTGCTCGCGCTGTGCATCGTCAATGCCGCTCTGCTGAACCTGATCCTCGATGAGTTGAATCCGGCGGTCGATGTCGCTTCGCCCCTGCTCCCGCACGATGCTAACCGGACCGCGCCTCCTGCCCCAATAGGACCGAAGCCGATAGCCGCCTTTACCCGGATCCTGGAGCGGCCGGCATTCTTCAAGAGCCGTTCGCCGTGGGTCGGGCCACCGCCTGCCGTCGCCAAACCTGTCCCGCAGCTGCCCCAAACTCCCGACCTCAAGCTCGTCGTGACCGGCATCATCATAAAGGACAACCTCAAGAAGGCGTTCGTCGTCAAACCGAACGAACAACAGGGCGCATGGATCACCGAGGGGGAAATAGTCGGAGGGTGGACCATCAAGCTCATAGAACCAGGCGGAATTGCGATCCAACAGAACGGCCGGACGCTGGATTTTGCTCTCTACCCCGCCAAGTAGCTCTGCTGCGCCGGACCTGGTCCAACAGGCGTCGTATCCGCTTCTCGCGGAAAGCCCGGTATTTCGCGCCAGTGTAGTAACCAGAATAGCTTGTCAGGATCATCCGTAAACCGGATCACGGCCTCATAACGTCGCTTTTTGACGGATCTTGTCAGCTCTATCGAGACCGAAAAGGCTCGTCCTTTCAGATCAGGAATGGCAGTCGTCATGCTCGGATTCTGATCGCGTCGCGACAGCAACGCGACAACCTGTTCCGCAGTCATGCCAGGAAGCCCCGTCAGAACGGCTTTGGGCGCCAGCTGCGGATCCACGTTCTGGCGTTGCGAGTATACGGTCAGGGCCGGAGCAAGGCGTTCGTAGAGGCTCGACGTCACGCCCGGCACGAGCCGCAGCTCGTCGACGCTCTGGAATGCACCGTGGCGGGCCAAGAGTCCGGCTGCATGCGCATCGGAACTGGAGCCACCTCCCGACGAACCTCCACCTGGTGACCTCCACTCGGTGATCGCCGCCACCAGCGCCTCAGCTGGCTTCCCTTCGACCCCGATCGCGCGGAGCAGGCCGTGCAAAAGCGCGGGATCGGCAAGATTCAGGTCGATACGCCCCAGCTCGTCCTGAGCCACGATGATGATGTCGACGTCGGCGAGCCGGATGCGCTCGCGGCGGCCAGATCTCCATCGGCTATTCGGCCGCGCATCGGCCAGTCCCACGGCGGCGCGCACGACTGCCGCTTCAGCGAGAGCCTCGGCCTGGGCGGCGTCCAGGGTATTCTGAGCGATTCTCCTCGATGTCGCCGTCGTATTGAGCAGCGAAAGGGAGATCAACGATAGCAGGGCCACCCCCCAAAGCACCGATAACAGCGGCATCCGAAAGGCCTCAATTTTCTCTTCGCATGACCACCACCGCGATCTTCGTCATCTGCCCCTGCACAACTTCGTCAGCGTATCGTAGACGCAGGTCACATCGACATCAATTCGCGGCACAATGACCAGATCCGGCCAGATCCTCGGATCGTCCGGACCGAAGCTTGCCCGAATCCTGATCATGGATGGCATGGCCGGTAGCCCCTCCCATGTACTCTGCCATTCGGCGCGTTGGGACCGTACCGAGCCGCGATACGCGAACTCGATATCTCTCAGATCACGCAGGATGACGTCCTTCATCTCCGATTGATTGCCGGCCTGCAGCTCGGGCTGTGCAGATACCGTCAAGGCCATCCCTTGCCCTGACGGTTCGGCGATCAGATTGATACGCGCGCGCCCGCCGATGCCTCGCGAGAGTGGCGAAGGCCCGACAAAGACCATCGACGTCCTGGTGCCGGAAAAATCCAAGTGCCCCCTCGCCGAGGTTTCCCTCACGAAGGCCGGATAGGCGTTCGCGATCGCATGCCGAAGGTAGTCCTGCACGGCAAGAACCTCATCGGTGGCGACAGCCCGGTTCGAGACACCTTGCCAGGCGCGCAAGCCGAACCGGACGGCGCCGAACAGCGTCGCCGCGAGCAGGCTGAACACGGCGATCACGACGAGGGTTTCGGCCAAGGTGAAGCCTGCCTCTCGAGGGCTCTCGTCGGCACTCCTCATGGCGCGCCCCGCTTGGCCGCCGTACGGAGCGTCGTCAGCTTGATCCCATTTCCGGACCCGCTCCCCCCCCAGGATACTTCCGCAGTGATTTCGAGCACCGCGACCGGCCAGGCGCGACGGTCGGCCGCGTCGCCATGGGGCGCCTGCCTCAAACGCCAGCGAAATCCACCGGTCTCCTCGCCCTCGGTGTCGCCGGCCTTCAACGGAATTTCGGTACCGACGCGCGCCAGCGCCGACTGCGCGATCTGCCTTGCCCGACCGAGCATTTCCGCTTGTCCGCCGCGCGACACCCCTGCACCGATCACCTGGAAGATTATCGTCAACGAAATGGCGAGAATCGCGAGCGCGGCGATCGTCTCGATCAGGGTGAAGCCCGCCTCCGGACCACCATCACCGGCCTGCTCCGCAAACAGACCCGTATCTACGGCCCGGCGCATCGAACGTCCCCATGCGGGATGCCTGTGATCCAATTCACGCAGATGGCCGATGAAAATGCCTTCATGGAAACAAGGATCTCGGCCCCCGTGGACGAGCCGTCCGGAAAGAAGACGATGCGGCCACTGCCCAACGTCGCCTCGGTAAGGGCTGCTACCTTCAGCCTGACGGAGATTTCTCCAGGAAGAACAGTCGGGGCAACCACGCCGGAATAGAATTGTCGTCGATCGAGATCAAACACCAAGGTCATTTCCGAATTGCCGGCAATCGCCGATGCGCGAGTCGACTTGACCGCATCCAGAATGCGCCCGACCGCCGCGTCGAACCTCAGACGATCCGGCTGGCCTCGCATCAATGGCTGCGCAACGGCGACAGCCATTGCCAGAATCGCCGTGATGACCAGCATCTCAACGACCGAGAAACCGGCCTCCGTCTCCGAATCGTAAGCGCCAGTCATCCGGCGGCCAGATCATTCACGCTCAAGATCGCGTTCATGACGACCATGATCAGCCCTCCGACGATGAACGCGACTGCGACGGTCAGCGCCGGCGTCAACAGGGTCATCAGCCGGTCGATGCCCCTCTCGATTCTCTGTTCAAAAAGCCCCGCCGTACGCAGTAGCATGCGATCGAGCCTGGCGGTTTCTTCTCCGACAGCAATCATCCGAAGCGCGACGTCTGGAAAGACCTGTTCGGTACTCAGGGCATTCGCCAGCGATCGGCCCTCGCGGATCATCCCGATTGCGCGGTCCAGTTTTGCCGCGATGACCCGGCTCGCGACGACCGAGGTCGCGGCGACGGCGCCCTGCAGAAGGGGGACGCCAGCCTTGAGGAGCGTACCAAGCGTTCGCGCAAAGCGGGCCGTCTCGCGCTCCAGGACCAGGGGGCCAATCACCGGCACCTTCAGCATGTATGCGTCCCAGGTGTAGAGCCGACGCGGATCCCGCCGGATCCAGGCGAAGGTCGCACCGGCCAAGCCGACCGCTCCCGCCCCGGCGAGCCCGAGCCAGGCACCGTTGTCTCTGACCCAGATGACGATCCTGAGCAGTTCGGGCGGTCTTTTGCCACTCTGCTCGAAGATAGGCACGATGCTCGGCACGAGAACAGACACGATGACCACGACCGAAATGGCCGCCAGACCGAACAAAATGGCCGGGTAGGTCAGCGCAGACCATACCTTCGCCTCTACGGCGGCCCGCTGCGCCAATAGTTCGGCGAGCTCATCCAGGGCTGAAGCCAGGGTTCCACTGGCTTCTCCAGCACGCACGACATTCTGATAGTCCTCGGGAAACCGCCCCGCCTGTTTTCGCATTGCATCGGCCAGGGATGTCCCGTCCCGCACAGCGCTCAGCAGCTTGGCAGCGACGGGCCGCATAACGGGCGATGCCGATTGCGCCGACAGGATATCGAGACAAGCATCGATCGGGATGTCCGACGAACATAGCTCAGCTAACTCCCGGGTAAATTGTCCGAGAACAGCCCGACTGCTCGGTCCTGTCGAAAAAATGTCTCGGCGCCACCACGGCACCCTTTCATCTGCGTTAGCCGATTCTTTGAGTTGAAATGGGACCAATCCTCTGTCGACCAGAGCCGCTTCGGCAGCTTCCGTGGACTGAGCCGCGATCTGCCCCTCCTCCAAATTTCCAAGGCTACCATACGCTCGGTATTGGAAAGTTGGCATGGGCCCCTCATTCAAACGTCCGACGAAACGTCTGCTCAACCGTCTTGGGCTGGTGCCGGCCATAGGGGATATTGATCGCCAGTTCTCGCCGGAACTCATCGGTCACCTGCCGCGCCTCGTTGAGGCTGCGAATGACTTTCGGCGCGATCAGAATGATCAACTCGGTCTTGCCGACGACGTTATCCTTCATTTTGAACGCGCTGCCGATATACGGAATGTCGCCAATAAGAGGAATCTGAGATCGCGTGACGTTCTTGGTGTCCTGGATCATACCACCAAGCGCGAATGCTTCGCCATCGTTGACGACAACGCTTGTCTTGACGCGGCGCTGGCTGATCGTCGGCGAGTCGATCGTCGACGACTTGGTGGTGGAGACGGTCGACACCTCCTGCTCGATATCGAGCATCACCCGCCCGCTTTCGTTGACGCGCGGGGTGATCGACAGAATGACGCCGGTGTCTTTATAGCTGACGGAATTCACGACCGGTGCGCCGGTCGTCAAAACGCTTACGGCCGATTGCGTGACAATCGGCACCTGGTCACCGACCTGAAGTACAGCAGTCTTGTTGTCGGCCACGGTCAAGGACGGCGATGAGATTACATTGACGTCCGTGATCGAGTTGAGTGCCGTCAGTGTTGCCGAAATATTGGCCGCAGTGAGCGCATATGAAAATCCCGGGAAGACCTGACTGACCGCGCCGCTAAGGTCATCCGTGAAGGTAAAGGTTGAGCCATTGTTCCTCAAGAACCAGCGCAGCCCGAACTTCAGCTCATCCTTGAGGGTGATTTCGGCAATCGTTGCCTCGATCAGAACTTGGCCTGGAATGACATCGAGCGACGCGAGAACCCGCATGACTCGCCGATAATCGGCCGGCGTCGCCTCGATCAGGATGGCATTTCGGCTCTCGTCGGCGACCACCTTGATCCGCGCATCACCACTAGACTCATCGCGACCAAGCTGCACGGTCGCACCGGAGTCGGCGTTCGCTCCTGTCCCGCCCGAAGAGACGCCCAGCCGCGACTGAGACGACAACAGCGCGGCCGCTCCAGCTCCCGAAGCTCCCGAAGCTCCCGAAGCTCCCGACAGAGTTGGCGACTGCTGCGGCGCCGGCGATTGAAGGCTAGCCTCCTGATATTGCGGTGCGACGCTTCGAGTCGATGTCGCGCCCGAGTCCTTGCCGTTGGAGAACATCGATTGAAGAACCCCGACGAGCTCCTTGGCGCGCCGGTTCTGCACCGAATAGGTGAAGAACTGTTTTTCGCTGCCCTCGGCCTGCGCATCGAGCTTTCGGATCCAGGTCACAGCCCGGGACAGATATCGTTGTTGGGGCGTAATCACCAGTATCGCGCCGAGTCTCTTGTTCGGCAGAAACTGCACCATGCCGGACATCGGACCTTCTTTGTTCGACGCAAAGATGGTCTTGAGCTCATCTGCGATTGCGCTCGGCTGAGAGGTCCTGACTGGGACGATCCCGAACGACATGCCCTTCATCACATCGACGTCGAAGATTGAGATCGCCTCCAGCATCCCGCTGATATCCTGCGAGCCCCCGGAGAGCGTGATGGTATTGCGGGCGTTATCAGTGCTTACGACTCCGCCGCGGGGGGATATCGGGTCCAGAATTCGCCTGATCTCCGCAGCACTGACATATTTGAGCTGAACGACCCTGACCTGAGAACCAATGGCTCCCACGGCGCTTGGGTCGCCCTCGATGCGAAGATTTGCCGTGGAATTCGCCTGATCCAATGGCACGATCTTATAAGCGCCGCCGATTGAAATCAGCGCTGCATTGTTCGACCGCAGCGCCGCCTGAAATAGATCGAGCGCTGCCGTCTTGGAGATCGGACCCGGCGTTTGCAGGGTGACTTTGCCTTCCACGCTTGGATCAAGGGCATATCTGACAGCTAGAAAGTCTCCGAGAACGACCTTGGCCGCTTGGGACACGGGGACGCCCACCAGGTTGAGCGTCACACCTTCGCCGGGGTCCTCGCTCTGCTGTGGCTGGGACGACGCCGGTCGACTACCCAGGAACCTGCCCGTCCCATCCAGAAAGGTCGGCTCGGCGACGGTCATCGCCGCACTCCCCGGCGACGCAAAGCTGGCAACCCTAACATCATATCCACTGGCACGTGTACGAGGCGGGCTATTCCAAGTGTCCGTCGATGTCGGAATAGCAGCGCTTTCCAACTCCATTCCCTGGCACCCAGACACAACTATCGCGAGCAACGCTACAATGATTTTGCGGTACGGATTGTAGGACAACACCAACTAAAGCTCCGGAAGCCGCAAGCCCACCAAGAACGGGACCACGCGTTGTCGTCGCGACGCTCCTTGGAAACGCAGGTCGCTGCGCCAAGGCTGCACCACAACATTTGGAATTGAGCACCCGGCCTCAGGGCACGTAGGAAATGGCCGACACCGCTGTGTGACACACACATCGGTATTTCAGCACTATAGCCTGACATGACCAGCGGGGAAAAACGGCATTGGTCCGAAGTTCCGTTGTCCACAACTAAGGATTGGACCAGGATGGAACGACTGGCACGAGTAGATTGAGGGCGCTAGGGTATTGTTGTAGCAGGAGAGGATCCGGTTTTGCGGTCACTCCTCTGTCGCGATTCTATTTCGCCGCTCTCTTTGAGCCGTAAACAACCTTAAGGCTGCAAAGCTTTTGCGGAGTTAGCGTGGCTCACACGGCCGCGCGATTGGTCTGTCTTGATGGCAAGAATTCGACAAACTGCGTTCGCAGGTAGGCTTGTAACGAAACGGGCTTCCAAACAGAAACAAACCACTAGCCCCGAGGCCGGATTTACTCTGGTCGAGCTCCTGGTCGTGCTTGCGATCATCAGCTTGATAGCCGGAATGGTTGGACCACGCGTGCTCAACTACTTGTCCGACTCCAAAACCAAAGCAGCTCGCATTCAGATGGAGAGTCTGAAGGCCGCAATTGATCTCTATTACCTGGACAACGGCAGCTATCCACCGGCAACGACCGGCTTGAATGCGCTTGTGAAGAAGCCAGACGGCACCAGCCATTGGAATGGCCCGTATCTCAAGGGTACGGTGGTCCCGAACGATCCATGGGGGCAGACCTATTCATACATTTACCCCGGACAGCATGGAGAACCCTACGACCTCATTTCTTTCGGATCTGACGGTCGAGAAGGCGGCACCGATTCTGCCGCCGACGTCGTGAGCTGGCAGCGCTAGTGTCCTGTCTCCGAATTACCGGTTGCCGCTCAATCCTTGTCAGCCGAACCGCCTGCGCGCATTGGCGAGCCCAAGAAAATCCGCGCGAAGCCCTCAAACCGGCGGCAGCTCAGCCCACCGCAACGGGCCCAACGCCAATCGCCCCCTCAATAGGGGGAGTAGTAGCGACGTTGATAGGGATAAGGATAGGGAGCGCCATAGTAACCTGGCCCCGGTCCATAATAGTATCCGGGCCCGTAGGCTCCATAGGCGGCGGCTCCAGCCGCAGCCCCTAGGATGCCAAGGCCGATAGCGGCCCCCGGACCGCCGTAGTAGCGGCGACCGCGATAGTGGCGATAGCGGACGTCGGTCACCTCAGATGACACATCCGCCTGCTTCAAGACGGTCATGCCCGACGAGACCGGGGCAGCCACCGACGACGGCACCGAGCCGAGCATCGCCGTACCGACACCGACGACCGCGACGACGATGGCGCGTTTCATTGTCTGCTTGTTCATAGCCGTACCCTCTCATTTCCGGAGTACCTCAAGCAGCAAGTCTCTTGCCTGCCGCCGGCCGCGCAATCACAATCCGCCCAACGCGCACCGGAGTATTGACCTAGATCAATGATCAACGAACCGGCGATCGGCGCAGGAACGCTGCTGCCCTGCTGCCACCGCTCCGGCACAGGCCCGCGCGCCGGCCGCAAAACGGCCTGTACTCAACTGGAATTCCAGCGCAGGCACGCGTCTTCTTCACGTGAACCGGTGCCACTTCGCTCGAAAAAGAGTCAAATTCGAGGAGAGTCCGACCTGCTGCGGCCGTGAGCGAGTGGATGACGAAACCGCTCGACTCTCCGCCGCCACAAGCCAGCCCGTAAGACCAACGAGCTGATTTTCGTCAGATCAGATCTTACCGAGGAGAAGCAGAACGACGAGGATGATCAGGATAACGCCGATGATCCCGATGCCTCCGTGCCCGTAGCCGTAGCCGTAGCCACCGAAGCGGCCGCTGAAACCGCCAAGCAGAAAGATGACGAGGATGATGACGAGTATAAGTCCGAGTGACATGGCTTAACCCCTTCGATGAAATCGCGAAACTTTCGATCGCTTGCTCGTCCGCCTCCAGACTGCGCACATCCGCTCGACGATATTGCCGTCATTCACGGGAAAGGCAATGTAAATCGGGCGGTGACCCTTCGCGGGAAAACGCTCTGATGGGCCGCCTTCGGGCAGCTGGAGGTCCCGACATGTTGGTGCTAGTGCGGTGGATCTGACGCTCGTATCAGCATCGGAGCGAATTCTTCGAACGCGCGTCAGATCCAAAACCGCACTAGAATCATAATGATGCTAGTGTCCCTTTGTTTTCAACGTCGTAGAAGGGCGTGCTGCAAAGGAATACGAACGTTGGAAACGGGACACTAGATCTCGCCTTCCATTCACAGCGAGGCTTATCGGATGCGTGCCACATTGCCGGTGGTTCTGTTGCTTTTGGCGTACAACTCCTGCGCGATCGCCGCGCCGGCCGTCGACGAGGCCGCGGGCGCCGGTCCGCCGCCGGCGCTGGCCCCTGGGCAGGCGCCGCCGCTCCCCGAACAGGGCCCGCTGGCCGGCCCACGCTCGCAGGATCAGGTCGGATTTCCCGCGGCGCTGACCGCCTCGGTGATCCCGCCGGCCAGCCCGCTGACGCCTGCGGTGGTTGCGCTGGGCGAGAAGCTGTTCTTCGACAGCCGGCTCTCGGGCGACGGCACGGTGTCCTGCGCCACATGCCATGATCCGGCTCGCGCCTTCACCGACGGCAGGCCCGTGTCCATCGGCATCAAGGGCCGCGCAGGTCAACGCAACGCCCCGACCGTGCTGAACGCGCTCTATAACAAGACGCAGTTCTGGGACGGCCGGGTCGATACGCTGGAGCAGCAGGCGGCGCTGCCGATCACCAATTCCGTCGAGATGGGCTCGCCCAGCATCGGCGATGCCGTGTCCAGGATCGCGGCCGACAAGGACTATCAGGACCGGTTCAGGCAGGCCTTCGATCGCGGCGTCAACGAACAGGACATGTTGCGCGCCATCGCGACCTACCAGCGCACCCTGGCTTCGTTCGATTCTCCCTTCGACCATTTCATCGCCGGAGACACCGGCGCCATCAGCGATTCGGCCAAACGCGGCTGGGAGCTGTTCAATGCCAAGGCGCGCTGCAACCTCTGCCATGCCCTGACGGACAAGGAGCGGGATGTCACGGTCTTCACCGATCATGCCTTTCACAACATCGGCATCGGCATCCTCCGCCATCGCGTCGGCCCCCTGGCACAACAGGCCGCGCGCGACCTGGCGCAGGCTCGCGCGGGCGATGTCGACAACGCGGCGATCGCGGACGAGATGTCCGTTCTGGGGCGTTTCCTCATCACCAGGACGAACAGCGACATTGCGTCGTTCAAGACGCCCAACCTGCGCAACGTCATGGTGACAGGGCCTTACTTCCACGACGGATCGGCGGAAACGCTGTGGGATGTCGTCGATCACTACAACAAGGGGGCCGGCCTTGCCGATCCATGGCTCGACGCGGACATCCAGCCGCTGGCGCTGACGGAGCCCGAGATCGACGATGTCGTGGCGTTCCTGGCCGCACTGACGAGTCCGCAATACAAGGAGGCCGGCGATCGAGAGTTCGCGCGGCAGCTCGCTCTGTCCAAGGTCAGCCGCCCGCAGCGGGATACGGCGCGGGCTTTCGGCCCGAAACCCGAGCAGCCGAAACCGCCGTTTTGATTGCTCGCGCAGGTCGATCCGTGGTCCGGGCGCCCTGCCCTTGCGCCGTGTCTCGGTGAAGCCATCGACGCTTTCTTTGGCTTCTTGCCGTTGTCACTGTGGTCATCCGTCCCGCCGCCTTCGGCAGCGTGGCGGCGTCGGCGCCCCCGGCGGCGAATTCGCGCCCGGAAAAATTCGCGCCCAAAAAAAGGCCCGCCATTGGCGGGCCTTTCGATCGCGCGGAATGTTGCGGCGCGGATCAGACCTTGAGGTCGTCGGGCACCTTGCCGCCGTTCTCCGCGAGCTTCTTGATGACCTGGCGGTGCAGCCAGACGTTCATCTTGGCGGTGTCGTTGGCGTCGCCGTCGTAATGCAGCTCCTTGGCCAGTTCCTTGCGCGCGGCGAGGTTGGAATCAAGGTTGAGCGCCTTCATCAGATCGACGATGGAGGTGCGCCATTCGAGCTTCTCCTTCTGCGCCGCCACCGCCTTGTCGAGAATGGCCGCGACGTCCACCGTCGCCGTGGGTGTCGGCGCGGTGGCTGACGCCGTCGCCGAACCCGGTCCGGGCGGTGCGGCTTCGGCCTTGCTGCCGAAGATCGCGTTCAGGATTTTGCCGAAAATGCTCATCAGTCGCTCCCCAAATCACTGTGGTGTCGTCGCCCGGCGCTCACAGCTCCGCCCGGCGACCACCACGGCGGCACACTAGTGTGGCGTCTCGCAATTGCCTACCGCCTTCGCGGCAGCCCTCTCGTAGGTCTCCGAATTACCGTGCGAGCGTGAGGCAAACGAAGCGGTAATTCGGAGACGGGACACTAGACGCGCCCGCCGCGGCTGCCAACGCACGAAAAACCGCACGACAACAACGGCTTCCGCTTCATCGCGACAGAATGCCGCCACAATGAAACCGCCTCGACCGACTCAAGGCGCAGCGCCAACGATGCATCGCCCGCGAGGCTGGCCGGCCGCGTCACGTTTTGGCCGCCGTTGTTGCCGATCCTGCCGGTTCTCCTCCTGGCCATGCCCGGCCGAACCGGAAGACCACGCGACCGCGATGCCCGATGCCATTCCGTCCCGCCGCCCCCGGCCCTTGTTGGACCGGGCGGCGGCCATAGCGCTTGTTGCCGCGATCGGCGGCACCCTTGCCGTGACCCTGGCCCGGCCCGTCGAGGCCGCAGTCCCCTGCGGCAGCGGCAGCTTCGAAAGCTGGCTCGACCAGTTCAAGCGTGACGCCGCCAAGGAGGGCATCTCCGCCGCGGCCGTCGCCAGCGGACTCGCCGGCGTCACGCCCGATCAGGCGGTCCTGGCGCGCGACCGCAACCAGCGCGTGTTCAGCCAGAGCTTCGAGGAATTCTCCGCGCGCATGATCCCGCCGCGCCTCACGCGCGGCAGCAACATGATGAAGCAATACGGCTCGGTGCTGGCGCGGATCGAGGAAAAGTATGGCGTCCCCGGTTCGGTGCTGGTGGCGATCTGGGGACTGGAGACCGACTTCGGCGTCAACACCGGCAAGTTTTCCACCATTCGCGCCATCGCCACCCTCGCCTACGACTGCCGCCGCGCCGAGATGTTCCGTGGAGAACTGCTGGACGCGCTGCGCATCGTCGAGCGCGGTGACTTGAGCCCCGGCGAAATGCGCGGCGCCTGGGCCGGCGAGATCGGCCAGACCCAGTTCATGCCGTCGTCCTACGTCAAATACGCCGTCGATTTCGACGGCAACGGACGGCGGGATCTGCTCCGCAGCGCTCCCGACGTGCTCGCCTCCACCGCCAATTTTCTGGCGAGCTCCGGCTGGAAGCGGGGCCAGCCATGGGCCCCGGGCTCGCCCAATTTCGCGGTGCTGCAGCAGTGGAACAAGAGCGAGGTCTATGCGCGCACGGTCGCCAGCTTCGCCGGCCAGCTCGACCGCGCCCCCTAATTCTCCACCGCTAAAAAAGAAAGCCCGGCTGCTCATCGCAGCCGGGCCCGCAGCATCGATCTTCGGCGATCAGTGGTGCATGTGCCCGCCGCCGCCGGGGGCGCCGGCACCGACCGCATTGACGGCGAAGCTGACGTCGACCGGGCCGGCCTTGTCGAAGGTCAGCGTCGCCTTGACCGTGTCGCCTTCCTTGAGCGGCTGCTTCAGGTCCATGAACATCACGTGGTAGCCGCCGGGCTTGAGCTCGACGCTCTCGCCCGGCTTGATTTCCAGGCCGCTCGCGAGCGGCCGCATCTTCATGACGCCGCCGTCCATGGACATCTCATGGATCTCGACGTGGCCGGCAAAGCCGGCGCTGATGCTGACCAGCCGGTCGCTGGCCTTGCCGGTGTTGGTGATCTTGAGATAGCCGCCGCCGATCTTGGCGCCGCCCGGCGTCGCCCGGGTCCACGGCGTCGCGATGACGAGGTCGCCGACCTTCGTCGTGTCGGCCGCCGCCGCACCATGATCGTGGTCGCCGTGGTCGTGCCCCTCGTGCTTGGCCGGGTCCTTTGCCTGGGCGACGGTCACACTGTCGCTGACGAGCGAGAGGCTCGGCGCCGGCGACTTGAGATCGTGGCTCGATTGGCCGGCGGCGGGAATCTCGACCCAGCGATTTTCGCTGCTGCCACACTGCTGCACGGTCGGGAAGAAGACCGGCCGGCCGGCGGGAAGATCGGCGGTGACGAAGCTCGAAATGACGAATTCGTCGTAATTGTCGTCCGCCAGCGCGCCACCGGACCACACCACCTCCTTGACCCCGCTGGTCACGGTTTGACCGTGGCTGACGTAGCTCTTGGCGTAATCGCCTCGGGTCGTGCTCAGGGTCCAGCCCGGCTTCGGCATCGGTTTGACGGCGATGACGCCTTCGGGGATCTGGACGCGGAGCGTATTGGTTGCGGCCGCACCGCAACCATGCGGCACCTGAAACGCAAGGCGCTGGTACGAATTGGCGCGCGCCTCGGCGGGGGCGATGCTCACATGTGCTGAAGCGGTCGCCGGAAGACCGGCAGCGAAAAGCGCGATGACAGGCAGGTATTGCGACGTGCGAACGCCGCGGCGGAAAGCAGTCATGGAAGACCTCGAACGGATCAGGGGGAATTGAACGGCAGACAGTTGCGCTCAGGCGCCGCTCGGCGGTCCCCGCGCCGACACCGCCGCGAGTTTCAGTCGCCCCGCCGGGCGAACCGCGGCGATTGCCGGCCCCCGCGCCGCGATCGGCAGCGCGATCGGAATTGCGACCGTCGCCGGCGGCGGCAGCGACGGCATGGCGTCGCCGCAGCTCAGCACACAACCGGCGATGCAGTCGTGCGACACCGGCAGGCTGGGCGCCTCCGGCGAGCCTGCGGCATCGAGCGGACCGGCGTGGCAGATCGGCGCCAGCACACTGAAGGCGTGGCCCCAGCCGTTCGCAACCGTCTGCAGCGCGAAGCCGTAGACGAGCAGGACGAGCGGCAACCGTCGCAGCAGGCACAGGCCGGACATGGTTACGCCTATGCCACGGCCGCAACGTCCGGTCCATCGCCCGCAAGTTGCCCACCGGCACGTTGCCGGTGGAAAGCGCGTCCTGAGCGGATCGCGGGAAATCGCCGGCAGCTGCACATCAACAAATGAATCTATATTACAATACAATAATGCATAGCGAATCGCTCCATCCGATTCCGTCACACGGCAAGAAGCCTTGCCGACGGCCCCGGAAGAAGCCCTCGTTGCGCCAGACTATCTGACTGATTTTTCTTGCATAAGAACGATATTTCGGCGGCGTCGCGCGCCTTGCCCAGCTCGGCTGCATTCGAGTCGAATGTTTAATCAGCCTTTAACGCAGGCATGCACTTTGTGATTAGCTGCATCGCAACATTTGCTATGCCGCAGCGCGAAGAGCTCGCCTATATTGTTTCGCAGCGGAACGGCTCTTCCGAAGAGCTGAATCCAGATGACGAAGGAGAACGACAATGTTGATGACACTGATCCGCGCGATCCAGGCGTTCCGGGATTATCAGCGCAATCTCGCCGAGCTGTCGCGCCTCAGCGACCGTGAACTGGCCGATATCGGCCTCGATCGCTCGGACATTCAGCGCGTCGCCGCCGGTGCCTACCACGGCTGACCGCTTCGGTTCTCGGAACTGACGGACAACGCCCGCCCCAAGCGGGCGTTTTCGTTTTGGGTTGGCGGTTATATATTACCGTCTGAACCTCAGGGGCTCGTCTCGAACAGGGCCTGATCTGTTGCGCAGCGCGCGTGTTGCCTTACCTGGTCCGCCGCACTAGGTAGGGCCATGACGCGTACATCATCAACGTCCTCGGGACCCGTCCATGTCGTCGGCGCCGGCCTCGCCGGATCCGAGGCGGCCTGGCAGCTGGCCAACGCCGGCATCGACGTGGTGCTGCACGAGATGCGGCCGCAGCGCATGACCGAGGCACACCGCACCGGCGGCTGCGCCGAACTGGTCTGCTCCAACTCCTTCCGCTCCGACGATGCCAGCACCAACGCCGTCGGGCTGCTGCACGCCGAGATGCGCCGCCTCGGCTCGCTGATCATGCGGGCCGCCGATGCCAATCAGGTGCCCGCCGGCGGCGCGCTGGCGGTCGACCGCGACGGTTTCGCTGCGGCGGTGACCGAGGCGCTGCACGCCCACCCGAGGATTGCCTTCGCGCCCGGCGAAGTCGCCGGGCTGCCGCCGGCGGACTGGCAGCAGGTCGTCATTGCCACCGGTCCCCTGACATCGGCGGCGCTGGCCGAAGCCATCCGCGCCCACACCGACGAAAGCGCGCTGGCCTTCTTCGACGCCATCGCGCCGATCGTGCATCGCGATACGATCGACATGTCGGTGGCCTGGTATCAATCGCGCTACGACAAGGTCGGCCCCGGCGGCAACGGCGCCGATTACATCAACTGCCCGATGACCAAGGAGCAGTACGACGCCTTCGTCGACGCGCTGCTGAGCGGCGCCAAGACCGAGTTCAAGGAATGGGAGGCGGACACGCCCTATTTCGACGGCTGCCTGCCGATCGAGGTCATGGCGGAGCGCGGCCGCGAGACCCTGCGCCACGGACCGATGAAGCCGGTCGGCCTGACCAATCCGTACAATCCGACCGTGAAGTCCTACGCGGTCGTCCAGCTGCGCCAGGACAACAAGCTCGGCACGCTCTACAACATCGTCGGCTTTCAGACCAAGCTGCGTCACGGCGAACAGTTGCGGATCTTCCGGACCATTCCCGGGCTGGAGAAAGCCGAGTTCGCCAGACTGGGCGGCCTGCACCGCAACACCTTTCTCAATTCGCCCAAGCTGCTCGACGGCGAACTGCGCCTCAAGGCCGAACCGCGCCTGCGCTTCGCCGGCCAGATGACCGGCTGCGAAGGCTACGTCGAATCCGCCGGCATCGGGCTGCTCGCCGGCCTGTTCGCGGCGGCACAGGCGCGCGGCGCTTCGCTGCCGGCGCCGCCGCCGACGACGGCGCTCGGCGCCCTCCTCGGCCACATCACCGGAGGGCATATCGAGACGATCGACGCGGGGCCCCGGTCGTTCCAGCCGATGAATGTCAACTTCGGGCTGTTTCCGCCGCTGGCTTCGGCGCCGACCCGCGGCCCCGACGGCAAGCGATTGCGCGGCAACGACAAGTCGATCGCCAAGAAGCAGGCCCTGAGTGCGCGGGCCCTCGCCGATCTCGAACGTTGGCTCGCGGCTTCGCTGCGATCGCCGGCCGCCGCCTGATCTCCCGAAACTGTGGCCGCCGATGCCGAACTCTCCGAGACCTTACGCATGACCCTGCCCCGCGACGACGCCGCCGCACTCGCCGGCCGATGGACCGAAGGCGTGCTGCTCAAGCGCGACGTATTTTCTACTGTCGAGCGCGGGCGTTTCCGCGCCGAGAGCGGTGAGCGCGGCGCCGTGCTGCGACGACTCGACCAAGTGCCGTGGTGGTCCTTTCCGCTGGCGCTGCACCTGTTCAACCGCGAGAAGAAGGCGCTCACCCGCGCAAGCGGGCTCGATGTCGGGCCGCCGCTGCTATGGGCCGGCCGCCGCGCCCTGGCCCGCGGCTTCATCGACGGCGTTGCCCTGCATCTCGCCCGCCCGATCGGCGACCGCGCCTATTTCGCCTCCGCCAAGGCGGCGCTGCGTCGCCTGCACCGCGCCGGCATCTGCCACAACGATCTCGCCAAGGAGCAGAACTGGCTGCGCGGCGCCGACGGCCGGGCCTATCTCACCGATTTTCAGCTCGCAGTCTGCTTCAGGCGGCGCAGTCGGCTATTCCGTATCGCGGCCTATGAGGATCTGCGGCACCTGCTCAAACACAAGCGCCGCTACGCCCCCGAGGCGCTGACCGCCGCCGAACGTCGCATCCTCGCCCGCAAATCGGTATTCGCCCGCGTGTGGCTGATGACCGGCAAGAAGGTCTATCGGGCAATTACCCGTGGGGTGTTCAACTTCACCGACCGCGAAGGCGGCGGCCGCCGCCTGGTCAATGATGCGCCGCCGCTGATCGCCCGCCTCAAGTCCCATCCGCAGGTGCGCGACGCCGCCATTGTCGCGTTCGCCGACCGTCGCTCCGGCGTCGGCCTCTACGCATTCGTCGAAGCCTCGGGCGAGACGCTCGAAGCCGAGCTCACAGCGGCGCTGTCCCAGGCGCGCGACCTGCCCCCGCCGCCCGAGCACCTGCAGGTCGTCGAACGCCTGCCGCGCGACGCCGATGGCCGCGTCCGCAGCGAATTCCTGCAGCTTGTCGCCATGAACCAGGTCGACCTCATCGAGCCGCTGCTGGTGAACGCCTCGGATCGCGCCGCGATGAAGGGGCTGCTCGACCGACGCAAGAACCTGCGCGACCGCTTCAGCTTCTGACACCGTTTGTCGGAGTGCCGCGCGGAGAGGCTCGTCGAGCTTCATTCACGCCGCGAGCCGCCTGATATCGCGTGCCGCCCGCCAGGCCGCCCACAGGATCGCCAGGCGTGACGATGGCGCGGCGCGGAACGGATCAAACTCCACCCTCTCCAGCCGGGCGAGCTGGCGCCCCACGCCGGCCAGCGGCAGGAAGGCGGGGTGCAGTTCGCCCGGCGCCGCATCAAGCCCGTCCGCGACGGCGGCAAGATGATTTCGCGCCTCGTGGACGAGATAGGCGATGACCCTGCGCAGCGCCGGCGTCGCTTTTCCGGCGAATAGATCCGCGGTCGGGACGCCGTTGAGTTCGAGCAGCTCCCCCGGCAGATACAGCTGGCGCCGTGACGCGTGGCGCGGCAGCATCGCGATCATCCAGGCGAGGCCTTCGGCGAGACCGGCGTGGCGGATCAGTTCGGCGCTCACGGCCAAGCTCTTGCCGCCGCAGACCTGCGCTCCCAGGCGAAACAGCTGCGAACGGGTGCCGGCGAACTGGGCATCGAGCGCCGCCTCGGTCGGAATCGGATCATCGTAGAGATCGAAGAGCCAAGCATCGACGATGCGCGTCAGATCGTCGACCGGCAGATCGAAACGGGCGGTGGCACGCTTGAGTTCAGCGAGCACCGGATGGCCCTCCGTACCGCCATGGCCCTCGCCCGTCAGCGCATCGATCCACCATTGCAGCCGGATTTCCCCGGGCAAGGGTTGGGTGACGTGATCGCGCACCCGCGCAAGTTCGCCGGCGAAGGCATAGAGCGCCAGCAGGGCCCGCCGCTGCTCGGGCGCGGCGAACAAGGTGGCGGCATAGCGCGGAAACTCATGCTCGCGGACAGCCGCGGCACAGAACGCGGCAGCCTCTTCGTCCGCCCCGTTCATGGCAATGCGTCCATTGCCGGCGCGCTCGACACGGTCATGGCACGGCAATCAATGCCGCCGCGACCCGACGGCGCTCGCCGACCATGATGTTCCAGGTCCGGATCGCCGGTCCCGTCTGCATGGCATCAAGGCCGACATGGACCGCGCGGAAAGTCTCCCGCAGTCGCTGCGGCGGCAGCCAGACCGCCGTCCCGGTACCGATGATCAGGGTGTCGATGACATTGGCCGATTTCAACACCCGGGCGAGGCTGTATTCGTCAATGCAGGACGGCTCGGTGACTTCCCATGCCCAGATCGAATCCGGCAGGCACAGCAGCGAGCCCCGATGCGACATCTCGGCGAAGCGGAAGCCGCCATTGCCATAGGCGTCGATCGGCGCCGACCTCGGCAGATGCGGCGCATCCGCAGCCATAATGAAAGTCCCAGGTTAAGACCCGCACAGCGTCAACACCGTTCCAGCCTTACGGTTTCGACGGCGGCTCATCGTCGCCATGGCGCGTCGATCCGACCCCGAGATAGATCAGGATCGGAGCCGCGATGAAGATCGAGGTATAGGTGCCGACCAGCACCACGCCAAACATCATCGTCGCGGTGAAGGAATGGATCGCCTTGCCGCCGAACAGCAGCAGCGCGAGCAGCGCCAGCGTCACCGTCACGTGTGTGATGATCGAGCGCGACAGCGTCGAATTGATCGAGGCGTTGAGCAGCTCCGGCATCGGCATCTTTTTGTAGCGACGCAGCATCTCGCGGATGCGGTCGTAGATGACGACGGTATCGTTGAGCGAATAGCCGAGGATGGTCAGCAGCGCCGCAATACTGGTCAGATCGAAATCGATCTGGGTCACCGACATGAATCCGATGGTCAGCACGATGTCGTGGACGTTGGCGATCATGGCGCCCAACGCGAACTGCCACTCGAAGCGGAACCACAGATAAATCAGGATCGCAACGATCGCGAGCATCAAGCCGATGGTGCCATAAGCCAGAAGTTCGCTCGAGACGCGGGGCCCAACCACCTCGACGCGTCGATACTCGACGGCGTCGCCGAGCGACTGACGCACCTTCTGCACGGCAGCTTGCTGCGCCTGGTCGCCGCCGGGCTGCTCGGCGAGGCGGATCAGTACGTCGGCCGGGCCGCCAAACTGCTGAAGCTGCACGTCGCCAAGCCCGAGCGTGCCGAGCTTGGCACGCAGGGCGGCGATGTCAGCCGGCCCCGACTTGTTCTGAATCTCGAGCAGCGTGCCGCCGCGGAAATCGATGCCGAAGTTCAGCCCGTGAACGAAAAACAGTGTGATCGCCACGATCGACAGCAGCGCCGAGATCGGGAAGCTGATGCGGCGAAAGCGGATAAAATCGAAGGTGGTGTTGTCGGGAACGACGCGCACCGAGGGAATGATACCGGTGACGCTGAGTGCCGTCAGGACGACGATGAAGGCGGCAAGCGCGAGGATGATCCAGTGGGTCACAGCCGAAACTCTCTTCTCAAATCGGCACGGTCTGCGGCCGTTTCCACCTCACCCACCCGGCAACGATGAGCCTTGTGACGGTGAAGGCAGTGAATACGGTCGTGACGATGCCGATGCCCAGCGTCACGGCGAAGCCACGCACCGGACCGGTACCGATGTAGAACAGCACCGCCGCGGCGATGAAGGTGGTGATGTTGGAGTCCATGATGGTTGCAAGCGCGCGGCTGAATCCGGCATCGATCGCCGAGATTGCGTTGCGGCCGCCCCTCACCTCCTCGCGAATGCGTTCATAGATCAGCACGTTCGAGTCCACCGCGATGCCCACGGTGAGCACGATGCCGGCGATGCCGGGCAACGTCAGTGTGGCATTGAGCAGCGACAGCAGGCCGAAGATCATCGCGACGTTGATCGCCACCGCAATGTTGGCGAACAGACCGAACAACCGATAGGTCAGCGTCATGAATACGATGACGAGGATCGAGCCGACATAGGAGGCAAGTTCACCGGCGGCGATCGAATCCTGTCCGAGGCCGGGGCCGACGGTGCGTTCCTCGATAATGGTCAGCGGTGCCGGGAGCGCGCCGGCACGCAGCAGGATGGCGAGATCGTTGGCCTGCTGCACGGTGAAATTGCCGGAAATCTGGCCGGAACCACCGGTGATCGGCTCGCGGATGACCGGCGCCGAGATGACTTCATTGTCGAGCACAATGGCGAACGGCTGACCGACATTCTCCGATGTCGCCTGTGCGAACTTGCGAGCGCCCGAGGTGTTGAAACGGAAGGTCACGATCGGCTCGCCCGAGCGCTGGTCGAACCCCGCCTGGGCATCGGTGAGATCGCCGCCCGAGACCAGCACCTGCTTCTTGATCACATAGGGGACCTTCGGCGACTGCTGGCTCATCAGCACTTCGGATTCAGGTGGCACCCTGCCTTGGGCCGCCACTTCCGGCGACACTGATGGGTCGACCATCCGGAAATCCATCTTGGCGGTCTTTCCGAGAATCTCCTTCAGGCGGCTCGGATCCTGCAGACCGGGCACCTGCACCAGAATACGGTCGACGCCTTGGCGCTGGATCAACGGTTCGACGGTGCCAAGCTCGTTGACACGCTTTTCGATGATCTGGATCGACTGCTCGACGGCCTGGCGCAGACGCTCGGTGATCGCCGTCTGCGGGACCGACAACCGGATCAGGCCGCCGCCGGCGTCGGTGACTTCGATCGTGCGCTGGCCGCTGGCGCCCGCGAGACCGCTAAGCGGCTGCGACAATTCACGCAGCTTGGCGAGCGCCGCAGCGGTATCGGCATCCGCAACCCGCACCTCGACGTTTTCGCCGCGGACGCCGATGCCGCCGACGAAGCGGATGCGCGCCTCGCGCATCGCCCGGCGGGCGTCGTCGGCAACCTGGTTCAGCTTGTCCTTGCGGACCGAATTGGCGTCGACCTCGAGCAGAATGTGGGAGCCGCCCTGCAGGTCAAGGCCGAGCACCAGACGGCGTTGCGCCCAGGCTGGCCAGTTCTTCACCGTGCTCTCGGGAAAGAAATTCGGGACCGCGCAGAGGCATACGATCAGCGCCGTCAGCACGATCGCCACCACCTTCCAGCGGGTGAAATACAGCATCGGAACTACCTGTCAGCGCATCGATAGCGGTTGGGTGTAATAAGGACGGGCCGGTTGACGAGGGGGGCCCGTCAGCTCGCTGCAGCGTCGTCCTTGCTCGTCTCCTTGGCCGGTTCACCCTTGGTGCGGACACCAGAGATCATCTGGCGCATCTGGCGCACCCGCACGCCGTCGGAAATCTCCACCTCGATCTGGTCGTCGTCGACCACCTTGGTGACCTTGCCAACCAGGCCGCCGCTCGTCACCACGGTGTCGCCACGACGCACGTTCTTAACCAGATCGTTGTGGTCGCGCACCTTTTTCTGCTGCGGCCGGAGGATCAGGAAATACATGATGACGAAGATCAGGGCGAAAGGCAGCAGCGACATCAGCATGCTGTTGGCATCGCCGGAGGCTGCAGCCTGGGCATAGGCAGGAGTGATCAGCATTCGATAAATCCTCAAAGGGTCGGAAGGACGTGGAGCTCTCGGCTGGGCCGGCGCGAGCCCCCAACAGCGTGCCGGAGCCGGTGCCGTTCAAAGGTCTCGCCGATCCGGGGCCCACCGCTTTTCCCCGGCCGTCCCACAACAGAACGTCCATGACCGCCTCGGGAGCGAATCACCGGTTATCGATGGGGTTTCCCAAGCAACCGATGGATCAAGCCCAAGCCAGCCTCAAGAAGGCAAAGCCAGAACGCCCGGACCGGGCAAATTCGCGCGGACTATAACGGCGAGCGCCCCAATTGCAACGCCGGTCAGCCGCGCGGGCGCGGCAGCTTGCGAGGCGAATGGCGGCTCGCTACAGGGTGCCTGCGCAGGAAGAGGAACAATGTCGAAAAAAACCGCAAAAACAGCCGCTCGCAGGCCCTCACGCGGTCCGGCGCGGCCGGGGCGCCGGAGCGCGACAAAAGGTCCAAAAGTCGTCCCAGGCACGGCCTCCGACGGCACCAGTGAACGCATCGCGCGGGCGCTGGAAATCATTGCCGAACACCTGGCCGCCCGGGCCAGCGACAGCCCCGCTCCCACGGAGATATTCGCCGCGGCAGACGCCTTCGTCTGGCATCCGGAAGGACGGCTGGCGCCGGTACCGCGGGTCAGCCGGGTCGATCTCGTGCTGCTCAAGGGCATCGATCGGATGCGCGACATCCTGATCGAAAATACCGAAAGATTTGCCATCGGCCTGCCTGCCAACAACGCCCTGCTGTGGGGCGCGCGCGGAATGGGCAAGTCGTCGCTCGTCAAGGCCGCCCATGCGGCAATCAACGCCCGCCCCGGCATAGCGGGACGGCTCAAGCTGATCGAAATCCATCGCGAGGACATCGAGAGCCTGCCGACGCTGATGACGCAGCTCAGGGCCTCCGATTTCCGCTTCATCGTGTTCTGCGACGACCTGTCCTTCGACGGCAACGACGCCTCGTACAAGTCGCTGAAGGCGGTGCTAGAAGGCGGCATCGAGGGGCGTCCTGATAACGTCATCCTCTACGCCACCTCGAACCGCCGCCACCTGCTGGCGCGCGACATGATCGAGAATGAACGCTCGACCGCGATCAACCCCGGCGAAGCCGTGGAGGAGAAGGTCTCATTGTCGGATCGCTTCGGCCTGTGGCTCGGCTTCCACAAGTGCAACCAGGACGAATATCTCGCGATGGTCCGCGGCTACAGCAGCCATTTCGGTATCGCGGTGGACGAGGCCGAGCTCGAACACGAGGCTCTGGAATGGGCGACCACCCGCGGCTCCCGATCCGGACGTGTCGCCTGGCAGTTCGTCCAAGATCTTGCCGGCCGCAAGGGCGTGCGCATGACGGTGCGGCCCGGCACTTGATTCACTTCCGGAACGACAACGCCGCGGCGATGCCGCGGCGTTTGCTATCTCGTCTCGTCGCCGGCTCAGGCGCCGTTGAGGAATTGCAACGGGTCGACCGGAGTCGACCCCTTGCGGATCTCGAAATGAAGCTGCGGTGAGCCTGCCTCGCCCGACTGGCCCGACTTGGCGATGGTCTGGCCGCGCTTGATGGTGTCGCCACGCTTCACCAACAGTTCGCTGGCGTGGGCATAGGCAGTGACATAGCCGTTCGAATGCCGCACCAGAATCAGGTTGCCGTAGCCCTTGAGCTCATTGCCCGCATAGGCCACGACGCCGTCCTCCGCCGCCTTGACCGGCGTGCCTTCCGGCACGGCGACATTGATGCCGTCGTTCTGCTTGCCGTTGGTTTTCGCCCCGTAGGAGGTGATGACACGGCCGCGAACCGGCCAGCGGAAGGTCGGCAGGGCGCTGGTCGTCTCGGCCTTGGCCGGCTGAACCTCGGCCGCCGGAGGATTCGGATTGGCAAGCAGCGCCTTCTGGGTCGGCTCGGCCGAGGCGACCTTGGCTGGTGCAGCCGCCGGGATCGCTGCGGGCGCAGCTGCGGCCAAGGTCGGCGCAGCAGTCGCAGGTTGGGCGGCCGCCGTTTTGCCCGGAACGTTGATGCGCATGCCGAGCTTGAGCGGCGCCGTCGGCGACATATTGTTGGCCTTGGCGAGTTCCGCAACGGTGACGTGATTTCGCCGCGCAATTGAGTTCAACGTGTCGCCGTGATTGACGACGTGCACGGTCGCCTGGGCAAGAACCGGCCGCGTCGCCGGCGGAGCCGCGACCGGCGGGGCTGCGAGGGGTGGAGCGACAGCCGGAGCAGCCGCCATCGTGGTCGCGCGCGGGATGATCAGGCGCTGCCCCGGCTGCAGAGCGCGCGGGCCGGACAGATGGTTCGCCTTGAGGATCGCCGCGGCGGGTACATTGTAGCGTCGCGCCAGGATGTCGATGGAGTCGCTGGTGCCGACGATGATCGACGTGCCGGGCGCGGGAGTTGCCGCGACCGAACGCGGCGGCGTCGCCCCGGTGGTCTCGATCGGCCTCGCCGGCGGCGTATAGGAGCCGACACCATGGCCGCCGCCCCCGCTTACGCCCGCGCTCGGATAGGACTGCGGCGCCGAGATCGGCGGCACCGGCGCGGCGCTGTATTGTGGGCGGTTATACTGCGGTAACGGCCGGCTCTCGACCGGCCCCGATGGCACCGCGGAGGATTGCGGCTGGATCGAGCCGGTGGCCTCCTGCCGGTAGGGATTACCGAAGCCGTTCTGGGAAAAGCGCGTCGAGGTATCCGCGCTGCACCCGGCAAATCCAACGGAAATCAGCGCCAGCGTCGCGATCTGCGGAACGCGGCGGGAGCGAAGCAACTCGGCGGCACGGGACATGGTTACTCACTCGATACGCAACTCACACTCAATTGACTAAACACATTTCCAGTAAACAAAGCCTTTAGCGCCGCCATTGTCGCGGCGCAGCAGATGGCGGCGAAACATCCGTTGTCGCTTATATTTCCCGCGCGATCCCCGACAGCGCCGGAACGAAGCGGACCTCGATGAGTTCCGCGCGATCGACGCCGTCCTTGGTCTTTCTCAGCCTGACCAGGGCCTGTGGGCCGCTCTGCGGCCCGACCGGCGCGACCAGAACTCCATCCGGCTGCAGTCGCGCGACCAAGGCTTCCGGGATGTCGGGCAAGGCCGCCGTAACCAGGATACGGTCGAAATGACCGAGTTCATCGGGAATGCTGCAGCCATCCGCCAGAACCACTTCGACGTTGCGGCAGCCGAGCCTCGCGAGGCGCTCCCGGGCCCGCTCGGCAAGCAGGCGGAATCGCTCCACGGTCACCACGTCGCCGGCAAGATGGGACAGCACCGCGGCCTGATAACCGGAGCCGGTGCCGATTTCGAGGACCCGGTGGAAGGGCTTGGACTGGAGCTGCTCGGTCATGTAGGCGACGACTGACGGCTGACTGATGGTCTGACCGCAGTCGATCGGCAACGCCACGTCACGATAGGCATCGGCACGGTCGCCGGCGGCGACGAACAGCTCGCGCGGGACGTCTTCCATGGCACGCAGTACCGCCAGGTCGCTGACGCCACGGCGGCGCAAAGCGAGCTGAAACTGCATCTTTTCCTGGGGCGGCCATTCGGATGTCGGCATGCGGGAACCCTCCATCGCACCACGAATACGCAACGCGGCCCCGGTTGCAAGCGCCCGCCAGGCGGAGCACCTGCGCTGCTGGCCCTCCTGATAATGGCAGTTGCCAAGGTCGCGCCCCGCGGACATAGTCGAACGAGGTCGTTTCAGCGGGACAACATCACAATGACGGCGCCGCCGGCCTCGCGAGGCTCGGTTCTCCTGGTCGAGGACGAGACCATGATCCGGATGCTGGTCGCCGACATGCTGGCCGATCTCGGCTATGACGTCGCCGCCGAAGCCGGCGATATCGATCATGCCATGAAACTGGCCCGCTCCGCCCAGTTCGACATCGCCATCCTCGACGTCAACGTCAACGGCAAGCTGATATCGCCGGTCGCCGAGGCCGTCGCCTCGCGCAACCTGCCGTTTGTCTTCGCCACCGGCTACGGCGTCGAAGGCGTTCCGGAGCAGTATCGCAATCATCCGGCGCTGCAGAAGCCGTTCCGTCTCGAAACGCTGCAGCAGGCGATCGAAGCCGCGCTCGGGCGCGGCGCCAGCTGATCGACGCTGCGCAACAGATCAGGCACTATTCGCGTTGCGCGCCGATTGCCGGTTTCACCGCCGCCGATCGGAGCGCGGCCGACTTACCCCGCCAGCACTTCCATCAGCCGGCTCGAGAAGCCG
Source organism: Bradyrhizobium sp. WD16 (assembly GCF_024181725.1). Classification (NCBI taxonomy): domain Bacteria; kingdom Pseudomonadati; phylum Pseudomonadota; class Alphaproteobacteria; order Hyphomicrobiales; family Nitrobacteraceae; genus Bradyrhizobium; species Bradyrhizobium sp. WD16. Next base: position 4,563,418 of record NZ_CP028908.1, on the reverse strand, counting down.
GTGGCGGTCAGGTCGACGTGCAGCGGCGTCACCGCCACCCGGTTGTCGGCGAGCGCGGCGAGGTCGGTGCCCTCGCCCGGCGGATCGACATTGGCGAGCCGCCCGAAGCCGATCCAGTAATAGGGATTGCCGCGCCCGTCGTGGCGTTCGTCGACCTTGAGGAAACCCTGGTTGCGCCTGCCCTGGCGCGACACGGTAATCCCACGCACCTCGTCGGCGGCGCAGTTCGGGAAATTGAGGTTGATCACCGTGTCGGCCGGGATGCCGGCGGCGAGCACTTTGCGGATGATGCCCGGGCCGAGCGTCTTGGCGGTATCCCAGTAGGGGCTGCGGCGGCTGTCGACGCCGAACTCCTGGGACAGGGCGAAGGACGGGATGCCGAGAATGACGCCCTCCATCGCCCCGGCGATGGTGCCGGAATAGATCACGTCCTCGGCGACGTTGCGGCCCTTGTTGACCCCCGACAGCACGAGGTCGGGCCACTTGTCGCGCAGGATGTGCCGCGCCCCCATGATGACGCAATCGGTCGGCGTGCCGCGCACGGCGAAATGGCGCGGCGTCACCTCGCGCAGCCGCAACGGATCGTTCAGCGACAGCGAATGCGACACGCCGGACTGATCGAGCTCCGGCGCCACCACCCAGACGTCGTCGGACAGTTCGCGGGCGATCTCCTCGATGACCTGGAGGCCGGGGGCATGGATGCCGTCGTCATTGGTGCAGAGGATCCGCATGCGTTCCTGGCCCCTTCGCTCAACGTTCGACGATCTTGGCACCGCCCATATAGGGCTGCAACGCCGCCGGCACGGCGATCGAGCCGTCGGCCTGCTGATAGTTCTCCATCACCGCGATCAGCGCGCGGCCGACCGCCACGCCCGAACCGTTGAGGGTGTGGACGAAGCGCGGCTTGCCGTCGGCGCCGCGGTAGCGCGCATTCATCCGCCGCGCCTGGAAGTCGCCGCAGACCGAGCAGGATGAGATCTCGCGGTACATGCCGCCCTCGCCCTGCCCCGGCATCCACACCTCGATATCGTAGGTCTTCTGCGACGCGAACCCCATGTCGCCGGTGCACAGCGTCATCACGCGGTAGTGCAGATCGAGCCGGCGCAGCACCTCCTCGGCGCAGGCGAGCATGCGCTCGTGCTCGTCGCGGCTCGCGTCCGGCGTGGTGATCGAGACCAGTTCGACCTTGCTGAACTGATGCTGGCGGATCATGCCGCGGGTGTCGCGGCCGGCGGCGCCGGCCTCGGCCCGGAAACAATGGGTCAGCGCGGTCAGGCGCAGCGGCAATTGCCTGTCGTCGAGGATCTGCTCGCGCGCGAGATTGGTGAGCGGCACTTCCGCCGTGGGAATGAGCCAGTAGCCGACATCGGGCGGCAGCTCGTCGATGACCCGCATCTCGAACACCATCAGGTCGTCGAGCTGCAGTTCGGCCGCCGGCTTGCCGAGCTCGCGGACCGCCAGATCGACGGCGCGCTCGCGGATGTCCTTGTAGACCTCGGCTTTCGACACCGGCGGCGCGGTGCCGAACTGATCGTCGCGGAATTTCGGCAGCTGCGCGGTGCCGAACATGGCGTCGTCCTTGACCAGCAGCGGCGGATTGACCTCGGTGTAGCCGTGATCGGTGGTGTGCAGATCGAGCATGAACTGGCCGAGCGCGCGCTCGAGCCGCGCCAGCCCCTTCTTGAGCACCGTGAAGCGGGCGCCGGACAGGCGCGCGGCGGCCTCGAAATCCATCTGGCCGAGCGCCTCGCCCAGCTCGAAATGCGGCTTCGCCGGACCGCTGAGCGCCGGCTTGGCGCCGAACTGGTGGTGCAGCACATTGCCGTGCTCGTCGAGCCCGTCCGGCACATCGTCGAGCGGCAGGTTGGGGATGCCGGCGAGCGCCTCGAACAGCTCACGCTCCGCGCCCCTCGCCGCCGCCTCGAGCTCCGGCAGCCGGGACTTGAGCTCGGCGACCTCGGCCATCAGCGCGCCGGCGCGTTCCTCGTCCTTGGCCTTCTTGGCCTCGCCGATCTCCTTGGACGCCGCATTGCGTCGCGCCAGCGCCCGCTCCGCCTCGGTGATCGCCGCCCGGCGCCGGTCGTCGATTTCCAGCAGCGCGGCGGCCTGAGCGGCCAGGCCGCGGCGCGCCAGGGCCGCATCGAAGGCCTCGGCATCGTCTCGGATCACTTTGATATCGTGCATGAATTCGTCCTCGCGATCTGATTCGACGAGCTACCGCGCGCTCTGGGGTTAGATCAAGCCCTGCCGCCCCGGGTCAAGAGCGCCGTAACGGACGCCCCCCCCCGCGGAAACGCTTGCCGAAAATGCGGGGGAGTTGAAGGCACGGCATGGCGTCTGGGAGCCACCTCCCCCGAAGCGGCTCTCGTATTCACACATCGCTATTCGCAGCAAAGCGGCCACTCTTCAGCCTTTCCGTCGATAAGGGTAAGGCTTTTTGGCCTCCCCTCCCTCCGAACCGTACGGGCGGTTCTCCCGCATATGGCTCTCCAGTCGCCGGCTTCCTCATCGGCAATATCTCGCGCGCTCAAAGGCTGTCATGAGGGTGAACAGCCCTTGATCCGCGAAGAAGGCGTTAGGCCATCGCGGGTGGTCGGCTTTGCTTCGTCCGAACGCGGGTAGCTTGTCCTGCTTGCACATGACGGCGCGCAGCCGTCGCCGAACGAAGCGATCAAGGTTTCGGGTACAGGGTTGGCGCGACATGCCACCTCCTGGCTCTTCGAGCCTACTACAGGTGTCCATCATTCGGAGGAGGTTCAGGTTCAGGACCGGCTCTGAGCACAGGGGAGACCGTATGGGTTGTTCTTAATTGCAGCCGTGTGCTTAAAAGCAAGTAACGTTGCCTCACAGCGCGAGCACAACCTTGGCTCAGCACTCCAATCATCGAATTATTGTTGAAAAGTTCGCTGGCGAAGAGCTATCGCCAAATTTTGGTGACGGCCGGACCGGTTAGGCGGCGGCGGTTACGGGCTGACGGTCGTTCGGCTTGGCGATGACCTCGATCCCGTCGTTGAATGTCACACCGAGAACGAGTTTTGACAACTGGTTGTGGCCATCGAGGCGACGCCAGCTTTTCTGTGCGCCTTCGAGCAATTTGAAGACCATCGCGAGCGCGGTCCTGTTCGACAGGCAACCCTTCGACCGGATCGTGCGGTGGCGCACGGTCGCGAAGGTGCTTTCAATCGGATTGGTCGTCCGCAGGTGTTTCCAGTGTTCGGCCGGGAAGTCGTAGAACGCCAGTAGAGCGTCCCGATCCTTGCTCAGGCAGTCGGCCGCTTTCTCGTATTTGGGCGTGTAGCTCTCGATGAAGGCGTCGAACGCCAGCTCGGCGGCGGCCCTGGTTTCAGCCATCCAGATCTCCTGCAATGCGCGCTTGGCCTTCGGCTGCTGGCTCTTCGGCAGCTTGGCGAGCACGTTCGCAGTCTTGTGCACCCAGCAGCGCTGCTCGCGTGTTTTCGGCCAGACCTCACCGGCGGCTTTCCAGAACCCGAGCGCGCCATCGGCGATGACGAGCCGCGGCGACACCTCGAGCCCGCGCCGCTTGAGGTCGAGCAGCAGATCGCGCCAGTCCTGCGCGCTCTCGCGGGCGCCATCGGTGAAGCCGACCAGTTCCTTGCGGCCCTCCGGCGTCGCCCCGATCAGCACCAGGATGCACTGCTTTTCGTCTTCGAGGCGCGCCTGGAGATGGATGCCATCGGCCCAGATGTAGACGTAGCGTTTCGCCGACAGATCGCGCTTCTGCCACCCGGCGTGCTCGTCGAGCCAGCCGTCCTTCAGACGGCCGATGGCGGATGCCGACAACCCGGCCGCGTCCTTGCCGAGCAGCGCCGCCAGCGCCTCGGAGAAGTCGCCGGTCGAAATCCCCTTCAGGTAAAGGATCGGCAGCAGCGTTTCGATCGACTTCGACCGGCGCATATAGGGCGGCAGGATCGACGGCGAGAACCGGATGCGATCGGGATCGGCGGCGGCCGCCTCGCGATCGCGCACACGCGGCTGGCGGACGGCGACCGGACCTATACCGGTCATTACCTCTCGCTCCGGCAGGTGACCGTGGCGGACCACGCGCTGGCGGCCGTCCCCGGTCTTCAAATCGGCATGCTTGCCGACAAAGTCCGCGACTTCGGCCTCGACCGCCTGGGCCAACAGGGCACGCGCCCCGTTGCGCAAGATTTCAGTGAGTTGGTCGTCGACGTTTCCTGGCTGAATCAGCTTGAGAATGTTATCTTTGGACACGGCATATCGCTCCTTCGGTGGAGAAGTGGAGGCGTCAAGCACCCCCACGATATGCCGCCTTTCCGATTCCGGCCGTCACCAACTTTCGGCGATAGCTCCTCCGCGACGGATGGTGCCCTCCTCTGAGATCAGGCTGGCAGGCAAAGCCATCCACGTTGCCTGAAGAGAGCCAATTGGCTTAAAATCACATCAGTTTCGAAATCCAGCAGGATGACAGTTCAAGAACGAGGTGGTCAATTGCTGCAAGGCGTATCGCACGCGCTGTTGTCACGACAGCGACGCCCTCTATTGCGCGCTCTTCTACCAGCAATCGAGGAGGTCGGTACGACGGCCTATTCGTCAATGCTGGACTATAGCCGTTCACTTTTCAATCCCACGGCGCCAGCAGTGAAGCACTATCGAGTGTACGCCGAATGAGGATCGATCCTGGGGCGGGCGCTATCGGTCTCCTGCTTTTGGCAACCGCGCTAGCAGTGTTGTTGACAACGGCAGTTCCGATTACGGTGTCAAAAGACGCTGTCGAGCTGAAGGACTGGCTGGGCTTCGCAGGAAACGTTCTCGGTGCCGGCGTCACGCTTTTGGCAGCTGTGATCGCCTGGCATGCGGTCCAGCGGCAGATCGATGCGCAATTTCGCACGGCTGAACAGGAGAGGTTGCGAAAAGAGTTCGCTGCACGAGGCGTCATACCGCTGTCATTAAGCGCACTCAATCGATACGCTAGTGATTGTCTTCGAGCGCTGGAGAAATTACCGAGACCCGTCCTTGTAGGTACAAAATTGGAATTGCCGCCCCTTCCGCGCCAGGATGTACAAGAACTACGAGATGCGATCGAAAGTATGGAAGCAACAGCGGCGCGCCAGTTGGTTGAGACGCTACATTTCCTTCAGATTCAGTATGCAAGGCTACATGATTTCGAGCAAAGGGCTTACGATGGCAGCCTCACCGATCATGAAGTCCAACGGCGTATCATCGACGCAGCCGATCTTTACGCATTCATAGATAGGGCTTTTATCTACGCTCGCGGGCGCGATTTTATTTCACCACAATCAACCCGCGAAGAGCTGGAATCAGCAATGCTAATGAATGGGGTCGCAGACGGCCAAGAATGGATACAGGCGGAACTGGATCGGCGGCGCTCGGGAGCTGGTCAGGACGGCGGCAGCAAGCTTTGAACAATGACGCTTCACGACTGCCCCACTCGGCGCGGTTCATATCACCGGCACATGTGAAGGGCAGGCCACGGTCTTCCGTGTCGTGAAGACGCGCAATGACGGCGGCCTGATAGCGCCACTCGGGGATAGTGTTGACGACGCGGGTTTCCATGGCCCGAGCGTCGCTCGGATCACCGCACCGAAAGAGACCAATCCGGTAACCGTTGTCGATCGCCCCGATCTACTCCTCTTCACGCGACCGACGAAATTTCTTCATCCCTGGACATTGAGGCAATTTTCCTAATCTCATGCTGCAAGGCTCTCGCAACATCGGCCTCGACGCTTTGGCGCCGCAATATATACAAAACCAACGCGACCAAAAAGACGGCTGCTCCCAGCGTGAGTATCCAAAACTGATAGCTACCTAGCTTGAGCCGGTACCACTCATCAAGTAGCGGGTTTCTACGAGCGATGTATTCATCTTGGCTCAACGAATAGTCCATAGATGGGCGATATTGTGCAGCAAATTTCTCAACGGAAATAGTCGAACGTCTCGCCTGCCGGAAATCGTTGTATTGATTCCAGTCTTCGATTCCTTTCTCTAACTTCGGTAGCTGAGCGTTAATGCTCGCGAATCTCCAATCTACATATTTTGGAAAGACCACCAGCGAGAGAATTATCGCGGCTATTGGACCAAAAAGGAGGCACGCAAGGATGCGTCCACCGCGATAACCGATGAGTTTCTTGACCGTGTAGCTCCACCAGACCGCTTCGGTATGGTTGACGACCCCAGCCAAGGAGCCACTCGCCGCTCCGGCGGGACTAGCGTAGACGAAGGTCATTTCATCGCCCGCGATGCAAGTAATATCGTCCGACAGAGATATCGTTTGACGTGCTCCATCGGCCGAACGAATGCGCAGCTCCTTAGATTGGGTCGAGCGCGAATGCATCTGCGGTGCGCCTATCCAACCTCCGTGTTGAGGATGAATGTAGCCTCCGCCTCCCGATGTCCAGATTTCTGTTGTTTCCTTCAATGCAACATTCTCAACTCGCCCCGAGCGCGTCCACACGTCTATTTTTTGTCCATTGACTTCAACTTGATAACTCATGGGAAGCCATTTTTTGTCGCGTGCGCTCTCAATTTACGGGCAACGCCCCTGCTTCGAGCTGACACATCAGAGCATTGATGAAACGAACTATTTTGGGATGTCGGACATCCCTACGACAATACCCCTCAAAAAGCCGTCGATTGAAATGACAAAATTTTAGGGATCACACCGCTCATGCCAGCTCGCGACGTATCCACGAGAACGATAGGCGCGCAGCGCCCATTGGTCCCCTAATAATGATCGTCACTCCACCAAGACCAGCCGCCCGTTCGGCAGCACATTCGGCTCCCCATGCGCCGGATCGAACAGCCGCGTGCCGAGCCGACCGCGTGACGCCGAGCGGCATTCGACGATCATCACCTTCCCGACGCTTTCGAGCGTGCGGGCGATGTCGTCCACCGTGGCGCGCTTGCAGTGCATCTTGTTCACGATATCGGACACCGTGATCCCCCGCCTCTCAGCCTGCGCCACGTAGCTTAGAACGCGAGCCGTTGCGCTCGTGTTCGCGGGCTGCTGCTTAGCCTGGTTAGGCTCGGCCGACGCCAGCACGCCGTCCCTGGCAAGCTGCGAGTCAATCTATTTGATTAATGAGTTAAGGAGTGTTTTGCCAACGATGCCCGGCGTATGCACGGGGCGGCGAGAGAACGGGAGACTGTAAACTGAACTGTGTCGCTGCATAATCCCCCGAGAGGCGAGAGCCGTCTGGAGCATGCAGATGAAGGTTTCCCCTGAACTTCTCGAAGAGCTGACGAAGGATTTCAAGCGGCCGGAGGAGATGGAAAGTCTCTACGCGCAGATGTTGCAGCACATGATCAATCGCGGGCTGTCGGCCGAGCTGGACGCGCATCTGGCCGCGGGGTCGGCGGAGGCGGGCTCGAACGCGGGGCGGTCGAACAAGCGCAACGGCAAGAGCGTGAAGACCGTGCGGAGCGCCAACGGTTCGCTGACCGTGGAGACCCCGCGCGACCGGCTTGGAACCTTCGAGCCGCAACTGGTGAAGAAGCGGCAGGTGCGGCTCGCCGGCATGGAGGAGAAGATCCTCACGCTTTACGCCAAGGGCCTGACGACGCGCGACATCGAGGATGCGCTGACGGAACTCTATGGCGTGACGATCTCGCACACGCTGATTTCGCAGGTCACCGAAAGCGTGATGGACGAAGCCCGAGCCTGGCAGAACCGCCCTCTGGACGATGTCTATCCGATCGTCTGGCTGGACGGGCTGGTCGTCAAGGTGCGGCACAACAAGCAGGTGATCAACAAATCGGCGCATATCGTCCTTGGCGTCAACCTGCGGGGCGAAAAGGAAGTTCTCGGCCTCTGGCTGGCGGAGTCGGAGGGCGCGAAATTCTGGCTCTCCGTGCTGACCGAGCTGAGAAATCGCGGCGTGCGCGACATTTTCATCGCCTGTATGGACGGTCTCAACGGGCTGCCGGAGGCGGTGAACGCGGTTTTTCCGAGGACGCTGACGCAGCTTTGCGTCGTGCATCTGGTGCGCGCCAGCCTGCGCTACGTCGCGACGCAGGACGCAAAGGCGGTGATCGCCACGCTGAAGAAAATCTATCAATCGGCGAGCGCCGACGAAGCCGCGGCGGAACTCGACGCCTTCGAAGCCGAATGGGGCAGGAAATACAAAGCCGTCGTGCGGATATGGCGCGGCAATTGGGACAACGTCATTCCGTTTTTCCAGTTCGTGCCGGAGATCCGCAAGGTGATCTACACGACCAACGCCATCGAATCCCTCAACATGACCATGCGCAAGCTCACGCGAAACCGCAGGATTTTCCCAAACGACGACGCCGCGCTGAAATCGCTCTTCCTCGCAATCCAGGAAGCCGCTAAAAACTGGAAAAGCATCCACCACTGGAAGCCCGCCCTGCAGAGCTTCCAGATCATGTTCGGCGAGGACAGAGTCCCACTCGAGCAGTTGTAAGCCAATCCGCAGCGACACAGTTCAGTTTACAGTCTCCCGGAAATTAAGGGGCTACAACACCAATTTGGCAGCTCACTCTCATCGGCAAGCAAGAGTCCGGAGCGGACTTTACATTCACAGCGCATCCTTCAGCCAATCGCGCATAGGATCGCGCGGCCAATCGAATTTGTAGTCCCCCCTAAGCTTGACGTACTGCTCGATGAGCTCGGGCTCAATAATGATGTCTTTGTAGTTACGTCCCTGATCGATACTGACCGATATGTCTGACGCATCGATCTCCCTCGGCGGGTGTCCGACCAATGTACCCCGCAGTCTCACCTTATAGAATAAGAGAGACCAGCCTCCGGCCAACTGCGGTATCTCATCCAAGATCGGATAGATAATGTTGCCGTTCACTATCTTCATTCTGTGCGGATACTCATACTCTTTTGGATCGTGGCGACCTAGTACGTAAAGACCGTCGCTGCGGTCCACTAACCAGCCCATCAATTCGATTGAGTCCCCCTCTTTTAGAGTTGACGATTCCAACACATCTCTGACGTCCATATTATTTCCCAACAACTATTGCGTTGACTCCGCCCGACCTAGACATAGCGTTTTGCAGGATGCTCGCCAAAACGCCGCGAGGACCGGCGTTTGGGTCACGCGTCATATAGTACGTCGCGCCATTGATCGTAGCCTCACTATCCACAATAAAGAAATGATTGCTAACATTCACAATTACCTGCTGACCATTTGCCAATGCCTGATCCAGCTGGGCCGAGGTCATGTTTAGATTCACGGTATTTTGCACTCCCGCATTGGAGAGCACGTCTGAAATCTCATACGCGTTCACGCCCGTAGGCCGAACGCCATTTTGGAAGCTGCCTATCGTGTCAGCAAGGCTGACCGAAGCACCCTGCCTATCGCTCACGACCATCGCCGCACATGCTGGCCCGCATACTGGCGCGTCTCCTTGTAAAATAACAGTGCCGGCCGCGCGGTAGGGAACTGTCGATGCGGCCGAGCTATTTGATGCACCTACATTGGAAGAAGCTCCGTCAGCCGGGTTGCCCAGACGTCCGATCGCGCTTAGGGATCCAAGTTTTGCAATCTGTCCGACGGTCTGCGCAAGAGCGGCCGGATCGCCATCGATAACAGCCTGAAGCACGGCCGGCTGCGCGGTGATCCCGGTCGGGTCATAAACAAGGATCTTAACCAGCCCGGAGAGTTCTTTAAGCTGGGCGGGTGTGAGAGTGTCGACGCCGTCCGGCGCCATGATCGCAACGATCTGCTCGACATTGCTGTCGCTGGTTGTTCCGAAGACTCCTGTGCCGCTGTAAGTCGAGAGAGCTACAGCCGCATTCCAGAAAATCGTCGTACAACCGCTTCCGCCATTGGCGCGACAATCGACGTACGCTTGCTGCTGGTCAGCCTCTCGGTCATCGAGCTGATCGACTGTCTGCTGAAGATAGGCAATCTGCTCGTCCGTGCAGCTTCCCGGATTGCTATTGCAGCCATCCAGCTTGCTTCGAGCGGTCGCCCGTTGCGCGTTATCGGCGTGATTGAGATAGTTGAACAGATACCCCGCCAGCGCGGCATCGGCCCCTGCCATGGAGGCATCGCCGGCGAGCAGTGATCCGACCCCGCCGAGGATCTGGCTGAGGTTCTGGAGCGCGAGCGGGTCGGCGCCGGCGGGATCGACGTTGAGCGCGAGTTCGGCGAGCCCCGCCCCCAGCGCCCCGCCGGCCGCGCCCTTGGCGCCGCCGGTGATGGCCCCGGCGAGGGCGCCGGCGCCGGCATGGAGCAGCACCTCCTCGATCGAGCCGGGGGCGGCGGCGCCGAGGGTCTGCTCGCCGATGTCGCCGGCGACATACATCAGCGTCGGCGCGACGATGCCGTTGGCGGCGCCCCGCCGCAGCGCACCGACGAGGCCCTCGGTGAAGTCGCTGCCGGTCAGCGCGGTGTAGATCCCGGCCTGGATCGGGGCATCGACGGCGACCTGCCCGACCGAGTTCAGCACGGTGTCGGCGTCGATCGCGGCCAGTCCGCCGCCGCCGCGCAGCACCGCGGGGATCGTGTTGCTGCCGAACAGCGAGGCGTTGACGCCGGACGTGATGCCGGCGGTCAGCCCGGCCGCGGCGGCGTTCTGCAGGATCTCGCCGAGGTCGAACCGGCCGTTGATGGCGGAAACGATCGATCCGGAGATCGCGCTCGAGCCGAACGACATCGCCCCCTGCCCGATCGCCGGCGCGATGGTGTCGGCGAGGACGTCGGCGGCGGCGTCCGGCATGGCGGCGAGCTCGATCAGCTGGTCGCTGAGCGCCGCGCCGATCGAGTCGGCGGTGATGCCGAGGGCGCCGGCGATCTCCGGGGCCACCACGGCCGTGATCACCGAGATCAGGGCGGTCGCCGCCGGGCTGAGCGTTGTCTGGTCGTGGTTCCAGGCGGTGTTGGTGAGGGTCAGGCCCGTGGTGGCGACGCTGGCGCCTTGCCGCCCCATCACCTCGCTCATCCACGAAAGTCCAGGGTCACCGGCGAGCGCGGCGATCGCCTGCGCCGCCGACTGCGTCGTGGTGCCTGTGATCTGCTGGGCGCCCTCCTCCGTAAGGGTCGCCTGCCGGGTCTCGGCGAGATAGTCGAGGCCGATGCTCCCGGCGGCGATGTTCAGGCCGCCTGAGCCGGCGAGGATGCGGTCATGGACCAGCGACTGGGTGTCCGAGCCGTGGTTGTAGATCGTGGTGGTGAGGAGGTCGTCGCTCTTGCCCTCGACGATCGAGCGGACGTCGTTGATCCCGGCGCGGAAGCTGAGCGCGCCCGGCGTCGCGAGGTTGATGGTGTCGGCGGCGAGATTGCTGGCGGCGATGGTGATGCTGCGGCCGCCGCCGAGGTCGAGCACCGTGCCGGCGCTGAGCGAAGAGCCGTAATTGGTGGTGGTCGAGGTCGTGGTGGTGACGTCGCCGTCGCGCTGGATGCTGGTGTACTGGGCGACCTGGGAAACGATGTTGAGCGCCCCGCCGGCGTGCAGCGTCAGCGCGCCGGCGGCCGAGAGCACCCCGCCGACGACGTCGAGGTCACCGATGGTGGCGATATCGATGTTGCCGCCCACCGCGATCCTGCCGCCGTCCTGGACGACGCTGCCGTAGGCGATGCCGGCGCTCGGATCGTAGACCGGCCGCTGGTCGACGAAGATCCCGGCGTCGATCGAGAGGTCGCCGGTCGCCAGGATGGCGCCGGCGTTCGAGACATAGTCGCCGGCCAGATAGATGTTGCCGGCGCCGCTGCCGGACGATCCACGACCACTCCTGGCCGACGCCGACACCGCGATCGGCATCAGCACTTCGGGGATCGCGATGGTCTGGTCGCCGGCGATCTCGGTGCGCTGCCACAGGATCGGCGCGGTCAGCGAGGCGAGCTGGGCGGCGCTGAGCTGGTCGCCGAGGTGAACGCTCGGGTTGGCGGCGAGGAACGCCACGGTGCCCTGCTGCAGCTCCTGACGCACCGTCGGGTTGGTGTAGTCGGGGATGACCTGTACATTGCCGGCGACCAGGGCTTGCGCGGCATCCTGGGCGGCGAGCGCGGCGTTGGCGGCGACCTGCACCTCGCTGCGGACGTCGGTCCCGGCGGAGGACAGCCAGCTCGGGGTGCGCGGCGCCGTGCCGATCAGGGCGATGGCGTTGCCGGGCGTCGGCTGTGGCGCCGCGGCCAGCGCGACATTGGCCGTCGGGGCTGGTCCGGCGGTGACGCCTCCGAGGCTGGCGATCTGTGCCGACGGCGCATTGACCGGCGCGGCGGCATTGGCGCCGACATTGATGGTCGGGCTGGTGCCTGCCGCGCTGCCGCCGACGTTCGTGGTCCGGGTGGTCAGGCTATTGGATGGCGTTGAGGCTGTCGTCGACGGCGCCGGTGCGCCGAGCGCGCCCTGGCCGGTCGCGCCTGGGGCCGCCGTGCCGGCGACCATGGTCCCGGTGTTGGTGACGACGCTGCCGTTGATGTAGATCGCGTTGGCGGCGTAGAGCGTGGCGGCGGGGCCGCTGAGCGGAATGGTCGGCCCGCCCGGCAGCGAGAAGGTCGTGATCGCGGTGTTGCTGACGCTCGGCGCGACGATGCGCAGGTCATGGCCCGAGGCGATCTGGCTGGAGATGTTCTGAACGCTCTGGCCGGCGACGATGGTCAGGTCGGCGTCGGCCGCGATGGTCGAGGAGTGGCTCGGCCAGGACCCCGGATAGTAGCAATGGAAGTGGCCGGCCGAGTAGCAGGTGTAGCCGGCGGTGCCGAGATTGCTGACGGTGCCGCCGGCCTGCATGACGAGCTGGCCAAGCGAGCGGATGGTGCCGCCATTGCTGATATTGCCCTGCGCGGCGAGGCTCATATCCCCGCCGGCATAGACCAGCGCCGAGGGGTAGCTGGTCGGATCGCCGTTGGTGATCGAACCGCCGGAGCTCAGGGTGAGCTTGCCGTAGGCGGCGAGCGTGGAATCGATGACGAGGCTGCCGCTGGTCTTGAAGGCGAGATCGCCGCTGACGACGAGCGGACTTGTGAAGGTGTAGCCGCTGCCAGTCAGGTCGACAGCCAGGTTGCGGCCGTAGTTGAACAGGCCCTGGGCGATCTGGGTGTGCTCGAAGAAGCCGCTGTTGACGCTGGCGGCCGCGATGGTGGCGGCGTTGGTGCCCTGGATCAGGCCGTTCGGCCCGTTGGTGAGGACCCCGGAGAGTGCGATGCCGAGGTCCTGCGCCGAGACGTAGGCCGGCAGGGATGTCGAGCCGGCATTGGTCAGGTCCGCGGCGGCGATGGCGAGCGCGCTCGTCCCGTTGATCACACCGGCGTTGTCGAGGCTGCCGGTGAGGTTGAGACCGACGGCATCGGCGGTGATGCCCCCGCTCGCGGTGTTGGCAAGGCTCGCGCCGGACAGTGCAAGCCCCGAGGCGGCGTGCATCAGGCCGCTGTTGGCGACGCTGCCGCCCGCCTGCAGGCCGGCGCTGCCGGCGGCGATGGCGCCGCTATTGGCGAGGTTGCCAGCGGTCGACACATCGAGGCGTCCGACCGCGCCGAGGGCGCCGTCGTTGGTGAAGCCGGCTGCGGCATTGATCGCCGCCGCGCCGGCGACGACGAGGCCGGTCGCGCTGTTGGTGACACCGATGGCCGACAGGGACAGGCTCCGCAGCGCTTCGACGGCACCGTTGTTGGTGAAGTCACCGCCAAGGCTGAGGGCGATATCGTAGGCGCTGACGACCGAGCCGGTTGCGCCGGCGTAGCTCGCGCCCGAGAGGGTGAGGCCGCTGCCGGCCTGGATCGCCCCGGCGTTGGCGATGGCGCCGCCGAAGACGAGATTGCCGTTGCCGTAGGCGACGATGGCGCCGCTGGAGGAATTGGTCAGCGCGCCGGCGGCCGTCGCGGCAAGATCGGTGGCCGCGACGATCTCGCCGGCGTTGGCGAGAGCGCCGGTCAGGCCCAGCGTCACGGTGTTGCCGGAGATGACGCCGCCCTGGGCATTGGCAGCGTTGCCGGCCTGGAGCGCGAAGCCATTGGCAGCCGCCGCTGTCCCGGCGTTGGCAAAATCCCCGGAGAGGCGGATGGTGAGGGTCTGGCCGCCGAGTTCAGTGGCACCTGTCAGGCCGGTATAAGCCGCCGCATCGAGCGTCATCGCGCCAGCGGCGACGATTCTGCCGGAGGACGTCACGTTGCCGGAGGCGGCCAGGGCGAGATCGCCGGCGCTGGCGCCGATCAGGCCACTGTTGAGAACGCTGCCGGCGACGCCGAGGGTCAGGCCGGTGCCTGCGACGATCGCGCCGGCATTGGCGAGATCACCCGCCGTGGCGGTGATGGCGGCCGCGCCGCCGCCGATGCTCGCCCCGGCGCGGTTGTCGATCGCGCCGGCCGAGAGGCTGAGCAGGGTCTCGCCGATCACCGCGCCGGCGTTGTCGAACGCGCCGGCAACGACGAGGTCGGCCCGACCGGCGGCGATGAGCGCCGCCGGCGAGGCCGCGGTGTAGCTCTGGGCCGTGAGGCCGAGACGACCATCGGGCAGCACCGAGCCGTCGGACAGCACGGAGCCGCCGACGATCGCCCCATCGTTGCGCGCGGCGCCGCCGAGGCGGATGACGAGATCCGGACCGACGATGGCGCCGCTGTTGACGAGGTCGCCGGCCGCGGCCAGATCGAGGCTGCGGAGCGCAGCGATGGTCCCGGCATTGCTCAGAGCGCCGGCGGCGCTGACCGCCCCGGTCGTCGCGAGCATCAGTCCGCCCGCCAGGTTGGTCACCGAGGCGGCACTGAGCTGCAGCGACTGCAGCGCTTCGACCTTGCCGCCGCTGGTGAAATCGCCGCTGAAGGCCAGCGCGAGATTGCCCGCGCTCAGGGTCGATCCCGTGGGCCCGGTGTAGCTTGTGCCCGACAGACCGAGGCTGCCGCCGGCTTGAATGGCGCCGGCATTGGCGACGGAGCCGCCGAACGCGAGGGTGCCGTTGCCGTAGGCGACGATGGCGCCGCTGTTGCCGGTCAGGGCACCGCCGGCGGCGATGGCGAGATCGCCTGCGGAGACGATGCTGCCGGCATTGTCGAGGTCGCTGCGGAGCGCCAGGGCAACGGCCCCGCCGGCGATCGCGCCGCCGGCGGCATTGTCGAGAGTGGCGGCGCTGAGCCCGAGCGCGGTCTGGGCCGCGATGGTGCCGGCGTTGGCGACGTCACCGGAGACGCGCAAGGTCAGGGTCTGACCGCCGAGCTCGGTGTTGCCGGTGAGGCCGAGATAGGAGGCCGCGTCGACGGTGAGATCGCCGGCCGCGACGATCCGGCCGGAGGACGCCAGGATGCCGCCGGCTGCAACGGCGAGGTCGCCGGACAGGCTGCCGACCACGCCGCCATTGACGAAGTTGCCGGCGACGTTGAGGGTCATGCCGCGGCCGGCGATGATGGTACCGGCGTTGGCGAGATCGCCCGAGGTGGTGGCCAGCGCCACGACGCCGCCAAGGATCTGGGCGCTGGCCCGGTTGACGATGGAGCCGGCCTGGAGACTGGCGAGGCTCTGGCCGAGCACCGTCCCGGCGTTGTCGAAGGCGCCGGCGACGATGAGTCGCGCGTTGTCGGCGGCAACCAGGGCGGCAGGCGATCCGGCGACATAGCTCTGGGCCGTCAGGGTCAGGGTGCCGTCCGGGCGGATCGAGCCGTCGCTTTGCACGGTGCCGGCGACGATGGCGCCTGCGTTCGAGGCGGCGCCGGCCAGATTGATGGTGATGCTGGGGCCGGCGATGACGCCGCTGGAGCCGTTGGCGAGCGTCGCGGCGGCGAGCGCCAGCGAACGACGGCCATAGAGGGTGCCGTCGTTGAACACCGCATCGGTCAGGGTGAGCGCGAGATTATCGGCGAGGATGGCGCCGGTGCCGGTGTTGACGAGGCCGTTGCGCACCGACAGCTGCAGGTTCGCGTAGTCGATGACGGTGCTGTTGATCAGGCGGTCCGCTGCGTCGAGGTAGAGCGTCCCCGGCGCGATGAAGGCGGTCCCCTGCCCGAGCTCGAGCCGCGGCGAGGTGACGTGCACGTCGCCGGCGGTCGCGACGATGCCGACGGCGTCGAGGCTGGCGACCCCGGCGCCGAGGACCTGGACCTGGCTGCCGGTGAGCTTGAGATTGGCGGCGCTGATGGTCTGCGCCTGCAGGATCACCTGGCCGTTGGCGGTGACCTCGCCGCTGGCGGTCAGCGTTCCATTGGCGGCGACGCTGATCGAGGCGCCGGAGCGGATCACGCCCCGGCTGACCAGCGACTGCAGCACCGAGATCAGGACCGAATCATTGGCGGTGAGGCTCGCCGAAGCATCGACGGCGACGCTGTTGCCGGTGACCACCATACGCCCGACGGACCGGTGCTGGTTGTAGAGGGTGATCGCGCCGTCGGCCGCGACGGTGAGATCACGGTTGCTGGCGCTCCCCGCCAGCAAGACATCCCCCGCGGACCGGATCGTGAGGGGTCCGGACAGCGCCGAGAGCTGGCCGGTCAGGGCGACGCCGAGATTGGCGTCGGTGGACAACACCGAGATCGTGCCGGCCCGGATGGTCCCTGCCGCTGCCGACTGGATGGCGGGACCGGTCACGGCGGGCGCCGATGCGCTGGCGCTCATCAGGTTGGCGGCCTGATCGTAGACGCCGGCGCCGGCGACGAGGCGCACGGTGTCGGAGGACACGATCGGCGCCTGGATCGAAAGCTGACGTCCGATGAGGCTGAGCGGGCCGAGGGGTTGGCCGGCGGCGCCGGAGATTCCGGAGCCGGCGATCTGCACGGTGCCGCTGCTCACCGAATAGCTGATCGCGCCGGTCTGGTAGTTGGGATCGGGGACGGCGCTGGCAAGCGTGACCTGGGAGGCGTTGATGAACGAGCACGAGGCGCAGGTCACGCCGTTGGGGTTGGCGACGATGACCTGGGCCGACTGGCCGAACACCTCGGTCGGACCGTTGAGGATCGAGGCCGACGATCCGGTGACCTGGTTGACGATGACGCTGGCCGGCATTTTGCCGACCAAGTTGGGGTTTGCGCCGACAGCGCCGCCGATGATCGAGGTGCCGCCGAGGCCGGAATTGTTGAGGATGACGCCGCGCGTATCGACGTTGTATTGCTGGAATTTGTTGTGCGACACCCCGCCAAAGCTCGGCGGCGCGATGTTGACGACCGGCGTGCCGTTCGCCGAGCCGCCGAGGCTTGGACGAAACGCGAGCGGCGCCGACGGGTCGACGATCTGCTGGGCTCGCGCCACCTCCACCAGCAATGGCTGAAGGACGAGGGTGATCGACGTCGCGATCGCGATGCCCGCACGGGCACGGCGCAAGGTGCGCCGTCCGCATATGCCGGCCGTGGCGGCCACGTCCACAGAGTTCGGCAGCCATTTTCGATCGACGCGATGGCGTGAGACCGCAGATGAAAGCGAGCGCTTCATGACCGTGCCCTTGGATGTTGCTGGATAGCCCTGCTTCGGTTGGCGAAGCCCGGGGCCTTACGGCGTCGCCTTCCAGGCTTTCGCCGCCGCTTGGGCGCCCGCAATCTCGTCGGCCGTCATCAGAGCCGAGACACGCTGCAGCGCCGACGGAGCATCCGGATGCCTGCGCGCGGCCGCCAGGTTGTAATAAAGGTGAGCCTTGCCAAGATCACGCGGCGGCGGACCGCCCTTCTCGTACGCAGCGCCGAGTTCGTAGAGACCGACAGGATTCCCCTTCGCCGCGGACCGTTCGAAAGCGGCGCGCGCCTTCACCGGATCGGCCGTCACGCCAACGCCGTTGGCATAGGCAAAGCCGAGCGCATTGAGCGCCCCGATATGGCCCTGCGAGGCGGCCCTTTCGTAGAGCGAGATCGCCTTCGCCATGTTCTTGTCGACTCCCTTGCCTTCGGCATAGAGGCCGCCGCAGTTGAACAGCGCGTCAGCGTCGCCCTTGTCAGCCGCCTTGCAGATCAGCTCGCCCGCCGCCTTGTAGTCCTGCAGCTGGCTCTCGCCGCGCCAAGCCATCAGGCCGAGCCGGTTCATGGCTTTCGCAGAGCCTTTGTCGGCGGCCGACCGATACAGCACCCTCGCCTTCTCGAAGTCCGCTTGAACGCCGACGCCGAGCTCAACCATACGCCCGAGATAGAATGCCCCTTCCGGCTCGCCGAAATTGAACGCTTCGGTGAACGCGCTCAGCGCCTTCTGATAGGCCTTCTGGTCGAGCGCCCTGAGGCCATCCTTGATCGCTTGCGCGGCCTTGGCTGGATCCGGCGTCTGCTCCGACTTCTGCTCGCCCTTCGATGCGGCCGACGGGGTCATCTGGGGGGGCGGGAGAGGCTTGTCCGTGGCGGCCGGCGGCGTTTCGCGCCGGAGTGCGGGGTCCGCCTTGACTGCCCCCGATCCGATCGCCGCCAACAGAACGGCAAAGACACAAAAGGCGGTTTTCGGCATGGCTATGTTTCCTTGCGATCAGAACAGTGAAAACGTCATGTTGAGGTAGGTCTCGAGCCCGCCTGCCTGCGAGCCCGGCAAAACGCCGCTCCAGGCAAGCGGCTTTGCAAGCGACCAGTCGAGATTGACGCGGCCGAGGTTGTAGCGCAGCCCAACCCCGACGCTGGCGCGGCTGACCGTCTCCGCATTGGCCACATTGCGCCCCACGCCTGCGTCGACGAACACATAAGGATGGGTGGCGTTGAGAACGTCGGCGTAGAACGCGCTCTGTTTGCCGAGGTCGCCCACAATCGCGGCAACCGGCAGCACTGGCGTGAATTCTCCTCGGGCAAAGATGCCGCGATCGGCGAAGGCCGGTGACCGGGCAAAGCCGCGGACCGTCGAGATGGAGCCGAGCGCCAGCTCATCCTCCTGAAACAGCGGCGTGCGGGCATACTGACCCGCCAGGTCGAACCTGAGCGCTCCGATCGAGGGGAACAATCGCGTGTAGCTCGCCGAGACGTCGATCTTGTCGAACTGCGCTCGCGGCGTCGTCGCATCGGCGTCGGGCGCGTCGCGCGTGGCGCTGAGGATCGCAAGACCCCTGCTGTAGCCGATACTGTAGGTCAGCTGCGCATCCTTGAAATACCGCGTCTGGGACAGGCCGAGCCGGACGATCGACACATTGCGCGGCTCCAGCTCGAACAGGTTGATGAAGCGCAGGACATGACGCACCGTGAAGCCGGCATCGACACTGGTCAGCTGCGAGCGATCGCGCGAGATGACGTATGAACCATTGAGGCCGGCGGTCTCGATCTGCTGGAACAGCGCCACGTTGGGCGCCAGCATGGTGAAATATTCGCTGTAGCCGGCGAGCCCTGACAGCGTCAGCCATCGGACCGGCGCCACGACCGAGGCGCGCAACTCGTTCGACTGAACGCCGCTGGCGAAGGTCGCAGCCCAGCTGTCGTTCAGGCCGAGAAGATTGTCCTTGGCGATATCGATGCGCGCCCGGTCCGAGATGCTGTTCTGGCCGTTGAGTGAACCACCATTGATCTCGTAGCCGGTGGTCAGCCGGAACGATCGCGTCTCCGGCAGATCGACAACGACGTCCGACGTGCCCGGCTCCGTTCCTGGGACGAGCTTGGCCGAGGCCTTGTGCGACGGCGAGCGATTGAGCTGGTCGATCCCCTGCTGGATCCGATCGATATTGAGCGGCTCCCCTGGATCGGCCGGCATCGCCAGACGGGTTTTGAGCCCGGGTGCATCCTCGCCGTCGATCAGCTGGAAGCGGTTGGGCCAGGCCGCGAGGCCACCCCACATCGCGGACACCGCCGAGACGAGCTCCCATGGTCCCCCTGCCTCTCCGGCCCGCCGCAACGCCGCCCCGAAAGTCTCGTCGTCGCGGTGTTCACGGGTCACGATGCGGGCGATACGGCCGGTGATGACGTTGATGACGAGACGCCTGCTCCCCCGGATGTCCTGAGGTCTGACATAGCCCTGGGTCGTGACGAAGCCATGCGCGGCGTGCACCTCGTTGACGGCGCCGATCACCGCCTTGGCCAGCATGTTCCCCATGCAGCGCCAAGCGAGCGGTGCAACGGCTGTACGCACCTCCTCGACCGGCACCATCTCCAGCCCGGTAATGACGATGGCCTCGATGTCGAAGCATTGGTCCGACTCAAGTCCCTTGATCGCGGGAGGCGAATTGGTCGCCGGGATGGTCAGCGAGGCGCTGGCGATGGCGGCAACGGTGAGTTGGTCGGCCTTCGCGGCACCGGCCAACAGCAGCAAGCTGACGAGAACGACCGGCCGGACAATCCCACAGCTATGACGGCTTCGATCGCCCTCACGCCGCCGGAATGGCGTCAAGAACTGCCGAACGTTCGCCAGCTTCACCACAGCCCCCGGAACAGGCCGATCTGCTGGCGGTAAAGTTCACTCTTGGGCTGAGCGGCGGCAATGACGTCGGTGCCGGCCGGATTGTCGACGCCGGTCCCGGCCTGCAGAGCGCCGCCATTGATCTTGACCGGCGCGCTCGTCGTCACATCGATGCTGCCGTTGGGCGCTTCGAACAGCCCGCCGGTCGGTGCGTAGTACACGAAGTAGGTCGGGCCGGAGAACGCGTTGTAGATGCCTCCGGGAAACCCTGCGACCTGCATCGCGAATACGCTTGCGGCCGCGATCGACGGCGAATTGAGCGCCAGGTTGCCCTCGGACAGGATAACGCCCCCGTTGTTGACGATTCCCGTGGACGCATTGATGGCCATCGCCCCCGCCGACGAAACCAGTCCGGCAGGATTGCCGTTGACGCTTGCGGCTGCGACGTTTGACGTCCCGCTGCTCGAGCAGAAGAAGAAACAGCTGCGCGTGAACGAAGCAGTGCCGGTGACGAGTCCGATATCTTCGAACAGCCCGGTATCGATCAGGAGGGCGCCACTCTGAGCGAGGATGCTCCCGGAGTTCGTCACGTTGGCCGCGTTGATGAAGACGGAGCTTCCGACCACATAGGCGAGCTGTTCCGGGACGCGAAGCGACCCCCCGTTGTAGGTCACCGTCTGAATGGTGCGCCCCTGCCACGGCCACCACCAGAAACGACGGCCGGTCGTGGTGATGATCGGCTCTCCGCCATTGGCGGCTCCGACCACGTCCACCACGTTCCGGAACGTGCCTCCCGCGCTCACGAACGTGCGGTTGTTCGACAACAGGCGCCCGGTATTGTTGGTGATGTCGCCCCCCGCGGTCACCGAAAGATCGTCGTGGCTCGCGAACACGATGGCGAGCTGGCCGGCGTTTTCGGTCAGCAGCGAGATCGAGCCGCTCGCATCCAGCGTAACCGCACCACGTGAGGCCGGATCGCCGGCATTGCGCGTCACGCCGGTGATCTGGCCGGTGATGTCGATATCGCCGGCGTTGGCCAGAAGAGTCACACCGCCGCTGATCGAGGCGATCTTGGCCGTCCGCGTCCCGGCGTTGAGCACGCTGATTTCCGCTGCGGCGATCTTGACATCCCTCTCGGCCTGGATCTGGCCGCCCAGGATTTTCACTTGACCTTTGGCGTTGATGGCGAACTCGCCGATCGAAGCCGTGCCTCGCCCTTGAAACGAGACCCCCGCCCCCTGGCCGCCAATCAACATGCTGATGCGGCTCGCCGACAGCGACCCGTTCGGCGTCACGTCGATCAGGATGTCGGTGGAGGAGCCGCCGTTCGCGGACGTGCTCGCCCACGGCTTGAGCGTCGAGCCGGGAATGGCCGAGGAGCTGAGCGTCACGCTCGCATTGCCCGCGACCAGGTTGATGTCGGCGTTCGGATCGGGCGAAGTGTTGACGATCGGGCCGTCGATTTTGATCTTGCCCGCGATCAGCTGCAGGCTCGTCATCGAACCAGTCAGCCCGGCGCCGACCACCTGGATGTCGCCGCTGCCGGTGCCGAGCACTGTATCCTGATAGCCCGTGGCAGTCGCGGAACCGACAAAATTAACGGGTCCAGCCGACAGTGCGACACCCCCCGTGTTGATGAAGCTGCCCCCATCAACGGTGATGCCATTCGGGTTGGCGACGACGACATGCGCCGTCGGGCCAACGACCGCCAGCGGACCGTAGAGATACGACCGGTTGGCCGATGTTACCTGATTGATGATTGTCGTTGCATTGACGCCTTGATTGATCAGGTTGACGCCCGCCGCCTGTACAGAAAAGGCTTGGTATTGGTTGACGCTCACACTGTTCGCATTCGCCGGAGCGATCGCAACGTTGGTCTGCCCATTCGCCCCGGCCGTGACGCTGGTTGCGGTTGTGCCACTCGGCACCACTTGCGCTGAAGCCGTGGCATGCGCTGCGAAGCTGGTCAGAGCCACCGTCAGTGCGGACAACAGCAGCTGCGAGCGCCGATCGCACGTCATCGGGCGACCTCCGCCGATTGCGCCGCGGTCATCGCCTTGACGGCCGCCGCAAACCCGTTGAGCGAAACGCCGACATCGACAGGCTCGCTCTTGGTCGTCCATATCCGCACCTTGAGCTGCTTGCCGCCGAGCAACCCGGCCCGGATTGCACCGCTCATGGCAAACCCGCCGTGGCACCCCGAGGAATTGCAGGTTTCGTAGAGCACCCGCACCGGCCGACCGTTGTCGATCCGGAGTTCAAGGCCCGGCACGAGGTAGCCGCCGAGCGGCGTCGAGATGACGACGACTTGCTGTCCGGATTGCTTCGCAGCGAGCACGTTGACCAGGAATACCGTCTCGCCGGATGCCTTAACCGCCAGTCTCTGCGATATCCGGCACGGACCACCGCCGGACATCACGGACGTCTCTTTGTCAGACGCCCCTGCGTCGGCGCGAACGGCCGGCGACCGACAGATGAGCTCCCAGTCCCCATGACGAACGATGTCGGGCCCGCCCTGACCGGCAACAGGAGACGTCAGCGGCGAGCCCGAGGGCGGCGATCCGGATTGCTCCGCAAGCGCAAGCGTCGGTGCAATCGCCAAAGCGAGGGCGGTCGCAAAACCGCAGGCGCCGTCACGCAGAATTCCCATCCGACTCCAGCCGCCACTCGACAAGAACAATATTCCAGGCTCCGACAATGCTGAGTTCAGTCCCCGACGGGCCGCCAGAAGAGCATGTTGTGTTGAGATCTCGACGGCACCCGCACGCTGAGGACGAGCCCCTCGCAGACCGTGCCCGCGACGAGACTTCGTCGAGCACAGGTTCGCCGAATAATTATTCAACCTAAACGTGTATAATGTCTACGATTCGCCGCCATTTACCAAAAACGTAGTTGCCTCTTACGCCGATTCACTTCGGCCATACTTGAACTAGAAGGACTCGAAATTGGACTGGAGAGAACATGACCTGCCCTGAATTTTCCTCGGGCAGGCCCTAGTGTGGCGTCTCGCAATTGCCTATGTCCTTTGCGGCAAGCCCCTGTAGGCAATTGCGAGACATAAGCCACACTAGTGTTCCGTCTCGCAAATCAGTTTAAATAATCTTGGTTGCTTCGGGCAAGCAGGAGCTGAGAGGATGGCGCGTCCCGTCAAGGTACTTACCGCCGATGCGGAGACACGGGCTGAACTCCAACGGAGGGCCAATGCTCCGACCAGTGCGCATCGCGATCGTTTTCGAGCAAAAATTATTCTGCTGCGTCTGGAGGGGGTGAAAATCGAGCTCGTCGCCGAGCAGATGGATACATCGATGCCAACGGTGTCGACATGGTCCAGCCGGTTCGAGGCACACGGGCTCGACGGCCTCGACGACAAGGGCGGACGCGGACGCAAGCCCTCGATTACAGAGAAGAAAATCGAGCGTGTCATCACCGATGCCACGCGTCCGCCGAAGAACCGCAAGCGTTGGAGCGTGCGCAGCATGGGCCGCCATGCCGGAGTATCGCACAGTACTGTGCAGCGGATCTGGTCAAAGAATGACTTGAAGCCCCACATTGTAAAGACGTTCAAGCTCTCGAATGATCCGGAGTTTGAGAAAAAGTTCTGGGACGTGATCGGGCTCTACCTCGATCCGCCAGCGAAGGCGCTGGTGTTATGCTGCGACGAGAAGAGCCAATGCCAGGCTCTGGAACGCACTCAACTTGGCTTGCCGCTTGCCCCGAAGCGTCCCCGGACAATGACTCACGATTACACCCGGCATGGCACGATTACGTTGTTTGCTGCCCTCGATGCGATGAAAGGCAAGTTGATCGCGCGCACCGAGGCGCGTCACACTCACATCGAATGGCTCAGGTTCCTGAAACAGATCAATCGCGAAACGCCCGAGGAACTCGACATCCATCTGATCCAGGACAACTATGCCACGCATAAGCATCCAAAGGTCAAGGCTTGGCTCGCCCGTCACCCGCGCTTCAAGTCGCACTTCACGCCGACATCTTCGTCCTGGATGAACCTCGTCGAACGCTTCTTCGCTGATTTAACCGCCGACGTGATACGCTCGGGCAGCTTCGCTTCCATCGGCTAACTCGTCCGCGACATCGAAGCCTATCTCTCCGATCGCAATGCCGCCCCGAAGCCCTACACGTGGAGGGCCGAGGGCGCGGCCATCCTCGAAAAAATCAACCGCGCCCGCGCCGCCCTCGACAAAATCGAGGCAGCGTGAGTTATTGCAAGGCAATTGAGAGTCAGGACACTAGTGTGGTGGATCTGACGCTCGTTTCAGTATTGGAGCGAGTTCTTCGAACGAGCGTCAGATCCAAAACCACACTAGAATCATAATGATGCTAGTGTCCCCTTGTTTCCAACGTTCGTATGAGCGCCTGCTGCAATGGGATACGAACGTTGGAAACAGGACACTAGCTTTTTGATTTTGCTAGTGTCCTGATGTCTCCGAATTACCGTGCGAGGGTGAGGCAAATGAAGCGGTCATTCGGAGACAGGACACTAGCAGCCTGTCGGACTGAGGTCTTGGAGTTTGTGGCGGGTTTGGTTTTTCAACCTGGTGCGGTCGTTTTCATTTTATTGCCGGCCGAGGGCGCGGTGAGATTGCCCTGACCGCTATAGCGTGGACGGTTCGAGGTGCATTCGGCCGGCTGCGTCCGCCTCAGGCGGGGGCGAGGGCGAACATTCGCTTGATGTTCCAGGCCATGGTCACGAGGCTCCACTCGCCGCGCGCCTTTGCCAGGCCGCGCATCGAAAACTGACGGAACCCGAGCACCGATTTGATGATGCCGAACACCGGCTCCGGCGTCTGTTTGCGCAGAGCGTAAAGATTGCGGCCTTCCGCCGTCTTCACCCGATGCGCCATCGCCTCGACTGGCGTCGGATTGGCCGGCGCCTCCGGGGTCTTCTCAAAGCGTTCAGCCAGAGGCGGATGGTGCGGTTGGCGACCCATCGCGATCACCGGCGCCACCCCCGCCTTCACACAGGCTTCGACGTTCGGGCCGCTGAAATAGCCCGCGTCCGCGAGCAGCGCTTCGGTCTCGCCCAGCGCCGGAGGCAGGGCCCCGAGCTTGTCCAGCGTCGGCTCGATCTGCTGCTTGTCGTTGGGTGCCTGAACCACGTCCGCCGCCACCACCAGCATGCTGCCCACCGCCACCGCGGCCTGCGCATTGTAGCATTGATCGAAGCCGCCGCCGGCCACCGGCATGATGCGCGAATCCTCGTCCGTGAGATTGATCTGGTCCTTCGGCAGCGGTCCCTCGGCCGGCAGCTCCGGCGGCTCCGGCGGCTTGCCGCGCGGCTTCTTGCCCGTCTCCGCAGTTTTGGCCGCCCGCGCCGCCAGCTTGGCCTCGTGCTCCACAAGCTCGCGCTCGTAACGCTCCTTGGCGCGCGCCTCGATCTTCGCACGCGCCTCAGCGATTTTCCGCAAGCGCTCCTCGCGCCGCGCCAGTTCTTCGGGGACCGACATCCCGTCGGGAACGTCCGCAGTGTCCGCCGCCTCGGCCTTGGCCAGCAGTTCGGCCACCTCGGCCTTCAACTGCGCTTCGATCTTGCCCGCGTGCTCGTAAGAAAGCGCGCTGTGCCGGCTGGCGCTGGCGTGGATCTTCGTGCCGTCCAGCGCCACCGTGCCCATCTTCAGCACGCCCATCTCGCGCGCCAGCAAAAGCACCTGAACGAACAGCGCTTCGATCTCCCTCAGAAACCGCCGCCGGAACGCCGCGATCGTGTCGTGGTCGGGATGCTCGTTGGCCGCAATGAAGCGGAACGCCACGCTGTCATAGCTCGCCCGCTCGAGCTTGCGACTCGAAAAAACGCCCGTCGCGTAGCCGTAGACCAGCAGTCCAAGCAGCATCGAGGGATGATACGCCGCCGAGCCGGAGCCCCGATAATCCCCGCACATCGCCCGAAGATCGAGGCCGTCGATCACCTCCATGACGAAACGCGCCAGATGCCGCTCCGGCAGCCACTCGTCGACCGAGGGCGGAAGCAAAAATCCCGTCTGCCGGTCAATCGTGCGGAAATTGCTCAACAGCGCCCACCCTGAGAAAGGCCGAATCAACGCTTCGATTCTAACCAATCCTCGACGAGTGCGCTAAGTCCGACAGGCTGCTAGGCTCGGGGCTTTGTACGCCAAACGGCGCGGTGGGAATCGGCGCCCGCAAATGGCGGGAGAGTTGAAGACACAGCATCGCGTCGCTGCGCGGCGCCACCTCGCCCCGCGAAGCGGCTCTCGTATTCTCACACATCGCCGGCATCACAGGCGCGGCGCTTGCCCTGCAGCACTCTGTGTCGCCCCCCTTCAAGCGGGGGACCCAGTCCACAATGGGCGCAAGGGCGCATGGCGTCAGGGCCGTGCCCTTTCACCGATCCCGGCTACTGGGCCGCCCGGTCAAGCCACCACCTCGCCCCGCAAAGGTGTTCAGGGCGGGGAGAGGTGAAGAGCCACCTCGCGCGGCGAAGCGGACCGAAACGCTGGGGTGGAGGATCGGTTACGACGCCGGCGTGCCGGGCGCCGGCGGACTGGCGCCGGAAACCGCCTGCGCCGCCGCTTTCTTCTCGACCATGCGCACCGCGATGATCGAGCCCTCGTAGAGCAGCAGCAGCGGGATCGCCAGCGAAGCCTGGCTGATCACATCAGGCGGGGTCAGCACCGCGGCGATGATGAAGGCGACGACGATGAAATAGCGCCGCTTCTCCTTGAGCTGCTTGGAGGTGATGACGCCGATGCGGCCGAGCAGCGTCAGCACCACCGGTAGCTGAAAAGCGACGCCGAAGGCGAAGATCAGCGACATCATCAGCGAGAGATACTCGCCGACCTTGGGCAAAAGCGCGATCTGGGCCGTCTCCGAGCTGCCGGCCTGCTGCATGCCGAGCGAAAAGCGCACCAGCATCGGCAGCACGACGAAATAGACCAGCAGCGAACCCAGCGCGAAAAAGAACGGGGTCGCGATCAGGTAGGGCAGAAAGGCCTGGCGCTCGTTGCGATAGAGCCCCGGCGCCACGAACATGTAGACCTGGGCGGCGATCACCGGAAACGAGATGAAGCCGGCGCCGAACATCGCCAGCTTGAGCTGGGTGAGGAAATATTCGAGCAGCGCGGTGTAGATGAATTTCGAATTCTCCGGCCCGGCGACCCATACGAACGGCCAGACCAGCACGTTGTAGATCTGCTTGGCGAAGAAGAAGCAGAAGATGAAAGCGACGCCGAAGGCGAGCAGCGCCTTGATCAGCCGCGAGCGCAGCTCGATCAGGTGCTCCATCAGGGGCGCCTTGGTCGCTTCGATGTCTTCCTGGGTCATGATCCCTTCCCGCTCTCGGGCGGATCATGCGGCACCACCGGAGGCGATTCCGCCTGCGGCGCGGCTTCCTGCTGGTGGGTTTCGGCCTCGATGAAGGTCTGCGGGGTCGGCGGTTCGGGCGTGGTCGGCTCCACCGGCGGCTCGATCCTCAGGGCGTCCTCGACGTCCCTGGTCACGGACGACAGCACATTGCCGCTGGACACACCGCGCGCCGCGTCCGCCACCTCGTCGAAGGATTTCTTCAGGTCGGCCATCTCGGCCTCACGCATCGCCTCGTTGAACTGGCCCTGGAATTCGGCGGCCATGCGCCGGGCCTTGCCCACCCACTGGCCGACCATGCGCAGAACGCCGGGCAATTCTTTCGGGCCGATGGCGACCAGCGCGACCACGCCGATCACCACCATTTCACCCCAGCCTATGTCGAACATGGAATGAGACGCCGAACGTCAGAGGACAGTCGAAGTTGGAACATCAACTTGAGCAGGCAAGCTTGATCCGCGCGCCGATGGGACCCGGTCAGCGACGCCCGGGCCAAAGCGATCAGACCGCCTTGCTGCCGACGTCGGTGCGCGGCGCCGTCTGCGACGGTGCATTCTCGATGCTCTTCACCGGCTCGGACTTGTCGGCAACGTCATCGTCTTTCATGCCCTTCTTGAAGGCCTTGATGCCCTGGGCGACGTCGCCCATCAGGTCCGAAATCTTGCCACGACCGAACAGCAGCAGGACCACCGCGATCACCACGATCCAGTGCCAAATGCTCAACGAACCCATGCTGCGAACTCCTCAACGCGCTGGACATGTACCGGGGGCAATGCGCACGCCCGGTCAGCGGCCCTTTTCCCAGCGAAACTAGGCGCCGCAAGCGTCAAAAACAAGGACTTAACGGCAGTTTAACCTGCGTGAAGTCCCGCATTGCCACCGCCTCAATCCTTGTCGGCCGGATGGTCGGGATCGCTCTCGTCTTCGGCATCAGCCTCCGCGGCCGGCCGCTCGCCCTCCGCCTCGTCCGCGGCAGCTTCCTCGGTGTCAGCGTCGGCCTGATCGTCGGCCTCATCCTCGGAGGCGGCCTCGGTCTCGGCGAACAGAACCTCGACCTCGGTCACGAGTTCCACGCTGTCGGCATCAGGCTCGGCGCCGTCGACCTCGTCGCCGAGCACCAGCTCGGCGACCGCCTCGGCGAGATCGGCCTCGATGTCGTCAGTCTCTGCCTCGACCTCGATCTCTGTGTCGGCCTCCGCGTCGGTCTCTCGCTCCGCCTCGGCCTCCGGCTCTGCATCGTCCCCTGCCGGCGCGTCGCCGGTCTCGACCGACGCAGCCTCGGCCTCAGTCTCTGCCTCGGCTTCAGTCGCGGGCCGCGCTTCGAGCGATTCCGGCTCGACCGCCGGCGCCAGCGCCAGATCGAGATCGCCGGGTTCGAGCGGATCCTCGTCCTCGCGCAACACCGGATCATCCGATGGCGCCGGCACGCTGAAGCCGGACGGCAGGCGGGAATCGAGCAGACCGGTGCCCTTGAGTTCCTCGAGCCCCGGCAAATCGCTCAGCGCCTCGAGGCTGAACTGCGACAGGAAGGTTTCGGTGGTGCCGAAGGTCAGCGGCCGGCCCGGCGTCTTGCGACGGCCGCGAGGCCGGATCCAGCCGGTCTCCAGCAGCACGTCGAGCGTGCCCTTGGAGGTCACGACACCGCGAATGTCCTCGATCTCGGCGCGGGTCACCGGCTGGTGATAGGCGACGATCGCCAGCACCTCGATGGCCGCCCGGGACAACCGCCGGGTCTCGGTGCTCTCGCGGGTCATCAGCCACGACAGGTCGGTTGCGGTCCGGAATGACCATTTGGTGCCGATCCGCACCAGATTGACGCCGCGCAAGGCGTAATCGGCCTGGAGCCGATGCAGAGCGTCCTTGACGTCGACCCCTTCGGGCATGCGCTTGGCCAGCGCCGACTGATCCAATGGTTCGGAAGCAGCGAACAGGAGCGCCTCGAGGAGCCGCAGTTCCTCGGGCCGCGCGCCGGTGTTCTCGGCCGGCTGCTCCGCCGCCTCGTCGACCACTTCGACGATGCGCTTTTCCGCCAGGCTCGCCATGGCTTCGTCTCCTTCTTCCACTTACTCGGCCGATACTTCCGGCGCCGGCGCCGCATCGGGGGCCGGCCTTGCAATACGCTTGCGGAAATAGATCGGCGCGAACGCTTCTTTCTGATTCAGTTCGACGTGGCCCTCGCGCACCAATTCCAGCGCCGCGGCGAAGCTCGAGGCGAAGACGGTGGCGCGCTGGGTCGGATCGGCGACGAAGGTGAGCAGGTATTCGTCCAGGCTCGACCATTCCTCGGTGACCCCGACGAGCCGCTCCAGGGTGGCGCGCGCCTCGGCGAGCGACCACACCGTTCGCTTGGCGAGGTGGACCGTGGTCAGCACCCGCTGCTGGCGCTGTGCCGCATAGGCTGACAGAAGATCGAACAGCGTCGCGGTGTATTTCGGATGCTTGACCTCGGCGATCTGCTCCGGCTGGCCGCGCGGAAAGATGTCGCGCATCAGTTGCGGCCTGGTCATAAGCTGGTTGGCGGCCTCGCGGATCGCTTCCAGCCGGCGCAGCCGGTTGGCGAGCGCCGTGGCCATTTCCTCGGCGGAGGGGCCGCCGTCGTTGGTGGCCGGTTCGGGCAACAAGAGACGCGACTTGAGGAAGGCGAGCCAGGCCGCCATCACCAGATAGTCGGCGGCGAGTTCGAGACGGATCTTCCGGGCCGCCTCGATGAAGACGAGGTACTGGTCGGCCAGGGCCAGGATCGAGATCTTCGACAGATCGACCTTTTGCTGCCTTGCAAGGGCGAGCAGCAGGTCGAGCGGACCCTCGTAGCCCTCGACATCGACCACCAGCGCGGGTTCGTCCTCGGCCGGGGGCGCCGGCAGGCCGGTCTCGAACGAGAGAATTTCCGCGCTCATGCGTTCGCTCCGTCCAGGCCGGCCAGAAGGTCGTCGAGCTCGCTCCGTCCGGCGGCGCGATCGAATGGCAGCGGTGCCCGCCGCGCCGCCAGCGCGCGCTCGGCCCGGCGCAAGGCCGCGCCGGCCAGCGGCGGCGCCTCGACGGCCACGACGGCCATCTCTTCCAGCTTGCCATTGCAGTGAAGGATAACGTCGCAACCCGCTGAAAGTGCGGCCCTGCTACGCTCGGCGATCGACCCCTGCAGGGCATTCATCGAGACGTCGTCACTCATCAACAAACCCTGGAACCCGATCGAGCTGCGAATCACCTTGTCAATCATTGTCGCAGATGTCGTCGCCGGCTGGGCGGCATCCAGGGCGCTAAACACAACATGTGCGGTCATCGCCATCGGCAGGTCCGCCAGCGCCCGGAAAGCGGCGAAGTCGGTGCGATCGAGCTCCTCCAGCGGCGCGTCGACCACCGGCAACCGCAGGTGGGAATCGGCGGTGGCCCGGCCGTGTCCCGGAATGTGCTTCAGCACCGGCAGAACCCCGCCCTCAGCCAGCCCTTCCGTCACGGCACGGGCAACGGCCGCGACCTGGCCGGGCGCCGTACCGTAGGCCCGGTCGCCAATGACGGCATCGGCGCCGGCGATCGGCACGTCGGCGAGCGGCAGACAGTCCACCGTGATGCCGAGATCGTGAAGATCGGCGGCGATCAGGCGGCTGGAAAGGAAGGCGGCGCGCAGGCCGGACGCCGGCGCCCGCCGGTAAAGCGCGGCAAAAACGGCACCGGCGGGATAGCGCGGCCAATGCGGCGGCCCGAGGCGCTGGACCCGCCCGCCTTCCTGGTCGATCAGGACGGGGGCGTCAGGCGCGCCGACGCAATCTCGCATTTGACGCACAAGTTCAATAACTTGCGACGGATTGTCGATGTTCCGCTTGAAGAGAATGAAGCCCCAGGGGCGGGTGGCGCGCAAAAACGAGCGCTCGTCCTGCGTGAGGACGAGGCCGGAGACGCCAGTAATGAAGGCACGCGGGCTCATTTCGGGCGATTAGCCCGCGTTTACCTGCAGGGTCAAGGAAACCGCGATTAATTCCTTTGGACGACGCACTGGCCGCCGGCGCTTTTCAGGCTCCCGCAGAACTGGGAGGCCTCTTCCGGACTGCCGAACGGCCCCACCATGGCGCGGTAATAGATCCCCTTCTCGCCGAGATCCGCCCGCTTGATCAGCGCCTGACGCGAGCCGAGCACGCTCGGGAACTTATTCTGCAGGGCGCGATAGGACGCCTGGGCGTCCGCCTGGGAGCGCTGGGACGAGATCTGGACCAGATAGCCGCCGCTGGTCGCCGCCTGCGGGGTTGCCGTCGGCGCGGTCGAAGCCATCCGGGTCGGCGCCTGGGGAGACAGCGACATCGGCGTATTGGCGGCACCGCCAGAAGCAGGAGCAGCAGCAGGGGCAGTTGCGGCCCGGGGCGCCGCTGCGGCCGGCTTGGCCCCCGACGGGGCGGCGTCCGGCTGATCGGGACGGATGCTCAAGGTGCGCACCTTGCGCGGCTCGTCGCCGCTGGCCTGGCTGTTCATCGCCGACTGGCGCGCCGTCGGCATTGTCGTCGGATTGACCACGGCCGGATTGGGATTTGCGGTCAACGGCGGGAAAACGACGCGCGGTCCGGAGCGGGCCGAATTGACGTCGACCGGCTGCTCTTCGCGCGACACCATGCGCTCGCCGCCCGCTCCGCCGCCGACACGATCCTGGATCGCCTTGCCGGAATTGTCCGCCGATTGACTCTGCGGCACGACCTTGGTCGGACCGGGGTCGGCCTTGATGATCGGCGCCTCGCCGCTACGCGGCGAGCCTGTAAAGGTGCGGTAGGCATAGGCGCCTGCCGTACCGACAAAGGCTAGCGCCACCACGGCGACGACGGTGACCATGCCGCCACGCCGAGGCTGCCGCGGCTCGTCTTCCTCGTAGGCCGCGCCATACGCCTCGCCATAGGCGGAGGGATGATCGTAGCCGCTGTCCGGATAGGGTGGCAATTGAAGCTGGCTGTCGTGCTGCTCGCCCTCGGCCTGCCCGTACAGAGCCTCGTCGTAGCGCGACGGATCGGCCCCCTCATGATAGGCGGCGGCGCCGCGGTCCTGATATTGGGCCTGATATTCGGCTTCGGCATGGGCGTCGTAGGACTGGGCATCGTAAGCTCGGGCATCGTGGCCCTGCCCTGCGTAATCCTGCGCGCCGGCACCGTGCCCGGCATCGGCCTCGCCGGCGAGATGATGGGTTTCGTCCGGATAGGACGGCGCAGCCGGCGGCTGAACGGGCCTGCGCTGATTGGCCCGCTGCATCCACGACGGCGGCGGCGGCGCGTCCTCGTCCCCGGCCTCCTCGGCCTGGTAATGCCCCTGGCCTGGTGCGGGCGCAGCAGCCTGACGGGAGACCGGGCCGCGACCCGGCTGCTCGCGGGAGACGGCGAACGGATCGGCCTGGCCGATCAGCCGCGCGAGCTCGGCCAGCGGATCGCCTTCACTCGCGCTCGATTGGGATGGATGTGTCGGACGACCATGCACCTCGTCATCGGTGCGGTAGGTCCTGCCCTGGTAACGTTCTGCCATGGTGATGTTGCGTCCCCTTCGGGAAAAGCGCCGGTCGTCACCCCCGATCGGACCGACTGCCGCTGCTCGCCATCACAGCCCCACGTGACCGGCGCAGATACCCCTGGTGTCCCATATCCAACGTTCGTATCCGCTTGCAGCGATCTCGTTTGCGAACGTTGAAAACGAAGGGCACCAGGCACGATTATGATTCCAGCGTGGCCTCGGGCTCAACGCTCGCCTGTTGGACTTGCTGCAACAAAACGAACGTCAAATCCACCACACCCTTCAGCGCATCTCGGACGGCGCGCTGACGCCGAGCACAGCAAGACCGGACGCGAGTACCGAAACGACGCTCTGAACCAGCGCCAGCCGTGCTACGGTAATTTGTGCATCATTAGTTATAATGAAGCGTAAATGAGGCATGTCCCGTCCACGGGTCCATAACGCATGGAACTCGCTGGCGAGGTCGTAGAGGTAGAAGGCGATGCGGTGCGGCTCATGGGCCAGCGCCGCGGCCTCGACCACGCGCGGATAGAGCGCGAGCCGGCGCATCAGCGACAATTCGGTGGCATCGTCAAGGCGGGACAGATCCGCGCCCTTCAGCAACTCGGTCCAGCGCTCGGCATCCTGCGGCAGGTCGGGAAAGGCCTCGCGCGCGTTGCGGAACACCGAATGGCCACGGGCATGGCCGTACTGGACATAGAAGACGGCATTGTCCTTGGACTGCTCGATCACCTTGGAAAGGTCGAAGTCGAGCAGCGCGTCGTTCTTGCGGAACAGCATCATGAAGCGGACCGCGTCGCAGCCGACCTCGTCGACCACGTCGCGCAGGGTGACGAAGTCCCCCGCCCGCTTCGACATCTTCACCGGCTCGCCGTTGCGCAGCAGCCGCACCAATTGCACGATCTTGACGTCGAGCGTGCCCTTGCCGTCGGTCACCGCGGCGATCGCCGCCTGCACCCGCTTGATATAGCCGCCGTGATCGGCGCCCCAGACGTCGACCATGTTGGCGAAGCCACGCTCGAACTTGGTCTGGTGATAGGCGATATCCGAGGCGAAATAGGTGTAGGACCCGTCCGACTTCTTCAGCGGCCGATCGACGTCGTCACCGAAAGCGGTGGCGCGGAACAGGGTCTGTTCACGGTCTTCGTAGTCCTCGACGGGCGCGCCCTTCGGCGGCGCCAGCCGCCCCTCATAGACATCGCCCTTGGCGCGCAGCGCCGCGATGGTGGCACCGACCCGGTCGACTCCCCCCTCGATCAGCGAACGCTCTGAAAAGAACACGTCGTGCCGGACATTGAGCGCGGCGAGATCCTTGCGGATCTCCGCCATCATCATGGCGATGGCGCGCTCGCGCACCTTGGGCAGCCACTCGGCCTCGGGCAGCGCGCGCAGGCCGTCGCCGAATTCGGCGACGAGCGCGGCGCCCACCGGCTTGAGGTAGTCGCCGGGATAGAGCCCTTCGGGGATTTCGCCGATGCTCTCGCCGAGCGCCTCGCGATAGCGCAGGAAGGCCGAGCGCGCGAGCACGACGACCTGGGCGCCGGCATCGTTGATGTAGTATTCCCGCACCACGTCATAGCCGGCGAAGGCGAGCAGGCTGGCCAGCGCATCGCCGAACACGGCGCCGCGGCAATGGCCGACATGCATCGGCCCGGTCGGATTCGCCGAGACGTATTCGACGTCGACCTTCTCGCCGCCGCCCACGGTGCTGTGGCCGAACTCCGCGCCGGCAGTCAGGATCGCGCGCAGCGCGCCGGTCCAGGCGCTGTTGGCCAGGGTCAGGTTGATGAAGCCGGGACCGGCGATATCGACGCGCGTCACCAGCGGATCCTGCCGCAACCGCGCGGCGACCAGTTCGGCGAGATCGCGCGGCTTCCTGCCGGCGTCGCGCGCCAGCACCATGGCGACATTGGTCGCCATGTCGCCGTGGGAGGCGTCCTTGGGCGGCTCGACGACGATTCGCGACAGGTCGAGGCCGCCGGGCAGCGCGCCCTCGGTGGCGAGCGCCTCGCAGGCGGCGCGCACGCGCGCCAGGACGTCGGCGAAAAGATGCGGATGGGGCGAAGGACTGGCCATGGCTGCGCTTGAAAAACGAGGGAGGCCGCGGACCGGCCCTTGAGCCGGCCGCCTAACGCAAATCGGGGGTCGAGTCAAAGAGCCGGCCATGCTCGATCAAGGCGTAACGGTCGGTCATTCCGGCGATAAAATCAGCGATCTTGCGCGCCCGCTCGTCATCCCCCGCCCGCTCCGGCAGCGACCATTCCGCCGGCAGGTCGTCGGGTGAGCGCCGGTAGCGGTCGAACAATTCGCAGACGATATCCTCGGCGTCGCCCATGATCCGCGCTACCCGCGGGTGGCGGTACATGCGCTGGAACAGGAATGCCTTGATCTGGGCATCGGCCTGGGCGGCCTCGCCGTCCAGCCCGGCGAGGCTCCCCTGCTGGCGGCGAACGGCCTCCGGGGAGGCCGGGGTCGCCGCCGCGAGCCGCCGCCGCGTCTCGGCCATCACCGCCTCGATCTGGTGTGAGATCAGCTCACGAACGAGTTCGGCGCCCCTGCGCACCGGATCGAGCCCGGGATAGCGCGCCGCGATGTCGTCGATGATGGCCGCCGCAAGCGGAATGGCGCGCAGGTCCTCGACCTCGAACAGGCCCGCGCGCAAGCCATCGTCGATGTCGTGGGCGTTGTAGGCGATATCGTCGGAAACCGCGGCGATCTGGGCCTCGAGCGAGGCAAACGTCGACAGCTCCAGATCATGCACGGCGTCATAGCTGACGATGTCGGCCGGAACGCCGTGCTTGCCGTAATGCAGCGCCGGGGCGCCACTGGGCCGGCGCAGCGGGCCATTGTGCTTGACGATGCCCTCGAGCGCTTCCCAGCTCAGGTTGAGACCGTCGAAATCCGGGTAACGATGCTCGAGCTGGGTCACCACCCGAAGCGCCTGGGCGTTGTGGTCGAAGCCGCCGAAGTCGTCCAGGCAGGCATCGAGGGCCCGTTCGCCGGCATGGCCGAAGGGCGGATGGCCGAGGTCATGGGCCAGCGCCAGGGCTTCGGTCAGGTCCTCGT
Source organism: Bradyrhizobium sp. WD16 (assembly GCF_024181725.1). NCBI lineage: Bacteria > Pseudomonadati > Pseudomonadota > Alphaproteobacteria > Hyphomicrobiales > Nitrobacteraceae > Bradyrhizobium > Bradyrhizobium sp. WD16. The sequence goes on along the minus strand of NZ_CP028908.1, from coordinate 4,527,370 downwards.
CGACGCCGAGCTGGCGCGCCAATGCCCGGGCGATCTGGGCGACCTCCAGCGAATGGGTCAGGCGGGTGCGGAAGTGATCGCCTTCGTGGAAGACGAAGACCTGGGTCTTGTGCTTGAGCCGCCGGAAGGCGGTGGAATGGATCACCCGGTCGCAATCCCGGCGAAACGGGCTGCGGGTGCGGCTCGGCGGCTCGGGATGGAGCCGGCCCCGACTGTTGTCCGAATCGCAGCCATACGCTGCCCGGGGCGCTGCCATTCCAACCGACAAAGCTGTCCCCTATAGGAGTGATGAAATTTGATTCCGGGTCCCGGCGCACTTAACTATGGTTGGGAAGGGATTCAAACCCGGCCGGAACCGCCCATCCGGACGGCCCGGGCGATTCCCCGGTTCGAGGACTATATCGCGGAGATGATGGATGTTGGACCAGACCGGAGGCCTGCCGTGGGCGCGAGCGTAAGCCTGTCCGAACGCGCAGCAAAGCGCATCGCCGAGATCCTCAAGGCCGAGGGCGCCGGCGCCATGCTGCGCATCAGCGTCGAGGGCGGCGGCTGTTCCGGCTTCCAGTACAAGTTCGACGTCGCCCGGGACCGCGCCGCCGACGACATGGTGATCGCGCGGGACGACGCCGTGGTGCTGGTCGACCCGACCTCGGTCGGCTTCCTGTCAGGCGCGGAGGTCGATTTCGTCGACGATCTGATCGGCGCCTCCTTCCGCATCAACAATCCCAATGCCACGGCGTCCTGCGGCTGCGGCACCAGCTTTTCGGTCTGAGCGCTCCTGGCTGCCCTGGCGGACGTGCGAGCGCGCCGCCCCACCCACTCACCGTCGCCCTCCGCGAACGCGGAGGGCCCAGTACGCCGTGTCGCGGCCATGAGACACGGCGTCTATCCGCCCACGATCGAAATCCGGTAGATCGCTCCGTCTCCCCACGTCGCCGTCAGCAGCGACTTGCCGTCAGGTGCCAGCACGAGTCCGACCGGGCTCGACAAACCGTCCGCGACAGCCCGCGAGCCGCCACTCATCAGGATTTCGCGAACCGTCGTCCCGCCGTAGTCCGCGACGAAGACGCGGCCATCGGGGGTCTGCGCCATTCCGGCACCGGGCGCGCGAAAATCCTGGCCTGCCTCGATCCGGCTGCCATCCGGCCGGATAATCGTCACGCCACCGGCGATGTTGGCGACGACATGACCGCCATCCGCCGTCTGAACCACGCCGACAGGCGTGTTGAGACCGCCGATGATCGCCTCGAACCGGTTCGGCCCGGTGACCGCCAAAATCTGGTTGGTCCTGCGATTGGCGATCAGCAGGCGCCGCGATCGGTCGAAGCCGATGCCGGCGGGCGTCGCCAATCCCGTGACATACACCTCACGCCGGCCGTCCGGCGTGAGGCGGTAGACCTCGTCCCGCGAATAGGACCCGACGTAGATCGCACCATCGGGACCGACCGCGAGGCCGGCCGGACCGGACAGTCCGTCCGCGAAGGTCGCGCGGCGGCCGTCCGGTGCCACCCGCGAGACGCGGCCGGCGCTCCACTCCGCGACATAGAGGTTACCGGCCCCGTCGAAGGCCATGCCAACCGGCGCGCTGAAGCCATCCCAGAGCTTTGTCGGAATGCTTGGCCCGGCGAGCGCCGGGCGCGGCAACGCGCCGGCGGCCGCCGCGATCGGCAGCACGGCGGCCTGACGGAGCAAGCCGCGGCGGTGGAGCCTCATGCCGCGCCCTCCTGCCCTTGCGAGGGGCGCTGCGCGAACACCTCCTTGGCCGCGAACAGGCCGTTGAGCGCGGCCGGAAACCCGGCATAGACGGCCATCTGGATCAGGATCTCGACGATCTCCTCACGGGTGAGCCCGACGTTCAGCCCGGCCTCGATATGGACCTTGAGCTGAGGCGCGGCATTGCCCATGGCGGCGAGCGCCGCGATGGTCGCGATCTCGCGCGAGCGCAGATCGAGCCCGGGGCGCGAATAGATGTCGCCGAACGAGAATTCGAACACATAGGTGGCGAAGTCGGGCGCGATATCGGCGAGCGCCGCCACCACCTTGTGGCCGGCCTCGCCGTCGATCTCGGCGAGCGCGCGCCGGCCGCGCTCCAACCGGCTTTCGCCGTCGACCTGGAAGTGCTGCGTCATCGTCTTTCATCCTCTGTTTCGTTGCGGCGTAACCGCCGATCTTGGTGTCGAGGACGAGAAGGCAGGCGTTCAGTTCGTCGACCCGGGCCCGCACCGGCGGCAGAGCCCCGAACGCCGCGCCAGTCCGCCGATCATTCATCGGCGCCTGTTTCTCATCACGACGCAGAGGAAGTTACGAGTTCGAGCGCACTCTCAGTCAAGAGGCATTCTGCGATGCGAGATCAGCGCAATCCAGGCGGAGGCGATGCCCTTCGGAACAGCCGCGGCCATCCGAGACACCTGTTTGAATGCGGTCCTGTTCCGCGCGGAATGTCGGGTAACATTCGACCAATCCAGGTGATAAGCTGTGAACCTACCGCTTATCCCTGAGATAGCATCCGAAGCTCGATGAACCGCCAAGAATAGAATGCGCATAGCGACCTGGAACGTCAATTCGATCCGCCAGCGGCTCGACCATCTCCTCGCCTGGCTGAAGGAGACCTCCCCGGACATCGTCTGCCTGCAGGAGATCAAGTGCCTCGACGAGGCCTTTCCCCGCGAGCCGATCGAGGCGCTGGGCTACAACGTCGTCACCCACGGCCAGAAGACCTTCAACGGCGTCGCGCTGCTGTCGCGGCTGCCGTTCGACGAGACCCGGCCCGGCCTTGCCGGCGATCCTGACGACGTCCACGCCCGCTTCCTGGAAGGCCTCGTCTCGGTCAAGGGCGCGGCGCTGCGCGTCGCCTGCCTTTATCTGCCCAACGGCAACCCGCCGGGCACCGAGAAATATCCCTACAAGCTGAAATGGATGTCGCGGCTTCTCGATTACGCCAAGGAACGCTTGACCGCCGAGGAGCGCTTCATCCTGGCCGGCGACTTCAACGTCATCCCGGCACCGGCGGACGTCCACAACCCGGCGGCCTGGGCCGGCGACGCCCTGTTCCTGCCGGCGACCCGCGAGCGCTTCCAGGCGCTGATCGACCTCGGCCTCACCGACGCGCTGCGGGCGGTGACCGACGCGCCGGCGCAATACACCTTCTGGGACTACCAGGCCGGCGCCTGGCAGAAGAACAACGGCATCCGCATCGACCACATGCTGCTCTCGCCGCAGGCCAGCGACCACCTGCTCGCCGCCGGCATCGACCGTCACGTGCGAAGCTGGGAGAAGCCTTCGGACCACGTCCCGGTGTGGATCGATCTGGATCTGGAGGCGCGGGGGTAACAGGCCAAGCCATCGCGCAGCCCCCCGGGCGTTCAGGTTCGCTGCATCGCAGGTCGGAGCGTCAGATCCAGCGCATCGCGTTGTCTAGTCTGTCGCACCTGCTGCCACCATCGACAATTCCATTGACGCCGCGCTTCAGACAACATCCAACTTTCCAGCCGAACGTCGGATGATACTCAAGATCACATGTTTTTCGCCCACTCGCTTGAAGGCCGGTATCGAGATACATGGCAGCCGCTGGCGGCCCATCTTAAGGCCGTTTCGCAACTGACTTCGTTGCGGGCGGAAAAGTTTGGAGCGGGGCGTCTGGGCGCCATGATTGGGTTGCTCCATGATCTCGGGAAATACACAAACGAGTTTCAGGACTACATCGGCGGCCGGGGGCCGAGCCCAGACCATGCCACCGCTGGTGCCCGCGCCATCCGGGAGCTGGCGGCCGCAACCGGATCTGATCGCTTTGCGGCATTGATCGGGGCTTATTGCATTGCCGGCCATCACGCCGGCCTGTCCAACTGGAGCGGGGACCGTGCACTGTCCGAACGCCTCCGTAAGGAGCTCCCCGAACTCGATCCGACCTGGCTCGACGAACTTTCGCCCGAAGCCGGCGGTCTCTTCCCCCAGTTTTTCAAAAGACACCCTGACATTGGCCGAAGGGGCTTCCAGCTCGCGCTGCTGGGGCGCATGTTGTTCTCGTGCCTCGTCGATGCTGACTACCGCGACACCGAGACGTTCTATCTTAATGCCGTAGGACACAGCGCCGATCGCGACTGGCCCGTGCTGCCCGCGATCATCGACACGCTGACCGCCCGTTTCGACAGCTACATGGCCGATATGGCGGCCACCACGAGCGATAGCCCGCTCGGTCACCGGCGCACCGAAATACTCGCCCATGCGAGAGCCAAGGCCGCTCGACCGCGTGGAATATTCACGCTGAACGTGCCGACCGGCGGCGGCAAGACCCTCACCTCTCTCGGCTTCGCGCTCGATCACGCCAAGGCGCACGGGATGGACCGGATCGTCTACGGCATCCCCTTCACATCGATCATCGATCAGACCGCGGCGATTTTCCGCAAGGTGCTCGGAGAGGAGCACGTACTGGAGCATCACTCTGCGATCGAGGAGGAACGTCAAGATCGCAGGTCGCCCGATCTTGAAGGCGAGCGTGACATGGGCGCGAAGATGCGGCTGGCCATGGAAGATTGGGCCGCGCCAATCATCGTCACCACCAATGTGCAATTGTTCGAAAGCCTGTTCGCGAACCGCCCATCGCGTTGCCGCAAACTCCACAACCTCGTCAACGCAGTGATCATTCTCGACGAAGCGCAGACCATCCCCTTGCCGGTTCTGCGTCCCTGCGTCGCAGCGCTAGACGAACTCGCGCGCAATCACGGATGCAGCGTCGTACTCTGTACCGCGACGCAGCCGGCGCTCGCCGCGCCACGCTTCAAGGGCGGATTCGAACTGTCGCAGGATTCGGAGCTGGCACCAGATCCGGCTGGTCTTGCACGAGAGCTCAGACGAGTCACCCTCGACGTCCGCAGCGAGCCACTGGCTGACGCCGACCTTGTGGCTGAGATCGCAGCCGTTGAGCAGGCGCTCGTGATCGTCAATAGCCGCCAGCACGCCCTGGACCTGTACCGGGCGGCCAAGGCCGCGGAGCTGACCGGCCTCGTCCACCTCTCTACCCGCCAGACGGCCGCTGACCGCCGTCGCATCCTGGCCTCGATCCGTGACGATCTGAGAGCGGCTCGCCCGTGCCGGGTCGTCGCCACCTCCCTGGTCGAGGCCGGTGTCGATCTCGACTTCCCGCGGGTCTGGCGTGCGGAGGCCGGGCTCGACCAGATCGCCCAGGCCGCCGGTCGCTGCAACCGCGAAGGCCGACGTCCGGTCCCCGATAGCGTCGTCAAGGTGTTCAGGCCGGCCGCCGCCAAGCCACCGCCGGAATTCAGGCCGTTCATCGAGGCGATGCAGCGCGTCATTCCACATCACGACGACCTGCTCTCGCCAGAAGCGATCCAGCGGTACTTCAACGAGGTCTATTGGCAAAAAGGCGAGAAGCGTCTCGACCAGATCACGACGCGCGGCACCGGCGGCTCGACCGAAAAGATGTCTGTCCTCGACGCCTTTCTGGTGGGCAAGGACGTGCTCGACTTTCCCTATCGCGCCGTCGCCGAAGGCTTCCACCTGATCGAAAGCGGCATGGAGCCCGTCATCGTGGCGATCGAGGACGAGCCGCGCGTGATCATAGGCCGCCTGCAGGCCGGCACGATCATGGCCGGGGCCGCCGCGAGGAAACTGCAGAGGTTCATCGTCCAGGTGCCCCCCGCATGGCGCCGCAAGCTGATCGACAATGGTCATGCGGAATTGATCCCGGGGTACGGGGACCAGTTCGTCGAACTCAGAAGGGAGCGATTCTACACGCGAGAAACCGGACTTCTTTGGGAAGAAGCTGACGTCTTGGCCCTGTCAGAGCTAATTATCTGAAGTTTACGTAAATGGAAGCTAACATATCCAGCACATTTTCTTATTGAGAATGCGAACTGGCCCATGAAGCACCTGGACCAGAGAGCGGGGTCGCCGATCTGCCCGCGTTCGTCTTAGCCGTCTTGATCAAGGTGGCCGCCTACCTCACTCAGCCGTTAAACGGATCGGCGCGGATTGAAACCAATTGCGCAGCGGCCTAGCTCCACTTGCGGTCGCTCCTTTTCTTCGGCACAATTTTTCCGGGCTTCCAGGGTTGGGGGGACGATCTAGTGGCGTTCGGAGTTCGACTTCGCGTCTCAGGCGACTACGCCTGTTTTACCCGGCCCGAAATGAAGGTCGAACGCGTCTCGTATGACGTGATGACGCCTTCTGCCGCACGCGGCATTCTCGAGGCCATCCATTGGAAGCCGGCGATCAAATGGATCGTCGAGGAAATCCGCGTCCTCAAGCCGATCCGCTTCCAGTCGATCCGTCGCAACGAGGTCGGGGCCAAGGCCCCCGTCACCGCCATTCGCAAGGCCATGAGAAGCGACGATCTCGGTGACCTCTCGCTCGTGGTCGAGGATCACCGCCAACAGCGTGCGGCGACGGTGCTTGCGAACGTCGACTACGTCATCTCGGCGCGCTTCGAGCTGACGCCGAAGGCCGATGGCAGCGACAACCCTGGCAAGCATCTCGACACCTTCAACCGCCGTACCCGCAAAGGCCAGTGCTTCCACCAGCCCTGCCTGGGCACGCGCGAGTTTCCCGCCCGCTTCGAGCTGATTGAGCCGGACGCGCCGCTGCCGACGCCGGAGACCGAAACCCCGGATCTCGGATTTGGCACACCACGCGACCTCGGTTTCATGCTGTACGACATCGATCACGGCGGCGACCGGTCGTCGCTGTTCTTCCGCGCCACACTCGATCGCGGCGTAATGAAGGTGCCGCCGCCCGACTCGCCGGAGATTCGCCGATGAGCGCGCTGGCAGCGCTGGTTCGGGCCTATGATCGTATGGCGGCGCGAAATGAAGTGCCTCCGTTTGGGTATTCGATCCAAAACATCGGCTTTCTCATAAGCCTGAACGCGGACGGCTCGGTGGCCGGCAAGCCTGTCGATTTGCGCAGCGGCGAAGGTAACAAACGACGGGCCCGCCCCCTTGCGGTGCCGCAGCCGGTCAAGCGCACGTCCGGCATCGCACCGAACTTCCTGTGGGACAAAACTGCCTATGTTCTCGGCGTGACCGAGGGCGACGGCAAACGCACTGCCGCAGAACACCAGGCATTTGTCAAACTCCATCGCGAATGGCTCGTGGGCCATGACGATGAAGGCCTCGTCGCCCTGCTCCGGTTTCTCGATGGCTGGCTTCCCGAACGATTCGACGAGTGGGACTGGCCCGAGGAAATGAAAGACCAGAACATCGTTTTCGTGCTGGAACGACAACGGCTCGATGATGTCTTTATTCATGATCGGCCGGCGGCCAGGGAGCTATGGGCGACACTTTCGGCCGGGAGCGGCAAGAATGCGGAAGCCATCTGTCTCGTCAGCGGCGAGAAAGCTCCTGTGGCGCGACTGCATCCTGCCATCAAAGGCGTGTGGGGCGCTCAGTCGTCTGGCGCGTCGATCGTCTCCTTCAACCTCGACGCATTCACGTCGTACGGTCACGAGCAAGGCGACAATGCGCCGATATCCGAAGCATCCGCCTTCGCCTACACCACGGCCCTGAACCGCTTCCTCGAACGCGACAGCGGTCATCGCATCCAGATCGGCGATGCCTCGACCGTGTTCTGGGCGGATGCGGGCGCTCCCGAGGCCGCGGAGAACGCGGAGGATTTCTTCGCCGGCCTATTGGGCATCGATGACGAAAAGATCGCCAACCGAGGTGTCCAGGACACGCTGGACAAGATCCGCGCCGGCTGCGCAACCGCTGACGTCCTCACCGAACTGCCGGAGGGCGTGCGCTTCCACATCCTTGGGCTCGCGCCGAATGCGGCGCGGCTTTCGGTCCGCTTCTATCTCGAAGACGACTTCGGAGTGATCGCACGGCGGTACCTGAAGCATGTCGAGCGCCTCCGCATCGAACCGCCGCCGCGCGAAGCCGTGCCATCGATGTGGCGCATGCTGGTCGAGACGGCGGTCCTGCGCAAATCCGAGAACATCCAGCCCAATCTCGCCGGCGAATGGCTGCGCGCGATCTTGTCCGACACCCCCTACCCGCTGACGCTCCTCTCCACGCTCATCATGCGGCTGCGCGCCGATCATGATGTCAATGCGCTGCGCGTCGCGATGCTCAAGGCGATCCTGACAAAAAATTTCAGAATGGAGGTCCCCGTGGCGCTCGACACTGCCTGTACCGATCAAGGCTATCTGCTCGGCCGGTTGTTTGCGCTGTACGAACAGGCGCAGACCATCGCGCTCGGCCACGGCGTCAACGCGACGATAAAGGACAAGTACTACGGCGCCGCTTCCGCCCAGCCGCGCAAGGTCTTCCATCTGCTCGAATCCGGCTCGGCCAACCATCTGTCGAAGATCGGCAAGCAAAAGCCGGGCCTGAAGGTCAACCTGGAGAAGCGGATTGGCGCGATCATGGAATTGATGGAGCCGGCCAAGGATCCATTCCCGGCAAGCCTGCCGGACAGGAGCCAGGCCCTGTTCGGGCTCGGCTATTACCACCAGCGTAACGAATTCTTCCGCAAAGCCGATAAATCCTTGCCAGAGGAAGCCGCCGCATGACCCCGCTCGCCAGCCGCTACGATATCGTTTTCCTGTTCGACGTCACCAACGGCAACCCGAACGGCGATCCGGACGCCGGCAACCTGCCGCGCATGGACCCGGAGACCAATGTCGGTCTTGTCAGCGACGTCTCGCTCAAGCGCAAGATCCGCAACTATATCGAGCTCACGCGCGGTGATGAGCCCGGCTATCGCATCTATGTGCAGGAGGGCTCGATCCTCAACGAGAAGCACCGCGAAGCCTACAAGGCGGTGCGGAACGGCAACGATAAGGTCGCCAAGGAGAAATCCCTCAATCCGCAAAGCGACGAAGAAGCCAAGGCGCTCACCAGATTCATGTGCGACAACTTCTTCGATGTCCGCACCTTTGGCGCGGTGATGAGCACAGGCATCAACGCAGGCCAGGTACGCGGACCAGTGCAGGTCGCTTTCGCCAAGTCGGTCGAGCCGATCCTGCCGCTGGAAATTTCGATCACGCGGATGGCCGCGACAAATGAAAAGGAAAAGGCCGATCGGGAGAAACAGACGGACGGAGACGAGCGTACCGAGAACCGGACGATGGGCCGCAAGCACGTGGTGCCTTACGGACTTTATCGGGCGCACCTCTTCGTGAATGCCAAGTTGGCTGAACGCACCGGCTTCGGCCAGGAAGATCTAGATCATGTCTTCGATGCGCTGAAGTCAATGTTCGAGCACGACCGCTCGGCGGCACGTGCTGAGATGGCGTCCCGACGTGTGATTGCCTTCAAACATTCGTCGGCTTTGGGCAATGCGCCGGCACACCAGCTGTTCGATCGCGTCACCATTCAGCGGAATTTCCACGGCGACCTGCATGCGCTAGGCGACGACAAACTCGATAACGCGCCTCCGGCACGCCGTTACGAGGATTACGAGGTCTCGGTACGGCGCGACGGATTACCGGACGGCGTCGAGATCATCGACGTTCTGTGATCCATGACGCCCGCGGCGGACCTCGACGACCCGCTTCCGATCTCCGCGCTCCAGCACGCCGTCTATTGTCTGCGCCAGGCCGCCCTCATCCACATCGAGCGCGTCTGGGCGGAAAACCGCTTCACCGCCGAGGGCCGCGTCCTGCACGACGTGGCCCACGAGGCCGGCTCGCGGAAGAGCCGCGGCGCGCGACGCGTGACCGCGCTGCAGCTCGCAAGCTTGCGCCTCAACATATCCGGCATTGCCGACGTCGTTGAATTCCACAGGGGACCAGACGGCGAGACCGCTTTCCCCATCGAATACAAGCGCGGCAAGCCCAAGCTGCATCGCGCCGACGAGGTCCAGCTTTGTGCTCAGGCGCTTTGCCTCGAAGAGATGACCGCCCGACCGGTACCGGAGGGCGCGTTATTCTATGGCGAAACCAAGCGCCGCCTCATCGTGCCGTTTGATGCCGAGCTGCGCCGGCTGACCGAGGACACCGTGCGGGCTTTCGGCGCGCTGGTCGCTTCGGGCCGGACGCCACCGGCGGTCTGGAAGGCGAGCCGCTGCCGCTCCTGTTCGCTCATCGAGCTATGCCGACCACAGGCCATGGCGAAATCGGCGCTCGACTTTCGCCGCCGCGCACTCGTTGCCGCGCTCGCGCCGGAGGCGGCGGCCAACGGGTCCAGTCCATGAAGAAGCTGCTCAACACGCTTTACGTCACAACCGAAGGCGCCAGGCTGCGCAAGGAGGGCGAGAACATCGTCGCCGAAGTCGACGACACTGAGCGCGGTCGCGTGCCGCTGCATATGCTCGGCGCCGTGGTGGTTTTCGGGGCAATAGCCATCTCGCCGCCGCTCGTCGGCGCGCTGGCGCGGGCCGGCATCACACTGGTGCTGCTCGATCGCCAAGGCCGGTTCGAGGCGCGCGTCGAAGGCCCGGTCAGCGGCAACGTATTGCTGCGGCGCGCGCAATACCGGGCCTCCGAGCAGCCGGACGAGATCGTCCGCAGCATCGTCACGGCCAAGATCGCTAATCAACGCGTGGTGCTGCAGCGCGCTCTGCGAGACCACGGCGCGGAGATGAGCGCGGACCACCGCACCGCTGTGGAATCGACGATCGATCGCATGGAGCGGATATTGCGGCGCATTGCCTTCACGAACGAGGGCGCGGACGCCATGCGGGGCGCCGAGGGTGAGGCCGCCAACGGCTATTTCGCGGTGTTCGACAGCTTGCTGCGCTCGCCCGATCCGGACATTCGCTTCAATGGCCGCAGTCGACGGCCGCCCCGTGATCCTGTCAACGCCTTATTGTCGTTTCTGTACACGCTCCTGACGCACGACTGCCGCAGCGCCGCGGAATGCGTCGGCCTCGATCCGGCCGTCGGCTTCCTGCACCGAGACCGGCCGGGGCGCCCAAGCCTTGCGCTCGATCTGATGGAGGAATTTCGGCCTGTGCTAGCTGATCGGCTCGCGCTTTCGCTCATCAACCGAAGGCAGTTGCGCAGCGGCGATTTCGAGACGCGTGACGGAGGCGCGGTCCTCCTGACGGAGGCCGGGCGCAAGACAGTCCTGACAGCTTGGCAAGAGCGCAAGAAGGAGGAACGTCGCCATCCATTCCTGGACGAGATGGCGCCGTACGGCCTTGTGCCGTATTTGCAGGCGCAACTCCTCGCCCGTCATCTGCGCGGCGATCTCGACGCCTATCCGCCGTGGTTCTGGAGATAAGACAAGGCTTTGCGCGATGCTGGTCCTGGTGACTTACGACGTCAGTCTTGCGCAACCGGGCGGCGCGCGAAGGCTGCGGCGTGTCGCCAAGGCGTGCAAGGACTACGGCCAGCGGGTGCAGTTTTCGGTGTTCGAGATCGAAGTCGACCCAGCGCAATGGACGGCGCTGAAGGCGAGGCTCGAGGGGCTGATCGACCCCGAACAGGACAGCCTGCGCTACTATTATCTCGGCGCCAACTGGCAACGCCGGGTCGAGCACGTGGGGGCCAAGAAGGCCACGGACCTCAACGGGCCGCTAATCGTGTAAGCTGCGCGAACCACAAGCGTGCCGCCGGCCCCAGGATGGTTCGCGCGGGCCTTAGCTATTTGACATCGTGAAACAAATCGACGCCGCGTCCCGGCGGGCGGGCCATGACGAGCAGGACCGGCTTACGTTCGCGCGCACGCGATGCTTTCCTATGAACCGGTGAAGTGTTACGGGCAGACCGTCGCTCCCCGTGCGGGAGCGCGGATCGAAACCACATCATGGCAACCTCCTTTTGTGTGCGCAATAGTCGCTCCCCGTGCGGGAGCGCGGATCGAAACGTCCCACACAATGGCTTGTCTCGTTGTGAAAGCCTTGTCGCTCCCCGTGCGGGAGCGCGGATCGAAACGCTTCCTAATGCGTCTCAGCAATTTTTAGATCAGGTCGCTCCCCGTGCGGGAGCGCGGATCGAAACGATTACGTGCAATTTCGTCAAAGCTGCCCACACAAGTCGCTCCCCGTGCGGGAGCGCGGATCGAAACAATCGTTTACAGTCGCTTGTGAACACTGGACAGAGGTCGCTCCCCGTGCGGGAGCGCGGATCGAAACATCAACGAATGCGAGGGCATGTGCGGCAATTGATGGTCGCTCCCCGTGCGGGAGCGCGGATCGAAACTCGAGGAAGACGACACGCGGCCGTTGCCATTCCGTCGCTCCCCGTGCGGGAGCGCGGATCGAAACCTCGTCGGCACCGGCCTCGAAGTCGCCCTTGGCGCGGTCGCTCCCCGTGCGGGAGCGCGGATCGAAACGATGTCATCGGCGAGCACCTCGCCAAGGCCAACCGGTCGCTCCCCGTGCGGGAGCGCGGATCGAAACGCGATCGATCGCGCCAAGGCGCTCGAGGTGGGAGTCGCTCCCCGTGCGGGAGCGCGGATCGAAACAGTCTAGTGTGGGCACCGCATGGCGAATTTGCGTGTCGCTCCCCGTGCGGGAGCGCGGATCGAAACAGGTGTTTGGTAGCAATTCAGATACGATTAACAGGTCGCTCCCCGTGCGGGAGCGCGGATCGAAACAACATTGATGACCTGGTTGCCCGTGAGGCGAACGGGGTCGCTCCCCGTGCGGGAGCGCGGATCGAAACTGTAAATGACATTAGGCTTGATTATACTCGCAATAAGTCGCTCCCCGTGCGGGAGCGCGGATCGAAACGCTGTCAAGAAAGACGCCAAGACTTTAAAAGATGGTCGCTCCCCGTGCGGGAGCGCGGATCGAAACCCGAAGGGGCGATGGAACTGGCCCGCTCCGGAGTCGCTCCCCGTGCGGGAGCGCGGATCGAAACAGAGCTTCGCCGCTCTTGTATGCCTGGGCAGCAGGTCGCTCCCCGTGCGGGAGCGCGGATCGAAACGCTCTACGTCGCGGTGGTTGGCGGCCCGGCCGCCGAGTCGCTCCCCGTGCGGGAGCGCGGATCGAAACGCCAATGGTGGCGGGAGTGCCACCCTTCGGCTTATGGTCGCTCCCCGTGCGGGAGCGCGGATCGAAACGATCGTGGACAGATTTTTCTGGGCCAATCCTTGAAGTCGCTCCCCGTGCGGGAGCGCGGATCGAAACCTTGAACAGCCAATAGGCATGCAATCCGCCGCCGCTGGTCGCTCCCCGTGCGGGAGCGCGGATCGAAACCACGCCCTTGACGAGGCCGGCCGGCCGCAGCCGCTGGTCGCTCCCCGTGCGGGAGCGCGGATCGAAACGCGCTCAAGCATGGCGGCGTCCTCACCCGTGCGGGAGCGCGGATCGAAACCAGGCAGCCCTTACTCGGTCGCGATCGGGGCGCCGTCGCTCCCCGTGCGGGAGCGCGGATCGAAACACCTATACTCAGAGGGCGGCAGACACCGCTGAATTGTCGCTCCCCGTGCGGGAGCGCGGATCGAAACCCTGCTCGGAATAGGCCTGCGGCAGCTTGGCTGTCGCTCCCCGTGCGGGAGCGCGGATCGAAACGTGCAATTGCGACAACCTGACAGGCTGGCTAGTGTCGCTCCCCGTGCGGGAGCGCGGATCGAAACTTCGTACAGTGCCGGCGCTCCGACAGCCGGACCAGTGTCGCTCCCCGTGCGGGAGCGCGGATCGAAACGCCCGCGAAGGGAGCAGGGGATGATGCACCAGCCGTCGCTCCCCGTGCGGGAGCGCGGATCGAAACGGCGACGCCTGCTGTCGCTGGAGCAGGTGGCTGTCGCTCCCCGTGCGGGAGCGCGGATCGAAACCGCTCGTTAGCGGCGCTTATCAAGCTAGAAGCAGTCGCTCCCCGTGCGGGAGCGCGGATCGAAACATTGATGCCGTTGCCCACACTAGGAGGGATTGCAGTCGCTCCCCGTGCGGGAGCGCGGATCGAAACCTGACAAGAAAGAGGGAATGAACACTAAAGAGCGTCGCTCCCCGTGCGGGAGCGCGGATCGAAACATCAGCTTTTGGACGCCTGACGCCATGGCCTCTTGTCGCTCCCCGTGCGGGAGCGCGGATCGAAACGTCATCGCTTGCTCCGGTCAGAACACGGTTGTTGTCGCTCCCCGTGCGGGAGCGCGGATCGAAACGATTACGCCTACGCGGTGACCTGTCACAAGGCGCAGGTCGCTCCCCGTGCGGGAGCGCGGATCGAAACAATTCCTCACCTTCACACAAAAATGGAAGGCGCGTCGCTCCCCGTGCGGGAGCGCGGGTCGAAACATCAATGCCGCTGTCGCCGCAGGCCGGCGATCACCTTCTCGCCGCCGGCATCGACCGTCACGTGCGAAGCTGGGAGAAGCCCTCGGACCACGTCCCGGTGTGGATCGATCTGGATCTGGAGGCGCGGGGGTGACGAAGTACGCCGCGAGCGGCGTATTAAGCTGGTGACGCTTCCATCAGAAGTCGGATGACGATTTTGAGTGTCCGACGACAAACGGGAGTTGGGCGAACAGCCGCTGTCTGCCTCGTACCTTCGCCACGTGCAGAGGTTTCTAGAGGCGCGCTTCTTGGAACTCTCGGGCTGCGCAGATTGGAAAATACCGCTCTAACCCCGTGCTGCGCGTAGTGTCCTCCGTATCGCGGCAAACGCTGCCGCCGCGGCGTCAATCATGGCCTTGGCTTGTTGGATCAACCCCACAGTCCTGTCGAGACCGACCAAGGCAAAGGCTTGAGCGATTTCACTCTGCGGCAAATGGGCATCACCGAGCCGCAGTTCGTAAATCCCGACGAGCGGTGTTAGGAGCGCTCGGGCTTGATCCCCGGGCACGAAGTGGCCCAGCAGCCATTCAAGCGACTTGAGTGAACCTAGTGTGCGATCCGGCTTCCCTACTGCTTTGTACATGGCAGTAATGTCCAATCGATCAGCCGTGAGCCTCGCGATGTCCTTCGCGAGCGCCAGCAGATTATGTTCGTCAACGGCACGAAACCGGTGGATTTTGCTGGCAATTTCGCTGGTGGCATCGTGGTGCCGAAAGATTGGAGAGCCAAACATACGAGCGAAGTCTTCATCAAGCGCGGACATCGTATCTTCGAGCTGGCTGTTGCCTCGACCGCACCCCTCTTCCGGTCGATTCATTGCTCAGTCCTTTTCTAAAACGTAGTCTCCCCATGTACTCTACATGTTATCGTATTCCTGATAGTGCTCGGGCTCATAGAGATCATGCAGACTCGTAGATTCTACTTTCTTGAAATGCGTCGGAAGGCCCGCATGTGCAATCTCTTCGATTGAGCTGAATGACAAGTCACACGAAGTACACTTGAATGATGTTGCTAGATATTCAACTTCGTTGAAGAGTTCACCATCCGAATACTGTTCGGGCAGCTCTTTGAACCTTCGTCCAGTCAACAGCGCATCGCTTTCGCATGCAGGACACGCGCAGACGTGTTGATCATGCCCGGGAAAAGCAAGTGCAGAGGATGCGGCAGCTTGCAGCTTCTTCTTTTCGTCGGAGGATTTTGCATCGAAAAGCTTCTGATGAGCGGCTACCTTAGACTTGACCCCACTGAGAACGCTTTGATTAAGGGTCTTTATCAGCTCCTTTGCCATCCTAGCCTCGTCTTCGCCGAGAAAGTCGGACATTGGCTTGCCGATAAAGTCGTGCAGCACCGAGACAGTCTCGAAGAATCGGGCGAGCCACTTGTCGGTGCCAAGGTTTTCATATGGAAGGTCTGCGGTGTGAACATGAGCGTTCCGTTGCAGAGCAAGAAACTCGCACAATTCTCGGTGCTGTGTCTGGAATGGGCCGATGATTTTTTCTATTCGAAGATAGACCGAATGTGCCGGCAGCGAGCGCGGTTTCGCGAATGTGTAGCCGCAGGCGTAAAGGACATTGGAGTCATCTCTCGGGTCTGCATTTAAGACTGGATGTACCTTCGTGAGCGCACTTCTGGCCAAGCATTCAAGTGCCAAGGATGCAAAGAAGGCGAACTCCGACGAGCCATGGTCGCGTTCATTCGCCTGGTCCATAAACAACTTCGCCTTCTTCCATAGCCCTTCTGAATCCCAAGCCTTCACGTCACTCTCCCCCAATCAAGATACGCTTCAGCACTCGGTTCGCATCGGGCCGCTTACTTGCTCCCCGCGCATGCACCATGCGTCGATTATCGATAACGAGCAGGCATTCCGGCTCCCACGGAACGCGGGTCATCTCAGAACGATTGATCCGCTGCTCGACAAGCGCCTCTAGTTCTCGCGCTTCCTTAGTCATAGGGCGCATACAATCCTTGTCGTAACGGATAGCGATGCCATCGGCTGAGCGTTCGGCCAGCATGCAAAGGCGGGGCCGGACGTGCCCTGTCTTCCACAAAGCCCGGCACGCCAGCTCAATTTCGCCATCTTGGAGTTGCCACGCCCGAGAATCCTGCAGAAGCGTCGCGCGCGCTCCCTCGCCTGGATCGACGCAAAACAATGCTAAGTACCGAGCCGGCCGATCCCAATGTGCTGTGTCCGTATGAAACGGAAACGCGTCGGTACCATACCGGCTCGATAGCGTGTTTGCCTTCGCAGAACTGAGAGGCTGGGGACGGATATCGCGCACAGCGATTGGACTGCGCGGGTCGACTCGTACATTTCCCAAATGTCGGACAATGTCGATCAGGTCTGTTTCGTGTACGCCACGCGCGAAGACGAAGCCATTTGATTCTAGTTGGCTTACATCAAGCGACATGCCGGTACCGCCCCGCCCGAGGTATGCAGCCGTGGCTATCATCGCTGGCACAACTGCATTGATGTTGAATCGTTATGCCCATCCTTTGCGCTGCAACAAAATGGCTGGACAGGTCCGCTTTAAACGTTCGCTCAAGCTCTCTACTCACTATCGCGACGAGCCGTGCAACAGAATCGCCGCGAGTTTTAAAACTTAAATGGTCAATACGACAATTTACAACTGGCTGCCGCGTGCAACTCGCCCACAGGTCGGCAATCTGGCGACGAAGCTGGCCTTCCTTGCCGCCGAGGGCTGGTCGCTGAGGGGATCTGACGATGGGACGCGGTTCAACCAGACTGGTCTCTCGCGACTGCGACGCCCACAGAGCATATAGCTTTGGGACGCGGCCAGATCGTCCAGTGCTTCGCGGCGAAGCCGAACTTCATGTCACTTTGTTTGCGAAGGAGGCTGCGGCCTATTTTAGGTTGTCCGCGGCGGCGCGGGATTTGGACCTTCACGAGGACGTCCTGCGCAAGTGCATCAAGGAGCTCAGCACCGACCTGGGCCGTTCCGGGCCATGGGCAGACGAAGCACGAACGGCAGGAGAACGAGCGGCTGCAGCGCGAGATCGAAACGATCCGGCACGATGAATTTCGTCCACGTCTCTGGTCGCTCCCCGTGCGGGAGCGCGGATCGAAACACCAACAAGGCCGTGCCAATCCTCGGCACCGGCGTCATCGCCCGGCTCGACCTGCGAGCCAATCATCCGTCTCGTCAATGGCTGGGTTGAGCGCGACTTAGACGAATGCTGCCGTCGTGCCCTTTCGCACCCTCGCGGAGTACTGGAGCGCCCGCTTTCTCGCGGGCGGTGACGACTAGGTGGGGACGACTTTTGCGGTACCTCGGCAGGGAAGACGTGGATGGCCGGGACTGAGCCCGGCCATGACGGTGCAAGGGGCTGACGCTGCGCCTCCCACCAATCCCGGCGACTAATCCCGCCGCCCCTGGAGCCAGCGCTCGAGCATCTGCAGCGCCATGGCGCGGTCGTCTTCCGAGGCCTTGGCGAGCGCGGCGTTGTAGCTCTCCTTGATCCAGGTCTCGTCGGAGGTTGCGCTGTCGCGCGCCAGGGTCAGCCACATCAGGCCGCGGGCGGCCTGGCGCTGCAGGTTGATGCCGTTGAACAGCATCTGGCCGAGCAGGGCCTGGGCCTGATGCTGGCCCTTCTGGGCGGCGAGGCCGAGCCAGCGCACGCCGTATTTGGCATCCTTCGGAATCCCGATGCCGTCGAGATAGAGCCGCGCCAGATTGTACTGGGCTTCCGCATTGCCGAAATAGGACGCGGCATAGGAGAACATCTCCCGCGCCCGCTCCGGATCGGCCTTGACCTTGGTGTTGGGAATGCCGTCGAGATAGTAGCGGCCGAGCGCGACGAAGGCATTGGCGACGATCGCCGCCTGAGGCCCCGACGGGTTGTCCTCGGCATGGGCGTTGGCGATCTTGCTGAAATAGTCGAAGGCGCGCAGGTCGTCCTGGGCGACACCGTCGCCGCTGGCGTACATCTGGCCGAGCTTCCACTGCGCCACCGGATGGCCGCCCTCGGCGGCGTATTGCAGCGACGACAGGCTGGTCGCCGGCGGCACCGCCTTCTTCAGCGCGGCGGCGACGCCCCCCTGGGGCGAGACGACCGGCAGCGGCGCCGCCGCATTGCCGTTGATCGCGTTGCCTTCGAAGGCATGAGCCGGCGCGGCGACCAAGGCGGCGCCGATCACGACCGCGAACGCGACAGGGTCACAGATCCGCATATTGCCGACTCTCATGGGCTGCGCCGGGGTGGGTGACGGCTCCGGCCAGCGCCGGACCGACCTGCTGGGCATATTTCCAAAGCACGCCGGAAGTATAATTCGTCGGACGCGGCTGCCAGGCGGTGCGGCGCTGCGCCAGTTCGGCATCCGACAGCCGCACCGCGAGGGTGCCGGCGGTGGCGTCGATGTCGATGATGTCTCCGTCGCGGATCAGGGCGATCGGTCCACCCACCGCGGCCTCGGGCCCGATATGGCCGATGCAGAAACCGCGCGTCGCTCCGGAAAATCGGCCGTCGGTGATCAGGGCGATCTTGCCGCCCATCCCCTGCCCGGTCAGCGCGGCGGTGGTCTGCAACATTTCCCGCATGCCGGGACCGCCGCGCGGCCCTTCGTAGCGGATGACGATGACCTCGCCTTCGCGATAGGCGCGATTCCGGACGCAAGCGAAAGCGTCTTCCTCGCTGTCGAAGCAGCGGGCCGGCCCCGAAAACTGCAGCTTGGACATGCCCGCGACCTTCACGATCGCTCCCTCCGGCGCGAGGTTACCCTTCAGTCCGACCACCCCGCCGGTCACCGTGATGGGGTTGTCGGCGGGACGCACCACGTCCTGATGGGCATTCCACTTCACGGCCGCGAGATTCTCGGCGATCGACCGTCCGGTGACGGTAAGACAGTCGCCATGCAGGTAGCCATGATCAAGCAATGTCTTCATCAAAAGCGGTATGCCACCAGCTTCAAACATGTCTTTGGCGACATAGCGGCCACCCGGCTTCAAATCCGCGATATATGGTGTCTTTTTGAAGATTTCGGCGACATCGAACAGATCGAATTCGATGCCGGCTTCATGAGCAATCGCCGGAAGATGCAACGCAGCGTTGGTCGACCCACCGGATGCCGCCACCACGGCGGCGGCGTTCTCCAGCGCCTTGCGGGTGACGATGGCGCGCGGCCGGATATCGGCGGCGATCAGGTCCATGATCTGCTCGCCCGCGGCCATGCAGAACGAGTCGCGAATCTCATAAGGCGCCGGCGCCCCGGCCGAATAGGGCAGCGCCAGGCCGATGGCCTCGGACACGGTCGCCATGGTGTTGGCGGTGAATTGCGCCCCGCACGCCCCCGCCGACGGACAGGCGACGCGCTCCATCTCATCGAGATCGGCGTCCGACATGGCGCCGACCGAATGGCGGCCGACCGCCTCGAACATGTCCTGGACCGTGACCTGCTGGCCGCGGAAATTGCCCGGCAGGATCGAGCCGCCATAGATGAAGATCGAGGGCACGTTGAGCCGGACCATGGCCATCATCATGCCGGGCAACGACTTGTCGCAGCCGGCCAGCCCGATCAGGGCGTCATAGGCGTGACCACGGATGGTCAGCTCAACCGAATCGGCGATGCACTCCCGCGACGGCAGCGAGGAACGCATGCCCTCGTGCCCCATGGCGATGCCGTCGGTGACGGAGATGGTGCAAAACTCGCGCGGGGTGCCGCCGCGGGCGCAGACCCCCTTCTTCGCCGCCTGAGCCTGGCGCATCAGCGCGATGTTGCAGGGGGCGGCCTCATTCCAGCAGGAGGCGACGCCGACGAACGGCTGGTGGATCTGGGCCGTGGTCAGGCCCATGGCGTAGAGATAGGACCGATGAGGCGCGCGCTCGGGACCTTCGGTCACGTGCCGGCTCGGCAACCTGCCCTTCAAATCGGTCGTCGCGTCCATCGCGCCAGTTATCCCCCGGCTGTCGCACCGATCCTGCGGATCGCCTCCTCTGCCACGACAACCGGCCACCCTACGAACTCATGGAGGGGTGTGGCCAAATCGCGGCGGACACAAGAGCTACGTGCTGCAAGGGTTAAAAGTTCAAGCGGTGTTGCGAGCGCGCAACATTTGTTGCCGCCGCGCAACCCTCGGACCCTGACGGCTCCCGTCGGAATTTGGTCTACAGCGGCGGCGGAAGGTTCAGCGCCCTGCCCGGCCGGCGGTGATGGGTGGTCGAGCACGGCCGAACCACCTTTCGCCGTCGCCCTCCGCGAAGGCGGAGGGCCCAGTACGCCATGGGAGCGAGAGAGGGGAACAGCGTCAGCCGCATTCCCCCGTCATGGCCGGGCACTGTCCATGCCATGACGAGGAATTCGGGCGGTTTCGCCAGCCCTCCCGCCCAGGTCAGATGTTGAGCACCTTGCCGTAGGCGTCCAGGACGGCTTCCTTCATCATTTCCGACAGGGTCGGATGCGGGAAGACCGTGTGCATCAGCTCTTCCTCGGTGGTCTCGAGATTCATCGCGACCACATAGCCCTGGATCAGCTCGGTGACCTCCGCCCCGACCATATGGGCGCCCAGCAGCTGGCCGGTCTTCTTGTCGAAGATCACCTTGACGAGGCCTTGGTCCTCGCCCAGCGCGATGGCCTTGCCGTTGCCGACGAAGGGGAAGCGGCCGACCCGGATCTCCCGCCCGCCTTCCTTGGCCCTGGCCTCGGTGAGCCCGACCGAGGCGACCTGGGGCTGGCAATAGGTGCAGCCCGGGATCAGGCTCTTGTCCATGGGATGGGGGTGGAGGCCCTTGATCGCCTCGACGCAGATCACCCCTTCGTGCTCGGCCTTGTGGGCCAGCATCGGCGGGCCGGCGACGTCGCCGATGGCGTAGACGCCGGGCACGTTGGTGCGGCCGAGGCCGTCGATGACGACGCAGCCGCGGTCGGTCTTGACGCCGAGCTTCTCCAGGCCCAGCCCCTCGATATTGCCGACCACGCCCACCGCCGAGATGACGCGCTCGAATTCGACGGTTTCGGTCGTGCCCTTGGCATCCTCGATGGTGGCGACGACGCTGTCGGCCTTCCTGTCGAGCTTCGCAACCTTGGTGTCGGTCTTGATCTTGATGCCCTGCTTCTCGAGCGCCTTGCGGGCGAAGGCGGCGATCTCGGCGTCCTCCACCGGCAGGATCTGCGGCAGCACCTCGACGACCGTCACCTCCGCGCCCATGGTGCGGTAGAACGAGGCGAACTCGATGCCGATGGCGCCGGAGCCGACCACCAGCAGCGACTTCGGCATCTTCTCCGGCGCCATGGCCTCGAAATAGGTCCAGACCAGCTTCTTGTCCGGCTCGAGGCCCGGCAGCACCCGCGGCCGCGCACCGGTGGCGACGATGATGTGCTTGGCCTGATAGCTGCCCGGGCCGAGCGCCCCCTTCGGCGCCTCGGCCCTGGCGGCCTTCACCGAGATTTTGCCGGGGGCCTCGATCACCGCCTCGCCCCAGATCACGCTGATCTTGTTCTTCTTCATCAGGAAGCCGACGCCGTCATTGAGGCGCTTGGAGACGCCGCGCGAACGCTGCACCACGGCGGTGGGATCGAAGCGGATGTTGTCGGCGGCGAGGCCGTAGTCCTTGGCGTGCTGCATGTAGTGATAGATCTCCGCCGAGCGCAGCAGCGCCTTGGTCGGAATGCAGCCCCAGTTCAGGCAGATGCCGCCGAGAAACTGCTTCTCGATGATCGCGGTCTTGAGGCCGAGCTGGGCGGCGCGAATGGCCGCGACGTAGCCGCCGGGGCCCGAGCCGATGATGACGATGTCGAAGGCGGTGTCAGCCATTCAGGAGGCCCCTGTTGGAAGTGTCGTGCATTGGGCTGGAAGTTCGGGCTCGTGCGGCGGATCTGACGCTCGTATCAGCGGTGCAGCGAGTTCAGATCCAAAACCGCACGAGATTCAGTATCATGCCGGTGTGGGACGGTCGTCGGCGCGCGCTCACACCACCATCATGATCGGATTTTCGATCAGGGTGCGGAAGGCGCTGACGAGTTGGGCACCGAGCGCACCGTCCATGGCGCGGTGATCGCAGGACAGCGTCACGCTCATGATGGTCGCGATCTCGATCTTGCCCTGGCGCACCACGGCGCGCTCCTCGGCCATGCCGACGGCAAGGATGGTCGACTGCGGCGGGTTGATCACCGCGGTGAAGTCCTTGATGCCGTACATGCCGAGATTGGACACCGAGCTGGTGCCGCCCTGGTATTCCTCGGGTTTGAGCTTGCGGGCCCGCGCCCGCGCCGCGAAATCCTTCATCTCCGCCGAGATCGCCGACACCGGCTTGATGTGGGCATTGCGGATCACCGGCGTGATCAGGCCGCTCGGAATCGACACCGCGACGCTGATGTCGGACACCTTGTGGCGCAGCATCGCGCCCTCGGTCCAGGTGACGTTGGCGTCGGGCACGCGCTGCAGCGCCACAGCCAGCGCCTTGATGACGAAGTCGTTGACCGACAGCTTGTAGGCCGGCTTGCCATCCTTGTCCTTGGGCGCGGCGGCGTTGATCTCCTCGCGCGCGGCCACCAGCTTGCCGATGTCGCAATCGGTGGTCAGGTAGTAATGCGGCACGTCGCGCTTGGCGGTCGTGAGCCGCTGCGAGATCACCTTGCGCATGTTGTCGTGCGGCACGACCTCGTAGCTGCCCTCCGCGAACAGCCCGCGGATCTGCTCGTCGGAAGGCCCGGTCGGCGGCGCGATGGCCGGCGCGGCGGGCGCCGCCGGCTTGAGGCCCTTCCCCGAACGCGCGGTCTCGATGTCGCGGGCGACGACACGGCCATGGGGCCCGGTGCCGAGCACCGCCGACAGGTCGAGGCCGTACGCCTTGGCAAGGCGCCGCGCCAGCGGCGAGGAGAACACCCGGCCGCCGGACGCAGCCACGGCCGGCGCAGCAGCCGGTGCCGGAGCGGGCGTCGCGGCAGGCTGCGAGGCCGGCGCGCCGACCGCGGCCGCCGCAGGCTTGGCAGGTTCCTTGGCGGATTCCTTGGCAGGCCCACCGGCCGGCTTCGGCGCCGGCGCAGCCTTGGCGGCACCGACATCTTCGCCTTCGCCGGCGAGCACGGCGATGACGTCATTCACCGGCACGTCGGCCGTGCCTTCCGGCACCAGGATCTTGGCGAGCGTGCCTTCGTCCACCGCCTCGACTTCCATGGTGGCCTTGTCGGTCTCGATCTCGGCGATGACATCGCCTGCCTTGACCTTGTCGCCCTCTTTTTTGAGCCACTTGGCGAGGTTGCCCTTCTCCATGGTCGGCGAAAGGGCGGGCATCAGGATATTGATCGGCATGGGGCGGCTCTGCTCTTTCAGCGATAACAAACGGCCTTGGCCGCGGCGACGACTTCGGCCGCGGTCGGCAGCGCCAGCTTTTCCAGATTGGCGGCGTAGGGCATCGGCACGTCCTTGCCGGAGACCCGCGCCACCGGCGCATCCAGATAGTCGAAGGCATGCTCCATCAGGCGGGCGGCGACTTCGGCGCCGATGCCCGATTGCTGCCAGCCCTCCTCCACCGTCACCGCGCGCCCGGTCTTCCGGACCGAGGCGACGAGGGTTTCGGTGTCGAGCGGCCGCAGGCTGCGCAGATCGATGACCTCGGCCTCGATGCCTTCCTTGGCAAGATCCTCGGCGGCCTTCAGCGCATAGGTCATGCCGTGCGACCAGGAAATGATCGTCACATCGCTGCCGGCGCGCGCGATCCGCGCCTTGCCGATCGGCAGCACGTAATCGTCGAGCTTGGGCACCGCGCCGCTGTGGCCGTAGAGGATCTCATGCTCGAGGAAGATCACCGGATTGGGGTCGCGGATCGCGGCCTTGAGCAGCCCCTTGGCGTCGGCGGGATTCGACGGCGAGACCACCTTCAGGCCCGGGATCTGGGAATACCACGCCGAATAGTCCTGGCTGTGCTGGGCGGCGACGCGGGCCGCGGCGCCGTTGGGGCCGCGGAACACGATCGAGCAGCCCATCTGGCCGCCGGACATGTACAGCGTCTTGGCGGCCGAATTGATGATCTGGTCGATCGCCTGCATGGCGAAGTTGAAGGTCATGAATTCGACGATCGGCTTCAGTCCGGCGAAGCCGGCGCCGACACCGACGCCGGCGAAGCCATGCTCCGTGATCGGCGTGTCGATGACGCGACGGTCACCGAATTCCTGCAGCAGTCCCTGGGTGACCTTGTAGGCGCCCTGGTACTCGGCAACCTCCTCGCCCATGACGAAGACGTCGCCGTCCCGGCGCATCTCCTCGGCCATGGCATCGCGCAGCGCCTCGCGCATGGTCATGGTGACCATCTCGGTCCCGGCGGGAATGTCCGGATCGGGGACGGCGGCGCTCGCCGCCGGCTGCGGCGGCGCGGCCGGAGCGGTCGCGGCGGAAGGCTCGGGCGCCGGTGCGGCGGCCTTCGCCTTCGACGGCTCGGCCGCCGGCACCCTGGCGGCATCGTCGGCGCTCTCGCCGTCGCTGAGGATCGTGGCGATCGGCGTATTCACCGCGACATCGGCAGTGCCCTCGGGAACCAGGATCTTGCCGAGAGTGCCTTCGTCGGTGGCCTCGACTTCCATGGTGGCCTTGTCGGTCTCGATCTCGGCGATGACATCGCCGGACTTCACCGTCTCGCCCTCTTTTTTCAGCCATTTGGAGAGGTTGCCCTTCTCCATGGTCGGCGAGAGCGCGGGCATCAGAACTTGAATCGGCATGGGTGCTACTCTCGTGCAGGCGTCAGCGATAGATGTCGGTGTAGAGCTCGGCGACGTCCGGCTCGGGATCCTTCTGGGCGAAATCGGCGGCGTCGTTGACGATGTCACGGACCTCGGCGTCGATCGCCTTGAGCTCCTGTTCGCTGACCTTCAATTCCAGCAGCCGCTTGCGCACCTGCTCGATCGGATCCTGGTCGTTGCGGACCTTCTCGACCTCCTCGCGCGTCCGGTACTTGGCCGGATCGGACATGGAGTGACCGCGATAGCGGTAGGTCTGCATTTCGAGGATGTAGGGCCCCTTGCCGTCACGGCACCACCGCACGGCCTGTTCGCCGGCGGCCTTGACCGCGCGCACATCCATGCCATCCACCTGCATGCCGGGGATGTTGAAGGAGACGCCGCGCCTGGAGAAATCCTGCTGGGCCGAAGACCGGGACACCGAAGTACCCATGGCGTAGCGGTTGTTCTCGATCACATAGACAACCGGCAGCTTCCAGAGCTCCGCCATGTTGAAGCTCTCGTAGACCTGGCCCTGATTGGCGGCGCCGTCGCCGAAATAGGCCAGCGACACGTTGTCATTGCCGCGATAGCGATTGGCGAAAGCGAGGCCGGTGCCGAGCGAAACCTGGGCGCCGACGATGCCGTGGCCGCCGAAGAAGTTCTTTTCCTTGCTGAACATGTGCATGGAGCCACCCTTGCCCTTCGAGTAGCCGCCACGCCGCCCGGTGAGCTCGGCCATGACGCCGCGCGCCTCCATGCCGCAGGCGAGCATGTGACCGTGATCGCGATAGCCGGTGATGACCTGGTCGCCTTGCTTGAGCGTCATCTGCATCCCGACGACGACGGCCTCCTGGCCGATATAGAGATGGCAGAAGCCACCGACCGCGCCCATGCCGTAGAGCTGTCCGGCCTTTTCCTCGAAGCGGCGGATCAGCAGCATCTCGCGCAATGCGCGCAGCTCCTGCTCCTTGGTGAAATTCAGGCTCGAAGACGCGCGGGCGCCATTCCCCGCTTCCTGAGCGACGCTTTTCTTGGCAGCAGCCATGATCAATCCGGGTGAGGTGAAGGGAGACAAGAGAGGACGGCCCTCTGTAGCGTAACTCGACCCCTGGTAAAAGGATCGGATCGCAGCAGCGAAGAACTCATCTCGCATTGCAGCGACGGCGAACGCGCCGATCGCGCAATTAAATGGCGACGATGCCGACTGTTTTGAAATTTACGAAACGCCCGACTGAATCAGTTCTTGATCTTGAACCGGATGAGATCATGCGGATGCGCGTAGTCGAGCTGATAGCGCACGCGCTCGTCGAGCATGTCAGGGTCGATTCCGTCGGCGCGCAGCAGCGCGACGTGACGCTCGATATCCGCCCGCTGCCTCTTCAGCAGCGCGAGTTCGTCGGTCAGTCCGATGATTTCCTGATCGAGTTCGGCGCGCGCCGTCAGGCCATACTTGCCCGTATAGGCATTGACGCCGAAATAGGCGATCAGCGCCGCGGCCATGGCGTAGAGCGCCAGGCCGGTCAGAATGGCTTTGAATCGCGTGCGGGAGACCATGCCCCACGATGCGAGGGCGCGGTTAATGCCGGCTTAAAAGCACATCAAATCCGGCGGCGGATTTCGTTGAGGACGAAATTACCGAGACGCTTGCCGCGGTTACGAAGGACCCGCAGCGGCCCGGCATCGACGAAATAGGTCAGGAGGATGCTGTCGCGGGTCCTGACACGATCGTGCACCGGGTCGGCGGAATGCCAGGTGTCGTCCCCCACCGCGAAGGCATACCCCGAATTGCGGCCGAACCGCATCTTCGCGGCCTTCGGTTTCGAGCCGTCGGGCCGGACCTCGTGCATGATGGTGCCGATGTCGGTGTTGGCGTCGTCCGCCGGCAGATAGAACTGGACGGTAATGCCCTTCCAGTGGGTGTCGGTATGCGGCGCGATGCGATAGCCGGGGATGTCGCGGGTCAGGATCGGGATCGGATACATCCCGACGGCGGCGAAGTCCTCGCCGAAGCGCTTGCGCAGCCCGGGCTCGAGCTTGCGCCGGAAGGCGTTCTTGAGCGGCTCCGAACACAAGGCATCGCCGACCATGCGCCAGACCGCGAGCTTGGGCGCCGGCAGGTGGCGGATGTATTCCGGAAACAGATCGATCTTGACGCGGGTATGGGTGCCGTCGGCGAGATCGTTGCTACGGCTGCGGCCGTGCATCGGCCGGTAATCGGACGACTCCGGCATCGCCAGCAGCATCGTATCATAGACCGCGTCGGGAAAGACGCGGTCGAACTCGAGATGGAAGAACGGCGCCGCCACCGCCCTCGCCTGATCGACGGAATTGACGACGTGCGCGATCAGCGCGGCGGTCGCGGCAGCGCGATCCCCGATAGAGGGGTACGTGGTCTGGTCCACCGGTGGCTCCCCGTCAGCATGGCCGCTCGGCGCGGCCACTGAAAGCGTGTGCAGTGCAAAGACCTGTCGCACCACGCCGGGACAGTCCAACAGCTCAAGGGTGAATCACCACGAGCTGGGCGCTGCTGCCGGCGGGCGAGGCTTCATAGCAGCACAACCTTTCGCCCGCAGCAAGGAACCCGCGATGGAACCCACCGTTCAGGCGCCGCGCGCCCCGGCGCTCTTGACCGCGGAAAGCCCGGGATAGCGGGCCTGGGCCCCCAGATCCTGCTCGATGCGCAGGAGCTGGTTGTACTTGGCGGTGCGGTCGGAGCGCGCCAGCGAACCGGTCTTGATCTGCCCGCAATTGGTGGCGACCGCGAGATCGGCGATGGTGGCATCCTCGGTCTCGCCGGAGCGGTGCGACATCACGGCGGTGTAACCGGCCTTGAAGGCCATCTCCACCGCGGCCAGGGTCTCGGTCAGCGAGCCGATCTGGTTGACCTTGACGAGGATCGAGTTGGCGCGGCCGTTCTTGATACCGTCCGCCAGCCGCGTGACATTGGTGACGAACAGGTCGTCGCCGACCAGCTGGCACTTGCTGCCGATCAGGTCGGTCAGTTCCTTCCAGCCTTCCATGTCGTCTTCCGCCATGCCGTCCTCGATCGAGACGATCGGATAGCGGGCAACGAGGTCGGCGAGATACTTCGCCTGCTCGGAACGGTTGCGGGTCTTGTTCTCGCCGCCATAGACGTATTTGCCGTCCTTGAAGAATTCGGTGGAAGCGCAATCGAGCGCCAGCATGACGTCGCCGCCCGCCTTGTAGCCGGCCTTGGCGATCGCCCCCATGACGAATTCCAGCGCCGCGTCGGCTGACGGCAGGTTCGGGGCGAAACCGCCCTCGTCGCCGACATTGGTGTTGTGTCCGGCCTTTTTCAGCTCGGCCTTGAGGGTGTGGAAGATCTCCGCCCCGCAGCGCAGCGCGTCGGCGAAATTCGCCGCGCCCACCGGCATGATCATGAATTCCTGGAAATCGATCGGGTTGTCGGCATGCACGCCGCCGTTGATGATGTTCATCATCGGCACCGGCAAGGTGCGCGCCGAGGTGCCGCCGACGTAACGATACAGCGGCAGGTCGGCGGCCTCAGCCGCGGCCTTGGCGACCGCAAGCGACACGCCGAGAATGGCATTGGCGCCGAGGCGGCTCTTGTTGGGCGTGCCGTCGAGGGCGATCAGGGCCTCGTCGATCTGCACCTGGCGCTCGGCATCCATGCCGCCGATGGCCTCGAAGATCTCGCCGTTGACGGCGTCCACGGCCTTGCGGACCCCCTTGCCGGAATAGCGCGCCTTGTCGCCGTCGCGCAGTTCCACCGCCTCATGGGCGCCGGTGGATGCTCCCGACGGCACCGCGGCACGGCCGCGCGAGCCGTCCTCCAGCACAACATCGACTTCCACGGTGGGATTGCCACGGCTGTCGAGGATTTCGCGGCCGATGATGTCGACGATGGCGGTCATGGGGGCTTCCTTCTCTGCTTTGGGCGGATTGCGGCCGCTTCTACAGGAACACCGCCGGCCGGAAAAGGCCGCCCATGCCGCCTGACCACCGGCTCGTTACCATGCAAAAAATGCCCCGGCGGCGATGACCGCAGCGGCGGGATTGGCTATCAGGGATGATGGAGACCCCCATGGCCAGACGACCGAAATCAAAAGCCCCCGCCCTGCAGCTCGGCCAGCCCGTGCCGCTGCCCGCCTCGCCGGAGACGGCGACGCTCGACCGCGTTCCCAACCCCCACCGGGGCGACGATTACCTGATCCGCTTCACCGCGCCGGAATTCACCGCCCTGTGCCCGATCACCGGCCAGCCGGATTTCGCTCACCTGGTGATCGATTACGTCGCCGGCGACTGGCTGGTGGAATCGAAGTCGCTCAAGCTCTATCTGGCGAGCTTCCGCAACCATGGCGCCTTCCACGAGGACTGCACCGTCTCGATCGGCAAGCGCCTCGTCCGCGAACTCGAGCCGCGCTTCCTGCGCATCGGCGGCTACTGGTATCCGCGCGGCGGCATTCCCATCGACGTGTTCTGGCAGACCGGCCGCGCGCCCAAGAACCTGTGGCTGCCCGACCAGGGCGTCGCGGCCTATCGCGGCCGCGGCTGAGCGGCGGCGCCTAGCCGAGATTCTTCGACAGCCGGTCGAAGGCCTGGAGCCGCGCCACCAGGGCCTCGAACTCCTTGAGCGGCACCATGTTCGGCCCGTCGGACGGGGCGTGATCGGGGTCCGGATGGGTCTCGATGAAGACCCCCGCCACCCCGACCGCCACCGCGGCCCGCGCCAGCACCGGGACGAACTCGCGTTCGCCCCCGGAGGACGCCCCCTTGCCGCCGGGCTGCTGCACCGAATGGGTGGCGTCGAAGATCACCGGCGCGCCGGTGGTGCGCGCCATGATCGGCAGCGCCCGCATGTCCGACACCAGAGTATTGTAGCCGAACGACACGCCGCGCTCGGTGACCATCACCCGGCGATTGCCGCCGCTGACCAGCTTTGCCACCACATTGGCCATGTCCCAGGGCGCGAGGAACTGGCCCTTCTTGACGTTGACCGCCTTGCCGGTCGCCGCCGCCGCCAGCAGCAGATCGGTCTGGCGGCACAGGAAGGCCGGGATCTGCAGCACGTCGACCGCCTCGGCGACGATGGCGCACTGCTCGCCTTCGTGGACGTCGGTGAGCACCGGCAGGCCGAGGCTGTCGCGGATCTCGGCGAAGACCGGCAGCGCATCCATCAGGCCGACGCCACGGGCGCCGCTGACGCTGGTGCGATTGGCCTTGTCGAAGGAGGTCTTGAAGACGAGGCCGATGTTCAGCCGCGCCGCGATCTCCTTGAGCGCGCTCGCGACCTCCAGGGCGTGGCTGCGGCTTTCCAGCACGCAGGGGCCGGCGATCACCGAAAGCGGCAGATCGTTGCCGAAGCGCACGGCGCCGATCTCGACATGGGGCGAAGCTGTCACTGCTGCATTCACGATCTCGTCCTCATCTCGCGTGGCTGGTCACGCTTCGAACAGCAAGGCGGCGCCGAAAGCAAGCTCCGGTGCGATCGCGAGCCCGCCGTCGAACCGCGACGCGGCGACGCCGTTGCCGCGCAACACCTCGTCGCAGCGGTCGAGATCGCGCACCCGGAATCTGATGGCGGCGTGGCGCAGCCCGCTGGCCGAACGCAGTTGTGGGTGCCCCAGGGATGGCGGTTGCGGGCACCGACGGCAAAACCGGCGCGCCGGTAGAAGGCGGCGAGCGCGTCGAGATCCTTCGCCGCATGGACGATATGGTCCGGCGCCCGCGCCATCGTCACTTCAGCGCCGAAAACGCTGTCGGCGCGACGAAGCTGCTGGTGATGTTGGCGACGATCTGACCGTCCCTCTCGCTCTCGGCGCGAGCGCCGATCCAGGCCGGATCGGTCATGAAGGCGGCCCATTTCTGCTCCCGCTCGGCCATCGATTCCCAGGCGAGCAGATAGGTCAGGTCGTTGTTGGATTCGCCGATCACGGTGGTGAAGAACCCGGCCTGGCGGATGCCGTGCTTGTCGAACAGCTTCAGCGTCGCGGTTTCGAAACGCTTGAGCAGCGCCGGCAGACGTCCGGGCAGGCAGCGATAGATGCGCAATTCGTAGATCATGGCGTCTCCGCGACGGTTAGCTTCACGGCCGCTGGTCGGCGGCCCCGATCATGGGCGGGCTCGCCGACAGCAGAACCGCAAGGACTACACCAGACGGCTCTGCTCCACCGCCGCCTCGACGAAGGAGGCGAACAGCGGATGCGGCTCGAACGGCCGCGACTTCAGCTCGGGATGGAACTGGACGCCGATGAACCAGGGATGGTTTTCGTATTCGACGATCTCCGGCAGCAGGCCGTCCGGCGACAGGCCGGAGAAGCGCAGGCCGTGCTGCTCGAGGCGGTCCTTGTAGGCGGTGTTGACCTCGTAGCGATGGCGGTGGCGCTCGGAAATTTCCAGCGCGCCGCCGTAGATCCGCGACACCCGGCTGCCGCGCACGAGGCTCGCCGGATAGGCGCCGAGCCGCATGGTGCCGCCGAGATCGCCGGCGACGTTGCGCTGTTCGAGTTCGTTGCCGCGCAGCCATTCCGTCATCAGGCCGACCACCGGCTCGGCGGTCGGGCCGAACTCGGTGGAGTTGGCCTCGGCGATGCCGCCGAGATTGCGCGCCGCCTCGATCACCGCCATCTGCATGCCGAAGCAGATGCCGAAATACGGCACCTTGCGCTCCCGCGCGAAGCGCGCCGCGCGGATCTTGCCCTCGGCGCCGCGCTGGCCGAAGCCGCCGGGCACCAGAATGCCGTTGACGTCCTCGAGGAACGGCGCCGGATCCTCGTTCTCGAACACTTCGCTCTCGATCCAGTCGAGATTGACCTTGACCTTGTTGGCGATGCCGCCGTGGGCGAGCGCCTCGATCAGCGACTTATAGGCATCCTTCATCCCGGTGTATTTGCCGACGATGGCGATCGTCACCTGGCCTTCCGGATTGCGGATGCGCTCGTTGATATTGTGCCAGCTCGCCAGGACCGGCGGGCTCCTGGGCTCGATGTTGAAGGCGGCCAGCACCTCGTCGTCGAGGCCGGCGGCGTGATAGGCCTCCGGCACGGCATAGATGTTGTCGACGTCGCGCGCCTCGATGACCGCGCTCTCACGGACGTTGCAGAACAGGCCGAGCTTGCGCCGCTCCTCCTTGGGGATCGGGCGGTCGGTGCGGCACAGCAGGATATCCGGCTGGATGCCGATCGAGCGCAGCTCCTTGACCGAGTGCTGGGTCGGCTTGGTCTTGAGCTCGCCGGCGCTCGGGATGTAGGGCAACAGCGTGAGGTGGATGTAGACCACCTGCTCGCGCGGCAGGTCGTTCTTGATCTGGCGGATCGCCTCGAAGAACGGCAGGCCCTCGATATCGCCGACCGTGCCGCCGATCTCGACCAGCACGAAATCGTAGCCCTCATTGCCGCTGCGGATGAAATCCTTGATCGCGTTGGTGACGTGCGGAACCACCTGGATGGTGGCGCCGAGATAATCGCCGCGCCGCTCCTTGGTCAGGATGTCCTGATAGATCCGGCCGGTGGTGATGTTGTCCTGCTTGGTCGCCGGACGTCCGGTGAATCGCTCGTAGTGACCGAGGTCGAGATCGGTCTCGGCGCCGTCGTCGGTGACGAAGACCTCGCCGTGCTGATACGGCGACATCGTCCCTGGATCGAGGTTGAGGTAGGGGTCGAGCTTGCGAAGCCGGACCTTGTAGCCCCTCGCCTGCAGCAGTGCGCCGAGCGCAGCCGATGCCAGCCCCTTGCCGAGCGAGGAAACCACGCCGCCGGTGATGAAAATGTACCGCGCCATGGGCTTTGACCTTTAACGCTCGACGCCCGATTCGCAAAAGCGAATCGCCAATTTCTCCAGCCGCCGTCGGCGGCTGTGGGTGAATTCGAATAAACGTGTTTCCTCAGCCGCTTGGCGCGACTACTTCAGAACTTGCCGCGACCGAAGCGCGGCTGCCCTGCATTATTGCGAGCGCGGGGGCGCCGGCGCCGCGGGAGGCTGCGCCTGATCCTGCTTCTGGAGCTGATCGAGAATACCGCCACCCGTCGGCGGCGCGACCGGAACGGCACCGCCGGGCGCCGAGATCGGCGCCGGGCTGGTGTTGATGATCGAGCTCGGCTTGCGGTCGTAGGTCGCCAGCCACGACAGGAACAGGCTGGTGAGGAAGAAGCCGCCGGCCAGAACGGCCGTGGTCCGGGTCAGCAGGTTGGCCGTGCCACGACTGCTCATGAAACCGCCGCCTCCGCCGATGCCGAGGCCGCCGCCTTCCGAGCGCTGCAGCAACACGGCGCCGATCAGGGCGGATACGATCATGAGGTGAATGGCAATGACGACGGTCTGCATCGGATCCTTCCCGAGGCGAACGCCGATCGCCGCTGCGACAGCAGCGATCGAGGGTTCGCGGGCATTGGTTTGGCGCGGTGTCTACACGATGACGGCGGCGATGACCACCCCCGCGCCGATGGCTGATTTAGGGACAGGCGCTTGCGATCGCAAGGAAATCGGCGGCGGTCAGACTGGCGCCGCCAACCAGGGCACCGCCCACATCGGCCACCGCGAGAAGCTCGGCAGCATTCGAGGGTTTCACCGACCCGCCATAAAGGATCCTGACCGCGGCGCCGTCGGAGCTAAACTTCTCATTCAACTTCTGCCGGATAAAGCCATGAACTTCCTCGACATCCTTGGCTGTCGGCGTCCGCCCGGTGCCGATCGCCCAGACCGGCTCATAGGCCACCACCAGATTGGTGGGGGTGGCCCGCTCCGGCAGCGAGCCGGCGATCTGACGGCCGATCACCTCCAGGGTCTTGCCCCCGTCGCGCTCGGCCTGGGTCTCGCCGACGCAGACGATGGCCAACAATCCAGCCCGCCACGCCGCGCGCGCCTTGTCGCGCACCATGGCGTCGGTCTCGCCATGGTCGCTGCGCCGCTCCGAATGGCCGACGATCACCGCCGTGGCGCCGACATCCGCCAGCATCTCGGCCGAGACGTCCCCGGTATGGGCGCCTGAGGCCGCGGGGTGGCAATCCTGGCCGCCGAGAGCGAGGCGCGACCCCTTGGCGATGGCGACCGCGCTCGACAGCAGCGTCGCCGGCGGACAGATCATCAGGTCGGCCTGCGTCAGCTTGTCGGAACCCTGGGCGATCGCCGCCAGCTCCACCGCCGACGACCTCAGCCCGTTCATCTTCCAGTTGCCCGCGATCAGCGGCCGTGTCCGTCCCGGCATTTTTCCCTCATCTGACTGACCGCGACAGGAGCTAGTGTCCCGTTTCCAACGTTCGTATTCCTTTGCCGCAGGCGCTCATACGAACGTTGGAAACAAAGGGACACTAGCATCAATATGATTCTAGTGCGGTTTGGGATCTGACGCTCGTATGACGAATTCGCTGCAAATGCTGATACGAGCGTCAGATCCAGCGCACTAGCAGAGGGAGCGACGGAACGCCAGTTGCCGACCGCGCGGCGGGCGGCCGCGGGGGTGGAAAGCCCATTTTTTGGTGCTAAAGGATGTTAAACAACGAGTTGGCGCGTATAAGCACGCCCGTTCCCCTCTCCTCCAGACACGACGGACGCAATGCTTCGAGGAATGCGAAAAGCCTCATCCAATTGGCTCGGCAAGGCCATCATGGCCACGGTCATGGGTGTGCTGATCATCAGTTTCGGCATCTGGGGCATCGCTGACATCTTCCGCGGCTTCGGCCAGTCGACCCTGGCGAAAGTCGGCTCGACCGAGATTTCCACCGAGCAGTTCCGCCAGCTCTTCACCGAGAAGCTGCAGCAGATCGGCCGCCAGTTCGGTCGCCCGCTGACGGCGGAACAGGCCCGGGCCTTCGGCCTCGACCGCCAGCTGCTGCAGCAGACCATCGCCGAGACCGCCCTCGACGAGGGCGCCCGCCGCATGGGCCTGAACCAGTCCGACGCCGAGCTCGTCCGCGCCATCCACGCCGATCCCAACTTCAGGGGCCCGACCGGCACCTTCGATGCCAACCGCTTCATCGCCACGATCCGGCAGTTCGGCTACACCGAGGCGCGCTACATCGCCGAACAGCGCAAGGTGACCTTGCGGCGCGAGATCGCCGGGGCGCTGTCCGCCCAGCTCGAGCCGAGCCGTACCCAGCTCGATAGCCTCAACCGCTTCCAGAACGAGCAGCGCTCGATCGCCTTCCTGCGGCTCGCCGCCGCCCAGGCCGGCACCATCGCGGCCCCCTCGCCCGAAGTGCTGGCCAACTATTTCGAGGAGAAGAAGGCGCTGTTCCGGGCCCCCGAGTTCCGCAAGATCGCCGTGGTCGTCGCCACGCCCGAAGACGTCGCCAAGTGGTCGACGGTGTCGGACGAGGATGCCAGGAAGGTCTACCAGGACCGGCTGGCATCGCTGTCGACGCCGGAGAAACGGCAGATCGCGCAGATCGTCGTCCCCAACCTCGACGAGGCCAAGGCGGCGCGGGCGAAGATCGCCGCCGGCATGTCCTTCGAGGACCTCGCCAAGGAGCGCAAGCTCAGCGCCACCGACATCGACCTCGGCCTGGTGTCGAAATCCGCGATCATCGATACCGCGGTCGCCGACGCCGCCTTCGCCCTCGCCGAGGGCAACGTCAGCCAGCCGGTGCAGGGCCAGTTCGGCGTCGCGCTGCTCAAGGTCACCAAGATCGAGCCCGGCTCGACCCCGGCCTTTGAGACCATCGCCCCCAAGCTGAAGACCGAGATCGCGGTGGAGCGCGCCCGCGCCAGGATCAGCGACATCTACAACAAGATCGAGGACGAACGCGGCGGCGGCGCCAGCATCATCGACGCCGCGCAAAAGGTCGGCCTCAAGGCGACGGTGATCGATGCCGTCGACCGGTCCGGCCGCGCCCCCGACGGCCAGGCGGTCCAGGGGCTGCCCCAGGGCTTCGACCTCGTCACCGCCGCCTTCGCCAGCAACGTCAATGTCGAGAACGATCCGCAGCAATACCGCGGCGGCTATCTCTGGTACGAGGTGCTCGACGTCACGCCGTCCCGCGACCGCTCGCTGGACGAGGTCAAGCCGCAGGTCGAGGCGCGCTGGAAAGACGACCAGGTCGCAGCCCGCCTGCGCGACAAGGCCAAGGAGCTGCTCGGCAAGCTCGAGGGCGGCGCCAAGCTCGACGACGAGGCCAAGGCGCTCGCCGCGAAGATCGAGACCACGGCGGACTTCAAGCGTTCGGCCGGCGCCGAGATCATCGCCCCGGCGGTGCTCGACCTCGCCTTCAAGACCGCCAAGGGCAGCTATGGCCAGGCCCAGGGCGCGAGCAGCACCGAGTTCATCGTGTTCCGCGTCACCGACATCAAGGTCCCGACGCTCGACCTCGCGGCGGACGACACCAAGAAGCTGAAGGGCGGACTGCAGCAGTCGTTGAGCGATGAACTGATCGGCCAGTACATCACCCGCCTTGAATCCGATCTCGGCGTCACCATCAACGAGGCGGCTGTCGCCGCCGCCACCGGCGCCGCCACGACGAACTGATGATCATGGACGATTTCAAAGCCATTATCGCCAAGGTCGCCACCGGCGCCGCCTTGTCGCGCGACGAAGCCGCCACCGCCTTCGATCGCATGATGTCCGGTGAAGCGACGCCCTCGCAGATGGGCGGCCTGCTGATGGCCCTGCGGGTGCGCGGCGAGACCGTCGACGAAATCACCGGGGCGGTCACCGCGATGCGCGCCAAGATGCTCCGCGTCGATGCCCCCGAGGGCGCCATCGACGTGGTCGGCACCGGTGGCGACGGCTCCGGCTCGGTCAATGTCTCGACTTGCGCCTCCTTCATCGTCGCCGGCGCCGGCGTGCCGGTGGCCAAGCACGGCAACCGCGCGCTGTCGTCGAAATCCGGCGCGGCCGACTGTCTTGCCGCACTCGGCGTCCGGATCGATCTCGCCCCCGAGGACGTCGGCCGCTGCATCGAAACGACCGGCATCGGCTTCATGTTCGCGCCGACCCATCATCCCGCGATGAAGAACGTCGGACCGACCCGGGTCGAACTCGCGACCCGCACCATCTTCAACCTGCTCGGACCGCTGTCGAACCCGGCCGGCGTGCGCCGCCAGATGGTCGGCGTGTTTTCCCGGCAGTGGGTTCAGCCGCTGGCCGAGGTGCTCAAGAATCTCGGCTCCGAACATGCCTGGGTGGTGCACGGCTCCGACGGTCTCGACGAGATCACCCTGACCGGTCCGACCTTCGTCGCCGAACTCAAGCAGGGCGAGATCCGCACCTTCGAAGTGACGCCGGAAGCAGTCGGCCTGTCGCGCGCCGAGACCGGGGCGCTCAAGGGCGGCGATGCGGCGGAGAACGCCGCGGCGCTGCGCGCGGTGCTCGCCGGCGCCCCGGGCGCCTACCGCGACGTCGCCCTGCTCAACGCCGCCGCGGCGCTGATCGTCGCCGGCCGGGCCACGGATCTGACCGAGGCGGTGGCGCTCGCACGGCAGTCGCTCGATTCCGGGGCCGCGGCGAAGAAGCTCGACGAACTCGCCATCATCTCCAACGCCTGAAGGACGACACCATGGCCGACATCCTCACCCGCATCGAGACCTACAAGCGCGAGGAGATCGCGGCGGCCAAAGCAGCGCGGCCGCTTGGCGAGATCGAGGCCGCCGCCAGCGCGGCAAGCCCGCCGCGCGGCTTCATCGCCGCGATCCGGCAGCGTCTTGCCCAGGGCGATTACGCGCTGATCGCCGAGATCAAGAAGGCCTCGCCGTCGAAGGGGCTGATCCGCGCCGATTTCGATCCGCCGGCGCTGGCGCGCGCCTATGAAGCCGGCGGCGCCACCTGCCTGTCGGTGCTGACCGACA
The DNA here is from genome assembly GCF_024181725.1 of Bradyrhizobium sp. WD16. NCBI lineage: Bacteria > Pseudomonadati > Pseudomonadota > Alphaproteobacteria > Hyphomicrobiales > Nitrobacteraceae > Bradyrhizobium > Bradyrhizobium sp. WD16. Next base: position 4,489,764 of record NZ_CP028908.1, on the reverse strand, counting down.
CGCCCTCGTTCCAGGGCCATCTCGATTACATGGTCGCGGCACGCGCGGCGGTGAAGCTGCCGGTGCTGCGCAAGGACTTCATGTTCGACCCCTATCAGGTGGTCGAGGCCCGCGCCTTTGGCGCCGACTGCATCCTGATCATTCTCGCCGCGCTCTCCGACGCCGCGGCGAAGGAGATCGAGGATACCGCCCACGGCCTCGGCCTGGACGTGCTGCTCGAAATCCATGATCGCAGCGAACTCGATCGCGCCCTCAAGCTGAAATCGCCGCTGCTCGGCGTCAACAACCGTAACCTGCGCACCTTCGAGACCACCCTCGCCACCAGCGAGGCGCTGGCGCCGCTGATCCCCAAGGATCGCATCATGGTCGGCGAAAGCGGCATCTTCACCCCGGCCGACCTCGCCCGCCTCGCCCGCGTCGGCATATCGACCTTCCTGGTCGGCGAAAGCCTGATGCGCCAGGCGGACGTCACCGCGGCGACGAGCGCCCTGCTCGCCCGCGAAACACCACGGGCCGCCGGAGCGCGCTGACCGTGGCGGACAAGGGATCGCCTTCCCTGACCCACATCGATGCGCGCGGCGAGGCGCGCATGGTCGACGTATCCGCCAAGCCGGCGACCGAACGCGTCGCCGTCGCCGAGGGCCACATCGTCGTCTCGAAGGAAACCCTCGACCTGATCGTGTCCGGCAACGCCGCCAAGGGCGACGTGCTCGGCACCGCACGTATCGCCGGCATCATGGCGGCCAAGCGCACCTCCGAGCTCATTCCGCTCTGCCATCCGCTGGCGCTGTCCAAGGTCACCGTCGACATCGTTCCCGACCCGGCGCTGCCGGGCTGCCGCGTCACGGCGACCGTCAAGGTCACCGGCCCGACCGGAGTCGAAATGGAGGCGCTCACCGCGGTCTCCGTCGCCTGCCTGACCGTCTACGACATGGTCAAGGCAGTGGAGCGCGGCGCCCGCATCGAGGCCATCCGGCTCCTCGAGAAGAGCGGCGGCAAGTCGGGCACTTACAAGTCGGGCACCGACAAGGCGCCGCCGGCCGCGACCGGCCGCAAACGCTGAAGCGAAAACGAAAAGGGAGGACGCCATGGCGCTGATGCCCGTTGCCGAAGCGCTCGAGGCCGTGCTCGACGGCGCCGCTGCGCTCGGCACGGAAATGGTGGCGCTCGATGACGCCTGCCATCGTGTCCTGGCCCGCGACATCGCCGCGTTGCGCTCCCAGCCGCCGAGCGCGATGTCGGCCATGGACGGCTATGCGGTGCGCGCGAGCGACGTTGCCGAGGTGCCGACCCGTCTGCGGGTGATCGGCGAGATCGCCGCCGGCCGGCCGTTTGCCGGCGCGCTGGGACCGGGCGAGGCGCTGCGCATCTTCACCGGCGGCGTCGTCCCCGATGGCGCCGACGCCGTGGTGATCCAGGAGGACACCACCGCGGAGAACGGCACGGTGGTGGTGCACGTGAGCGTGCGCGCCGGCCGCCATGTCCGCGTCGCCGGCGTCGACTTCCGCGAGGGCGACGTGCTGCTGCGCGCCGGCCGGAGGCTCTCCGATCGCGATCTCTCCCTCGCCGCGGCCATGAACCATCCGGCGCTGCCGGTGAGCCGGCGGCCGAAGCTGGCGATCTTCGCCACCGGCGACGAACTGGTGATGCCCGGGACGACGCCCGGCCCGGGGCAGATCGTCTATTCCAACGGCTATGCGCTGCGGGCGCTGGCACGCAGCGAGGGCGCCGAGGTGGTCGATCTCGGCCTGGTCGGCGACACCGTCGAGGCCACCGTCGCCGCGGTGCGGAGCGCCCGCGCGGCCGGCGCCGACATCCTCGTCAGCACCGGTGGCGCATCGGTCGGCGACCACGACGTGGTGCAGCAGGCGCTCGAAGCCGAAGCCGTCACCATGGCGTTCTGGAAGATCGCGATGCGGCCCGGCAAGCCGATGATGCACGGCCGGCTCGGCGCCATGCGCGTGCTCGGGCTGCCGGGCAATCCGGTGTCGTCCTATGTCTGCGCCTTCCTGTTCATGGCGCCGCTGATCCGGGCGCTGTCCGGCCGCAGCGACGTCCGCCACATGGCCGAACAGGCGGTGCTGGGCGCCGACCTGCCGGCCAACGACCAGCGCCACGACTACCTGCGCGCGCGCCTGGCGAGCGGCGCCGATGGCCGCCAGATCGCCACCCCCGTGCTGCAGCAGGATTCTTCGCTGCTCGCCAAGCTCTCCGAGGCCGGCGCGCTGATCCTGCGGCCGCCGCTCGCGCCGCCGGCCAAGGCGGGATCGCCGTGTGACATCCTTAAGCTTCCCCTCTGACGCTAGCTCGATTTGTTGACGCCAAATTAAGATGTTGCGGAACACATATGGAACATATAGTGTCCGTTCATGATTTGTTTCGAGCGAGTCTCCTCCGCGCGCGCATCCCGCAGGGATGCTGAGAAGAGAACGCTCAACTCGAAACGATCACGAGAGGCGGCCGCTTCAGCAGTGAACCGGCCAGCGAAGCTGGCCAATGAAGCTCGATCCAACGATGTGGCCCCGCATTCCAAGGGATTCAGATGCTCACGCGCAAACAGTATGAACTGCTCCGCTTCATCAACGAGCGCCTGAAGGAGTCCGGCGTGCCGCCGTCCTTCGACGAGATGAAGGACGCCCTCGACCTGCGCTCGAAGTCGGGCATCCACCGCCTGATCACCGCCCTCGAGGAGCGCGGCTTCATCCGCCGCCTGCCCAACCGCGCCAGGGCCATCGACGTCATCAAGATGCCCGAGCAGGCCGGCAACGCCGGCGCGCGCCGCGGCTTCACGCCGAGCGTCATCGAAGGCAATCTCGGCCGCGTGGTGCGCGCCCCCGCCGAGGACGAAGGCGGCCGCCCGGTAGCCATCCCGGTGATGGGCCGGATCGCCGCCGGTACGCCGATCGAGGCGCTGCAGACCCGCAGCCACACCATCAACGTCCCGCCGGAGATGCTGGCCTCGGGCGAGCACTATGCCCTCGAGGTCCGCGGCGATTCCATGGTCGACGCCGGCATTCTCGACGGCGACGTGGCGCTGATCCAGCGCACCGAGGCCGCCGACACCGGCGACATCGTGGTCGCGCTGATCGACGAGGAGGAAGCAACGCTCAAGCGCTTCCGCCGGCGCGGCGCCTCGATCGCGCTGGAGCCGGCCAACCCGGCCTATGAAGTCAGAATCCTGCCGCCCAACCGGGTGCGCATCCAGGGCAAGCTGGTCAGCCTGTTCCGCCGCTACTGAGCGCGAGAGCGCGGCTCGCCTAAAGGCCGGCCGAGCGCAGCACCGCGTCGAGCCGCGCCTTCAGGGCGGCGCCGTCGGCTACCGCCCGCAACGGCGGGCGGACCTGCGCCCAGGCGCTGTCGCCGGTCTGGGCAGCGAGGATCGCCTTGAGCGCCGGCACGAACGGCCGCCCGCTCACCAGCGCGATCGCCTCGCGCATCGCGATTTCCTTGGCGGTTTCCTTGGCGGTTTCCTTGGCCGTATCCTTGGCCGGACCATCCAGCATCATCTTCACCAGCGCCGGCGCGACATTGGCCATGCCGCAGATCGTACCGGCGCCGCCCTCGGCCATGGCGCGGGCGATATCGGCCTCGTTGCCGACGGTGACCGCAAGCTGCGGCGCCGCGGCGCGGAAGGCGCGAAACTGATCGAAATCGGCACTGCTGTCCTTCACCCCGGCGACGACGTGGCCGTAGCGCGCCCGCAGCTTCGCGGCGACGTCCGGCGGCACGCCGACGCCCGCGACCTGGGGAATGTGATAGAGCGTCAGCCGCAACCGGTCGTCGGCGACGGCGTCGAGAATGGCGGCGAAGGCGCTCTCGATCCCCGCGGCATCGACGTCGCGGTAGAAATAGGGCGGCAGCAGCAGAATCTGCGTCAGGCCGGCGGCGAGCGCCGCGCGGGTCAAGCTGATGCTGTCGGTGATCGCGGCAAAGCCGCCGCCGAGACCGATGCGGCCCGGCGCGATGCCGGCGCCGAGCAGCGCCTCGACGGTGGCGATGCGTTCGCCGACATTGAACGAGGTCCCCTCGCCGGTCGTGCCGAACAGCACCACGCCGTCGATGCCGGCGGCGAACAAGCCGCGGACATGGGTGGCGAGCCGCGCGTTGTCGACCGCGCCCAGCGCGGTCAGCGGCGTCGGAACGGCGGTCCAGTAGCCGCGAATGGCGTCAGTCATGTCGTCTCCATTGAATCATCTCGGCATCACGAGATCTGGCAGAAAGGTCGTCAGCGGCGGCCACAGCGTGATCATCGCCAGCACCACCAAGAGCGGCACCAGCCATGGCAGCACCGCGCGCGACATGGTCTCGAACGAGATCTCGGCGATCCGCGAGGTGATGAACAGAACGACGCCGATCGGCGGGTGGATGGTGCCGAGGATCAGGTTGAAGATCATCATGATGCCGAACTGCACCGGGGGAATGCCGAAGCTGTGCGCCGCCGGCATCAGGATCGGAATCAGGATCAGGAGCGCCGCCAGCGTCTCCATGAAGCAGCCGACGACGAGCAGCATCACGTTGCAGATCAGAAGGAACATCAGCGGACTGCCGATCGAGGCGACCATCGCCGGCGCCACCGTCTGCGGAATGCGCGACAGCGACATGCACCAGCCGAGCGCGCCGGCCGCCATCACCAGCACGGCGACCACACCCACCGTCTCCACGGTCTCGACCGCAACGCGGAATAGGTCGGCCGGGGTGAGCGTGCGATACACCACGAGGCCGAGGAACAGCGCATAGGTGCTGGCCACCGCCGCGGCCTCGGTCGGGGTGAACAGGCCGCTGAACATGCCCGACAGCAGGATCACCGGGGTGAGCAGCGCGAAGATGCCGTCGCGCAGCGACAGCCACAATTCGCGCCAGCCGGGGAAGCGCTGCTTGGGGAAGCCCTGGCGGCGGCCGATCACGGCGACCATCACCATCAGCGACGCCGCCATCATCAGGCCGGGCACGCAGCCGGCAAGGAACAGGCGGCCGACCGAGATATCCGAGGTCACGCCGAAGATCACGATCGGCAGGCTGGGCGGCACGATGGCGCCGATGGTCGCGGCCGAGGCGGTGATCGAGGCGGCGGTTTCCGGCCGGTAGCCGGCGCGCTTCATGGCGCGGATCTCGACCGCGCCGGTGCCGGCGGCGTCGGCCACCGCCGAGCCGGCCATGCCGGCGAAGATCAGGCTGGAGAGGATGCTGGCCTGGGCGTAGCCGCCGCGCAGCGATCCCATCACCGCCGTGGCGAAGCGCACGATCCGGTCGGTGATGCGGGCGGCGCCAAGCAGGTTGCCCATCAGGATGAACAGCGGCGCGGCGACGATGGGAAAGGAATTCATCGCCTGCACCATCTTCTGCGGCACGATGCTCGGCGACAGGCCGGACAGGGCGACGAAGGCCAGCGCCGCGAGACCCATCGCCGCGAACAGCGGCAGGCCGGACAGGATCGCCAGCAGCCACAGCGCGCCGATCTCGATCATCAGCGTCGTCATTCGACGTCCACCGCGGTCGTCAGCGCCGGCCCGCCCGGCCGGCGCCAGGCATCGACAGCCGCCTGGAGCGCGACGAGGAGGCCGGCCGGCGCCATCGGCGCATAGAGCCAGGCCATGGACAGCGGCAGCGAGGTCGCCTCGAGATCGGCATTCTTCTGCACCAGCTGCACCGCGAACCACGCCACCGTCAGCCCGAGCACGACGATGGCGAGCTGGATCACCGTCTCGGCGCCGCGCCAGGCGCGCTTGGGCAGCATGTTCTGGAAGAAGCGGATGCGGACATGGCCATGCCTGCGGCTCGCCAACACCCAGCCGGTCGCGGCCAGCCAGACCATCAGCATGCGCGCGGCTTCGTCGGTCCAGATCAGAGGCTCGCCGGCGCCGCGGGTGACGATGCCGAGCAGCACGCAGACCAGAAGGGCCGCGAGCAGTGCGCAGCCGAACGCCTGGGCGGCGCGATCGAGCAGCCTGGTTGCCATGGCGCCGTCCCTGCCGCCTTACGCCGAGGCCACCTTGTCCCACAGCCCCCTGCCCCATTTGGCCTCGAACTTCGCCGGCAGGCTGGCGAGCACGGGCTTGCGGAAGCTGTCGAGGTCCGGCTCGATCACGGTCATGCCGGCGTCGCGGAAGGTGTTGGTGAGCCCGGTTTCCTGGCGCACGATCTCCTCGTCCTGCTCGCGGCCGAAGCGCGCCAGCGACGCACGCAGCACCTCCTTGTGCTTGTCGGGAATCGCCTTCCAGGTGCCCTCGTTGATGGCGATCAGGCGCGGGCTCATGATGTGAGCCGTGCGGACCAGGAATTTCTGCACCTCGTAGAACTTGCTCGAATGGATGGTCGGCAGCGGGTTCTCCTCGCCGTCGACCGCGCCCTGGCTCAGCGCCAGATAGAGCTCGCCGAAATTGAGCGGCGTCGGCCGGGCGCCCCAGGCTTCGGCCATGGCGCGATAGGTGTCGACCTCGGGGATGCGCAGCTTGAATCCCGCCATCTCGCCGACATTGTGGACGGCGCGCGAGCCCGAGGTGACGTGGCGCGTCCCGTAATAGGTCGAGCCGACCACGCGCATGTTGCGCTTGCCGGCGAGCTGGGCGTTCATGTCGTCCATCAGCGGCGCCGACAGCGCGCGGCGCATGTGCGCCGGGTCCTTCCAGATATAGGGCGCTTCCAGGATCGAGAACGGCGCGACGAACTGGCCGAACTGGGCCGCGCCCTCGTCGACCATCTGGATGGCGCCGGTCGAGGTCGCCTCGATGACGTCGCGGGACGAGCCGAGCTGGCCGCTGGGGAAAGTCTGGATGTCGATCTCGCCGGAGGTCTTCTCGCGGACGTCCGCCGCGACCTTGTCCATCATCGCGACGCCCGGATGGCTCGCGGTCAGCACGGTGGCCCAGCGCAGCACCGTCGCCGCCCGGGCCGGACGGGCGCGCAGGCTGAGGGCGCCGCCGGCAACGGCGGCAAGCGCGGTCCGACGGGTCAGTCGCGATGCGTCCATGATCTCCTCCCCCCGTGTCGCGGGTCGCGCGCCAGGCTCACGCCAAGCGCGACCCATTATGTTTCAACTAACATGTTAGTTGTTTGATCAGATCATGCAAGCGCAATGTGCCGGCGGCCAAGCCGGCACATCGGCGACTTCAGCGCCGCGAACCTCCACGTCCCCGCCGCCGCAGATAGACGCGCGCGGCGTTGCCGCCGAACACCGCGGCGCGCTCGGCGTCGGCAAGGTCGGCGAACAGGGCATCGGCGGCAGCGAACCAGAGCGCATAGTCGCCGGCGAGATTGACCACCGGCCAGTCGCTTCCCCACAGCAGCCGCGCGGCACCATAGCAGTCGCGGACATGATCGACGGCGCGGCGCAGGTCGGCCACGGTCCACCCCGGCGCCGCTTCGGTCGCAAGCCCCGAGATCTTGCAGACGACGTTGGGACTTTGCGCCAGTTCGGCGATGTCGGCGCGCCATGACGACAGATCGCCGCCCTTGAGCGGCGGTTTGGCGCAGTGATCGAGCACCACCGCGAGTTCGGGATGACGCCGGCAGAGCCGGATCAGGCGCGGCAGATGGCGCGGCAGCACCAGGGCATCGAACACCAGACCATGCCGCGCCATCGCCGCGAGCGGTGCAGCGAGGTGCGGGCGCAGCAGCCAGTCGTCGTCGGCGAGGTCCTGCACCATCGGCCGCAGTCCGACGAGGAGCGGCTGCTCCGCCAGTTCGTCGATGCGCGCGGCGGCGTCGGGCGCGTCGAAATCGGTCCAGCCGACGACGCCGCGGATCGTCTCGCTCGCGGCTGCGACCTGCAGCAGGAAATCGGTCTCCGCCTCGCTCGGCGCGGCCTGGACCAGGATCGTGCCGCCGATGCCCGCCGCCGCGAGCAGGGGCGCGAGATCCTCGACGCCGAAGTCGCGGTAGATCGGCGCGAGCTGCGGCGTCCGCCAGCCATAATCGCCGCGTGCGATCTGCCAGACATGATGGTGCGCATCGATCCGCATCACACTCCCTCAGGCACCGGCGCCGCCTGATCGAGCAGTCCCTCCGCCTTGAGGTCGCGCCACAGCGCCGCCGGGACGGCGCGGCGCACGGCCGCGATGTTGCGCTCGACTTCCGCCGCGCTCTGGGCGCCGAGCACGACGCTGGCGACCGCGGGGTGGCCGAGGGCGAACTGCACGGCCGCAACCGGCAGTGCCACGCCATGGGCGGCGCAGACCCGCTCGATCCGCGCCACCTTGGCGAGCACCTCGGGCGGTGCGTCGCGGTAGTTGTATTTGGCGCCCGGCACTGCGCCGGTCGCCAGGATGCCGGAATTGAACACGCCGCCGAGCAGCACGCCGATGCCCTTGCGCAGCGCCAGCGGCAGGAATTCCGGCAATGCCGGCTGCTCCAGCAGCGAGTAGCGCCCCGCCAGCAGCATGACGTCGAAATCGCCCGCCTGCGCGAAGCGCACGCACATGTCGGCTTCATTGACGCCGATGCCGATACCGGCGACGACGCCCTCGCCGCGCAGGCGCTCGAGGGCGACATAGGCGCCGGTCATGGCTTCGCCAAAGCGCTGTTCGATCGCCGCCTCGCCGTGGGTCCAGACGTCGACATCGTGGATCAGCAGCAGATCGAGGCGATCGGTGCCGAGCCGCAGCAGCGACTGCTCGATGGCCCGCATGGTGCCGTCGAACGAATAGTCGATCACGGCGCGATGGCGCATGCCGCCGAGGTAGCCGGAGCCGTCGCCCCGGCCGTGGAACGGATCCATGTAGCGCCCGACCTTGGTGCTGACCACGACCTCGTCGCGGCGAACGGCGCGCAGCGCCGTGCCGCAGCGGTGTTCGGCGAGCCCGTGGCCGTAGAGCGGCGCGGTGTCGATCAGATTGATGCCGTGATCGAGGCCGCAGCGGACCGCGCCGACGGCGGCCGCGTCATCGAGATGGGCATAGAGATCGCCGAGCGGCGCGGCGCCCAGTCCGATCGCCGAGACGCGAAGGCCGGTGCGCCCCAGCGCGCGACGCGGCAGGACCGATGCGTTGGGCATTGCCGCAAACTCCCTAGTGCGGTGGATCTGACGTATCAGCATTGCAGCGAGTACTTCGTACGAGCGTCAGATCCAAAACCGCACTAGAACCATAATGATGCCAGTGTCCCTTTGTTTCCGACGTTCGTATTAGCGCCTGCTGCAACGGTATACGAACGTTGGAAACGGGACACTAGTGCGGTGGATCTGACGCTCGTATCAGCATTGCAGCGAGTACTTCGTACGAGCGTCAGATCCAAAACCGCACTAGAACCATAATGATGCCAGTGTCCCTTTGTTTCCGACGTTCGTATTAGCGCCTGCTGCAACGGTATACGAACGTTGGAAACGGGACACTGGCGGCGCGTCGCGGCCGCCGATTTCGACTTGCCACGAGGCTATTTCTGTTGAGACTGACATGTCAATGTCAACTCACCGGCGCGGCGCGCCGACAGCGAGGGTCAGTCATGCCACGGGCCGACACCAAACGCGCGGCGAAGGCGCGGGCGAAGCCGCCGGCGAGATCCCCTGCCGCGGCGCCAGGCAAGGACGCCGGCCTGCCGGCCAATCTGCGCGACAAGGCCTATCGCGCCTTCACCCGCCGCCTGCTCAGCCAGCAGCTCAAGCCGGGGCAGTTCATCTCACAGCGGGAACTCGTCGAGATCACCGGCTTTCCGCTCGGCGCCATCCGCGAGCTGGTGCCGCGGCTGGAGGCCGAAGGCCTGATCCGGACCATTCCCCAGCGCGGCATGCAGATCGCGCAGGTCGATCTATCGCTGATCCAGCAGGCGTTCCAGTTCCGCCTGTTCATCGAGCGCGAAGCCATCGCGCTGTTCACCGCCGCGGCGCCGGACGACGTCCTGGCCGAACTGCGCGGCGCCCATGAACGCGTGCTCGCCCGCGCCAGCCGCGGCGAGATCGACGCCGACCTGATCGACGAGGCCCAGCGCACCGACTGGAGCTTTCACGATCGCATCGTCGATTCCCTCAACAACGCCATCATCTCCAACAGCTACCGCGTCAACTCGATCAAGATCCGCCTGATCCGGCAGTCGCAGACCCGCCTCGCCCGCGATCTCGTCGTGCCGGTGATGCAGGACCACATGGCGGTCCTCGATGCGCTGGACGCGCGCGATGCCGACAAGGCGGTGGCGGCGCTGACGAAGCATATCGAAAGCGCAAGGCTGCGCGCCCTGGGGCTGTGAGCGGCTATCGTATTCACACAGCGTCACAGACGCGGCGCTCGCTTCGGATTCTGCGTCGTCCCCCGCTTCAAGCCTACGAGATTCACGCATCCGGGCGGCGCCAACGGAGTGAAAAGATGCGCCCTGACCTTCATTCCCGTCATGGCCGGACTTGTCACCGGAAGTCGGATGTTTCCGACTTCCGGCATGAGAAAAGAACGCGATCCGGCAGGAGCCGGATCGCTATGCCATCCACGTCTTTCAGGTCGAGAGGTTCCAAAATCGTGGATGCCCGGCACCGGTCTTCGCCTTCGGCTTCGACCCGGCACGATGGCTGAGCGCGCCGAAGCTTCTTAGCGAAGGCGGGCAAGGCCGGGCATGACGATTGAAAGGCTGAATGAGTAGCCGCTTTCCCGGCTGCCAAGCAGATGTGTGAATACGATAGCTGTATGCGGGCGGGCTCGCCACCCGCCCGCGCGGCTCAGTCCTCGAGCGCCGCCTCGGGCGGGGTCGCATCAGGCGGCCGGCCGGATGCCGCCGGCCCGGCGGCGGCCCCCTCCTCCGCCGGCGTTGCCGGCGACCACGGCCGATCCCGTCCGGCGGGCTTCTCCGCCTGCCGGGCAAATCCCGCCGCCGTCCGCCGCAGCGCCAGCGCGCCGGAGCTTCGCAGCGACGCCTGATTGATCACCAGCGCCTGACAGCCGGCAGGCGGCTGGCCGCGCGCGATCATCACGACGGCGCGACGGCAATCGTCGGCGTAGGCATCGGCCTGGGCGCTGAGCGCGACGAAGCCGCCGTCGCGCAGCGGCGCCACGCAGCCGGCGTCGTCGCAGGACACCCCTGCCGTCATGGCCGCATCGCCGGCGCCGCGGGGATCGGCATCGGCCGCCAGCCACTCCTTGGTGAGAAAGGCGTCCTTGCCGGACTGCATCAAGCGCAGCCGCCCCTCGGGGCCGCGCACGGCGACGTGGCGGCCATCGGCGGACACCAGGATATCAGGCTGCTCGGTCTGCCACACCCACGCCGCGGCCATCACCAGCAGCACCGCGCCGGCCAGCCGCAGCGGCGTCCTGAACAGTCCGAGCACGATGATGCCGAAGCTCGCCAGCGCCAGCGGGCCGGCGCCGAACGCCGCCACGCGACCGACCGCGCCGGGCAGCGCCGCCACCCATTGCGAGACCACGATCATCCAGTCGATGCCCGCCTCCATCACCCGCCAGAACACGCCGTCGAAACCGAACGGCATGGCGAGCAGCCCGAGCAGGCCGGCCGGCATCACCACCGCCGACACCACCGGCATCGCCGCGACATTGGCCAGCAGGCCATAGGGCGTGACGCGGTGAAAGTGAAACGCCGCATAAGGCAGCGTGGCGAGCCCGGCGATGGTCGAGGCCAGGGCCAGCATCGTCACCTCGCGCCCGCCCCATAGCGCGAAACGGGCCAGCGCCGAACTCTCGCTGCGGGCGAACAGCGCCGGCATGCCTTCAGCGATCAGCGCGACGAGGCCGAGCGTCGCCGCGAACGACATCTGGAAGCTCGGATGCACCAGCGCCTCGGGCGCCAGGACGAGAACGATCATGGCGGCGATGGCCAGCGTGCGGAACGTGATGGCGCGGCGGTCGGCCATCACCGCGATCAGCACCACGCCGGTCATCAGGAACGAGCGCTGGGTCGCCACTTCCGCGCCGGAGAGCAGCAGATAGAAGGCCGCCGCGACCAGGGCGACGGCCGCCGACCATTTCTTGATCGGAGAACCGGCCACCAGCGCCGGCGACAGCGCCAGCAGCGCCCGCACCGCGAAGAACACCGCGCCGGCGACGACCGCCATGTGATAGCCGCTGATCGAGAGGACGTGGCCCAGCCCTGAGATGAACAGCGCATCATTGACCGGGGTCGTCAGCGCGTCCCGCCGTCCGGTCAGCAGCGCGGTGGCGATCGCGCGGGCATCGCCGGTGAGCGCCGCCCGGATCCGAGCATCGATGGCGTCGCGCATGGTCTGCAGCATGGCGGCATAGCGCAACCACCAGCCGCCGTCGCCCGGCGCCGGCACCGTGCGGACCTGGCCGGTGACGAAGCCGGTGGCGCCGATGCCCTGGAAGTACAGGTCGCGGGCGAAATCATAACTGCCGGGCCGCAGCGGCGAGAGCGGCGGCCTCAAGCTCGCCTTGACCTCGACGAAGCTGCCGACCGCCGGCGCCGTGCCCTTCCTCACCGACAGACGGACGCGATCGAGGGACAATTCGCGGCGGGGCACGTCGATCTCCGCGACCCGCAGCACGAAGCGATCGGCGCGCTCGCGCTCCTCGCGACTCTCGACGAAGCCCTTCACCGTCGCCGCGAATACCGGCCTCGCCAGAACGCCGTGGGCGAGCCGCGCCGTCTTGAGCGCGGCGCAGGCAAATCCGGCGGCAACGGCTGCCGCCAGCGCCAGCGCAGCGAAGCCCGGGCGACGGCGCAAGACGATGCAAAGACCGACGAGGCCGGCGGCCACCGCCGCGGCGACGAACGGCACCGGCTCGTGATCGGCGGCGAAATAGCCGGCGATGCCGCTGCCGAAGGCCACCGGCAACCACGGCAGCAGCCGCCCCGGCCCGGCTTCCGCCGCCATCCAGCGCCGGAGCATCGCGGCCGATTGCGGCACGAGCCCGACGCCGGCCGGCGCGAGCGCCGCCGGCAATGCCGGCTGCGGCCAGGTACCGACCCGAACGCGAGGCTTGGACTGAACGCGGCCAGACGACATCGGGAGAACGCCCCCGGGGACGGCACAGGCCTCCCCGGAGCCATGCTACACGCGGCCGCCGCCCCGGCTCAACCGGGGCCTGATGTTTCCTGTCGGTACGCCCCCTGATCGAGCGCCCCCAATGAGAGCCTCGTAGCCGTGGTCGGCCAGCCCGACGCCATGCCGGCGAACTGCCGGTGGGCTATGTCCAGCTCAAGCCCGGAGCGCAGGTGGCGCCGGGCGAGCTGGAATCCTTCTTGCGCGAGCACACGCCGAAACGCGCCGCCATTCCCGTCCAGATCATTCCGGTCGATCCGATGCCGCTCACCGGCGTCGGCAAGGTGTTCAAACCGCGGCTGCGCCGGGATACGGCGCGACACGTGTTCGAAGGCATTCTCGCACACGAGTGTCCTGTTTCCAACGTTCGTATCCCATTGCAGCAGGCGCTCATACGAACGTTGGAAACAAGGGGACACTAGCATCATTATGATTCTAGTGTGGTTTCGGATCTGACGCTCGTTCGAAGAACTCGCTGCAATACTGAAACGAGCGTCAGATCCACCACACTAGCAGCTTCGAAAACGAGGGTCAGTCATCATCCTCGCCCTGGATTCGGAGGCCCTGTCCAAGCGGATTTGTGGGGCTGTCCGGGGCGTAGGGACTACCCGCGCCAAAACGATTATTGATGCTGTCCGGAGAATACGGGCTGCCGTAGCGACCATGGGGATTGGAGACCGAGTCGGGATCATAAGGGTTGCTGCTCAGGCGCCCTCGGTAATTTCCGTCACTATCGTAAAGTTTAGGGGCATCGGTAGCGTAAGGATTGCTCGCAGACCTGTTGCTGTAGGGACTGCCATATGGGCCGTAAGGGTTGTTGATGCTGTTGGGATTGTAGGCGCTGCCGGCCCCATAGGGGTTCCCTGTCGAGTCCGGGTCGTAGCGGTTCGCTGAATAATTGCCGAGGTATTGAGCGCCTGCACCTGAAGTTGTGGCCAGTAAGATGATCGCCGCGGCAACCCGAACAAGGCCCGTCATTTCAATTCCCCATCGAAATCTGAAACTGGCAGTTCCTTCCACAGCAATCTCATCGCTTCCGCGAACCCGTCGCCGAGCGCGTCGGACAGAGCCCCCCTCAAGTGATATGAGGGCCGAGGCATCGTCAGGTTAGCGCCAAAGAGGCGATCTTCTCTGTGTTTGTCGTAACGTCGCCCCCCTTCGCGAACCGCCTCGACTTTGCGCTGGCCCAGGTTGTGATCCAGCAAGACAAGCTCAAACGAGCATGCGCCGGAATCGCCGGGCGAAATTGACCGTGCCTGAACGCGAAGCGCGCGCCGCCGCGCGTCACCCTCAACCGCCGCCGGACACCTTGGCCCAGCTGTCGCGCAGGCCCACCGTGCGGTTGAACACCAGCTTGCCCGGCGTCGATTCCCGATCGCGGCAGAAATAGCCCTGGCGCTCGAACTGCACCGCGTCCGAAGCCTTGTCGCCGGCCAGGGCCGGTTCGACCATGCAGCCGGTCAGTGTCTCCAACGACTCCGGGTTGATCTGCGCGGCGAAATTGGCGGCGTCGGGCTGCGGCGTCGCGAACAGATGGTTGTAGATCCGCACCTCGGCGGGCACCGCATCGGCGGCCGCGACCCAATGCAACGTCGCCTTGACCTTGCGGTCGTCGGGGGCATTGCCGCCCTTGGTCGCCGGATCATAGGTGCAACGCAGTTCGACGACCTCGCCGGCGGCGTTCTTGATCGCTTCGCGGCAGGTGATGAAATAGCCGTAGCGCAGCCGCACCTCTCGCCCCGGCGACAGGCGGAAGAACTTCTTCGGCGGGTTCTCCATGAAATCGTCGCGCTCGATGTAGAGCTCGCGCCCGAAGCGGATGCGCCGCGTGCCCTGCGAGGCATCGTCGGGATGGTTGTGGGCGTCGAGTTCTTCGGTCTGCCCCTCCGGATAGTTCTCGATCACGACCTTGAGCGGCCGCAGCACGGCCATGCGGCGCGGCGCGAGCTTGTTGAGCGTCTCACGGATGGCGAAATCGAACATCCCGATGTCGACCGTGCTGTTCGCCTTGGCGACGCCGATGCGCTTGACGAATTCACGCAGCGCCAGCGCCGGCACGCCGCGTCGCTGCAGGCCGGCCAGTGTCGGCATCCGCGGATCGTCCCAGCCGGAGACATGGCCGCCGCGGACGAGTTCGGTCAGCACGCGCTTGGACAGCAGCGTGTGGGTGACATTGAGCCGGGCGAATTCGTACTGGCGCGGCCGCGACGGCACCGGCAGGTTGTCCAGGAACCAGTCGTAGAGCGGCCGGTGGTCCTCGAATTCCAGCGTGCAGATCGAATGGGTGATGTGCTCGATGGCGTCGGACTGGCCGTGGGCAAAGTCGTAGCTCGGATAGATGTTCCAGGCGGTCCCGGTACGCGGATGATGCGCGTGGAGGATGCGGTAGAGCACGGGATCGCGCAGGTTGATGTTGCCGGAGGCCATGTCGACCTTGGCGCGCAGGACGCGGGCGCCGTTCGGGAACTCGCCGGCGCGCATGCGCGCGAACAGGTCGAGATTCTCATCGATCGAGCGGTCGCGGAACAGGCTGTTCTGCCCGGGCTCGGTCAGGGTGCCGCGCGCGGCGCGGATCTCGTCCTGGGACTGGTCGTCCACATAGGCCTTGCCGGCACGGATCAGATACTGGGCCCAGGCATAGAGCTGCTCGAAATAGTCGGAGGCGTAATGCAGATGTTCACCCCAGTCGAAGCCGAGCCAGCGCACGTCGCGCTGGATGGCATCGATATATTCCTGCTCTTCCTTGGTCGGGTTGGTGTCGTCGAACCGCAGATGGCAGCGCCCGCCGAACTCCTCGGCGACGCCGAAATTGAGGCAGATCGATTTGGCGTGGCCGAGATGCAGGTAGCCGTTCGGCTCCGGCGGGAAGCGGGTCACGACGCTCTTGCACTTTCCTGAGGCGAGGTCCGCAGCGACGATGTCGCGGATGAAATCGCGGCCTGCCTCGGATACCGATTCGTCAGTCATCGTTGGGGTTTACCTTTCGAGCTGCGACCTATGTGCCAAATCGGCGGGCCGACGCCAAGTGCCTGCCGGCGGTCCTCGCCGGCTTCGGAGCCGGCGGGCGCCGCCATGGCATCGGCGCGCCGGTTCCCCGGCCCACGGGCCAGCGCGGCGATGGTGCGGGGACGACGAGAAATCGCCCTGAGACAGGCTGCAGGCGTTGTGGTA
Organism: Bradyrhizobium sp. WD16; assembly: GCF_024181725.1. Classification (NCBI taxonomy): domain Bacteria; kingdom Pseudomonadati; phylum Pseudomonadota; class Alphaproteobacteria; order Hyphomicrobiales; family Nitrobacteraceae; genus Bradyrhizobium; species Bradyrhizobium sp. WD16. Next base: position 4,473,665 of record NZ_CP028908.1, on the reverse strand, counting down.
AACGCCGCCACTGACTGCTCACCTCGCCTTGTTCACCTGGATCGATCCGTTCACCCGCAATGACCGTCCCCGTCGTCACCCGCTTCGCACCCTCCCCGACCGGCTTCCTGCATATCGGCGGGGCGCGCACCGCCCTGTTCAACTGGCTCTACGCGCGGGGGCGCGGCGGCAAGATGCTGCTGCGGATCGAGGACACCGACCGCGAACGCTCGACCCAGGCCGCCATCGACGCCATCCTCGACGGCCTCAAATGGCTCGGCCTCGATTGGGATGGGGACACCATTTATCAGTACGCCCGCGCGTCACGGCACCGCGAGGTCGCCGAGCAATTGCTGGCCGAGGGCAAGGCCTATCGCTGCTACGCGAGCGCCGAAGAACTCGCCGAGATGCGCGAGAAGGCCCGCGCCGAGGGGCGCTCCAAGCTGTATGACGGCCGCTGGCGCGACCGCGAGCCGTCGCAGGCCCCCACCGACGTCAAGCCGGTCATCCGGCTCAAGGCGCCGCTGGAAGGCGAGACGGCCATCGACGACCAGGTGCAGGGCCGGGTCACCTGGCAGAACCAGAACCTCGACGACCTCGTGCTGCTGCGCTCCGATGGCACGCCGACCTACATGCTCGCGGTGGTGGTGGACGACCATGACATGGGCGTGACCCACATCATCCGCGGCGACGACCATCTCACCAATGCCGCGCGCCAGAAGCATATCTACGATGCGATGGGCTGGGAGACGCCCAGCATGGCGCATATTCCGCTGATCCATGGTCCGGACGGCTCAAAGCTGTCCAAGCGCCATGGCGCGCTCGGCGTCGACGCATACCGCGCCATGGGATATCTGCCCGCCGCGCTACGCAATTACCTGGTGCGGCTCGGCTGGAGCCATGGCGATCAGGAGATCTTTTCGACCGAGGAGATGATCCGGCTGTTCGATCTGCCGGCGATCGGCCGCTCGGCGGCGCGGTTCGATTTCGCCAAGCTCGAGAATCTCAATGGCCACTATATCCGCCACAGCGACGATGACGCGCTGGTCGCCGCTTTCGAGGACGTGCTGAATTACATTCCGCAGGGCCCGGCCATCAAGGCACGGCTGACGCCGACCCTGCGCGCCCAGCTCAGAGAGGCCATGCCGGGCCTCAAGGAACGGGCCAAGACCCTGGTCGAACTCGTGGACAGCGCCGCCTTCATTCTGGCGGAGCGGCCGCTGGCGATCGAGCCCAAGGCCGCCGCCCTCCTCACCGACGACGCGCGGCGCATCCTGGGCGAGCTGAGCGGCGCACTGGCCGCGGTCGATTCCTGGACCGCGGATGCCACGGAAGCGGCGGTCCGGGCCTTTGCCGAGCAGCACGGCCTCAAGCTCGGGGCCGTCGCTCAGCCGCTGCGCGCCGCCTTGACCGGCCGGGTCACTTCGCCCGGCATTTTCGATGTCCTGGCGGTGATCGGAAAGGACGAATGCCTCGCCCGGCTGGCCGACCAGCCCCCTGCAAAAGGCTAAAAAACAAGCGGTTTTCCGCATCTTGCAGCGCACACAGCAATAAGCTACGCATTCCCCCCGGCACTTTCGAACGGGTTCGCCGCGGCGCGGTCGAAGCCGCGAGAACGTGTGTACGTTTCACCCACAGTCTCGGGGACCCCACGATGGCAGCAACTGGAAACACCAAGCAAGCGACGCTCAAGATCGACGACAAGAGCGTAGAACTTCCGATCTATAGCGGCTCGGTGGGCCCGGACGTCATCGACATCAGCAAGCTCTACGGCCAGACCGGGATGTTCACTTACGACCCCGGCTTCACCTCGACGGCGAGCTGCGAGTCCAAGATCACCTATATCGACGGCGACGCCGGGGTGCTGCTCTACCGCGGCTACCCGATCGAACAGCTCGCCCAGGGCGACTTCCTCGAGACCTGCTATCTGCTGCTCTACGGCGAGCTGCCGACCGCCACGCAGAAGAAGGATTTCGACGACCGCATCACCAAGCACACCATGGTGCACGAGCAGATGGCCCGGTTCTTCCAGGGCTTCCGCCGTGACGCCCATCCGATGGCGGTGATGGTGGCCTCGGTCGGCGCGCTGGCCGCCTTCTACCACGACTCCACCGACATCAGCGATCCGAAGCAGCGCATGATCGCCTCGATGCGGATGATCGCCAAGGTGCCGACACTGGCGGCGATGGCTTACAAATACTCCATCGGCCAGCCCTTCGTTTACCCGAAGAACTCGCTCGACTACGCCTCCAACTTCCTGCGCATGTGCTTTGCCGTGCCGTGCGAGGAATACGAGGTCAATCCGGTGCTGGCCAAGGCCCTCGACCGCATCTTCATCCTGCATGCCGACCACGAGCAGAACGCCTCGACCTCGACGGTGCGCGGCGCCGGCTCCTCGGGCGCCAACCCCTTCGCCTGCATCGCCGCCGGCATCGCCTGCCTGTGGGGACCGGCCCATGGCGGCGCCAACGAGGCGGCACTGCAGATGCTGGCCGAGATCGGTACCGTCGACCGCATTCCCGAGTTCATCAAGGCGGTGAAGGACAAATCCAGCAAGATCCGCCTGATGGGCTTCGGCCACCGCGTCTACAAGAACTACGACCCGCGCGCCAAGCTGATGCAGCAGACCTGCCACGAGGTGCTGGCGGCCACCGGTCACCAGAACGATCCGCTGCTCAAGGTGGCCGTCGAGCTGGAGAAGATCGCGCTCAGCGACGAGTATTTCATCAGCCGCAAGCTCTATCCGAACGTCGACTTCTATTCAGGCATCACGCTGAAGGCGATCGGCTTCCCGACATCGATGTTCACCGTGCTGTTCGCGGTCGCCCGCACCGTCGGCTGGATCAGCCAGTGGAGCGAGATGATCCAGGAGCCGAATTACAAGATCTCGCGGCCGCGCCAGCTCTACCTCGGCAGCGAGAAGCGCGACTACATCCCGGTCGACAAGCGCGGCTGACGGCATCGCCCGAACGGGCGAAGGCGGATTTAAGCGGCCGGCAGGATCATCCCTGCCGGCCGTTTGCATTTGCGGGGCCTAGTGTCCCGTCTCCGAATTACCGCTACGTTTGCCTCGCGCTCGCACGGTCATTCGGAGACATAGGGACACTAGCAAAATCAAAGTGCTAGTGTGGCTTATGTCTCGCAATTGCCTACAGGGGCTTGCCGCAAAGGGCATAGGCAATTGCGAGACGCCACACTAGTGCGGTGGATCTGACGCTCGTATCAGCATTGCAGCGAGTTCTTCATACGCGCGTCAGATCCAAAACCGCTGTCCGCGGCCTCAGCGCGCGACGGGCGAGCGAGCGGTGGCGAGAACGATGTCCGCGGCGCGACGGCTCGGGCTGACGCCGCCGGTCGCCATGATGGCATCGAGAGAGGCGAAGGCCGCGAGCTGGCGCCGCCGCGCCGGACTGTCGGTCATGATCTCGCGCAGTGCCGGCACGAGGCGCGCCGGCACGCAGTCCTGCTGCATGAATTCAGGCACCACGTTCTCGCCCAGCACCAGGTTGGCGAGGATCACGGAGGACACCCGCACCAGGCGCCGCGCCACGAACGCCTCGATCGCGGTGCCGCGATAGGCGGTGACCATCGGCACGCCGGCCAGCGCCAGTTCGAGGGTCACCGTCCCCGACTTGGCCAGCGCCGCATGGGCAATGCGAAACGCCGCCCGCTTGGCCTCCTCGCCGACGACGACGCGTGGCTGGACCGGCCAGTCGCGCAGCGCCGCCTTGACCTGGTCGGCGAGATGCGGCGTCGTCGGCAACACGGCCTCGAACGCAACACCTTCCGCCCGGAGCTGTCCCAGGGTCGCACCGAACTCCGCCATGTGGTGGCGGATCTCGCCGCGCCGACTGCCCGGCAGAACCAGCAGCACCGGCGGCGCCTCACCCCTGCGGCGGGCCTCGTCCGGGCCCGGCCGCAGCGAGCCGATCTGTTCGATCAGCGGATGGCCGATATAAGTGCATGGCGGCCCGCCGAGATCGCGATGGGCCTGCGGCTCGAACGGCAGCAGCGCCAGCAGATGGTCGACATAGCGGCGCATCGCCCGCGCGCGCCCGGGCCGCCAGGCCCACACGGTGGGCGAGACATAGTCGACGATGGGAATGCTCGGGTCCGCCGCCCTCACCTGCCGCGCGACGCGGTGGGTGAAATCCGGGCTGTCGATGATCACCAGCACGTCCGGTCGCGCCGCCACGACCGCCGCAGTGACCTCGCGCAGGCGCCGCAGGATCAGCGGCAGCCGCCGGGGGATGGCGACGAGCCCCATGATCGAGAGCTCTTCGATCGGAAACAGCGAGCGGAGCCCCTCCGCCGCCATGTCGCGGCCGCCCACCCCCTGAAACGCGACATCGCCGCCGGCCTCGCGCAGCGCACGCATCAGATGGCCGCCGAGACGATCACCGGATTCTTCGGTCGCGACGACAAAAACGTTCAGCGGGCGTCCGGCACTCATGCCGACACGCCAGTGACGAACAGTCCGGCGCGATCGGCGATTTCGACAAGCTGCTGCGGCTCGGCGACGATCGCCTGCCCCGCAGCCATGGCAACGCCGCGCAGCCCCGCCACGATCGCGCCCTCGATCGTTTTGGGGCCGAGGGTCGGCAGGTCGAAGCGCAGATCCTGCTGTCGCTTCGGCGCCTTGACCAGCACACCGCGCCCCGGCCGCGCCCGGATACGTCCCTGCTCGCGCAGCCGCGCCACCCGCGCCAGCAGACCGTCGGTGCCCTCGATATCCTCGACGGCGACGATGTGGCCGTCGATGACGACCAGCGCCTGGCCGATATCGAAGGGGCCGATCGCCCGCAGCGCCGCAAGCCCGATGTCGATGTCGGCCCGGGCGTCCGCGTCGGGCGTGGCACGCGCGAGATCGCCGAGCGGCATCACGAGGTCCGGCGCGGCATCCTGGACGCCGATCACGCGGAAGCCGTGCTGCTCGAAAATCTTGGCGACGTTGCGAAGCAGATGATCATCGCCGCCGCGCAATGCCGCAGCGATCTGCGGCACGGCCCGCAGCGTGCCGAAATCGATCCGGATCTCCGACAGCGCCGGCCGGACGAGGCTTCCGATGAAGACGACGTCGTGGCACCTCTCGGTGCGCAGCAGCCGCACCAGCCGCCCGACCTGCCCCAGCGCCACCCAGTGATGACGATAGCCGGCGATGCGGGCGCCATCGCAGAACCCGCGAATGCCGAAGATCACCGGCGATCGCCGGGCCTTCGCCAGGGAATCCGCCACGGCGAAGGGCAGACCGCCGGCGCCGGCGATCACCGCGACCGGACGGGTGTCGGGCTCTGCGCTCATTCGCCCTCGTGACGACGTTGCTCCGAGGTGTCGATGCTGTCAGGGGGCATGCACAGCGGGCGCTTGCCGCCGTCGCCGATGAATTTCAGAATCTCGGCGATCGCCGGATCTTCGGCGGCGCGGTGCTGGATGCGAGCGAGACGGTCGGCGAACACGCCGGTGGTGTGGAACAGGTCCTGGTAGAAGGCGCGGATCAGTTGCAGGCGGGCGTGACCGAACTTGCGCCGTCGCATGCCGACGACGTTCAATCCCTCAAGATGGGCGAACTGGCCGCTGGCCATGCCGAACGGGATGACGTCGTGGCGCAGCCCCGAGCAGCCCGCGATCATGGCCTGCGAACCGATGCGCACGAACTGGTGGGCCGCCGACAGGCCGCCGATATAGACGAAATCGCCGACCTCGCAGTGACCGCCGAGCGTCGCCGAGTTGGCGAAGATGACATCGTTGCCGACCCGGCAATCGTGGCCGACATGACTGTAGGCCATGTAGAATCCGCGCTCGCCGACGCTGGTCAGCCCGCCTCCCTTCGCGGTGCCGAGGTTCATGGTGACGGATTCGCGGATGGTGCAGCCGGCGCCGACTTCGAGCCGCGTCGGCTCGCCCCGATAGCCGAGGTCCTGGGGCGGACCGCCCAGCGCGGCGAAGGGATGGATCGTGCAGCCCTCGCCGATGGTGGTGTGGCCGGTGACGCTGACATGGCTGACCAGGCGGCAGCGCGCGCCGATGGTGACATCCGGCCCGACCACGCAGAACGGCCCGATCTCGACGTCATCTCCAATGACCGCGCCGTCCTCGATGCGGGCGGAGGGATCGATCTTGCTCATCTGGTTTCCAGTCCTTCAACCCGTCGGTCGCGCGATGTCGCGACACGTCTCGACGCGATCACCGCCATCCGGCCGCGAGATCGTACAGCACACGAGGTGCAGTGCGACGCTGCCATCTCGGCGTCCCCCCCCCCGCACTCCGTGACGGCGATGATAGGTCAATCGGCCAGCATCGCCCCGATATCGGCCTGCGCCACCACGACACCGTTGACCTTGGCATCCCCGTGGAACCACCACATGTCCTTTTTCCGGTTGATCAGGCTCATGTGGTATTCGATCGTATCGCCCGGCAGCGCCGGCTTGCGAAACTTGCATTTGTCGATGGTCAGGAAGTAGACGGCGGTCGGCCGATCGGTCTCCGTCGACAGCATGCCGATGACCCCTGCGGTCTGCGCCATGCCCTCGATCATGAGCACGCCCGGAAAGATCGGGCGGCCGGGAAAATGCCCGGTGAATTGCGGCTCGTTGATCGTCACATTCTTGATGCCGATCCCGCTGAAATTGCTCCGGATGCCGACGACGCGGTCGATCAGCAGGAATGGATAGCGGTGCGGCAGCGTCTTGAGAATGACGGCGATGTCCACGGCCTCGATGGTAATGGGCGCTTCCATCAACCTTGTCCCTCTGTCCCATTGTCCGGCGCGCTTGATGCCGGTTTTGCTCTGCCGTGGGAAGCCCCCTCGCGGCCAAGACGCTCCAGTTCGAATATCTCGCGGAAAAACTGCTTGATCGGCTTGGCCGGCGATCCACCCCAGCGCACGCCCGCGGGGACTTCACCGACCACGCTGCTGCGCGCAGCGATCTGAGCGCCGTCGCCGATCACCGCATGGTCGCTGACTCCGACCCGCGCGCCGAGCACCACGCCGTCGCCGAGGACCGAGCTGCCGGCGATCCCGCTCTGGCTGACGATGATGCAGTGACGACCGATCACCACGTTGTGGCCGACCTGAACCAGGTTGTCGATCTTGGTGCCCTCGCCGATCACGGTGTCGCGCAGCGCGCCCCGATCGACTGTGGTGCCGGCACCGAGCTCGACGGCGTTCTGGATCAACACCCGGCCGGTCTGCGGCACTTTCAAGTGACCATCGCGGCCGGACACGAAACCATAACCGTCCTGGCCGATCCGGCAGCCGGGATGGATGATGACGTCGTTGCCGATGAGGGCGCAGACGATGGTGCAGCCGGCACCGATGCTGCAGTCACGGCCGATCTTGACGCCGGCGCCAATGACGGCGCCGGCACCGATCACGCTGCCGCTGCCGATCTCGGCCTCAGGACCGATCACCGCCAGCGGATCGACCGTGACCCCGTCCTCGAGCCGCGCCGTTTCGTGAATTGCGGCCGACGAGGCGATGCCTTCGGTGCCGCAGGACGAGCCCGGCCGCAGCGCGTCGGGATGAAACTCCCGCGCCACCCGGACGAAAGCACGATAGGGATCGGCCACCCGCAGCACAGCCACATGGGGCGGGACGCTGGCAGCCAGCCGCTCGCTGACCAGGCAGGCGCCGGCATGGGTGCCGGCGAGCTGCGCAGCATACTTCTTGTTGTCGAAGAAGGTGAGATCCGACGGCCCGGCGCGGTCAACCGCAGCCAGCCGATTGATCCGCTGGCCGGCGCGGCTGGCGTCGACCAGTTCCGCCCCGGTCAACGCCGCAATATCGGCAAGCGTTGACCAGGCCGGTTGTTTGAAGAACGTCAGATGCGCCATTCCGCCTGCCGTAATCCGACCCGCGGTCGGGCTCAGAATGTGGTCCCGCCTCCGAAACGGAACTGCTGGACGCGGTCGTAGCTGGCCTTGCTCAGCGGTATCGCATAGTCGAAGCGCAGCGGACCGAAGGGCGAGGCCCAGATCAGGCCGACACCGACCGACGACCGGACCATGTTCTCGTCCTTGTAGTCGAGACCGTAGGGGCCGACTTCGCCCGTCTGGGCCCAGGAGGTCGGTCCCTTATAGTTCCACAGCGAGCCGGCGTCCGCATAGACCGCGCCCTTCAGGCCGACTTCCTTGGGCAGGAACCAGAACGGCATCTGCAATTCGGCCGAAGCGCCCCAGAACATGGTGCCGCCGAGGGCGTCGTTGGTCGTGCCGTTAGTGACGTCACGCGGACCGATGCCCTGAGGGGCGAAGCCGCGGACGAGCTGCGGGCCCATCTGGAAGTGGTCGAGCATGCGCAGATCGTCGCTGCCGATCTTGTTGAGGACGCCGCCCTGCAGATGGATCAGGCCGACGATGTCGGCGACCAGCGGCTGGAAGTATTTCACGTCGCCGGTCGATTTGAGGTAGCTGACGTCGCCGCCCACGCCGGCGAAGTCCTGACGGAAATCGACCAGCAGGCCCGAGGTCGGGTTCTTGTTGTTGTCGAGGGTGTTGAAGGTCAGGGTGTAGCCCAGCGCCGAGGTCAGCGACCTGCCCGCCGCCAGCTCCTTGCGGATCGGCAGCGAGGCTTCGCCGTCGGCGTAACAGCCGAGCCCGTTGGTCGAGGCGAGGCTGATTCCGTTGGCGCTGGCGAAGGCCGGCGTCGGATTGAAACTTGGACCCGGGATGTTGTTACAATTGGCGTAGTTCGCCGGCAGGGTGATGTCCTGCTGATACAGCGAGTAGCGCAGCTGCAGCGTCAGGTCCTCGCGCAGGGCGAAGCCGAGCCGCGTGTTGAAGCCCAGCGTCTTGGTATTATACGAGACGTAGTTATTGGCGAGCTGCTGGCGCTGATAGATGTCGATGCCGAGTGCGACGCGGTAGTCGAGCAGATAGGGCTCGACGAAGGACAACGAATAGCCGCGGGTGTACTGGCCGTAGGACACCGCCGCCTTGGCGTAGAGGCCGCGGCCGAGCAGGTTGCGCTCGGCGACGCTGACTTCGCCGAGGAAGCCGTCGGAGGTCGAGTAGCCGCCCGACACCGAGAACTCGCCGGTCGACTTCTCTTCCAGATCGACGTTCAGGACGACGCGATCGCTCGACGAGCCGGGCTCGGTCGTGATCTTCACCGTCTTGAAGTAGTCGAGGTTCTTCAGCCGCCGCTCGGCGCGGTCGACCAGGGCGCGGTTGTAGGCATCGCCCTCGGAGAGGTCGAACTCGCGCCGGATGACGTAGTCGCGGGTCCGGGTGTTGCCGCGGATATTGATGCGCTCGATATAGGTGCGCGGGCCCTCGTCGACGTTGAAGACGATGGCGACGGTGCGATTCTCGAAATTGCGCTCGCCGCTCGGCCGGACCACGGCAAAGGCATAACCGCGACGCGAAGCCTCGATCTGCATCTCCTCGACCGACTTCTCGATCGCCTCGGCATTGTAGACCGAGCCGACGCTGACCCGCGACAGGCTGGCCAGGGAATTGCCGTCGAGCGAAGGAACGGTCGACCGGAAATTCACCGATCCGACGCGGTACTGCTGGCCTTCCTCGATCTGGAAGGTGACGATGAAGCCCTTGCCCTGCGGGTCATATTCCGTGAGCGCCGCCACCACCTGCACGTCGGCATAGCCGTTCTTGAGGTAGAAGCGCCGAATCAGGTCGCGGTCGGCCTCGACCCGGTCCGGATCGTAGATGTCGCCGGAGGCGAGGAAGCTGAGCAGGTTCGATTCGTGGGTCTTGATCACGTCCTTGAGGCGATAGGACGAGTACGCGTTGTTGCCGACGAAGTTGATGGTCTTGACGCCGGTCTTGCTGCCCTCGGTGACCTCGAAGACGAGATCGACGCGATTGTTCGGCTGCTCGATGACCTGCGGCACGACGCGGACGTCATAGCGGCCCGAGCGACGGTAGATCTCGGCGATACGCTGGGCATCCGCCTGCACCATCGGCCGCGAGAAGGTGCCGCGCGGCTTGGACTGGATCTCGGCCGAAAGCTGGTCGTCCTTGACCTTCTTGTTGCCCTCGAAGGCAACGCGGCCGATCACCTGGTTTTCGACCACGGTGACGACGATCCGGCCGCCGACGTTATTGATCTTCACGTCCTGGAACAGGCCGGTCTCGTACAGCGCCTTGAGCGCGTCATCGATGCGGCCGCTGTCCAGCCGACCGCCGGGACCCGGCTTGAAATAGGAGCGGATGGTGTCCGCCTCAACGCGCCGGTTGCCCTCGACCACGATCGACGAGGCCGTCTGGGCCGCCGCGGGCGATGGGAGCAGCAACGCCGCCACCCCGGAGGTGACCGGCACAGCCATCATGACCAGGGCGGCAAAGATCCCACCCCGAAGCACCCGCATTCCAACTTTCATGCGCCAAGCGACCTTATCATTCCAATCCACGGCACACTCCCCGGCGCACCGATAGATTCCCCAAATCTGCGTCGCTTGTAGCCAATTTTACCGGGCACGCAAACGACGTTTCGCGCTGTAATTCTAATTTCTCACCAATACGTTGCCCAATGGCCACGCCAGCAAAAAACCTCAGATCGAGCGAATTTGACAACCACTCCCAACTGGATGCGGCTTTTGAAGCAAATGTTCGCCCCCAATGCTGAAACGAGCGTCAGATCCACCGCACTAGGACCGGAAGAGGTGCAGGAAGTCGTTGTAAGTGGCAAAGACCATCAATGTCAGGACCAGGGCCAGGCCGACACGGAATCCCATTTCCTGAGCCCGATCCGAGAGCTTCCGTCCACGGACTGCCTCGATGGCGTAGAACAAAAGGTGACCACCATCCAGCAGGGGAACCGGGAACAGATTCAGTAATCCGATCGAGATCGAAATGATCGCCGACCATTGGATCAGGGCATAGAGGCCCAGAGTCGCGACCTGCCCCGACATCTGGGCGATCCGAATCGGCCCACCGACCTGATCGGCGGATGCCGACCCGCTCAGGATACCGGCAATGCCGGCCACGGTCCGGTGCATGACGAACCAGGTCTCTTTGACCCCCAGCCAGACCGCTGTCAGCGGATCCACCGGCGTCGTGGTCGCCTCGGTCGGCGAACTCGCCCGGGTGATGCCCAGCACCCCGATCCGTTGCGGGTTGCCGAACGGATCCTTCATCTCCCGCAGTTCCGGGGTGGCATCCAGCGAAACGGTCGCCCCGCCCCGCTTCACGGTGAAGACGAGCTTCTCACCGGCGCTGATGCTGACGATCCGCTGCATGTCGGTGAAGCTGTCGATGGCGCTGCCATTGATGGCCGTGACCACGTCGCCCGGCTGGAACCCGGCGGCGGCAGCGGCACTGCCCGGCTGCACGCTGTCGACCTGGGCGGAGGTGCTGGGCTTGCCGAAGAAGGCGAACAGCGCCGCGAAGATCACGATCGCCAGCAGGAAGTTGGCGATCGGACCGGCGGCAACGATGGCGGCGCGAGGGCCGACCCGCTGGCCATGGAAACTCCGGGCGCGCTCGTCGTCGGTCATGCGCTCGAGCGCATCGGCGGCGGGGGTCGAGGCCTCGCTGTCGTCACCGAAGAACTTCACGTAGCCGCCGAGCGGGATGGCCGACAGCTTCCAGCGGGTGCCATGACGATCGTTGAAACCGACGAGTTCCGGCCCGAAACCGAGGGAGAAGGTCAGGACCTTCACGCCCGCCCAGCGGGCGACCAGGAAATGCCCCAGTTCGTGAAAGAAGACCACGATCGTGAGCACGAACAGAAAGGGCACGGCATAGCCGACGACGAAATGCCCCAACGTGTGGAAGCTGTGGGTGAAAAGTTCAGTCATCCGTCCCTCTGTCGAAAGAGCGCAAGCCGCCTCTTTCCCCCGTTGTCTAGTGTGGCGTCTCGCAATTGCCTATGCCCTTTGCGGCAAGCCCCTGTAGGCAATTGCGAGACATAAGCCACACTAGCTTTTTGAGTTTGCTAGTGTCCCGATGTCTCCGAATGACCGTGCGAGGGTGAGGCAAACGAAGCGGTCATTCGGAGACGGGACACTAGGATGCCTTTGCGGCGATTTGAGGCAAGAGGGAGGCCGCCAGTTTTCGCGCAACATGGTCAACGGCGATGGCCTCGTCGGCGCTCGCCGGCGCGGCCGCGGCGACGTCCCTGAGCGCCGCCTCGATTGTCGCCTCGACCAGCCGTGCGATCATACCGAACCTGATCTTGCGCGCGACGAAGGCGGCCACCGCGATCTCGTTGGCGGCATTGAACACCGTCGGCGCCCCGCCCCCGGTTCGCAGCGCCTCGTAGGCCAGCCCCAGTCCGGGGAAGCGCTTGAGATCGGGCACCTCGAAGGTCAGCTGGCCGATGGCGGCGAGATCGAGCCGCGCCGCCGGTCCGGGCAGCCGGTCGGGCCAGCCGAGGCAGTGGGCGATCGGAATGCGCATGTCCGGCGCGCCGAGCTGGGCGACCACCGAGCGATCGGAGAACTCGACCATGCCGTGGACGATCGATTGCGGATGCACCAGCACGTCGATCTCGTCGGCGGTGAGGCCGAACAGATGCGCCGCCTCGATCACCTCGAGCCCCTTGTTCATCATCGAGGCGGAATCGATCGTGATCTTCTGCCCCATCGACCAGTTCGGATGCTTGAGCGCCTGCTCGAGGCTCGCCTGCTCGATCGCCTCGGCCGTCCAGGTGCGGAAGGGGCCGCCCGAAGCGGTGATGATGACGCGGACCAGTTCCTCGCGATTGCCGGACGACAGCGCCTGAAACAGCGCATTGTGCTCGGAGTCCGCGGGAAGGATGCGGGCGCCGGTCTTGACGGCACGGGTCATGAAGAACTCGCCGGCGCAGACCAGGCACTCCTTGTTCGCGAGCGCCACCGTGGCGCCGCGGTCGACCGCCGCCAGCGCCGGCTTGAGCCCGGCGGCGCCGCTGACCGCCGCCATCACCCAGTCAGCCGGCCGGGCCGCCGCCTCGATCACCGCCGCCTCGCCGGCGCCGCAAGCGATACCGGTGCCGGCCAGCGCCTCGCGCAATGCGTCGAGCCTCGCTTCATCGGCCACGGCGGCGAAGCCGACGTTGAATTCCCGCGCCAGCTTCGCCAGCGCCTCGACATTGCTGTGGGCGGTCACGGCCTCGACGCGGAACCGCTCCCCTCCCCTGCGCAACAGATCCATGGTGCTGTCGCCGATCGAGCCGGTCGCGCCGAGCACAGTCACGCTGCGTTGCGACTGCGGCCGCGCCGTATCGAGGGTCTTCAACGGAACTGCACTCATTGCTCAATCACCGGGCCGGAACCAAAGGAGGAAAACTTATTCACAATTTCAACGTCGGCATTCGAAGAAACGAACTGGAAGCCGCAGAGCCGGCTCACAACACAGATCACCACACCAACAGACCACGCCCCACCCCGCCGATTCCGCCGCGGGCCAGTCCGATCAGGGCCGCGACAACGATGGCGGCGACGAATCCGTCGAGCCGATCGAGCAGCCCGCCATGGCCGGGAATGACCTGACTGGAGTCCTTGACGCCGAACCGGCGCTTGACGGCGGATTCGAACAGATCGCCGAACTGCGACACCACGCTCAGCACCGCCGCAAGGGCAACGAGCGTACCGGCGCGACCGACGCCCACCGCAGCTGCGAGCCCCGCCACGACGAGGCTGCCGCCGAGACCACCGATGGCGCCGGCCCAGGTCTTGCGCGGACTGACCCGCGGCCAGAGCTTCGGGCCGCCGATGCCGCGACCGGCGAAGTAGCCGCCGATATCGGTGACCCACACCACCACCAGCACGAAGATCAGGGCGAGGAAGCCCTCGCGGCCGTCGAGCCGCACCAGGACGGAGCCCGCCAGCGGCAGCGCGGCATAGAGCAGCCCGCCGGCGGCCCACAGCCGCTGCGCGCCGGACGTCAGCGCCGCCGCCGCGATACCGATCACCGTGGCCGCGACCGCGACCGAAAAGCGCCCGGTCGCCATGCTGTAGCCGGCGACCGCGAGCACGGCAACGCCGGTCGCGACCGCCGCGCTGCGCCGCCACGCGCCGACGATCATCATCCATTCGAGAAACAGGCCGATGGCGGCGGCGGTGACCAGCAGGGCCCACAGCTTGCCGCCGACGAAGGCGATGGCGACGGCCAGCGGCGCCAGCACCAGGGCGGCCAGCACACGCATCAGGAGATTGCGCGAGGCCGGCTCGGGGGCCGGCGACATCGCGAGGTTCTCGTCGGGCGAGGCACTCACGACGCGGTCTTGGCCGCCAGGCCGCCGAAGCGGCGTTCGCGCCTCGCATATTCGGCGATCGCGCCCTCGAGCGCGGCGCGGTCGAAATCCGGCCAGTGAATCGGCACGAACACCAGCTCGCTGTAGGCCGCCTGCCACATCAGGAAGTTCGACAGGCGCTGCTCGCCGCTGGTGCGGATGATCAGGTCCGGATCCGGGATGTCGGGCGCGTCGAGATACTGCGCGAGACTGTTTTCGTTGATGCTGTCCGCCGTGCGGCGCCCTTCGGAAACCTCGACGGCGAGGCGCCTCGCGGCGCGCGCGATCTCCTGCCGCGAACCGTAATTGAAAGCGACGACGAGGGTCAGCTTGGTGTTGGCCCTGGTCAGATCCTCGGCTTCGGCGAGCAGATTGCGGATGTCGGCGTCCAGGCCCTCGCGTTCGCCGATCACGCGCACGCGCACGCCGTCGCGATGGAGCGAGGCAAGATCGTTGCGGATGAAGCGCCGCAACAGGCCGAACAGGTCGCCGATCTCGCTCGCGGGGCGGGACCAGTTTTCGGACGAGAAGGAGAAGATGGTGAGATAGGCGATGCCGAGTTCATGGGAGGCGCGGACCACCCGGCGCAGCGCCTCGACACCACGGCGATGGCCTTCGCCGCGCGGCAATCCCCGCGCCGCGGCCCAACGGCCGTTGCCGTCCATGATGATCGCCACATGGCGCGGCGTGTCCGGTCGCACCGGCTCGGCTCGTTCGGACGGAGCGCCTTCGGACATCGCCTTGGACATCGCCATCATCCTCAAACCGTGAGGACTTCCTTTTCCTTGGCTGCAAGCAGCTGATCGATCTCGGAGATCGAGGCGTCGGTCGCCTTCTGGATGTCGGCGGCAATCCGCTTCTCGTCGTCCTCGGAGATCTCGTGATTCTTCTCGAGCTTCTTGGCGGCGTCGATGCCGTCACGACGCACATGGCGCACCGCGACGCGGGCGGCTTCGGCGTATTTGTGCGCGACCTTGACGAGTTCCTTGCGGCGCTCCTCGTTCAGTTCGGGGATGCGCAACCGCAGCACCTGGCCTTCGGTCGCCGGGCTGAGGCCGAGGTTGGAATTGACGATCGCCTTCTCCACCGCATGCACCATCGACTTGTCCCACACCTGCACCGACAGCAGGCGCGGCTCGGGCACGCTGACGGTCGCGAGCTGATTGAGCGGCATGTGGCTGCCATAGGCTTCGACCTGCACGGGTTCGAGCATCGACGCGGACGCGCGCCCGGTGCGCAGGCCGCCCAGTTCATGCTTGAGCGACTGGATGGCGCCCTGCATGCGCCGCTTCAATTCGTTGAGGTCGAAGCTCCCGGTACTCATGGTCATTATTCCTCTCGTCGAGATCGCCGGCCGCGCGGATCTTGGCGCCGGCGGCGTTGTTTTAACGCACTTTCCTCACGCGAACCGGGATCCACTTCGTCGAACGCTCTAACCGGCGACGATGGTGCCCCGGCCGGTGCCGTTCAGAATCGCGCTGATGGAGCCTGGCTCGGCGATCGAAAACACGATGATAGGCACGTCGGTCTCGCGGGCAAGCGCGAAGGCGGTGGCGTCCATCACCTTATAGCCGCCCGCCAGCGCCTGCGAATGGGTCAGGCGATCGAATCGCTTGGCGTTCGGGTCCTTTTTCGGATCGGCGCTGTAGACACCATCCACATTGGTCGCCTTGAGCACCGCCTGAGCGCCGAGTTCGCCGGCCCGCAGCACCGCCGTGGTGTCGGTCGTGAAGAATGGCCGGCCGGTACCGCCGCCGAGCAGCAGGATACGGCCCTCGGCGAGGCTGCGGAAGGCGGCGGCGCGGGTGAACAGTTCGCTCACTTCGGGCATGACCATGGCCGACAGCACCTTGGCCGGCTGGCCCTTGCGCTCCAGCGCCGCCTCCAGAGCGAGGCAGTTCATCATGGTCGCGAGCATGCCCATGGTGTCGCCGGTCGGCCGCGACACACCGCGGGTCGAGACCTCGACGCCACGGAAGATATTGCCCCCGCCGATCACCACCGAGACCTCGACGCCGAGATCGCGGGCGGCGATCAGCTCGCCCGCAAGACGGTCGATGGTCGGCTGGTCGATACCGAAGGGCTGGGGGCCGGCCAGATACTCGCCGGAGAGCTTGATCACGACCCGTCGATAGACCGGCTCAGCCATGTTGCGCTCCTTCGGACAGAAAACCGGCGAAAGGGGCGATTCGCCGCGCAAGGTGGTCACTCAATACCCTGCGCGGGAAAGCCGCGCAAAACGTGGCCGGTCGGGTCGGGGCGTCAGCCCTGGCCCGCCGCAGCGGCGACTTCGGCAGCGAAGTCGGATTCCTGCTTCTCGACGCCTTCGCCGAGGGCATAGCGCACGAAGCCGGCGACCTTGATCGGCGCACCGACCCGGCCCTCGGCTTCCTTCACCGCCTGGGCGACCGACTTGCCGCCGTCATGGATGAAGGCCTGCTCGAGCAGGCAGACTTCCTTGTAGTAGGTCTTCAGACCGGACTCGACGATCTTCTCGATGACGTTTTCCGGCTTGCCCTGCTGACGATACTTGTCGGCGAGCACGTCCTTCTCGCGGCGCACCGCTTCCGGATCGAGGCCCGCGGCGTCGATCGCCGAAGGATTGGCGGCGGCGACATGCATGGCGAGCTGGCGGCCCAGCGTCGCCAGCTCGTCGGCCTTGCCGGCCGATTCGAGCGCGACGATCACGCCCAGCTTGCCGAGGCCGTCACCGACCGAATTGTGCAGATAGCTCGAAACCACGCCCTGCCCGACCTTGAGCTCGGCGACACGACGCAGCGTCATGTTCTCGCCGATGGTGGCGATGGCGTCGGCGATCGCGGTGTCGACGGTGACCGCCCCGACCTTGGCGGCCTTGATCTTCTCGACGTCGGCGCCCGCGTCCAGCGCGACCTGGCCGATCATCTTGACGAGGCCCTGAAACTGCTCGTTGCGGGCGACGAAGTCGGTTTCCGAATTGACCTCGACCAGCACGCCGCGGGTGCCGGCGGTGACGGCGCCGATCAAGCCTTCCGCGGCGACGCGGCCGGCCTTCTTGGCGGCCTTCGACAGGCCCTTCTTGCGCAGCCAGTCGACGGCCGCTTCCATGTCGCCGTTGTTCTCGTTGAGCGCCTGCTTGCAATCCATCATGCCTGCGCCGGTCTTGTCGCGCAGGTCCTTGACCATTGCCGCCGAAATCGTTGCCATCTTGCTATCCTCTCGCATAGGGACGCCGGCTCGCCGCCCACGTCGCTCGGGGCACCGGCGGAGCGTCACGTTCGGGATCGAAAGGCCCGGACGCGATTCAACTTCATGACGTTGAGCATGACCTCTTACCGGATCACGCCCTGATCTTGCGCGGTCGGCATGACCAGGCCGTGAAGCCGGCCGCCTCGCCGCGCCGTCGAGCCTTATGTGGCGCCGAGCGCCGCATCCATCAACCGGCCGCGCCGAGGGCGCGGCCGGCGTCGCGAAATGCCTCGATCAGGCTTCCGCGGTCAGTTCCTTGGCCTTGGCGACCCAGCTCTCGGCCCGGCCCGGCAGACCGACTTCGTCGCCGATCTTGTGGGCGGTGCCGGGGTCGAGCTCGGCCAGCTGCCAGTAGTGGAAGATGCCGAGATCGTTGAGCTTCTTCTCGATCGCCCCCGACACGCCGGTGAGCTTCTTGAGATCGTCGGCGACGCCGCGCGGACCGGGCAGCCCCTGGAAGGCAGGCTTCGATTCGCCAGCGAGGTCCTCGCGCACCGGCTCGGCCAGCGCGCCGACGTCGATGCCCGCTTCGCCCTGGCCGCGCGAGATGCCGTCGATCGCCGCGCGGGCGATGAGGTCGCAGTACATGCTGATGGCCCGGCCGGCGTCGTCATTGCCCGGCACCAGGTAGCTGATGCCCTTCGGATCGCAGTTGGTATCGACGATCGCCGCCACCGGAATGTTGAGGCGCTGAGCCTCCTGGATCGCGATGTCTTCCTTGTTGGTGTCGATGACGAAGATCAGGTCGGGCAGACCGCCCATGTCCTTGATGCCGCCGAGCGAGCGGTCGAGCTTGTCGCGCTCGCGCTGCAGGTCGAGGCGCTCCTTCTTCGTGTACTGCTGGCCTTCCGCCGAGGCGAGAATCTCGTCGAGCTGGCGCAGGCGCCGGATCGAGCCGGAGATCGTCTTCCAGTTGGTCAGCGTGCCGCCGAGCCAGCGCGAATTGACGTAGTACTGCGCCGACCGCTTCGCCGCATCGGCAACGGCATCCTGCGCCTGGCGCTTGGTGCCGACGAACAGGATGCGGCCGCCCTTGGCGACGGTGTCGGACACCGCCTGCAACGCACGGTGCAACAGCGGCACCGTCTGGGCGAGATCAATGATGTGGATGTTGTTGCGGGCGCCGAAGATGTACTCAGCCATCTTCGGATTCCAGCGGTGGGATTGGTGACCGAAATGCACGCCAGCCTCGAGCAGCTGGCGCATGTTGAAGTCGGGAAGCGCCATGTCAGATATTCTCCGGTTGTTCCTCCGGAAACGCGTGAGCAAAGCGGACCTTGCGGCCCGGATGCCACCGGACGGCCTGTAAGAGCCATGTTTCCGTGTGAGATGGCGCGCTCTATACCCGCGCCCCGCCCTTCAGGCAAGGATTTCCAGCAAAAACAAGCCGGCTGAGCTCCAATGACAAAAAGGGGCCGGACCGCGTCCGAGGCGGTCCGGCCCCCTTCCCGACTGGAAGCTCGATCAGCCCGCCCTCAACATTTCTCGACGTTGGGCGGACACTTCTTGGGCTGGGCCGCCGGCGCGGCCGGCCTGGGGGGTGGCGCCGCCGGCCGCGGCGGAGGCGGCGGTGGCGGTGCCATCCTTGGCGGCGGAGGCGGCGGAGGCGCTGGCCTCGCCACCGGCGGTGGCGGAGGCGCTGGGCGGACGACCGGCGGCGGTGGCGCTGGCCTCGCGACGGGCGGTGGCGGAGGCGCCGGGCGGACGACCGGCGGCGGTGCCGGACGCGGCGGCGGCGCCGAAATCCGCGGCGGCGGTGGCGGCGGTGGCGCCGGCCGTGGCGGTGGCGGTGGCGGTGGCGCGGGCCTCGTGACGGGCGGTGGCGGCGGCGGCGGTGTAGCCGGCTTGACCTGCGGCGGCGGCGTCCGTACCGGCCGGTCGGCGGCGGGAGCCGGCTTCGGTCCCGGCGGTGGCGGCGGCGGCGTCACGTGCGGCAGGGCGGCCTGACCCGGTGGTTTCGGGCCGGGAGCCGGCGGGGTGCCGGCGGTGCCGGGAACCGGAAGCCCATTGGGCTTGGTCGTGGTGGTGACGGCCGGCGCGGCGGGCGCGGGCGTGCCGGTGGGCGTCACCGTCGCCTGCCCCGGCGGCTTGATGCCCGGAGCCGGCGGGGTGCCGGCGGTGCCGGGGACCGGAAGCCCATTGGGCTTGGTCGTGGTGGTGACGGCCGGCGCGGCGGGCGCGGGCGTGCCGGTGGGCGTCACCGTCGCCTGCCCCGGCGGCTTGATGCCCGGAGCCGGCGGCGTGCCGGCGGCGCCGGGGACCGGCAGACCATTGGGCTTGGTCGTGGTGGTGGCGGCCGGCGCGGCGGGCGCGGGCGTGCCGGTGGGCGTCACCGTCGCCTGCCCCGGCGGCTTGATGCCCGGAGCCGGCGGGGTGCCGACGGTGGAGGGCACCGGCAGACCATTGGGCTTGGTCGTGGTGGTGACGGCCGGCGCGGCGGGCGCGGGCGTGCCGGTGGGCGTCACCGTCGCCTGCCCCGGCGGCTTGATGCCCGGAGCCGGCGGGGTGCCGGCGGTGCCGGGAACCGGCAGACCATTGGGCTTGGTCGTGGTGGTGGCGGCCGGCGCGACGGGCGCGGGCGTGCCGGTGGGCGTCACCGTCGCCTGCCCCGGCGGCTTGATGCCCGGAGCCGGCGGGGTGCCGGCGGTGCCGGGCACCGGCAGCCCGTTAGGGCTGGTCGGTGTCGGGCCTGTCGGGCTTGGGCCCGTTTTACTTGGAGCGAGCGTCGTCGGCTGGGTGGTGGTGGTGGTGGTCACCGCCGGTGACGTCGCCGCCGGGGACGTCGTCCCCGGTGCGGGGCTCGCCGGCACCGCCGTCCTGATCGCGGCACTCGGCGGCGGCGGCAGCTTGCCCTGCTGGATCAGAGCGGCGCGCTGCTGCACGGCCTTCGGCAGTTGCGTCGCCGCAGCCCCGACAGCGGCGCCGGCCACAGCCGCGGCCGCGATCGGTGCCATCGACGTACCCGGCGCAGGGCCGGTTGCGGACGGCGCGGGCACGGCGGCGACCGGCGCCGGCGCCGGCGGCGGCTGATTGATCACGGTGTTGATCACCGTGGTGTTGTGGATGTTGTTGAAGATGATGTTGTCGGGCGGCGGCGCCACATAGGCCGGCGCCACGACATAATCCGGCATCGGCACGAAGACCGGCTGCGGCAGGATGAACAGCGCGACCGGCGCCGGCGGCGGCGGCAGCACCACGAAATCCGGCGGCGGCGGCGGCAGGAAGAACACCGGCGGCGGCGGCGGCGGCGCGAAGTCGAAATCCGGATCGCTGAACATCAGCACCGGGCGGTCCACATAGACGATCTCGTCCGGCGGCGGCGGCGGCACGTCATACTCGATCATCGCAAAGCTCGGCGGCGGCTCCGGCGGCGCGGTGAGGAAGGCGAGCCGGCGACGCGCGTCGGGGGCATGCGGTCCGCGCGGATAGCGTCGCAGATAGGACCAGTAGGCCTGGGGCGTGTCGGCGCTGTAGGTGCGCCGCCAGGTGATGGCTTCGCGCCTCGCGGCAGCGATCGCCCTCACCCGCCTCGCCAACGGATCCGAAGGATAGGCGGCGAGGAAATCCTCATAGCCCTGGAGGGTGTCGCGCTCGATCGCCGCGGTATAGGCCTCCTGCGCGCCGAGATCGCGCATCGGCCGATCGCGCATGGCGGCGACCTGGGCCGCTGAAGGCTGCGGCGGAGCGTCGGCGGCGCGGTCGAAGAACTGGAAACTGCCCTCGAGCTTATGGGCATCCCACGGCAGCAGCGAGCCCTTGGAACTCTCGCTGACGCGCAGCCGCACGCGATTGAACACGTCGGGCAGCGACAGACCGCCGGTGCGGATCATCTCGGCGAGCGCCTGGGCATAGGCGCCATAGGCGCCCTGCTCCGGCGGCGCCACGGTCCCCGGCGCGGCGTTGAAGGCGATCAGCATGCGCGGTTCGGGATCGACCAGCGCGAGGCCGCTGGCGATCTGGTTCTGGACGAAAGGCTGCTGCCGCGCCGCATCGAGCACCACGATGCCGCTCTTGAGAGGCAAGGCCGCGAGCTGGCGCATATAGTCCGACAGCCGCAGCGCCTCGACCGGAATGTCAGTGTCGCGGCTGATGCTGGAATCCACCGGCACGAAGTAATTCTCGCCGGCATACTGGACGCCGTAGCCGGAGAGATAGACCATCGCCACAGTGCCCGGCCCCGAGGCTTCCGCCTTCTGGATGAAGTCGCGGAAACTCTTGCGCAGGCTGTCGCCGTCGAGGTCGCGGGCGCCAGCGACGTCGAAGCCGGCGGCCTGCAGGGTCTGCGCGATCAGCCCGGCATCGTTGGCCGCCGTCGCCAGCGGCCCCTTGGCATAGGCGCCGTTGCCCACGACAAAGGCTATGCGCTTCTCCTGCTGCTGGGCCGCAGCCGGAACGGCGCCGATCGCCACGGCGGCGAGCACCGCGAGGAGGCTCAGGGGCAGGAACGACGGGATCGGGAGTCGCAGCATGGCACGTTTCTCTCGCGTTTGTTCTTTCGCGTTCGTTTTTCCCGGATTCGGCCGGGCCGACAGTGAGCCTGTCCGGAACTGAACGGGAGTTGAACGAAGCACGTGCGAGCCTCGCACCGCAAGGGCGCAGCGATGTCGGAACCCTGCATGATGCTAGTGTGGCGTCTCGCAATTGCCTACAGGGGCTTGCCGCGAAGGGCATAGGCAATTTCGAGACGCCACACTAGATCGTCTGGACGTCGACGACGCCGGTCACGGCCTTGAGCGCGCCGGCGATCTGGGGCGAGACCTTGAAGCGGCCGGGGAGCTTGAGCTCGACCTCGGTTTCGAGGTCGAGCATCATCACAAGCGTCACCTCGCCGTCGCCGCCGCGCGGCGCGATCGAGGGCGACGCCACGGCGCCGCGCGCCGGCTCCGGCGCAGCCAGCCGTCGCGCGATCGACTCCAGCGGCTTGCCGTCACGCACGAAGATCTTCAGCGCCATCGAGGTCTTGGCCGCGGCCTGGTCGAGCAATTCGACGTTATTGATGCGGGCTCGCACATCTTCGCCCTGCAGTTCGGCGCCGAGCTGCATCAGCACGGCAAGGCCGGGCTCGAGCATGTCGCGAAACTGCGCCAGCGCTTCCGAGAACAGCACCGCCTCGAAATGGCCGGTGGCGTCGGACAGGCCGATGATGCCCATCTTGTTGCCGGTCTTGGTGCGGCGCTCCATCCGCGACACCACCGTCGCCGCGACCTTGCCGGCGGTGCGGCCGTTCTTCACCGCATGGGAGAATTCCGCCCAGGACTGCACGTTGAGGCGCTTGAGAACGGTCTTGTAATCGTCCAGCGGATGGCCCGACAGGAAGAAGCCGACGGCGTCGTATTCGCGCTGCAGGCGTTCCGACGGCAGCCACGGATCGAGTGACGGCAGGATCACGGTGGGCGCATCGGCCTGGCCGCCGAACATGTCGTTCTGGCCGATGGTGGCCGCCTCGTGGCTGCGCTGACAGGCCGCGACGATGACGTCGGCGCCGGCGAAGACCCGGGCGCGGCTCGGCTCGAGTTCGTCGAAGGCGCCCGCCGCGGCGAGGCTTTCGACCACGCGCTTGTTGATCGCCTTCGGGCTGACGCGGCTGGCGAAGTCGGCGATCGAGGTGAACGGCTTGTCGCCGCGCGCCTCGACGATCTGCTGGACGGCCTGGGCGCCGACGCCCTTGAGCGCGGCAAGCGCATAGAAGATCTTGCCGTCGGCGACGTCGAAATTGACGCCGGAGCGGTTGATCGACGGCGGCTCGAGCTTGATGCCGAGGCGCTGCGCCTCGGCGCGGAATTCCGACAGCTTGTCGGTGTTGCTCATGTCGAGCGTCATCGAGGCGGCGATGAACTCGACGGGATAATGCGCCTTCATATAGGCGGTGTGATAGGACACCAGCGCATAGGCCGCGGCGTGACTCTTGTTGAAGCCGTAGTCGGCGAACTTCGCCAGCAGGTCGAAGATGGTGTCGGCCTGGGCCTGGGTGATGCCGCGCTCGAGGGCGCCGGAGACGAAGCGGACGCGCTGCTGGTCCATCTCGGCGCGGATCTTCTTGCCCATGGCGCGACGCAGCAGGTCGGCTTCGCCGAGCGAATAACCCGACAGCGCCTGGGCGATCTGCATCACCTGTTCCTGGTAGATGATGACGCCGAAGGTCTCCTTGAGGATCGGCTCCATCATCGGATGCAGGTATTCCGGCTCCTCGTCGCCGTGCTTGCGGGCGCAATAGGTCGGGATGTTGGCCATCGGGCCCGGGCGATACAGCGCCACCAGCGCGATGATGTCTTCGAAACGGTCGGGACGCATGTCGACGAGCGCGCGCCGCATGCCCTGACTTTCAACCTGGAACACGCCGACGACCTCGCCGCGCGCCAGCATCGAATAGCTGTCGGCGTCGTCGAGCGGCAGCTTGTTGAGTTCGACCTTGATGCTGCGCTGGGCGACGAGCTTGACCGCGACGTTGAGCGTCGTCAGCGTCTTCAGGCCGAGGAAGTCGAATTTGACAAGGCCGGCGGGCTCCACCCATTTCATGTTGAACTGGGTGACCGGCATATCCGACTTCGGATCGCGGTACATCGGCACGAGCTCGCTGAGCGGCCGGTCGCCGATGACGATGCCGGCGGCGTGGGTCGAGGCGTGACGGTTGAGGCCTTCGAGTTTCTGGGCGATGTCGAAGGCCTGGGCGACCACCGGATCTTCATCGCGGAAGGCCTGCAGCTTCGGCTCGCCGGCGATCGCAGCAGCCAGCGTCACCGGCGCCGCCGGGTTCTGCGGCACCAGCTTGGTGAGCTTGTCGACCTGGCCATAGGGCATCTGCAGCACGCGGCCGACGTCGCGCAGCACGCCGCGCGCCTGCAACGTACCGAAGGTGATGATCTGGGCGACCTGGTCGCGACCATAGCGATCCTGGACGTAATGGATCACCTCTTCGCGACGGTCCTGGCAGAAGTCGATGTCGAAGTCCGGCATCGACACGCGCTCGGG
This sequence comes from Bradyrhizobium sp. WD16, assembly GCF_024181725.1. NCBI lineage: Bacteria > Pseudomonadati > Pseudomonadota > Alphaproteobacteria > Hyphomicrobiales > Nitrobacteraceae > Bradyrhizobium > Bradyrhizobium sp. WD16. The sequence goes on along the minus strand of NZ_CP028908.1, from coordinate 4,449,313 downwards.
ATTGAGGAAGCGCTCGAACAGCAGGCTGAAGCGGATCGGGTCGAGGTCGGTGATGGTCAGGGCATAGGCGACGAGCGAGCCGGCGCCGGAGCCGCGGCCCGGTCCGACCGGGATGTCCTGGGACTTCGCCCATTTGATGAAGTCCGACACGATCAGAAAGTAGCCCGCGTAGTTCATGCGGTTGATGATGTCGATTTCGAAGGCCAGCCGCGCGGCATAGGTCTCTTCGGTGGTGCCCGGGGCGGTGCCGTGATGGGCGAGACGCCGCGCCAGTCCCTCCTCGGCCTGGCGCTTGAGTTCGGCCGCCTCCTCCCGCTCCGCGTCGCCGCCACTCGACGCGCCGACGGTGAAGCGCGGCAGGATCGGCTTGCGGGTCAGCGGCCGGTAGGCGCAGCGTTCGGCAATCTCGACCGTCGAGGCCAGCGCCTCCGGCAGATCAGCGAACAGCACCGCCATTTCGGCGCGGGTCTTGAAGCGGTGGTCCGGGGTGAGCTGGACGCGATCGGTCTCGGCGATCAGGCGACCGCCGGCGATGCACAGCAGCGCGTCATGGGCCTCGAAATCGTCGGCCTTGGCGAAGTAAGGCTCGTTGGTGGCGACGAGCGGCAGGGACTTGGCATAGGCGAGATCGATCAGGGTGCCTTCGGCGCGCCGCTCCTTGTCGAGGCCGTGGCGCTGCAATTCGACGTAGAGCCGGTCGCCGAACAGCGCGGTGAGCCGATCGAGCCGTGTCGCCGCCAGTGCCGCCTGGTCGGCGGTGATCGCCATCGAGATCGGTCCGTCCGGTCCGCCGGTGAGCACGATCAGGCCATCGGTCTCGCCCTCGAGCCAGTCGAGCTTGATATGCGGTGTCTGATGGGTCGGCGTCTCGAGGAATGCCCGGGAATTCAGCCGCATCAGGCTGCGGTAGCCGGCCTCGCGAGCCGCGAGCAGCACCAGACGCTGGGGCGAAGCGGCCAGAATGCTGCGCGAGGTCGGCTCGACATCGCCGAAATCCACCGCCAGGGCGCAGCCGACAATCGGCTGGATCCCGGAGCCCGCCATCTTGTCGGAGAATTCCAACGCCCCGAACATGTTGTCGGTGTCGGTCAGCGCGAGCGCCGGCTGGTGATCGGCCTTGGCGAGGTCGGCGAGGCCGCCGATCTTGATCGCGCCCTGGAGCAGCGAATAGGCCGAATGGACGTGGAGATGGACGAAACCGGCGGAACTCATGGATGCGGGCAGCTCTCGGGACGAATACGAAATCAGGGCCGAAGGTCGGGATGCGAAACCGCCGGATTCGCGCCTTCGAGGCGGGATGTCGGCGACAGCACCGGCGGCGACTCAACGGCCTGATGGTGGGGTGCCGGTCAGCCTAAGTCCATCGGCGCTCGCCACGATCCCCGACACCCTTCGGAGCTGTCCTGCTTTTCCCCAGGGCGGACGATCCCAACACCGGAAAATTCCAATCGCGCCTATCCGGTTAACGCAGGCACCCACTACATATAGAGATGCCGGCGCCCGCACGATCACCGGAGCAAGGCGTCCAACTGACGGATCAACTCTCCGACCCGTCCCCCACCCGGCGGGGCGGGCGGATACCGCCTCAAAACGTCTCGCACCACGGGATGCGCCCGTACGCGCGATTGCATGATGTGCTCGACTCCAACGGTGGGATCGTCGCCGGTGGAGAGTTCGAAAGCTCGCGCAGCATACGCGGGCGAACCAAGGATGTGCTTGACCTGCGTAGCCTTGGCCAAGGGATGGAGAAACGCCGCGCCGGCTGCGGCGAGGGCCGCGCGTGCGGCGTCGCTCGCCGCGACCTGCCCTGCATCGCGCGCCTCCTGAGCCGCCCGCTGTGCAGCCCACGCGCTGTCACGTAACGCCTTCGTCCGCTCGCCTCCATCCGCAAACGACTGCGCAGTGTCTATTGCGGCGCGTGGGCGGGTATCGTCAGGGCGTTCGCGTTCGAAGATCGCCAATGCTGGCCGCGCGCAGACCACCGCATAGCGGGCGACTTCCCTGAGTTCGGACCGGGTGAGCTCGACCTTTGTGGAGTGATCCAACATGGCTTCATCCGACTTGCCGCCGCACCATCCGTGGATGGCTTATGTCTCGCAATTGCCTACGACAGACTGGCCGCAAAGGCAGCAGGCAATTGCGAGACGCCGACCTTTAAGGTCCCGCCCCCACCGCCTGTCCGGCCCGCTGGCTGTTCGGGCCGGAACCACCTTCAGAGGACATCCCTTCAGAGGATATTTGGCGCGCGGCGGGGGCGGAATCCGGATGGACGGCGACTGATGTCACAACGACCTGCAGGAGTTGCAGAATGCCCTACAGCTGCGGGATCACTTGAGCCCAGATCGCCACCATTCCGACGAACAGCACGATCGAGGCCAGCGCCGCGGCTTCTTCCACGAACAATCTCAACATCTTGGCTCTCCCTAGGCGAAGCTTTGGGCGAACGGAAACGCCCCATGACGAAGAAGAACGTATGAAGAACATTGTTCTGTTTTTGTTCTTAAGAGTCAAGCCGGGCGATCGTGGTCGAACAATCGTTCCAGGCGCCGTGGTTAATCGGCCGCGGCGCCCAGACCTGACGTCAGCCTTGACGCCGTTCCAGCGGAGCGGCTTGCTGCCGTCCGGGCTGGACCTTAAGTGCCGCGAGTCGGCGGGAGACAAAAACAATGCGACGGATGTTGTTGGCCGCGGTGGCGGCGACGGGTTTCGGCTGGGCGCTCGCGAGCCCTGCCCCGGCTGCGGCCGAGACGATCTTTCCGATCTGCCTGCACTGGAAGGGCGATCTGACCGACTGCCGCTACACTTCGATGGCCCAGTGCAATGCGTCAGCCTCGGGCCTCGGCGCCGACTGCCTCTACAACCCCGCTTACGCCGCCGTCGTCCGCGAGACTTACGACGAAGCTGCGCCGCCGCCACGGCGCAAGCGTATCCGCCGCCACGCCGAGTGAGAAAGCGCGACGGCCTCTGACGGAACCAGAGGATCAGTCGAGCTCGACGACGAGGCCGTTCTCGATCGAGACCCGACGGTCCATCCGGGCCGCGAGTTCCATGTTGTGGGTGGCGATCAGCATCGCCACCCGTGTCGCCCGCACCAGCTGCATCAGGGCGTGGAAGACATGATCGGCGGTGTGCGGGTCGAGATTGCCGGTCGGCTCGTCGGCCAGCAGCACCCGCGGCGCATTGGCCACCGCCCGGGCGATCGCCACCCGTTGCTGCTCGCCGCCGGAGAGTTCGGCCGGCCGATGACTGACGCGCTCACCAAGGCCGAGATAGGACAGGATCTCGTGCGAGCGCTGCACCGTCTCCCGCTTCTTCAGGCCGCGGATCATCTGCGGCAGCATGACGTTTTCGAGCGCGGTGAATTCCGGCAGCAGCCGGTGCGACTGATAGACGAAGCCGATGTCGGTGCGGCGGATCTGGGTCCGGTCGGTGTCGCTCAGCGTCGAGGTCGCGGTACCGCCGACATAGACCTCGCCGTCGTCGGGATGCTCGAGCAGCCCGGCGATGTGCAACAGGGTCGACTTGCCGGAGCCCGACGGCGCCACCAGCGCCACCGACTGCCCGGCCCACAGCGCCAGCCTGGCACCGTCGAGGATGGTCAGCGTCTCCTCGCCCTGGCGGTACTGCCGCCGGATCTCGTGGAGATAGACGACCGGAACTTCTTCTTCGCCCCCCTGGGTCATGAACAGTCCTATTCGTAGCGCAGCGCGTCGACGGGATCGAGGCGCGCCGCTCGCCATGACGGATACAGCGTCGCCAGGAAGGACAGCGTCAGCGCCATGATCACCACCGCCGCGGTCTCGGCCACATCGACTTCCGCCGGCAGCTTCGACAGGAAATAAAGCTCAGGCGAGAACAGTTCGGTGTTGGTCATCCAGGACAGGAATTGGCGGATCGATTCGATGTTCAGGCAGATCAGCAGGCCGACCAGGAAGCCGACCAGCGTGCCGACCACGCCGATCGCCGCGCCGGTGATGAGAAAGACCCGCATGATCGAGCCCTGGGTCGCGCCCATGGTGCGCAGGATGGCGATGTCGCTGCCCTTGTCCTTCACCAGCATGATCAGGCCGGAAATGATGTTCAGCGCCGCCACCAGCACGATCAAGGTGAGGATCAGGAACATCACGTTGCGCTCGACCTGGAGCGCGTTGAAGAAGGTGGCGTTGCGCTGGCGCCAGTCGACCAGGAAGATCGGCCGGCCCGCCGCCTCGGTGACCGACTTGCGGTAGACGTCGATACGGTCGGGATCGGCGGTATAGACCTCGATGGCGGTGACGTCGCCGCTGCGGTTGAAATAGGCCTGGGCCTCGGTGAGCGGCATGAAGACCACCGAGGAATCGTATTCGGACATGCCGATCTCGAACACCGCGGCGACCTTGTAGGGCTTGATGCGCGGCGTCGTCCCCATCGGCGTGATCGCGCCGCGCGGCGCCACCAGCGTCACGGTATCGCCGGCATGGATCGAGAGCTGGTCGGCGAGGCGGCGGCCGATCGCCACCCCCTGGCCGTCGTCAAAGCCCTCGATCGAGCCCTGCTTGATGTTCTTGGCGATGGAGGCGAGGCTGTTGAGGTCGGCGGCGCGGATGCCGCGCACCAGCACGCCCGCGGCGTTGAAGGGCGAGGATGCCAGCGCCTGGCCCTCGACGATCGGCGCCGCGAGGCGGATGCCGTCGACCGCGCTAATGCGCTCGGCCACATCCTTCCAGTCGGTCAGGGGCCGTTCCAGCGGCTGCACCAGGAGATGGCCGTTGAGGCCGAGAATCTTGTCGAGCAGTTCCTTGCGGAAGCCGTTCATCACCGCCATGACGATGATCAGGGTGGCGACGCCGAGCATGATGCCGAGGAACGAAAAGCCGGCGATCACCGATATGAAGCCCTCCTTGCGGCGGGCCCGCAGATAGCGGCTCGACAGCATCCACTCGAAGGGCGCGAAGGGGGCGGTTCGGATCGGCTCGCTCATCGTCTCATCCTGGTGGACCGACCCCGAAGTTCGCCCGATTGCGCAGCGTCCCCGCGGGCGAACCTCGGATTCGAAGGACACCAGTGGTCCGATTCCAACATTCGCTTTCCTTCCGGGCCGGCGTGGTCGCGGCGCTAGAATCGAACGACCACAAGCAACATCAATTATCTTGTGGCAATTGCGAGACGCCGCACTAGCATAGTTATGATTCTAGTGCGGTTTTTGATCTGACGCACGTACGATGAATTCGCTGCAATGCTGATACGAGCGTCAGATCCACCGCACTAGCCGAACCGGGCGAGCACGTCGTCCGGCGTCAGCAGTTCGCGCGCGCCATCCGAACGGCGCTTCAATTCCACCTTGCCGTCAGCGAGACTCTTGGGTCCGACCATCACCTGCCAGGGGATGCCGATGAGGTCGGCGGTGGCGAACTTGGCCCCCGGCCGCTCGTCGCGATCATCGTAGAGCACGTCGATGCCCTTGGCACACAGCCCGGCATAAAGCTTCGCGCAGGCGGCGTCGGTCTCGGAGCTGCCTTGCTTGAGGTTGAGCAGGGCGACCCGGAACGGCGCCACGGACTCGGGCCATTTGATGCCGGCGTCGTCATGGAAGGCCTCGATGAGGGCGCCGACCAGGCGCGAGACGCCGACGCCGTAGGAGCCGCCATGGATCGGCCGCTCGGTGCCGTCCGGCCCCATGACCGAGGCCTTCAGAGCCTCGGAATATTTCGTCCCGAAATAGAAGATCTGCCCAACCTCGATGCCGCGGGTATGGACCCGCTTCTCCGCCGGCACCTCGCGTTCGAAGCGCGCCGCATCGTGAACGTCCTCGGTCGCCGCGTAGAGATCGGTCCACTGCCGGATAATCGGGGTCAGATCGCCGTCGTAATCGACGCCCTCACCCGGCACCGGCAGTTCGAGCACGTCGCGATTGCAGTAGACGCCGGATTCGCCGGTCTCGGCCAGCACGATGAATTCGTGGGACAGGTCGCCGCCGATCGGACCGGTCTCGGCCTGCATCGGGATCGCCTGCAGCCCCATCCGGGCGAAGGTGCGAAGGTAGGCGACGAACATCTTGTTGTAGGACAGCCGCGCCGCGTCCTTATCGAGATCGAACGAATAGGCGTCCTTCATCAGGAATTCACGCCCGCGCATCACACCGAACCGCGGCCGCTGCTCGTCACGGAATTTCCACTGGATGTGGTAGAGATTGAGCGGCAGGCTCTTGTAGGACTTGATGTAGCTGCGGAAGATCTCGGTGATCATCTCCTCGTTGGTCGGACCAAAGAGGAGCTCGCGCTTGTGGCGGTCCTGGATGCGCAGCATCTCGGGGCCATAGGCGTCATAACGGCCGCTTTCTCGCCACAAATCGGCGAGCTGCAGGGTCGGCATCAGGAGCTCGATGGCGCCGGCCCTGTTCTGCTCCTCGCGGACGATCTGCTCGACCTTCTGGAGCACCCGCCACCCCAGCGGCAGCCAGGAATAGATACCGGCGGCCTGCTGGCGCAGCATGCCGGCGCGCAGCATCAGCCGATGCGACGCAATCTCCGCCTCTTTCGGCGTCTCCTTGAGGATGGGCAGAAAGAAACGCGACAGCCGCATGGGAAACACTCAGGGAATCGGGGTTGAAACGGGATTTTCCGCAGTCAAACCGGATCGGCAACCAAAACACAAGCGTTCGACGCCGTTTTCCGGTCCTTTCGCAAGGGTGTGAACCGAAACGGTCGTCTCCGGGTCTTTCCTGAACGGAAGCTGTCCGATCGGCGGGGCCGCCACGTGCCGCCCCGCCCTGCCCGCGATCAGAAGGTCACCCGGACATCAGCCACATAGGTGCGGCCGGGGAACGGATGAAACAGAGTGTATTTGGTGTCCCCGACATTATCGACGCCGAAATTGATGGTGGCGTTCTTGGTCAGGAGATACCGCGCCCGCAGGTCCACCACCGTGAAGCCGTCGAAGGCCATGTAGACGTGGGGCACCGTGTCGGTGTTGTCGAGCGTGCCATACTGCTTGCCGCTGTAGCGCACGGCGGCAGTGAAGGCCCAGGCCTCGGTCGGCCGCACCGTGATTCCGGCGGTGGCGCGCCACAACGGAATGTTCGGCACGCGCTTGCCCTCGGCGGCCGCGAAGGTCGGGTCGCGCACGATCTTCGCATCGGCATAGGTAACGCTGCCGAACACGTCGACGCCCTCGACGAGGTCGGTCTTCTCGCCGGCGAGCTCGAAGCCGCGGGTGCGCGTCGCATCGACATTGGAGACAATGCTGGCCGTGCCGCTGCCGACGACGGCGAGCTGCGAGATCAGCGCGTCACGGGCGTTCTCGTTGAACAGCGACAGCCGCAGCTTGCCGCCCGGCAGCCGCCGCTCGATCGCGATCTCTTCGCTGAGCACGTCCTCCGGGCGCAGGTTGGGGTTGGGGATGACCGGCACGCCGTTGACCGTCGTCGCCTGGTAGAGTTCGGCGACGGTCGGAAACCGCGAGGCCTGGCCGATCGACGCGGTCAACAGCCACAGCGCCGACGGCTCGAAGGCGAGCTGCGCCTTGGGCGAGAATTTGGTGGCGCCGAGTTCGGGCTGCGCGGTCGCCGCCGTGCCGGTGATCGCCCCGGTCGACGCGTTGGTCGAGGTCAGGAGATTGTAGCCGTCATAGGCGCGCCAGTCCTCGAGCCGGCCGCCCAGCGTCAGCTTGAGCAGCGGGGCGAAACGCCAGGCGTCCTGGGCCCACAGCGCCAGGGTGCGGGTCGAGCCGCGGCTGTTGCTGTAGAGTTCGCCGGTCGCGTCCGGGCCGCCGCTCCAGGTCGCGGTCTTGTAGACCGGATTTTCCAGATGATAGCGGTCGGCATGGACGCCGAAGCTGACCTCGTGGGCGTCGTTCGGCCGCCAGATGCCCTTGGCATCGCCATTGGTCCAGTTGGTGCCGTCGAGCCGGGTGATCTTGCCGTAGCTGGTGAAGGCGGCGCCGGTCGACAATACGCTGAACGGGTTGCGCTGGATGTCCTCCAGATAATCGTAGCGCGACACCGCGACGTCGAAATCGAAGGTGCCTTTGGTGTCGGACTTCACCGACAGCGCGTTGGCGAGGTGCTTTTCGTGGAGCGTGTAGTACGAGCTGGCGAAACCGGAATTGCCGCCATAGGTGACGTTGCCGGACGCGTCGCGCAGATAGGACTGCACGTCGGACGTAGCGTCGTTGGACCAGTAGCCGAGGGTATAGACCGCCTGCACCCACGGGGTGATGTCATAGGCGAACTTGCCCTTCGCATTGGCCATTTCGGTGTGGAGGAGACCGCCGGCGCCGAGCACCGGAGCGATGGTGCCGGTGCGGCTGAGCGCCGGGACGGCCCCGCTGGTGCCGGTCGGGATGCCGCTGGGATTGGCCTTGGTCGGCGAGCCGGTGATCCAGCTCAGCGGCTGGCTGTAGCTGTTCTGGAAGTTGGCCGAGAGGAAATAGGAGAAGCGGTCGACCTTGTCGCCGAGCGAGACGCTGGTCTGATCGGTGCGATAGGTGTCCTTGGTCTTGTAGTAGCCGAAGGTCTGGAACGCCTCGGTCTGCTTGACGCTCCATTCCAGCTTCTCCGGCATGCGCGTTGCGATCAGCAGCACGCCGCCGACCGAATTGCCGGGATAGGCCGCCGAGAATGGTCCATAGAGGAAGTCGACCCGCTTGATCTCCTCGGGCGCCACCAGGCCCCAGCGCGGCGCGCCCAGGGTGTTGTTGTTGGCAATCAGGGCCGAGAGCAGGATATCGTCGGCATAGACGAGGCTGCGCGCGCTCCAGCCGACACCATTGGTGCGGGTGGCCAGCGTCGGCTGGGTGTCGCCGTAGTTGCGTTTGCGCACGAACAGGCTCGGCATGTATTTCACCGCATCCTCGGTATCGACGAGGTTGATGCGATTGGCGATCTGGGCCGCGGAGATCCCCTCCGCCGTCTGGGGGAGCTGGAACGTCTGCTTCAGCGGCGTCGTCGCGACACCGACCCGCGCGGTGGCCGTGGCGACCTCCGATCCGCGGCGCGGCGCGGTTGCCGCCGCCGGACGGGGCCGGCTCTGTGCGGCGCGACGCTCCTGCGGCCGCGCCGCGGGCCTTGGCCGCGGCGGATCGACGACGACGGCTGGCAGCTGATCGCTGCCGGACGAGGAAACTGCAGACGGGGACTGGGCTTGCGCGGCGGGACTGGCGACAAGCATGACGGGCACGGCAAGCCAAAGCCTGCGCGCCGCGGACGCGGACAGCATAACGAACTCCGGAAAAGGTCTTCAGATCGACGAAGGCGAGAGATGCGCGGGGCGCGCGGTCGTCAGATCTCGGCCGGAGGGCCACGTGGGGCGAAAGGCCGGAAACGCGAGAATTGCCGCAGCCGCAAGTCGAAGGCGGCCTGACGCGGCGCCGTGACGACAACGCGTTCGGCCGGCATCGGCTGAGGGGGCGGCAAGATCGCGGCGGCGAGCGCAGGCAGGCAAAGCTTGCAGTGGAGCGCCGCCTTCTTGGCCGGTCCGTTGGCATCGGCGGCGATGCCCTCGCCGCCCACCGAATGGCTGCAGATCTCGTAATCGGAGGCGTAGGCGGCAGCCGGAATGGCCGCCAGGAGGAAGCCGGCGATCAGGGCATTGAACACGAAGGCATGCACCGCAGCGAAGGCGGCCAGCATCCCCAGCTGGCGCAATGATCTCCTGTTCGGCACCTCGATACTCCCCCTGGCCGCTCCTAACACGAGCGCAGGGGTAACGATAGAGTACCAGTTGAGCTCGGCGGCTAGTGTCCTGTCTCCAACGTTCGTATTCCATTGCAGCAGGCGCTGATACGAACGTTGGAAACAAGGGGACACGAGCAGCGTTATGAGGGGCGCAGTGCATTTGCTACCCTCCTGATGATCAGCGCAGTGCCTCCCTAATCGAGGTCCATAGCAACTCGGCGCAGCCGAGTTGCGTCCTTCTTAAATATCGCAAGTCGGATAAATCCGACTTGCGATGACAAGCCCGGTGACGACGAAGTGGGAGTCGAAGCGCCTCCTGAAGACCGCCGGCGTGGCGCGCTCTTAGGATCTGCTTTGGCAAGCTGTTGAAATCAGAATCTCTTTTCGATGCGTGAATTCGATAGATCATTACCGGGAAGAGGCAATTACGAGACGCCGCACCAGGCACTCGCCCGACCTGATGAAGGATGAGGCAGGCGATCGGGCCACCAGGCTGGCATAGCGCCCGACTTTCCCGGCCTAACGACCGTGGGTAATGACCTTTTAATCGCCGCTGCTATTTTAGCCATTTGTTGCCGAAAAGAGTGACAAACTCAAAAGGATCGGCTAGCGTGAAAACTCAGGCTGACGCATTGACCTGATTGGTGGCGCCAAGTCTGGTGGTCCAAGTCTCGGGAGGAGCCCTGACGCGCTAAAACAGCGTCTCCCCAAGCCAAGAACGACCCGGTCGCAATCAATATTTGGGGACAATAGGGTTGGTACAACATTAAAGCAGGGCCCGGCCCTGCTTTTTCTTTTTCTCGCTTGAAATGATGACGACATGATGTCGGCGACCAGCGCAGGGCGCGCGACGCGCTGATCGTACGCGACGCGGATGGCCAGAACATTTTCGAGCGAAGCGGGCACCGCTGCGCGTGAACGGACACCAGCATCGTTATGATTCTAGTGCGGTTTTGGATCTGACGCGGGTAAGAAGAACTCGCTGCAATGCTGAAGCGAGTGTCAGATCCACCACACTAGTGTGGCGTCTCGCAATTGCCTATGCCCTTTGCGGCAAGTCCCTGTAGGCAATTGCGAGACATAAGCCACACTAGCACTTTGATTTTGCTAGTGTCCCTATGTCTCCGAATTACCGTGCGAGCGTGAGGCAAACGTAGCGGTAATTCGGAGACGGGACACTAGTGTGGCGTCTCGCAATTGCCTATGCCCTTTGCGGCAAGTCCCTGTAGGCAATTGCGAGACATAAGCCACACTAGCACTTTGATTTTGCTAGTGTCCCTATGTCTCCGAATTACCGTGCGAGCGTGAGGCAAACGTAGCGGTAATTCGGAGACGGGACACTAGTGTGGCGTCTCGCAATTGCCTATGCCCTTCGCGGCAAGCCCCTGTAGGCAATTGCGAGACATAAGCCGCACTAGCTTTTTGATTTTGCTAGTGTCCTGATGTCTCCGAATGACCGTGCGAGGGTGAGGCAAATGAAGCGGTAATTCGGAGACAGGACACTAGCTAGAATGGAATGCCCATCAGGCGGTTGAGCCGGTCGATGCCGAGATAGCCGGCCTGATACGCCCACGCCGCCACCGCGAAGATCGCGGCCGAGACCAGCGTCGTCACCACCAGATTGCGGGCCATGCGCGGCAGTGCCGGCGCGCCGGGGTCGGCGCCGACGACCTGTTCGCTCTCTTCGGGCTGACGCCGAGCGCCGAACGGCAGCACCGCGAACAGCACCACCCACCACAGCACGAAATAGATCGCGATCGCCGAGGAAATCGACATGGCGTCAGGTCTGCTCGATTTCGACCAGCGCCCCGGAGAAATCCTTGGGGTGGAAGAACAGCACCGGCTTGCCATGGGCGCCGACCTTGGGCGTGGCGTCGCCGATCACCCGCGCGCCCTCCCCGATCAGCTGGTCGCGCGCCGCGACGATGTCCGGGACCTCGTAACACAGATGATGGATGCCGCCGTCGGGATTGCGCTCGACGAACTTGGCGATCGGCGAGGCTTCGCCAAAGGGTTCGATGAACTCGATCTTGGTGTTGGGCAACGTCGCGAACACGGTCACAACCCCATGCTCCGGCAGCGGCACCGCGTCGGAAATCTCGGCGCCGAACGCGGCACCATAGATCTTCGCGGCGCTCCTCGCGTCGCGCACCGCGATCGCCACATGATTGAGCCGGCCCAGCATGGTTCGTCTCCGCCTTATCTTGTTGCGCGGCGCCGCCGCAGCGGCCTCACGCCGTCCTCGTCAACCGTCAGCACTCAGACCGTCAGGACATGGACCATGCAGAGCGGCTTCTTGCCCCACTGCTCGGCGACCGACGCCCGCACCGCCCGCCGCACCGATTCCGCCACTGCGTCGGGATCGCGCCGCCGCGCCCGCGGCAGGTTCTCCACCGTCGACACCACAATGTCTAAGACCTCGTCGGCGATCACCTCGCCGTCGGCGTTTTTCTCCGGAACGCCGACCAGATCGATCTCCGGGTCATCGACAAGTTCGCCCTTGTCGTCGAGCGCGAGGGCAATGAAGGCACAGCCGGCGAACGACAGTTTGCGCCGCTCCACCACGGCCCGCGCCTTGTCCGGCTCGAGCAGCATTCCGTCCTTGTAGAGCCGTCCCGACGGCACTTCGCCGATCACCGCGGGATCGCCGGGCCCCAGTCGCACGAGGTCGCCGTTGCGGCAGGTCATCACCTTGGGCACCCCGGCGGCGCGCGCCAGCCGCGCATGTTCCTCGAGGTGCAGCGCCTCGCCGTGGACCGGGATGAGGAGCTGCGGCCGCACCCAGGAAATCATCTCGCGCAGTTCGTCGCGACGTGGATGGCCGGAGACGTGAACGAGGTGGGTGCGATCGGTGATGATCTCGATGCCTTGCCGCACCAGACCGTTGACGATGGCGCTGACCGCCTTCTCGTTGCCCGGGATCGTGCGCGAAGAGAAGATCACCATGTCGCCCTTGTTGAGGGTCACGAGGGGATGGTCGTCGTTGGCGATTCGCGCGAGCGCGGCGCGCGGTTCGCCCTGGCTGCCGGTGCACAGCGCCAGCACCTTGTCCGGCGGGAAGTTGCCGTAATACTCGGCGCTGCGGAAATCGCCGATGCCGTCGAGATAGCCGCATTCGCGCGCCACCTGCACCACCCGCTCCATGGCGCGCCCGACCACCACCACTTCGCGATCGGCGGCGCGGGCCGCCTCGGCCACGGCGCGCAGGCGCGCGACGTTCGAGGCGAAGGTCGTCACCGCGACGCGGCCCCTCGCCTGCTTCACCACCGCGGCGATGGCGAGCGCGACTTCCGATTCCGACGGCGAGCGTCCTTCGCGAACGGCATTGGTCGAATCGCCGATCAGCGCCAGCACGCCCTCGTCGCCGAGTTCGCGCAGCCGCTTCTCGTCGGTCGGACGGCCGATCACCGGGGTCAGATCGATCTTCCAGTCGCCGGTGTGCAGCACGGTTCCGGCGGTGGTGCGGATCGCCAGCGCATGGGCCTCCGGAATGGAATGGGCGACCGGGATGAATTCGACGTTGAAGGGGCCGACATCGATGCGCCCTCCCGACGGCACCACGGTGATCGGGATCTGCGGCGCGCCGCGTTCGGCGGCGCGCTTGGCCTCGAACAACGACGCCGTGAAGGCCGTCGCGTAGATCGGCATCTTCAGTCGCGGCCACAGATCGATGATGGCGCCGAAGTGGTCCTCGTGGGCATGGGTCAGCACCAGCCCGACGAGGTTCTTGCGCTCGGCCTCGAGGAAGGCGACGTCCGGCATCACCAGATCGATCCCCGGCAGATGCTCTTCGTCGCCGAAGGAGACGCCGAGATCGACCGCGAGCAGGCTGCGCTGGTGCCGGCTGCCGAGGCCGTAGACCGACAGATTCATGCCGATCTCGCCAACGCCGCCGAGCGGCGCAAAAGTCAATTCGTCTGGCCGTGCCATCAAGCTGCTCCCATCGAGGCGGCGCCGCCAAAATAGACGTCGCCGGCCGAGACCGTCATCCGCGCGCCGGATGCGGTGGCCACCACGAGGCAGCCGGCCGAGTCGATGGTCTCGAATATGCCTTCCACGATACTTCCGCCACTGTGCACCGACACCCGCTGGCCAAGGCCCGCCGCACGCTCCAGCCAGGCGGCGCGAAGGGCGGCAAAGCCCCGGCCCCTGTCCCAGCGCCCGCGCCATTCCGTCCAGGCGTCGGACAGCGCCGCGAACAGCTCCTCGGCACCGACGTGAATGCCGAGGGCATGCAGCGACGTCGCCGCGGTCGCCGTGCCTTCCGGCGCGCCGACTACATTGATGCCGATCCCGACGACAACGGCAAGGCCGCCGGCGACCGGCTCGGCCTCCAGCAGGATGCCGGTGAGCTTGCGTCCGCCCGCCAGCACATCATTGGGCCATTTCAGCTGGAACGGCGCCGCGATCGCGCCGCCCGCGCGCAGCCGTGCCTCGACGCTGACCTGCTGCAGCGCGGTCTCGACCGCAAGGCCGGCAGCGAAGCCCAGTGTCGCGGCGACCGGCGGCGTCACCTCGATCACCTCGAGGACGCTGGCGGCGAGATTGCCGACCGGCGAGATCCAGGCGCGGTCGCGCCGGCCGCGGCCTGCCGTCTGGTGGTCGGTGACCAGCCACAATGGCCCGCGCTCGCCCGCCCGGGCGCAGAGCAGCGCCTCGACATTGGTCGAGCCGGTGCTTGGAAAGGAGATCAGCCGGGTGCCGGCGGCGCTGGCCCGAGGCCCGAGCGCGAAGGCCATCAGAACAGCGACTTCGCCGCCGCCGTCGCCGCGCTCACCAGCGGCCCGGGATAGACGAAGAACAAGAGGTTGAAGGTTCCCGCGATGCCGAGCACGGCGCGCAGTTCGACCTGCACCGGGTCGATCGCCCCGGCCGGCTCATCGAAATACATCACCTTGATGACCCGCAGATAGTAGTAGGCGCCGACCACGCTCGTGAGCACGCCGATGATCGACAGCGCGAACAGCCCAGCCTTGATGGCGGCGAGGAAGACGTAGAACTTGGCGAAGAAGCCGGCCAGCGGCGGAATGCCGGCGAGCGAGAACAGCAGCATCGCGAAGAAAAAGGCGATCAGCGGGTTGGTGCGGGCGAGCCCGGCGAAATCCGCGATGGTCTCGACCGCCTGGCCGTTGCGCTTCATGGCGATGATCACCGCGAAGGAAGCCAGCGTCATCGCCACGTAGATGGCGATGTAGATCAGCACGCCCTGGGCGCCCTCGGCGGTGCCGGCAGCGAGGCCGACCAGCGCGAAGCCCATATGGCCGATCGACGAATAGGCCATCAGGCGCTTGATGTTGGTCTGGCCGATGGCGGCGAAGGCGCCGAGCCCCATCGAAGCGATGGCGACGAACACCACGATCTGCTGCCAGTCGTGCACCACGCCCGGAAAGGCGGTGAGCGCGACACGGGTGAACACCGCCAGCGCCGCCACCTTCGGCGCCGAGGCGAAGAAGGCGGTGACCGGCGTCGGCGCCCCCTCGTAGACGTCGGGCGTCCACATGTGGAACGGCACCGCCGAGATCTTGAAGCACAGGCCGGCCAGCAGGAAGACGATGCCGAAGATGATGCCGGCCGAGCCCTCCGTCGCCGCGGCGGCGATGCCCGAGAAGGCGACCGTACCGGTGAAGCCGTAGATCAGGGAGGCGCCGTAGAGCAGCATGCCCGAGGACAAGGCGCCGAGGACGAAATACTTCAGGCCGGCTTCGGTCGACTTGGCGTCGTCGCGATGGCTCGCGGCGACGACATAGAGCGCAAGGCTCATCAGTTCGAGGCCGAGATAGAGCATGATGAGGTCGGCCGCCGAGATCAGCACCATCATGCCGAGCGTCGACAGCAGGATCAGCACGGCGAACTCGAAGATCCGCCGCGACGGGTCGGCGAGGAAGCCGCGCGCCATCAGCAGCGTCGCCAGCGAACCGATCAGCGCCAGGATCTTCAGGTACCGGGCGAAGTCGTCGACGATGAAGCTGCCGCCGAAGGTCGTCAGCTTGCCGGCCGGCAGCCACAGTTCCAGCGCGCCGATCACCACCAGCAGCACCGCGGCGAGCGCGGTGACCGCGCCGGTCGCCTGCTGGCCACGATAGGCGCCCACCATCAGGAGCAGCATGGCCCCCAGCGCCAGCACGATCTCCGGCAGCACGGGAACGAGATTATATCCGGCGAAGGTCATAAGCGTGGGTTCCGATCCGCTGCGGTCAGGGAAGCGAGGCGGCCTTCACCGCCGAGATCGCCTGGCTGTAGGTGGTGACGAGTTGCTGGACCGACGCCGACGACATGTCGAGCACCGGCTTGGGGTAGACGCCGAACAGGATGGTCAGCGCCACCAGCGGGCCCATGATGATGCCCTCGCGCAGCGTCAGGTCCTTGATGCTGGCGAGCGAGGCCTTGTCGAGGACGCCGAAGATGACCTTGCGGTAGAGCCACAGCGCGTAGGCCGCCGACAGGATCACGCCCAGGCTGGCGAAGGTCGCGGTCGCCGTCGAGACCTTGAAGGTGCCGAGCAGCGTCATGAATTCGCCGATGAAGCCCGACGTGCCCGGCAGGCCGACATTGGCCATGGTGAAGATCATGAACACGAAGGCGTAGAGCGGCATGCGGTTGACGAGGCCGCCATAGGCCGCGATCTCGCGGGTGTGGAGGCGGTCGTAGACAATGCCGACGCAGAGGAACAGCGCCCCCGAGACGATGCCGTGGGAGATCATCTGGAAGACGCTGCCGGCGACGCCCTGCAGGGTGCCGGCGAAGATGCCCATGGTGACGAAGCCCATATGCGCCACGGAGGAATAGGCGATCAGCTTCTTCATGTCCTCCTGCATCAGGGCCACCAGCGAGGTGTAGACGATGGCCATGACCGAGAGGGTGTAGATCAGCGGCGCGAAGTCATGCGACGCCAGCGGGAACATCGGCAGCGAGAAGCGCAGAAAACCGTAACCGCCCATCTTGAGCAGGATCGCCGCCAGGATCACCGAGCCGGCCGTCGGCGCCTCGACGTGGGCGTCCGGCAGCCAGGTGTGCACCGGCCACATCGGCATCTTCACCGCGAAGGAGGCAAAGAAGGCGAGCCAGGCCCAGGTCTGCAGGCTGCGCGGCACCGCGGTGTGCAGCAGCGTCGGGATGTCGGTGGTGCCGGCGTTCCAGTACAGCGCCATGATGGCGAGCAGCATCAGCACCGAGCCGAGCAGCGTGTAGAGGAAGAACTTGAAGCTGGCGTAGACCCGGCGCGGGCCGCCCCACACCCCGATGATCAGGAACATCGGGATCAGGCCGCCTTCGAAGAACAGGTAGAACAGCACGAGATCGAGCGCCGCGAAGGTGCCGATCATCAGCGTTTCGAGCAGCAGGAACGCCATCATGTATTCGCGCACCCGCACCTTCACCGACTTCCAGCTCGCGAGGATGCAGAACGGCATCAGGGCGGTGGTGAGGATGACGAAGGGCAGCGAAATGCCGTCGACGCCCATGCGGTAGCCGATGGTCTTTGTCAGCCACGGCGCGGTGTCGACCAACTGGAAGTCCGGCTGGGCCGGATCGAAGCGCCAGACCAGGATCAGCGACACCGCGAAGGTGATCAGCGTGGTCCACAGCGCGATCCAGCGTGCATTGCCCTGCGCGGCCTCGTCGTCGCCGCGGCTGAGCCAGACCAGGACGGCGCCGAGGATCGGCAGGAAGGTGGTGACCGAGAGAATGGGCCAGGTTGTCATTTAGTGGCCCCCGAGACCGAAGATGAACCAGGTGACGAGCCCGGCGACGCCGATCAGCATCGCGAAGGCATAGTGATAGAGATAGCCGCTCTGCAGCCGCACCGCGCCACGGGTGACGTCGAGCACCCGCGCCGAGACGCCGTCCGGACCGAAGCCGTCGATCAGGAAGCCGTCGCCCTTCTTCCACAGGAAGCGGCCGAGCCACTTCGCCGAACGGACGAAGATCACTTCGTAGAGTTCGTCGAAGTACCACTTGTTGAGCAGGAAGCGATACAGGCCCTGATGCTGCTCGGCGAGTTCGACCGGCAGATACGGCGACCGCAGGTAGAACTGGACCGCCACCAGGAGGCCGCCGACCATCATCACGGTGGGCAGGTAGGTCGCCCATTCCGGGATGTGGTGCATGTGGTCGATGATCTCCGGATTCATCTTCAGCGACTCGCGGAAGAATTCCTCGATGCCGTGACCGGCGAACAGCTCCTTGAACGGCAGGCCGGCGAGGATCGAGCCGGCGGCGAGCACGCCGAGCGGCACCAGCATCACCAGCGGGCTCTCATGGGCGGCCTCGTGGTGGTGCTCGTCATGGGGCTGGCCGAAGAAGGTCTTGAACACCAGGCGCCACGAATAGAACGAGGTCAGGCCGGCGGCGACCACCGTCAGGATGAAGGCATAGAGCGCGAACGGATTATGCGCGGCGTAGGCCGACTCGATGATCGCGTCCTTGGAGAAGTAGCCGGCGAACAGCGGGAAGCCGGTCAGCGCCAGGGTGCCGATGCACATCACGAAGAAGGTGAAGGGAATCTTCCGCCACAGCCCGCCCATCATCCGGATGTCCTGCTCGTGGTGCATGGCATGGATCACCGAGCCGGCACCGAGGAACAACAGCGCCTTGAAGAAGGCGTGGGTGAAGAGGTGGAAGATGCCGACCGAATAGGCCCCTGCCCCCATGGCCACGAACATGTAGCCGAGCTGCGAGCAGGTCGAATAGGCGACGATGCGCTTGATGTCGTTCTGCACGAGGCCGATGGTGGCGGCGAAGAACGCCGTGGTCGCGCCGATGAACATCACGAAGGCCTGGGCGGTCGGCGCCAGTTCGAACAGCGGCGACAGGCGTGCCACCATGAAGACGCCGGCGGTCACCATGGTCGCGGCGTGGATCAATGCCGAAACCGGGGTCGGGCCTTCCATGGCGTCCGGCAACCAGGTGTGCAGCAGGAACTGCGCCGACTTGCCCATGGCGCCCATGAACAGCAGCAGACAGGTCAGGGTCAGGGCGTCGACGTTCCAGCCGAACATCGGAATGGTCTTGCCGCTGAGCCCGGGCGCGGCGGCGAAGATGGTCTCGAAATCGGTCGAGCCGACCAGCGCGAAGATCGCGAAGATGCCGAGCCCGAAGCCGAAGTCGCCGACGCGGTTGACGACGAAGGCCTTGATCGCAGCGGCGTTGGCCGAGGGACGCTGGTACCAGAAGCCGATCAAGAGATAGCTGGCGAGACCGACGCCCTCCCAGCCGAAGTACAGCTGCACCAGATTGTCGGCAGTCACCAGCATCAGCATGGCGAAGGTGAACAGCGACAGATAGGCCATGAAGCGCGGCCGGTGCGGGTCCTCGTGCATGTAGCCGATGGAATAGAGGTGGACGAGCGAGGACACCGTCGTCACGACCACCAGCATGACCGCCGTCAGGGTGTCGACCCGCAGCGACCAGGCGACGTTGAGGTCGCCCGACACGATCCAGGGCAGCAGCAGGGCGCGGACGTCGTGATGCAGGAAACCGACATCGACGAACATCACCCATGACAGCGCCGCCGACGCCAGCAGCAGCGCCGTGGTGATCAGTTCGGCGGCGCGGGAGCCCGCCGCCGCCGGCTCGACCGCGTGGTCGTCGTGGCCGTGGGCATCGCCGTGCGCGGCGGACCCGGCGTGGGTGTTGTGGATCGCCGCGACGTCGGCGCCGACCGGCGCGGCATGGCCGTGGCCATGCTCCATCTCGTCGCCGCTCGGGTTGCGGGCGTGCGCGCCGGCAAGTGCGATCAGGCCGGCGAGGACGGCGCCCAGCAGGGGCAGGAAAACAATCGCCTGGATCATGTCGCCGTCAGCCCTTCATCAGATTGATGTCTTCGACCGCGATCGAACCGCGGTTGCGGTAGAACACCACCAGTACGGCAAGTCCGATCGCCGCCTCCGCCGCCGCCACCGTCAGCACCAGCAGCGCGAACACCTGGCCGACGATGTCGTTGAGGAAGGTCGAGAACGCCACGAGGTTGACGTTGACGGCGAGCAGGATCAGCTCGATCGACATCAGGATGACGATGACGTTCTTGCGGTTGAGGAAAATGCCGAGAATCCCGAGCGTGAACAGGATCGCGCCGACCGAGAGGTAATGTCCGAGCCCGATGGTCATCGCACCCACTCCTGCGCGTCCTTGTCCTGCAGCCCCTGCCCGCTCGGCACCTTGCGCACCGCCATGGCGGTGGCCTTGCCGCGCGCGTTCTGCACCGGAATGCTCTGGCGCTTGACGTTCGCCTTGTGGCGCAGCGTCAGCACGATGGCGCCGATCATGGCGACCAGCAGCACCGCGCCCGCGAGCTGGAAATACGCCAGATAGCGGGTGTAGAGCACGAGCCCGAGCGCCTCGGCGTTGGTCACGTTGTGCGGGATCGGCGCCGCGATGCTCCTGGTCAGCGCCGGGCTGATCGCCCAGCCGCCGGCGACCAGCAGCAGCTCGGCGAGGAAGATCGCGCCGATCAGCAGGCCGACCGGCAGATACTCCAGGAAGCCCTGCCGCAGTTCGGTGAAGTCGACGTCCAGCATCATGATGACGAACAGGAACAGCACCGCCACCGCGCCGACATAGACCACCACCAGGATCATGGCGAGGAACTCGGCGCCCATCAGCATGAACAGCCCCGAGGCATTGACGAAGGCGAGGATCAGGAACAGCACCGAGTGCACGGGATTGCGCGAGGCAATCACCATCACCGCGGAAGCGACGCAGATGCCCGCGAAGAGATAGAAGAACAGCGCCGGAAGGATCATGCCCTCACCTCAGCGGTACGGCGCGTCGAGCGCGATGTTCTTCGCGATCTCGCGCTCCCAGCGGTCGCCGTTGGCGAGCAGCTTGGCCTTGTCATAATAGAGCTCCTCGCGCGTCTCGGTCGCGAACTCGAAATTCGGCCCCTCGACGATGGCGTCGACCGGGCAGGCCTCCTGGCACATCCCGCAATAGATGCACTTCACCATGTCGATGTCGTAGCGCACGGTGCGGCGGGTGCCGTCGTTGCGACGCGGGCCGGCCTCGATGGTGATGGCCTGGGCGGGGCAGATCGCCTCGCAGAGCTTGCAGGCGATGCAGCGTTCCTCGCCGTTGGGATAGCGGCGCAGCGCATGCTCGCCGCGGAAGCGCGGCGAGATCGGCCCCTTCTCGAAGGGGTAGTTCAGCGTCGGCTTCGGCTTGAAGAAATAGCGCATGGCGAGAACGAACGCCGAGGCGAACTCTTTGAGCAGCAGCGAACGGGCGGCAGTGGCGACACTCATGACGGCCTCACTTCGGCGCAAGTCCGCCGAACTGCAGGACGGCGGCAACCACGACCACCATCGCCAGCGAGATCGGCAGGAAGACCTTCCAGCCCAGGCGCATCAGCTGATCGTAGCGATAGCGCGGGACGATGGCCTTGGCCATCGCGAACAGGAAGAACATGAACAGTAGTTTGAGCACGAACCAGATCACGCCCGGCACCCAGGTGAAGGGCGCGATCGGGAATGGCGGCAGCCAGCCGCCCATGAACAGGATCGCTCCCATGGCGCACATGGTGGCGATGGCAACGTACTCGCCGAGCATGAACATCATGTACGGCGTCGAGCCGTATTCCACCATGAAGCCGGCGACGAGCTCCGATTCCGCCTCGACGAGGTCGAACGGCGGACGGTTGGTCTCCGCCAGCGCCGAGACGTAGAAGATCACGAACAGCGGCAGCAGCGGCAGCCAGTACCAGCCGAACAGGCCGAAGCGGGTGTTCTGGGCCTCGACGATGGCCGTGAGGTTGAGCGAGCCGACGCAGAGCAGAACGCTGACGATGACGAAGCCGATCGAGACCTCGTAGGACACCATCTGCGCCGCCGAGCGCAGCGCCGCCAGGAACGGGTATTTCGAGTTCGACGCCCAGCCGGCCATGATGATGCCGTAGATCGAGAGCGACGAGATCGCGAAGATGTAGAGCACGCCGACATTGATGTCGGCAATGACCCAGCCGAGATTGACCGGGATCACCGCCCAGGCGGCGAGCGCCAGGATGCAGGACACCAGCGGCGCCAGGAGGAAGACGCCCTTGTTCGACCCCGCCGGGATCACCGGCTCCTTGAGCACGAACTTCAGAAGGTCGGCGAAGGACTGGAACAGGCCCCAGGGCCCGACCACGTTGGGACCGCGGCGGATCTGCACCGCCGCCCAGATCTTGCGGTCGGCGAGCAGGATGTAGGCGATCCCGACCAGGAGGATCACGAGGAGCAGCAGGCTCTGCGCCACCATGATGATGAGCGGCCAGAGATAGCTGGTCCAGAACTCTGCGAAGGTCATCGACTTACTCCGCTGCGGTCAGGACGCGGCCGGCCGCGAGGCGTGAACATTCGGCCATCGTCGCAGAGGCCCGCGCGATGGGGTTGGTGAGGTAGAAATCCTCGAGGGCCGGCTTGAACGGCGCCTTGTCGATCGCGCCGCCGCGCGCCGCCAGCGTCGTCACCGCCGCGGCGTCCGCGGGGGCGATCTGGTCGACGCGGCCGAGATGCGGCACCGCCTTGACGATCGCCTGGCGCAGCGCCGCGAGCGAGTCGTAGGCGAGCCGCCTGCCGACCACCTCCGACAGCGCCCGCAGGATCGCCCAGTCCTCGCGCGCCTCGCCCGGCGGGAAAGCGGCGCGACTGGCGACCTGCACCCGCCCCTCGGTGTTGACGAAGATGCCGGTCTTCTCGGTATAGGCCGCGCCCGGCAGGATGACGTCGGCGCGATGGGCGCCGCGATCGCCATGGGTGCCGATGTAGACGACGAAGGTGCCGTCCGGGATCTTGATCTCGTCGGCGCCGAGCGCGAACAGCACGTCGAGCGAGCCGGGGGTCGTCATCTGCGCCAGGCCGAGGCCGCCCTTCCCCGGCGCGAAGCCGATGTCGAGCGCCCCCACCGTCGAGGCGGCGGCGTGCAGCACGGCAAATCCGTTCCAGCCGTCCTTGACCGCGCCGATCTTGGCCGCGAGCTTCGCCGCCTGGGCCAGCACCGCGGCACCGTCCGGGCGCGCGGTCACGCCGGCGCCGACCAGCACGATCGGGTTCTGCGCGCCCTTGAGCACGTCGGCGAAGGAATGACGGCCGGCAGCGAGTTCGGCCAGGGTGTCGGTGCCGGCGCCGAGATGCTCGTAGGCGTAGGTCAGGTCGGCCTTCTCGCCGATGACGCCGATCTTGAGCTTGCCGGTGCGCCAGCGCTTGCGGATGCGGGCGTTGAGGACCGCCGCCTCCTTGCGCGGATTCGAGCCGACGATCAGCAGGGCATCGGCCTGCTCGAGGCCGGCGATGGTCGGATTGAAGATGTAGGAGGCGCGGCCGAGCGCGGGATCGAACGCCGCCCCGCCCTGCACGGCGAGATTGCCCGAGCCGAGCTGCGCCAGGAGATCCTTGAGCGCGAACATCTCCTCGACCGCGGCGAGATCGCCGGCGACGGCGCCGATGCGCTTCGCCTCGGCGTGCTGCAGCTTCAAGGCGACGACGGCGAAGGCCTCCTGCCAGGACGCCGGCCGCAGCTTGCCGCCCTCACGGACATAGGGCCGGTCGAGACGCTGGGTGCGCAACCCGTCGACGATGTGCCGCGTCTTGTCGGAAATCCATTCCTCGTTGATCGCCTCGTTGACGCGCGGCAGCACGCGCATCACCTCGCGGCCGCGGGTATCGACCCGGATCGCCGAGCCGAGGCCGTCCATGACGTCGATCGACTGGGTCTTGCCGAGCTCCCACGGCCGCGCCGCGAAGGCGTAGGGCTTGGAGGTCAGGGCGCCCACCGGGCAGATGTCGACGAGGTTGCCCTGCAGCTCCGAGCTCAGGGCGCTTTCGAGATAGGTGGTGATCTCCACGTCCTCGCCGCGGCCGGTGGCGCCCATTTCCGGCACGCCGCAGACTTCGGTCGAGAACCGCACGCAGCGGGTGCACTGGATGCAGCGGGTCATCGAGGTCTTGACCAGCGCGCCGAGATACTTGTCCTCGACGGCGCGCTTGTTCTCGGCGAAGCGGCTGGTGTCGACGCCATAGCCCATGGCCTGGTCCTGCAAATCGCATTCGCCGCCCTGGTCGCAGATCGGGCAGTCGAGCGGATGGTTGATCAGCAGGAATTCCATCACGCCTTCGCGCGCCTTCTTGACCATCGGCGAGCGGGTCGAGACCGACGGCAGTTCGCCGTTGGGACCCGGCCGGCAGTCGCGCACGCCCCAGGCGCAGCTCGCCACCGGCTTGGGCGAGCCCTTCACCTCGACGAGGCACATGCGGCAGTTGCCGGCGATGGACAGCCGTTCGTGGTAGCAGAAGCGCGGGATCTCGGCGCCGGCGGCCTCGCAGGCCTGCAGCAGCGTGTATTCCGCGGGAACGTCGACTTCCTTGCCGTCGATGAGCAGCTTCGTCATTGCAGTTTACTCCGCCGCCGCCATGCGGGCGGGATCGAGCACGCCCACATCGCCGGGATCGGCATTGCGCGAGAAGGCGTCGATACGCCGTTCGATCTCCGGCCGGAAGTGCCGGATCAGACCCTGGATCGGCCAGGCGGCAGCGTCGCCGAGCGCGCAGATGGTGTGGCCCTCGACCTGGGTCGTGACCTGGAGCAGCATGTCGATCTCGCGCTTGTGGGCGCGGCCCTCGACCATGCGCGACAGCACGCGCCACATCCAGCCGGTGCCCTCGCGGCACGGCGTGCACTGGCCGCAGCTCTCGTGCTTGAAGAAGTAGCTGATGCGCGCGATCGCGGCGATCACGTCGGTGGACTTGTCCATCACGATCACGCCCGCCGTGCCGAAGCTCGACTTCACCGCGCGCGTGCCATCGAAATCCATGATGAGGTCGTGACAATCGGCCGCCGGGATCAGCGGACACGACGCGCCGCCGGGAATGATCGCCAGGAGATTGTCCCAGCCGCCGCGGATGCCGCCGCCGTGCTTCTCGATGAGCTCCCGGAACGGAATGCCCATCGCCTCCTCGACGACGCAGGGCGTGTTGACGTGCCCGGAAATGCCGAACAGCTTGGTGCCGACATTGTTGGGCCGGCCGATGCCGGCGAACCAGGCGGCGCCGCGGCGCAGGATGTCGGGCGCGACCGCGATCGACTCGACGTTGTTGACGGTGGTCGGGCAGCCGTAGAGGCCCATATTGGCCGGGAAAGGCGGCTTGAGACGCGGCTGGCCCTTCTTGCCCTCGAGGCTTTCCAGCAGCGCGGTCTCCTCGCCGCAGATATAGGCGCCGGCGCCGTGATGGACGTAGAGGTCGAAGGGATAGCCGTGGATGTTGTCCTTGCCGATCAGCTTGGCCTCATAGGCCTGATCGACCGCGGCCTGCAGCCGCTCGCGCTCGCGGATGAATTCGCCGCGCACGTAGACGTAGCAGACATGGGCGCCCATGGCGAAGCTCGCCAGCAGGCAGCCCTCGACCAGCAGATGGGGGTCGTGGCGCAGGATCTCGCGGTCCTTGCAGGTGCCCGGCTCGGATTCGTCGGCATTGACCACGAGGTAGTGCGGCCGGCCGTCGGATTCCTTGGGCATGAAGGACCATTTCAGCCCGGTCGGGAAGCCGGCGCCGCCGCGGCCGCGCAGGCCCGAGGCCTTCATCTCGTTGATGATCCAGTCGCGGCCCTTCTCGAGGATGGACTTGGTGCCATCCCAGGCGCCGCGCTCGCGCGCGCCCTTCAGCCCCCAGTCGTGGAGGCCGTAGAGATTCCTGAAGATGCGGTCCTTGTCGTCCAGCATCACGCTTTGTCCTTCACAGGGACGGCCTTTCCGGCGACGTCCTTCAACGTGGTCGGCCCGCCCTGGGGCGCGGAGAACTGGCGGCCGTTCTGCGGCCCCGGCTGCGGCGGCTTGCCGGCGGCGAAGCCGTCGAGCACCTTGTTCAGGCTCTCGGGGGTGAGGTCCTCGTAGGTGTCCTTCCAGATCTGGACCATCGGCGCATTCACGCAGGCGCCGAGGCACTCGACCTCCTCCCAGCTGAAATCGCCGTCGGCGGACAGGTGGAAGGGCTCGTGATGGATGCGGTGCTCGCAGACCTTCTTCAGCTCGTCGGCGCCGCGCAGCTTGCAGGGCGTGGTGCCGCAGACCTGGACATGGGCCTTCTTGCCCACCGGCTGGAGCTGGAACATGGTGTAGAAGGTCGCGACCTCGAGGACACGGATATAGGGCATGTCGAGCAGGTCGGCGACGGCACGGATCGCCGGCTCCGACACCCAGCCGTCATGCTGCTCCTGCACCTTCCACAGGATCGGGATCACCGCCGATGCCTGGCGGCCCGCCGGATATTTCGCGATCTGCGCCCTGGCCCAGGCGAGATTTTCCGGCGTGAATTCGAAGCTGGCGGGCTGCAGCTCCTTGGGGGCGAGGCGGCGGACGGACATGACGGTCTCTTTGGCGATCTCGTTAATGAACGCGGCGCGAGACGCGCTCGTTCAGGTTGGCGAAACGGTCCTGCCAGAACGCGCTCGCGGTGGCGAACACGTTGTAGCCGACATTGGTCGCGACCTTGACGCGGTCGAGCACCGACAGGTCGGTGACGGGCTCGAAGCGGCGGACGGCGCGATCGAGCAGGATCAGCTGCATCGGGGTCTGTTCGAGGATGTAGCGCGACACGCTGTGGCTGCGATCGGAGCCGTGGTCCTCGCACAACAGCACCGACCAGTAGCCGTAATTGGCGCCGCCATCGACCAGCGCGTAGTCGATGTCGCGGCAGTCCTCGAACAGGATCTCGAGCTCGTCCTCGTAGCGGAAGCCGCGATAGAGCAGCTTGCTCCAGTAGCCGTCGCCATAGGGAAAGGCGAAGATCGCGTCGTCGTTGAGCTTGACCGCGTTGAGCTTGACCGCGATGTCACGCGCCGGCAGCGCCTTGCGCTGGAAATTGGCGCAGACGTTGTCGCCGCGATACGAGAACGGCGCCGACATCTTGGTGCCGGCCACCAGGGACATTGCCGCAAGCCGCTCCCATGCGTTCGTCCCCTCGAGGACGCCCGTCGCCCGGTCGAACCGGATGGGAGCCTGCACGATCACCGATCGACCTCGCCGAACACGATGTCGAGCGAGCCGAGAATGGCCGAGACGTCGGCCAGGAGGTGGCCCTTGCAGATGAAATCCATCGCCTGCAGATGGGCGAAGCCCGGCGCCCGGATCTTGCACTTGTAGGGCTTGTTGCCGCCGTCGGCGACGAGATAGACGCCGAACTCGCCCTTGGGCGCCTCGACCGCGGCATAGACCTCGCCGGCGGGCACGTGGAAGCCCTCGGTATAGAGCTTGAAGTGATGGATCAGCGCTTCCATCGAGCGCTTCATCTCGCCGCGGCGCGGCGGGAAGATCTTGTTGTCCTCGACGGCGACGGGCCCCTGCCCGTCCGGCGCGCGCAGCTTCTCGATGCACTGCTTCATGATGCGCACCGACTGGCGCATCTCCTCGACGCGGATGCAGTAGCGATCGTAGCAGTCGCCGTTCTTGCCGACCGGGACGTCGAAATCCATCTCGGCATAGCACTCGTAGGGCTGCGCCTTGCGCAGGTCCCAGGCGGCGCCGGAGCCGCGCACCATCACCCCGGAGAAGCCCCAGGCCCAGGCCTGCTCCAGCGTCACCACGCCGATATCGACGTTGCGCTGCTTGAAGATGCGATTGTCGGTCAGCAGGGTCTCGAGGTCGTCGACGACCTTGAGGAACGGATCGCACCAGTCCCAGATGTCGTCGATCAGCTTGGACGGCAGGTCCTGGTGGACGCCGCCGATGCGGAAATAGGCCGCATGCATCCGGCTGCCCGAGGCGCGCTCGTAGAACACCATGAGCTTCTCGCGTTCCTCGAAGCCCCACAGCGGCGGCGTCAGGGCGCCGACGTCCATCGCCTGGGTGGTGACGTTGAGGAGGTGCGAGAGGATGCGGCCGATCTCGCAATAGAGCACGCGGATCAGACTGCCGCGCCGCGGCACGGTGATGCCGAGCAGCTTCTCGGCGGCGAGGCAGAAGGCATGCTCCTGGTTCATCGGCGCGACGTAGTCGAGCCGGTCGAAATAGGGAATCGCCTGCAGATAGGTCTTCTGCTCGATCAGCTTCTCGGTGCCGCGATGCAGCAGGCCGATGTGCGGATCGACCCGCTCCACCACCTCGCCATCGAGCTCCAGCACGAGGCGCAGCACGCCGTGCGCCGCCGGATGCTGCGGTCCGAAATTGATCGTGAAATTGCGCAGTGACGCCTCAGCCATCAATTGCCTGCCTTTCCGGTGCTCGCCTTCTCGTCGCCGGGCAGCGGATAGTCCGCGCCTTCCCAGGGCGACAGGAAGTCGAACTTGCGGAATTCCTGGTTGAGCCGGACCGGCTCATAGACCACCCGCTTCTCCTCGTCGTCGTAGCGGACCTCGACGAAGCCGGTGAGCGGGAAATCCTTGCGCAGCGGATGGCCGTCGAACCCGTAATCGGTGAGCAGCCGCCGCATGTCGGGGTGACCGGTGAAGATCACGCCGTACAGATCGTAGGTTTCGCGCTCGAACCAGTCGGCGCCGGGAAACACCTCGATGATCGAGGGCACCTGGGTCGTCTCGCCGGCCTCGCCGCGCAGCCGCACCCGCGCGTTCAGCGTCGGCGACAGCAGGTGATAGACCACGTCGAAGCGGCTCTCGCGGCCCGGATAGTCCACCGCCGTCACATCGACGATGTTGACGAAGCGCAACCGCGGATCGTCGCGCAGCACGCGCACCACCTCGACGATCCGGGACAGATCGACGATGACGTCGAGCTGATTGAAGGCCACGCGATGCGACAGCGCGGCGCCGGGCAGCGCCTCGACCATCGTCAAACCCAGGGCGTCGAGCTTTGCGTCGTCCATGCCTTTGCCAGCCTTCAGCGTTCGATGGTGCCGGTGCGCCGGATCTTCTTCTGCAGCAGCATGACGCCGTAGAGCAGCGCCTCCGCCGTCGGCGGACAACCGGGCACGTAGATATCGACGGGCACGACGCGATCGCAGCCGCGCACCACCGAATAGGAATAATGATAGTAGCCGCCGCCGTTGGCGCAGGAGCCCATCGAGATGACGTAGCGCGGCTCCGGCATCTGGTCGTACACCTTGCGCAGCGCCGGGGCCATCTTGTTGGTCAGGGTGCCGGCGACGATCATCACGTCGGACTGGCGCGGCGAAGCCCGCGGCGCGAAGCCGAAGCGCTCGGCATCGTAGCGCGGCATCGACATCTGCATCATCTCGACGGCGCAGCAGGCGAGACCGAAGGTCATCCACATCAGCGAGCCGGTGCGCGCCCAGGTGATCAGCTCGTCGGTCGCGGTGACGAAGAAGCCCTTGTCCGCGAGTTCGTTGTTGACCTCGAGGAAAAAGCGATCATCGGCGCCGACCGGCTTGCCGGTGCGCGGGTCGAGAATTCCTGTGGCGGCGGGCGCCACTGCGGGCTGGATCAATCCCATTCCAGCGCCCCTTTCTTCCATTCATAGGCGAAGCCGACGGTAAGGACGCCGAGGAAAACCATCATCGACCAGAAGCCGGCTGCGCCGAGCTTGCCGAAGGCCACCGCCCAGGGAAACAGGAAGGCGACCTCGAGATCGAAGATAATGAAGAGGATGGCGACCAGGTAGAACCGCACGTCGAACTTCATGCGCGCGTCGTCGAAAGCGTTGAAGCCGCATTCGTAGGCGGAGAGCTTTTCCGGATCGGGCTGCTGATAGGCCACCAGGAAGGGCGCCACCAGAAGCGCCAGACCGATCACTCCCGCCACGCCGATGAAGACGACAAGCGGAAGATAGCTCTGCAAGATGCCGTTCATCGGCGACCTCGATTTTCGGCGGAGGAGGTTGGTTCCGCAGATTCGCGAAACCTTTGGAACGGTTCTGAATTAGCGCAGCGCAACAGGGGGCGCAAGACAAGGTGTCTTGAGGGCTTATAGCGCGTGTCCGGCTGGGGACAACCATCTATTTCAATGGGATAGCGCCCTTTGACCGGGTGAGGCCCGTGCGCCACGCCGAACCGGCCGGACGGCCGCCCCAGCCCGCCCCGCCTGCCCGCCGGGCGGTGTCAATCGCGCCGCCGCCTCGTTCCGAATGTCGCCGGGGCGGCGGCGGGGCTCAACATGCACAATCCTGCCTGCGTCGCATCGGCCGGGGGTGGCGCCGCGGCCGCTCCGTCCGCCGAGTTCAGCGGTGGTGGGCGCCCTCCTCGACCGGCACAGTGCCCTCGAAGGTGGAAAACAGGGCGAGGCGCTCGGCAGCGACATGACGCTCGGCCTCGGCCAGCGCGGCCGCCAATTGCGCGGCGGCCGGCCGCGGGATCCCGGTTCGCACCAGGGCGTCGGCCGATCTGATCTCCTCGCCGCTGCACAGCACGATGATCCAGCCGTCGATCGCGCCTTCGATCGCGCCATGGACGGCGCGCCGCAGCAGCGCGCGGCCCCCGGTCGCCCCCTGGCTCCAGTCGGCGACGGCATGGTCGCCGGCCACGACCACCGGCTCGACCACCAGCCGCTGATCGGGCCTGTCGAAGGCCGCCATCAACACGGCGCGGATGGCGTCGTCCTCCGACCCCGCAGAGCCCGACCCGGCCGGAACGGAGAGCATCAAGGCCGTGGACAGGGCCAACCCCAGAGACCTGAGCGACATCATCCCCTCCTCACAGCTTGTAGCGAATGCCGGCATAGACCGCGCGGCCGTTCCCCGGATTGAACAGGCGCGAGGTCGGATCGGCCCGATCGATGATGCTGGTCGCGGCGATATAGGCCTTGTCCGAAAGATTGCGGCCTTCCACGTAGGCCGAGAAATGCCTGCCGTCGTCGTAGGTCGCCTTGAGGCCCCACAAGACGTAGGGATCGGTCGCCAGCGTATTGGCGCTGTCGACGTAGTAGGCCTGCGGCACCCACTCGATGTTCGGCCCGAAGGAGATCCCGCTCGGGTGCCGGTAGAGCAGCTCCGCCCGCAGAAAATGCGACGGCGCCCCCGGCAGCCGGTTGTCGCCGAAGCGGGCGTCATGGTCGTAGCGGAAATCGCTGTAGGTGTAGGCGACGTTGAGCCAGATCCGGTCCGGCTGATCGCTGTTCACCGCAAGGCCCCTGAACAGGGTGGCGCCGAACCCGGCCTCGACGCCCTGGTGGACGGTGCGGTCGGCATTGGTGACGTTGCAGTTGCCGAACGAGCTGTAGAAGCATTGCAGCTCGTTGCGGATATCGGCGCGATAGAGCGCGAGATCCCAGCTGTAATCCGGTCGTCGCCCCCGCGTGCCGATCTCGTAGGTCGTCGCGGTCTGCGCCTTGATGTCGTAGAACGGAATGGTCGGATAATTGGGATGGAGGAAGTTCGGCGCGACGTTTTCGCCGAAGCTCGGCGCCTCGGCGCTGCGCGAGACATTGGCGAAGACCTGCCAGGCGGGATCGACGTCCCAGACGATGCCCCCCTTCGGGCTCCACAGGCTGAAGCTGCTGCGCCCCGGAACATCGCCATTGAGCGAGAAATTCACCTGCTGGTCGCGCACCGCATAGAGAAACTGGGTGCCGGCGACCAGCGACACGGTCGGCACGACGTACCAGGCGTCTTCGAGATAGGCGGTGTAGTTCTCGGGTTTCTGGACCAGCGCCGACTGCTGGGCGCCCTTGTTGCCGCCGATGTTCTGGTACTGGTTGGCGTCGATCGTGCCGTTCTGGATGTTGAGGCCGACAGTGACGCGGTTGCGGTGGCCGCCGACGATGCGATCGTCGGCCGCGCGGACGAACCCGCCGTAATCGGCGTAGCGATAGTCGAGCCACTGGTAGATCGGATGCATCAGATGCCGGTCGACGCCGAAGATGCCGAAATCGATGGTGGTGCTGTCGAGACGCAGGGTCGACTTGTTGGCGACGCGGATGGTGTCGATATTGCGTTGCCAATCGTTGACGACATTGTCCGTCCAGGCCGCCTGCGGCGTCGTGAGCGCCGCGGTCCTGGTGACCTCGCCTGGAATGCGCTGACGCACCGAATTGGCGTTGAGGTAGAACCTCGTCTCGAAGTCCGGCGAAAACTGGTAGCCGATGTTGGCGCTGCCGCGCTCGCCGAAGCCGGAGCTGTGGTCGCGGTAGCCGTCGTTGCGCCACGACGAGCCGGTGACGAAATAGTCCGCCGGACCGGACGCGCCGCCCGAACTGGCCTGGCCGCGAAGATAGCCGAAGGCGCCGCCATCGACCCTCCCGTCGAACCACGAGGCGTCCCGCCCGCTCGGCATGACGAAATTGATCGCGCCGCCGAGCGAGTTGCCGCCGAAGCGCAGGGCATTGGCGCCCTTGAAGACCTCGACATAGCGGTAGGCCGTCGGATCGATCTCCTGGAAATCGCCGTAGCCGTCGGACGTATTGATGGGAATCCCGTCCATGAAGAGCTGGGTGCCGCGCAGATGAAAGTTGCGCGACAGGCCCGAGCCGCGGATCGCCAGGCGCGTGTCGTCCCCCCATTTCGGCTGGACGAAGACGCCGGGCACATAGTCGAGCATGTCCTTGATGCTCTGCGCCGGCGCATTCTTGAAGGCGGTGTCGGGCACCACGGCCACCGCGCCGGGAATACGCGCCAATTCCGTGGTGGCCTGCCGGGTGTCGGCGACCGTCAGGCTCGCAGGGGCCGCGGGCTGCGGCAGCGGTGCGGCCGGCGATCGGTTGGCTCGGGCAACGCCCGTCCGCGACGACCGCTTCGCCTGGGGCTTCGCCTGCTGCTGGGCGGGTCGCTTCTTGGCGGCATCGACGATGACCGGCGGAAGGACCGAGCGATTCTGGGCATGAGACTGGACTGGAACAGAGGCGAGCAGCGCCGCCGCGCCGAGCGCGGGTACGTGACGAAACATGGGAGGACTCCGGGAATGAAGGTCAGCCGAAAAGGACGGTCAGACGATCGACGGAGGTCCCTGGGACGAACGGGGTTCGGTTCTGCGTTCGGCAGGCGCGACAACGATGACCGCCGGCAGCGCCGCCGTGACGACAGCAAGCTCCAGCGGCAGCATTGCCGGCATCGCCGGCGGCACCGCATGCTGGGATGCGAAGGCGCACAGCGCGCAGAAGGCGGGATGGGCGGCAGCGGGCGATTTCGACGTGCCGCCGTCGGGCGACAGATGACCCAGTTCCGAGCAGATCGGAGCCTCGTCGAGGCCCGCCGCGACGGCCATGCGGGTGGCGGCGACGCCGCTCAGAATCAGCTGCACGGCAAGCAGCTGGGCGACGGCAAAGCCGACCACCCCTGCAAACCGCGACAGCCAGCCCCGACGCAATGTCACCTCCGCATCCCTTCAGAAATATAGTGACATAAGGCGGTCGAGGGCTGCAACGACGGGCGGTGGATATTACCGCCTTGTCACCAACCGATGCCGGGGCCATGGTCTGCGGCGCAGATTCAGGGAGCCGGGCGAAGGTGAAAGCGATCTACAACTGGGCGACCACGCCGCCGCAGGCCTACGCGGTCTATGCGGTGCTGGTGATCGCCATCGGCGCGTTGTCGTTTTATGCCGGCAGCCTGAAACAGAAGCCGGCTATCGGCACGGCGCCCGCGACCGTCCATCAGCCGAACAAGTAACGCCGCCGACAGCACTGCACGCCAGCAAGAGGCCCGTTCGATGTACCTCCCGCCGCATTTCAGGATCGAGGATCGCGCCGAGATCGCCGGACTGATCCGCGCCGCCCCTCTGGCGAGCCTCGTCACCAGCGGCGCCGACGGGCTGATCGCCTCGCCGCTGCCGCTGCTGCTCGACGAGAACGAAGGCGTGCTCGGCACGCTCTACGGCCACCTCGCCCGCGCCAATCCCCAGTGGCAGGCCGGCGCCACCGGCGACGCCATGGCGATCTTCATGGGACCGGACGCTTATGTGACGCCCTCCTGGTACGCTTCCAAGGCCGAGCACGGCCGCGTGGTGCCGACCTGGAATTACGTCGCGGTGCATGTCTATGGCGAGGTGGAATTCTTCGACGACCAGGCGCGGCTGCTGGACGTGGTGACGCGGCTGACGAACCGCCATGAGCAGGGCCGCGCCGAACGCTGGCAGGTGTCCGACGCGCCGGAGAAATTCATCGAGGCCCAGCTGCGCGCCATCGTCGGCATCAAGCTGACGGTCACGCGCATCGATGCCAAGCGCAAGATGAGCCAGAACCGGAGCGCCGAGGACCGCGCCGGCGTCGCCGCCGGACTTTCGCAGAGCGACAAGCCGGGCGAGCGCGCGGTGGCGCCACTGATCCCGCGCTGATCGGACCCTGGCTCCCGTCGTCGATCTCGGGCTCGCCGCCCTGCCCGTCGCTCATGGGTGCGGCAACTTCACGTTGACCTACGTCAATGTCTCGGCCGGACGCCACGCGATAGTCGAGCCCCCTCATCAAGGGGTTAGAGGAGACGGGCGATGAAACGTGCCTTGACCATATTGACCGCGATCGCGCTGGTGACCGCCAGCGCGGCACCTGCCTTCAGTCAGGAGCCGAGCCCACCCAAGGGGGACCCCAAGAGCGGCAAGCACAAGGACACGGACAATTCCAAGAAGAAGACCGACGGGGCGCCGAAATCGGGCACGACCGACACGAAAACAAAGTAGCGCGGGGCAAGGGAGTAACGCGCGCCGCGGATCGCGGGATGGCACTGCGTGCCGCCTTCCGCGCCGGGCGTCAGCAGCCGTCGCGCCGCCGGCCATCCTTTCAGGCGACCCGTCCCGACCGGCGACGGCCAACGAGCGATTGCCGTCCGTTCCACTCAGCCGTGAGTTGATATCCCGGCGCCCAGTTTCGGTATGACAACTTAATAAATTCGTATGACTTTGGCAGCTTCCTGCGATACCGTCGCGGCAGATTGTAGGGGCTGTCACGTGAATTTGGGCTTTCATCGGCTTTTCGCCACCTTTGGGCTCGTGGCTGCAATGGCGGAGCCGGCTCTCACCGAACCGGTGCGAGCCGCGGCAGATTCGGTACCCACCGAGCTTCCGACGATCACCGTCAATCCAGAGCCGAAAAAGCTGAAGTCGCGGCAGAGCATGCGCCGCCCCGCCACGCCGACCCAGACGACAAGGTCGGTTCAGCCCACTGGGAGCCGGTCGTCAGCGGAAATCGCAAACGGCAGCGGAGCGCCGAATGTCGGATCCGGGCCGCCGCGAGTGCCGGGAATGGCGAGCGAGCTCAGTATTAGCGGCGACCAGTTGAACACCCAGCCGATCACCCGGCCCGGAGAGATCCTCGAAGCGGTCCCCGGACTGATCGTGACCCAGCACAGCGGCGACGGTAAAGCCAACCAGTACTTCCTGCGCGGCTACAATCTCGATCACGGCACGGACATGGCGATCTACGTCGACGACGTGCCGGTCAACATGCGCACCCATGCCCACGGCCAGGGCTATGCCGACCTCAACTGGCTGATGCCGGAAACCGTCAACTCCCTCAACATCCGCAAAGGCCCTTATTTCGCGGATGAAGGCGATTTCAGCTCGGCAGGAAGCCTGCGCATCGGGCTCGTCGACCAAGCGCCGCGCAGCACCGCCTCCCTGACCATCGGCAGCTTCGGCTATCGTCGGATGTTCGGCATGGGGTCGACGAAGCTCGGCGACGGCACGCTGCTCGTCGCCGGCGAAGGCGGCAGCTACGACGGCCCCTGGACCAATCCGGACGAGCTGCGCAAGCTGAACAGCCTCGTCCGCTACACCCAGGGCACCACGTCCGACGGCTTCTCCCTGACCGGCATGGCCTATGCGAACCGCTGGAATTCGACCGACCAGGTGCCGATGCGAGCGATCGAGTCCGGCCTGATCCCGCGCTTCGGCTCCGAGAACCCGACCGACGGCGGCAGGACCAGCCGCTTCGCCCTGTCGGGCCGCATCGCCGGCACCGACGACATCGGCTCCTGGAAGGCCAACGCCTACGCTGTGAGGAGTTCGCTCGATCTCTACAACGATTTCACCTATTTCCTGTCCAACCCGGTGCTGGGCGACCAATTCCACCAGCACGACGGGCGCCTGATGGCCGGCGCCAACGCGTCGCGAACCGTCAATAGCACGCTGGGTGGACGCCCGGTCGAGACGACGTTCGGCATTCAGACCCGCTACGACGACATCGATCTCGGGCTGACCAACACCTACCGGCGCGACTTCCTCTCCAACATCCGCAGCGACAAGGTCCAGGAAGGCAGCGTCAGCATCTATGCGGAAAACACCGTCCGCTGGACCGACTGGCTGCGCACCACCGTCGGCTGGCGCGGCGACTACTACAACGCCAGGGTCGCTTCGCTGTACGACGCCAACAATTCGGGGAATTCGCACGCGGCAATCGGCAGCCCGAAATTCCGCATGGTGGTCGGCCCCTTCAATAGGACGGAATTCTTCCTCGGCGCCGGCATGGGCATGCACAGCAACGACGTCCGCGGCACCACCATCAGCGAGTCCCCGACCGATCCGACCACGAAGGTCGACCCTTCGCCCCTCCTGGTGCGCACCAAGGGCGCCGAGGTCGGCGTCCGGACCAAGGCGGTGCCGGGCCTGGAATCGACCGTCAGCCTGTTCATGCTCAACCAGGCGTCCGAAATCATCTTCAACGGCGATGGCGGCGACACCTCGCCGAGCCGCGCCAGCCGCCGCTACGGCGTCGAATTCACCAACCACTACCGTCCGCGGTCGTGGATCGACATCGACGCCGATCTTGCGCTGACCCATGCCCGGTTCGTCGGCTACGACAGCGACCAGGCGCAGGTCTATGCCTCGCTCGCCGGCTATCCCGAGGCCCAGATCGGCAGCGCGCCGGGCAACTACATCGCCAACGCGCCCGCAGTGGTCGCTTCCGCCGGCATCGCGCTGGGCGAGAAGACGGGCTGGTTCGGCGGACTGCGCTGGCGCTATCTCGGGTCCGTTCCACTGACGGAAGACAACGCCTTCCGCTCGGAGCCGATCAGCGTCGTCAACGGCCGCATCGGCTACCGGACGGAGGCCTGGCGAATCCAGCTCGACGTCCTCAATCTCCTCAACAGCAAGACCAACCAGATCAGCTACGGCTACGGCTCGCTGCTCAAGACCGACAGCCTCTACAACCTGTGCTATCCAGTCCAGGTAGCGCCGGCCGCGGTCTGCCAAAACGGCGTCATGGGCATGGTCGGCCATCCAATCGAGCCGCTGGCGCTGCGGCTGACGCTCGCCGGCATGTTCTGAACGACCCTCACGACCGCGGAATGACGACCAGCCGGCCGTAACGCACGCCACGCTCGGCGATGACATGATCGGACAGATGCTTGACGGCCGGCCCCGGTCCCGTCAGCGCCGACACTTCCATGCAGTGATGATCGTCGAGATGCACATGCAGCGTCGCGACCGTCAGGTCATGGTGATGATGAAAATTCTCCGTCAGCCGGTGGGAGAGCTCGCGGGCATGATGGTCATAGACATAGACCAGCGCGGCCGCGCATTTGCCCTTGGGCACCTCCTGCGCGGTTTCCAGCAGCCCGGCCCGCGCGAGATCGCGGATGATCTCGGAGCGGTTCTGATAGCCGCGCTCGGCGGCCGCCGCGTCGATCTCCGCCAGGAGATCGTCGTCGATGGTGATGGTGATCCGCTGCATTAGCTGTCCTGCCTCGATGGATGAATGAATGGCGATCGCCAATGCCTCTGCGGCCGCGCCGTCGGGCGGCGCGGGGCTATGGCGCTGAAATCCTGCGCGAACAGTCTGGAAAAAGCAGCGTCGGAACCTGTCACGGCGCCCACCCAAAGCGACACGATCGGCGGCGGGGAAGTCTGGCGGCAGGGAAGAGCGCTAAGCCATTGATTTAATGGCGCGAGAGACGGGGCTCGAACCCGCGACCTCCGGCGTGGCAGGCCGGACCACGGCGACATTTTTCTCAGCAAAATCAACACACTGCACCCAAGCCGAACGCTTCAAAACCATTCGATCCGTTCGTTTTTGGGCACGCCATTCCCCCCACCTTCCAAGCGCAACCCGCGTGACGGCCGCCACCGTCGCGCAGGCAAATCGTGTTTCACGCAGATCAGGGGCGCCCCCCATCGGAGGGTCCCCCAATGAGCGACATCGTCATCATGGCGCGCGTCAGGGCGACAGACAAGCCCAGCGCCGCGCGACGCCCGTCGCAGCTTTCCGCCAATGGGCTGCGACCCTATCCCGGCACGCCGCCGCGACCGATCCAGTCCGAACAGGTCACGCTCGCAGCGGCCTTCCTGTCGATGTTGAGGCCGATCAAGCGGCGCCGCTACATCAGCAACGGCGCCCTGATCGTCGCGGCACTGTCGCTTGAATTCACAGTGAGGCCTTATCGCGCGTCGCCCAATGCCGGCATTGGCGTGTCGCAGCGCGACCTCAGGCGGCTGATGGAGGTGCGACCGTGAACAAGCCGTGGATCGACCCACGCCGGAGCCCGGAAGTGCGCGCCGGCTTCATCAAGATCGCGGTCGGCCAGATGACGGCTGGCTGGAGCAATGCCCAGATCAAGGGCTCAATGGCGGCCGTCTACAGCAACAACCCCAAGGACAGCCGCATACAGGCTGTCATCGACGAAGCCCGCCAGCAGTGCGGCATCCCCGACCCCGAGGGCACGCCTCAGGCGCCGGAGATCGATTTCATCGACATCGCGCGCTGGGACGCCGAGGCACCGCCGAAACGGCTGTGGGCCGTGCCGGATCGCATTCCGAGTCTGCAGCCGAGCCTGCTGTCGGGCGCGGGTGGCATCGGCAAGACCATTCTGCTGCTGCAGCTCAGCTTCGCCGTAGCCGCCGGGCTCGACTGGATTGGCACGCTGCCGGAGGCGGGACCGATCATCTATCTCGGCGCCGAGGACGACGCCGACGAGCTGCACCGCCGCCTCGCCGCGATCCGCGATCACTACGCCGCTTACAGCGACGTGCAGTTTGCGACGCTTGCGAAGCGGCTGCACCTGACGAGCTACGCGGGCGAAGACGCGGCCTTGGGTCGGCCCAATCGCGGCGGCGTCATCGAGCCAACGCCGCTGTTCAACCGGCTTTTTGAGCAGGCCTGCGACATCCGACCCCGCGTCATCGGTCTCGACACCATCAGCGACATCTACGGCGGCAACGAGCACGATCGCATGCAGGTCGCCGCCTTCATCGGGCTACTGCGCAAGATGGCGCTGCAATCGGGCGCCGCCATCATCGTCAACGCCCATCCGAGCCTGACCGGCATCAGCAGCGGCAGCGGCCTCGCTGGTTCGACCGGCTGGCACGACAAAGTCAGGAGCAGGATGTATTTCAAGCCGATCGCGACAGAGGGCGACGAGGAGCCCGCCCCCGAGCTGCGCGAGCTGCTGTTCTTGAAGAATAACTATGGTCCGCTCGGCGAACGCATTGTGCTGCGCTGGCGCAATGGCGTGTTCGTCCCCGAGGTTGGGCCGGCGGCATTCAGCAGGCAGGCCTTCGAGCAGATGGCCGAGGTCGAGTTCCTGAACCTGCTCGACCGCTACGCCCTGCAGGGCAGGGATGTCAGTGACAAGAAAAGCCCGGCCTATGCGCCGGCACAATTCGCCAAGGAACCGGCGGCCAAGGCCAAGCGGCTGAACAGCAAGATGCTGGCTGACGCCATGCTGCGGCTGTTCGAAGCGAATCGGATCAGGGTCGAGATCGCCGGCCCGCCGTCGCGGCAGACGCGGCGGATCGTGCGGGTATGAGCCCTTCGGACCGCCCCTTCGAACCGCCTTCAGACCGCTTCAGACCGCCTGTCCACACACTCCCCCATACCCCCCTCGCGGTCTGAAGCCCGCCCGCCGGTCTGAAGGACCGGGCCGGGCTCAGACCTTGGCGTCCGTCGATATCCGAAGTGAACCTCCCGCGCGTCGGCTGGGCGGGTGACGCGCCACCGCGATGCGCCGCCTCCGTCGGCTCCCGGCCTGCCGCGCGCAACTCAACCCAGCGCCGCAATACAGAATCGCGCAGGCCAAGTTCCTTGGCCACCGACCCGATCGAGCGGCCGCTCGAAGCGACCAGATCGACCGCTTGCCGCTTGTAGTCGTCCGTGAACGACCGACGTTGACGTGTTTCCATCCGACACCTCCTGGCTCTCTGAGCCTACTACAGGAGTCAATCAATTCGGAGGAGGTTCACTAGTGTCCCGTTTCCAACGTTCGTATCCCATTGCAGCAGGCGCTCATACGAACGTTGGAAACAAGGGGACACTAGCATCATTATGATTCTAGTGTGGTTTCGGATCTGGCGCTCGTTCGAAGAACTCGCTGCAATACTGAAACGAGCGTCAGATCCACCACACTAGAACTTGTAGTTCACGCCGAAGCGCAGCAGGTTCAATTGATCCTTGCTGACGCCGGTGCCCGTAGCCGCGACATACAGATACTCGCCCTTCACGCTCCAGTTCGGCATGAACGCCCACTCCGCGCCGAGACCCGCGGCGAGGCCCGGCCGCCAGCGCTTTTCGCCGCAGCTCGTCAGCACGCCGGCCGTTCCGCACGGCACGCCCGCAATGCTGCTGCCGGCGGCGGTCTCATGCAGGAAGGCCGCGCCGGCGGTGGCATAGAGCAGCACGGTATTGAGGGCCACACCGGCGCGCATCCGGGCGGTGATGATGGCATCGGTCTTGTTGGTGAGATCCAAGGTGATCGTGGCCGGCACGCCCGCGACCGCGGGCGTCACGGTTCCCGATCCCCTGATGCCGGCCCAGTCGATGTCGCTCTCGACGCCCAGCACTATATTCCCTTGCTGGATCTGCGCGCCGGCAGTGCCGCCGATGAATCCGCCGTTCAGGTCGAAACTGACGCGATCGAACCGGTCCGTGAACAGGTTCAGGGGATCCTGGCTGCCCCAGCCGTAGCCGCCGTTCACGCCGATGTAGAAGCCGGTCCAGTTGTAGACCGCTGCGACCGGCGTGGGCGGTGGCGCCTTCACCGCAAGGTCCGCCGCCTTGGCAACGACCGGACTCAGCAAGACAGCCGCAGACGCCAGCCATGTCATGATGCGCTTCATGGATTTTCCCCTCTGTTTGAAATGCGTGCCCGACAACTCCGGCCAATGCGCGCAGACATTCCCCACGGCACCGGCATCTCCTGCTCAACACCTGCGTGAAGACGGGTCACAGCCACAGCGCGGCGCGCCCCAAATGAGCATCCAAGTAAGACACTTTGCGGGAGACTTGATGTTGACGCACGTCAATCGCCGCCGTGCCGACCTGCGCACCGCAAAACTCCGGAGGAAATCTGACGGAAGTGGTCCCATCCCCGACGCGCGAAGACAGCTTTTATTTCAACAACCGTTGCCGAAGCAGTTGAATGGTACCGGAAGCTCTCCAATGCCTGGGCGTGATCGGCGATGCGCTGGCGTGCGCCGCGGATGCGATATCCGCGCGCTTGATCTGCCTCAACACGCGGCGTCGCGACCCTTCTCAAATTATCTTATTGCGCTTTGCGCGCCTTGCGGGAGGGCCAGCGATGAGTCTCCGTGCCATCTTAGCCGCTCTGTTGTTCACTTCGGCCGTGTCATCTCCTGCGCTTGCGCAGCAGGCACAGTCGCCAGCGCCGCCACTCGGTTCTCCGGCAGCAACCATGACCATTCCAGGCGACCAGCTTCCGCCGCAGCCGCAGAAATTCGGCGGCAAGATCGAACGGGAAGCAACCAAGTCCACCCCCTACTGGCCGGCTCGCGTCGTGCCACCAAAGGGAGCGCCGAACGTTCTGCTGATCCTCACCGACGATGCCGGCTACGGTGTGCCGAGCACGTTTGGCGGCGTCATTCCGACCCCTGCGCTCGACCGCATCGCCGACAACGGTCTGCGCTACACGAATTTCCACTCCACAGCGCTGTGCTCACCGACAAGAGCGGCGCTGATCACGGGGCGCAATCATCATTCGGTCGGCTACGGCGTGATCGCCGAGCAGGCTACGGGCTATCCCGGCTACGACAGCGTCATCACCAGAGACAAGGCGACGATTGGCCGGATCCTGAAAGACAACGGCTACCACACGGCCTGGTTCGGCAAGAACCACAACACCCCCGAGTACCAGGCGAGCCAGGCCGGCCCGTTCGATCAATGGCCGACCGGCATGGGCTTTGAATATTTCTACGGCTTCATGGGTGGCGACACCAACCAATGGGAGCCCGGCAACCTGGTCCGCAACACCACGCCGATCTACCCCTACGAAGGCAAGCCAGGCTGGAACCTGATGACCGCGATGGCGGACGAGGCCATCGACTACATGAATCGCATCAATGCGCTGTCACCCGAGACGCCATTCCTGATCAAATTCGCTCCCGGCGCGACCCATGCGCCGCATCATCCGACGCCGGAGTGGATCAAGAAAATCAGCGACATGCACCTATTCGATCAGGGCTGGAACAAGCTTCGCGAGCAGATTTTCGCCAACCAGAAGCGGCTCGGCGTGATCCCGCAGACGGCGAAACTGACGCCCTGGCCCGACGACCTGATCAAGAGCTGGGACAAGCTCTCCGACGACGAGAAGAAGCTCTTCATTCGCCAGGCCGACGTGTTCGCCGCCTTCGTCGCCTATGCCGACAATGAGATCGGTCGCGTCGTTCAGGCTGTTGACGACCTGGGCAAGCTCGACAACACGTTGATCATCTATATCGAAGGAGACAACGGCACCAGCGCGGAGGGTCAGCCGAACGGCACGCCGAACGAAGTGGCGATGTTCAACCAG
Organism: Bradyrhizobium sp. WD16; assembly: GCF_024181725.1. Taxonomy (NCBI): domain Bacteria; kingdom Pseudomonadati; phylum Pseudomonadota; class Alphaproteobacteria; order Hyphomicrobiales; family Nitrobacteraceae; genus Bradyrhizobium; species Bradyrhizobium sp. WD16. The sequence goes on along the minus strand of NZ_CP028908.1, from coordinate 4,407,131 downwards.
ATCAACCCGTCGGTCGAGGAGCAGCTCAAATATTTCTATGACGTCTGGGGCACCGACAAGACCTACAATCACATGTCGATCGGCTGGGCCTGGGCATTCGACACGCCGTTCTCCTGGACCAAGCAGATCGTCTCGCACTTCGGCGGCACCCGGCAGGGCATGGCAATCTCATGGCCGAAGGTGATCGCGGACAAGGGCGGCATCCGCAACCAGTTCCACCACGTCATCGATGTCGCGCCGACCATTCTCGAGGCTGCGAAGATCAAGCAGCCTGAATTCGTCGACGGCATCAAGCAGAGCCCGATCGAGGGCGTCAGCATGATGTACACGTTCGATGCCAGGAACGCGAACGCGCCTTCAACGCACAAGACGCAATATTTCGAGATGTTCGCCGATCGCGCCATCTACCACGATGGCTGGATCGCCAGCACCAAGGTCCTGCGGCCGCCGTGGGTCACAGCGGGCGTCAAGCTGCCAAGCCCGATGGACTATCCCTGGGAGCTCTACAACCTCAACAACGACTGGACGCAGTACGAGGATGTTGCTGCCAAAAATCCTGACAAGCTGAAGGAGCTGCAGGATCTGTTCTGGAAGGAAGCGGAGAAATATCAGGTGTTGCCGCTCGACGCCTCGGTAGCCGGACGATTGGTGATACCGCGGCCGAGCCTCAGCGCCGGGCGCACCTCCTTCGCATGGACCCAGCCGATCACCGGAACGCCGAACGGCGATGCGCCGAGCCTGCTCAACACCTCTTACAATCTCAAAGCCGACGTCGAGATTCCGCAGGGCGGTGCCGAGGGGATGCTGATTACACAGGGGGGGCGGTTTGGCGGGTATGGCCTCTACGTGTTGAAGAACAAGCCCGTCTTCACTTGGAATCTGGTCGACCTCAAGCGGGTTCGGTGGGAGGGACCCGAGCTTACGCCGGGCAAGCATGTGATCGAGTTCGACTTCAAATATGATGGTCTCGGCGCCGCCACGATGGTGTTTGGCGACTACAGCGGCATCGGAAAGGGCGGCACCGGAGTGCTGAAGGTCGACGGCCGCGCCGTAGCGACCGAGAAGATGGACCATACGCTTCCCTTCATTCTGCAGTGGGACGAGGCGCTCGATATCGGATCCGATACCGGCACACCGGTGGACGACAACGACTACAGCGCGCCGTTCACTTTCACGGGCAAGCTCGACAAGATCACCCTGAACATCGACCGTCCGAAATTGAGCCCGGACGACATCAAGCGCCTTCAGGAGACCGCGCGGGCGGCTGGAGACGGACCATCGGCCGATGCAGGGACGGCACCGATCGAAGCGGTTACGCCGGAAGTATCGAGCGGTATCGGCTTGGGTCTGATGGAAAAGGTCGATATCCACATGGACAAGCTCGAGACCTGCCGGAAGGAAGCCGTTGCGCAGAACCTCGGCGTCGCCGAGCGAGTCGCTTACGTTCGTAATTGCATGAAGTGATGTTTGCTTCCGGGGGGCGCAGCATCGATTCTGCGCCCCCCGGACTAACGAACGCAGACCGGCCATGTTTTCATGCGAACCGGACGGCCTCATCATCATGTCGCTTTCATCAGTGCAGGTATCACGGTTGCCCATGTATGGCGTGGCGGTGCACTGTCCATCACAGCGCTCCTGATGTTCTGCACCTCCCTCGTCGACCTCGCCCGCGAAGCCCGAATTGCGCTTCACGGCCCCGACCTGCGCGGCTAAGGATCGGGACGTGGCGCGCGGCCGGAGCGAAGATGTGGCGAAGAGGTCCCGGAGTAAACGCAGGCAGGATACGGCCGGCCGAACACCGCCGCCCTCCCAACCCGACGCTTCACCTGCGCCGCGCCCGGCGCTCGGCCTGAAGACGTCGGCGCTGCTGGCCATCGGCGCCGGCGCGTTGTTTTTTCTCGCCGCAACCGGCCTGTCCTGGCTCAGGGCGCCGAACGCTCATCGGCAGCCGGCCCCGGCGGTCGAATCGACCTTCGTCGGCAGCGAAACCTGCAGCGGTTGTCACCAGACCGAAGCCCGATTGTGGCTGGCCTCGCAGCACCGGCACGCCATGGCGCATGCCAGGGCCGAGAGCGTGCGCGGCGACTTCAACGACGCGACCTTCGACTACGCCGGTACGCGCTCCCGCTTCTTTCGCAACAATGGCAGGTTCTTTGTCGAAACCGACGGGCCCGACGGCAAGCTGGCCGCGTTCGAGGTCAAATACACCTTCGGCGTCGATCCGCTGCAGCAGTATTTGATCGAATTTCCCGACGGACGCATCCAGGCGCTCTCGATCGCATGGGACACGCGGCCGAAAAACGCCGGGGGCCAGCGCTGGTTCCACCTCTATCCCGGTGCGGCCGTCAACAGCAACGATCCCCTGCATTGGACGAAGCCGAGCCAGAACTGGAATTTCATGTGCGCCGAATGTCATTCGACCGGCGTGCACAAGAGCTACGACCCGGCGACGGATCGCTTCAAGACCTCCTTCGCCGAGATCAGCGTCGGCTGCGAAGCCTGCCATGGCGCAGGCTCGCGTCACGTCGCCTGGGCGAGAGGTGGCAAGAGTCCCGACAGCCCGGACAAGGGACTGGCCGTGAGGTTCGACGAGCGCGCGGGCGTGTCATGGACCTCTAACCCGACCACGCTCCTGCCCCGTCGCAGCGCGGCGCATGCGCTGCTCCGCAAGGAAGTCGAGACCTGCGGTCTGTGCCATGCCCGGCGGGGGCAGCTTTCCGAGGACTGGAAGCCGGGCCACTGGCTGTCGGAGACCCACCGCGTCTCCCTGCTCGACCGCCAGCGCTTTGAAGCCGACGGACAGATGCGCAGCGACGAAGAGGTCTACAATTACGCCCCGTTCAAGCTGAGCAGGATGTACGCCATGGGCGTGACCTGCAGCGATTGCCACGATCCGCATGGCGGCTCGCTGAAGGCCGCGGTCGACGACGTCTGCGCGCAATGTCATGCCGCGACCAAGTATGGGACCGAGGCCCACCATCATCATGGCGCGGCGAGCCCATCGCTCACCTGCGCGTCCTGCCACATGCCCCTCCGCAGCTACATGGTCGTCGACCGGCGTCACGATCACGGATTTCGCGTGCCAAGGCCCGATCTGTCGATGCAATTGGGCGTGCCAAACGCCTGCAACGATTGTCACCGGGACAATTCGCCGGAATGGGCCGCGGAAACAATCACCGGCTGGTTCCGCCCGCAAAGGCACGGCTACCAGACTTATGCGGGCGCGTTCGCGGCCGCCTGGAGGGAGCAGCCGGACGCGCAGGCGCAGCTTGCGAGCCTGGCGTCGTCGCCCGACGTGCCCGCCCTGGCGCGCGCGAGCGCGCTCGCCGAACTCCCCGCTCCCGATATCGATCTGGCGCGGCGCGTCCTTGCCGATCCCGACCCGATGGTCCGCCTCGGCGCCCTCGACATGCTCGAATCCGTCCCAGTCGCGCAGCTCTGGCCGCTGGTCTCACCGCGCCTGAGCGATCCGGTTCGCGGCGTCCGGATGCGCGCGGCAGAACTTCTCGCCTCGTTGCCGCCGGCGCAACGGCCTGCCGCGGACAATGAAGCTTTCGCCCGGGCCGCGGCCGAGTTCGTCGACGCCCAAAAGCTCAACGCCGACCGGGCCGACGCGCGCGCCACGCTCGGCAATTTCTACGCCCGGCAAGGCAATCCCGCCGGCGCCGAAGCCGAATACCGCGCCGCGATCCACCTCGACCCGTCATTTTCAGCGGCGGCGATCAACCTCGCCGATCTCTATCGCCAGCTGGGGCGGGAAGGTGACGGCGAGCGCGTGCTGCGCGAGGCCCTGGCGCGATCGGACCAAGATGCGTCGCTCCACCATGCGCTCGGCCTCCTGCTGGTCAGGCAGAAGAGGCTCGACGCGGCGCTCGAAGAACTGCAGCGCGCCGTCGTCCTCGATCCGGCCCAGGCGCGCTACGCCTATGTCTATGCGCTGGGCTTGCATTCCGCAGGCCGCCGCGACGACGCGGCCGCCGTCCTGATCGAGAGCCTGCGCCGGCACCCGAACGATCCGGACGCGCTCTCGGCGATGATCGCCTTCAGCCGGGAGAAAGGCGATCTGGCAACGGCGCTGGCGTATGCCGAGCGGCTTGCGGGGCTGTATCCCGGCGACCGCGGGCTCGCGGAAATGATCAAGCAACTCCGGCAATAGATCGTCGAGATCGTCAGGGAGGCAGACGAATCCCGCCTCAAGGGACGGGAAAAGTTGAAGGACCGAACTCCAGGGCAGCGGGAAGTTGGAATGCTGGAGTCCCCCGACTTGGAACAGGGGATGGCCTTTTTGCAGCAAGTCATTGAAATGACTGGCGCGAGAGACGGGGCTCGAACCCGCGACCTCCGGCGTGACAGGCCGGCGCTCTAACCAACTGAGCTACTCCCGCACAGGGGCGAAACGCCCCAGCGAATGGCTGTGGGACTTAAAGGGGCGCCTCCCCCAAGTCAAGATAAACTCAGGAGAAAGTCGTGAACACCGGCGGACCGCCGGCGCCGGCCGGCCGAGGCCCGCTCTGGCGCCGTTTTTCCGCCGTTCCGGCGGCTTCCGCAGGCTCGGGGCGTGCGCCGCACACCCGGCAGCAGCCTTCCCTTTCTTCCATGCCGCTCCCCGCGCGCCATCCACCGCGATCCCCAGCCGACTGGGCCGGGGCGCATAGGCAGGCGGCAAGCGAATCGACTAAGCCGCGGTGTCGTCATTTCGACGCCCCCGCCAATCCGAGGAGCCTGCCATGGCGAAGAAGGCTGCGGCCCCGAGCACGGTCACCTTGAGGCACCTCGCCGCCGCGCTGGCCGAAGACCACGACATGTCGAAGAAGCAGGCTGAGGAGATACTCACCGGCCTCGTCAGCCGCATCACCAAGCACCTCAAGAAGGGCGACCGCATCCGCATCGTCGGCCTCGGCATCCTCCAGGTCCGCAAGCGCGCCGCCCGCACCGGGCGCAATCCGGCCACCGGCGAGCCGATGCAGATCAAGGCCAGCAAGAAGGTGGCCTTCCGCGCCGCCAAGGAACTCAAGGAGACGGTGTAGCGGAAGCGGTGTAGCGCGACGGCTTGTCGCCGCGTCGCGCTCGGCTATAGTCAGTCAGGGGCAAGACGCAGCGACTGCCCCGGCCGATTTGTGTCCCGCGACCGCTGCGGCGGTTCTGCCAGTGCCCCTGCCCTTTCCCTACGACTATACGGTCACCGAGCGCTTCCTGCGCTACGCCGCGATCGATACCCAGTCCGACCCGACCTCCCCGACCAGCCCCTCGACCGAGAAGCAGAAGAATCTCGGCCGGCTGCTGGCGCAGGAGCTGCGCGACCTCGGCGTCGCTGATGCCCATCTCGACGACCACGGCTACGTCTACGGCACCCTTGCCGCGACCAGCGCCAGGAAGGTGCCGGTGATCTGCTTCTGCTCCCACATGGACACCTCGCCGGACTGCAGCGGCAAGGACGTGCGGCCGCAGATCGTCAAGAACTACCGGGGCGGCGACATCGTGCTCCAAAAGGATCCCACCCAGGTGATCCGGGAGGACGAACATCCCGCGCTGCGCCAGCAGATCGGCCACGACATCATCACCACCGACGGCACCACGCTGCTCGGCGCCGACAACAAGGCCGGCGTCGCCGAGATCATGGATCTCGTGCGCTTCCTGCTGACCCATCCGCAGGTCCCCCACGGCACCATCAAGATCCTGTTCACGCCGGACGAGGAGGTCGGCCGCGGCGTCGACAATGTCGACCTCAAGAAACTCGGCGCCGATTTCGGCTACACCGTCGACGGCGAGAGCGCCGGCCATCTCGAGGACGAGACCTTCTCGGCGGATGCGGCGGTGATCGAGATCCGCGGCGTCAGCGCCCATCCCGGCTTCGCCAAGGGCAAGATGGAGCATGCGGTGAAGATCGCCGCGCGCATCGTCGAGCGGCTGCCGCGCGAGACCTGCTCGCCGGAAACCACCGAGGGCCGCGACGGCTTCCTGCATGTCACCGGCATCGAGGGCGGTCTCGAACAGGCGGTGCTCAAGCTGATCGTGCGCGACTTCAGCAGCGAAGGCCTCGCCGAGAAGGAAGCGCTGCTGGAATCGATCGTCCGCGAGGTGATGCGCGATTTTCCGCGCTCCAGCGCCACCGTCGAGATCACCCAGCAGTACCGCAACATGAAGGAAGTGATCGACGCTCACCCGCAGGTCGCCGACTATGCGCTGGAGGCCATCCGCCGCGCCGGGCTCAAGCCGGTGCGCGGCAGCATTCGCGGCGGCACCGACGGCTCGCGGCTGTCCTTCATGGGCCTGCCCTGCCCCAACATCTTCGCCGGCGAGCACGCCTTCCATTCGCGGCTGGAATGGGTCAGCCGCCAGGACATGGAACGGGCGGTGGACACCCTGGTCCATCTGGCGATGATCTGGGAACAGCACGCGTGAGGGCTCCATCGTCGTGACCGAACATGACGAAGCGCGCCGCCTGGTGCTGGCCTTGACGACCGCCCAGACGGCCGAACCGCAGGCCGCGCTCGCGATCCTCAACGAGATGGTGGAGCTGGCGCGACGCAGCTGGGGCGAGCAATCGCTCGAGATCGAGGAGGCCCGATCGAGCGCGTTCGTCGCGATCTGCGAAGTCGGCAAGGCATTGCACCGCGGCCAGCCCGCCCTGCCGCCGTGGGCGGCGGCGATTGCGGCGACGGAGCGGTGGGTGGCGCTGACGCGGTAGACGAAGGCCGAGCCCTCGCGCGAACGGAGGTCCGCGCAGCGGCTGCGGCGAGCAATCCCCAATCGCCCAATCGACAGTGACGCGCCGCACCGGGCTGAAGCAGCGCGCGGCGCCCCCTGCCGTTGTGTGCCGCCATGCCGGCGCGCATCGGTGCGATCCATGCCTTTGACATGAATCAAGCGAGTAAAACCCAACCGGGCAATATTGCACGCGAACACAAGGGAGGAAGACAATGAAGCTGATTGCTGCCCTTTCAATGTCGATCCTGATTGCCTCGTCCCAGTTTTCCGCGCCCCTTGCGGCATCGGGCCGGGTGCTTCTCGCCCAAGCCTATTGTCCCGCGGGGACTCACAGATGCGGCGAGAATTGCTGCAAGGACATGTACTGTCCGAGCGGCTACCATGTCTGCGGCGACCAGTGCTGCCCGCCCCCATCACCTCCACCGCCTTCGCCAAAGTAACGAAGGCGTTGCCGCCAACGCGCCGAAACGCAAAGCCCCGCATCGTCCGAGGCTTTTGCGTTGGTTACCGCGCGGCTCGGTCGCCTGTGCGACGCCGGCGGGAATTCTCTCGTCGGTCGCGGACGCGGCGACATCATCCTCCCTCATGTTCAAGGCGCGCGTCGCCGAGATCATGGATCTGGTACGCCTCCTGATCACGCGTCCGGAAATGCCGCACTGTGCGATCGGCGGCACCGACGGCTCGCGGCTGTCCTTCATGGGCCTGCCCCGACCCGACATCTTCGCCGCCGAGCACGCCTTCCATTCGCGGCTGGAATGGGTCAGCCGCCAGGACATGGAACGGGCGGTGGACACCCTGGTCCATCTGGCGATGATCTGGGAACAGCGCGCGTGAGGGCTCCATCGTCGTGACCGAACATGACGGAGCGCGCCGCGTGGTGCTGGCCTTGACGACCGCCCAGTCGGCCGAACCGCAGGCCGCGCTCGCGATCCTCAACGAGATGGTGGAGCTGGCGCGACGCAGCTGGGGCGAGCAATCGCTCGAGATCGAGGAGGCCCGCTCGAGCGCGTTCGTCGCGATCTGCGAAGTCGGCAAGGCATTGCACCGTGGCCAGCCCGCCCCGCCGCCTTGGGTCGCCGCCATCGCGGCGACGGAGGGTGGATGGCACTGACGCAGTGACAGGAGGGCGTGCGAGGCGTTTGGTAGGCGGTGAGAGATTCGAACTCCCGACATCCTGCGTGTAAAGCAGGCGCTCTAACCAGCTGAGCTAACCGCCCGAACGCCATCGGGCCACCAGGCTACTCCGGAGAGGAAGCGGCCGGCCCTCTGTTTAGCCTCGCCCGGGACGGCTGCGCAAGGCACTAGTGTCCCGTCTCCGAATTACCGCTTCGTTTGCCTCACCCTCGCACGGTTATTCGGAGACATTGGGACACTAGCAAAATCAAAAAGCTAGTGTGGCTTATGTCTCGCAATTGCCTACAGGGGCTTGCCGCAAAGGGCATAGGCAATTGCGAGACGCCACACTAGAAGCTGCGACGCGCGGCGAAAGCCCACCGACGTCCGTCCTCCCATTGGCAGTTCCGGCGCCCCGACGGCACTCGCCGAACAAGAACGGCGCCCCTCGCGGGGCGCCGTCGTCATTTGCAGTGAAGGCAAACCGCTCAGTGCGCGGTGAGACCCGGCAGATCGTCCGCCTCCTTGGCCGGCGGGGTGGAGGTGTCCTCCTCCCACACGATCGGCTGCGGCTGGCGCACCAGGGCCCGCTTGATCACCTCGTCCATGCGGGCGACCGGCACGATCTCCAGGCCGCCCTTGATGGCGTCGGGGATCTCGGAGAGATCCTTGGCGTTCTCGTCGGGGATCAGCACCGTCTTGATGCCGCCCCGCGCCGCCGCCAGCAGCTTCTCCTTGAGGCCGCCGATCGGCAGCACCCGGCCACGCAGCGTGATCTCGCCGGTCATGGCGATGTCGCGGCGGATCGGAATGCCGGTCAGCACCGACACGATGGTGGTGGCCATCGCCACGCCCGCGGACGGACCGTCCTTGGGGGTCGCGCCTTCCGGCACGTGGACGTGGATGTCGCGGCGGTCGAACAGCGGCGGCTCGATGCCGAAGGTGATCGCCCGCGAGCGGACATAGGACGCCGCCGCCGAGATCGATTCCTTCATGACATCGCGCAGGTTGCCGGTCACCGTCATGCGGCCCTTGCCGGGCATCATCACGCCTTCGACGGTGAGCAGCTCGCCGCCGACATCGGTCCAGGCGAGCCCCGTGACCACGCCGACCTGATCGTCGCTCTCGATCTCGCCGTAGCGGTACTTCGGCACGCCGAGATACTCCTCGACGGTCTTCTCGTTGACCTTCACCGACTTCTTCTTCGACAGCATCAGCTCCTTGACGGCCTTGCGGGCCAGGGTCGAGAGCTCACGCTCGAGATTGCGCACGCCCGCCTCCCGCGTATAGCGGCGGATGAGGAGCAAGAGCGCCTCGTCGTCGATCGAGAACTCCTTGGAGTCGAGGCCGTGCTTGGACACGGCGTTCGGGATCAGGTGCTTGCGCGCGATCTCGACCTTCTCGTTCTCGGTGTAGCCGGCGATCCGGATGATCTCCATGCGGTCCATCAGCGGTCCGGGAATATTGAGCGTATTCGCGGTGGTGATGAACATCACGCTGGAGAGATCGTAGTCGACCTCCAGGTAATGGTCGTTGAAGGTGCCGTTCTGTTCCGGATCGAGCACCTCGAGCAGGGCCGATGACGGATCGCCGCGGAAATCGGCGCCCATCTTGTCGATCTCGTCCAGCAGGAACAGCGGGTTCGAGGTCTTTGCCTTGCGCATCGACTGGATGATCTTGCCGGGCATCGAGCCGATATAGGTGCGGCGGTGACCGCGGATCTCGGCTTCGTCACGCACGCCGCCGAGCGAGACGCGGACGAACTCGCGTCCGGTCGCCTTGGCGATCGACTTGCCGAGCGAGGTCTTGCCGACGCCCGGAGGCCCGACGAGGCACAGGATCGGTCCGGTCAGTTTGTTGGCGCGCGACTGCACCGCGAGATACTCGACAATGCGGTCCTTGACCTTCTCCAGGCCATAGTGATCGGCGTCGAGCACTTCCTGTGCGGCGGCGAGGTCCTTCTTGACCTTGGACTTCTTGCCCCACGGGATCGACAGCAGCCAATCGAGATAGTTGCGGACCACCGTCGCTTCCGCGGACATCGGCGACATCTGGCGCAGCTTCTTGAGCTCGTGCTGGGCCTTGTCCCGCGCTTCCTTGGAGAGCTTGGTCTTCTTGATCTTCTCTTCCAGATCGGCGAGCTCGTCGCGGCCTTCGTCGTCGCCGAGCTCCTTCTGGATCGCCTTCATCTGCTCGTTGAGATAGTACTCGCGCTGGGTCTTCTCCATCTGGCGCTTGACGCGCGAGCGGATCTTCTTCTCGACCTGCAGCACGGAGATCTCGCTCTCCATCATGCCGAGCACCTTCTCGAGACGCTGCGACACCGACAGCGTCTCCAGGATCGCCTGACGATCGGAGATCTTGACGGCGAGATGCGAAGCGACGGTGTCCGCGAGCTTGGCGAAGTCCGTGATCTGCTGGACGACGCCGACGACTTCCGCGGAAATCTTCTTGTTGAGCTTCACGTAGCTCTCGAACTCGGCCACCACCGAACGCGCCATCGCCTCGGCCTCGACGCTGTCGGCATCGGCGTCGGCGAGCGCGGTCGCAGTCGCTTCGTAATAGTCGGGGCGGTCGGCATATTTGGTGACGCGCGCGCGCTCGAGGCCCTCGACCAGCACCTTGACGGTGCCGTCGGGCAGCTTGAGGAGCTGCAGCACGCTCGCCAGCGTACCGATCTCGTAGATCGAATCCGGGCTCGGATCATCGTCGGACGCGTTCTTCTGCGTCGCCAGCATGATCAACGCGTCGTTCTTCATCACTTCTTCGAGCGCACGGATCGACTTCTCGCGGCCGACGAACAGCGGCACGATCATGTGCGGGAAAACCACGATGTCGCGAAGCGGCAGGACCGGATAGGAATGGCTTTCGCCGTGGACGATTGTTGGCCGAGACTTGGGGGCAGTCATGCCGTTGATCCTTGTGTTGTGCCCCCCTGCCCGCAACCCGCCGCCAGGACGCGATTGCCACAGGGTGCCAGTGTGCCTGCCAGACCGGGGGCTCTCTTGAGCCAGTGACCGCGGGCGCGGTCCCCCGTCTGTCGGGGTCGAAACGACAACGAATCCCGAAGAGATTTCAGTGCCGCAGCGATCATTAAGGTGGCTATGGCCTTCCCGGGTGTCAAGTGAACGCCCGATGTGGCGCAAGCTCCTTCAACCGCTCTGGTTGCCGAGCAAAACCCGTGCCGTGAACCTGTGTCGACACCGCCACTTCCCGTCACTTCAAACCAGTCGAGCGGGACCGCGCACAAAAAAATGCGGCCGCCGGATCGCTCCGGCGGCCGCAGGTGTGAACAACAATGATGCCGGGCGTCAGGCGCTGGCGCTGTTCTCCACCGCCCGGTCGGACCGGTCGGCGTAAATGTACAGCGGGCGCGCGGTGGCCTCGACGACATCGCGCGAGATCACCACCTCCTCGACCCCCTCGAGGCCCGGCAGGTCGAACATGGTTTCGAGCAGGATACCCTCCATGATCGAACGCAGGCCGCGAGCGCCGGTCTTGCGCTCGATCGCCTTGCGGGCGATGGCGCCAAGCGCCTCGTCGGCGAAGGTCAGCTCGATATTCTCCATCTCGAACAGACGCTGGTACTGCTTCACCAACGCGTTCTTCGGCTCCTGCAGGATCTTCTTCAGCGAGCTCTCGTCGAGGTCCTCCAGCGTCGCCACCACCGGCAGGCGACCGACGAATTCCGGGATCAGGCCGTACTTCAGCAGATCCTCGGGTTCGACCTCGCGGAAGATCTCGCCGGTGCGGCGGTCTTCCGGCGCCATCACCTGGGCGGCGAAACCGATCGAAGTCGAACGTCCGCGTGCCGAGATGATCTTCTCCAGGCCGGAGAAGGCGCCACCGCAGATGAACAGGATGTTGGTGGTGTCCACCTGCAGGAATTCCTGCTGCGGATGCTTGCGGCCACCCTGCGGCGGCACCGACGCCACGGTGCCTTCCATGATCTTGAGCAGCGCCTGCTGCACGCCCTCGCCCGACACGTCGCGGGTGATCGAGGGGTTGTCGGACTTGCGCGAGATCTTGTCGATCTCGTCGATATAGACGATGCCGCGCTGCGCCCGCTCGACGTTGTAGTCGGCGGCCTGCAGCAGCTTGAGGATGATGTTCTCGACGTCCTCGCCGACATAGCCGGCTTCGGTCAGCGTCGTCGCATCCGCCATGGTGAACGGCACGTCGAGGATGCGGGCGAGCGTCTGCGCCAGCAGCGTCTTGCCCGAGCCGGTGGGCCCGATCAGCAGGATGTTCGACTTCGCCAGTTCGACGTCGTTGTGCTTGGTCTGGTGGTTGAGGCGCTTGTAGTGGTTATGCACCGCCACCGAGAGCACCTTCTTCGCATGCTGCTGGCCGATGACATAGTCGTCAAGCACCTTGCAGATTTCCTTCGGCGTCGGGATGCCGTCGCGCGACTTCACCAGCGAGGACTTGTTCTCCTCGCGGATGATATCCATGCACAGCTCGACGCATTCATCGCAGATGAAGACGGTCGGACCGGCAATCAGCTTGCGAACTTCATGCTGGCTCTTCCCGCAGAACGAGCAATAGAGGGTGTTCTTTGAATCGCTCGTACCGACCTTGCTCATTCCTGTCTCCGTCTGCCGCTCGATCTCGACCGGACGATCGCTCCGCCCCGGCACAGACCGGGGCTTGGGGTAGATAGGAGCAAAAACCGTACCAGAAAAGACCCCTTCAATTCAGATGTCGCACGAATCGGATCGGTTCGCACTCGAACAATCCTGCTGGATTATACCCGAACGACGCCATCGAACCATGGTGCCAACCGACTATCAAGAATTCGCTAATCCGAGGAAAGTCCCAAGATCGCGAATCTAACTTGATTTGGGTCATTTGCACGACCTTCGCACGGCAAATTCCAGCTCGTGCGGTCGATCTGACGCTCGTTTCAACATCGCAGCGAGCTCTTCATGCGTGCGTCGGATCCAAAACCGCACTAAAATCATAATGATGCTGGGGGCAGCGAATGACGAATTCACGCCGCCAGCGTGGCCACGAAGTCACGCTCCGAAGCGCCGGAGCCGCCGCGAACAACGCGCTCAAGCAATGAATCCACCCCCTCGCGCGGCAGTCGCGACATCGCCGGCGTGGTCGGAAGCGCGACACGTCACGCGCGACACGATCCGGCGAAACCTCGCCCGTGACGGTACTGAAAGACCAGTCGATGTCTCTGCGTCGCGAAGCGCGATACCGACAAATTCCCGGCCTCGCGCAGCCGTTGCGGATCGTCGTCGGAGCGTCGCCGCCACGACGATGCGAAGCGGCGCGACGACGACGCGCGACGACGATCTGCGACAACGAAAAGGCGCCGCGTCGCGGCGCCTTGCGCATTGACCGTGACGTGTCGAAACCTCAGATCGCCGGCTTCGGCACCGCATGCTCCTCGGGACGCTTCTCGAGCACCTTGTCGATCAGGCCGAAATCCTTGGCCATCTCGGCGGTGAGGAATTTGTCACGCTCGAGCGCGTCTTCGATCGCCTGGTAGGGCTGACCGGTGTGCTTGACATAGATCTCGTTGAGCCGCTTCTTGAGGTTCAGGATTTCCTGGGCGTGCAGCATGATGTCGGTGGCCTGGCCCTGGAAGCCGCCGGACGGCTGGTGCACCATGATCCGCGCGTTCGGCAGGGCGAAGCGCATGTCCTTGGCGCCGGCGGCGAGCAGCAGCGAGCCCATCGAGGCGGCCTGGCCGGTGCACAACGTCGACACCGGCGGACGGATGAACTGCATGGTGTCGTAGATCGCCAGGCCAGCGGTGACGACGCCGCCCGGCGAATTGATGTACATCGAGATTTCCTTCTTCGGATTCTCCGCCTCGAGGAACAGCAGCTGGGCGACAGCCAGCGTCGCCATGCCGTCCTCGACCGGGCCGGTCAGGAAGATGATGCGCTCCTTGAGAAGCCGCGAAAAAATGTCGTAGGCCCGTTCGCCGCGGTTGGTCTGCTCGACCACCATCGGCACCAGGTTCATGTAGGTTTCTACCGGATCGCGCATGAATCACCTGAGGTTGGGAGCGACCGCCGCGCGGGGCGGCTTGCCTCGCAGACCGGCACCGGGCGCCCCATGATGCGGGAGGTAAGATAAGCCCCGATCGCAAGCCGGCAAGACCGCCCCGCGAGAGGAAAGGCGCCGGCCGGCGCCCGCATTCCGGGCGGAAGTTGAAGCCGATTCGCCCCGGGCGAACCAGCGATCGGCGCCCGGTGGGGCGCCGATCGGTCGACATGCTTAACGCGCCGCTGCTATCCGGCCGAGGCCGAAGCGTCAGGCCGCGCTCTTCTCGTCGTCGTCCTTGTAGAGCTCCTCGCGGCTGACCTTCTTGTCGGTCACGTTGGCGAGCTCGAGGATGAAGTCGACGACCTTGTCCTCGTAGATCGGGGCGCGGAGCTGGGCGAGCGCGCTGGGATTCTTGCGATAGAAATCCCACACTTCCTTCTCGCGGCCCGGCATCTGGCGGGCGCGCTCGACCACGGCGCGGCTGACCTCGTCGTCGGTCACCGTGATCTTGTTCTTGTCGCCGATCTCGGACAGCACGAGACCAAGGCGGACGCGGCGGTCGGCGATCTTGTGGTATTCCTCGCGCGCCGCCTCCTCGGTGGTGTTCTCGTCGGCGAAGCTGCGGCCGCTCGATTCCATCTCCGCCTTGATCGAATTCCACATCAGATTGAACTCTTCCTCCACCAGCGACGGCGGCGGATCGAAGCGGTGGGCCTCGTCGAGGCGGTCGAGCAGCATGCGCTTGACGCGCTGGCGGGTGGCGCCGGCGAATTCCTGGGTCAGGCGCTCGCGCATGATCTCCTTGAGCTTGTCGAGGGATTCGAGGCCGAGGCTCTTGGCGAATTCGTCGTCGATGACCGCATCCTTCGGGGCCTCGACCTTGCTCGCGGTGGTCTCGAACTCGGCCGCCTTGCCGGCGAGATTGGCCGCCGCGTAGTTGGTCGGAAAGGACACCTTGACGGTGCGGGTCTCACCCTCGCCGATGCCGACGAGCTGGTCCTCGAAGCCGGGAATGAAGCTGCCCGATCCGATCACCACCTGGATGTCCTCGGCAGTGCCGCCGTCGAAGGCGGTGCCGTCGATGGTGCCCTTGAACGAAACGGTGACGCGATCGCCGTTCTCCGCCTTGACGCCGGCGCCCTTGTCTTCGAAGGGGCGGTTCTGGTCGGCGATGCGCTTGATCGCCTCGTCGATATCGGCCTCGGTCACCTCGGCGACCGGCTTCTCGACGTTGAAGCTCTTGAAGTCGGCGAGCTGGATCGCCGGCACCACTTCGATCGCCACGGAGTAGTTGAGATCGGACTTGCCGTCGATGACGTCCTCGATCTCCTTGGTCTCGGTCGGCATGGTGACCTTGGGCTCGGTCGCCAGGCGGAAGCCGCGCTCGGTGAAGATCTGGGCATTGGTGTCGCGGATCAGCTGTTCGACGGTTTCCGCGCCGACGGAACGGCCATAGACCTTCTTGAGATGGGCGAGCGGCACCTTGCCGGGACGGAAGCCGTTGAGGCGGACCTTGTCCTTGAGGTCGACCAGGCGGGCATCGATCTTGGCCTCGATCTCGGCGGCCGGGAGGCTGACCTGGAACTCGTGCTTCAGTCCGTCGGCGACGGTCTCTTTCACCTGCATGGCGCTCGTCTTCTTCCTTCGCCGGTCCGGCGACCGGGGGTTGCAATCAATTTCGCTTCGCGGCTCGCGACGGCAGCCAGCCGCAACCGGACATCCCGGCTGTGGGAGGCGTCGACGTCTCGTCCGCGTCGGGGATGGTGCGGGCGGAGGGACTCGAACCCCCACAACTTTCGTCACTGGAACCTAAATCCAGCGCGTCTACCAATTCCGCCACGCCCGCGAGGCGCCTCTGATCTGGCGGCGATGCCGCGAGCGGCGGGCTTATAACATGGGCGCACCTGTTCGCAGCAAAAAAATGGCCCTCCTGGCACGACACCCCGGGACGGCGACGCGACGCCGCGGCCGCCGGCTCTGGACAGGCCGGCGCCGACATGGTCCGCATCGATCATGACATTGAGAAACCTGCGCCCCGACCGCCGCGCCGTGCTGGCCGGCGCCCTCGCCGCCGCCCTGCCGCGGCCTGCGGCCAGCCAGCCCGCCCCGGCCAGGGGACCGGTCGAGGCGACGCGACCGGTCCTGTCACTCCGGGTCAAGCCGGGCGGCATCGACCTGCGCGGCGACGGCTCCCAAGCCGCCGGCTGGATGTTCGAGACCGCGCTCCCCTCGCCGCTCCTTCAGGGCAGCGAGCTTCAGCTCAGCCTCGACAACGCCGTCGCCGCGCCGCTGGCGCTGAGCTGGCGCGGCGGCGGCGGAGCCGCGATCGAGCCGCTGGCGGCGCGGCCGCCGCTGCTCCCCGGCCAGACCACGACCGCGGCGCTGGCGCTGCGCCACGCCGGCACGGTGCTGTGCGACGCCCGGCTGCTCGGCGACGGCCAGGACCACGCGCTGCCGGCGCTCGGCCTCACCGTGGCCGAACGCGACGCGGTGGCGGTCGACCGCGACATCCTCATGCTGATCGAGGACTGGCGCCTTGCGCAAAATGGCGGCACCGCCGCGCCGGGCACGGCGGCCACAGCCTCGCCGGCCCTCTTCACCATCAACGGTCGGCCGTCGCTGGACATCGCGGTCCGCAGCCACCAGCGGCTGCGGCTGCGCTTCATCAATGGCTGCCAGCGTGCGCCGATCGCACTGCGGCTGGATGGCCACGAGGTGCGGGTGATGGCGATCGACGGCCAGCCCGCCGAACCCTTCATCAGCCGCGACGGCCAGCTGACGCTGGCGCCGGGCAGCCGAGTCGACGCCTTCGTCGACGCCGTGCTGCGGCCCGGTGCCGTCGCCGTCCTCCAGCTTCACGACGGCCAGGCGCCGCGGCCGATCGCCCGCCTCGTCTACGGCGCCGAAGATCCGGTGCGCCCCGCGCCGCTGCCGCCGCCCGACCCGCTGCCCGACAATGGGCTGCCGGCGAAGCTCGACCTCGCGTCGGCGCTGCGGATCGACCTGCCGCTCGATGTCAAACCGGGCTCCGCGGGCAACGAATGGCTGCGGCCGGCGAACCTCAATGCGACGGCCGCGCCCGCGTTCCGCATCAAGCGAGGTCGCGTCGGCGTCGTGGCGATCAGCAATCCCGCCCCCGAGCCGGTGACCTTCCATCTCCATGGCCACGCCTTCCGCTGGCTCGACCGGCTGGACGACGGCTGGAAACCGTTCTGGCTCGACACCCTGCTGCTGGCCGGCGGCGCGACCCAGCGCGTCGCCTTCCTGGCCGATCAGGCGGGCCCCTGGCTGATCGAAGCCATGGCGACGCGCTGGGACGCGCCGCGCCTCGCCCGCTGGTACATGGTGGAATGAGAAGCTGTGTCAGGCGAGCCCTGCGAACAATCGCCTGAACACCTTGGGCAACGCCTCGGGCAGGTCCTCGGCGATCAGGCCGGGGCCGGCCTCGCCACCGGCCTCGCCGTGCATCCAGGCGGCCATGCACGCCGCCTCGAAGGCCGGAACCGCCTGGGCCAGCAGGCCGCCGATGATGCCCGACAGAACATCGCCGGAGCCGGCCGTGGCCAGCCAGGGCGGCGCATTGGCGGTGATGGCCGCCCGGCCGTCAGGAGCAGCGATCACGGTGTCGGGCCCCTTGAGCAGCACGACGGCGCCACTGGACTGAGCCGCGAGGCGCGCCCGTTCAAGTTTTGAATGAACTTTATCTTCTCTTTTCAATTCATTGAAAATACGAGAAAACTCTCCTTCATGCGGCGTCATCACCACCTGCGGATCGTGAAACGCCTTCACCGCGTCGAACAGGTCGGCGGGAGCGCTCGCGAAGCTGGTGAGGGCATCGGCATCGAGCACCACGCCGCGACCATCGCCGAGGGCGGTGAGCACCAGGTCACGAGTCTCGACGCCGACCCCGGCCCCGGGCCCGAT
The DNA here is from genome assembly GCF_024181725.1 of Bradyrhizobium sp. WD16. Taxonomy (NCBI): domain Bacteria; kingdom Pseudomonadati; phylum Pseudomonadota; class Alphaproteobacteria; order Hyphomicrobiales; family Nitrobacteraceae; genus Bradyrhizobium; species Bradyrhizobium sp. WD16. The sequence continues at coordinate 4,389,377 of NZ_CP028908.1, read as the reverse complement.
GATGCAGGCGTTGTGGCGGCGATCGGCGAGCAGGGCCGCAAGTTCGACGGCGCCGTCGATCGGCCGCACCATCACCGCCGTGAGCGCCGCGGCATTGACCGCCAGCGCCGCTCGCGGCGATGCCACGGTGACGAGCCCCGCCCCGCCGCGCAACGCCGCCCGCGCCGCGAGCCGGGCCGCGCCGGTCGCGGCCATGCCGCCGGACACCACGACGGCATGGCCGCGGGAATACTTGTGGCCGTCGATCCGCGGCACCGGCACCCGCGCGCGCCACAGCTCCGGGATGTTCTCGAAGGTCTGCGGCGCGACGACATCGAGGACCGACGCGGCGATGCCGATCTCGGCGACCCGCACCGGTCCGCAGCGCAGGCGGCCGGGCAACAACAGATGGCCCGGCTTGCGGCGGAAGAAGGTCACGCTTGCGCTGGCGCGCACCGCCTCGCCCATGACCGCGCCGGTGGTGCCGTTGACCCCGCTCGGCAGGTCGACGGCGAGCACCGGGACGCCGCTGGCATTGACGGCGCGGATCAGCTCCAGGGCCGCGCCGGCGACCTCACGGTCGAGACCGGCGCCGAACAGGGCGTCGATGATGAGGGCGGGATGACCGACCGCGCCGGCATCCGCGGCAACGACGTCCCCGCTCCAGCCCGCGGCCGCGCGGGCGGCATCACCCTTGAGCCGGGCGCGGTCGCCGAGCAGCATGACTGCGACCCGGCGTCCGCGCGCCGCGAGCTCGGTCGCCGCGACGAAGCCGTCGCCGCCATTGTTGCCCGGGCCGGCCACCACCAGAACCGGCCCGACCGGCGCCAGTTCGGCGGCAGCATCGGCCACCGCCCGTCCCGCCTGGGACATCAGCACGAAGCCGGCCGTCCCCGCCCCGATGGTCAGCGCGTCGGCCCGCCCCATTTCCGCAGACGTCAGGAGTTCCATATACCGCCTCCGGTTTGCCGCCTCATCCGCAGGCAAACAGCCGAAACTTGATCCAGCACAGCCCGGACCGCGAAAAATCAGCCTAAAAATTAAGCTGACAGCACAAAAAGACGGCAGACGCTGGCCGCGATACCTGCAAAAAAGCTCCGCGCCGGCCATTTAACAAGCTGATAATACTCCACAATCCAGATGCCTTCCAAGTTGGCACAGACCCTGCTTTTAGCAGGCCGCAATTGGCCTCTCGCAGCCGACCGCGGCGAATGGGGCTGATCCGTCGTCGGTTGCGGGGCGCCGCTGCGCAGCCGGGCAGATCAGCACGTCCGGTGCTACGACAGGCTGCTGCATGCTTTGGAAGTGCCGGGGAGATTCAGGTGAAGAAGATCGAGGCCATCATCAAGCCCTTCAAGCTCGACGAGGTGAAGGAAGCGCTCCAGGAGGTTGGACTGCAAGGCATCACCGTTACCGAGGCCAAGGGCTTCGGACGGCAGAAGGGCCACGCCGAACTCTACCGGGGCGCGGAATACATCGTCGATTTTCTTCCCAAGGTGAAAATCGAAATTGTGATCTCCGACGAGTTGGTCGAGAAGGCAATCGATGCTATCCGCCGTGCCGCGCAGACCGGCCGGATCGGCGACGGCAAGATCTTCGTGTCCAATATCGAGGAAGCCATCCGCATCAGAACTGGAGAATCCGGCCTCGACGCTATTTGAGCAAAAACACCCGACGACTTTTCCGACTGCCCTCCCGCCATTCGGCCGCATTCGCTGCCGCATCACAAGCCTCTCACGATTTGTGAAGACTTTCACGACCTGTAACGACAAGGGGTACTCATGAAGACCGCCAAAGACGTTCTCAAGACGATCAAGGACAACGACGTCAAGTATGTCGACTTCCGCTTTACCGACCCGCGCGGCAAGTGGCAGCACGTGACGTTCGACGTCAGCATGATCGAGGAAGAGACCTTCGCGGAAGGCGTCATGTTCGACGGTTCGTCGATCGCTGGCTGGAAGGCCATCAATGAATCCGACATGTGCCTGATGCCGGACCCGGTTACGGCATCGATCGACCCCTTCTTCGCCGAGACCACGCTGGTGCTGACCTGCGACGTGCTCGAGCCGACCACCGGCGAGCCCTACAACCGCGATCCGCGCGGCATCGCCAAGAAGGCCGAGGCCATGGTCAAGTCCATGGGCGTGGGCGACACGGTGTTCGTCGGTCCGGAAGCCGAATTCTTCGTGTTCGACGACGTCCGCTATGCGGCGACCCCCTACAACACCGGCTTCAAGCTCGACCAGGTCGAACTGCCGACCAACTCCGACACCGACTACGAAGGCGGCAACCTCGGCCACCGCATCCGCACCAAGGCCGGCTACTTCCCGGTGCCGCCGCAGGACAGCGTCCAGGACATGCGCTCCGAGATGCTCGGCGCCATGGCCAAGATGGGCGTCAAGGTCGAGAAGCACCACCACGAGGTCGCCTCCGCCCAGCACGAACTCGGCATGAAGTTCGACACCCTGACGCTGATGGCCGACCAGATGCAGGTCTACAAGTACTGCATCCACCAGGTCGCGCACATCTACGGCAAGACGGCCACCTTCATGCCGAAGCCGGTCTATGGCGACAACGGCTCGGGCATGCACGTGCACCAGTCGATCTGGAAGGACGGCAAGCCGGTGTTCGCCGGCAACAAGTATGCCGACCTCTCCGAGACCTGCCTGTTCTACATCGGCGGCATCATCAAGCACGCCAAGGCCATCAACGCCTTCACCAACCCGTCGACCAACTCCTACAAGCGTCTGGTCCCGGGCTATGAAGCGCCGGTGCTGCTCGCCTATTCGGCGCGCAACCGCTCGGCCTCCTGCCGCATCCCCTACACCACCTCGCCGAAGGCCAAGCGCGTCGAAGTCCGCTTCCCGGATCCGGCCGCGAACCCCTATCTCGGCTTTGCGGCGATGCTGATGGCCGGCCTCGACGGCATCAAGAACAAGATCGATCCGGGCGCGGCCATGGACAAGGATCTGTACGACCTGCCGAAGGAAGAGCTGAAGCAGATCCCGACGGTTTGCGGCAGCCTGCGCGAAGCGCTGGAGAGCCTCGACAAGGACCGCGGCTTCCTCAAGGCCGGCGGCGTGTTCGACGACGACTTCATCGACAGCTACATCGAACTGAAGATGACCGAGGTCGCCCGTTTCGAGATGACCCCGCACCCGGTCGAGTTCGACATGTACTACTCGGTGTGAGGCGGCGGATCTTCCGCTTCGCTCCACGCGACGTCAAAGGCGCCCCTCGGGGCGCCTTTTTCGTCTCCCGTGTCCAGGTTTTGTGCGCATGTGTCCAAGTCTCGTCGTCGAGCTTGTCTTGCCCCGGCGCGCCAGCCGTGCCCTTGCTTGATCGGGACTAAACATTCGGCGACAAGGATCGGTGCTGCGCCCGCCCAAAACGCCATGAGAGGATACCATGACGATCGTCGATGAGCCCCCGCCGCGCTCCCTGGCCTGGTCGATCGGCGCGGGCGGCTGCGTCATTGTCGCCTTCGCCGCCCTGCTGGCGCTGATCTGGTATTCCGCGGCGACGCTGTTCCTGCTGTTCGCCGGCATCCTGTTCGGCGTCTTTCTCAATGCGCTGAGCCGTCTGCTCGGCCAGGCGATCGGCGGCCCCTATGTCCTGCGCCTCGCCCTCGTCTGCCTGTTGCTGGCAACGGTGTTCTCCGGCGTCGTCGTGCTCGGCGGCGCCACCATCGCCGAACAGGCCAGCGCCCTGACGACGACGATCCGCTCCCAGGTCGGCACCGTCAAAGGCTTCCTGGAGAAACGCGGCATCGACACCAGCTTCCTCGATCCGGCGACCACCCTGACCGGCGGCCCTGCCACGCATGCGACCACCGCCACCGAACCGACGCGCAGCCGGGCGCCGGACTTCTCCAATGCCGGCACCATCGCTTCCGGCACCACCGCCGTGCTTGGCCAGACCGCACGCATCCTGATCGGCTTCTTCGGCGCCATGGGCAACATCTTCGTGGTGATCCTGCTCGGGCTGATGCTGGCGCTGCAGCCGAAAATCTACCGGGAGGGGCTCATCGGATTCGTGCCGAGGCGCCACCGGCAGGTGGCGGCGCAACTCGTCGACGACGCCGCCGAGACGTTGCGGCGCTGGCTGCTCGGCCAGATGACGACCATGGCGACGATCTTCGTCATCACCTGGACCGGGCTGACCATCATCGGCATTCCCGGCGCGCTGGTGCTCGGCTTCCAGGCCGGGCTTCTGACCTTCGTGCCGACCGTCGGCGCCCTCGCCGCCGGCACCATCATCGTGCTGGCGAGCCTCGGCTCCGGCTTCACCGCGGTGGTGAGCGCCTTCGGGCTCTACCTGCTGGTGCAGTTTCTCGAGGGCAACATCCTCACGCCGCTGATCCAGCGCCATGCCATCAACATTCCGCCGGCGACGCTGTTCGCCTCGCAGATCTTCCTCGGCGTGCTGTTCGGCCTGTGGGGACTGGCGCTGGCGCTGCCGCTGATCGCCGTCATCAAGGTCGTGCTGCGGCACGTCTACCGCGAGCGCGGCGCCAAGCCGGAGGCGAAGACGGTCGCGGCTTGAGCGGGCGGAGGCGGCGCAGTGACGGGAGTGGTCCCGCGACGCACAGCCACCCCCATCGCTGTCGTCGCCCGGCTCAGGCGGCCATTGCCGCCGCGCCGGGACGTGATGCGGAATTCGGGGAGTGACGACGCGGGCGAGACGGGCCATGGCGGAGCGCCTCGGCTAATTTAGTGCAGTGTCACCGTAATTCCCAAATAGGGAGCCAACATAACCGGCGAGCCCTCCGCCCAGAGAATGTCCGGTCATCAGCAGATTTCCGGTCACGTTCGCTTGGCTTACGACCGAATTATAGAACTGAACTGCCAATCGTGCTTGAGGGCCAAAAGGTGATCCCGCTCCCACTCCGTATCCATTGAGGAGATCACTTCCCGTCGCACCGAGAGAAAAATTTACGTCTGTCCCGCGATATGAAATGACGGTCTGCCCGTCTTGAAGCGAATACGCTTGAGCAAAGAAGCCGGCCGCCTGCGACCCATCGGGAAGGGCAGATGTTGGAAGCAGCGATGCGGATCCAATACTTGTATTGAGATTTTTGAGACCCGCTCCATAGCCGCGATTATAGGCATCCATCGCAAGTATCGCGAGAAGCAGATCCTGGTTGCTAATAGTCATCTCAAAGCCCTCTCACAAACATCGTTTTCAAATCAATAGAACCAGCTGAACGAAAGCCACTTCTGATCAGAGATTGCCAGAAGCGATCGCGAGATCTCGCATCATTCAGCCAAGGAAGCCGTCGATCCAATCCGCGAGTAATTTGAACGCCGGTAAGGTCGACCGTGTTGAGAGGCCATACACCGCTGTTGACAACAGCCAACCTAATGCCCAGCACCGTTACCGGTGCACCCCCACCACCTTGCTGCGTAAGGAACTCCACGGACGTCGGATCGTTGGCGGAGCGAAGGTACACGACCGGAGGGAATAAACTTGGAGGCAGGTCGACCTCATCGCCGCTTTCCGCCAATTTCCTAATGCGATCGAACGTGATTTCGCCACTGCCGAAAAAGGCGGACAAGGCTAGCTGTTCGGGGTCGGTTGGGGATTTTCCGTTAGCGGCTAATAGTGCGACAACAATGCCAGAAGCTCCAAACTCAACGGCAACTGCTTCTCCCCGGACGCTCGCAGTTCGTTCCGCAGAAGCGCCAAGCACCTTTAAGTTCCTGGCGTAAGACACTTCGATTACAGAAGAACCCGAAGCTCGCAATCCTTCAACCTCAGCATCTAATGTCAGGCGGTAGCGCAGCGTTGCATGTTGTGCATGAATAATGATTGCAGCGATCCCAGCGAACAGCAGCCCCACGACACTCGCCCCTCCCCAACGCCTCACGTTCATCATCTTTCCCTCAAGCTCTCCTGCCGATAGCGCAGCACCGGCGACATCAGGTATTCGATGATGCGCCGCGAGCCGGTCTTGATCTCGACGGTGACAGCCATGCCAGGCGCCAGTGACACCCGCTTGCCGTCGATCGACATCTCGGCGCGATCGAGCGCGATCCGCGCGGAGTAGATCAATTCCTGCCCCGCCGGCTCGCTGCTGTCCGATAGGGCGCCCCCGAGCTTACCCTTGGCATTCGGATCCTGCGGCTTGTCGCGGATGATCGCGTCGCGCGACACGCCGACTACCTTGCCGCCGATCAGGCCGTAGCGGGTGAAGGATTATGGTGACAGTGCACTCAATTCCTCCTCTATCCCCGATTGTATTCTCGGCCCGCGCTGCCTGACTGCAGCATTGGATTGATCGTCGAAACATCATAGATACAACCTCCTGAGAATGCACGACGCCTTCCTGATCACCTCACCTCTCTCGAGCCTTCATGCCGATACCCTCGTCAGGATCAGATGCACTTGGTTTGGCCGGCCGTTGCCGCGCTGGGTAACGTGATGCGAAATGCCGGGAATGACGACGCGGGCCAGATGGGCGATCGCTGGGAGCCTCGGCTAATTCAGTGCACCGTCACCATCATTCGGGTCCCGCCCCCGTTGGACCTGATGACCGTCGATCAGCATCGACGCGCTTAAACAACTGCCTCGTGCAATATCCAGTCTGCAAATACCTGCACCGGATTCTCGCTCAGCCGGATCGGCTCGGGCAGAATGAGGCAGAAGGTCTTGGAGATCGACGCTCCCTCCGGCCACGGCGCGACGAGCCGGCCATCGGACAGCTCGGCCTCAACATAGAGGCGCGGCACGAGCGCCACGCCGAGACCAGCCAAGGCCGCCTCGATCAACATGGCGTGCAGATCATAACGCGCGCCGATCGCCGGATTGGTCAGCGCGATCCCGGTCTCCTCCGCATAGCGCTGCCAGGCGTCCGGGTTCTGACGGCGATGCAGGCGCGGCAGGGCATCGAGAGCCGTTGCAGCATCCTTCCCGTCGATCAGCACCGGATGGCAGACCGGCACCAGAACCTCGTGCAGCAGCCGGTGCGTCCGCATTCCTGTCCAGGCCGGGTGCTCGAAATGGATGGCGGCGTCGAAGCCGCTGTCGGCGAGGACGAAAGGCTCCATCCGCTCGGCAAGATGCACGGTGATGTTCGGGTAACGTTCCTGAAACCGCCTCAAGCGGGGAATGAGCCAGCGCGTGGCGAAGGTCGGGAGGATGGCGATGTCGAGGCTTGCGCCGTCGCTCGGCTGGCCCATCAGATACTGGCTGTCGCGCTCCAAGCGGTCGAGCGTCTCGCGAACCTGCGCCGCGTAGCGCTCGCCGTTCGGCAGAAGCCGCACGCGATTGCCGACCCGCTCGAACAGCGTGACGCCGAGGAAGGCTTCCAGCCGTCCGATCTGGCGGCTGATCGCACCTTCGGTCAGGGATAGTTCGTCGGCCGCGCGTGCGAAGCTGCCATGACGGGCCGCCGCCTCGAACGCCATAAGCGCGGAATGGCTGGGGATCTTGCGGCGCATGGGCGTCTCCAGGGCAATGAACAAACACGCGGCTCACCTCACCATGACTTTCAGTCACTAAAGGATGATCGAATATCGATATATAGAGCAAAATTGCATGATTACCGTGATCAGACATCAACGAAAGAGAAGGCCGGAGCATGTCACGTCCGGCCGAGGATGGTCCGATGATCTACACGGTGGAATGCAGCTTCGCCGATCCAGTCAGCGAAGCGGAATGGAACGACTTCTACAGCCTGGACAAGCTGCCGGCGCTGATCTCGGTGAGCGGCTTTCATACCTCGCAGCGGTTCAAGGCGTTGCGCGGCGGCAGTCCCGTCTATCTCGCCCTTCACTCGATCGACGGCCCCGACGTGCTGACCGGCGAGGAATATCGCCGGAAGGGCGGCGGGAATTTCGCGCGCTGGCAGCAGCACATCACCGACTGGCACCGCAATCTCTATGACAGCCTCGACCCGGCGCCAGCGGTCGGGAACGATGAGTTTCTGCTGACGAGCGCTAACGGCCCCGACTCGTTGATCCGGCTTGGCCATAGTCCCTGCGCGATGCGAGCGGTCGAGCTGGAGAAATTCCCCGAACGCCGCTGGCTCACCAAGGTCAGCCGCGGCCTGCTGCCTGCCATCGATCATCTGCCGGAAGACATCCACGTCTATGCGCCGATGACGGCCCAGTTGACGAGCGGCAGCGGCACTGGCTTGGCCGATCAAGGTGGATCGTGATGCCGAATGTCACGATCTTCATTCCGGCGGACAAGATGCCATCCGACGCGGTCCTCTCAAGCCTGACCGACCGGTGCACCGAGCTTTGCACGGATATCCTCCGGGCGGCGCTGGAGACCGTGCATGTCATCTATGTGCCTGTCCGGCACGGTCGCGGCCACCTGGTTTTCGCGGACATCCGCTATCGACTCGCCGCTTCCCGCACGCCCCCGGTGATGGAGCGGTTCATAAACGGCCTTGATGACGCCATTGGCAAGGCGACCGGCGTCACTGTCCGTATCCGTTGCTTCGGTTACGCCCCGGCGAACATTCACGCGCGCAACTGATCGACCGTCTGGAGACGCTTCATGTCCCTTTCCACACTTCCCAGCCGGAGGATCGGCGATTTCAGCATCACCGCGATCAGCGACGGCTATCTGACGGCCAGTCTCGATTTCCTGTCCGGTATGGATCCTGCCGACGGCCGCCGGATGCAGGAAGACGCGGGAATAGCGGAGCCTTCAGCCGTCCATATCAACGGCTATCTGGTACGCGGCGCTGGCCGCACCATCCTGATCGATGCGGGAGCCGGTGGGATCAGACAATGGGGCGGTCGCCTCACGACCAATCTGGCGCTGGCCGGGGTGCAGCCCTCCGACGTCGACACGATACTCCTGACCCATGCCCATCCCGATCATGTCGGAGGGCTGACGAAGGCTTCGGGAGAAAAGGCTTTTCCCAGCGCCGAGCTTGTCCTCCATCAGAGAGAACTCGCGTTCTGGCGAGATGACGGCAATCTGAGCCGCGTCAGCGAGCGCGCTCGCGGCAATTTCCAGATCGCGCGTCAGGCATTCGACGGCTACCGCGACAGTCTGCGCGCCTTCAGCGACGGCGAAGTGTTCCCCGGCATCACGGCCATGCCGCTGCCGGGGCATACGGCCGGGCACACCGGCTACCGTCTCGATTCCGGCGATCGGAGTCTGCTGGTCTGGGGAGACATCGTTCATTTCCCGCAGATTCAGATCGCCTGCCCCGACGTGTCGATCTCGTTCGATCAGGACGTCCACCTCGCGGCGGAAACGCGGTCGAGGCTACTGGACCTTGTCAGCGCAGAGAAGCTGCTGATTGCCGGAATGCACCTTGGAGAACTCGGCTTCGCGCGCATCGTGCGAACGGGGGAACACTATCGCGTTGCTTATGAGGAGTAAGCCGGGCCGGGGCATGACGCTTTTGGCTCATCCCGCTTGCCGCGCTGCGCCATGCTGTTGTCGCGGAATACCTGCACTTCCGACATGCGGCGAACGTACCGGGTACCACACAATCTTGTGTCTGCACCCGGATCAAGGCGGTGGAAGAGACGTTAGGCATTCTCCCGTTCGAGCGGCGTCATCGGCGCCGTGCTCCGCACCATCGCCATGAGATCGAACAGGGCCGGTTCGATGCGGTGTGGTCGGAGCACAACCGCAATCCGGCCCTGCCGAATTTGCTCGACCTCGCCTTCGAGATGAGCCAGTCGGCGCTCGCTGTCGGATGAAGCGCACTCGCGCGCGCCACATCCGCGCCAGCGAACGCCTGTCCAGCCGCCCCTCAGGTCGTCACCACCGTCTCGGTGTGCTCGACCTCCGGAGGCGAGGCGAAATAGGGTCCGACCAGCGTCCGCCATTCGGCGAAATTGTCCGAGCCGCGGAAGTCGACGGTATGGGCCTCGACGCTCTGCCACTTCGCCAGCAGGCGATAGCGCTGGGGCTTCTCGATCGAGCGATGCAGTTCGAAGCCGAGGAAGCCCTTGGAGCGGCCGAAGGCATCGCGGGCCTTCGCCACGGCGGCCTCGAAGTCCTTTTCCGAGCCGGGCTTGATCTCGATCTGGGCGATTTCAGTGATCATCTAAGTCCACCTGTTCTTAAAATGGGCGGACCTGCATAGCGCGTTTCGCCTGCGAGCGGAACGCGCCGACCCGATCGGGCAAGCCGGAAAAATCAGGCCAGCAGCAGCGCGGTGCCGGCAACCAGGAAGGCCAGCCCCGCGAACAACAGCCAGGGCAGCCGGCTCGCCGGCGGCGTGTAACGGCCCTCGGCGCGGCGCTCGGCGATCAGCGCGCGCTCGTAATCCTCCGAGCCGGAAAACAGGCAACCGAAACCGGCCCGCGTGGCGGCAACGGCCCGGTCGAGCGTATTGAGCGCGATCTGCTGGTGGACGTCACTGCGTATCGTCATGCGGCCGATGCTAAACGCCGCATGGTAAATGAAAGGTTAGGAACGCGTCACGCCACGACTTCGGCTTCGACTTCGGGCACGGTCCGCGGCGCCGCGGCACCGGCCGCGAGCTTTCGGCCACCGCCGAGCGACAGCGGTTCCTCGCTCACCGCTTCGACCCGATTCCGGCCGGTCCGCTTGGCGCGGTACAAGGCCGTGTCCGCGCTCGCCAGCAGGACCTCGAGTTCGGTATTGGCCGGACCGCCGGCGATGCCGATGGACACCGTGGTCTCGACCGCCACCTCGCCGACCTTGATGCCGCTGGTCTGGAAGGCCTCGCGCACCCGTTCGGCCGCCAGCACCGCTTCCTCGATGGAACAGGGCAGCAAGGCGGCGAACTCCTCGCCACCGATGCGGCCGATCAGGTCCGAGATCCGCAAGTTACCGCTGACCACGCTCGCGAAGGCCTTGAGGACCTCGTCGCCGGCGGGATGGCCGAACCGATCGTTGACCGACTTGAAGTGATCGATGTCGAAGATCATCGCGCTCACCGGCCGGCCGGCCTTGGCCTCGCGCTGGATCATGCGCTCGGTCGCCTCGCCGAAACCGCGGCGGTTGAGCAGCCCGGTCAGCGGATCGATCGCGGCCGCGGCCTTGTGGGCCCGCACCGCGCGATCGCTGACCATCATGAAGATGACGAACACGGTGCCCACGCCGTAGAGCACGAGCTCGATGGTATAGATGACGACCCACAGACTGTTGGGCCGAAACGCCTCGCCTTGCGGCGACATCAGGCCGCCGAGCACGATCGGCAGCATCAGCACCGTGCCGTGCAGCATCGGGATCACCGCCGCCGGCCAGCGCCTCTGCTGCGACTTGCGCCGCTCCGACCACAATTCGCTGACGGTCATGACGGCGTAGGCGGCGACGATCGCGGTGCCGACGATGGTGCGCAGATAGGACGAGGAGATCAGGAGTCCGCACCCGACCCAGACCGCCGCGCCGACCGTCACCATCGGCCAGTTCGGGGTCTTGCCGTGGAACACGCGCGCGGCGCTCCACACCAGACCGCAGGCGACGAAGCCGGCGCCACTGACCGCGAGCAGCGGCAGCGGGGCCATCACGGCGCCGGCCAGCGACCACAGACCGATGGAGACGGCGCCGATCAGATAGGCGGCCGCCCACCAGCCCAGCGCTGGAAGTTTTTCCTGACGCCAGAAAAACAGCAAGAGGCCGCCGAGCATGCCGGCAACCAGCGTTGCGACGACGTAAAGGGTTGAGATATCGAGCGACATTTGTGTCCACCAGCCAAGTGACGCGACATCCGGGCGCGTGATGCCTGCCTGCCGGCTTTCTGCCGACGAGCCATCCTAGCCGCGGGCATCTTCGGAAAACGTTGCTCCCTGCCCGGCATTTTTCGGGAAAACGCGGCAGCCCCGCACAATCTTTTTTTAAGCAATCGTTAAGCGCTCGCCACCCGCAACGCCGCAGGCTCGACACCATCCACCAAAGCAAAAAGGGCAGCCGAAGCTGCCCTTTTCGAACCCTGTTGCCGGCGAGCGCCGGGATGCGAACCGCCGATCAGCGCTTCGAGAACTGGAAGCTGCGGCGGGCCTTGGCGCGGCCGTACTTCTTGCGCTCGACCACGCGGGAGTCGCGGGTCAGGAAGCCGCCCTTCTTCAGCACCGTGCGGAGTTCCGGCTCCATGTAGGTCAGCGCCTTGGACAGGCCGTGGCGCACGGCGCCGGCCTGGCCCGACAGGCCGCCACCGGAGACGGTGCAGATCACGTCATACTGGTCCTGGCGCGCGGCAACGGTCAGCGGCTGCTGGATCATCATCTGCAGCACCGGCCGGGCGAAATAGATCTCGACCTCGCGAGTGTTGACCACGATCTTGCCGGAGCCCGGCTTGATCCAGACGCGGGCCACCGCGTCCTTGCGCTTGCCGGTGGCGTAGGCGCGGCCGAACTTGTCGACCTTCTTGACGTATTTGGGCGCCTCGGCAGCCGCCGGCTTCAGCGACGACAACTGGTCGAGCGATTGAATGGTCTCGGCCATGTTACGCGACCCTCGTGTTCTTGCGGTTCAGTGATGCGACGTCGATGATCTCGGGCTGCTGCGCCTCATGCGGATGCTCCGCACCGGCATAGACCCGCAGATTACCGAGCTGCTTGCGACCCAGCGGGCCGCGCGGCAGCATGCGCTCGATGGCCTTTTCGACCACGCGCTCGGGGAAACGACCCTCGAGGATCGCCTTCGCGGTGCGCTCCTTGATGCCGCCGATGAACCCGGTGTGGTGATAATAGACCTTGTTTTCGCGCTTGCGGCCGGTCAGCACGACCTTGGCCGCATTGATGATGATGACGTTGTCGCCGTCATCGACGTGAGGAGTGTAGGTCGGGCGATGCTTGCCGCGCAGGCGCATCGCGACAAGCGTGGCGAGACGGCCGACGACCAGACCCTTGGCGTCGATCAGCACCCACTTCTTTTCGACCTCCGCCGGCTTCGCCGAATAGGTTGCCATTTGAGTGAACCTGTCTGAATCAATCAGTTGAGAAGAACGGACGAGCGTGCCGGAGGCGCGCGGGCCCGTAAAACACACCGCGGCGCGACGCACCGCATTGCCGCGGATTTCTAGAGAACCGCACCGCCGGCGTCAACGCTCCGGCGTCAAAATTACATCATCAAAAACAATGAGTTATAAATATGGTGCAATAATACCATCAAGGAAACGCTGCGCTGGGAATGGAATAGGTCGAGGTGACGTGGGCGATCGGGTCCGGCGAGGTGCCCGACAGCAGGTTGACCTCCCCCACCGCGAGCCGCCTGCCGAGCTTGAGCAGCCTCGCCGCCGCCATCACGTCCTGGCCAGGCTGCCCCTTGCGCAGGAAATTGATGTTGAGACTGGTGGTCACCGCGAGCCCTACCGGGCCGATCGCCGACAGCAGCACGACGTACATGGCGAAATCCGCCAGTGTCATCAGGGTCGGTCCGGACACCGTGCCGCCCGGCCGCAGCATGCGTTCGCTATAGGTCTGGCGCAGCAGGCAGGTCTGCCCGTCCGCACTCTCGATCACGATGTCGCCGCTGGCGAAGGCCTGGGGAAACTCCCGATGGAGAAACCCCTCCAGCTCGGGAACCGTCATTTTCGCCGCCGCCATCGTCGTCCTGCCCCCTGACGTTCGCGCGCCCCCCGCGCGCCCGTTTCGCCCCTATAGAGCGTTTTCGCGCCGAGTGGAAACCGGTGGTGGAAACCCGGACCGCTTTTTGGCGGACGCAGGGCACCTCCCTGCCCGCCGGCGATTGAACCGGTGGCCGTCGCGCCCTACCGTGCCGGCCCTCCATGCGCCGGATCGACAAGCCATGACCGCACTGCCCGCGACCACACCCTCCCGCGACCTCCTGCTGCGCGAAACCGATGGACCGGTCGCCGTGCTCGTCCTCGACCGGCCGCAGGCCCGCAACAGCCTGTCGGAGGGGCTGATCGCCGCCCTGCACGCCGCGCTCGACGACGTCCGCGACGACGCGAGCGTGCGCGCGGTGGTGATCGCCGCCGCGGGATCGGTGTTCTCCGCCGGCCACGACCTCAAGGAGCTGACCGCGCATCGGACCGACGCCGACCGCGGTCGCGCCTATTTCGCCAAGATCATGTCCGCCTGCAGCGCCATGATGCAGGCCGTTGTGCGCCTGCCGAAGCCGGTGATCGCCGCCGTCCAGGGCGTCGCCACCGCCGCCGGCTGCCAGTTGGTGGCGAGCTGCGATCTCGCGGTGGCCTCGGAGGCGGCGAGCTTTGCGACGCCCGGCGTCGATATCGGCCTGTTCTGCTCGACCCCCATGGTGGCGCTGTCGCGCAACGTGCCGCGCAAGCATGCGATGCACATGCTGCTGACCGGAGAAGCCGTGACGGCACACCGTGCCGCGGAAATCGGCCTCGTCAACAGCGTGGTGACGGCGGGCACCGAGCGCGCCGCGGCGGTCGCGCTGGCGAAAAGGATCGCGGCGAAATCGGCCTATACGCTCAGGGTCGGCAAGGAGGCGTTCTACGCCCAGGCCGAGATGCCGCTCGCCGAGGCCTACCGCTACGCCGCCGAAGTCATGACGCAGAACATGCTGGCGCGCGACGCCGAGGAAGGCATCAGCGCCTTCATCGAGAAGCGCCAGCCGAGCTGGGAGGACCGGTGACTACCGGCGCGATCTTGCAGATGAATCACGACGCCTACGACGACAACTACATTCGCGGCATCCTCAACGGCGTGAAGACCATCGCCATGGTCGGCGCATCGCCGGTCAACGTGCGGCCGAGCTACTTCGTCTTCAAATATCTGGCCGAACGCGGCTACGACATGATCCCGGTGAATCCCGGCCAGGTCGGCAAGATGCTGGTCGGGCGCCCCTTCGTCGGCCGGCTCGCGGATATCGACCGGCCCGTCGACATGGTCGACATCTTCCGCGGCGCCGCTCATGTGATGCCGGTGGTGGACGAGGCACTCAACCTCGCGCCGCGGCCGAAAGTGATCTGGATGCAGCTCGGCATCCGCAACGACGAAGCGGCGGCGAAGGCCGAGGCCCACGGCATCAAGGTGGTGATGAACCGCTGCCCCAAGATCGAATACGGCCGCCTCAGCTCCGAGATCCAGTGGATGGGCGTCAATTCGCGCACCTTGAGCGCGCGGCGCGCGCCGCCGCCGACCCTGGGCATGCGACTGTCGCTCAACCGCCAGAGCGTGTCCGGCGGCGCCACCACTGCCGCCGACCGCGCGGCGGAGCCGCCGAAGGACAAGGGCGCGACGTGAGGCGGGGTCTGAGGAGTTCGACCACCGCGCCGTCCATCATGTAGCGGGCATGGCGGAAATCGCGAATGTCGACCAAAGCCTCGCCCGCCCATTCCAGCAGCACGACATCTGGCGACCACCTGCCATCGCCGCCTCCCGGGCGGCGAAACGATTGCCGCCGGGACGGTGAAGCAGCAGGATTTAATTGTCGCACGTCAACGTTGCGGTAGGACAGATTTGCCAAATCGACATCGTCGGGCCCCGCCGCTTGACGCCGCCGCGCACCGTGACCAGCATGGCGCCCCTCGCTGCTGGAACTCCCGCCGACAACGCAACCAAGGAAAAATAATGACCGAACGAACGCCCGGATTTTCCACGCTCGCCATTCACGCCGGCGCCCAGCCGGATCCGACCACCGGCGCCCGCGCGACGCCGATCTACCAGACCACCTCCTTCGTCTTCAACGACGCCGATCACGCCGCGTCGCTGTTCGGGCTGCAGGCCTTCGGCAACATCTATACCCGCATCACCAACCCGACCACCGCGGTGCTGGAAGAGCGCGTCGCGGCGCTCGAAGGCGGCACCGCGGCGCTCGCCACCGCCTCCGGCCATGCCGCGCAGTTTCTCGTCTTCCACACCTTGATGCAGCCGGGCGACGAATTCATCGCGGCGCGCAAGCTCTATGGCGGCTCGATCAATCAGTTCAACCACTCGTTCAAGAATTTCGGCTGGAACGTGGTCTGGGCCGACCCCGACGACGTCTCCAGTTTCGAGAAGGCGGTGTCGCCGAAGACCAAGGCGATCTTCATCGAATCCATCGCCAATCCGGGCGGCGCCGTCACCGACATCGAGGCGATCGCCGCGGTGGCGCGCAAGGCCGGCGTGCCGCTGATCGTCGACAACACGCTGGCGTCGCCCTACCTGATCAAGCCGATCGACCACGGCGCCGACATCGTCGTCCATTCGCTGACCAAGTTCCTCGGCGGCCACGGCAATTCGCTGGGCGGCATCCTCGTCGACGCCGGCACTTTCGACTGGTCGCGCGACGGCCGCTATCCGGCGCTGAGCGAGCCGCGGCCGGAATATCACGGCCTCAAGATCCAGGAGACCTTCGGCAACTTCGCCTTCGCCATCGCCGCCCGGGTGCTCGGGCTGCGCGATCTCGGCCCGGCGCTGTCGCCGTTCAACGCCTTCCTGATCCTGACCGGCATCGAGACGCTGGCGCTGCGCATGCAGCGACATTCCGACAACGCCAAGGCGGTCGCCGAATGGCTGTCGACCCATCCGGCGGTGGCGTGGGTCAACTATGCCGGCCTGCCGGGCGACCGCTACCACAACCTCGCCCGCAAATACGCGCCCAAGGGTGCCGGCGCGGTCTTCACCTTCGGGCTGAAGGGCGGCTACGACGCCGGCATCAAGCTGGTGTCGACCGTCAAGCTGTTCTCGCATCTCGCCAATGTCGGCGATACCCGCTCGCTGATCATCCATCCGGCCTCGACCACCCACAGCCAGCTCGACGACGACCAGAAGGCACTGGCCGGCGCCGGCGTCGACGTGGTGCGGCTGTCGGTCGGCATCGAGGACAAGGAAGACCTGATCGCCGACCTCGCCCAGGGGCTGGAGGACTGAGGTCTTCTAGTGTGGCGTCTCGCAATTGCCTATGCCCTTCGCGGCAAGCCCCTGTAGGCAATTGCGAGACATAAGCCGCACTAGCTTTTTGATTTTGCTAGTGTCCAGTTTCCAACGTTCGTATCCCATTGCAGCAGGCGCTCATACGAACACTAGTGTGGTTTTGGATCTGACGCTCGTTCGAAGAACTCGCTGCAATACTGAAACGAGCGTCAGATCCACCACACTAGAGCAGGCTCCGAGCGATGTGAATCGAATCAGGATTCCCGAATCGGCTGACATCTGATTCATGATTCCTGCCGCAGAATGGAGGCGGCTGGAATGGCGCTTTCCGACGATCTTCGCAAACGAGTGGTGGAAGCTGTCGTCTCGGGCGGGCTGTCGCGCAATGCGGCGGCCAAGCGTTTCGAAGTCAGCATTGCGAGCGCCGTGCGCTGGGTTAAGCAATTCGAGACGACGGGAGAAATGTCGCCGAAGTCGACTGGAGGCGATCGCCGCTCCGGCCGCATCGAAGCCCATCACGGTTACCTGATGGGGCTGATCCGGCGCACGCCGGACGTCACCCTGCTGGAGATCCAGGAACGTCTGATCAGGAATTGTGGCGAGCATTTTTCGAGTTCCGTGCTGTGGCGCTTCTTCGACCGTCATGGCGTCACGTTTAAAAAAAGACCGCACACGCCTCGGAGCAGCAGCGCCCGGACGTCCTGAAGCAACGCCTCGAATGGTTCGAGCGACAGCTCGATCTCGATCCCGAGAAGCTCGTCTTCATCGACGAAACGGGCGCCTCGACCAATTTGGCGCGCAAAGGTGGGCGTTGCCGGCGCGGACGGCGGTTGCGTGTCGGCGTGCCGCACGGCCATTACAAGACGGTCACGCTCGTCGCCGGCATCCGCCTTCGCGGGCTCGTGGCGGCGAAGACCTATGATCGTCCGATCACCGCCGCCCTGTTCGAGGACTGGGTGGAACACTGCCTCGTTCCCACCCTCTCGAAAGGCGACGTTGTCGTCATGGACAATCTGTCCGCCCACAAGGGGCCGCGGGTCAAGGAGTTGATCGAGGCCGCGGGCGCCGAGCTGCTCTACCTCCCGCCCTATAGCCCCGACATGAACCCGATCGAAAAGGCGTTTTCCAAGCTGAAAGCGCATTTGCGCAAAATCGCCGAGCGGACCGTCGCCGCCCTGATGCGCGCCCTCGAAACCTGCGCCGACATCTTCAAGCCCGCCCAATGCGCAAACTACTTCGCCGCATGCGGATATGATCCACCTTGATCGGAGTCTGCTCTAGTGTCCTGTCTCCGAATTACCGCTTCATTTGCCTCACCCTCGCACGGTCATTCGGAGACATAAAGGACACTAGCAAAATCAAAGCGCTAGTGTGGCTTATGTCTCGCAATTGCCTACGAGAGACTGGCCGCAAAGGCGGTAGGCAATTGCGAGACGCCACACTAGCTCCATTCTGCCGAAGATCCTCTTTCTCACGGAGGGGGAGACGGGATAGCCTCTTGAGTGGTGGCTGCCAGGCCACCACTCCTCCACGGCCGAGAGGGTATCTCGGGCCGAAGAGGCGAGGTCCGACACAGGCGGACGGGAAGAGCTTTGCCGCCGCGGCCTTGTCACTTGCCGGCTTTGCTGGCGGCCCCGGCGATGAAGTCGGCTACCACGTCGGGGTGGGAGATCATCGACATGTGGCTGGAGGCGATGGTCTTGGTCGTGGCGCCGATGTGCTGGCTGAGCCATGTCTGCGCGGCCGTCGGCAGCGCATTGTCGCCCTCGGTGACGAGATACCAGCTCGGCCGGTTGGTCCAGGCGGCGTCCGTCACCTTGTCGCCGAAGACACTGGCGACAATCGGCTTTTCGATGGCGGCGAGCTGGGCGACGCGGGCAGGCGGCACGTCGGCGGCCATCACATGGGCGTAGGCCGTGGGGTCGTCGAGCCAGACGAAGCCGTTCTTGTCGGGCGTCAGCCCATGCATCGGCGAATTGCGCTTTTGAAGCAGCTCAGCCACTGATCCCCCAGCGTCGGGCACCAGGGCGGAGAGATAGACGAGGCCCTTGACGTTGGGCCCGTTGCCCGCCTCGGTCACCACCGCGCCGGCCCAGGAATGGCCGACCAGCAGCACGTCGCCGGTCTGCCGCTCCAGCGCGCGGCGGGTGGCGGCGACGTCGTCGGCGAGCGAGGTCAGCGGGATCTGCACCGCCGTGACGTGGTAGCCCTTCGCCTGCAACAGCGGGATCACGTCGGACCAGCTCGACCCGTCGGCGAAGGCGCCGTGGACGAGCACGATGTTGGGAAGCCCGATCTCGGCAGCGCGGCTTTGGGCGGGCAGAAAGGCGGCGGCGAAGGCCATGGCCAGCGCCAGAAGACCTTGCCGAAGGTCACGCCCTAGGGAAGCGAGGGAGGTCACCGTCATCGCTCACGCCTCCTCGTAGAGCCGGAAGGTCATCTCGGCGGCTTCCTCGCGCAGCGGCACGATGGCCTGATATTCGGGCGAATTGAACCAAATCCGGGCGGCATCGGCCGAGGAAAAGCGCAGGATGCCAAGGCCGTGCGGCGTCGGGCTGCCGCCCAGCGTCTCCACATACTTGGCGCGGTGGATGAACTCGCCACCGAAGGCGGCGACGATGGGCGCGGCAGCGGCGGAATATTCGGCCATCTTGGCCGGGTTCTTAAGACGGGCTTCGACAATCACGAGTGCTGTCATTTCGACCTCCTGGGATGGGATGATATTTTGTACATATATGTATATATCGGAGAGCGTAGATTTTGTCCACTGATGTACAAAAAATTGAAATCGAGAGGCCCGTGATGGCGCGACCCATGAAGTTCGACCGTGAGGAGGCGATCCGCATTGCCACCGAGGCGATCCGCAGCGACGGCTATGAGCACGCGTCGGTGAAGGCGCTGTCGGAGAAGTTGGGGATTTCGCGGTCGAGCTTCTACAACACCTTTGGAACGCGCGAAGCGCTGTTCGCCGAGGTGATCGACCGCTACGCGCCGACGGCGCCGGATGCCCCGCTCTACGACGAAGTTGAGGGAGCCATCCTGCAGTTGATCGAGCGCGTGGTGCGGGCCATCTGCCACGTGCGAACTGAGGATGTCGGCGGCAAGGGTTGCATCATCGTCAACTCCATTGCCGAGCTTTGCCCGGCGTCCGAAGGGCCGGCGCTGCTGCTCGCCGACCTCGCGGCGTGCTCCACCCGGCGCATCGAGGATCTGCTAACCATGGCGCGCGATGCGGGTGAGATCGCCGCGGACGCCAATATCCACGCCCTGGCGCTGGCGCTTCAGAATTTGATGATCGGCCTCAACGTCATTTCCAAGGTGGTGCGCTCGGAAGCCGAACTGTGGCTTCTGGCCGAGACCACGCTCAGGGGGCTCGGGCTGATGGCGGGCGAAGGCTAGATCGCGGTGGCCGCGTAGCCTTCGTCGTGGTCGCGCGTCAGGATCGGCAACTCGTGGCCGAGGAAGTCGAGGAAGGCGCGCACCGCCGGCACCAGCCCGCGCCGCGAGGGGAAGATGGCGTGGAGCTGATGGGGATCGATGCGGTAGTCGGGCAGCAATCGCACGAGCCGGCCCTCGCGCACCGCCCGGCCGCAGAGGTTGCGCGGCAACAGCGCGATGCCCAAACCGGCAAGCGCAGCCTGACCCAGCATGTAGATGTCGTCGGTGGCGAGGCCCGGCGTGTATTCGACGGCGAGGCTGTCGCCCCCGGGCGCGGTGAGGCGCCAGAAATTGCGCTCGCCGCGCACGCCGGCCGGGCCGAGGCCGCGCTGGCGCTGCAGCCGGTCGGCCGTGTCGAACGGACCGTTGGTGGCGATGAAGGCGGGGCTTGCCACCAACGATTGCTCGCTGAGGCCGAGGCGGCGGATGGTCAGCTGGGAATCGTCGACGGTGGAGCGGATGCGCAGGGCAATGTCGTAGCCCTCGGCAATGACGTCGACCCTGCGGTTGGTGAGGTCGAGTTCGAGCCGTACCGCCGGGTGCGCGGCCATGAACTTTGGCAGCACGGGCGCGAGGAACATGTGGGCGACACCGACTGGGCAGCTCACACGCAGGCGGCCGACCGGCGCCTCGCCCGAGCGTTCGGCCACCTCGAACGCCTGGCGGGCGGCGGCGATCATCGCCTCGCAATGGGTGAGGAAGTCGCGCCCGGTGTCGGTGAGGTGGACCGCGCGCGTCGAGCGCTGCAGGAGGCGCACGCCGAGCCGCGCTTCCAGATCGGCCACCCGCCGGCTGACGCGCGACTTGGGGATGCCGAGGGCCTGCGCGGCCGCGGAAAAGCTGCTGTGCCGGGCCACCGAGGCAAACATCAGGAGGTCGTTGAGGTCGTCCATGGCGCGTCGATTGTCCTATTGGAAGAACAATCTGTACCATAAGCACGGCTAGTGGGACAGCGAGGCAAGAGCGTAACGTTCGGCCATCAACCGTCCCAGGAGTTCCAGGCCATGCACATCCTCCATCTCGATTCCAGCATCCAGGGTCCCGCCTCCGCCTCGCGGGCACTCACCAAGGCGCTCGTCGCCCACCTTCTGAAGGCCGAGCCCAAGGCGCAGGTCATCTATCACGACCTCGTCGAGGAGGCGGTGCCGCATCTCGACGGGCCGATTGGCGCCGGCTTCCGGCCGCTGGCCTTCGGTGAGTTCGACGAGACGACGCCCCGCGAGCATGCCCGCTCCGACGCGCTGGTGGGCGAGCTGCTTGCGAGCGACGTGCTGGTGATCGGCGCGCCGATGTACAATTTCTCGGTGGCAAGCCAGCTCAAGGCGTGGATCGACCGGGTGATGCAGCCGGGCAAGACTTTCCGCTACACTGAGACCGGGCCGATCGGCCTTGCCGGCGGCAAGAAGGTGGTGGTCGTCTCGACGCGCGGCGGCTCCTATCTCAGCGGGCCGCTGGCACCGCTCGACTTCCAGGAAGGCTACCTCAAGGCCGCCTTCGGCTTCATGGGCATCAAGGATGTCGCCTTCCTTCGGGCGGAGAACATGTCGCGCGGCGAGCAGGCGCAAAAAACGTCGATAGAACTCGCCCATGCCGCCGTGGCTGCGACGGCGCTGTCGGTGCTGGCTGGCCCAAGGGTCGCCTGAGGCGCAGCGCATTGGCTTTCCACGGACGCCAATTCAACTATTAAGTGTTTATAGTCGGCTGCGTTTAATCGGAACCACAGTCGGCTATAGATGAGTCTGTCCGCGAACAGCTTCCCACCCAGAGGCGATTCCGCCTTCGCGCGATCTACTCTAGTGTGGTGGATCTGACGCTCGTTTCAGTATTGCAGCGAGTTCTTCGAACGAGCGTCAGATCCAAAACCACACTAGAATCATGATCATTGCTAGTGTCCCCTTGTTTCCAACGTTCGTATGAGCGCCTGCTGCAATGGGATACGAACGTTGGAAACGGGACATTAGCTCTCCATGGACCTGAACCAAATGACCGTCACGCTGCCGGATTTCCTTGAGGACTGGCGCTTCTACTCAGCCCTCGGGGTCATCAGGCCGACGGCGTGAGGGCTCAGGGCGAGCGACTTCGACCGCCGGGTCTTTGCCCGGCAGAAACCCGCAGATGCCCAGCGCGCAATCCACCTGGGCGTCAATTCGTCCCGGTTTCGGCGCGTCGAGTTTGCCGAACAACACTACCAAGTGTAACTCGCCCCACACCGCGCCGAGCAAAGCGCTCGTCACCGCAGGGACTTCGCCGGTATTCGGCCCCAGCACGGCGGCCATGGCGCGCTTCGCCGCAGCTTCGATGTCGGCCCGGCATTTCGGCATGACGCGTTCATGGAAATTCTCCGCCAGCGCCGGATAGTGCCGCACCTCCGATATGGGCAGTCGGCTGAGATGAATCAGTCGCGGCGTAAGTCCGAAGGCAAGGGCAGCAACCAGCCGATAGCGTAACTCCTTAAGGGGATCGTCAAGCGGCTGTCGTCCGCCGTCGTCCCAGGGGAAGTCATTGGCAGCGCCCGTGACGCCAACAAGCAGCTGCCGCTTGTCTTGATAGAGCGTAAGCGTCGTTCTCAGGCCACGGCTCTGAGGTCTTGCTTTCGGTAGGCCCACGGCAATAGCGCGTCGATATCGCGATTGGGATGACCGTTGACGATCCTGGTGAGGACATCCGTGAGATAGCCGAGTGGATCCATGTCGTTGAGTTTGCAGGTCTCGATCAGTGTTGCGATGGTGGCCCAGTGCTCAGCGCCTCCGTCAGAGCCAGCGAACAAAGCATTCTTCCGGTTCAGCGTAATCGGGCGGATGGAACGCTCGACGGTGTTGTTGTCGAGCTCGATGCGGCCATCGTCGAGGAAGCGGGTCAGTCCCTCCCAGCGCGACAGGGCGTAGTTGATCGCCTCGGCGAGTTTGCCCTTTTGGCTGATCAGACCGAGTTTTGTGCGCAGCCACGGCTCCAATGCGTCGATCAGCGGCCGGCTTTTCTGCTGCCTGGCCAGGCGATGCTCCTCGGCGCTGCGGCCACGGATGTCCTTCTCAATCGCATACAGCGCAGCAATACGCTGAAGCGCTTCGCTGGCAATCGGCGCAGGTCCGGCCGTGGCGAGTTTGTAGAAGTTGCGCCGGACATGGACCCAGCAGAACGCAAGCTGCACGTCGCCGCGCTCGGCCAACCTGCGGTAGCCGGCATAGCCGTCGACCTGCAAGATGCCCTTGAAGCCGTCGAGATGGATGATCGGCCGCTCGGCTTTGCGGTCCGGGGCATAGACATAGGCCACGCCCGGCGGATCGGATCCGCCCCATGGCCGGTCATCGGCGGCATAGGCCCACAACTGGCCGGTCTTGGTGCGGCCGCGGCCGGGATCCAGCACCGGCAACGTCGTCTCATCGGCGAACAGTTTTGGCCGCTGCTTGAGCTTGTCGAGCAGGCGTTGGTGCAGCGGACGCAGGTGCCAGGCGGCATGCCCCACCCAGTCTGCCAGCGTCGAGCGGTCGAGGTCGACGCCTTGCCGGGCATAGATCTGGGCCTGGCGGTACAGCGGCAGATGGTCGGCATATTTGGAGACCAGCACCTGGGCAATGGTGGCTTCCGTTGGCATCCCGCCCTCGATCAGCCGCGCCGGCGCCGGGGCCTGCACGACGCCGTCCTCGCATTGGCGGCAAGCGTATCTCGGTCGGATCGTGACCAGCACCCGGAACTGCGCCGGCACGATATCCAGCCGCTCGCTCTTGTCTTCGCCGATCCGGTGCAACACGCCCTGGCAGCAGCGGCAAGTCCTGTCGTCGATGTCGATGGTCGTCTCAATCCGCGGCAGATGCGCCGGCAGCGCGCCGCGGTTGGCTCGCCGCTTTGCTGCTCCGGCCTGTCGCGCGGCCGGTGTCGCCTGCTCGGCGCCCGCTGCGTCACACGCCGCCGCCTGCTCGACGTCTTCCAGGCCCAGCAGCATCTGCTCCTCGGGCAGCGTCTCCGCCCGGCGGCCAAACTGGTGGCGCTGCAGGTCCCTGATGATCTGACGCAGCCGTTCGTTCTGCACCCGCTCGGCGAGTAGCATCGCTTTCAGGGTCTCGAAATCGTCAGGCAATCCATCGCTCGGCATGATCAAATCAGATCATATTTTCCCGCACTTTGCGACGATTCCAACGATGCTGATTCACTTCGTCGCAGAGCCAAGTATCAGCCCGGCTGCGCCGGCGTCACCGTCTCGCGCAAGGCATGGACACGCCGCCAATCCAGCCCTTCGAGCAGCGCCGACAATTGCGCAGCCGACAGATGTATCACGCCGTCTTCGATCTTCGGCCAGCGGAAGATGCCATCCTCAAGACGCTTGGCGAACAGGCACAACCCCGTGCCGTCCCAGAACACCAGTTTGATCCGATCCGCACGTTTGGCGCGGAACACGTAGATCGCGCCTGAGAACGGATCCGCCGCCAAACTCTCGCGCACCAGGGCCGCCAATCCATCCGCGCCCTTGCGGAAGTCCACAGGCTTGGTCGCCACCATCACCCGCACCGCGCCGGTCGGGCCGATCACGCGCCGGCTTTCAACGCCCGCAACACCGCGGCGATCGTCTCCGCCGAAGCACCGGGGCCGATGCGCACCATCACGCCGTCGATCGCAACCTCGATCGTTCCGGCGAGCGGTTCGTCCTGGTGCCGACCCGTGGCCTTGCGCTGCCGGGGGCCGGCGGCGCCGCGCGGTGCCGCATCGACCACCGCCGGAACGAACCGCAGCTCCTCATCCCTGGAAGCGACCGTCTGAGCTTCTCTGACTTGCCGGCGCCAGCCGAACAATTGCTGCGGCGACAATCCATGCCGCCGAGCCACGCCGGAAACAGAATCGCCGCCGGTCTCGATCTCCGCGACCACCCGAGCTTTGTCCTCGTCGCTCCACGTCCGCCGGCGACCCGCGCCGGTGAACACCTCAAGCCGTCGAACCGGCCTGGTGATAGCACTATCCACTGTGTCCATTCTAAGCCTAACGGTCAAAGCCAAGCCGCAGACTCGCAGATCCGGACATCAGCCGGAAGGTGGCGCCGGAACGACGCTTACCTTCAAATTGCTCGAAGGCGCACAAAAAAGCTGGCGTCGCCTCGATGGCCACAACCAGTTGCCAAAACTCGTTCTCGGTGTGACATTCAACGACGGGATCGAGGTCGTCGCCAAGCCGACCGACCGTCAGCCCATAACCGCCGCCGCCTGACCGCCCCGGCCGTCACCAAAATTTGGCGATAGCTCATGTGGTGGATCTGACGCTCCTATCAGCGTTGCAGCGAATTCTCCGTACGTGCGTCAGATCCAAAACCACACTAGAATCACCGCCATGCTGATGTCCCTTTGGTTCTAACGTTCGTACGAACGTTAGGGCTCTGCTACCTTGGGCCGAGCCGGGATGAGCAGACTAAAGCTTCCAAAACTCATCCAGGGCGCGGAGCGCCAGCGGCATGAATTCGTTGCCGCCGCCGTGTCCGGCATCGTCGAGGATGTGTAACCGACTGGACCTCCACCGCCGGGACAACTCCCAGGCCGTGACCAGCGGTCCACTGACATCGAAACGTCCGTGGACCAGAACGCCGGGGATGCCGTCCAGCCGGGCGGCGTCACGGATGAGCTGGTTCTCCTCGAGAAAAGCGGCATTGCGCCAGTAGTGCGTGACCAGCCGAGCAAAGCGCAATCGAAATTCCGGGTCCTGGTAGCGCGGGTTCGGCGTAGAACCTGGCGTCAGCGAGACATGGGCATCCTCCCAAGTGCACCACTCGCGCGCCGCGTGATCTCGCACGGCAGGATCGGGATCCACAAGCATCGTGGCGTAAGCGTCGACCAGGCGCAGATGCCGCAGGTGGACAGGGACTGCGCTCGCAAAGCGGTCCCATTCCCGTGGAAAGATCCGCCCGACATCCTCGGTCATCCATTGCACTTCGCGTCGCGAGGTCGTGGTCACGAATCCCAGCACCATTGCGCTCACCCGCTTGGGGTGAACCTGGGCGTAGGCCAGTGCGAGAGTCGTGCCCCAGGACAGACCCAAGATGGTCCAGCGCTCCACGCCGAGCACCTCGCGAAGCACCTCGATGTCGGAAATGAGGTGGGCCGTGGTGTTGGCGCTGAGCTGAGCGTCAGGCTCATTCGCCAGGGGACGGCTGCGTCCGGAGCCGCGTTGATCGAACAGCACGGCGCGGTAAAGACCCGGGTCGAAGAACCGGCGCTGTCCTGCCGAGCAACCGGCGCCGGGACCACCGTGCAGATAGAGCGCGGGCTTGCCTAGGGGATTGCCGCAGCACTCCCAATAGACGCGGTGCCCCTCGCCGACATCGAGCATCCCGCGGTCGAACGGTTCGATGGCCGGGAACTGTTTCGACATCGCCTCCCCCCTGAAGAGGTGCCGCGCCATCTTGCCTGTCGCCGCGCAGATCGGCGCGAAGCCCGGCCGCACTCCGCCCTGGTCAACCCGGCTGGCCGGCGAGCCCGAGCCGGGGCTGCGCGGCGCCGGAGGTCGCCGGCGTCAGGCGCTCGACCTGGACCAGCGCCAGCGTCAGCACCACGATCGCCACGCCCTGGTGGGCGAGCGCGATATCGAGCGGCACCATGTGGATCAGCGTGAGGATGCCGAGCGTGACCTGGACCAGCACGGCCGCCAACAGCGCCAGCGCGCCGCGACGGACCGAGGCCGAGCCGTGGCGCAGAGCATCGAGGAGATGCAACAGCACCGCGACGGTGATGAGATAGGCAAGCATGCGGTGGCTGAACTGCACGGTGAGCGCGCTGTCGAAGAAGTTGCGCCACCATGGCGCCTCGAAGAACAGCCGCTCGGCCGAGGGGATAAGGCCGCCGTCGATCTGTGGCCAGGTGTTGAACACCCTGCCGGCGCGAAGACCGGCGACCAGCGCGCCGAAATAGATCTGCAGGAAAACGAGCCCGAGCAGGATTCGGCTGCCGATCCGCAGCCGCGCCGAAGTCACCGCGCCAGCGGCGGAGCTCAACCGCCGCAACGTCCAGACGATCCCGGCGAAGATCACAAGTGCGAGAATCAGGTGAGCGGCGAGGCGATACTGTGACACTTCGACGCGCTCCGTCAGCCCCGAAGCCACCATCCACCAGCCCACCGCGCCCTGCAGCGCGCCGAGGCCGAAGATCACCCACAGGCGGCGGCGCAGATCCGGCACGAACCAGCCGCGGGCGAGAAAGAACAGGAACGGCAGCAGATAGACCATGCCGATGACGCGCCCGAGCAGGCGGTGGCTCCACTCCCACCAGAAGATCGTCTTGAACTCCTCGAGGCTCATGCCCCGGTTGAGTTCGCGATATTGCGGAATGGTCTTGTAGGCCTCGAACGCCCTGGTCCAGGCCTCCTCGCCCAGCGGCGGCAGCGCGCCGGTGACCGGCTTCCACTCGACGATCGACAGCCCCGATTCCGTCAGCCTCGTCGCGCCGCCGACCAGCACCATGGCGGCGATCAGCGCCGCGACCGCGATCAGCCAGACGCGAATGACGTTGAGGCGGCGGGCCGCGATGGAGGATTCGGTCATGTTGGACAGGCGATTGAACTTGATTGCACAGGTCCCGTGCTTATAGTCCGGCCGCACCGCAGCGAAAAGCGGTGAAACCGCCGGACCACGCACAATTCCGTCATGAAAATCCGCCAGCGCAAACTGCTCGGAACCGTCGCCCTCCTGGTGCTGGTGATCGTCTGGTCGCTGCTGGCGATGGCCTTCGCGCAGGCGCCCTTCATCGCCAGCTCGCGCCTCGTCCAGTTCATCTATTATGTGGTCGCCGGGCTCGGCTGGGTGCTGCCGGCAATGCCGCTGATCAGCTGGATGGCGCGCCCGGACACACCAGCTTGACGCCGCGGCTCGACACCGCAGCTTGACGCCGCGCACTGCCGGCATGCCAGATGCGCATGCCGGCATGCCGCTCTCAGGGGGCGCGACGCCCTTCTTACGCTTTCTTGACGTTTGTCTGCAAAGGTTTCAGACACATCCGAAAATTGCTCATTGCGCCCAGGGGTTCGATTCCTGCAATGACGTTGGCTGCCACGACCGACGAGAGCCCAATGCCAACCCTGACGCGATCATCACGAATGGCGCAGGTCGAGGTGCTGCACCGCTTCGAGGAAGCCGA
Source organism: Bradyrhizobium sp. WD16 (assembly GCF_024181725.1). Classification (NCBI taxonomy): domain Bacteria; kingdom Pseudomonadati; phylum Pseudomonadota; class Alphaproteobacteria; order Hyphomicrobiales; family Nitrobacteraceae; genus Bradyrhizobium; species Bradyrhizobium sp. WD16. The sequence continues at coordinate 4,361,119 of NZ_CP028908.1, read as the reverse complement.
GCCTCTCTGGCGGAGCTTCGAGAATGCCAACCATCTCTACACCCCGTTCCAGCGCTACGACTTCCTCTCCGCCTGGCAGCGCCAGGTCGGCAGCCGCGAAGGTGTCGCCCCCTATGTCGTGGCCGGCCTCGACGCCGCCCGCCAGCCCTTGCTGCTGCTGCCGCTCGGCATCCAGAGTGAAAACGGGTTGCAGGTCGCCAGCTTTCTCGGCGGCAAGCACGCGACCTTCAACATGCCGCTGGTCCATCGCGCCTACGCCGCCAATGCCGGGCGCGCCGATGTCGATGCCGCGATCGCGATGCTGCGCCGGCGCGCCGACCGGCCCGATCTGCTGTCGCTGGCCCGGCAGCCCCGGACATGGGAGGGCATCGCCAACCCGCTGGCGCGGCTCCCCGGCCAGCCGGCCATCACCGGCTGTCCGCTGCTCAAGCTCGCGCCCGGTGCCCGCCCGGAAGAGCGCATCAGCAATTCGATGCGCAAGCGGCTTCGCAGCAAGGAGCGCAAGTTGCAGGCGACTGCCGGCTATCGCTATACGATCGCCCGCAGCGACGCCGACATCCAGCGCGTCCTCGATGCCTTCTTCGTCATCAAGCCGCTGCGCATGGCGGCCCAGAAACTGCCGAATGTCTTCGCCGACACGGGCGTCCGCGAATTCGTGTTCGATGCCTGCCTGAGCCGGCAGCCGAGCGGCGGGCGCACCGTCGACATCCATGCCCTCGAATGCGACGACGAGTTGATCGCCGTGTTTGCCGGTGTCGCCGATGGCCACCGCTTCTCGATGATGTTCAATACCTATACGGTCTCCGGTCTCGCCCGATACAGCCCCGGCCTGATCCTGCTGCGCAATATCATCGACCACTATGCCGAGCGCGGCTACACCGCGATCGATCTCGGCATCGGCACCGACGACTACAAGCGGATGTTCTGCAAGAACGACGAGCCGCTGTTCGACAGCTTCCTGCCGCTCGGCGCCAAGGGCAGCGTCGCCGCCCTGGGACTGTCGTCGCTCGGCCATGCCAAGCGCCTCGTCAAGCGCAGCCCGGCGCTCAGCCAGGTGGCGCAGCTGCTGCGCGGCACCTTGCAGCGCTGACCGTAGCGCCACGCACCCGCTCCGCCTCGCCAAGGGGATTCCAGCCAAGGGCAAGCAACGACGTCGGAAACCATTTCCATCGCCAGGCCCGCGCTCTTCGCCGGCATGGCGCCTGCGAGCCACGCCTCACAGCGGCGGCGGGCGCCCTCAGGCCGCTGCCGTGCGGGACATGGTGCCGGCCGGATCGACCGGACCGCTCAGCATCGCGACGCCGAGGAAGCCGGTGGCGCGGAGCTGGTCGCTCATCACGCTGCGCGCGGCAGGCGTCATCGCCGAATCCGGGATCACCACCGCCTGGGCACTGGACGACAGCAGCGCCGCCGGCAGGTCGGCGGCCGTGCCGGCGTCCAGCACCACATGGTCATAGGCGCGCAGCAAGGCATCGATCGCGAGTCCGAGCCGCGGCGACTGCAGCAGCGCGCGATCCCTGGAGGCGCGGCCCGCGCCGACCAGGTGGACCTGCGACAAACGGTCCTGAGAGATGATCTGGCCGAAGGAAGCCGAGCCGAGGATCAGATCGGAGAGGCCCGGCGCCATCGGATCGTTGGAGACCGCGCCGAGCGTCGGCGAGGAGATCGACAATTCCACCAGCACCACCGAAGCCCGGCGCGCCATCAGGCGCGCCAATGTCAGCGCCGTGAGCGTCACGGTCTCGTTCTGGCCGGCGCCGATCATCGTCACCTTGCGGGCCCGCTCGCCGAGCGCCACCAGGTTCTGTGCGAGCTGCTCGATCTCGGTCACCGGCGCCGCGAGTTCGGGATGATGCGCGGGCGGCACCGGCGGCGCAGGAGGCGGCGGTGCAAGCACGGCACCCGGCCCGGTCACCGCCCCGATCGGCGCTGTCGCCCTGTCGGGCGCCACCGCAATCGCGATCGTCGGTGCGAACACCGGCTCGAGGCCGGTCACGGCGACCGCCGATCGCGGCGCCGCGGATTGCGGCGCGGTCATGCGCAGCAACTCGCCCGACACGATCGCGCCGGCGGTCAGCATCAGGGTCGCGAGCGTGACGATCAGCACGATCGGCAGCTTCTTGGGGAAGGCGGGCATGTTGGTGACGATGGCGCGCGAAATGATGCGCGCGTCGCTCGGCACGGTGTCGATGGATTCGCGCGCCGTCGCCTCGCGGTATTTCGCCAGGTAGGATTCCAGGAGGTCGCGCTGCGCCTTGGCTTCACGCTCGAGCGCCCGCAACTGCACGTCCTGGCTGTTGGTCGAAGTCGCCTGCCGCTTCATCTGGTCGAGGCTGGCGGTGAGGCTTTCCACCCGCGCGCCGGCGATGCGGGCGTCGTTCTCGAGGGAGCGCGAGATCTTGCTGGCCTCGTCGCGGAGCTGGCGATCGAGATCGGCGATCTGCGCCTTGAGCTCCTTGATGCGCGGATGGTTGCCGAGCAGCGTCGAGGACTGCTCGGCGAGCTGGCCCTGCAGGGTGATGCGCTGCTCGTTGAGGCGGCGCACCAGTTCGGAATTGAGCACCTCGGAAGCCTCGATCGGACGGCCGCTCTGCAGCATGTCGCGGATCAGCCTGGACTTGGATTCGGCGTCCGATTTCTGTGCCTTGGCGTTGGTGAGCTGGGTGTTGATCTCGCCGAGCTGCTGGTTGGAGAGCGTGGTGTTGTTGGTGCCGACGAACAGGCTGGACTTGGAGCGGAATTCCTCGACCTTCGCCTCGGCATCGGCGACCTTGCCGCGCAAGCTCTCGATCTCGCCCGCCAGCCATTGGCCCGCGGAACGGGCCTGGTTCTGTTTGGCGGCCTGTTGCAGCACCAGATAACCCGCCGCGATGGAGTTGGCGACCTTGGCCGCGAGTTCGGGGTCCTGGGACTGAAACTCGATGGCGATCACCCGCGACTTGTCGACCGCGAACGCGGCAAGCCGCTCGTAGTAGGAATCCAGCACGCGCTCCTCGGGCGTCAGGCGGAACGGGTCGCGCCCGATGCCGACCAGCGCCAGCAGCGACTTGAGCGGCGACACGCCGCGCAGGACCGGATCGAATTCCGGCAAATCGGCGAGCTTGTTCTTCTTGATGACCTCGCGCGCGAGGTCACGCGACAACACGAGCTGGACCTGGCTCGTCACCGCCTCGGGATCGAGAGTGGTCCGCTCATCGCTGCGCTCGGCGTTGGGACGCAGGAAGATATTCTCGCGGGCGTCGATCAGAATCCGCGCCTCGGACTTGTAGCGCGGCGTGATCATGTTGACGACGAGCAGCGCGGCGACAAAGGCGAAGGCGGTGGGCAGGATCACCCAACGCCTGTGCCGGGCCAGGGCACGGCCGACTTCACGGATGTCGAGGTCGCCGCGCAGCAGCGCGCCCCTCTCCTCCGCCGCATCGGCCGCCTCGATCTCCGCAGGACTCCGGGGCATGGCGGCCTCTCGCGCCGGCACCGATCCTGCCGCGCTGCTTCCCCAGCGGCGCCCCAACGCCCAACGCATCACCACGCTCCTCAATCGCAACCGACGAGATCCGCCACCCGCCGATTACACTCCATTAAGGTTGCTGCGGCGTTAATCCACACGGTCGCGGGCAGGTCAGGCACCGCCCCGGCGACGGAATCACCCTTTGTTAACCATCAAAGCCGTTAATCGCCCGATTATTTTTCAATGGATTCTCGACATGCGGTGCCGCCGCAGAATGACCTGTCGATTGCCTGCCAGCCTGCTCGCGCTTGCCCTGTCGGGCTGCATCACCCGCACCGAGGCGAGCGGACCGGTGCGCGCCAGCGTGCCGCTCGGCGCCCTGCTCAAGCCCGGCGACACCGTCGTCGTCAGCGAGCGCTGGTCCTGACATGACGATGGCGACGACCACGAGCGAGAAGCCCCTGCGCATCCTCCACGCGGTGCGCGCGCCGGTCGGCGGCATCTTTCGCCATATCGTCGATATCGCGGCGGGCCAGGCGGAACGCGGCCACGCGGTCGGCATCGTCGCCGACAGCCTCACCGGGGGCGAGCGTGCCGACACAGCATTCGGCCAACTCGCGCCGCGGATGAAACTCGGCATCCATCGAATCCCGATCCATCGCGCGCCGCACCCGTCCGACTTCGTCGTCTGGCTGCGCTTTGCCCACCTCGTGCACCGGCTCAAGCCGAACGTGCTCCACGGTCACGGCGCCAAGGCCGGCGCCTTCGTCCGGCTGCGGCCCTCTGCGCGCAGCAGCATCCGCATCTATACGCCCCATGGCGGATCGCTGCATTTCGGACCGAACACGTTCGAAGGCCAGTTCTACCTGCGGCTGGAACGGGCGCTGATGAACCGTACCGAACTGTTCCTGTTCGAAAGCGCCTTCGCCCGCGACACCTATCAGGCGCGCATCGGCGAGCCGTCGGGCCTCGTGCACACCGTCTTCAACGGCGTCACCGCCGGCGAATTCGATCCCGTCGTCACCGCCCCGGACGCCACCGACGTCGTCTATGTGGGCGAGTTTCGCCACATCAAGGGGGCCGACCTCCTGATCGAGGCGATATCACGGTTGCGGGCGGCGGGGCGATCGGTGACGCTGACCCTCGGCGGCGACGGCGAGGAGACCGGAGCGCTCAGGGCCCAGGTGGAGCGTCTCGGCCTCACCGAGGCCGTGCGCTTCATCGGCCATGTCAAGGCGCGCTACGGCTTCTCCAAGGGACGTCTGCTGGTGGTGCCCTCGCGCGGCGATTCCATGCCCTATGTCGTCATCGAAGCCGCCGCGGCCGGGATCCCGATGATCGCCGCCCGGATCGGCGGCATTCCCGAGATCTTCGGTCCGCACGAGGCGGGGCTGTTTGCAGCCGGCGATGTCGGCGCCATGGCCGATGGCATCGCCGCCGCCCTCGCCGCCCCCGACCGGACGATCGCCCGGGCCAAGGACCTGCGCGAGCGCGTCTTCATGCATTTTTCCCAGAAGGCGATGGTCGAAGGGGTCCTCGCGGGCTACCGCGCGGCGTTCGCCCGCCGTTAACCGAACCCTTCTGCAATAACGATTTTTTTCGATTTCTCCGGTATCCGGGGAAGATCAAATCGTCGACCGCCATCGTCCGCCGCCATCTGTTGTCGTATTCTATTGCAACTACCGGATGCCTTGCCCGTGACTCCGACCGATGCCCGATCCACGATCGACGCCGCCGCGGCTGCGCCGGCGATCGGCCCGGCCGGCGCCCCGCTCGTCGAGCGCCGTCGGCGGCTGTCGCCGGCCGCGTTGGCGGTGACCAACCAGAAGGTCCGCTCCGCCTACTCGCCGGTGGTCATCGCCGGCGTCGTGCGCCTGATCGACTTCGTGCTGATTGCCGCGACCGGAATTGCGATCGACCTCGCCTATGTCGTGCCGGGCAACGGCTTCAGCTGGACCTATCTCCTCGTCATCCTCGGCGTTGCGGTGGCGGCGGTCATCGGCTTCCAGGCCGCCGACATCTACGACGTGCAAACCTTCCGCGGCCGCCTGGTGCAGTTGACGCGGCTGATCTCATCCTGGTCCCTGGTGTTTCTCCTGTTCATCGGCGCCACCTTCTTCGCCAAGCACGGCAGCGATTTTTCGCGGCTGTGGCTGTCGGCCTTCTATTTCAGCGGCATCGCCGTGCTGGTCGGCTCGCGCCTGGCGCTTCGCATGGTGGTGCGCAAATGGGGGCGCGACGGCCGGCTCGACCGCCGCACCGTGGTGATCGGCGCCGACACCAACGGCGAACAGCTGATCAATGCGCTGCGGACCCAGGAGGACAGCGACATCAAGCTGCTCGGCGTGTTCGACGATCGCAGCGACAGCCGCGTCCAGACCACCTGCGCCGGCCTGCCCAAGCTCGGCAAGATCGACGACATCGTCGAATTCGCCCGCCGCACCCGCGTCGACCTCGTGCTGTTCGCCCTGCCGATCTCGGCCGAGACGCGCATCCTCGACATGCTGCGGAAATTGTGGGTGCTGCCGGTCGACATCCACCTGTCGGCCCACACCAATGCGCTGCGCTTCCGGCCGCGCTCCTATTCCTATCTCGGCGACGTGCCGACCCTGCACGTCTTCGAGCAGCCGATCACCGACTGGGACCTGGTCCTGAAATCGCTGTTCGATCGCGTCGTCGGCGGCCTCATCCTGCTGCTGGTGTCGCCGATCATGGCGCTGGTGGCCCTGGCCATCAAGCTCGACAGCCCGGGGCCGGTGCTCTTCCGCCAGAAGCGCTTCGGCTTCAACAACGAACGCATCGACGTCTTCAAACTCCGCTCGCTCTATCACCACCAGGCAGACCCTGCAGCCTCCAGGGTGGTGACCAGGAATGATCCACGGGTGACGCGGGTCGGCCGCTTCATCCGCAAGACCAGCCTCGACGAGCTTCCCCAGCTGTTCAACGTGGTGTTCAAGGGCAACCTGTCGCTGGTCGGCCCCCGCCCCCATGCGGTGCAGGGCAAGCTGGAGAACAAGCTGTTCGACGAGGCGGTGGACGGATATTTCGCCCGCCACCGCGTCAAGCCCGGCATCACGGGCTGGGCCCAGATCAACGGCTGGCGCGGCGAGATCGACAACGCCGAGAAGATCCAGAAGCGCGTCGAGTTCGATCTCTACTACATCGAAAACTGGTCGGTGCTGTTCGACCTGTACATCCTGTTCAAGACGCCGCTGGCGCTGCTGAAGACCGACAATGCCTATTGAGCGACGATAGCGAAGTGCGAGTGCCGGCATCGGCCGGCGTGGCCTAGTGTGGCGTCTCGCAATTGCCTACCGCCTTTGCGGCAAGCCTCTCGTAGGCAATTGCGAGACATAAGCCACACTAGTGTGGTGGATCTGACGCTCGTTTCAGTATTGCAGCGAGTTCTTCGAACGAGCGTCAGATCCAAAACCACACTAGAATCATAATGATGCTAGTGTCCCCTTGTTTCCAACGTTCGTATGAGCGCCTGCTGCAATGGGATACGAACGTTGGAAACAGGACACTAGCACTTTGATTTTGCTAGTGTCCTTATGTCTCCGAATGACCGTGCGAGCATGAGGCAAATGGAGCGGTAATTCGGAGACAGGACACTAGGGTGAAGAGTTCAGTGATGGCCCAGAGCACGGCGGCCCGCCTCGTCGTTCCGGCAACTTCGCAGGCGCCGGGTGTCGTGCCCCTCCAGCGCGCGCTGTTGTGGTTCGCCGGTTTCGCCGGCGCGATCGTCATCGTCGAGCCGAGCCCTTATGAAATCGCCGTGCTGACCATGCTGCTGGTGTTCGGCGCCACCGGACTGCGGCTGCGCGCCGCGTTCCTGCCGCTGATCGCGCTGCTGTTCCTGCTCAATATCGGCTACACCATCTGCGCCGCCTGGCTGATGGACAGCTCCGAGATCCTGAGCTGGATCCTCACCTCCTGGTACATGGCGGTCTGTGCCGTGATCTTTGCCATGATCGTCGCCGACGACACCGCCGCGCGGCTCGACGCCCTGCGCGGCGGGCTCATCGCCGGCGCGGTGGTCACCTCGCTCGCGGGCATCGTCGGCTACTTCCATCTGGTGCCCGGCCACCCGGAGGCCTTCACCCTCTACGGCCGCGCCGCCGGCACGTTCAAGGATCCCAATGTGCTCGGCGCGTTCCTGATCCTGCCGGCCCTGTTCGCGCTGCAAAGCGTGCTGATCGACACTCCCGGCCGGGCGCTGCGCAATGCGCTGGCTCTCGCCCTCATTGCCCTTGCCGTGCTGCTGTCATTCTCGCGCGCCGCCTGGGGCCAGCTGGTCTTCGCCTCGGTGCTGCTGTTCGCGCTGATGTACCTGACCACCCCGTCGACCATGCTGCGCCGCAGAATGGTCGTCCTCGCGGTCCTTGGCATCGCGCTCGCAGCCGCCGCGCTGGCTGTGCTGTTGTCCTTCGACACCATCGGCAACCTGTTCAAGGAACGCGCCGCACTGGAACAGAGCTACGATGCCGGCCGCTTCGGTCGTTTCGGCCGCTATGTCCTCGGCGCCCAGATGGCGCTCGACCTGCCTCTCGGCATCGGCCCCCTGCAGTTTCACAATTATTTCCCGGAGGACACCCACAACTCGTACCTGAACGCCTTCATGTCCGGAGGCTGGCTGTCGGGGATCTGCTATCCGGCGCTGATCTTTTCCAGCGTCTATCTCGCATCGCGGCACGTCTTCGTGCGGGTGCCCTGGCAGCGCGCCTACCTCGCGATCTTCGCCGCCTTCATCGGCGCCGTCGGCGAAAGCTTCATCATCGACACCGATCACTGGCGCCATTTCTGGATGATGCTGGGCCTGCTGTGGGGGATGTTCGCCGCGGCGTGGCAATATGTCACGCCACCGCGACATTTCGCACCACCTCCCTGATTTCCCTCCGCCTGCGAGGATGAAAACCGGATGCGACTTCGTATACCGGTCGATGAGCATTTTCGGGCGCCATGACATCATCGCCTCGCTGGCATCGCTTCGGCGCTACGCGCGGGCGTTGACGCGGGACCACGGCCGCGCCGAGGACCTGGTGCACGACACGCTGCTGCGGGCCATGGAGCGCGCCTCGACCTATCGCGACGGCGACAACCTGAGCGGCTGGCTGCGCGCGATCCTCCATAACACCTTCATCGACCAGCGGCGGCGGGCCGCCGCCGACGCCCGCCGGGCCGGCGACGTTGCCGGCACCGCGGCAAACGAAGCGGCGCCGCCGCAGGATGCCCATCTTCAGCTTCAGGACACCATGCGCGCTTTCGAAGCCCTGCCGGACGAACAGCGGGCCGCGCTCTATCTCGTCGCCGTCGAGGATCTCAGCTACGCCGAAGCCGCCGAAACCCTCGGCATTCCGCTCGGCACGCTGATGTCGCGGATCGGCCGGGCGCGCGCCGCCCTGCGCGCCACGGAGGACCGTAACGATCAGCCAGGCGTTGCGGCGCTGTCCGGTGGCCGACCGCGACTGGTGAGCGTCCGCCATGACTGATCTCCTCGCCCACGCCGCCCTTGCCGATCCCGTCGCCGAAGACGATCTCCTGGCCTATGTCGACGGCCAGCTCGATCCTCGCCGCGAGGCCGCGGTTGCCGACTTCCTCGCCCGCAATCCCGCTGCCGCAACCCGCATCTTCGCCGATATCCATGCGCGCCGTTCGTTGAAATCGGCCTTCACCGCCGTGCCGGCGCCGCCATCGCCGCGGCTGAGTGCCGCGGCCCGCAGGCTCCAGACGCGATTTCTGCTGCGCCGCGCCAGCCGGATGGCTGGCCGCGCAGCGGCTGTTGTCGCCCTCATCGCCATCGGCTGGTATGCTCACTGGCAGGCCGGCGCCTTCGTCATCGCCGACAGCGATGAAACGCCCGCCTTCGTCGTCGACGCCGTGCATGCCTATCGCATGAGCCTGCAGCGCGCCCAGGCGCGATCGGAGAATGTCGAAGGGGTGTTCGCGCGCAGCCAGGTCGCCATGCCCCACCTCAAGCAGGGCTGGCGGCTCGCCGACGCGCTGATCTATCCGTCCCAGGGCGGCGACGGCGTCGAAGCGACGCTGTCGGCCGGCGACGCCGGCGAACTGTCACTGTTCGCCATGCGCACCGACCGGCCGCACTCCATCGGCCTGACGGTGGCGCGAACGCAGGATCAAACCACGGTCTACTGGCAGCGCGGCTCGACCTTCTACGCCCTCACCGGCCGGCGGCCGGCGAACGTGATGCGCGGCATTGCCGATACGCTGATGAAGGGCTGAGACAACACGGAGGAAACACCATGCCGACCCTCCTGCCGGCGCGCCGCCGTCACACCTGGCGCGAGAGCTGCGACATCTTTGTCCTGCATCTCGCGATGGTGCCGCTCTCGCTTGTCTTTCTGTCGACGCTGCTGCAGGGCCAGTCGATCTCGGCGGCAACGCTGCTGCAGACGCTGTTGCGCGGGGCCGAAGCCATCGCCGAGGCCGAACTCGGCTTCGGCCGCGGCTGGATGACAGGCCCTTTCTGAAGAGGGCGCAAGCGAAGCACGCTATTTTCAAGTGCCCGAGTTCTTGAGTACCGAAGTCGCGAACAACCGAGTTCCTGAACACCCAAGTCGGCCGACAAGGCCGCAAGGCAAAAAGGGAGTGACGACGATGACGATGACAGCGTCCGTGCCGACGGCACGGGTCGGGGATGGATATCGATGGATGCAGCTGACGATCGGCGTCGTCTGCATGGTCATGATCGCCAATCTGCAATACGGCTGGACCTTTTTCGTGCCGGACATCCAGAAGAAATTCGGCTGGGATCGCGCCGCGATCCAGTGGGCCTTCACGCTCTTCGTGCTGTTCGAGACCTGGCTGGTGCCGATCGAAGGATGGTTCGTCGACAAATACGGCCCGCGAATTGTCGTGATGTTCGGCGGCGTGCTCTGCGCCGTCGGCTGGGTGATGAACTCGTTTGCCGATACGCTGACCGGATTCTACTTCGCCCAGATCATCGCCGGCATCGGCGCCGGCGCGGTCTACGGCACCTGCGTCGGCAACGCCCTGAAGTGGTTCCCGGAGAAGCGCGGGCTCGCCGCCGGCATCACCGCCGCGGGCTTCGGCGCCGGCTCGGCGCTGACGGTGGCGCCGATCCAGGCGATGATCGCCAGCAGCGGCTTCCAGGCGGCGTTCTTCAATTTCGGCATCGGACAGGGCATCGTGATCTGCCTGCTCTCCCTGGTGCTGCTGGCGCCGAAACCGGGACAGGTGCCGGCGGTGACGTCGAATGCCAACGTGATCCAGTCGCGCCGCAATTACGGACCAGTCGAAGTCATCAAGCAGCCGATCTTCTGGCTGATGTACTTCATGTTCGTCATCGTCGGCGCCGGCGGCCTGATGATCACCGCCAACCTCAAGCCGATCGCCGCCGACATCAGGGTCGATGCCGTGCCGGTCACCCTGCTCGGCATGACGATGACGGCGATCACCTTCGCCGCCACGATCGACCGGGTGCTCAACGGCCTCACCCGTCCGTTCTTCGGCTGGGTGTCGGACAATATCGGCCGCGAGAACACGATGTTCATCGCCTTTGCGATGGAAGGCGTCGGCATCTTCATGCTCTATCTCTGGGGCAAGGATCCGGTGTGGTTCGTGCTGCTGTCGGGCTTCGTGTTCTTCGCCTGGGGCGAGATCTACAGCCTGTTCCCGTCGACCTGCACCGATACCTTCGGCGCCAAATTCGCCGCGACCAATGCGGGACTGCTCTATACGGCGAAGGGAACGGCTGCGCTGCTGGTGCCGATCGCCAACTACGTCCAGCAGGGCAGCGGCAGCTGGGACAGGGTCTTCCTGATCGCCGCCGGCGCCAACATTCTCGCGTCCCTGCTGGCGGTTGTCGTGCTCAAGCCGTGGCGGCGGCGCGTGGTCGCCGACGCCGCCGCATCGGCCTGATTTGCCGGAGATGAAACCAACGCAGATCAAACCAACGGAGATCAAACCAACGGAGATCAAACCAACGGACGCCGCGCCTCGCGCGGCGTCCGCTCGACCACGCAGGCGTCGCAGTCCCCACTATTTCCAGGGCGTGACCGCCGGCACCTCGCCTGTCGGCGCAGGCGTGTCGACCGTCTTGAAATCCGCCGGACTGACGATCTCCAGATATTCCATGTCCGGGGAATAGTCGAAAAGGTAATGGGTCATGCCGGGCCGCTGGTGGACACAGTCGCCCGCCTCGACCAGCGTGACCGTGTCCTCGTACATGAATTTCGCCCACCCCTTCATCATCAGCACGATCTGGAAATTGCAATCGTGGCGGTGCCAGCCGGTGCCGTCGGTCGGCGGCAGGTTGGCCTTCACCAGATGGGCGATCACCTGCCCGCCGGTCGCCTCGGCGATACCGAGATCGCGATAGAGAAAGAAATCGCGCAAGCCGCCGCCGACATAGCCGGTGTCGCCCGGTTTGACATGGGAGAACTTCATCACGCTGCTGTGCTGGTTCATCACGGCCTCCATGGCTCTTCAGCGCGATGGCAGATCGCGCGCCTCGTGGGCCGGAACGCCGCACCGACCTCCGCGGCCTGCAGCCCCGGGTGGCACCATGCGAAAACCACGCCAGCGCCGGGCTTCCATGCACCCGGCCCTGGAAAACCATTGAGCTGCGCCAGTTTGGCATTGAGCCCTGGTGTCCCGTTTCCAACGTTCGCATTCCTTTGCGGCAGGCAATTGCGAGACGCCACACTAGATGGCGCCGAACCGTCGGCGCAATCGTGCCATTTCCCCGGTGTGGAGATGCTTTGGGCAGCGATCGCCTATTTCTGAGCCGGTCGGCTCGCGCGAGGCGAACGGGGCTCGCCTAAAAATCGACCTCGAGTTCTTCGATTTCGGCCGGCTCGAGCTTCGCCGCCGCCACCCATTGCTGCATTTCAGGCAGCTGCATGATGAAGTCGACATAGGCGGCCAGGCGGTCGCTGAGCGGGACGTCGTAGGTCCTGAAGCGCGTCGCCACCGGCGCATACATGGCATCGGCCATGCTGCGCTCGCCGAACAGGAAGGGGCCGCCGGATTCGGCGAGACAGTCGCTCCAGATCGTCACGATGCGATCGATGTCGGCCTGGGCTCGCGACCAGATCTTGAACCCGGGGATGTGCGCCTTGAGGTTGACCGGCAACGACGAGCGCAGATTGGTGAATCCCGAATGGATCTCGCCGCAGATCGACCGGCAGCGCGCCCGCAGCAGCCGATCCTGCGGCAATAGCCCGGCGTCGGGCCTGACTTCGTTGAGGTATTCGGCGATGGCGAGGGTGTCCCAGACCACCGCGCCGTCGTGCCGGAGGCACGGCACCAGAATGGATGAGGAGAGCAGCAGGATCTCGGCGCGGGCCGCCGCATCGTCAGGCGAAACGACGATCTCGTCGAATTCCAGACCGGAAAATTTCGTCAGCAGCCAGCCGCGCATCGACCACGACGAGTAGTTGCGGCTGCTGATGGTCAGTGTCGCCTTGGCCACGGCGCTCCTCCCCGGACGGCATTGCCCGCGAAAAAACGAGCAAGGCGCGTGCCAGACGGCTCCGGCGTCCGTCGCCAACGATGTGGCGCTGAACTTGCATGAAACGAGGGTGCCGGGACTTGCAAGCAGCTCCGGCGCGCACGCCGCCATGCACAGCGGGACCTGATGCTCTACCAGGCCTTCGAGAACCTGACCTCCCTGGGATCGCCGTTACGCGCCAGCGCCGCCGCGGCGCTTCGCTGGTTCGATCTGATCCCCAAGGAAATGAAGAAGATCGGACCCGCCGATGCCGGCCTGCGGCGCCTCGCTGCGGCCCTTGAGCTCGTCTCCCGAAGCAACCTGACCTACCGGCGGCCGCCTTACGGCATCAAACCGGTGATGGTTGGCAACCGCAGCTGCGAGGTGGTCGAAGAGGTGGCCTATGCGACGCCGTTCGGCTCGCTGCTGCATTTCCGCAAGGACTGCGGCCTGGAGCAGCCGCGCGTGCTGCTGGTGGCGCCGATGTCGGGCCATTTCGCCACGCTGCTGCGCAACACCGTGCAGACGCTGCTCCAGGACCACGACGTCTATATCACCGACTGGCACAACCCGCGGGACATCCCGCGCGGCGCCGGCGAATTCGGTCTCGCCGACTACACCGATCATCTCGTCACCTTTCTCGGCGAACTCGGGCCGCGCCCGCATATGGTGGCCATCTGCCAGCCCTCGGTGTCGGCGCTGGCCGCCGCGGCGCTGATGTCCGAGGATGATCATCCGGCGAAGCCCGCAAGCCTGACGCTGATGGCCGGCCCGATCGACACCCGCATCCAGCCGACGAAGGTCAATGAATTCGCCAAGAGCAAGCCGCTGTCCTGGTTCGAGCAGCACATGATCAGCTCGGTGCCGCTGCAATGCGCCGGCGCGCTGCGGAAGGTCTATCCGGGCTTCGTCCAGCTCACCGCCTTCGTCTCGATGAATCTGGAGCGGCATCTGAAAGCCCATGTCGAACTCTACGAACACCTCGCCAGCGGAGAGATCGAGAAGGCCCGGGTGATCAAGACGTTCTACGACGAATATTTCGCGGTGATGGATCTGCCCGGCGACTTCTACATCGAAACCATCCGCGACGTGTTTCAGGAGCACTTGCTGCCCCAGGGCCGGCTCACCCATCGCGGACGCCCGGTCGATCCTGCCGCCGTGCGCAAGATGGGGCTGCTGACGGTCGAAGGCGAAAAGGACGACATCTGTTCGATCGGCCAGACCGTCGCCGCCCAGGATCTCTGCACCGGCGTGCGCCGCTATCGCAAGCTGCATCACATGCAGGCCGGCGTCGGCCACTACGGCGTATTCAGCGGTCGGCGCTGGAACAACGAGATCTACCCGCTGCTGCGCGACTTCATCCATCTCAACGCCTGACCGTCACGCGCTCCTGGCAAAATGCGCCTCTTGGCGAAAAAAAAAACGGCGCGAGCGCCGGTCTTTCCGTTCGATGCGAACGCAATCAGTACTTGAACTCCGGCATCGACTTCACCTCATCCTTGGACGAGCTATCGCCAAATTTTGGTGACGGCCGCGGGAGATCGGCCGAGTTCAGGTGCCGCGAAACGCCACCACGGGCACCGGGACGCGACCGCCACTTTTTGGCACCACCGGCGATGCAGCCGCCCACGCTGCGGCAGCGGGCCGCAGCGGCCTGATGACCAAGCCCTCGTGGCGACCCTGCCCGATCCGGTTGGCCAGGACGCCCGCCCCACCCGACAGCGCGAGCAAGATGTAGGTGAGGACCGCAGCAAGCACGACCAGAACCGTCGCGAGCAGAACCAGGATCGACTGCACCAGGGGCATCGCTTCGCACCACGGCTCGAGGCGCCGGTTTGACGCGATAACCAACCCGCGGGTTCGTTCCGAGTTCCCCACATCTTTGTGAATGGTCGTCCCCGTGCATCGCAGCAAAGCAAGGATTCGGTAACTGATTGGCAACCAATCAAGGTCACTGAATAGTCAACGAAATCAGGAGACTTGCCGTGATCGAGCCGAACCGCGAGGGTGATTCCGACGCCAAACCCGACCCCGACCAGCCGACGACGGCTGGTTCTGGCGACCTCATTCCCGCCCGTCCGGACCCTGTTCGGGCGGAAGCCACTTCGCCCCAGGATGCAGCCAGCAGCTCCAACATCATGATCCTTTGGCCGGATCGATCGAGCCGCGCGGATGACCGGGGCGACGACACGGCTGCGAGCTCGAACCCGCGCAGCAGGCGTCAGCGCCGGCGCATGGTGTCGATGGCCGCCGTCGCCCTGATCGCTGCGGCGTTCGGCGCCGCCGGCGGCGCCGCCACCACGATTGCCGTCGGCCATCATCTGGCCGCGAACCAGCCGCCGCCGGATCATCGCGCCGAAACCGAAGCCGCCGCCCTGCGCGGCAACCTCGCGCAACTGACCAACGACCTCGCCGCGCTGCGCGGCGATTTCGACCGCGCCGGCCGCGGCCGCACGGCCCAGATCGGCAAGGTCAGCGAGCGCCTCGACAAGGTGGAAAAGACCCAGGACGAAGGTGCGGCCAAGCTTGCCAAGCTCGCCGAGGCTCAGGACAGGCTGCGCGCCGTGGCAACCGGAGAGGTTACCGGCTCGATCGCGCAGAAGAGCGACGCCCGTCTCGACGGCAAGACCGAGCCGAAACGGCTGGCGATCATCGATGGCTGGACACTCACCAAGGTGACCGGGGGCGGCGCCATGGTCGACGGGCCTGGCGGGCTCTATGAGGCCTATCCCGGCGATCCGCTGCCGGGCCTCGGCCGCGTCGATGCCGTGCGTTATCAGGACGGCCGCTGGGTGGTGGTCACGTCCAAGGGCCTGATCGTCCGCCGCTGACCGGCAGACCTCGGTCGCCGACCAACCAAAGCCCGGCTCCGGCCGGGCTTTTTCGTTCCGTCCGCGGCGTTCTGTCTGCCGCCGCGGGGAAACCTCTCGTCGGCGTTGACAGTTGCGGGCGCCGGGTGACAACCGGCCGCAACAGCGACGATGGACGCAGCGATTTTGCCGGCTTCGCGCTGATCGCCGACAAAGGTGACCGTTCCGGGCGGATCTGCGGCCCCAATTCAGCCGCGCAGCCGGCCGAACTTGCCTGCCCCCGCAACGGTTGCAGCCGCATGGCACAGGTCCTGATCGGCACTTCAGGCTGGCATTATGACTCCTGGCGTGGCCCGTTCTTTCCGCCGGGACTGCTGGGGCGTCACCAGCTGCCTTATTATGCGAGCCAATTCGCTACCACCGAGCTCAACGGCGTGTTCTACCGCACCCCCTCCGTCGCCGCAGTGAAGAGCTGGCGCAACGACACCGGCCGGGATTTCGTCTTCGCCTGGAAGGCGTCGAAATTCATCACCCATTGGAAACGGCTGAGCGAGCGCAGCGCCAACAGCATCGACCTGATGGAAGGCCGGCTCAAGCTGCTCGGCGACAAGGCCGGACCGGTGCTGTTCCAGCTGCCGCCGCAGTTCACCGCCGATGCCGACCGGCTCGCCGCCTTCCTGCCGATGCTGCCGAAGACCCGGCGCTATGCCTTCGAATTCCGCCACGCGAGCTGGTATGCGCCCGCCATCCTGCGGCTGTTGCACGAGGCCAATTGCGCGCTGTGCCTGTCGGACCATCATGATGCGCCGGCGCCGTGGCGACGCACCGCCGATTTCGTCTATGTCCGCGGCCATGGCCCCGGCGGCCAGTATCGCGGCCGCTACAGCGGCGCGACGCTGAAGCGATGGGCCGGCCGCATCAAGGGCTGGCGGCGCCAGGGCTGCGACGTCTACGTCTATTTCGACAACGATCAGAAAAGTGCGGCGCCATTCGATGCGCTCGCGCTCATGCGCCTCGTCCACGGCCCGGCCAGGACCGCGGCTCGCGCCGCTGCGCGGCGCAGCAAAAAGCCCGCCGCGCGGGCGCGGCATTGATCAGCGCCGCATCAAGGACCGCGTTGTCGTCGACATTGCCGGCGGTGTCATTCGCTTCCTCGATGATGCCGTCGACGAGGCCCATCTCGTTCTCCCGTGAAAGATGACTTTGCCCGTGAAGGATGTTTCCAGCTCCACTGCCTCGCTCGCTGGATCAACGTCAACTTGACTGCGCCTGTTCCGCGCCGCCGCGATGGGAACGAACCCGCGGCGCAACTGAAACCTCGCCGAAGCGGGTGCTTTCCCCTTGCCAAAACTTCTCGGCCACATTCCCATTGATGGACGACGCCCTGCTCGGCGGCGCCCGAGGGCTGGGAGGAACATGTGCTCATTTTTCAGGGCCGGGAAACCCACACCCGCTCGGTGATCAAGGCACTGAGCTGGCGCACCCTCGGCACGATGGACACCTTCGTGATCAGCTGGGTGATGACCGGGCGCGTCGCCATGGCAGGGTCCATCGCCGGGCTCGAGATCATCACCAAGATCGCATGGTATTACCTGCACGAAAGGATCTGGGCCGGAATCGCCTGGGGCCGGCGATGACCGCCCGTGCGGTCGCGGTATCGGACCGCCGATCCCTGACCGCTCCGCGGACTTGCATCAGACTGTCAGCATCCCGCAACCGCGGCCGGATCGGCACCGGCCGATTGATCCGGGTCAAGCTGACGATCGGCGCGATGGCCTATGGGTATCGATCCGGCCTCGCCAGGAGCACCTGATCCGCATGACGGTGACCGCAGCCCATGATCGCGCGCCAACCTCGCCGCAGCTGCTTGTGGTCATTCTCGGCCTTTTGTCCGCGTTCGCGCCGCTCGCCACCGACCTCTACCTTCCCGGCTTCCCCCTCCTGGCCCAGTCCTTCGGCGTCGGCGACGACCGGGTGCAGATCACTCTGTCGGTGTTCTTCCTCGGGCTGGCGCTCGGCCAGGCGCTCTACGGTCCGGTCATCGACCGCTACGGCCGGCGTGGACCGCTGCTCGCCGGGATCGCAATCTACATCGCCGGGACGCTGGTCTGCCTCGTCACCACCGATATCAACCTGTTCACCGCGGCGCGGTTCGTCGAGGCGGTCGGCGGATGCGCCGGCATGGTGGTCGGACGGGCCATCGTCAACGACCTCTATGACGAGACCGAGGGCGCACGCGCCCTGTCGCTGCTCATGATCGTCATGACCATGATGCCGATCGTCGCGCCGGGCATCGGCGGCATCATTCTCGCGGTCGCTTCCTGGCGGGCGATTTTTGTCGTGATCCTGATCATCGGCACCGGCTGCGGCCTCCTCACTTTCCTGCTGCTGCCGGAGACGCTGCCCGCCGCCAAGCGCAGCCGCACGCCGCTGTCCGCGGGGCTCGCGGACTATGGGCGACTGCTGCGCAACCACAGCTTCCTGCTGCCGACGCTCGCCGGCGGTTTCGCCCTCGGCTGCATGTTTGCCTTCATCAGCGGCTCGCCCTTCGTACTGATCCAGCTTCATCACGTCGGCGAGCGGAGTTTCGGCTATCTCTTCGGCCTCGTCGCCCTCGGCCTTGTGATCGCCGCCCAGGTCAACCGCTCGGCCCTGAGCCGCTGGAGCACGGCGACGCTGCTCAGTGCGGCGCTGACCGCCAATGTGGTTGCCTCCCTGATCCTGATCGCCGCTGCCGGCAGCCACAGCCTGTGGGTGATGTTCATCCCCCTCTGGCTCACCATCGCTTCGGTCGGATTCATCGGCGCCAATGCCACGGCGATCGCCATGGCTGCTGCCGGCAGCGCGAGCGGCAGCGGCTCGGCGCTGATTGGCGTGCTGCAATTTGCCTGCGCCTTCGCCGCCAGTGCCGTCGTCTCCCAGACCCAGAATGCGACGGCATATCCGATGACGCTTACCATTCTCGCCTGCGCCACCCTCGCCCGGCTCACCTGGGCGCTCGCCTGTATCGTGGACCGCCGCCGCCGGACGATTTCAGCCGGCGGCTGATCAAGGCTCGCCCACTCCGATCTCCGTCAACCCGGCGACCGACCGGGCGGCCCTGGCGCGAGGATCTTGCAGGGAGAAGCGCGCCCCGTCGTAGAGGAACGCGCCTTGGTTGGATGACGAGGCCATCGCGCCCGACATTCACCAGGGAATGGTCCGGCGGCGCGCGCGTGCCGGGAACATGGCCGTCAGTTTCGAAATCGAAGTCGACTGGCGGATCGGCGCGCGCCGGATGTGGAGGGGAATGCCGCAGATGCCGGACAGGCGATCATTCCATCGCCCACACGCTGGGCTTGTCGGCCGGGCCCTTACATCGATCACCTTGCGCAGGTAGGGTGACATGCTCTGGCCCGGAGGCCCGCCGCCGCGGGACCGGCTGAGGACGCGCCTTCCCTCTTCTGCGCATAAATGCCAGATTATGACTTTGGTGCGTTTTTTGATCTGACGCTGGTAGTCAAGAACGTCGGATTGCGCGACGGATAGCCTCAATTAACGGTAAAATTGACGATAGAGGCCGCAGGAACACGCGAACGACATCCACGACTGATCCGAGTTCTGTTCGGAGTGGCGTAATTCGGAGTGGCGTAATGGTGAGATCGATTTGGCTCGCCCTGTATTTTCTGATCAGCTTCTGCGCGCTGGTGGCGCTGAAGGCAAGCATTGCGCTGATGCCCAAACAGGACGCGTTGCGGCCGGTCGCAGCCTCGACAGCGAATATCGAACAGGACCTTCCCCTCGCCAAATCCGATCGACTGCCGATCGCCGCCACTGAACAAGCGCCCTACAGATACTTCGCCGGCGGCGCGATCACCGCTTTGCCGCCACTGACGGCGGCGCCAGACGAGACCGCGTCACCAGCACAAGCCTCGATCCCGGCGGCTTCATTCGCGGAGGCGAAGGCATCAGGAGCGCCGGCCGCGAAGACGACCAACACCGATGCAACGAACAACAAGCCGACGAATGCCAAGACAGCAACCAGCCACCCGTGGCGAAATGCCTATGCAGAAAAGCGGCAGCGTCACAGCAGCGCGTCGAAGCGGCATTCCCGGCAAGGCAACACCGGCCATCGCAAGCCGCGGAAACACTGAACCGGCTGATGGCGTTCTCTGCGCGATCCCGCGCTAGTGTGGCGTCTCGCAATTGCCTATGCCCTTCGCGGCAAGCCCCTGTAGGCAATTGCGAGACATAAGCCGCACTAGCTTTTTGATTTTGCTAGTGTCCTGATGTCTCCGAATTACCGTGCGAGGGTGAGGCAAATGAAGCGGTAATTCGGAGACAGGACACTAGTGTGGCTTATGTCTCGCTAGACCATGGCGGACGCAATCTCAGCCAGGCAGACCCGGCAAGCTTATGACCAACCGCGATCCATCACCGGACGGGCCGAGCCGCCGTGCCACCCTGATCGGCCTCGTCATCGCCGTCGTGCTGGTGCTGGCCGGCTGGTGGCTCGCCCGCGAACTGACCGCCGCCAGCCGGATGCAGGATTGCCTGATGTCGGGCCGCACCAACTGCAATCCGATCGAGATCGAGCGGTAATGTGGCAGCCATCACCACACGAGTGGGATGGAAAACTTCCCGAGCCGTGCGACCTCGGCCGCAATATCCGCGATGGTGGCTTTTGCGAGTTCATCTTCGAGCGCCTTGCGCGCCCGGGCCAAGGTCGGTTGTAGAGCATCAAGGATGTTGCCACCCACCGCGCATGACTTGCAGGGAGGCGTGCGATGCATTGAAAACAGCTTCGTATCCTCGACCGCCTCATGAACATCGAGCAGCCGAATCTTTTTAGCGGGTTTTGCCAGCAAGCCGGGTGATGGGGCTTCTACCGCGCCTGAGCAATGAATTCGACGCGAGGGGGGTCGGAACGGTGCGGGACCGCCGCGCCCTCCTCCGTGCTCGCAGTGTGTATTTATACACACATGAAGTCGACGAACGTCATTTCGGCCTTGAGGCGGATGACTGGGAACAGGTTGCCTAGAAGGGCAGCCACGTTCAATTCAAGCACCCCACCAAGAAGGGCCGCGTGACCGTTCCTCACCCGAAGAGGGACATCCCGATAGGAACGCTGCGGAGCATCGAAAAGCAGGCGAACCTGAAACTCACATAGAGAAGAGAATCGAGCCCCCACGCCGGGAGTTCCCAAATCCAACTAGAGCCGATGAGGCTCGTAAATGAAAATCGAGGCATCGCGCCTCGCCCCCAAGCTGGTGGGAGAAATAAAAATGCGACAGTTCATTGCCCTTATTCACAGGGACGAAGGAAGCGATTTTGGCGTTTCATTTCCGGATCTTCCGGGAGTGATCAGCGCCGGAAGCAACTTAGACGAAGCTCGTCTCATGGCGGAGGAAGCCTTGGCCCTTCACTTGGAGGGACTGGCCGAAGATGGCGAGGCTGTTCCGGAGCCCTCCTCTCTTGAGGAGATCATGGCGATTGCAGAAAACAGAGGCGCGGTAGCGGTTCTCGTCGACGCACCACCTAGCGAAGTAAAAACGGTGCGTGTGAACGTGACGCTGCCGGCCGACACGCTAGCTGCCATTGATAAATATGTAGAGAGCCATGGCTTTACACGGTCAGGTTTTCTGGCGCAGGCAGCCAAAAAGGCCATCGTGGCCTGATAGGCTTGGCGCGCAGCGCTTCAAGGTGCAAGACATGCTGCCGAACCATGCCGTTTGTCGGCAATTGAAAGGCCGGCGCCCGGGTCATGAGCGCCGGCCGAAGGATCAGCCTGCGGCGGCGAGCTGCGACCGAAGCAAATAGCCCTCAAGCGCCCAGACTCGCTCAGAACTGGACAGAGACTATTCGGACAGGCTCCTAGTGCGGTGGATCTGACGCTCGTTTCAGCATTGCAGCGAGTTCTTCATACGAGCGCGAACGGATTTTGTACAACGCCGTACAAGGGCGGCCATCAGTACAATGATCGCCCGTCAGATCTGTTTGATTATATTTTGAATTTTGGTCGGAGCGAGAGGATTCGAACCTCCGACCCCTAGTCCCCCAGACTAGTGCGCTAACCGGGCTGCGCTACGCTCCGTGCCGAACTGCCCTCGCGGGCCGGCCCGCATGGCATAGGGAAATTCGCTTCGCCGCGCAAGCGACCTGTAGCTGTTATGGTCCCCCGATCACCTGCAGAAGCGCATTGTCCAGCCGGGTTGGCCCGAAAAACTCCACGACGGACTGATTCCGTGGGCGGACCAGGCCAGGCCGAGCGAGCCCTGTCCGCCCCGGCCCGGCGGAGCGGCTGCCGATCCGGCCTTCGCTCCCCCATAGGAACCAGAATGGCCCCTCGGCGGTTTTCTCGGGGCCAGCCTTCGAGCGCTGGCGTCCTCACATCATGGAGGTGTTGCGATGATGCGCGTGCTTCCGACGATGGCCGCCCTGTTCGCAGCGGCCCCAAGGCGCCGGCAAGAGGCGCAACGTAGTCCCGGCGCCGGCCTTGCGCCCTCGGCGCTCTTCAAGCGCAACCTGCACCGATCGCCGTAACCTCTTCAATCCTTGATCGGAAACAGCTCCGGCGGACTCGTTTTGATGGCGTCGTCGATCAGGCGCTTGCAGGCCAGGAGGTCGTCGAGGGCGCCACGGAGCCTCATCGCCTCGGCGCGCGGCAGGCCGGACGGACGAGGTGGCTCGGCCGGGCGGGGCTGCGGCCGCGGCGACGGCGCAGCCACCACCGGCGGCGCCACGCCAACCGGCCGGTGAAGCGGCGCCGGCTCGGCGTCGTCCTCCTCGTCCTCGGCCTCTCCCTCGTCGGCCTCTCCCTCGTCTTGGCCCTCGTGCTCTTCGTCGTCGCCGGCGTCATAGCCGCGGGCAGCGATGGCTTCGGCGGCCGCGTCCTCCGCGTCCTCGGTAGCATCGAAGTCCTCGGCCTCGATCGCCTCCTCGCCGGCGAAGACGGCCGCCGCGTCCTTCGGCCCGCCCGCCCTGGGGCGCGTCACCGCGGACGGCGATGGCGCCTCGGCATCGGCCAGCGCCTGCACCGCCTTGATGCCCTGCTCGCGCAGGATGCGCTGGACGCCCCGGATGGTGTAGCCCTCGCCATAGAGCAGGCGGCGGATGCCGCGCAGCAGGGCGACATCGTCCGGCCGGTAGTAGCGCCGGCCGCCGGAGCGTTTCATCGGCTTGATCTGGGCGAAGCGGGTTTCCCAGAATCGCAGCACATGCTGGGGAATGTCGAGGTCGTCGGCGACCTCGCTGATGGTGCGGAATGCGTCGGGTGCCTTGTCCAATTGCGCTCCTCCGCAGCGATTGCAGCGATCTCTCAAGTCAAGAGAACAGCGCTCGAGAGAACGGCACTTCTGCTTTCGCCGGTCAACTCAAGCGACCGGCCAACGCGAACGCGACTGACGCGAACTCCGCGCGCTCAGGCCTGCGCGCCGCCGGACCGCGCCGGCGAATTGTCGCCGTTCTTGGCCCCGTTGCCATTGGTGGTGGTGTTGATGCGCTGCTTGAGAATGGCCGATGGCTTGAACACCATCACCCGCCGTGGCGAGATCGGCACCTCGGTGCCGGTCTTCGGATTGCGGCCGATGCGCTGGCCCTTCTTGCGAACCATGAAGGAGCCGAACGACGACAATTTCACGGTCTCGCCCCGCTCGAGGCAGTCCGTGATCTCCTTGAGCACCAATTCAACGAAGGCCGACGACTCCGTCCGCGACAGTCCCACCTTCTGGTAGACCGCCTCGCAGAGATCGACACGCGTTACAGTTTTTCCGGTTCCGGTCATCGCCTGCCCCATACGGCGAACAATTCGGCACTGAAATTAGGGGTTTAGCTTGCAGCGGTCAACTGCAAGGCCAAGCCTGTTCCATCCGCCGATGTCGCGAAAGATCGATTCAAATACAGTTCAATCCCGACCGGGCCTACCAGCGGATCAGCGCCGAAGCCCAGGTGAAGCCCCCGCCCATCGCCTCGAGCAGGACCAGATCGCCTTTCTTGATCTTGCCCTCGCTGCGCGCGACCGCCAAGGCCAGCGGGATGGAGGCCGCGGAGGTATTGCCATGACGATCGACCGTCAAGACCACTTTCTCCGAGGGAATATGCAGCTTGTTGGCCGACGCGTCGATGATCCGCTTGTTGGCCTGGTGCGGCACGAACCAGTCGATGTCCGCCGCGCTGGTCCCGGTGGCCTCGAAGGCGTCGGTGATGACGTCGGTGATCATGCCGACGGCGTGCTTGAACACCTCGCGGCCTTCCATGTGCACATGGCCGACGGTCTGCGTCGTGGACGGCCCGCCGTCGACATAGAGCTTGGACTTGTGCCGGCCGTCCGAACGCAGATGGGTGGTGAGCACGCCGGAATCGGCGTTGGTCCCGGCCTGCTCCTGCGCCTCCAGCACAATGGCGCCGGCGCCGTCGCCGAACAGCACGCAGGTGGTGCGGTCGTTCCAGTCGAGGATCCGCGAGAAGGTTTCGGCGCCAATCACCAGCGCCCGCTTGAAGGCGCCGCTGCGCAGGAAATTGTCGGCGGTGGCAAGCGCGAAGATGAAGCCCGAGCACACCGCCTGGAGATCGAAGGCGGCGCCGTGATGGATGCCGAGCGCGTTCTGGATCGCCACCGAAGTGGCAGGAAAGGTGTTGTCCGGCGTCGAGGTGCCGAGCACGATGAGGTCGATGGACTGGGGATCGATACCGGCGTCGTCGAGCGCCGCGATCGCCGCCTTGGTGCCGAGATCCGAGGTGTATTCGCCTGGTGCCGCGATGTGGCGCTGGCGGATGCCGGTACGCTGCACGATCCATTCGTCCGAGGTGTCGATCCTCGTCGCCAGCTCCGCATTGGTCAGAATCTGCTTCGGCAGATAGGACCCGCAGCCGAGCACGACCGAACGCGTCACTGTCACGAGAGAGCCTCCTGGGCGGCTGGGGGTAGCACCAGCCCGCCGCCTTCGCGGTGTAATGTCTGATTGATCTTGGTCAGGAGATCGTAGCGGACCATCTCATAACCGACATCCACGGCGGCGGCAAAGCCCGCCGCATCGGTGCCGCCGTGGCTCTTGATCACGATGCCGTTCAGGCCGAGGAAGACCCCGCCATTGGCCTTGCCCGGATCGAGCTTTTCGCGCAGCGCCTGGAATGCCGAGCGGGCGAACAGATAGCCGATCCTGGAGCGCCAGGTGCGGCTCATGGCGCTGCGCAGGTATTCGCCGATCTGGCGCGCGGTTCCCTCGGCGGTCTTCAGCGCGATGTTGCCGGTAAATCCTTCGGTGACGATGACGTCGGCGGCACCCTTGCCGATGCCGTCGCCCTCGACGAAGCCGACGAAATCCATATGGGGCAGATTGAGCGTGCGTAGAAGGTCGGCGGCGGCGCGCACCTCTTCGACGCCCTTGACCTCCTCGACCCCGATATTGAGCAGGCCGACCGTCGGCCGGTCGAGATCGAACAGCACCCGCGCCATGGCGCTGCCCATCACCGCAAGCGCCGCGAGATGCTGGGCGTCGGCGCCGATCGAGGCGCCGACATCGAGCACCACCGATTCGCCGCGGATGGTCGGCCAGATCGCGGCGATCGCCGGCCGGTCGATGCCTTCGAGCATGCGCAGGTTGAACCGCGCCATGGCCATCAGGGCCCCGGTATTGCCGGCGGAGACGGCGACATCGGCCTCGCCCTTGCGCACCGCGTCCAGCGCCAGCCACATCGACGAGGTCTTGCGGCCCCTGCGCAGGGCCTGGCTCGGCTTGTCGTCCATGCGGACGGCGACATCGGTATGGATCACCCGCGACACCGCCTTGAGCGCCGGATGGGCCTCGAGTTGCGGATTGATCCTGGCGCTGTCGCCGAACAGCAGGAATTCGCTGTCCGGGTGCCGGGCCAACGAGATCGCGGCGCCGGGAATCACCACCGAAGCGCCGACATCGCCCCCCATGGCGTCCAGCGCGATTCGAACCTTTTGCGGCATGGAGGTCCCGGCAATTCCCTGTAGCGACGGCGTCGCGGTGTCAGTCTGTTTTCCGTCCTGGTGCGGCGTGTCGCAATTGCGACGGCCCGCGAAAGCCCCCAGAACCTCCGCAGCGGCGGGACAATAGCGTGTCCGCGCCCCTATACAACATCTTGACGCGGGTGTTCGCAGCCGGCAGGCGCGCACCGGCGGCCGCCCCTCTTCCCGGGCGAATCACCCTTCAGCTTTTCGGCGGCGGCTCCTTGAGGGCCTTGAGCGCGGCGAAGGGATGGCTTTCGGCGTCTTCCGGCTCGGCCGGCGGCTCGAACACCACCCCCTCCTTGCGAGGATAGGGGTCGATGCCGAGGAACAGCACGTCGGCGGCGAGCTTGCCGAGGTCGATGCGGTCCCCCTCGATGATCTCCGGCGGATCGCCCGCCTCGCCGCCCGCCTTTTCTTCTTCCTCCATCGCCCTGGTGATCGCTTCGATCTGATCCTGCGGGGCAAACAGCACGTCGACCTCTTCGTCGATGGCGTTCTGCAGCGGCTCCAGCGTCACGACGCAGGTCTGCCCCACGGTGGCGCCGACCCGCCCGGTGACACGGACGCGGCCGCGGCCGACGGGTCGCAGGTCGAAGCTCGCATGGGCGCCGGAGACGCCGTGCAGGCCGGCGAGATCGCTCATCGCCGCGTTCTGGGCGGCATTGGCGACGAGCTCCTGATGCAGCCCTCCTTCGGGAATTTCCGCGACCGCGATGGTCGCGCTCCACGGCAGCGCGGCCGCGCGGTCCCTGGTCCGGGCGTCCTTGCTCGGGCTGTCCTTGCTTGGGCTATCCTTGCTCGGGCTCATGGCAAGCCTCCTTGCGGTTTCGGCGCCGGGAATCGGAGCGTTCCGGCGGCGATGTCCGCCCCGGACACCGCACCGAGCGCCGCGGCGGCAGTTTCGACATAGGCGGCAAGCGCCGCGGCCCGATCAGGATCGGCACTATTGAGCACATTGCGCGCCAGCGCCGCGCGCAAGGCGACCGGATCGGCGGATGCGGCGTCATAGGCGACGGTGCGGCCATAAAAGGCTTCGCCGAATTTCTGCATCCGCTTGGGCACCGTCAGGTCGCCGACGCCCATTTCGCGCAAATTCGCGTCCATATCGCTGCAAAAGCAGTCGAACAGGGCCTGGGACAGGCCGGCGCCGCCCGGCACCTGGCGCAGCCGCCGCAGCACCAGCCACAGATGCAGGACTACCATGTCAAACCGGCCGTCCACCGTATCGGGCACGCTGAAGGCTTGATAGAAAAGGGGTTCTCGGGCCTGCGCCACGATCATGCCATAGATGGCTTCGATGGTGCCGCGCGATGTCGCCCGGGGGTTCAGAAGGCGTTTCAGGGACGAGAGCATCACCGGTTCCGGTCGGGTCTGCGACGGTCTTGCGGCTTGCAAGCCAGCGCCCTGCCCGGTACGTCAACGCCTCGCTCGATGCAAGAGGAAGGGGCCAGCCCCGCCAATGACCGATACGATCCGCTACCGCCGCCGCGCCGCCCGGCCCGGCGCCTCTCGACCGCGCCGCCGCGGTCTCGCCCTGGCTCTCGCCGCCGCTCTCGCCGGCACCGCCCTCGCCGGGTGTACCGCCGAGCAGTACCAGAAGGGCTACATCCTGCCCGAAGGCGCCCTCGAGCAGATCCCGATCGGCGCCAGCCAGGACCAGGTGCTGATCGTGCTCGGCACGCCCTCCACCGTGGCGACGCTGAACGGCGATGTGTTCTACTACATCTCGCAGCGCGCCGAGCGGAAGGTCGCCTTCATGAACCAGCAGATCATCGATCAGCGGGTGATCGGGGTCTATTTCGACAAGAACCGGAACGTCACCCGGCTCGCCA
The DNA here is from genome assembly GCF_024181725.1 of Bradyrhizobium sp. WD16. Lineage (NCBI taxonomy): Bacteria > Pseudomonadati > Pseudomonadota > Alphaproteobacteria > Hyphomicrobiales > Nitrobacteraceae > Bradyrhizobium > Bradyrhizobium sp. WD16. The sequence continues at coordinate 4,333,599 of NZ_CP028908.1, read as the reverse complement.
ATTACGGCCTGAAGGACGGCAAGATCTTCGACTTCATCAGCCGCACCACGCCGACCAGCGGCCAGGAGATCAGCTACCTGACGCCGCTGTTCAAGCTCATCGCGTTCCGCTGAGCGCGGCGACGGCGAGGCCGGCGCCGGTCTTTGACGAGGCGGTCGGGGCCACGCCGGAATGTGGACACCGCCAGTGTCCCGGTTCCAACGTTCGTATTCCCTTGCTGCGAGCGCTTCTACGAACGTTAGAACCAAAGGGACACTAGATATAAAAAAGCCCGCGGCGACTGCCGCGGGCTTTTTGAGTTTCGAGGGCGACCTGCTCAGTGCGCGAGGACCGCCAGCAGCAGCAGCGCCACGATGTTAGTGATCTTGATCATCGGGTTGACCGCGGGCCCCGCAGTGTCCTTGTAGGGATCGCCGACGGTGTCGCCGGTCACCGCCGCCTTGTGGGCATCGGAGCCCTTGCCGCCGAAGTGGCCGTCCTCGATGTACTTCTTGGCGTTGTCCCAGGCGCCGCCGCCGGACGTCATGGAGATCGCCACGAACAGGCCGGTGACGATGACGCCGAGCAGCATGGCGCCGACCGCCGAGAACGCCGCCGACTTGCCGGCGGTGCCGCCGCCGGCAATGGCGTAGATCGCGAAGTAGACGAAGATCGGCGACAGCACCGGCAGCAGCGAGGGAATGATCATTTCCTTGATCGCGGCCTTGGTGAGCAGGTCGACGGCCTTGCCGTAGTCCGGCTTGTCCTTGCCCTGCATGATGCCGGGCTTCTCGCGGAACTGGCGACGGACCTCCTCGACGATCGCCCCGGCGGCGCGACCGACCGCGGTCATGCCCATGGCGCCGAACAGATAAGGCAGCAGGCCGCCGAACAGCAGGCCGACCACCACGTAGGGATTGGTCAGCGAGAAGTCCGGAGCGACGCCGGCGAAGTACGGCGAGGTGGCCGAATTGGCGACGAAGTATTTCAGGTCCTCGTTATAGGCCGCGAACAGCACCAGCGCGCCGAGACCGGCGGAGCCGATGGCGTAGCCCTTGGTCACCGCCTTGGTGGTGTTGCCGACCGCATCGAGCGCGTCGGTCGACTTGCGCACCTCCTTGGGCAGTCCGGCCATTTCGGCGATGCCGCCGGCGTTGTCGGTGACCGGGCCGAAGGCGTCGAGGGCGACGATCATGCCGGCGAGCGCCAGCATGGTGGTGGTGGCGACGGCGATGCCGAACAGGCCGGCCAGGCTGTAGGTGATCAGGATGCCGGCGATGATGACGAGCGCCGGCAGCGCCGTCGCCTCCATCGAGATGGCGAGTCCCTGGATGACGTTGGTGCCGTGGCCGGTCACCGACGCCTGGGCGATCGACTTCACCGGGCGATAGTCGGTGCCGGTGTAGTATTCGGTGATCCAGATGATCAGGCCGGTAACCGCGAGGCCGACGATGCCGCATTCGAACAGCGACAGTCCGGTGTAGGCGACGCCGGCGAGCGGGCCGAAGCCGACCAGGAAGTTGATGACGGCACCGACGCCGACCAGCGACAGCACGCCGGTGGCGATCAGGCCCTTGTAGAGCGCGCCCATGATCGACTGGCTGGCACCGAGCTTGACGAAGAAGGTGCCGATGATCGAGGTCACGATGCAGATGCCGCCGATGGCGAGCGGCAGCATCATCATGTTGCCGAGCAGGGGCGACTTGGCGAAGAAGATCGCCGCCAGCACCATGGTGGCGACCGCGGTCACCGCATAGGTCTCGAACAGGTCGGCGGCCATGCCGGCGCAATCGCCGACATTGTCGCCGACGTTGTCGGCGATGGTGGCCGGATTGCGCGGATCGTCTTCGGGAATGCCGGCCTCGACCTTGCCGACGAGATCGCCGCCGACGTCGGCGCCCTTGGTGAAGATGCCGCCGCCGAGACGGGCGAAGATCGAGATCAGCGAGGCGCCGAAGCCGAGCGCCACCAGGGCGTCCACCACCGTGCGGCTGTTGGGCGCGAGCTTCATGACCTCGGTCAGGATGCCGAAATAGATCGTGACGCCGAGCAGTGCGAGGCCGGCCACCAGGAGACCGGTGATCGCACCGGCCTTGAAGGCGAGCTCGAGGCCGCCCGCCAGCGACTTGGTCGCGGCCGCCGCCGTGCGGACATTGGCGCGCACCGACACATTCATGCCGATGAAGCCCGCCGCGCCCGACAGCACGGCGCCGACGGCGAAGCCGACCGCCACCAGAACACCGAGGAAATAGGCGAGCAGAATGAAGATGACGACGCCGACCATCGCGATGGTCGCATACTGACGACGCAAATAGGCCTGCGCGCCTTCACGAACCGCCGCCGCAATCTCCTGCATGCGCGCATTGCCCGCATCGGCGCTGAGCACGGATCTGGTTGCCCAGATCGCGTAGACGATGGAAAGCGCTCCGGCGAGCACAATCGCCCCAAGAATTGTCATGACGTACGCCTATCCTGTTGTTTCCCCGAATTGTTCCCCCGAGCCGCCGTGGTGACCGAGCGTCGTTCGGCCAGCGCCCCGAAAAACCAGGCATGCCGCGCCGAAAGGCACGTGCTGCCTTAATTTGGCGCGAACAATGCCAAAATCGTTACTTGGGCGCAACGCTGCACGGGCGGCGCCGGGCTCGGAGGGGGGAATTTCTCTCGGCAATTGGTCGGGGGGGGGGCGCCTGAGGCTCGTGCCGCTCGTATCAGTATTGCAGCGAGCTCGTCGTACGCGCGTCAGATCGAAAACCACGCTAGTGTCCTGTCTCCGAATTACCGCTACGTTTGCCTCGCGCTCGCACGGTAATTCGGAGACATAGGGACACTAGCAAAATCAAAGTGCTAGTGTGGCTTATGTCTCGCAATTGCCTACAGGGGCTTACCGCAAAGGGCATAGGCAATTGCGAGACGCCACACTAGAAGTGGCTGTAGGACAGGCTTTTCAGCACCAGGGGCGCGCCGTCCGCGCCGCGGAATTCCGGTGCACCTGCGCCCTCGACGATGACGCCGATCTCGGTCACCGGCACGCCTGCCGCGGCAGCGTCGGCCCGGAAAGCCGCGCCGCGATTCGCCGGAACAGTGCACAAAATCTCATAGTCGTCGCCGCCGGCGAGCAGCGCCGGCAACGCACAACCCCCACGATCGCGCACGGTGCGCGCGGCTGGCGACAGCGGGACCTTGTCGACCTCGATCCGCGCCGACACCCCGGAGGCGGCGCAGAGCTTGGCGAGATCGCCGGCAAGTCCGTCCGAAACGTCCATGCCGGCGCTGGCATGGGCGCGCACCGCCCCCGCCAGGGCGTTGCGCGGCATCGGCACGCGATAGCGGGCGATCAGTTCGGCACGCGCTTGCGGCGCATCGGCCAGCACCTCATGGGCGCGGCCGCCTTTGAGCACGTCGAGGCCGAGAGCGGCGTCGCCGATCGCACCGCTGACGAAGACGCGATCGCCGGCACGAGCGCGATCGCGACGCACCATCGTGCCGGCCGCGATGCGGCCGAAGGCGGTGATCGAGACCATCATGGGCCCGGGGGTGGCGACCGTGTCGCCGCCGAGCAGCGGACAGGAAAAGGCGGCGGCATCCTCGCCCAGCGCCCGCGCGAACGGCGCCAGCCAAACGTCGGTGGGCGCCCGCAGCGCCATCGTCAGCACGAAACCCGCCGGGTCTGCGCCCTTGGCGGCGAGATCGGACAAGTTCACCCGCAGGGCCTTGCGGGCGATGCTGTCGGGGGGATCGTCAGGCAGGTAATGCACGCCCTCGACGATGGCGTCGGTGGTGACGACCAGTTCGTCCCCCGCCGGCAGCGCCAGCAGCGCCGCGTCGTCGACGAGCGCCAGCGCCCCCGGCGCGGTGGCGAGCGGCTTGAAGTAGCGGGCGATCAGCTCGTCTTCGGCGGAGGCAGTCATGGCGGAGGCAGTCATGGCGGCGGCCACTCTCGAAACAATCGTCACGGCCGGGCCTGTCCCCGACCATGACGAAGAAAGCCCTACCCCGCCGCGGTGAATTCGTCGGCGCGGAAGCGGCGGCCGATCTGATCGAGCACCGCATTGACGAGACCGGTCTCGTCGCGATCGACGAAGGCATTGGCGACGTCGACGTATTCCTTGATGACGACCCGGCCCGGCACGTCCTTGCGGTGCTCGAGCTCATAGGTGCCGGCGCGCAGCACCGCGCGCAGGATGGCGTCGATGCGCTTGAGCGGCCAGCCCTTGTTGAGGGCCTCGTCGAGCAGCGGATCGATCGCCTTCTGGTCGCGCACCACGCCGGAGACGATGTCGCGGAAGAAGGCCGCTTCGGCCGGCAGATAGGTCTCGCCTTCGATCTCGCCGCCGAGCCAGTGGCTGTCGAATTCGGCGAAGATCTCGTTGAGGCCGGCGCCTCCGATGTCCATCTGGTAGAGCGCCTGCACCGCGGCGAGGCGCGCGGCGCCACGACGATTGGCCTTCTTGTCGGCGGGTTTGCTGTCGGCGGCGTGCCCGCCCGGTTTCCTGGCCTCGGTCATGGTCATGCTTTCGAAAGGCGGCGCGTGAGCCGCAGCATCGCCAGCGCAGCGCGGGCGGCGTCACCGCCCTTGTCGAGATCGCTGCGCCGGGCCCGCGCCCAGGCCTGTTCGTCGGTGTTGACGGTGATGATGCCGTTGCCGAGCGGCAGCCGGCGCGCCACCGAAAGATCCATCAGCGCCCGCGCCGATTCCATCGACACGATCTCGAAATGAATGGTTTCGCCGCGCACGACGCAGCCGAGCGCCACGGCCGCATCATAGGGCCGGCCGCTGCGCTCCGCAGCCTCGAGCGCGATGGAGATCGCCGCCGGAATTTCGAGCGCCCCGGGCACGGTGACGACATCGTGGCTGACTTTGGCGGCATCGAGTTCGGCCCGCGCCCCCTCGAGCAGCGCGTCCTGGATATCGTCATAGAAGCGCGCCTCGACGATCAGCACGCGGGCGCCGCGAATGTCGGTCTGGTCGTCGAGAGGCGCGCGGCGGGCGTCGGCCATGGGATCTCCGGGATAGTGGCGCTCGGCGGATCGAGCAGGCTGGATTTGAGCGAGCAGGTCGGGCTGGCCGGATAAGCGAGCCGGACGAGCAGGCCGGATGAGCAAGTGTGGCGGGTTTTAGTCGCCGCAAGGGATGAAGCCAAGCCCGGTGCGGCGATCAGATCATCCTACCACCGTAACATCGTAGTCGAACAAGTAACCTTGCAGCACCGCCTCGATTTCGGCGCGGCGCGCGGCGGCGGCCGCAGGCAGCCTCACCTCGACCGCGGTTCCGCGCTTGCCCCCGGCGGTCGCCGTGACCGAGACGGCGTCGGTTTGAGCCGCGGCCACCACCTGCGGCCGCAGCAGGCGCTCGACCGCGTCGCACCGCAATTGCGGCTTGAAGATCTTGCCGACGCTGGTCACCGGCAGGGTCTCGACCACGAAGATCTGCCTCGGCCAGGCCGGCCGCTCCGCAATCCGCGGCTCGGCGAAGCGCTGCAGCTCCTCCGCGCTCACCGACGCTCCCGGCTTGAGACTGACATAGCCGACCGGCAATTCACCGGCATAACGATCGGGCTGGCCGACGGCGGCGGCGAGCGCCACGGCGGGGTGGGCCTGCAACGCCTCCTCGATGGTCAGGGGATCGATATTGTGGCCGCTGCGGATGATCAGGTCCTTGGCCCGGCCGGCGATGAACAGGCGGCCCTCGCCGTCCGTGTAAGCGAGGTCGCCGCTGTCGAGCCAGCCCTGGCGGAGCAGCCCGGCATTGTGCGCCGGATCGCGATAACCGGGCGTGACATGGGGACCATGGACCGTGAGCACGCCGATCTCGCCCGCCGCACAGGGCTCGCCGAGGCCGCCGTCGGAGGTCAGGCGGCGGACCACCACCTCGCTGTAAGGCAGGCGCCAGCCGACCGAGCCGGGCGCCGGCGCCGCGGCGCCGGGCAGCAGCGCGACGAGGCCGCCGGCCTCGGTCATGCCGAGGATCTCGTGGATATGGGTGCCGGTCATCGCCTCGTATGTCTCGGCGACGGCGCGGGGCAGCGAGGCCGCGCCGGCGATGCTGTAGCGCACCGTCGAGAGATCGGCATCGACCGGAACATTGATCAGCGCGGCGAGCGCGGTCGGCACGCCGCCGATCACCGTGGCGCGGTGACGCGCGGCGAGGCGCCAGTAATTGGCGACCATGGCGGGATTGCGCAGCCCCGCCGGCGACAGCACCACGAGGCCCGCGCCGGCGATGAAGAACGACAGCCCGCAGGAGATCGTCGCCGCCACATGAAACATCGGCAACGCGTTGAGGATGACGTCGGTCTCGTCGAGGTCCTGCATCACCGTGCCGCCGAAGGCGGCCGCGAGCTGGTTGCGATGGGTGTGGGTGACGAGCTTGGGCAGCCCCGTGGTGCCGCCGGTGTGGAAATAGGCGGCGACGTCGTCGCCCCCTCGCGCCTCGCCGAAGACGAGGCGATCGGCCGGCTCGGCGGCCAGCGCCGCGACAAAATCGGTCACGCCCTCGGGCACCGGCGCGGCGCCGACCCTGACCTGGACGAGTTTGAGGCCGGGCACCAGCGCCTGCACCGCCACCGCCTTGTCCCAGATGTCGAGCTGCGGATGCGGCCCGAGCGCCACCAGAATGCCGGCCCCGGACGCGCGGACGAGATCAGCGATGTTCTGCGCCTGCAGCAGGAAATTGACCGGCACCGCGTAGCCCGCGGTCTCGGCGCCCCACAGGGTGAAATGCGTCGCGACGAGGCTCGGCAGCAGATAGGCGACGCCGGGCGCCTCGCCGCCGAGGCGCGCGAACAGATTGGCGGCCTTGGTGATGCCGGCGAGAAGTTCGCGGTAACTGACACGGCGCGGCGTCTCGTCGTCGGCGCCGGTCATCACCATGGTGATCGCGTCGCGCGCGTCGTGGCGCACCGCGCTTTTCCTGAAGATGTCGTAGATGCTGCGGGCGTCGTAGCGGGCCTCGAGCGGCGCCTCGCGCTCGAAGCGCGCGATGTCCGCCAGCGTCTTCAGCGGCTCTCCAAATGCCGACATGCGCGCCCCCGCTTCGCTCGAAAACGCATCAACGCGACGTCTCTGTCAGCCGCGCCGCGTAGCGCGCCATCAGGTCGACCTCGATATTGACAGCCTGGCCGCCGCGCCAGGCGCCGATGGTCGTCACCGACAGGGTATGGGGAATGATCAGCACCGAAAAGCGGTCATCCTCGACGGTGTTGACCGTGAGCGACGCGCCGTCCAGCGTCACCGAGCCCTTGGCGGCGATGAAGCGCGCCAGCTCCCGCGGCACGCGCAGGACGAACCGCGCCATGTCCGGCAGGTCTTCGCGGGTCAGAACGGTGGCGATGCCGTCGACATGGCCGGTGACGACATGACCGCCGAGTTCGTCGCCGATCTTGAGCGCGCGTTCGAGATTGAGCCGCGAACCCGCCGCCCAGTCACCGGCGGTGGTGACGCCGAGGGTCTCGGCGGCGGCATCGACCTCGAACCAGGTCCGCCCGCCGGCGACGCCCGAAGCGACCACCGTGAGGCAGATGCCGTTGCAGGCGATCGAGGCGCCGTCGGCGATCGTCGCCTGATCGTAGCTGCAGAGGATGCGCAGGCGATGAAGCTGGCCCTGGGCGGTCGGGGTGACGCGCTCGATGTCGCCCACATCGGTGACGATGCCTGTGAACATGGTCCTTCCGCTCAGCTCTGATGATCGTAGATTGTGAGGGTGTCGCCGGCGAGAGGCTCGCTCGTGCGAAGGCGCCATTGCGGCGCGTCGGTGATGGCCGCGAGGGCAAGGCCGTCGAGCGCATCGAGCCCCTTCGGACCGATCTCGCCAGGACCGCGCAGCAGCCAGAATTCATCGGCGAGGCCCTCGCGCAGAAAACTGGCCGCCACCCTGGAGCCGCCCTCGACCAGCAGGCGCGTGACGCCGCGGCGCGACAGCTCGCGCAACACCGTCTCGAGATCGGCCGCCTGCGCCGTACCGTCCAGCCGGATCACCTCGGCACCCTCGGCGCCGAGCAGCGCCGCGGCCGGCGCCTCGGCGGCCGCCGACGTGATCACCCACAGCGGCGCCTGGCGCGCGCTGCGGGCGAGCCGGCCGCCGAGCGGCAGCCGCAGATGACTGTCGAGCACGACGCGCCGCGGCGAGCGGACTTCCAGGCCCGGCAGCCGGCAGGTCAGCAACGGATCGTCCGCCAGCGCGGTGCCGATGCCGATCAGAATGGCGTCGCACTGCGCCCGCAACAGATGGGTGCGGGCCTGAGCTGCCGGCCCGGTGATCGCGACCGGCCGGCGCCCTTCGCCGGCAATCTTGTCATCGCGCGACACTGCGAGCTTGATGACGACGTGGGGCCGGCCGTCGCGGACCCGGCGGATATGTCCGGCGTGGTCGCGCTCCGCCTCGGCGCGAAACAGGCCGACGTCGACCTTGATGCCGGCGGCGCGCAACCGCGCATGGCCCTGCCCCGCGACCTCGGGATTGGGATCCTCCATGGCGCTGACCACGCGGGCGATGCCGGCGGCGACCACGGCATCGGCGCAGGGCGGCGTCTTGCCGTGATGGGAACAGGGCTCGAGGGTGACATAGAGCGTGGCGCCGCGGGCCGCGGCACCGGCCCGCGCCAGGGCTTGCGGCTCGGCATGGGGACGGCCGCCCGGCGCGGTCCAGCCGCGGCCGAGGACGATGCCGTCCTTGACCACGACGGCGCCGACGGCGGGATTGGTCGCGGTGCGGCCGAGGCCGCGGCGGCCGAGCGCGAGGGCGAGCGCCATGAAGCGGCGGTCGGCGGCGCTGTCGTCCTTGAGCTGTTGGGCGATCTTGGTTTCGAGGATGCGGAAGATCATTTGCGCACGAGCAGCGGGCGCGGCTCGTCGTCACCGCTGAGCTCGCCCAGCACCGCCTCGAAATCCTTGGCCTCGCGGAAATTGCGGTAGACCGAGGCAAAGCGCACATAGGCGACGTCGTCGAGCTGGCGCAGATGCTCCATCACGATTTCGCCGATCGCCTCCGAGGACACCTCCGACTCGCCGGCGCTCTCCAATTCGCGCACGATGGCGGAGACCGTCCTCTCGACGCGCTCGGGATCGACCGGGCGCTTGCGCAGGCTGATCTGCACCGACCGCATCAGCTTGTCGCGGTCGAAGGGCACGCGCCGGCCGTTGCGCTTGATCACCGTGAGCTCGCGCAGCTGCACGCGCTCGAAAGTGGTGAAGCGGAAGTTGCAGGTCATGCACACGCGCCGGCGCCGGATCACGGACGAATCTTCCGTCGGCCGTGAATCCTTCACCTGCGTATCGAGACTGCTGCAACTCGGACAGCGCATGCGGATGCCTTACTGGTAGATCGGGAAGCGATCGGTGAGCTCGCGCACCCGTGCCTTGATCGCGGCCTCGACCAGCGGCGCCTGGCCGTCGCCGGACTGCGCCACCGCGTTCAGCACCTCGGAGATCAGGCCGCCGACCTGCTTGAATTCGGCGACGCCGAAGCCGCGGGTGGTTGCCGCCGGCGTGCCGAGGCGGATGCCGGAGGTGACGAAGGGCTTTTCGGGATCGAACGGAATGCCGTTCTTGTTGCAGGTGATGGCGGCGCGCACCAGCGCCTTCTCCGAGACGTTGCCCTTCAGCCCCTTGGGCCGCAGGTCGACCAGCATCAAGTGGTTGTCGGTGCCGCCGGAGACGATGTCGAAGCCGCTGGCCCGCAGCGATTCCGCCAGCGCCTTGGCATTCTCGACGACGTTCTTCGCATAGACCTTGAATTCCGGCCGCAGCGCCTCGCCGAAGGCCACCGCCTTGGCGGCGATCACATGCATCAACGGGCCGCCCTGCAGGCCGGGGAAGATCGCCGAATTGAGCTTCTTGGCGATCACCTCGTCGTTGCACAGGATCAGGCCGCCGCGCGGACCGCGCAGCGACTTGTGCGTCGTCGTCGTCGTGACATGGGCATGGGGCACCGGCGAAGCATGGACGCCGCCGGCGACGAGGCCGGCGAAATGCGCCATGTCGACCAGCAGATAAGCACCGACGCTGTCGGCGATCTCGCGGAAACGCTTGAAGTCCCAGGCCCGCGAATAGGCCGAGCCGCCGGCGATGATCAGCTTGGGCTTGTGCTGCTCGGCGAGCCTCGCGACCTCGTCCATGTCGATGATCTGGTCGTCGCGCCGCACGGTGTAGTGCACCGGCTTGAACCACTTGCCCGACATGTTCACCGGCGCGCCGTGGGTGAGATGACCGCCCGCCGCCAGATCGAGGCCCATGAAGGTGTCGCCCGGCTGGAGCAGCGCCAGGAAGACCGCCTGGTTCATCTGGCTGCCGGAGTTCGGCTGCACATTGGCGAACTTGGCGTCGAACAGCTTCTTGGCACGATCGATCGCCAGGTTTTCGGCGACGTCGACGAATTCGCAGCCGCCGTAATAGCGCGCGCCCGGATAACCTTCCGCGTATTTGTTGGTCATCACCGAGCCCTGCGCCTCGAGCACGGCGCGGCTGACGATGTTTTCCGACGCGATCAATTCGATTTCGTGACGCTGGCGACCGAGCTCACCCTGGATCGCGGCGGCGATCTCGGGATCGGCCTTGGAGAGCGGCGTGGCGAAAAACGTGTCGATCGAAGAAGCGGCGGGCTTGGCGGACGAGGTCATAGGCGGAAATATCTCCCCCGTTGCGGCGGGCGATGCGGTGTCGAGAGGGACACCCGATGGCCGGCGCGAGCGGATCCTTGTGTGGGGCGGAAGCGATCGCGGCGACATACCATATCTTGGGCCTAGGACCAAGTTCGGCCGGCGCTCCCCAGATATGGCGTTTTGCCAGTGCGGATCCGAATAACTGTCCGAGCATGGGCAAACGACGCGTCATTCGAAAGGCGGGATGCCAGGCCCCCGCCCGCTCTGGGAATGACCTCCCGCCCCGCCCGGGAACAACAGGTCAGGACGAGCGGCCGATGGCGCGCGGGGCGCTGCCGGCGCCCGGTCGGAAGGGGTAGCGCACTGCCCCGCCCTCACCCGCGGCGCGGCCCGCAGCTTTGCCGGCGATTTCGCCGGCCAGGCGGGTCGGAACGAGGGGAATGCTCCCCCAGCGCGCCGGCGTCTCGGAGACGGCGTCGCCCGACCGGGCCACATAGGCCGCGGCGACGATCACGTTCAGCGAACAGCCGAGCAGCAGCGCCGCCGCCAGGGCGACCTGGGCCCGCCGAGAGGTCAATCGGAGAATCGTCTTCATGGCTCGTGGATGATGGAAACTGCAGCGCCAAGAGTCCCGCGGTTTATTTTCGCCGGCCAGGGCGCCGGATTCAGGTCTCGTTTACCAAACCGGCTCCCAAACCGATTCTGCCGTCGGGCTCCGAGCCGTCCCCTGGAGCGGGAAAAAATCCCGCCTGCCGGGGCCGCGGCAGGCGGGGCTCTGGGGATGTCGAAGGCCTTCGACCGTCAGCAGCGCACCGGGGGATGATGAGCCGCGGACACCTCGCAATATGAACAAAGCAAGAACACTGCGCAAGCCTCCAAGATCGCCGCGAAGATCGCCGCGAGGCACGATCCCGGCGGCTCAACGCAAAAAGGCGCCCGAAGGCGCCTTGAGTTGCGACCGCGCCAGGGGAACCCGCGCGGGTGAAGAAGCGTGCGTCTTGCGCGCACGTCGTAGAGGCCAGAGGGCACTGGCGAAGGCGAATGGGCCGCTTGGGCCGTCCCGCGCGACGCGGGAGCGGCCCGGCGGGATGGTTCAGAGCCGGTACAGGATCTGGTCGGTCCAGAACCGCTCGAGGCGATGGAGCGACTTGTTGAGAGTGGCGAACTCCTCGCCGGAGATGCCGCCGACCTGCTCGACCGTCTTGACGTGCTTCTGGTAGAGCGCCTCGACGATACGGCGGATTTCCTGGCCCTGCGCGGTCAGGCGAATGCGCACCGAGCGGCGGTCGACGCGCGAGCGCTGGTGATCCAGGAAGCCCATTTCCACGAGCTTCTTGAGATTGTAGGAAACGTTGGAGCCGAGATAATAGCCGCGGGTGCGCAGTTCGCCGGCGGTCAACTCCTTGTCGCCGATGTTGTAGAGCAGCAGCGCCTGCACGGAGTTGATGTCGGCGCGACCGCGGCGATCGAATTCGTCCTTGATGACGTCGAGCAACCGGCGATGCAGACGCTCCACCAGAGTAAGAGCCTCGAGATAGAGCGGCTGGATCGACGGTTTGCCCGCATCGCGTTCGACGGTTTCGACCGCCGTTGCTACGGCTTTGATCATGACACTTCCCCTGTCGTCTTTTATCGACTTATTCGACGAAACTTCTGCCTCGTCTGATAGGGCCAACCTAAGCTTGCCCTTTGAAGATCAGCTTAAACAACAGCATAAAGAGATCATGAATTTGCGAGAGTGAATCGTCGATTAAGCCCGTAAAATAGGGGGTTTTCGTAATTCCTCGTTGAGCAAGACGCGCCCCTGTTCACGCTTTGGATGACGCGCTGTCGCAAAGCGGAACAGAACGCTTCAAATTCGAAACGTTGCGGTAAGACCTGTGCCCGGCGTCTTGGGAAAGTCGTAACCATGGCAACCTTGCCGCGACGCGAAATCTCAAAATCGCGCATAAAAAAAGCCGCCCTGCGGCGGCATGTTCCTTCAGCTCATTTCAGTCGCCGCTTTTTGGGCGGCGCGTTCGCGCACTTCCGAAGTTCGCGAGTCAGCGGGGGCGTCTTCCGGACACGAACTTCGCTGCGTCATGGCGGTCGCTCGAGTGCCGCCTTCCAGGCGAGAGCGAGATAGCCGACCAGCAGCACCCCTTCGATGACGATCACGAAGATGGAGCCGCCGTAGATGTTCGGAAACATCAGTTCGATCACGGCCATCGAGACGATCGAGGTCAGCCAGACGACAGCGCCCCACGGCGTCGCCAGCCACAGTCCCACCGCGGCGACGAGTTCGATGACGGCGAAATAGACCGTTGCCGTCTGCCACGACATCGGCTGGTTTTCGAACGCCTGATCCTCGGTGCCGATGAATCCCGTCACCTGCGCCCAGTGATAGAGCCCCTTGGCGACGGCGACCACCGCCATGATCCGCAGAAAGATCACGAGCCGGCGCGTCCAGGCGCCGTCGCCGCGCTCGATGGCGCCGGCAACAATGGCGGAGAGGACGCCTTCGCGGACCTTTTCCTGCGATGCGCCGTCCGTCATCCCCTCACCTTGTGGCCTGAAACCATCCTGAACTCCGGATTCGAATGCGAGGCACGCAGGCCGGATTCGCGCTCGATCTCGTTCGAGCCGAGCGCCGGCGGGTCGCCCGTTGCGGCGCACCAAACCACAGCAGTCACGAATCATCCAGCGGCTTTACAGCGATCGTGACGCCGCCGCAGCGTGGTGCTACACCGCGCCGGCGGAGTAAAGGTTGCTGCAGATAGTCGCGTCTTGGCCCCTGCGTGTGACCTGCGCCTTGGATCCGTGGCTTGGATCCGCGATTTGGACCCGTGAGGAGGCCAGAAGATGGCGATCAAGTTTGGACGGCCGATTGAATTGCGTGACACGGAGCGGCGGGCCACGGAGGCCGCGCAGGCGCCCGATCTCGGCCTCTCCATCCGTCCGCGCCGCAACCGCAAGAGCGAATGGGCCCGGCGGCTCGTTCGCGAGAACGTGCTCACCACCGACGATCTGATCTGGCCGATCTTCGTCGTCGACGGCAACAACCAGCGCGTGCCGATCGCCTCGATGCCGGGCGTCGAGCGCGTCACCGTCGACCAGGTGGTACGCGACGCCGAGCGCGCCCTGAAACTCGATATTCCCTGCCTCGCGCTGTTTCCCTACACCGACCCCGCGTTGCGCGACGAGACCGGCAGCGAGGCCGTCAATCCAGAAAATCTGGTGTGCCGCTCGGTCCGGGCGATCAAGAAGGAATTCCCCGAGCTCGGCGTCCTGTGCGACGTCGCCCTCGATCCCTTCACCAGCCACGGCCATGACGGCCTGCTGCGCGACGGCGTCATCCTCAACGACGAGACCGTCGAGGTTCTGGTCAGGCAGGCGCTGGCCCAGGCCGAGGCCGGCTGCGACGTCATCGCGCCCTCGGACATGATGGACGGCCGCGTCGGCGCGATCCGCGCCGGCCTCGACCAGGCCGGGCTCGGCGACGTGCAGATCATGGCCTATGCCGCCAAATACGCCTCGGCCTTCTACGGTCCGTTCCGTGACGCCATCGGTTCGGCCAAGACGCTGAGCGGCGACAAGCGCACCTACCAGATGGACCCGGCCAATTCCGACGAGGCGCTGCGCGAGGTCGAGCTTGATATCGCCGAGGGCGCCGACATGGTGATGGTCAAGCCCGGCCTGCCCTATCTCGACGTCATCCGGCGGGTGAAGGACACCTTCGCCATGCCGACCTTCGCCTATCAGGTGTCGGGCGAATACGCGATGATCGCCGGCGCCGCCCTGAATGGCTGGATCGATGGCGACCGCGCCATGGTGGAGAGCCTCATCGCCTTCAAACGCGCCGGCGCCGACGGCGTGCTGACCTATTTTGCACCGAAGGTGGCGGAGGGCCTCAAGGCCCACCGCTGAGGTACCCTCCCCTGGTCGCTGCCCCTTGTGCCCGGAATCCGGCATCGCCATTTGTTGGACAGACTCACTTGGTCGGAGTTTCCTGGCTGGCGTTTGGTCGGCCGGGCGGCTGCGATGAACAAGGCTGGATGAGACGGGAAGGACTTCGCCATGTCGAATGCTGACGGCTCGAACGGTCCCGGGTCCGGTTTCGGCAGCGATCCCGGGCGCGACGATCCCGGGCGCAACAATGTCTGGCGCAGCGGCGGCGGCTTCGAAGCGCGTCCGCACGCCTATGATCCCTATACCCAGCCGGAGCTGTTCCGTGGCGTCGCAGCCCGCCGGATGTTCGCCTTCCTTATCGACCTGATCGTGCTCGCGATCCCGGTAATCCTGGCCTACGTCTTCATCGCCGTGTTCGGCGTCATCACACTCGGCCTCGGCTGGATGCTGTTCTGGCTGGTGTCGCCGCTGTCGGTGATCTGGGCTCTTGTCTATTACGGCATGACGATCGGCGGACCGGCCTCGGCGACCCTCGGCATGCGCGCCTTGGACCTGCAGTTGAGGACCTGGTACGGTGCACCCGGTTATTTCGTGCTGGGCGCCTGTCACGCCGTCCTGTTCTGGGTGTCGATCTCGTTCCTGAGCCCGCTGGTGCTGCTGGTCGGCCTGTTCAACGCCCGCCGCCGCCTGCTGCACGATTTCGTGCTCGGCACGGTGATCATCAATGCCTCCGCCCAGGACGCGGCCTATGGGCCGGTCCGCACGTTCTGAGATCGCCCCCCGATGACACGGAATTCTGACACCGCAAAAAGCACCTCCGGCGTGAAACTCGTTGACCGAGCGACGCGCGGACGCGATCATGCATCATCGGGAGGCCGGACGAGACCTTCGTGACGCAGCATTCGCGCGATACCCCGCAGTTCTACCTGACGGCGCCCTCGCCCTGCCCCTATTTGCCGGGCCGCCACGAGCGCAAGGTTTTCACCCATCTGGTCGGCGACCGGGCCGGCGAGCTCAATGACCTGCTGACCCATGGCGGGTTCCGGCGCAGCCAGTCGATCGCCTACCGGCCGGCCTGCGACAATTGCCGCGCCTGCGTCTCGGTGCGAGTGATGGCCAACGAGTTCCGCCCCACCCGGGGCTTTCGCAAGGTGCTGGCGCGCAACAGCGACATCGTCGGCGAACTGCGCCCCGCCGCCCCGTCCTCGGAGCAGTACGCGATCTTCCGCGCCTATCTCGACGAGCGTCATCGCCATGGCGGCATGGCGGACATGACGGTGCTGGACTACGCCATGATGGTGGAGGACAGCCATGTCGAGACCAAGCTGATCGAATACCGCCTGCGCGGCCCCGACAGTGGCGTCAGCGGCCGCGGCGAGACGCTGGTGGCCGCGGCGCTGACGGACATCCTCAGCGACGGCCTGTCGATGGTCTATTCCTTCTTCGACCCCGCCCAGCGCGACCGCTCGCTGGGCAGCTTCATGATTCTCGACCATCTCGCCCGGGCGCGCCGCATGGGCCTGCCCTATGTCTACCTCGGCTACTGGATCGAGGGCTCGAAGAAGATGGACTACAAGGCCCGTTTCATGCCGCAGCAGCGGCTTGCGGCAAGCGGTTGGGTGCGGGCCGACGATGGCGCCGCCGCGCCCGAACCGCAGGACTGATACGAGCGTCAGATCCGCCGCACGAGCGAGCGTCATCCGACCGCGAAATCGACCACCAGCTTGATGTTGAGGGCGATGATCAGCGCGGCGATCACCGCGGTTGCCGCCGTCAGCCATCGCGGCGCGACGAAGCGGCCCATCTTGGCCCGGCTGGCGGTAATCCAGACCAGGGGCACGATGGCGAAAGGCAATTGCAGGCTCAGGATCACCTGACTGAGAATCAGGAGCTGACCGGCGCCCTTGTCGCCCGACCAGATCGTCACCAGCGCCGCCGGCACGATGGCAATGCTGCGGGTGACCAGTCGCCGCAGCCAGGGCGCGAGCTTGATGGCGATGAATCCCTCCATCACGACCTGTCCCGCAAGGGTCGCCGTGACTGTCGAATTCAAGCCGCAGCAGATCAGTGCGATGCCGAACAGCGTCGGCGCCAGCGACGAGCCGAGCAACGGCGCCAGGAAGGCGTGGGCGCGGTCGAGTTCGGCCACATCGTAGCGGCCCGTGCTGTGGAAGGTCGCGGCGGCGAGGATGAGGATGGAGGCGTTGATCGTCAGCGCGAAGCACAGCGCAATGGTCGAATCGATGGTGGAGAGTCGGATCGCCTGCCGCCGCCCGGCATCGTCGGCTTCGTAGGCGCGGGTCTGCACCAGGCCGGAATGCAGGTAGAGATTGTGCGGCATCACCGTCGCGCCGAGAATGCCCAGCGCGAGATAGAGCATGTCACGGTCGGCGACGAGCGCCGGGGTCGGCACGAAGCCGCGCAGCACGCCGCCCCAGTCGGGATGCGCCATCGCGATCTGGATGGAAAAGCAGGCGGCGATGACGGCGAGCAGCGCGACCACCAGCGCCTCCACCCAACGGAAACCGAGCGCCTGCAGGGCGAGGATCAGGAAGACGTCCGCCGCGGTGAGCAGGACCCCGATCGCCAGCGGCACGCCGAACAGCAGGTTCAGCCCGATCGCGGTGCCGATGATCTCGGCGAGGTCGGTAGCGGCAATGGCGATTTCGGCGAACAACCACAGCGGCCAGGCCACCCAGCGCGGATAGGCGTCCCGGCAGGCCTGAGCGAGATCGCGGCCCGCCCCCACCCCCAGCCGGGCGCACAGAGCCTGCAGCAGGATCGCCATGACGTTCGACATCAGGGCGACCGAGAGCAGTGCGTAGCCGTAGCGGGAGCCGCCGGCCAGCGACGTCGCCCAGTTGCCCGGATCCATGTAGCCGACCGCCACCAGATAGCCCGGGCCGAGAAACGCGACGAGCTTGCGCCAGAAGGACGCCCCGGCGGCGACCCGCACCGAGCCGAAGACCTCCGACAACGACGGCTCGCCGCGCTCGGCGCGCCAGCCGCCGGGCGGCTGGCCGGCTGTCATGACGTCGGCGGAGGGCGGGGACTTGGCGTGCATCCGCTCAGACAACACGAAGCCGGCCTCTATTGCAACTGATTTGCAACTGCAAGAAATCCCTTGTCGGAGATCGGGTGGGTGGAACCCGCCGACCATCCTATGGACACGGACATCCTAGTGTCCTGTCTCCGAATTACCGCTTCGTTTGCCTCACGCTCGCACGGTCATTCGGAGACATCGGGACACTAGCAAAATCAAAAAGCTAGTGTGGCTTATGTCTCGCAATTGCCTAGGAGAGGGGTGCCGCAAAGGCGGTAGGCAATTGCGAGACGCCACACTAGCGTCCCGTCTCCGAATGACCGCTCCATTTGCCTCATGCTCGCACGGTCATTCGGAGACATCGGGACACTAGCAAAATCAAAAAGCTAGTGTGGCTTATGTCTCGCAATTGCCTAGGAGAGGCTTGCCGCGAAGGCGGTAGGCAATTGCGAGACGCCACACTAGCGCGAGTCCCACGCCGTCCCCCCTGATCCGCCGCAAGTGTCATTCGCAAATGTCCCTGACCGCTCCCCTGCCCGCCACTTTCCACCGTCTCGCCTGGTCGAATCTCGCGGCCCAATGCGCCGAGCAAGTCGCCCTGGCCGCCGCGCCGCTCGCCGCCGTCCTGCTCCTCGGCGCCGGGGAAGGGCTGAGCGGCCTGTTGCAGACCGCCCTGACCCTCCCCTTCCTTTTGCTCGCGGTTCCGGCCGGCCTCCTCGCCGACCGCATGCCGCGGCGACGCCTGATGGCGTCGGCCGAGGTCCTGCGGGCGCTCGCCCTGGCGCTGATCGTCACACTGATCGCGACCGGCCAACTGACGATGGCGGCGCTGGCCGGCCTCGGCTTCGTTTCGGTCTGCGGGACCGTGGCCTTCAGCGTCGCCGCGCCCGCACTGGTGCCGGCGCTGGTCGCGCCGGCCGCCTTCGCCGCCGCCAATGCCCGGATCGAACTGGCGCGCACCGTCGCCTTCGCCGGCGGACCGGCCCTCGGCGGCCTCCTCGTCGGCTGGACCGGGCCGGCACCGGCTTTCGCGCTGGCGGCGGCCCTGTCGCTCGTCGCGGCGCGGCTGCTCGCCGGCATCGCCGAACCGCCTCGACCGCGCGCGTCAGGGCGTCGTCCATTGGACGAATTCCGCGACGGCGTCCGTTTCGTCGCCGCCCACCCCCTGCTGCGGCCGGTGTTCGTCACCCAGCTCGTCTTCGGGACCTCGTTCTTCGTCATCCTCGCGATCTTCGTGCCCTACGCGCTGCGCCATCTGCAGATGAGCGCCGCCGCCGTCGGCACCACGCTCGCGATGTACGGCGTCGGCATGATGATCGGCGCGCTCGCGGCGACGCGGCTGCTGCGCCATGTCGCCTTCGGCACCGTGGTCGCGCTCGGCCCGCTGACCGGGTTTGCCGCCTCCGCCCTGCTCGCCCTGACCATTATCGTGCCGTCCGCCGCACTTGCCGCCAGCGGCTTCTTTCTGCTCGGCGTCGGTCCGATCCTGTGGGTGATCAGCACCACCACCCTGCGCCAGGCGGTGACACCGCCGCAGATGCTCGGCCGGGTCTCGGCGATCAACATCCTGAGCTACGGCGCGCGACCGCTCGGCGCCGCCATCGGCGCGGTGGTCGGCGCACGTTTTGGCGCCGAAGCCTGCCTGTGCCTCGCCATGGCCGGCTTCGCCGTCCAGGCCGGCTACATCCTGCTGTCGCCGGCGGTGACGCTGGCGAGGCAGCCCGACGGCCATGACGCCGCGGCCATTCCGCTTCGCTCGAAAACGCCTTAGTGCGATGGATCTGACGCTCGTCTCGCAATTGCCTACGACAGGCTTGCCGCAAAGGCGGTAGGCAATTGCGAGACGCCACACTAGTGACCGGGCTTCGGCGGCGAATAGGCGCAGCGGTCTGGCTTGAGGTCGATCAGCGGCGTGCCATCGAGACAGTCGAGGCCGCGGACCAGCACGACATTGCCTTCGATGCCCACCAGCGCCGCGACCGACAGGCCGATCGGATTGGGACGCACCGGCGAGCGCAGCGCGAACACGCCGCGGATATCGCCATCCCTGCGCGGGTTCTGCAGCACGAGGTCGCGCCGCGCGCGGTGCAGCCAGTAGAACACCTCGACCTGCCTGTAGTCTTCGAGGCCCTTGAGGCCGGGCACCCATGGATCGAAGATCTCGATACGGCAGACCGGACCATCCTGCCGACCCTGACGCGGTGTCTCCTCGCGTGAGGTCCACGGCGTATGGATGCGCCCGATGAAGACGAGACCGGCATCGGTCGGCGGCGGCGGCTCGACCGCCAGCTCACCTTCGCGGACGCTGAATTCCTCGCTCGCCATGCTGCTCGCCCTCGATTGCCGCGCCCGATCTGCGGGGCGCGGCGGAGAGTGTCACGCAAGAACCTCGCCCCGCAATGGTTGGCGAAGCGCAAGACGCCTCATTCGATGGTCTTGCCGAACTTGTTCGATTTCGGGAAGCCCTTCGGCGGCAGGCGCCCGGCATCGGCCCGGCTGCCGCGCCAGTCGGCCAGCTCCTTCATGCTGGTGCCGAATACGCGTCCGGCGGAATCGCGCCAGGTCAGGCCGTCCTTGGCATTGAAGGTGACGATGTCCGACAGGCCGCCGTCCTTGTAGCGCTGCAGACGCACACCGCGACCGCGCGCCATCTCCGGCACCTGATCGAGGCCGAACACCAGCATCTTGCGATTGTCGCCGATCACCGCCACCGTGTCGCCGTCGACCGGCGTCAGTGCGCGCGCCTCGTTCGGCGGCGCGACGTTGAGCACCTGCTTGCCCTTGCGGGTATTGGCGATGCAGTCGTCCTCGTTGACGACGAAGCCCTGGCCATCGTGGCTCGCGACCAGGAACTTGCGGCCCCCCTTGTTGACGAACAGCGCGACGATTGCAGCATCCTGCTCCATGTCGATGAACATGCGGATCGGTTCGCCATGGCCGCGACCGCCCGGCAGCTTGGCCGCGTCGAGCGTGTAGAAGCGGCCATTGGTGGCGAACAGCAGAAGCTTCGAAGTGGTCTCGGCGAAGAAGGCATAGGCGAGATGATCGTCGGTCTTGAAGGTCAGGTTGGAGAGATCGGCGACCTGCCCCTTCAGCGTGCGCACCCAGCCCTTGTCCGACACCACGACCGTAATCGGCTCGCGCTCGACCAGCGCCTCTTCCATCGCGGCGAGGTCGTGCTCGGGAGCTTCGGCGAACTGGGTCCGACGCTTGCCGAGCGGCGTCTTCGGGCCGAACTTCTCGCGCACCGAACGAATCTCCTCGCCGACCCTCGCCCACTGCGCGGTCTCGGAGCCGAGGATCGCCTGGATGCCCTTGAGTTCCGCGCGGAGCTTCTTGTCCTCGCTCCTGATCTCCATTTCCTCGAGCTTGCGCAGCGAGCGCAGGCGCATGTTGAGGATGGCGTCCGCCTGGACTTCGGTCAGGCTGAAGGTTTTCATCAGCACCGGCTTGGGCTCGTCCTCGGTGCGGATGATGCGGATCACCTCGTCGAGGTTGAGGTAGGCGATCAGATAGCCGCCGAGAACTTCGAGGCGGTTCTCGATCTGCTGGCGCCGATAGTTGGAGCGGCGCAGCAGCACCTCGCGGCGATGATCGAGCCATTCCCGCAGCACCTCGGCGAGGCCGAGCACTTTCGGGATCCGGCCCTTCACCAGCACGTTGAGATTGAGCGGAATCCGGCTCTCCAGCTCGGTGAGCTTGAACAGCGATTCCATCAGCAGGCCGGGATCGACCGTGCGCGATTTCGGCTCGATGACGATACGGACGTCCTCGGCGGATTCGTCTCTGATGTCGCCGAGCAGCGGCAGTTTGCGCTCATTGAGCAGCTCGGCGATCTTCTCGATCAGCCGCGACTTCTGCACCAGCCAGGGAATCTCGGTGACGACGACCGTCCAGGTGCCGCGGGCGCCCTCCTCCTGGTGCCACTTGGCGCGGACGCGGAACGAGCCGCGGCCGGTGGCGTAGGCCTCGGCGATGCTCTCCTGCGAATCCACCACGATGCCGCCGGTGGGGAAGTCGGGGCCTTTGACCCAGCGCATCAGGTTGCGCGACTTCGCCTGCGGCTTGTCGATGAGATGCAGTGCCGCGTCGCACAGTTCGGCGGCGTTGTGCGGCGGGATCGCGGTCGCCATGCCGACCGCGATGCCCTGCGATCCATTGGCGAGAAGATTCGGGAAGGCCCCGGGCAGCACCACCGGCTCCTGCTCGCTGCCATCGTAATTGGCGCGAAAATCGACGGCATCCTCGTCGATGCCCTCGAGCAGGAGGCGGGCCACTTCGGTGAGGCGGGCCTCGGTGTAACGCATGGCGGCGGCGTTATCGCCGTCCACATTGCCGAAGTTGCCCTGGCCATCCACCAGGGGATAGCGCTGGGCGAAATCCTGGGCGAGGCGAACCAGGGCGTCGTAGACCGACTGGTCGCCGTGCGGATGGAATTTACCGATGGTGTCGCCGACCACGCGGGCCGACTTCTTGAAGCCGCCGCCCGGTTCCAGGCGGAGCTGGCGCATGGCGTGGAGCAGCCGGCGGTGCACCGGCTTGAGGCCATCGCGCGCGTCAGGCAGCGCCCGGTGCATGATGGTCGACAGCGCGTAAGCGAGGTAGCGCTCCTCCAGCGCTTCGCGCAGTGCGACTTCCTCGACCTCGGCGGGTTCGGGTGGAATCAGTCTCTTGCCCATGCCTCCCGTTAACTCCTGTCGCCCCTATGAACAAGGAATGAATTCACCGGCCACGACTTGTCCGCATTTGGTGACGCATCATTGAACCTGGCGCCGAGTCGACGGAACCAATGCTGGAAGCCGGCTGTCTCCTGAACTACAGTCCGGCCATCGCAACATGCGGCCCTGCCGGAGGGCGTCGGGAACAGGAGGATATCGATGCGTCGTTTCATCTTAGCTTCAGCAGCCGTCGCGGCCCTCGCCGCCGGTGCGCTGGGCGTCAACCGCGCCGAAGCCATGACGCTGCCCGGCGTTGCCAAGGCCGACCGCGCGGCCGAACAGGTCTATGTCCGCTGCACCCGCTTCTGGAACGGCTATCGCTGGGTTCGCCGCTGCGTCGACGTCGATGGCGGGTACTATGGTGGCGGCTATTACGCGCCGCGCCCCCGCTACTACGCGCCGCGTCCCTATTACTATGGGCCGCGCCCGTGGGGCTGGTACTGATCGCCCTCTCTCTGCCCCGCAGCCACCGGGGCAGCTGTCATTGACGTCCGACGGGCCGCCCAGCGCGGCCCGTTTTGCTTTGAGGGCGACGCATTGCAGGGAGTTGCGCTCACGTTGACGAGCCGAGCGGCATCGGCGACGGAGCCTCGCCGGCACGGCGCAGGACTGCGGCGATGAACCCCTCGCGGGCGTCGGAGTGGCGCTGGCCGCGCGGCTCCAGCACATGGCGCATCAGGAACAGTCCGGTCAGGGCGAAGCCGTCACGCAGATCGGCAACCGAACAGGACGGATCAGCCTCCCCGCGCAGGAACGGCGGCAGCCGCAACAAACGGTCGCGCCACGGTTCGCCGGCCTGACGCGAGACCGCGTTGCCCGATTTCGGCGAGACATAGATCAACTCGGTGGTGACGCCAGTGGCGGCGCAATGGGCAAGATCAAGGCCGAAGCCGAGCTCGGCAAGCATCGCGAGCTCGAACCGAACCATCTGCACCGCCGCCACCCGGGGATCATCGAAGTCGTCGAGAATGCCCTCGAGGCTTTCATAGATGTCCCCGTGCGGATCGCGCTCCGGCAACAGCCGCGCCAGCGCCGACAGATGCGTCGCGCCATAGGCTCCATGGGACGAGCCCAGCATGGTGCCGGCGCGCAGACGGATACCATCGATCTGATAGAAGCCGAGATGCTCGTCGAGGCGCGCACGCCAGGTGGCGCTGACGGTATTGCCCGGCTGCAGCAGCGGCCGGAGCCGGGTGCCGGCGCCACCGCGCACCATGCCGAGATGGCGGCCATGGCCGCGGGTCAGCAATTCGGCAATGGCATTGGCCTCGCCATGGCGACGCACGCCAAGCACGATGCCTTCATCGCTCCATTCCATCGCTCCGCCTCGCCCGCGACCGGATCAGTCCTGCGGAAATTCCAGGCCCATTTCGCGATAGCGCTCCGGATCGTCGCCCCAGCTGTCGCGCACCTTGACGAACAGGAACAGGTGCACCGGCTGGCCGACGATCTCGGCGATTTCCTTGCGCGCTTCGGCGCCGATCACCTTGATGGTGGCGCCCCCCTTGCCGAGCACGATCTTGCGCTGGCTTTCACGCTCGACATAGATCGTCTGCTCGATCCGCACCGATCCGTCCTTGCGCTCGGTCCAGCTGTCGGTTTCGACAGTGGACTGATAGGGCAACTCCTGGTGCAGGTTGCGATAGATCTTTTCCCGGGTGATTTCGGCCGCCAGATGGCGCAGCGGCGCATCCGACATCTGGTCCTCGGGATAATGGAACGGCCCCTCCGGCACGGCCTGCGCCAGCGCCGAGCGCAGGTCGTCGACGCCATCCCCCGACAATGCCGAGATCATGAAGGTGTGGACGAAGGCAAGCCGTTCATTGGCCGCCTTGGTGAGGGCGAGGAGCTTGTCCCGCGGCACCAGATCGATCTTGTTGATCACCAGCATCTTGGGGCGAGCGACGGCCTCGAGCTTGGCGAGAATGGCATCGGCCTCGGCGTCGATGCCGGCACGGGCATCGAGCAGGACGCAAACGAGGTCGGCATCGTGGGCGCCGCTCCAGGCGGTCGATACCATGGCGCGGTCGAGCCGGCGCTTCGGGGCGAAAATGCCGGGCGTATCGACCAGGATGATCTGCGAGCCCTGTTCGACCACGATGCCACGGATCAGCGCCCGGGTGGTCTGCACCTTGCGCGAGACGATGGTGACCTTGCTGCCGACCAGCGCATTCACCAAGGTCGACTTGCCGACATTGGGCGCGCCGATCAGCGCCACGAACCCGCAGCGCGTCGATCCGGCGGCCGGCCCGGCATGCTCCGGCGCGGTTGCGCCTGTCCCGGTTGCGTCTGTGTCAGCTGTCATTGTTGCCGCTCGGCACGCCTTCACGCTTGAGCATCGCCTGGGCGGCGAGCTTTTCCGCGGCGCGCTTGCTGCCGCCGACGCCTTCGGCCGGGGCCAGCCCGGGCAGTTCCACCGCCACGCGGAATCGCGGATCGTGATGCGGACCGGTCCGTTCGATCTCGCGATAGACCGGCGTCGGCAGGCCCTTGCCCTGGGCCCATTCCTGCAGCACCGTCTTGGCGTCGCGCAACGGCCGCGCCGGCTTGCGCATCCTCTCGGTCCAGTTCGCCTCGACGAAGCGTGCCGCAGCGACATAGCCGCCGTCGAGGAATACCGCCCCGATCACCGCCTCGCAAATGTCGCCGAGCACCGACTTGCGCAGCCGCTCGCCGACACCGGCGCCGACGGTACCGAGCTTGATCGCCTCGTTCAGGCCGAGCGACCTTGCGACCTCGGCGCAGGTTTCCTTGCGGACGAGATCGGCGAGGCGCTTCGACAATTCGCCTTCATCGGCCTTGGGAAAGGCGCGGTAGAGCATGTCGGACACGATCAGCCCGAGCACGTGATCGCCGAGAAATTCCAGACGCTGGTAGCTGTCGGCGCGGCTGCGCGAGGACTTCAGCGCCGAAACATGGGTGAAGGCGGTGGCGAGCAGCGAGGGATCGGCGAAGGCATGACCGATGCGCTCCTCGATCTCCTTGGCGGCAGCCTTGGTGCTGACGCGCTTGCGCACCCGCTTTGCCGGGGCAGGCTCCGGCGCGACGGCTTGCGGCGGCGATGGGGTCTCGTCCGCCTTGGCTGGGGCCCGGATCAGATGCGTGTCGTCGTTCATCGCACGATGTGGAAAATTCTGTTCCAGCGCACCGACACCGGCCAGCGCCAGATCTGCCATGCCTGCTCGCCCTCGGCGATCGAGAAGAAGATCATCTGGGCACGACCGATGACGTTCTCCAGAGGCACATAGCCAACCGCCGACAGCACGCGACTGTCGGTCGAATTGTCACGGTTGTCGCCCATCATGAAGAAATGGCCGGGCGGCACGGTGTAGACGCTGGTGTTGTCGTAGAAGCCGTTGTCGACGCAGTCGAGGGTCTCATAGGAGACCCCGTTCGGCAGCGTCTCCTTCCAGCGTTTCACCCTCGCAGTCGCGTCGGATCCGCAAGGATCCTCACCGACGAAATCGGACAGGCGCTCGCGCTGCACCGGCTTGTCGTTGATGTAGAGCAGACCTTCCTTCATCTGGATGCGGTCGCCCGGCAGTCCGATCACCCGCTTGATGTAGTCGGTGGTGTCGTCCTTGGGCAGCCGGAACACGACGATGTCGCCGCGTGACGGCTCGGAGCCGAAGATGCGGCCGGAGAACAACGGCGGCGAGAGCGGGAAGGAATAGTGGCTGTAGCCGTAAGAGTATTTCGAGACGAACAGGTAGTCGCCGACCAGCAGCGTCGCCTTCATCGATCCCGACGGAATATTGAACGGCTGGAACAGGAAGGTCCGGATGACCAGCGCGATGAGAAGCGCGTGGATGACGACGCGAACGGTTTCGCCGACGCCGCCCTCGGTCTTGGTCGAAGATGTCACGCTCATTCCCGTTCTTGGTCCTGTTGGGCGCCCGCCGCAGTGGGCCGGTCGGACGGGCGGCTGGGCCCATGCGAAGCGCCCGCGCGGTTGTAGACGGTTGTCCGGCCCGGCGCAATCAATGGAACCGGTAAATCTACGTAATCATTTGACGAATCAGTGATTTTTGACCCGCGCTCGCAATTTTCGGGGGCGCACGCCGCCTTGACCGGCGGCCGGACTCAGGCCCCGGCCGGGGCTGCAGCCGGGGATTCGCCGGCCACTAGTGCGGTGGATCTGACGCTCGTATCAGTATTGCAGCGAGTTCTTCATACGAGCGTCAGATCCAAAACCGCACTAGAATCACGATCATTGCTAGTGTCCCTTTGGTTCTAACGTTCGTATCAGTGCTCGCGGCAAAGAGATACGAACGTTAGAACCGGGACACTAGTGTCCTGTCTCCGAATGACCGCCCCATTTGCCTCACGCTCGCACGGTCATTCGGAGACATAAAGGACACGAGCAAAATCAAAGCGCTAGTGTGGCTTATGTCTCGCAATTGCCTACAGGGGCTTGCCGCAAAGGGCATAGGCAATTGCGAGACGCCACACTAGGGACCGGGGACGGCCGAAATGATGACGAAAGCCTGGGCGAGCGGCCAATCGTCGGTGATCGACAGATCGATCCGGGCCTCGAACCCAGGCGGGGTCAGCAGTTCCAGACGGGCCTGCGCGCCGCCGGTGAGGCGCATGGTCGGCCGCCCGCCGGGCAGGTTGACGACGCCCATGTCCCGCCACCACACCCCCTGACGGATGCCGGTGCCGAGCGCCTTGCTGCAGGCCTCCTTGGCGGCGAATCGCTTGGCATAGGTCGCCACCACCATGCGGGCATTGGCGGCGCGCCGGCCCGCCTTCGCCCGCTCCACGTCAGTGAAGACACGGTCGAGGAAGCGCTCGCCGTGGCGCTCGATCACCTTTTCGACTCGCCGGATATCAATCAGATCGGAGCCGATGCCGAGGATCATTTGGCGAACCCTGCGTTCTTTCGCCCGCGCGCCATCGCGGCGCGCATCGTTCTCACCGTCGCATCGAGGCCGGCGAAGAGCGCCTCGCCCATCATGAAATGCCCGATATTGAGCTCCACCACCTGGGGCAGCCCGGCAATCGTCTCGGCGGTGGCGAAGTCGAGACCGTGGCCGGCATGGACCTCCAGCCCCAGCTCCGCGGCCTGCGCCGCGCCAGCGGCGAGCCGCAGCCACTCGGTCTCCTCTTCGGCCTGGAGTCCCTCCTCGACGGCGTGGCACCAGGCGCCGGTGTGCAGCTCGATCACCGGCGCGCCGAGACGGGCGGCCGTCTCGATCTGACGGGGATCGGCGTCGATGAACAGCGAGACGCGAATGCCGGCATCCTTCAGGCGGGCGACGAAGGCCCGCAGCGCCGCCTCATGGGTCACGAGGTCGAGCCCCCCCTCGGTCGTGACCTCGGAGCGGCGTTCCGGCACGAGACAGGTGGCATGGGGCGCGGTCTTGAGCGCGATCGCCAGCATCTCGGGAGTCGCGGCCATCTCGAAATTCAGCGGCTTGGAAATCTCGGCCATGAGGCGCGCCATATCGTCGTCGCGAATGTGCCGGCGATCCTCGCGCAGATGGGCCGTGATGCCGTCGGCGCCGGCCTCGATCGCCATCAGCGCCGCGCGTACCGGATCGGGAGACCGCCCGCCGCGCGCATTGCGCAGCGTGGCGACGTGGTCGACGTTGACTCCTAGACGCAGCGGCGGCGGAGGCGACATGGAATTCTTCTCCGAGAGCGAGAGCGACGGCAGCGGAACCGGCCGCCGTCGCGGTGGGGTCGTGGAATCCGAAGTTTACTCACGGGAAGCGAACAAGCGAACTCCGGATTGGATCATCAGCCATCAGCCATTGACGCGTTCGACCTGCGCCACCACCGCCTTGGCACGGAGCTGGGCGATGATGGCGCTGAGATGCTTGAGATCGTACACTTCGAGGTCGATGGTGAGTTCGGTGAAATCGGGCGAGCGGCGGCTCATCGAGATGTTGTCGATATTGCCGTCATGCTCGGCGATCACCGTCGCGATCTGAGCGAGGCTGCCGGGCTCATTGACGTTCTGCACGAACAGGCGCGCCGGGAAGCGCTGCGGCGAACTCTCGTCGACGTCCCAGCGAACGTCGAGCCAGCGCTCGGGCATGTCCTCGAAATCCTTCAGCGCCGGCGACTGGATCGGGTAGATGGTGATGCCCTCGCCCGGCGCGACGATGCCGACGATGCGGTCTCCCGGCACAGCGCCGCCGTTCGGCGCGAACTTGACCGGCAGATCGCTGTTGATGCCGCGGATCGGAATGGCCGATTTGGCCGCCGGCTTGACCGCCTTCTCCGCGCCCTCCTTCTTGGCGCCGAACAGGGCGAGACGTTCCTCCTTGTAGTCCGGATACATCGCACGAGCGACGTTGGAGGCCTTCATCTCGCCGCGGCCGACCGCAGCCATCACGTCCTCGATCGAGGTGCGGGCGAGCCGCGGCAGCGCCCCCTTCAGCTTGTCGTCGTCGTAAGCGATCTTGGCGCGAATGAAGAGGCGCTCGACGATGCGCCGGCCGAGACCGGCATACTGCTCGCGCACCGCCGCACGGGTGGCCCGCCGGATGGCGGCGCGAGCCTTCCCGGTCACCGCCAGCGATTCCCAGGCCGACGGGGGCGCCGACTGCGCCGGCGAGGTCAGCACCTCGACCTCGTCGCCGTTCTGCAGTTCCGACGACAGCGGCGCGAATTTGCCGTTGATCTTGCAGCCCACGGCGCTGTTGCCGACATCGGTATGCACCGCATAGGCGAAGTCGATGACATTTGCCTCGCGCGGCAATGCGATCAGCTTGCCCTTGGGGGTGAAGCAGAACACCTGGTCATGGAACAGTTCGAGCTTGGTATGCTCGAGGAACTCCTCCGGATTGGCGCCCTCGGACAGCACCTCGACGGTGTGGCGGAGCCAGGCGAAGGCGTTCGATTCCCGATTGAGCATTTCGGTCGGCGAGCCCACCCCCTCCTTGTAGAAGGCGTGGGCGGCGATGCCGTATTCCGCGACCCGATCCATTTCCTCGGTGCGGATCTGCAGCTCGACGCGCTGCTTGCCCGGACCGATCACGGTGGTGTGCAGCGAGCGGTAGTCGTTCTGCTTCGGCGTCGAGATGTAGTCCTTGAAGCGGCCCGGGACCATCGGCCAGACGGTGTGGACGATGCCGAGCGCGGCGTAGCACTCCTCGACCGTCTTCACGACGAGGCGGAAGCCGAAAATGTCGGACAGTTGTTCGAAACCGACCGACTTGCGCTCCATCTTGGTCCAGATCGAGAAAGGCCGCTTGCGCCGCCCGGCCACCCGGGCCGAGATGCCATGCTTGGTCAGATTGGCGGAGAGCTGGCTCTCGATCTCGCCGATCAGGTTGCGGTTGCGCTCGGCGAGCGCGCCGAGCCGGCCGCTGACCACCGTATGGGCCTCGGGATCGAGCTCGCGGAACGACAGATCCTCGAGTTCCTCGCGCATCTCGTGCATACCCATGCGACCGGCGAGCGGCGCATAGATATCGATGGTCTCCTCGGCGACGCGACGTCGCGACGCCGGCGGCACGAATTCGAGGGTGCGCATGTTGTGGAGCCGGTCGGCGAGCTTGACCAGCAGCACACGGACGTCATCGGCCACGGCGAGCAGCAGCTTGCGCAGGTTTTCGGCCTGCTTGGCCTCGCGGGAGACGAGTTCCAGCCGCTTGAGCTTGGTCAGCCCTTCGACCAGCGCTCCGATCTCATGACCGAAAATCTGATCGATCTCGGTCCGCGTCGCCTCGGTATCCTCGATGGTGTCGTGCAGCAGGGCCGCGACGATGGTGGCATCGTCCAGCTTGAGGTCGGTCAGGATCGCCGCGACCTCGAGGGGATGGGAGAAATAGGGATCGCCCGACGCCCGCTTCTGCTCGCCATGGGCCATCATGGCGTAGACGTAGGCGCGGTTCAGCAGGTCCTCGTCGGTATTGGGGTTATAGGCCCGCACCCGTTCGACCAGGTCGTACTGACGCATCATCCGGGTCGGAGAGCGCTTGGCGGACCTGGCAACGGGCGCGACCGGAGGGGGCGCCGCCGCGGCATCGGCGGCAGCCTGCATCTGGCGGGGGAAGCGGCGCCAATACGCCATGTAACGACCTCGACAACTGACCTCTGGAGCCCTGGCGACAACTCGCCGGAAGGCGCCCCGACGCCCTGCGGCATCGGATTCCTATGTAGCCGCTTCCAGTGTCCCGGTTCTAACGTTCGAACCAAAGGGTCACCGGTATAGTTATGATTCTAGTGCGGTTTTGGATCTGACGCGCGTTTAAGAACTCGCTGCAGTGCTGAAAAGAGCGTCAGACCCACCACACTCGATAGAGATAGTGGCTTCTAGCAGCCTTTCTCGCAAGGAATGCTGAAAATTCGCGTGAAAATGCAAAGGCCCGGACAACGCCGGGCCTTGGCTCGATTGTTCGTTTCGCGGCGCCGGCCGCGGCCGGCCAGAAGAGGGGTTATTCCTCTTCCTCGGGCTGCTCCTCGGGCGGAGCCAGCCCTTCGAGCCCCTTCAGCAGCTCTTCCTCCGTCATGCGCTCGACGGCGACCTCGGTATCGTCGGCGTCGATGCTGGCGCCGGCCGAGCCGATCAGCGGCACGGAATCGGGTTCGGGCTCGTCGACCTCGACGAACTTCTGCAGCGAATGAACCAGTTCCTCGCGCAGATCCTCGGGTGAAATCGTCTGGTCGGCGATCTCGCGCAGCGCCACGACCGGGTTCTTGTCGTTGTCGCGATCGATCGTCAGTTGCGAGCCGGAGGAGATCATCCGGGCGCGATGCGCCGCAAGCAGGACCAGGTCGAACCGGTTGTTCACCTTGTCAATGCAGTCTTCCACGGTGACGCGGGCCATACCGTCACTCCGTCCAATTGGCTGATGTTTCAGATTATCTGCGCTAGGTATAGCGGCTGGGGGCAAACCGCAAGCAGCAATTTCCCGCCGCGCCCTCTCTGGACGGTACCTCGGCGGATTTTTCCGAGGTCGGCGCCTAGTGTGGTGGATCTGACGCTCGTTTCAGTATTGCAGCGAGTTCTTCGAACGAGCGTCAGATCCAAAACCACACTAGAATCATAATGATGCTAGTGTCCCCTTGTTTCCAACGTTCGTATGAGCGCCTGCTGCAATGGGATACGAACGTTGGAAACGGGACACTAGTGTCCCGTCTCCGAATTACCGCTACGTTTGCCTCGCGCTCGCACGGTCATTCGGAGACATAGGGACACTAGCAAAATCAAAGTGCTAGTGTGGCTTATGTCTCGCAATTGCCTACAGGGGCTTGCCGCAAAGGGCATAGGCAATTGCGAGACGCCACACTAGGGGCTCCCATCCCAGGCCTTTGTACAGAACCAACTCTCAGGTTTTTGCACCGGGAAAGCGGCGATGGACACCAATAAGGCTAATTTGCTTTACCATTGTTGGGCTCGATGGATTTGGCGCTCAAACCGGCGTCGCAGCGTCTCGCTCGGACCGAGAGTCAAATCCAAAACCGCACTAAAATCATAATCATGCTAGTGTCCCTTTGGTTCTAACGTTCGTAGAAGCGCTCGCTGCAAGGGCATTCGAAGGTCAGCAACCAGGACAGTGGCACTCCGATCCGACAACGGTTACGGACTTGGGTCGCTGAGTTGGGCCTCTAGACTTGGGCCTCTAGACCTCTAGACCTGGGTCGCCGACTTAAAGGTCACCGACCAGCGGTCACGGACCAAGGGTCAGGAGATCACGCCGCAGGTTTGGCCGGTGGGCGCCGGTTTCGACCTGACCATTTTAGAATTGCGCGGCGGCACGGGTCGCGCCAATCGCACGAACGAAAATAAGAATCGGGACACCCACTGATGCCTTCTGCTGCTGCCAACAAGATTGCGCTCTTTATTGACGGCGCCAACCTCTATGCGACCGCCAAGACCCTCGGTTTCGACATCGATTACAAGCGCCTGCTGCGCGAGTTTCAGTCCCGTGGCAATCTGGTCCGCGCCTTCTACTACACTGCCATCATCGAGGATCAGGAATACTCCTCGATCCGCCCGCTGATCGACTGGCTCGACTACAACGGCTACACGGTGGTGACCAAGGCCACCAAGGAGTTCGTCGATCAGACCGGACGCCGCAAGGTCAAGGGCAACATGGACATCGAGCTCGCGGTCGATGCCATGGAACTCGCCGAGCACATCGACCAGATGGTGCTGTTCTCCGGCGACGGTGATTTCCGCTCGCTGGTCGAGGCGGTGCAGCGCCGGGGCGTGCGTGTCACAGTGGTCTCCACCATCGCCAGCCAGCCGCCGATGATCGCCGACGAGTTGCGCCGGCAGGCGGATGTGTTTACCGATCTGGTGGAACTGCAGCCGAAGCTCGGCCGCGACCCCTCGGAGCGGCCGGCGCCGCGGGACCGGGAGCATCGCGAGCCACGGCATACGCCGCAGTTCCTGCAGCGAAGCACGAGCACGATTGCGCCCAGAGGCGATGAGGAAGATTTCGAAGACTGACGTCATGCGCCGGAGCCCGCGCCAAGCCGCGGACTCCGCAATTTCATCCGCCGCCGGCGTGGCCAGTCCCAGCAGTCCGGACCGGAATTGCCCGCTTTGCCCGCGCCTTGCCGAGTTCCGAAATGCGGCGCGACAGCGTGAACCCTCATGGTTCAATTCGCCGGTGCAGTCCTTCGGCGATGCTGGGGCGTCCTTGCTGATCGTCGGCTTGGCGCCGGGGCTGCAGGGCGCCAACCGCACCGGGCGGCCCTTCACCGGCGACTACGCCGGCGACCTGCTCTACCAGACGCTGATCGACTACGGCTTCGCCAAGGGCGTTTATCGGGCCCGGCCCGACGACGGCCTGCGACTGATCGATTGCCGGATCACCAATGCGGTACGCTGCGTGCCGCCGCAGAACAAGCCGCTGCCCGTCGAGATCAACACCTGTCGCCGCTTCCTGACGGCGACGCGCGAGGAAATGCCGAAACTGCGCACGGTCGTGATGCTCGGCCGCATCGCCCACGACTCGACGCTGAAGGCGCTCGGACGACGCGCCGCCGAGGCGCCGTTCAGCCATGGAGCCGAACACGTCCACGGCGAATTGCGGCTGTACGACAGCTATCACTGCTCGCGCTACAATACCAATACGAGGGTGCTGACGCCCGACATGTTCCGCGCCGTCTTCGCGCGGGTGCGCCAGTATCTCGGGCCGCCGCCGAAAGCCGCGGCGCAAAGCCAATGTTAGAAAAGCGCGACGCCCGCCTTCCGAAGAAGCTCGGGGCGAATCACATTCACCCCCTGGCCCGCATCAGCCGGCCCTTTTCGCGGCCCCAGTCGCGCTTGCGCTCGGTCTCTCGCTTGTCATGGAGCTTCTTGCCCTTGGCCAGGGCGAGTTCGAGCTTCGCCCTGCCCTGCTCGTTGAAA
This sequence comes from Bradyrhizobium sp. WD16, assembly GCF_024181725.1. Taxonomy (NCBI): domain Bacteria; kingdom Pseudomonadati; phylum Pseudomonadota; class Alphaproteobacteria; order Hyphomicrobiales; family Nitrobacteraceae; genus Bradyrhizobium; species Bradyrhizobium sp. WD16. The sequence continues at coordinate 4,300,056 of NZ_CP028908.1, read as the reverse complement.
TAGAGCTTGAGCGGGATCAGCGTCATGCCCTCCCGCTCCACGGCGCCGATCAGCTTGTTGATCTGGCGCTTGTGCAGCAGCAGCTTGCGCGGCCGCCGCGGCTCGTGGTTGAAGCGGTTGCCCTGGAGATATTCCGGGATGTTGGCATTCACCAGCCAGATCTCGCCACCCTTGGGATCGGCGTAAGACTCGGCAATCGTGCTCTTGCCGCTGCGGATCGACTTCACCTCGGTGCCGGTCAGTGCGATCCCGGCCTCGACCGTATCCTCGATCGCATAATTGAACCGCGCCTTGCGGTTCTCGGCCACCACCTTGATGGGCCGCTTTTTGCTTTCTGCCATAATCCCGTATTCCCTGGTGTCCTGTCTCCGAATGACCGCTCCATCTGCCTCATGCTCGCACGGTCATTCGGAGACATGAGGACACTAGCAAAATCAAAATGCTAGTGTGGCTTATGTCTCGCAATTGCCTACGAGAGACTCGCCGCAAAGGCGGTAGGCAATTGCGAGACGCCACACTAGTGCGGCGCGCAGGCGAGCCCCCGCACCTCGCCTCACGCCCTCTGTTTCAGCAGATCGCGGATCTCGACGAGTAATTCCTCTTCCCGCGTCGGTTTCGGCGGCGCGGCCGGTTCCACGCTGTCCTTGCGCTTGAACTGGTTCATGGCGCGGATCGCCAGGAACAGCACGAAGGCGATGATCACGAAATTGAGCAAGAGGGTGAGGAAATTGCCCCACGCCAGCACCGCCCCCTGTTTCTTGGCGTCAACCAGGTTGCTGGCCGTCACCTTGGCCGAGAGCGGCGTGAAGTAGTTCGAGAAGTCGAGACCGCCGGTAACCGCACCGATGATCGGCATGATGACATCGCCGACCAGCGAATTGACGATCGCACCGAAGGCCGCGCCGATGACGACGCCGACGGCGAGGTCGACGACGTTGCCGCGCATCGCGAAATCGCGAAACTCCTTGAGCATCTCCGATCCCCAGCTGGAAACGGCGCAGGCGGGGCGGGACAGGCCCGCCGCCGCGCCGTCTTAGTTCAGCAGCCCGGCATGGATCATCGCGCTGCGCACCGCCGCCTTGGTCTGCTCGGAGACCGTGACCAGCGGCAGCCGCACATGATCGCTCATCTTGCTGATCAGCGACAGCGCGTATTTGATCGGCGAGGGATTGCTCTCGATGAACAGGTTGACGTGCAGCGGCATCAGCTTGTCGTGGACCGCGAGCGCGGCGGCGTAGTCGCCGCGCAGGCAGGCTGTCTGGAATTCCGAGCACAACCGCGGCGCGACGTTCGAGGTCACCGAGATGCAACCATGGCCGCCATGGGCGTTGAAGCCCAGCGCGGTGGCGTCCTCGCCGGAGAGCTGGTTGAAGTCCTCGCCGAGCGCAGCGCGCTGCTGCGATACCCGCACCATGCTGGCGGTGGCGTCCTTGACCCCGGCGATGTTCTTCAGCTCGAACAACCGCTTCATGGTGTCGACGCTCATGTCGATCACCGAGCGCGGCGGAATGTTATAGATCAGGATCGGGATACCGATGGCGTCGTTGATCGCCTTGAAGTGCTGATACAGGCCTTCCTGGGTCGGCTTGTTGTAGTATGGCGTCACCACCAATACCGCGTCGGCGCCGGCCGCATCGGCATGCCGCGCGAGTTCCACCGCCTCCTTGGTCGAGTTGGACCCGGCGCCGGCGATCACCGGCACGCGGCCCTTGGCCTCGGCGATACAGCATTCGACGACGCGCTTGTGCTCGTCATGGGACAGCGTCGGGCTCTCGCCGGTGGTGCCGACCGGCACCAGCCCGTGAGTGCCCTCCTCGATCTGCCAGTTCACGAAGCTGCGGAAGCCCTCCTCGTCCACCGCGCCGTTTTTGAAGGGCGTGACCAAGGCGGTGAAGGACCCCCGGAAATTCGTCTTGGTTGCCATGGTCAGTCTCCGAACAGTGCGGTGGCTTCACTGGGCGTGAAGCGGAGGATGCGCGCCGGAGCGCGCGAAGGAAGAAGAAGGGTGATACCGGGTCCCGACCAGCGAGAAAAGCCGTCCAGGGCCTTTTCCGCTCCGAATGAATCGGCGCTCCCGGCCGTGAAATCGCCGCGGTGGGCAACGATAACCCGATCCTAACATATTTGCTGTCTTTTTGCAGAATCCCAATGGAATACAATAACCTCTGAGAGCGATCGCGTGATTCCAACGAGGCCCGAAGTGACGCAGCCGGCCCGCGCATCCGCCACACCCCGCACCCTGCCCCCCGGCGCCCCGTCCCGGGCGCCCGCGGCCAAGCTGGCGCGCCTTGTCCCGTCCCTTCTCCCGTCCGTTGCCCTCGCCACCCTGCTCGCCATCGGCGCCCATCCGACCGCAGCGACCGCGGTGCCGCTCCCCAAGCCGCGTCCGCCCAGCCAGGCCACCCAGCCTCGAAGCTCCCAGGCTCAGACCTCGCCGTCCGCGGTCAAGCCCGCGGCCAAGGCCATGCTCGCCACCGCCGTGGCGCCCTCCGCAGCGGTGACGACGCCGGCCCAATCCGCCCAGCACGCGGTGCCACGCAAGCGCCAGGCGCCGCTGGCGATGTCCTCGAGTTCATCGACGCCGCAGGCCGACGCGGCGGCGCTCGAGCAGGTCATCGAGCAGATTCGCGAGAACAAGAACCCGGCCGGCGCCAGCCAGGTGGCCGCTGGCATCGGCGATCCGGTGGCGCGCAAGCTCGCCGAATGGATCATCCTGCGCAGCGACAACAACGGCGCCTCGATGGAACGCTACCGCGCCTTCATCGCCGCCAATCCGAGCTGGCCGAGCATGACGCTGCTGCGGCGTCGCGCCGAAGCGGCGCTGTGGGACGACCGCCGCGACGACGCGACCGTCCTCGGTTATTTCGGCGACGATGAGCCGACGTCCGGCAAGGGCCGGCTGGTGCTGGCGCGGGCGCTGCTCAATCGCGGCGATCGCCGCAATGCCGAGCACCTGGTTCGCGAAGCCTGGCGCTCCGATCCGATGACCTCCGATACCGAGGCGGCGGCGCTCAATCAGTTCGGCGCGATGATCAGCGCCGGCGACCACAAGGCCCGGATGGATTATTTCCTCTACGCCAACGACGCCGAGATATCGCTCCGCGCAGCGAACCGGCTCGGCGCGGGCTATGTCGCCTTCGCCAAGGCCCGCCTTGCCGCAAACCGCAAGGCATCGAACGCCAACGCCCTGCTCGCCGCCGTGCCGCACGAGTTGCACAGCGACCCCGGCTTCATCTTCAGCCGCATCCAGGAGTTGCGGCGCGAGGAGAAGTTCGGCGAAGCCGCACAGCTCATGCTGGCGGCGCCGCGCGATCCCGCGCGGCTGATCAATCTCGACGAATGGTGGGTGGAGCGTCGCCTGCTGGCGCGCAAGCTGCTCGATGATGGCGACTACCGCACCGCCTACGCGATTGCCCGCGATGCCGCCACCCCGACGCGGGACATCTACAAGACCGAGCATCAATTCACCGCCGGCTGGATCGCGCTGCGCTTCCTCAACGACCCGGCGACGGCCGCGGCGCATTTCGCCCGCATCGGGGTGGGCAGCAGCAATCCGACGGCGCTCGCCCGGGCCGGCTACTGGCAGGGCCGCGCCGCCGAGGCCATGGGACGCGGCCAGGAGGCGCGCGCCGCCTATCAGTCGGCGGCGGCGCATTCGACGAGCTATTACGGCCAGCTCGCCCGGGCGCGACTCGGGCTGCCGCAACTGGGGCTGCGCGAAGCGCCCGGCCGTGGCCGCGGCAGCGACCGGCTCGAGGTCGTGCGCGCCGTCGAACTGCTCTACGCGCTCGACGAGGGCGAGATCGCCGTTCCGGTCCTCGCCGAAATGGGCGAGAAGGCCGACGATCCGGAGGCGCTTGCCGCATTGTGCGAACTCGCCCAGCGCAATCACGACGCGCGCGGCATGCTGCTGGTCGGCAAGGCGGCGCTCAACCGCGGCATGCCCTTTGACCACTACGCCTATCCGGTCTCGGGCATCCCAGCCTACAAGACCATCGGCCCAGAGGTCGAACGCAGCGTCGTCTTCGCCATCGCCCGGCAGGAGAGCGCCTTCAATCCGCGCGTGGTGTCGAGCGCCAACGCCATGGGCCTGTTGCAGGTGACGCCGGCCGCGGGCCGTTATGTCACCAAGAAATACGGCGAGGCATTCGACCAGAAGCGGCTGCTCAGTGATCCGGCCTACAACGCTTCCGTCGGCGCCGGCGAACTCGGCGGGCTGATCGAGGATTATCGCGGCTCGTATATCCTGACCTTCGCCGGCTACAATGCCGGGCGCGGCAGCGTGAGGAAGTGGCTCGACCGCTACGGCGATCCGCGCGATCCCAAGGTCGATGCGGTCGACTGGGTCGAGCGCATTCCGTTCTCCGAAACCCGCAATTACGTCCAGCGCGTCATGGAGAATCTCCAGGTCTACCGCGCCCGCTTCGGCGGCGGCGCACGGTTGCAGATCGAGGCCGATTTGCGCCGCGGCTCGGTCGTGGAGTAATTTGGCGAGGCGTCGGCCGCCGTTGCCGCGCCCGTCGACCCATCCCCCGTTGCGAGCCGCCATGTCCGCCCAGATTCACGATGTCTTCTTCAGGTCGGCCGACGGGCTGCGGCTGCATGCCCGCGATATCGCGCCCGCGAGCGAAGGCGCCAGCGGCGCGCTGCCGGTGCTGTGCCTGCCCGGGCTGACCCGCACGTCCGCCGATTTCGACACCTTGATGCTGGCTCTCGCCAACGACGAGACGGCGCCACGCCGGGTCGTGGCGGTGGATTATCGCGGCCGCGGCCTGTCCGACTTCGACCCCGACATCGCCCATTACAGCGTACCGGTGGAGATGGCGGACGTGCTGGCGCTCGCCAGCGAACTCGGGATCGGCCGCGCCATCGTGGTCGGCACCTCGCGCGGCGGGCTGATCGCCCTGGCGCTGGCGGCCGCAGGCTCGCCCCTGCTCGCCGGCGTCGTCCTCAACGATGTCGGGCCGGTGATCGAACGCGCCGGGCTGATGCGGATCAAGGGCTCTGTCGGCGAACGGCCGGTGCCGTCGTCCTGGGAGGATGCCGCCCAGGATCTCAAGCGCCTTTTCGGATGCGACTTCCCCGCCCTGACCGACGCCGCCTGGCGCAACTGGGCGCGCCGCGCCTGGCGCGAACAGGACGGCATGTTGCGCCAGACCTATGACCCGGCCCTGGCGCAGACACTGGCCGCGCTGAACGCGGACACGCCATTGCCGCCGGCCTGGGACGCCTTCGATGCGCTTGCCGCTTCGCCGCTGATGCTGGTGCACGGCGCGCTCTCGGACCTGCTCAGCCGCGACACCATCGAGGCAATGCAGAGCCGGCGGCCCGATCTCGAGGTTTTCGAGGTCGCCGACCAGGGGCATGCGCCGCTGCTCGACGATGAGGCGACCATCACCCGCATCAAGGCGTTCTGCGCCCGCTGCGACCGCGCCGCCTGATCCCATGGCCACGCTCGCCGAGACCTTCCGTCAGGCCTATGCCGCATTCCAGCGCGGCGACCTCGCCACCGCCGAGCGCGGGTTTCGACAGGTGCTGCGCAAGGAGCCGAAGAACCTCGGCGCGCTCAATCTGCTTGCCGTGCTCCTCACCGCCGCCCAGCGCTTGGAGGAAGCCGAGAAGTATTTCGTCGCGGCCCTGCGTCTCGACGCCGGATCGGACGCCACCTTCTACAATTACGGTCTCGTGCTGAAATCGCTGGGGCGTCTCGACGAGGCGCTGGAGCGCTTTTCCCAGGCGCTCGCGCTCAATCCGCGCAACGGCGAGGGCTGGAACAACCGCGGCGCCGTGCTCACCCTTCTCAAAGCCCATGGCCGGGCGATCGCCGACTTCGACCAGGCCCTGGCGCTCGACCCGAAGGACGCCGTTGCGATCTTCAACAAAGGCAAGGCGCTGGCAGAACTCAAGCGTCACGACGAGGCCCGCGCCGCCTATGACGCCGCGCTCGCGCTGCGGCCCGACATGGCCGAGGCCTGGTACGGACTGGGGGTGCTCGAATCCGGTCTCAAGCGCCACGCCGCCGCTGTCGCCGCCTTCGCGCGCGCCTATGCGCTCAATCCCGCGCTGCCGTTTCTCAAGGGCAGCCTGGCCCACCAGAAGATGCTGATCTGCGACTGGAACGGCATTGCGGAGCTGATCGCCGAGATCGAGGCCGATCTCGCTGCCGGCCGGCCCTCCGCCGAACCCTTCGGCTGGCAAGGCGTCGCCACCTCCCCGTCGAGCCTGCAGCGCTGCGCCGAGCTGTTCAGCCGTCAGCTCTATCCGCCGAATTTCGCAGCGTTGCCGCGTCCTGCTCCGGGACCGCGCCTGCGCATCGGCTATGTCTCGGGCGAATTCCGCGAGCAGGCCACCTCGCTGCTCATGGTCGGTGTCCTCGAACGGCATGACCGCGACAGATTCGAGATCGTCGCCTTCGACAACGGCTGGGACGACGGCAGCGCGCCCCGCCGGCGCATCGCCGCCGCGGTCGATCGCATCGTGCCGATCCGCGAGTTGAGCGACGTCGAAGCGACGGCAGCGATCCGCGAGGCCGGCATCGAGGTCCTGGTCGACCTCAACGGCTATTTCGGCGAGGCCCGCACCCGCGTCTTCGCCCGCCGCGCCGCGCCGGTGCAGGTCGACTATCTCGGCTTTCCGGGCACGCTGGGCGCGAGCTACATGGATTACATCATCGCCGACGGCGAAGTGCTCCCCGTCGAGGATCACCGCTTCTTCGCCGAGAAGGTCGTCACCCTGCCGCACTGCTATCAGCCCAATGACCGGCAACGTCCGATCGCGACCGGCGAGGTGACGCGCCGCAGCTGCGGTCTTCCGGAGCGCGGCTTCGTGTTCTGCTGCTTCAACAACAGCTACAAGATCACGCCCGAGATCTTCGCGGCGTGGCTGCGCATTCTCGGCGAGATCGAGCATAGCGTGCTGTGGCTGATCGAGGACTGCACGGAGGCCACCGCCAACCTGCGCCGCGCCGCCGAGGCCGCGGGCATCGCCGCGGCCCGCATCGTCTTTGCCGGCCGCGTGCCACCCGCCGAGCATCTCGCCCGTCACCGCTGCGCCGACCTGTTTCTCGACACCCTGCCCTACAACGCCCACACCACCGCCAGCGACGCATTATGGGCGGGCCTGCCGCTCCTGACCTGCCGCGGCTCGACCTTCGCCGGCCGCGTCGCCGCGAGCCTCCTCAAAGCCATCGACCTGCCCGACCTGGTGACGACGAGCCTCGCCGATTATGAGGCAACGGCGGTAGCCCTGGCGCGCGATCCGGCGCGGCTCCTTGGCCTGCGCGAGCGGCTCGCCGATAACCGCCGCTCCACGCCGCTGTTCGACACCGCGACCACCACCCGGGCTCTCGAAGCGGCCTACACCGTCATGATCGAGCGTCATCGCGCCGGGCTGTCGCCGGCGGCGTTCGCCGTCCCGGCTTGACAGCAAGCTGTCCGCACAAGCTGACCGCACGTCCGGCGCATCGCTGTCCCGGCACGAAGGCGTCGGCATATCGATTTCGTACGAACTAAAGAAAAACCCCCGGCGGAGACCGCCGGGGGTTCAACCTAGATCTGATCAGGCGATCAGGATCAGAAGCTGCGCAGGAGCTGCACGCCGCCGTTCCAGATGCTCTGGTCCTTCATCTGGTAGGTGGTGGCAGCGCCGACGCCCGGGATCGAGCCCGCGGCGGCAGTGTAGACGCCGTTCTGGTTCTGGTGCAGACGGGTCCACATCACTTCGGCCGACAGCGTCAGGTTCTTGACCGGGGTCCAGGCGGTGCGAGAACCGATCTGGGCGACGCTGAAGTCGAAGCTGCCGGTGTTGGTGCCGCCAAAGGTGCCGGCACCCGGCGCCGCGCCGAACAGGCCAGCGTTGGAGGCCGCGACCAGCAGGGCGTTACCCGCCGAGCCATACTTGATGGCGCTGTAGCCGCCGAACAGCGAGGTCCGCCACGCCGGGTTCCAGTAGTGCTCGAACGAAGCACTCACGTCCCAGGCGTCCGACAGCTGGATGTTGGTGCCGAGCGCATCGCTCGTGCCGGCATAGACGCCGTCGAGCACATAGCCGAACGCCATGCTGCCGCCGGTGCCGGTGCCGCTGCCGATCTTGGCGAAGCGGCCCGCGCCGGCGCTATCCCAGGTGCCGCCGAAGACGTACTTGGCCGCGCCGTGGGCATAGGTACCCTCGATCTTGAAGCTGTCGCCCACGCCGGTCGGCAGGTTCTTCAGCTCCAAGGCGCCGGTGGCGGCCCAGCCCCAGGCCGAGCCCGGATGACCGCTATCGCTGTTGGTCGCGGTGTAGTAGGTGCCGTGGACTTCATGCGCGGCGGCGGCGAAGTGCAGGGTACCCCAGGCCTGGTCGACACGCAGGTTGCCGACGATATCCGGCACGTGAGCGCCGAGCTGGGCATTGCCGAGGAAGCTGTTGGTGCCGTTGACACCGCCGAAGGCGACATTCGAGGCGCCGAACGGAGCAATGAACGGGAACGAGGTGTTGAGCACGCCCGCGGTGCGATACGGAACGCCGTCTTCGAGCGACAGAGTGCCCGACACGCCGTTGCCGAACTGCCAAGTGTAGGCGATCTGCGGAATGCCGGTGGCGTTGTTCGAACCCGACAGGTAGTTCGACGAGATCGACGGCTTGGCCAGCGCCCACTGCGGGTCGAACTCGGAGACCGCCTTACCGAGGGTGAAGCCGGCGAACTGGATGAACACGAAGTCGACTTCGGTGAAGCCGCCGGCGATGTTCTCACGGCCCTGGGTGAAGTCGAACTGGAGGTTGGCGTAGGTACGCAGCACGCCCCATTCGGTGGCGGTGCGGGTATCCACGAACAGGTTCAGACGTTCACGGGTGACGTAGTAGTTGCGGTTGTAGGCGTTGGCGCCGCCGGCGCCGCCCTGCCAATACGGACCGTCATAGAGGTTGCCGTTGAACGTGGTGTCCAAACGGAACGCACCGCCGATGCGAAGGCAGGTGTCGGTGCCGGGGATGTAATAGAAACCTGCGCCATAGAGGGAGCAGACCTTCACGTACTCGACCGCTTTGGCCTTGACGGGAAGATCGGCCGCCTGAGCGCCGGAGAGCGCGACGATGCCAGCCGCGGTCCCGAGCACAAGGCTCTTAACCATCTTCATGTAAACCTCCAAGTGTTGTCGTATTAGGGAGAGTTCCATTTCCGTCGTGCCCAAAGGCACCTGGGATGGTTCCCTGTCCCCGCCTGCCCGTCGCGGCGCCTCGCGCTCTCGGACACACCCGCAAAACGCGAGGGACTTGAGCGAAACAGCCAGACGGGGCGACCTCGGGATGCCCCCCTCCGTCGCAGGTCGAGAATTACCTAACAGCCATGCACAGGCAACAAAGGACCGCCTCAAAAACGAGCCATTCAGGGCGTTTTCGGCAATGTGTTGCCAAAATAACACGGCTTCGTGAACGGAGCATTCGCGCAAGTGACTGATTTTACAAATTAATTTTTTAAGCCCTGAAAAGGCGGGAAAGAACCCGGGAATACCTGCTTACAAAGCGGGCGGCGGCGGCAGGCCGATCTGCGGCCGAATCCCGGCACCCGGTCGAATCAAAGGTCGCCGATCAACCGGAGAAACCGCCCCGGCCCGCGTTGTCGTCGCGACCACCGATCGCTCCATGATGGATCTTGTTACATAGAGTGTCGCCGGCATCCGGGCGGGCCAGCGCGCCGGCATTGTGAGCCAGGCGGGTCCGATTCCGCCATTCGCATCCCGCTTCGGCTGGTGTCTGAACGTTAGATTTGGACCACGAGCTGCAATCCCCAACTGCCGGCTTGCAGGCGGCGGCCGGCTCAGGCATATGCAGCCGTGACGGAGATATGGCCGAGTGGCTGAAGGCGGCGGTTTGCTAAACCGTTATAGGGTTGTAAAGCCCTATCGAGGGTTCGAATCCCTCTGTCTCCGCCATCCCCCCGCCTTGTCCAGCCCGGACACATAGGTAACAGACCGTACCTAAGGCGACCGTACCTGAGACATGGGTAACAACCTCGTGCCGAACGGGTGTCGAGGGGCTGCAGGGTCTTCTGTTCGTCCAGATCGGCAACGCCTGACTCGTTGGCGTCGTAGAGGCGCTTGGCGCAGTGCCGATTTGGCGGCACGGCGGTTCAGCTCCGCGATTACAGCGGCGCTCCGATGATTCCAGGGGCGGCAATTTCCCTGGTCGGAGCTGGCGTGCATCTGCCGCAATGAAGTGCGACTGACGCAGGCTCGGCACGCTCGGAATGTCGCTCTCACTGCTTGAAGCTATGCTCGCGATGCCACTGCAGGAAGTGTGGATGCGGACGCTCGAACGCCCTCGAAGGCGCAATCGCGCGTCCACTTCTGTTGATGAAGGCGCGCACGCCATCGAGGTCATTGGCGTGCCGCGAGATCAGTATCTCCAGATCGTCGGAAAGGCTGATGAGCCCGCGATCGAACATCCAGTGCGCGGTTCCTGATAGCGCCAGCCCATTGCTGATAATATCGGGGCCGTTCGCTTCCACCGGCCGGATATGCGCCGCCGCGACCTCGGCACGACCACCGCCATTGATCAGCTTCAATCCGCTGATGGCGCAGCGTTCGTCATAGGCGCGCAGCACGATGCGTCGGAAAACGCGGTCCCGCACGATCCGCGAAGACAGATAGCTGACACGCTCGCGGGCTTGCTCGAATTCGAACGGTGTTGGCTCTTCATGGAAGCCGGCAGGCGGCGCGACCTCCCCGATGCGCGGAAACAGGGGTTCGCTGTCGTTCACTCCGAGCCCAATGATGCGATTGAAGTCGCTCGGCGAAAGCGCACGCACGGCCGCCTGGGCACGTCCCGAAATGCGTCCGTCCTCGTTCAGGACACCACGCTCGATCACGCCCTCCGCATCGCTGAACGGCACCGGATTGGCGAAATCGAGGTAGCTGCCCGGCTCGATGAGCGCGAGGTACATGCCTGAAGCCGTGGGGTCCGGAATGACGCGCTCGACCCTGGCGACCGCAAAGTAGCCGCGGGTCTCGGCGACCTTGCGCGGCTCGTAATAGACGATCCAGTCACCTACACACGCCTCGACCCGCCCGAGATATTGGCGCGGAAATTGATACCGATCAGCCGGACTGTCGTCGTAGATCGAATCTGAGCGGTGAATAAAGACGCCGAATCCCATGCCATCATTTTAGCGTGCCTCGTCGGACAGCGCATTGCCGTCCGGCCCCCGAAAGGGCGAACCGTGCCGAGAGCGGAGGCACCGCTCGCGGCCGGGCGCTGGACAATGTTACAATGGGCCGTCCGCATGGAAGCGAACGACATTTCCTCGACTGGATCGGCCAAGATGACGACGACCACAGATCCCCGCCTGATCGACCTGCTCGCCCCCGAGCGGCTGACGGAGGTGGTCGATATCGGGGCCAATCCGCTGGACGGCGATCCGCCCTACAAGGAGATGCTGCGCCAGCGCACCTGCCGTCTCACCGGCTTCGATCCGCATCCGGTCGCGCTGGAGCGGCTCAATGCCGCCAAAAGCGATCTCGAGACCTATCTGCCTTACGCCATCGGCGACGGCGCCGAACATCGCCTGAGGCTGTGTCGGGGCACAGGCTTCGCCAGCCTGCTGCAGCCGGATCCTCTGGCGCTAAGTCATTTCCCGATGTTCACCGAGCTTGGCCAGGTGCTGCGCGAAGAGCCGATCAAGACCCGACGGCTCGACGACGTCGCCGAGATCGGCGCGCTCGACTACCTCAAGATCGACATCCAGGGCTCGGAGTTGATGGTCTTCCAGAACGGCCGAAGCCGCCTCAAGGCCGCGGTCGCGGTGCAGACCGAGGTTTCCTTCATTCCGCTCTACAAGGATCAGCCGGTATTCGGCGACGTCGATCGCGAATTGCGCGGCCTCGGCTTCGTTCCGCACATGTTCGCGGCAATCAACAAGAAGATGATCGCGCCGATGGTGCCGCCCCACCCCGCCACCGCGCTGAACCAGGTGGTCGAGGCCGACATCGTCTATGTCCGCGACTTCATGCGGCCCGACGCCATGAGCATCGAGCAGCTCAAGCACCTGGCGCTGGTGGCGCATGGTTGCTACGGCTCGTTCGATCTCGCCGCCAACTGCATCCACCACCTGGTCCGACGGCGTGCCGTGCAGGGCAACGCCATGAACCGCTATCTCGAACTGGTGCGGCGGAGCGGACAGGCGCCGAAGCCGGCTTGAGCCTTCCGACGCCCCGTCAGTGGGCGATCATCCACGCACGGGCTTCGCGCTGGGCCTGGGCGATCTCCGCCTCGGACATCAGCGAGGCGACCTCGCGCCGCATCGGCAGGGCATCCGCCCGCCCCTTCACGGCGGCCAGATTGAACCACTTGTGCGCGGCGATGAGATCGACGGCACCGGTCCTGCCGCTCGCATAGAGCATGCCGAGTTCGAACAGCACGTCCGGATCGGCGCCCGCTTCCACCGGCATGGCGGCGGCCATATCGACTTCGAAGTGCAACATCTGGCTATCCCGTCTCTGTTTGCCGGCCGCTCATCGGCCGGTCCCTGCAGCGCCGAGGCTTTGTGTTCCACATCCGCTGCTCACCACCGCCGTTGTCCGGCGTGTTGGCTCCATCAAACCGGGCAAATTTGAAGAGCAGTTTAAGCAGTTGGCTGAATCGGAGGTGAATCCCGATCGGCGGGCAGCACCCGCGGGACAATAAAAATGATCGATTTTGCAATCACTTCCGCGCCGCAGCTGAAGCGGATCGACGGCGCCATCTTGGCGAAACGATAACCATGCCCGCAGGCGAGAGCATCGCTGCGCGGCGGGCCGATGAAATGTCGAGGGGCGGAAGATGATCAAAGGAGGATCGGAGATCCGATCCTCGGCGCGAGCGGCTCTCGAAGCCGGCAACGCGAGAACGAGGGCGTCGGTGAACACGTCAGGATCGAGACTTCACGCAGAGGAAACCGCTGGTGAAATTGCGGCAGGTCCGCAACGACCGAAGAGCGCTCCAATGTAGATCGGACGCTAACTCTTCCACCGGACCGGCTTTCGAAGCGAAAGCGACAGTCCAGGCGCCTGCCCTGATGTCTCGCCGACACCCTCTTTCGTCTCCGGTGCCCAGTGGCTCACCGCGTCCGCGGATCGTCACGGGGTCCTTATGACGATGCCGGCAAATCCTGCCGGCAACTCTCGTAAGGCGAAGCCTTACTTCTTCTTCTTGGCGACCTTGCGGGTCTTCTTCGCGGTCTTCTTCGCCGCGGTCTTCGCGGTCTTCTTCACCGCCTTCTTCGCCTTCTTCGCTTTCTTGGCCATGTTGCCCTCCATAAATGAGATGGCTTGATCGCTGTCGTGCACTCGGGAATCGAATGCACTTCAATTGGCTTACACCAACGCATAGAAAAAAACAGTGTCTCGCTTAAGGAAGTGTTGACGGTTGCGGCGCGCGCGCTGCCGTCAACTCGCGTCGACGATGATGCGACGACGACGCTGAACGCATCGCACGACGTGCAGGAAATCCGGACGCCACGCTGTCAACAGTCAAGAAGTGCCCGATTTTAGCTGATAACTTGCATCGCCGCGCATGACGCGATCCGCGTTCGCGATGTCTCTAGCGAGTCGTCGGAACCGCCAAAAACATCCGGCGCTGCGCCCGAGTCGAAAATCTGCGCAACAAAAAAAAATCGGTGAGGGACGTCTTCGCGGCGGCGCCGGCGGGGTCGAACCGGATGTTTTGCCGAATCGCAGCCGCTCCGATTCGGACGACGGCGACCTCGCCCAGCCCGTCTCGCGGTCTGAAACAGGCAACGATGAGGACGCGCAAAAGCCGCGCGCGACAAGAAATAAGAACGTCGGATCGGCGCGACGGCGAACGCGCCGCCGCGAAACGTCAAAGGCCGAGCTTGGCCTTGAGCAGATCGTTGACGGCCTGCGGGTTGGCCTTGCCACCGGACGACTTCATCACCTGTCCGACGAACCAGCCGACCAGCGCCGGCTTCGCCTTGGCCTGCTCCACCTTGTCGGGATTGGCGGCGATGATGTCGTCGACCACCTTCTCGATGGCGCCGAGGTCGGTGACCTGCTTCATGCCGCGGCTCTCGACCAGTGCGCGCGGGTCGCCGCCCTCCGTCCAGACGATCTCGAACAGATCCTTGGCGATCTTGCCGGAGATCGTGCCCTCGCCGATCAGATCGACGATGGCCGAGAGCTGGGCTGCGGAAACCGGCGAAGCCGTGACGTCCTTGCCTTCCTTGTTGAGGCGGCCGAACAGTTCGTTGATCACCCAGTTGGCGGCCAGCTTGCCGTCGCGCTGCTGGTTGGCGAGACCGCCCAGCACCGCTTCGAAGAAGTCGGCGCTCTCCCGCTCGCTGACCAGCACGCCGGCGTCGTAGGGCGTCAGGGCTAAATCGCTGATGAAGCGCGCCTTCTTCTCGTCCGGCAGCTCCGGCAGATGGACCTTCAGGTCGTCGACATAGGCCTGGGTCAGTTCCAGCGGCAGCAGGTCGGGATCGGGGAAATAGCGATAGTCATGAGCCTCTTCCTTGGAGCGCATCGACCGCGTTTCGCCCTTGACCGCGTCGAACAGCCGCGTCTCCTGCTCGATCACGCCGCCGTCTTCGAGGATCCCGATCTGGCGCCGCGCCTCGTAGTCGATCGCCTGGCCGATGAAGCGGATCGAATTGACGTTCTTGATCTCGCAACGGGTGCCGTACGGCTCGCCCGGGCGGCGAACCGAGACGTTGACGTCGGCTCGCAGGCTGCCCTTCTCCATGTCGCCGTCGCAGGTACCAAGATAGCGCAGGATAGTGCGCAGCTTGGTGACATAGGCCCGCGCCTGATCCGAGGAGCGCAAGTCGGGCTTGGAGACGATCTCCATCAGCGCCACGCCGGAGCGGTTGAGGTCGACGAAAGACATGGTCGGATGCTGGTCGTGCAGCAACTTGCCGGCGTCCTGTTCGAGGTGCAGGCGCTCGATGCCGACGCTGAAGCTGTCCCCCTCGGGCATGTCCACGACGACCGTGCCCTCGCCGACGATCGGCGACTTGTACTGGCTGATCTGATAGCCCTGCGGCAGGTCGGGGTAGAAGTAGTTCTTGCGGTCGAAGGTCGAGCGCAGATTGATCTGCGCCTTCAGGCCCAGTCCGGTGCGCACCGCCTGGGCGATGCATTCTTCGTTGATGACCGGCAGCATGCCCGGCATCGCCGCGTCGACCAGCGAAACGTGGGAGTTGGGATCGCCGCCGAAGGCGGTGGAAGCCGCCGAGAACAGCTTGGACTTGGATGTGACCTGGGCATGGATCTCCAGCCCGATCACGATCTCCCAGTCGCCGGTGGCGCCTTTGATGAGCTTGGACGGTTTGACGGGTGCGTTCATGCAGAGTTTTTACCGCGAAGCGCTGCCTGAGAAAACCCCCGCCGCGCGACGACGCCCGTCACTGGCTGGCCCGGAAGGCGCGGAACGTCGAATTGACGCGCAAGGCGTCGCGTCCGGCGGCGACGACTGCGTCGATCTGCTCCACCGGCAGCTGAAAGCGCGTCGGGATCGCCTCGAGCTCCGCCGCCCGGCCCGGATCGAGCTGATCGAAGCCGACGCGTCCGACGAAGAATTTGATGTCGCGACAATTCCAGCCGGGTCCTGCGCCGTAGCGCGCGCGCTCGGCGGCCGACAGCCCGCAGCGCCACTGTGCCAGTGTCGCCTGCCAGTCGCTCATGATCCGGTCGAAGGCGGTGAAGCTCGTATTGACGCTGGCATCGATGGCGGTATCGGCGGCCGCCTTGACCAGTTCGACGCCGCTCGGCCCTTCGACAGTATTGATCCAGTCTCCGGCGGCGCCGGTCTTGGCGTCGACGACGAGGAAGAGCACCCGCCGCAGCCGCACCGCCTGCTTCGGCGTCAACGGACCATAGGGCGTATCGGCGGAGAGCCGCGCGATCGAAAAGCCCGACAGGCCGAAATTGTCGACGAGGCCGCCATCGAGCAGCTTGATGTAGGGCATCGAGCCGTCGTGGTAGCGGGTCAGCGCCCTCGCGAAGGATTTGAGCATCGGCGGCGCGGCAGGATTGTCGCGTGCGCGCAGGACCCAGGCCGGCAACGAATTGTTGCATTGCTTGGGGAAGGTCTTGATGACCACCGGCGCGAAGGCGACCGGAACCGCGGCCGAGGCGGCCACCGCATCCGCCAACGGATAGGCCGAGACGTCGCTGCAGATGGCCTTGAAGACCGCCGGCTCGAAGGTGAATGGCGTGCGGTTGTAGATGTCGGAGGCGTTGATCCAGACCCATGGCCGGCCGCTGCTGATGAGCTGACCGAAGGTCGCCCCGTGGAACAGGTTGGCGTCGAGCCAGCGCGGCAGGCCGGTGGAATCATTGATGCCGCCGGCGAGCGCCCGGGCGAGATTGGGCACCGAGAGCGAGGTCTGCAGGCCCTCTTCCGCGTTGCGCAGGAGGAAGCGTTCGCGAAATTCGGCGAGACCGGCGCGCTTGCGCAGGCCGAAATAGGCCGCGGTCACCGAACCGCCCGACACCCCCGAGATGAATTCGACATTGTCGAGCATCGAACCGGCGCGGCGGGACGGCACCTGCTCCATCTCGGTCAACACGCCATAGGAAAAGGCGGCGGCGCGCATGCCGCCGCCGGAAAACGACAGACCGATCACCGTGCTGTCTTCGGCTCCACCGGTTTCGAAATCGATCGGGAGGCCGTTGCCGCCTTCGGCGGTCGGGACGTTGACGGGGTCGTTGCGGATCGACGCACAACCAGCGAGGACAAGCACAGATGTCGCCACAACCAGACTTAAGAGCCTCGCCCGCACGCTCATCTCCGACGACCACTCACAATGTGGAAGCGTAGTGGCGGCGTCTTTACGGCGAGGTTAAGGCCGTCCGGGCGGTGCGATCACCACCATTTTGCCGGCGTCAACCGGCCGGCCGCCTGCTCGATCACCTCGCCGAGCGAAAACAGCGTTTCCTCGTCGAAGGGACGGCCGATCAGCTGCAGCCCCAGCGGCAGCCCCTGGGCATCCTTGCCGGCCGGTACGGCAATGCCGGGAAGCCCGGCCATGTTCACCGTCACCGTGAAGATGTCGTTGAGGTACATCTCGACCGGATCAGCGCCGCCCTTTTCGCCGATGCCGAATGCCGCCGACGGCGTCGCCGGCGTCAGCATGGCGTGAACGCCTTTGGCAAAGCAGTCCTCGAAATCCTTCTTGATCAGCGTGCGCACCTTCTGCGCGCGCAGGTAATAGGCATCGTAATAGCCGGCCGATAGCACGTAGGTGCCGATCATGATGCGGCGGCGCACCTCCGCGCCGAAGCCCTCCGCGCGGGAGTTCTCATACATCTCGATGACGTTGCGGCCCGGCACCCGCAGCCCGTAGCGCACGCCGTCGTAGCGGGCGAGGTTCGAGGACGCCTCGGCCGGCGCCACGATGTAATAGGCCGGCAGGGCATATTTGGTGTGCGGCAGCGAGACCTCGACGAGTTCGGCGCCGGCGGCCTTCAGCCATTCGCCGCCGCGGCCCCACAATTTCTCGATTTCGGCCGGCATGCCGTCGAGACGATATTCCTTCGGAATGCCGATCTTCATGCCCTTGACCGAGCGACCGACCGCCGCCTCGAAATCCGGCACCGGCCGGTCGACCGAAGTGGTGTCCTTGGGATCGTGACCGGACATCGAACGCAACAGGATCGCGGCATCGCGCACGGTGCGGGCGAAAGGCCCGGCCTGGTCGAGCGACGAAGCGAAGGCAACGGTGCCCCAGCGCGAGCAGCGGCCGTAGGTCGGCTTGATGCCGGTGATGCCGGCAAAGGCCGCCGGCTGCCGGATCGAACCGCCGGTATCGGTGCCGGTCGCCCCGACGCACAGTCCCGCGGCGACTGCCGCCGCCGACCCGCCGGACGAGCCGCCCGGCACCAGTTTCGCTTCCGAGCCTTCGCGCCGCCACGGATTGACCACGGGCCCGAATGCCGAGGTCTCGTTGGACGAGCCCATGGCGAATTCATCGTTGTTGAGCTTGCCGAGCATCACCGCGCCGTCGCGCCAGAGCTGCGCGGTCACGGTGGATTCGTAAGGCGGCACGAAATTGCCGAGGATCTTCGAGCAGGCCGTGGTGCGCACGCCTTTGGTGGCGAACAGATCCTTGATGCCGAGCGGGATGCCTTCGAGAGGCCCGGCCTCGCCCTTGCCGAGCCGGATATCCGCGGCCTGCGCCATCATCCGCGCCTCGTCGGGCGTCTCCAGCACATAGGCATTGAGCACGCGCGCCTTCTCCATGGCGGCGAGATGAGCCTCGGTGAGTTCGGACGCGGAAAAGGATTTGCGCTTCAGGGCGTCGCGGGCGTCGGCCAGCGTCAGCGAGGTCAGGTCAGTCATTCGTCAACCGGATCGCAGGAGAACGGGGATCTTGGGGCGGGAGAAACCGAAATGCCGGGCGTATGGACGGAGAGCGTGGTGTCGGCGACCTTGGTGCCGGTGACGACCGCGAGCGCCGCGTCCATCGCCTTGCCGGAATCGGCCGCCCTGCCCTGGCGCTCCATCTCGTCGAGATAGGCCATGTAGGCCTGATAGGCCTTTTCGTCGTCGCACAACAGGCACATGCCAAATGCTCCTAAGCACCCTGTTTCTATTCGACCACCTTCGGCACCACGAAGAAGTGATCCTCCGTGGCCGGCGCATTGGCGACGACGACGTCGGCGATCTCGCCGTCGGTGACCGCGTCCTTGCGCATCTTCATGGCCATCGGCATCACCGAGGTCATCGGCTCCACACCGGTGACGTCGACCTGCGACAGCTGCTCGACGAAGGCCAGCATGGCATTCAACTCGCCCTGGAGGTGCTCGACCTCCTCATCCTTGACCGCAATTCGCGCGAGATGCGCGATCCGGCGCACGGTGGCGGCATCGACTGACATGGCGACCTCAAGCATCGGAACGGTTGGCGGCGACAAGCGCCGTATAGAGCATTTCGGCGCCCGCCGCCAACCTCATTTGATCGAAAAATACCTGAGTTGCCCGTCGCTTAGAGCAAGATCTGGAAAGTTTAGCCGGGCGGAGGCGCGCGGTGCTCCCTCCGTCAGCATGCGAGCCGATGCAGCCGCGCCAGCGCGTCGGCGGCAATCTGCCGGGTCAGGCCGGCGGCGCCGATCTCCCGGCCCAAGGCCAGCGCCTGCCCCGCCCACAGATTGGTGAAGTCGGTGCGGCCCTGTTTCTCTGCAGCCATCTTCAGCGGCGCCAGTGCGGTGGCCGCATGGGGAAAGGCCGGCGCCTCGGGCGCGATCGGCCCGACCTCCGCCATGACGCGGTTGACGACACCACGCGCCGGTCGCCCCGTCATCACATTGGTGATCACGGTGGCATCGTCGTCGGCGGCGGCGAGCACGGCGCGAGCCACGGCGCTGACCTTCGATTCCGGCGTGCGCAGATAGGCGCTGCCGATCTGCGCCCCCGCCGCGCCAAGCGCCAGCGCGGCCGCGAGCCCGCGTCCGTCGGCAATGCCGCCGGCGGCGATCACCGGCACCTTCACCGCGTCCACCACCTGCGGCACCAGCGCGATCGTGCCCGGCTGCGCCGCGATGTTGCCAGTGAGGAACATGCCGCGATGGCCGCCCGCCTCGGCGCCCTGGGCGATGACGACGTCGGCGCCGTGGTCCTCGAGCCAGACCGCCTCCTTCACGATGGTCGCCGATGCCATGACCCTGGCTCCGGCCGCCTTGACGCGGTCGAGCAGCGCGCGCTCCGGCAGGCCGAAATGGAAACTGACCACTTCCGGCCTGAGCTCCTCGACGAGCTCGCACATCGCCGCATCGAAGGGCGCGCGATTGGCGGCCGCTACCGGCGCCTGGGGATCGAGGCCATATTCGCGATAATAGTTGGCGAGCCGCGCCCGCCAGGCCGCCTCCTGCTCAGGCTCCGCCGCCACCGGGGCGTGACAGAAGAAGTTGAGATTGAGCGGCGCCGCGATGCGCTGGCGCATGATGCCGATCTGCTCGCGCACCTTGTCGACGCCCCACATGGCGCAAGGCAGCGAGCCGAGCGCACCGCCCTGTGCGGCACCGATGGCGATATCGACGTCCTGCACCCCGGCCATGGGCGCCTGAACGATGGGAACTTCGATCTGGAACAGATCCAGCAGTCGGCGATCCGGCCACATCCGCATCCTCCCGGCAATTATTCCGCGCGAGCATTATCATCAATAGGCGCCTGCTTCGATGGGACACGAACGTTGGAAACGGGACACTGGTGCCCGCTTTCCGAAGCTGGTGTCCGGCAGATGCCGCATGCCGAATGGCCACTCCCCCCTGCAGAAAGCCACCGGCGGAGCCGAGCGCGCAGGCCGAACCAGTGTGGCGTCTCGCAATTGCCTACCGCCTTCGCGGCAACCCTCTCGTAGGCAATTGCGAGACATAAGCCACACTAGCACTTTGATTTTGCTAGTGTCCCTATGTCTCCGAATGACCGTGCGAGCGTGAGGCAAACGAAGCGGTCATTCGGAGACGGGACACTAGTGTGGCGTCTCGCAATTGCCTACCGCCTTCGCGGCAACCCTCTCGTAGGCAATTGCGAGACATAAGCCACACTAGCACTTTGATTTTGCTAGTGTCCCTATGTCTCCGAATGACCGTGCGAGCGTGAGGCAAACGAAGCGGTCATTCGGAGACGGGACACTAGTGTGGCGTCTCGCAATTGCCTACCGCCTTCGCGGCAACCCTCTCGTAGGCAATTGCGAGACATAAGCCACACTAGCACTTTGATTTTGCTAGTGTCCCTATGTCTCCGAATGACCGTGCGAGCGTGAGGCAAACGAAGCGGTCATTCGGAGACGGGACACTAGTGTGGCGTCTCGCAATTGCCTACCGCCTTCGCGGCAACCCTCTCGTAGGCAATTGCGAGACATAAGCCACACTAGCACTTTGATTTTGCTAGTGTCCCTATGTCTCCGAATGACCGTGCGAGCGTGAGGCAAACGAAGCGGTCATTCGGAGACGGGACACTAGGTCAGGGTATCCACCGTTTTGCGTCCGACATGGACCGCGTGTTAAGCGAAGCGCGATGCCAACCCAACCTCCCGTCCACGATCCGGCCAAGGTGCTGCCGCTCATCGAGGCAGCGGCGCACTGGCCTGTGCGCGGCGCCCTGATCGGCCTCGATCTCGGTACCAAGACGATCGGCGTCGCCGTCTCCGATCCCGACCGCCGGCTGGCCACCGGCGTCGAGACGGTCCGTCGCACCGCCTTCACCGCCGATGCCGCCCGCGTTCTCGCTCTGGCGCAGCAGCGCAACGTGGTCGGTTTTGTTCTCGGGCTGCCCGTCAATATGGACGGCAGCCACGGTCCGCGGGCGCAGGCAACCCGAGCTTTCGCCCGCAATTTCGCCCGCCTCACCCCTCTCGCGATCGGTCTGTGGGACGAGCGACTGTCGACCGCAGCAGTGGAGCGCGAGCTGATCGCCGCCGACGTCAGCCGCGCCCGGCGCGCCAAGGTCATCGACGAGCACGCCGCGATCTTCATCCTGCAAGGCGCCCTCGACCGCCTCGCATCGCTGCGGCCCGGCGGCAGCACCTGACTTCGGGCGTCACGACGGCGGCAGCGCCCGCTCCAGCAAGGCGCGCGCATCGGCGTCCGCGATGTCCGCCGCGCCGTAGAAGCCTCCGTGGGCGGAGGCGAGGCGGCTTGCCGCGAACAGCTCGGCATGGCGCGGAGCGAGCGCGTTGAGCGCGGCGGTGGCGGCGAGCAGCGCGAGGATCTCCACTGCGTAGCGCGCGGTGCGCTCCGAATCCGGGGCGCGCAGCACCTTGGCGACAGCGCTCACGGCCGCCGCGGTGCCGGGCAAGCCGCGGGTCTCGGCCTCGAGCGCCCGCAGCACCGCTTCGGCCGCGGCGCCTTCACGCGACAGCGCCCGCAGCACGTCGAGGCACATCACGTTGCCCGAGCCTTCCCAGATGGCGTTGACCGGCGCCTCGCGGTAATGGCGGGCGAGAATGCCGTCCTCCACGTAGCCGTTACCTCCCAGGCACTCCATCGCCTCATAGACGAAGCCCGGCGCGCTCTTGCAGGTCCAGTATTTGACGACCGGAGTGAGCAGGCGCATGCGCGCCGCCTCGGCAGCATCCGACGGAGCCGCATCGAAGGAGTGGCAGAGCCGGAACACCAGCGCAGTCGCGGCCTCGACCTGCAGCGCCATGTCGGCCAGCACGCTGCGCATCAGGGGCTGATCGACCAGATGTTTCTGGAAGACGCTGCGATGGCGGGCGTGATGCAGCGCATGCGCAAGGCTCGAGCGCATCAGGCCGGCGGAAGCGATGGCGCAGTCCTGTCGCGTCAGAGACACCATCTGGATGATGGTGGGGACGCCGCGGCCCTCCGGCCCGACGCGCTCGGCATAGGCGCCGACGAACTCGACTTCCGAGGAGGCATTGGAGCGGTTGCCGAGCTTGTCCTTGAGACGCTGGAAGCGCAGCGCATTGACCGCACCGTCGGGCGTAAATCGCGGCATCAGAAAGCAGGTCAGCCCGCCTTCCGCCTGGGCGAGCACCAGGAAGGCATCACACATCGGCGCCGACATGAACCACTTGTGCCCGGTGATACGGTAGGCCCCGCCGTCATGCTCGGCCCTGGACAGGTTGGCACGCACGTCGGTGCCGCCCTGCTTCTCGGTCATGCCCATGCCGATGGTCATGCCGCGCTTGGTCGGCCAGGGCGCAAAGCTCGGGTCATAGCTGCGCGTGCCGAGCACCGGCATCAGGCGGCCGAGCAGCGCCGGCTCGGCGGCAAGCGCGCCGACCGCGGCGCGGGTCATGGTGATGGGACACAGATGCCCGGTCTCGACCTGCGCCGCCATGTAGAATTTCGCCGCGCGCAGCACCTCGGCGGCGCCACCGGCGGGCGCGCCCTGCCCGCTCCAGGTCGAATTGTGCAGGCCGGCATGGGCGCTGTGGGCCATCAATTCGTGATAGGCCGGATGGAATTCCACCTGGTCGCGGCGAAACCCGCGCGCATCGAAGGTCTTCAGCCTGGGCGTGCATTCATTGGCGAGGCGGCCGCGCTCGGCCATGGCCGCCGAGCCCCAATGCCGGCCGAAATCCGCAAGTTCCGTCGCCGCCCCCGCGCCGCCGCCGGCGCGCACCGCGTCCTTCAGCGGCGCGTCAAGGGTGTAGAGATCGACCTCCTCGAAAGGCGGCGACTGGTTGAACACCTCGTGGGTGGTGAACGCCTCGTTCATGGCAACTCGTCCTGCAGCCCTACACATTATATATCAGCATCCGTGCCGACGACCGGCAGGAGCTTAGGCCGGAGCCCGCCCGATGAATACAGGCGAACAACGCGTCATCGTGACGTCACCGGAAAGTCGAAGGCCGCGCTGCCCGCTCCCGGCAGGGAGAAATGCCACCATTCCCTGGCGTCGGTGACGAAGCCCTGCCGCGCCAGGGTCCCCACCGGCAGCCATCGCCAGTGCAGTGGATTTGACGCCCGTATGCGCCTTGTCGTCGGAACAATCATGGCCGGTGCCCATGTCGACGGCGCCGTCCGGCGCGGTCCAGGGAACGGGGGATAAGTCCTTGGGCCCTGAATCCGTCTTGCCCTGATTTTCATTCATCCCTATAGGCATTGCTTTAATGACCAGAGCACCGAAATCGACCTTCGTCTTCGCCCATCGTCATTTGCTGGGCATCGAAGGGCTTTCCCGGCACGATATTGTCGGCCTTCTCGATCTCGCCGAGGAATATGTCGAGCTCAACCGGCAGGTCGACAAGAAGCGCTCGGATCTGCGCGGACGCACCCAGGTCAACCTGTTCTTCGAAGCCTCGACCCGGACCCAGTCCTCGTTCGAAATCGCCGGCAAGCGGCTCGGCGCCGACGTCATGAACATGTCCGTCTCCTCGTCCTCCATGCGCAAGGGCGAGACGCTGATGGACACCGCGGTGACGCTGAACGCCATGCACCCGGACATCCTGGTGATGCGCCACCACGCCTCCGGCGCGGTCGAACTCCTCGCCCGCAAGGTCGACGGCTCGGTCATCAATGCCGGCGACGGCGCCCACGAACATCCCACCCAGGCCCTGCTCGATGCCCTGACCATCCGCCGCAACAAGGGGCGGCTGGAAGGATTGCTGGTGGCGATCTGCGGTGACGTGATGCACTCGCGCGTCGCCCGCTCCAACATCATCCTCCTCAACACCATGGGCGCACGGGTACGCGTCGTGGCGCCGTCGACACTGCTGCCGCCGGGCATCGAGCGGATGGGCGTCGAGGTGGCGCGCGACATGCGCGAAGGTCTCGAAGGCGCGGACATCGTCATGATGCTGCGGCTGCAGCGCGAGCGCATGAGCGGCTCGCTGATCCCCTCCAGCGGCGAATATTTCCAGTATTTCGGCCTCGACCAGAAGAAGCTCGCCTATGCCAAGCCGGACGCGCTGGTGATGCATCCCGGGCCCATGAACCGGGGTGTCGAGATCGACTCCGCCGTCGCCGACGGAGCCCAGTCGCTGATCCGCGAACAGGTCGAAATGGGCGTCGCGGTGCGGATGGCGGTGCTGGAAGCGCTGGCCCGCAACCTGCCGAATGCGTGATGCCATGCTGACCGGACGCCTCCCCCTCCTGCTCGCCAACGCCCACGTCATCGATCCCTCGCGCGGTCTCGATGGTCCCGGCGACATCCTGATCGCCGATGGCATCATCAAGGACGCGCGCCGCGGCATCGGCGCCGCCGGCATTCCCGAAGGCACCGACGTCGTCAACTGCGCCGGCAAGATCGTCGCACCGGGGCTCGTCGACATGCGCGCCTTTGTCGGCGAACCCGGCGCCAACCACCGCGAAACCTTCGCCTCCGCAAGCCAGGCCGCCGCCGCCGGCGGCATTACCACCATCATCTGCCAGCCCGACACCTCGCCGGTGATCGACAACTCGGCAACGGTGGATTTCGTGATGCGGCGCGCCCGCGACACCGCCATCGTCAACATCCATCCGATGGCGGCCCTCACCAAGGGCCTGCGCGGCGAGGAGATGACCGAGATCGGGCTGTTGCGCGCAGCCGGCGCCGTCGCTTTCACCGACGGCACCCACAGCGTGATGAACGCCCAGGTGATGCGCCGGGCGCTGACCTATGCCCGCGACTTCGATGCCCTGATCGTCCATCACACCGAGGACCCCGACCTCGTCGGCGACGGCGTGATGAACGAGGGCGAGTTCGCCTCGCGGCTCGGCCTGCTCGGCATTCCCACCGCTGCCGAGGCGGTGGTGCTGGAGCGCGACGTGCGCCTCACCGCGCTGTGCGGCGGCCGCTATCATGCCGCCTCGATCACCTGCCGGGATTCGATCGAGGTGCTGCGACGGGCGCGCGAGGCCGGCATCAATGTCAGCGCCTCGGTCTCGATCAACCATCTCACCCTCAACGAGAACGATATCGGCCCCTATCGGACCTTCCTCAAGCTGTCGCCGCCGCTGCGCACCGAGGAGGACCGGCTGGCGCTGGTCGCAGCCGTCGGCTCGGGTCTGATCGACGTGGTGATGTCGGACCACAACCCGCAGGACGTCGAGACCAAGCGGCTGCCTTTCGCCGAGGCGGCGCCGGGCGCCATCGGCCTCGAGACCATGCTGCCGGCGGCGCTGCGCCTCGTGCACAATGGCGAATTGCAGCTCATCGACCTGATCCGCGCGATGTCGACGCGGCCGGCCCAGCTGCTCGGGCTGCCCGGTGGATCGCTGCGGCCCGGCGCCCCGGCCGACGTCATCGTGATCGACCCCGAGGTGCCCTGGGTGGTCGATCCCGCGGATCTCAAGTCGCAGTGCAAGAACACGCCGTTCGACGAGGCGCGCTTCACCGGCCGCGTGGTCCGCACCATCGTCGGCGGCCGCACGGTCTATGAGCATGTCTAGTGTCCCGTCTCCGAATTACCGCTACGTTTGCCTCGCGCTCGCACGGTAATTCGGAGACATCAGGACACTAGCAAAATCAAAGTGCTAGTGTGGCTTATGTCTCGCAATTGCCTACAGGAGCTTGCCGCAAAGGGCATAGGCAATTGCGAGACGCCACACTAGATGTTGGTCCCACGTCCTGAGCTGGCGCGAAGCGCCCTCCAAGGATGAACGGCCAATATCTTCAAGAAAATGGCCGTCGCCCTTCGAGGGCCGTGCTTCGCTCGGCCACCTCAGGGTGACGGATCAAGGTGAGAGCTCGGACTGCAGAGGCCCCGATGTCCCATGAATTGATCCTGCTGGCGGCCCTCGCCGTCGGCTATCTGTGCGGCTCGATCCCCTTCGGCCTCCTGATCACGAGGATCGCCGGCACCGGCGACATCCGCAACATCGGCTCCGGCAATATCGGCGCGACCAATGTGCTGCGCACCGGCCGCAAGGGCCTCGCCGCCGCCACCCTCGCCGGCGACATGCTCAAGGGCACCATTGCCGTTTTGATCGCCGGGCTGTGGGCCGGGCCGCAGGCCGCCATGGCGGCAGCGCTCGGCGCCTTTCTCGGCCACCTGTTTCCGGTCTGGCTCGGCTTCAAGGGCGGCAAGGGCGTTGCCACCTATATCGGCGTGCTGCTGGCGCTGTTCTGGCCGGGCGCCGTGATGTTCTGCGTGCTCTGGCTCGCCACCGCCGTCACCACCCGCTACTCCTCGCTCTCGGCCCTGGTGGCAAGCGCGGTCACCCCGCTCACCCTCTATTGGTTCGGCCACGCGCCGCTCGCCGTGCTGTTCCTGGTCCTCACGGCGCTGTTGTGGTTCATGCACCGGGCCAATATCCGCCGCCTGATGGACGGCACCGAGGGGCGGATCGGCGCCAAGGGCTGAAGAGTCTGCGAGTAGGCCCACTCTCGATCCTGCATCGTCTGGTTGTTCCCGCTCCGGTCTTGCGCAACACTGCGCAGGCATGGAGGGGCACGTGGACAGCAAAACGGCCGGACCAGCAAAGCTCAACGATGCCGAACGGCGCGACCGGCTGCGGCTGATCCGCAGCGAGCATGTCGGGCCGCGCACATTTCGCATGCTGCTGCGCCGCTTCGGCCGCGCTGCCGCCGCGCTCGACGCGTTGCCCGATCTGGCCCGCCGGGGCGGCGCCAACGCGCCGGGACGGATCTGCAGCGTCGCCGAGGCCGAGCGCGAACTCGAGGCCTGCGCACGGCGCGGCATCACCCTGCTGGCACCGGAGGAGACCGGCTATCCGCCGCACCTCGCCCAGATCGACGATCCGCCGCCGTTGCTCGCCGTGCTCGGCAGCGCTGACGTGCTGGCGCGGCCGGTCGTGGCGGTGGTCGGCTCGCGCAATGCCTCGGGCGCGGGCCTGAAATTCTCCGCCGCCCTGGCGCGCGAGCTCGGCGAGGCCGGCTTCGTCGTGGCGTCGGGCCTCGCGCGCGGCATCGACCAGGCCGCCCACCGCGCCAGCCTCGGGGCCGGCACCGTCGCCGTCGTCGCCGGCGGCCTCGATCGAATCTATCCGCCGGAGCATGAAGATCTGTTCGCAGAGATCGTCGCCCGCGCGGGCGCGGTGATCTCGGAAATGCCGCTCGGCCACACACCACGCGCCCACGACTTCCCGCGCCGCAACCGCCTGATCTCCGGCCTCGCTTTCGGTGTGGTCGTGGTGGAGGCGGCGCGGCGTTCCGGATCGCTGATCACGGCGCGCTTCGCCAACGAACAGGGCCGCGAAGTGTTCGCCGTGCCGGGCTCGCCATTGGACCCGCGCTGCGCCGGCACCAATGACCTGCTCCGCCAGGGCGCGACCCTGGTGACTTCGGCAGCCGATGTCGTCGAGACGCTCGCCCCGATGCTGGGGTATCGGGGCGGCTTTCTTGCCGCCGAACCTGATGACGGCCCGGCACCGTCAGGGGAGCCGTCGCCCTCCGACCGCGACAATATCCTCGGCCTGCTCGGCCCCACCCCGATCGGCCTCGACGAGTTGGTCCGACTCTCGGGAGCCACGCCGGCGCTGGTGAGAACGGTGCTTCTCGAGCTGGAACTGGCTGGGCGGCTGGAGCGGCGCAGCGGCCTGATCGCCCTGCTGTAAGGAGCGAGAGCGCAGCCTGCTACGGTATTTAAGCACCGAAAACGCCGACCAAATTGACCTGAAACAGCGGCCCGATCTTGCCGCTCCGTTAAGCGATCACCGGATGTCCATTTGACAGCGGGGTCCGATTTACCCATATCCGGCGCAACGGACCGCCCCCAGCACTTGCGAATCGGCCCGACGCCTCCCATCTAAGTTATTGGAAAATCATGAATATCGTCATCGTGGAGTCGCCGGCCAAGGCCAAGACCATCAACAAATATCTGGGATCCTCCTACGAGGTCCTGGCCTCCTTCGGCCATGTCCGCGACCTTCCGGCGAAGAATGGATCGGTCGATCCGGACGCCAATTTCAAGATGATCTGGGAGATCGATCCCAAGGCCGCGGGCCGGCTCAACGACATCGCCAAGGCGGTCAAGGGCGCCGACAAACTGATCCTCGCCACCGACCCTGATCGCGAGGGCGAGGCGATCTCCTGGCATGTTCTCCAGGTGCTCAAGGAAAAGCGCGCGCTCAAGGACCAGCATGTCGAGCGCGTCGTGTTCAACGCCATCACCAAGCAGGCGGTCACCGACGCCATGAAGCATCCGCGCCAGATCGACGGCGCGCTGGTCGACGCCTATATGGCGCGCCGCGCTCTCGATTATCTGGTCGGCTTCACCCTTTCGCCGGTGCTGTGGCGCAAGCTGCCGGGCGCCCGTTCCGCCGGCCGCGTCCAGTCGGTGGCGCTGCGCCTCGTCTGTGACCGCGAACTCGAGATCGAGAAGTTCGTGCCGCGTGAATACTGGTCGCTGGTGGCAACGCTCGCGACGCCGCGCGGCGAAAGTTTCGAGGCCCGCCTCGTCGGCGCCGACGGCCGCAAGATCCAGCGCCTCGACGTCGGCAGCGGTGCCGAGGCCGAGGACTTCAAAAAGGCGCTCGAGGCCGCCGCCTTCACGGTCTCCACCGTCGAGGCCAGGCCGGCGCGCCGCAATCCCTACGCGCCTTTCACCACCTCGACCCTGCAGCAGGAGGCGAGCCGCAAGCACGGCTTCGCCCCGGCCACCACCATGCGGATCGCGCAGCGCCTCTATGAGGGCGTCAATATCGGCGGCGAGACCACCGGTCTCATCACCTATATGCGAACCGACGGCGTTCAGATCGCCAACGAGGCCATCGTCCAGGCGCGTCAGGTGATCGCCCAGGACTATGGCAAGAACTACGTGCCGGACGCCCCGCGCCAGTACCAGACCAAAGCCAAGAATGCGCAGGAGGCCCACGAAGCCATCCGCCCGACCGACCTGACGCGGCGGCCGCGCGACCTCGCGCACAAGCTCGATCCCGATCAGGCCAAGCTCTACGAACTGATCTGGCTGCGCACCATCGCCAGCCAGATGGAATCCGCCGAGCTCGAACGCACCACCGTCGACATCGCGGCGAAAGCCGGCGGTCGCACGCTGGAGCTGCGCGCCACCGGTCAGGTGGTCAAGTTCGACGGCTTCCTCGCGCTCTATCAGGAAGGCACCGACGACGCGAGCGACGACGACGACAGCCGTCGCCTGCCCGCCATGAGCGAAAACGAAGCGCTCAAGCGCGAGAGGCTGGCGGTCAGCCAGCATTTTACCGAGCCGCCGCCCCGCTTTTCCGAGGCGTCGCTGGTCAAGCGCATGGAGGAGCTCGGCATCGGCCGGCCTTCGACCTATGCCTCGATCCTGCAGGTGCTCAAGGATCGCGGCTATGTCCGGCTCGACAAGAAGCGCCTCTACGGCGAGGACAAGGGCCGCGTCGTCATCGCGTTTCTCGAGAACTTCTTCGCGCGCTACGTCGAGTTCGACTTCACCGCCAATCTCGAGGAGCAGCTCGACCGCATCTCGAACAACGAGATCTCCTGGCAGCAGGTGCTCAAGGACTTCTGGCGCGACTTCATCGGTGCCGTCGACGAGATCAAGGATGTCCGCGTCTCGCAGGTGCTCGATGTGCTCGACGAGATGCTCGGGCCGCACATCTACCAGCCGCGCGAGGACGGCGGCGACCCGCGCCAGTGCCCGAGCTGCGGCGCCGGCCGTCTCAACCTCAAGGCCGGCAAGTTCGGCGCCTTCGTCGGCTGCAGCAACTATCCGGAATGCCGCTATACCCGCCCGCTCGCGACCGGCGCGGAGGCCGCCGCCGACCGCGTGCTCGGCCAGGACCCGGCGACCGGCTTCGACGTCGCGGTGAAATCCGGCCGCTTCGGACCCTATATCCAGCTCGGCGAGCCGACCAATTACGCCGAGGGCGAGAAGCCGAGGCGCGCGGGCATTCCCAAGGGCAAGTCGCCGGGCGACGTCGACCTGGAGCTGGCACTCAAGCTGCTGTCGCTGCCGCGTGAAGTCGGCAGGCATCCCGAGGACGGCGAGCCGATCATGGCCGGCATCGGCCGCTTCGGGCCGTACGTCCAGCATGGCAAGACTTATGCGAGCCTCGAAGCCGGCGATGAAGTCTATACGGTCGGGCTCAACCGTGCCGTGACGCTGATCGCCGAGAAGATCGCCAAGGGTCCGAGCAAACGCCGGTTCGGCGCCGATCCCGGCAAACCGCTGGGCGAACATCCGACGCACGGCGCCGTCGCTGTCAAGAGCGGCCGCTACGGCGCCTATGTCACGGCCAACGGCATCAATGCCACGATTCCTTCTGACAAGACGCCGGACACGATCACCCTCGCCGAGGCCATCGCCCTGATCGACGAACGCGCGGCGAAGTCTGGCAAAGGCGGCGCAAAAGCCAAGTCAGGCGCCAAAAAGGCCGGCGCCAGGAAGGCCGCCGCCAAAAAGCCCGCCGAGGCCGCCGATGCCGGGGCCGACGCCCCGACCAAGCCGAAGAAGGCCGCCGCCAAGCCCAAGGCCGCGACCACCGCCAAACCGGCAAAGCCCGCCGCCACCAAAGCCCGCGGCGGCACAGCCGCCAAGTCCACGACGAAGGCCGCCGCCGTCAGCAAGCCGGCGGCAGTGAAGAAAGCCGCGGGCAAAACCCGTGGCTGACCCCGAGCCGGTCCGTCATTCTCAAACCATTGGTGTATGGTTCTGATCCGACGAGCCGCCCGGCCAGGGCCAGAAGGATCCGACGTGACGAAACCCGGCAAAGCGGTACCCCAGCTCCCGAGCCGAGACGACATCCTCGCGTTCATTCGCAGCCAGGCGACCGAGGTCGGCACCCGCGAGATCGCCCGCGCCTTCGGCCTGAAGAATGCCGATCGCGCCGAACTCAAGCGCATGCTCCGCGACCTCAACGACCAAGGCGTGGTCGCCAAGAAGGGGCGCAGCCTGCGCGAACGCGCCGTGCTGCCACCCACCCTCGTCGCCGACGTGACGATCCGCGACCAGGACGGCGATCTCCTCGCGGTGCCTGCCGAATGGGACGAGGAGGACGGCGAGGCGCCGAAAATCCGCATCTATCTGCCGCGCCGGCCGCCGCCGGGCACCGCCGCAGGAATCGGCGACCGCGCCCTGCTCCGCGTCGAACGCAGCCGCGACGACGCCGTCGCGCCCTACCGCGGACGGGTGATCAAGATCCTCGACCAGGCCCGCGCCCGCGTCCTCGGCATCTATCGCGCCCTGCCCCAGGGCGGCGGCCGGCTGGTGCCCGTGGACCGCAAACAGGCCGGACGTGAATTGTCCATCGCCGACGCCGACCGCGGCGGCGCCGAGGATGGCGATCTCGTTGCTGTCGACCTGCTCCGCGGCCGCGGCTTCGGCCTGCCGGCGGGGCGGGTGAAGGAACGTCTCGGCTCGCTCAAGAGCGAGAAGGCGGTGAGCCTGATCGCCATTCACAGCCACCGCATTCCGTCCGATTTTCCCGCCGACGTGCTGGGTGACGCAGATGCGGCCATGCCGGCGACATTGGAGGGCCGCGAGGACTGGCGTCACATCGCCCTCGTCACCATCGATCCACCCGACGCCAAGGACCACGACGACGCGGTCCATGCCGCGCCGGACGAGGATCCCAACAATCACGGCGGCTTCATCCTGCATGTGGCGATCGCCGACGTCGCCTTCTATGTGCGGCCGGGATCAGCGCTCGATCGCGAGGCTTTGCGCCGCGGCAATTCGGTCTATTTCCCCGATCGCGTCGTGCCGATGCTGCCCGAGCGCATTTCCAACGACCTGTGCTCGCTGCGGCCCGGCGAGCCGCGCGGCGCGCTCGCCGTCCGGATGGTGATCGGTCCCGACGGTCGCAAGCGCTCCCACAGCTTCCACCGCATCTTGATGCGCTCGGCCGCCAAGCTCAGCTACGCCCAGGCCCAGGCCGCGATCGACGGCCGCCCCGACGACACGACAGGGCCGTTGATGGAGACTGTTCTCGAACCGCTCTACGCCGCCCACGCCTGCATCAAGCGGGCCCGCGCCGAGCGCGATCCCCTCGACCTCGACCTGCCCGAGCGCAAGATCCTGCTCAAGAGCGACGGCACCGTCGACCGCGTCGTCACCCCCGAGCGGCTGGAAGCGCACAAGCTGATCGAGGAATTCATGATCCTCGCCAACGTCGCTGCCGCCGAAACGCTCGAGAAGCGCTCGCAGCCCTTGATCTATCGCGTCCACGACGAGCCGAGCCTGGAGAAGGTTCACAATCTGCGCGAATTCCTCAAGACGCTGGACATGAATTTCGCCAAGGCCGGAGCATTGCGGCCGGCGATTTTCAACCGCGTCCTCGCCGAGGTGAAGGGCCACGACGCCGAGGTGCTGGTCAACGAGGTGGTGCTGCGGTCACAATCGCAGGCTGAATATGCCGCGGAGAACTACGGCCATTTCGGCCTCAACCTGCGGCGCTATGCCCATTTCACCTCGCCGATCCGCCGCTATGCGGATCTTGTGGTCCATCGCGGGCTGATCCGGGCGCTCGGCTTCGGCGCCGGCGCCCTGCCCGACAGCGAAACGGTCGAGACCCTGGGCGAAGTCGCCGCCGCGATCTCGCTCACCGAGCGCCGCGCCATGAAAGCGGAGCGCGAGACCGCCGATCGCCTGATTGCGCATTTCCTGGCCGACCGCATCGGCGCGACATTCGAAGGGCGGATATCCGGCGTCACCCGCGCCGGCCTGTTCGTCAAGCTGACCGATACCGGCGCGGACGGCCTGGTTCCGATCCGCTCGCTGGGCGGCGAATTCTTCACCTACGACGAGACCCGCCACGCCCTGATCGGCAGCCGCAGCCGGACGATGTATCGGCTCGGCGATACGGTCGAGGTTCGGCTGGTGGAAGCCGCTCCGGTTGCAGGCGCCCTGCGTTTCGAACTGTTGTCGGGGGCGGATTTATCTGAAAGTAAGCCGGGGAAAGGCCGCCATGCCATCCGCGAGGGTGGACAGGGCAAGCGCAAGCGCGGGAACAGCGAAACGAATTTTGCCCCACGGGGCAAGCCGAAGCGAAAGGCCAAGCCGGCAGCGCCCGGCAAGACCAGAGCCGGTCGCCAGAAGGGCAGAAAGGGACGATGATGACCACCGACATGCCGCCGGCTCAGACCAGCTGGATTTCCGGCGCTGAAGAATTGCCGCGCCGCAACGTCTGGCGGGCGATCGCCCGCGGCCTGCGCGGCCGCTGCCCCCATTGCGGCAAGGGCAAGCTGTTCAGCGGCTTCCTCAAGGTCGCGGCGAATTGCTCGGCGTGCGGCGAAGATCTGTCCCATCATCGCGCCGACGACCTCCCCGCCTATCTCGTCATCGTCGTGGTCGGCCACATCATGGTGCCGCTGGTGCTGTGGATCGAGACCGATTACGCGCCGCCGGTGCCGGTGCAGCTCGCCGTCTATCTGCCCCTGACCCTGGCCTTCGCGCTGGTCCTGCTGCAGCCGGTCAAGGGCGCCGTGGTCGGATTGCAGTGGGCCTTCCGGATGCACGGCTTCGGCGTCGCCCACGACGATCCCGCGTAAGCCGCGGCACCGCGATCGAGCCTTGAATCGACTCTTGCCGATCGGCCAGATCGTGAATCGTCCGCGACCCGACCGGGCCCGCGGCATTGACCAAACAACGATCGAGCATCGATCAGAAAAAATTCAGGGGCGGAAGCCGCGATGACCACCGGGCAATCTCCGGCTTATGTGGCGGACGAGAAGGAAGACCATAGCCATCCTTATTTCCGCCCCCGCGACGCTGCGACCCTGATCCTGATCGACCGCTCCGGCCCACGGCCGAAAGTGCTCGTCGGCAGACGCCACGACAAGGTGGTGTTCATGCCCGGCAAATACGTCTTCCCCGGCGGCCGCGTCGACAAGTCCGACAACCGCATTCCGGTCGCCGCGCCAATCGCCGCGGAGCTCGAGTCCAATCTCCTGATGGGCAGCCCGAAGATCACGCCCGCACGCGCCCGCGCGCTCACGGTGGCGGCGATCCGCGAGGCCTGCGAGGAGACCGGCCTTTGTCTCGGCCGCAGCGTCGCGGCGCCAGCGACCAGGTCCGTCGCGAAACTCGATGGCGCCTGGAAGCCGTTCGCCGAAAACAATCTGCTGCCGGACCCCTCCGGCCTGTTCCTGATCGCCCGGGCGATCACGCCGCCGGGACGGGTGCGGCGTTTCGATACGCGCTTCTTCTCGGCGGACGCCGCGGCCATTGCCCACCACGTGCCCGGGGTCGTTCATGCGGATGCCGAACTCGTCGAACTCGTCTGGGTCGAGATCGGCTCGGAGCCGCTCAAGGACGCGCACAACATGACCAAGGCGGTGCTGCGTCAACTCGACGAGCGCCTCGCCGGCGGTCCGCTGCGCCACGACGCGCCGATCCCGTTCTTCCACTGGTATGGCGGCGCCATGCAACGGGACACGCTTGCGCCAGCAGGCTGAGGCCTTACATGCCCTCCCTCGATATCACGGGGGAGTCCGCCGATGACCGCACGTCGTCAACTGAAGCTCGGCGCATTCATGCGTCCGGTCAGTCTCCACACCGGCGCCTGGCGCTATCCCGGAGCATGGCCCGACGCGAATTTCAACTTTTCGCATCTCAAATATTTCATTCAGACGCTGGAACGTGGAAAATTCGACGCGTTCTTCATGGCGGATCACCTCGCGGTTCTGAACATGCCGGTCGCCGCGCTCAGGCGCAGCCACACGGTGACGTCCTTCGAGCCCTTCACGCTGCTCTCGGCGCTCTCCACCGTCACCGAACGCATCGGCCTCGTCGCCACCGCTTCCACCACCTTCGACGAGCCCTACCACATCGCACGGCGCTTCGCCTCGCTTGACCATATCAGCGGCGGACGGGCCGGCTGGAACATCGTCACCACCTCCAACCCCGACGCCGCGCTGAATTTCGGCCGCGACGAGCATATGGAGCATGATGAGCGCTATCGACGCGCCCGCGAGTTCTTCGATGTCGTCACCGGCCTATGGGATTCCTTCGCCGATGATGCCTTTGTCCGTGACGTCGACAGCGGAATCTATGTCGATCCCACGCGCATGCATGTGCTCGACCACAACGGCAGCCATCTCTCGGTACGCGGCCCTCTCAACATCGCCCGCCCGCCCCAGGGCTGGCCGGTGATCGTCCAGGCCGGCGCTTCCGACGCCGGTCGCCAGCTCGCCGCCGAAACCGCCGAGGTGATCTTCGGCGCCGCGCCGCACATCGCGGCGGGCCGGTCTTTCTACACGAACATCAAGGGCCGGCTCGACCGCCTCGGCCGGCGGCGCGAGCATCTCAAGATTCTGCCGGGTGCCTTCCTGGTCGTCGGCGACAGCGTCGCCGAGGCGCAGGACAAGCTCGCGCTGCTCGACAGCTGCGTGCACGAGGACAGCGGCATCGCCTCGCTCTCGGTGGTGCTCGGCCATGACGCATCGCGTTTCGACCTCGACGCGCCACTGCCTGATCTGCCCGAGACCAATGCCAGCCAGAGCGGCCGCGCCCGGGTGATCGACCTCGCCCGCCGCGAGAACCTGACCGTTCGCCAGCTCGCCCGCCATTTCGGCGGATTCGGCGGGCTGAAATTCGTCGGGACCGCCAAGACCATCGCCGATGAAATGCAGGAATGGCTGGAAACCGACGCCTGCGACGGCTTCAACGTCATGTTCCCCTATCTCCCCATGGGGCTCGATGACGTGGTTGAAAAGGTCGTTCCGGAACTGCAGCGGCGAGGCCTGTTCCGCACTGAATACGAGGGCACGACGCTGCGCGACCATCTCGGCCTGCCGCGGCCGGCCAACCGGTTTTTCGGCTGAGGGACCGGCTATCCCGCCATCGGCCGGACGAACGCGACGAATCGGGCCAAAACGCCCCGAATTCGGCCCTTTGGGCGGTCCGCTGGGCGGTAATTTCGCTTGCCCAGCTTGACTTTGGGGCAATCCCGGCTAGTTTGCCGGCCAAACGCGGGTCGCCCGTCCGGCCCGCTTTTCGCATTTTTCCGGCACCGAAGGATTTGCCATGGCCAAAGCGGTCACCATCAAGGTCAAGCTGGTCTCCAGCGCCGACACCGGCTTCTACTATGTGGCCAAGAAGAACTCGCGCACGATGACCGACAAGCTGGTCAAGAAGAAGTACGACCCGGTCGCCAAGAAGCACGTCGAGTTCCGCGAAGCCAAGATCAAGTAAGATCGGCGCTCGCCCGCGAGTTGTGCGAACGGAGCCGTGAGGCTCCGTTTTTGTTTCTGGACCTGCTCGACATTTTTTGCGCCTCGCGCCTCGCGCGAAAACCGGCCGTCAGGCCGCGTCGGCGACCACGCGATTGCGGCCATCGCGTTTGGCGCGGTACAGAGCCTGATCGGCGCGCTTCATCAGTACCGACACCGCTTCGCCCCCGCGATCGAGCACCGAGATGCCCACCGAGATCGTGACGTCGATGCGCTTTGCGCCCTTCTCGATCGCAAAGGATTCGCCGGCGATCGCCCGCCGCAGCCGTTCGGCGACAAGTCCGGCGACACGCAGGTCGGTCTCGGGCATCACCACCACGAACTCCTCGCCGCCGTAGCGGCAGGCGAGATCGATACCGCGGATCGACTTGCGGACGCGCACCGCGAAATCGCGCAGCACCTCGTCGCCGGCATCGTGGCCGTAGGTGTCGTTGATCGACTTGAAGTGATCGATATCGAGAATCATCAGCGCCAGGGGCTTGCCGCGGCCCGCGGCCTGCTCGGCGAGCGCCGCGAGATGGCTCTCCATGTAACGGCGGTTGTGCAACCCCGTGAGCGCGTCGGTGATCGCCATCTCGATGGAATTGGCGACGTTGTCACGCAACTGCTCGGTGTAGCGGCGACGGCGAATCTGGGTGCGGGCGCGGGCCAGCAATTCGTTCTTGTCCACCGGCCGCAGCAGGTAATCGTTGACGCCGATCTCGAGCCCGCGCAACAGCCGGGCATTGCTGTCGGCATCCGCGATGGCGAGGATCGGCACATGCCTGGTGCGCTCCAGCGAGCGTGCCTGGCTGCACAGCCGCAGACCGTCGAAATTTTCCAGCCCGAGCGAGACGATGAGCAGGTCGTAATTGCCTTCCGCGGCGTGGAACAGCGCCTCGGCGGGATCGGCCTCGACGTCGACATCGTGCTCGGTGCCGAGCACGGGCGCCAGCCGTTCGTAGGACGAGGGCCGGTCGTCGATGAGCAGCACGCGCCCGCCCTTGCCGGGATCGGACATCGCATCGCGCTCGGGACCCTGAATGCCGATCTCGCGTGTGGTGAGCGCGCGCATGCGCAATTCATCGGTCATCATCTTCAGCCGCGTCAGCGACCGCACGCGGGCGATCAGCACAACGTCCGACACAGGCTTGGTGAGGAAATCGTCGGCACCGGCCTCCAGTCCGCGCACCCGATCGGCAGGGCTGTCGAGGGCGG
Source organism: Bradyrhizobium sp. WD16 (assembly GCF_024181725.1). Taxonomy (NCBI): domain Bacteria; kingdom Pseudomonadati; phylum Pseudomonadota; class Alphaproteobacteria; order Hyphomicrobiales; family Nitrobacteraceae; genus Bradyrhizobium; species Bradyrhizobium sp. WD16. The sequence goes on along the minus strand of NZ_CP028908.1, from coordinate 4,262,362 downwards.
TGACCATCACCACCGGGATGTAATGGGTCCTGGGATTCGACTTGAGGTGGCGGCAGACTTCGAAGCCGTCCATATCCGGCATCATCACGTCGAGCAGCACGATGTCGCATTCGGCGCGCTCGCAGATATCGAGCGCCTCGCGACCGGATCTCGCCGTCAGGACGTCCAGATATTCGGCCGACAGCCGCGCCTCGAGCAGCTTCACATTGGCGGCGATATCGTCGACGACCAGAACCCGCGCGGACATTCCTGCACATCCCTACCCGATGAACTGCCGCACCGTTTCGATGAATTTGCCCACCGAGATCGGCTTCGACAGATACGCCTCGCAGCCGCCTTCGCGGATACGTTCCTCGTCGCCCTTCATCGCGAAAGCCGTCACCGCGACCACCGGGATCGCGCGCAGCGCCGGATCGGACTTGATCCAGCGCGTCACGTCGAGGCCCGAGACCTCGGGCAGCTGGATGTCCATGAGGATCAGGTCCGGCTTGTGCCGGCGCACGAGCTCGATCGCATCGGTGCCGCGATTGGTGGCGACCGTCGCATAGCCATGCGCCTCGAGCAGGTCGCGGAAGAGCTTCATGTTGAGCTCGTTATCTTCCACGATCAGGACGGTCTTGGTCACGCCGCCCTCCCCATTCCCGTCGAAATCCCCGCCCTGCCCCTGCCGCCGTTCTGCATGCCGTCGCGCCCATTGAACGTGCGCCCGTTGAAGAAATGCATCCGGCGCGGACCATCGCCGCGGATCTGAGGCCGCGTCGCTTGATACCGCTCCGGTGACTCGGGCATGATGGCCAAAGTAGAGAGGATAAGTTACGGAAAGGCAAATGTGATCAATGGCCAAGCGCCCCCTCGACGCCCGCGAAACCGCTGAGATTGTGGCGATTCAGGCGCTTTCCTTCATCGCCGCCGACGGCGAGCGGCTGGGCCGGTTCCTGGCCGAGACCGGAATCGGGCCGGAAACCCTGCGCGCCGCCGCGAAGGATCCGTCCTTCCTTGCCGGGGTGCTCGACTTCCTCCTTCGCGACGACACCCTGCTCCAGGCCTTTTCCGAATCGTCCCATCTCGACGCCAAGATCGTCTCCAATGCCCGCCAAACCCTGGAACCGACCTGGGAGCGCGATGTGCCGTGACCGTGGGGCCGCAGTGCTTCTGCCGCGACTGCCTGACCGACCTGCCCCCTGACGCGCGCCGCTGCACGGCCTGCGGCTCGCCGCGGCTGGTGCGGCATCAGCATCTGCACGCCCTCTCGCTCGCCCATATCGATTGCGACGCGTTCTACGCCACGGTCGAAAAGCGCGACGATCCGGCCATTGCCGACCGGCCGGTGATCATCGGCGGCGGCCGACGCGGCGTCGTCAGCGCGGCCTGCTACATCGCCCGCACCTTCGGCGTGCGCTCGGCGATGCCGATGTTCAAGGCGCTCGAACTCTGTCCCGACGCCGCGGTGGTGCGCCCCGACATGGCGAAATATGTCCGCGTCGGCCGTGAGGTCCGCAACGCGATGCGGGCGCTGACGCCGCTGGTCGAGCCGCTGTCCATCGACGAAGCGTTTCTCGATTTGTCCGGCACCGAGCGGCTGCACGGCATGATCCCGGCCAAGGTGCTGGCACGTTTCGCCCGCGACATCGAACGCGATATCGGCATCACGGTCTCCGTCGGCCTCTCGGTCAACAAGTTCCTCGCCAAGATTGCCTCGGATCTCGACAAGCCGCGCGGCTTCGCCACCCTGGCGCAGGACGAAGCGGCGACCATGCTGGCGCCGAAGCCGGTCGGCTTCATCTTCGGTGTCGGCCCCGCGACCGAGCAGCGGCTTGCACAGCGCGGCTTTCGCCTCGTCGGCGACCTCCAGCGCGCCGACGAGACCGACTTGATGAAGCAGTTCGGCCCCGAGGGACGAAGGCTATGGCGGCTGGCGCGCGGCATCGACGATCGCCGCGTGGTTGCCGACCGCGACGCCAAGACGATCTCGAGCGAGACCACCTTCGACACCGACATCCGCGACTTGCCGACGCTCGAGAAGGTGCTCTGGCGGCTCTGCGAGAAAGTTTCGGCGCGGCTCAAGAGCGGCGAACTCGCCGGCTCCACCATCACCCTGAAATTGAAGACCGCGGATTTCCGCCAGCGGACCCGGTCGCAATCGATCAGCGGTCCGACCCAGCTCGCCGGGAAGCTCTTCGCGATCACCCGGGACATGCTGGCCAAAGAGACCGACGGCACCACGTTTCGCCTGATCGGCGCCGGGGTGAGCGCGCTCAAGCCGGCCGCTGCTGCCGCTGACGACAGCGACCTCCTCGACCGGCGCAGCGCTCACGCCGAGCGGGCGATGGACGACCTGCGGCGGAAGTTCGGGGATGCGGCCGTGATGCGCGGCATCGCCTTCGGCGGCAGTGCCAAACGGCCGGCATCGTCCTAGTGTCCCGTCTCCGAATGACCGCTACGTTTGCCTCGCGCTCGCACGGTCATTCGGAGACATAGGGACACTAGCAAAATCAAAGTGTAGTGTGGCTTATGTCTCGCAATTGCCTACAGGGGCTTGCCGCAAAGGGCATAGGCAATTGCGAGACGCCACACTAGTGTCCTGTCTCCGAATGACCGCTTCATTTGCCTCACCCTCGCACGGTCATTCGGAGACATCAGGACACTAGCATCAATATGATTCTAGTGCGGTTTTGGATCTGACGCGCGTTTGAAGAGCTCGCTGCAATGCTGAAACGAGCGTCAGATCCACCTGACGCGCGTATCGGCATCCAAGCAAGCCGTCCCTGGAAAGCGAGCCTTACGGCTTGCAGTCCTTGCTGTCCTTGACCTCGAACTTGTTCATGGCGCCGGCGATGACGAAATCGTTGTAGTCGAGCACCAGGGACCGCGACACGCCGTTTTCATAGAGCTCAAACGACATGGCGTAGACCGGGGTCTGCTCGCCGCTGTCCGGCTTCGCCGCGCGATCGTAATAGCTCACCGTCACCGGCCAGCGCGTGACCGACTTCAGGGCGTCGCTCTGCGTCGCGGCATCGGCCTTGGCCGGCGCGCGGTCGCCGGGAATGGGCTGTCCGATCACGGCGAGGGTGTTGTAGACCTTCTCACCATCGTCCGAACCGTCATAGACGACAAGCTCGAGCACCGACTTGCCTTCTTTCGCCGCAGCGATGATGCGCCTGACCTGCTCGGTCGGGAAAACCGTGTCCGGTCCGAGGGTGAAGCTCTTCTGCTTCGGCAGCGTGAGCTTGACCGTCACCCCGCTGCCCGAATGCTCGGCGATGCCGTCGACCTGGGTCGGCGTGCCGTCATTCATCCGGGTCTCGATCTTGAAGCGATAGCTCTTGCCGTCGGCATCCTCCCAGCTCGTCGAGCGCAGGTCGCTGGTCGTGGTCTTGTTCTCGCCGCCCTGCAGCTCCGAGATCTGGCGGAAGTCGGTGGTGAAGCCTTCGCAGGCATTGCCGGCGAAGCTGTAGGCGATCCGTCCGCGAGCATCGTTGATGCTGGCATTGCCGCGCGCCTTGCGCAGGCTGAGCTCGTAGACGGCCTGATGGGCGAGGAACGGCATGGCGGCAGGAGGTGCCGGTGCGGCCGGCGCCGCCGGCGCGGCGAAAGCCAGCTTCGCACCCAGCACCAGGCCGACGACCGCCAGCGGAACCGCACGCATCCCGAAAACTTGCCAACGGCCGATCATGCCGCCTCCTGAAACTGTCCCGCCCGGATCGCGCGGGAGCGAAGATCGAAAGATTAGATGCGATCCGGCGGGGTCGCAATCAGCCCTAGTGTCCCGTCTCCGAATTACCGCTTCGTTTGCCTCACCCTCGCACGGTCATTCGGAGACATCGGGACACTAGCAAAATCAAAAAGCTAGTGTGGCTTATGTCTCGCAATTGCCTACAGGGGCTTGCCGCAAAGGGCATAGGCAATTGCGAGACGCCACACTAGTGCGGTGGATCTGACGCTCGTATCAGTGGTTGAGGTCGCCCGCCGCAGGCCTGCTTGGTCCCGCTTGATGGGCGAATTAAGGCCGGATAGGTTCGGGCCGCAACGCATAATCCCCTTCCCTTCAATTCAAGGATCTTCGAAACATGACCGGTTCGGTTGAGCAGAAACTCGCGGCATTGGGCATCACCCTGCATACGCCCGCCGCCCCGGTGGCCAATTACGCCGCCTTCGTCCGGACGGGCAATCTGCTCGTGGTGTCCGGCCAGGTCTGTTTCGATGCCGACGGCAAGCTGGTGGCGAAAGGCAAGCTCGGAGCCGGCGTCAGCGTCGATCAGGGGGTGGCAGCCGCACGCGCCTGCGCCATCAACCTGCTCGCCCAGGCCAAGGCCGCGCTCGGCGATCTCGACAAGGTGACGCGGGTGGTCCGGCTCGGCGGCTTCGTCAATTCGGCGCCTGATTTTCTCGACGGCCCGAAGGTGTTGAACGGCGCCTCGGACCTCATGGTCGCCGCCTTCGGCGACAAGGGCCGTCATGCCCGCTCGACCGTCGGCGTCGCCGCGCTTCCGGCGGATGCCGCCGTCGAAGTCGAAGCCATGTTCGAGGTCGGCTGAGACCGCAGGTGCGCACTCCCGCCTGGCTCACGGCCCAACCGGTCGCCCACCGCGGATTGCACGACCGCAGCCGCGGCGTCATCGAGAATACACCCTCGTCTGTCGCCGCGGCGGCGCAAGCTGGCTTCGCCATCGAGGTCGACCTGCAGCTGTCGTCCGACGGCGAGGCGATGGTGCATCATGACTTCGCCCTCGGTCGCCTCACCGAAGGCAGCGGCGAACTCGCGGGCTTCACGGCGGCGGATCTCAGACAGGTCGCCTTTCGCGACACCGGCGATCACATGATGACGCTGGGCGATCTCTGCACCCTGGTCGGGGGCCGCGTGCCGCTGGTGCTGGAAATCAAGAGCCGGTTCGAAGGCGACCGTCGTCTGGTCCGGCGCATGATCGAGGTGCTCAAGGCCTATTCCGGCCCGGCGGCCGCGATGTCCTTCGATCCCGATCAGGTCCTGGCGCTGCGCGAACTGGCGCCGTCGCTGCCGCGGGGCATCGTCGCCCAGCGCAGCTATGATGACGCATATTGGACGGAGCTGCCGGCCGACAAGCGGCGCGGCATGCTGCATCTTCGCCACGGCCTGCGCACGCAGCCGCACTTCGTCGCCTACTGGATCGAGCAGTTGCCGGCGCCGGCGCCCTGGATCGCCCGCAACATCTTCGGCTGCCCGCTGCTGACCTGGACGGTTCGCACGCCGGCGCAGCGCGCCCGCGCCGCCCGCCATGCCGACCAGATCATCTTCGAGGGATTTCTTCCCTGAGACGCGTTTTCGTCCGCGAACCGGTATCCGCTTCGCGGGAAAACGCTCCAGTGCGGCTTGCAATCGCGGCGCCCGGCCACAATGTAAAATGCATGTTTGTCGACCGCCCTGGCCGGAACCGGCGTCCGCACTGAATGGCCGCTTCCGAGATTTTGCTGGAAGCCGTGCCGGCCGTGGCGAAGATCGCCGCGGCCGATTGGGATGCCTGTGCGAACCCGGCGGGCGCCCCCCACAATCCCTTCGTCAGCCATGCCTTCATCGCCGCCCTGGAGGCGTCCGGCTCGGCAGCGGCACGCACCGGCTGGGGACCTCGGCACCTCGTGGCCCGTCAGGACGGCCGCGTCATCGGCGTCGTTCCGAGCTACCTCAAGGCCCATTCCCAGGGGGAATATGTCTTCGACCACGGCTGGGCCGACGCCTATGAGCGAGCCGGCGGCCGCTACTATCCCAAGCTCCAGGCCAGCGTCCCATTCACGCCGGCAACCGGGCCGCGCCTCCTGGTGCGCAGCGGCGAGGACCGTGATGCCGTCCGCACGCTTCTCGCCAAGGGGCTGATCGGGATGTGCGATGCGCTGAACGCATCGTCGGTCCATGTCACCTTCGCACCCGAGGACGAATGGACCGCGCTCGCAGGCGCCGGCTTTCTCCAGCGGACCGACCAGCAATTTCACTGGCGCAACGACGGCTACCGCAGCTTCGAGGACTTCCTCGCCACCCTCGCCTCGCGCCATCGCAAGTCGATCCGGCGCGAGCGCCGCGACGCGCTGGCGCCGGGGATCACGGTCGAGCAGCTCACCGGCAGCGATATCACCGAGGAGGCCTGGGACGCCTATTTCGATTTCTACATCGAAACCGGATCCCGCAAATGGGGGCGCCCTTATCTCAACCGCGAATTCTATCGCCTGATCGGCGAGACCATGGCGGACAAGGTGCTGCTGGTGATGGCGCGACGCGCCGGCCGCTTCATCGCCGGCGCCATCAACTTCATCGGTTCGGATACGTTGTTCGGCCGCAACTGGGGTGCGATCGAACATCATCCCTTCCTGCATTTCGAGGTCTGCTACTATCAGGCCATCGATTTTGCGATTGCCCACGGCCTGAAGAAGGTCGAGGCCGGCGCCCAGGGCGAACACAAGATCGCCCGTGGCTACCTGCCCCAGACCACCTATTCGGCACACTACATTCCGGACCCGGCCTTCCGCCGCGCCGTGCGCGACTATCTCGCCCGGGAACGCGCCCATGTCGCCGAAGCGGTGCGCGAACTCACCGACGCCGGTCCGTTCCGCAAGGATGCAGGCGCGGAAGGCGGCGCCTGAGGCTCCCTTGACCGCCGCGGCGGCCGTGGCAACAGTGACGCCGAGCCGATGGGCGACAGTGTGACGAGGGTGCGATGACCTACGATGCTAACAATATTTTCGCGAAGATCCTGCGCGGCGAAATCCCCTGCTACAAGGTTTACGAGGACGACCATACCCTCGCCTTCCTCGACATCATGCCGCGTTCGATCGGCCATACCCTGGTGATCCCCAAGGCTCCGGCCCGCAATGTGCTGGATATCGCGCCGGAGGATTTCGCCCACGTCGCCCGCACCGCGCACAAGATCGCCGGCGCGGCGAAGCGTGCCTTCAACGCCGATGGCATCACCATCCAGCAGTTCAGCGAACAGGCCGGTGGCCAGGCCGTGTTCCACCTGCACATTCACGTCATGCCGCGCATGCTGGGCGTCGCCCTGGTGCCGCCGATGAGCAACAAGGAATCGCCGACAGTGCTGGAAGAGCATGCGGCTCGCCTGAAAGCGGCGCTCACAGGGACGTGACTCGGCGGTTCGTCCGGGCGCAATCCTGGCGAGTCCGTGAATGCCTTAAAGTCGGGCTTCGACTGCCCGCGCTTGAAGCAAACTTAGCTCAATAAAATCAGAACGTTGGTGGGCTCTTCGCCGAAATGGCCGCGTGACGGTTCCATGAAATTTGGAAAAATCGTGACCTTTTCAAGGATTTACAGGTTCGGCGCGACCTCAAATCCGGCATTCGGTGTGGCCCGAGCGTCACAGCTTTCTTAAAGGAATCCCTGTATCAACCGCCTCATTCAAGCGCACCTCACTGCGCTGGGGATGTAAGTGGAGAGAATGATGAAGAAGATTTTGCTGGGTAGCGTGGCGCTGGTCGCGCTGGGCACGGCTTCGGCCTTTGCCGCCGACCTTCCGGCCCGTACCTACACCAAGGCTCCGGCCTATGTGCCGGCCCCGATCTACAACTGGACCGGGTTCTACATCGGTGGTCACATCGGTGGCGCCTTCAACGGCAGCGACAACATCTACGGCAGCGACGGCCGGTTCGCCGGCGGTGTGCAGGGCGGCGCTGACTATCAGTTCGCCCCGAACTGGGTGCTCGGTATCGAAGCCGAATACACCTGGGCCGCGCGCGACACCACCAACGTGCTGTTCACCGCGCCGCCTGCCGCGGTGCCGTTCACCGTTCAGGGCCGCAGCTCCGACTTCGGTTCGGTCACCGGCCGCCTCGGCTACACCTGGGGTCCGGCGCTGCTGTACGCCAAGGGCGGTCTCGCCTTCCGCGGCAACAACGACAACGTGAACGTGTTCAACACCGCCACCGGTGCGCCGCTCGCCTTCGCCGTCAGCCGCAAGGACACCGGCTACACCGTCGGTGCCGGCCTCGAGTACCTGTTCACCCCGAACTGGTCGGCCAAGGTCGAGTACCAGTACTACAACTTCGGCACCACCGACATCTCGGTGCCGGCCGCCGGCGGCGTTGTCAGCTACCGCGACGACGTCCACAGCGTGAAGGCCGGCCTGAACTACCGCTTCAACTGGGGCGGCCCGGTCGTCGCCAAGTACTGAGCGAAGTCCTGACGCATACTGACCGAGGTTCTCCACCGAGGACCCCGGTTCAGGACCACCACGAAAGCCCGGCTCCCGCGAGCCGGGCTTTTTCGTTTGGATGCTTTGCCGCTCGGAGCGCCATCGGCGCGACATCGCATCGCCGGTCCGGATCAGCGTCCCGACAGCAACATGCCGAGCACCAGCACGACCTCTCCGGTCACCACGCCGGCGAGGAGCGAGCGCCGCACCACAAGGAAGCCGACAAAACCCGAGGCCGCCGCCCCGAGCCGCAAGGCGGCGGGCACGGTGGCGAGGGCGCCCGGTGGCACGATCAGGATCTGGGCAATGACGCCGGCGAGAATAGCCGTCGCAACCGCCCTCACCCAGACCAGGGCCTCGGAACTTTCATCGATCCTGCGCCCGAGCAGGAATCCCACGAAGCGCCAGATCTCGTTGGGCAGGAAACCCGCCAGCACCAGCGTGGCATAGCTCTGCCATTCGCCCCAGAATCCGCTCATCCGCGCTTGCTCCAGCGGTGCCAGGCATAGGCCAGTGTCCCGGCGGCGCCACCGCCGATCAAGACGTCGACGCCGGTGTGGGCCAGCGACACCAGAGGCGTCGAAACGAGCCCCATCGCCAGCGCCAGGCGGTCAACCGTCAGGCGGCTGTTGCGGGTCGTCGAGATCAGGAAGGAGAGCGGCGTGAGGAACAGCACCGCTGCGCCGAGCAGCGGCGGCAGGTTGGCGGCCAATCCGAATCCGACCGCGGTGGCGGTCGCCGACACTGAGACCAGCCCGCAGCCCATCCCGTTGACGAAGGCGACGCGACGATGGCGCGGCACCGCCGGCAGCAGCCGATAGCTCTCCACCCACAATGTCACCGCGATGAAATGGGTCGGAAGCAGCAGGTGCCGCGCTCTGGTGGTGCGGTCGCGCATCATCGGCAACAGCGCCACCACCATGGGCATCAGGCGGATGGCGCTCAGCGTCACCGCCAGTGCGGCCTGGAGCACGGTGCCTCCGGCCCCCACGGTAGTCAGAAAGATGATCTGAGCCGGGGCGGCCCACACCAGGATCGTCGAGAGCATGGCCCAGGGCAGGCTGAAATGCAGGTCATGGGCCAGCGCCCCGACGCCGATATAGGTGACAAACAGGCTGTAGGTCAGAATGGAGCCGGCGGCAGCGCGCAGGCCGCGCAGGAAGGCGGCGCCTGCGCTGGCATAGCGGTCGCTCGGGACAGGCTGTTCGATCAAGATGGGCGACTCAGGATGGGTCGAAGGCGGGATGCTTCATCAGGCGCAAGGCAAGCGCGCGTCAACCCCGGCCCCTCGGTCGTGCCCCGCCCGCACTCACACGCAATAGTTGTAAGGAGGGCTAGCGTGGCCGCGATTAAGCATGGGGCGAGATCAACGCGAGGATTGCTTTTTTTCCCCCCACAACCTGTTTAAGAATTGCAACATCGTTAGCGACGCGTAAACTGGGGCGAAGCATGCAGGATCGGCGCAGGGACGTGCGGCACCGCGTGATCTATGGCGGCGTGCTGGCTTATAACGACCGCTTTTCGACGATGGATTGCGTGGTGCGTAATTTCACCGCGTCGGGCGCCAAGATCGCGCTGCCCGCCAATGCGATCCTGCCCGATCGGCTGGCGCTGGCGATCCGACGCAAGAACCAGGAATATGCCGCCCGTATCGTCTGGCGCAGCGAGCGGGAAATCGGCCTCGAATTCATCGACGACACCAACTCCCGCATCGTGTCGCTGGCAAAATGGCGCCATCGCCGCCCCAGCCGCGATTGATCGCCATCTGACAGGCGCCCCCTGCCCCTGTCTTTGCCCTTGCCCGCATCACACCGGGTTGCGCAACACCATGCAGGCCTGTCCGACGCGACGAATGCGTCCGCACAGATCATCGGCTTCGGCGCGGGACTCGGCGCCGACCCGCACCTGATAGAACATATGCGAGCCCCGGCTGCGCAGCACCCTGCCGAGCAGGTTCGGATCGCGGTCGCCGATCACCCCGGCAAGGCGTCTGACCGCGCGGGCATACATCGCAAGCGCGCGCTCACGCGAGAAACCGGCCGCAAGCTGAACGCCCCACGGGCGGGCCGCACCAAGCTTCACCTGCTGCTGGAGCTGCGCCACGAATGGGTTGGGTGCCCTGGTCAGAAGCGCCATCAATTCCCGGCAACCGGACGCGTTCTGTGGCGGCGGCGCGTCCTTGCGGCCGATCTCGCGCCAGTCTTCCACCGATGAGCCCGTGATCGCCTGCACATAGCTGCGCGTCTGGGCCGGCATCGATCCCGCGCCATCGAGCCATTCCTGAACCCGCCGCGCCCCGGCATTATACGCCGCCGCGGCGAGCCCGAGATTGCCGAACTGACCGCGCAGGTCGGCGAGAAACTCCGCCGATTTCGGCAGCGCCTGAACCGGATCAAACGGATCGAGCAGCCGCCGCTCATACGCGGTACCCGGCATGAATTGGGCGATGCCCTGGGCACGCTGGCCGCTGCGCGTGACCGGCCCGATCGCGTCGGGCTGAAACCGGCTCTCCTGCCAGATCACACGGGCGAAGAACTCAAGCGGCAGACTGTGATCCTTCGCCGCGGATTCGATCATCAGGCACATCGAGTCGCGGATCTGGGTGTCGCGCGCCTGCGCGTCATCATCGCCGGCCGGGGCGGCAGCCGTCGCCTGCCCGGCCGCCCGAGCATCGTCGGCCCGCGACGGCGCCGCCCAGGCGGCGACCACGAGGGCGACCGCAGGCAAGGCCAGGACGGCAAGTCCCAGCACCCTGCGACGGCGCACCCCGTGAACCGATCGATCGCCCATGTCGCCGTACAACTTAACGCAATTGCGCCTCGTCGCGTCAGCCCCCTCACGTCGTCGTGAGGCGCGCCGCCCTCGCAGCCCGGCTAATCGGCCGAGGTGGGGATGCCGTTCAAAAGCCCGGTTCCGCCGTGGCAGCCCGCATATTCGAAGAGCTGCTCGTCGGCGCGCACGACCGTGACCTCGTGATAGAGGCGGAGCTTCGCGCCAGGTCCCCGCGTCGACAGGTATTTCATCGCGGCGCCGAAGATCGCCACATGGGTCGGATGCGACTCCGCCCAACGTTCGAGCGCTTCGAGACTGCGCCACCAGCTCATGCCGTACGACTTGCACAGCGGCTCGCCCTCCCGGCTGCTGGCGCCAACATAGCGGTTGGCATAGCAGCCGATCTCCCTTCCGTTGTCGCGTAGGAAGTCCATGCCTTGGCGCAGGACCGGTTCGACATCGGTCAGATACATCTGCCGCTCGTCATCCTCCGCGTCGCCCCAGTCCTGACCCGACCTGATCAGGCAGAGATTGTCGTGTCCATGAATCCGGACGCGTCCGCCGGAACGCGACTCGCGCAATTCGCCCGAAGGTGCCAGGTCGCAGGTCTGCGACAGCGCGATGCGATCGCGCATGCCGCCCCAGTAGCCGTGCTCCTGGACTTCGCCACTCAGGCCGTCCGCCAGCACGGCGACACCCTCAGGACGTCCCAGCGATGAAAACAGCGTCTCATAGCGCTCCTGCGTCGGTCGGACGGCCTCGAGGAACACCCCGATCCCCGACGGCGGATCGAGCCAGCGATCCCTGACCGATGCGAGCCAACGATCGAACGCCGCCACATCGCTCCAATAGACGGCCATGATGATGTTGTCGTAGCCCGCACCATCGACGAAGCGGGCGCGATCCCAATGGGACGGTCCGCTCGCCTCGATGCAGCGATCCGACAACCACGACAGGACCGCGGCGACGGCAGGCGGCTCGGCGCCGAGATACTGCAGGCCGAAATACGCCATTACGGCGCGATGAGCAGCGGGCTTGAAGCGCGCCGAATAGGCCGGAACTGGCGGCCGGTAGTCGTCCGAGATGCGCCGGTGGCGTGTACGTTCGGTCCGCAGGTGGTCCGGGATGGCCGATTCCATGCCCACCTCCCGTCACGCGGTCGCAATGGTAACGGCCGGCTCGTCGGCGGCGGAGCCATCCACCGGGAGAGCGAAGTGTTCGACCCGGCGCGCCGGCGTCTTGTTGAACAACAGCCGCGTGACGTCGGGCCGTGAATAATGCCCGGCGGGATCGGCGGCATTCTTGGCGACGCCGATGGCGGCGAGATCGATCTCCGCGATCAGTAGACCTTCCTGGTCCGGCGCCAGTTGCGGCGCAACCAGGCTGCCGTCGGGGCCATAGATGGCGGCGAAGCCGCCGCCGGCATGAAGCAGCGCGTGCTTGTCCGGGCGATCGCACAACTCGTCGATCATCGCAGTCGAGACGGTTGCACAGGGGGCAAGAACGAAACAGGAGCCCTCCACGGCATAGACACGCGACGCGGCATTGTTGACCTCGGCGCCCAACGCCGGCGCGAACGGATCGTAGAGCGAGAAGCTCGGCCATGACGCGACATGGACCTGCTCGTTCTGGGCGTACATGGCGTATTTCGACAACGGCTGCAGATGCTCCCAGCAGCACAGCGCGCCGACCCGTCCGAGACCCGCGACGTCATGCACTGCGAGGTCGCTGCCGTCCCCCTCGCCATAGACCGTGCGCTCCGCGTGCGTCGGACGCAGCTTGCGCCGGCGGGCGATGGTCTCGCCGCCGGGACCGATCAGCCACTGCGCGATGTAGAGGCTGCCCCCGTCGCGTTCGGAGAGACCCAGAACGGCGGTCAGGCCGGCCTCAGCAACGGCCGCCGCGATCCGCTCGGCCTGTGCGCTGCCATAGGACAGCGAATTGTCGAAATAGCGCTGGGTGAAGCCGCGGCCGATGCACCAGGCCGGCGAATCCATCCAGATGTGCCACGGATAGCCCGGGATGAAGACCTCCGGAAAGGCGATCAGCCGGGCGCCGGCCGCGGCCGCCTCCTCGATCAGAGCGATGCACTTATCGACACTGCCATCGAGATCGAGCCAGGCCGGCGCCGCCTGCACCACCGCCACTTTGTATTTCGGATGTTCGATGCCCATTGCGAAGCTCCCTTGTTCCCTTGCCTGCCGGTCCGCCACGCCCCAGCGCCGTTGATCCGGCCCCACTTCGGGGTAAGCTTGCGCTGTCCGCCAAGGCCCGGCTCGACCGGGAGAGAACAAACACTCGACCGCGGACGCAGCGCGTCTCGCCGTACCCGGCCCGGTTCTTGCCTGCCGCTGACGACGAGGCCTTGCTGCACCGGGAAGGCGGCGAGTTCCATAGGGAGGGTGGATCATGGGCGTCCGGTTCAGCACCGATGCGGCACCGAGCTATCGGCGGTTGGCGCTCTGGCAGGACATCGTCTGCGACGTCTTCGTTGAACTCGACTGCCGGTCGGATCTCGGCGATGATTTCCACGGCGCCGTCCATCGCACCGATCTCGGCATGCTCGCCTGCACCGAGGTGGTTTCGAATGCGCAAAGGGTCGCGCGTACCCGCTCGCGCATTGCGCGCTCCAGGGATGAATGCGTTCTGGTGGCGGTCGGCCGCCGTGGCGAAGGGACGATCCGGCAGGACGATCGCGACCTGCTGCTGCGCCCCGGTGAGTTCGCCTATTACGACACGACGCGTCCCTATGAACTCGGCTTCGAGGCCGACTTCAGCCAGATCATCTTTCAACTTCCCCGCGCCTGCCTGCAGCAGCGGGTGCGCGGGCTCGAGCGTCTGACCGCGACGGCCTTCGACGGGCACCGGCCGCTGGCGCGCATCGCCCTCGATTTCCTTCATTCCCTGGCAGCCTGTCGCGACGAACTCGATACCGACACCGCGGCGCAACTTGGCGAACAGGCCGCCGATCTGATCGCGCTGGCGATCGCCGACCGTCTCGGCCAGAATCGGACCGAGACCACCAGCCATCGCGCCGCTTTGCTCTATCGCATCAAGCAGCACATCCGGGCGCACCTGTCGGACCCGGACCTGTCGCTCGGCGAATCCGCGGCGGCTCTCGGCATCTCGCCGCGCTATCTGAACAAGCTGCTTGCCGGTGAAGGCCAGTCTTTCCAGCGGCACGTCCTCGAGCAGCGGCTTGCGCTCGCCCGGCGCGACCTCTCCTTGCCACAGCAAGCCCATCGCCAGATCGGCGAGATCGCCTTCGCCTGGGGCTTCAACGATCTCTCCCATTTCGGCCGTGCCTTCCGCCGCCGCTACGGCGTGTCACCGCGGGATCTCCGCGAGCAGCGCGGCCGACCGGAAAGGAACGAGGCGGACTGAGGCGCCGTGGCGCGCCTGCCCCCAAGCATAACGGCCGGATCGAAGATCCGGCCGTTGTTCTCAACTCTGCAAGGACACTCCGGAAGAGAGCCGCGTCAGACCTTGACCAGCGGGCCCTTGGCCGCCCCGCCCTCGCCGGGCGTGTCGCCCTTGGGCTTGCGCGGCGGATTGCGCTTGCGCGATCCCGGCAGCTTCTCGGGCTTCGGCATTACCGGCCCGTCGAGGAATTCGAAGCCGATCTTGTCTTCGCCCGCCTCGTTCTTCACCAGCGCCACGCGGACATGACCGCCCGCCCGCAGCTTGCCGAACAGCACCTCGTCGGCCAGCGGCTTCTTGATGTGCTCCTGGATGACACGGGCCATCGGCCGCGCGCCCATCTGCTCATCGTAGCCGTGCTGGACCAGCCAAGCCTTGGCCGCCTCGGTCAGCTCGATGGTGACGTCGCGATCGGCAAGCTGGGCCTCCAGCTGAAGCACGAACTTCTCCACCACCATGCCGATGACGTCGGCGTTGAGATGGCTGAACGATACGATGGCGTCGAGCCGGTTGCGGAACTCCGGCGCGAACTGCCGGTTGATCGCCTCCTGGTCGTCGCCCTCCCGCTTGGTGCGGGTGAAGCCGAAGGCCTGCCGGGCGAGATCCGCCGCACCGGCATTGGTGGTCATGATCAGGATCACGTTGCGAAAATTGACCTGCTTGCCGTTGTGATCGGTGAGCCGGCCGTGATCCATGATCTGGAGCAGCACGTTGTAGAGATCGGGATGCGCCTTCTCGATCTCGTCCAGCAGCACCACGCAATGCGGATGCTGGTCGACGCCGTCGGTCAGCAGACCACCCTGATCGAAGCCGACATAGCCGGGAGGCGCGCCGATCAGGCGCGACACCGTATGCCGCTCCATGTATTCGGACATGTCGAAGCGCAGCAATTCCACCCCGAGAGACTCGGCGAGCTGTTTGGCGACCTCGGTCTTGCCGACCCCGGTCGGTCCGGAGAACAGGTAGCAGCCGATCGGCTTCTCCGGCTCGCGCAGCCCGGCGCGCGCCAGCTTGATCGACGCCGTAAGCGCCTCGATCGCCTTGTCCTGGCCGAACACCACACGCTTGAGCGTCTGCTCGAGATGCCTGAGCACCTCGGCATCGTCCTTCGACACACTTTTGGGCGGGATCCGCGCCATCGTGGCGATCGTGGTCTCGATCTCCTTCAGGCCGATCGTCTTCTTGCGCTTGTTCTCGGGCACCAGCATCTGCGCCGCGCCGGATTCGTCGATCACGTCGATCGCCTTGTCGGGCAGCTTGCGGTCGTGGATGTAGCGCGCCGACAGGTTGACCGCCGCCTCGATCGCCTCGGTGGTGTATTTCAGCTTGTGATAGTCCTCGAAATAGGGCTTGAGGCCCTTGAGGATGCCGATTGCATCCTCGACCGACGGCTCATTGACGTCGATCTTCTGGAAGCGCCGCACCAGGGCGCGGTCCTTCTCGAAATGCTGACGATATTCCTTGTAGGTCGTCGACCCCATGCAGCGGATTGTGCCCGAAGCCAGCGCGGGCTTGAGCAGGTTCGAGGCGTCCATGGCGCCGCCCGAGGTGGCGCCGGCGCCGATCACCGTATGGATTTCGTCGATGAACAGGATGGCGTTGGGATGCGCCTCCAGTTCCTTGATGACCTGCTTGAGCCGCTCCTCGAAATCGCCGCGGTAGCGGGTACCCGCCAGCAGCGTACCCATGTCGAGCGAGAACACTGTCGCCGCGCTCAGCACCTCGGGAACTTCGCCGTCGACGATGCGCTTGGCGAGGCCCTCTGCGATCGCCGTCTTGCCGACGCCAGCCTCGCCGACGAACAACGGATTGTTCTTCTGGCGACGGCACAGTACCTGGATGGCGCGGTTGATCTCGGCATTGCGACCAATCACCGGATCGATCTTGCCGTCGCGCGCCTTCTTGTTGAGGTTGACGCAATAATTCTCGAGCGCGTCGCCCTTCTTCTTGGCGTCGCCCTCGCTCTTGTGTTCGGTCTCCTCATCAACCCCTCGCACCGGCCGCGACTCCGACACGCCCGGACGCTTGGCGATGCCGTGACTGATGTAGTTGACGGCATCATAGCGGGTCATGTCCTGCTCCTGCAGGAAATAGGCCGCATGGCTCTCGCGCTCGGCGAAAATCGCGATCAGCACGTTGGCGCCAGTGACTTCCTCACGGCCCGATGACTGCACATGGATGACGGCGCGCTGGATCACGCGCTGGAAACCCGCGGTCGGCTTGGCATCGTCGCCGCCGTCCGCCACCAGATTCTCGAACTCGGTCTCGAGATAATTGACGAGGCTGGCGCGCAGCTTGTCGAGATCGACATTGCAGGCGCGCATTACCGCAGCGGCGTCGGAATCGTCGATTAGCGACAGCAGCAGGTGTTCGAGCGTCGCGTACTGATGATGACGCTCATTGGCGATCGCCAGCGCGCGATGCAGGGATTGTTCGAGACTCTGAGAAAAAGTCGGCATTGAAGTCCTCTGTGGCCCCCACAGTCGTACAGTCGTCGGTCGTCTTATTCTTCAGTCGTCTTGTCGCAATGTCGCGTCTTTGTAGTCAGCGTCTTGTAGGCAGCGTGTTGTAAGTAGTGTGTTGTAAGTAGTGTGTTGTAGGTAGTGTCGCACAACTCGTGTTGTCGTTCGCCGGATCCGGGGAGAGCCCTCACCCGGCGTGCCCGAGAGCCTCATGTTAGCGGTCCGGCCGTCCTCCGCAATGTTCCATCTTCCGCGGTCGGCGACCTCCGAAATAAAGATGCTACTTCTTTTCCATCACGCATTGCAAAGGATGTTCGTGCTTCTTGGCGAAATCCATCACCTGCGTGACTTTGGTTTCCGCGATTTCGTAGGTGAAGACACCGCATTCACCGATGCCGTGATGGTGGACATGCAGCATGATCTTGGTGGCGGATTCGGCATCCTTGTTGAAAAAACGTTCGAGAACGTGAACTACGAATTCCATCGGCGTGTAGTCGTCGTTCAGGATCAGCACACGATAAAGACTCGGCCGCTTGGTCCGCGGCTTCACCTTGGTGATGACTGACACACCAGGGCCCGTCGGGCCTCCGGTCCGCTCCTGATCGGAGTTCATGCGCGGTGCAGCACATTGCAACGCTTCGGTTCCAGGGGAGAGAGAGCTGTACAACATGGCGAGACGTCTGTGGATTTCCTTTGGCCATCATTTGGACCGGGCGCGGCCGACCGAGTGCTGACAGGCTCCGCGGACCGGCACCGGGTACCGCCATGGATGCCTGTCCGAAGGCCTTGGCCGCTTTCGGGTCCGCCACCCTGCGGGGCGGACTCGGAAAGGTCACATGCCTAGGGTCGCGGGATTGACCCATCACGTCAACAGGTAGTCCCGTCTGGGGCGATATGGGTCCCGGCCCCTCTCGCTGCAAGTCTGTGAACAAGCATGCGAGAACCGGGCCAGTGTCGGCCGCCCCGGACCGTCCGGCGCACGCCCGGGACTACTTCCCGGGCCGCCACCGCCCTGGCGTAGCCTCCCCTGGCGGTCAATAGAGCGCCCCGGGGCCAGCCCGAAGATCCGTGATCGCGGCAACGGGCTGTTGAGCATATCCGCAGGAAGTGGGCGGTGCGACAGGCTGCGCGGTAGCCGATCGCCGACCTCGCCATTAGGTTTTGCACAATTACCAAAACGTCTACCGGTTGTGGATATACCACTGTCAGTTGCACCTCCGAGACGAAGTCGATGGTGTCCCTTCTCATTGCACCGACCCTGCCGGCCAGGATCGGATTCCTTTTTAGGCGCTTTCGCCGCCACACCAAAGCCAACGTCGCGGTGACATTTGCGCTGGCGCTGCTGCCGATCCTCGGCATGGTGGGGGCCGCCATTGACTATGCCCGCGTCAACAATGCCCGCACCGCCATGCAGGCCGCGCTCGATTCCGCCGCGCTGATGGTCTCCAAGGACGCCCCCAACCTCACCTCGTCCCAGATCACCACCACAGCGCAGGCCTATTTCAAGGCCCTCTACACCCATGGCGAAGCGCCACCGCTGACCTTCACGGCGACCTACACCCCGAACACCGGCAAAGGCGCCATCATCCAGCTCACCAGTTCCGGCTCGATGCCCACCGAATTCATGAAGATCATGGGATTCGACAACCTGGGATTCAACGTCGCCTCGACCGCAAAGTGGGGCCAATCCCGGCTGCGGGTCGCGTTGGCGCTCGATAACACCGGCTCGATGGACTACGACGGCAAAATGACCGCGCTGAAGACGGCGGCGAAGAACCTCATCGACAAACTCAGCGCCAACGCGAAAAACGATGGGGATGTCTATATTTCCATCGTACCCTTCGCCAAGGACGTCAATGTCGGGGCGAGCAATTCCGGCCAGAGCTGGGTGCGCTGGGATATCTGGGACCAGACCTGCTGGTGGAATTGCAGCCACAGCAGCTGGAACGGCTGCGTCACCGACCGCGACCAGGATTACGACACCAAGAATATGGCGCCTGGAGCATCGTCGACCAACTTCCCTGCGGAGCAATACGATTCCTGCCCCACTGCGCTGATGCCGCTGAGCTACAACTGGTCCGCCCTGAAATCGAAGATCAGTGCGATGTCGCCCAATGGCGGCACCAACCAGCCGATCGGTCTCGCCTGGGCCTGGATGTCGCTGACCCAAGGTGCGCCTCTCAACGCGCCGGCGCTGGATGCCAACTACAAATACGATTCAGTGATCATTCTGCTGTCGGACGGAGCGAACACCCAGAACCGCTGGCCGAGCTATGGCAACGGCAATACCCAGTTCTATGGCCGAATCGACGCACGTCAGAAATTGCTTTGCGACAACGTCAAGGCGGCGGGCATCACGATCTACACGATCCAGGTGAATACCGGCTCGCCCGGCGATCCGACCTCGAGCGTTCTGCAGGACTGCGCCAGCACCGGCAAGTATGCGATGCTGACCACGGCGAATGGCATCATCGGCAAGTTCGACGAGATCGCCACCCAGCTCGCCAAGCTGCGCATCGCTCAATAGCGCCGAGCCTCGATCATCGCCCGAACAAAAAAGCCCGGCTTGCGCCGGGCTTTTGACGAGCGAAACAGTTTTCGCAGGTTAGTGGGTCGCGGCCGGCGGCGTGAACTTCGCCACATAGCCTTCGAGCGGCTTGTAGGCATCCTTCGCAAGACCGGCGAACAGTTCGCTGATCTTCTTCGATTCGGCGACGAAATTCTCGTAGGCGGTCTTGGAGAATTCAGTCTGCAGTTCGACCGCCTTCTCGAACGACTTCACACTCGACAGCTTCTCGACGAAGACGCTGGTGTCCTCGAACGACTTCTTCGAGTAGTCGGCGTAGGCGCTGGCGATCGCCTGATAATTCTTGGTGATGTTGTTGAAGGACGCGAGGGCGGTTTCGTACTGCTCTTTCCCGAAATTCTGGAAGTCTTCGACTTTGATCATTTTCAGTTCCTCTCCCGACTTTAAGTCCTGGCCGGAAGGTTGCTTCCGGCACGCGATTTCCCGCTTTTTTAGATTAGTGCGACGCACAATTTGAGTCAATCATTTTTGTGCGCCGCACAACTTTCGCAAAACTTCCCGCGAAATGACGTAATCCGGTCAACCCTTGGTTAACCTTCTGGCAACTGGTCCGGGCCTAACTTGAGCAGACGTTGCTGACGCTGCGGAAGAAGTCTGAAACGCGTTCGGGCCCAATCTCTTAGCCAGAATGGCTGATCTGCGCGGCCAGTTCCCTTTCAAGGCCCGCCTCCCCAGCACATGCAACCAACGGGACATGCCGGGCCGATGGGCACAATTTCGCCTCACGAACCGGTGATCAACAGGCCTGCGAGCGAATGTTCGCCAAGCGGGTCGGAATGAGGGGAGCTAATCCGGGACAGTCTGGGGTCCCCGGAGATGCTGTCATTGGGATCGGACGGGGTATCGATGTTTCGCGCAACCTCAGCGTCCTCGCGGGCGCTTCGCTTCTGCATTGTTGGCCTTGCGACCATCACCGCAGCCAGCGTCCTCACCACGCAATCCGCCGACGCGCGCCGGCATCATCGCCACGGCCGACATCACAGTGTCCGGGTGAGCGGCTACTCGCCGCCCTTCTCCTCAATCATCGTCGATGCCAATTCCGGCGCGGTGCTGCAGGCCAACAATCCCGACGCCTCGCGCCATCCGGCCTCGCTGACGAAGATCATGACGCTCTACCTGCTGTTCGAGCGTCTTGAGAGCGGCAAGATGACTCTGGACACCGAAATGCAGGTGTCCGCGCACGCCGCCGAACAGGCCCCGACCAAGCTCGGCCTGCGGCCCGGCCAGTCCATCCGGGTCGAGGATGCGATCAAGGGCCTCGTCACCCGCTCGGCGAATGACGCGGCCGTGGTGATCTCCGAAGCCATCGGCGGCGACGAAGACGATTTCGCCCAGATGATGACGCGCAAGGCGCGCGCCCTCGGCATGAGCCGGACCACCTACAAGAATGCCTCCGGCCTGCCCGACGACGACCAGATCACCACCGCGCGCGATCAGGCGACGCTCGGCCGCGCAATCCAGGATCGCTTCCCGCGCTACTACCGCTACTTCGCCACCAACGACTTCCGCTACCGTGGCAGCGTGATCCGCAACCACAATCATCTTCTCGGCAGTGTTGAAGGGGTCGACGGCATCAAGACCGGCTACACCCGCGCCTCCGGTTTCAACCTCGTCACCTCGCTGCGCCGCGGCAACCACCACCTCGTCGGCGTGGTGCTCGGCGGCCGCTCCGGCGGCTCGCGTGACGCCACCATGCGCAGCCTGCTGGCTCAGAACCTTGATCGCGCCGCAACCCGCCGCACCGTGGCCGCCATTACCGAGCGCAATCCCGCCGATTACAAACTGGCCAGCACCAGCAGCGACGAAGATGCCGCCGAGACCGGACCTCAGGGCAAGACCGGCGAGATCGCCGCCGCGGCCGCCCAGATCGACGAAGCGGCCCGGGCGCCGCTGCCGCCCGCCCGGCCCGCCACCGTCGCCTCGCTCTACGCCGCCGCCAATCCCTCTGCCGCGGTGCCCTCCCCGGCACCGGCCTCGGCGCCCCCCGTGGCAGCTCTGGCCGCCAAATCGGCTCCGGCGCCGCTGACCTCAGGCGTGATCGCCCAGCCGCTGCCGATCATCCCTGGCTCGGCGGAGCCGATGACTCCGGTGCGGGTCAAGACCGTCCAGGTCAAAGCCGGCCAGACCCGGATCGCCTCAGCCGCGCCGCTCGCCACCGCGCCGACCGCCACAGCCTCGATTTCCGCGCCCGCCCCGGCGCCCCTGGCCTCGGCCGATGTGGCCGAGACCTCCAGCAGTGTCATCGCCAAGGCCGATCCGCTGCCGCCACAGAACCCCCGCTACGGCACCGGCCAGGGCATCCTCGGCACCCTTCCCGCCTCGGCCCTGCAGCAGCACGCCGCCAGCATGGCCTCGGCCGAGCCGGCGCCGCGCGCGTCGGCACCGTCGAGCCCGGTCGCGGTCCACGGCGCGATCAAGGCCGTCGCCCGCAGCGGCTGGGTCATCCAGGTCGGCGCACTCGAGTCCGAGAGCGAAGCCAAGCAGCGCCTCGACGCCGCCCGCGGCAGCGCAGCGGGCCTTCTCGGCAAGGCCGACCCCTTCACCGAGACCGTGGTGGCCAAGAACGGTAAGAACCTCTACCGCGCCCGCTTCGCCGGCCTCGACAAAGACAGCGCCGAAGCTGTCTGCCGCAAGCTCAAGCGCAGCGACATCTCCTGCATCACCATCAAGAACTGACCGTCGACACAGGTCCTCCTTGTGACGAAGAGCCCGGCGCACAGCCGGGCTTTTCTATTGGCTCCCGACTACTCGCTGGCTCGCCAGGCCGATGTCGCAGGGGCACGGCCGAGACCGGTGCGAATGCTGGAATTGGACCCATGGCCGGTCCTGGCGGAAACATCTTCGCAAGGATTGAGCGCTAGAAAATAAACCACAACGACGGTCCGCCAGCGGATCGCGCCATGACCAGTTCGGCATGGTCTCGATAACGGGTGCAGCCAAAGCACCCACAGGGCGTCAATCAGATCGGCGGGACGACCGCTCGCAGCTATTCGCGTAAGTGTTGCGTGCTGGAGTCAGCTAGAGATGCGTGCGAAGCAGGGTCTCCTTGGCCTCGTTCACCCGGGCCGCGAGATACGTCGACCCCCCTTGGTCGGGATGCAGTTTCTTCATCAGCGACCGATGTGCCCGCCCGATGTCGACGCGGCTCGCCCCCGGTTGCAGGCCAAGGATCTGATAGGCCTCCTCCGCCGTCATTTTGCCGCTCGTCGCCTGGCTGCGCTGCCCCCCTGCCCCTGTGCCCTGCGCGTGCTGACGCCATCCGGCAAACCGGCGGTCAAGATAGCTTTCAAGTAAGGCGCAGCTCTCGGCATCGAAGGTCGGCATCAGGGCCAGGAGCTGCGGCAGATCGAATTCGTTCAAGGAACGGCCGGCGTGGGTGCCGGCGATAATGCTGCCCGACAACGCGCCGCTGTCATGGTCAAGCACCATGTCGAGAAAGCCCGAGCGCACCGTCGAGGTCTGGCCCGACGAACGTGCGCGGCGGCCGAATCCGCCAAAGCTGCCGAATTGCCCGATCGCCGAAGCTGCCGGCGACCAGCCGAGCAGCCCGGCGCCGAACAGCCCGAGCGGCACGGCCACCGCCAGTTCGCCGCGGATCCCGGTGAAGGCCGCGACCGCCAGACAGACGATGCCACCCGCGATCTTGACGGCGCGGGCGAGCACGGCCGGATTGGCCGCGCGGAACATCTGCAGCAGGGTGTAGAGGACAACGACGGCGACGGCGCCAGCGATCAGAGTCGGCATGCTCCGATAGATAGTCGCTCGCGCCGGGGAGCGGAAGCCGGCGTGCCGCGCCACGCCGGCGATGGACGGGCGACTGTGCGCGGCAACTGCGCTCGCTCAACTCAGCGCAATTGGCCGAGCAGCGCGGCGGCGCCGGGCGCGGACGTCGCCAGCCGGTGCAGGGCGTCGCGGCCACCGGCGGCATAGGCGGCGACCGCCCGCAACAGGTCGCGAAGCTGAACCGCGGCGCCGGCGTCAAAACGGCCATAGGCGCCTCCGGACAGGCGCGCGATCTCCCGATAGGTGCGCTCGGTGGCTGCGTCGCCGCCTTCCTGGAACATGAACACCGGCACCTTCAACAGTCCGAGCTCTCCCGCCTTGGCGCAGAGGTCGTCGGCATTTTCTTCCATGGCATCGCCGACGAACACCAGCGCGCGCACGCCATGGGCGACGGCCTCGCGCCGCGTCTCGGACAACACCTTGTGGATCTGGGTGTGGCCGCCCTCGACGGTGATCCGGCTCATCAGACGTGCGAGCTGGGTGGCGTCGGACAGCCATGGGCTGGCGCGGCATTCGCCGAGGCCGCGGAAATACACCAGGCGGATATCGAGGCCGCCGATCGCCGCAGCCTCGCGGAACATATCGGCCTGCAATTGGCAGGCGAGATCCCAGGTCGGCTGCCGGCTCATGGTGGCGTCGAGGGCGAAGACCAGCCGCCCGCGGCCGAGGCCCGCTTGCGGCGACAGCGCCTGTGCCTTGGCGACGAAGGCGGCGATCTCAGCGGAGCTGGCCGTCGGCCGCACCTCCCCTTTGCCCTCCCCTCGAACGGACGCCGTCGATCTGGTCGGGGTCTTGTCGCGGGATGTGGGTTCGCGGGACATCGGCTCTCGCTACCGTCTCATCATGGCTGCTGCCAGATGAGATGTGGAGAGCTCTCGCCCTGCGGTCAATGACCTTCTGCAGGGGCGCAACGATAAGAAGGACGCGGTCTAGCCGCGGCCGGTCAGGGAGCGGTGAAGGTGGTGGTCGCCAGCGCGGCGCGCAGCGTCTGGTCCGCACGCGACTGCTGGCCGGCCGAGGGCGCTGGGATCTTCAGGTCGTCGATCGCCGCTGGACGCAGATCGCTGTCATCGCTGAGGAACTGATCGAGGGTCGCCTGGATGCGCTCCTTGACGTTGTCCGGACCACGATCGCTCATGTCGGTGTGCTGGGCACCGGTCTTGACCACCTCAATGCCGGTGCGGGCGCATTCCGCATCATCGGGCACCACACCGGGATCAGGCACGAAATTCGGGTCCTTGGAGCGGAACGACAAGATCTTGAACTTCGCCTCGGTCAGGAACGGCACCCGCAGATTGTCCAGCGTCACCACCCGCTTGGTCCGCTCGGGATATTCCTTGGCGAAATACATCGAGATGTCGCCGCCGTTGGAATGGCCAAGCATCAAAAGCTTGTTGAAATCGGCGTAGGCGTAGCGCGATTTCAGGTGATCGACCGTGAACAGGATGTTCTCGACGCCGCGCTGATAGACCGGAAGACGGCCGACATAGAGTTCGCCGACCTTCGTCACCAGCGGCGCATCGCCCGGCAGATCATGCTGGATCGACAGCACCAGATAGCCGCGCAACGCGAGGACGTTGGCGAGGAATGAATATTCGGTGTTGCGGACCGTGTTACCGTGATTGACGATCGCCACCGGTAGCGTCTTCAGGCCGGCCATGGCGCGCATCTCGGAATCGCGCCGCACCGCGATATCGACGTCAATCGGACGTCCCCGTTCGGCGTCGAAGAAAGAAATGTTCTCGTGCCGGATACCCCAACGACTGAACGAGAAATAAGCCACCACGACGCAAGCGCCGAGAGCAATCGCGATGATCAGGCCACGTTTCATTCCATTCCTCTACGGTATTGGACTGCTGCGCTCGCGCAGCCCGTTATCCGGAAGTCAGGCGGTCCGTCTCTCTCGTTTGGAAGATATGCATAACGGCGGTGTGACAGAAGCTGAAAAGTTGTGAATTCAGGGTCTTTTAATTGTGCAACGCCACTGAAATTTGTGCAGTTGCACAAACCTGCCGGATTCCAGCGGCGGCGCAATGCCTTGAGCAAAATAACAAGAACCGCTGCGCGAACGGCTGCGAGTGGAGCAGATCCTGCCTCATCGCGACGATCTGGCGGTAACGGTATCATCGTCGCCAAAGGGGGAAGTGCGAGCATTCCGCAGGCATCGCCGGATAGTGCGCAGGCCGAAGAAACGCGCAGGTCACGCGGGGGGCTGAGCGACACCCCGCTTGTGCCCAGCGGCCTGTCCGGGATTGTTTGCCTAGTGCGATGGATCTGACGCTCGTATCAGCATTGCAGCGGATTCGTCGTACCGGCGTCAGATCCAAAACCGCAGGCGCCGGTTTGCCGCCCGCACAAGACTTGATCACCGGCGTCGGCCGCGAATGAAGTCCACATCGAGATCATCGGTCCGCGTCGACAGCTGCGATCATGTATCGCCATCGCCTCCGCTGTCGTCGCATCGAGGCGTGCATGGCCGATTGCACGAGGGCCGGCCGCGCGAGCGGCCGACGAGTTGGCGGGCTGCGGAAGCCTTGGTAGAGAGATGCGGCACGAGCGGGGACCATTGCACTCAGCTGCCGCGAATGCTCCACCCTCCCGCGCCACTCGATCCCGCCGTTCTCATCTCGCCGCCTTGATCTCACCGTCGGAGACCAGATGCCCCGCTCGCCGCTGATCGCCCGTTCCCTCCCTGTCCTCAAGCGCTCCGTCGACCGACTGCGCACCCGCAAGGCCAACCTCGCCCTGGTGCCCACCATGGGGGCGCTTCATGAGGGGCATTTGTCGCTGGTACGGCTGGCGCGACGGCGCGCCGACAAGGTCGCGGTATCGATCTTCGTCAATCCGACCCAGTTCGCGCCCCACGAGGACCTCGACGCCTATCCGCGAACCTGGAAATCGGATCTCGCCAAGCTCACCGAGGAAGGTGTCGATCTCGTCTGGGCACCGACCGCGCCGGCCATGTATCCAGAGGGCTTCGTCACCCGCGTCCAGGTCGAAGGCCCGGCCACCGCAGGGCTCGAGGATCGTTTCCGCCCGCACTTCTTCAGTGGCGTCGCCACCGTGGTCGCCAAGCTGTTCACCCAGGTGCGACCCGAATTCGCGGTGTTCGGCGAGAAGGACTACCAGCAGCTCAAGGTCGTCACCCGTATGGCGAGCGATCTCGACCTCGGCGTGCGCATCGTCGGCGCGCCTGTGGTGCGCGAGCGCGATGGGCTCGCGATGTCCTCGCGCAACGTCTACCTGTCACCGGACGAGCGGGCGACCGCGCCGGTGCTCTACCGGGTGCTCAAGGATGCGGCGCGCAATATCAAGGCCGGCGACGATCTCGCAAGCGTGCTTGGCGTCGGCTGCGCCCGGATCGCGCAGGCCGGTTTTGCGCTGGATTATCTCGAGGTGCGCCACGCCGACACGCTCGCCCCGGTCCGCTCGATCACCGAGGGGCCTCTACGGCTCCTCGTCGCCGCCAGGATCGGCGGCACCCGGCTGATCGACAATGTCCGTGTCTGAGGGCAAGCGGCACAGAGCGTGATCGCCGGCAACGCCGTTCAGAGCAGACCCAGTTCGCGCAGTTCGCGGCGCAGCGGCTCGGGCATGGCGGCGACGCCGTCGTCACGGCTGCTCAGATCGGGCGGCGCGTCCTTGTCGGCGAGGTAGCGCCAGCCCTGGAATGGCCGCATCGGCCGCGGCGCGACCGGGACCAGTTTCGCATCCATCACCAGCCGGCAACGGCCGATGCCGTCCTTGTCGCGAAACGGCTCGATGGCGAGGATGCGCTCACGCGCCGTGATCTCGCCGCGGATGACCCAGTAGATCGACCCGCCGTCGAGCAGCTCCGCGTCGCGCTTCGGCGTCATCCGCGTGACATGGATGTGGCGCCGCGGTTTGCCCGCTGCGGCGGCCTGCTTGGCGCGCTGTTTGATCCAGCCATCGAGGTCCATGAAGGACTCTGTGCCGACACTGAGCTTGACGAGGTGAAGCGGCATGAGCGAACGCGCAACCGAGTGCGCCGGCGGGCGCCGACGCTGATCGGTCAGTTATCTTCCGCGGGCTGCGGCGGCGCAAGCGGCACCGGTGCCGTCGCAGTGGACGGCGGTTTCTTGGCCGGCGGCTTTCTGGCGGCGGGCGCCGCCTTGGCGACCGGGTTGGCTGCCGGCGCCGCGGCGGCCTGCTTCGGAGCTGCAGCGGCCGCTGGCTTACTGGCAGCCGCGGATGCAGTCCCGGCCGCTGGTTCCGGGGTCATGATATTGACCGGAGGAATTGAAGCTGAGCTCGGAAAGTCCCCGGACATCGGGCGTCCGGTCGGCACGTTGGACGGCGGCGTCGACGCCAGCGCGGGGCCAGCCATGGCTGCGCTCGGCCCGCCGCCGGTGCTGCCCCAGGTCGGTGCATAGCGGGCGACCAGCGCCTCGTAGCTGCGCTCGGTCATGTTGCCAGCGATCTGGTTATGGTCGGTGAGCGAACTGTAGAAGGCGCAGTTGGCAAGCGTGCAACCGTCACGGACCGCCAGCACATGGGCGACGAGGCCGTAGCGGTCTCGTTCCAGCACCCGGCGCAGCGCCGCGGTTTCGGGGGGGGCAGCCGCGGTCGAGCTGCTGCCCTGGCTCGCCAGCCGGCTGATCTGGACCGCAGTATAGGACACCGCCGCCGCAGCGCTGTCGGCCGAGGCGAACAGCGAGCGCTCGCAGGCCGTCTCCACCGCTTCACCGGCAAGACCGTCAAGGCAGGCAAGTGCCGGCAGCGCTGCAACGGGAGCCAGCGGCGGCCGCCGATCCGCCCCGAGAGATCCGTCGGCCACGCCGAAACTGCGCAAGGTGGCCGCGAGCGCAATGCCGATCGCCAACAGCGTGATCACCGTCAGCGCACCATTGGCCACCGACTTCTCGGCGCGAAACAGCGTGACGAGCAAAATAACGGCGAACAGCGACGCCGCCGCCAGCGTTACCCACATGGGCAAGGTCGGCGCGCGCCAGAGCTGGTCGAGAGACGAGGCCCAGGCCCAATTCATGTGAGACACCCTTCGGTTGCGACCTCAGGACGGATCACGGGCAAACACCCCGCCTCGATTCACGCCACTGACCCCGTTTCCCTTGCCGGAGCGTTGCGTCACCAATGCGGCGGGTGTCGGACTTAACCCCGGGAAACAGCTCCAAGGCAACAGCTCAGAGACACCCAGCGAGAACGTCGCTAAGCAGGTTCCACCTCATGTAGCAGCGAGCTGGCTCTCTTTCGCCACACGCTCAAAGGCTTCGGTGGCGCTCTTGATGCGGTACTGGCAGTCGTCGCCGTCGGTCGGAAGTTGACGGATCACTTCGTAAAGGCCGCTGGCCGCAGGACGCGCCACGTTGCTGGCGGTGAAATAGACGGATTCTCCGACACCGAATTTGTGCTTCAACACCCTCTCCATCACGCAATACTGAAAGCCGGCCAAAGGAAGGTCCAACATGGCCGGCGCTTTGTCTGCGCTGATATACCACGCACGCCCACTTTTGGCCAGCAGTTTGCCCTCCGGAAGAGGCGCAATTAACGTCAGAACTTCAAATGGTTATGTAGCTTTCGGCGCCCCTTCGGACGGCCCTCCCGCGGGGGGGAGGGCCGCCGGGAGCCCAAAAACGCGACGGTGACCGCCCGGCAGCCGCACTGTGCTCAGTCGTCCTCGAACCGCGGGATGACGATCGTCTCGGCGAGGGCCGCCTCGGTCCATTCTCGAAAGGCCGGCAGGACCTGCATGGTTGCCAAGTAATTGGCTACCGCCCCCGCGACGGGAATGGCATAGCCGCGGAAGCGGTGCACCACCGGCGCGTACATGGCATCGGCCCCCCCCACCTTGCCGAACAAGTAGGGACCGCCATAGCGCGTCAGGCAGTCAGTCCAAATCGCCTTGATCCGGGCGATGTCGGCTTCGGCCTCAGCCGACAGGGCCTTGGCGCCGATCGGCCGATGAATATTCATGCCGCACTCACGGCGCAGGGCAGCGAACGACGAATGCATCTCAGCCGAAATCGACCGGGCATGGGCCCGCGCCGCCTGGTCCGTCGGCCACAGCCCCGCGCCGGGAAAGCGTTCGGCCGCATATTCGATGATCGCGAGCGAATCCCACACCGTGATGTCGCCGTCGACCAGCGCCGGCACCTTGCCTGAAGGCGTCACTGCGAGAATGCGCTGCTTGTCGGCCTCGCCGGTATAGAGCGGGATCAAGGTCTCGTCGAAAGCGATGCCAGCGGCGCGCAGCGCCACCCACGGCCGCATCGACCAGGTCGAATAATTTTTATTGCCGATGACGAGCCTGAGGCCCACAGCTCGATCTGCCATCTCACGATCTCCGGTTGAAAGGACAAAATCCGTAGCGATTCGCAAACTTCGAAAGACAGGGTCCTAGTGCGGCTTATGTCTCGCAATTGCCTACAGACACCCGCCGTAGAGGGGACAGGCTATTGTGAGACGCCGCACGCGTGGTCGAAGGATCACTAACCTCATCACCATCCGAATCCAACTTCGCATCCGGTTTCGGCCGCTCGCCGCGCCATTAATTGACCGGTGCCGCTTGCCGGCCCGGGCGCGAATGCGCCATGGCAATGGGATGAACGGTTCCGATTCGATAATGGCCTCGCGCCAGCCCCCCGCGCTCGAAGACGCGATCATGCAGACGCTGGCGAAAGTCGCCGGCAAGACCCTGAGCCCGCCCGAGATCGCCCTCGCGATCGGCGACGGCGCCGACTGGCACCACCTCCTCGTTCCGATCCGGCGAGCTGCTGTGGCGTTGGCCCGGGCCGGGCGGCTGATCATCTATCGCAAGGGCAAGCCGGTCGATCCCGACGACTTCCGCGGCGTCTACCGCCTCGGGCTGCCGCGGCACGATTGAGCCCTCACCCGCAAACGACCGCTCAGTCGATGGGCCTCGGTGCCGGGAACAATTCCCGGCTCTTGCCGCTCAGCCAGTAGACGATCAGCCCGGTCCATTCATGGGCGACGACATCGGCGCGGGCAAGCCCTCCGCTGAGCAGGTCGAATGGCAGTGCTGCATCGCGCCAGCCGCGGGTGCGGTAATCGACCGGATACGGCTCGACATCGAAACCCGCCGCCCGGAACACCGCCACCGACCGCGGCATGTGAAAAGCCGAGGTCACCAGCAGCCAGCGTTCGCCGGGCTTGGGCGCCACCAGAGCACGCGTGAAGCTCGCATTCTCGTCCGTGGTGCGCGAGCCCGGCTCCAGCGTGATGCGCGAGGGTTCGATGCCGAACTCGTGCAGCAGGCGTCCGGCGATGGGGGCTTCGGATACCGAATTCATGATCAGGTTGCCGCTGCCGCCGGAAAACACGATGCGGGCGGCGGGATAGCGCCTGGCGAGATCGAGCATGGCGAAGATGCGCTCCGCCGAGGAATCCATCTCGATGTCGCCACGCGCAACGCTCGCCTCGGAATCGATTGCCCCGCCGAGCACGATGATGCCATCGGGCGGCGCGCCGTTGTCGCGCCACGGCGGAAAGCGCTCGGTCAGCGTCAACAGCCCGATGGTCGCAAGCGGCGAGTAGCCGATGATCAGAAGCGCGGCGATCGCGACGCTGGAGCACCACTTCGCCGCGCGGCGTCGATGCAGCAGGAAGAAGATCACGGCGAGGCCGAACAGCGCCCCGATGGCGTTGGAAGGAACGGCGAAGAAGCCGAAGACCTTGGACAGCGTGAAGAACATCGATCGCCCCGCGCGAGAATTCCAGCCGCTTCCATCGCCGATCGGGCCGGCGAGATCAACGGCGGGCGATGTTCAATCCCAGACAGGCGAAAAGGCGTAATTGGTCAGCCGCCCAGCGGGCGAGCCGAGGGCGAAGATCTCGGCCATGTCGGCGTCGGAGAGGGCAAAGTCCTCGATGGCGATGTTTTCCGACAGGCGCTCGATCCTGGAAGTGCGGGGGATCGCGGCCGCGCCCTGCTGGACCAGCCAGCGCAGGCAGACCTGCGCCGGGGTCTTGCCGTAGCGGGCCGCGATGCGGCCGAGCGTTGCATCGTTCTTGATCCTGCCCCTGGCGATCGGGCTATAGGCCATGACGGCGAGGCCGAAGTGCCGGCAGGCCGCCAGCACTTTGTCCTGCGACAGGAAGGGATGGTACTCGATCTGATTGCAGACGAGCGGCACCGGCGTCATCGCCATGGCCTGTTCGATCAGCGCCACCGTGAAATTCGACAGGCCGACATGACGCGCGAGGCCGGCCTCGCGCACCCGCCCGAGCCCGCGAAGCGTCTCGTGCAGGGCGACGTGCGGATTTGGCCAGTGGAGCAGCACGAGATCGACGTGGTCCATCCGCAGGCGCGCCAGGCTCTCCCGAACCGAGCGGATCAGATCGAGCGGGGCGAAGTGGGTGGTCCAGATCTTGGTGGTGATGAAGACCTCATCGCGCTTGATGCCGGAGCCGCGCACCCCTTCGCCCACCTCGCGTTCATTCTCGTAGACCTGGGCGGTGTCGATGTGGCGATAGCCGAGCCTGATCGCCTGCTCGACGATGCGGCTGCAGCTGCGCCCGCTCAGCTCCCAGGTGCCGAGACCGATGGCCGGAATCACCGCGCCGTGAGCTTGAATGGTCTGCATGGCGGCCTCCCGAAACCGCCGGACGCGGTTCACGCCGCCGGAGTGGATCCCGACAATGCGGCGAAAACCGTATCTGGCGCGTGGGCGATCACGGCGAGCAGCGCGCGCGCTGGTCCGCGCGGCGAGCGCTTGCCCTGCTCCCAGTTGCGGATGGTGTCGAGCGGCACGCCGAGGCGCGCGGCGAATTCGGCCTGGGTCAGCCGGGCGCGGCGGCGCAATTCGCGTACGCCGGGAATATCGGGCGGCGCCGGCGGAGTTTCCAGCAGTTCCGGCGCCAGCGGCGCCTCGCGGCCATCGCGCAACTCCACGATCCGGCCGTCGGCCTTCAGTCGCAAACGCAGCATGTCGGTCGCTCGATCCTCGCTGCCGCCATGATGCGCCAACGCCGTTAATGGCCAATGAAGAGGTATTGCCCTCGCGAGCGAGCGGACATACACACCCGGAAGCGGCCAATCATCGACGGTCGGCGCAATCGGCATTACAAGACCCCAACGCCGCCACCTTGGGAGCGTCGCCTCACCGTTCAGTGAACCTGGCCGAGCCGTTGAAACAGTTGCCGATCGTGAAAGCGACCCTTCCCGTCCTCGCCGCTCTCCTCGCTCTTCTCGTGCCCCACGGTGCGGCGGCGAATTGTCAGCGCCCGGGAGCGCTCGGCACCTCACGCGTGCTCAGCGTCGATCCGAGGACCTATCCGCGGGTCGGCACCAAGAGCTTTCCGGCCAGCCTGCCGCTCGCCGACAAGGAGGTGGTGCTGACTTTCGACGACGGTCCGTCACCGCCGACGACCCGCAAGGTGCTCGCGGCCCTCGCCCGTGAATGCGTGCGTGCGACCTTCTTCCTGATCGGCCGCAATGCGGCGGCACATCCGGGCGTGGTGAAGGCCATCGCCGCGGCCGGCCACACCATCGGCCATCACTCATGGTCCCATCCGGACATGAGCAAGATCCCCGCTGACGTGGCGGAACGCGATATCGACCGCGGTATGGCCGCCAATGACGCCGTGCTCGGCCTGTCCGCCGCCGCTGCGCCGGCGACCCCGTTCTTCCGGTTCCCCTATTTTTCTTCGACGCCGAGACTGCTCGACGCGCTCCAGGACCGCGGTATCGCAGTGTTCGGCGCCGATCTGTGGGCCAGCGACTGGAACGACATGACGCCGGAGCAGGAGCTCAATCTGGTCATGGAACGGCTGCAAAATGCCCGCAAAGGGATCATCTTGTTTCATGATACCAAAGGCCGGACGGCGGCAATGATGCCGTCGTTCCTGCGCTGGCTGCGCGAGAACGACTATCGGATCGTTCACATCGCACCGGCGCGGCCGGGTCACGCCTGAACCGCGCGGCGATTTCACGACTGAACAATTGAAGAGCCGGCGCTTTGAAGGTTCGGTTAGGCTTAACGCCTCGTTCATGAGCCGGAAGCTAATTTTCGAAAAGTTTTTTTGGGACGTGTATGGTGCGGCGATGACGGTACGGTCTGGTGAGTTCCCGGTTGCGGGGAAAAAGTGCGTTGCGGATGGCTCGCGCCGCCGTCCCCTGCTGGCCGGTCTGATCGCCCTGCTTGCCGCAGCGCCGCTTGCCGCCCGTGCCGAAGATTGCCCCGGCCACCCCAATGCGCTCGGCACCTCGCGCACCCTGGTGGTCGATCCGACCGAGCACACCAAGATCGGCACCATGCAATACGGCGAAACGTTGCCGTTGAAGGACCATGAGGTGGTGCTGACCTTCGACGACGGCCCTCTGCCGTCGCACAGCAACCAAGTACTGGAGACGCTGGCGTCCGAATGCGTCAAGGCGACGTTCTTCATCATCGGACGGATGGCCAAGCAGTACCCCGACGGCGTGCGGCGGCTGCGCGATGCCGGCCATACCATCGGCACCCACAGCGAAAACCACCCGCTCAGCTTCAATCACATGCCGCTGCAGCGCGTCGAGCAGGAGATCGAAGAAGGCATCACCCATACCACCGCCGCGCTCGGCGGCGACACCTCGGCGGTGTCGCCCTTCTTCCGGATCCCGGGATTGCTGCGCGCCGAAGGCGTCGAGGACTATCTCGCCTCGCGCGGCATCATGACCTGGAGCGCCGACTTCCCGGCGGACGACTGGCGGCACATCACGCCGGCCCAGGTGATGAACTACGCCCTCACCCGCCTCGAGGCGAAGGGCAAGGGCGTGCTGCTGCTGCACGATATCCAGGGCCGCACCGCCACCATGCTTCCGCAACTTTTGCGAGAATTGAAAACCAAGGGCTACCATATCGTGCATGTCGTGGCCGCGACGCCGGACCGGCCCAAGACCCCGACCGAGGCGAGGGACTGGCTGATGCATCCCGATGCCGGCATCGCGGTGGCGCGTTGGCCGGCGGTGCCGCGCCTGATCTATGCCGCCAAGGCGACCACCCCGGCTCCGGATGCCAGCACCGCCAGCGCCTGGCTCGGCGACCTCGCGCGGCGTCAGACCGGGTTCTACCGTCCCGGCCGGTTCGGCGCCGACGTAGTGCCGCTGCCGTCCGATCCTGCCTGGCCGCGGCCCGTTGTCGCCGCTGCCGCCGAGGCCGCAAACACCCTGCCCGCTCCGGACCAGAGCCTGTTCCGCCGAATCAAGATCCCCGGCGGCAGCATCCGCCTCGCCGGCCGCGGTCAGCACGCCGAGGCGATGCCGGCGAGGCTCGAGCCGGCCGTCACTATGGAGTCTGCCGTAGCGATCCAGACCGTCGCCGCGCGACGGCAGCTGCCGGGCAGCTGGCCCGTCATGACCGTCGGACTGCAGCGCGGCCCGGTGACGCCGCGGTAACGCCGCGCGCCCGTCGGACACCGTGACGGCATCGATCAAGGCGACGGGAAGCAAGCCCCTCTTCGACAAGACTGACTGATGCAACGCGCCTCGCGCGCGAGGCGTCTCGCGCGGCCCCTCAGGCGCGGATGATCTTGGCGAGGCAGAGCAACACGATCAGGCACAGGAACAAAAGGTCCATATAGGCGATGATCTCGCCATAACGGCGCAATTCCGAAACCTCGACGATGAGTGGCCGACGCGGATTGTCGATGCCCTTGACGAGACCAGCGAGACGGCGGGCCTCGATCTCCAGACGCTCGATGCGCTGGTAGAAATAGAACGAGCGCAGCGTCGAGAGCGTGCGCATGATCACATAGACCAGCACCAGAATGGCGACGGTCGCCCGCTGCTCGTATTTTTCGAGGAAGTTCAGGCTGAAATAGACCATCGCCAGGAAAATGAAGTTGGCGACGAAGCGGTAGATGTAGCTGAGAACGGTCATCATCTTCGGTCCGATCCCCCTCTGCCGATACTGGCCGTGGCCGTCCCCAGCCCTATTCATCCGTTCCGAGGTCAGGGGAGAGCGGCTGGCTCGCCCGAGGCCGCAGCGAATAACGCTTGAGGCGTTATCGCCGCAAGTGCAGCGTCTCGCAATTGCCTACTCTCTCTGCGGCAGAGCGCGGCCCTTACGTCTCCCAATGACCGTCGACGCTTGCGGCAAAAGGAAGCGGTCACTCGGAGACGAGACACGCGCAGGACAACACCGTCGCAACGACAGGCTGCGGCTACAACCTCACGTGCGATGTTGCCGGTCGTGTTCGCTGGCAGGGCTTGGGTCTCGAATGGAGCTGCGACCGTGGGCCGCCGACGGCGGGCGGCGGAACGAAGCTGGGATCGACCGGCGGTTGCGGCTGATAAGGGGGATTGGATGAAAGCTGGCCGCCAGTCGTGCTCAAGCCTAAGCAACGACAGCGCTGCCCGCGGTCAGCCGACGCGCCACAGCTGTGCTCGATACCGAGACACGACACCAGTTCCAAACTGTTGAAAAGTCGCGCCAAACTGAATTGGTGCGGTCGAGAGGACTCGAACCTCCACGATTTTACTCACTGCCACCTCAAGGCAGCGCGTCTACCAATTCCGCCACGACCGCGTGGGATGAGCGCCGGAAAAATCCAAGCGCCGGATCAGCCGGCGCTCGTGTAACAAATCGGATCGGGGGCGACAAGGCCCCCGATAGCCTTTCCCCTCACCTTGTATCCGGCGTCCTGGGCAACATTTGCTTGACTTCGACGGCGATGCGGTTGCGATTGACCACGACCGCCCCGCTGGCGATGGGCAGGTTGTTGGCCAGGACCTTGACCTCATCCTGCTCGCTGGCATCCAGCTCGATGATGGCGCCGCGGCTCAGCCGCATCACCTGGTGGATGGGCATCGTGGTCGTGCCCAGCACGACCATGAGATCGACGGAAACTTTATCGAGGGTTGGCACGGCGCATCCGGGACTCGCCTGAGGGAACCGGATTGAATCAACATGGGAATGGTTAGCGGATGGTTAACGGCCGCCAAGAGCTTGACCTGACTGTATTCCGTCGCCTTTTGGGGGAGCCGGTCGAATGGCGGATCTCCGACCGCCCGGTCGCCTACCCCGAGGCGCTGGCCGTGATGGAGGAGCGCGCTGCGGCGATTGCCGAGGGCAAGGCCCCAGAACTCGTCTGGCTGCTGGAGCATCCACCCCTCTATACCTCCGGGACCAGCGCCCGGCCGGGCGATCTGCTGGAGCAGCGATTCCCCGTCTATGCCAGCGGCCGCGGCGGCCAATTCACCTACCATGGCCCCGGCCAGCGGGTGGTCTACCCGATGCTCGACCTGAAGCGCCGCCGGCCCGACGTGCGCGGCTATGTGGCCGCGCTCGAGGAGCTGATCGTCCGCACTCTCGCCGCCTTCAACGTCCGTGGCGAGCGGCGCGAGGACCGGGTCGGCGTCTGGGTCGCCCGCCCGGACAAGGGGCCGGGCTTCGAGGACAAGATCGCCGCCATCGGGGTACGGCTGCGGCGCTGGGTGGCGTTCCATGGGATCGCCATCAATGTTGAGCCGGACCTCGGCCACTTCGCCGGCATCGTGCCCTGCGGCGTGGTCGACCCGCGCTATGGCGTCACCAGCCTGGTCGACCTCGGCCTGCCGGTGACCCTGCCCGACGTCGACGTGGCGCTGCGCCAGACCTTCGAGGAGATCTTCGGCGCCACCCGGCGCGCGGACGCCCCGTCGGCTGCCTGATCAGGCCGCCGGCCGGCCTGGGTTGCTGCCGAGCCTGCGGGCGATATAGCGCCGCTCCTGGGTCAGACCGCCGAACCCATAAGCATCGGCCCGCACATCGTGGACATGGACATAGCTCTCGTGGCGCAGCGGCCCGAGCAGCTCCGCCATGGCGCGGAACACCGCGGCGACATAATCGGCCTTCTCGTCCTTGGTGTTGGTACCGTCGACGATGCGGATGTCGAGCCAGAAGCTGGCGAGCCCCTGGGCGGCAAGCGACGAGCCGCCGGCGAACCAGTCGGCCGGGTCGGCGCGCCGCCTTTGCGAGGGACGACGGCAGAAAATGAATCAGCTCCCGGCCAACTCACGCCAGGCCAAGTCGTCCTACTTCTGCTGCTTGGTAAGCCAGGCCTGCATCTCGTCGATCTGATGCTGCTGCTCCCGGATCGTCTGTTCCGCCCAGGTCCTCGCCAGGGGATCGTTGCCATAGGCCAGCACCACGCGCGCCATGTCGATCGCCCCCTCGTGATGGGCAATCATGCCCCGCACGAAAGCAACGTCGGGATCGGACGCCTTGACGCCTTCCGTCATCGGACCATGCATCTTCTCCACCGCTGCGAGATACGCCCTGGTCGATGTCGAAGCGCCGGCATCGGCGGCGCTGGGGGAAGCCCCTCCTCCCGTCATGCCGCCGCGATTGCCGCCCCCCATCATGCCTCCGCCACCAGCACCGCCGCCCATCATTCCACCGCCCATCATGCCGCCCATGCGCTGCATCATCTCCATGCAGCCACGCGGCATCGACTGAATCGCGGCGCGGCACTGATCCGGCACGGCGTTGTCCCTGACCTGCGACTGGTCCTTAGGATGGTCCTTGGTCTCGTCCTGGGATTGAGGTTGGGTTTGCGCCGGCGCCTGATGTTCGTGCTGGTGCTCAGAGGACAGGGCAAAGGCACCGCCGGCGCCCAGCATCAGTGCAATGGCCGTGATGGTAATCCTGCTCTTCATCATGTGCTCCTCCTGTTCTTGAACGTCCGCCGCCGACCGGGGCCGCAGCCCACCTCGGAGCCGCAACGCCGATCACCGGCGCCTGTTCAGTTGAAGCGGGCGTTCAGTCGAACAGCCGTCATCACTTGAACTGGCCCTGGGCGGAGCCGCCACCCGGCATGGTCACGCGCACCACGCCGGCCGGCTCCTTGGGCAGCGCCACCGACGCGGTGCCGGTCAGGCGGTTGTCGCCGGTCGGCTTGAGCTCGATCCGTTCGGACTTGCCGTCGATGACGAAGATCGCGGTGCCGGCAAAGCCCGCCGTCGCTACCGACTTGTCGCCGTGATCGCGCAGATAGACATCGAGCGACTTCTCCTTGGCGATCAGCTCCATGTGATAAGGACCGGCATTGCTCTGCGGCCCGCCATTGACGCCGATCTTGGGCGCGTGGGCGAGCGCCGCGGCCGACATGGCGAGCAGGATGGCGGCAGCGAGGACAGGGGGCGATTTCATTGGTCGGTTCTCCTTTTTGTTCGACAAGCGAGGGTGATGGTCAGAATGCCTGCGCCGGACGCGCGGCACCGCTCGCCGGTTCGGCCAGCGGCGCAAGGTGCTTGATCGCCCGCCCACCGAAGCGGGCGAACAGGACCGGGGTCAGGAAGGAATCAAGCAGCGTCGCACTGATCAGCCCGCCGAAGATCGTCACCGCGACCGGATGCAGGATCTCCTTGCCCGGGGTCGCCGCGTCCCACAGCAGCGGCACCAGGGCAACGCCGGCGGACAGCGCCGTCATCAGCACCGGCGTCAGCCGCTCGAGACTGCCGCGGACGATCAGCTCGCGGCCGAACGGCACGCCTTCCTGCAGCGACAGGTTGATGTAGTGGCTGATCTTGAGGATCCCGTTGCGCGCGGCGATGCCGGTCAGGGTGATGAAACCGATCATGCTGGCGACCGACAGCGGCTGCCCCGCGAGATAGAGCGCGATCACCGCCCCGATCAGGGCGAGCGGCAGATTGCCCATGATGATCAGCGACAGCGCCACCGACCGGTAGCGGCTGTAGAGAATGGCGAAGATCAGCGCGAGCGAGACCACCGAAAGGACGCCAATGGTTCGCGTCGCCTCTTCCTGGGCCTGGAAAGTGCCTTCGAGGCTGGTGAAATAGCCCTCGGGCAACTTCGTCTTCTCGACCTCGCCCCGGATCGCCTTGACG
This sequence comes from Bradyrhizobium sp. WD16, assembly GCF_024181725.1. Taxonomy (NCBI): domain Bacteria; kingdom Pseudomonadati; phylum Pseudomonadota; class Alphaproteobacteria; order Hyphomicrobiales; family Nitrobacteraceae; genus Bradyrhizobium; species Bradyrhizobium sp. WD16. The sequence continues at coordinate 4,223,365 of NZ_CP028908.1, read as the reverse complement.
ATCTGCGCCATGTCGGCATGGCCATCTGTATTGGCAAGGACGACAAGCCGCCTGCGACCGTTCTCCCGCAGGATCTGGTTGGGCCCGTCGGTTTCCTTGATGTCGGCGAGCTGGCGCGCCGGAATCCAGCCCGACGGCGTCTCGATCAACAGGTCGCCAAGCTTGTCCGTGGTGCGGGCGCTGTCGGGCAGCCGCATCACCACGTCGAAGCGGCGATAGCCGTCGACAACCCGGCTGACGACGCGGCCGCTGGAGAGCCGGCTGAGATAGTCGACGATGGCGCCGGGCTGCACGCCGTAAAGCGCGGCGCGCTGGTAGTCGACCCGGATCTCGAGCTGCGGAATCCGCACCTGCTTCTCGACCTGCAGGTCCGCGATGCCTGGAATGCGGGCCAGACGGCCACGCAGTTCCTCGGCGGTGCTGCGCAGAGCGTCGAGATCGTCGCCGAAGACCTTCAGCGCGATTTCCGCCCGGACGCCGGACAGCATGTGGTCGAGCCGGTGCGAGATCGGCTGACCGACATTGACGGCGAGCGGCAGGAGCGCGAGGCGGCTGCGGATGTCGGCGACGATCTCCGGCTTGCCGCGCGTCGTCGGCCGCATTTCGACCTCGATCTCCGAGGAGTGCACGCCTTCAGCATGTTCGTCGAGCTCGGCGCGGCCGGTCCGCCGCCCGACAGCCGCGACGTCAGGCACCTCGAGGATGAGCCGTTCGGCGATCAGGCCGACACGGTTCGATTCGGTGAGGCTGACGCCCGGGTTGAACAACAGGTTGATGGTGAAGCTGCCCTCGTTGAACGGCGGCAGGAAGGCCCGCGGCAGCGTGAAGGCGCCGGCGACCGCCAGCGCTACCGCAAGTCCGGCACCGGCCACCAAGATGCGACCGTGGCCGAGCGCCGCCGACAGCAGACGGGCGTAGCCGCGCTTGAGCACGCGAACCAGCGCGCCGTCATGCTCCGCCCTGCCCTTGAGCTTGGGCAGCAGATAATAGGCGAGCACCGGCGTCAGGGTGATCGAGACCAGAAGGCTCGACAGGATCGAGACGATGTAGGCCTCGCCGAGCGGCGTGAACAGGCGGCCTTCGATGCCGCCAAGGGCAAACAGCGGAAGGAACACCAGCACGATGATCATGGTGGCGTAGACGATGCCCGAACGGACCTCCTGTGATGCCGAAACCACCACGTCGAAGACCGGTCGCGGGCGTACGGCAGTGCGGTTCTCGCGCAGCCGCCGCAGGATGTTCTCGACATCGACCACCGCGTCGTCGACCAGTTCGCCGATGGCGATGGCGAGGCCGCCCAGCGTCATGGTGTTGATGGACAGCCCCGCCAGCTTGAAGATCACGGCGGTTGTCAGGATCGACAGCGGAATGGCGATCAGCGAGATCGCCGTGGTCCGCCAGTTGAGCAGGAAGGCGAACAGCACCGCCGCGACGACGATGGCGGCTTCGACCAGCACGCGCTGGAGATTGTGGATCGAGGTCTCGATGAAATCGGCCTGACGGAACAGGATCTGGTCGGCCTGCACGCCCGCGGGCAGACTGCGCGAGAGTTCGGTCAGCGCGCTTTCCAGCGACCTCGTCAGCGTGATGGTATCGACATTGGGCTGCTTCTCCACCGAGACGATCACCGCCGGCTTGCCCTGATAGCCGGCATCGCCGCGCTTGGTCTTGGGTGCGAAGGCCACACTGGCGACCTGGCTGAGATAGACCGGCCGGCCGCCGATCTTGGTGACGACGATATTGCGCAGATCGTCGAGGCTGGTGCTGCGACCGATGTTGCGGATCAGATATTCGCGTGAATTGAGGTCGGTGAAACCGCCGCCGCTGTTGGTGCCGAACTGCGCCAGCGCCCGCTCGACCTGATCATAGGACACGCCGAGCGCCCGCATCGCCGCGGTCTGCGGTGCCACCCGGTACTGCCGGACCTCGCCGCCGATCGGGATCACCTGGGCGACGCCGGGAATGCCGAGGAGCCGCGGTCGGACGGTAAAATCGGCGATCTCGCGCAATTCCATCGGCGACAGGCGGTCGCTGCTCAGCGCCACCAGCTCGATCTGGCCCATGATCGAGCTCATCGGTCCGAGCTGCGGCACCGTGTTGGCGGGCAGCTGATCGCGGGCCGCCGCCAGCTTCTCGGCGACGAGTTGGCGATTGCGGTAGATATCGGTGTCCCAGTTGAATTCGACGTAGACGATCGACAGGCCGACGCCTGACACCGAACGGACCCGGCTGACGCCGGGCACGCCGTTCATCTGCGTCTCGATGGGAAAGGTGACGAGCTGCTCCACCTCGGGCGGCGCCAGCCCCTCCGACTCGGTCATGATGGTGACCGTCGGCCGGTTGAGGTCGGGGAAGACATCGACCGGCAGCCGCTGAATGGTGACGAGTCCGAGGATGATCAGCGCGACGCTGAGCGCCAGGACCAGCAAGCGGTTGCGCAACGACTGGGTGACGAGAAACGTGAACATCGCGCCCTCACCGCACCTGATTGAGGAGTTCGGCGCCCTGCACCACCACCCGACGGCCGCCCTCGAGACCGGCGAGGATCAGCACCCGATCGCCGTCAAGCGGCTCGACCCGCACCGGGCGAGCCTCGAAGCGCTCGGCGCCGACGTGGTCGAAGACGAAGTCCTGGCCATTGGCGTTGCGCACCACCGCGGTGCGCGGCAGGGCGATGCCCTTGCGCTCGTCGGGCTTGCTCACCAGCACGGTGACGAACTGGCCCGCGCGCAGGCCGCCCGCCTCGCCGTCGATGGCGAAATGGACAGGCACGCTCTGGCTGCGATCGGCGAAGCCGGCGCCGCGGAAGGACAGCGGCAGCGTCGCGCCGGACGAGGTCTGCGCGCTGGCGGCCATGGTATCCGCGACGGCGTCATAGCTGAGCGCCTCGACCCAGAGCTTGTTGGGGTCGATGACCTGGAAGATTACGGCGTTGGCCTGGGCCACCTGCCCCGCCACCGGATTGCCGTCGGCGATGATGCCGGAGACCGGCGCGGTCAGCGCCTCGGACTCGCGGCGGGCACGATCGAGCGAGGTGCGACGATCCCGCAGGCCCTGCAGCTCCAGCCGCGCCTCTTCGAGCTGGGTCTGCGTCGCCGCGCCGCTCGGCACGAGATATTCGTAGCGGGCCACGCGGCGCTCGACGATGGCGATCTGCTGGTCGAGCTCGCCCTGGCGCTGGCGCATGTCGGAGCGGTCGATGGCCTGGAGCGGCGGGGTGACATAGGCGAGCACGTCGCCAGCCTTCACCTGCGTGCCGAGACGCGGGAAGCCGCCGGGCGGCGGCGACAGCCGACCGGCGATCGCAGCCTGGACGAAGCCGCTGGCATTCGGATCGGGGATGATGCGGCCCGGCAGCTCGATGGCGCGGCGATGGCTGCCGCTCGCAGCAATCACGGTACGGACCTCGAAGATCCGCTGCAGCGGTTTTGGCACATAGATGCTGCCGTCCGGCAGCCGCCGTGCCAGCGGCCCCGCCACCGAGGCCGCGGCCACGCCGCCGTGCTCATCGTCACCGTGATCCTCACCGCCGTGGGCGAAGCCCTGCCGCGGCGCCAAGATCACACCTGCGAGCAACGCCAGCGCGAGGATGGCGGCGCCGCGTCGCCAGAGGATGCGGCCGAGCGCCAGCCCCAGCACGATGCCGATGCCCAGCATCACTGCGGCGAGCGGCTGGAGGATCGTCGTGCTCGCCAGTGCGAGCTGCGCCGGCGCACCCGCGGCAGGCTCCGGAACACCGATGCTCAATGGCAGAACGTCGGTGGTGCCGGCGGCCTGGACCGTGGCGATCAGATCGTAATGCCCGGGCTTCTTGAGAAACTCACCTTCAAGCCGATAGGGCTGGCCGGCGGCGGCCTGCGCCTTGCGTGCGCCTTCGGGGGTCTCGATCTCGATCGAAGCGCCTTCCACCGGGGCGTTGGTGGCGTAGGCATCGAGATAGATATCGAGGCCGCCACCACGCGGCAGCGCCACCAGCTCGAATTGATCGGAGGCGCTTTCCGCGCCCGCCGGGACTGCGGTGGCGACCGCCGCCGGGGCCTCGTCCTGATGGTCATGGCCCTCATGGGCCTGTGTCGTTCCGATCGCAGATGCGATCGTCACCACCACCGCGACCAGCGCAGCAGCAAACCGGGATGACATGGATGGAATCCTTCACCTTGAAACGAGTGTTCGCGCGGCGTGGCGCATTGCGAGCATCGCAATGGGCAACGGCCGTGAGTTCGTTCAGACGAAGGATCGAGGAGGCCGGCGCGGACCGTCGGCAGGCAGGCTGGCCATCGGCCGGCTATCCGCTACACCGAGCTTCAGAGCCGCCTGCGGCGGCAGCAACGGCGACGCCGCTGTCGCGACCGCGGACGAGCCGGCACAGTTGGCGCCGACGCAGCAGCCCACCATGCAGTGATCAAGCCCGGCGCCTTGATCGGCCGCGGTCTCGGCACGGGCCGTCACTTGTTGGGGGGGCTGGATGTGATGGTGAGCAACCCGAGCGGGCCCCTCCTGGCGGTCGGGCATCTGATCGGCGACGATCGCGGCGACCACGTTCTTGTCGGCGAGCATATGATGGCCGGACGGCGCGACGGGCGCAGGACCAGCAGCAACCGGCGCTGCATGATGATGGTCGGCATGGGCCTCGGCCAATGACGGCGCAACGAGCAGCGCGATCAGCATGACCGCTGCGCCCATCATTCCGAGCATGGTGCCGACCGGTTTCATCGCCCTAAAAATAAGTCTTGGTCCGGCAACGTCAATCATGGCCGGTCCCGCCGACCTCTCAGAGCCGATCAAAGTGTTGGAAGTACGGCAAAAAATTCGCCGCGCGGCCGCAGGTCAAGAAGTGCCTGCGTACCTGTGCGGACTTCGAGGGAAGCGACCTTGGCCAGCGGCGGACCGCGGCGAAGCGATTCGATCACCTCCCCGACGACCTCTTCGGATCCGGCCAGCGCGGCCTCGACCGAACCGTCGCGGCGGTTGCGGACCCAGCCGGCGAGATCATGGTCCTGGGCGATGCCGGCGACGAAGGCGCGATAACCGACGCCCTGCACGCGGCCGCGAACCTCGAGGTGGCGGATGATGTCGCCGCCCTGGCCGCCCGCCGTCATGGCCGGCCACCGAGCCACCGGGCGACGCGCGCTTTCATCTCGGCCTCGCGCGTCACCTGCCTGGTCAGCTCCGCCGCGGGCAGCCCGGCGAGGTCCTTCGGCTTCCTGCCCTCGCGCAGCGCCTTGAGCGTGGCATGGACCGCCGCGATCGCAGCGGCGATCGGCGCATGGCCCTGATTGGCGATGCGGACGCGGTGGGCGGCGAGGAAGGCGTCGTCGTCGAGATCGCCGTCGACGGTGCCGAGCATGATCGGCAGACGGGTTGCCGCGGCGATGGCAGCGAGTTCATCGCGGCGCCTGAGCCCGGTGAAGAACAGCGCATCAACGCCGGCCCCCTCGTAAGCCCTGGCGCGGACGATGGCGTCGTCCAGCGAGGTGATCGAAGCGGCGCCGGTCCGGCCGAAGATGACGAGCGAGCGATCGTTGCGGCCGTCGATCGCCGCTTCGATCTTGCCGACGCCCTCATCGAGGGAAATCAGTTGCGGCTTCGCCTCGCCGTAGTGCTGCGGCAGCAGCGTATCCTCGATGGTGAGCGCCGCGGCGCCGGCGGCCTCGAGTTCCTGCACGGTGCGGCGGACATTGAGCGCATTGCCGTAGCCGTGATCGGCGTCGACCATCACCGGCAGACGGCCGGCGCGGGTGATGCGGCGGACCTGCTCGGCGAGTTCGCTCAAGGTGATCAGCACGAGGTCGGGATCGCCGAGGATGGCAAGCGAGGCCGCAGAGCCGCCGAGGATCCCGATCTCGAAGCCGAGGTCCTCGGCAATGCGCGCCGACAGCGCATCGTAGACAGAGCCGGGCCGTACAACGGCACGGCCGGCGAGAACGGCGCGGAAGGCCTCGCGACGCTCCTGCACGATCATGACAGCCTCACGCGAATTCGAGGATCAGGGCATCGACCGCCAGCGTCGCCCCCGGCTTGGCATGCACCGTCTTGACGACACCGTCGCGCTCGGCCCGCAGCACGTTCTGCATCTTCATGGCTTCCACCACCGCCAGCGTCTCGCCGGCCTTGACCTCCTGCCCTTCGGCGACGTCGATGGAAATGACGAGGCCCGGCATCGGACAGAGCAGTTTCTTGCCGGTGTCGCTGCCGCTGTTGATCGGCATCAGCCGCGCCGCCTCGGCCTCGCCTGCGGTGAACACCCGAACTTCGACCTCGAAGCCGTGATGCGCGAGACGGAAGCCGTTCGGTATGTTGCGGACCTGGACCGAGATCGGACGGCCGTCGAAGCTGCCGTGCCAGACGCCGTCGCCGGGCGTCCAGTCGGACACGAGATGATGCGCCGCGCCGACCGCGCCGCAGGCTTCGATGAAGCGGACCACGATGGCCTCGCCGTCGCGGGCGACGTCGAGCGCCAACTCCTGGCGATTGAGCCACACCGCCCGGCGTCGCTCGCGGAATACGGCGCGGCCGGGCATCTGGCCCGAGATCTTCCGCTTGCGCTCGCCGAGGATGTGGTCGACGGCGGCGCCGACCGCGGCGATGCGCTGCGCCGACAACCCGTCTGGCTCAGGCAGGTGAAACCCTTGAGGATATTCCTCGGCGATGAAGCCGGTGGACAATTCGCCCTTGCGCCAGCGCGGGTGATGCATCAGCGCCGACAGGAACGGAATGTTGTGACGGATGCCGTCGATGTAGAATGCATCAAGTGCCGCCGTCTGCGCCTCGATGGCCGCAGCGCGGGATGGCGCATGGGTGACGAGCTTGGCGATCATCGGATCGTAATAGATCGAGATCTCGCCGCCCTCCTCGACGCCGGTGTCGTTGCGCACGGTGATGCCGTCGCGGCTGACTTCCGCCGGCGGCCGGTATTTCACCAGGCGACCGATCGAGGGCAGGAAGTTGCGCAGCGGATCTTCCGCATAGACCCGCGACTCCACCGCCCAGCCGGTCATCACCACCTCGCTCTGCGAGATGGTGAGCCGCTCGCCCGCCGCAACACGGATCATCTGTTCGACGAGATCGATGCCGGTGACGAGTTCGGTCACCGGATGCTCGACCTGCAGACGGGTGTTCATTTCCAGGAAATAGAAGCTCTTGTCCTGCCCGGCCACGAATTCGACGGTGCCGGCGCTGTCGTAATGCACCGCCTTGGCGAGCGCCACCGCCTGTTCACCCATCTGGCGGCGCGTCGCGTCGTCGATCAGGGGCGACGGCGCCTCTTCGATGACCTTCTGGTTGCGTCGCTGCACCGAGCATTCGCGCTCGCCGAGATAGATGACATTGCCGTGCTTGTCGCCGAGCACCTGGATCTCGATATGGCGCGGCTCGACGATGAACTTCTCGATGAAGACGCGGTCGTCGCCGAACGAGGCCTTGGCCTCGGCGCGAGCCAGCTTGAAGCCTTCGGCGACTTCGGCCTTGCTGCGGGCGATGCGCATGCCCTTGCCGCCGCCGCCGGCGGAGGCCTTGATCATCACCGGATAGCCGATCTCATCGGCGATCCGCACCGCATGAGCGTCATCCTCGATGATGCCGAGATAGCCCGGCACAGTGGACACCTTGGCCTTGGCCGCGGCCTTCTTGGATTCGATCTTGTCGCCCATGGCGGCGATGGCGCCGGGATTGGGGCCGATGAAGACGATGCCGGCATCGGCCAGCGCCCGCGGGAAGGCCTCGCGTTCGGACAGGAAACCGTAGCCCGGATGCACCGCCTCGGCGCCGGTCCGACGGCAGGCCTCGACAATGCGTGCGATCTGCAGATAACTTTCAGCGGCTTGGGGCGGGCCGATCAGCACGGCCTCATCGGCCATTTCGACATGGACCGCATCCTTGTCCGCCTCCGAATAGACGGCGACCGTCTCGATGCCCATGCGGCGAGCGGTCTTCATGATACGACAGGCGATCTCGCCCCGGTTGGCGATCAGGATCCGTTTGAACATGCGCTCTTCTTTGGCAAATCGAGTTGGCGTTATCCCCCGCACGGAATTTGCCGACTGGCGCCGCACGGGCTCCTGTAACAATTCCATCACACCGCCCCCCTATAGCGTGAAAATCCGCCAACCGGGAAAGAGAAATTGATGCATATGCGGCTCCTCAGCCTTGCTGCAGGGCTTTTGACGTTGGTCGTATCCGCGGCCCCGGCCGATGCCGGCCAGGGACGCAACGTGATCCTTTTCGTGCCCGACGGGTTGCGGGCGCTCAAGGTCACGCCGCAGACCGCACCGGCGATGGCGGAGCTGCGTGACAAGGGCGTCAATTTCGCCAATTCCCATTCGCTGTTTCCGACCTTCACCATGCCGAACGCCTCGGCCATGGCCGCCGGCCACTATTTCGGCGACAGCGGCGTCTTCAGCAACACGATTTATACTGGCTATCCGGTCGGCCCGTCGGGCGGCAGCGTGACGCCGTTCATCGAGAATGATCCGGTGCTCGGCGACATCGACGAGCATTTCGGCGGCAACTACCTCAACGAGGAAACCGTCCTCAAACTCGCCCGCAGCGCCGGCTATTCCACCGCCGCGGTCGGCAAGCTCGGCCCGGCGCTGATGTTCGATCACACCGAGCGCACGGGCGGCGCCACCATCACCATCGACGACCAGACCGGCACGCCGGCGGGCATTCCCCTCTCAAACGAGATCAAGTCCGCGCTCACCACCGCCGGCCTGCCGACTGCGGCACCGTCGCGCGGCGACAACGGCAAGGCGGGCGATTTCAAGACCGCGGGCACCACCACCGCCAACGCCACCCAGCAGAAGTTCTTTACCGACGCCGTGACCAAGGCAATCCTGCCGATGTTCAAGGCGCGCGGCAAACCCTTCGTGCTGGTGCTGTGGTCGCGCGACCCCGATGGCTCGCAGCACAACCAGGGCGACAGTCTCGGCGCGGTGACGCCGGGCATCAACGGTCCCACCTCCCTTGCTGCGATCAAGAATGCGGACGACAACCTCGCCCAGCTGCGCCAGGCGCTCAAGGATCTCAGTCTCGAGGCCTCGACCAACATCGTCGTCTCGGCAGACCACGGCTTCTCGACCATCTCCAAGGAAAGCGCGACCAGCGCTGCCGCCAAGGCAAGCTATAGCGACGTCCGTCCGGACTCGCTGCCGCCGGGCTTCGTCGCGCTCGACCTCGCCAAGGCGCTTGCCCTGCCGCTGTTCGACCCCGACAGCAAGAATACCAAGATCGAGGCCAATGCCTACCCGCGTTTGGGCAATGGCCTGATCGGCACCGACCCGGCCAAGCCGGAGGTCGTGGTCGCCGCCAATGGCGGTTCGGACCTGATCTATCTCGGCCGAAAGGACCGCCGATTGGCGCGCCGGATCGTTGCGGCACTGCTGGAGCAGGACTATGTCAGCGGCATCTTCGTCGATGACGATCTCGCGCCAATCCCGGGCACGCTGCGGTTGTCGTCGATCAGCCTGAAAGGCAAGGCGCGCACGCCGCACCCCGCGATCGTGGTGAATTTCCGCAGCTATGATACCGGCTGCGAACAACCAGTGCTGTGCACGGTCGAAGTCTCCGACACGCGCCTGCAGCAGGGTCAGGGCATGCACGGCAATTTCGCCCGCTCCGACACCCAGAATTTCATGGCGGCGATCGGACCGGACTTCAAGGCCGGCTATGTCGACAACCTGCCGGTGAGCAATGCAGACGTCGGCATGACGCTGGCGCGCCTGCTCGACCTCAAGCCGCCGGCCAAGGGCGAACTGGTCGGTCGGGTGATCACGGAGGCAATGCCGAATGGCGCAACGCCGCGCGCTTTCACCGGCACCCTGGCAGGCGTTCGCGCCGAAAACGGCCTGCGCACCGTGCTGCACTTCCAGCGCATACGCTCGCAGCGCTACTACGATGTCGCCGGCTTCCCCGACCGCACCGTCGGGCTCGATGCCGGCGGCAAGTCGACCCAGCGCTGAACTGAAAAAAGGCTGCCCTCTGGACCGCCTTTTCTCATGTTGGCAATTCGCCGAGTCCGTCCGAAACGGTGAGGTTCAGAGCGCGAGGTCGGTAAAGGCGGGCAGCGATTGCGCCAGCGGCAGCGCCGCGGCCGCTCCCGCCAGGCCGGCAACCATCGCGCCGAGCTTGCGGTTGCCGTGACGTTTGCCGCGCATCTGCGCCGCGATCCATTCGAGCACATCGACGCTGATGTCGGCGGCCCGCGCCGGCGCCCAGCTTTCGATGGCGGTGTCGGGGGCCAGGGCAACCGCGCGCGGCGGCACCGGCAGACCCGACGCCGCAGCGGCATGATGCACCACGGCTTTGGCGAGAAGATCGTCAAACCGGCCATTATCGACCCGCTCGGTCGCGGCCGCATCGATCTGGAACAGCGCCTCGGCCTCGGCACGGCTCACCGGCTGCCGGGCGACGGCGGTTGCGGTGAGAATGCGCTCGCACCAGGCGGCGTCGTCCCGGTCGAGCGAGCGCGAGAAATGGACCCGGCCGGCCGTGGTGGGCCCCTCGCCGGTCAGCACGCCGTCGCGGACATAGGCTAGCGCGCGGGCCGTGATGTCGCGATCGGCGACAGGCGAGGTCTCGATGGTATCGATCAGGTCGGCAAGGCTTCCTGCAAGGGCAGACATAAGACTTCTCATTCACTGCTTCACGGACCAGCATTTCCATGCTGCCCATGAATCAAAGGTTAACAAAACGTGTTTTCCACCGCGGCAATGCGACAGATTACGGTTAAGTCGCCTGCGCCATCGCGGGGGTTCAGGTGATCCCAACCGCGGCCGGCGGCGATGAGGCGTGACCGGGGAGAATTCGCGGCAGCAAGTCACGACCCTGGGAAGATGTTGTTACCAGGAACGCTATGGCAGCAAAGCCATGCTTAAAACGGCCAATCCAAGGCAAGTTTATTGTCCTTTTGCCGCCCCCGTTCCGGTCGCCGCAGAGCGGCGCTATACATTCATCGAGGGTTCATCAACCTGAATACCTGAATAAATAAGAGAGGCGGACATGAGTGCATTCACCATCGGCGCCACCGCGCCGGATTTCGAAGCCGAGACCACCGAGGGCCGCATCAAGTTTCACGACTGGATCGGCAATGGCTGGGCCCTGCTGTTCTCCCATCCCAAGGACTTCACCCCGGTCTGCACCACCGAACTCGGCGCGCTGGCGCGCCTCAAGCCGGAATTTGACAAGCGGGGCGTCAAGCTGATCGGGCTCAGCGTCGACCCGGTCGAAAACCACAAGCTGTGGGCGGAAGACATCAGGGAGACGCAGGGCGCTGCGCCGAACTATCCGATCATCGGCGACACCGACCTGCACGTCTCCAAGCTCTACGGCATGCTTCCCGCGGAAACCGCCGGCGGCGCCCAAGGCCGCACCGCCGCCGACAACGCCACGGTGCGCACCGTCTTCATCGTTGGCCCTGACAAGAAGGTCAAACTGGCGCTGGCCTATCCGATGACCACCGGCCGCAATTTCCAGGAACTGCTGCGCGCCATCGACTCGCTGCAGCTCACCGCCAAGCACCGCGTCGCCACCCCGGCCGATTGGCAGCAGGGTCAGGACGTGATCATCGCCGGCTCGGTGAGCGACGAGGAGGCCAAGAGCATCTATCCGAACGGCTGGAAGGCGCCGAAGCCGTACCTGCGCATCGTGCCGCAGCCGAAGTAATACGCTCCTCGCCGAGCAAATGAAAAGAAAACCGCCGGCTGGAAAGCCGGCGTTTTTCATTCGAGCATTCGATCGAGGGTGGCGATGTACCTCGTCCGACTGAGCTGCGTTCAAGCCATTGCCAATCGCGAACGACGCCTTCAGTCTGTTGCTTCCTCTGCAACGGCTCCTGCATGCCCGCCTCCCCAGTCATGGTCTGGTTCCGCGACGATCTGCGCCTGTCCGATCACGCGGCGCTGACGGCGGCGGCTGCGCGCGGCGCGCCGCTGATCTGCCTTTATATTCTCGACGAGACTTCCGCTGCTCCGCTGCGACGGCCGTTCGGCGGCGCATCACGCTGGTGGCTGGCGCAGTCGCTGCGCGCGCTTCAACGCGATCTTGTCGCGCGCGGAGCGAGCCTGACCCTGAGGCGTGGTGCCGCCCCCGAGGTGATCGCCGCGCTGATGCACGAAGCCGGCGTCAGCGAGGTCTTTTGGAACGAGATCGACAGCGCCAGCGAAGCGCGCCTTGCTGACGACGTCGCGGCGGCGATCGCGCGCCAGGGCGGCGCTTGGAAGAGCTATCCCGGCGATCTCCTGGTGCGCCCGGCCGATCTGCGCAGCAAGGATGGACGGGGTTTGAGGGTCTTCACCCCCTTCTGGAAGCGCGTGCTTGCGCTCGGCGCCCCCCCACGGCCGCTCGCCGCCCCGGCGCGCCTTCCGCCCTCGCCCGCGCTTGCAAGCGAGCGCCTCGAAGACTTGGGTCTCGAACCACATCATCCGGACTGGGCCAGCGGCCTGCGCGCCGTCTGGCGTGCCGGCGAAGCGGCGGCGAAGGCGCGGCTCGACGAATTCCTCACCTCGACGATCGCCGGCTATGCGCAGGATCGCGACCGCCTCGACCGCGAGGCCACCTCGCGCCTGTCGCCGCATTTGCGCTTTGGCGAAATCAGCCCGCGTCAGGTCTGGCATGCCGCGCGCTTTGCCGGCGCCGAGCATCCGGCGCTGGCGCGCGACATCGACAAGTTTCAAAGTGAGCTCGGCTGGCGGGAATTCAGCCGTCATCTGCTTTACGACCATCCGGCGCTGGCGACCAACAACCTGAACACGGGCTTCGCTGCATTTCCCTGGCGCGACGACGTCGCCGCATTGCGCGCCTGGCAGCGCGGCCGCACTGGCTATCCCATCGTCGATGCCGCCATGCGCCAGCTCCGGCGCACCGGCGCCATGCCCAACCGCGCTCGCATGGTGGTCGCCTCGTTCCTGGTCAAGCACCTGATGATCGACTGGCGCGAGGGCGAGGCCTGGTTCTGGGACACCTTGGTCGATGCCGATCCCGCCTCCAATCCGGCAAGCTGGCAATGGGTCGCCGGCTGCGGCGCCGATGCCGCGCCCTATTTCCGCATCTTCAATCCGGTGCTGCAGGGCGAGAAGTTCGATCCCGAAGGGCGCTATGTCGCGCGCTGGCTGCCGGAGCTGTCGAAGCTGCCGTCCAGCGCAATCCACAAGCCATGGACGGCGACGCCGCTTGACCTCGCCGCAGCCGGCATCAAGCTCGGCGAGACCTATCCGCTGCCGATCGTCGACCACGCCGCGAGCCGTGCGCGCGCGCTCGCCGCTTACGCACATATCCGGCGCTGAGCGCGCGAGTGCCCGGCCCAGGCCGACGGACAATGATCGCGCAACCTGCGCTGTTGTCGTGACACGGCGTACTCGACCACCCGCTTGCACGGCTGGCGACTGAGCTGAGTGTGAGGCGTCTCAGAAGTCCTCAGGACACGGGTCGACGATCTTCCACAGATCGACGCCGTTCTTGATCTTCTTCATTTCCGTCGTGAGGCCACCGTTGCGGCGGATCCAGTCCTTCACCGAGCTCGGGTAATAGGACATCAGGTCGGAGGTGCCCTCGTAGCTCGTCACCTTGATTCCGAAGGTGAAGGCCTTGTCGTAATAAGCCTGATGGAAGCCGAGGCTGGCGCGGGGCGTGACGCAGATCTTGTTCATCGGCACGATGCCGAACACCAGCGTGCAGGCCGAATTGCAGATGCCGTCGATGATGACGCGCTGGCCGGTCTTGCGGATATGCTCGTATTTCGCCTTGTACTCCTCGACATAGCCGCCGTGATCACGGGTGATGTGGAGATCGGCCCGCGCCGAGGTGGCGAGAAGCATCAACGGGATCACGATGGCGGCAAGGCGTATGGGCATTCGGCACAAAGACTGTGATGCGGCCCGCGTCGGGAGGCAGGTGGTCCGATTCCAACATTCGCATCCCTTTCGGGCAGCAGCGAATGTCAGATCCTCTCCACCAGCGGGACCATAACCAAGACTCTGGCGTTAGTGTGTTGGAAAATCGTTAAGCATGACGCGCCCTCGGCGCGAAGCCGCACACCACCTGTAAATACTTGAAATAACGCCTCTTTTCGGCAGACCCTACGGCCCGCAGAGACATCTGCGGCGCGGCGGGAAGACGCCGCGCCACAGAATTGCGCGCTACTTCGTCGCCGCCGCTGAGCCGGCCGTCGCGCCAGCTCCCGCCGGGGTGGCATCGGCAGCCTTGGGCCGGATCGCGTCAGCGGTGCCCTGGATGAAGGCGATGATCTTGGTGACATCGCTCTCGCTCAGCTTGCCGGTGAAGTCCGGCATGCCCTGGGACTTGAAGGGACCGTTGAAGACGATGTCCTTCAGATTGGCGATCTCATTGGGATCGACGTAGCCGAGGTTGCGAACATTGCCCCCCTTGTCGACGCCGGGCACGCCATGACAGGTGGCGCAGGCCGAGACGTAGAGCAGCGTGCCGGGACCGACGTCAGCAGGGTCGTATTTCACCCCCGAGATCAGGCCGGACATCTGGTACCTGGTGAAGGCCGGCAGCGGCGCCTTGCCGTCGACGGCGAAGGTATAGACCGTGCCGGGACTCGCCAGCTCCGTGGCGCGCTGGCTGAGGCCGAAGACCCCACCCCAGCCGACCGCCACCGAGACATACTGCTTGCCGTCGACGAGATAGGTCGAGGCCGCAGCGACAACGCCGGTGCCGGTCGGCGACTCCCACAGCTTCTCGCCGTTATCTGCACTGTAGGCGATGAAGCGGCCGTCGGCGGTGCCCTGGAAAACGAGATTGCCGGCGGTGGTGAGCGTGCCGCCGTTCCACGGCGAGACATAGTCCTTGCGCCAGACTTCCTTCTGCTTGACCGGATCCCAGGCGATCAGCCGGCCGAAGGGCATGCTCTTCGGCGGAGCGACATTGAGGCCGAAGCCGAGATTCCATCCGGTCACGCCGCCGAATTCGCCGGGCTGATTGCCATTGTGCTTCCACTTCGGCTCACCGGTGAGATTGACCGGCACGTTCTGCGCCGGCAGGTAGACGAGGCCGGTCTTGGGATTGAACGACATCGGATGCCAGTTATGGGCGCCGTACGGTCCCGGAATGCTGTCGAACGACTTGTCGGACGAGCGCGCCTCCGCCACCTCGAGCGGGCGGCCGCTGGCGTCATAACCGGTCGCCCAGTTCACATCGACGAAGTTCTTCGCTGAGATGAACTTGCCGTTGGTGCGGTCGATGACGAAGAAGAAGCCGTTCTTCGGCGCATGCAGGATCACCTTGCGCGGCTTGCCGTCGATCTTGATGTCGGCGAGGATCATCGGCTGCGTCGAGGTGTAGTCCCAATTGTCGCCCGGCGTCTCCTGATAGTGCCATTTGTATTTTCCGGTCGTGGCGTCGAGCGCGACGATCGAGGCGAGATAGAGATTGTCGCCGCCGGCGGGGCTGCGGACGCGGCGATTCCACGGCGCTCCATTGCCGGTGCCGATATAGACGAGATTCAGTTCGGGATCGAAGGTGATCGTATCCCACGAGGCGCCACCGCCGCCGTTGACCCAGTATTTGCCGGCCGGGTCCCAGGTCTTGGCCGCCGCCTTCATCGATGCGTCTTCGAACGGCTTGCCTGGATCGCCGGGCACCACGAACCAGCGCCAGGCCTGGGCGCCGGTTTCGGCGTCATAGGCGGTGACATAGCCGCGGACGCCGTATTCGGAGCCGCCATTGCCGATGATCACCTTGCCGTTTACGATCCGCGGCGCCCCGGTGATGGTGTAGGAATGGGAGTGATCGATAATCGTATCCTTCTCCCAGATCTTCTTGCCGGTGACCGCGTCGAGCGCGGTCAGCCGGCCGTCATAGGCGCCGACATAGATCTTGCCCTTCCACAGCGCGACGCCGCGATTAACCACGTCGCAGCACCCTTTGTAGCCGATGTCGCGCGGCACGACGGGATCGTAGGTCCACAGCTTCTTGCCGCTGCGCACGTCGATCGCATGGACGACGCTCCACGACGCGCTGACGTACATGATGCCATCGACCACGATCGGCGTCGCCTCGACACCGCGGGACGATTCCAGATTGTAGGACCACACCAGCCCGAGGCGCTTGACGTTGTCGGCATTGATCTGGTCAAGTTTGCTGTAGCGGGTCTCGCCATAATCGAGGCCGACCGTCGGCCAGTCAGCCGAGGTCGCCGCATTGGCCCGAATGAATTTGCCGTCGACCGCTGATGTGACCGCTTTGACATGCTCCGGCGAGCCTTTCGGCGCCTTCTGCGCCGAGGCGGGAGCGACAGCGAACAGCAGTGCGGCCGAAATTGCGCCACCCAGAAGAGCCGAGCGCCGCGCGTGCAATTGCCAGTTGTGACGAGAATACGCGGCGTCGTTGCGTGCGGCGCGGTGCGTGCAGATCATCTTCATCCTCCCAAACCAGACCGCTAACGGGCCTTGCGGTATGATGGTGATCAAGGTCTCGCCGTCAGTCAATGGGGGTGACGCTGGTTGCAACCGAAGCTGCGTGGTCTCGGCGTTGAACCATCGTGACGGAACAGATACCCGCCGACAGGAGCGAGGCGGCGTACCGATTTCGACAAAAGATCTTGAGCTCTCGACAAACTACAAACGATCCGAAAGCTCCTCTCGCATCGCGACGAAACCTTAGCCGGAGGAGCGCGCCGCAGTACATCTAAAGCGGCACCTCTAGATGTAACGATCGACCGGCGATGGACCGCCCCGCCG
The DNA here is from genome assembly GCF_024181725.1 of Bradyrhizobium sp. WD16. Classification (NCBI taxonomy): domain Bacteria; kingdom Pseudomonadati; phylum Pseudomonadota; class Alphaproteobacteria; order Hyphomicrobiales; family Nitrobacteraceae; genus Bradyrhizobium; species Bradyrhizobium sp. WD16. The sequence continues at coordinate 4,206,671 of NZ_CP028908.1, read as the reverse complement.
CCCGAAAGACCGTCCCGGCGGAACAAAAAATGGAGGATCGCTGCCCCTGCTTGCCGAAAAGGACTGGCAATCGTGCGCTTCATGGCTATTGTGGCGGCGCACGCGCTCGTAGCTCAGCTGGATAGAGCATCGGATTTCGATTCCGAGGGTCGGGAGTTCGAATCTCTCCGAGCGCGCCAAGGCCAGCTTTGTCCGGCTCTTGAGACTTCTCCACAACGATCATTAAAGCGCTGAAACCCCTTTGTTTAAAGGAACTTCGAGCGTTTCCACGACGTTGTCACACTCTTGCCCCGCCTTCCTGCTCGGCCACCCCTTGGCATATCCCCTGTCGCGAGTTGGGATCTTGCTTGTCAGACAAGTGTCCCCTGTCGGCCTCGTTGATGCGCGATACCATCAGCCATTTCGGCGCCGACGATCGACCTCAGTCGAAAGCCGGCGGCAGCGCGCCCTGCCGGAAGATAATCGTCGGCTCGTCGTCATAGTCACCCGTCTCCGGATCGCCGGCGGATGAGAAGGCAATGACGCCCACTTTGCTCAACGCCAGTCTCTCGGCCGTGCGACGCGCGCCCGTTTCCGTCTTGCAGACGATCGGAGCATCGGCTTTCAGGCTTCCTCCCCGGCCGGCGTCGAACGCCTGAACGAAATAGCTTGTCTCGCGGGCCATGGCCTGTCCTTCACTCGTCGAGCAATTCCCGGATCAGGACATTGCCTGCATCAGCGCAGAAATCTTCATCGTCGCAAAATTGGAGAAGGTGTCAGACACGGCGTACGGCAAAATGATCAGGTCGTCGTGCCGCATTGCTCCGCAAGTATAGACCACGTTCGGAACGTATCCTTCGCGCTCCGATGGCTCGGCTCGCAACAACGGTTCGCTTGAACGCGCCAACACCCTGGACGGGTCGCGTTTGTCCAGCAGTACCGCGCCGATCGAATATTTCCTGACCGGGCCTACTCCATGCGTCAGCAGCAGCCAGCCTTCGTCCAGTTCAATGGGCGATCCACAGTTGCCGATCTGTACGAACTCCCAGGGATATTGCGGCTTCAAGATCGCCTGGCCGCCCTCCCATCTGTACAGGTCGTCCGAATAGACCAGATAGAGATTCTCGTTATCCTGTCGCGCAATCATGACGTATTTGCCGTCGATCCTGTGCGGGAACAGCGCCATACCCTTGTTGCGCGCAGCAGCGCCATGCAGCGGTGACATTCGAAACGAGAGGAAGTCGCTGGTCTCGATCAATTCCGATCGAATCGCACTCCCGTTATAGGCGGTATAGGTCGCGTAATAGATTTTCCGGTCGCCGTCGGTAAACTCGACAAAGCGGGCGTCTTCGATGCCGTGCGCCTGGGATTCTGTTATCGGGAAAATGACGCGTTCACTTATGTCTTGATCCGGCTTGAACACAACCTCAACCTCGTCGCCGATGGGTCCTGGTTTCCGACATCTCACCTGGGGACTTGAAGCGAGCCGAGCCGTCGGATCGACCGCAAGACTGCCATCAGTTGCGACCGTGCCGGCGCGAAACGTCAGCGACGAAACGTGTCCTTCGCCGACGGCACGGAGGCTGAGGATGAAGCGCAGGCTGCCCGCCGCAGCGCCCGACTGATCAGGGTGCGGTACGATGCTGGGATTGAACAGCGCCGACGCTTCGAACGAATACTCGTTCATGAAGTAGGCACCGATGAGCTGGCGCTGGACTTTGGAAAAACGACAGTGGGCCGTGAGCGCCTCCTCCATCTCGTCGGCGCGGAGCTCGAAGGTCTCCAGCAGGTTGCGATGCCGGCCCTGGAAGTTCTCCAGCACGTCCGCCAGTTGGGCGGCCGCGGCCAGCGGATCGAGATTGAGAACACGCTCGACGATATGATTGGCGCGCGTCTTGTCGGTCGGATTGAGATCTCGCGGTTCGGTCGCCGGCTTGAACCGGCGCACGATCACGCGGGCGGGGTCGGGACGCAGATAGAGAGCCTGCCGATTGAGAAACGTGGTTTGCAAGGGCGCTCTCTGTTCGCCTGAGCGAACGCTGGATCAAGCACCGATGGCGCATAGCGCCACCGGACTTGCCGGGTTGATATTGACGCGCGCAAGCTGACGAATCTCAGCAAGCGCCAGAAGATAGGACACCACCGACTCGCCCCCGCAATTCTCATTGGCGCGATCGGGATGTAATCCATCGCGGCAACTACCGGTCTCGGGGTCGGCAAGCGCAATCGACAGGTCGTTGCTGCCGAGAAACCAGGAGAAAACGCCGGTTGCGATCGTCTTCCACTCGGCATCGTCGTCCGCGCGCCACGCCGTCAGGCAGGCCGCGATCGTTGCGGTGGCCTCCACCGGCTGCTGATCGAACGCGCGCGGACGTTTTCGCAATTCACCAAAACCGGCCGTGCCGACCGGACGGAAATGGCCCAACGAAGTCGTTTGTTGTGCCATCAACCAACGCAGGGATCTCAGCCCGGCGTCGACATAAACGGATGTCTGCGTCGCCAAACCTGTGACGATCAAGGCCTGCGGCAAGCGCGCGTTATCGTAGGCGAGGCCTTCCTCGAACCACTGCCAATCCGGCTTCTCGACCGTGGCCAGGCCCGACATCAGCCTTTCGGCAAGGACGCAACGGATGTCCTGGGCGCGACCGTCATCGGGAACCGCGGCGCAGTACCCGTCAAGACCCAGCAGGGTGAACGCCAATGCACGAGGGGAACGGAACTCCTCCACAACCGGCAGAGCCTGGATGAACAACATCCGCGCCCATCGACGCCGCGGCAGGCTGGCGTCTTTCCGCGCGCACTCGCCCAACGCCCACAACGTCCGGCCGTGACTGTCCTCCGAACCGCTGTTTTCAAGCCAGGTCCGGTTGAAACCCATGAAGTTGCGAAATCGCCCGGTATCAGGATTCCACGCGTGCTGCACAAAGGCGGCGAAGCGCGCAGTCAGCGCGTCCGAAATGGGCCGCTCGCCAGGTTCATTGAGCGCGCAAGCCAACAGCAAGGCGCGGGCATTGTCGTCCACGCAATAGCCGTGCGCGCGATCGGGGACCGCATGCACAGCGTGCTGGAGCAGGCCGGTATCGTCGCACATCGACAGAAAATGACCTAGTCGCATGTCGGGCGCTGTCGCGGGGCTGAGCGACGGGATCGCATCAGGCTCGACGCGCGCGATCAGTTTCAGCCGGTGACCTTGCCGCGCATGCTCGAAAACGCTCAAGTAACGCGCGGCGGTACGCTCCCACGTCATCGACCGGCTGGCGGCATAGGCTCGTTCCCGCATGCCCTGCCGGCGGGGTTCGTCAGTGAGCAATTGCGCAATTTCGCTGCCGATCCCCGCCGCGTCGCCAAAGCCAACCAGAACGCCGCGCCCATCGGCCAGCAACTCGCGCGCATGCCAATAGGGCGTCGAGACGACCGGTTTGCCGAGCCCGAAGCTGTAGGCCAGCGTGCCCGACGTCATCTGCGCCTCATTGAGGTAAGGCGTGACGTAGACGTCGCACATTGAAATGAACTCGAGCAGCGTGGCCTGGTCAACGAACTGGTCGAGAAAGACGACGTGATCCTCGACGCCGAGGTCTCGCACCCTCGCCGACAGGCTCTCGCGATAGGCTTCGCCCTGATCGCGGACCAGATTGGGATGCGTCGCGCCGAGCACGACATAAACCGCATCCGGCCGCTGTTGCAAAATCGACGGCATGGCGTCGATCATCACCTCGATGCCCTTGCTCGGCGACAACAGCCCGAAAGTCAGAATGACGGAGCGGCCGCTGAAGCCCAATCTCGCCTTTGCCATGTCCGGAGCGACGAATGGAAAGTCGGGGATGCCGTGGGCGATGACCTCGATCTTCTCGTGCGGCACCCGATAGAGGCTGTGCAGCAGCTCCCTCGCCTTGTCGGCCATCACCACGACCTTCCCGGACGCATCGACGATTCGCTCCGTTACCGTGCGCTGGATCGCGGTAGGCTCGTCCAGCACAGTATGCAGAGTGGTGACGAGGGGTATCGTAAGACGCGACAGCAACTCGAGAATGTGGCCGCCAGCGGCACCGCCGAAAATCCCGAATTCGTGCTGCAGGCACGCGATGTCGAATCGAGCATTCAGCGAAGCTGCCGCGCGCACATAGTCCTGGAGGTTGTCGTCCCTGATCTGCAGGGCAACCGAAGCAGGATAGTCATAGGCCTGATTATGGTCGGTCATCGCCACCACACAGGTTTGAAGCAGCGGCCTGGCGTCCGATATCGCGCGTTGCAGATCGGTCGTGAACGTTGCGATTCCGCAGCGGCGAGGTAACGAATTGCCGATCAGCGCGATCCTGCGGGGCGGCGTCACGTCTGCGCCTCGGCCATCGCTGTCCGTTGCGGATCATCGGCCGCGGCCGGTTGAAAGAGCTGGGTCGATGGCTCGCAGAGCCTCTGCAAAAGCGCCTCGGCCGGCCGATTCGCTGGATACGCGATCAAGGCGGTCAATCCGTTGACGCCAACCTCGATGCTGGAGCGGCCGCCACCGGCGAAGATCGCCTCTCCGGTCGAAATCATCGCCAATCCGATCTCCGCATGGCCATCGAGAACAAGAATCCAGGTTTCCGGCTCCGCGATCAACGCCCAGCTCGAACCCGCCTGCAGTTCAACCCGCTCGACGACGAAATGTCGACTGGCAACAAGAGCCGTCCGTTCGTCCGTCAGGTGGATCGGCTTGGCTGGAGGTCGAAGCGGCCAGGGGGCGGCAACGGCGACGCCGTCGTCGATGTGCAGTTCACGTCCTCTGCCATAGTCGAACAGACGAAACGTGATGTCGCTACGCTGCTGAATTTCGGCCAGCACGATGCCGGCGCCCACGGCGTGGATCGTGCCTGCCGGAATGAAGAAGGCATCGCCCTTCGCAACCGGACGCCATTGAACCAGTTCAACGATCGAACCGTTCCCGATCGACGCCCGCAGCTCCTGCGGCGTCACCCGGCGCGTCAATCCAATGCCAATCTGCGCACCCGGTTCTGCCGAGATGATGTACCACGCCTCGCTCTTGCCGTTCGCCATCCCCATTGCGCGCGCAAAAGTGTCGTCCGGATGAACCTGGATGGACAACGGCCCGCTTGTGAACAACAGCTTGAGCAGCAGCGCGGGGACAGCGGCGTTCTTGTCGGACCGCTCGAACCAGAGCTCACCCACCGCGTCGAGCGTACCGTCGATGCTGCTCCATGGCTGGAGATCGCTTACTCCCCAGGGCTTTGGCATGGCCCGCACGGCAGCATGTTCAATGGGCATAGGTTGTCCTGACCCGTGACGCGCACGTCGAAGTGACGTGCCGTTGGTTGATATCGTGCTTGGGATCGGTGTGGCTAAGGCGTCGCGTCAGCGGACACGCCGTATTGCTGGCGACTTCTGACCTTATCAATCACATGGGTACTCAGCCGCCCGATAGCAAACTTTGCGCGTTGCATAGAGCGGAACCGCATCTATAGCCATCGCCTTGGCGATTTCTCTCGACATCCCGCAAGAATGAGCGTCTGCTGAAAAAGTGCCGTTCGCCCTTGGCTGTTATCGGCAACCGAGAGCTTTGGACTCTCGCCAAAATCCGATCCAGAATAGCCCGGTCCGACTGGATCTAGCGCTCGCGCAGCCTGAGCGCCCGAGTTGGCGCCCGCCTTACCGTGGCGACGTCAAAGCCGGGTCCAGGCATCACGACCGTTGTCAGCGTGGAGCTGGGGGCCGCCCGCCTACCAGACTGCGCGGAGACCGCCCTTCCCTTCCCAGCGAACGACGTGGTGTCGTCACTCATGCTGGTCGCTTCACCGGAAGCGAATAGCGCGACGCGGCCGAACTGCCAGTCGAACCCGGCACCGGCAAACAGGCCGACGACATTGTTCTTGGCGTCGCGGCAACGAAATTCCGCCCGAGCAGGATGACGTTGACCGCGGGATCGCCGATACGCTGCCGCGCCAACGCGCCGCCGGTGACGTGAAGAGTGAGCAGGCTGTCGCCGATGCAGCCCGTCTTGGCGAGTCACTTCCGCGCACTCCTCGAGGCCATGCACGTTGCAGTCGGCCGCACAGAGACTGGCGCTCGAGCCACTTTCACTACAGCCATCGAAACGCGCGGCGACGTATTGAACGTGTCAGCCGGGGCGCCGGTCCTGATGCGACTCGGACGCGAACCCCAATTTGCTCAGTGATGACTGGTCGTCGTAACGCCCCTTCGCCGAGCGCTGGGGCAGCTTGACCTTGTCGCGCTTTACGCGCCTGTACGGAATCGAGTCCAGGATATGCGAGATGCAAGCGAGCCGCGCGCTTTTCTTGTCGTCAGACAGGACGACGTGCCAGGGTGCGTGCTTCGAATGCGTCGCCTTGAGCATCATGTCGCGCGCCCGCGAGTAATCGTACCAGCGGCGATAGGATTCGATGTCCATCGGACTCAGCTTCCATTGCCGCAGCGGGTCGTCGATGCGGGCCGCAAACCTGCGCTCCTGCTCCTTCATGCCGACCTCGAGCCACAGCTTGATGAGGATGATACCGCCGTCGATAATGTATTTCTCCGCCGTCGGACATAGCGATAGAAAGCGCTCGTGCTCCGCAGGCGTGCAGAAGCCCATCACATATTCCACCCCGGCGCGATTGTACCAGCTTCGGTCGAAGATCACGATTTCGCCTGCCGCGGGAAAATGCTGAATGTAGCGCTGCATGAACAGCTGGGTCTTTTCCCGGTCCGACGGCGCCGGAAGGGCAACGACCCGGAACACCCGCGGACTGACGCGCTCGGCGATCGCCTTGATGGTGCCGCCCTTGCCGGCGGCATCGCGCCCTTCGAACACGATCATGACGCGCAGACCCTTGAGCTTGACCCAATCCTGGAGGTAGCAGAGCTCGACCTGAAGCTTGCGCAGCGCCTTCTCGTAAGCCTTCCGCTTCATCTTCACCGGCTCTTCATCGCCGGTCCGCGTCTTTGCCATTACCCCCTCCTCGCGCGATCTCCGCGCCGTTTGGCCTGTCAAACGCCAAAAATCACCCGCCGGAAGCGGCTCAAGGCGAACGCGAAATAGATGCTGCCGATCACGAACATTGCCAGCAGCGGCCGCCAGACGAGCGAAAGATTGGCGCCACGAAACAGCACCGCCTGCGCAAAGGCAACGAAATGCGGCGTCGGGCTGATCGTCAGCATGACGTATTGAAGCCAGACCGGCATGCTCTCCATCGGGGTGCTGCTGCCCGACAACAGCTGCGTCACCATCAGCACCGGCATCGCCAGCAACCCGAACTGCCCCATAGTCGTCGCCAGGGTGCCGAGCATGATCCCGAGCGCCGCTACCACCAGGGCGTAAAGGCAGGCGCCGCCGATGAAAAGGACGGGCGATCCAGCGATGGGTACGCCCAGCCACCATTGCACCACGAACCTGAGCGACAGCAACGCTGCCACCAGGATCACCAGGCCGTTGGCCAGCATCTTCGCGATCATGATCTCCGCCGGCACGACCGGCATCACCAGGAGATGCTCCACCGTCCCCTGCTCGCGCTCACGGATCAGCGCTGCGCCGGTCAGGATTACCGTCAGCATCGTCACGTCGTTGATCACCTGCGTCACTGCGGAGAACCAGGCCGTCTTCAAGTTCGGATTGAATCGCGCCCGGACGACGAGGTTGATCGGCGATGCCTTGGCTCCCTCGCGCCCGGACAGGAAGTTCTGCACTTCGCTGGAGATCACGTTCTTGAGGTAGCTCGAGGCATTGCCGGCCTGGGCGATGGCGGTGGCATCGACATTGATCTGCACCGAGGTCTTGCGTCCTGCACGAAGATCGGCCTCGAACCTGGGCGGAATTTCCGCCACCAGGATCAGGCTTCCCTTGTCCATCTCCCGATCGATGTCCGACGCCCTGATCTGCACCGCGGGCTGAAAGGTCGGAGGAACGAGGGCTTCGGCGATCTGCCGCGACAAATCCGAACGGTCCTCGTCGACGATACCGACCGAGAGATTGGTCGCCTCGGTGAGCGCCCCGGTCGCCACCGTGTTGACGGAAATGCTGAAAGCATAGACGACCAGGATGAGCATCGTCGGATCGGCCTTGATGCTGCGCAGTTCCTTGATCACCAGGCGAAAGACGTTGAGGATGTGATCAATCAAGGAGAGCGTCCGCCTCTCCGTCGGCGGCGCTGCGACATTTGAACCGGGCACCGTCATGTCAGGCCTCCTGTTTCCGAAGCAGCACGAGCGAGAGAAGCAGGTACGCCAGCGCAATGACGACGATCGCCACCACATTGGGCCACATCTGGGCGAAGCCGAGCGCTTTGGTGAAGACGCCGACTGTGATCGGCTGATACCAGGCTGAGGGGAACGAGAGGCCGAGCACCTTCGCCGTCCCCGACAGCGACGACACCGGCGCGAACAGCCCCGAGAAATTCACCGCGGGGACGATGGAGAGGATGGCGGTGGCGAACACCGCCGCGACCTGGGTTTTGGTGAAGGAGGAGATCAACTGACCGAAGCCTGTGGTCGACACCACATAGACGATAGTGCCGAGCAGCAACGTTGCGAACGGGCCCTTGAGCGGCACGCCGAACAGGAAGATCGCCATCAGGAACAGGAAGGCGAAATTGACCATGGCGATGCCGATGTAAGGCAGCTGCTTGCCGAGGAGGAACTCCAACTTCGTGATCGGCGTCGACCGGAAATTGGCGATCGAGCCGGTCTCCTTCTCGCGGACCACCGCAATGGCCGACATGATCGCCGGAATGAGGCACAGCATCAGCATGAAGACGCCGGGCACGATCGCGTTGATGCTGAGGAATGCCTGATTGTAGCGGAACCGGGTTTCGATGTTGTCATCGCTCCAGACCATTGCAGCGCCCGGCCGTTTCTCGGCAATGCGCTGGCCCTCCTGCCGAACAACACCGATGACGTAGTTTCGCGCGGTTTCGCCCCGAAACGTCATGGCACCATCCACCGTCGCGTCGACCTCCGGCTGCCGTCCGTCCCTCAAGTCGCGCCCGAAGCCGCTCGGAATCTCAATGACGACCTGGGTATTGCCGCCCCGCAGCCTCGCATCCGCTTCGGTGGCAGAGCGGATCGGCGGCTGCACCGAAAAGTACCGGGAGCCCTCAAACGCCTCGAGAAACTGCCGGCTCTCGGGGGTATTATCCTGATCAAGAGCCGCCAGCTGCAGATTGTCGATATCGAAGGTGATGCCGTAGCCGAAGGCAGCCATCAGGATGATCGGACCGACGAACGCAAACGCCATCCGAATCGGGTCGCGCAGCAGCTCTATGGTCTCTCGCCTCGCATAGGCCCACAAGCGGGTGAGGTCGAACCTTCTCGGCGCCGGTACCGGCTCGGCTTGGGCCGCTGGCGCAACCGGTTCCGGCCGCTCAGGCTTGTGCGTCAAGTCGATGCCGGCGGCGTCGGCCAGATAGCCGACGAAGGCTTCCTCAATGGAATGACTGCCGCGCTCCCGCACCAGATCCTGCGGCGCGCCGACCGCCAGAACCTTCCCCGCGTGCATCAGCGAGATCCGGTCGCAACGTTCCGCCTCGTTCATGAAATGGGTCGAGAGAAAGATGGTGACGCCGTCGTCCCGTGACAGGTCGATCAAGGTGCGCCAGAACGCGTCACGCGCGATGGGGTCGACGCCCGAAGTCGGCTCGTCGAGAATGAGGATCGCCGGCTGGTGCAGCACCGCGACGGCCAGCTGCAGACGCTGCTTGATGCCGAGCGGCAGGCTCTCCGGCCGGGCCTGCTCGACGCTCTTCAGATCGTAGCGCTCCAGCAACTCCCGGATGCGACCGTCGATCTTGTCCGCGGCGAGATGATAGAGCTGCGCGTGCAGCTCGAGATTCTGCCGGACGGTGAGTTCGGTGTAGAGAGAGAATGCCTGCGACATGTAGCCGACATTCCGGCGCATCTCCATGTCGTTTGATCCCATCGGGCTGCCGAACAGCTTGGCCCAGCCCGCCGTCACCGGCAAAAGGCCGGTCAGCATCTTCATCGTGGTCGACTTGCCGCAACCATTGGAGCCGAGAAAGCCGAAAATCTCGCCGCGCGCGATCTTGAAATTGACGTGATCGACGGCGACGAAATCGCCGAACTGGCGCGTCAGTCCTTCGGCCTCGATCGCCGGGGTTTCATTCTCGGATACGACCCGCGGTCGCACCACCACCTTCTGGTAGCCGGCACGCTTGGCCTCCGGCAGAAGCGCGATGAAGGCTTCCTCGAGCGTCGGCTCGCCGGCCTTCTGCAGGACCTCCTGCAAGACGCCATGGGCGATGACCTTGCCGTCGTCCATGGCGATCAGCCAGTCGAAGCGTTCCGCTTCATCCATATAGGCCGTCGCCACCATCACGCTCATCTGCGGACGCCGCGCCCTGATCGTGTCGATCAGATCCCAGAATTGGCCCCGCGACAGCGGATCGACGCCGGTGGTCGGCTCGTCGAGAATGAGCAGGTCGGGATCGTTGATCAGGGCGCAGCACAGGCTGAGCTTCTGCTTCATGCCGCCGGACAGCTTTCCGGCCGGCCGATCCGCGAACGGATCGAGCGCGGTCGCCGTCAGGAGCTCCGCAATGCGCGCCCTGCGCTCGTCGGCCGACTGTCCGAACAGCCGCCCGAAAAAATCGATATTCTCGAAGACGCTCAAGGTCGGATAGAGATTGCGCCCGAGCCCCTGCGGCATATAGGCGATGCGGCGCCGCATGCCGGACAAGTGGACGGGGTCGGCGACGTCGCCGTCGAACACGACAATCTTGCCCTCCTGAACCCTCCGCACACCCGATATCAGCGCCAGCAGCGTCGACTTGCCGACGCCGTCGGGGCCGATCACGCCAATCATGACGCGGGCGGGAATGTCGATGCTGACGTCTTCGAGCGCAGTCGCGGCGCCGTATCGGTGCGATACGCTCCCAAGCCTGGCGATGGCCTCGGTCATTTCGGCAGCGAGACTTGAAGGTCTTCCGGCCATGGCGTCGCCGGATTGGTGCGCACGATACCGATGCCGCGCACGCCGGTCTTAACCATGGCGAAGTGTGCCTGCAGCAGCTTCGGATCGAGCTTGAGCTTGACGCGGAACATCAGCTTTTCGCGCTCGTCCTTGGTCTCCACGCTCTTCGGCGTGAATTGCGCGTCGGCGGCGACGAAGCTCACCGTGGCGGGCACGACGTATTCCGGACGGGCATCGAAGACGATACGGGCTTCGCCGCCGATCTCCAGCTTGGCGGCATCGGTGGCCGGCAGGAACACCGTCATATAGACGTCGGTGAGGTCGAGGACTGTCATGACCGGCGCACCGGCGGCGACCATTTCACCACTGCGCAACAGGAGATACTGCACGCGACCGTTGCGCGGCGAGACCAGCACGAGATCGTGCAGCACCGACTCGATACGCTCGACGTCGGCCTCGGCCTTCTTGATGGTGAACTGTGCCTGGTCGCGCTGGGCAGTCATTGCCTTGACCGCCGCGTCGGAGGACTCGAAATTGCGGCGGCGCTGATCGAAATCCTTCTGGGTGATGACGCCCTTCCTGAGCAAATCGTCGCCGCGCTCGAGATCCGCCTTGGCAAAGTCCAGGGAGCTCTGCCGCGAGGCGATATCGGCCTCGGCCTGGGCCAGTGACTGCTTGGCGCGCTCAACTTCCGACTGCGCCGACTTCAGCTCGGCTTCGTATTCCGGCGAAACGACGCGCCCGACGATCTGGCCGAGCTTGACGATGGCCCCTTCCTCGACCGAGACCTCGGCGAGGCGGCCGGCGTATTTGGCCGAGACGTCGACCTGGGTCGCCTCGACGCGGCCATTGGTCTTGACGATGCCGGACGGCATCTTCTTACCCCGGAGCCGCGCGATCATGTTGCGCACCGGCTGGGCATAGGCAACCGCGGGAGCAAACCAGCCTTCGAGCGAGCAACTGATCCCGGATGGCGGCACCGGCCGGATGCCGGCTGTCAGAAGAGCCGCCAGAAGCAGCGTGCCGCACTGACGAGTAGACATTGCAGGCCTCCTCGGACGATAAGACGCTGCCGGCAGAAGCGAGATCGAAAACCCGATCACATCATGCCGGCGACGGTCAGCGGGACGGCGTTCAACAGTTCAAAACCATGAATGCTGGCGCGGTCCGGTGTCTTGCGCTGAATCAAACAGGGCAGCCATTCGGACCAGTCCCTCGCGCCTGTGACCGAGGCCGATCCAAACGACGCAAGCGCGTCAGGTCATTCACCATGAGATCGGACAGCTGGTCCCGGCCGAAAACAGGTCGGGGGCGCAAGTCCCACGCGCCGGTCGCTTGCAATGGTGAAGCGGGAGTCTGCCGACGTCACACCCGCAAGGCATGCTTGCCAAGCGGCTTGACCGTACTTGCCTGCGGTCCCTTCGCGCCGGCCTCCTCGACATAGACGACGCGCGAGCCGACGGAGAGCTCGGGAAACTTGCCTTCGACGACGCTGTTGCGATGGAAATAGATTTCGCCGCCGTCGACCGATTTGAGGAAGCCGAAGTCGCCCTCCCGATCGATCCGCACCACAGTGCCGATCGGCTCGCCTTCGTGGACCTTCACCGCCCCCTGCAGGCGGCGCGCGTGATCCTGAAGCCGTCGCCGCGCCCGCCTGAAGGCGTCGTTGGTGGCGAACTCGAGATCGCTGTGGCGCTCGTCGAGCTTCGGCGTCCGCCCGATATTGACCTCGCGTCCCTCGGGCAGCGCGAGGCGGATGTTGATCTCATAGAGCCCGCCGGTGTGATGATGCTCGCCGGGTCCCTTGACGATGACCCGGCAGGCAGTCGCCCGCCCGTAGCGCTCTTCGAGCTTCTCCACATGTTTTTCGATGGCCTGCCGATATCCCTCGGGCACGACGGCGTTCTGGCATTCGATCTCGACGGGGGTCTGCATGGCTCACCTCTTCAGGGCTTCGGTCCGTCCTGCTCGGAAGCGGCGATCGAAGACAATTGCCTCGGCAGCGAAAGGTTGCCGTACAACGATGCAACCGTCTGCATGTCATCCGGAGATTGCACCTGCGCAAGCTGCAACCACCGCTCAGCTTCGGCCAGCCAGATCGCGCCATGCACCGGCTCGCGGATCGCCAGTCGTCGACACAGTGCAGCTCTGGCTCCGTACTCCATGCGGCTCTTCATGATCGCCCCCGCACCAAGACAGTCGCCTTGTTAAGCCCACGAACGGAACTTCGGCTTGATGCACGTCAAAGCCTTGTCTTGCTGGGTCGCGCGCACGGCGGTGTCGGGCCACCGTTTGCGATTGTTGCGATCGAAAAATAGAGCACTCTCGGAACGCACCGTGTGGAATACGACCGGAGTATCATGAGTGCGGACAGCGACATCAATCTCCGGCGAAGGCCGCCATCACCTCGGCAATCATGGTCTCGCCCTGCCCTTCGTAACGTGACGAGAAGTGAAATGGCTCGACCCGCTTGACACCGGCTTCGCGGGCCATGGCGCCGGCGGCGCGTGTCGTCAGATGCGCCCGCTCCGCTGACAGCGCCGTGTCCGCGGCCGCGAACGCCGCCTCGATGAACAGCACGTCAGCGCCGCGCGCCAGTTCGACGATCGCCTTTCGGTTGGACGGCGTGTCGGCGACATCGGTGACATAGGCAATCTTTTGCCCCGGGGTGATGGTGAGGACGTCGCGCAGCTCGCCGAGCCGCATGTTCGAGCCAGGATCGCTCGACGACGGCTCCCTCACCTCGATGACGGCATGATCCGGCCAGCCGGCGAGCACGGCCTCTTTCAGCTCACGCAACCACGGCCCGACCGGCAGACCGCGTGCATCGAGGTGGTTCTTCCAGATGTTGACGTGAGCCACTTCCTGAATGGCGTAGCCAAGACAGGGCATGTGGTGATCGAGGACGGCATAGGAAACCTCGAACAGCGGATCGGCATGGATGATCCCGCGCTCGCTGGGCGGGTGGCGTTGCGCCTCCTCCCGGGCGAACGCATTCTTGAGGCGAAACTGCGCCTTGCGCGTTCCGTCGTTACCGCCGATCTCGGTAACGACAAAGACCAGGTCCGCTTCGAACTCGTCCACGAGATTCCAGTGATAGGCCTGCAGCTTGTGATGCACGCGGTCGATAAAGCCCGACGGACCGTAAAGTTGCAGCGTGCTGGACCGGCCGGCCGACAGCCGCAGCAGCAGGTCGAAGCCGTAGAAATGGTCGATATGGGCGTGCGAGACGAAGATCTGTTCGATGCGCAGGATCTTGCGCGACGGCAGCACCGAGATGTCGCCGAGGTCAAACAGCAGCGCGCGCCTGTCGAACAGGGTTTCGAGGTAAACGGCCGGATCGCCGAACCGCCCATTGACGAGGCTGGGATGAAGAAGCGGCCGCATTCACACCTCGCCCGGCTGGATCCACATTCTCGTGCGGGACGCCCAATCAATATTGATATACCGCAAAGGAACGAAAGGTTTCGCGGCGCGTAAGGCGTTCCGGCTCCAGGGACGCCCGGCCAGCCTTGACACGCGTCAAGCGGAGTTTCGCCCGACGCTCCATGATCTTGCCATGGCGCTCTCGACTGACGACAGGCGTGTTTCCACCGTTGAGCATCCCGAAGACGGGGCGCGCGAGCGGCGATTGATCGCGGTCGTCGCCGAATTGGTTCGCGAACTGCATCCCGAGCGCACCAGGCTCATCGAAGTGGCGCCGTCGCGGCGTCTCGAACGCGATCTCGGCATTGACAGCCTGGGGCGTACCGAGCTCGTCCTACGCATCGAGCGCGCCTTCCACGTGCGGCTGCCCGCGACCACCATCGGCGAGGCGGACACCGTTGGCGACCTGCTCAACGCCCTCGAACACGCGAGCACCGGCCGGCAGCCGACAGTGGAGATGCCCCGTCCACCGCCGCTGCCAGTCGTGCCGGCAGCTACCGACGCGCAAACGCTGATCGAGGTGCTCGACTGGCACGTCGCCCGCCATCCGGACCGCCCGCATCTGACCATCCTGGAGGATGACGTTGCTCCTCCCGCCACCCTGACCTATCGCGACCTTGCCGACGCCGCCCGCAGGATCGGCCGCGCCCTGATCGAGCGGGACGTCCAGCCCGACGATCGCATCGCCCTGATGCTGCCCACCGGACGCGATTTCTTCGTGGCATTTATCGGCATCCTCCTTGCCGGTGCCGTGCCGGTGCCGATCTATCCGCCGATGCGCCTGTCGCAGCTCGAGGAACACCTGCGCCGCCAGGCCGGCATCCTGCGCAATGCCGGCGCCCGCCTGCTGATCACCGTTCCGGAAGGACGACGCCTCGCCATCCTCACCAAGGCGATGGTCGAAAGCCTCACCGCGATCGAGAGCGTCGCCGAGCTCTCGTCGCGGGTCGAGAGCCAGGTGCCGCTGCCGGCAATCGTCGAGACGTCGACCGCGCTGATCCAGTACACCTCGGGCAGCACGGGCGATCCAAAGGGCGTGGTGCTCAGCCACGCCAATCTCCTCGCCAATATCCGCGCCATGGGCGAGGCGATGGAGGCGGACTCGACCGATGTGTTCGTCAGTTGGCTGCCGCTCTACCACGACATGGGGCTGATCGGCGCCTGGCTGGGTTGCCTGTATTTCGCGGCGCCGCTCCATGTGATGTCGCCGCTGACCTTCCTGGTCCGGCCCGAGAGCTGGCTGTGGTCGATCCACCGCTTCCGCGCGACGCTGTCCGCGGCGCCCAATTTCGGCTTCGAGCTCTGCCTGGAGAAGATTGATGACGCCGCCCTGCAAGGGCTCGATCTGTCGTCACTGCGCATGGTTGCCAACGGCGCCGAGCCGGTCAGCGTCCAGACCCTGCGCCGCTTCACCGCCAAATTCGTCGGCTACGGCTTCCGTCCCTCGGCGATGGCCCCCGTCTATGGCCTCGCCGAGAACGCGGTCGGACTGGCGTTTCCTCCTCCCGGCCGGGGGCCGATCATCGATCGCGTCGACCGCGACGCGCTGAGCCGGCACGGCGTCGCCACGCCTGCGCGCCCCGATGATCCGCACGCGCTCGAGATCGTCGCCTGCGGCCAGCCGCTTCCCGGTCATGAGGTGCGTATCGTCGACGAGATCGGCCAGGAAGTCGGCGAGCGCCGCGAAGGACGGCTCGAATTTCGCGGGCCTTCGGCGACCTCCGGATATTTCCGCAATGAGCTCAAGACCCGCCAGCTCATCCGCGACGGCTGGCTCGACAGCGCGGATCGCGCCTATCTGGCCGGCGGAGACATCTTCGTCACCGGCAGGATCAAGGACATCATCATCCGCGCCGGCCGCCATCTCTATCCGCCGGAAATCGAAGAAGCGGTCGCTGCGATCCCGGGCATCCGCAAGGGCTGCGTCGCAGTATTCGGCGTTCCCGATCCCGCCTCCGGCACCGAACGCGTGGTCGTTCTCGCCGAAACCCGCGCGACAGACGCCGAAACCCGCGCCGCCCTGCAGGCGCGCGCCCAGGAGGTCGCCAACGACATCGCCGGCACGCCGCCGGACGAAATCGTGCTGGCGCCGCCGCGCACGGTGCCGAAGACCTCGAGCGGCAAGATCCGGCGCAGCGCTGCGCGAGAACTCTATCTCGGCGGAGGCATCGGTGCGCCCCCGCCGACGGTCTGGCGGCAGATCCTGCGCCTGTCGCTCGCCGGCGTCGGCCCGCAATTGCGGCGCCTGATGACCGTCGTCGGCGGAGCGCTTTATGCCGCCTGGTGGTGGACCGTGGTGGCGGCGAGCGGCGTGCTCGCCTGGCTCATCATCATGATCCTGCCGCGTCTCGACTGGCGCTGGCGCGCCGTCCGCCTCATCGCCGGCGCCGCCCTCGCTGCCGCAGCGGTGCCGGTGACCGTCACCGGCCTCGATCGCGTTCCGCGCGGTCGCGCCATGCTGGTCTTCAACCATTCGAGCTATGCCGACGCGCTCGTCCTCGGCGCCGTGCTCCCCGGCGAGCCCGCCTATGTCGCCAAGCGAGAGCTGGCCGGCCAGCTCATTGCCGGCCCGTTCCTGCGCCGACTGGGGGCACTGTTCGTCGAGCGCTACGACTCCAGTGCCAGCCTCTCCGATACCGAGGCCGTTGTCGCCGCTGCGAGCTGCGGCCGCAACATCGTGTTCTTTCCGGAAGGTACCTTCACCCGCCGTCCGGGATTGTCGGCGTTCTATCTTGGCGCCTTCAAGGTCGCCGCCGACGCTGGACTACCAGTTGTCCCCGGCATCATTCGCGGCACGCGCTCGATGCTGCGCGCAGACCAGTGGTTTCCCCGTCGGGCAGCCGTCAGCGTCCGGATCGAAGACGCCATCGAACCCCACGGCACGGATTTTAATGCCCTGGTGCGATCGCGCGATGAGGCGCGCAAGGTGATGCTGGCCCATTGCGGCGAGCCGGATCTCGGCGAACTCGTCAAGCCGACACCCGTTTCCGGGCTAACGTGAACGGTCATGGCGGAACCCGTCAAACTCTTTCTGTGCGGCGACGTGATGCTCGGGAGAGGCGTCGATCAGGCGCTGCCTCATCCCTGCGCGCCCGACCTCCATGAACCGGCGATGGATTCCGCGCTCGACTATCTGGGCCTCGCCGAACAGGCCCACGGTCCGCTATCGCTGCCGCTGGACTTCGCCTCTGTCTGGGGCGTCATGCGCGATGAACTGACCATCGCCGCACCGGATGCACGCATCATCAACCTCGAGACCAGCATTACCCGCAGCGACGATTACGAGCCCAAGGGCATCAACTACCGCATGAGCCCGGAAAACGCCGCCTGCCTCGCCGCCGCCGGCATCGACTGCTGCGTGCTGGCCAACAATCACGTCCTCGACTGGGGGACGGCCGGACTGCGCGACACGCTGGCGACGCTGGACCGGCTGCAGATCAAGACGGCAGGAGCCGGCCGGGACATGGCCCAGGCCCGCGCCCCGGCCATGCTGCAACTCGGCGGCAAATGCCGGCTGCTCCTGTTCGCCTATGCGGCGGCGTCGAGCGGCGTTCCGCGCCGATGGCGCGCGACCAACGATCGGCCCGGCGTCAATCTGCTGCCGGATCTCTCCGTCGCGACCGCCGACGCGATCGCTGACCATGTCACTGCCGAGCGACGGCCCGACGACATTGTCGTCGTCTCGCTGCATTGGGGACCGAACTGGGGCTACAATATCGAAGCGGAGCACCGGCAGTTCGCCCATGCGCTGATCGACCGCGGGAACATCTCCGTCCTGCACGGCCATTCCTCCCATCACGCCAAGGCCATCGAGGTCTACCGAAACCGGCTGATCCTGTACGGATGCGGCGACTTCCTCAACGATTACGAGGGCATCAGCGGCTTTGAAGCGTTTCGTGGCGATCTTGCTCTGATGTATCTGGCCACAATCGACCCTGACAGCGCCGACCTCGCCGGATTGACTATTGTCCCGCTGCAGATCCGGCGGTTTCAGCTGATCCACGCCGCGCCTGCCGATGTGGACTGGGTGTGCCGAAAGCTGGACGGGGAATGCGCAAGGTTCGGCGCCCATGTCGGGCTGCGGCCGGACAGGCGCCTTGATCTGTCCTGGCCGCGCCCGAAAGGAGCGCTGCCACAATCCCGGACTTGATCTTGGTCAACGAGTTGTCACGCAACTCAGGGAACCTGACACGCCTGCGCGCTCTTGCCCGCATGGCCGCCCGGGTGGCAACATCAGGCGCGATCGCGTCACGTTCGGAGGAAACCATGGTGAAACCCGATTCCGGTGGAACCGCACTCGCGACCCATGACGACATCAAGAGCACGTTGGGCGAGGTCGATAACGAGCAGATGCTCGAGATCATGGCGCTGCGCCCAACCATCGCCGACGTCGAACGGGCGTCGATCTGGCTCGAGGGCGATCCCGACATGCTCGGCGCGGGCGAAGCCCTCTCCGGCGTCGCATCCGAAATCGTCGACATCCTCGTGGAGGACGAAGACGAAGACGCCCCGCGCGCCGGTTGAAGCGTCTTCCTGCGAGTGGACACCGGCCGCGTGAAGAAAACGCGTTGAAAACGGAAGTCTGCGCACGGGCGATCCGGATCCGGGCGGTGGCGATCAGACGAGGCGCAGCTGCCCGATGGATCCTCTGACAAGCCCTCTCCTCACCGACCTCTACCAGCTCAACATGTGCCAGGCCTACCTGGATCATGGCGAGACCGACACCGCCGTCTTCGAATTCTTCGTCCGCAAGCTGCCTGAACGCCGCGGCTTCCTGATCGCCGCCGGGTTAGAACAGGCGCTCGATTACCTGGCACAGCTGCGCTTTTCGCCCGCCGAGATCGAATGGCTCGCCAGCACGGGCCGCTTCAGCCGCGCTCTGCTGGATCACCTCGCCGCCTTTCAATTCGCCGGTGACGTCCACGCTGTGCCGGAAGGCCGCGTCGTCTTCGCCAACGAGCCGATCCTGCGGGTCACCGCGCCTTTGCCGGAGGCGCAACTGGTCGAGACCCGGCTGCTGAACATTCTGCACTTCCAGTCGCTGATCGCCGCCAAAGCCGCGCGCATGGTGCTCGCTGCACCGGGCAAGCTGCTCGTCGACTTCGGTCTGCGCCGCGCCCATGGCGCCGATGCCGGCTTGATGGCGGCCCGCGCCAGCTACATCGCCGGTTTTGCCGGAACCGCGACGGTGCTGGCCGAACAACAGTTCGGCATCCCGAGCTTCGGCACCATGGCGCATTCCTTCATCCAGGCTCACGACAACGAGAGCATCGCGTTCGAGCGCTTCGCACATTCGCGACCGCAGAATCTGACACTGCTGCTCGACACCTACGATACCGAGACGGCGGCGCGGGCCGTCGTTGCGCTGGCACCGCGCCTTGCCGCCGAGGGCATCCATGTCCGCGCGGTACGGCTGGACAGCGGCGACCTCCTCGCGCTGTCGAAAAGCGTGCGCGCCATTCTCAATGCCGGCGGTCTCGCCGGGGTGACGATCTTCGCCAGCGGCGGCCTCGACGAGGACAATATCGGCGCAATGCTCCAGGCCGGCGCGCCGATCGACGGTTTCGGCATCGGCACCAGCCTGACGACCTCCTCGGATGTCGCGGCGCTCGATTGCGCCTACAAGCTTCAGGAATATGCCGGGCTGCCGCGCCGCAAGCGCTCGAGCGGCAAGGCGACCTGGCCCGGACGCAAACAGGTCTTTCGTCGCTACATGGCCGACGGCCGCATGGCCGGCGACATCGTCGCGCTCGAAGGCGACCGCGAGGACGGCGAGCCCCTGGTCGAACTGGTGATGAGGGATGGACGGCGCGTCGGCGACAGGCCTCCGCTCGCCGAAATCAGGGCGCGGGCCGTGCGGGATATCGAGCGCCTGCCAGCACCGCTGCGCGCGCTCCGGCCGGACGCCTGCTATCCGGTCGAGATTTCCGATACACTGGTACGGCTGGCGGCCGAGGTCGACGAGCGGCTGGCGCAACACGCGAGCACAGTCTGGTGACCGCCTTCTCCATCGACGATCGGGACATTCTGCTGGTGATCGACATCCAGAACGATTTCTGCCCGGGCGGCAACCTGCCGGTACCCCGCGGCGATGAGGTGGTGCCAGTCATCAATCGCCTCGCCAAGGCCTTCCGCCACGTGGTTCTGACCCAGGACTGGCACCCGCCCGGCCACACCTCGTTCGCGTCCTCACACCCCGGCAAGGCGCCTTACGAGACCATCGAACTCGACTACGGCACCCAGGTGCTGTGGCCGGACCACTGCGTCCAGGGCACATCCGGCGCCGGTTTGCACAGCGATCTTTCGATCCCCCATGCCGAGCTGGTGCTGCGCAAGGGCTACCACTCGGGGATCGATTCCTACTCGGTGTTTTTCGAGAATGACCGCCGGACACCGACCGGACTCACCGGGTATCTGCGGGAGCGCGGCATCAGCCGCGTGTTCAGCGTCGGCCTCGCCTTCGACTTCTGCGTCCGCTACTCGGCGGAAGACGCCCGCAGGCAGGGCTTCGAGGCCATCGTGATCGAGGACGCCTGCCGTGGCATCGATGTCGCCGGCTCGATGGCCGCGACGCGCGAAAGCTTCGCCGCGCTCGGCGTTCGCTGTACGACGGCGGCCAAGATCCCTGCCGGAACGATCCCGACCTGAGCCCGCCCGGGTCCTCCGGGGGCAGGTGACCCAGGGTGCCCCGCGCGCACAGGCCAGCGGGCGCTCGAATGTGCACCGCGGAAAAGCGTTCCAGGGGTGTTATCGCCCCCGTCCCGGCGATAAATTGCCGCCTCCTCGTCCGGCCGATTCGAAAGGTTTTCCAAGGTGCTCAACGGTATCGGCGCTCCGCTGCGCATCGCCGTCTTTCGCCGGATCTGGCTCGCCAGCCTGTCGTCCAATCTCGGCCTGATGATCCACGGCGTCGGTGCCGCCTGGGCCATGACCCAGATGACCTCGTCGGCCGACATGGTCGCCCTGGTGCAGACCGCGCTGATGGCGCCGGTGATGCTGCTCTCGGTCACCGCCGGCGCGATCGCCGACATGTTCGACCGTCGCCTGGTCGGACTGTGCGCCCTCACCATCGGGCTCTCCAGCGCCTCTACCTTGTCGATCCTGACCCATTTCGGGCTGCTGACGCCGAACCTGATCCTCGCCTTCACTTTCCTGATCGGCAGCGGCATGGCGCTGTTCGGACCGTCCTGGCAGGCCTCGGTGAGCGAACAGGTGCCGACCGAGACGCTGCCGGCGGCGGTGGCGCTGAACGGCATCAGCTACAACATGGCGCGCAGTTTCGGCCCGGCGCTGGGCGGCGTCATCGTCGCCACTGCCGGCGCGGTCGCCGCTTTCATCTGCAACGCCTTCCTCTACGTCCCGCTGATCGTCGCGCTGTTGCTGTGGCGCCGCAAGGTCGAGCCGTCGCGACTGCCGCCGGAGCGGCTGTCGCGCGCCATCATCTCGGGCGTTCGCTATGTCGTGCATTCGCCGGCACTGCGCGTCGTGCTGTGGCGAACGCTGGCCACCGGCATCGGCGGCACTTCGCTGCTCGGCCTGATGGCGCTGATCGCCCGCGACCTGCTCGGCGGCGGCGCCCAGACCTTCGGCATCATCCTCGGCGCCTTCGGTATGGGCGCAGTGGTCGGCGCCCTCAATGTCGGCACCGTGCGCAAGCTGTTTTCGAGCGAAGGGGCGATCCGGGCCTGCCTTCTGACCATGGGGCTCGGCATCGGCGCGGTGTCGCTGAGCCGCAGTCCGGTGCTCACCGCAGCGGCGCTGGTGATCGCCGGTGCCGGGTGGACACTGTCGATCACGCTCTTCAACGTCCACATCCAGCTCGCCGCACCACGCTGGGTGGCAGGACGGGCGCTGGCCATCTTCCAGGCGGCGATTTCCGGCGGCGTCGCCATCGGCAGCTGGCTGTGGGGCCGCGCCGCCGACGCCATCGGCACCGATCACGCCCTGATGCTCTCGGCGGCAGTAATGCTCGCCTCCCCCGTGCTCGGCCTCTGGCTGCGGCTGCCCGACCGCGAGGGCCGCGACGAGGGCGCCCTCGATCCCCTCGCCGACCCGGAGGTGCACCTGCCGATCACCTCGCGCTCGGGCCCGATCGTCATCGAGATCGAATACCGCGTCGACCCGGAGCGGGCACGCGCGTTTTATACACTGCTTCAGGACGTCCAGCTCAGCCGGCAGCGCAACGGCGCCTATGGCTGGTCGGTGGCGCGCGACCTCGCCAATCCCGAGATCTGGATCGAGCGCTATCATTGCCCGACCTGGACCGACTATCTGCGCCAGCGCAACCGTCCGACCCAGTCGGAACGGGCGCTCCACCGCCAGGCCATCGACTTCCACATGGGTCCCGAGCCGATCCGCATCCGGCGCATGCTGGAACGGCCGTTCGGCTCGGTACGCTGGAAGGACGACACGCCCGACCGCACACCGGACACCGTGCTGCCGGTGCAGACGACGGTCACCAGCGGAACGTGACGACCCGCCAGGTTCTGCACGGCACCTTACGGCAGGCCCTTGGGCGGCAGTTCAGGCCTCGGCAGCGGAACGAGCTCGACCGACTTGGACTGGCCGCCGAGGAACGCCGGATCGAGCAGCCCGCCGCTCGGCGCATCGCCTCCGGGAGGAGCGGCCCGCATCGACGTGTCGACTGAGAGCCCATCCGGCAGAGCCGCATCCGAAGGGCTGCCGAAAAACTGCGCCCGTCCGCCTTGCGGGTGGCCATTTTCGATCTCCGCCTGCGCCGCCGAGACCCGACCCGCCAGCTGCGGCGAATACGGCAGGACATAGCTGCGCGGTACGCCGCTCGGCAGGTTGGCGTCGTCCAGCTCCTCCAGCCACAGATGAACGGCGCCAGGCTGCTGGCGCGACGGGTTGGGCTCGATGACCCGCGTCCACAACACCTGGAAACGGGCCGGCACCACCACCGGTGCCGACCAGCCGAGCAGCCCCTGGCTGGCGTAGAAGACGACGATGTAGAAGCCGCTGGCGAGGACGATCGCGCCGATCTTGACGAGGCGCGGAAGCCTCAGCTGGGCGATCACCACCAGCAGCAGCACGCTCAGCAGCACATAGGCCAGCACCAGCAACAAGACATTGGTCTGCAGCGCCATGTTATCCGCCGTTGCGCCTGGCGCTGTAGAAGGTCTGCAGGATCGACCGCGCGATCCGGCTGGTCTCGGTCACAGCGCCGCTTCCATCGATGGTGAAGCGCACCGCGGTCCGCTCGGAGCCGCCCTGGTCGAGATCGATCGTTTCCTTGGCGACGATGGTGACGACCGGATTGAGCTTCTGCACCATCACCGTCACCGGCACCGGGCGCCCGGTCAAAGCCGCGAAATGATAGACATTCACCGTGTATTCGCCGGCGACGATGCCGCGGATGCTGACCAACTCCTGCCGTGTCGACGTCGGCACCTTCTTGCCGTTGACGAGGACGAAGTCGTTGACGCCTCCGCGATCATCGCGCTCGAGCACCATGAAGCCGGCATCGCGCCGGCGATACCAGACGATGTTGCCGAGCGGATCCTGAACGAAGATGTCGACGTCGTCGGGATGGTTGTCCGGCCAGTCCATGCTGACGAGGAATTCGGCCTTGCTGTCGATCTTTCCATCCTTGGCCTTCGGCGCCACCACCAGCAGCACGATGAAGAACAGGCACGCGAGCGCCTGCAGCGCCTTGAACAAGACGACGCTGAACGGATCGAACGGCGCGCTGCGCGGCAGGAGATCGAAATCGTCGATCATTCGGCAGCCGCCCGGCTGTCCAGCAGCGAGACCACATGGACCTCGGTGAGATCGACGGCGAAGGCGAAGATGTTCGTCGTCGCGCTATCCAGCATCGCGTACTGGATCTTGAGAAGGATGGACCCCACCAATCCGGCAAGCGTCGTATACATCGCGACCGCCATGCCGTCGCTCATCAGCGACATTGACGAGCGGACCGCCTCCTTGTTCTCGGTGTCGAGCCCGGCGATCGGCGCCAACATCATGATGAAGCCGATGATCGTGCCGAGCAGGCCGAGCTTCATCAGGGTGTCGCTGGCGAAATCGCCGAACTGGTTTGAGCCGCGCAGCCTCGCGGCGAGCACGCGCAGCAGCAGCGTCTGATCGAGCCGCGAGGCGCCCTGCGCTGCGGCCTTGGCGATGAGATCGCGCACATGGCCGGCAACGAGCCCCGGCGGCAGCGTCTCCGTGCTGCGGGCTTTCAAGATCCTGCCGTGGTCCTGGGTAATGCTTTGTGCGGTGCGCACGGCCGCATCGCCCTCATGCGCTACCGCGAGGATGCGCCACAGGCAATGCAGGCTGGTGGCGACGTAGAGCACGGCGATGACCGAAGAGATGTAGGTGCGGTCGCCCGCGACCATCCGCGCGATCAGGCCGAAATACCACAATAGAATGAAGGCGAAGACGCTGACTCCGGTGAAGATCAGCCAGAGCGGCAGCGGATCGCGCCCCGGCAGTTCAATTTTGCGCTCGCTCATCAAGATGTGGTTCCCCGACCGGATTGAGGCTCCTTCAAGCTAGAAGGCGTGCCTGGACCGGCCAAGGGCAGCGATCCCGCGGCGCCTTGGGCAATATGCCCGACCTTCGCCGGCAACCTGAAAACCGCAGCCCTTTGCGCTTGCCTGCCAGGGCATTGACGCTCATGATTGATGAACCTCAATTCAGGCGTGAGTGAAACATGAACCTGTTCGCTCATCTTGTCGTGCGGCTGGCCGGCGTCGTGCTGGTCTGCCTGACCTGCACCGTCGGCTGGGTGCTGTTCGAGACGCACCGCAGCATCGAAGCCGGCGCCTCGGCCTCCGCCGATCGGGCTGCCGCCGCCTTCGCCAACCTCTACTGGCGCGAATTGCTGTGGCGCAACGGGCTCGGCCGGGAACACCTGGTCCCCATTCCCAACTGGGAGACATTGGCGACCATGCGGGTGATCGCACCGGGCGTATGCATCACCTTCGCCCCAAACAGCGAGGCGCCGAGGCGGTTGTGCAGTCAAGTGGAGACCATCGGCAGTGCCGCGCCGGACTGGTTCAAGGCCGCCTATGACTATCTCTTCGGCCCCTCTGTACCGGTCGAGCGCCCCTTGACGACGCGGCAGCCTCACGCCGGCGTGGTCGCCGCCGAGGTCGACGCCGGCGCCGCGGTGCGTCAGGCTTGGGATCAGATCAAGATGGTGCTCAGCGTCGCCGCGATGCTCGCGTCGGGAATCGCCATCCTCGCCACCTTCTTCATCGGTCAGTCGTTGCTGCCGGCCCGCACCATCATCGGCGGCCTGCGCCGGCTGGAGCGCGGCGATTACAGTTATCGCCTGCCGCCCTGCCGCACCGCGGAATTCAGCCACATTTCCCGCGCGGTGAACGATCTTACCGAACGCCTGGCCGAAACGACGGCGCAACGCGTGGCGCTGACCAACCGCCTGTTCCAGGTCCAGGAGGATGAGCGCCGCGCACTGGCGCGGGATCTCCACGATGAATTCGGCCAGTGCCTCGCGGCGGTGGGGGCCCTCGCCACCGTGATCGAGATGGAGGCCGCGGCGACGCGACCCGATCTCGCCAAGGACGCCCACGCCATCGCCGACGTCACCAAGCGCATGACGGCCACCCTGCGCGGCGCGCTGGCCCGGCTCCGTTCGCAGCAGGTCGAAGAATTGGGGCTCGAGGCGAGCCTCGCCCAGCTCGTTGCCGGCTGGAACATGCGCAGCGCGCCGCAGGCTACCGTCCACATGAAAGTGGTCGGCGATCTCGCCGGCCTGCCCGAAGCGATCTCGCTGAACATCTACCGCATCGCCCAGGAATGCCTGACCAATGCGGTGCGCCACGGAAAGCCGCGCGACGTCCGCCTCGAGATCGCGCGCGAGGAAGCAGAGACCGGCAGCGTCGCGCTGAGCGTCGAGGACGACGGCGGCGGCAACGCGGCTCAGCTCAACGCCGGATCGGGCTACGGCATTCTCGGCATCCGCGAGCGCGTGGCGGCGCTCGGCGGCAGCCTGCTGATCGGCCCGGCGAAGCGCGGCATCCGCGTCGTCGCCCGCATTCCGGTGATGGGCGCCGCGCAGCAGCCTGCGCCCGCCCTGGCGGCCATGGCATGAGCGAACTCACCATCCTCCTGGTCGACGACCATCCCGTGGTGCGGGAGGGCTATCGCCGCCTGCTCGAGCGCACGCCGGGCTACCGCGTGGTGGCCGAGGCCGACGACGCCACGTCGGCATATCAGGCCTATCAGCGCACCAAACCCGATGTCGTGATCATGGACCTCTCGCTCCCGGGCGTTGGTGGGATCGAGGCCTTGCGCCACATCCGGCAATGGGATCGCGACGCCCGCATCCTGATCTTCACCATGCATGGCGGCGCCGGCTTCGCCCTCAAGGCGTTCGAGGCGGGCGCGACGGGCTACGTCACCAAGGGCAGCGATGCCGCCGAACTCGTCCGTTCCGTTGCGGTCGTCGCCCAGGGTGGTCGCGTGCTGAGCAACGACGTCGCCCGGGAGATCGCGGTGGAGCGCCTCGCCCACCCCCATTCGCCGCTGGACGAACTCGGCCCCCGCGAGAGCGAAATCCTGCGGCTGATCGCCTCGGGCTGGTCGGCCGAAGAAATTTCAGCCTCGCTGCATCTCAGCCTCAAGACCGTCCGCAACTATCACTACCAGATCAAGGCCAAGGTCGGCGCCCGCACCGACGCCCATCTGGTCTGGCTCGCGGTCCGCGCCGGCCTGATCCAGGCGGATGCGGACGCTTATCTGCATCGCGGTGACGCCGCGGCTGTAGAGCAGGAGCACTAGGCCGTGCACTCATTAACACAACAGCATGACTCGGCGAAGGCAATGTCCGCTATGCCCCTGAAGCGGCCCGCTAGTGCGGCAGCGCAATATGCCGCGATGGGCCAACCACCGGAAATGAGGAGGCGCGCGCCGAAGCTGCAACCTCCTCGTTGCTACAGCGGCTCAATCTCGCCGGGCCGCCAAGTTTTGTCGAACCACGCCTGGAGTGGGCCGTAGAGGCGCAGGAGCGTGTTCCATCCTTTGCCGGGGATAGTCTGAACCCAGTTGTCCTCCTTGCCGGCCGGCGCCTTGGGCCCGAAATAGATGTCCACGGACCCGTCCGCGTTCGGCAAGAGTTTCGGGTTCTGGCTGGTTGCGGCTGGCCAACGCTGGTCGGTCTGCAGCATAGAGCGGGTCTGATTGTCGTAGAGGATGACCGACCAGAATTGCTTGACTGGGATATTGGGCGGCAAGTGCAGCTTGTAGTTTTTTCCGCCGTCGAGTGGCTTGTTTTGGCTATCAACGAACGCGGCCATATACTGCGATCCCTCGCCAACTGACTTCGAATCCATCGCCGGTGTCACGCCGGTCGCGTAGAAGAAGAATGCCGAGTAGGCGTCGAGAATACGCGCGCCGTTTTCCTCGAATTTATAGCCGCCGAAAAAGCCCGTTCGCCACGCGCTGTTGGGATAATAGTAGCTTTCCTTGATCCGCAACCGGCTATTGATTGTACGCGCGGTGGCGTCACCTACCAAGGCGGCTTCGGTCAGAATTTTTTTTCATCCGTGCATCGGGCGCGAAGGGCTTACCCTTCTGGATGCCGACCGACGCGTAACGGCCGAGGGTGACCGGGTCAACTGTATCGGTCGGCTCCTCCTGCACAACCTGATTCAGATACTCCCAAAAGGGAAAATCTCCCGGCGCCAGCGTGCTAAATGCTTTACCGGAAACATGCACGAAATTGAGTTTCGGGGGATTTTCAGCATCTTTCAGGCGATAGATTCGCGTGTGCTTTTCGACCGAGTCGACGCCTGGCTTCGGATCACCGTTCACCAAGAACGAGCGCCACGGAACCCAGACGCTGAACGTCGCCGGCTTCACGACAAAATATCCGGTCGGCACCTCGCCGTCGTAGCCGGGCGGCAGGATCAGGTACTTGCCGCCCTCACCCTTGTCCGGCCCAACGAACCCGACATCAGTAATAAAATTATACCACATGTCGTTGATGAGGCCGAGCACATTGGGTGGCACTTCGAGCACCAGTGGCCCGTCGCGCAGGTCGAGCCAAAACCAAGTGTACGGCGTGTTGTTGTTCGGAGTGAGAAAAAGCGACTTCGAGTCCATCCTATCCTCGAAGATCGGAACCGTTAGATTGAGCGGACCCAGTTCCGCGACTCCCTTTCGATTTGCCAATTGGCTCACTGGAGCCAGGGCCAACAGGTAGGCTTGGACGGCGTGTTGGAAGTCCAGATTGTCGTAGAGCTTTTCCACGGTCGCATCGTCGGGAAAGCCGTCGAAGAAGTTCAGCGTCCCGAGGCGGGTCTCCACCTTGTCCGGAATTGCAACGCCCGGCGGTATCGGCGTTTGCATCTTGTATTGCTGAGCGTTGAGCGGAATTGCCGAAAGCGCCACGAAAGACAGCGCAGAAACCACTGATGCCACTAGTTTCATGATGCGGCCCGTCTTGTCAGATGTTGAACTCATAGAACAGTCCTGCGGAAATCCCATGATTGTTGGGATTTCGTGCAGGCTGCAAATCTCGCAAAATGACCAGTCAACGTCTGCCAGCGCGATTGACCGGACCACTGCGATTTACAGTCCCAGCACCCACCGCCGCTTGTCGTGCAACGGCCCGCGACCGCTGCACTACACCCGGCCGTACGACGCAATTGGCGGGATAATCAACGTACGTGCGGTACACCACAGCGCTGGCTTTCTCAGTACTCGCGGCTACGAACCCTTATCAGCAGCGTAGTCGCTATTGCGAATGAGAGCTTCGTTTTCGCCTCGTCCGTTTAGAACGACTAATTCCATTAAAATCGATCTTCGCGTTGACCCAGATCAACAGGTCAAAGCTCTGTCCGAAATGGATCATTTTCGACGGTTTCACCGGAGATCGTTGCTGCTGATGCCCGCTTCCAACCCGTGAACGTCCAACCGGCGCGCCTGCTCGGAAGCGCAGCGTCTGGCAAGCCCCCGTGATTCAAGCTTCCAAACTGGGCGCTCGAATGATGCGCTACGAACTCGCCGACCATGAATGGATCGCCATCAATCGCAGCGATCCGATCTGCTTCAGCCCCTATCCCTACCGTGCTCGCAGAATTACCGCGCGAGGGTGAGGCAAATGAAGCGGTCATTCGGAGATGGGACACTAGTCGCTCGCTTCAAATAATTTGAAAGGATGGAGAATTTGTGATTCGATTCGATCGTCTCGACGCGAGCGCCGGAGAGGATCATGGCTGCGACGGAAATTTCGGTAAAGAAGTATGTTGTGCGGCTGAGCGGCGAGGAACGCGAACAGCTTGAAACGCTGATACGGAAGGGCAAGAGCGCAGCTCAAAAGCTGCTGAAGGCGCGAATATTGTTGAAGGCCGATGTCTCGGAAGCCGGCGAAGGTTGGAGTGACAGCCGGATCATTAAGGCGTTCGATACCAGCGTTTCCATGGTTTACCGAGTGCGGAAGCAACTGGTGGAAGAAGGCTTCGAGGCGGTATTGAGCCGTAAGCAGCGCGCAACACCGGGGGTTGCGCGGATTTTTGACGGTGAGAAGGAAGCCAAACTGATTGCCCTGGCTTGTTCCGAACCTCCCAAGGGACGCGCACGCTGGACCCTGCGGCTACTGGAGCAAAAAGTCGTAGAACTCCATATTGTTGATCGTGCCAGCGACTCGACGATCGGGCGGGCACTAAAAAAAACACTCTCCAGCCCCATCGCCGACAGTGCTGGGTCATCCCGCCGAAAGCCAATAGTGCGTTCGTAGCCGCCATGGAGGACGTGCTGGCCGTCTACACCCGGCCACGCGATCCCGACTACCCGCTGGTTTGCCTGGACGAGAGCTCAAAGCAACTCCTCGCCGAGACGCGCATGCCGATTCCGATGAAGCGTGGGCGCCCGGCTCGTTGCGATTACGAGTACAAACGCAACGGCACCGCCAATCTCTTCATGATGTTTGCTCCGCTCGAAGGCTGGCGCCATGTCAAAGTCACCGATCGCCATACCGCCGTGGATTATGCTCACGTCCTGAAGGACTTGGCCGATGTCCACTTCGCCGGCGCCAAGACCATCGTTCTGATCCAGGACAATCTCAACATCCACAGCAAGGCGTCACTCTATGAAGCCTTTCCGGCCCCTGAGGCCAGGCGGCTGGTCGAGCGCTTTGAATGGCATTACACACCAAAGCACGGCAGTTGGCTTGATCTCGCCGAGTCCGAACTCGGCGTCCTATCGTCCCAATGCCTCGATCGACGGATTCCCGACAAACAGACCCTCGCCGAGGAAATCGCCGCCTGGGAGAAAGACCGCAATGCCAACCACACCAAGGCAAACTGGCACTTCACAACTCCCAATGCTCGCATCAAACTCAAGCACCTTTACCCTTCAATCTGAATGAATCGGGCGACTAGCGCGAGCAGGCCGCCGGCGGCCTGCCTTCCCGCTCACCCCAGCGCGCCGGACTTGCGCAGGGCCGCGATCGCGGCGGCGTCATAGCCGAACTCGCGCAGAATCTCGTCACCGTGCTCGCCGATCTCGGGCGCCGGGCGGGCCGGCTCCTTCCGAAGCCCATCGACGGTGAAGGGGCTGCTGACCGTGAGCACGTCGCCGTCTCCATAGGGCACCAGGGCGCCGGCCTCGCGCATCTGGAGGTCGTCGGGGATGTCCTCGAGCCGGCCGGTAACGCCGAAGGTGATCCCGGCGGCGTCGAGGCGCAGGCGCCAGTCGGCGAGATCCCGCGAGGCGAAGATCTCGTCGAACAGCGCGATCAGCGCCCGCGAATTGCGGCGCCGCGCTTCCTGCGTGGCGAAGCGCTGGTCGTCGGCAATGTCCGGGCGCTCCAGAGCCAGCAGCAAGGGTTCAAACTGGCGGGCTTCGTTGAGCACGCTCAGCGTCAGCCAGCGATCGTCACGGCAGCGGTACATGTTGGTGCAGGCGTTGGGTAGCTGCTCGCGTGGCGGTCGCGGAATCATGGTGGCGCCGCAGAGCTGGGCCTGGACCAGCACACCATTGGCCCACAGACCGTTGGCGATCAGCGAGGATGACACCTTGCCGCCTTTGCCGGTGCGTTCACGGCGATAGAGCGCGGTGACGATAGCGCCGTACAGCGCCATGGCGCTGGGATGGTCGCCCATGCCGGCGACCGAGCGCGCCGGCGGCGCATCGAAGGAAGGTTTGACGTTGTCCATCAAGCCGCTACGCGCCCAATAGGCGGTGGAATCGAAACCGGTCTTGCCTGCCTCCGGCCCGGTCTCGCCATAGGCGGTGAAGGAGGCATAGATCAGCCGCGGATTGCGCGGGGCGAGATCCTCGTAGCGGATCTTGAGGCGCTCGCGCACCGGCGGCGGCATGTTGGTGATGAAGATGTCGGCCTGCTCGGCGAGGCGATGGAGAACGGCATTGCCCTCAGTCGTCTTCAGATCGAGGGCAATGCTGCGCTTGTTGCGATTGTCGACGATCCACGGATAGTTGAAATCGCTGACCGGATAACCGGGCGCCGCCCGCAGCGCGCGGTAGAGATCGCCCTCGCCCGGCGGCTCGATCTTGATGACGTCAGCGCCGAAATCGGCCAGCGTGGTCGCCGCCGCCGGAGCGGCGATGAAGCTCGCGCAGTCGATCACCTTCAGCCCGGCGAACAGATTGTCAGTCATCGCCACCACCGTCCCTGGGCATCAAAAATCAACGTCGAAGACCTCGCCGTCATAGCCCGCATTCGCAGGGATGCGCAGCTGCCGGCGGCCATCGGCGGTCCGGGTCAGTTCGGGCATCACCGTGACGATGGACTCGGTGCGCGCCGCCGCGATCGCTTCCGCCGCCGTCGTCGCCCGCGCCAGCCGGATCAGGTTGCGTTCGGTCGGGAACAGGATCTTGTAGCGGCCAGCCTTCGCCTCCTCGAGCGCGCGGCGCGGCGCGATCCAGACCGAATCCACCGCCTCGCGCCCGTCATGGGCGCCGACCTGATCGGATGGCGCCACCGTGAGGAAGAAATGGGTGTCAAAGCGCTTGGGCATCTTCAGCGGCGTGATCCAATGGGCGAAGGGCACCAGCAGATCGAGCGCAAGAACGAGCTTCTCGCGCGCGACGAAGTCGGCAAAGGCGAGCGTGCCCGCCGTGAGCGCGGCGCGGTGCACCGCCTCGAGACCGGCGAGACGCACAGCGTCGACGACGTGCTCCGAGCCGCGCGGCCGCGCCAGCAGGATACCGCATTCCTCGAACGTCTCGCGCACCGCCGCAATGCGCAGCGCCAGCGTCGCCTCGTCGAGGCCAGCCGTCATGGTCAGAAGCTCGGCCTTGCCGGCGAGGGTCCGATCGCCCGGCTCGACACTGCCACCGGGAAAGACCAGCGCGCCGGAAGCGAAATCGATCTCATGATGGCGCACCACCATGAAGAGTTCCATGCCGCCACCGGTTTCGCGCAGCAGCAGGATGGTGGCGGCAAGACGGGCCGTCGCTGGGGGCTTCGGCTCGGAGGTCGCTGCGTTTGAGGTCATGGTCGTGCGTCCCTATCCGAGAACCGTCATGCCGTTCTTGATGACAGTCACATTGCGCACCCTCACCCTTGCCTCGAAAGAGACGACCTCGCCGTCCTTCCAGAGGTCCACGGTCACCGTCTCGCCCGGAAACACCGGCGAGGAGAAGCGCACAGCGTGACGGCGGAATGCTGCGGGGTCGTAATCGGCATAGGTCTGCAGCACCGCCCGGCAGGTCAGGCCATAGGTGCACATGCCGTGCAGGATCGGCCGGGGAAAACCCGCCCGGCGGGCAAATTCGGGATCGCTATGCAGCGGGTTGCGGTCGCCGCACAGCCGATAGGTCAGCGCCTGGTCCGGCCGCGTCACGATGTCGACCGAGCGATCCGGCGCGCGGCTCGGCACCTTGTGCGGCGGCGGCTGGCCGTCCGAGGGACCGCCGAAACCGCCGTCGCCCCGAGCGAAGGCGGCCCCCACCAGCGTGGCGAGCTTGTCGCCACTTTCATCCCTGAGCACGGTCTCGCGGATGATCACCGCGCCCTTGTCCTTGCCCTTGTCATAGGCGGCGACCACGCGGGAATCGGCGGTGATCTTCGCCGCCACCGGCAGCGGCCGATGGAAGCTGATGTCGCGTTCGCCGTCCACCAGCAGCAGGCGGTTGATGCCGAGATCGCCGGGCCCGGCACCCCAGGCCGCGACCGACGCGAAAGTCGGCATCACCTTCAGTGGTCGCGGATGAAACGCCGCCTCGTTGACGAAGCCGAGTTCACGCTCGTCCATGGGATCGGCGCCCATGCCGATGCCGACCGCGTAGAGCATCACCTCGCGATCGGTATACGCATAGGCCTCGCCTTCCCGCTTCATCGACAGGATTGCCGGGTAATCGATGGCCATCGGGCGTTTCCTCCGTTTCGATGATGGGCGGGTTGCCCCCGCTCTGTCGCCTGACCTGTTCAGGCTGTGGTGAAGAACGGCAGCGGTGCCCCGTCGGTCGGCTTGAACACCACCTTGACCTTGGCCCCGATCTTCAGCTTGGCAAAATCGCAATCGACGAAATTCGTCAGCAGCGAAGGGCCTTCCTTCAGCGTCACATAGCCGATGGCGTAGGGCCCGATCGGCGACTTGCGCATGATGCTGAAGGTGTAGATCTCGCCCTCGCCCGAACTCTCCTCCCAGGCGGTCTCACCAGAGAAGCAGAACGGGCAGATCGCCCGCGGGAAGTAGTGCGGCTCCTTGCAGGCGAGGCAGCGCTTGATCAGGAATTTGCCTTGCGCGGCTGCATCCCAGAACGGCTTGGTCTCGGGATTGCCCTGCGGGGCGGGATACTTCACGTCGCTCATCACACGCGCTCCAGGATCGCGGTCGAGGCACCGTGGCGGATGCCGAGCATGCCGCCGGTGCCGTGCACCAGGGCGAGGTCGCAATTGGCCACCTGCACCTTGGGATGGGCCTCGCCGCGAAGCTGCCGCACCGCCTCGAGGATCTTGGTCATGCCGCCGCGGTTGACCGGATGGTTGCTGCACAAACCGCCGCCATCGGTGTTCCAGGGCAATTTGCCGACCCCGGAGATCAGATTGCCGTCGGCGACGAACTTGCCACCCTCGCCCTTCTTGCAGAAGCCGAGATCCTCGAGCTGCATCACCACGGTGATGGTAAAGCTATCGTAGACGGAGGCATATTTGATGTCCTTGGGTGTCACGTCCGCCTCGGCGTAGGCCGGCGGCGCCGACCACACCGCGGCCGAATGGGTCAAATCCAGCGACTTTCCGCCGCGTGGGCCCTTGAGTGCCTCGCCGGCGCCGATCAGACGGACGAGCGGCCGCTTCAGGCTTTTCGCGATCTCGGGCGTGGTGACGATGACGGCGCCGCCGCCATCGGTGACGACGCAGCAGTCGAGGCGGTGCAGCGGATCGGCGATCATCGGCGACTGAATCACGTCATCGACGGTGACCACCTCGCGAAGCATCGCATGCGGATTGTACTGGGCGTGGTGCGAGGCCGCGACCTTGACCCAGGCCAGTTGCTCGCTGGTGGTGCCGAATTCGTGCATGTGGCGCAGCGCGCACATGGCGTAGACGTTGTGGGTGGTAGCGCCATAGGCGGCCTCGAAATCGAGTTCGGGCCCGACCGCCCGGGGCGGCGGTGCGGCGGTGCGCGGCTTGCCGGCGAGCGTGATCAGCGCCACCGAACAGCGGCCGGCGGCGATCGCCTCCGCAGCATGACCGAGATGGATGATGTAGGAGCAGCCACCGGAATCCGTTCCGTCGAAATGGCGCAGCTTCAGGCCCATGTAATCGGCAATGGCCATCGGCCCGCCCGGTGCGTCGCCGGCGCAGAAATAGCCGTCGACGTCGTCCTTGGTCAGGCCGGCATCGGCCAGCGCGCCGGCGGCGCACTCGGCATGGAGCTGCGCGATCGACTTGTCGGGCGCATGGCGCGTCGGATGTTCGTAGATGCCGGCGATATACGCCTTGCCCTTGATGCCCAATTCCCTCTCCGGTTGCTCCCTGAAGCATTCCGGATTTTGTGAACCGCCGACGAGGGAATGGCAAGCAGGATCAGGCGCGCCCTATTCCGCCACGCGAAACGGAATAGGCGTATGCGTGCAGTGGTGGGCTCAGAGGCTGACGCGGCTGAGGGAATCCTCCTACTCCGCCGCCAGCTGACGTGGCGCCACCGGCGCCGGCTCGTCGACGGCAGCCAGCAATTCGCTGCGGCGGCGACGCGCCTCGCTCGCCGCCTTGTCCTTGATCGGGCCGTAGCCGCGAATGGTCTCCGGCAGAGCGAGCAGAGCGACCGCCGCATCGACGGTCTGTGGCGCCAGCTTGGCGAGTACCGTCTCCACATCGCGCTCGTAGTCGGCGACCAGCTGCCGCTCCAGCTTGCGATCCGCCGAGTAACCGAACGGATCGAATGGCGTGCCGCGCAGGAATTTGAAACGGGCGAGCCATTTGAAGCCGCGCATCATGGCGGGACCGAACTGCCGCTTGCGCGGCCGGCCGAGCGGATCGGTGCCCGACGACAGCAGCGGCGGCGCCAGATGGAATTTAAGGGTGAAATCACCCTCGAACTGCTCGGCGACGCTGGCCGCGAAACGGCCGTCGGTATAGAGCCGCGCCACCTCATATTCGTCCTTGTAGGCAAGCAGCTTGGCATAGCTGATGGCGACGGCCCGCGGCAGCGCCTCGCCGTAGCCACCGTCATCGGCGGCCTTGCGCACCTTGCCGACCAGACGCTGATAGCGGCCGGCAAGCCGGGAGTTCTGGTAATCGCGCAGCAGTGCGCTGCGATGGGCGATGATCTCGTCGAGAGTCAGCTCGTCGAGGGACTTGGGCGCGGCGGCCTCGTCCTTGAGCATCGCGTGGAGCCGCTCCGGATCGGCGGCGGCGAGCCGGCCGAGGGCGAAGGCCAGCGAATTCATCTTCACCGAAACGCCGTTGAGCTCGATCGCCTTGGCGATCGCCTCGGGCCCGACCGGCAGCAGCCCCCGCTGGCAGGCATAGCCCAGCATCATCACGTTGGTGGCGATGGAATCGCCGAGCAGCGCTTCTGCGGCATGGGTGAAGTCGAGGAAAATGGAATCCTTGCGGATCGCACTCTCCAGCACGGCATCGACCTTGCGGCGCTGAAAATCGAAGTCCCGGTTGCGGATGAAATCGGCGATCGGGATCAGATGGGTATTGATGATGCCGTGAGTGCGCTCGGTCTCGCAGAGCGTAATGGTCTCCTTGGCGATCGCGACCACCTCGTCGGCGGCGATCAAAAGATCGGCCGTGCCGGTGACGATGCGCGAGCAGGTCACCTCGGCCGGATTCTGCGAGATCCGTACGTGGCTGAGCACGGCGCCGCCCTTCTGGGCGAGGCCGGACATGTCGAGGATCATGCTGGCCTTGCCCTCGACATGAGCGGCCATGCCGAGCAACGCGCCAATGGTGAGGACGCCGGTGCCGCCGACGCCGCCCACCGCGATGTTGTAGGGCCGATCCAGCGGCTGCAGCGCCGGCACCGGCGGCAGATCGCCGATGGCCGAGGGGTCGAGCGGCGCTCGCTTGCGCAGCCGGCCACCCTCGACGGTGACGAAGGACGGGCAGAAGCCCTTCAGGCAGGAGAAGTCCTTGTTGCAGCTCGACTGGTTGATGGTGCGCTTGCGGCCGAGTTCGGTTTCCAGCGGCTCCACCGAAATGCAGTTCGACTGCACCGAACAGTCACCGCAGCCTTCACAGACGGCGGCGTTGATCACCACCCGCCGCGCCGGATCCTCGAGCAGACCGCGCTTGCGGCGGCGGCGCTTCTCGGCCGCGCAGGTCTGGACGAAGACAATGGCCGAACAGCCCGGGGTGTCGCGCAAGGTGCGCATCACCGTATCGAGTTCGTCGCGGTGGGCGAGCTTGACCCCGGGAGCGAGATCGGAAGCCGGATAGACGTCGGGGCTTTCCGAGACGAGATAGATGTTGCGCAGTCCTTCGCTGTGGAGCTGGAAGGTGATCTGCTGGGGCGAGAGGTCACCGTCCACGTGCTGGCCACCGGTCATGGCGACGGCATCGTTATAAAGGATCTTGTAGGTGATATTGACCTTGGCGGCGAGTGCCTGGCGGATCGCAAGGCTGCCGGAATGGAAATAGGTGCCGTCGCCGAGGTTGACGAAGATGTGCTTCTCGTTGGTGAAGGGCGCGATCGCCGTCCAGGGCACCCCCTCCCCGCCCATCTGGGTGAAGGTCTCGGTACTGCGATCCATCCACTGCGCCATGAAATGACAGCCGATGCCGGCCATCGCGCGACTGCCTTCCGGCACCTTGGTCGAGGTGTTGTGCGGGCAGCCCGAGCAGAAATAGGGCGTGCGGGTGACAGGAGCCACCGCCTGCACCTGCGAGGCTTCGCGGCCGTGGAACCAGTCGGCCTTGGCGCGCAGCATAGCGACGATTTCAGGGTTGAGATCGAGCATCAAAAGCCGGTCGACCAGCGACGTCGCGATCAGTGCGACGCTGAGCTCCTGTGAAAACGGGAAGAAGCGCTTGTCGCGATTGTCCATCTTGCCGACGACGCGCGGCCGGACGTCGTCGCGCCAGCCGAACAGCTCGAACTTGACCTGGTTCTCGACGATCTCGCGCCGCTCCTCGACGACGAGGATCTCCTCGAGGCCGACGGCGAATTCGCGCACCCAGACCGGGTCCAGCGGCCAGGGCATGCCGATCTTGCCGAGCCGCAGGCCGATCCTGCCAGCGACCTCCTCGGTGATGCCGAGTTCACGCAGGGCCTGGCGGACATCCTCATAGCTCTTGCCGGAAGCCATGATGCCGTAGCGTGCCTTGGGCGAGTCCATGGTGACGCGGTTGACGCGGTTGGCGCGGGCGAAGGCGATCGCAGCGAAGCCCTTGTAGTCCTGCAGCCGACGATCCTGAGCGAAGCGATCATCGGGCCAGCGCAGGTTCAACCCGTCCGGCGGCAGCTCGAAATCCGACGGGATCACGAATGGCTTCATCTCGTCGGTAAGGTCGATCTCGGCTGTGGTCTCCACTGTCTCAGTGATCACTTTCATGCCGACCCAGCAACCCGAATAGCGCGACATGGCGATACCGAGCAGGCCCATCTCGATCATCTCGTGGACGCTCGAGGGATAGAGGAAAGGCATCAAGGCGGCGACGAAGGCGTGGTCGGACTGATGCGGCACCGTCGAAGACTTGGCGCCGTGGTCGTCGCCGGCGAGGCAGAGCACCCCGCCATGTTTCGCCGAGCCCGCCGCATTGCCGTGGCGAAAGACGTCGCCGCAGCGGTCGACGCCGGGGCCCTTGCCGTACCAGATGCCGACGACGCCGTCGCGCTGGGCGCCGGGCGAAAGGTGGAGCTGCTGGGAGCCCCAGATGGCGGTCGCGGCAAGATCCTCGTTCACGCCGGGCTGAAACTTGACGTCGTATTGCGCGAGGTGCGCCCGGGCGGCCATCAGCTGCTGGTCGTAGCCGCCGAGCGGCGAACCGCGATAGCCCGAGACGAAGGCGGCGGTGTTCAGTCCCTGGGCGCGGTCGCGGCGGATCTGGGCCATCGGCAGGCGGACCAGCGCCTGGATTCCGGTCATGAAGACATGCCCCGACGCCTGCGTGTATTTCTGGTCGAGGCTGATCGGCCCTTGATTAATACCCATTGAAGCGCTCTTCCCGGCTTTTTGTTGCGGCTGGCGCGGATGCCTGCCGAATCCGACAACAGTCTATGTCGCTTCCAGGCCGCCTCGCATCAAGATTCGGATCTCGCCAGACTCTTGATGTGGTTTCGCAATTTCGTTTCCGCAAGCCGGCTCGCCGGTTTCGCCTTGTGTCGCCAAGGCCCTCGCCGGCGACTGAAAATTCAGCTCGGCTCCGCTGCTCGCTCCCCGCCGCCAAGGACGTCGCCGAGCACCTCGAGCAGATCCGCCTCGCGGAACGGCTTGCGCAGCACAGCCCGGTAACTGGTCGCGCGCTCCCGCACCGCACTCTCAAGCAGCGAGGTCATCACCACGACCGGTATGGATCGGGTTCGCGGGTCCTCGGCCATCGCTGCCATGAGCCCGCCGCCGTCCACGAACGGCATCATGAAGTCGGTCAACACCACATCGGGCGTCTCGTGATGCAGGATATCGAGGGCCTGACGGCCATTGCCGGCCAGCAGCACATGGAAGCCATTCTCGCCGAGCATCAGCTCGAGCCAGTCGGCGATCGCCCATTCGTCCTCGACCACCAGCACCGTCTTCACGTCACGCTCCCGTGCGCGAGTGGCTTTCGGCCAGCAGCGTCACGTAAAGCGCGCGCCGCCCGTGCGCTCCGTGGGCGAAACAGATCTGATTGCCGAGGATCGTCTTCCCCGCGCCCGGGGCGCCCTGGATGATGTAGATGCCGCCGTCGATGACTCCGCCGCCGAGGACCGCATCCAATCCTGCGATCCCGGTCGGCAGCCTCTCACTTGCACTCTTCATGTGATTTAACCCCGCCCCGGCAGATCCATACGCTGCGAGAGCCTTCACCCCCAGACCCGCGCAATTGGGCACAACGTCTGCCATGCCCGAAGTGTTCCGGATAAGAGCCAAGGCAGACCATGCGCTCCATGGAACAGCGCCGGTCCTGCGCCCGTTCTCGAGATGGAGGAAACACACGCGGGAGGCGATATGAACAACTCTCCATCGCAGACCGAGCGCCGCGCGTTCGTCGCGCCGAAAGATGTGCCGGTGGAAGGCAGCGCGAGTTCCGTCGGCCTGGAACCCTCACCCTTTGCCTGTCCTGATCAAAACCGGGTCAAGCCGAGCAAGGCGCTGCTTGGGCTTGCGGCGATGTTGGCAATTTCCCTGTCGTTCTACGTCTATTACCACCTCGACACCTGGATCGCACGGACCGTAGTTGGACATCACGCCCATTACGCACCTGCGGAAGATTCAGCGCTGCACGAAACGCGCTGACGTGAGTGTCGCAAGCGAGAGAGGAACCGGCAATATGCGAGGCCATTGACAACACTGACCGAGACCAACAGCCCGTGAGGACAGCATGGCCTTTCCGCGTGATCCCGACGCCGATTACCGGACGCCGAATGAATTGCCTCCCCGCATGGACAACGAATTGCAGCCTGACCCCGAACTCGCCGAAGGGCCTTCGAGCCCCGGCCGCGTCGCCGCCTACGCCATCGCTGCGATCCTGATC
The DNA here is from genome assembly GCF_024181725.1 of Bradyrhizobium sp. WD16. Taxonomy (NCBI): domain Bacteria; kingdom Pseudomonadati; phylum Pseudomonadota; class Alphaproteobacteria; order Hyphomicrobiales; family Nitrobacteraceae; genus Bradyrhizobium; species Bradyrhizobium sp. WD16. The sequence continues at coordinate 4,166,265 of NZ_CP028908.1, read as the reverse complement.
GTCGGAGCCGTACTCTATGGCGTCAGCCACACCGCATCGAATTCATCATCGAACCCGCCGTCTTCGACCGCCGCGAACACGCCAGCCGCGCCGGCCAATCCGTCACCGGCGGGACCGGGAACGCCCAATCGGTGATCTCGGCGATGGCATTCATGAAGCGAACGTGACGGCCAGTGCATGGCCGCCATGTTTCTTTTTGCGTAAGCTCGGCATTCGCTGGATCATCCTGGAGTTTCCGATGCAATCGCCGACCGCTGTCCTTGTCCTCGCCCTCCTGCTCACGCCAGCATTGGCCGAGGACACCCCGCGCCCGCCCGCCGCACTCAGCAAAGCGACCGTGCGGGAGCCCTACGGCATTGGCCTCGAAGGCTTCGCCTATCCCTATCCGGTCGAGATGTTCAACGTCGCCAATGACGGCGAACAGCTTCGTATGGCCTTCATGGATGTTGCGCCGACCGCAGCGCCGAACGGCCGCACCGTGTTGCTGCTGCACGGGCGGAATTTCCCCTCGAGTTATTGGGCGCCGGTGATCAAGACGCTTGCTTCCGCGGGCTATCGCGTGGTCGTCCCCGACCAGATCGGCTTCGGCAAGTCCGCCAAGCCGACGGGCGAACTCCATTTCGACACGCTGGCCCGCAATACGATCGCCCTGCTCGACCATCTGCAGCTCAATGACGTTGACATCGTCGCCCATTCGCTCGGCGGCATGCTGGCCGTGCGGATCGCCCGCGCCTATCCCGATCGCCTCCACCGCCTCATGTTGGTGGCGCCGATCGGCCTAGAGGACTATCGCCGATATGTCCCGCCAACCCCGACTGAAAAGATTCTGGAAAACGAGGACCGGTTGACGGCCGAGGCCTACCGCAAGCAACTGGTCACGAACTACTCGCTGACCTTGCCGCCGGAGGCGATCACGCCGTTCATCGACGCCCGCTTCAACATCAAGGGCGCGGCGGACTATCCGCGCTGGCTGCGCGCCTTCGTCAGCTCGGCACAGATGATCTATCGCGAACCGGTCGCCCACGAGATCGCGCTGATCACCCAGCCGACGCTTTTCCTCATGGGCGAAAATGATCATAACGCCCCGGGCCGCCCGAACGCGCCCGAAGCCCTGCGCCCCAAGATGGGCCAGAACGCCGAGCTGGCCCAGAGCTTCGCCAAGGCAATGCCGAACGCCAAGGCCCAGGTGGTCCCGGGCGTGGGGCACCTGGTGTTTCTCGAAGCCGAGGCCGAGTTCAACAAGGCCCTGCTCGGATTCCTTGCCACGCCGTGACCGCGCCGTTCATGGGCCATTCACTGCGACGATGCGACGCTGCAGCGAACCAGATCGGATCCGGACAACGGTCACATCATGACCACAATGCCGCCGATCCTCGCCAACGTTCGTCACGCCCGCAGTTGTGCGGAGTCCAACAAAGGAAATGCTCCATGAAACTTATTGTCGCCGCCACGCTCCTCGGCAGCCTGATCGCGGGCACGAGTTTTGCGAACGCCATGCCGCTCGCTCCCACCGGCCAGGGCGGCAATGCGGACGTGGTCAAGGTCGCCGGCGGCTGCGGCCCCGGTTTCCACCGCGGCCCCTATGGCGGCTGCCGTCCCAGCCGCGGCCCCGTGGTCGTCGTGCCGCCGCGGCGCCACTTCGCGCCTGCACCCTTTGTCCGCCGCTGCCCGCCCGGAACCTTCATGGGCCGCTACGGCCGCTGCCGGCCCCACTGAGCGCGGCAATCGCTGCGCCGACGAGAAAAGCCCCGCAAGACGCGGGGCTTTTTTGCTGCTCGGGACGAGGAAGCCTCAATCGCGCTCGTAGACGAATTTCGGCATTTCCCAGCGATAGCGGATCGCCAGCAGACGAAAGGCAAGGCCCGCCGTCAGCGCCACCGCGCTGACGAGGTCCGGATTGAAGCCGATCCGCAATCCGATCACATAGAGCAGCCCGGTGACGACAGCCACGCTGGCATAGAGTTCGCTGCGAAACAGCAGCGGCACGTCATTGCACAGCACATCGCGCAACACGCCGCCGACGCAGCCGGTGATCATGCCGGCGACGATGACGATCACTGGATGCTGGCCACCCTTGAGCGCCACGTCGCAGCCGACAATCGTGAAAGCGACGAGGCCGACGGCGTCGAGGACCAAGAACAGATTGCGGAAGCGGTGGATGACCGGCGACAGCATGATGGTGGCGAGCGCCGCCACGCTGGTGACCGCCAACAGATAGGGCTCGTGCACCCAGACCAGCGGATAGTTGCCGAGCATCATGTCGCGGGCCGAGCCGCCACCGAGCGCCGTGACGCTGCCGAGCAGCACGACGCCGACCCAATCCATGCTGCGCCGTCCCGCCGCCAGCGCCGCGGTCATGCTGGCGGCGACGATTCCGACCAGCGACAGCGGCAACAGCAGGGCTTCGGATTGAACCATGGATCGCCTGGACGCCGCTGCCGCGTGCTCACAATGGCAAATTGTCGTGCTTCCTGGCCGGCACTTCGACATGCTTGTCGCGCAGCATGGCAAGCGCCCGCGCAATGCGCTTGCGGGTGGAGTGCGGCATGATCACGTCGTCGATATAGCCGCGCTCGGCGGCGACGAAGGGCGACAGGAAGCGATCCTCGTATTCCTTGGTTCGTGCGGCGATCTTCTCGGCGTCGCCGATGTCCTGGCGAAAGATGATCTCCACCGCGCCCTTGGCGCCCATCACCGCGATCTGCGCCGTCGGCCAGGCGTAATTAACGTCGGCGCCGATCTCCTTGGAGGCCATGACGTCGAAGGCGCCGCCATAGGCCTTGCGGGTAATCACGGTGATCAGCGGCACCGTGCATTGCGAATAGGCGAACAAGAGCTTGGCGCCGTGCTTGATCAGGCCGCCATATTCCTGCGCCGTACCCGGCAGGAAGCCCGGCACGTCGACGAAGGTGACGATCGGAATGTTGAAGGCGTCGCAGAACCGCACGAAACGCGCCGCCTTGCGCGAGGCATCGCTGTCGAGCACACCGGCCAGCACCATGGGCTGGTTGGCGACGAAGCCGACGGTGCGACCGGCGACGCGGCCGAAGCCGGTGACGATGTTCTTGGCGAATGCCTCGGCGATCTCGAAGAAGTCGCCCTCGTCCACGACCTTCAGGATCAATTCCTTGATATCGTAGGGCTTGTTGGGATTGTTCGGCACCAGGGTGTCGAGCGACATGTCGACGCGCTCGATGTCATCGAAGCTCGGCCACTCCGGCACGCCGTCGCGGTTGTTGGCGGGCAGGAAATCGATCAGCCGGCGCATCTGCAGCAGCGTCTCGACGTCGTTGTCGTAGGCGCCGTCGGCGATCGACGATTTGGTGGCATGGACGCTGGCACCGCCGAGCTCTTCCGCCGTCACCACCTCGTTGGTCACCGTTTTCACCACATCGGGACCGGTGACGAACATGTAACTGGTGTTCTTCACCATGAAAATGAAGTCGGTCATGGCCGGCGAATAAACGTCGCCGCCGGCGCAGGGGCCCATGATGACGCTGATCTGCGGAATGACGCCGGACGCCTGGACGTTGCGGCGGAAGACGTAGGAATAGCCCGCCAACGCCGCAACGCCCTCCTGAATGCGGGCGCCGCCGGCATCATAGAGCCCGATGATCGGCGCGCGTGCCTTCATCGCCATGTCCTGAAGCTTAGTGATCTTCAGCGCGTGGGTTTCCGAGAGCGAGCCGCCGAACACGGTGAAGTCCTTGGCGAAGACGAAGGTCCTGCGGCCGTTGATGGTGCCCCAGCCGGTGACCACGCCGTCGCCGGGGATCTTGCTCTTCTCCATGCCGAACTCGACCGAGCGATGCTCGACGAACATGTCGAATTCCTCGAAGGAGCCCTTGTCGAGCAGGAGCTCGATGCGCCCGCGCGCCGTCAGCTTGCCGCGGCCGTGCTGCGCCTCGATCCGCTTGATCCCGCCGCCAAGCTTGGCGCCGGTGCGCCGCGCCTCGAGTTTTTCGACAATATCTTTCATGCCCTGATGCCTTCCTGCCTCTCGCCCACCACTCCCGTCGGGGCAGCCGCGCCATTCCGGCCTGACTGTTCCCACCGTGTCTAGCACGCGTTGCGCGGCCGGGAAAACCGCTCCGCCTATCGCCTTTAGCAGCACCTCCGGCCCTCGTAGACTGTGAGCCGGTCGGCGGGCGCCGGATGAAGGCGATGAGGCCCGAGATCGGCCCCGGTCGGGCGCATCGTTTAAACGCCCGCCGACCGAGACACCCATATTCAGTAGCAACACGACCGGACCGCATCTAACATGCGAGTTCGCTGCTGAAGTTGCCCCTAAACCGATTTCGGCCTTGCGGGGGAGCGGCGGGATTTGCATATGCCAAGTCGGCATAGTCAGGCGGGGGGGCGTTCATGGCCGAGGCAGCAGGACAGTCGGGCGCGGTGACGGGTTGGGCGCGCATCCTGCTCCGCCTCGAAGGTCTCGCCCTCGCCGGTGCTGCGCTGGCGCTCTATCGCTGGACGGGCGGCTCCTGGCCGATGTTCGCCGTGCTGTTGCTGATTCCCGACCTGTCCATGCTGGGCTATCTCGTCTCGCCGCGCACAGGGGCCGTCGCCTACAACACAGTACATGTGACCCTCGGCCCGGCGCTGCTCGGCGCCCTCGCCGCCGCCTTGCGCGAACCGCTGTTCGCCCAATGCACCGCCATCTGGCTTGCCCATATCGGCCTCGACCGGGCCCTCGGCTACGGCCTGAAATATCCCGCCGGCTTCGGCTTCACCCATCTCGGCCGCATCGGCCGGGCCGGCTGACAGGGGCGAGCGCGGCTCTTTGCCGGTCGCCGGCGGCGACAAGACCGCGGCGATTCCCTTTTTGTCTGGTCGTTTATTCGCTGTCCTGTTCATTGTGCATTTGCCGGCCCTGCTTCCGACGGGCCTCGTTGCACTGCATTGAAAGCGTGCGGATGCGAGCTGTCCAGCACGGGATGCACAGATCCATTGACGATATCGCCGGCCCCGCCTCTAATGATTTAATGCTTGGCATTGCCATCGCACTGACCAGCAGCAACGAGTCAACACGATCATGAGGGAGAGAATGATGCGTCTCGTGCACGCTGCCGTTCTGGCCGCTTCGCTCGCAGCATACGTGGCAGTCCTGCCTCCCGCCGCAAGTGCGCAAAGCCCGGTCCACCCGACGCTGCCGCAGCGGATAGAACTGCATCCGTTCACATCCCTTACCTTGAGCGACAGTCAATTCCTCACCGGCGATCGCAGCGGCAAGCCGGTGACGCTCGCCGGCGAATTCCGCATCGCACAAGGCTCCGGCCGGCTTCCGGTCGCGGTGCTGATGCACGGCTCCGGCGGCGTCGGAGCCAACATCGAGCCCTGGGCCGAGGAGCTCAACGCCATGGGCGTGTCGGTGTTCATCATCGACGGCTTCACCGGCCGCGGCATCACCGCGACCAGCACCAATCAGGCGCAACTCGGGCGTCTGAATTTCATTCTCGACATCTATCGCGTGCTGGAGATCCTGGCGAAACACCCGCGGGTCGATCCCCAGCGCATCGCGCTGATCGGCTTTTCACGTGGAGGTCAGGCCGCCCTCTATGCCAGCATCGCCCGCTTCCACAAGCTTTGGAACGCATCAGGCATCGATTTCGCGGCCTACATCCCGTTCTATCCCGACTGCGCCACCAGCTATATGGACGAGACCGCGGTGGTGCCCAAGCCGATCCGGGTATTCCACGGGACCGCCGACGACTACAATCCGATGGCGACCTGCAACGCCGTCATAGCACGGCTGAAGACTGCGGGCCGCGATGCGACCATAACCGGATTTGCCGGTGCCGATCATTTCTTCGATACGCCTTTCCCCGTCGGCACACTCGTGGCCGTCAAGGCGCAGACGGTGCGCGGCTGCACCATCCGCGAAACCGAGCCGGGTGTGCTGACCAATACCGCCACCAACCAGCCGTTCAGCTACGAAGATGGCTGCGTGGCGCGCGATCCGCATTTCGGCGGCGACGTCGAGGCCGGTGCTGCCGCCCGTCAGGCGGTTGGCGCTTTCATCAAGGATCTGTTCAAGCTCAAGTAGCCGAGATTGCTATAGCGCGCCGATTTCGGCGAGGCACTGCTGGACGATGGTCATGCGCGCCGCGGTGTGATGGCCGTCGCGGATGTCCATGTTGAGTGCGAACACGGTGACGTCCGCGCCCTTCTCCACCCAGCCGACGATCCAGCCGACACTGGAGCGCACCTCCTCGCCAGGCTGCTTGTTATCGACCCCGATCAGGCCGGTCTTCGAGCGGATCACCGCGTCGCCGACCTTCGTCACCGGCAGGATGTCGCGTGTCAGCGCCTGCGCCCGCTCCGAGGCCGGCAGGACGCCGCGCCGCAGCCGGTCGAGAAAATCAATCTGCTGCACCGGATCGATGCGCAAGTCGCCCGACAGCCAGAAGCGGTCGATGCCGCCGCCGATATTGCGGTTGCCGTACTCGAAGGCGTCGACGTATTTCTGCATGCGCTCTTCGCCGATGCGCCGCGCGATCTCCTGATAGACCCACACGGCCGAGACCGCGATCGCCGAGCGCAAGGTTTGATCCTTGTTCCATTCGGGGATGAAACGGGTGACGCCATCCCATCTGAAGACGTCTTTGTCGGGATCGGCGACGACGCCGGTGTCGAGCGCGATTACCGAATTCGGAATCTTGAAGGTCGAGGCCGGCAGGATCGCCTCGCCCGAGCGCTCGGCGTCCGAGGCGATTACGGCATAGTCCTCGACCTTGTAGGCGACGAAGGTGCCTGCTGTGCCGTTGTCGGTAAAATGCTTGGCGAGGCTGCCCTGGATGACGTTCTTCATCGGCGCGACGTGGGCGGCGGCCGGCGCGAGGCGTGAGAACAACGCTCCCAGCGGCAGTCCGAGGGCGAGACGACGAGTGATCACGGGCGGGTCCGAAAATACAGGATGACGAGGCCTCCACTACCTCGGCCATCGTGTTCAAACAATGACAATCGCAGGCCCGTCAGCGGCCCGGTTTGGATAGCCGCAGCACGAACACCAGCACCTCGGCTACGGCCTTGTAGAGATCCTCGGGAATTTCGTCGCCGAGTTCGACATGGGACAGCGCGCCGGCCAGGATCTCGTTCTCCTCGATCGGCACATTGTTGGCCCGCGCAATCTCGACAATCTTTTCACCGACCGTGCCGCGGCCCTTGGCGACAACGCGCGGCGCTCCCTTACCGCGCTCGTAATGCAGCGCGATCGCGAGCGATCGCGCCGGATCGTTGCGAGAGACACTCATGTCGCCCGGTCCAGAAAGTGGCCGGCCCTGGCGACGACGACCTGTGGCGGCGCGCCGTCACCGATGACGATATTGCCCGGCTCGAGACTTGCCTCACGCAGGGCGCTCGTCAGGTCGGCGGCACCGGCCCGCAGTCGCGCCGCGGTGAGCGGTCGCTCGGCCCACATTCGCACCGAGGTGGCGCCGCCCGACAGCGACACCAGCGCATGCACCGGCCCGGCCGGCTCGACGTCGAGAGAGAAACGCGCCCGCCAGCTTCGTTCGCTCGCGGCCGCGACTGTCTGGCCGCCGCCGTCACGGGCGATTTCGAACTGGGCCACCGCGGTCCCCTGGGGCGTGGCGAAGGGAATTTCGAATTGCCAGCGCGCGCCGGCAGGATCGATGCCGCGGCTGTCAATGCGATCGGGTAGCGAGGCGATCTGCATGAGAGTCTGGCGGGCGATGGCGCCGTCGGCCGCATCGATCAGGCGATGCAGCACTTCGTCCGGCGCGGCATCGGCCGCAATGCTGGCTGCTGCGACCGGCTGGGCCACGGGCGTCGCGCCGCGCAGCGGCGGCGGCACGACACCGCGCGCCATCAGGGCTTCTGCGCCTTGCGGCGCGCCGCGGCCGGACGATGACGACACGCCATGCGGCGCATCCTGGTCGGTCGTCTGGCCCGCCTCCTGGAGAAGGTTGAGCGCAAGCGTCGCGGCCGCTGCCCGGGCCCCCGGTGTCATCGGCACCTGCGCCGCGGCGCCGCTGGCAAGCTCATCGGCAAAGGGCAGCAGCGCCTTGGGCAGAAATGCTTCTTCGATTTCGAGATCCGGCACCAGAAGCGCGCCTTCCGCGGCTGCGAGGCCCATGGCCGGATCGGTCCCCGCCAGGGCCGCCCAACCATCGGCCGAGGCCGCGGAGGGCACGATCGGGGGGGACAGCGCCGAGGCCGCGGTCCCGATCTCCGCGCTCCCGCCGAGCCAGTTCGACAGGGTCTGGCGAAACACCAGCAGGGCCGCCTTGAGATCGGCAAGGCTGGAGCCCGGCGCCATGGTGCCGGCGGCGAGATTGGCCTCGAGGAACAGGCCGGAGGACCGCATGGCGGACTTCAGGGTGTCGCCGTTGAGCGCCGTGGAAAGTTCGGGTCTTGCCGCCAGCAGCGCCATGGCGACGCCTTGCAGCGATGTCGGCAGACGATCCACGGCAGCGGCAAGATCGGCGAACAGTGGTGACAACCCAGCCTGCTTGACCGCCGCGGACTGGGCGGCGGTCGTCACGGCCGCGGCCTCGGCCGGCGTCAATGGCGCCCGGATCGGATCATCGGGCGCGATCATGGCGATCCGCGAGATGTCGGTTGCGGGCGCGGCCGCCAGGGCGCCGCTTCCCTCGGCCGAGACAATCGCGAGTTGCAGGCCATCAGCGCTCTGCGCAACGGCGAGCTTGAGCGAGGTGCCGGCCTGCAGCGGGACTTGCGTGGTGGCGTCGATGGACAGGCCGGCAATGGCGAGACGCACCAGACTAGCCTCCAGCACCTGCACCACCCGGGCCTCGATCACGGCGCCCGGCTGCAGCACGGCGTCGGAGATGCCCTGAACGCCGATCACCGGAAGCACAGAACTGACGGCGTCCACCATGGCCTTGCATCCGCTCCCGTGCTGATACGAGCGTCAGATCCACCACACTAGTGTGGCGTCTCGCAATTGCCTACGCCCTTCGCGGCAAGCCCCTGTAGGCAATTGCGAGACATAAGCCACACTAGCTTTTTGATTTTGCAAGTATCCTGTTTCCAACGTTCGTATCCCATTGCAGCAGGCGCTCATACGAACGTTGGAAACAAGGGGACACTAGCATCATTATGATTCTAGTGTGGTTTTGGATCTGACGCTCGTTCGAAGAACTCGCTGCAATACTGAAACGAGCGTCAGATCCACCACACTAGTGTCCTGATGTCTCCGAATGACCGTGCGAGGGTGAGGCAAATGAAGCGGTAATTCGGAGACAGGACACTAGGTCGCTGGCGTTAAACTGCCGTTAACCGCTGTGGAACCAGCGGTTCGGTGCGAGCTCAGCCCAACGCGGCAAGGATGCGGCTGGCGACATCGAATTCGGTCCGCCGTGCCGCGCGCCGCGCGCTGACCTCCTCGTCGGCCCCCCACTGCTCGACATTCCAGTCCTCGTCGACATGGGCGGCAGTCCAGACCGCGTCGGCATCGAGACGACCGCGCAGCAGGGCCAGCGCCAGCAGCGCCGAGCCGGTCAGCGTCGTGGCCACATGCATGGCGCCGAGCCGCCAGGGATCCTCCGGCAACACGGCACGGACAGCGGCAATCGCGGCTTCGGGCTGGCCGACATGCATGACGCCTTGGGCAAGGATGAAATGCGCGCCGAGTTCATCTGCCGCCCAGAACAGGACCGGATCCCAATGCTGCGCCTGGCGCGTGACCAGCGCCTGCGGATGCTCGGCACGATAGAACAGCGCGTCCGAGCCGAAATACCTGGCGATGTCGTCGGCGACTTCGTCGGCGCGGTCAGCGACGCCGTCGATGACGCTGTTGGCGAGCCGCGTCAGCGGCATGGATGCGGGGTCGACCGTCTCGGCCTGCGACCGCCATTCGACGGCGATAGCTTCTGCGATCTCCTTCGCCGGGGCACTCATCACCCGCCTGGCCGGTGTCTTGATGGTGCGGCCGTCCAGCGTTACGACGAAGCTCCCTTCTTCCGCCGACGCCACTTCGGCCTCGGCGTAGAAGCGCCGGCGCAGCACCGGCCGCGACGACTGGCGTGCCGCCTCATTGGGATCAAGCGGCGATTTGCCTGCCACTTCGTCGAACAATTCACGCATGATCAGATCCAGTTATGATTCTAGTGTGGCGTCTCGCAATTGCCTATGCCCTTTGCGGCAAGCCCCTGTAGGCAATTGCGAGACATAAGCCACACTAGCTTTTTGATTTTGCTAGTATCCCGATGTCTCCGAATGACCGTGCGAGGGTGAGGCAAACGAAGCGGTAATTCGGAGACGGGACACTAGCGTTGGGCGCAAGAGCGGGAATATTCGGCGCGATCGCCGGTATTGAGCCCCATGGCGGCGGCCTCGTCGAGGCAGCGTGCCACGCGGTCGCTGAACGAGGGCCGCTGCGGCAGGTTGGCCCTCGGCGCCGGCAGCGGCGCGTCCATCTTGGGCACCGGCAGCACCTCGATTTTCGGCGGTGGCGGCGGAGGTGGCGGCGGCGGCAGTCCGACGCCGGGCGCCACCGGGATGTCCACGTACTGGGCGGACGCAACCGACAGCGGAAATAGCAGCATCGCGGCGGCGATGACGGCGAAATGACGGACCGGATTCATCATCTGCATATCGGCACGGCGCAACGCCGGTGCAAGCTCACTCTTCCGGCGCATCTTCGATCGGATCGAAGCGATCGGCCTCCAGGCCGAGCAAGTTCCAGGACTGCTGCATATGCTGCGGCAGCGGTGCGGTAGCGTCGATGACGCCACCGCGCGGATGGGGAATGACGATGCGCCGTGCCAGCAGGTGCAGCCGGTTCTGCAGGCCGCCGGGCAGCTGCCAGTTCTCCTTGTTGAAATATTTCGGATCGCCGACGATGGGATGGCCGATATGGGCCATGTGGGCTCGGAGTTGATGGGTGCGGCCGGTGACGGGCTTGAGCGACACCCAGGCAAGCTTCTGGGCCGAGGTTTCGACGACCGCGTAATAAGTCACCGCATGGCTCGCGCCCTCATCGCCATGCTCGGCAATGCGCATCACCGAATCGTCCTCGCGCTCCTCCTTGGCCAGAAAGGTGGAGATGCGCCCCTGCTTCGGCTTCGGCACGCCGGCGACCAGTGCCCAATAGATCTTTCGGGCCGAGCGCGACCGGAACGAGCCCGCGAGCTTCGAGGCGGCAAAGCGTGTCTTGGCGATCAGAAGGCAGCCCGAGGTTTCCTTGTCGAGCCGATGTACGAGTCGCGGGCGCTGGCCCTTGGCGTCGCGCAGCACCTCGAGCATCTGGTCGACGTGTCGCGTCGTGCCGGAGCCGCCCTGCACGGCAAGGCCAGCCGGCTTGTTCAGCACCATCACGTCGTCATCTTCCCACAAGATCATCGCCTTGAGGGCCTCACGGGTCTTCTGCTGCGCCTCGGAGATTTCGCCGCCGCCATTCGGCGCATCGAGCCGCAGCGGCGGAATACGCACGCTCTGGCCCTCGCGCAGACGATCCTTGCTGTCGGCACGCTTGCCGTCGACGCGCAACTCGCCTTTGCGGACGATGCGCTGGATGTGGGAGAAGGACAGCCCGGGAAAGCGCGCCTCGAGAAAGCGATCGACCCGCATGTCGTTCTCGTCGGCGGTGACGGTCACGGTCTGCACCTTGCTCGGCAATGGCTGCGCCTCGGCGGCGTTGATCAGCCGCTGGCTTTCGAACGCCCCGGCTTGCGCCGGCTTGCGCGCAGCCTGGTCGGCATCAAGACGCGGGGTGTGCGGGGCCCCTCCGGCTCGATGTGGCTTGGATTGCAGCCTGGTCTTTGAGGGCGGGGCTTGCGAAGGTTTTCCGGAAAAGGGCGAGACTGAACCCGCGCCTTTGGGCCCGCCCTTGCGCTCATCGCGGGCGCCGCCGGCGCGTTCCTCGTCGAAACGCCCGCGCATCGCGCGGCCCGCTCCGGCACGCTTGGCCGGACGCTCGTTGTCGCGGTGGCCCTTGTCGCGGTGATCGTTGCCGCGAGAACTCGCCGGACGATCGTCCTTGCCACGCTCGCTCCTGAAGCGGCCGCCCTTGTTGGCGCCCTTGTTGACGCCCTTGGGCGAACCGCCACGGGGGGTGTCGCCGCCCCGCGGCTGCAATGGCCTTCTGACGCGCCGGCTCATGCCGATCCGATCCTGTTGTCCGATTGACCGGACCGCAGGTCGCGCCGGCTTCCCTGCTCACCTAGCGCAAATGCGCTGGTTTCGCAAAAGGAAGCAGGTCTTTCCCCCTCGCCGCACCGCTTGCGTCAGCGCAGCGGCTCGGTGCTGGGCCACCATCGGCGCGCCTCCTCGGTCATCGCCGGGCGCTTCTGAGCGGCCGTCTCGGTCGGATTCAGCATCACCGGCATCTGCAACACGGTCGCGACCTGCCCCGGCACCAACCTCGTCACCATCACGATCCGGCCGTCTGGGAATTCCAGCGCATCGTGGTGGGTGGTCGGATTGTCGATGTCGATCTGGCGGAATCGCGCGACGCGGCTGCGGATCTTTCGCCGCGGAAACAGGATGAAGTTCGGCTCCACCTCGACGTCACGATCGAATGCGAGCTCCGTGCCTGGCCGCAGACATACGGCGAGATGCGGATCGTCGACATCGGCAAAGCCGCGACTGACAGAGTTGAAGAAACTGGAGGATACCAACTTATCGCCGGCCTTGGCCGGACGCGACGCTACGTGGTGCAGGCTGTAGTCGCACATCGAAAAGCTCCATCGCCTAGATCAGCCCCGAGCCTTCCTCGAAGCAGCGATTGCATTCCGAAACAATGGCGGGACTGTGTTACTGCCGCTGCAAAGCATGCGAAGATATCGTCGGGCGCAACGGAACCAATCAGCGCGCGTTCTTGTTGGCTCTCAGTTTTGCCCAATAATCGAGCCGTTTGCGGATTTCGCGCTCAAAGCCGCGATCAGGCGGATCGTAAAACGTCACCCGGCCGAGTTCGTCCGGAAAGTAGTTTTGGCCGGAGAAGCCCTCCGGCGTGTCATGGTCGTACTGGTAGCCGCCGCCATAGCCCTCCGATTTCATCAGCGAGGTCGGGGCGTTGAGGATGTGCTTGGGCGGCAGCAGCGACCCGGCCTGCTTGGCAGTGCGCATGGCCTCGCCGTAGGCGACATAGGCTGCATTCGATTTGGGCGCGGTGGCGAGATAGATCACCGCCTGGGCAATGGCGAGTTCGCCTTCCGGGCTGCCGAGGAAATCGTAGGCATCCTTGGCGGCGTTGGCGATTACCAGCGCCTGCGGGTCGGCAAGGCCGATGTCCTCCACAGCCATGCGCACCACGCGGCGGGCCAGAAACAACGGATCCTCACCAGCGTCGAACATGCGCGCGAGGTAATACAGCGCTGCATCAGGATCCGAGCCGCGCACCGATTTGTGCAGCGCCGAGATCAGATTGTAGTGGCCGTCGGCCGACTTGTCGTAGATGGGAGCCCGGCGCTGCAGGATCTCCTGCAGTTGCGCGGCATTGAAGACTTCGCCGGGGCGTGCCGAGCGCCAGACCTCCTCGACCAGCGTCAGCGCCGCCCGACCGTCGCCGTCGGCCATGCGCGCCAGTGCCGCGCGGGCCTCGGCGTCGAGCGGCAGCGGCTTGCCCTCCACTGCCTCGGCGCGGGCGAACAGCTTCTCCACTGCGGCGGCGTCGAGCGAACGGAACACCAGCACCCGTGCGCGCGACAATAGAGCGGCGTTGAGCTCGAACGAGGGATTTTCGGTGGTGGCACCGACCAGCACGACGGTGCCGTCTTCCATCACCGGCAGGAAGGAATCCTGCTGGGCGCGGTTGAAGCGGTGGACCTCGTCGACGAACAGCAGCGTGCCCTTGCCGCTCTCGCGCCGGGCACGCGCGGCCTCGAACACCTTCTTCAGGTCGGCGACGCCGGAAAACACCGCAGAAATCTGCTCGAAATGCAGTTCGGTGGCGTCGGCGAGCAATCGCGCCACGGTGGTCTTGCCGGTACCGGGCGGCCCCCAGAAGACCAGCGAGCCAAGGCTGCGCGTCTCGAGCATGCGGGTCAGCGCGCCGTCGGGGCCGAGGATGTGGTCCTGGCCGACCACATCGGCGAGCGTCCTGGGGCGCAACCGGTCGGGCAGCGGATGCGGCGTGTCCTGTTCGAGGCCGGCGGCGGCGAACAGCGAGGGTGCCGGCGGCTTGTTACGGCTCATCCGCCGAGCACAACCGAGAGCTGCTGGCCGCCACGGATCACGGTGATCCGCCAGATCCGGCTCGCCTCCCGCGTCGCCTGCACGAGATCGCGCGTGTGGGTGATCTTCTGCCCGTTCACCGCGGTGACGATGTCTCCCTTCTGGAAACCGACATTGGCCGCAAGCCCGTCCTCGGCAACGCCGGTGATGATGATGCCCTCGGCCGCGGCGTCGAGATGCATCTCGTCCGCGAGTGCCGGCGAGATATTGGCCACCTTGGCACCCTGGAAGGGACTGCGGCCGGTGATGGAGACCTCGTCGCGACCGGTGTCGGGCGCAGTTTCCAGCGGAACCGCAAGGCGAAGTGTCTTGCCGCCGCGCATCACATCGATGGTGGCGCTGCCGCCGAGCGGCCGGGTGGCGAAGCGATAGTCGAAGGCATTGGGATCGTCGATGGTCTGGCCCTCGACCCCCGTGATCAGGTCCGACAGCTTCAGCCCGGCGCGCGCCGCCGGGCTGTCGGCGACGACACTCGCGACCAGCGCGCCGGTAGGGCGCGGCAGGCCGATGGTCTCGGCAATTTCCGGCGTGACCGCCTGCAGCCGGGCACCGAGCCAGGGACGCTTGACCGCGCTGCCGCCGTTCTTGGCGGAGGCGACGACCACCCGCACCATGTTGGCGGGGATGGCGAAGCCGATGCCCTGCGAACCGCCGGAGCGCGAGAAGATCGCGGTGTTGATGCCGACCAGGCGACCGTTCATGTCGACCAGCGCGCCGCCGGAATTGCCCGGGTTGATTGCCGCGTCAGTCTGGATGAAGAACTGGTAGTCGGTAATACCGACCTGGGTGCGCGCCAGCGCCGAGACGATCCCGTGGGTGACGGTCTGGCCGACGCCGAAGGGATTACCGATCGCCAGCACCACGTCGCCGACTTGCAACTCGTCGGAATTGGCGAAGTCGAGAGTCGGAAAACGTTCCTTGGCGTCCTTGACGCGCAGCACCGCGAGATCACTGCGAGTGTCCTTCAGGACGATCTCCGCCTCGAACTCCCGCTTGTCGGCGAGCGAGATCTTGACCTGGTCGGCCCCCTCGATGACGTGGTTGTTGGTGACGACGAGGCCCGCGGCATCGACCATCACGCCCGAGCCCAGCGAGCGCTGCATCTGCTCGGGCTGCTGGCCGGGTACGCCGAAGAACCGGCGGAAGATCGGATCGTCGAGCAGCGGATTGCGATTCTGGATCACCTTCGCCGCATAGACGTTGACCACGGCCGGCTGTACCCGCTGGACGATCGGCGCGTAGGACAGCCGGAGCTGGTTCTGGGAGGTCGGCACCACCCGATCCTGCGCCAGCGCAGGGGGCGCCAGCGCCACAAAGGTCAGGGCGGCGACGGCAAAGGAAATCTGACGGAGCATCGAATCGTCCTGCAATTGGCGGAAAATCGCGCCGTATATAGGGCCTCAGGAGCCTCGACGCACGTCCCGCGGGGTCCGTTCCCCGCCTTCGGCGAACCGCGCGTCAGGCCGCGGCGCCCTGCTGGCGGGCGCGGTCGCGATAATCCTCACCCCAGACGCGCAGCGCCTCGATCACCGGCCGCAAGCGCTCGCCGGTCTCGGTCAGGCTGTATTCCACCCGGGGCGGCACCTCAGCATAGACCTTGCGGAGGATCAGCCCGTCCTGCTCCAGGGCGCGGAGCTGCTTGGTCAGCATGCGCTGCGTCACCCGCGGCAGCCGGCGCCGCAGTTCGCCGAACCTGCAGGTGCCCTGCTGCAGGTGATAGAGGATCACGCCCTTCCATTTGCCATCGATGAGATCGAGGGTGACCTCCACCGGGCAGCCCGGTGCGCAGTCGAAATCCTTCCGCTTCATGGGTCGAGCCAATAGTATCCCTTTAGGCACTATAGCCACTAATGGACCGTACTTGCAATCATAGCCCTGGCACGGAATCTAACGGCATGGCCGCCCTTAGGGGCGCGTTTCCCCTTCAGGAGATATCCGATGAAAGCTGTCGGCTACGCCAAATCCCTTCCCATCGAAGCTGAGGATTCGCTGCGCAACATCGAGGTGCCGCAGCCCGAGCCCAAGGCACGCGATCTGCGGGTCGCAGTGCGCGCCGTCTCGGTCAACCCGGTGGACACCAAGGTGCGCAAGCGGGCCGAGCCGAAAGCCGGGGAATTCAAGATCCTCGGCTTCGACGCCGCCGGGGTCGTCGATGCCGTCGGTCCCGAGGTGACCTTGTTCAAGCCGGGTGACGAGGTCTATTACGCCGGTTCGATCCAGCGCCAGGGCACCAATTCCGAGTTTCACCTCGTCGACGAGCGGATCGTCGGTCGCAAGCCGAAGTCGCTCTCCTTCGCCCAGTCGGCGGCGCTGGCTTTAACCACCATCACCGCTTGGGAACTGCTATTTGACCGTCTCGAGGTGCAGCCGGGCAAGAGCATCGACCCGCGGACCTTGCTGATCGTCGGCGGCGCCGGCGGCGTGGGCTCGATGCTGATCCAGCTGGCGCGGCGCCTGACCGGCCTCGCCGTGGTCGCCACCGCTTCGCGCCCCGAATCCACCAAATGGTGCCACGACCTCGGCGCCCATGCGGTGATCGACCATTCCAAGCCGCTCAGGGAGCAGGTCGAGGGGCTCAAGCTGCCGCCGGTGCGCTTGATCGCCAGCCTGACCAACACCGACCAACACTATCGCGCCCTCACCGACATTCTGGCGCCCCAGGGCAAGATCGGCCTGATCGACGATCCGACGAGTCTCGACGCCACGCTGCTCAAGGGCAAGGCCGGCTCGCTGCACTGGGAATCGATGTTCACGCGATCGTCGTTCCAGACACCCGACATGATCGCCCAGCACCGCCTGCTCAATGACGCAGCCAGCCTGATCGACAACGGCGTGCTGCGCACCACGCTCGACAAGGTGCTCGGCCGCATCGATGCGGCGACGCTGAAGAAGGCCCACGCCGCGATCGAAGGCGGCCGCACCACCGGCAAATTGGTGCTGGAGGGCTGGTGACCTCGGCAGCGCCGAGCCACCATCCGGAACGCGAAAGCGGCGCCGAAGCGCCGCTTTCAGAACTCAGTTCAAGGGGACGTCGTTGAAGGCAACGTCGTCGAAGGAAGCGTCGAGGCTCAGGCCGCCTCTTCAACCCGCTCCTGCACCGGACCGGAGTCCCGGCCCTTGGCGTCGACGTCGCGGTCGACGAACTCGATCACCGCCATCGCCGCGTTGTCGCCGTAGCGGAAGCCGGCCTTGATGATGCGCAGGTAACCGCCATTGCGGTCCTTGTAGCGCGGCGCCAGCACGTCGAAGAGCTTCTTGGCCTGCTCGACGTCGCGCAGCTCGCCGATCGCCTGGCGGCGCAGGGCGAGGCCGCCGCGCTTGCCGAGCGTCACCAGCTTTTCGACGATCGGCCGCAATTCCTTGGCCTTCGGCAGCGTGGTGACGATCTGCTCGTGCTTGATCAGGGCCGCTGACATGTTGGCAAACATCGCGCGCCGGTGCTCGGCGGTGCGATTGAGCTTGCGGTGAACCTTGCCGTGACGCATGGCGTCTCTCCTGCTGCCGCCCGCGGGCGGTCTTAACCGAACTTAATAATGATCTTCGAAGCGCTTGGCGAGCTCGTCGATGTTCTCGGGCGGCCAGCCCGGCACTTCCATGCCGAGATGCAGCCCCATCTGAGCCAGCACTTCCTTGATTTCGTTCAGCGACTTGCGACCGAAATTCGGGGTGCGGAGCATTTCCGCTTCCGACTTCTGCACGAGATCGCCGATGTAGACGATGTTGTCGTTCTTCAGGCAGTTCGCCGAACGCACCGACAATTCGAGCTCGTCGACCTTCTTGAGGAAGGCCGGGTTGAAGGCGAGATCCGGAATGACCTCGGCCGCCACTTCCTTACGCGGCTCCTCGAAGTTGACGAAGACGTTGAGCTGATCCTGAAGGATGCGGGCGGAGTAGGCCAGCGCGTCCTCCGGCGTGATCGCGCCGTTGGTCTCGATGGTCATGGTCAGCTTGTCGTAGTCGAGGATCTGTCCCTCACGGGTATTCTCGACCTTGTAGGAGACCTTGCGGACCGGCGAGAACAGGCTGTCCACCGGGATCAAGCCGATCGGCGCGTCCTCGGGGCGGTTGCGCTCGGAGGCCACGTAGCCCTTGCCGGAATTCACGGTGAACTCCATGCGGATCTCGGCGCCCTCGTCGAGGGTGCAGATCTGCAGTTCCGGGTTGAGCACGACAACGTCGCCGACGGTCTGGATATCCCCGGCGGTGACGACACCAGGGCCCTGCTTCTTCACGACCATCCGCTTGGGGCCTTCGCCCTGCATCTTGATCGAGATGTCCTTGATGTTGAGGACAATATCGGTAACGTCCTCGCGCACGCCGGCGATCGAGGAGAATTCGTGCAGCACGCCGTCGATGTGCACCGACTGCACCGCCGCGCCCTGCAGCGAGGACAGGAGGATGCGGCGCAGGGCGTTGCCGAGCGTCTGACCGAAGCCACGCTCAAGCGGCTCGGCCACCACGGTCGCGACGCGGCTGGCATCGCCGCCCGGCGTCACGTGGAGCTTGTTGGGACGAATAAGTTCTTGCCAATTCTTCTGGATCGTCACTGTCTCACCCATGCCATCTTAGCTGGCGTTGGAGGATACTGGCGCTTGAGATAGCGGATCTGTCCGCGCAACAAATGTCTTCAAAAGCAAGGCGGACGGCCGAGCCGTCCGCCGTCTGCCCTCACACGCGGCGGCGCTTGCGCGGCCGGCAGCCGTTGTGCGGGATGGTGGTCACGTCGCGGATCGAGGTGACGGTGAAGCCCGCCGCCTGCAGCGCGCGCAGCGCCGATTCACGACCGGACCCCGGTCCGGCAACCTCGACCTCGAGGGTGCGCATGCCGTGTTCCTGCGCCTTCTTCGACACGTCCTCGGCGGCGACCTGCGCCGCATAGGGGGTCGACTTGCGCGAGCCCTTGAAACCCATGGTACCAGCCGACGACCAGGCAATGGTGTTGCCCTGCGCGTCGGTGATGGTGATGGTCGTGTTGTTGAACGACGAGTTCACGTGCGCAATGCCGGATGCGATGTTCTTGCGCTCGCGGCGACGGACGCGGGTGGCCTCTTTACCCATTTTCTCTTCCTTCAAGCGCGTCCGTGATTCCGGACGCTGGGGAATACAACTTTTCTTCGTTCGGCCGAGCGAAACGCGGGACCGTCGATCTCAACGAAAGCCGGCGCTAGCGCCGGCCGAAACTTACTTCTTCTTGCCGGCAATCGCCTTCGCGGGACCCTTGCGGGTGCGCGCGTTGGTGTGGGTGCGCTGACCGCGCACCGGCAGGCCGCGACGATGGCGCAGGCCACGATAGCAGCCGAGGTCCATCAGACGTTTGATGTTGATGCCGACCTCGCGGCGCAGATCGCCCTCGACCAGGTAGTCGCGGTCGATGACTTCGCGGATCTGCAGCACTTCCTGGTCGGTGAGCTGGTTGACGCGGCGATCGACCGGAATCTTCACCTTGTCGAGGATATCGGCCGCGTTCTTCTGGCCGATGCCATGAATGTACTGCAGCGCAATCAGCACGCGCTTGTTGGTCGGGATATTGACACCGGCGATACGGGCCACGGTCTTCACTCCTGTTACCAGCCTAGTGGCCGGATCTTGCTCTGTCGTCGGGCGGTGTTCACAAACGCAAACACGACGCCCTGCCCTGGTTGCTCTCGGGGCCCGGCATCGTCCGAAACGTATCCGACTGGATGCGGGCTTATTAAAGGATTCAACGGCGTTTCGTCAACCGTCTGGATGCCTTGGTCCTTGTTTTGGCGACCTTCCGGCCGGCTTTTTTCGCGTTTTTTGCCGTTCTGGCGGTACTCCGGGCCGCCTTGGTCACCTTCCGGCTCCCCGCACCCCGCCCCGCCTTGCGAGCAGCTGCCCTGCCCGGTTTCGCGGCGGATTTCTTGGCCGCCTTCTTCACCGCCTTCTTCCCGCTGGAGGCCTTCCTGGCGGCCTTTTTCGCGGTCTCCGGTACGGCCTTGCCCGTCTTGCGGCCGGCCTTGGCAGCCTTTTTCGCGCCAGCCTTCACCGCCGGCCTGACCGGCTTCCGGGGGGCACCGGCCTTCTTCGCCGAGCGCTTGCGAGCCGGCTTTGCCCCTTTTTTCAAGGTATCGCGGCCAACAACGGCGTCCAGCACCCGGGCAATCTCGCGGGTGACCTCATCGATCGACATCATGCCGTCGATGGTCACCAGCATCCGACGCTCGGAATAATAGTGCACCAGCGGCGCGGTCTGGGCACGATAGGCCCCCAGGCGCTTGGACAGCACTTCGGGAGTGTCGTCGGCCCGCACCGTTTCGCCGCGGGCCTGCATCTGCGCCACCCGGGTTTCGACCCGCTGCAGCAGCGCGCTCTCGTTGACCCGCAGTTCGATCACCGCGTCGAGCTTCAGGCCCCGCGCCTTGAGAAGCGCATCGAGCGCTTCGGCTTGCGGCACCGTGCGCGGAAAGCCATCAAGGATGAAGCCCTTGGCGGCGTCCGGCTGGGCAATGCGATCGGCGATGATGCCAATCACGACGTCATCGGGCACCAAGGCGCCGCTCGCCATGATGTCCTTGGCCTTCAGCCCGATCGGCGTTTCGGCGACCACAGCCGCCCGCAGCATGTCGCCGGTGGACAGCGGCACGATGCCATAACGTTCGACCAGAAGTTTCGCCTGTGTTCCCTTGCCGGCTCCCGGCGGCCCGAGAAGGATCAATCTCATCGACGACGGCCCCTCAGCTTTGATTTCCTGATCAGCCCTTCGTACTGGTGGGCCAACAGATAGCCCTGCACCTGGGCGACGGTATCCATCGTCACACTGACCACGATAAGAAGCGAGGTGCCGCCGAAGTAGAACGGCACCGAGGCGTAGGAAATCAGGATTTCCGGGATCAGGCAGACGATCGCCAGATAGATAGCGCCGAGCACAGTGATTCGCGACAGCACGTAGTCAATGTATTCCGCGGTGCGCTCACCGGGGCGGATGCCCGGAATGAAGCCGCCGTGCTTCTTCAGGTTGTCCGCGGTCTCGGTCGGGTTGAACACGATGGCGGTGTAGAAGAAGGCAAAGAACACGATCAACGCCAGGTAGAGCACCAGGAACAACGGCCTGCCATGGCCGAGCTGGGTCGTGAGCCACTGGAACCACTCTGGCCCCTTGCCGGCGTTGAAGTTCGCAACCGTGGTCGGCAACAGCAGCAGCGACGAAGCGAAAATCGGCGGGATCACGCCCGAGGTGTTGAGCTTCAGCGGCAGATGCGAGGATTGGCCCTCGAACATCTTGTTGCCGACCTGACGCTTCGGATATTGGATCAGCAGCCGGCGCTGCGCCCGTTCCATGAAGACGATGAAGGCGATCACCGCCACGGCCATTACCATGATCAGCAGGATGATGCCGGTGGAGAGCGCGCCTTGGCGGCCGAGCTCGAGGGTGCCGGCGATCGCCGACGGCAACTCGGCGACGATGCCGGACAGGATGATCAGCGAGATGCCGTTGCCGATGCCGCGCGAGGTGATCTGCTCGCCGAGCCACATCAGGAACATGGTTCCGCCGGTCAGGGTGATGGCCGTGGAGACCCGGAAGAACATGCCCGGATCGGCGACCACGTTACCTGCCCCTTCGAGACCAACGGCGATGCCGTAGGACTGGAATGCCGCCAGCAGCACCGTGAGATAGCGGGTGTACTGGTTCAGCGTCTTGCGGCCGGCCTCGCCTTCCTTCTTCAGCGCCTCGAGCGACGGCGACACCGTCGTCAGCAGCTGAATGATGATCGACGCCGAGATGTACGGCATGATGTTCAGCGCGAAGATCGCCATGCGGTGGATGCCGCCGCCGGCGAACATATTGAACATGCCGAGAATGCCGCCCTGCTGGGTGCGAAACACCTGTTCCCAAATGGCAGGATCGATGCCGGGCAACGGGATATAGGTCCCGAGCCGATAAACAAGCAGCGCACCCAGAGTAAACCAGATGCGCTTCTTGAGTTCGTCGGCCTTCGCGAACGCCGAAAAGTTCAGGTTGGCGGCAAGTTGTTCTGCTGCGGAGGCCATGTAACCCCGGTCCTTTCACTCATCATGGCCGCCAGGCAGCGGCCATCCCCGTCTTCTGCAGTGACACAGGTAAAGACGCGGACGCCCGGCACAAGGCCGGGCCTGACGCATTCTTAAGACGCCTTCTGCTCGCCTTCGGCCTCGCGCGGCGCCAGGATCTTGACCGAGCCACCCGCCTTCTCCACCGCCTCGACGGCGGACTTGGAGGCGCCATGGACCTCGACCGTGATCTTGGACTTGAGCTCGCCGCGGCCGAGCAGGCGCACGCCGTCGCGGGCGCGGCGCAGCACGCCGGCCTCGACCAACGCCGCGGCGTCGACCGTCGCTCCAGCGTCCAGCTTCTTGGCGTCGATCGCCGCCTGGATCCGGTCGAGATTGACCTCGGTGAGGTCGAGCCGGAAGATGTTGTTGAAACCGCGCTTCGGCAGACGGCGATGCAACGGCATCTGACCGCCTTCGAAACCCTTGATGCGGACACCGCTGCGTGCGGTCTGACCCTTGCCGCCACGGCCGCTGGTCTTGCCCTTGCCGGAACCGATGCCGCGGCCCACTCGCATGCGCTTCTTGCGCGAGCCGGGATTGTCGGCGAGATCGCTGAGCTTCATCGCCCTGTCTCCTTACTTCTCGTCGACGACGCGGACGAGGTGCTGAACCTTCTGGATCATGCCGCGAACCGACGGGGTGTCTTCCACCTCGGCAACGCGGCCGATCTTGTTGAGACCGAGCCCGACCAGGGTCGCGCGCTGCGACTCGTGGCGACGGATGGGGCTACCGGTCTGCTCGATCTTGATGGTCTTTGCGGCCTTGGCCATTGCTCAAACTCCTCGGCGCCGATCAGTCCGCGGCCGCTTCGGCGTCGCCGCCGATACGGCGCGACTGCAGCACGGAAACCTTGAGATTGCGGCGGTTGGCGACCGAACGCGGTGAATCCTGATGCTTGAGCGCGTTGAAGGTCGCACGCACCATGTTGTACGGATTCGACGAACCGATCGACTTCGCCACCACGTCCTGGATGCCCAGCGTCTCGAACACGGCGCGCATCGGACCGCCGGCGATGATGCCGGTACCGGGAGGGGCCGCGCGGAGATAGACCTTGCCGGCGCCGTGACGGCCGGCAATGTCGTGATGCAGCGTGCGACCTTCGCGCAGCGGCACCCGCGTCAGATTGCGCTTGGCCGAGTCGGTGGCCTTGCGGATCGCCTCAGGAACCTCGCGCGCCTTGCCGTGGCCGAAGCCGACGCGGCCCTTCTGGTCACCGATGACGACCAGCGCCGCGAAGCCGAAGCGCTTGCCGCCCTTGACCACCTTGGCGACGCGATTGATGTGAACGAGCTTGTCGACAAACTCGCTGTCGCGCTCTTCGCGCTCCCTGTTCCGTTCGCGGCCGCCGCGTTCGCGTTCACCTGCCATGGTGCTGTCCAATCCTTGAGGAGCGCTCCGCCCCTGTCCTGTGTCCGTTCAACTTCAATCCACTGAGCCTGGCCCCGATCGGAAGATCCGGCACCCCGGCCTTCCGGACCACGCCCTTAGAAACTCAGCCCGCCTTCGCGCGCCGCATCGGCCAGCGCCTTGACGCGACCGTGATAGAGATACTGCCCGCGGTCGAAGACCACTTCCTTGACGCCGTTCTTGACGGCGCGTTCCGCCACCAGCTTGCCGACCGCGCTCGCCGCATCGATGTCGGCGCCGGTCTTGCTGCCATCGCGCAGCGACTTCTCCAGCGACGAGGCCGAAGCCAACGTCACGCCCTTCAGGTCGTCGATGACCTGGGCGTAGATGTGCTTCGACGAACGGAACACCGACAGCCGCGGGCGGCCGGCACCGGTGCGCCGCAACTGCAGCCGCACGCGATTCTTGCGACGGGCATTCGTGACCTTGAGTTTCGACATGACCCGCTCCGTTACTTCTTCTTGCCTTCCTTGCGGAAGATGAACTCGTTGGCGTACTTCACACCCTTGCCCTTATAGGGCTCCGGCGGACGATAGCCGCGGATTTCGGCGGCAACCTGACCAACCCGCTGCACGTCGATACCGTTGACGACGATCTCGGTCGGCTTCGGGGTGGTGATCGCGATGCCCTCCGGGATTGGATAGAGCACATCGTGACTATAGCCGAGAGCGAGCTGCAGGTTCTTGCCCTGCACCGCGGCGCGGTAGCCGACGCCGGTGATCTCGAGCCGCTTCTCGAAGCCCTTGGTGACCCCCTCGACCAGGTTAGCGACCTGGGCGCGGGCGGTGCCGTAAAGCGAGCGCGCGCGCTTGGTCGTAAAGCGCGGATCGACCGTGATCGCGCCGTTGTCGAGCTTCACCTCGACGTCGTCGTGGACGACGAACTGGAGCTGGCCCTTCGGACCCTTGACCTTCACGGTCTGGCCCTCGACGGTCGCCGTCACACCCGACGGCACCGCAACAGGCTTCTTGCCAACGCGGGACATTATGATCCCCTTCTCTATCAGAACACGGTGAAGAGAACTTCGCCACCCACATTCGCCTCGCGAGCGTCGTGGTCAGCCATGATTCCCTTCGGCGTGGAAAGCACTGAAATGCCGAGGCCGTTGTTGACGCGCGGCAGGTTCTTCACCGAAGCGTAGACCCGGCGGCCGGGCTTCGACACGCGCTCGATCTCGCGGATCACCGGCTCGCCGTCGAAATACTTGAGCTCGATCTCGAGCTCGCTGCGGCCGCCGGTGTGCTCCACCGAGGTGAAGTCGCGAATGTATCCCTCGGTCTTGAGCACCTCGAGCACATTGGCGCGCATCTTCGAGCCCGGGGTCGAAACCTTGGACTTGTTGCGCATCTGCGCGTTGCGGATGCGGGTGATGAGATCGCTGATCGGATCGTGCGTGGACATCTTTTCCGACCCTCCTTACCAGCTCGACTTGACGAGGCCCGGGATCAGGCCCTTCGAACCGAGCTCGCGCAGCGCGATACGGCTCAGCTTGTTCTTGCGATAGACCGAGCGCGGACGACCGGTAAGCTCGCAGCGATTGCGGATCCGCGTCGCCGACGAATTGCGCGGCATCTCGGCGAGCTTCAGCGTCGCGGCAAACCGCTCTTCCAGCGGCTTGGTCTTGTCGTTGATGATCGACTTGAGCTTGCCACGCTTGTCCGCGGCGTTCTTGGTCATCCGCCGACGCCGGTTGTTCTTCTCGATCGAACTCTTCTTCGCCATATCAGGCTCCTGAATTTCCGCGTTTGAGATCGTGTCTCACTGCCGGAAAGGGAAATTGAACGCGGTCAACAGCGCCCGCGCCTCGTCGTCGGTCGGCGCCGTGGTGCAGACCGTGATATCCATGCCCCAGGTCTCGCCGGACTTGTCGTAGTCGATTTCCGGGAAGATCAGGTGCTCCTTGATGCCGAGCGAATAGTTGCCGCGGCCGTCGAAGCTCTTGGGGTTGAGACCGCGGAAGTCGCGAACGCGCGGCAGCGCGATGTTGATCAGGCGGTCGATGAATTCGTACATCCTTGCCTTGCGCAGCGTGACGCGTGCGCCGATCGGCTGGTTCTCGCGCAGCTTGAAGGTCGCGATCGCCATGCGCGACCGGGTGATGACCGGCCTCTGGCCGGAGATCAGCGCGAGGTCGGCGGCTGCCAGCTCGACCTTCTTGCGGTCGTTGACCGCCTCGCCGACACCCATGTTGAGGACGACCTTGGACAGCTGCGGCACCTGCATGACGTTGGCGTAGCCGAACTGCTCCGTCAGCTTGGTGCGGATTTCCTCGTCGTACTGCGCGCGAAGGCGCGGAACCTGTACGGTCTCAGCCATCGATCTCTGCTCCCGAACGCTTGGCGACACGCACCTTCGTTCCATCCTGCTGAATCTTGAAACCGACGCGGGTCGGCTTGCCATCCTTGCCGACGATGGCGAGGTTGGACAGGTGGACGGGCGCCTCCTTGGAGATGATGCCGCCCTCCTGGCTCTGGGTCTGCTTCTGGTGGCGCTTGACGAGGTTGACGCCGCGCACGAGGGCACGGCCCTCGGACGGACGCACCTCAAACACCTCGCCGGTGCGACCCTTGTCGCGGCCGGTGAGCACAACCACCTTGTCGCCCTTGCGGATCTTCGCAGCCATTACAGCACCTCCGGCGCGAGCGAGATGATCTTCATGTGGTTCTTGGCGCGAAGTTCGCGCGGCACCGGTCCGAAGATACGGGTGCCGACCGGCTCCGACTGGTTGTTGATCAGCACGGCCGCGTTGCGGTCGAAGCGGATCACCGACCCGTCGGCACGGCGGATATCCTTCGCCACGCGCACGACGACCGCCTTCATGACGTCGCCCTTCTTCACCTTGCCACGCGGAATCGCTTCCTTGACGGACACGACGATAATGTCGCCGACGGTCGCATAGCGGCGCTTGGAACCCCCAAGCACCTTGATGCACATGACACGGCGCGCGCCTGAATTATCGGCCACGTCGAGGTTGGTCTGCATCTGGATCATTGATGCACCTCGTCCTCTTTCTGCTGCGCTACTGCGCGCTTAAGCTGTTTTCTTCTGGCCCTGGACGACCGTCCAGCGCTTTAACTTCGAGATCGGCTTGCTTTCCTCGATCCAGACCTGGTCGCCCGTCGAGAACTCGTTGTTCTCGTCGTGAGCGTGGTAGTTCTTGGAGCGGCGGATCGTCTTCTTGTAGATCGGGTGGGTGAAGCGGCGATCGACGCGCACCACAACCGTCTTGTCCTGCTTGTCGCTGACGACGACGCCCTGCAGAGTACGTTTCGGCATCTTCGGCCCCTTACTTGGTCTTCGCGGCGCGCTTCTTCTGCGCGGCGATGGTCTTGATGCGAGCGATGTCGCGGCGGGCTTCGCGCAGGCGCGAGGTGTTCTCGAGCTGCCCGGTTGCGCGCTGGAAGCGCAGATTGAAGCGCTCCTTCTTCAGCTTGACGATCTCGTCGTCCATCTGATCGGCGCTCATCGCACGGACATCGGCTGGTTTCAGTTCGGCCATGGCGAAAATCCTCACTCCGCGATGCGCGCGACGAAGCGCGTCTTGATCGGCAGCTTGGCGGCGGCCAAGGTCAGCGCTTCCCGCGCGGTCTGGTCAGTGACGCCGTCGATCTCGAATAGGATGCGGCCCGGCTTGACCCGCGCCACCCACAATTCGGGGGTGCCCTTGCCGGAGCCCATGCGAACTTCGGCCGGCTTCTTCGACACCGGAACGTCGGGGAAGACGCGGATCCAGACGCGGCCGACGCGCTTCATGTGACGGGTGAGCGCCCGGCGGGCGGCCTCGATCTGGCGGGCGGTGACGCGCTCCGGCTCCATCGCCTTCAGCCCGTACTGGCCGAACGACAACGTCGCGCCGGACGACGCCACGCCGTGGATCCGGCCCTTGTGCGCCTTGCGGAATTTCGTGCGCTTTGGTTGCAACATGTTCTTGTTCCCGGCTTACGCCTTCAAACCTTCTCGAAAAACCAGATCAGGCCGCGTCGCGGCGCGACCTCGGGCTGGAGCCCTCG
Source organism: Bradyrhizobium sp. WD16 (assembly GCF_024181725.1). Taxonomy (NCBI): domain Bacteria; kingdom Pseudomonadati; phylum Pseudomonadota; class Alphaproteobacteria; order Hyphomicrobiales; family Nitrobacteraceae; genus Bradyrhizobium; species Bradyrhizobium sp. WD16. The sequence goes on along the minus strand of NZ_CP028908.1, from coordinate 4,138,633 downwards.
CCTTCCGCGAGGCGCTTGTCCTGCGCCATCGGGTCGTGCTCGAGAATCTCGCCCTTGAAGATCCAGACCTTGACGCCGCAGGTGCCGAAGGTCGTGAACGCTGTGGCGACACCGTAATCGACGTCGGCGCGCAGCGTATGCAGCGGCACGCGGCCTTCACGGTACCACTCCATGCGGGCGATTTCGGCGCCGCCGAGACGGCCCGAGCAGTTGATGCGAATGCCCTCGGCGCCGAGGCGCATCGCCGACTGCACCGCGCGCTTCATGGCGCGGCGGAACGCGACGCGGCGCTCGAGCTGCTGGGCGATCGATTCGGCGACGAGCGTCGCATCGAGCTCAGGCTTGCGGATCTCGACGATGTTCAGCACCACGTCCGACGATGTGATCTCGGCAATCCGCTTGCGCAGCTTGTCGATGTCGGCACCCTTCTTGCCGATCACCACACCCGGACGCGCCGAGTGGATGGTGACGCGGCACTTCTTGTGCGGCCGCTCGATGACGATACGGGCGACAGCGGCCTGCTTGAGCTCCTTGTGCAGCAGCTCGCGGATGCGGACGTCCTCGTGCAGCAGCTTGCCGTATTCGGCCTTGCCGGCATACCAGCGGGAATCCCAGGTCCGGTTGATACCCAGACGCAGCCCGATCGGATTGATCTTCTGACCCATCGTTGTCTCCTGCGCCCTTCGTTACGCGCTCGCCTCGACCTGACGAACGACGATCGTCAGTTGCGAGAACGGTTTGAACACGCGTCCCGACCTGCCGCGACCGCGCGGCGCGAAACGCTTCATGACGATACCCTTGCCGACATGCGCCTCGGCGACGACCAGGTCGTCGACCTCGAGGTCATGATTGTTCTCGGCATTGGCAATAGCCGATTCCAGGCACTTCTTGACGTCGATCGAGATCCGCTTGCGCGAAAACTCGAGATCGGCGAGCGCAGACGACGCCTTCTTGCCGCGGATCATGGCCGCGACCAGATTGAGCTTCTGCGGGCTCACCCGCAGCATCCGGGCGACCGCCTTGGCCTCGTTATCGGCGAGGCTCCGTTCGCGCTTTGGTTTGCTCATAACCTAATCCTCAAGCCCTCTTGGCTTTCTTGTCGCCCGAATGGCCGTGGAAGGTGCGGGTCGGCGAGAACTCACCGAACTTGTGACCGACCATTTCCTCGTTGACCGCAACCGGCACGTGCTTCTGGCCGTTGTAGACGCCAAAGGTCAGGCCAACGAACTGCGGCAGGATCGTCGAGCGACGGCTCCAGATCTTGATAACGTCGTGACGGCCCGACGCGCGCGCGGCATCGGCCTTCTTCAGCAGTGAGCCCTCGACAAACGGGCCTTTCCACACCGAACGAACCATGGCGTGCGATCCTTACTTCTTCCGCTTGTGGCGGCTGGCGAGAATGAATCTCGTGGTGGACTTGTTCTTGCGGGTCTTCTTGCCCTTGGTCGGCAAGCCCCACGGGGTGACCGGGTGACGACCGCCGGAAGTGCGGCCTTCGCCGCCGCCGTGCGGGTGATCGATCGGGTTCATAGCGACGCCGCGGTTGTGCGGGCGGCGACCAAGCCAGCGCTTGCGGCCGGCCTTGCCGATCGACGTGTTCATGTGGTCCGGATTGGACACCGCACCGATGCTGGCGATGCAGCGGCCGTGCACCAGGCGCTGTTCGCCCGAGTTGAGACGCAGGATGACGTAGTCCTGGTCGCGACCGACGATCTGGGCGTAGGTGCCGGCCGACCGGGCGATCTGACCACCCTTGCCGATCTTCATCTCGATGTTGTGGACGATGGTGCCGACCGGCATGTTGCCCAGCGGCATCACGTTGCCCGGCTTGACGTCGACGTAGTTGCCGGCGACGACGGTGTCACCCACCGCGAGGCGCTGCGGCGCCAGGATGTAGGCCTGCTCGCCGTCCTGATACTTGATCAGAGCGATGAACGCGGTGCGGTTGGGGTCGTATTCCAGCCGCTCCACGGTCGCCGGCGCGTCCTGCTTGGCGCGCTTGAAATCGACGACGCGGTAGGCCTTCTTGTGGCCGCCGCCGCGGAAGCGCACGGTGATGCGCCCGGTGGCGTTGCGACCGCCGCTCGAGGACTTGCCCTCGGTCAGCGTCTTGACCGGCTTGCCCTTGTAGAGCGCGGAACGATCGACCATCACCAGCTGGCGCTGGCCCGGCGTCGTGGGATTGAATGTCTTCAGTGCCATCGTCGTGTCGCCTTACAATCCGGTCGTGACGTCGATGCGGTGGCCCTCTTCCAGGGTCACGATTGCGCGCTTGCTGTCAGACTGCGTACCGAAGGTGCCGCGGAAGACCTTGGTCTTGCCCTTGCGGACAATCGTATTCACGCTCTTGACCTTGACGTCGAACAGCTTCTCGACTGCTTCCTTGATCTGCGGCTTGGTCGCCTTCGGCGCCACCTTGAACACGACCTGATTGTGTTCCGAGGCAGTCGTCGCCTTTTCGGTGATGACCGGCGCCACGATCACGTCATAATGCTTCGCATCGATGGTCATTTGAAGCGCGCCTCCAGCGCATCGACGGCCGCCTTGGTCAGAACCAGCTTCCGACGGCGCAGGATGTCGTAGACGTTGATGCCCTGGACCGGCAGCACGTCGATATTGGGGATGTTACGCGCCGCAGCCGCGAAGCCGTTGTTCACTTCGGCACCGTCGACGATCAGGGCGTTGGTGAGGCCGAGGCCCGAGAAATGCCCGGACAGCACCTTGGTCTTGGCGTCGTTGAGCTCGGCGCTATCCAGCACGATGAGCCCGCCATCCTTGGCCTTGGCGGAGAGCGCATGGCGCAGGGCCAGCGCGCGCACCTTCTTCGGCAGATCGATGGCATGGCTGCGCACGACCGGACCGAAGGCACGACCGCCGCCGCGGAACTGCGGCACGCGGGCCGAGCCGTGACGGGCGCCGCCGGTGCCCTTCTGCTTGTACATCTTCTTGCCGGTGCGCCAGACCTCGGCGCGATCCTTGGCCTTGTGAGTGCCGGCCTGGCGCTTGGCGAGCTGCCAGATCACGCAGCGCTGGATGATATCCGCGCGCGGCTCGAGACCGAAGATCTCATCCGACAGCTTGACCGACCCGGCGGCCTTGCCTTCGAGCGTGGTGACGTTCAGTTCCATCACGCGCCCTCCTTCTCGACGGCGGCTTCGCCGCCATTGGCTACCTTGAACTTGCCGGGCTTCGGCGCATCCTTCGGCAGCGGTTTTTTCACCGCATCGCGCACGGTGATCCAGCCGCCCTTGGAGCCCGGAACGGCGCCCTCCACCAGGACGAGGCCGCGCTCGACGTCGGTCGACACCACACGCAGGTTCAGCGTGGTGATGCGGTCGACACCCATGTGGCCGGGCATCTTCTTGTTCTTGAAGGTCTTGCCGGGATCCTGGCGGCCGCCGGTCGAACCGATCGAACGGTGCGAGATCGACACGCCGTGAGTGGCGCGCAGACCGCCGAAATTCCAGCGCTTCATGCCGCCGGCAAAGCCCTTACCGACCGAGGTGCCGGTGACGTCGACAAACTGGCCGACGACAAAATGGTCGGCCTGGATCTCGGCGCCGACCGGCAGCACCGCATCGTCGGACACGCGGAACTCGGCCACCTTGCGCTTCGGTTCAACCTTGGCGATGGCGAACTGGCCACGCTCGGCCTTCGGCAGATACACCGACTTGCGCGAGCCGGAACCGAGCTGCAGCGCGGTGTAGCCGTTCTTGTCCTTGGTGCGGTGCGCCAGCACCTGGCAGTTGCTCAACTTCAGGACCGTGACGGGAATATGCTCGCCGGTCTCGGTAAAGACCCGCGTCATCCCGACTTTCTGAGCGATCACTCCGGAACGCATTGGCGTTCTTCCTATCTCTTCGTCCGAAACCGGACCTTGATCTTAAAGCTTGATCTCGACATCCACGCCGGCGGCGAGGTCGAGCTTCATCAGCGCGTCCACGGTCTGCGGGGTCGGATCGACGATGTCGAGCAGGCGCTTGTGGGTGCGCATCTCGAACTGCTCGCGGCTCTTCTTGTCGACGTGCGGCGAACGGTTGACGGTGAACTTCTCGATGCGCGTCGGCAGCGGGATGGGCCCGCGCACCTGAGCGCCGGTCCGTTTCGCCGTATTCACGATCTCACGGGTCGACGTATCGAGGATGCGATGGTCGAACGCCTTGAGCCGGATGCGGATGTTTTGGCCGTTCATTGCCGTTGTCTTTCTTTCGTCTTCGCCCCTCGGGAGCGAGGCGGTCACAACTTCTTGGTCTTCGCGTCTCTTGGAAAGCGGTCATCCGCGGCGAACCGCGGATGACCCGGCGCCCGTTCAAGGGCGCGATCGCTTACTCGATGATCGAGGCGACGACGCCGGCACCGACGGTGCGGCCGCCCTCGCGGATGGCGAAGCGCAGCTTCTCTTCCATGGCGATCGGCACGATCAGATGCACTTCCATGGCGATGTTGTCGCCCGGCATCACCATCTCGGTGCCCTCCGGCAGGTGCACCACACCGGTCACGTCGGTGGTGCGGAAGTAGAACTGCGGACGGTAGTTGGTGAAGAACGGCGTATGGCGGCCGCCCTCCTCCTTGGTCAGGATATAGGCCTCGGCCTTGAACTTGGTGTGCGGCTTCACCGAACCCGGCTTGCACAGCACTTGGCCGCGCTCCACTTCCTCGCGCTTGGTGCCGCGCAGCAGCGCGCCGATGTTGTCGCCGGCCTGGCCCTGGTCGAGCAGCTTGCGGAACATCTCGACGCCGGTCACCGTGGTCTTCTGCGTCGGCTTCAGGCCGACGATCTCGATTTCCTCGCCGACCTTGATCACGCCGCGCTCGACACGGCCGGTCACCACGGTGCCGCGACCCGAGATCGAGAACACGTCTTCCACCGGCATCAGGAACGGCTGGTCGATCGGACGCTCCGGCTGCGGAATGTACTCGTCAACATTGCGCATCAGTTCCAGGATCGCGTCGTGGCCGAGCTTCGGATCCTTGTTCTCCAGCGCCGCCAACGCCGAACCCTTGATGATCGGGATCTTGTCGCCCGGGAAGTTATACTTCGACAGCAGTTCGCGGACCTCAAGCTCGACCAGCTCCAGAAGCTCCGGATCGTCGACCATGTCGCACTTGTTGAGGAACACCACGATCGCCGGAACGCCGACCTGACGCGCCAGCAGGATGTGCTCGCGGGTCTGCGGCATCGGGCCGTCCGCCGCCGACACCACCAGGATCGCGCCGTCCATCTGCGCCGCGCCGGTGATCATGTTCTTGACGTAGTCGGCGTGCCCCGGGCAGTCGACGTGGGCATAGTGCCGGTTCGCAGTCTCGTACTCGACATGCGCCGTCGAGATCGTGATGCCGCGCGCCTTCTCTTCCGGCGCCTTGTCAATCTGGTCGTATGCCGTGAACGTCGCGCCGCCCGTCTCCGCAAGCACCTTCGTGATCGCCGCAGTCAGCGACGTCTTGCCGTGGTCGACGTGACCAATCGTCCCGATGTTGCAATGCGGCTTCGTACGTTCAAACTTCTCTTTGGCCATGACACTCTCCGTTCAGGCTTTGACAGTCGTCAAAGGCGATCAGGCAAACTTCTTCTGGACTTCCGCTGACACGTTGGCCGGAGCCTCGGCGTAGTGGTCAAACTGCATCGTGAAGGTCGCGCGACCCTGGCTCATGGAGCGCAGGTTGTTCACGTAACCGAACATGTTCATGAGCGGCACCATCGCGTTGATGACGTTGGCGTTGCCGCGCATGTCCTGCCCCTGGATCTGGCCACGGCGGGAGTTGAGGTCGCCAATCACCGATCCGGTGTAGTCTTCAGGTGTCACCACCTCGACCTTCATGATCGGCTCGAGCAGCACCGACTTGCCCTTCTGCAGGGCTTCGCGGAACGCAGCGCGCGAGGCGATTTCGAAGGCCAGCGCCGAGGAGTCGACGTCATGGAAGGCGCCGTCCACCAGCTGGACCTTGACGTCGACCACCGGGAAGCCGGCGACCACACCCGAGGTCAAAACGCTGTTGAGGCCCTTTTCGACGCCCGGGATGTATTCCTTCGGCACCGCGCCGCCGACGATCTTGGACTCGAATTCGAAGCCCTTGCCCGGCTCGTTCGGCTCGACGACGAACTTCACCCGGGCGAACTGGCCGGTACCACCGGTCTGCTTCTTGTGGGTGTAGTCGACCTCGGCCGGCTTGGTGATCTTTTCGCGGAACGCCACCTGCGGCGCGCCGATATTGGCGTCGACCTTGTAGGTCCGCTTCAGGATGTCGACCTTGATGTCGAGATGGAGCTCGCCCATGCCCTTGAGGATGGTCTGGCCGGACTCCTGATCGGTGGAGACACGGAAGGACGGATCCTCGGCGGCAAGCTTCGCCAAGGCGATGCCCAGCTTCTCCTGATCGGCCTTCGACTTCGGCTCGATCGCAATCTCGATGACCGGCTCCGGAAATTCCATCTTTTCGAGGATCACCGGCTCATCGGGATCGCACAGCGTGTCACCGGTGCGCGCTTCCTTGAGGCCCGCCAGCGCGACGATGTCGCCAGCATAGGCTTCCTTGATGTCCTCACGGTTGTTGGCATGCATCAGCAACATGCGCCCGATCCGCTCCTTGCGGTCGCGGGTCGAATTGATGACGCCAGTGCCCGACACCAGCGTGCCGGAATAGATGCGGCAGAAGGTAATGGTGCCGACGAAGGGGTCGTCCATGATCTTGAAGGCAAGCAGCGCCAACGGCTCCTTGTCCTCCGCCTTGCGCACCACCTCGTTGCCGTCCTCGTCGATGCCCTTGATCGCGGGCACGTCGATCGGCGACGGCAGGTAGTCGACCACGGCGTCGAGCAGCGGCTGCACGCCCTTGTTCTTGAAGGCCGAACCGCACAGCACCGGATAGAAGGCGCCGCTCAGCACCGCCTTGCGGATCAGCCTCTTGAGCGTCGCCTCGTCCGGCTCCTTGCCGTCGAGATAGGCGGCCATGACGCCGTCATCGAGCTCGACGGCGGCCTCCAACATCTTCTCGCGGTATTCCTTGGCCTTGTCGAGCAGGTCCGCCGGGATCTCATCGTCCTCATACTTGGCGCCGAGGGCCTCGTCCTTCCAGACCACGGCCTTCATGCGCACGAGGTCGATCACCCCCTTGAAGGTGTTCTCGGCGCCGATCGGCAGCTGGATCGCGATCGGCTTGGCGCCGAGCCGGTCGATGATATCCTGCAGACACTTGTAGAAATCGGCACCCGTCTTATCCATCTTGTTGGCGAAGACGATACGCGGCACGCGGTACTTGTCGCCCTGGCGCCAGACCGTTTCGGTCTGAGGCTCGACGCCCTGGTTGCTATCGAGCACGCAGACAGCGCCGTCGAGCACGCGCAGCGAACGCTCCACCTCGATGGTGAAGTCGACGTGGCCGGGGGTATCGATGATGTTCAGGCGCTTACCATTCCAGAACGCGGTGGTGGCAGCAGACGTGATCGTGATGCCACGCTCCTGCTCCTGCTCCATCCAGTCCATCGTCGCGGCGCCCTCATGCACCTCGCCGATCTTGTGGCTCTTGCCGGTGTAATAGAGGATGCGCTCGGTGGTCGTGGTCTTGCCGGCGTCGATATGCGCCATGATACCGAAATTACGGTAATCCTCGATGGCATGTTGGCGGGGCATTGGCCTGTCCTTAAAACTTTCAGTTCCGGTCGCAGTTACCAGCGATAATGCGAGAACGCGCGGTTGGCTTCCGCCATCTTGTGCACGTCTTCACGCTTCTTGACCGCGTTCCCCCGATTGTTCGACGCATCGAGCAACTCCGCGGAGAGCCGCTCGGTCATGGTCTTCTCGTTGCGACCGCGCGCCGCCGTGATCAGCCAGCGGATACCGAGGGCCTGACGACGAGTCGCACGGACTTCGACCGGCACCTGGTAGGTGGCGCCACCGACGCGGCGGGAGCGAACCTCGATGGTCGGCATGACGTTGTCGAGCGCCTGCTCGAACACCGTCAACGGGCTCTGCTTGGTCTTGGTCTCGATGATGCCGAAGGCGCCGTAGACGATGCTCTCGGCAACCGACTTCTTCCCGGCATACATGATCGAGTTCATGAACTTGGTGACGATGATGTTTCCGAACTTCGGATCCGGAAGCACTTCGCGCTTTTCGGCAGAATGGCGACGGGACATGATATGAGCGCTCCTGCTTACTTCGGACGCTTGGCGCCGTACTTCGAGCGGCGCTGCTTACGGTTCTTGACGCCCTGGGTATCGAGGACGCCGCGGAGGATGTGATAGCGAACGCCGGGAAGGTCCTTGACGCGACCGCCGCGGATCATGACCACCGAGTGCTCCTGGAGGTTATGACCTTCGCCCGGGATATAGCCAATGACCTCGAAGCCGTTGGTCAGGCGCACCTTGGCGACCTTGCGGAGCGCCGAGTTCGGCTTCTTCGGCGTCGTGGTGTAGACGCGCGTGCAAACGCCACGCTTCTGCGGAGACTGCTGCAGAGCCGGCACCTTCTTGCGCGCCTTCTGGACGGTGCGCGGATTTGCGATCAGCTGGTTGATCGTCGGCATTGTTCGCCTTCACCCTCGTTCGCGCGAAACCTCGCGGTTTCGCAAATTATGCGGGCTGCCCGCCCAATCGGGTCCGCCTTGCGTTCTTTGCATCCACGCAAAACGAAATCACGCCAACCGCTCGTCGCTCGAGCGGTAGGCGCTTCGACGCCACAGAGGATCACGAAACGCGACAGGAGCGCACCGCGATCATGCTTCCGGCACCCCGCCGCCCGAAGCGCGTCCGGACTTAAAGGGTCGTCATTGGCATTGACTGGCTATATCGACAGCGTTTGAGCGACATTCGTCGAGGTTGGTGCCCGCCTCACTCCGATCATTTTCGGGGATTTGGGTGGTCCGTTCCGACGCAGACGAAGCTCACCGCCTGTCGTTAAGTGGGCGGGTTCTAACGGCCAGGACATGGCAAGTCAAGGCCTAACCCGAGGCAAGAAAGTGCTTTGGCAGAAGCACTTTTGCAATTGCGGCCGCGGCTGACAACAGCCCCGAAGGCGCGGCGCGCCGACTCTCGGAGAATCGGTTTGCGGCGCCGCCGCCCCGCCTGGTCGCGCCCCCTGCCCGCTCGGCCACTGGCCGACTCCGGTTCCGCTTCCTCATGGTATCATATTGTGGGAACTGAGCCGCCAACGCGGCCGAATCGGTCGCGCCAGATACCGCAAGACGCGAATCGCGCCGGACCGCGCCAGAGCGACCCGTGGCTAGTGTTCCGGTTTTAACGTTCGCATCCCTTTGCAGCGCGCGCTTATACGAACATCAGAACCAAGGGGACACCGGTATAGCTATGATTCTATTGCTGTTTTTATCGGCACGCGTACGGCGAATTCGCTGCGATGCTGATACGGGCGTCAGATCCACCGCACTAAGGCCTGTCCTCAATTGAGCCAGATGATAACCGCCGCGAGGTGGATTGCGGCGAGGAAATTTCTGGCGGTTTTGTCGTAGCGGGTAGCGATGGCGCGGTATTGCTTGAGCTTGCAGAAGAAATTCTCGATGAGATGGCGTGCCTTATAGGCGTGCTTGTCGAAATCGCGCTGGAGCTGCCGGTGGCGCCTGGGCGGGATCACGACCGACTTTCCCCGTGCCAGCAAAGGGGCAATCACCCGTTCGTCGGCGTCGAAGGCCTTGTCTGCCAATAAGGCGTCGGCCGCCATGTCGGGCAGCAGTGCATCGGCGCCCTCCAGATCATGGGCTTGGCCGGGCGTCAGGATGAAGTCCAGCGGATTGCCCAGGGCATCGACAAGCGCATGGATCTTGGTGCTCAGCCCGCCTTTGCTGCGCCCGATAGCTTGGTTTTCGCCGTCTTTTTTTGTGCGCCGGCACTGTGCTGATGCGCCCGCACGATCGTGCTGTCGATCATCGCGTACTCATTGTCGGCATCGCTCGCCAGCATCTTAAACAGCTTCTTCCACACCCCGCTCTTCGTCCAGCGCGAAAAACGCGTATGTATCTTGATCGGATCGCCGAAGCGTTCGGGCAAATCTCGCCAAGGGATCCCGGCTCGATAGCGGTAGATCACCGCTTCTACAAACAGCCGATTGTCTTTGGCCGTGACCCCTACATGCCCTTCACGTCCGGGCAAAATATCCTTGATCCTATCCCATTGATCGTCCCGAAGGGCGTAGCGGCGCATTTGGTCAGCTCCGAATCAGCTGACCGCCTATGAATCATGCGATAATCTGCTTGGGAATCCTCTAATTGAGGACAGGCTCTAGTGTCCTGTCTCCGAATTACCGCTTCATTTGCCTCACCCTCGCACGGTAATTCGGAGACATAAAGGACACTAGCAAAATCAAAGCGCTAGTGTGGCTTATGTCTCGCAATTGCCTACGAGAGACTGGCCGCAAAGGCGGTGGGCAATTGCGAGACGCCACACTAGAACGCCTCATGCACGGCGGCTGGTGAAGAAATGGTTACCGGCCGCGTCGCCGGTCAGCTCCGCTCGACTGCCGCCGAGCCCGGCCGGGCACCCCGCCGACGGCACACCCGGCTCAATCTTCATCGTCCTCGTCGTCGTCGTCATCCTCCTCCTCGTCCTGGGGATGATGCGGGGCGTGCAGCTGGTCGTCCCAGAGCTGGCGATAGACGCCACCGCGCGCCAGCAGCTCGTCGTGGGTGCCGCGCTCGATCGCCCTGCCGCCCGAAATGACGATGATCTCGTCCATCTCCACCACCGAGGTCAGGCGATGGGTCGAGAAGATCATGGTGCGGCCGCGAGCGAGATTGAGCAGGGTGCGGTTGATCGCCGCTTCGGTGGTCTGATCGAGGGCCGAGGTCGCCTCGTCGAGCAGCAGCACGGACGGATTGCGGACGATGGCGCGGGCGATGGCAATGCGCTGGCGCTGGCCGCCCGACAGGGTTTCGCCGCGTTCGCCGATGACGGTGTCGTAGCCCTCCGGCAGCGTCATGATGTGGCTGTGGATCTCGGCGTTCTTGGCCGCCTCGATCACTTCGACGTCGGTGGCGCCCTCCTTGCCGAGCCGGATGTTCTCCATCACCGACATGTTGAACAGCATGTTCTCCTGGAACACCACCGCCATGCTCTGCCGCAGCGACTCGCGGGTCACCCGGCGAATGTCGACCCCGTCGATGGTGATCTTGCCGTCGTCGGGCGTGTAGAGGCGCAGGATGAGATTGAGCAGCGTGCTCTTGCCCGAGCCGCTCGGTCCGACGATGGCGATGGTCTTGCCGACGTCGAGCTTCAGGCTCAAACCGTCGAGCACCGGCCTGTCGCTGTTCTCGTAGGTGAAGGAGACGCGATCGAAGGTGATGTCGTGGGTAATGCGCGGCAAGTCCGGCGCGCCCGGGCGGTCGGCGCCGCGCTGCGGTTCATCGAGCAGCTCCTGCATGTGCCGGACCGCGGCGGCCGAGGAGATCGCCACCGGGATGAAATGCATGATGTGGGCGATGTTGTAGGACACCTCCCAGAACGCGCTCTCGAAGGTGACGAAGGTGCCGACGGTGATCTGGCCATTGGTGGCGAGATAGGCCCCGATCGCCAGCACGACGAGGTGCAGGAGCAGCACCGAGATCGTCACCGTCCGCTCCACCATCGTGGAGAGGAAGGTGGCCTTGATCATGGTGCGCAGCGTTTCGCGGTTGCGCATGCCGAACCAGCCGAGCGCCCGGCGCTTGAGCCCGAACGCCTTCACCACCGCCTGCGCAGCCACGTTCTCCTGCACCTGGGAAAGAATCGCCGATTCGTTGACCTTCTGGTCGTAATTGGCCTGCACCGCCTTAGGGGTGAGAATCCGCGGCCCGATCAGGGTGATCGGAAAGACCAGCAGCGCCACCGCGGCAAGCTGCCAGTTCAGCAGGATCATTAGCACGATGCCGGCGATCAGCTCGAACAGTGGCAGCAGCGCGCTGTTGGCGAGGTGCTTGACCGAGCCTTCGTAGGCGGCCATGTCGACCGAAAAGCGGGACAGGATGTCACCGCGCTTGACCCGGGCGAAGAACAGGATCGGCAGGTTCTGGATGTGCTCGAACATCCGGGTGCGGACGTCGGCAATCACCGCCGAGGCGGTGCGCGCGTCCCACCACTCATACCACACCGCGACGATCGAGGTGACCACACCGGCCGCCGCCAGCGCCGACAGGATGATGACCAGCGCATGGAAATCCTCTTCGCCGAGCGCGTCGTCGATGAGGTATTTCAGGCTGAGCGGCATGAACACGTTGAACAGTGTCTCAACCAGCAGGCCGATGCCGACAAACAGCATGCCCCTGCGGTAGGCCCGCAGGTAAGGCACCGTGAAACGATAGAGTGTGGCGAAAGCGCCGGCCGCCTCGCGGGCGGTGAAGGCGAGCAGTTCCTCGTCGTCTTCTTCGTCGTCGTCGAGATCGAGTGAAGGCGGTGGCGGCAGCGGCGGCACCGCGGGACCGGCGGTGACGGCGATCTGGCCCTTGTCCGCAGTGGTCCTGGCAGTGGGATCGGCGATATGACCGGCGGCGGCATCCGACGGCGCGTCGTTGGCGGCATCGCCGCCCGCAGCCTGCGTATTGCCCGGAATCACCCCTTCAGACGCCGGCTTGGACACCATGGAATGAACCCGCGGATTCGACCTGCCCCCGGCGGCGGACCGCCGATCGACGCCGTCGCTGTCAGCCGCGTCTTGCGAAGTCTGCTCTAATCGTCGGCGTCCAGCTTGTCAAAAAACGAGTAGCGCAGGCTGTCGGCGTCGATGTACCAGCTGCCCGGCCCCTTGCCGGCGGCCAGCGTCGCCTCCCAGACCTGGTCCATGCTGTCGCGCCGATTCATGGTCAAATCGAAGCCACTGCCGAAGAACAGTTCCGACCACTCCCACCAGGTTGCAAGCTTCTTGACGCCGCGCAGCAGGTCGTACTGATCGAGCAGCGCCGCCGGCATGTCGCTCGTCACGGAGCCGAACATCAGCCCGGTTTTGGCGACGCGGTGCAATTCACGAATCGCCTTCGGCACCTGTCGGGGCGCGACATGACACAGGCAAGTTTCGAACACGAAGTCGAACTGGTTGTTGCGGAACGGCAGCTTTGTGACGGACCCCAGCTTGTTGTACTTGCGCAACGCCTTTGGAGTGCGGGCGTGGATGGTGCGGTTGTTTTCGACGCCCCAGGCGTCGATGCCCCGCTCGCGCAGCGCACCGACCAGTTCGCCACTGGCCGAGCCCGCCACTAGAAGCCGCGAGCCCTTCACCTTGCCCCAGACGATCCGGAACAGCTCTACAAGATAATCGGGATCGGTGAAGCGTTGCCACACCTCGTGATAGGGGCCGACCCCGCGATAGTTGTCGAAATAGCTGCGATCGATCTTGTCCGACGGCGGCTTGCCGCCGGCGCCGCGCACATAGCGCAGCTTGATCATCTCGGTGACGATGATGTCGGTCGCCGCGTCCGAGGAATCGAGCAGGCCGTTGAGGGTCGAGTCGAACAGGTAATCGCCGACCACCACCAGGCCCGGATGATCGACCGGCTCGGGACGATGATTGGTGATGACGTCGCGCGCCGGCAATCCGCCCGGAACGGCATTCACCGAGGAAATCCAGCGGTGGATCTTGCCCTCGAGGAAATGGGCTCGGGCGTCGCCAAGTTCCGCCGGCAACGTCTTCAGCGCCACATCGACCAGCTGCTCGTCGCTCAGCCCGACATAGGCGAGCGCATCGGAACCGGGGATCAGCCAGTTCAGCACGCCGTTGCTGCCGACATCATGCCGCGAGCCTTCGACATAGACGCAGCAGCCGCCAAAGGCCTCGGACATGAACCAGGAGCCGGGGATCTTCTCGCCCCAGAACGGGCTGTCGAACAGCACAGAGACGCGCAGGTAATGCGCCGGCCGGTCGAAATAGGCGACGTGCTTGACCATCGACTGGCGCAGCTTCTCGCCCTCGAAATTGACCGTGGCGAGCCAGTTGTGCGGCAGGCACAGCAGCACCAGGTCGAACTCGCGGCTGACCGGATTCTTTCCGTTGAGCATGTCGAGGCGGTAACGTCCGTTGCCGTTCTTGCCGACCTTGAGGATGCGGTGGTTGAGCTCGATCTTGGCGTCGATCTCCGACTGCAGGCACGAGATCAGCTGCTCGTTGCCGTTCTGGATGGAATACAGGCCGATATAGCCGTCGATATCCATCACGAAGTTCTTGAGCGCGTTCAGCCCGGTGGTGTTGTGGGGTTCGGTCGCGATATCGGAACGCGCCATGACCTTGAAGAAGCGCTTGGCGACAGGATCCGGCACCTCGCGGTCGAGCAATTCCTCGCAATTGACGAAGGCCCACGAATGCTCGTTGTCGTGGGCGCCAACGCCTTCATAGTACTCCGTCGGCGAGATCTGTTCGGCGCAGAGCTTGCGGAAGGCGACGATGGCGTCCGCGGTCTTCGGGCCGTATTTGCGTCGCATCCCGGGAACGTCATCGAGCAGCGTGCCGTCGAGCACCACCTGCTCGGCATCCATCGGGATCGTCTGCAGTCCGAAATGCTGGATCAGCTCGCGCAACGGGTCGGGCCCGCTCATCGAGTAGTCGTAGATCTCGGCGACGCCGGCCTCGTACATCGCCGGGGCGCTCTCGAACTTTCGGGTCATGATCTTGCCGCCGACCCGGTCGGTGGCTTCGAAAACCGTAACCCGGGCGAGATTGCCGAGCTTCTTACGCAGGTACCAGGCGCTCATGAGGCCGCCTGGCCCACCCCCAACGATCGCTAAGTCGAGCATGATGATCCTGTTGCGCCGTTGTCCGGCCTGAAACCCAAAGTCAGTTTAATCAGAGCGCTTCTCGATATGAAAGCTTGATGAACAAGCGGCCTCGGATGCGGCTTTGCCCTGCAAATCAGCAAAAAGGCCGGCTTCCGCCGGCCTTTCGCATACTATTGTGCCTGATCGGCGCGTCACTCGGCCGGCGGCAGCGCCAGCGGCTCGGGCTGGGGCGCCGACGGCACGATGGCCTCGGCCTGCCTCTCGCGCTCGTCGAGAATCAGCTTGTCGCGCTTGGTGGCGACTTCGCGGATCTTCGACATGGAGGCGCCGGTGCCGGCCGGAATGAGCCGGCCGACAATGACGTTCTCCTTGAGGCCCTCCAACGGGTCCACCTTGCCGTTGACGGCGGCTTCGGTGAGGACACGCGTGGTTTCCTGGAAGGACGCCGCCGAGAAGAACGACCGCGTCTGCAGGCTCGCCTTGGTGATGCCGAGCAACACCGGGGTGCCGGTGGCGGGCTTCTTGCCCTCCTCCAGCGCCTTGGCATTGAGCTGGTCGAACTCGATCTTGTCGACCTGCTCGCCGGAGATCATGTCCGTGTCGCCCTGCTCGGTGACTTCCACCTTCTGCAGCATCTGACGGACGATGACTTCGATGTGCTTGTCGTTGATGAGCACGCCCTGCAGCCGGTAGACCTCCTGGATCTCGTTGACCAGATAGGCCGCGAGCTCCTCGATGCCCTTGATCGCCAGGATGTCGTGTGGTGCCGGGTTGCCTTCGACGATGAAGTCCCCCTTCTCCACCACGTCGCCGTCCTGGAGATGGATGTGCTTGCCCTTCGGGATCAGGTACTCGCGCGGCTCCTCGGTCTTGTCGAGCGGCTCGATCGAGATCCGGCGCTTGTTCTTGTAGTCGCGACCGAAGCGGATTGTGCCGGCGATTTCCGCGATGATCGCGGCATCCTTCGGCTTGCGCGCCTCGAACAGCTCCGCCACCCGCGGCAGACCGCCGGTGATGTCGCGCGTCTTGGCGCTTTCGGTCGAGATACGCGCGACGACGTCGCCCGCCTTGACCTGAGCCCCCACGTCGACCGACAGGATGGCATCGACCGCCAGCATGTAGCGGGCATCGCCGCCACGCTGCAGCTTGAGCACCTTGCCGTCCTTGCCCTTGACCACGATGGCCGGACGCAGATCGGCGCCGCGGCCGGTGGTGCGCCAGTCGATGACGACGCGCTTGGCGATACCGGTCGCCTCGTCGAGGGTTTCGGAGATCGACTGGCCTTCGACCAGATCCTCGAAACCGATGACGCCATCGACCTCGGTCAGGATCGGGCGGGTATAGGGATCCCACTCCGCGATACGCTGACCGCGCTTGATGGTGTCGCCGTCGTCGACGCGCATGCGCGCGCCGTACTGGATGCGATGGGTTGCACGGTCGGTGCCATCGGCATCGACCACCGCCACCACCATGTTGCGCACCATCGCGATGGCGTGCCCTTCCGAGTTGTTGGCGATCGCCCTGTTGCGGATCTCGATCTTGCCGTCGAAGTTGGTTTCGATGAACGACTGCTCGTTGATCTGCGCCGCGCCGCCGATGTGGAAGGTGCGCATCGTGAGCTGGGTGCCCGGTTCGCCGATCGACTGGGCGGCGATGACGCCGACCGCTTCGCCGTGGTTGACCGGGGTACCGCGGGCAAGGTCGCGCCCGTAGCACTTGCCGCAGATGCCGTTGACCAGCTCGCAAGTCAGCGCCGAGCGGATCTTGATCTCCTGGATGCCGGCCTGGGTGATGGCGTCGACGTGGCTCTCCTCCATCAGGGAGCCGCGCTTGACCAGCACGTTGTTGGTGGCCGGATCACGCACGTCCTCGCCGGCGGTGCGGCCGAGGATGCGCGAGGATAGCGAGGCGACGACAGTACCGGCATCGATGATGGCGCGCATCTTGATGCCCTGGCTGGTACCGCAGTCATCAGCCGTGATGATGCAGTCCTGCGCAACGTCGACCAGACGCCGGGTCAGGTAGCCGGAGTTCGCCGTCTTCAACGCGGTGTCCGCGAGGCCCTTACGGGCGCCGTGGGTCGAGTTGAAGTACTCCATCACCGACAGCCCCTCCTTGAAGTTGGAGATGATCGGCGTCTCGATGATCTCGCCCGACGGCTTGGCCATCAGGCCGCGCATGCCGGCGAGCTGACGCATCTGCGCCGGCGAACCGCGGGCGCCCGAGTGGGCCATCATGTAGATCGAGTTGACCTGAGCGACTTCCCCGGTCTTCGGGTTCTTCTTGACCGAGGAGATCTCCTTCATCATCTCCTCGGCGATCTTTTCGGTCGCCTTCGACCAGGCGTCGACCACCTTGTTGTACTTCTCGCCCTGGGTGATCAGGCCGTCGTTGTACTGCTGCTCGAATTCCTTCGCCATCGTCCGGGTGTCGTCGACGATCTTCCACTTGCCGTGCGGCACGACCATGTCGTCCTTGCCGAACGAGATGCCCGCCTTGAAGGCGTTGTAAAAGCCCAGCGCCATGATGCGGTCGCAGAAGATCACGGTCTCCTTCTGGCCGCAGTGACGATAGACGAGGTCGATCACGCCCGAGATCTCGCGCTTGGTCATCAGCTTGTTGATGACCTCGAACGGCACCTTGGGCGACTTCGGCAGCACCTGGCCGAGCAGCACTCGGCCCGGCGTCGTCTCGATCCAGCGCCGCACCGGCTCGCCGGTCTCGCCGAGGCCGTCCCAGCGCCATTTGATCTTGGTGTGCAGATGCACGGCCTTCGCGAACAGCGCGTGTTCGAGCTCCGCCATCTCGCCGAACAGTTTGCCCTCGCCGGGCAGGCCTTCACGCAGCAGCGACAGGTAGTACAGGCCGAGGACGATATCCTGCGACGGCACGATGATCGGCTGACCGTTGGCGGGGTGCAGAATGTTGTTGGTCGACATCATCAGCACGCGCGCCTCGAGCTGCGCTTCCAGTGACAGCGGCACGTGGACCGCCATCTGGTCGCCGTCGAAGTCCGCATTGAAGGCGGCGCAGACCAGCGGGTGAAGCTGGATCGCCTTGCCTTCGATCAGTACCGGCTCGAAGGCCTGAATACCGAGGCGATGCAGCGTCGGCGCGCGGTTGAGCAGCACCGGATGCTCGCGAATGACCTCGTCCAGGATATCCCACACCTCGGGACGCTCCTTCTCGACGAGCTTCTTCGCCTGCTTGACGGTCGTGGACAAGCCTTTGGCGTCGAGCCGCGAGTAGATGAACGGCTTGAACAGCTCGAGCGCCATCTTCTTCGGCAGGCCGCACTGATGCAGGCGCAGTTCCGGACCGACGACGATGACCGAGCGACCCGAATAGTCGACGCGCTTGCCGAGCAGGTTCTGACGGAAGCGGCCCTGCTTGCCCTTGAGCATGTCCGCGAGCGACTTCAGCGGTCGCTTGTTGGCGCCCGTGATGACGCGGCCGCGGCGGCCGTTGTCGAACAGTGCGTCGACGGCCTCCTGCAGCATGCGCTTTTCGTTGCGGATGATGATGTCCGGCGCGCGCAGCTCCATCAGCCGCTTGAGGCGGTTGTTGCGGTTGATGACGCGGCGATAGAGATCGTTGAGGTCGGAGGTCGCGAAACGGCCGCCGTCGAGCGGCACGAGCGGACGCAAATCCGGCGGAATCACCGGGACGACCGTCATGATCATCCATTCGGGCTTGTTGCCCGAGTTACGGAAGGCTTCAACGATCTTCAGCCGCTTGGCGTACTTCTTGTGCTTGATGTCGGACTCGGTCTCGCCCATCTCGACGCGCAGCTGCGCCTCGAGCTTCTCGAGGTCGAGGCCCTTGAGCAGCTCGCGGATCGCCTCCGCGCCGATCATGGCGGTGAAGGAATCCTGGCCGAACTCGTCCTGCGCCCGGAGATATTCCTCCTCGGACAGCAGCTGACGGTCATTGAGCGAGGTCAGGCCAGGCTCGAGCACCACGTAATATTCGAAGTACAGGATCCGCTCGAGATCCTTCAGCGTCATATCGAGCAGCAGGCCGATGCGGCTCGGCAGCGACTTCAGGAACCAGATGTGAGCGACCGGGGCGGCGAGCTCGATATGCCCCATGCGCTCGCGCCGGACGCGCGACAGCGTCACTTCGACCGAACACTTCTCGCAGATGATGCCCTTGTACTTCATGCGCTTGTACTTGCCGCACAAGCACTCGTAGTCCTTGATCGGTCCGAAGATGCGGGCGCAGAACAGACCGTCGCGCTCCGGCTTGAAGGTTCGGTAGTTGATCGTCTCCGGCTTCTTGATCTCGCCGTAGGACCACGAGAGAATCTTTTCCGGCGACGCGATCGAGATGCGGATCTGGTCGAAGACCTGAGCCGGCGTCGTCGGATTGAAGAGGTTCATAATCTCTTGGTTCATCGTGTTCTCCTTGCCCGCAGGCCCTGACCGGAGCCTGCTGCAGAATTCGCCTGTCCTCGGCACGCCGCGGCATCGTGAGCACCGCGGCGGCGCGCCTCTCGCCGAGAGGCTTTAAGAAGGCCTGCCGCCGCGCCGATCGATGGCGCCACGCGGAGGCCGGGGTCCCGCTGTGCGGGACCCCGCCTGATGTTATTCGGCCGCCTCTGCGGTCGGGGTCTGACCGATCTTGGAGTTGTGCAGGTCGACGTTGAGGCCGAGCGAGCGCATCTCCTTGACCAGCACGTTGAACGATTCCGGAATACCGGCCTCGAACGTGTCGTCGCCGCGTACGATCGCCTCGTACACCTTGGTGCGGCCCGCGACGTCGTCCGACTTCACGGTCAGCATCTCCTGCAGCGTATAGGCCGCGCCGTAGGCTTCGAGGGCCCACACCTCCATTTCGCCGAAGCGCTGGCCGCCGAACTGGGCCTTGCCTCCCAGCGGCTGCTGGGTGACCAGCGAATACGGGCCGATCGAACGGGCGTGGATCTTGTCGTCGACGAGGTGATGCAGCTTGAGCATGTAGATGTAGCCCACCGTCACCTTGCGATCGAACGGATCGCCGGTGCGGCCGTCATACACCGTCGACTGCCCCGAACCGTCGAGCCCGGCGAGCCTCAGCATCTCCTCGATGTCGCTCTCCTTGGCACCGTCGAACACCGGGGTGGCGATCGGCACACCATGGCTGAGGTTGCGTCCGAGCTCGACCAGCTCGTTCTCGCCCAGCGACTTGATGGTCTCGTCCTCGCCGTAGATCTTCTTCAGCGTCTCCTTGAGCGGCTTGACGTCCTGCTTGCCGTAGTAGGCGTCCACCGTCTGGGCGATGCGCTTGCCAAGGCCGGCGCAGGCCCAACCCAGATGGGTCTCGAGGATCTGACCGACATTCATGCGGCTCGGCACGCCGAGCGGGTTGAGCACGATGTCGGCATGGGTGCCGTCCTCGAGGAACGGCATGTCCTCGATCGGCACGATCTTGGAGACGACGCCCTTGTTGCCGTGACGGCCGGCCATCTTGTCGCCCGGCTGGATCTTGCGCTTCACCGCAACGAAGACCTTGACCATCTTCATCACGCCCGGCGGCAGTTCGTCGCCCCGCTGCAGCTTCTCGACCTTGTCGAGGAAGCGCTGCTCGAGGCCCTTCTTCGACTCGTCGTACTGCTTCCGCATGGCCTCGATCTCGGCCATCAGCTTGTCGTTCGGCGAGGCGAACAGCCACCACTGCGACCGCGGATACTCCTCCAGCACCGCCTTGGTGATGCGGGTATCCTTCTTGAAGCCCTTCGGCCCGGCGATGCCCTCGCGGTTGTTGAGCAGTTCGGCGAGGCGGCCGTAGACGTTACGGTCGAGAATCGCCTGCTCGTCGTCGCGGTCCTTGGCGAGACGCTCGATCTCCTCGCGCTCGATCGCCAGCGCACGCTCGTCCTTGTCGACGCCGTGGCGATTGAACACGCGGACCTCGACGATGGTGCCCTGCACGCCCGGCGGCACCCGCAGCGAGGTGTCACGGACGTCCGAAGCCTTCTCGCCGAAGATGGCGCGCAGCAGCTTCTCTTCCGGCGTCATCGGGCTCTCGCCCTTCGGCGTGATCTTGCCGACCAGGATATCGCCGGCGCGGACTTCGGCGCCGATATAGACGATGCCGGCCTCGTCGAGGTTCTTCAGCGCTTCCTCCGAGACGTTCGGAATGTCGCGGGTGATTTCCTCGGGGCCGAGCTTGGTGTCACGTGCCATCACCTCGAATTCCTCGATGTGGATGGAGGTGAACACGTCTTCCTTGACGATCCGCTCGGAGAGCAGGATCGAGTCCTCGAAGTTGTAGCCGTTCCACGGCATGAAGGCGACCAGCACGTTGCGGCCGAGCGCCAGCTCGCCGAGATCGGTCGACGGACCGTCGGCGATGATGTCGCCCTTCTTGACCGCGTCGCCGACCTTCACCAGCGGACGCTGGTTGATGCAGGTCGACTGGTTGGAGCGCTGGAACTTCATCAGGCGATAGATGTCGACGCCCGACTTGGTCGGATCGAGATCCTCGGTGGCGCGAATGACGACGCGGGTGGCGTCGATCTGGTCGATCACACCCGAGCGGCGCGCGGCGATAGCCGCACCCGAGTCACGGGCGACCACGCCTTCCATGCCGGTGCCGACGAACGGCGCCTCAGCACGAACCAGCGGCACCGCCTGGCGCTGCATGTTCGAGCCCATCAGCGCGCGGTTGGCGTCGTCGTTCTCGAGGAACGGAATCAACGCCGCGGCGACCGAGACGAGTTGCTTCGGCGACACGTCCATGTAGTCGACCCGGTCCGGCGTGACCTGCAGCACGTCGCCGGCATGGCGGCACACAACCGTGTCCTCGGTGAAGCGACCACGCGCATCGAGCGGCACGTTCGCCTGGGCAACGTAGTGCCGGCCCTCTTCCATGGCCGAGAGATACACCACCTCGTCGCTGACCCGACCGTCCTTGACGCGCCGGTACGGCGTCTCGACGAATCCGTACTTGTTGACGCGGGCGAAGGTGGCGAGCGAGTTGATCAGACCGATGTTCGGGCCCTCCGGCGTCTCGATCGGGCAGATACGGCCGTAATGGGTCGGATGCACGTCGCGCACCTCGAAGCCGGCGCGCTCGCGCGTCAGACCGCCCGGGCCGAGCGCCGACAGGCGCCGCTTGTGGGTGATCTCCGACAGCGGGTTGGTCTGGTCCATGAATTGCGAGAGCTGCGACGAGCCGAAGAACTCGCGCACCGCCGCCGCCGCCGGCTTGGCGTTGATCAGGTCCTGCGGCATGACGGTGTCGATATCGACCGACGACATGCGCTCCTTGATCGCGCGCTCCATGCGCAGGAGGCCGATGCGGTACTGGTTCTCCATGAGCTCGCCGACCGAGCGCACCCGGCGGTTGCCGAGGTGGTCGATGTCGTCGATTTCGCCCTTGCCGTCGCGCAGGTCCACCAGCGTCTTGATGACCGCGAGGATGTCCTCCCGGCGCAGCGTGCGGTGAGTGTCAGGCGCGTCGAGCTCGAGGCGCATGTTCATCTTGACGCGGCCAACGGCCGAGAGGTCGTAGCGCTCGGAGTCGAAGAACAGCGACTGGAACATGTTCTGCGCCGAATCGATCGTCGGCGGCTCGCCCGGGCGCATCACCCGGTAGATGTCGAACAGCGCGTCCTCGCGCGTCATGTTCTTGTCGGCGACCAGCGTGTTGCGGATGTAGGGACCGACATTGACATGGTCGATGTCGAGGATCGGCAGTTCCTTGTAGCCGATCTCGTTGAACGCCTTCATCGACTTGTCGGTAAGCTCGTCGCCCGCCTCGGCATAGATCTCGCCGGTCTTCGGGTTGACGAGGTCCTCGGCGAGATAGCTGCCGACCAGCTCCTCGTCCGACATGCGCAGCGCCTTCAGCCCCTTCTCCTGGAGCTGGCGGGCCTGGCGCACGGTCAGCTTCTTGCCGGCCTCAAGCACGACCTTGCCGGTATCGGCGTCGATCAGGTCATTGATGGTGGTATAGCCGCGGAAACGGTTGGCATCGAACGGCACGCGCCAGCCGTCCTTGGTGCGCTTGTAGGCGATCTTCTTGTAGAAGGTCGACAGGATCTCCTCACCGTCGAGCCCAAGCGCGTACATCAGCGACGTCACCGGAATCTTGCGGCGACGGTCGATGCGCGCGAACACGATATCCTTGGCGTCGAACTCGATGTCGAGCCAGGAGCCACGATAGGGAATGACGCGGGCGGCGAACAGCAGCTTGCCCGACGAATGGGTTTTGCCCTTGTCGTGGTCGAAGAACACGCCAGGTGAACGGTGCATCTGCGAGACGATGACGCGCTCGGTGCCGTTGACAACGAAGGTGCCGTTCATGGTCATGAGCGGAATGTCGCCCATGTAGACATCCTGCTCCTTGATGTCCTTGACCGAACGCGCGCCGGTTTCCTCGTCGATATCGAACACGATCAGGCGCAGCGTCACCTTGAGCGGCGCAGCGAAGGTCATGCCGCGCTGGCGGCACTCGTCGACATCATATTTCGGCGCCTCGAATTCGTAGCGAACGAATTCGAGCATCGAGGTGTTGGAGAAGTCGGAGATCGGGAAAACCGACTTGAAGACCGCCTGCAGGCCTTCGTCGAGGCGGCCACCCGGCGGTTCATCGACCATCAGGAACTGATCATAGGACGCCTTCTGAACCTCGATGAGGTTCGGCATCTCGGCGACTTCCTTGATCTGACCGAAGAACTTGCGAACGCGTTTGCGACCGGTGAACGTTTGCTGCGCCATCGTGGCCTCTCATTTCGCCGCCCGTGCCGTGGCGGACCTTCCGAAGCGCGGCTGCCACCGCCCCCGGGTTGAAAATTCGCACCGTTCCGAATCTGCCGCCGACATCCGGCCGAAATCTCAGAACGCAAAACGACGTGCAGAGCGCTGCCACGCTCTGCCCGTCGAAATCCTGCCGTTACGGACTACAAAAGCCCGAAATTGCTACGTCTCCCGCCGTCCGGCGCCGAAACCTATCTGATTCCCGGGGCGAACCGCATCTTCGTGCCTCCGCCCATATGGGGCGGCCGATGGCCCGGTTCCAGAGTCCGAATTCACACAAACCCCTGAACCGGCACACATTACCGTGTTCGGGCGGGTTCCCGGGAACCCGCCCGAAAAAGTCTTACTTGAGCTCGATCTTGGCGCCAGCCTTCTCGAGCTGAGCCTTGATCTTCTCGGCCTCGTCCTTGGCAACGGCCTCCTTGACGGGCTTCGGCGCGCCCTCGACGAGATCCTTGGCTTCCTTGAGGCCCAGGCCGGTGATGGCGCGGACTTCCTTAATCACTTCGATCTTCTTGTCGCCGGCGGAGGCGAGGACGACCGTGAACTCGGTCTTCTCTTCCGCAGGGGCGGCAGCCGCGCCCGGTGCAGCAGCGACGGCCACGGCCGCAGCCGCCGACACGCCCCACTTTTCTTCGAGCAACTTGGCGAGCTCGGCGGCCTCGAGCACGGTGAGGCTCGACAAATCGTCAACAATCTTCTGCAGGTCAGCCATTGATCAGTTCCTTTAGCTATTCAATTCGAACCAGGTTGGAGATGCGAAGGGCCTCACGCCGCCTCGCCCTTAGAGGCATACGCCTGAACCACGCGGGCGAGCTTGGCCGCCGGCGCGTTGGAAAGCTGAGCGAGCTTGGTCGCCGGCGCCACGATGAGGCCGACGAGCTTGCCACGCAGCTCATCCAGGGACGGCAGCGAGGCCAGAGCCTTGACGCCATCGACATTCAGGACGGTCTTGCCCATCGATCCGCCGAGGATGACGAACTTCTCGTTCGCCTTGGCGAATTCGACGGCAATTTTCGGCGCCGCGACCGGATCGTTGGAAGTAGCGATCACAGTCGGCCCCTTCAGCAGGGAGCCAATGGCCACGACGTCGGTGCCTTCAAGAGCAATTTTGGCGAGACGGTTCTTCGAGACCTTCACCGAGGCGCCAGCCTGCTTCATCTGCGAACGCAGGGTCTGCATCTGGGCAACGGTGAGGCCGGAATAGTGAGCGACGACCGCAACGCTGGTGGTCTTGAAGACCTCATTCAGCGTCTGGACCGCCTCTTTCTTTGCCGCTCGTTCCACAGCAAGCTCTCTCCGGTTGGCGGCCTGCACGAGGCGGACCGCCGGGTTGCACCCGCCATCCGTCCCGTGGCCGGCGGCGGGAGATCCCCGAAACCGGTCCACATCTGGGCAGGACGACACTCTTCAGAAGCCTGCCCTCCTGCCCCGGATCGCCGGCACAGGGTGTCGAGGTTCGAACCGAACAGCACATCCGCGCCGTCCGCAGACGCCGCTCCTTGCAAATCCGGTCTTCACCCGTCTATGCAGGAAATTAAGCCAGCGAATGCCGGCGCCTGCAGTCTTGGACAGGATCGGCCGCCGTTACCGGCGACCCACGCACTCCTCGTTGAACATCAAGCACTTGCGTGAGCCATTGCCATCTTTGATCAATCCATGCGGACGGTCAGAGAGGGCCGGTCTCCTGCAAGCCTGGGTTTTTTGGAAAGCACGCGCGGACGCGCCAGCGAAGGCCGGCACGCCCGGAAGCCGTTCTTTAACGGGTCTTGACCGGCTTGCCAAGGGCTTTCTTGCCCGGATTTTGCATCCCGGCGCCCCGCCGTCGCGCGCTCAGAGCGCCACAGGATAAGCCAATGGCCGATCGGCGAAAAAGGCCGACAGGTTGGCGATCACGCAATCCTGCATCGCCTGGTGGGCGTCCAGGGTGTGGCCGCCGATATGGGGCGTCAGCACCACATTGGGCAGATCAAGCTGATCAGGTCGGCAAGGCTCGGTCTCATAGACGTCGAGCCCTGCCGCTGCGATGGTGCCGTCCTTAAGCGCCGCCGCCAATGCGACCTCGTCCACCACCGAACCGCGTGCGATATTGACGAGGATGCCGCGCGGTCCGAGGCGCCGCAACAACGCCGCGTCGATCGCATGGCGCGTCTCGGCGCCGGCCCGCACCGCGATCACCAGGAGATCGCACCAGTCGACCAGGCTGCCGAGGTCGGCGTGATAGGCGAACGGCACGTCATGGCGGCTGCGGCTGTGATAGGCGACCTCGGCCTCGAAGGCGCTGGCGCGCAGCGCAATCTTGCGGCCGATTTCCCCCATGCCGTAGACACCGAGCCGTGCGCCGGTCAGACCGTGCGGCGCCCCCAGCATCGGCGCCGGCGCCCCTGCCTCCCAGCCGCCGCTGCGGACATACTGATCCGCCGGGAGCATCCGACGCACCGCGGCCAGCAACAGCGTCATGGCAAGATCTGCCACCGCGGCCGCGTTGGCGGCCGGGCTGTTGCCGAGGGTGATGCCGCGCGCCCGGGCGGCGGCGAGATCGATGCCGTCGTACCCCGTGCCGTAGCAGACGATCGTCTCGAGCCGCGGCATCAGGTCCATCACCGCGCCATCGAGCGGCTGGCCGCCAGCAGTGAGCAGCGCTCTCACCTCGCCGAGAACTTCGGCCGGAAAAGTCTCGCCCGGCGGCTTTCCCTGGGTGTTCAGGAGCGCGAAGCACTCGCCGATCCGCTCCAGCAGCTTCTTGGGAAAACGCGAATAGACCAGAACCTCATTGGACATTCGGCACCGCCAGAGACTGAGAAGTCGGGAAAAGAAAAAGGCGGGAGGGGCTGATGGCCCCGTCCCGCCTCTTAACTCTGTGGTCGATCAAGCGCCTCGATCAGGCGAACAGGCTGCCCGGCTCGACCTTGACGCCGGGACCCATGCTCGAAGACACCGCGACGCGCTGGATATAGGTACCCTTGGCGCCAGCCGGCTTGGCCTTGGCGACCGCGTCGGCGAGCGCCTTGATGTTCTCCACCAGCTTGTCCTCGGAGAAGGAGGCCTTGCCGACGCCGGCCTGGACGATGCCGGCCTTCTCGACGCGGAACTCGACGGAACCGCCCTTGGCACCCTTCACCGCGGCGGTGACATCCATGGTCACGGTGCCGATCTTCGGGTTCGGCATCATGCCGCGCGGGCCGAGCACCTTACCGAGACGGCCGACCAGCGGCATCATGTCAGGGGTGGCGATGCAGCGGTCGAAGTCGATGTTGCCGGCCTGGACCTTCTCGACGAGGTCCTCGGCGCCGACCACGTCCGCACCCGCCGCCTTGGCTTCGTCGGCCTTGGCGCCGCGGGCGAACACGCCGACGCGCAGGGTCCGGCCGGTGCCGTTCGGCAGGGTGACCACGCCGCGAACCATCTGGTCGGCATGGCGCGGATCGACGCCGAGATTCATCGCGATTTCGATGGTCTCGTCGAACTTCGACTTGGCGCGCTCCTTCACCATCTTGATCGCGTCGGCGATCGAGTAGAGCTTTTCGCGGTCGATGCCTTCACGGGCCTTCGTCAGACGCTTTCCGATTGCCATGACCGTTACCCCGCCACTTCCAGACCCATCGAGCGGGCCGAGCCCTCAACCATCTTCATGGCCGATTCGATGGTGTCGCAGTTGAGATCCTTCATCTTCTTCTCGGCGATCTCGCGCACCTGCGCCTTGGTCACCGTGCCGGCCTTGTCACGGCCCGGCGCCTTCGAGCCGGACTGGATCTTGGCCGCCTGCTTGAGGAAGTAGGACATCGGCGGCGTGCGCATCTCGAAGGTGAAAGAACGGTCCGCGTAGATCGTGATGATCACGGGGATCGGCGTGTTCTTTTCTTCCTTCTGGGTCTGCGCGTTGAACGCCTTGCAGAATTCCATGATGTTGAGGCCGCGCTGACCAAGCGCGGGGCCGATCGGCGGCGACGGGTTGGCCGCGCCGGCCGGCACCTGAAGCTTCAGGTATCCGGTCACCTTCTTTGCCATTTTTCACTCCTCTAAACGGTCCGGACCATCCGGACCTTCAGGGACCGTGGTACGGGGGAGAGATGCGCCGACTGGCGATCGGCGCGCCCCCTTCCACGGTATTCCTGGCAGCGGCAAACAGCCCCTGCCCTTCCGTTGTCCGGGCCAATCGGCCCGGCGGCGTCCTTCTCGTCGAAGGAGGCCCGACCGGTCAAGTCCGGCCGCACCGACACTTCAAAACCTCAGACCTTCTCGACCTGGCCGAATTCGAGTTCCACCGGGGTGGCGCGGCCGAAGATCGACACCGCGACCTTGACCCGCGACCTTGCCTCATCGACCTCTTCGACCACGCCGGAGAACGAGGCGAACGGCCCATCGGCCACCCGGACATTCTCGCCGATCTCGAACGAGATCGAGGCCTTCGGCCGTTCGACGCCTTCCTGCACCTGATGCAGGATCCGCATCGCCTCGGCTTCGGAGATCGGCATCGGCTTGTTCTCGGCGCCGAGGAAACCTGTCACCTTCGGGGTGTTCTTGATGAGGTGAAACGCCTCGTCGGTCAGATTCATCTTCACCAGCACGTAGCCGGGGAAGAACTTGCGCTCGGTGTCGATCTTGCGGCCGCGGCGCACCTCGGTGACCTTCTCGGTCGGCACCAGAACCTGCTCGAACAGATCCTCCAGGCCACGCTGCTTGGCCTGCTCGCGGATCGACTCGGCGACCTTCTTTTCGAAATTCGAATATGCGTGAACTATATACCAGCGCATGCTCATGATGATCGGGTCCGCTTGCGTCAGGCGTGAATGCCGAGAATGTAGGTCACCAGAATGCGGATGAGTTGGTCCGCGGCGAAGAAGAATACCGATGCGACCGCGACCATCACGAACACCATGATGGTGGTGATCACCGTCTCGCGACGCGACGGCCACGTGACCTTGTTGGCCTCGCTCCGCACTTCCTGCAAAAACTTGAACGGGCTGAACTGAGCCATCGTGCGGGTCCGTGCCATCCTGCTTGCTGGCGTCCGGGAGAATCCGGACAAGCCCTGTCGCATGCCCAACCTCTTTGCAGAGGATGGGGCCGGCGAGCGGGCCCATTTGGGGAAATCAAGGCCGCCTCGGAAGTCCGTCGATCGGGCCGATGGCGGGTGGCTGCTTCCTACTTCGCCCCTGCCGAAAGGTCAAGTTCGGCGGGGCGACAAGGGCTAGTGTGGTGGATCTGACGCTCGTTTCAGTATTGCAGCGAGTTCTTCGAACGAGCGTCAGATCCAAAACCACACTAGAATCATAATGATGCTACTGTCCCCTTGTTTCCAACGTTCGTATGAGCGCCTGCTGCAATGGGATACGAACGTTGGAAACAGGACACTAGCGGTCCATCCGCCTGCTGACCGGAGCCTGGAGCGGTCGGCCGGCTGGATCGGAGGGTGAGCGTTCTCACAGTTCGTCCCGTCCGGCCAAGGCCCTGATCCGGTCGGCCGTCCGGCAGGCGATGGCCTGAATCGTCAGCGACGGATTGACCCCGCCCACCGTGGGAAACACCGAGCTATCGCAGATCGACGCTGGCCGTCGGGTCGTCGCCGATGCGCGCGGTGCCGTTGGGGTGACAGGTATCGACCGTCCTGGCGCCAGCTGTCCCTGGCGCAGGCCGCCCGGGAAAACGGTCGATGGCGGCATTGAGCAGCAGCCGCAGCGTCTCGATGGCATAGCCCGCCACCACGACATGAAAGCGCCAGCGCCCTTCGCGATGGTAGCGCTCCCCGGCGGCGCGGCCGTTGCGATCGGTCTCGACCCTGCCGACCATGCATGATCTAGTGTGGCGTCTCGCAATTGCCTATGCCCTTTGCGGCAAGCCCCCTGTAGGCAATTGCGAGACATAAGCCACACTAACACTTTGATTTTGCTAGTGTCCCTATGTCTCCGAATTACCGTGCGAGCGCGAGGCAAACGTAGCGGTAATTCGGAGACGGGACACTAGCGGCAGCCCTGCGCCTGCGTGGCAGCGACATACCGTCGCTTGCCTGCGGCTGTCCGGCGGCGGCCGATGCCCCGAGCGGACGAAACTGGTATCGTTCCGTTGCTGGAGTGGATCGGGCGATGAAGATGATCACGGCGTCGACGGCCAAGAGCCTCGGCAAATTTCTGACGCAGGATTTCCGCAGCCTGTTCGGTTCGGCGCACGACGAAACCGCCGAGCGGCTCGGTTCGCTCGCCCGCGCCACGATTGAATGCATCGGCCGCAGTGACGCCCTCTACCACAATTTCGAGCACACCTACATGGTCACCATGGTCGGGCGCGACATCCTCCATGGCTATTCGCTGTCCCATCGTATCGAGCCCGACGACTACAGCCACCTGATCTCTGCATGTCTGTTGCACGATATCGGCTATGTGCGGGGCGTCCTCGACGCCGACACCGACACCGATTTCGTCATCGACGCGGCGGGCAACACCATCACTCTGTCGCGTGGCGCATCGGATGCGGCGCTGACGCCCTATCACGTCGAACGCTCCAAGCTGTTCGCCATGGAACGACTGGGTGCCTCGCCGCTGGTCGACGCCACGCGCATTGCGGACGCGATCGAGGCGACGCGCTTTCCGCCGGCCCAGGACCGCGACAGCCTCACCCTCGAAGCGAGGCTGGTCCAGGCCGCCGACCTGATCGGCCAGCTCGGCGATCCGATGTATTCGCGCAAGGCCAATGCCCTGTTCTATGAATTCGAGGAGATCGGCATGTCGCGACAGCTCGGCTATTCCTCGCCCGCCGATCTGATCGACAAATATCCCGCCTTCTTCTGGAACAGCGTCTCGATGCACGTCGACGAGGGCATCAAGTTCCTCAATCTCACGGTGTCGGGGCGGCAGTGGATCGCCAATATGCACCATCATATCCTGTGTGCCGAGCACGCCCATCGGCTGATGGGACCGCAGCGCTAGCTTTTTGATTTTGCTAGTGCGATGGATCTGACGCTCGCATCAGCATTGCAGCGAATTCGTCGTACGAGCGTAAGATCCAAAACCGCACTAGACTAGTCGCTCGCTTCAAATAATTTGAAAGGATGGAGAATTTGTGATTCGATTCGATCGTCTCGACGCGAGCGCCGGAGAGGATCATGGCTGCGACGGAAATTTCGGTAAAGAAGTATGTTGTGCGGCTGAGCGGCGAGGAACGCGAACAGCTTGAAACGCTGATACGGAAGGGCAAGAGCGCAGCTCAAAAACTGCTGAAGGCGCGAATATTGTTGAAGGCCGATGTCTCGGAAGCCGGCGAAGGTTGGAGTGACAGCCGGATCATTAAGGCGTTCGATACAAGCGTTTCCATGGTTTACCGAGTGCGGAAGCAACTGGTGGAAGAAGGCTTCGAGGCGGTATTGAGCCGTAAGCAGCGCGCAACACCGGGGGTTGCGCGGATTTTTGACGGTGAGAAGGAAGCCAAACTGATTGCCCTGGCTTGTTCCAAACCTCCCAAGGGACGCACACGCTGGACCCTGCGGCTACTGGAGCAAAAAGTCGTAGAACTCCATATTGTTGATCGTGCCAGCGACTCGACGATCGGGCGGGCACTAAAAAAAACACTCTCCAGCCCCATCGCCGACAGTGCTGGGTCATCCCGCCGAAAGCCAATAGTGCGTTCGTAGCCGCCATGGAGGACGTGCTGGCCGTCTACACCCGGCCACGCGATCCCGACTACCCGCTGGTTTGCCTGGACGAGAGCTCAAAGCAACTCCTCGCCGAGACGCGCATGCCGATTCCGATGAAGCGTGGGCGCCCGGCTCGTTGCGATTACGAGTACAAACGCAACGGCACCGCCAATCTCTTCATGATGTTTGCTCCGCTCGAAGGCTGGCGCCATGTCAAAGTCACCGATCGCCATACCGCCGTGGATTATGCTCACGTCCTGAAGGACTTGGCCGATGTCCACTTCGCCGGCGCCAAGACCATCGTTCTGATCCAGGACAATCTCAACATCCACAGCAAGGCGTCACTCTATGAAGCCTTTCCGGCCCCTGAGGCCAGGCGGCTGGTCGAGCGCTTTGAATGGCATTACACACCAAAGCACGGCAGTTGGCTTGATCTCGCCGAGTCCGAACTCGGCGTCCTATCGTCCCAATGCCTCGATCGACGGATTCCCGACAAACAGACCCTCGCCGAGGAAATCGCCGCCTGGGAGAAAGACCGCAATGCCAACCACACCAAGGCAAACTGGCACTTCACAACTCCCAATGCTCGCATCAAACTCAAGCACCTTTACCCTTCAATCTGAATGAATCGGGCGACTAGAAAGTCTCTGCAAACAGCACTTCGCCTAACGTCTGCCGTGTCCGGATGAGAGACTAAGAAATAGCTCTGGCGGAATTCGATTTGAGGTAGCACTCGAACAAGACTGTCTTGATCGGCAGCCGAGAAATCGTGAAGCACTCCAATGCCAACCCCCGCCTTGGTCGCCTCAACCTGGCCGGTTGCAGTCGCACATCGGAATATGCGTTGTGCGTATTTTTGCAAACAGACCACGTAATCTCGCGACGACGCACTAGTAAACTCTTCTAGGCCGACGACGACAACGTGTTCCGACAGTTCCTCTAGCGTCGTCGGTTCACCATGCTTCCGTAGGTAGCCGGCTGAAGCCGTAGGTGCTCAAAGTGTAGTCAGACAAGCGTGAGACAATGACACGCTCCTCGTTCGGCTGATCAACGCAGATCGCGATATCCACCTCCCTCTTCGCGATCGAAAATGCCTGCGATAGCGGAACAAGCTCCACGACAAGATTGCGATGAAGGGCCGTTAGTGTTCCGAGCTCCACAGCCAAGAAATGATTGCCAAGTCCCTCCGGCGCCCCCACGCGAACCGTCCCTGCTGCGAGGGCATCTTCGTTTCTGAGACGTTCAACAATTCTTATTATTTCGACTTCGATTCGCTCGATTGCTGGAAGAAGTTGCAACGCTGTCGGAGTGGCGGTGGAGCCATCGGGACGACGCTCGAAAAGCGGCTGCCCAAGGGCGGCTTCCAGTGCGCTGAGTCGGCGAGCAGCGGTTGCGTGATTTATTCCTAACTTCCGCGCGGCAGCCAATAACTGTCCGTGCCGTGCGACCGAAAGAAACACGCGAAAATGGTCCCAATCTAATTCAGGCATCGCCGCAGTACAGTTGGGAGGAGCTTTCAAGTTCCTAGAGGTGAAGCGGACCGAATGAAGGACTGAAGAGTTGGTGGGTTCCCGCCCGAGTCATCAAGGCCGCGTGGCGATTTCGCGAAATATCGTCCGCGCCCTGAAAAAGAAGCGGCGGATGCGCTGTTGCGCACCTCCAAGTTTTTGGGGAGGAACCACCACGGGGGGGGTACCGCGCGTCATCAACGCAATCCTTAAAGTAATGGCGCTCTTGCTCTGATGTTGACGGTCGTTTCTGGGAGCAGCATTACGGTTTCGGCTCGATTGGTGTCTCTACACGAAGTTGTGCCTCGATCGCTTCGGCCGCATCCAGGCATAGATCTTCTCTGAATCGAGAGCCAATTAGTTGAACGCCGACGGGAAGACCACTTGCCAGGCCGGTTGGCACGGCCACGGCGGGAAGACCAAGCAGATTGACCGCGATCATCAGGCGCTGAGCGTGCTTTATCTTTTCGCCGGTCATGTCGGGATGGAGGTCGAAGTCGGCCAAGAATGGTAGCTCGGTGGAAACGGGGCCGAGTATCAGAGGGTATTGCTCCAGAAACTGCAGCCAGCTGCGAATGTGAGTCGCACGTGCTGCCACGCCTCTCATGTAGGCTTGCAAGTCGACCTTCGGAGCGGAAGCGAGATACATATCCAGCGCGCGTTTTACTCCTTGGTCGCCGACACTTCGAATGAAGGGCTCCGACATCTCTTTGGTTTCCCACCAGGCCAGTTGCCACCAAAGGTCAGCCACTGCAGCTGTGTTCGGTGGCTCGACCTCTTCAACTTGATAGCCGGCCCGTTCAAGAGCCTTCCCTGCCTGACGAACTGCCTTGTCAACGGCGGGATCAACGCCAATTCCAGATGGATCAGATGTCATCGCTACTCGGATTGGTCGGCCAATAGCCGGGCCCTGCAAGGGAGCGGGTACCCACCACGGGTCCCGTACGTCCCCTACGGCCATGGCTCCGAGGGCGATCCGGAGGTCCCGCACTCGGCGTGCCAACGGCCCCTGCACTGAAAAGAGCTGGCTGGTCAGCGAACGCTCATCCTTTGCGGATGGATTGAAGGCAGGTACTCGTCCCAATGTTGGCTTGATACCGACCACTCCGCAGCAATAGGCGGGGTACCGGATCGAGCCCCCGTAATCATTCCCGTGAGCAAGCGCGGTGATGCCAGCCGCGACGGATGCGGCCGCGCCGCCGCTCGATCCTCCAGGGGTGTATGCGCGATTCCAGGGATTATAGGTCGGGCCTCGCAAATCGTTGTCTGAGTGCCACCTCAGAGCGAAGGTCGATAAATTGGTTCGACCAATAACGATTGCTCCAGCTTTTCGTAGGTTCATAACAGGCGAACTGTCGGCCGTCGCGACATTGTCCTTGAGAGCCACTACGCCTTGGGTAGTGGATGCAGCCGTCTGATCGACGTTTTCCTTGATAGTGAGCGGGACTCCGTGAAGCGGCCCCAGTGCATCGCCGCGTGAAACCGCACGGTCCGCCTCATCAGCGTGATCGAGAGCCTGCTCGGCATGAACAACCGTCACAGCATTGATGGAATTATTGACCGCTGTCAGTCTATCAAGGGAGGCTTCCACTGCCTCGCGGCATGAGATCAGCCCTGAGCGGATACCAAACGCAATCTCCACAGCATCCCACTTCCATATTGGCTCCTTCATAGTTTCGACGACTCCAGCTTGATCAAGGGAATTAGCAGATCGGCATCTCTGTTCGAACGTTCTCGGATTTTAAGCGACACGATGGACAGCAAGAGCACGACGAAAGGTTTGAATTCTCCAATCATTTGCCCACTTCGATCGCGGGATCGATGGACCCACACCGGGTTTCAAGATTGATCACGATGAGTGATGACATTCCGCCAATGAAGGCGAGCACCACACAGAAAACGATGCAGGCGGTCACGAGACCAACAAGCGGAGAAATAAGGCCCACCATCGGAATCAGGATTGCAACGCCAACGTAGGCGCTGAGATAGTATGCAGCCATTACTTCGCCACGACGAGTAAGCGGCGCCGCGGCTTGTAAAGCAGCCAAGCTGCCACGATAAGAAACACCTTGTCCGGCACCAACCAACAGCGTCCCCGCCACGAACAGCACGAGTGATTCGTGCTCAAGCGCGAGCAGAAATGAGACAAGGCCCAGTCCCAAAACCGCTAGGCCACCGGCCATCTCCGTCCGCTCGCGCGTCGCGCTTGCCGGCAGCAAGCGAGATAGCAGCTGAGCAACCGCTGACGCCGCGAACACACCAAAAACGGCCGCGCCCGCGATGGCGAAGCTCTTCAGGTGGAGCAGTGAAAGAACGAAGGTCGGACCTAGCGCAAGGAATAGTGCGGTAGCGACCCATCCGCACACGAATACGCCTGCGCACCCCAGAAAGACAGAGCGGATATCATACGGAACACCGACGCGCTGTATCCTGAATTGGAAATGGGTACCTGCTCTGACGCGAGGCAACGCCATGGCGGCGAAAACCAGACCGCTCAGAACAAATACGAAATCGACCAGCCAGATAGCCGCATCTGGAGTGTCGGTGTTTTCGGCGATGACCCCGGCGATCAACGGGCCCAGTGAAAGTCCAAAAACGCTGGAAACTGCGCCGACGAGCGGGGCTCTGTCGGGCCGCTCTTCGGTCGCATAATCAACTAGTGCGGCCGTCGCAGTCCCCGTCGCTGATCCTACTGCCAAGCCCTGCACAGCTCGTGCTGCAAGGAGCCACGACACACTCTGGGCAAACCAGAACATCGCAGCAGCGATAAGCGCTAAAGCAAGCGCCGACAACAGTACGCGACGTCGTCCAATGGTGTCGGAAAGCCTGCCAACAATCAGAAGCGCGAGTATGATGCCTACCACGTAAGCTGCAAATATTGCAGTGAGGGTCACCGTCGAAAACCCCCAACGCACTTCCCAGATCGGATAGAGCGGCGTGGGCATATTGGCGCCGATAAGCACGACGCAAAGCGCCCAAGCCGACGCGCTGAAAGCGGAAGCGGAAGCGGAAGCGGAAGCGGAAGCGTCGGACCTTCTCTGATCCAGCTTCAGACTTTCCTTCATACTCGCGATCTCTGATCAGACTGGAACGACCTGCAAACTGGTGTTAACTAGACGCTATCAAACACCATGATGAGGCGATCGCCTCACCATAAGGCGATCGCCTCATCATGTCAAGGACATGTCAATGACTGTAGATGGGCCTGACGGGTTGACCGTTTACAGAGAGGGCATTCGCGCAGAAAAACGCGCCGCGCTTCTCGACGCGGCCCTTTCCGCCTTCCTAGAACTTGGCTACGAGCGAACTGGTTTGGACGAGATTGCTCGCCGGGCGGGAGTATCGGCAGCGACATTGCACAAGCACTTCTCGCGGAAAGCTGATCTGTTCGGAGCAGTTGTCGAATGCACATGGGGAGCCCTGACCTCCGAGGCAGCTTCGCTTCCTGCGACATTAGACAAATTGAAGCCTGCCGATGCTTTGAAGCAAATCGGCAAGGCTCACGCAGCGCTGCTGTGCCGACCGGAAATAGTGCAGCTGTTTAGAGCCGTAATAGCGGAAACTCCACGTTTTCCTGAACTCGGCACAGAGCTATTTAGGCGAGCTAAGGATCCGTTTCGCGCTCGCCTTCACTCTTACCTCGATCGGGCTACTGCCGCCGGCGTTCTCCGGGTCAAGAAGAGCGACCTAGCAACCCGACAATTCCTCGACATGATCAATGGCGCGCTCTTTTGGCCCCGCTTGCTTGTTGTCGACGAAGAGCGTTCCGACTGGGACGCAAACCTCATCATAAAGGAAGCAGTGACAACGTTTCTTGCGCGCTACAGTGTTGCGAAGAACAAGTAGCTTGGGAACTATAATTCCGAGATAGCTTCGCCAGTTAAGTGCGACTTCAATCAGCGAAAATTCGGAGGGAATGCGTCTGCCACACGCGGTCTCAATGAGAACCCGCCGCCAACACCATCTGGGTAAGTCGACCGCGCCCGCAGGAGCGGCAAGGCCTTATGATGAGGCGATCGCCTTTTTCTTGTCAACAGAATTGGGAAGAGTTGCGTGATGATTGGACAAGGATTCTGAGAAAAGCCCCGAATTAATGTGACGGGGTGATGACTTTAGCGTTGTAGGGCACGCCAATGAGCGAATCCAAGATCAGGAATGACATCTGCAGGTATGCTCGCTCGCTGTTCGAGCGAGGGCTGACCCCGGGCTCTTCCGGCAATATTTCCGTTCGCCTCGCGGATGGCGGTCTGATCACCACTCCGACGAACTCTTCCATGGGATTTCTCGACCCCGACCGCCTGTCGCATCTCGATGCGAGCGGCCGGCTGCTGTCAGGCGATCCGCCGACCAAGGAAATCCCCCTGCACGGTGCGGTCTACGAGACGCGCACCTCGGCCACGGCGATTGTCCATCTGCATTCGACCCACTGTGTCGCCCTCTCGATGCTGCCCGAGATCGACCCGCAGGCGGCGCTGCCGCCGCTCACGCCCTATCAGCTCATGCGATGCGGTGCGACAACGCTTCTTCCCTACTTCCGGCCTGGCGATCCGGCGATCGCCGACGCCATCCGGAAGCTCGGCGGCAAGCATTCGTCCATCCTGCTGGCCAATCACGGCCCGGTGGTGGCCGGCGACAGCCTGGAAGCGGCGGTGTTCAATTGCGAGGAGCTAGAGGAAAGCGCCAAGCTCTATATCCTGCTGCGTGACAAGCAGCCGCGCTATCTGACCCGGCCCCAGATCGAGGATCTCGCCCAGACCTTCCGTCTCGACCTGCCCCTCGATCGCTTCGCCTGCACCGACACGCACGACACCGCACCCTGCGATCACTCCGGATGCAAGGGCGCCCATTGACGCCTGCACTGAAGGGACGGCGCGCATCCTGCCGCGTGCCGCCTCCGATCATTTCCTGTTCGATCATTTCTTCGTCGTCGAAGCGCGCGCGTCGGCAATCGCCTGCTTGAAGGCAGCGGCATTCAGTGCGCCCGGGACGCGGAAGCGTCCGATGATGAAGGCCGGCGTGCCCTGAAAGCCCAGCGCCACCGCCTGCTGGTGATTTCGCGCCAGCACGGCCTCGATGGCGCTCTGGTTGGCCGCAAGATCACGCTTCGCCCGATCGAGATCGATCCCCGCCGCGGCCAGCGCACTGTCCACCTTGTCCTCGGAGAGCTTGCCGGGGAGAGCGATCAGCGCGTCGTGGGCTTCGGCGTATTTGTTCTGATATTTCGATGCGAGCGCCAGCCGGGCCGCATAGACCGACGGCTCGCCGAAGATCGGCCAGTCCTTGTAGACCAGGCGGACGTGGCCATCCTCCTGAACCACCTTCGACAGCTCCGGATTGACCTTCTTGCAGTACGGACATTGGTAGTCGAAATACTCGACGATGGTGATATCGCCTTTGGCGTTACCGAGCGCCGGGACCTCGGGATCGAGCAGGATGCTGTGTTCGCTCAAGGGATCGGGCGCGGCGCCTTCGGCGAAGGCCCGCGGCGTCTGAACAGCGAGCAGCGCGAATGCGAGCGCCGCAGCGATGATGGGCGTGAAACGGATCGTCATGGCCGTGTTTCCTGTTGTGATGGAGGAGTGGACGTCGCTGCGGCCGCAAACGCATCGAGAACCGCCTGTTGGGTGAGGACCTCCGGCAGGACGATGCCTGCCGGCGCGCCGGGCCCGAACACGGCGTTGAAGGGCAGACCGTAACGGCCGAAGGATTTCAAATAGGACGCAATGATCTCGTCGGGACGCGTCCAATCGGCGCGGACGGGACGAACGTCGGAGGTAAGTCGCCGGCGGATCGTATCGCTGTCGATGACCAGCTTCTCGTTGACCTTGCAGGTCACGCACCAGGATGCACCGATGTCGACGAACACCGTGCGGCCGCTGCGCACCATCGCACTGACCTTATCAGGGTCGAGCGACTGCCAGGCAACAGGTTGCGCCTCGGCCCTAGCGTCCGATCGCGGCCCGCCCTGCCAGACCACTGCGGCGGCGCCGACAACAAGGATGACGATGCCGCCGGCCGCGACTGGCTTCAGCTTCCGGCACGCCACGGCCGACAGCGCGACAGCGCCGGCCATGACGACACCTGCGACGAGCGCCGGCACCACGCCGCTGATGTCGGCGAGCACGGTCAGCAGCCACAGGGCGGTCGCGGCCATGGCCGCGGCGGACAGACGGCGCAGCGTCAGCATCCACCGGCCGGGCCGCGGCAACGCTCCCGCCAGTCGCGGAACGAGCGTCAGCAGCAGGTAGGGCGACGCCATGCCGAGGCCGAGGCCGACAAAGATCGCGATGATCTCGAGGGGGCCCTGGGACAGCGCGAATGCCACCGCCGTGCCGACAAAGGGCGCCGAGCACGGCGTCGCCAGCAGCGTCATCACGAAGCCGTTGACGAATTGCGATGCGTTAGAGGTGCCGCCGGTCGCCTCGCCGAGGCGGCGCGACAGCCACCAGGGCAGATGAATTTCGTAGAGACCGATGAGATTGGCCCCGAGCGCGACGAGAACCGCCGACATCGTCACGAGGAACGCCGGCTGCTGGAACTGGATTCCCCAGCCGATATCGGCGCCGGCGGATTTGAGCGCCGCCAGGATGACGGCGAGAACCACGAACGAGGCGACGATCCCCGCGGCGGACGCCAGCAGCCCGGCACGGATGGTCCTGGTGTCGCGCGAGGCGTGCTGCACCAGCGACATCAGCTTGAGGGACAGCACCGGAAAGACGCAGGGCATGAAGTTGAGGATCAGCCCGCCGATCAGCGATAGCGCCAGCATCGGCCAGAGCGAGGCTGCTCCCGACGCGGCGGAATGAATCTCGGGCCGGGACCGCATTACGGCGGCGCCGCTTCCCGCCGTTTTCGGCAGCGTCATCTCCAACGAACGGCCACCGTCCACCAGTGTCAGATGAAGCGATCGATTCGGGTTCGCATGATCGAGCCCTTCGAGCGGCAGCGTGATGATCGAACTCCCGGCGGCACCCTCGCCAATCTGCGGGGGCCCCGCCGTCACCGCATCATCACCATCCACGAATGCATCAGGTCGACTCAGCGGCGGAGCAGCAAGCACCTCGAGCCGCAATGACGGGCGTGGCCCGGGCTCGATGCGGAGATCGCGAACCGACAATGTCGGCGAGCGCTCGCGGGGCACCTTGTCCCGCCACGCCTTGATCAGGCTCGACGCACCCGCCTCGCGCGCTCCCGGCAGGATGTCGGCGGCGAACTGCAGTTCGTTCTGGGTGCAGATGGTCGAGCAGACATAAAGCGCGAGCTTCAGCGAGACGTGGGCCGGTGCTGCAGGATCCTGGAGGCGTACGGCAACGGGGAAAACCACTTGCTCGGCGTAGCCGAAAGTGTCGATCCCCCCCTCGGAGAAGCGCTGCGGCGCCGGCCACTCGACACGCACCCCCTCGACGTTCCGCGAATCCGACCATTCGAATTGCGGCGGCGCACCGGCGTCCCCCGGCGATCGCCAATAGGTGTGCCAGGCCGGGCCGAGCCGGACCTGAACGCCGGCCCAGGCCGTCCGCGGATCGTCGGTGTCGGGGCCGGCCACCAGGAACCGCACGGAAAAATCCGCCTTGACCGGCTGCGCCGTCGCGCCGCGCGGGATGGCTTGACCAGAGAGGAGCGCGAGCAGCACCCCGGCGGTCGCAAGACGAGCAAAATGAACGGGCATGGCATCCCTGTTGCGGGTCGCACTGAAAACATCGCGGAGAAACCGGACCTGCGCCGGAGCCGTACAGCGAGGCTCGCGGCCTCGCGCCGCACCGGATGGCGCCCTCAGCAGCGGCCTTCGCACTTGCGGA
The DNA here is from genome assembly GCF_024181725.1 of Bradyrhizobium sp. WD16. NCBI lineage: Bacteria > Pseudomonadati > Pseudomonadota > Alphaproteobacteria > Hyphomicrobiales > Nitrobacteraceae > Bradyrhizobium > Bradyrhizobium sp. WD16. Next base: position 4,098,272 of record NZ_CP028908.1, on the reverse strand, counting down.
TAATTGCAGAACGGCTGCGCCGGAGCGGCGTCAGACGGCCACCGGACAGGGAGGTCGGTCCAGCGAGGGCCCACCGCACTGGGCAGCGAACCGCACGTCAGCCAAGCGCCAATGCAGTTGCTGGACGGTCAGCTGCGGAATGACGTCGGCAGGCTCGGATGCCGGCATGCCGGCGAGAACGAAGCCGGCGGAGCAGGAGTTGACGCCGCCCGGCAATACCGCCTTCTGACAGGGCTTGGCGATGCCCTTTTCGTTCTTGCTGAATGCGATCTTCAGGAGATCGGCCTTGGCCGACGCAATCAAAGCACCCTCGCCACGCGCCGTGCTGAACGATGGTTCGCGGGCAAGAGTTGCGAGCGAGGCGGCGATCATCGCAACCGCCATCACCACCGCGACGAGGCGGCGGAGAACGATCGGGGGCGAGTTCGGGCGGCAATCCATCACATCCATCTCGGCGGACATTCATTAGGATGTGCTAAACAAAAAGCGCCCGGGCAACTGAACTGTTCGTGACCGCCCTGGGCGGACGGGTCCGGGAATTTGGGGGCGCTCGGCGGCGGGAAAGATGTTTCCGGCGCCTGACTCGCGCGCCTCTTCCTGCGCTCGGCGGGGGAACGATATCCACAGCGATGGGGTTGTCTCGGCGGGCCGTCGCCCGCCGTTTTCCGACGGCGCCTGTCGCGGATAGCCAAAGGCCCGTCGTAGCCCGCTGTTCAGCCAAGCGCACGCGCTGGATAGCCAAAGGTGCCGGCCCTGAAGGGGGCCAACCGCGCGCCAAGGTGACGGCGCCGCGCAGCCAGACAAAACTTCCTTAAATCAATCACTTGGACCGAGATCTGAGTCTCGGATGGCAGGAGTGGTAGGGCTCGAACCTACGACCCCCGGTTTTGGAGACCGGTGCTCTACCAATTGAGCTACACTCCTACTGCGCGCCTCTATAGCGAAGCCTTTTCCGTTCGTCACGCCCCTGTTGCGACGAAATTTGGGGGCCAGCCGGGTCAAGATGCCGGTGGCGAGATCCGAGGCCACCAGATCTCCACGTTTGTGGTGTCGGTTGCGCTGGTTCCCGGATTCGGGGCGGGCCGCCGATGGGCATGCGGCCCTGGGGACTTGGATTGAACAGCATCACACGTCGCCTGTCGCTGAAGCATCGGCTGCTGGCGCTGACCCTTGCGGCAGCGGTCCCGGGCCTTTTGGCGCTGGCCTACAACACCTTCGACCTGCGTAATGCCCGCCGCGCCGAGGTGCAGGCCGACGTCATGCGCAACACCCGCTTCGCCGTCTCGGAAATAGAGCAGATCTTCGGCGGGGCACGGAACGTGCTGGAGACGGTGTCGCTGGCGGCCGAACTGCGGGTCGATGCGCAGACCTGTTCGGACTATGTGGGGCGGGTGGCCAAGGGCATCGACGCTCTCACCGCCATCTTTGTCACCGACCGCAAGGGCGTGATTCGCTGTGCCAGCGCCCCCCCTCTCCCGATGGCCGACTTCGGCGACCGAGACTATTTCCGGCAGGTGCTGGACGGAAGCCCCTTTGCGATCGGCAGTTACGTCCAGAGCCGGGCGAGTGGCCGCTTCATCGTGCCTCTTGCCGTACCGCTGACGGTCGACAATGCCGTGGCCGGCGTTGTCGTGGCGGGGCTGAACCTGAAATGGCTGGGCGATCGGATCAGCTATCGCGCCACCCCCGGGGGCAGCGCGATCACCCTCGCCGACGGCAACGGCGTGATCGTCTGGCGCGAGCCGCGGCCGGAGGCCTTCGTCGGCACCCGCGTCACGGAAGCCAATCTGGCGTCCCTGACCGGAGCTACCGCCGGAGTGACCGAAATCGCCGATGCGGCGGGCAATCAGCGCATTTCCGGCTTCCTGCCGGCCGGGGCAACGCCGTTCGGACTGGCAGTCGCCACCGACGTCTCCAAGAGTGAAGCCTTCCGGGGCGTCGACGATGCCAGCAAGCGCAGCCTGCTGTTGTTCGCGCTCGGCAGCCTCGGGGCGCTCGTGCTGGCCTGGATGGCAGGCGAAGGGATGATCCGCCAGCCATTGATGAAGCTGGTGGCGACGGCGGAGGCTTGGCGACGCGGCCACGACATGGTGCGCACCGGCATCATCGATCGTGACGACGAGATCGGCCTTCTCGGCCAGACCTTCGACCGGCTGATGGACGAGAACCAGCAGCGTGAGGCCGAGCGCGAGGCCGCCGAGGCGCGCCGCGACATCCTGATCCGCGAACTCGCCCATCGCGTCAAGAACACGCTGGCCACGGTTCAATCGATCGCCAGCCTGAGCTTCCGCGACAGCCAGGGTCCCGAAGCGCTACGGGGATTCCAGGAACGCCTCCAGGCCTTGGTGCGCAGCCATGATCTGCTGACCCGGCACAACTGGGAGCGGGCCGACATCACCGACATTCTGGAGGTGGCCCTGGCGCCGCTACGCGAGCACCGGGCGGAGCGTTTCGCGCTCAACGGCCCGGCGGTCGAACTCGCGGCCACCACCGCCGTCGCGGTGGCGATGATCCTGCATGAACTCTGTACCAATGCGGTGAAATACGGCGCGTTGTCGAACCAGCGCGGGACCGTCACCATCCACTGGGCGGCGATGGCAGAGCCGCAAGGCACGGCCGTCAGCCTCACCTGGATCGAAAGCGGCGGTCCACCGGTGGAACGGCCGAGGCAGGAAGGCTTCGGCACTCGCCTGATCGGCAACCTGACGCGCCAGATGAGCGGCGGCTTCGAGCCGCGTTATGCGCCGTCCGGTCTCGTCTGTCACATCCGCTTCATCTCGCCGACCTTGGGTGAAGACGCGCCCGCGGAGATGGTCCGTGCGGCGGAGTGAAATGGCATCTGCTTCCCTATGATGGAGAGGAGCCCCCGAAGCGGCGGCTTCTCGAACCCTGGCCTCGGCTTGCAGCCGCAGATCGGCATAGGGGGCGACCTTTTGGGTCGCTCCCCTGCCACACCACCCGGCATGCGGGTCCGCACCGGGCGGTTCGAGAAGTTGAGGTCATGAGAGACGGGGCAGTCCCAACCGGTCCGACCAGTTCAGGGTTAGCACGGCGTTGAGGAGCATGCCGCTGTTGCGCCACCAGCGACGGCTGTTGGCCGCCACCTGCCGTGCAACGTCAGGCTTGGCTCCCAGCGCCAGTAGTTCCCTGTGCATGGTCGTACCGCGCTTCCACTGCTTGAGCTGGATGGCGCGCAGCCGGTGACGCAGCCATTGATCGAGCTCGCGCCAGACCTTCGGCGTTTGCGCCAACCGGAAGTACGCCTTCCAGCCCCGGATGTAAGGCCGCAGACGATCCACCACATCCTGCATACTGCGCCCGCCACTGCGGCAGGTCAGTTGCCGGATGCGCTGCTTGAACGTCCTCAGCGGCTTGTCGGCGACCTTGCGTTTGATCACGCCGCCCGGGGCTACCCAAAGGCTGTAGCCCAGGAACTTGCGACCAAACACGCTGGCCACTGCGCTTTTGGTCTCGTTGACCGTCAAGTGCAGCTTGCCGTAGAGCCGCCGAAGCAGCGCCATCACCCGGTCACCCGCCCGGCAGCTGCGAACGTAGACGTTCGCATCGTCGGCGTAGCGCACGAAGCAATGGCCCCGACGTTCCAGCGCCTTGTCCACTTCATCGAGCAGAACGTTGGCCAGCAGCGGCGATAGCGGCCCGCCTTGCGGCGTCCCCATCGTTCGCTTCCGGACCACGCCATCGCCCATGATCCCGCTGTTCAGATACGCCCGGATCAGCCGGATGACCCCGGTGTCCCCGATCCGTTTCTGAAGGCGGTCGATGAGGATGTCGTGATCGACCCGGTCAAAGAACTTTTCCAGGTCGACGTCCACCACGATCCGGCGGCCCGATTGCACGTATGACTGCGCCGCAAGGACGGCTATAGCGCGACGATCTGGATGAGAACTGGGCGTCAATCTGGATGAGAAGATTGGAGCCGGATGCTGTGATCATTGTCGCGGATGGTCGGCTTGGCAAGGGCTGATTGACGCTGGGCGACAATCATGAAGCGCTGCCAGCGTCAATCAGCAGATTTCTCGATCTCCTTCGGCGTGGCGTGAACCGGCGGGCGGCCAGCGCCGCGCCTGCGGCCAAGGGCGGCCTTGCGGCGGTAGCTTTCGACGTTCATCTCCATGATGGTGGCGTGGTGCACGAGACGGTCGATGGCCGCGAGCGTCATCGCCTGATCGGGGAAGATGCGGCCCCATTCGCCGAACGGCTGGTTGGCCGTGATGAGAAGCGAGCGCCGCTCGTAGCGGGCGGCGATCAGCTCGAACAGGACGCTGGTCTCGGCCTGATCCTTGGACACGTAGGCGATGTCGTCGAGGATCAGCAGGTCGTAGCGGTCGAGCTTGGCGATGGTCGCCTCCAGCGCCAGCTCGCGCCGCGCCATCTGCAGCCGCTGCACGAGATCGGTCGTGCGCGTGAACAGGACGCGCCAGCCGTTCTCGACGAGAGCCAGGCCGATGGCCGCGCTGAGATGGCTCTTGCCGACGCCAGGCGGACCGAACAGCAGCAGGTTGGAGCCGGTCTCGAGCCAGACATCGCCGGAGGCGAGCGCCATCACCTGCGCCTTGGACAGCATCGGCACGCTGTCGAAGTCGAAGGTGGCGAGCGTCTTGCCTGCGGGCAGGCGTGCCTCGGCCATGTGCCGCTCGATCCGGCGGCGGGCACGGTCGGCCACCTCGTGCTCGGCGAGCGCGGCGAGGAAGCGTGCGGCGGGCCAGCCTTCCTTGTCCGATTGCGCTGCGAGCTTCGGCCAGATCGCCTTAACGCTGGGCAGGCGCAACTCGGTGAGCAGCAGTTCGACGCGGGCGGCATCGATCGATGTCGTCATTCCGGTCATGCTGCATCTCCGGTGTTCGAGGTCACCGGCACGAAGCCGACGGAGGCCAGCTCGTCGTAGGCGGCGAGCGGAGCCAGCTCGACGGCGACGTGCGGGATCGGCGCCTTCTCGGGCCGGAAGCGGACGCGCAGCGCGGCGAGATCGGGCAGCCGTCCGGCATCGAGATCGATGGCGATGGTATCGGCGAGCTCGGCCTCGCAGGCCCGCTCGTGGGCCAGGGCGAGAAGCTCGACCGTCACCTTGCAGGCATGCCGATCATCGTATCGCTCGCGCAAGATCTCGAACGCTCGTCTGTAGGCGGCCCGCGGGAACAGCTGGTCGCGATAGACGAGATTGGCGAGCGCCATCGGCTTGCGTCGCAGGGCGTGGATGACGTGCCGATAATCGACGACATGGCCGCCCCGGTTCTCCGACACCGGCCGGCCACGTCTCAGCGTTGCGACCTGCGTGGTCCCGAGGAAGCATTCGAGGCGATCGTCGAAGATGCGCACGCGCAGACGATGGCCGATCAGCTTCGACGGCACGGTGTAGAACACGCGGCGCAGGATGAAGCCGCCCGATGACGTCACCGGGATCACCTTCTCCTCGAAGTCGCTGGTGCGGCTTCTCGGCAGCGGCGCCAGCGTCTCCTTCTCGAGCGCGATCCGCTTCACGAGATTGGCGTTGCGTCGACCGACAACCACATCGACGAAGGCACGGTAAGCATCGAGGTCGGCGAAGTCACGCGAGCCCCGCAGCAGCAGTGCATCCTCCAGCGCCTGCTTGAGATGGCCGTGGGCGCTCTCGATCGAACCGTTCTCGTGCGCGATGCCGGCATTGTTGCGGGTGGGCACCATGCCGTAATGGCTCATCAGCGCGGTGTAGCGCTGCGTGAGGTCCTCGCGCGCATCACGCGTCAGGTTGCGGAACGCCGCCGACAGGCTGTCGCTGCGATGCTCCTTGGGAACGCCTCCGAGCGCCCACAGCGCGTTCTGCAGGCCCTCGGCGAGGGCGACGAAGCTCTCGCCGCCGAGCACGACATGGGCATGCTCGAAGCCGGAGAACGCCAGGCGGAAGTGATAGAGCCGGTGATCGAGCACAGCACCCGCGATGGTGATGCGAAGCGCGCTGGTATCGGTGAAGTCCGACAGGCCGAGTCGCCCGGGCTCGTGCTCCTGGCGGAAGATGACGTCCCGCTCGGGACCGTTGAGCGCGCGCCAGGCAGTGATGCGGCGCTCCAGCGTCCGTCGGATGTTGGGATTGAGATCGGGATGCCGCCGGCGCAACTCGTCCAGCACGCCGATCGCCCGGATCCCGGGTGCGGCCTTCAGGATCGGCTCGATCTCGGCCTCCCAGTAGGGCGCGAGCGGATCAGGCCGCCGCCGGCCCCTGGGCTCCTCTTTCTGCGACGGCAGCCGTGGATCGGCCTCGATCCGATAGGCAGTCGCGGTCGAAAACCCGGCTTTGGCCGCCGCGGCCTCGGCCGATAACGTCGGTCGGTAACTCATGTATAGCCTCATCTGGTGATCGGTGATGTGGCGGCCAGGCAAGGCGTCGATCCCCTCGTTGTCGAGACGAATCAACAGCTTGCGCTAACCACACCCGGCCGCCAGAGGGCCCGAGACGGACGCCGCCGGCGGGAGCGGTCCTCCGGTCGGGCTACGCCCTCCCTTCGTCCCGCCCCCGCCGGCGCTCTCTCATCCTGATTGTCGCTGCGTTCTCACCTTCATTGTCGCCGCGCAGACGGCGCCATGCGCGCTTCGGCCCGGCCGGAAGCCGTAGCTGTGCTCGCTGAAGGTCGGATCAAGAATGGGCTGCAGCACTTGCAGCAGCGCCTGCTGGATCAGACGATCCGTCACCGTCGGGATGCCGAGCTCGCGCTCGCCGCCCTCGGGCTTGGGGATCGCCACCCGTCGCACCGGACTGGGCCGGTACGCCCCCGACAACAGTTGCTCGCGGATCGCCGGCCACGCCGTACGCAGCTGCGCGGCGGTCTGGTCAATGTCCAGACCGTCCACACCGGCTACGCCTTTGTTGGCCCGCACCCGCTTCCACGCTTGTTGCAGGTTCTCTCTCGCCAGCGCCGCCAGAAGCAGCGCCGACCCTGTGCCCTTCGGTTCATGCCGCGGGCGACGAGCTTCATCACTGCCCGAGCCACACGCGGCTTCACCGCGTCCTACCCCGGACCGCCCTGCTCGCGCAGGCATCTGATGCGATGCTCGCCACATCGGCATGGCGTCGAACACTCCCTCTCGTTCGGCCCTTCGCCTGCGGGACGGCTTCGCAGCCTTCCCACCGGCTACTACGACCTCGGCTGACTTCTCGCTCCGGCTCGACACCGTCGCCCTTTCGGGCATGAGGCGAGATCTCCCCAGGTAAGAACGCACTCCTTCACTGCACGACCGCCGGATCTACGCCGCTTCCCCTTGATCACGAGAGCTTCGCGATTACTGGCCCGCTCGCCCTGGTCGGCAACGCCTTCTATCCGGTTCTTATTCATCGGCCCGCAGCTTCGCTCCACGCTTCCTCCCCACACTCGGTCGCCCTCATGCGGTTGCGCTTCGCTTCGCTCGTTGTGATCAACTCACGATGGGACTTGCACCCATAAGAGGGCGCCCATGCTGGGCGCACCAAAAAAAGGCGCGGGGCTGGCCCGCGCCTTTCCGATCGTCAGAGGTTTGCGTCGATCGCTGATCAAAGCGACGACACGGCGCCATGATGACGCCGACGCCACTCGCAAGTGCGGTTTACCGCACTTGCGCAACTCACAACCCGTTGGCGCGTCGGGTAGTCGCCTCGCTTACTCGATGATCGAGGCGACGACGCCGGCACCGACGGTGCGGCCGCCCTCGCGGATGGCGAAGCGCAGCTTCTCTTCCATGGCGATCGGCACGATCAGATGCACTTCCATGGCGATGTTGTCGCCCGGCATCACCATCTCGGTGCCCTCCGGCAGGTGCACCACACCGGTCACGTCGGTGGTGCGGAAGTAGAACTGCGGACGGTAGTTGGTGAAGAACGGCGTATGGCGGCCGCCCTCCTCCTTGGTCAGGATATAGGCCTCGGCCTTGAACTTGGTGTGCGGCTTCACCGAACCCGGCTTGCACAGCACTTGGCCGCGCTCCACTTCCTCGCGCTTGGTGCCGCGCAGCAGCGCGCCGATGTTGTCGCCGGCCTGGCCCTGGTCGAGCAGCTTGCGGAACATCTCGACGCCGGTCACCGTGGTCTTCTGCGTCGGCTTCAGGCCGACGATCTCGATTTCCTCGCCGACCTTGATCACGCCGCGCTCGACACGGCCGGTCACCACGGTGCCGCGACCCGAGATCGAGAACACGTCTTCCACCGGCATCAGGAACGGCTGGTCGATCGGACGCTCCGGCTGCGGAATGTACTCGTCAACATTGCGCATCAGTTCCAGGATCGCGTCGTGGCCGAGCTTCGGATCCTTGTTCTCCAGCGCCGCCAACGCCGAACCCTTGATGATCGGGATCTTGTCGCCCGGGAAGTTATACTTCGACAGCAGTTCGCGGACCTCAAGCTCGACCAGCTCCAGAAGCTCCGGATCGTCGACCATGTCGCACTTGTTGAGGAACACCACGATCGCCGGAACGCCGACCTGACGCGCCAGCAGGATGTGCTCGCGGGTCTGCGGCATCGGGCCGTCCGCCGCCGACACCACCAGGATCGCGCCGTCCATCTGCGCCGCGCCGGTGATCATGTTCTTGACGTAGTCGGCGTGCCCCGGGCAGTCGACGTGGGCATAGTGCCGGTTCGCAGTCTCGTACTCGACATGCGCCGTCGAGATCGTGATGCCGCGCGCCTTCTCTTCCGGCGCCTTGTCAATCTGGTCGTATGCCGTGAACGTCGCGCCGCCCGTCTCCGCAAGCACCTTCGTGATCGCCGCAGTCAGCGACGTCTTGCCGTGGTCGACGTGACCAATCGTCCCGATGTTGCAATGCGGCTTCGTACGTTCAAACTTCTCTTTGGCCATTCTTCGTCCACCCTCTGGGGCCGGCGCGGCTGCGCGGCATCGAACGGGCGGCTGGTTACTGCGGAAAACGCCCCTGTTCAAGGGCCAAAATCGGCGTAAACCTACGTCCGGACGCCGGTTTTGGCCGGTTCTGGCGCGGCCGCCGCGCCTGAAAAACACTAGAACATCATAGACTCTCCAGGGAGTGACGACGCCCATGACGCCGCAAGCCGCGACGAAGCCCGCCCAAGACACCGCCACCCCGCACCTGCCTTTCGCCGCGCCCGGCGAACTCGGCCTGTCGCAAGCGCGGCTGCAGCGGATGCGGGCGGCGCTCCAGCGCGAAATCGACAAGGGAACCACCCCCGGGGTCGTCACCATGATCGCCCGCGGCGGCAAGATCGGCTGGTTCGAAGCCCAGGGACGGCTCGACGGCCGGGCCGATCCCTCAACTGCAGCACCGATGACCCGCGATAGCCTTTTCCGCATCTTCTCCATGACCAAGCCGCTGGTCTCCCTCGGCATCGCCATGCTGCTCGAGGACGGTCTGCTGCTGCTCGCCGATCCCATTGAGAAATTCATTCCGGAATTCGCCGACCAGAAGGTCGGCATCGAGGCGGAGGGCAAGCTGACGCTGGTGCCGCGCCAGCGCTCCATCACGATCCACGATCTGTTGCGCCACACCTCCGGCCTGTCCTACGAGATCACCGGCGACGGCCTCGTCCAGCGCATGTATCGCGATGCCAAGGTGCGCCGCCGCGACATCAGCAACGCCGAGCATGCCCGGATGATCGCCGCCCTGCCGCTGATGTGCCAGCCGGGCAGCGAATGGAATTACAGCCGCTCCACCGACATTCTCGGCCGCGTCATCGAGGTCATCTCCGGCCAATCGCTGGGCGCCTTCCTCACCGAACGCATTCTCGCGCCGCTGCGCATGACCGCGACCGGCTTCTCGGTGGATGGGGGCGAGCGGCCGAGCATCGCCGAAGCGTTCCCGACCGATCCCTGGACCGGCGAGCGCGTCGTGCTGTTCGATCCGATGGAAAAGCCGGTGATGGAGTCCGGCGGCGGCGGCCTCGTCTCCACTGCGATGGATTATGCCCGCTTCTGCCAGATGCTGCTCAATGGCGGCGAGCTCGAGGGCATCTCGATCATCGCGCGCAAGACCCTGCAATTCATGACGGCGGACCACCTCGCCCCGCATGTCAAGGTCGAGAGCCACCTTGTTCCGCCAGGCCATTCCTTCGGCCTCGGCTTCGCCGTCCGCACCCATCAGGGCATGGCGCCCTATGCGGGCTCGGTCGGTCAGTATTTCTGGAGCGGCATGGCCGGGACCTTCTTCTGGATCGATCCGGCCGAAGACCTGTTCGCGCTGTTCATGTCGCAAGGGCCGGGCCAGCGCGAATATTTCCGTTCGCAGATCCGCAGTCTGGTCTATGCGGCATTGGTCTAGTGTCCTGTCTCCGAATTACCGCTCCATTTGCCTCATGCTCGCACGGTAATTCGGAGACATAAGGACACTAGCAAAATCAAAGTGCTAGTGTGGCTTATGTCTCGCAATTGCCTACGAGAGCCTTGCCGCAAAGGTGGTAGGCAATTGCGAGACGCCACACTAGATCGGCCTCACGGTCATAACGACGGCCAGTTGAGCGCAGGCAAATCCCGGAACGCCGAAGATGCGCACGGCGCCAGTCGCCGTGCCCGCTCTCGCCCGCGCGGCGTACCGCCCGCCTTCGCGGGCGACAGCAGAATGTGCGTCGGCGCCAGCACGCATTTTCCCTCCGCCACCCCATCCTCCTGCCCGGCCCCGCGCCGGCATCCGTTCGACCAGAAGCCGGTCCGGTCAGCTGATCGTCGCGCCGCCGTCGATCACCATGGTCTGGCCGGTCATGAAGTTGCCGGCGGCAGAGCCGAGGAACACTGCCGCCCCGGCAATCTCGTCGGGAATGCCGATGCGCTGCATCGGCGTGCGTGCGGTCGAGGCTTTCAGATTGTCCGGATTGTCCCACAGCGCCTTGGCGAAATCGGTCTTGATCAGGCCGGGCGCGATGCAGTTCACCCGCACATTATGCGGCCCGTATTCGCAGGCGAGATTGCGCGCAAGCTGCATGTCCGCAGCCTTGGAAATCGCATAAGCGCCGAGAATGGTCGACCCCTTCAGGCCGCCGATCGAGGAAACGATGATGATCGAGCCGTCCTTGCGCGCGATCATCTGCGGCACCACCATGCTGATCAGCCAATTGTTGGCGACGATGTTGTTGTCGAGGATCTTGCGGAACTGCTCGTCGGAAATGCCGGCCAGCGGCCCGTAATAGGGATTGGAGGCCGCGTTGCAGACCAGCACGTCGATGCGGCCCAACACCCGGTTGGTCTCGTCGACGAGGTGCTGCAGGTTCTCCTTGCTGGAGATGTTGGCCGCCAGCGAGACGGCGCTGCCCTTGCCGAAGCGGCCGTTGATCTCGGCGCTGACGGCATCACAGACGTCCTGCTTGCGCGACGAGATTACCACCTTGGCGCCATGCTCGACCATGCGTTCGGCGATGGCGCGGCCGATGCCGCGGGTCGATCCGGTGATGACCGCGATCTTCCCGGTCATGTCGAACAGTGTCATGGTTTCTCCTGCAGTTCTCTTTTCCATGTCCTTAGCCGAGCTTGATCTCGGGCCCGGCCGGCTGGTGCATGGCGGCATGGGACGGATCGGCGATCCACGGCTGCTGATTGATCATCGGCACCCGCCAGCCGATCGGCGCATCGCCGGACAGATGATCGAGGCGCGTCACCGAGCAGTTGTCGATGGTGAAGGCGAAGCCGCCGGCGGCCGGCAGTCCGAGCGCATGGGCGATCGCCGCCTTGATTGGGCCGCCATGGGACGCGACGACGATGTCGCAGCCGCGGTGCTGGGCGTTGATGCGCTCGATCGCTGCGCCGACCCGCTCGAACAGGTCCACGAAGCTCTCGCCACCCGGCGCCCGCTCATCCGCCGGCGCGAACCAGTAACTGCCGATTTGCGGGGGACGGCTGGCAAAGAATTCGGCGCGGTTGCGCCCCTGCCATTCGCCGAGATCCTGCTCGGCGAAGGCGCGCTCCTGATGCAGCGCTTCGGGCGGCGGCAGGCCGGCGGTCCAGATCGCCTGCGCGGTCTGGTGGGTGCGCCTGAGATGGCTCGCATACCACACCGCGTCCCTGGGCAGGATGCGCGCCATCGCGGCGAACACCGCCGTGTCGCTGCAGTCGCAATTGAGATCCTTCTGGCCGTAAATACGACCGTCGTCCTCGCGCACCGGCGCGTGCCGCACCCACCACCAGCGGGTGATCTCAACGCCGGCCGAAGGATGCGGAATGCCAGCGGTCGAGCGCGGCAGCGGTCCCGACATGGTCAGATCGGCTTGCCGGTATAAGGCATCGAGGCAGTGAGCCCACCGTCGACCGGGAAGGCCTGGCCGTTGACGTAAGATGCCTCGTCGCTGATCAGGAACAGGCCCATGGCGGCGATCTCATGCGGCTGACCGGCGCGCTTGAGCGGATTGAGCTGACCGATCTTGCTTTCGGTGCCGCACTCCTTGGCACTTTCGAAGATCGGCTTGGTCATGCCAGTCTCGATCAGGCCGGGGCAGACGGCGTTGATGCGCACCCCGGTGCCCGACAGCGAATAGGCGGTGGTCTGCACCAGGCTGATGACGCCGGCCTTGCTGGCCGCATAAGGATGTCCGCTGGCTCCGGATTTCAGCCCGGCCACCGAGGCGGTGCAGACGATTGCGCCGTGGCCCTGCTTCACCAGATGTGGACTGGCGTGCTTCACTGCCAGGAACGGCCCGATCAGATTGATGCGCAGGATCTCCTGCCAATGCTCCGGCGTCTGCTCGGCGAGCGGCTTGAGGCCGCCGCTGACGCCGGCATTGGCCCAGATACCGTCAAGCCGGCCATAGATCGCAATCGCCCTGTCGATGAAGCCGGCGACGTCGGCTTCAGAACCGGCATCGGCGACCACGGCCTCGGCGGTGCCGCCCGATCGACGCACCTGATCGACGGTATCCTTGACGGCCTCGCTGCGATCGACCGCGATCAGTCGCGAGCCTTCCTTGCAGAACAGCAGCGCAGCGGCGCGGCCGATGCCGCTGCCCGCGCCGGTGATGATGACGGATTTGCCTTCGAGCCGAGCCATGGCATTCACTCTCTCTGTCGAGATGGATAACGACTGCGCAAGAGCCGCCGCGGACCGCGGCGGCGCAGTTCACTCCGCGCCCGCCTTGCGCGCGAACGTCCACGCCGCCTGCGCCAGTGGAATGCGGCGCGCAGCCGATTCCGCCGCCCGGGCGTTGGCAGCGGTGCCGTCGCGGATTCGGGCGGCAATGCCCTGGACGATGCCGGCGAGGCGGAACAGGTTATAGGCGAAATACCAGTCGAGATTTGCCACACCCGGCCGGCCGGTGGCCTTGCAATAAATCGCCTCGGCCTCCGCCATGGTCGGAATATTCAGCGACCGCAGATCGACGGCGTCGAGCCCGGGCATCACCCACTGCATCAACAGATAAGTGAAGTCGGCGAGCGGATCGCCCAGCGTCGACAGTTCCCAATCCAGCACCGCAATGACCCGTGGCTCGGTGGGATGAAAGATCATGTTGTCGAGACGATAGTCACCATGAACGACCGAAACCCGCTCCTGCTCCGGCACGGTGCGCGGCAGCCATTCAATCAACTTCTCCATTTCGGGAATGAGATCGGTCTCGGACGCCCTGTACTGCCTCGTCCAGCGTTCGACCTGCCGGGCGAAATAGTTGCCCGGTTTGCCGAAATCGGCAAGGCCGATCGCAGCCGGATCGTATTGGTGAAGCCGCGCCAGGGTCTCGATCTTGTTGGTGAAGATGGCGCGACGCTCCTCCGGAGCCTGGTTCGGCAAGGTCGGATTCCAGAACACGCGGCCCTCCTCCATCGACATGATGTAGAAGGTCGCGCCGATCACGGCCTCGTCCATGCACAGGGCGTAGGCCTTCGCCACCGGAAAGCCCTGCTTGTAGAGCGCATCGATGACGCGGAACTCGCGGTCCACCGCATGGGCCGACGGCAGCAACTTGCCGAACGGCTTGCGCCGCATCACATAGGCGCGCTGCGGCGTGTCGAGGCGATAGGTCGGATTGGACTGGCCGCCCTTGAACTGCGACACAGTCAGCGGCCCGGCATAGCCCTCCACATGACCGGCCATCCAGCGGTCGAGGCTCGCCTCGTCGATGCGATGGCGTTCCTCGACCGGCTTGGTGCCGGAGAAATCCGCGTCGTCCCTGACGCCGAGACCCATGCCAGAACTCCGTCTTACCTTGCCTTGGCCCGTCAGTGGCTGGTCGGCGCATTGGCGTATTTGCGCGTCTCCATGCGGGCGATGGCGCGGTTGTGCACCTCGTCCGGGCCATCCGCAAGACGAAGCGTGCGGATATTGGCATAGGCCTTGGCGAGGCCCGCCTCGTCGGACACGCCGGCGCCGCCGAAGGCCTGAATGGCGTCGTCGATGATCTTGAGCGCCATGTTGGGCGCCGCCACCTTGATCATCGCGATCTCGAGCTGGGCGGTCTTGTTGCCGACCTTGTCCATCATGTCCGCGGCCTTGAGGCACAGCAGGCGGGTCATTTCGATATTGGTGCGGGCCTCGCCGATGCGTTGCTCCCAGACCGAATGCTCGACGATCTTCTTGCCGAAGGCGGTGCGCGACGACAGCCGGCGGACCATCTTCTCCAGCGCTTCCTCGGCCTTGCCGATCGTGCGCATGCAGTGATGGATGCGTCCGGGACCGAGGCGGCCTTGGGCGATCTCGAAGCCGCGCCCTTCGCCGAGCAACAGATTGCTCGCCGGCACCCGGACGTTCTCCAGCAGCACCTGGGCGTGGCCATGCGGCGCATCGTCAAAGCCGAACACCGGCAGCATGCGCTCGACCTTGATCCCGGGACTGTCGAGCGGCACCAGAATCTGCGACTGCTGCTGGTGCCTCGCCGCCTTCGGATCGGTCTTGCCCATCAGAATGGCGATCTTGCAGCGCGGATCGCCGACACCCGACGACCACCATTTGCGGCCGTTGATGACATAGTGGTCGCCGTCACGCTCGATCCGCGTCTCGATATTGGTGGCGTCCGACGAAGCCACTGCCGGCTCGGTCATCAGGAAGGCTGAGCGAATCTCGCCGTCCATCAGCGGCCGCAGCCATTTGCGCTTCTGCTCCTTGTCGCCGTAGCGGATCAGCACTTCCATGTTGCCGGTATCCGGCGCCGAGCAATTGAACACTTCCGATGCCCAGAAGATGTGCCCCATCTGCTCGGCCAGCAGCGCGTATTCGAGATTGCTCAGGCCGGCGCCGCGGAACTCGTCATCCTCGTGAGACGACGGCGGCAGGAACATGTTCCACAAGCCCTCCGCCCTAGCCTTCTTCTTGAGGTCTTCGAGGATCGGGATCACCTTCCAGCGCTCACCCTGGGCATCCTGCTCGTTGTAGATTTTCTCCGCCGGCCGGACGTGCTTGTCCATGAAGGACGTGACGCGGTCGAGCCATTCGCGCTGGCGATCGGACATGGAGAAATTCATCGGACGATCCTCGTTGCTTTCCGTTTGTTCAAAATTTGGCGGCAGTGTCTGCCTGCGGCACGGCCTCCGCAAGAGCCTTGTCGGCATCGCCGCGCGGCGGAATTCCGCGACACGGACGATTGACAACGCCGCTCCTTCAAACGATAGTTTCATACAATAGTTTGAATTACAATCGGCCGCAGGTCGTCGCAGTCACAGATTGTCGAAGTCACGGTTCGGCGAAGTCACAGAGCCGGATCCATCCCCCATCGCATTTGCAAGGGCCCTCGCGCGCTGATGTCCACCGACCTGACCAAAGCCGCGATCCTCAGCGCCGCTGAAACGCTCTATGCCGAGCGCAGCTTCGGCGAAGTGAGCCTGCGCGACATCGTTGCCGCGGCGAATGTCAATCTCGCCGCGGTCAACTATCATTTTGGGTCCAAGGACGAGTTGCTCGCCGAGCTGTTTCTCAGCCGCGCCAGCGCCCTCAACCGCGAGCGCTTCGCCGAACTGCAGGCGGCCGAGGCCGCTGGCGACGGGCGCGCTGAGGTCGAGGCGATCCTGCGGGCGCTGGCGGGACCGCCGCTGCGCTGGTGCCTCGGCGCCGACCGTCAGCGCTCCGCGGCGGCGCGCTTCATGACGCGCGCCTCGGTCGAGACCGTGCCGCCGATCCGCAAGATCGTGGAGCGCGACATCGGCCACCTGCGGCGCTTCGCCGAGGCCCTGCGCCGCGCCCTGCCCGGCTGCACCGAGGTCGACATCTATTGGGGACTGCACTTCACCCTGGCGATGATCCGCCAGACCATCACCGACAGTGCGCGACTGCGCCGACTGTCGGGCGATCTCTGCGACCTCGACAATGTCGACGCCATCGTCGAGCGCATCGTCAAGCTCGGCAGCTTCGCTCTATCCGGCAAGAACGCCTCGCCCGGTAGATCACGGACCGGCGCGGCACGATCATGATCTTTCTGTCGCTCAGAAGCACAGATTGCTGACGACATTGCCGCGCTTGTCGCGCAGCGCGTAAGGACATTCGACGCGCTTGAGCGCCGCCTTGGCGTCGTCGTTGCCGAGCGCCGCCGCCTTCTCGAAATAGCCCTTGGCCGCCGCCGAATCCTGCGGCCCGCCGCGGCCGGCCTGCAGGAAGGCGCCGACGCGCTCCATCGCGCCGGGATGGTTCTGCGCCGCTGCCTTCTCGAACAAGGCGCGTGCCCCGGCGTCGTCCTGCGGTCCGCCGCGGCCATCCGCAAGCATCAGCCCGAGCTGATATTGCGCCTCGGCCGAATTGCCCTCCGCAGCCCGCGTCAGCAGCGCCCGCGCCTTGGCCGGATCGGCAGCGGTGCCGGCGCCGCCGCCGAGCGCAGCGAGATTGGTGACGCCTCTGGCGTTACCGGCGCTCGCGGCGCGATCGAACAGGCTGCGCGCCTGGGCCTCATCCTTGGCGATCCCATTGCCGGTGGCGTAGGCAATGCCGAGTTCGACCATGGCGGAGGAGCTGCCCTTGTCCGCAGCCCGACGCCAGGCCGCGATCGCCTCCGTCGGCTTCTGGTCGGAGGCGAGCGCGCGGCCGAGCTGGTACATCGCCCGACGCGAGCCGACCGACGCCGTGCGACAGAACCTGATGGCGGTGGCGATGTCGGCGCGCGCGATCTCGGGCACGCCCTTGACGTCGACCGGCTTGTCGGGATCGGCAGGGTCGGCGGCGACGCGGTCGCACAACACGAGATCGGCCGATTGCGCCCCGACACGCTCGGACAAAGCGAACGCCAGCAGACCGGTAAAGGCAAGGACGGACAATCGACAGCGGACGTTTCGGAACATGTGGCGCGGTATCTCGGTCAAGGCGAGGCTCCCAGAAATTCCTGATCATTTCAACCAAGCTGCGGCCGCTCGCAAGGAGGATTTTCCCCCGGATCGGCAAGAGGCCGGTTGTCAAATTTCGACTATCGGATGGAACGCGGCATCTGGACAGCGGCGGAGGCAGGCTTCATCCTGCTGCGCTATTGCCGGCCGCCTACAACGACAATGCGAGCTGGAACCCTCGGGAGTGGAATGGCAAGGCAGGGAGAAGCCCATGGGCGACACGGCCATCAGCCAGCATGCGGACCGAATACACTTGGCGCTCAAGGCCAACGGCGCCGCCCGCTCCGCCCTCGTCGCGTCCTGGCAGCGCTCCTCCACCCTGCACCACCTCGATCCCGCCGACCGCCGGCCGCCACGCCGGATCACGGACAGCGAACTGCGCCTCGCCCGCGAACGGATGGAGCCCTTGATCCGCGCCGCGCAGGCCAGCCTCGATCGGCTTTATCTTGCCGTCGGCGGCGTCGGCTGCTGCGTGCTGCTGGCCGATCGCAACGGCGTTCCGGTCGAGCGCCGCGGCGCTGCCGCCGATGACCGGACGTTCCAGGATTGGGGGTTGTGGCCTGGCGCCGTCTGGAGCGAGGAGATCGAGGGCACCAATGGCATCGGCACCTGCCTCGTCGAGCAACGCCCGCTCACCATCCACCGCGACCAGCATTTCTTCAGCCGCAACACTCTGTTGTCCTGCACCACGGTACCACTCCACGACCACGAGGGCAAAATCGCCGCCGCCCTCGACATTTCGTCCTGCCGCGCCGACCTGACCGAGGGCTTTCTTCACCTGATCTCGGTCGCCGTCGCCGACGCCGCCCGCCGCATCGAAGCCGAACTGTTCCGGCTCGCTTTTCCCGCCGCTCGCCTGCTGCTCGCTCCCACCCCGGATCATTCACCGGCCGCCCTGATTGCCGTCGATCAGGATGACCTCGTGATCGGCGCCTCGCGCGCCGCCCGGGCGGCGCTCGGCCTGACGGCGGACCGGTTCGCCAAGCCCTTCCCAGCCGCCGACCTGCTCGGCGGCGCAGCGCCCGAAGACATCGGCGAGGCCGAACGCAGCGCGCTGCGCCGAGCGCTGGCCCGCGCCAATGGCAATGTCTCGGCCGCGGCGCGCCACCTTGGGGTGTCCCGCGCCACGCTGCACCGCAAGCTTGCGCGCTTCGGACTTGAACGCACCGGCTGATCGAGCTGGTGACCCGAGCTGTCGCAATTCTGCGACAGCCTGAGCCTGCGACCTGCGCGCGCCTGCCTGACAGTGCGACGCGGTTTCATCATTGTCCGCCCCAACGCCGCATCACGTGGCGGATGTCTCTGGGAGGACAGCATGAACAAGGTGGAATTCTTCCACGCGGCCGAAGTGCCCTTCGCCAAGCGCTACGACAATTTCATCGGCGGCCGCTGGGTGGCGCCGAAGTCCGGGCGCTATTTCAATAATTTGTCGCCGGTGAACGGCCGGCCGCTGTGCGAGATCGCACGATCGGACGAAGCCGACATCGAGGCCGCGCTAGATGCCGCCCACAAGGCCAAGGACGCCTGGGGCAAGACCAGCCCCGCCGCGCGCGCCCTGATCCTCAACCGCATCGCCGACCGGATGGAGCAGAATCTCGAGCTGCTGGCACGCGCCGAGACCTGGGACAACGGCAAGCCGATCCGCGAAACCACTGCCGCCGACCTGCCGCTCGCCGTCGATCATTTCCGCTACTTCGCCGGCGTGCTGCGCGCCCAGGAAGGCTCGCTCGCCGAGATCGACGAGAACACCGTCGCCTACCACTTCCACGAGCCGCTGGGCGTCGTCGGCCAGATCATTCCGTGGAATTTCCCGCTGCTGATGGCCTGCTGGAAGCTCGCACCGGCGCTTGCCGCGGGCAATTGCGTGGTGCTCAAGCCGGCGGAGCAGACCCCCGCCTCGATCATGCTCTGGGCCGATCTCATTGGTGACCTACTGCCCGAAGGCGTTCTCAACATCGTCAACGGCTTCGGCGTCGAGGCCGGCAAGCCGCTCGCCTCCTCGCCGCGCATCGCCAAGATCGCCTTCACCGGTGAGACCACGACGGGCCGGCTGATCATGCAATATGCCAGCCAGAATCTGATCCCGGTCACTCTCGAGCTCGGCGGCAAGTCGCCCAACATCTTCTTCCAGGATGTCGTCGCCGAAGACGACGATTTCTTCGACAAGGCGATCGAAGGTTTCGTCATGTTCGCGCTCAATCAGGGCGAGGTCTGCACCTGCCCGAGCCGCGCGCTGATCCATGAAAAGATCTACGACCGCTTCATGGAGCGGGCGCTCAAGCGCGTCGAGGCGATCGTCCAGGGCGACCCGCTCGATCCGGCGACCATGATCGGCGCCCAGGCCTCCTCGGAGCAGCTCGACAAGATCCTGTCCTATATCGATATCGGCCGGAACGAAGGCGCGCAGGTGCTCACCGGCGGCGCGCGCAACAAGCTCTCCGGCGATCTCGCCGGCGGCTATTACGTCAAGCCGACGGTGTTCAAGGGCAACAACAAGATGCGGATCTTCCAGGAGGAGATCTTCGGCCCGGTGGTCGCCGTCACCACGTTCAAGGACGATGCCGAGGCACTGGCGCTGGCCAACGACACGCTGTACGGCCTTGGTGCCGGCATCTGGAGCCGCGACGCCAACCGCCTCTATCGCTTCGGGCGCGCTATCCAGGCCGGCCGGGTGTGGACCAACTGCTATCACGACTATCCGGCACACGCGGCCTTCGGCGGCTACAAGCAATCCGGCTTCGGCCGCGAGAACCACAAGATGATGCTCGACCACTATCAGCAGACCAAGAATCTCCTGGTCAGCTACAGTCCGAAGAAACTCGGCTTCTTCTGATCTCGACAACCTCCCGGGATCGGCGTCACGGCGCGGCTGCAAAGCCGCGCCGTTGGCGTTAATGAGCCCGGCGGCGCCACCGCATGAGCGCACCGGCAGACTGGCGCGACAATTCAGCGGAAACCGAAGAGACTCCACGTTATGGTGCCGATGAAATCGCCGGCGAGCCCTGCCCCGCATGAAGCAAATCGTTCGACACCTTGTTGCTGCTCATCGCGTTCAGACCGCCATGGCCGGCGCGCGGCTCGCCGTCCTGCTCCTGCCGCGCACGGGGTGGTCCGACGAAGGCCCGAGCTTCTCCTGCGCCCGCGTCACCAGCACGGTGAACAAGCTGATCTGGGCCACGCCTTCGCTCGCGGCACTCGACCGTGATCTGGCCGATCTCGTCAAGGCGATGCCGGCGCAGCCGACCGTCGACGCTGCGGCACTGCGGGCCGCGGAAGAGAGGTGGGTCGCAGATCTGCTGCGGCGCGGCAATGACGCGGCCTGCATCGAGACCAGCGACCGTCGGCACCTCGATGAATTGCGGATGACGAGCGCCGGCGCAGCTAGTGTCCTGTCTCCGAATTACCGCCCCATTTGCCTCACCCCCGCACGGTAATTCGGAGACATAAGGACACTGGCAAAATCAAAGTGCTAGTGTGGCCTACGTCTCGCAATTGCCTACGAGAGGCTTGCCGCAAAGGCGGTAGGCAATCGCGAGACGCCACACCAGTGTGGTGGATCTGACGCTCGTTTCAGTATTGCAGCGAGTTCTTCGAACGCGCGTCAGATCCAAAACCACACTAGAATCATAATGATGCTAGTGTCCCCTTGTTTCCAACGTTCGTATGAGCGCCTGCTGCAATGGGATACGAACGTTGGAAACAGGACACTAGCCCGGCCAACACCGAGGAGACGCACCCCTTCCCGGCGCCGGATCCGCTCCTTGCGGACGCCCTCGCCCTGATCGGAAAGTCCGCGCCGGCTTCAACCAGCGGCTCCGATCCGCTGTCCGGCTTCCTGGCAAGCAAGAATGGCGGCTTCATCCTGCAGAAGGGTGCCACCATCTTCATCCTGGAGAAGGCAGGCACCCGCGTCGCAGACCTGCCGCATTGCGGATTTTGCGGTGCTGCCGCCGGCGTCAGGCGGTAGCGTGCTCGACTGCACGATGCCCGATGGGACCGGCCCTGACATCCTGTCTCACGGCTTCGGCCTGCGCGCCGTCAAGAACCGCAACCTGGCCTACTGGGAGATCGACATGCAGAACGGCAAGCTCATCCGCCAGCCGCTCGACGTTCTCAATTGGAGAACGACGACCCGCTGCCACCAGCCGGTGATCGGGGAATAGAAGAGCGGGGAACAAGATACCCTGGCCAATCTCGGCCGGTGCCCGTGAGGGCGCCCAGAAAATTTAATCAGGAGGTTGCCGACCTGGACAGGGCCGGTCATACCACCGAAGGCGTGCCCTGTGTCGCGACAGGCGAGACAAGAGACGCTAGAATTGCATCTCTGAGCAGCCTGCGCAGAACGCGGGTCATTTTGGATTTACCTAAATGGCCGTCCTTTTCAGTGTCTGGATCGTGCTGACCGCGGCGTGGTTTGCCGTGCTGATCCACATCGCAGGGCTACAGCAAGTCTTAGATTCCTTGCCAGGTGCGTTGGTGCCGCCAGTCATGCTTCTTGCGATCTGGATCGCCCTGAATTGGGCCTTCACGGGAACCGGCCGCCCATGAAGTGGGCGGCACGGGCGAGATGCTCAGACAGGTCGAGCGCATCTCGAAGAAGATTATCTCGGCTGCAGGCTTGCGACCGGAACTGACGTTCGGATCCGTTGGCCGTCGCGGCGGAGCGACCAAATCGAACACGTCGGGGTTGACCACGACGCGGCTGATGAAGAAAGGCAATGGTCATCGCCAAAGGCCATCATCCGCTACGTCTACAACAATGATGAAGCCAATCAGGACGCAGAACTGAAGCGCATCAGCGACGCACCAAAACGTATGTCATTTTCAGAAGACGACTGCACCAATCCGCGCGGGTTGAAGCCTGTTGTGCATACGGCTCCTGATAGCCAAATTTCAGGACTCATCTGCACGAAACTCGTCTATGCTCAATACTCGTGTGCACCAAAGCGAGGTGAGCATGGCGACCGATACCACTCCGATTACCGAGAACGGCGTAGCCACCCTGCCAGAAAAGGCATGGGAGCGTGCGCGTCGTCGCGCGGAGATCATCGGGCCGCTGGCACAGTCGGAAACGGTCGGGCATGAAGCGGCCGACGTGGCAGCCCAAGCACTCGGTCTGTCCCGGCGGCAGGTCTACGTCCTGATCCGCCGTGCCCGGCAAGGTTCGGGGCTAGTCACTGACTTGGCTCTTGGGCAGTCGAGCGGCGGCAAAGGCAAGAGTCGCTTGCCGGAGTCGGTCGAACGAGTCATCCGCGAACTACTGCAAAAGCGCTTCCTGACCAAGCAGAAGCGCAGTCTGGCGGCGTTCCACCGCGAAGTGGCGCGGGCGTGCAAGCTGCAAAAGCTGCGGGTGCCAGCGCGCAACACGGTGGCGTTGCGGATCGCCAGCCTCGATCCGCTCAGGACCACCCGCCTTCGGGAAGGCCAGGATGCGTCCCGCACACTGCAAGGTGTTGGTGGTGTTCCGCCGCCAGTCTCCGCGCCGCTGGAGCAGGTACAGATCGACCACACAGTCATCGACCTGATCGTGGTGGACGAACGCGACCGGCAACCAATTGGCCGTCCGTACCTTACTCTCGCCATCGACGTGTTCACCCGCTGCGTGGTTGGCATGGTGGTCACGTTGGAAGCGCCGTCCGCCGTCTCTGTCGGCCTGTGCCTTGCGCATGCCGGCAGCGACAAGCGCCCTTGGTTGGAAGGGCTGAATGTGGAAATGGACTGGCCAATGAGTGGCAAGCCCAGGCTGCTTTACCTGGACAATGCAGCCGAGTTCAAGAGCGAGGCGCTGCGCCGTGGCTGCGAACAGCATGGCATCCGCCTGGACTATCGCCCGCTTGGGCAACCACACTACGGCGGCATCGTGGAACGGATCATCGGCACGGCGATGCAGATGATTCACGACGAACTGCCAGGGACGACCTTCTCCAACCCTGACCAGCGCGGGGAATACGCCTCCGAGAAAATGGCCGCCCTGACGCTGCGCGAGTTGGAGCGCTGGCTGCGCGGCGACAATGAAGGTGAGAACGCAGCGACAATCAGGATGAGAGAGCGCCGGCGGGGGCGGGACGAAGGGAGGGCGTAGCCCGACCGGAGGACCGCTCCCGCCGGCGGCGTCCGTCTCGGGCCCTCTGGCGGCCGGGTGTGGTTAGCGCAAGCTGTTGATTCGTCTCGACAACGAGGGGATCGACGCCTTGCCTGGCCGCCACATCACCGATCACCAGATGAGGCTATACATGAGTTACCGACCGACGTTATCGGCCGAGGCCGCGGCGGCCAAAGCCGGGTTTTCGACCGCGACTGCCTATCGGATCGAGGCCGATCCACGGCTGCCGTCGCAGAAAGAGGAGCCCAGGGGCCGGCGGCGGCCTGATCCGCTCGCGCCCTACTGGGAGGCCGAGATCGAGCCGATCCTGAAGGCCGCACCCGGGATCCGGGCGATCGGCGTGCTGGACGAGTTGCGCCGGCGGCATCCCGATCTCAATCCCAACATCCGACGGACGCTGGAGCGCCGCATCACTGCCTGGCGCGCGCTCAACGGTCCCGAGCGGGACGTCATCTTCCGCCAGGAGCACGAGCCCGGGCGACTCGGCCTGTCGGACTTCACCGATACCAGCGCGCTTCGCATCACCATCGCGGGTGCTGTGCTCGATCACCGGCTCTATCACTTCCGCCTGGCGTTCTCCGGCTTCGAGCATGCCCATGTCGTGCTCGGCGGCGAGAGCTTCGTCGCCCTCGCCGAGGGCCTGCAGAACGCGCTGTGGGCGCTCGGAGGCGTTCCCAAGGAGCATCGCAGCGACAGCCTGTCGGCGGCGTTCCGCAACCTGACGCGTGATGCGCGCGAGGACCTCACGCAGCGCTACACCGCGCTGATGAGCCATTACGGCATGGTGCCCACCCGCAACAATGCCGGCATCGCGCACGAGAACGGTTCGATCGAGAGCGCCCACGGCCATCTCAAGCAGGCGCTGGAGGATGCACTGCTGCTGCGGGGCTCGCGTGACTTCGCCGACCTCGATGCTTACCGTGCCTTCGTCGATGTGGTTGTCGGTCGACGCAACGCCAATCTCGTGAAGCGGATCGCGCTCGAGAAGGAGACGCTGGCGCCGCTGCCGAGAAGCCGCACCAGCGACTTCGAGGAGAAGGTGATCCCGGTGACGTCATCGGGCGGCTTCATCCTGCGCCGCGTGTTCTACACCGTGCCGTCGAAGCTGATCGGCCATCGTCTGCGCGTGCGCATCTTCGACGATCGCCTCGAATGCTTCCTCGGGACCACGCAGGTCGCAACGCTGAGACGTGGCCGGCCGGTGTCGGAGAACCGGGGCGGCCATGTCGTCGATTATCGGCACGTCATCCACGCCCTGCGACGCAAGCCGATGGCGCTCGCCAATCTCGTCTATCGCGACCAGCTGTTCCCGCGGGCCGCCTACAGACGAGCGTTCGAGATCTTGCGCGAGCGATACGATGATCGGCATGCCTGCAAGGTGACGGTCGAGCTTCTCGCCCTGGCCCACGAGCGGGCCTGCGAGGCCGAGCTCGCCGATACCATCGCCATCGATCTCGATGCCGGACGGCTGCCCGATCTCGCCGCGCTGCGCGTCCGCTTCCGGCCCGAGAAGGCGCCGATCCCGCACGTCGCCGTCGAGCTGGCTCCGCTCGCCGCCTACGACGAGCTGGCCTCCGTCGGCTTCGTGCCGGTGACCTCGAACACCGGAGATGCAGCATGACCGGAATGACGACATCGATCGATGCCGCCCGCGTCGAACTGCTGCTCACCGAGTTGCGCCTGCCCAGCGTTAAGGCGATCTGGCCGAAGCTCGCAGCGCAATCGGACAAGGAAGGCTGGCCCGCCGCACGCTTCCTCGCCGCGCTCGCCGAGCACGAGGTGGCCGACCGTGCCCGCCGCCGGATCGAGCGGCACATGGCCGAGGCACGCCTGCCCGCAGGCAAGACGCTCGCCACCTTCGACTTCGACAGCGTGCCGATGCTGTCCAAGGCGCAGGTGATGGCGCTCGCCTCCGGCGATGTCTGGCTCGAGACCGGCTCCAACCTGCTGCTGTTCGGTCCGCCTGGCGTCGGCAAGAGCCATCTCAGCGCGGCCATCGGCCTGGCTCTCGTCGAGAACGGCTGGCGCGTCCTGTTCACGCGCACGACCGATCTCGTGCAGCGGCTGCAGATGGCGCGGCGCGAGCTGGCGCTGGAGGCGACCATCGCCAAGCTCGACCGCTACGACCTGCTGATCCTCGACGACATCGCCTACGTGTCCAAGGATCAGGCCGAGACCAGCGTCCTGTTCGAGCTGATCGCCGCCCGCTACGAGCGGCGCTCGCTTCTCATCACGGCCAACCAGCCGTTCGGCGAATGGGGCCGCATCTTCCCCGATCAGGCGATGACGCTCGCGGCCATCGACCGTCTCGTGCACCACGCCACCATCATGGAGATGAACGTCGAAAGCTACCGCCGCAAGGCCGCCCTTGGCCGCAGGCGCGGCGCTGGCCGCCCGCCGGTTCACGCCACGCCGAAGGAGATCGAGAAATCTGCTGATTGACGCTGGCAGCGCTTCATGATTGTCGCCCAGCGTCAATCAGCCCTTGCCAAGCCGACCATCCGCGACAATGATCACAGCATCCGGCTCCAATCTTCTCATCCAGATTGACGCCCAGTTCTCATCCAGATCGTCGCGCTATAGCTGGCTCGCATTGGCGGTGGGCACCTATCACGGCTCCGTGCACAACGGCCTGCTCCAACCGCCGGCCGCGCGCTGGTCCGAAGCTACCGCACAGACTGGCGTGCCAACCGTCATCACCCGCGCCACGGCGTTCCTGGTCGATTTTCTGCCCATCCTCCGCCGCACGCTGACCCGCACCGGCTTCGTCATCGACCACATCCACTACTACGCCGATGCGCTCAAGCCGTGGATAGCTCGGCGCGACCGCCTGCCTGCGTTCCTGATCCGGCGCGACCCACGCGACATCAGCCGCATTTGGGTGCTGGAGCCGGAGGGGCAGCACTATCTGGAAATTCCATACCGTACCTTGTCGCACCCGGCTGTCACCCTCTGGGAACAACGACAGGCGCTGGCGAAATTGCGGCAGCAAGGGCGCGAACAGGTGGATGAGTCGGCGCTGTTCCGCATGATCGGGCAGATGCGCGAAATCGTGACCACTGCGCAGAAAGCCACGCGCAAGGCGCGGCGCGATGCGGATCGACGCCAGCATCTCAAGTCAACGGCACAACCTGTCAAAACCACGCCACCAGCGGACACGGACATGGCAGACCCGCAGGCGGACAACCAGCCATCTGCCAAACCGTTCGACCAGATTGAGGAGTGGTAGCCGTGGACGAATATCCCATCATCGACCTGTCCCACCTGCTGCCGGCGGCCCAGGGCTTGGCCCGTCTCCCGGCGGACGAGCGCATCCATCGCCTTCGCGCCGACCGCTGGATCGGCTATCCGCGAGCAGTCGAGGCGCTGAACCGGCTGGAAGCCCTGTATACGTGGCCAAACAAACAACGCATGCCCAACCTGCTGTTGGTCGGTCCAACCAACAACGGCAAGTCGATGATCGTCGAGAAGTTCCGCCGCGCCCACCCGGCCAGCTCTGACGCCGACCAGGAACACATCCCGGTATTGGTCGTGCAGATGCCGTCCGAGCCGGTGATTCGCTTCTACGTCGCGCTGCTCGCTGCGATGGGAACACCATTGCGACCGCGCCCACGGCTGCCGGAAATAGAGCAACTGGCGCTGACACTGCTGCGTAAGCTCGGTGTGCGTTTGCTGGTGATCGACGAGTTACACAACGTCCTGGCCGGCAACAGCGTCAACCGCCGGGAATTCCTCAACCTGCTGCGCTTCCTCGGCAACGAATTGTGCATCCCGCTGGTCGGTGTGGGCACACGCGACGCCTACCTGGCCATCCGCTCGGATGACCAGTTGGAAAACCGCTTCGAGCCGATGCTGCTGCCGGTGTGGGAGGCCAACGACGATTGCTGCTCGCTGCTGGCCAGCTTCGCGGCTTCGCTCCCGCTGCGGCGACCCTCGTCGATTGCCACGCTGGACATGGCCCGCTACCTGCTCACGCGCAGCGAGGGCACCATCGGAGAGTTGGTGCACCTGTCGATGGCAGCGGCCGTCGCCGCCGTGGAGAGCGGTGAGGAAGCGATCAACCACCGCACGCTCAGCATGGCCGATTACACCGGCCCCAGCGAGCGGCGGCGGCAATTCGAGCGAGAACTGATGTGAAGCCAGCGCCACGCTGGCCGCTGCATCCTGCTCCCTGGGAAGGCGAAGCCCTGTCTTCGTGGCTTAACCGCGTAGCCCTTTGCTATCAAATGGAGGTGTCGGACCTGCTGGAGCACGATCTTGGTCACGGCCAGGGTGATGACCTGGACACCGCGCCACCACTGGCGCTGCTGGCGATGCTCTCCCAGCGGAGCGGTATCGAGCTGGATCGGCTGCGCTGCATGAGTTTCGCCGGCTGGGTGCCTTGGCTACTGGACAGCCTTGATGATCAGATTCCAGCCGCATTGGAAACCTATGCGTTCCAGCTCTCGGTACTGCTGCCGAGACTCCGCCGTAAGACGCGATCCATCACGTGCTGGCGTGCCTGGCTGCCCAGCCAGCCAATACACCGCGCCTGTCCGCTCTGCCTGAACGATCCGGAGAACCAAGCCGTACTGCTCGCGTGGAAGCTGCCCCTGATGCTGAGCTGCCCACTGCATGGCTGCTGGCTGGAATCCTATTGGGGCGTGCCAGGGCGGTTTCTCGGCTGGGAGAACGCCGACGTCGAACCGCGCACTGCCAGCGACGCGATTGCGGCGATGGACCAGCGTACCTGGCAGGCACTGACGACCGGCCACGTGGAGTTGCCGCGCCGACGCATCCACGCCGGATTGTGGTTTCGGCTGCTACGCACGCTGCTCGATGAGCTGAACACTCCTCTTTCGACGTGCGGAAGCTACGCAGGTTATCTCCGCCAGGTCTGGGAAGGCTGCGGGCATCCACTGCGTGCAGGGCAAAGTCTGTGGCGACCGTATGAAACCCTGAACCCGGCAGTGCAGTTGCAGATGCTGGAGGCGGCCGCAACGGCAATCCACTTGATCGAGTCGAGGGATATCAGTCCACCAGGAGAGCATGCAAAGCTATTCTGGTTCGAGCCCCAAACCGGGTTCAGCAGTGGCCTGCCAGCGAAAGCGCCGAAGCCCGAACTCGTCGATCACTGGCAGCGAGCAGTCCAGGTCATCGATGAGGCGATCATTGAAGCGCGGCACAACCCCGAGACGGCACGCTCGTTGTTCGCGTTGGCTTCCTATGGCCGGCGCGACCCCGCTTCTCTGGAACAGTTGCGCACCATCTTCGCGAAGGAAGGCATCCCCCCGGAATTTCTGTCACATTACGAGCCTGACGGACCCTTTGCGTGCCTTGGGTGTCTAAAGCGGACGGTTCCCAGACAACGGACTTGCAACGTGATGCACTGGTTGCCGGCGGCGTCGATCCGGCGCATTTGTATGAAGACCATGCATCCGGCAAGCGCGAGGACCGACCTGGCCTGGCTGCTTGCATTAAGGCTCTGCGACCGGGAGATACGCTGGTTGTGTGGAAACTTGACCGGCTTGGGCGCGATTTGCGCCATCTGATCAACACTGTCCACGACCTGACTGGGCGAGGTATCGGCCTGAAGGTGCTAACCGGTCACGGTGCCGCCATCGATACCACGACCGCTGCTGGTAAGTTGGTCTTCGGCATCTTCGCTGCGCTTGCCGAATTCGAGCGTGAACTAATCTCGGAGCGCACGATAGCGGGATTGGCGTCGGCACGAACACGGGGAAGGAACGGCGGTCGGCCGTTCAAGATGACTGCCGCGAAACTGCGCTTGGCCATGGCGGCAATGGGGCAGCCAGAGACCGTGGTCAGCAAGCTGTGTGAGGAACTCAGTGTCACCCGACAGACCTTGTACCGGCACGTATCGCCAAAAGGCGAAATGCGTCCAGATGGCGTGAAGTTACTTTCACGAGGCTGATCTTAACCGGGAGGCGAATGGTCCACCGGTCAAGTATGGCTGTTGGATCGCCAAAGACGGCAGTCGGCCATGAGCTGTCCTTCGTGTGCATAACCCTGAAGCGGACATACACCTTGAGAAAAATGCGACGTGGGTGGCCCCTTTTTAACTGCTGCTCTCTCAGGGAAACCAGGCGCGAACACGCCGGGCATCGGCCCGGATATCCGTTTCAATTGCGCTCCCCGGTGCTGGACTGTTGCATTTGCTGAAATTGCCGCTCACCTGCTTGACGCAGTTGGCCGCCCAATTTGTATCCGCCACCGATGAACCATGGTTGACCCAACTGGTCAGTGCGGTGTCGTAACTCATCACGCGACCCGAATCGTCCCACTCCATTCGCCTGAAGTGGGCGTGACACTGGGCGAGGTCGGTGTCCGGTACCCTCCGCATATACCGGATGGCTTCGCCATCGACATATTGAATCGCGTATTGCAAATCATCCGAAAAACAATCCTCACGCTTCTGAGTCGCTGCGATATCGACGGACTCGATACGATGACCGTCGACCACCGCCGATCTGAGCGACGCACGATAGAGCTTGGTGCCGACGAACTCTTGGGGCGTCGACGACCAGGTCACCTCCTTGCCGGGATACTGGTAGGGCTGGCGATAAAACGCGAACCGATGCTTGGGCATGAATGTGTAGCTCCCCCGCTCATCCTGCCCCCAGAACATGTCGCTATCGACTGATCCGTGGGAGATTAGGCGGAACTGAACGCCCTTGGTCTTCAGGCTGCCTGCCAGGATGAAACTACCGCCATCAAGTACCACCGGGGCGTGATCCGTGCCATCCTTGCTGTCCACAAAAAAACCGACCTCAGGGCGTTCGAGGGAATCGTAGGGATTCTTGGCCAATGTCAGGCTGACATGGGCCAGGCGAAAGCGTCGAATGCCGACATAACCGGGGAGACGAAAGCTCAGGCTTGTTCCGTCGCGGCGAATCTCCTCCCCCGATAAACTGACCGTTTCCTGATCATCACTCAGGCAGGGCAAACTCAAAAACCCGCAGCGCGACCACGAGGCCGTGACACCTGGCACGCTGAGCAGTGGCGCGTAACCGGCGCTGACCTGCCAACCCGGATCGGCCAGTAAGGCATCGCGTTGTGCCACGGTCAGATTGCCAGCCACATGGTAGAGATCGACCACCACCTCGATATCGGCCAAGGCAGAACGGGCCAGACAGAAAAAGCCCAGCCATAACGAGCACAGCACAACCAACCAGCGTGGCCGGGATCGGTATAGCGGAAAAAACGGTTCGAGCATTCATGGGGCAGCAGAAAAGGCATGGTCGGTGAGACGCGCCTTGGCCAGACTGGCCGTTTTTTGGCCTACACTGAAGTTTCGTACTCGATATCGCTTCAGGATACCTCATCATTCCATCGGAGCAGCGCAAATAGCCGAGCAGGCCGGTGAATTCGAACGTCCCTGATCGTCCGCTTTCCATATTCGACTACTTCTGCTCAGGGCACCGAGCTGCCCGTCGCAAGCATCCGATTTGCAGGCCAGCATGGACCGCTTTCGTGGTTTAAGTGCAATTACCTTTTGACATTCTGTGCAGTCAACTTCTGAAAACGACAACGTAAAGAAGGCGGCAAGACGGTGAACACTCGTCAGAATGCTTCGGCCGACCTTGTCCGAATGGAACCCAGGCACCACGCAAGTTCTTGAAACATTGGAGCGGGTGAAGGGAATCGAACCCTCGTATTCAGCTTGGAAGGCTGCTGCTCTACCATTGAGCTACACCCGCGCGCGGCCGAGATATGCAACGGATCGGCGCGATTGGCAACCGCGCCGGTGGTGCGGAATACCGACCGAGCGGAAGCGCGGAGTTTGGTTTCGGGCTCCGGCGGAACCGGTGACAACCAGCGGAATTCGGACCGTGCTATGGTGTTGATATCAGATCGAGCCGTCGTCCGGGAGCAATTGCCATGATGCGCGCGTTCGCCCTCACTGCCGTCCTCGCCGCCAGCTCTGCCGTCATCACGCCGGCCACGGCCGCGCCACCGATCACCTGGTGCGCCCGAACATCGGTCAATGGCTGGGCCGACGACTGCATGTATTACACCTATGGCCAGTGCCGCGCAGCGATCAGCGGGTTGCGCGGCGAATGCGTGCGCAATCCCTTCGCCTATTATGGCGAGGCGCCGCGCCGCTACCGCCGGCCGCATCGCCATTACTACCCTTACTAGTGTCCTGTTTCCAACGTTCGTATCCCATTGCAGCAGGCGCTCATACGAACGCTGGAAACAAGGGGACACTAGCATCATTATGATTCTAGTGTGGTTTTGGATCTGACGCTCGTATCAGCATTGCAGCGAATTCGACGTACGCGCATCAGATCAAAAACCGCAATAGAACCATGACTTTACTGGTGTCCCTTTGGTTCTAACGTTCGTATGAGTGCTCGCGGCAAAGGGGCACGAACGTTAGATCAGGAACACTAGTGTCCCGTCTCCGAATTACCGCTCCATTTGCCTCACCCACGCACGGTAATTCGGAGACATCGGGACACTAGCAAAATCAAAAAGCTAGTGTGGCTCATGTCTCGCAATTGCCTACGAGAGACTGGCCGCAAAGGCGGTAGGCAATTGCGAGACGCCACACTAGCATCCCCCTTGCGGCGGCACGCTGGTCCGCTTCGCCCAGAAATACTGGGCGTCGCCGGCGAGATGGGCGGCGACGGCATCGATCGCCTCGACCACCGCATGCAGCACATCGTAATTGGGCCCGCCCGGCCGGCCGCCGAACCTGACGGCAAGGCGCCGTGCGGCGCCGAGCTCCGCCAGCAGCTCCTCCCGCTCAACCTCAGGCAAGGATGACACATGCTGGGACCGGCGGGACATGGCGGGGCTCCGTGCTTGATCTAATCGGCAAACCGATAAGAACAAAAAGAGAACAATATGCCAAGCCGGCTTTGGTCGAAGGCCGACGGGAAAACGAGGAAAAGAGGAGGACCATGAAAAAACGCCCGGAACCGTGCGGCCCGGGCGTTTCGAAATGGATGGTGGGGGAGGCAGGACTCGAACCTGCGAAGTCGTAAGACGGCTGATTTACAGTCAGCTCCCTTTGCCGCTCGGGACACTCCCCCGCTCGCACCGGCGCCGCCGTTTGCGCCCAAAACGGGGCGCGAAACCGGCCAGCGCTGACGGTCGAAAACGGACCCCGGCCAGATCGTCCGCAGGGTCCGCGGGTCGGCGCGTTTATGGGGGATCGGGCGCGGTAAAGTCAACCAACCGAAGCATTTAATTCGCAGACTTGTCGCATCCGCGCCCCCACCCCTCCACCGGCAAATTGCCAAGCTTTTGCAAGCGTGAGACAAGCCGGCATGAGCGAACACGACTCCCGGCCGCGCCCGCGGCCCCACACCCGCGGCCAGTCGGGCCGCCCCGGCCGGCCGGACCGGCGGGCCCGCGAGAACCGCCTTGAGGCTCCGGTTATTCTTTACGGCTGGCACACGGTGACCGCGGCCCTCGCCAATCCGAAGCGGGTCATCCGCCGCCTGTTGCTGACCGAGAATGCCGCCCGCCGGCTCGCGGAAGAGAAGATCCTCCCCCCCGTGACGCCGGAACTGGTGCGCCCTGCCGCCATCGACCAGCGCCTCGGCCCGGATGCGGTCCACCAGGGCCTCTATGCCGAGGCCGATCCCCTGCCCTCGCCGGCCCTCGATACGCTCGATCGTCGCGGCATCGTCTTGGTGCTCGACCAGATCACCGATCCGCATAACGTCGGCGCCATCATGCGCTCGGCTGCGGCTTTCGGCGTCAGCGCCATCATCACCACGGCACGGCACAGTCCCGAGGCCACCGGCGTGCTAGCGAAATCCGCCTCCGGCGCGCTTGAACTCGTGCCCTTCATCACCGTGCAGAACCTCGCCCGCACCCTCACCGAGCTCAACGAGCACGGCTTCATGACCGTGGGCCTCGACAGCGCCGGCGCCGACAATCTTGCCGCGGTCAAGCTCGAGGCGCCGCTCGCACTGGTGCTCGGCGCCGAGGGCAAGGGCCTGCGCCAGCTGACGCGAGAGACCTGCCGGCTGGTGGCACGTCTCGATATGCCGGGCGCAATCAAGAGCCTCAACGTCTCGAACGCCGCGGTGCTGGCGCTCTATATCGGTGCATCACGGCTCGGGCTGATGAGCTGATCGCCTCAGCGGCTTTGCGCCACGCTGGAACGGAAAACGACAATGCCGATCGCGATGCGGCGGGCGTTTTTCCTCTCGACCGCCTGGGTCGGCTGATCGATCAGTCGTGCGAGTGATGCGGCAGGCGGCGCGGCGCATAGCCGTAGCGCACCGCGCGATGGGTGCGGTCGCCGTAGCGCAAACTGCTGTGGCGGTAGCGGTAGATCCCCGGGCCGTAGCCCTGCACGCGTGGCGCGTAGCGGTAGACCATCGGTCCCCGGACCGCCGGCATGCCGTCATAGTAATGCGTCATGGCGTCGCCATAGGGCCCGCCATTATAGCCGTAATAGAAGCCGCGCTCGTAATTGGGCCAGCCCGAGACCGCGCGCTCCTGATAGGTCGGCACCGGAGCGAACGCCGCCGGACCGGAATAATAAGGTCCCTGGTTGACGTAGTAATAGCGCGGCCCCTGCGGGTCCGGCACGCGATCCCACGCCCACGGCCCGGCAGGCGCAACTGCATAGCCGGTCAAAAGGCCGCCGGAGCACGGACTGACGTCCCAGCCGCAGGCCACGGCCGGTGCCACACCGGCTGTCGTCAGCACCGCCGCGGCGGCGATCCCCGTCATCCATTTACGCATTACGCTCTCTCCTGTGCGCATCGTTCCTCTTGGTTCAACTTACGCTGACCTTGGCTCGCGATCACGCGGCCCGCGCTCCGTGCAGCGGGAAAACCGGCACTACGGACGGGACGGCACCGGGCCGGGCCCGATATTGGGCGCCAGGATGACCGGTGGCGCATCCACCGGCGGCGAGAACTGGGCCGGCGGCGACTGGGTGCCCCAGGACTGTTGATAGGTCTCGGCAGGCCGCGGCCGGCGGGGTTGGTCGACCTCGAGGCGGCCGTAGCCGGGCAGACGTCCGGCGGTCGGATAGTAATGGCCGACCTCCTTGCCGACGTAGACGTCCCAACCGCCGATCACCGTCGGCTGGACATGGATGCGATTAGCCAGACCATAGTCACCCTCGACCACGGCCCAGGAGGCATCCCGGCCATTGATGATCACCGGCACTCCGGCCCGGCCGGGAACGGCGATGACAGGGCTGGTGTCGGCAGCGGCCGACACGCTGGTTCCAATCAAGATGGCGGCGGCGAACGCGATGCGCATGGCGCGGCTCCGTAAACTCGCGACTATTTTAGGACAGGCCGCGCCCGCACGGGTTAAGAGCCGCACTCGATCTGTCGGTAAGGCTAACGTCGTCGTTACGCCGGAACCAACATGGTGAAGAAGACGTAACGCGGAGCCCGCGATGACACCGTCGCGCTATGACGAGGTCCACCCCATGCCGCCCAGCCGCGGCGGGAACCCGGACGGAACCGACGGTTGTACTCGCATCCACTTTCTAGGCGTCCGCGAATCGGTTAGCTTCAAAACTAGGCATGGGGGGCTTGGCGACTTCGGATGGATCGGCCATGGGTATTGGGCTTCCCCCGCCTCACAAGGCACATCTGGAATTGGAGCGACCGCCAGTACTGCGTGAGCGGTCGGACGTGCAATCACTTCTCGCTGAAAATGCCCGGCTGAGAGAGCTCGTCGTGCGACTCTCCGACATCATTCTCCGGAACATGATAGAGCGACAGTAGAGGCCAGGGCGGCAGGCCGCCGGCATTCTCGCCGGCGACGTAGCCGGCGCGGCTGGGAAAATCGGCGCCAACTACAGCTAAGCCATTGATTTCGCTGGTGCCGGCTGAGGGGATTGAACCCCCGACCTTCGGTTTACAAAACCGCTGCTCTACCGCTGAGCTAAGCCGGCGCCCAGCCGGCACAGCTAGCAGCGGCTGGGAAAACCGTCAATTCGGCGTCGGAGCGGAACCAGAGGGGTGCCGAGGACTCGTGCCCCGCTTGCGCTGGTACCTTTGTTTCCGAAGTTCGTGAGTCGGTTGTCGCATCTTCCGGGACACTAGTGTTGTTTCCAACGTTCGTATGAGCGCCTGCTGCAATGGGATACGAACGTTGGAAACAGGACGCTAGAGCTGCAGGCAGCGCAGCAGCAAGCATGCATTCACTGCGCAGGCCGACAGCAGCCCCAGCGCCAAGGTCGCTTGCAGTACGGTCTCGTCGTAAGTCGATCTGAGAATCGCATAGACCATGGTTAAAGTCTGACTCCGGCCCTGCGCCGGAGTCTTGTGGATTCTTTCTCCTCGATCCCCTTGCCGAACTGACCGAACGGAGTCCAAGCGCGCCGATTCCCCCTTCGGCATCGTCGCGACGATCGTCGTTGCGCACCAAAAACTGGAAGGCCCCGGACGAGCCGGGGCCAGGCGAATGAATACCACAGAGAAACTGTCGGCGAAAAAAGTGGAACGATCGCATCGCCTTCAGGCCGCCGGAACACGTCCCTCCTCCACCGCCTCGGTGATGAGGACACCGGCGTCGGTGACGCCCGCAGCGGCGCGTCGCACGATGCGCTCGGCCATCTTGGCCTTGGTGGCCGGCGTGCGGTTCTCCTCGGATATGCGCTTGACGGCTTCGTCGAGCACGGCTCTCAGCGTCGACACGAACTCCGCATCGAATTCGTTATAAGCCAGTCGAGTCATGCACACCTCCATCAAGTAAATGGTGGCGCTTCAGTGCACGATGAACGTGACCAATGTGAGTCCGGCGAGTTACATCGTCGTGACCATTCGTCACGTATGCTCGAAGGATTGCAATTCGACGTGATCCACGCGACGCGAAGACACATCGAACAATCAACGCGACGCGACTTCGCCGCATTGCTGCGGAGCAGTAGTCGAAATATTTCCGCAAGGTCTGCTGCATGCAGCTTGCGAGCCGCCCCATTCGCCGCAAATGTGATCGCATCGCGGCGAAGTCGTCATCGCCGATTCACGAACAAACTTGGCCCGGAACTAGTGTCCTGTCTCCGAATTACCGCTCCATTTGCCTCATGCTCGCACGGTCATTCGGAGACATAAGGACACTAGAAAAATCAAAGCGCTAGTGTGGCTTATGTCTCGCAATTGCCTACAGGGGCTTGCCGCGAAGGGCATAGGCAATTGCGAGACGCCGCACTAGTGTCCCTTTGGTTCTAACGTTCGTACGAGCGCTCGCTGCAAAGTGATACGAACGTTAGAACCGGGACACTAGCCGGATCCCGCCAACAGGACTTTGCAATGAACGCTCCTCGCATGATGACCGGTTTTCCCCCACCGGCCCAGCACCTCGTGACGCTCGCCAACTGGCGCACTTATCCTTCCACCACCTGGAGCTATCGCAACGTCCGTCGCCTGGTGCCGAGCGCCACCATCGCCGCCTCCGAACATGCTTCTCCGCTCAAACTCGACCTGCATGACCTCGGCGCTATCGCGATCAAGCGAAGCGAGGGCAAGGTCACCACTCTCGATGGCGTGCTGCACGCGAGCAGTACCGATGCGCTGGTGGTGCTGCGGCGCGGACGCCTCGTCCACGAGTGGTACGGCAACGGCATGGACGCGACCCAGCAGCACATCATCTTCTCCGTGAGCAAGTCGATGTGCGGCGCCCTCGGCGGCATTCTCGCCGACCGTGGCCTGATCGATCCCGACCGGCCGGTGGCCGAGACCCTGCCCGAGCTGAAATCCTCGGCCTATGCCACCTGCACGGTCCGCCACCTGCTCGACATGACCGTCGGCATTTCCTTCACCGAGGACTACGAGGATCCAGATGGCGACGTGATCCGCTACCGCCGTGCCGTCGGCTGGGACCCGCTGCTGCCCGGCCAGACGCCGATCGACCTCCGCAGTTTTCTGGCCCAGCAGCGCCCCGACGGAACACCCCACGGCCAGACATTCCATTATGTCTCGACCAACACTGACGTCCTTGGCTGGCTTTACGAACGCGCCAGCGATCGTCCTCTCGCCGAACTGATCAGCGAAGAACTCTGGCAGCCGCTCGGCGCCGAAACCGACGCCTATATCACTGTCGATGCCCACGGCGCGATGCGAGCGGCCGGCGGCATCTGCGTTGCACCGCGCGACCTCGCCCGCTTCGGCGAGATGATGCGCCGACGTGGCATCGCAGAGGGCCGCCAGGTGGTGCCAGGCTGGTGGATCGACGACATCGCCGGCAACGGCAGCCGCGAGGCCTGGGCGCGAGGCGAATTCGCCCCGCTGTTTCCCAAGGCACATTACCGTAGCAAATGGTACGCCATCGATCCGGAACGGGGCGTGCTCGCGGCCCTCGGCATCCACGGCCAGTGGATCTATATCGACCCGCCGAGCGAAACGGTGATGATCCGCCTCGGCTCGGACCACACCCCGCTGGATCCCGAGGCGGTGAAGCTGTGGATCGATACCTTCGCTGCGATCGCCCGGGCACGATTCTGACGCGAAGCGACACCCGCGGGGCTGCCGCGCGCGACGAGCCAGCCCGGCGGGCATCTCGACGGCTGATATCTCGCAACTGCCTGCAGGGGCCTGCCGCAAAGGGCATAGGCAATTGCGAAACGCCGCGCTAATTCATCGCCACGATGCCGGCGTTGAGCGTCGTCGCATAGGCGACCCAGCCGAGATAGGGCATGAGCAGCCAGGCCGCGCCGCGATCGACCCGGCCGCTGGTCACGATAGTACCGATGATCACCACAACCAGAGCGATAATGATCCCGAGTGCAATCAGCGTATCGTGCAGCACGAAGAACACCGGCGACCAGACCGCATTGAGCGCGAGTTGAGTGAAGAAAAAAATGAGCGCCTCTCGCCGCGCCGGCGACGGTATCGTGCGGTCCCACAGCCGCCACAGCGACACCGCCATCAGCATGTAGAGAAAGCTCCAGACCGGCGCAAACATCGCGCGCGGCGGCGTCCACGCCGGCTTGGCGAGGCTCGCATACCAGGTCGGGATCTCCGGCATTGTGGCCAGGCCGGCCGTCACGCCGATGCCCAGGCATAGCGCCAGACACAAGGCCAGGCGCCCGATCGATTTCAACATGTCGGTATCAGCATGTGGGGCTGGTCCGGAAAAATGCTTCAATGAACGACCCCGAGTGCAAATTATTTGGCTGGACGGGCAACAAACCGCGACCGGCCCGTGAGGTTCCGGCCCGGCGCAAACAGAATCAGCCCCTGGACGATGCCCCGGAATCGCATCCGCCGTATGCTCACCAGCGGAATGCGGCGGATTTGCAACCTGGACTCGTCGTGCGCTATCGCGTCAGCTTTTCCAATTCCGGAAACGGCATATAGGCGACGCTGCCGCACAGCTCCTTCGCCCTCGGGATCAAACGATCGAGCCGGCCGTCGAGGAACAGCGCCGCACGATCCTCGCTGCCGTCGTAGCGATCGCCTTCGTCAGTCGCCGTATA
Source organism: Bradyrhizobium sp. WD16 (assembly GCF_024181725.1). Classification (NCBI taxonomy): domain Bacteria; kingdom Pseudomonadati; phylum Pseudomonadota; class Alphaproteobacteria; order Hyphomicrobiales; family Nitrobacteraceae; genus Bradyrhizobium; species Bradyrhizobium sp. WD16. The sequence goes on along the minus strand of NZ_CP028908.1, from coordinate 4,059,556 downwards.
ACGCAGGCAGGCGACGTAGCGCGTCCGCCCGCCGATGTTGCGCTGAACCGGCTCGGCGATCACGGCATTACGGATACCACGCGGATTGTTGAGGTAGGTGCGCATGAAGGCGAGAAGATCGGCGCGGTAATTGGCGGGAAACGGCTGCACCGCCAGAGAGCTGTCCGTCATGTAGGACGTGGCCTCGTCGCCTCCCCCCATGCCGGCGCAGCCGACCAGCATCAGCATCCCCGCTCCAGCCAGGATCGTCCGCCCCATCCGCATCCGTCGCCCACGCCTTTCCTGTGCCGCCTCGACCCATCTGTCTCGCACCATGGTTTTTAGGCAAGTCGCGGCGCGAGCGGAAGACCCGAGACACCACGCAAAAAGCCCCGGCGGGCAGCCGGGGCTCTTCGTGCGGCGCTGGCGTCCCGTTTCCAAAACGTCAGAACCGGGACACTAAGCCGCAGCGTTCAGCCTTTGACCTTGGGGGCGACGGTCTTGGCCGATGCCGTGAAGGCGACGCGTAGCGTCGGTATGACGCCTGAAAGGCCACCGTCGTGTCGATGGCTGGGGGCCTCAGTGCCCTTTGGTCTCATTGGCCTTCGTGCCGATGGACTTGGTCTCCTCGTTTGCCTTGATCCCGGAGGCCTTGGTCGCATCGCCCTTGGTCACGGTGGGCTTCTCCATGCTCGCCTTGGAATCGAGTGCCTTGGAATCGAGCGCCTTGGGCGCGGCGGTCTGGGTCACCGTCGCGGCCGGCGCCTTCTCGGTCTTGACCGAAGTCTCGGCGGCGAAGGCCGGCACTGCCTTGGAATCGACTGCCTTGGAATCGTGTGCCTTGGGCGCGGCGGTCTGGGTCACCGTCGCGGCCGGCGCCTTCTCGGTCTTGACCGAAGTCTCGGCGGCGAAGGCCGGCACTGCCTTGGAATCGACTGCCTTGGAATCGTGTGCCTTGGGCGCGGCGGTCTGGGTCACCGTCGCGGCCGGCGCCTTCTCGGTCTTGACCGAAGTCTCGGCGGCGAAGGCCGGAGCGGCGATGACCGAGGTGGCGACCAGGGCGGCAGACAAACTCTTGAGCATGGAATTCTCCTGTCATTCGATCACGTCGGCGGCCGGTATGGTCGACTTCGTGATCGTCGGATCGAGATTAGGGGGCTGGCGGTGAACCCGACCTGACGCGTGCGGACAGGGTTCGTTCACCTGGATGACGTTTCGGCAATGTTGGGCGGCCGGCGAGCCGGCATGTCATGGCCCCGCAGTGATGCCTGTCCAGGCGCCGACAGGCCGGCTTTAAACCGGGACCAGCTTTGGCCACCCGGCCTGCCTCGACAACGCCGCAGCCGACGTATAGAGGGTCGGGGCTGCGCGCCCGCCGCCTTGGCGACGCCAACTCGTCCCTCGGGCCACGAAGTCACCTCGATGTCCGTCTCGGTCTCGACCAAGTATCCCAAGGTCGCCTTCGTGGCGAGCCAGAGCGACGAGGCCCAGCAGGCACTCGTGCATCTCAGCGAAATCTACGGCAATCATCCGGTGTCGGAATCCGATGTGGTGGTCGCCTTGGGCGGCGACGGCCTGATGCTGCAGACGCTGCATCGCGAGATGCGCTCAGGCAAGCCGATCTACGGCATGCATCGCGGCACCGTCGGCTTCCTGATGAATGAATTCTCGACCCACAATCTCGGCACACGACTTGACGCCGCCCGCGAAACGCTGATCCACCCGCTGCTGATGCGCGCCACCGACGTTCACGGCAGGGTGCACATTCATCATGCGATCAACGAAGTGGCGCTGTTCCGACAGACCCACCAGGCGGCCCGACTGCGGATCCTGATCGACGAGCACGAGCGCATGCCCGAACTGGTGGCTGACGGGGTGCTGGTGGCCACCCCGGCCGGCTCCACCGCCTACAACCTCTCGGCCCAGGGCCCTATCCTGCCGATCAACGCCCAACTGCTGGCGCTGACCCCGATCAGCGCCTTCCGTCCCCGGCGCTGGCGCGGCGCGCTGTTGCCCAACACCGCCTTCGTCGTGATCGAGATCCTGGAAGCCGACAAGCGCCCGGTGGCTGCCGTCGCCGACCACGACGAGGCCCGCGATGTCAGCCGTGTCGAGATCATCTCCGACCGGACCATTTCCATGCGCATGCTGTTCGATCCCGGCCACAGCCTCGAGGAACGCATCCTACGCGAGCAGTTCAGCTATTGAGGCCGGGCACAAGCGAGCGCCCGGCGGAATACGGACTCGCCGCAAGACAGTACGGCAAGGGAATTGACCGCTGCAACGGCTGCGGTCCCTCAACCAATCGTTAAGCCCCCGCCACCTATAGTTAACGTCGGGTATATCTGCCGTCCCGGGCCGCCGCGAGCCGCGCCATGTTTCGCATCGACTTCAACAAGCTGCGCTTCCTGATCTGCGACGACAACCCGCATATGCGTCGCATCCTGCGCACGCTGCTGCACTCCTTCGGGGCCCGCGAAGTCTATGAGGCCGAGGACGGCGCCACCGCCCTCGAGATGTTCAGCCATTCGGTGCCGGACATCCTGATCTGCGACTGGGCGATGCCGATCTTCGATGGCCTCGAGCTGACCCAGATCATTCGCCAGCCCGAGGGTATCGGCAATCCCTACGTGCCGATCATCATGCTCACCGGACATTCCGAGAAGCGCCGGGTGATGGTAGCGCGCGATGCCGGCGTCACGGAATTCCTGGCAAAGCCGATCTCCGCAAAGGCGCTCTATCAGCGCATCCTCAGCGTGGTGGCGCATCCGCGCCCCTTCATCCGCACCAAGAATTATTTCGGCCCGGATCGGCGCCGCAACACCACCCAGGCCTATATCGGCCCCGAACGCCGCGGCAGCGGCAAGGCCGAGATCATCCAGCAGCCCGCGCTCCTCGACAAGGCGCGGGTGACGAGCTGATCGGTCAGCAGAGGACTTCACCATGGCGAGGACCAGGAAGACCAAGCCGGCCGAGATCAAGGTCGAGACCTATGCGCAGCATCAAATCATCACCCAGCCGAACCCGCTGCGCGACGCGCTGCGCCCGCTCGACGACGGCGAGCATGACGATCCGATCGCCCGCGCCGAGCGCGCGCTTGCCGAACTTTCCAGCGAATTCAAGGGCTGGATGGCGGTGGAATGCGACCGCCTCGCCGCCTCGCATGCGGCACTGGTGCGCGATGGCGTGACCGCCAAGACCCGCGACGAACTGTTTCGCGCCGCCCACGACGTCAAGGGCCACGCCGCGACATTCGGTTATCCGATGGCCGCGGCGGCCGCCGAGAGCCTTTGCCGGCTGATCGAGCACGCCCCGGAGCTCACCAAGGTGCCGCCGAACCTGATCGAAAACCACGTCTCGTCGATCCTTGCGATCGTGCGCGAGCACGCCCGGATCGACCGTATGGGAGTGGCGAGCGAACTCAGCCGCAGGCTTCGCACCATGGCCGACAAGTATCTGGTAGCTGCCAATCAGGACCGCCCCGAACACCTCGAAGCCATTCTCGCGCCAAGCATCGTCCCAAGCGACTGAGCGACGCCGCCCGCCCCGTTCCGGCGAGGCACGCGCCACACATCATTGCATGCAGGACAGCCGCCTCAGGCGGCGATCAGCGCGAAGGGATCGTCGTCGACGGCGGCGAGTTCATCACAGAACAGACGCGCCTCCTCGCGGGCCGATTCCGTCGAGAAGCGGCGGAGCAGCACCATTAGCGGTGCGGTCGCCTCAGCATCGTCGGCGCAGGCCGTGAGTACACGTTCGACCATGCGCCGGTGCAACCGGCCGCGCCCCTCGATGCTGCCGACAAAGCCGATCTCGCGCACCGCATCGAGCGCGGCGCGGAAGGCGGCAAAGGTCGAAGCCGGCAACCCCGCCCGGCTGAGCAGCGCGGTGACGGCGGCGCTGCCGCCGTCCTGCGACAGCCCCGCGACGCGTTGCGGCGGCAGTCCGGTGAGTTCGACAACCGCGGCCTCGAAAAGATCGACATTGCCCGACAACAGCGCCCGCAGGATCAGGCCGGCGGTCAGTTGTCCGGTGATGCGCAGGTGGCCGACCAGCGCCGCGAGATCTTCGCCGCGGGACCCGGCAGCGATGGAGACGGTCGAGCGCTCGGCGGCCTCGGTGGCCAGGCGTGCGGCGCGATCGGCGGAGAGCCAGTTGCGACCGGCGACGAACTGCACGAGCGTCTCCGACAGCTTCGCCACCAGCGACAGACGCAGCGCCGAAGGCAGATCCTCGCGGGCAAGCAGCGCCTCGCGCAGCGCGGCGAGATGGCCGTGGCGCTCGACGATCCGCCCCAGCGAGAAAGCCGGAAGAGCCGCCGTGGCGTTTTCAACGAGTTCGAGCGCGGCGGCGGCGTGACCGACCTCGGCGATCGCGGCGCAGATCGACGCCGGCAGCGCGGCGCGGCGGGCGATGGCGCACTGGACGTCACGATCACCGATGGCGACGAGGTCCACCAAATCGGCGTCGATGAGCAGCGGGGAGGACTCCAGAACCAGCAGCGCGACGGTCACCTGATCCAGCGCCAACGCCTGGACGATCGCCGGCGGCGCCGCGATGCTGCCGGCGAAGACCTCGGCCATGGCCCTGCGCACCAGCGGCGACGGATCGTCGAGTTGCATCAGGAGCGCACCTTCGGCCGCGGCGCGATCGTCCTCCGACAGGTCTGAGATCAGATAGGCGCGGGCCAGCGCCCGGGTCGCCTCCGCCCGCTCCCCTGCGGGAGCGGTCCGTACCCAACTGATGAATTGCCGAACGATCATGCTTTAAGCCGACCTACGCAAACTTGTGACGGCAGACCTCCAGAAGGCTGCCACTCATACAAATTAAACCATGACGCTTAACAAAGCGTTCACCATAACTAACTGCTATAATTGATGTTATATTAACCAGCGGGCGCCGCTGAAAATGCCTGTGTGGGATCAGCGCATCACGCCAGCAGCCCCCTCGACCTGCCGTGAAATACCACATTTTCCCAATATTTTGACGATCAGCCGCTGAAGGTTCCAGCACGGTCGCTGAACAGGTCGAGCGGCTGCGCCGCCGCCTGCCCGTTCTGGGCGGACGGAGCGTTCCCCCACAACGCGCGGACAGCGGGCGACACCGGCTCGTTGCGCTCACCGACCTGGAACAGCGAGCGGAAGGTCGGGGCGTAGGCGGTCGCCTGGGACGGCTGCTCGGCCGTCCGCCCCGACGAAGCCTGCTGCGCTTGCGGGAAACCGGAAAGGAAGAACGCGTTGTCCGCCACACCGGCCTGCGAAGGGTTGCCTGCGCCCTGTCCGGCGGCGGGACTGGCACCGAGGCTTGCGATGGCGGTACGGGTCGACTGCGACTGCGCGGCCGCCTCATAGCGCGAGGTCAGCAGGGAATAGACCTCGCCGACCGAGCGCGGCGCGCCGCTGCGATCGTAGAAGATCGGCTGGTTTGCCGCCGCGGCGCTGGGAAATATCGCGGCCGCCGAAGCGCGGGGATTGTCCGCGGCACTGGTGATGAGCTTGGCGGCTCCGCCGACGCCCATAAAATGAGCAATATAGAGCTCGCCGTCGGAGGGACGACGACCAATCATGTCGGTGAGCTTGAAGCTGTTGGCCTGGGTCAGCACCCCGGCCATGGCCGAGCTCACCACCGGGTCATCGCGGAGCGCGAGAATCTGCTGGCGCACCCCGGGGTCGGCAATAGAATAGAAGCCCGAGGCCGACTTGCTGATGGCGTCGGCATATTGGCCGTAGCCGAGTGAGGGGCCGGCCTCCTTCACGGTGCCGAGCCAGGTTTGCTCGATGAACTGGTAAAGGCCGCGCGCCGACGACGTCGAGGCCGACGCGGACGGATTCAGGTTCGATTCCATCTTGGCGGCGGAGAGCAGATACTCGAAGCTCGCGCCGGTGGCACTGGCCGCCTGCCTGATGGCCCCGGTGATCTGCGCCCGCACGGCCTCGAGGCCTGACGCGAAGCTATTGCCGTCGACCGACATTGATGGTGCCCTGCTCCCAGCGGGAACCGTGGCGGATTATGGTTAACGGCGGGTTAACGTCAGGCTTTGCGGTAGACCTGAGCCGGGTCGAACAGCCGCTCGGCGCTGACGAAGGCCAGCGCGGCGCCGTCCGCGCCATCGCGGTGGCTCACGGCGCGATAGAAGCAGGATCTGCGGCCGGTGTGACAGGCCGCCCCGTGCTGCTCCACCCGGATCCAGACCGCATCCTGGTCGCAGTCGACCCGCATCTCGATGACCTTCTGTACATGGCCGGAGCTTTCACCCTTGCGCCACAGAGCCTGGCGCGACCGGCTGTAATACCAAGCCTCGCCGCTGGAGATGGTCTTGTCCAGGGCGTCCCGATTCATGTGCGCCACCATCAGCACCTCGCCGGTGGCGGCGTCGGTGGTGACGCAAGTCAGAAGACCGGCCGCGTCGAACTTGGGCTGCAGTACCAGGCCTTCCTCGATCTCCGATGATGTCGCGCTCACGGCTCTCCCTCAAAGGCATCAGCGGCGCGGATTGCGCGACGCTGCGAAGCAAAAGGCTGCGAAATAAAAGAATGGCGAAGCGGCCGCAGCGCCGCCGAAACTGGTGACCGCTTCCACGAACTTCGATGGAAACGGAGCGGCGGCTCTAGGTTTTTGTTTCCTTTCCAGCAGGCGCTCATACGAACGTTGGAAACAAAGGGACACTAGCATTATGATTCTAGTGCGGTTTTGGATCTGACGCTCGTATGAAGAGCTCGCTGCAATGCTGAAACGAGCGTCAGATCCACCACATTAGCGCTTGTCGCGAACCAGGTTCAGGAAACGATTCTGGTCGTCGGGATTATTGCGGAACACGCCGGTAAAGCGCGTCGTCAGCGTCGAGGCGCCATGCTTGGCGACGCCGCGCACCGACATGCAGGTGTGTTCTGCTTCGACCAGCACCGCCACGCCGCGCGGCTTGAGCACGGTGTCGATCGCACCGGCGATCTGCGCGGTGAGATGCTCCTGGGTCTGCAAGCGATGGGCGAAGATATCAACGAGACGCGCAAGCTTGGACAGGCCGACCACCCGCTCCACGGGCGTATAGGCGACATGCGCCTTGCCGTAGAACGGCATCACGTGATGCTCGCAATGGGAGGTGAAGGGGATGTCCCGCACCAGCACGAAATCGTCATATCCGGCAGTCTCGCCGAAGGTCCGGTTCAACACCTCGGCGGGGCAGAGATGATACCCCTGAAACAGTTCGTCATAGGCCTCGACCACCCGACGCGGGGTGTCGAGCAGGCCTTCGCGGGCAGGATTCTCGCCGATATAGGCAAGCAGCGTCTTCACCGCGAGTTCGGCCTCCTCGCGCGAGGGGCGTGGCAGGTCGGCCTGAATGGCAGAAGCCTGGAATTCCGAAGCCGGGATCTCCGACGGGGTCCGCAGCTGCTTGATAATCGCGTCCATTCAGCTCTCCGTTCCACCACTCCGAACCACGACCGGTCGAGAACTCGATCAATCGCGGCCCAGGGATCGACCACGGATCGATGCTCGATCGGTGGCTGATCCATGGTTCGTCGGACCGTCCGGCCCTACCCTGACGCAACCGCACAAGCGGTCCGACCCGGGATAACGACGACTTTCGGGAGCAGCGGGTTTATTCCTGCGGTCCCGTCCATATATGGTCAAGGGTAGATATATGACAGGGACCGGGAGCCGCCAAGGGCGTCACCCGCCCCCGATAGCCAAGACCGGCCACCATGCTGAACGACGTCTACAACAAGAAGATCATCGAACTGGCCGGGAATATCCCGCGCCTCGGGCGGCTGCAGGTCCCCGATGCCACCGCCACCGCCCATTCCAAGCTGTGCGGCTCGACCGTGAAGGTCGACCTGAAGATGGACGGCCCGGTGGTCAGCGACTTCGCCCATGAGGTCAAGGCCTGCGCCCTCGGCCAGGCGTCCTCGTCGATCATGGCCCGCCATGTGGTCGGATCGAGCGCGGCCGAGCTGCGCGAATTGCGCGATACGGTCCGACGGATGCTCAAGGAAAACGGAGCTCCGCCGGATGGCAAATGGGCCGAAATCGCCGTGCTGGAGCCGGTCCGCGATTACAAGGCCCGCCACGCCTCAACCCTGCTGACCTTCGACGCGGTAGTCGACGCAATCGACCAGATCGAGGCGAAGAAGGGCAAGACTGAGCAGCTGGCGCCAGCCCAAAGCTGAGTGGACACTTCAGGCCATGTCAAAATGCAGGTGGCGCCGGGCGCGCTCTGGCGCCGGGCAGAAATCCATTTCGCAAAAAGACGCTCTATTGATGCGAGCCGGCTTCCGCTGTCCGGGTCGACTTCGTCCCCGGCTCGTTGTCGTTGTCGCCCGGAGGCGTCTTCTCGACCGCGAGCTGCCGCAGATGGGACGCCGACGTATCGCTGACCGGCTTGACCGAGGATTCCGGCAGCGCAGCGGTCGCCAACCGATCCTGGATCGGCTTGTCAACGCTACGCACCGGCGTGGCCGCCGTCATATCAGCGGCCTGGCTGTCGCCCTTGCCGTCGGCAATCAGCATATCTGTGACCAGATTGGTCTGGCGCAGTTCGGCAAAGCTCAGTTCGTGCAGCGGCTCCCATGGCGGCACGCTCAGAGCCAGGCCCAGCAGATCGCCGCCGCCGCCCATCTCGAAGGTATATTTGGCAAGCCGGCCGACATCGCGCTCGATGATCATGACGTCCTGAGCCGTATAGCTCGCCGCGGTGGCATCCTCGGCGCGATCGCCCATCCAGATCTGATGTACCCGGACATGGGCGCCGTCAGGAACGCTCCGCGTCTTGCCGGCGAGCAGCAGGAACACGCACATGGATTCGCAATAGGCCTCGGGCTGCACGAGCGTCGCACCCTGTGCATCGCTCGAAAGGATACCGACAGTGGTATGAACGCCGAGTTCGCGCCACTTTCGCCCGAGATCGATGGCATCGAGAACCGAGCCGCCGCTGGAGTCGAGCACGATGGTCGCGCCCTTGAGATCACGGCCATCGGCGAATTCGGCGAACGCATCCGGCGTGTCACCGGTGATCGAGCCGACCGCGGTGACACCCCCCCGGCACGCAGCAGCACATGGCGTCGGCTGCCCGTTTTTGATCTCGTGCCAGGCGAATTGCATGGGCTGCTTGCGCGCCTCCAGCGGGCCGCTGGCGAGCGCCCGCCCGCCGAACACGGATCCACCTGGCAACGACATCAGGAGCGCGGCAGCAACAATCCCTACCAGGCCGCGCCGGCTGTTGGTGGCTTGCTTCGTCAGCGACAAGCTCTGGTTCCTTCCCCACCCCGCCCGGGCTCGAACCGGATCACGTCAGCGATCCACGTCACACGATCGTTGCAAAAATCGTACCCGAGAGGGACAAGTCGCGTCCACGCAACTTTGGTGCAGCGCAGCCATTTTCGTGTGATATTTTGCGGGTGTGATGTGATTGCAATCAGAGCTCCCGGTTCCCTGCTGAGGACCCGACACCTTGCGTACCAGGATGCATCACACTCGCCGCACCCCACGTTTACATGATGATCGAAATCAAAAAGTCGGACTTTTCACTCGATCGATCGCGCCGTTCGGCCTTCGCTGCAACCCTTGTCCGCTTGCCGCGCCTCGTTGGCCGCGCGTTGATACTCGGATACCGATTTACGCTGTCACCGCTGATCGGCTTCCATTGCCGGCATCTGCCGACGTGCTCGGCCTACGGCGAAGAAGCGATCATGCGCTTCGGACTGTGGCCTGGCGGCTGGATGACGCTGGCGCGCCTCCTGCGCTGCCAGCCCTGGGGTACGTCCGGCATCGACAACGTTGCCAACGAACTGCCGGCCGGAGCGCACTGGTACATGCCCTGGCGCTATGGCCGCTGGCGCGGCGTCAATGCACCACCTCCACTCACTCCGCCGGCGCGGCACTGACCGTCGCTGCTGCGATCACTGGGCGGGTACGCCACAGCACCACGAGGGCCAGCGCGATGAATGCAACGGCGGCATAACCGTTGCCATGGATCTGCTCGCGCGCGAAGAACGCGCCGCCGAGGCCCGAGCCGATCGCCTGGCCGACATAGAGAACGGACGTGTTGAGCGCGACCGAAGCGTTGGCCGAAGCCGGCGCCGCGGCGACGAGGCGGGCCTGCTGCATCGAGTTCATCGCGGCGAAGCCGAAGCCCCAGGGCACGCTCGCCGCCAGCAGCACCCACAAGGTCGCGAGTCCCGCACCCAGGGTCCACAACATGCTGCCGGCGAGCAGCGACATCATGAAGAACACCGACGTCCGGAACGGACCGAACGGGCCGACGATTCGCATGGCGAACAGATTGCCGAGAAACCCGCACACGCCATAGATCATGAAGGACAGAGAGATGATCTCGGGCGTGGCGCCGCCGATGCGCGTCAGAAGCGGAGCGAGATAGGCGAAGACGGCGAACTGGCCGGCGATCTGCAGCGTGGTGATCGAAAGCAGCAGCAGCACCATTCGATTGCGCGCCAGCGCCAGCCAGGTGCGCAGATCGACGCTCGCCCCCACCAATCCCTTCGGCAGGAAGATCGCGATAAGCACCGCCACGACCAGCGCCAGGGCGCCGATCCCGCCCAGCGTCTCGCGCCAACCGACATGCGCGGCCGTGAAAGTGATCACCGGCATGCCGAAGGCGAAGGCCAACGACCAGCCGAGAAACACATAGACGATGGTGCCGGCGCGGCGCGCCTCCGGCACGATCTGCGATGCGGTTCCCGCGGCGATCGGCGTGAACAACGCTGCGATGGCGAGCATCACGAGCCGCACCGCCAGCAGCGCGGCGTAATCCGGCGCGGCCATCAGCGCGAGGTGACAAACGCCGACGACCAGCATCGTTCCGGCGAGCAGCAGACGGCGATCGATCCGGCTGGTCAGCCAGGTCATCATGGGCGAGCCGACGCACAGCACCGCGGCCCCGAAGGTGATCAGGAGCCCGGCCTGGTAGACGGACACGCCGAGTCCTTTGGCGAGGTCGCCGAGCATGCCCGTCGGCGACATGATGGCGAGACCGGTGACGACATTGCCCAGCATCAGGGCGGTGGGCGCGAGGGAGCGTGACATCCGCACATGCTACCCCGGATTTCATGCATGTGCATATACTTTTTTGGATGCCGAGTGCTGCGCCCTTCGCATGGGAACGCGACCGGACCGGGAACATTGGCGTTGCGGAAGGGCCGGCGGCTGGTCTATCGCTGTCCTCCCGCTTACCTGCGCTCGTTCGCAGGAGTGAGCCCCAGGAGACGATGATGACCGAGAAATTCGTATTTGGCCTCGCCAATCTGCGCCCCGTGGAATCGCAGCCGATCACCCTGACTTTTCCCGACGGCGCCGCCCGCCAATATCCCAAGAACACGACCGGCTTCGAGATCGCCAAGGCCATTTCGCCCTCGCTGGCGAAGCGCACCGTTGCGATGGCCCTCGACGGCGAACTCGCCGATCTCAACGACCCGATCACGCAGGACGCCCGGATCGAATTCGTCTCGCGCGAGGATCCACGGGCGTTGGAGCTGATCCGCCACGACGCCGCCCACGTGCTGGCCGAGGCGGTGCAGAGCCTGTGGCCGGGCACCCAGGTCACCATCGGCCCGGTGATCGAGAACGGCTTCTATTACGACTTCTTCCGCAACGAACCGTTCACGCCGGAGGATTTCGCCGCGATCGAAAAGAAGATGCGCGAGATCATCGCCCGCGATGCGCCGTTCACCAAGGAAATCTGGACACGCGACGAGACCAAGCAGGTTTTCCGCGATAAAGGCGAACTGTTCAAGGTCGAGCTGGTCGACGCCATCCCCGAAGACCAGACCATCCGGATCTACAAGCAAGGCGAATGGTTCGACCTCTGCCGTGGTCCGCACATGACCTCCACCGGCAAGATCGGCAACGCCTTCAAGCTGATGAAGGTGGCCGGCGCCTATTGGCGCGGCGATTCCAAGAACCCGATGTTGACCCGCATCTACGGCACCGCCTTCGCCAGGCAGGAGGAGCTCGACGCCTATCTGAAACAGCTCGAGGAAGCCGAGAAGCGCGACCATCGTCGGCTTGGCCGCGAGCTCGACCTGTTTCATTTCCAGGAGGAAGGCCCGGGCGTCGTGTTCTGGCACGCCAAGGGCTGGACGCTGTTCCAGACCGTGGTCGCCTATATGCGCCGCCGGCTGTCCGGCGAGTATGACGAGGTCAATGCGCCGCAAATCCTCGACAAGGTGCTGTGGGAGACCTCCGGGCACTGGGACTGGTATCGCGAGAACATGTTCGCGGCGCAGTCGGCCGGCGACGAGGCCGAAGACAAGCGCTGGTTCGCGCTCAAGCCGATGAACTGCCCCGGCCATGTCCAGCTCTTCAAGCACGGCCTGAAGAGCTACCGCGACCTGCCGCTGCGCCTCGCCGAGTTCGGCGTGGTGCACCGCTACGAACCGTCGGGGGCCATGCACGGCCTGATGCGCGTGCGCGGCTTCACCCAGGACGACGCCCATATCTTCTGCACGGAAGATCAGCTCGCCGCCGAGTGCCTGAAAATCAACGAACTGATCCTGTCGACCTATGCCGATTTCGGCTTCGAGGGAGACCTGACGGTGAAACTGTCGACACGCCCAGAAAAACGTGTCGGCAGCGATGAGTTGTGGGATCACGCCGAACGCGTCATGGCGACCGTTCTGCGCGAGATCGAGACGCAGGGCCACAATCATCGGATCAAGACCGAGATCAACCCCGGCGAAGGCGCGTTCTACGGTCCGAAGTTCGAGTATGTGCTGCGCGACGCCATCGGCCGCGACTGGCAGTGCGGCACCACCCAGGTCGACTTCAACCTGCCTGAACGCTTCGGCGCCTTCTATATCGACGCCGACGGCGCCAAGAAGCCGCCGGTCATGGTCCACCGCGCGATCTGCGGCTCCATGGAGCGCTTCATCGGCATTCTGATCGAGCACTTCGCCGGTCATTTCCCGCTGTGGCTGGCCCCAACCCAGGTCATGGTGACCACCATCACCTCGGAGGGCGACCATTATGCCGAGCAGGTCGCCGCGGCGGCGCGCCGCGCCGGACTGAGGGTCGAGATCGATCTGCGCAACGAGAAGATCAACTATAAGGTCCGCGAGCACTCTCTGGCGAAGATCCCTGCTCTGCTCGTCGTCGGCAAGAAGGAGGCGGAAGGCCGGTCCGTCTCGGTGCGCCGGCTCGGCAGCGAACGCCAGACCGTGCTGCCGCTGGACGAGGCCATCGCGGCGCTGGTCGATGAGGCGACGCCGCCCGACATCAAGCGCGCCCGCGCGGCCCACTGATCTCGGCACCAACGGCAATCGGGATAGGGGGAAACCTCGCGGCTCCCCCTCCCACACCGCCGTACAGGGTCCGTATACGGCGGTTCGCCGGATTGAGCGGCAATAGCTGTTCCATTGATGCCGTAGTATGGATGCCAACGATCGGCCGCTTCGCCAACCCTTCGCCGCCAGCAGGCTGGGTAGAGGACTTCCAACTCCAAGCCGTCGAACTTGCTCGGCACTCAACGCGATCAGGCGGCGGCAACGGCCGCCGCCTGTGTCCGCAAGCCTGTCGCCTCGCTCGCACTGTTCCGCGAGTTGCGGAATTGTGCCGCTGCAGCACGGCATAAGGACGCAACGTTCTATAGCTGGCGCTCCCGCCCCGCCGGGCGCGGATTGCGCTTTAGAAATCTTGCGAACGCCGGCGCGTGCACGGCCATCCCAGCGCTTTCGGGCCGTCGGCCGAACACAACGACCTCGCGCCGACAGAGCCGATAACCGATGGCGAGGAGACAGAACCAGATCGGAGCGATGTAGAGCGCAACCCGGGTTTCCTCGTCGAAGCCCATGAAGACCGCGACGAGGCCGAGGAAGCCGAGCACCGCCCAGTTAGTGACGGGTGCCCCCGGCATCCGGAACGAGACCGGCGCCGCCTCGCCGCTAGCGACCGCTCGGCGGTATCCTATATGCGCCAGCATGATCATCGCCCAGGTCCAGAGGGTTCCGACGAGCGCGACACTGGTCACATAAACAAAGACCTGCTCGGGGATGAAGTAGTTCAGCACCACGCCCAGCAGCATCACAGCCACGGAGGCGGTGATCCCGAAGGCTGGCACGTGGTTTTGGCTGACCTTGCCGAAGACCTTCGGCGCCTGACCGAAGTAGGCGAGCGTATAGAGCATCCGCCCCGTGGAGAAGATGCCGCTGTTGCAAGAGGAGGCGGCTGCCGTGATGACCACGAAGTTGATGATGCCGGCGGCGGCCGGCAGACCGATACGATCGAACACCATAACGAACGGGCTCTTGCCGGGGCCGAAGGCGGTCCAGGGCACGAGCGCCATGATGACCAGCAGCGCGCCCACGTAGAACACGAGAATCCGCCACGCGATGGCGTTGGTGGCTTTCGGCAACGACTTCTCCGGATTCTCGACCTCGCCGGCGGTCACCCCTATCAACTCGACGCCCTGGAACGCGAACATCACGATCTGCAGGCTGAGCACCACGCCGAGCACGCCGGTAGGAAAGATGCCGCCGTGCTCCCACAGGTTCGACACTCGCGCGGCCTCGCCCCAACCGAGGAGCATGACCAGCGGTCCGGCGACGAGCAGCGCCACGATAGCGAGTATCTTGATGAGCGCGAACCAGAACTCGAGCTCTCCGAACAGCTTCACCGCGATGAGGTTGACGCCGTAGAGAACGCAGAGCCCGATGAGCGCCGGTAGCCACTGGGGCAGGCTCGGGAACCAGTAGTTGGTGTAGATGCCGACCGCGGTGATTTCGGCCATGCCGGTGACCACCCAGGTGAACCAGTAGGACCAGCCCGTGGCGAATCCGGCGAAGGGACTGACGTACTCCTCGGCATAGGTCGCGAAGGATCCGGCCACCGGACGGTGCAGCATGAGTTCGCCGAGCGCGCGCATGATGAAGAAAATGACGATACCGCCCAGAACGTAGGCGACGACGAGGCCGGGTCCGGTCTGGGAGATGGCGCGGCCCGAGCCGAGGAACAGGCCGACGCCGATCGCCCCTCCGAGCGCAATGAGCTGGACGTGCCGGTCCTTGAGGCCGCGCTGGAAGTCGCGCGCCTCCTGTTTCTGTTCGGCGTCGAATGCGAGTTGGTCATCCTGTTGCACGATGGGCTTCCTCCAGTGTTCTTGTCAGGGATAAGCCGCCGCGGGCGCCGAAGCGCTTCGCGTGGATCTGATCGAGGCTCGTTCCGGCCTCGGCCAGCGCGGCCGGCAGATTGTCGAAGACCTTCACTTCCTCCTCTGGTTGTTAGAGACAATAGCCAGCAAGGCCCATGCCAACGTCCGGCCCTCGTTTTTCCCTCTATCTCCTTGATATTCCTTGCCGTGCCTGGCAACCGATGCCACATGTGTACATGAATGTTTACAACGCCCAGTCACTCGGCCTCGTGAAGGCTTGATTGACCAACGAGTCCGGGCACCTGTAGCCGTTCGTTTACACTGTCAGGGTTTGTGTACGGGGATTACTACGATGCGGCTGCAGATAACGTTCGTCGACCGCGTCGGCATCGCCTCGGAGATCCTGTCGGTGCTTGCGCGCCGCCGCCTTGACGTGGTGGCGGTGGAGGTAGAGCCGCCGCATATCCATGTGGACGTTCCGGACTTCGCCGAGGACGACGACATCGACGAACTGCGGGCAGCACTGCGCCAGGTGGCCGGCGTCGAGTCCGTCCACCCGGTCGATCTGCTGCCGGGCGCACGGCGGCGGCTGCACCTCGACACGCTGCTCGATGCACTCGCGGACCCGGTGTTGGCCGTGGATCGCGCCGGCCGCATCGTGGTCGCGAACACAGCTGCGGCCGATGCGCTCAGCCTCGATGACAAGGAGGCCCTGGCTGGCATGACGCTCGCCGGTCTCTTCGACGATCCAGAGGTCGGCCGCACCTTGCTGGCGCAGGGGTTTAGCGAGCCGCAGCGCGAGGCGACGATGCGCGGGACGCCGTTTCTGCTCGAAACCCGGCCGCTGATCGAGGGCGCCGTCCTTGCCGGCGGAGTCATCCTGCTGCAAGCCCCGCGCCGCATCGGGGAGCGGCTGAACGCGTTGCAGCACTCGGGAGACGCTGGCTTCGACGCCATTCTTAGCGAATCCGCCCTCTTGCGGGCGCTGAAAGCGCGCGCGGCGCGCCTAGCCGCCGTCGACGCGCCGCTGCTCCTGGTCGGTGAGACCGGCACCGGCAAGGAACTGCTCGCCCACGCCTGCCATCGCGCCAGCTCGCGCGCCGACAAACCCTTCCTGGCGCTGAACTGCGCGGCGCTGCCCGAGAGCCTCGCGGAAAGCGAGCTCTTCGGCTATGCCGGGGGCGCCTTCTCGGGTGCCCGGCGCGACGGCAAGCCAGGACTGCTCGAACTCGCAGACCACGGCACTGTGTTTCTCGATGAGATCGGCGAAATGTCGCTCTACCTTCAGGCGAAGCTGCTGCGCTTCCTTAGCGACGGCAGCTTCCGCCGGGTCGGCGGCGAGCGCGAGACGCGGGTGAACGTGCGGATCATCAGCGCCACGCACCGCGACCTGCCGACGATGATCGCACGCGGTGGTTTCCGCGAGGACCTCTACTACCGACTCAATGTACTGACCCTGAAGATCCCGCCCCTGCGCGAGCGCGGCGAGGATGTGCGGCTGCTGGCGCGCCATTTCGTGGAGCGGGCAGCGGTGCAGGCGCGGCGCCCCCCTTGCCGGCTGACCGCGGCGGCTGAGGAGGCCCTTGTTGCCCACCCCTGGCCTGGCAATGTCCGCCAGCTCGAAAACGTCATCTTCCGTGCCGTGACGCTCAGCGACCGCGCACTGATCGCCCCCTCCGACCTCGAGCTGATCGCCGTCCCGGCCCCCCCGGCGGCCGGACCATCCGCTTCCATGCTGCCGGACGACGCCGACTGTGCAACTTGGGCTGAGGCGGTCGCGGCTTTCGAACGCGACCTGCTGCAACGGTTTTATCCGAGCTATCCGTCGAGCAGAAAGCTCGCCGCACGCCTTGGCGCGTCGCATACGATGATCGCCAACAAGCTGCGCCGGTTCGGCTTGCCGCGGCCGCCCGGCCGCTGAACCGATCGCGCGAGGTCCGCATCACATGGAGGCGGTCGCCGCGCCGCGCACCAATCCGAAGGTAAAGTCGAAAGCGCGATCAGACGTCTATCGAAGCGGGGCTTCCTTTTGCTGGGAGGCCACTACCCCTCGCACGCCGCATACCCCCGCAAGTTTGGCGCCCATTGAATCCTTCCAATCGGACCCGGCTGCTCGTAGCGGCTAGACAGACGTGTTAAGGCTCGCGCCGTTGCAACCATGATTGGAACAACCGCCTTGACCGACGCCATCGACCTTCTCAAGACCCGCCGCTCCGCCAAGACGCGCGACATGCGCGGCCCCGGCCCCTCCCCGGCCGAGCTCGACACCATTCTCACCATCGCCGCCCGCGTCCCGGATCACGGTAAGGTCACGCCGTGGCGCTTCATCGTGTTCGAGGGCGAGGGCCGGCTGCGCGCCGGCGACGTCATCGCCAGGGTCTTCGCGGCAAAGCATCCGGATGCGACGCCCGAGCAGATCGCCACCGAGAAGGCCCGCTTCACCGAGGCGCCGCTGATCATCGCCGTGATCAGTCGCACCAAGCCCCATCCCAAGGTGCCGGCCTGGGAGCAGGAACTGTCCGCGGGCGCCAGCGCCATGAATATCGTCACCGCGGCCGCCGCTCTCGGCTACGCCGCTAACTGGCTCACCGGCTGGATGGCCTTCGACCGCGACGTCCTCGCCGGGCTCGGCCTCAGCGGGGACGAGAAGATCGCCGGCTTCGTCCATATCGGCCGCATCGATCAGCCCGTCGAGGACCGGCCGCGCCCGGCGCTGAGCGAGATCGTGACGCGGTTCTGACGGGACGCCGCGGGCACTTCAGCGGACGAGATGCGGCAGCGTCGATTCATGCAGTTGCAAAGTCGCGACCGGGCGCGTGACCGCGGAAGTCTCGTTGATGCCGGGGTTTCGCAAGCCCACAAGACGGGCGCGGCAGAGAAAACGCTTTCCCGGCCACAAGCCTCCGGCAGAGCGCGCAGCTCTCGCCCCCAGTCGTTGAATGACATGCTTACGCGGCGCGGCTGGCGTCGCCGCCAAGGCGGCCGAACAGGGCGGAGAGTGCCGCCGCCGGCTGCGCCGCACTGAACAGGAAGCCCTGTACCTCGGTGCAGCCTTCGGCTCGCAGATGTTCGAGCTGTCCCTGCGTCTCCACACCCTCGGCCGTGGTGCTGATGCCCAGGCTGCGTGCCAGCCCCGAAATCGCCCGGACGATGGCGACGCAGTCGGCTCGCTCGGGAAGGTCGCGGATGAAGGAGCGGTCGATCTTGATCTTGTCGAAGGGAAAGCTGCGCAGATAGCTCAGGCTGGAATAGCCGGTGCCGAAATCGTCCATGGAGATCCGCACCCCCAGCCGACGCAGCTGGTGCAAGGTCTGAAGATTGGCGTCGGTTTCGGCGAGCAGGACGGATTCGGTGATTTCGAGTTCGAGCCGATCGGGCGCAAGGCCCGAATGGGCCAGGGCCGCCATGACCGCTGAGACAAGATTGCGGCTCTTGAACTGAACCGGCGACAGATTGACCGCAACCTTGATGTCATCCGGCCAGCGCGCGGCCTCGGCGCAGGCCGAGCGCAACACCCACTCGCCGATCGGCACGATCAGCCCAATGTCCTCCGCGATCGGAACGAATTCGGCCGGCGGCACCATGCCGCGAACGGGGTGCTGCCAGCGCAGCAGCGCCTCGAAGGACACGATCCGGCGCTCGGCGACATTGACGAGCGGCTGATAATGCAGATCAAAGCCGCCTTCGGCCAGCGCCTCGCGCAGGTCCGCTTCCAGCGAGCGGCGCGCCTGGGCCTGACGGTCCATCTCGAGCTCGAAGAAATGATGGACGCCGCCACCGTCCGCCTTGGCGCGGTACAGCGCCATGTCGGCATTACGCAGCAACAAATCGGCGCTGTCACCGTCGGTCGGCGCAATGGCGATGCCGATGCTGGCGCCAACGACGAGTTCACGACCATCGATATGATAGGGGGAGCTCAGGGCCTCGATCAGATGCGCCACCCGCTCGGCGATTTCCGCCGGAGCGTTGACGGGATCGAGGATCACGGCGAATTCGTCGCCGCCCAGCCGCGCGGCGATATCTCCGCCTGAGAGCGCCGCCTTGAGGCGGCCGGCCACCTCGACCAGCAGGCGATCGCCGGTGGGATGACCGAAGGTGTCGTTGATGTTCTTGAACATGTCGAGATCGATGCCGAGAACCGCGGCCTTGCGGTCGGCACGGTTGCACTGCTCGACGGTGTGCTGGAGCCGCTGCTGCAGAGTGACGCGGTTGGGCAGACCGGTCAGGGCATCGTGATGGGCGAGATAGGATATCTGCGCCTCCGCCTTGCGGCGCTCGGTGACGTCGATGATCGAGACCAGGAAGGCGGAACGACCGCCGAAATCGATGCGGCGCCCGCTGGTCACGACCTCGATCTCGCTGCCGTCGGCCCGCAGATGCCGCCAGCTCCGCCCCGACTGATAGCTGTCGTCGAGATGCAGGATGGCCCGCGCATGAATCTCGCGCTCATCCGGCGGCCAGATGTCCCTCGCCGTCATCCGCAGGAAATCCTCGCGGCGGTAGCCGTAATGGGCGACCGCCGCTTCATTGATGTCGAGAAACTCGAACGTCGTGTTGTCGATCAGCCACATCGGCATCGGGTTGCTGTCGAACAGCAGGCGAAAGGATTCCTCGCGGCGCTTCATGGCTGTGACGTCGGTGAGCGTCGCTGACAAGAGGTCGCCGATCGAGGCGACACTGACCCGCAGGTGGCCGTCACGCGTAGCGATCTCGAACCGGTCCGGATGGCCGCTGCTCACGACCGCGTTGAGCCGGCGCAGCACCTCGGTCGACGACAGATCGTGTGCGCCCTGCCCCAGGCGCTGCCAACGCAGCGCAGCGGCGGAGCATCGCAAGAGGCGCGCCGCGCCCTCGTTGAGATCGACGACCTGGAAATCGATCGCGGCGAGGCCGGCATCACGGCAAGCCGCGAGCGCGAGGAAGCCGTCCTCGGTGGCGCGAAAGATGGTATCGACCAGGCTGTAGCCATTGCCGCGTTCGTGCGCGTAGGTCGAAACCAGCGGCGGTCCCCAGCGACAGGCCATGGGCATGGCGTAGAGATCGAAGGAGCGCACAATCCCGTTCGCGACCTGGTAGGCCGTGGTGGCATAGGGGCGGGCAATGGTGAGAGCATTCTCTACGGCCTCGGTGAGGACGCCGCGATATTCGGGCGCGAGGTCGGCGACGCGCCGGTCCCAGGCATCTTCGCCGAGCCAACGCCGCAGCCCTCGCCCGGTCCGCATGATGATGAGTTCGTCGCCACGGCCCTGAAGCAGCGCCATATAGTCGGCGAGACGCCCGAGGCTGCCGAGGACGACATCTTCATAGGCCGGGAGGATCTCGCCGGGGCGCAGCGCAGCGAACCATCTGCGGCGGAGCGTCGCCACGTCGCTCAACCCTTCCACCAGTGCGTCATTCTGCTTGCCGACAGCGGTCACGGAATCCCCACGCCATACACGTTAGTTCACGCGCAATTCAGCGTTGTCGGATTGACGCTTGGTAAACAGAAAGCTGCAGCGTCGTTCTATGACAGTTTTAAGGCACCTGATGGTTAGCGGCAGACGACAAGTGCCAGCAATTGTAAGCTTCGCACCTGTTCGCGGCTCGGATTATCGCGAGCGTCAGGAAAAAATGGCACCGAACAAGTCGCGTCAGCGCGCAACCACCTCGATCTCGCCGTCGACGCCGTTCACGACATTGAACGTACGCTCAAAGACCTTGCCTTCGTTCTTGGCGATGGCGCGGTATTCACCTTCGGCGAGAATGACGCGCGGAAACGCGCCGATCGATTCCTTGATGATGTCACCAGCCGGCGTAATCACCGACCAGGCGGTATTGGCGAGCGCCTCGCCACCGTTTTCACCGACCAGCTTGAGAGTGATCACCGCGGCGCGGTGGGAGACCGCAACGTCGGTCAGCTTGCCGGCCTGGATGCGGATATCGGACCGCACAACCGAATTGGCGTCACCGTAGTTTGAGACGATGTAATAGGTGCCTTCGGGCACCAGCAGAACTTCGCCTGCGCCCACATTCTGGGCGATCGGTGCACGATCGCCGCCCTCGAACTGGCTGCCCTTGAAGATGGTGAACGTGATCTGGCCCGGCGGGATCTTGCTGGACCCGACGCGGCCTTCGAGCCGCAGGCCGCCGGCGGGCAGATCGAAGGATTCCCGCGTGGTCTCCTGCTTGAGCGTCACCGAACGCACCGCGCTGGCAAGGCCGAGGCCAACATGAACCACGTAGCTACCGGGCGGCAGCACGATATTCGGCGTCGCCGTATGGTCTTCGCGCACCAGTCTGAAGGCGCCCGACGCATCGGGTCGGTCCGCATAGACACGCCATACCAGCCCGCTGTTCACAGTGGGCAGATCCCTGCCGTAGCGCGCGGTCAGCGCCAGGACCGCCTGTCCCGGCGCGGACACGCCCGCGGCAGCGGGCGGCAGTGCCGGAGCGACCGAGATCGGCGGCTGGGTGATCGGGTTCGGCAGCGCCGGAGCGCCTGCACCCGCAGGAGGAGCCAGATTCATCGCCGGACCGCTGGGTACGTCCGGAACGGTCCCGGGAGGCACCGGCGGCGGCCGATCACTGAAGAATTGCGCCTGAGCCGGGGCGACATTCACCGCGCAGCCGAGCGCAACGGCCGCCATGGCGATGAGCAGCCCGGCGAAACGCCGCGGCGAAAGCCGGAACTGGTGGCAATGGCGGATCATAACTGGCGGGTATTGGGCCGAAAAGGCGGCAAATTCAAGCCTCTGGCGGCTCGAATCCCCGCTCTCCGCGCGAACGGATGGCCTGGCGATCTTTTATCCGGCGACACAGACCCATCTGAAGCGCATGATCGACCAAGTATCAGCCCGGTAAGGATGTGACATACGATTCTAGTGTGGCGTCTCGCAATTGCCTACCGCCTTTGCGGCCAGTCTCTCGTAGGCAATTGCGAGACATAAGCCACACTAGCGCTTTGACTTTGCTAGTGTCCTTATGTCTCCGAATTACCGTGCGAGGGTGAGGCAAATGAAGCGGTAATTCGGAGACAGGACACTAGTGCGGTGGATCTGACGCGCGTACCAAGGACAGGCTGCCAGCTGATACGAGCGTCAGATCCACCGCTCTAACCCTGCATAATTTAACGCTATAGGCGCATCATCCCTTTGGGGGCGATGCGGCGAATCGCCGATCTGGCGACCGGCAGAGGAGAAGCGGCGTGCTCGAAAGCCTGATTGGTTGGGGAAAAGACAAGGGTGGCACCGGCCCGTCCCGGCGGCCGACCATCGGCCTTGCCTTGGGCGGGGGCGCTGCCCGCGGTTTTGCCCATATCGGCATCCTACGCACCCTGATCGACAACGGCATTCGGCCGGACATCGTGGTCGGAACGTCCATCGGCGCAGTGGTGGGAGGCTGCTACGCCGCCGGCCATCTCGATGAACTCGAGGAATGGGCCCGGGGCCTGCTGCCCAAGAATATCTTCGGCTACCTCGATATCCGTCTGAACGGCTCGGGCCTGATCGGCGGCAACAAGCTCGCGGCCCAGCTCGAAGCATCGATCGGACCGACCCGGATTGACGACCTGCCGCTGAAATTCGCAGCCATCGCCACCGAGGTACAGACCGGCCACGAAATCTGGCTGACCCACGGCCGGCTGGTCGACGCCATGCGCGCATCCTACGCCCTGCCCGGCATCTTCGCTCCAGTCGAGATCAGCGACCGCTGGCTGGTCGACGGCGCGCTGGTCAATCCCGTGCCGGTCTCTGCCGCTCGCGCCCTCGGAGCGGAAATCGTCATCGCCGCCAATGTCAGCACCGATGTGTTCGGTCACGGCACGATCATTTCGCGCCACGGCACCACCGAAGATCCCACCGTGGAGCCCGAACTTCCGCCGCCGCCACGGCGCGGCTTCGGCCGGCTGTTTTCCGTGGAGCGCACGGTCAAACGGGAGTTCTTCGGCAGCCAGAACCGCCCCGGCATATCCACGGTCATGGTCGATGCATTCAACATCATGCAGGATCGCATCACCCGCGCCCGCCTCGCTGGTGATCCGCCCGACGTGCTGATCTCGCCGCGCGTCGGCAAGATCGGCTGGTTCGACTTTCACCGTGCCGAAGAAGCCATCGCGCATGGCACCCGTGCCGCCCAACGCAATCTGGATTCAATCCAGGAGGCGATCGCCATCCTGTCGCCGACCGCGAGCAATGCTCCCGGCCTGGGACCTGACGAGAACGGCGGATCGTGAGGACCCGACTGGCCCTTCGATCTGATGCCTGCCTGGGACAACCGGCACGCGCCTCCGCGGTCTCGCCGCGGCTCGAAGGATGAGGCCACGGCAGCGCCACGAGTTTTCGTGATCGGCGCCGGTTGCAAGCTGCCCTCCGGGGAACGGGCTCAGGCCGTCTTGATGTATTCCTGAAGAGCCTGCTGTTCCTGCTCGTATTCCCTGACGCGCCACTTCACGACGTCGCCGATCGAAATCAGGCCGACCACCTTGTCACCCTCGACCACCGGCAGGTGGCGAAACTTGCCCGTCGTCATGGTCTCCATGATGCCGGAGACGGTATCGGCCTCGCCGCAGGTCACAACCTTGCGCGTCATCACCTTGCTGACGGATTCATCCAGTACCGCGGCGCCGCGCTCGCCGAGGACTCGCACGATGTCGCGTTCCGACAAAATCCCCTGGATCTGACGATCCTTGCACACCAGCACCGCGCCGATCCGGCGCTCGCTCAGCAGCTTGATCGCGGCCGACAGCTTGCTGTCCGGCTCGACGCTCACCACCTCATGGCCCTTGGTATTGAGGATCGCCCTGACCGTCATCGTCGCCTCCATTCGAGAAAACAGCCGCTTGCGGCGCCGCGGCCTTGTTCGTTTTCAACTACGGAATTCAGCGCATATCGATTTGGTCGCCCAATGATGGAGTAATTTGGGCCAGCTCGCAAGCGCGGGCGCCCGCCATGCGCACGAGGTCCCGTGTCGATCAGCTTGCGTTCAGACGATGTCGCTGTCGCTGTCGACTTCCGGTCCGGGCGTCGCTTCGCGGGCGTCCGCCGCACGGCGCGGGACCGGATCGAACATCGAGAACAGCACCAGCCCGGCGAGGAACCCCCCGATATGGGCCTGCCAGGCAATGCTTTGTGCCGGTGCGCCAACCGCAATCGATCCGATGCCGAACACAATGTTGATGCCGAACCAGATGCCGAGGAAGGCAAGCACGCGCGGATTGCGCAGTGCCAGGCTCAGCGGCTGGGCGGGGACCAGTGCCGCGGCTTCGGCATCGCTGCGCCGCCCGAATGCCAGAAAGGAACCGCGACCGAAAGCGAACCGGATCGCCGCCGCCATGGCGCCGGAGACCGCGGCCGAGGCGCCGATCATCGGCGCCACCTCGTGCTGATGAGTGACGAGATGGGCTACCGAGCCGGCGACCGCAGTCACCGCGAGGAACAGGTAAAACCGGACGGCCCCGAAGCGCCGCGCTACCGCACTGCCGAACGGCAGGAGCCACAAGGCGTTGAAGATGATGTGGTTCAGGTCGGCGTGGAGAAGCGAATAGGTCAGAAAGGACCAGATCGCGGCGCCGGGAGGGTTGGGAAAGGGCAGTTCAACCAGCGCGGCATCGTAGCGCGCCGGCACGAAGCCGAAGACCCAGATGGTCCACTCGTCGAATTCGACCGGGAGCAACGCTCGCACGACATGGATGACCACGAGCAACACCAGGAGCGCCGTCATGGGCCCCGGGATGGTCAGAATCGGCTCCCGTGGCAAATCCGCAGGCGTTGAATCCAAGGACGGCCTCAAATCGGCTAGGCGAAGCGGCCATCGGCCGCACCGGATCAAGGGGCACCAGATAGGCGGCTTTGCGTGGGGGGCGCAAGACTTGGCAGGACAAGACTTGGCCGGACAAGACTTGGCCGGACAAGATTTGGCCGGACAAGATTTGGCCGGCGAAAGACTTCGGGGCAAGGCTACTCTGGACCCGTGTCACGAGCCCACGTCCGAGCAGGTGGCGAATGTCGAATCCACTCCGACGGGACCCAACCGTGCCGTAAACAAAAGGAGCGGGAAAGGCACCCCGCCATTCCCGCTCCTCGCAGCCCGTGGAGAGCCCCACCCCTCCCCGGCCGTGATCGTATGACGCCTTGCGCATTGCGACCGCAGTTCTTCTGCGCTTCCGTGTGGTTTTGATCTGAAGCTTTCTCCGCTCCGATGGAATTGGAGCGGAGGCTCCAGGTTTTTGTTTTGACGCGTTTTCTTCGCGCGAACCGGTATCCACTTCGCGGGAAAAGGCTCTAGAGCAGACTCCGATCAAGGTGGATCATATCCGCATGCGGCGAAGTAGTTTGCGCATTGGGCGGGCTTGAAGATGTCGGCGCAGGTTTCGAGGGCGCGCATCAGGGCGGCGACGGTTCGCTCGGCGATTTTGCGCAAATGCGCTTTCAGCTTGGAAAACGCCTTCTCGATCGGGTTCATGTCGGGGCTATAGGGCGGGAGGTAGAGCAGCTCGGCGCCCGCGGCCTCGATCAACTCCTTGACCCGCGGCCCCTTGTGGGCGGACAGATTGTCCATGACGACAACGTCGCCTTTCGTGAGGGTAGGAACGAGGCAGTGTTCCACCCAGTCCTCGAACAGGGCGGCGGTGATCGGACGATCATAGGTCTTCGCCGCCACGAGCCCGCGAAGGCGGATGCCGGCGACGAGCGTGACCGTCTTGTAATGGCCGTGCGGCACGCCGACGCGCAACCGCCGTCCGCGCCGGCAACGCCCACCTTTGCGCGCCAAATTGGTCGAGGCGCCCGTTTCGTCGATGAAGACGAGCTTCTCGGGATCGAGATCGAGCTGTCGCTCGAACCATTCGAGGCGTTGCTTCAGGACGTCCGGCCGCTGCTGCTCCGAGGCGTGTGCGGTCTTTTTTTAAACGTGACGCCATGACGGTCGAAGAAGCGCCACAGCACGGAACTCGAAAAATGCTCGCCACAATTCCTGATCAGACGTTCCTGGATCTCCAGCAGGGTGACGTCCGGCGTGCGCCGGATCAGCCCCATCAGGTAGCCGTGATGGGCTTCGATGCGGCCGGAGCGGCGATCGCCTCCAGTCGACTTCGGCGACATTTCTCCCGTCGTCTCGAATTGCTTGACCCAGCGCACGGCGCTCGCAATGCTGACTTCGAAACGCTTCGCCGCCGCATTGCGCGACAGCCCGCCCGAGACGACAGCCTCCACCACTCGTTTGCGAAGATCGTCGGAAAGCGCCATTCCAGCCGCCTCCATTCTGCGGCAGGAATCATGAATCAGATGTCAGCCGATTCGGGAATCCTGATTCGATTCACATCGCTCGGAGCCTGCTCTAGCCGGTCGGCCTGCCGGCGCCAACATCATGCTTAATTTAACGTTAACGGCTTAAATCTGCGGCCCGAACCGGACAGCGCATTCCGCGGCATGGACGCTGCAAGCCTGGTCCTGCACAACCATCAAAGCCCTCGCGAGGGATCGTTTCGGGACATGTCTGTCCCGGGCATCCAGGCCAGGGGCGGGACCCGAGATGAAACACTCCTCGACGCGCGCCTTCTATGCCTATTGGAATGAGCGGCGCGGCCGTTCCGTGGCCCCCGACCGCAGCGATTTCGCCCCCGAAGGCGTCCGCGACCTGCTCGGCGATATCTTTGTCCTTGGTTATGAGCGCGCAGAGGGATTTCCCTTCCGAGTCGCCGGCACGAGGCTGTGCGCCTACCTCGGCGGGGATGCCAAGGGCACCCGCTTCACGAGCCTGTTCACCGCCGGTAGCCGTAGCGATATTGACGAGATCGCCTCCATCGTCGCCGAGGAGTTGCAGCCAGCCGTGGCTGGGGTCTCCGCCCGCGGCGCAGACGGTACTTTATTACCGCTAGAACTCCTGCTGCTGCCCTTCGCCCCTCGTCTCCATACGCCGCTCAGTCTTACCGGACTGCTGGCGCCGCTCGAGCCGGCCAACGGACGGATGACAGATTTCGACCTCGCGTCCTGGCGCTTCATCACTCCCCAAGGGGCGGGGCCGCGTCCGGTCCGGCGCTGGAACGCTGTCCGCGGCTTCGTCGTCTACGAGGGGTTGCGCTGAGGGCGCAACTCGCCCAGTCATCGGAAACAGACAGACGCACGGAATCAGCATCGTAACCTTGCCTTAACCCTGAGCGCCTTAGGGTTAACAAAGCCCGGCATGCGGCCGGTGGGCACGATGATGGCGTTCGCGCAGCGTAAGATCTATCCAGCGACCGAAGAGCGGCGGCGCTTCCAGCGCGTCAAGGTCCATCTACTCGGCCGCTACATGCTGCCGGACCGCCGCGAATTTCCCTGCCAGGTGATCAACATGTCCCCGGGGGGCCTTGCCATGCTGGCGCCCGGCATTGGCAATGTCGGCGATCGGGTGATCGCCTATCTCGACCATATCGGTCGGGTCGAAGGCAAGATCACCCGTATCATCGACAACGGCTTCGCCATGACAGTGAACGCCACGCCGCGCAAGCGCGACAAGATGGCGGCGCAGCTCACCTGGCTCGCCAACCGCGACATCCTCAACCTGCCTGAAGACCGCCGTCACGATCGCATCGTGCCGCGCAATCCCACCGCCCATGTCGTTCTCGTCAACGGAACCGACATGCTGTGCCGGATCATCGACATGTCGCTGTCCGGTGCGGCCGTATCTTCCACCGTCCGGCCGGCAATCGGCAGCAAGATCACGATCGGACGGGTGCAGGCCCAGGTGGTGCGCCACCTCGAGGAAGGCTTCGCGCTCGAGTTCGCGTTTCCGCAGACACCGGATACTCTCGAAAACAACGTCACCGCCCGGTAAAGCGCGACGGTTTCGCAATCGTCAATGGCCTCGCCACGGCGGGGCCTTTTTGTATCTAGCGAGGCTGCCCCGGAGCCGGCTCACGCGCCGGGCGGACGCCGCGGCAGTTCATCGACAGAACCAAAAAACAAGACGCCGCAGCCACTTGCGAAGAAATTCCTCGAATTTGAATCAAAGCGGAATAGCTCCAATTTGAATCAATTACGCTGATCATTTTCGCTGAATTTGCGCCAGTTTTGACCGGCATTCGACTCGAAGTGCTTGAGGCGATTTAGCGGCGGCGCAAATCGTCTGTGGGAATGATGCCCCCAACAAGAAGACGGGGGCTACAGTGTCAACACGGACAGGACGGAAGATCGGAACGGCATGCGCCATTCTGATCGGGCTGACGATCCAGGCGGCCGCAGCGGAGCGAGCACAATACGCAAGCCTCGGCGACACAACACGGGCGCCGATCGGATGGGTCGAATTCTGTGCCGACAATCCGGCTGACTGCCGCAGCGGAGCGACGCATCCGCGCGACATCGTCATGAGCCAGACGGCGTGGAAGGATCTCGTCCGCGTCAATCGCTGGGTCAACGAGTCGGTGAAACCGATGACCGACATGGATCATTGGGGCGTCATCGAGAAGTGGTCCTATCCCACAGACGGCTACGGCGATTGCGAGGACTATGTCCTGCTCAAGCGCAAGATGCTCGTTGAGGCCGGATGGCCGCGCGAGGCGCTGCTGATCACGGTGGTGCGCGACAAGAAGGGTGACGGTCACGCGGTGCTGACCGTGAAATCCGACAAGGGCGAATTCATCCTCGACAATCAGAACGAGGAGATACTGCCCTGGACCGAGACGGGCTATCGCTTCGTCAAGCGCCAGGCGCAGAACGACCAGAACACCTGGGTGTCGCTCGGCGACAACCGTCCCGCAGTGGCCACTGCCACCGCGCGCTGACGCAAGACAGCACAGGAGCTCCGCGACCGGTCGCATCCCCACCCCTCCCCGTCCCCAGACCGGTACGCGCGCGGCCAGCCTTCCCCAAGGCTGGCCGCACTTTTTGGGGTTCGCCGACGTGAAGCGATTTCGGCGGCTGTCCGGCTGACGCGTGGTGTGTCGTGGTTCGTCCCGCTCAACGAGCAATGCGCTGCGATAAGCCCGCACTATACGGCTATCGATCCTTCCTGCGCCGGAGCGGGGCGGGAAACGGACTATGGTCCGCACCGGCTGCCCCGGCTCTCTGGACAACGCGGTGTCGCTCGCCGGACAGGCCGCACTGAAATAGGATCGAGCCTTCGCATGATGCCCGGCCCCGTGCCGGGCATTTTGCGTGTTGGCGGCATACCCTATGGCCGCAGGTGCGGCCTCGTGTTCGGCGAAAGCGGCGGCTCGGCGCCGTGATCGCCCTCGGGCAGCTTGTCGCCATGGACTGGCAGCGCGGGCCCGATCCAGATCGGATCGACGAGGTGATCGCGGCGCGCGTTGGTCGTATTGGGATGGACGAGGATGCTGAGCCCGCGATGGTTCAACGCCAGCCACGGCATCAGCGTCGCGAACACCTCTGGCGCGAAAGCCACCTGGTACATCGCCTGATCGTGCGGCCCGACCTTGACATCGTGCCAGGCGCCGATCCGAACCGAAAAGCGCTCGGCAATTCGCTCGCGCAGCCACTCGGCGATCGCCCGCGTCGTCGCCGGATCGTAATAGACATGGGCGTGGTAGCTCGCGATCTCGGCCACCGAACGCGGCGCGGTCATGGTCCTCAGCCGATCTTCTTCAGGCCGGCGCGGAAGCGGCGGCCATTCTCGACATAGCGGCGTGCGCCGCCGAGCAGCATCTCCGCCTGGGCGGGATCGAGCGTGCGGATCGCCTTGGCGGGCGCGCCGACGATGAGCGAGTGATCAGGAAACACCTTGCCTTCGGTGATCACGGCACCGGCGCCGACGACGCTGCCCTTACCGATCCGCGCGCCATTCATGACGATGGCGCCCATGCCGATCAGCGCGCCGTCGTCGATGGTACAGCCGTGCAGCACGACGTTGTGTCCGATCGTGCAATTCTTGCCGATGGTCATCGGAAAACCGGGATCGGTGTGGAAGGTGCAGTTGTCCTGCACGTTGGAATTGTCGCCGATCTCGATCGGCTCGTTGTCGCCACGCAGCACCGAGCCGAACCAGATGCTGGTATTGGAGCCGAGCCGGACATCGCCGATCACCTCGGCGCTGTCGGCGATGAAGACCTCGCCATCGGCGGGAAGGCGGGGTGAAACCCCGTCGAGTTCGTAGAGCGCCATGCCGTTCCCTGATTGAGCAGAGGCGCTAGTGTCCTGTCTCCGAATTACCGCTTCGTTTGCCTCACCCTCGCACGGCAATTCGGAGACATAAGGACACGAGCAAAATCAAAGTGCTAGTGTGGCTTATGTCTCGCAATTGCCTACGAGAGGCTTGCCGCAAAGGCGGTAGGCAATTGCGAGACGCCACACTAGTGTAACGTTTCCAACGTTCGTAGGCCATTTATACGAGCGTCGGACACAAAGGGACACTAGTCGCCCGATTCATTCAGATTGAAGGGTAAAGGTGCTTGAGTTTGATGCGAGCATTGGGAGTTGTGAAGTGCCAGTTTGCCTTGGTGTGGTTGGCATTGCGGTCTTTCTCCCAGGCGGCGATTTCCTCGGCGAGGGTCTGTTTGTCGGGAATCCGTCGATCGAGGCATTGGGACGATAGGACGCCGAGTTCGGACTCGGCGAGATCAAGCCAACTGCCGTGCTTTGGTGTGTAATGCCATTCAAAGCGCTCGACCAGCCGCCTGGCCTCAGGGGCCGGAAAGGCTTCATAGAGTGACGCCTTGCTGTGGATGTTGAGATTGTCCTGGATCAGAACGATGGTCTTGGCGCCGGCGAAGTGGACATCGGCCAAGTCCTTCAGGACGTGAGCATAATCCACGGCGGTATGGCGATCGGTGACTTTGACATGGCGCCAGCCTTCGAGCGGAGCAAACATCATGAAGAGATTGGCGGTGCCGTTGCGTTTGTACTCGTAATCGCAACGAGCCGGGCGCCCACGCTTCATCGGAATCGGCATGCGCGTCTCGGCGAGGAGTTGCTTTGAGCTCTCGTCCAGGCAAACCAGCGGGTAGTCGGGATCGCGTGGCCGGGTGTAGACGGCCAGCACGTCCTCCATGGCGGCTACGAACGCACTATTGGCTTTCGGCGGGATGACCCAGCACTGTCGGCGATGGGGCTGGAGAGTGTTTTTTTTAGTGCCCGCCCGATCGTCGAGTCGCTGGCACGATCAACAATATGGAGTTCTACGACTTTTTGCTCCAGTAGCCGCAGGGTCCAGCGTGTGCGTCCCTTGGGAGGTTTGGAACAAGCCAGGGCAATCAGTTTGGCTTCCTTCTCACCGTCAAAAATCCGCGCAACCCCCGGTGTTGCGCGCTGCTTACGGCTCAATACCGCCTCGAAGCCTTCTTCCACCAGTTGCTTCCGCACTCGGTAAACCATGGAAACGCTTGTATCGAACGCCTTAATGATCCGGCTGTCACTCCAACCTTCGCCGGCTTCCGAGACATCGGCCTTCAACAATATTCGCGCCTTCAGCAGTTTTTGAGCTGCGCTCTTGCCCTTCCGTATCAGCGTTTCAAGCTGTTCGCGTTCCTCGCCGCTCAGCCGCACAACATACTTCTTTACCGAAATTTCCGTCGCAGCCATGATCCTCTCCGGCGCTCGCGTCGAGACGATCGAATCGAATCACAAATTCTCCATCCTTTCAAATTATTTGAAGCGAGCGACTAGTGTCCTGCCTCAGAATTACCGCCCCATTTGCCTCACGCTCGCTCGGTCATTCGGAGACATAAAGGACGCTAGCAAAATCAAAGCGCCAGTGTGGCTTATGTCTCGCAATTGTCTACGACAGACTGGCCGCAAAGGCGGTAGGCAATTGCGAGACGCCACACTAGCATCGATATTTTGGGATCTAACGCTCGTATGATGATTTCGCTGCAATGCAGAAACGAGCGTCAGATCCACCGCACAAGAGTGCCACGATGCGGCGGCCGTGGCGAGAGCGAGCACGTTAGAGGAACAGGCCGCTGATCTGAAGCACCTGCAGGAACACGGTCCCGCACATCAGGCTCCAGAAGCCGGCGAGCACCGTCGCCAGCATCACGAATTCGACCCGCCGCTTCTCGATCCGCCGGCCGCGCACGGTGTTGCGCATGATGATGAAGGGGGCAGCAAAGACCAGGAATGGAACGGCGGCAAAGGCCCTGGGCCGCGCCCCCTCCTGGAGCAGGCCGAAGCTGGCGGGCCGATCCGCCAGCAGCTGGTAGCCGGACGTCAGGGCGCCGGCGAACGCAAAGCCGATCAGCAGCGAAAAAGCCGAATTCACGACATCCGGTGACATCAGCGACTTCCCTCGACAACGGGAGCGGAACACCCGCCCCGGCAGTCCCGGAGGCTTCGCAAAACGCGCCCGGCCGCGCTACTTCATCCTTAAGAAAGGGTTAACGAGCGACCGATGGCAGCGCATGGCAGCGCGCCTCCCGCGGGGCTCGCGGCAGCGTCGGCCGTGGCATAATTGCCCGCGATTCGTTCTCTTCTCCGCTGCAGGCAGTTCCCGTCGCATGTCGTTGCTTTCGGTGTCCCGCCGCGCGCGGGCCAACCGCGCCCGTCGTGGCCATCTTCTGCCCATGATCGCCTCAGGCGCGATCGGCGCCCTGGCGATCGCCGCGGTGAGCTATTTGTTATGGCCGACCTGGACGGCGGGCGGGGCCAGCGACCCGACCAGGCTGCCGATCAGCATCGGCGGAACGGTGTTCAACGTGCCGACGGCGTCGATCCGCATGAAAGTGCAGCGCCGCTCCGGGCCGCAGGATCGCGTCGACCTCGATTTCGGCTGGCCCTCGCTGGCGCCGGGCGGGACGCCGAAGCACGTCACCGTCGACCAGATCGACAACCTGCCGACCAACCTCGACGTGATCTTTCTCTCGATCGCCGCTCACGGCAATGCCCTGGCGCCCGAGGAGCGCGCCCGCACGATCTATCCACGCTATCTGGAAACCGGCCGGGCGACGGCGACCGACGATCTCGTCGCGCGCGCCTTCCGCAGCGACACGCCTTATGCAAGCGAGGATCTGTTCGTCGCCACTGCGCCGGCGCTCGTTGTGCGCTGCAGCCGCGACGCCCGCACGCCTGGCATCTGCCTGAGCGAACGCCGCGTCGAGGGCGCAGACCTCACCTTCCGCTTTCCGCGCAGCCTGCTGACCGAGTGGCGCTCGATTGCTGCAGCAATGGACCAGATCTCGGCCGACCTGCACCCGCCGCATTGAGGGCGACGACGCGCCGCCTGCGGCGGCGCGCCCCGCAACTCACACTTCTTCGAGGTCGCTTTCCAGGATCGCGATCTGCACCTGGTAGGAGCGATCGTCGTCCTCGTCGTCGACGAACAGCACACCGACGAATTCCTCACCGATATAGATCTCGGCGGAATCGTCCTTCTTCGGCCGCGGCACCACCCGAATTTTCTGGTTGCTGAACAACCGCTTCAGATAGGCATCGAGCTTCCTGACTTCCTTGACGTCCACGAGTATCTCCAGCGCGAGAGGGAATTGGCAGGGGTTTAGGCAAAACAGCGGCGCACCGCCAGACTGCAGGTGACAAAAAAGCGTGCATGACAGCCCGCCGAAACGAGCTGCACAGCACCGGCACCGCTCACGCGGGCCGTCCGGCGACCGGCGGCGCAGAACTTCCAATCGCGGTTACGCCGGGCCGTCGAAGCCCGCATTGAGCATCTGATTCATGGTGCGCGACGGCTCCGAGCAGCCGGCCGTGCCCACCACCTTGGCCGGCACGCCGGCGACCGTAACGTTGTTCGGCACCGGCTTGACCACCACCGAACCGGCGGCGATGCGCGCGCAATGTCCGACTTCGATATTGCCGAGGATCTTGGCGCCGGCGCCGATCATCACGCCACGCCGCACCTTGGGGTGCCGGTCCTCGTTCTCCTTGCCGGTGCCACCGAGCGTGACACCATGCAGGATCGAAACGTCATCCTCGATCACCGCGGTCTCGCCGACCACGAGACCGGTGGCATGGTCGAGGAAGATGCCGCGACCGATCTTCGCCGCCGGATTGATGTCGGTCTGAAAGACTTCGGACGATCGGCTCTGGACGTAATAGGCAAAATCCTTGCGCCCCTGCTGCAACAGCCAATGGGCGAGACGATGCGCCTGGATGGCGTGAAACCCCTTGAAATAGAGCAAGGGGTCGATGAAGCGCGAGGTCGCGGGATCCCGATCATAGACCGCGACGAGATCGGCGCGGAAGGCATTGCCGAGATCGGGCTCGTCGCGCAGCGCCTCCGAATAGGCCTGACGGATCAGGTCGCCGGACAGGGCCGCGTGGTCGAGCCGCTCGGCGAGACGATGCACCA
Organism: Bradyrhizobium sp. WD16; assembly: GCF_024181725.1. Lineage (NCBI taxonomy): Bacteria > Pseudomonadati > Pseudomonadota > Alphaproteobacteria > Hyphomicrobiales > Nitrobacteraceae > Bradyrhizobium > Bradyrhizobium sp. WD16. Next base: position 4,025,271 of record NZ_CP028908.1, on the reverse strand, counting down.
CCGACTGCTCGAGCTTCTCGTGATGAAGCACCGTCGCATAGATGAACGTCGCGAGCTCCGGCTCGCGCCGCACGATATCTTCGGCCTCGTCCCGGATCCGCGTCCAGATCGGATCGACGGTAGAGAGCGTGGGATGCGGGTCCGAATGGGGTTTGGCCATGATCCTGGGTCCGACGAATGGGGTCCAACAGCCTCAACAAGTAGCAAGTTTACCACATAATCCGTCCGGACAAGCCGACAATCCCCCTCCCGGCTGGTCGTCCGTCCGCCAGGATGAGGAAACTGCCTGTCTTTCCGGGTAGTTAAGGCCGTTCGGCGAGGAAATCCCGGACGCCCGACTTGTAGATTTTGTCGCCGACCGCCCGCATGTGGTCGCGGTCGGGAATGTCGAGCACCTTCGAGCCGGGGATGACCTCGGCCAGCGCCTGCGCCGAGCCGGCGACATCGTCGGTGGTGCCGACGGCGATCAGTACCGGCACCTTGATCGCGGCAGCCTCCTCGCGGCTCATCAACCGGCGCGAGCCGCGCAGGCAGGCAGCCAGTGCCCGCCGGTCGGAGCGGGTCTGGTCGGCGAAGGCGCGGAAGGTCCGGCCCATCGGATCGGCAATGGTGGCGGGATCCTCCACCTCGAGGGCGGTGGCGACATTCTCCGAAGGGCCGCCGCCGGCGATGAGGCCCATGCCGATGCCGCCGAGGACCGCCGAGCGTACCCGCTCGGGTACGCTGTAGGCTAGATAGGCGGCGATCCGCCCGCCCATGGAATAGCCCATCAGATCGGCGCACGGCAGGCCGAGATGATCCATCAGGGCGCGCACGTCACCGGCCATGGTGCCGATGTGGTAGAATTCCGGATCGTAAAGCTTGGTGGATTCGCCATGGCCGCGGTTGTCGAGCGCGATGACGCGCCGGCCCGCCTTGGCCAGTTCCGAGACCCAACTGGGATAAACCCAATTGACGTTCTTGGTCGAGGCGAAGCCATGGATCAGGACAATGGGATCGCCCTCGCCTTCGTCGAGATAGGCAATTTCAGCGGCGCCGTTGGTGAAGCTCGGCATCGGACCATCCTGAGCGGGTTTGGAGAACGCCTGCCCTACCCAATCACCGGGGCGGCGGCAAGGCCGCTCCGCGCCTGCCTGACAGCCGCGCGCCGGGCACGGCGCAGTTTGGCTCGCCGCAGCAGGGCTTCGGTGAGACGTTCCGTTGTGGCCTTGATCGAGGCGAGCAACCCGAGCAGCGCGAATGCGGCTCCGAACAGCCAGACGGCGAGGTCGAAGGCTCCCGCAGCGAGCACCAGGGCGCCACGGCCGAACAATTTCAGCAGCGCGCGCGTCTGTGTGCCTTTGCCTTCGGCGAGCCGCGCGGCACGGGCGAGATCGGCGGGCTCGTCCGCCAGACGCAATGTCTCCAGCGCGCCACGGGTGCCGGCCTTCTCGCCGATGCGTCCGGCGTCCTTGGCGGCACGGATCAGCGCCGCCACCTTGTCGGCGCGCACCGCGCCGCGCAGCGCGGCGAGGCTCGCCGCCGGCCGCATCACCGAGGCATCCGCCATCGCGCCCCGCAGCATCGGGCCATCGACCACGTCGATGGCAGAGCGCCCGGCCCAGCCGGCCAGGCCGGCGCCCAGGCGGCCCGCCTTGCGGGCGTCCTTGACCAGGGAGAGGCCGGCGCGCGCCGGCGCTGCCGTGCCGACGGAAACGTAGGTTGCCGCGGTGACAGCGATACCGGCGGCGGCGAGACCTAGCAGCAAGCGGTCGGCTTTTTCGCCGCTCGCCAAGCGGCTGCCCTCGCGCAGCAGATCGCGGATATCGCCAAAGACGAACAGATCGCCGGCTACCGTACCGGACAGGGCGGCCAGATCCCCCCCCGCTCTCGCCGGTGACAAAGCCACCGGCGAAGCGCGCCGCGGTCCGCGTGACGAATGCATCCTGGTGTACGGCGGCAACAACGCGTTCCGACAGATCAGCCGGCAGTGGCGTGCCGCGCGCGGTGGCGAGTTCGACGAAACTCGCGGCGAGATCGGAGTCGCCGGCGGCCAGCGCGCGCTCGGTCTCGTCGATCAATGTCGCCGTCTTCACTTGCGCGAGCCGCGCCTCGCTCAGCGCCACCGGATCGTGCTGGGCAAGCAAGACAGCACCCGCTTGACGCGCTTGCGGCCAGGCGATCCGGAACGCGGCAGCGAATCCCGCGACAGCAATGACCGCCAGCGCCAATTGCAGGACGCGTCGAAGCGACGCGCGCGCCGGAACGCGCCACGATGTTATCCCGCTACTGGTCTCCGCGTCCCTCACATCCGACTCGTTCGGGATCCCTAACGACAGGTTTTCGGACCGTCATCCCGATCAATATGTAGGCCGCCCCCCCCCGACCAAAGAAGGGCTTCTCCGGAGCGCCTTGATTGTGTCGAATTTACCGGTGCAAGTCGGCGACCGAGCAGCGGCCGGGATCTCCGGGAAGGGTCAAATTTCACCCTGGATTTCAAGGGCGACGGTCTGGAACTCGTTGCAATTGAACCTTATGGTGCCGCGCGTTGCAGACGGCGGCTCCGTCGCGTAGCGCTGACTGACATCGATTCCGCTGCCAGCAGCGATCGACGACAGAGATGTCACAACTGGATTTCTTGCAGGTAGGCTCAATGGCTGATCACGTCGTTCCCCACTTTCACAACGATGCCGGCGTCGCCGTCATCGAAATCGGTGCGCGGGAATTCATGTGCGTGGGCGCCAACCCGCCCTTCGATCATCCGCACGTCTTTCTGGATCTCGGCGACGACAACGAGATCATCTGCCCCTACTGCTCGACCCTGTACCGCTATGCGGCCGATCTGGCCGAGGGCGAATCGCGCCCGCCGGAGTGCCGGTTGAAAGAGAAGGCCGCCTGAGGCGGCCGTGGCGCCGTCGCGCACCATTCTCATCGCGGGCGCCGGCATCGGCGGAATGACGGCGGCGCTCGCACTGGCGCGGAAGGGATTCCGCACAATCATTCTGGAGAAGGCCGGCCGGCTCGAGGAAGTCGGCGCCGGCCTGCAGCTCTCGCCCAATGCCAGCCGCATTCTGACCTGCCTCGGCGTCGAGCCGCATCTTGGCTCCCGCGTGGTCGCGCCGGATCAGGTCAGCGTGATGAGCGCGCGGTCGGGTCGCGAGATTGGCCGCATTCCGCTCGGGGAAACCGCCCGCAGCCGCTACGGCGCGCCCTACTGGATCGTTCATCGTGCCGACCTCCAGGCGGCCTTGCTCGAGCGCCTGCGCGAGGTCTCACAGATCGAGCTACGCCTCGGCGCCGAGTTGGAAGGCGTCGTCGATGGGGCCGAAGGCGTCATCGCGACGACACTGCACAATGGAGACCGTCAGCAGGACGCCGCGCTGGCACTGATCGGCGCCGACGGCGTCTGGAGCGCGGTGCGCCGGCAGCTTTTTCCCAAGGCGCAGGCGGGCTTCAGCGGCCGCATCGCCTGGCGCGGCACGATCGAAGCCGACCGGTTACCTCGCCAATACCGCCTCCGCAGCGTTCAGCTCTGGCTCGGGCCGAACGCCCATCTCGTCGCCTATCCGGTTTCGGGCGGCAAGCGCATCAATCTCGTGGCGGTCGCACCGGGCAGCTGGAACCGGCCGGGCTGGAACGAGACCGCCGAGCCAGCCGATATCCGCGAGACATTCGATCTCAAGCAATGGCCGCTCGGTGCGCGCATGCTGGTCGGCGGCGTCGACCATTGGCGGCGCTGGGCGCTGTTCGGGGTCGACAGCAACGAGCCATGGGTGCGCGGCCACGTCGCCCTGGTCGGCGATGCCGCCCATGCCATGCTGCCTTTCGTCGCCCAGGGCGCCGGCATGGCGATCGAGGACGCCGCCGTGCTGGCACGTGAGCTCGGCCCCACCCTCGACGCCCCCGCCGGCATTCCGCAGGCGCTGCAGCGCTACGAAACGGCGCGGCGGGATCGGGTCGAGCGGGTGGTCCGTACGGCACGGCGCAACGGCCGGATCTATCACCTCACCGGCCCGATGGCGCTGGCGCGCGACAGCGTGATCCATGCCTTGAGCGGCCAGCGCCTGCTGGCGCGGCAGGACTGGATCTACGACTACCGGGTGGATTGAGGGGCGACGACGCTACTGTTTTCGCTTGCGCGAGTCAGGTGCAGCAGCCGGCGCCGGCGGCGGGTTTGCCGGCGGCAGCGCCTCGCTGTCGCAGCGGTTGCGAGCCCAGACCTCGTCGGCGAGCTTGGCCTGGGCGCGCGCCGACAGATAATCATTGCCATAGGCAACTTCCGCCACCACCGGCCCGGCGGCGCCAGTCTTGGCCTTGGCCATCAACGCCTTGAGCTCGACAATGCGATTGGCATTCTCGGTGCGTGCCGTGCGCAGCTGGGCGCAGTTGTAGAGATCGTATTTCGCCGGGTCGACGAAGGCCCCCGAGACGTTCTCGGACAGTTGGGCGCAGCCGCCGAGCGCAAGGCCGGCAAGCAGCAGGCCGAGTGCGACCGCACGCCGGCGCACATTTCGCGGCCGGGCAAGGCACGATATCGGTTCGGTCGGGATCAGATGATCGGTCATCCGGCCTTCGTAACGAGATCAGGTTGAGTTTGCGTAAAGCGCAGACCCATGTCGGGAACATGTCCGGAATGAGGCAGGCCTTTTACGGACCGCCCGGTCCCGAGGCAAGCTGCGCGGCATGAGGCCGCACGCCGAGCGCCGGCCGGCCATGGCGCTCCTTCACTTCCGCGATCTGATGCAGCATGTCCTTGAAGGCGTCGATCGCCGCACGCTCCTCGGACGTCAACGCCGGCGTGATCGACATCCGCTCGACGAGGACGAGCAGAGCGTCTCCGATCTTGCCAAGCTGCTTGCCGTAGGTGCCGACATCGGACAGCACATCCTGCTCGACCTCCGGAGCGGACGATTGACCGAGCGTGATATTGATCAGGCCGAACTGGCTGCCGATCGGGCTCATGAATGCGGTGAATGGACTGATCGATTGAACGACATCTCCAGACAGCGGCAGCTTGAAAACGGGCATGCGTCTCTCCGTGGTTTGACACGTCTGAACGACTGCAGCATTTCTAACTATAGCAGGTCTTTTGATGGCTGGCGTTGTCGATGGCGCTCCATACACGCGCAAGTCGCATTGGCGGAGACTGAGGGGCTGGTGCGAACGGCGGGAATCGAACCCGCACGACGTTGCCATCGAGGGATTTTAAGTCCCTTGCGTCTACCAGTTCCGCCACGTTCGCTCGCGCCCGCTTCTAGCGCGTTTCCGTCTTGCGGGAAATGGCTATCCCCGCCCTGTTCTGCCGCATGGCGCCATGCCGCCGCGCGCAGCGGCGGCGCGTTGTCGCCGCAGTGGCGCCATGTCAGCATCGGCCCCGAACAAGCGCACAGCAGCGAGCAAGACGAGGGGGGAAACCAATGGCCGGCGGCACCAGCAGCTATCAGGAGATCGCCACCGAGGTGGCCGACAACATCCTCACCATCACCCTCAACCGGCCCGACAAGCTCAACGCCTATACCCGCACCATGCAGGCGGAGCTGATCGACGCCTTCGACCTCGCCGATCGTGACGACGACGTCCGCGCCGTCATCGTCACCGGCGCCGGCCGCGCCTTCTGCGCCGGCGCCGACCTCTCCGCCGGCGGCACGACCTTCGACGCCAAGGCGCGATCCGACCGCAAGACCGCGCCGGTGAAGGAGAGCGGCGAGGTCGATTGGAGCGACGAGGCGGTGCGCGACGGCGGCGGCCGGCTCACCTTGCGGATCTTCAAATGCCTCAAGCCGGTGATCGCCGCGGTCAACGGCCCGGCGGTCGGCATCGGCGCCACCATGCAGCTCGCCATGGATATCCGCCTCGCCTCGGAGGCGGCCCGCTTCGGCTTCGTCTTCGCCCGGCGCGGCATCGTGCCCGAGGCCTGCTCGAGCTGGTTCCTGCCGCGCATCGTCGGCATTTCTCAGGCCCTGGAATGGACCTGTTCGGGCCGGGTGTTCGAGGCCTCCGAAGCCCTCGCCGGCCGCCTCGTCTCCAAGGTGGTACCGCCCGCCGAGTTGCTGCCGGTCGCGCAGGCGCTAGCGCGCGAGATCGCCGACAATACCGCGCCGGTGGCGGTGGCGCTGATCCGGCAGATGATGTGGCGGATGCTGGGGGCGGATGATCCGATGGAAGCCCACAAGATCGATAGCCGCGGCATCTATTCCCGTGGCGCCTCGGCGGACGTGCGCGAGGGCGTCACGGCCTTCCTGGAGAAGCGGCCGGCACGCTTCACCGACAAGGTCTCGACGGACATGCCGTCCTATTTCCCGTGGTGGCAGGAGCGGCCGTACAAGTGAAATCCCGAGCCGTACCGCTCAGTCGCAGATCGCCTTCAGCGCGGCCCATTGCGACGCGGTCAGCAGGGGCTCGCCGTTGGCGGGTCCATCCTCCGCGCGCATGCGGTTGAGCCGGTCGTCGGTCACCGGATGGCTCGCCAGGATCGACAGCTTGTCCTTCTTCTGGCTGCCGGTGATCCGGAACATCAGTTCGCCCATGCCGCGCGGCGAGCGGCCGAGGCGATGCATCGTACTGATGGCGAAGCTGTCGGCACTGTCCTCCACCTCGCGGGAATAGGAGGCGTCGATCAGCGAGCGCGAGGCGATCACCAGTGCGCCCGAGCCCGACATGTCGCCGAACAGCAGGCCGACCAGGAAGGACGTGCCGCCGGCGTGGATCACATGACGCAGGCTGTCGCGGTGGTCGAGATGGCCGAGCTCGTGGGCCAGCACGCCGGCGAGCTCGTCGGCATCCTCGGCCTTGTCGAGCAGACCGCGCAACACGACGACCTTGCCGCCCGGCAAGGCAAAGGCGTTGGGGACGGAGGTCTTCAGCACCGACGCGTCGATCGGCCCGGCCAGCCCCGCGGCGTCGTGAAGCCGGCCGACCAGCACGGCGAGCGCCTCTTGCCCGGCCGCGCCCTCGCAGGCCTTGCCGCCGAAGATGGCGCGGGTCTGCTTCTCGGCGACGTCGCCGAGCCGCCGTTCCACGGCGGCGGGAATGAGCGGCGCCAGGCGATCTGCGATGATCGGCAGCCCGAACACCACGACGGCCATGATCGAGGCCGCTGCCGCCAGCGACCAGCCGATGATGGCGCCGTAGCCGCGCCGATCGGCCCCCGCTTCCGCCTGCGGGCAGCGGGCGAGCACCTCGGCAGCGAGCGCGCCGTCGTGGATCTCGAGCCTGGCCAGCGCCGGCGCCTCAGTACTGCTCAGGCGCAAGACGCCAGGCCGACCATCGGCGCGGCGGATCGCCGCGAAATTCCATGCCACCAGTTCGCTGCCGTCGGCGGCGATGATCAGCTTGTCGACGATCGACAGCATCACGACGTGACGGCGGCTCGACAGGCCATCGAAGAACACCGCCGCCGGCGCATCAGGCTGCGGCTGCGCGCTCGCCGTCTCCATCAAAACCCTGCCACATCGAGACCGTCGGCGAGCCCTTCGCCGAGCGCACTCGACGGCAGCCCCTTGGCCGAGACCGCGCCCGCCGCCTCGATGCCCTGCACCGTCACAGATGCGCAGAGCAGCGCCCAAAGATCGCGGATCAGGTAGACCCGGACCACGATGTTGAGGACGACAATGGCAAGCAGATAGCCGACCGTCCACGACGCCAGCAGGCCCAGATGCCCGCCGCCAGGCGCGAACAGTTCATCCATGTCGGTGCCCGAGGCCTGGCCGACGGCGAATGTGGCGGCGACGACGTAGGCGACCAGCGCGACCATCACCAGGAAGTACCAGCCGATGACCTTCCAATAGAGGCCGACCAGGGCGGTGCGCGACAGGCGCGCCTCGACGCTGACGCCGCCAAAGCGCAATCCCGACAGCCACCAGCGCCACTCCACGGCCTTGAAGGCAGCATAGAGGAACGGCAAGGCCGGAAAGACCACCAGCGCCACCGGCGTCAGCAGCCACAGCCACCAGCCGCGCTTGAACAGATCGAGGCCGGTGCCTTCGAAACTGCCCTGCAGATCGCCGTAAAGAGTGTGCCGCATCTTGTAGCGCTCGAGCGACGCCTCGCGCCAGGGCAGCGCGAAGCCGAGGGAGACGATTACCAGCAGCCCCCACAAGGAGGCGCGGCCGGCATAGGCGAGCCCCGAACCGGTCATCCAGAAGCGGATGCCGCGAAACACCGTGCGCGTGACGCGATAGCGCCGGGCGCGGAAGATGGCGAACTGGCCGAACAGATAGAAGAAGACGAACAACGGAATGCTGGCGAAGGCCTTGGCGCGCTCGGCTTCGATGCCGACAAAGAAGTAGAGGATATAGATCGGCAGCAGGATGGCGAGCGCGAACAGGAAGCCGACCAGGAGCTCCCTTCCCGTGCCGGTGTACTCGGCGCCGTCGCCGTCGATGCTGATGTGCGACCACAGATGCCGGCGCATATCGGTGGCCAGCCAGAAGCGATAGAAGCCGAGGGTGGCGAGTTCGAGCAGGGCACCGCGCCGGACCAGCCGGCCGAAGTCGCGGCGCTCACCGGAGAACAGCACCGCGGAGACCGATGCAGGCCGGACAGGGCTCATGTCGTTCATGGAATCTGATCCATCATTGTCGCAGTCGAAAACATGGCGTAAGCCATGGTGAAACACAACCACGCATTGAAGACCTGTCGAACAGGCCGAACGCCTCTCACGTCTTGGTCGCGCAGGAGCGCGTCGGCGGTTCGTTCTTGTTGGCTAGAGCTTTCTCCGCACCGATGGAATCGGAGCGAAGGCTCTAGTGTCCCATTTCCAACGTTCGCATTCCTTTACAGCCGGCGCTTCTACGAACGTTGGAAACAAAGGGACACTAGAGCCTGTCCTCAATTAGAGGATTCCCAAGCAGATTATCGCATGATTCATAGGCGGTCAGCTGATTCGGAGCTGACCAAATGCGCCGCTACGCCCTTCGGGACGATCAATGGGATAGGATCAAGGATATTTTGCCCGGACGTGAAGGGCATGTAGGTGAGCTGGTCCCGGAAATCTGGACAGGACGATAAGTGGAATTTCTGCCTGACAACGGCGATAATCGCCGCGAACAGGAGAGACCATGAAGAGACGACCCCGCCGGAACCACTCACCGGCCTTCAAGGCGAAGGTGGCTCTGGCCGCCATCAAGGGCGATCGGACGATCGTCCAACTGGCCGAGCATTTCGACGTTCACCCCAATCAGATCACCGCATGGAAATCGCAGCTCGAGGGCAGCGCGTCTGAGGTTTTCGGATCGGGAGGCGGAGCGCCGGCCATCCCCGCGATCGATGTGAAGTCGCTCCATGCCAAGATCGGGGAGCTGACGCTGGAGAACGATTTTTTAGAAGGCGCGCTCACCAAGGCGGGATTGCTGAGCGCAAAGCGATGATCGACCGTGAGCACGATCTGTCGATCACCAAGCAGGCAGAGGTTTTGAAGATCAGCCGGGGCAGCGTTTATTATCTGCCCCGCCCAGTATCGCCCGCCGACCTCGAGATCATGCAACAGATCGATCGGCTGCACCTGGAATACCCCTTCGCCGGTTCGCGTATGTTGCGAGGCCTGCTGGCCTTGCGGGGGTGCAAGGTCGGCCGCCGGCATGTGAAGACGCTGATGCGGCGGATGGGGATAGAGGCGCTCTATCGCCGGCCGCGCACGACGAAGCCTGAACCCGGCCACAAGATCTATCCGTATCTGCTGCACGGCATGGAGATCACGCGACCGAACCAGGTCTGGGCCATGGACATCACCTATATCCCGATGGCCCACGGCTTCGTCTATCTCGCCGCCGTGCTCGATTGGGCGACGCGTCGTGTTCTGTCCTGGCGATTGTCGATTACGATGGAGGCGTCCTTCTGTGTCGAGACATTGGAGGATGCTCTCGCGCGTCACGGCAAGCCGGACATATTCAACACCGACCAGGGCTCGCAGTTCACTGGCGCGGCCTTCACCGGCGTGCTCGCCGATAACGGCATCGCCATCAGCATGGACGGCAAAGGAGCTTGGCGGGACAACGTGTTCGTTGAGAGGCTGTGGAAAAGCGTCAAATACGAGGAGGTCTATCTGCGAGCCTATGAGACCGTCGGCGAGGCGCGAAGCTCGATTGGTCGGTATCTCGACTTTTACAATGGCCGCCGCCCGCATTCGAGCCTTGACGACCGCACCCCGGATCAAGCCTACTTCGATCTTCCTCCGCTCCGCGCGGCGGCCTAACCCCGGCAGAGCCTCCACTTATCGACGCGGAAAATCTGTTCAGACAACCGGGACCACCTCAAGGGGGCACGGCCAAAGACAATCGGCTGTTTGTAGAAGCGGTGATCTACCGCTATCGAGCCGGGATCCCTTGGCGAGATTTGCCCGAACGCTTCGGCGATCCGATCAAGATACATACGCGTTTTTCGCGCTGGACGAAGAGCGGGGTGTGGAAGAAGCTGTTTAAGATGCTGGCGAGCGATGCCGACAATGAGTACGCGATGATCGACAGCACGATCGTGCGGGCGCATCAGCACAGTGCCGGCGCACAAAAAAAGACGGCGAAAACCAAGCTATCGGGCGCAGCAAAGGCGGGCTGAGCACCAAGATCCATGCGCTTGTCGATGCCCTGGGCAATCCGCTGGACTTCATCCTGACGCCCGGCCAAGCCCATGATCTGGAGGGCGCCGATGCACTGCTGCCCGACATGGCGGCCGACGCCTTATTGGCAGACAAGGCCTTCGACGCCGACGAACGGGTGATTGCCCCGTTGCTGGCACGGGGAAAGTCGGTCGTGATCCCGCCCAGGCGCCACCGGCAGCTCCAGCGCGATTTCGACAAGCACGCCTATAAGGCACGCCATCTCATCGAGAATTTCTTCTGCAAGCTCAAGCAATACCGCGCCATCGCTACCCGCTACGACAAAACCGCCAGAAATTTCCTCGCCGCAATCCACCTCGCGGCGGTTATCATCTGGCTCAATTGAGGACAGGCCTTAGTGTCCCGTCTCCGAATTACCGCTTCGTTTGCCTCACCCTCGCACGGTCATTCGGAGACATCGGGACACTAGCAAAATCAAAAAGCTAGTGTGGCTTATGTCTCGCAATTGCCTACAGGGGCTTGCCGCAAAGGGCATAGGCAATTGCGAGACGCCACACTAGCATCAATATGATTCTAGTGCGGTTTTGGATCGGACGCTCGTATGAAGAGCTCGCTGCAATACTGAAACGAGCGTCAGATCCACCGCACTAGAGCAGGCTCCGAGCGATGTGAATCGAATCAGGATTCCCGAATCGGCTGACATCTGATTCATGATTCCTGCCGCAGAATGGAGGCGGCTGGAATGGCGCTTTCCGACGATCTTCGCAAACGAGTGGTGGAGGCTGTCGTCTCGGGCGGGCTGTCGCGCAATGCGGCGGCGAAGCGTTTCGAAGTCAGCATTGCGAGCGCCGTGCGCTGGGTCAAGCAATTCGAGACGACGGGAGAAATGTCGCCGAAGCCGACTGGAGGCGATCGCCGCTCCGGCCGCATCGAAGCCCATCACGGCTATCTGATGGGTCTGATCCGGCGCACGCCGGACGTCACCCTGCTGGAGATCCAGGAACGTCTGATCAGGAATTGCGGCGAGCATTTTTCGAGTTCCGTGCTGTGGCGCTTCTTCGACCGTCATGGCGTCACGTTTAAAAAAAGACCGCACACGCCTCGGAGCAGCAGCGGCCGGACGTCCTGAAGCAACGCCTCGAATGGTTCGAGCGACAGCTCGATCTCGATCCCGAGAAGCTCGTCTTCATCGACGAAACGGGCGCCTCGACCAATTTGGCGCGCAAAGGCGGGCGTTGCCGGCGTGGGCGGCGGCTGCGCGTCGGCGTGCCGCACGGCCATTACAAGACGGTCACGCTCGTCGCCGGCATCCGCCTTCGCGGGCTCGTGGCGGCGAAGACCTATGATCGTCCGATCACCGCCGCCCTGTTCGAGGACTGGGTGGAACACTGCCTCGTTCCTACCCTCACGAAAGGCGACGTTGTCGTCATGGACAATCTGTCCGCCCACAAGGGGCCGCGGGTCAAGGAGTTGATCGAGGCCGCGGGCGCCGAGCTGCTCTACCTCCCGCCCTATAGCCCCGACATGAACCCGATCGAGAAGGCGTTTTCCAAGCTGAAAGCGCATTTGCGCAAAATCGCCGAGCGAACTGTCGCCGCCCTGATGCGCGCCCTCGAAACCTGCGCCGACATCTTCAAGCCCGCCCAATGCGCAAACTACTTCGCCGCATGCGGATATGATCCACCTTGATCGGAGTCTGCTCTAGTTTTTTTTTGTTTCGACGCGTTTTCTTCGCGCGAACCGGTATCCACTTCGCGGGAAAACGCTCTAGAATTATGACTATACTGGTGTCCCTTTGGTTCTAACGATGAGTGCTCGCTACAAAGGGATACGAACGTTAAAATCGGGATCCTAGCTGACCCAACGCCGGAACCTGCCATGCTCTTTCCCACCACCATCGCCGGATCGCTGCCCAAACCCGGATGGCTCGCCGAGCCGAACCGCCTGTGGGCGCCGTGGCGGGCGCAAGGCGCTGAACTTGCAAGCGCCAAGCGCGATGCCACGCTGCTCGCCATCAAGCTTCAGGAAGATGCGGGAATCGACATCGTCACCGAGGGCGAACAGGCGCGCCAGCATTTCGTCCACGGCTTCCTCGAGGCGGTCGAGGGCATCGACTTCGCCCACAAGGTCGAGATGGGGATCCGCGCCGACCGCTATAAGGCGATGGTGCCGCAGGTCGTGGCGCCACTGCGGCTGAAGGGCCGGGTCCACGCCTTCGAGGCCCGGGCGGCACGGGCCCATACCGGCCGCAAGTTGAAATTCACGTTGCCCGGGCCGATGACCATCATCGACACCATCGCCGACCACCACTACGGCGACCGCGTCAAAATGGCCTTCGCTTTCGCCGAACTGCTCAATACCGAAGCACGGGCCCTCGCGGCCGACGGCGTCGACCTCATCCAGTTTGATGAACCGGCCTTCAACGTCTACATGGCCGAGGTCCGCGATTGGGGCATCAAGGCGCTGGAGCGCGCCGCGGAAGGGCTGCCCTGCGCCACCGCCGTCCACATCTGCTACGGCTACGGCATCAAGGCCAACACCGACTGGAAGGAGACGCTCGGCGGCGAATGGCGACAATATGAGGAGACTTTCCCGGCAATTGCGGCGAGCTCGATCCAGCAGGTCGCGATCGAATGCCGCAATTCGCGGGTGCCCCTCGAACTGCTGCGGCTGCTGCCGGGCAAGGTGGTACAGGCCGGGGTGATCGATGTCGCGCGTGACACCGTCGAGACCGCCGAGGACGTCGCCGCCACCATCGAGGCGGTGCTCAAATTCGTCCCCGCCGACCAGTTGATCCCGACCACCAATTGCGGCATGGCGCCGATGCGCCGTGACATTGCCGAGGCCAAGCTCAAGGCGCTGGGCGACGGCGCCCGCCTCGCCCGCCAGCGCTTGGGCTGACGTCTTCGCTTCCCCGCGCCTGGTGGGCCCGGGACAGGCCTGCGCCTCGAGTCTCACTTTCCGCCGACGCTCGGATGCAGGATCGGTCGATAGCCGGACGCGAGGGCCGCGACGGTCGAGAGCGGCGTCAGCAGCAGCATCATCCCCGCCGGCGACGCGACGGCGGCGCCATAACCGCCGGGCGACCACGGCCACAACCTGCCGTGCGCCACCAGCAGGCTCTGTGCCCCCGATTGCACAAAGGCACCGTCCGGCAGCGCCGTTGCCTCCATAGCCAGCGGGTGCAGCCGCCGGCTGCGGCCGTCGAGGCGCTCGCCGTGAAGCACCCGGTCGATCTCCGCGGCGCGGGGCCGCTCACCCGCCGCCAGCCCGCGACCGCGCGCCCAGGCGGCGCGGAACGCCTCGGCGTCGGAACGCCGGCAATAGAAACAGGGCCGATGGCCGGCGGCGAGTGCGGTCGCCTCATCCAGAAAGAACAGTTCGGTCCAGCTTCGCGTGCCCATGACCTCGCGCCGCCGGCCGCGAAAGTCGCACAGGCAGACGATCCAGGCCGGGCTGGTCCAGCGCCGCGCCGTCAGGCTGCGGGTCGCCGGATCATGGATGATGCCGCGGTTGCCGGTGAACAGGCCACGGTGCGGTGTGGCGATGATGTCGCCGAGCGGCGTGACGCGGTTCTGCAGCGGCACCGGCGCCCTCACCCTCCTCGGCGGCTAGGCCGCGCCGTCGCGGATCGGCGGCTGGAACGACAGGCCGGTGTCCCAGGGGAAGAATATCCAGGTATCCTGCGACACTTCGGTAATAAAGCTGTCGACCAGTGGCCGGCCCATGGGCTTGGCGTAGACCGTGGCGAAATGCGCCTTCGGCATCATCTCCCGCACCACCCGGGCGGTCTTGCCGGTATCGACGAGGTCATCGACGATCAGGAGGCCGCCCCCCCCCTCTCCGCCGAGCTTGAGCACGTCTTCGGAGACGTGTTTGAGGATGCGGATCTCGCCCCGGTCCTGGTGATTGTAGCTCGCCACCCCGACGGTATCGATCACGCGCACCCCGAGCTCGCGGGCGACGATGGCGGCGGCGACCAGGCCGCCGCGCGTAATGGCGACGATCGCCTCGAACGGACCGGCGCCGTTGAGGCGCCAGGCCAGAGCCCGCGAATCACGGTGAAACTGATCCCATGACACCGGGAACATCTTGTCGGGACGGGGGCCTTCCTGTGAACTCATTCGGATCTCCAGCAACTTCAGAAATGGCGACGGCTCAGGCCGGTCGCAACGGCGGCGACTTGGCCAGCATTTCGGTAACCGCGATCATCGCCGCCTTGAGTTTCTCGGCATCGCGCGATCGCACCACAATATTGGTATTCGGCTTACCGTTCTCGTCGATGAAAGGATAGCTGCCGATACTGGTGTCGGGATGGGCTTCGGCGATCGTCCGCAACGGGCTGCCGATGTCGCCCTCGCGGGCATTGGCGCGCACGGTATCCGACAGCATGCGGACGCCGGATTTGAGCTTGGGCGAGACGATGTCGAGCATCGCCTGCATGATCGAGGGCACCCCGGCCATGACGATGACATTGCCGATCTTGAACCCCGGCGCCAGGATCGTGGCGCTCTGGATCAGCTCGGCGCCGTCGGGAATTCGCGCCATCCGCAGCCGCGCCTCGTTGAGCTCCGCCGCGGAGAAGCGCTGGCGGAAGCGGGCCACGACTTCGGGATGATGGTCGATGCCGACGCCGAAGGCCTTGGCGATGCTGTCGGCGGTGATGTCGTCATGGGTCGGGCCAATGCCCCCGGTGGTAAAGACGTAAGTGTAGCGACTGCGCAGCGCGTCGAGAGCCTCAATGATGGCGGTCTCGTCGTCGGCCACCACCCGCACCTCCTTGAGGTCGATGCCAATATTGGTGAGGTACTCCGCGATGTAGCCGATGTTCTTGTCCTTGGTCCGGCCGGACAGGATTTCATCGCCGATCACCAGAATTGCCGCGGTGACGATCTCGGTCATCCAATTCTCCTTCCAGGCGCGTCCCAACCCGCGAAAGT
Organism: Bradyrhizobium sp. WD16; assembly: GCF_024181725.1. NCBI lineage: Bacteria > Pseudomonadati > Pseudomonadota > Alphaproteobacteria > Hyphomicrobiales > Nitrobacteraceae > Bradyrhizobium > Bradyrhizobium sp. WD16. Next base: position 4,009,800 of record NZ_CP028908.1, on the reverse strand, counting down.
CTTGCGTCATGCGCAGGGCTCGGACCAGCACAAGCTGCCCGGTCGCTGAGCATTTCCCCGCCTTTTTTTCGGGCACCGTATTTCCAGCACAGCACGGTTTGCCCGACAACCGTGCATATTGCGCTGGCCCAACCCTTGCTACCACCCGTTTTAGTCATGCATGCTCGCGCATGGCGTCCAAACGGCACTCAGGTTTCATGGCTATTGCCTTCGACGAAATGAATGGGCCCAATGGCTCGCTTCGCCCCGCCTATGCGGCCCTCTCCGACTGGCTCAAGGAAACACCCCCGGAGGCCCTGGAATATCGCCGGCAGGAAGCCGAGCTGCTGTTCCGCCGGATCGGTATCACCTTCGCGGTTTACGGCGAGGCCGAGGCCCAGGAACGGCTGATCCCCTTCGACGTCATTCCGCGCATTCTGTCGGGACGGGAATGGAGCCATCTGGAGCTCGGCCTCAAGCAGCGGGTTCGCGCCCTCAACATGTTCCTGCGGGACATCTATCACGGCCGGGACATCCTGCGGGCGGGGATCGTCCCCGATGACCTGATCTTCCAGAACCCGGTCTTCCGACCGGAGATGAACGGCCAGGATGTCCCGCACGATGTCTATGTCCATATCGCCGGCATCGACATCGTCCGCGTCGGCCCCGACGACTTCTACGTGCTCGAGGACAATGCCCGGACCCCGTCCGGCGTCTCCTACATGCTTGAGAACCGCGAAATCATGATGCGGCTCTTCCCGGATCTGTTCGCCCGCCACCGCGTGGCGCCGGTCGAGAGCTATCCCGACGAACTCCTCGCCACGTTGCGTTCGGTGGCCCCGGCCACCGCCGCGGCCGAGCCGAACGTGGCCCTGCTCACCCCCGGTGTCTACAATTCGGCCTATTACGAACATTCCTTCCTGGCCGACAAGCTCGGCATCGAGCTGGTGGAAGGCCGCGACCTCATCGTCAAGGACGATGAGGTGTTCATGCGCACCACCGAGGGGCTCAAACGGGTCGACGTCATCTATCGACGCCTCGACGACGACTTCATCGACCCCCTGACCTTCCGGCCCGATTCGGTGCTTGGCGTGCCCGGACTGATGTCGGCCTATATGGCCGGCAATGTGACGCTGGCCAATGCGGTCGGCACCGGCATTGCCGACGACAAGGCGGTCTACAGCTACATGCCGGAGATCGTGCGGTTCTATCTCGGCGAAGCGCCGATCCTGAAGAATGTGCCGACCTGGCGCTGCCGCGAAAAGGACGATCTCGCCTACGTGCTCGACAACCTGGGCGACCTGGTCGTCAAGGAGGTCCACGGTTCGGGCGGCTACGGCATGCTGATCGGACCGGCGGCGACCAAGGAACAGATCAGCGCGTTCCGCGCCAAGCTGGTCCATGACCCGGAAGGCTTCATCGCCCAGCCGACGCTGGCGCTGTCGACCTGTCCGACGGCCACCAAGGTAGGCCTTGCGCCGCGGCACGTCGACCTGCGGCCGTTCATCCTCACCGGCCGCGACCACGTCACCGTCGTGCCCGGCGGCCTCACTCGCGTCGCGCTCAAGGAAGGCTCGCTGGTGGTCAATTCCAGTCAGGGAGGCGGCACCAAAGACACCTGGATCCTCGATGAATAGGACATCGCCTTCGCCGGCCGACCGAGCCCTGCCGCCCCTCGCCTCCTCCCAACGAGCACCCCTGACGCATGCTGTCGCGCACCGCTGAAAATCTGTTCTGGCTGGCCCGCTACGTCGAACGCGCCGAATATCTCGCGCGCACCATCGACGCGACCCTGCGCGCCACATCGTTGCCGGCTGCCTATGTCGGCAAAACCAACGAATGGGAATCAGCGCTGCTCACCGCCGGCATCGGCAGCGCCTTCTACGAGACGCACGAGACCGCCAACGAGCGCAGCGTGGTCGACTACCTCGCCTTCTCCCTCGACAATCCCTCTTCGATCCGCAATTGCATCGAGGCGGCGCGGCTCAACGCCCGCTCGGTGCGCACCGCCCTGACCGGTGAGATGTGGGACACGCTCAACAGCGCCTGGATCGAATTGCAGCAATCCTGGCAGCACGGTGTCAAATCGCGCGAGCACCTCGCCAAATTCCTGCGCTTCGTCCAGGAAACCTCGCTCCGCTTCGACGGCTCGGCCTACCGCACCATGCTGCGCAACGATGCCTACTGGTTCTCGCGGCTCGGCCTGCACCTCGAACGCGCCGACAACACCGCACGCATCCTCGACGTCAAATACCACATGCTGCTCCCCGAGGAGGAGCATGTCGGCGGTCCGCTCGACTACTATCAGTGGACCTCGATCCTGCGCTCGGTCTCGGCGCTCACCGCCTATCACTGGGTCTATCGCGAGACCCTCAAGCCCTGGCTGATCGCCGATCTCCTGATCCTCAACGACAGCTTGCCGCGCTCGCTGTCGAGCTGCTACGGCAATCTGGTGCGCAATCTCGACAATATCGGCGTCGCCTACGGCCGCCAGGGCCCGTCCCAGCGTCACGCCCGCGGCGTCCGCAACCGTCTCGAGCACAGCCACATCGACGACATCTTCCAGCACGGGCTGCACGAATTCATCGAGGAATTCATCGCCGACAACAACCGCCTCGGCGAGATCGTCACCAAGCAGTACCTGACCTGACAACGAAAACCGGCACCGGCATCTGACGCATGCGCCTGCGCATCGACCATACCACCACCTATCGTTACGAGCCGCCGGCCGGCGGCGTGATCCAGGTCCTGCGCATGACCCCGCGCAGCTTCGAGAGCCAGTATGTGGTGGACTGGCAGATCTTCGTGTCGACCGACTCGCGGCTGCAGATGCACCAAGACGCATTCGGCAACATCACCCACCTGCTCAGCCACGGGCCTCTGGCCGACCTCACCATCCATGTCGAGGGCGTCGTCGAAACCAGCGACGCCAGCGGTGTGGTGCGCGGCACCGAAGAACGGTTTCCTCCGAGCCTGTTCCTGCGCACGACGCCGCTCACCGAAACGAGCGAGGAGATGCGCATCCTCGCCCACGACCTGCGCCGCCAGAGCGGCGAGGACGTGCTCGGTTTCCTGCACGCGCTGATGCTGCAGATCGAGGCTCACATGAGCTACGAGAATGATCCGACCGCTTCCGGCAGCAATGCCGCCGAAGCCTTCGCGCTCGGCCGCGGAGTATGCCAGGATTACGCTCACATCTTTGTCGCCTGCGCACGCAATGCCGGCGTGCCTGCCCGATTCGTCTCGGGCCACTTCCTGCGCAGCGACGTCGCCCCGTCCCGCCAGACCGGTCATGCCTGGGCCGAAGCCTACGTGCCGAAACTCGGCTGGGTCGGCTTCGACCCGGCCAACACCGTTTCCACCACCGACGCCCATGTTCGCGTCGCGGTCGCGCTCGATCATCTCGGCGCAGCCCCGGTGCGCGGCACTCGCTACGGTGGCGGCTCGGAAAGCCTTGAAGTGGCGGTCAGGATCCAGCAGGCCGGACGCCAGAGCCAGTCGTGAACACCGCCGCCGCCGTTGCCGCGATCGCCCTCAACGGGTAAGAGCATCCGTACATTCGCTTCACAGGCCCGCCTCCAGGCGGGTCGCGACTGTCAAATCCACTCCATCGGGCAGGACTGCGAGCGTCATGACTTATTGCTGCGGAATTCTGGTGCGCGACGGCCTGGTGATGATCGCCGACACCCGCACCAATGCCGGGCTCGACAACATCTCGACCTTCCGCAAGCTCCACGTCTTCACCAAGCCGGGCGAGCGCGTGATGGCGGTCGCCAGCGCCGGCAACCTGTCGATCAGCCAGTCGGTGCTGAGCACGCTGACCGAGGGCGTCGAGAACCCCGACACCGGGGAACTCGAGACGCTGACGAATGCGCCGACCATGTTCCAGGCGGCGCAGCGCATCGGCCGCGCGATCCGCCATGTCCTTGAGACCGAAGGTACGGCGCCGCGCGCCGAAGACATCAATTTCGACGTTTCCTTCCTGTTCGGCGGACAGATCAAGGGCGGCCGGATGCGCCTGTTCATGGTCTATCCGGCGGGCAACTTCATCGAATGCACCACCGACACGCCCTATCTCCAGATCGGAGAACACAAATACGGCAAACCGGTGCTCGACCGCGCTGTCACCTATGACGTCGACCTGCACGATGCCCTCAAGGTCGGCCTGGTGTCGATGGATTCGACCATGCGCTCCAATCTCGGCGTCGGACTGCCGATCGACGTGCTGATCGCGCGTCCCGACGTGCTGCAGCCGGAACTGAACTACCGGATCGAGGCCGACGAGCCCTATTTCCACGATCTGCGCGCACGCTGGTCGGCGGCTCTGCGCGCTGCGCATCAGGGCATTCCACGGCCGCCCTATCTCGACGCCGTGGCCCCGACCGCCAAGACCCGCTAAAGTCCCGAAACCGAAATTCGCTTCGAATTTCCTGAAACCACCAGGCGCGACCAGCGGACATTCGCTTCGACCCGTCGCAAGGTCCCGGGCGGATCTGGATCGCGACGGGGGATCGACAAGAAAACAGGTGAGGAAACATGGCCGGAGAGAAGGTAGCAATCGTCACGGGTGCGGGCTCGGGCGTGGGGCGAGCGACATCGCTCGCGCTGATGAAAGCGGGTTTCGCCGTGGTGCTGACCGGACGGCGCGCCGAGGCGCTGGCCGAGACCGCCAGGGCCGGCGAGAGCCTCGGCGGCAGGAGCCTGCCGGTGCCCGCCGACATGACCAATCCCGCCTCGATCGCGGCGCTGTTCGCCAAGACCAAGGAAGCCTTCGGCCGATTGGATCTGCTGTTCAACAATGCCGGCATCGGCGCGCCGACGGTCCCCTTCGAAGACGTCAGCGTCGAGCAGTGGAAGGCGGTGGTCGACACCAACCTGACCGCGCCCTTCCTGTGCACCCAGCACGCCTTCCGGATCATGAAGGACCAGACCCCGCGCGGCGGCCGCATCATCAACAACGGATCGATCTCGGCCCACGCGCCTCGGCCGTTTTCGGCGGCCTATACCTCGACCAAGCACGCGATCACCGGCCTGACCAAGTCCACCGCACTGGACGGCCGCGCCTATGACATCGCCTGCGGCCAGATCGACATCGGCAATGCCGCAACCGACATGACCAGCCGCATGGTCGAAGGCGTATTGCAGCCCGACGGTCGCAGGATCCCCGAACCGCGCATGGACGTCGAAGCGGTCGCCAACGCGGTCGTGTACATGGCGAGCCTGCCGCTCGACGCCAACGTCCTGTTCATGACAGTGATGGCGACCAAGATGCCGTTCGTCGGCCGGGGCTGAGCTGAGCTCACGCAACCGGGCCTCATGGTTCGAGACGGCTGCCGCGCAGGCTTCTCGAACCATGAGGGACTGTGCCGCTCGAGACGAGGCCGCGGCGCGGCCAGTTACGATTTCACCGCCGGCAACGCGCACCAGGGCATCGGCAACAGCGGCTGATAGATCTGGTTCCACTCGCAGATGTATTCCGGACCGCTGCGTTTGGTCATCATCTTGACCGGCTCGGGATGCGCCGCCACCACATGGATCACTATCAGCACCATGCCGAAGGGCAGCGTCCAGCGCGGCGCCAACAGCTGCGGCATGCCGTCGAGCAGCAGCGCGCCGGCGATGATGATGAACGGATCACTGAGGACGAAATATTCCGACTTGAGACCGCGCGTGATGCCGAGCGTGTCGATCCCGGCAGCGATCGCGACCAGCAAGATCGCCTGAAGCGCCAACTGCGGCTTGCCGCGGACCAGGGCATAGAGGATGCCCGGCACCACCAGCCACAGCACGACGAGCGTCGGTCGGGACGAAGGGTAGAGGACGAAGCTGTAGCGACGTAAAACCCAGACGAAAAGAGCGTTGAGCTCGGCGATGATCCCGCCCAGGCTCTTGACGTTGTCCTCGCCTATCGGTGCAAAGGCCAGCATCTTCTCGATCGGATTGAGGACGGCGACGGCGTCGTTGACGTTGAACTGCAGATCGAGCGCCAAGAGCCCGAGCGCCGCGCCTGCCAGCAGCGCCGGCAGCGTCGCCGCGGCTTCCGCCGTGGCGACGCGCCAGATCAGCGCGTAGACGACGACTGCCAAAACGACCTCAGCCGCGAGCGCCCATTGGTAGACGCCGAAGCGGCCGAACAGCATCGGCTTCAGTCCTGCGACGGCGATGGCAGCCGGATCATATCCCGCAGCGACGATCGGGGCCGCCCACCAGCACAACAGCACGGCGGCGGCGCCGAGCAGACCGACCGCAGGCCAGGCGCGTGGCGACTCTCGCCAGAACAGATCGCTCGGTGCAGCCGATTGGCCGAAGAACAGGCTGAGCGGCGGCAGCGCAGCGATCACGAAGATCGCATGCACCTTGTTCTCGAGCGCCATAACGCAGAGCATGGCCGCGGCGCCCAGCGCGACCGGCCGCCACAGCCCGGGCCGCCGTGCGGCAGCGATGACGATGAGCAGCGCGAAGACGACGAACGAGGCGGCGATCATTTCACTGCGCAGGATGCGAAGATGCACCGCGACGCCGCCGGAGAAGGCAAAGGCGAAGGTGGCGAGCAGCGCAATGCGTCGGTCGCGCAGGGCGCGACGCGACAGCATGGCGAAGACCACCACTGACGTACAGGCAGTGATGAGGGCGACGAGGCGTCCCGCCCTCACCGCAGCAGTCATGGCGGCGCCGAAGGCGTCGGGATCGGCCGCCGAAGGAATGGCCGAGAGCCTGTAGGCATCGAGCAGTCCGAGGCCGTGCAGCACCTGAAACGCGAACTTCACCGACAGGATGGTGAAGAAGCTCGGATGGTCGAAGAACTCCTTGGGGAGTCCCTCGTTCAGCACCAAGGCGTTGTAGACCACCATGAAATCCATGTCGGCGTTGCGCCAGTAGATGGCAAAATAGCCGAACAGGAAGAACGACAGCACGATGCCGGCGAGGATCGCGGCGAGGCCGCCGGCCCAGCCGAACATGGTGAGACGGCTGAGCACGAAATCGGGTGAGGCCGGCTCGACCGCGGGCGCGGTCGCTGGTGCCGGTCCGGTGATGGGACGGTCGAGCATTCGGGGGCATCCGCAGGCGAATAACAGCGCGGGCAAAAGCCGCGACCATCGTGCCGCCATGCCCCGCTCCACACGCCGCCTCTGTGGGCCTTGGGGCTCGTGGCGTCAATCCGTGCACCATTCACAGGAAGGCGCACGGCCACGGCACCCCGGCCCAAACTCTCGAGGCCTCAGTGCAGCCGGAACACCCCGTCCACCGCCTTGAATTCGGCCGGCTTGATCAGCCGCGAATGGACGACGGTAACTGAGAATAACGGCCCGTCGAGCTTCTGCTGCCAAAAGCTGAGAAAGTCCTGCAATGCCGGGAATTCCGGGAACATGTCGTAATCCTGCCAAACGAAGCTCTGCAGTAGCCAGCGGCGGTCAGGACGACGGTAGAGGATCTCGGCCGTCGTCAGCCCGTAACCGGCGAGTTGCTTCTTGAACCCTTCGGACACGGTACTGCGGGACGGCGCAATGGGGGCTTTCACGGTCATGCCTGGCTCCAACTCCGGAGCGCGCAATGCGCTCACATCAAAAATGTGACGCAAAGCGGCAAGTCATCTCAAGCTCAAATGTTCAATAAAGTGTTTATAATCAAGGCATTAGCAGCAAACAAAGAATATTGCTAGCAGCCCGGATCATCAGCGCAGTGCGCCGCTAAGGCTGCCGATAACCATCGTGGCACTCTGTTCGCCCGAGTGCCAAAAAAATCTCCAGGCGGTCTTGATTGCACCTTGTCTGCCGCCTATGTCGGCCATGCGGTAGCACTCGCTACCAGCGACTGCCAACATCATATAAAATCAGCTTTTTCATAGGCTTAGGAGAAACGCGATGAAATTCCGTCCGCTTCACGATCGTGTTGTGGTCAAGCGCATCGACGCGGAAACCAAGACGGCCGGTGGCATCATCATCCCCGACAGCGCGAAGGAAAAGCCTTCCCAGGGCGAGATCGTCGCCGTCGGCCCGGGTGGCCGCGACGAAGCCGGGAAGCTGATCCCGATCGACCTCAAGGTCGGCGACATCGTTCTGTTCGGCAAGTGGTCGGGCACCGAGGTCAAGATCGACGGCACCGAAGTGCTGATCATGAAGGAAAGCGACATCCTCGGCGTACTGGAAGGCCACAGCGCCGGCAAGAAGGCTGCGTAAGCGCCGTCTCTTCTCGACAACCGAATCCAAGGGAAAACACACAATGTCAGCTAAAGAAGTCAAATTCGGCGTAGATGCGCGCGACAAGATGCTGCGCGGCGTCGACATTCTCGCCAACGCCGTCAAGGTGACGCTGGGTCCGAAGGGCCGCAACGTCGTTCTCGACAAGTCGTTCGGCGCTCCGCGCATCACCAAGGACGGCGTCACCGTCGCCAAGGAGATCGAGCTCGAAGACAAGTTCGAGAACATGGGCGCGCAAATGGTGCGCGAAGTGGCATCCAAGTCGGCCGACATCGCCGGCGACGGCACCACCACCGCGACCGTGCTGGCCCAGGCCATCGTCAAGGAAGGCGCCAAGTCGGTTGCCGCCGGCATGAACCCAATGGATCTGAAGCGCGGCATCGACCTTGCTGTCGAAGCCGTCGTTGCGGACCTCGTGAAGAACTCCAAGAAGGTCACTTCGAACGAGGAAATCGCCCAGGTCGGCACCATTTCAGCCAACGGCGACTCCGAAATCGGCAAGTTCCTCGCCGACGCGATGAAGAAGGTCGGCAACGAAGGCGTCATCACCGTCGAGGAAGCCAAGTCGCTCGAAACCGAGCTCGATGTCGTCGAGGGCATGCAGTTCGACCGCGGCTACATCTCCCCCTACTTCGTCACCAATGCCGACAAGATGCGCGTCGAATTCGACGACGCCTACATCCTGATCAACGAGAAGAAGCTCTCCTCGCTCAACGAACTGCTGCCGCTGCTCGAGGCCGTGGTACAGACCGGCAAGCCGCTGGTGATCGTTGCTGAAGACGTCGAAGGCGAAGCCCTCGCCACCCTCGTCGTCAACCGCCTGCGCGGCGGCCTCAAGGTTGCTGCCGTCAAAGCTCCGGGCTTCGGCGATCGCCGCAAGGCCATGCTGCAGGACATCGCGATCCTGACCGGCGGCACCGCGATCTCGGAAGATCTCGGCATCAAGCTTGAGAACGTGACCCTGCAGATGCTCGGCCGCGCCAAGAAGGTGATGATCGACAAGGAGAACACCACGATCGTCAACGGCGCCGGCAAGAAGGCCGACATCGAAGCGCGCGTCGCCCAGATCAAGGCGCAGATCGAGGAAACCACCTCGGACTACGACCGTGAGAAGCTCCAGGAGCGTCTCGCCAAGCTGGCCGGCGGCGTCGCGGTGATCCGCGTCGGCGGCGCCACCGAGGTCGAGGTCAAGGAGCGCAAGGACCGCGTTGATGACGCGATGCATGCAACCCGGGCGGCTGTCGAGGAAGGCATTCTGCCGGGCGGCGGCGTCGCCCTGTTGCGCGCCTCCGAGCAGCTCAAGCGCATCCGGACCGCCAATGACGACCAGAAGACCGGCGTCGAGATCGTCCGCAAGGCCCTCTCCGCTCCGGCCCGCCAGATCGCCATGAACGCCGGCGAGGACGGCTCGGTGATCATCGGCAAGATCCTGGAGAAGGAGCAGTATGCCTACGGCTTCGACTCGCAGAGCGGCGAATACGTCAACCTGGTCACCAAGGGCATCATCGACCCGACCAAGGTGGTGCGTGCGGCGATCCAGAACGCAGCTTCGGTTGCGGGCCTCCTGATCACCACCGAGGCCATGGTCGCCGAGCTGCCGAAGAAGTCGTCCGGCGGCCCCGCGATGCCTCCGGGCGGCGGCATGGGCGGCATGGACTTCTAAGTCTCGCCACCAGCGAAAAATGCGAAAGCCCGGCAGCGATGCCGGGCTTTTTGCTTGCACGGCCTCGTCAGGCGTGTCGCAGAATGGGGCCTCGTCACGCGATCCCCGCAACCGCCAACCGCGATCGCGGCCTCCCATGCATTCGGATCCGGCCTTGAACGGAATTGAGCCGCCCTCTCCAGTGTCCTGTCTCCGAAGGACCGCTTCGTTTGCCTCACCCTCGCACGGTCATTCGGAGACATCGGGACACTAGTGTGGTGGATCTGACGCTCGTTTCAGTATTGCAGCGAGTTCTTCGAACGAGCGTCAGATCCAAAACCACACTAGAATCATAATGATGCTAGTGTCCCTTTGTTTCCAACGTTCGTAGAAGCGCCTGCTGCAAAGGAATACGAACGTTGGAAACGGGACACTAGCAAAATCAAAAAGCTAGTGTGGCTTATGTCTCGCAATTGCCTCCAGGGGCTTGCCACAAAGGGCATAGGCAATTGCGAGACGCCGCACTAGTCCGGTGGCCCACCGAGCTCCGGCGGTGGTGAGCGGTCCAGCGCCCCTCCCTTCGCCCCTTCCAGCAAGTCGATCTCGTAGGTCTCGATGACCAATGGCCCGCGCCTGCGCGGCAGCTCGATCAGCTTCTCCACACGCACGAACAGCGGCTTGAGCGCTGCCGGGCCGTCCGGCCGCACCTCATCGACATACAGCAGCCGGCCCTGCAGAAGCGCGGGATCTGGCTCGGTCATATTGACCCAGCGGATGCGCTGGCTGCGCTGCTGCACGCAGGTCCCCGGCGGCAGGTAGAAGGTCAGCCAGCCGACGGTGCCATAGTCGGAGCCGAGCACGCAGGAAGCGCCGACACGCTGCCGCTCCACCTCGATTGCCGCGGCGAGCTCGCGCCAGCCGACACCGACATGCTTGACGCTGGGATCCCGGCGATAGCCGGTGAACCATCCGGTATTGGCCTGGACCATCAGCACGATCAGCAGCGCCACCGCGCCGGGCACGGCCCAGCGCGCGCAAAATTCAACGGTGCGCCGATTGCGGGCGTTCCATTGCCCATCGAGGGCGAGCGCGGCAGCGATGGCGAAAGTCGGGTAGACGGGGCCCAGCCAGTTGGCCTCGACCCGGCTGTGCAGCGAATGCCAGACGAAATAGAGCACAATGGGCCAGAACAGCGCGTTAACCAGCGCCCGGGCCGGCGCGTCGCCCGGGCCGCGGCGCATCAGCACGATGAGGCCCATGGCGCCGAGAATGAAGACGAGCGGCGTGGCGAAGCCGAACTGCGCCGGGATCAATTCGACGAGAAAACGCAGCGTCAGGCCATCGACCCGGGCGCGGCCGAACTGCTTGATGAACGACACCCACTGGTGCTGGGCATTCCAGGCGATCACCGGCGCAAACACGGCGAAGGCGACGACGCCGCCGGCATAGGGCCAGGGTGAGCGCAGCCAGGACCGCAGCTTCGGCACCGCAAGCAGCCAAGCGAGAATGCCGACGCCGAACAGCAGCGCCGTGTATTTCGACAGCAGCGCCGCGCCGACCGCAGCTCCGACCGCGAGCCACCATGGGCCGCGGCCGGTCTGAAGCACCTTGGCGAGGCAGAACAGCACGAAGCTCGACGCGACCATCAGCGGCGCATCGGGCGTGACGATCAGGGTACCGACGGCCACCATCAAAGTGGCATTGAGCAGCAATGTGGCCCGGCCGGCGATCAGAGCGCTGCCGAACAGGATTTCCGTGGCGCGGTACACCGCCCAGCTCATGGGCAGCGCCAACAGCACCGAAGCGAGCCGGACACCCAATTGCGTGTCGCCCGCGAACATGGTGCCGAGCCGGATGACGAGCGCAACCATCGGCGGGTGATCGTAGTAGCCGCCGGCGAGATGCTTCGACCAGGTCCAGTAATAGGCCTCGTCGAACGTCAGCGGGGTCACGGCGGCGCCGATCAGCCGCAGCAGCACCATGGCGCCGACCGCAAGGACGACCCCTCGCCCGGCCTTCCAGTCATGCGGCGTCATCGGCGGCGCCAGACGAACAGGCTCGACACCGCGTAATTCCAGACCACGCCCATCAGGGCGCCAGAAACGCCGGCAAGCCACCAGTTCTGTTCCTGGTCATAGATCGAGAAGGCGACACCGACATTGGCGAGGAGCCCGACCGCGCAGACGATGTAGAACACCAATAAGCCGCGCAGCAGGGCGAAGGCCTTGAGCCGCTGGTCGCGATAGGTCAGCGCGTTGTTGAGGAGGAAGTTGCTGGTCATGGCGACCAGCGCGGCAACGGTCTGGGCGGTCGCGAACGACGCCACTCCGGCGACCAGCAGGAGATCGAGCGTCAACATATGGACGATCAGGCCGAAGCCGCCGACCAGGGCGAACAGCAGAAAGCGCAGCGAGACGAGGTCACGGGTGAGCTTGGCGAGCACGAGGCCGAAGAAGTCCATGGCCACCATGGAGTCGAGCTTGCTCTCGCCATGCTGGCGGGCGCCGAACTTGAACGGCACCTCGACCGTGCGCAGCCGGCCATGGCCGGTCGCGACGATGTCGAGGAGGATCTTGAACCCCTGAATCGACAATGAAGGCGCCAGGTCCTCGAAGCAGTCGCGGCGGATCATGAAGAAGCCGCTCATTGGGTCGGCGATGGCGACCCCCAGCAGCTTCTTCGCCATCATGGTCGCAGCGACGCTGAAGCCGACGCGCCGCTTGTCCGCGAGGCCGTGGGCGCTGCCGCCCTCGACATAGCGGCTGCCGACCACGAGCTCGGCGGCGCCGTCCTCGATCAGTTTCAGCATCCGTGGCAACTGGGTCTCGTCATGCTGCAGGTCGGCATCCATCACCGCCACCACCGGCGCGCTGGAGGCGAGAATGCCCTCGATACAGGCCCCCGACAGGCCGCGACGACCGATGCGGCGCAGGCAGCGCACCCGGCCGTCGCCAGCCGCAAGCTCCCGCACCGCCTGCCAGGTGCCGTCCGGTGAGTTGTCGTCGACGAACACCACCTCCCAGGCGATGCCAGCAAGCGTCGTCTGCAGGCGACGGAACAGCACCGCCACGTTGCCGCGTTCATTGAAGGTCGGAATGATCACCGACAATTGCAGGGCGCGCTGCGGGCGCGGCGCCCCGGCACCGGCCGGTGAATGGGCCGCGGGCGCGGCCGGGGTCGCCGATTCGATCATGGCGGCAGCATATAGCGGGGTGGCCCCACCGTGCCAAGACACGGAACAGGGCATGGAACGAGCCTGGAGCAGGACTTGGAACAGGACTTGGAACAAAGTCCGCCGATGAGGCTGGAACGAGACCGGACAGGATCCGGGGGATATGTGCCAGGGCTCAAGGCTTGCGATCATTGCCGCAACTCGCCTTGCCGAAGCGAGCCCCTAAAACGCCAACGACCACGAAAGATGTGGCGCGCGTACATCCGGCGCAGCCAAACCATCTCGTGGTCGTCCCGGCCATGGAGCTTCGGGGGAAAGCATCGACATCGCCGTTAGAGGCAATATGGTGTGCGTCCGCCGATCTGCAAGGGGCACCCGATGGTCAGAAAAGCCAAAGCCGCGACGGCAACGACAACGACCACCAAGGCCAAGGCCGGGCGCGCGAGCCCTCCGCGCACCGGCACGACCGGAACCAAGACCAAAACCGTTACCAAGGCAGCGAAGACCGTCCCCGGCCCCGCCTCTACGTCTGTCGCCAAGCCTGTCGCCGCGCGTGCGGCGCCCGACGCCGGCGTCAGGCCTGCTGCCGCAGCCCGGGCCAGCGTGGGCGCCGGTCGTGTCTATCTCGGCGTCGGCGGCTGGACCTTCCCGCCCTGGCGCGGCGTGTTCTATCCCGACAAGCTGCCGCACGCGCAGGAACTCGCCTATGCGGCCACCAAGCTCACCTCGATCGAGATCAATGGCACCTATTACGGAAGCCAGAAGCCGGAGAGCTTCCGCAAATGGGCCAGCGAGGTGCCCGACGGCTTCAAGTTCTCGGTGAAGGGGCCGCGATTCGCCACCAACCGCCGCCTGCTGGCCGAGGCCGGAGATTCCATCCGGCGCTTCTACGACAGCGGCGTCACCGAACTCGGCGATCGCCTCGGCCCGGTACTGTGGCAATTCGCGCCGACCAAGAAGTTCGACGAGGCGGACTTCGGCCATTTCCTCGAACTGCTCCCGCAGGCGCAGGACGGGATCACGCTGCGCCACGTCGTCGAGGTGCGCCATGACAGCTTCCGCACGCCCGCCTTCATCGCGCTGCTGCGCCGCTTCAATATTCCCGTGGTCTATGCCGAGCACGCCAGCTATCCGCAGATCGCAGACCTCACCGGCGACTTCGTCTATGCACGACTACAGAAGGGCAAGGACAGCATCGCGACCGGCTATCCGTCCAAGGACCTCGATGCCTGGGCGCGACGGCTGGCGCTGTGGGCCGCGGGCGGCGAGCCGGACGACCTGCCCAAGGTCGACGACGCCGCGGCACCAGGCAGGCAGCGCGATGTCTTCGCCTATGTCATCCATGAGGGCAAGATCCGCGCGCCAGCCGCCGCCATGGCGCTGATCGAGCGCCTCGCCTGAGGCCCTTACGGAGCTGAACGCATGGCCAAAGCCAAGCCCCACCTCTTCACCATCGGATACGAACAGACTCCCGCCAAGGCCGTGCTCGACGAATTGGAGCATGCCGGGGTCAAGCTGCTGGTCGACGTGCGCGCCATCGCAGCGTCACGGCGAGCGGGGTTTTCCAAGCGCCAGCTCGCCGCCGGACTAGACGAACGTGGCATCGGCTATATCCATCTGCGCGGACTCGGCACGCCGAAAGAAGGTCGCGAAGCCGTGCGCAGCGGCGACGTCGCCAAGATGTCGAAGATCTATCACGACCACCTCAAGACGGCACAGGCGCGCGAGGAGATGGACCAACTAGCCGCGCTGGTGCGAGACGCCGGGCCGGTCTGCCTGCTCTGCTACGAGCGCGACCATCACCACTGCCACCGCCACTTCATCGCCGAGATCATCGAAGATCGCGAACACGTGACGGTGGAAAACCTGGTGGCGCCGCAGGTCTGAACGGAAGATCCGGACCCGGACCCAAGTGCGGTGGATCTGACGCTCGTATCAATATTGGAGCGAATTCGCCGTACGGGCGTCAGATCCAAAACCGCATTAGAATCATAATGATGCAAGCGCCCCCTCGTTTCCAACATTCGTATGAGCGCCTGCTGCAATGGGATACGAACGTTAGAATCGGGACACTCGCGCCCGCCTTCCGAAGTTCGTGTCCGGACGATGCCGCAACGGCAAATGAAGCGGTCATTCGGAGACGGGACACTAGAACTTGCCGTAACGCCGATAGGCCTGTTGCGGGTCGAGCCCGGCAAGAATCGCCTTGCGCACCATGCTCTCGGTGGCCATTGCTTTTTCGGCGGCGGCAACCACCTCCTCGGCCGTGCCGGCGAGAATCCGGATCAGTCCGTCGCGGTCACCGATCATGTAGTCCCCCGGCGCAATGATCACCTCGCCGATCCTGATCTCGACATTGGTCGCCGCCGGCAGCCAGTAGCCGACGATGTCGCGCGGCGTGAAGCCGCGGCACCAGCACTGGAAACCGATTTCGAGCAGAAAGCGCGCGTCACGGACGAAACCGTCGGCAACGCTGCCGCGCAGGCCCTTGTGCTTCAGCGTCTCCGCCGACAACTCGCCCATATGGGCGACGACGCGGTCATTGGGTTGCGACACCCAGACGCTGCCAGTCGGCGCCTGCGACAAAAGGCCGGTCCATCGCAGCAGGGTTTCGTGGGCGTCAGCGGCCGGATCGACCTTGCCGAGTACGGTGAAGGCGGGTCCGGCCATGGTCCGTTCCGGCAGGATCGGCCGCAACTCCGGCGGCAAGACGAAGTCGCGCAGTCCCATGCCGCGCATAACGTCGTGGATCACGCCAGTATAGCAGGCCTCTAGTGTTCCGTCTCGCAAATCAGTTTAAATAATCTTGGTTGCTTCGGGCAAGCAGGAGCTGAGAGGATGGCGCGTCCCGTCAAGGTACTTACCGCCGATGCGGAGACACGGGCTGAACTCCAACGGAGGGCCAATGCTCCGACCAGTGCGCATCGCGATCGTTTTCGAGCAAAAATTATTCTGCTGCGTCTGGAGGGGGTGAAAATCGAGCTCGTCGCCGAGCAGATGGATACATCGATGCCAACGGTGTCGACATGGTCCAGCCGGTTCGAGGCACACGGGCTCGACGGCCTCGACGACAAGGGCGGACGCGGACGCAAGCCCTCGATTACAGAGAAGAAAATCGAGCGTGTCATCACCGATGCCACGCGTCCGCCGAAGAACCGCAAGCGTTGGAGCGTGCGCAGCATGGGCCGCCATGCCGGAGTATCGCACAGTACTGTGCAGCGGATCTGGTCAAAGAATGACTTGAAGCCCCACATTGTAAAGACGTTCAAGCTCTCGAATGATCCGGAGTTTGAGAAAAAGTTCTGGGACGTGATCGGGCTCTACCTCGATCCGCCAGCGAAGGCGCTGGTGTTATGCTGCGACGAGAAGAGCCAATGCCAGGCTCTGGAACGCACTCAACTTGGCTTGCCGCTTGCCCCGAAGCGTCCCCGGACAATGACTCACGATTACACCCGGCATGGCACGATTACGTTGTTTGCTGCCCTCGATGCGATGAAAGGCAAGTTGATCGCGCGCACCGAGGCGCGTCACACTCACATCGAATGGCTCAGGTTCCTGAAACAGATCAATCGCGAAACGCCCGAGGAACTCGACATCCATCTGATCCAGGACAACTATGCCACGCATAAGCATCCAAAGGTCAAGGCTTGGCTCGCCCGTCACCCGCGCTTCAAGTCGCACTTCACGCCGACATCTTCGTCCTGGATGAACCTCGTCGAACGCTTCTTCGCTGATTTAACCGCCGACGTGATACGCTCGGGCAGCTTCGCTTCCATCGGCGAACTCGTCCGCGACATCGAAGCCTATCTCTCCGATCGCAATGCCGCCCCGAAGCCCTACACGTGGAGGGCCGAGGGCGCGGCCATCCTCGAAAAAATCAACCGCGCCCGCGCCGCCCTCGACAAAATCGAGGCAGCGTGAGTTATTGCAAGGCAATTGAGAGTCAGGACACTAGTCGCCCGATTCATTCAGATTGAAGGGTAAAGGTGCTTGAGTTTGATGCGAGCATTGGGAGTTGTGAAGTGCCAGTTTGCCTTGGTGTGGTTGGCATTGCGGTCTTTCTCCCAGGCGGCGATTTCCTCGGCGAGGGTCTGTTTGTCGGGAATCCGTCGATCGAGGCATTGGGACGATAGGACGCCGAGTTCGGACTCGGCGAGATCAAGCCAACTGCCGTGCTTTGGTGTGTAATGCCATTCAAAGCGCTCGACCAGCCGCCTGGCCTCAGGGGCCGGAAAGGCTTCATAGAGTGACGCCTTGCTGTGGATGTTGAGATTGTCCTGGATCAGAACGATGGTCTTGGCGCCGGCGAAGTGGACATCGGCCAAGTCCTTCAGGACGTGAGCATAATCCACGGCGGTATGGCGATCGGTGACTTTGACATGGCGCCAGCCTTCGAGCGGAGCAAACATCATGAAGAGATTGGCGGTGCCGTTGCGTTTGTACTCGTAATCGCAACGAGCCGGGCGCCCACGCTTCATCGGAATCGGCATGCGCGTCTCGGCGAGGAGTTGCTTTGAGCTCTCGTCCAGGCAAACCAGCGGGTAGTCGGGATCGCGTGGCCGGGTGTAGACGGCCAGCACGTCCTCCATGGCGGCTACGAACGCACTATTGGCTTTCGGCGGGATGACCCAGCACTGTCGGCGATGGGGCTGGAGAGTGTTTTTTTTAGTGCCCGCCCGATCGTCGAGTCGCTGGCACGATCAACAATATGGAGTTCTACGACTTTTTGCTCCAGTAGCCGCAGGGTCCAGCGTGTGCGTCCCTTGGGAGGTTTGGAACAAGCCAGGGCAATCAGTTTGGCTTCCTTCTCACCGTCAAAAATCCGCGCAACCCCCGGTGTTGCGCGCTGCTTACGGCTCAATACCGCCTCGAAGCCTTCTTCCACCAGTTGCTTCCGCACTCGGTAAACCATGGAAACGCTTGTATCGAACGCCTTAATGATCCGGCTGTCACTCCAACCTTCGCCGGCTTCCGAGACATCGGCCTTCAACAATATTCGCGCCTTCAGCAGTTTTTGAGCTGCGCTCTTGCCCTTCCGTATCAGCGTTTCAAGCTGTTCGCGTTCCTCGCCGCTCAGCCGCACAACATACTTCTTTACCGAAATTTCCGTCGCAGCCATGATCCTCTCCGGCGCTCGCGTCGAGACGATCGAATCGAATCACAAATTCTCCATCCTTTCAAATTATTTGAAGCGAGCGACTAGTGTGGCGTCTCGCAATTGCCTACCGCCTTTGCGGCGAGTCTCTCGTAGGCAATTGCGAGACATAAGCCACACTAGCGCTTTGATTTTGCTAGTGTCCTTATGTCTCCGAATTACCGTGCGAGGGTGAGGCAAATGAAGCGGTAATTCGGAGACAGGACACTAGCCGCTCGGTGATAGCCGTCATCCACTTCCTCCCCTGATGCTTTTCTTCTGTCTTTCGTCGCCAGATTGCACGGCGGCAACCACGATTTCCGCGTGGGTACAGCCCGTTCTCGCCTGGCACGGCATCAAGCAATCACCGCTCAATCCAACGTGCGGCGGAATCTGGCGACCGCGATCGTCATCGCCAGCATCATCAGCCCGAAAAGCGCGATCGCATCGTATTCCAGATTCTGCAGTGTCGAGCCTTTCAGCATGATGGCGCGCACGATCCGCATGTAATGGGTGAGCGGCAGGCATTCGCCGACCCATTGCGCCCAGGACGGCATGCCCGAGAATGGGAACATGAAACCGGACAGCAGGATATTGGGCAGAAAGAACATGATCGACATCTGCATCGCCTGCAACTGGTTCTGCGCCACGGTGGAAAAGGTGTAGCCGATGGCGAGATTGGCGGCGATGAACAGCGTACTCAGGCCGGCGAGCAGCAGCAGGCTGCCATAGACGGGAACTCCGAACAGCAGCAGGCCGATGCCGATGATCAGGCTGGCCTGGAGAAAGCCGACGATGATGTAGGGCGCGATCTTGCCGAGCATGATCTCGATCGGCGTGATCGGCATCGACAGCAGGCTTTCCATGGTGCCCCGCTCGATCTCCCGCGTCACCGACAGCGCGGTGAAGATCAGCATGGTCATGGTCAGGATGGTGCCGACCAGCCCCGGCACGATGTTGAGCTGCGACGATGCCGCCGGATTGTAGCGGGCATGGGTACGAATCTCGAAGGCCGGCTCCGGCGGCGAGCCGGCGACGCGATCGTGCTCGAGCGCGGTCACCGCAAGCTGGCCCAGTGCCGACAGCGCCGAGCCCGCGGCAACCGGATCGGTGGCGTCGGCGGCGACCAGCAGCGCCGGCTTGTCGCCGCGGCGTACCGCGCGCTCGAAGCCGCGCGGGATCTCGAGGCCGAACAGCACCTTGCCGGACTGCAGCAGGTCGTCGAACTCCTGAACTGTGTGCACCTCGCGGGTGAAGGCGAAGTAGGCGGTGTTCTCCATCGCCTTCATCACCGAACGGGCGAGATCGCTGTCCTCCTGGAGCAGCACCGCGGTCGGCAGATGGCGCGGCGTGGTATTGATCGCATAGCCGAACAGGATCAGCTGCATGATCGGAATCGCCACGATCATGACGAAGGAAACGCGGTCGCGGCGAAGCTGGATGAATTCCTTGACCAGCATCGCATAGGTGCGACGCCAGAACCCGGCTCGATCGCGCGGATCGGGCGCGCTGTTGACCTCTGGCGCGCTCGCTTCTGGCATGCTCATTGGAAATTATCCCGCGAGCGCCCCATGAGGTCGATGAAGACGTCTTCGAGTGATGGACTGTCGCGACGCCAAACGAGGTCATCGCGCTGGCGGTAGGGCGCGATGGCAGCCTCCAACGCGCCGGCGTCGCGGCCGGAGACGTGCAAGGTGTTGCCGAACGGCGCCACCATGTCGACGCCTTTCCGTTCGGCCAGTTCACCGGCGATCGCACCGACGCTCGCCCCAGAACCGACGCTTGCCCCAGAAACGGTGTAGGTGGTCAGAGCCGACTTCGCGATCACCTCTTCGACGGCGCCACGCGCCAGGAGGTGGCCGTAGGCGATATAGGCGATCTCGTGGCATCGCTCCGCCTCGTCCATGTAATGGGTCGAGACCAGCACGGTCAGGCCTTCGGCGGCCAGGCCATGGATCTCGTTCCAGAAGTCGCGGCGCGCCTTCGGATCAACGCCCGCTGTGGGCTCATCGAGCAGGAGAAGCTGCGGCTCCGGTAGCGTACAAGCGCCAAGCGCGAGGCGCTGCTTCCAGCCGCCGGACAGCTCGCCGGCGAGTTGCTCCTCCCGTCCCGTCAGGCCCAATCGCCGGACCATGTCGCGCGCGGCGCCACGCGGATCGCGCATGGCGTAAAGGCGCGCGACGAACTCCAGGTTCTCCCGCACCGACAGATCCTGGTACAGGCTGAAATGCTGGGTCATGTAACCGACCCGGCGCTTGATCTTGTCGGTGTCGCGGCGAATGTCGAAGCCGAGACAGGTGCCCTCGCCGCTATCGGGTGTCAGCAGTCCGCACAACATGCGGATGGTGGTGGTCTTGCCCGACCCGTTCGGGCCGAGGAAGCCGTAGATCGAGCCGCGCCGCACCTGCATCGATAGGTTCTGGACGACGAGCCGGCCGTTGAAGGACTTCGACAGATCGTGCACGTCGATGGCGATGTCAGCCGATGCCGGCTGCGCCTTCGGATGCGTCGGATGCGGTTGTGCAGCCGTTCCGTCGGTCATCACATCCATCCCGGCATTCACTTCGCCTGTTGGGCCATCGGCCCGCCAGGCGCCGGCGCGCCATCGGCCGACTTGATCGGGATCACCGTCACCGGCTGACCGACCTTCAGGCTGGTCGGTCGCGCCGGCCGCGCCTGGAACAGATAGACGAGCTTGGCGCGTTCCTCGAGGCTGTAGATCACCGGCGGAGTATATTCGGCGCTGGTGGCGATGAAATAGATCTTGGCGGTGAGATCCGGCACGCAGCCGTCGCAGGTGACGCGCACCTCATCGCCAAGCTTGAGCGACGGCAGGCTCGCCTCCGGCACGAAAAAGCGGATCTTCATGTTTCCAGGCGGCAGGATCGACAGCACAGGCCGCTGGGCGCCGACGGTTTCGCCCTCGCGAAAATAGATCTGCTGCACGGTCCCGGCGATCGGAGCATAGCCGGTGCGCCGGGCAAGGCGGGTCTGCGACGTGTTGACCCGCGCCTCTGCGACCCGCATCGCCGAAACCGCCGCATCAAGGCTCGCCTGGGTGCCGGCGCCGGTGCGGCTCAAGGATTGCGCGCGATCGAAGCTCTGCTTGGCGTTGGCGAGCGTCGCGTTGTTCTGGTTGAGGTCGGCCTGCTGCAGATCATCATCAAGGGTGTAGAGCACCATGCCCGGCGTGACCTCATCGCCCTCTCGCACATTCAGCCTGGTGACCCGGCCGGCCTCGTCGGGACTGACGAAGATCAGGTCGGCCTCGACCCAGCCTTGATAACCAATGCGCTTGCGCTCGCCGCAACCAGCCAATGTCAGCGCGAGCGCCGCGGCGAGCAGCCCGCAAGCCGCTCGCCGCGACAGAGCTGACGGCGTCATTGCGTCCTCCTGGGTCCAAAGATCAGATCGAAATGAACTTTCAGCATGGCGGCGACATCGAGCGGTGCGAACCGGCCGAACAGGCCCTGCCAGACGATCGCCAGCAGCGCCGGCGCGGGCACAATCTGCGGAAAGCGTGCAAGATCGGGATCGCTGATCTCGCCGCGGGCAATGCCGTAGGCAATCACCTGGCGCATCATGGCGAGCCCGCGTTCCACCACCTCGCGATAATAAAACTCGGCAAGCTGCGGAAAGCGCGAGCCCTCCGCCACCATCAGCCGCAGGATATCGCCGCGTCGGGTGCCGGCGATCTCATTGGCGAAGATCGCGGTAAAGCGTTCCAGCAGGTCCCGCGCCGACGTCACCCCATCCGGCGAAACGGCGAAGCGGCTGATCACAGGCACCAGCTCGGTCCGGACCAGCTCCTGGAACAGTGCCTCCTTGTCCTTGAAGTGCAGATAGATCGTTCCCTTGCCGACTCTGGCGCGACGGGCAACGTCTTCCATGCGCGTCGCGGCGAAGCCGCGGGCAACGAACTCCTCGAAAGCCGCCGCGACAATGGCGGCCCGGCGCTCCTGGGCACGCAGGCTGCGCTTGGACACCACCGGAGACGCCGCATCCGCCGATTGGCCCGATGCGGCCTCCGGACTGTGTGCGCTCGCTTTCGCCGACGGGCGGCTTGCCCCCGATGGGGCGGACCGAGCCTTCATCATCGGATAAATATGACTGACCAGTCAGTCAAAATCAATCGACGATCGCGTGATCCGTCCTGCCAAATTGCTGTGGCAGGTACCGGCGATGCATCCGATGCAGGGTTCTCAGCCCCGGGCGTCGCAGGCCCAGGCCCGGATCACGCAATCCTTGCCGCCATACTGATAACAGAACCGCGTCGCCGCATTCAGCGCGGCGGAAATCCGTGGCGCCACCGCCTGGCCGTAGGCGCCGCACGGATTGTGGAGATCGATGGCGAGCGCGGCGCAGGCCCGCTTCATGGTCACGGTCGAACACTGCCCTTTGCACTGGCGCAGCGCGGCGGCGACCGCCTCCGACGACTTGGCGAAATCATAGGCCTGACCGAAGGCACCGCACTGGCCAATGGCGAGCGCTCCGGCGGCACGGGCTGCGGTCGCCAACGGACCGCACGCGATGGTGAGCGACAGAAAAATGGTGAGCGCGCAGAAACGCGCGACGTACGACGGCACGAATCCCCTCCCCCGAAGGTCAATGGCGCGTAATTTAGGAAGGGGGGTCGTTTCAACTTGGTGAACGATAGAGTGCGACGTCAGCCGCGGCGCGCGAACTCGAGTGCCTCCGGCGTATCGATATCGAGAAAGGCGCTGTCACCGTCAATCGGCACTTCCGCCACAGCATCGCCGTGGCGCGCCACCAGGTGACGTGCGCCGACATCGCCTTCGAGCGTCAGCAGTTCCGGGAAAAAACGGCAGGACCACAGAACCGGATTGCCGCGACGACCATCGCTCGCCGGCATGGCGATCAGTGCACCACGGTTGGGGTCGAAAGCGTCGATCAGTCGATCGATCAGCGCGGCGTCGACCAGCGGCATGTCGCCAAGACAGATCACGGCGCCGTCGGCCTCCGTCGGGACAGCCTTGATGCCCGCCTTGACTGAACCGGCAAGCCCTTCGGCGAAGTCGGCATTGTGTGCGAAGCGGACATCGAGGCCATCGAGAGCGTGGCGCACTTCGTCCTCCTGATGACCGGTGACGACGATCACCGGCGCGGCGCGGGAGGCCAGCGCCTGCTCGACGACAATGCGCACGAGCGGCTTGCCGCTCAGCGTCGCCAAGAGCTTGTTGGGACCACCCATCCGGGTCGCGCGTCCCGCCGCCAGCACCACCGCAGCGACATGACGGCCGCTTTCGCCGCCATGGGCGACACGCGGTTGCGGTCGCGTCACGATCTCCATCAGCAACCCGCCGACGCCGAGGCCGGTGATGTCTTCGCGCGACACCGGCAGGCCGGCGAGGAGGCGCATCAGCACCCAGTCGAAGCCGTTCTCGGTCGACGAGCGCGCACAGCCAGGCGCACCGAGCACTGCTGCCCCGCCGGCACGACCGATCAGCAACAGGTTGCCCGGATCGACCGGCATGCCGAAATGTTCGATGCGGCCGCCGCTGCGCGTGATCGCCGCCGGGATCACGTCGCGCCGGTCGGCGATGGCGGACGCGCCGAACACGATGACGAGTTCGGCGCCGGCCGTGATCGCCTGGTCGAGCGCTGCGACCAGGGCAGCCTCGTCATGCTCGATGCGCTTCTCGAAGATGATTGCGGCGCCGGCCGGGGCGAGGCGCTCGGCGGTGACACGCAAGGTCTTGTCGATCACCTTCGGCGCGAGGCCCGGCAGCATCGTCGAAATGACGCCGACCCGCTTTACCCGATAGGGCGCGACCCGCAGCATGTCCGGCGCGACAGCGGCAACGGCCGCATCGCGCAGCTGTCCCGGCATGCCGAAGGGAATGATCTTGACGGTCGCCAGCATCTCGCCGGCGACCACCGGCTTGAAGGCCGGCAGCGTCGCCAGCGTGATTGCCTCATCGACCCGGTTGATGCGGTCGACTGCGGCGCGGTCGACCACCAGTACGCCGGCATGGGCGGCGAACAGGTTGGCACGTCCGGTGACCGCGCGCTCGACGCTCACCCCTGGCCCGGCCACCCCACGAGCAATGTCCGCGGCCCCGACATCCTCGGAGACGTCGCCGTCCTCGAGCCGCGCGACCACGATCGACGTGATCCCGGCGCACCCGAGCGCCTCGGCTTCGGCGGCACCGACCGTGGTGCCCTTCTTCAGAACAAAGCCGTTCTTGCGGATGGTATGGACGGTGACGCCGCCGATCGCATCCGCCGGGGCGACAGGACCAAATTTCATGCGGCATTCTCGCTGACGGCCGCGCGCCTCGGCAGCCGCAATTCGGCGGTAATCTGGGCCATGATCGCCACTGCGATCTCGGCAGGCGAGACCGCCCCGATCGGCAATCCGATCGGGGCATGGATGCGGCCGAGCTGGGCGTCGGTTGCGCCCTGGCCCTTGAGGCGATCCAGCCGCTTGGCATGGGTTTTCCGCGAACCGAGCGCGCCGATATAGAAGCAGTCGCGCGACAGCGCGTGCAGCAGCGCCGGATCGTCGATCTTGGGATCGTGGGTCAGCGCCACGAAGGCGGTGTAGCGGTCGATGCCGAGCGGAGGCAGCGCCTCGTCGGGCCAGGCCGCGATCACCTTGATGCCCTCGAAGCGCTCCGGCGAGGCAAAGGCGGTGCGGGGATCGACAACGGTGACGTCGTAGTCGAGGCTGGTGGCGAGCGGCGCCAGCGCCTGACTGATATGCACCGCTCCGGTGATGACGAGACGGGCCACCGGCGCATGCACGGTCAGAAACAGCTGACGGCCGGCGACATCGATCATGCCGCTCTTGCCCATGCGCAGATGCCTGTCGAGTTCCTCGTGCAGCGCATCGGATGCGAATTCTGCCGCCTTGACGAGGCGCTGATCGCCACGATCGACGTCGGTGACGACCACAACCGGCCGACGCGCGGCACGCTCGGCATTCAAGGCGGCGAGGAGTTCGAGTTTCACGGCGGCAATCCCGGATGCGATGACAAGCAAAGATAGAAGGTGGAGCGCGGTGAGCGCCGACCGCTCAGGCGATCTTTTCGACGAAGACGCGGATGCGGCCGCCGCAGGACAGCCCGACGTTCCAGGCGGTCTCGTCAGCAACGCCGAACTCCAGCATGCGCGGCTTGCCGGCCTCGATGACGTCGAGCGCCTCGGTCACCACGGCGCCTTCGACGCAACCGCCCGACACCGAGCCGAGGAAGGTGCCGTCATCGTTGATGACGAGATGCGAGCCGGTCGGACGCGGCGCCGATCCCCAGGTTTCCATGACGGTGGCGAGCGCGACGCCGTGGCCGGCGCGGCGCCAAGCTTCGGCGGTCTTGAGGATGTCGTCGTCGCGGCTCAGCATGGTGGTCTCCTTCACGCTGCCGCCCGCGGACCGGCGCGATGCCCCTTTTCGGGCATGTCGGTGAGCGCGGACACCAGCCCCTGCATGGATTCTAGATTGTGCACAGGGCGGAATTCGTCAACATGGGGCAGCATCATTTTGATCCCTTGTGCCTTGGCCTGGAAGCCCTCGAAACGCAGCAGTGGATTGAGCCAGATGAGGCGACGGCAGGATCGGTGCAGCCGGTCCATCTCGAAGGTCAGGCGGTCGTCGACGTCGCGTTCCAGCCCGTCGGAGATCAGGAGCACGATGGCGCCCTGGGACAGCACCCGCCGCCCCCACAGCTTGTTGAACAGGTGCAGCGAGGTGGCGATCCGAGTGCCGCCGGACCAATCCTCCACTGCCGCCGTACACGACACCAGCGCCTCATCGGGGTCGCGCGCCCGCAGCGCCCGGGTCACATTGGTCAGGCGGGTACCGAACAGGAAGACCGAGACGCGCTTGCGGGCGTCGGCGACGGCGTGGAGGAACTGAAGGAACAGCCGGGTATAGTCGCTCATCGAACCTGAGATATCGAGCAAGGCCACAATCGGCGCTGGCTTGTCGATGCGACCGAGCCGATGCAGCGCGACGATGTCTCCGCCCGTTCGCAGGCTGCCGCGCAAGGTACGCCGCAGGTCGAGGCGCTCGCCCTTGGCCTCGGGCCGGAAGCGACGGGTGCGCAATTCCGCCTGGGGCAGCTTCATGGCGGCAATGGCGCGACTCGCCTCGGCGATCTCCGCCGCACTCATCTGGGCGAAGTCCTTCTTCTGCAGGATCTCCTGGTCCGACACCGACAGGCGGACATCCTGCTCGACCTGCTCCTTGGCTTCACGCGATTCGGCCGCCATCATCGCCTCTTGCACGCGACGTGAAGCCGGCGGCGGCGGCTTCTTCGCCTCGTCGGGCAGCGGCACCGAATCCAGCAGGTGCTGCCAACCCTGGTCGACGCGAAAGAACAGCGCGAAGGCCTGGGCAAACACCAGCATGTGCTCGCGGCGGGTGACGAAAATTGCCTGAAGGGTGGCGAAGACGTCGGCGCGGTTGCCGATGTCAATAAGCCGCAGCGCCGCCACGGCGTCGATCACCGCGCCGGGACCGACCGGAATTCCGGCCGCACGCAGCGCGCGGGCGAAGCCCACGATGTTGTCGGCAATCAGCCCGCCGCCCGGCGCCGTTTCGCTCGCGGACATTCCGCCTCCGCTTGGCTCGATGGCCCTCGATCAGGCCGCCGGCCCGGTCACTGCCTGGCGCACTGCCCTGTCCAGCGTCTCGCCCTGCATCCGGCCGATATCATCCTGATACTTCAACAAAGCCCCCAGGGTGTCGCCCACCACCTGCGGCGTCAGGCTCTTGGCGTCCAGCTGTGTGAGCGCCGTCGCCCAGTCGATGGTCTCGGCGACCCCGGGCACCTTGAACAGGTCCTGGTCGCGCAACGCCTGGACGAACGTCACCACCTGCTCCGACAGCCTGGCCGAGATCCCCGGCACGCGCGACTTGACGATCGTGAGCTCGCGCTCGGCGGAGGGGTAGTCCACCCAGTGATAGAGGCACCGGCGCTTCAGCGCGTCATGGATCTCGCGGGTACGGTTCGAGGTCAGAATGACGATCGGCGGAGCGACGGCGCGCACCGTGCCGAATTCCGGGATCGTGACCTGGAAGTCGCTGAGTATCTCGAGCAGGTAGGCTTCGAAAGCCTCGTCGGCGCGGTCGAGCTCGTCGATCAGCAGCACCGGAGGGCCCGCCGGATCGGGCTCCAGCGCCCGCAGCAGCGGCCGCTTGATCAGATATTGCTCGGCGAAGATGTCGTGGGAGAGCCGCTCGCGATCATTTTCGCCGGTAGCCTCGGCGAGCCGGATCGCGATCATCTGCGCCGCGCTGTTCCACTCGTAGACAGCCGACGAGACGTCGAGTCCCTCATAGCATTGCAGGCGGATCAGGCTGCGCCCGAGCGCTGTCGACAAGGCCTTGGCGATTTCGGTCTTGCCAACGCCGGCCTCGCCCTCGAGAAACAGCGGCCGGCCCATGCGCAAGGACAGATAGGTGACGGTGGCGAGCGAGCGTTCGGCGAGATAACCCTGCCGGGTCAGAAGCTCCAGCGTCGCATCGACCGATGTCGGCAAAGCCGTGGGTACGTTCATCCGCCTGTCGCTTTCAAACTGTGACCTCGTCATCTGCCGGCATCGCCGCAGTCCGCCCCGCCCCTCAACGGGCGTTGGCGGCCTCGACGGCACGACGGGTCAGCACACCGATGAGATGGGCACGATATTCGGCGCTGCCATGGATATCGCTGTTGAGCCCTTCGGCCGGGACCACCAGACCGTCCAGCACCTTCGGCGAGAAGCGTTTCTTGAGCACGTCCTCGAACGCGGTGACGCGGAAGACGCCCTCACTGCCGGCGCCGGTCACGGCCACCCTGACGTCCGACGGACGCCGCGCCACGAACACGCCGACCAGCGCATAGCGGGACGCCTGGTTGCGGAACTTGACATAGGCAGCCTTCTTCGCCAGCGGGAAGGACACCTTGGTGATGATCTCGTCGGCCTCCAGCGCAGTGGTGAACAGGCCCTGGAAGTAGTCCTCGGGCTTCAGCTTGCGCTTGTTGGTGACGACCGTGGCGCCTAGCGCCAGCACCGCCGCCGGATAGTCGGCGGTCGGATCGTTATTGGCGAGCGAGCCGCCGATGGTGCCGCGGTGACGCACCGCTGGATCGCCGATCATCCCCGCGAGCTCGGCCAATGCCGGTATCGCTTCGCGCACCGTCGCCGAATTGGCGACCTCGGCATGGGTGGTCATCGCGCCAATTACCAGCGCCCGCCCCTTCAGTTCGATGCCGGCGAGATTGTCGACTTTGGAGAGGTCGACGAGATGCGGCGGGCTCGCCAGCCGCTGCTTCATCACCGGGATCAGAGTATGGCCGCCGGCAACCAGTTTGGCATCTTCGTTCTTGGCCAGAAGATTGGCGGCCTGGCGCACGGTCGTGGGACGATGGAATTTGAATTCATACATTGGAATGCCTTGAATCAGACGACTTGAATCAGATGGCCTGAACAGATGTCTTGATCAGAAGTGCCTGGACCCAGCCTTATTTCGAAACACCGGGACCGAAAACCTAATCGGGCTTGAAGCAGACGCGTGGTCGCGGCGAAGCGACCTCGATCGTCAAGCCGACTTCGCCATCGCCTTGGCGCCGGCCGCGATCGATTCGACGATGTTGTGGTACCCCGTGCACCGGCAGAGGTTGCCTTCGAGTTCCTCGCGGATGGTATGGTCGTCGAGGTCATTGCCCTTGCGCTGCACCATATCGACCGCGGTCATGATCATGCCGGGGGTGCAGAAGCCGCACTGCAGACCGTGATGCTCACGGAAGGCCTCCTGCATCGGATGCAGCGGTCCTCCTTCCGGGGCAAGGCCTTCGATGGTGGTGACGTTCTGGCCGTCCACCATCACGGCGAGCGTGGTGCAGGACTTCACCGCCTTGCCGTCGACATGTACGACGCAGGCACCGCATTGTGACGTGTCGCAGCCGACATGGGTGCCGGTGAGGTGCAGATGCTCACGCAGGAACTGGACCAGCAGGGTGCGCGGGTCGACATTGCCTGTCACTGGAGTGCCGTTCACGATCAGGGAAATCTTGGCCACAGGGGGTCTCCTCGCTCACGCCGCATTGCACGGCGCCACTCTCGCCTGAAACAGGTCCCTGCCACGGGTCTGTCGGGATTGGAATTGGGCATGCATCATAGGTGCCCATACGAAAATCGGCAACCGGGGCAACCGACTGAGCGGCATGCGCTTTCCCGCCCGGCGCCCCCCCGATTCGACGGCGCCGCCGCCATCCGGGGCCGGCCAGGCGTTTTGCGGCTGCGCGATGCTAAGCCTGCGCCTTCACCGCCTCGGCAAATTTGGCGAAGAACTCGTCCGCGAGTTTCTTGGCCGAACCGTTGATCAGGCGCTGACCGAGCTGGGCGAGCTTGCCGCCGATCTGGGCCTCGACGTCATAGGTCAGCAGCGTGCCGCCGTCCTTGTCGGCGAGGTGCACCGAGGCGCCGCCCTTGGCAAAGCCAGCGACACCACCCTCGCCTTCGCCGGAAATCTTGTAGCCGTTGGGCGGATCGAAATCGCTCAACGTGACCCTGCCCTTAAAGCGCGCCGAAACCGGACCGACCTTCATCTTGGCGGTGGCGCGGAATTCGTTATCCGACGTCTTCTCAAGCTCCTCGCAACCGGGGATACATGCCTTGAGCACTTCGGGGTCGTTGAGCTTGCTCCAGACCACGTCCCGCGAGGCAGGAAGCTGAACTTCCCCGTTCATCGTCATCGCCATTGCTGCACTCCGTGATCGATCCGCACAAGGCTGCAAGAAATAGCCTCGTTCCCGCGCAAATGAAACAGGGCGGCGGTAAATTCTCACGGGAAGCGATTGTTGGGATCGGACCAACTGGGCGGCCGGCGCTTCCCTCACCCGCGCCAAATCATCTAGTGTCCTGTCTCCGAATTACCGCTTCATTTGCCTCACCCTCGCACGGTAATTCGGAGACATCAGGACACTAGCAAAATCAAAAAGCTAGTGCGGCTTATGTCTCGCAATTGCCTACAGGGGCTTGCCGCGAAGGCATAGGCAATTGCGAGACGCCACACTAGTCTTTGGACTTCCGAATTTCCCTTCGATCGTTGCGGCGATTGAAGATGATCATCGACGGTCGAAGGCGAGGAGATTGCACAATGCCCATGGTCGACGCCGACGGCTGCCGGATCAACGTATCGGTCGAGGGCCGCGACGGCGGCCCCACCCTGATGCTGTCGAATTCGCTCGGCAGCACGCTGCAGATGTGGGAGCCGCAGATGCCGGCGCTCACGAAACTGTTCCGAGTGATTCGTTACGATCGTCGTGGCCACGGCCGATCGGATATCGGCGCGCGGCCCTACACCATGGAGCGCTTCGGCCGCGACGTCATCGCCGTTCTCGACGACCTCAACATCGAAAAGGTGCACTGGTGCGGACTGTCCATGGGCGGCATGGTCGGCCAGTGGCTCGGCGCCCACGCGCCGGATCGCATCGACAAGCTGATCCTCGCCAACACCACCTGCCATTATCCGGACCCGAGCAATTGGGACGCCCGGATCAAGACGGTGCGCGAGGGCGGCCTCGCCACGATTGCCGATACGGTGATGAACGCCTGGTTCACCGCGGACTTCCGCGAGCGCGCACCTGATGTCGTGGCAAAGATCCGCGCCATGCTGCTGGCGACGCCGCTGGACGGCTATCTCGCCTGCTGCGAAAGCCTGCGCACACTCGACCAGCGCGACCTGCTGCCGCGTATCGGCAAGGAGACGCTGGTGATCGCCGGGCGACACGACCCATCGACGACGCTGGCCGCCGGCGAGTTCATCCGCAGCCGGATCCCCCGCGCCAACCTCACCATCCTCGATGCGGCGCACCTGTCCAATGTCGAGCAGCCCCACGCCTTTACCGAGGCCGTGGTCGGCTTCCTCACCCAGCGCTGAGATCTATTCCGCCGCCTGCAGCGCATGAGCGGCGGCGGCATCGGCCTGCGCCGAGGCATCGGCCGGCACCTGCTTCGGTGCCGCCGACGGCGTCTCGACCAGCGCCACGATGCCGATCGACAGCATCAGCAGCAATTCGGTGGCGTGCAGCCGCAGCGCGGCAGGCTCCCCGACCTTGTCGGCCAGCAGCATGCTGGCGAAGCTGACCACGCCACCGAGCACGAGCGCCAGGCCGAGTGCCTCGTCGGCAGCGCCGCGATTGCGGCCCGGCTCCCGCAGGATCTTGGCGACGAAGACCGCAAAGAAGCCGACCACCGTCAGCTTGGCCAGCGCCAGCAGCCAGGCGAAGCGCACCGTGGCCACCGCGCCGAACTGCAGATAATCGCTGACATACATCGCGGCGGCGATGTTGGCCCGTTCGTAGAACAGGCCGTGGACCGGCGAGATCACGATCTTGGCCGCCGGGATTGCCCAGGCGGGGATGAAATACGACGCCAGCAGGGCGCCATTGAAGGTGCTGACCTTCCAGTTCTTGAACACCATCCTCGCATCCTGCGCCTGGAGCACACGGCTCCGCCGCCCCCGCTGTCCGGGTTTCACGCCGGACGTACCGAGGTAACGCCGGTAAACTCGAACGGGCAACGTAAACCCTTTGTTTACCTTAACGCGGAACCGGGAGATCCACTGCGAGCTGTGGACAAGGTCGCCCAAACAAGTTGCGGCATGCTCAAAAATCCGGCCGTGGACAATGGGTTAGAAGGCTTGCGCCGCTGTTGCCCGCCCGCCGGGGCGCTGTTAGAAACGATTTCGGGATGCGCCGGTCCGGTTGCTGGAGGTCTCGCCAGCGCATCCGTCGGCATACCTGCCGACCCTTCACCGTTTCCAAATTGTCCCAAAGGGCCCCGCCGCGGCAGCAGATGGATTATTTCGCCCAGCAGCTCATCAACGGCATCGCGCTCGGCTCGATCTACGGCCTGATCGCGATCGGCTACACGATGGTCTACGGCATCGTCGGGATGATCAATTTCGCCCATGGCGACATCTTCATGATCGGCGGCTTCATCGCCCTGATCTCGTTCCTGGTGCTGGTGTCGATCGGGATCAGCGCGGTACCTGTTGTCCTGCTCCTGGTCCTGGTGGTCGCCATGGCCACCACCGCGCTCTACGGCTGGACGATCGAGCGCATCGCCTATCGACCGCTGCGCCACTCCTTCCGCCTCGCGCCGATGCTCTCCGCGATCGGCATGTCCTTCGTCCTGTCGAATTTCGCCCAGGTGTCCCAGGGCGCGCGGATCAAATCGATCGCGCCGATCATTACGGGCGGCTACACGCTGTTCGAGCGTGATGGCTTCGCCGTGCAGCTCTCCAATATCCAGATCTTCATCGTCGTGACGACACTGGCGCTGCTCGGGCTGTTCTCCTGGCTGGTGGCGAAGACGCGCCTCGGCCGCGACATGCGCGCTTGCGAGCAGGACCAGACCATGGCCGCGCTACTCGGCGTCGACGTCGACCGCACGATCTCCATGACCTTCGTCATCGGCGCCGCGCTCGCCGCGGTCGCCGGTCTGATGTACCTGCTCTATTACGGAGTGGTTGATTTCTTCATGGGCTTCGTCGCCGGCATCAAGGCCTTCACCGCCGCCGTCCTCGGCGGCATTGGCTCGCTGCCCGGCGCCATGCTGGGCGGCCTCGCCATCGGACTGATCGAGACCTTCTGGGCCGCCTATTTCTCCTCCCAATACAAGGACGTCGCCGCCTTCTCGATCCTGATCGTCGTCCTCATCTTCCTTCCGACCGGCCTCCTCGGCCGGCCGGAAGTCGAAAAGGTCTGAGCCGTTCGTGCCCGGATCCGTTGACGACGCCACCGCGACAGGCCCGGACCGCATCATCCCATTCGTCGCGAAACGGGCGCTAGCCAGCGCCTTCGTCGCCCTGATCCTGTTCTCGCTGATGATCGGCGTGCGGACCGAAGCCGGCCCGACCGGTACACTGATCTACTGGACACGCTTTCCCGAGCTCGCGCTCACCGTCGCCGCGGTCTTCATCGGCTCGATTGTCGTCGAACTGGTGCGGCTGTGGCTGAGCGCGCGCGAAACCGGCCCGACGCCGCGATGGGCAGCCGGAATCCGCAGCCTGGCGCAACGCATCCTGGTGCCGGCCCTCCTGATCTTCACCGTGCTGATCCCGGTGATCTTCTACCAGCAGCGCTACCTGCTCGACCTCTCCATCCTGGTCCTCACTTACGTGATGCTCGGCTGGGGACTGAATATCGTGGTCGGCCTCGCCGGGCTGCTCGACCTCGGCTATGTCGCGTTCTACGCCGTCGGCGCCTATTCCTACGCTCTGCTCTCCACCACCTTCGGCCTGTCGTTCTGGGTCTGTCTGCCGCTCGCCGGCATTCTCGCCTCCTTCTGGGGCATGCTGCTCGGCTTCCCGGTGCTGCGGCTGCGCGGCGACTACCTCGCCATCGTCACGCTGGCATTCGGCGAAATCATCCGCCTGGTGCTGCTCAACTGGCAGGACGTCACCGGCGGCCCCAACGGCATCAGCGGAATCCCGCGCCCGACGCTGTTCGGCATTCCGCTCAACGCGGACGATGACGGCCTCGCAGCACTGCTCGGCATCGAATTCTCCCCGACCCACCGCGTGGTCTTCCTCTTCTATGTCATTCTCGCGCTGGCGCTGATCACCAACTGGGCGACCATCCGGCTGCGGCGCCTGCCCATCGGCCGCGCCTGGGAGGCGCTGCGCGAGGACGAGGTCGCGTGCCGCTCGCTCGGCATCAACACCGTCACGACGAAGCTCACCGCCTTCGCCCTCGGCGCCATGTTCGGCGGCTTCGCCGGCGCCTTCTTCGCCACGCGCCAGGGGTTCATCAGCCCGGAGAGCTTCTCGTTCCAGGAATCGGCGCTGGTGCTCGCCATCGTCGTGCTCGGCGGCATGGGCTCGCAGCTCGGCGTGGCGCTCGCCGCTGCCGCCCTGATCGGCGGCTTCGAACTCTTCCGCGGCTTCGACCAGTACCGCATGCTGGTGTTCGGCGGCGCCATGGTGTTCCTGATGATCTGGCGCCCGCGCGGGCTGATCGGACACCGCTCGCCGACAATCTATCTCAAGACTCGCCAGGCGATCGCGGCCGACCTCGTCAAGGAAGGCCACGGATGAGCGGCGCCGATATCCTGCAGGTCAGTCACCTGTCGATGCGCTTCGGCGGCATTCTCGCCGTCAACGATCTCTCCTTCACGGCGACGAGCGGCGAGATCACCGCCTTGATCGGCCCGAACGGCGCCGGCAAGACCACGGTGTTCAACTGCATCACCGGCTTCTACAAGCCGACCACGGGCATGATCCGGCTGATCCATGGTGACGGCGGCGAATTCCTGCTGGAGCGGCTGTTCGATTTCCGCATCGCCAAGCTCGCCCGCGTCGCCCGCACCTTCCAGAACATCCGCCTGTTCCCGGGCATGACGCTTCTGGAAAACCTCATGGTCGCGCAGCACAATCCCCTGATGCGCGCGTCGGGTCTGACTTTCCTCGGCCTGTTCGGCGTCCCGTCCTATCGCGCCGCCGAGCGCGCCGCCATCGAGCTGGCCCGCCACTGGCTCGATCGCGTGGGCCTGATTGAACGGGCCGATGAAGCCGCCGGCAATCTCGCCTATGGCGATCAGCGCCGCCTCGAAATTGCTCGCGCCATGTGCACGGATCCGGTGCTGCTCTGTCTCGACGAGCCGGCCGCCGGCCTCAACGCCCGCGAAGGCGAAGCGCTCAGCGAGCTGCTGCTCGCCATCCGCAAGGAGCACGGCACGTCGGTGCTGCTGATCGAGCACGACATGGGCGTCGTGATGCAGATCTCCGACCACATCGTCGTCCTCGATCACGGCATCAAGATCGCCGACGGCACGCCGCGACAGGTATGCGATGACCCCAAGGTCATCGCCGCCTATCTCGGCGCCGACGAGGATGCCGCGATCGAGGTGATGGAGGCCTCATCGTGACCGCGCCCATGCTCGCGATCCGTGGCCTGATCGCCGCCTATGGCAAGATCGTCGCGCTCAAGGGGGTCGACCTCGAGGTCCGACGCGGCGAGATCGTGGCGCTGATCGGGGCCAACGGCGCCGGCAAGTCGACGCTGATGATGTCGGTCTTCGGCCGGCCACGAGCCCGAAGTGGCCGCATCGCATTCGACGGCCAGGACATCACCCAGCTACCGACCCATCATCTGGCGCGGCTGCGCGTCGCCCAGTCACCGGAAGGCCGCCGCATCTTTCCGCGTATGACGGTGGCCGAAAATCTGCGCATGGGGGCGGACGCGGCCGAAGCCAGCGAGACGGAGCGCGCCGCCGATCTCGAGCGGGTGCTGACGCTGTTTCCGCGGCTCAAGGAGCGACTTGCCCAGCGCGGCGGCACATTATCCGGCGGCGAGCAGCAGATGCTGGCCATCGGCCGCGCGCTGATGATGCGGCCCCGGCTGTTGATGCTGGACGAGCCTTCGCTCGGCCTCGCGCCGCTGATCACCCGTCAGATCTTCGACGCGATCCGCACGCTCAACCGACAGGACGGCTTGACCGTCCTGATCGTCGAGCAGAACGCCAATCATGCGCTGCGGCTCGCCCATCGCGGCTATGTCATGGTCAACGGTCTGATCACCCTGACCGGGACCGGCGCGGAGCTGCTCCAGCGGCCGGAGATCCGCGCCGCCTATCTCGAAGGCGGGAGGCACGCCACATGACCGACCTGCCCGTTGACGTCGTGCTGCGCGTCATCGTGCTCACGCTCGTGTTCGGCTGCGGCGCCGCCTGGCTTGCCGGCCGCGCCATCGCACTGACCTGGCGACCGGCGGCCATGGTGGTGGGCGCGGCGCTGCTGATAGGCGTCGCAGTGAGGTTCCTGCATTTCGCCCTGTTCGAAGAACCGCTTCTCGCGGTGCCGGCTTTTGTCGCCGAAACCGGCGTCATCCTGGCGATGGCACTGCTCGCGTGGCGGCGAACGCGGGCGCGGCAGATGGTTCGGCAGTATTACTGGCTGTACGAGCCCCGCGGATTGCTCGGCTGGCGATTGCGACAGGATGCCTTATCGTCGCGGGATGCCGCCTCGACGCCGCCCGCGACTTGACGTCAAAGCCCTGTTGGCGGTCAAATCGCGGTTTAGTCGCTGCCGGTCCGGGCCGGCTACCTCATCAGTCCCGCGCAGGTTCGTGAACGGCGCAGATCATGGCGCAAGACGAAGCAAGGAACACGGCATGACACCCTCCAAACTGCTTGGCCTGAGCCTCGGCCTCACCTTGGGCGTATCGCTGGCCATCGCCGGTGCAGCAGCCCCCGCCCGGGCCGACGACATCTCCGTCGCGGTCGCCGGTCCGATGACCGGAGGCGAATCCGCCTTCGGCCGTCAGATGAAGAACGGCGCCGAATTGGCGGTGGCCGACCTCAATGCCGCCGGCGGCGTGCTGGGCAAGCAGCTCAAGCTGGAGGTCGGCGACGACGCCTGTGATCCCAAACAGGCGCGATCCATTGCCGAAAAACTCGCGGGCATGAAGATTCCGTTCGTTGCCGGGCATTTCTGCTCGTCGTCATCGGTCCCCGCATCGGAAGCCTATGCCGAAGGCAACGTGCTGCAGATCACGCCGGCGTCCACCAATCCGCTGTTCACCGAGCGCAAGCTGTGGAACGTGCTGCGGCTGTGCGGCCGGGATGATCAGCAGGGCGTGGTCGCCGCCGACTTTCTCGTCAAGAATTTCAAAGGCAAGAACATCGCCATCCTCAACGACAAATCGACCTACGGCAAAGGCCTCGCGGACGAGACCAAGAAGGCGCTGAACAAGGCCGGCGTCCAGGAGAAGATGTTCGAGTCCTACAACAAGGGCGACAAGGATTTCACGGCGATCGTCTCGCGCCTCAAGCGGGACAATATCGATCTCGTCTATGTCGGCGGCTACCATCAGGAGAGCGGGCTGCTGGTCCGCCAGATGCGCGATCAGGGGCTGCAGACGACGCTGATGGGCGGCGATGCCCTCAACGACAAGGAATTCGCCTCGGTGACCGGCCCGGCCGGTGCCGGCACCCTGTTCACCTTCGGCCCCGATCCGCGCAACAAGCCGACCGCCAAGGTGATCGTAGAGAAGTTCAAGGCCAAGGGCATCGATCCGGAGGGCTACACGCTCTACACCTATGCCGCGATGCAGGTCTGGGCGCAGGCGGCCACCAAGGCCGGCACCACCGACCCGAAGAAGGTCGCCGCCACCGCCAAGGCCGGCGAGTGGGATACGGTGCTGGGCAAGGTCGCGTTCGATGCCAAGGGCGACATCAAGGCGATCGACTATGTCGTCTACAAGTTCGACGACAAGGGCAACTACACCGAGCTCAAGCCCGGCAAGGGCTCGTAGCAGACGGCCGCATCCATCGAGAGGCCCGCCTTCGGCGGGCCCTCGGGATTGCGAACAGCGACGCTGCCAAGACGAAGATGCCCGCGACAAGCGCGGGCATGGCGATAAATCTTTAGCCCATTCTGTGGGCCTCGATCTCATCGGGGCTTCCCGCCGGAAGCCCCCCTTCAATCGCTTTTCAATCGCTCAGCGGCGTCAGTACGACCTTCAGCGGCAGCCCGGGGCGCTGCAAAGCGGTGCCTTCGAGATCGACGATCTCACCATTGGACGATCCGCGTAGCACCAGCGTCACCCGATCGGTTCCGAACAGCGGCAGGAACTGAGGGTCGTCGGTGTGACGCAACGTGGAAATGCGCGCCATGATCTCGCCGTCCTCGAGCGTGTAGCTGCCGACGAAGGCGAATGCCGAATTGCCGCCGCGGAATTTGCCGGCCGTTGCATAGACGACGCCGCGACCCCGCCCCTCGCTGGTATGAAACTGGACCTTGTAGAGTCCGTCCTTCATCGTCCTATCCCCTCATGCCCCGCAGGAGCTTACGGCCGCATCAGAACGGGAACAATCCTGCAGAGCTCAACCGATCCGGCCGAGGATCGGAAAATTCTCCAGCAGCCAGATGCTGACGCCGGACACCGCACCGGTCAGGAAGCCGATGCCGGTGAGGACCATCAGAATACCCATGGTGTGCTCGACCACGGCCAAATGTCGCTTCATGCGGGCGAAGGCCGCGGAAAACTGCTCGATGGCCAGCGCCGCAATCAGAAACGGGATGCCTAGTCCGGCCGAATAGGTCGCCAGCAGCAGCGCGCCCTTGCGCACCGTCTCGGCCGAAGCTGCAACTGAAAGGATTGCCGCCAGGATCGGACCAATGCACGGCGTCCAGCCGAAGGCGAAGGCCAGCCCCATGGCATAGGCCCCCCACAATCCGACCGGGTGGGGTATCGGCAGCCGACGCTCGCGCATCAACAGGCTGATCCGGGTCAGGCCGAGAAAATGCAGTCCCATGACGATGATGATGATGCCGGCGAGAATCGACAGCTCCGAAGACCAGGCGCGCAGGGCCGCGCCGATCAGGCTGGCGCTGGCGCCAAGCGCGACGAAGACCGTGGAGAACCCCAGCACGAACACCAGCGCCGACAGCATCACTGCGCGCTTGCTGGCCTCGAGCTCCTCGTTGGCCACATGCTCGATGGTCGCCCCGGTCAGATAGACGAGATAGGGCGGCACCAGCGGCAGCACGCAAGGCGACAGGAAGCTGATCAGACCGGCGAGCAGGGCCGCCGGATACGTGACATCGGTGATCATGCGTTGCCGGGCACCGGAGGAACAGGAGCAGGACGGATGGAGCCGCCCAGGGAGAAGGCATTGCCGCCGCCGAACAGCCCGGCGGGGCGCGCTGGCGGCCTTGATGCACCGCCGGGCCGGGACGGCGCAACCCTTAATCCCCGCCGCTCCGGCCGATGTGATCAGCGCCTGGCGGTTTGCGCACGGCCCCGGCAATGCCCGCCGCCGCTCCTGGCGTTGACGCAGGCTGAAGCGAGGCCCATGGTCCGGCGGCCAGCGGTGTTTGAATTCGGATGCAAGCGATGCGCAACAGCCTCACCGATGTCGCCGGCGTGCGGGTCGGCCATGCCCACGATCCCCGCCTCGCCTCTGGCGTTACTGCGGTGGTCTTCGACGAAGCGGCGGTCGCCGCCATCGACGTCCGTGGCGGCGGGCCTGGCACCCGCGATGCCAGCCTGCTCGAACTCGGCAACACGGTCGAACGCATCGACGCGCTGGCGCTGTCCGGCGGCTCCGGCTTCGGCCTCGACGCCAGTGGCGGCATTCAGGGTTTTCTTGCCGAACACGGCCGCGGCTTCGCGATTGGCGATGCCCGTGTGCCCATCGTGCCCGGCGCCATCGTCTTCGACCTGCTCAACGGCGGCGACAAGCTCTGGGGCCGGTTCGCGCCCTATCGCGAACTCGGCTATGCGGCGGCCGCCGCCGCGGCGACCGAGTTTGCGCTCGGCAGCGTCGGCGCGGGTCTCGGCGCCACGACGGCAACGCTCAAGGGCGGCGTCGGCTCGGCGTCGGCCGTCACGGCGGGGGGCATCACCGTGGCGGCACTGACGGTGGTCAATGCCGTCGGCAGTGTCACGATCGGCGACGGCCCATGGTTCTGGGCGGCGCCGTTCGAACAGGATGGCGAATTCGGCGGCCGTGGCCTGCCGCCGAGCTTCACCCCCGACATGCTGAAACTGCGGCTCAAGGGAGCGGCAACGGCACGGGCGGGAGAGAACACTACCCTGGCGGTGGTCGTCACCGACGCCGACCTGACCAAGACGCAGGCCCGGCGCCTCGCGGTGATCGCCCAAACCGGCTTCGCGCGCGCAATCTATCCGGTCCATGCGCCGCTCGATGGCGACGTGGTGTTCGCGGCGGCGACCGGTCGCAAGCCAGTCGATCCGCTTTATGGGCTGACCGAACTCGGCGCAGTGGCGGCCAATGTCATGTCGCGCGCGCTGGCCCGCAGCGTTTATGAAGCGACAGCACTGCCCTTCCCTGGCAGCCTGCCGGCGTGGCGCGACCGCTTCGGCGCGGCCTGATCAGAGAGAGCGTGTTCAGGCGCTCATCGAAACCGTCTGGCTGGCGCTCTTCGACAGCATGTCCGCCTCGCGCTGGATCATCCGCTCGATCGCGCCGTAGGACGAGGCTGCGCTATTGCCGCCCGAGCCTGACGACGAGGACGATGATGCCGGCGAGGTCATCGTCACCTTGGACCCATCGGCATAGCTGATGGTGGTGGTCGTCGAGCCATCGCTGTTGGTGGTCGTCGAGGTCGTGGCGCCCTGCGACGATCCCGCGCCTCCGGCTTGCGAGGTGCTGCTGCTGCCGTCGCCATCACCGTCCGCGTCACCCGTGCCCTGCGCCTGCTGCCCATGATGGCGGCTCTTGAGCGCCGAGGCGAGTTCGTTGATGCTGACCGAGCCGTCACCATTGCTGTCGAGCTTGCCGAACACGCTGTCGGCCGCGGCGGTATTGGTGCCGCCGGCGCCGAGGGCGGACTCGAATTCCGACTTGCTGATCGAACCGTCGCTATTGCCGTCGATGAGCTTGAAGAGATCCTGCAGCGCCGCCGAACTACCTTGGGCATTCGAACCCGAGCTCTGGCTGTCGCTCTGGGTCTGCAGCAGGGCTGCATAGGTGTCGGACGACAAGGCGCCGCTCTGGCCAGAGCCGCCGAGCAAGCCGGCGGCCGATGCGCCAGTGCCGCTGCCATTGGTCTGGCCGATATTGAATCCGGTGGATTGATTGCTGCTGCCCGATTTCGTCAGCGACGAAATCAGGTCGATTGCGCCCGACGCAGCCCCCAAGGCCCACAACATCTCGCAACTCCCAAGCATTCGGCGGCGCGCGGCCGCAACGCGATCCCATGGGGATGAGAGCAAGGGGCGTGCCGCTCAAAAGCGCACAAAAAACTCAATGAAATGAAGGAGCGCATGATGTCGGAGGCAGATCCGGCCCGGCAATTCCTGCCCTTCCCGGCAACATCTGCCGGACCTAAGGCTGAGAAAAATCCGCCGGCGTGGACGCCGGCGGATCGGGATGTACACAGCTTACTGACGGTCCCGTCAGCGCCGGGCGAGGTAGTTCGCCCGCATCGGCTTGAGCACGAACACTGCAAGCAGCGCCGTGATGGCGTCCATGGCGATGATCAGGCCGAACACCGGCAGCCAGCTGCCCGTGGAACCGTAGACCATCGCGGCCACCGGACCACCGAGCACCGAGCCGATGCCCTGGGCCATGTAGAGAAAACCGTAATTGGTGGTGGCGTTGCGGGTGCCGAAGGTGTCGGTGAGGGTCGAGGGAAAGAGCGAGAAGATCTCGCCCCAACCGAAGAAAACGACGCCTGAGAGCAAGACGAACAGCGCCGCGTTGTCGCGGAACTGCAGCAGCATCCAGATCGACGCCGCCTCGAGCATGAAGGCGATCAGCATGGTGTATTCGCGGCCGATGCGATCGGAGACCCAGCCGAAGAACGGCCGGGTCAGGCCATTGGTCACGCGGTCGAACGTCAGGGCGAAGGGCAGCGCCGCAAGCCCGAATACCACGGTATCGGCAACGCCGAACGACTTGGCGAAACTGGCGAATTGCGAGATCACCATCAGCCCGCCGGTCGACATCATGGTCATCATCACGAACAGCAGCCAGAACACCGGCGTCTTGAGCATCGCGGTGGGCGCAACGTCCTTGACGGACGGCGCCGCGGCGAGCGGACGCGCGCTCTCGACCTCGCCGGCGGCGGGTTCGCGCAAGCCCAGCGCTGCGAGCGCGCCGACGATGCCGAGGATGGCGCCAAAGGTCACCAGCGTCGACTGATAGCCAGCACTCGCGATCATGCTGTCGATGGGGAAGGTCGTGAGAATGGCGCCGAAGCCGTAGCCGGCAGCGACCACCCCGGCGGCAAAACCGCGCCGATCCGGGAACCAGCGCACCATCAGCCCGACGATGCCGACATAAACGATGCCGGTCCCGACCCCGCAGAACAGGCCATAGGTCAGGTACAGCCCCCAGATGCCGCTAATATAGGCAGAACTGATCCAGCCCAGTCCCGAGAGCAGGCAGCCCACGGTGATCAGCAGCCTCGAGCCGAACCGATCGACCATCCAGCCCTGCAACGGCGACAGCCCGGTCTGAAGCACGATCAGCAGCGAGAAAGTGATCTGGATGGACGGCAGGTCGGCGCCTGTAGTGGATTGAAATGGTTTGACAAAAAGCGTCCAGACATATTGGGGGCTGGAGATCGCCATCATCGCCACGAGGCCGAGGCCGAGTTGGCCCCAGCGGGTCCTTGGCGGATCACTCGCGATGGTTTGAGTTAGCACAGTCATGGGAGGCCTCTTTACGGAGCGTTAATCAGGCCCTCTCTTCGCAAGGCACATGCCAACTGGCATTCCAAACACCAGAAACCGCATACGCGGTCGCAGGTTACCGGGCGACACGGCTGTGTACGTCGGGTTCGTCCGCGTTGCCCCTGCCCGGTCCACATGTTAGGCGGTGGCTGTCGGCCCTCGAGCCCGGAATTTCCAAATGTCATCTGCACCCGCAGCGCGCCCGCTGATCATCGCGCCGTCCGTTCTGGCGTCGGATTTCTCCAAGCTCGGCGAAGAGGTCCGCGCCATCGATGAGGCCGGCGCCGACTGGATCCACATGGACGTGATGGACGGCCATTTCGTCCCGAACATCTCCTTCGGCTCCGATGTCATCAAGGCGATGCGCCCGCATTCGAAGAAGATCTTCGACACCCATCTGATGATCTCGCCCTGCGATCCCTATCTCGAGGCCTTCGCCAAGGCCGGTTCGGATCAGATCATCGTCCACGTCGAAGCCGGCCCGCACCTGCACCGCTCGCTGCAGGCGATCCGCGCGCTCGGCAAGAGGGCTGGCGTCTCGCTCAATCCGGCGACGCCGGTCTCCAGCATCGAGAATGTCGTCGACATCCTCGACCTCGTTCTGGTGATGTCGGTCAATCCGGGCTTCGGCGGCCAGGCCTTCATTCCTGCCGCCATCGAGAAGGTGCGCCAGGTGCGGGCGCTGACCGCCGGCCGGCCGATCGACATCGAGGTCGACGGCGGCGTTACCCCGGACACGGTTGGGGCCATCGCCGCGGCGGGCGCCAATGCCTTCGTCGCCGGCTCTGCCGTCTTCAAGGGCGGCACCATCGAATCCTATCGCAACAACATCGCCGCCATCCGCCGCGCCGCGGCCGAAGCGCGCGGAGAAATCGCATGATCCCTCGTTACACCCGCCCCGAAATGGCTTCGATTTGGGAGCCTCAGACCCGTTTCCGGATCTGGTTCGAGATCGAGGCCCACGCCGCCGACGCCATGGCCGAACTCGGCGTCATTCCCAAGGAGGCGGCGCGCACCATCTGGGCGAAGGCGAAGGACGCGACCTTCAATGTCGAGCGCATCGACGAGATCGAGCGCGAGACCAAGCATGACGTCATTGCCTTTCTGACCCATCTCGCCGAGATCGTCGGCCCCGAGGCGCGTTTCGTCCACCAGGGCATGACCTCCTCCGACGTGCTCGACACCTGCTTCAGTGTCCAGCTGGTGCGTGCCGCGGATCTTTTGATCGCCGACGTCGACAAGGTTCTGGCGGCTCTCAAGCGCCGTGCCTTCGAACACAAAATGACCCCGAGCATCGGTCGCTCCCACGGGATCCATGCCGAACCGATTACCTTCGGCCTGAAGCTCGCCTATGCCTATGCGGAATTCACCCGCGCCCGGCAGCGCCTTGTCGCAGCCCGCCAGGAAATCGCCACCTGCGCCATCTCCGGTGCGGTCGGCACCTTCGCCCAGATCGATCCCAGGGTGGAGGCGCATGTCGCCAAGGCCATGGGCCTGAGCCCCGAACCGATCTCCACCCAGGTGATTCCGCGCGACCGTCACGCGATGTTTTTCGCCACGCTCGGCGTGGTTGCGGCTTCGGTCGAGCGGCTCGCCACCGAGATTCGCCACCTCCAGCGCACCGAAGTGCTCGAGGCGGAAGAGTATTTCTCGGAGGGCCAGAAGGGCTCCTCGGCGATGCCCCACAAGCGCAACCCGGTGCTGACCGAAAATCTCTCGGGCCTGTCGCGCATGGTGCGCGCCTTTGTGACCCCGGCGCTGGAGAACGTCGTGCTCT
Organism: Bradyrhizobium sp. WD16; assembly: GCF_024181725.1. Classification (NCBI taxonomy): domain Bacteria; kingdom Pseudomonadati; phylum Pseudomonadota; class Alphaproteobacteria; order Hyphomicrobiales; family Nitrobacteraceae; genus Bradyrhizobium; species Bradyrhizobium sp. WD16. The sequence goes on along the minus strand of NZ_CP028908.1, from coordinate 3,965,740 downwards.
GGCACGAGCGCGACATTTCGCACTCCTCCGCCGAGCGCATGATGGCGCCCGATGCCACCGTGACGCTGGATTTTGCCCTCAACCGCCTCGCCGGTGTCGTCGACAAGCTCCTGGTCTATCCGCAGAACATGCAGAAGAACCTCGATCGGCTGGGTGGCCTCGTCCATTCGCAGCGCGTGCTGCTGGCGCTGACCCAGAAGGGCGCCAGCCGCGAGGAAGCGTATCGCCTGGTGCAGCGCAATGCCATGCCGGTCTGGCGCGGCGAAGGTGATTTCCAGACGCTGCTCAAGAACGATCCCGACGTGACGAAGTATCTCAGCGATGCCGAGATTGCCGAGAAATTCGACCTCGGCTACCATCTCAAGCACGTCGACACGATTTTCCGCCGAGTCTTCGGCGAGGCATGAGGGACAACGTCGCCATCGGCGCGGCTGCGCGCCGGGGTGGCACGTGCAACCGGATCGTAACCATCAGCCCGCTACAATGACCGACGTGTCCAGCGTGCCAACGATCCTGGTGTTCGATTCCGGTCTCGGCGGTCTCACCGTGTTTCGCGAGATCGTCAAGGCGCGTCCCGACGCCTCCTACATCTATGTGGCCGACGACGCCTTCTTCCCCTACGGCCAGCATGACGAGGCTACCGTGATCGGGCGGGTGGTTCCCCTGATGGGCGAACTGATCGCCGCTCATGCCCCCGACGTCGTGGTGATCGCCTGCAACACCGCTTCGACCCTGGTGCTGCCGAACCTGCGCAGCACCTATCAGGTCCCCTTTGTCGGCACCGTGCCGGCGATCAAGCCGGCATGCTCGGCCTCAAAGACCCACCGCGTCTCGGTGCTGGGCACCAGCGGCACCGTGCGGCGCGAATATACCAAGGCCCTGATCCGTGACTTCGGCCAGGGCTGCGAGATCAACCTGGTGGGCTCGGCGAAGCTCGCCGCGCTGGCCGAATCCGCCCTCAACGGCGAGGATGTCGCCGACGCGGCGATCGCGGTGGAGATTGCGCCATGCTTCCTCGATGGGCCGGCGCGAACCGACACGGTGGTGCTGGCCTGCACCCACTATCCGCTGCTGCTCGAGCGCTTTGTGACGCTGGCCCCCTGGCCCGTCGACTGGATCGACCCGGCGCCGGCCATCGCCCGGCGTACCGCCGACCTCGCCCGCGGCGGCAGCCAGCCGCGCCGCCCGGCCCGCTTCATCTTCACCTCCGGCGCCCGTCCGTCGCCAGCGCTGGCGAGGGCATTGGCTCCCCTGTTCACCGATTTCGGCGCCCGCGCCGTCGCCTGACTGTCGCCTGACTAGTGTCCCGTTTCCAACATTCGTATTCCATCGCAGCGGGCGCTTATACGAACGCTGGAAACAACGGGACAATAGCATCAATATGATTCTATTGCTGTTTTTGATCTGACGCGCACGACGAATTCGCTGCAATGCTGATACGAGCGTCTGATCCACCGCACTGACGAGCGCGGCTCCTAAATTCCGCGCGAAGATGCCAAGGGTGAAAAATTCGGGCCGTTTCGGCCCGTTTTACCACCAGCAAGCGATTGACCGGCCGGCGGTTTTCCCTTAAACACCCGTTCGCGCGCGGGCCTTTCGGCCCGCGTTGTGTTTCGCGACCCGTGGTCCCGTTCCATCGCTTGGAAGGGGGATCTGTCGGCCCCGGATCATCCCCGGGCACAGGAGGGCGCGATCCTCAACCCAAACTCGTCAACATGAGGACGCGATGACAAAGCGAGCTGAGTCGAAGTACAAAATCGACCGTCGTATGGGCCAGAACATCTGGGGCCGCCCGAAGAGCCCCGTCAACAAGCGCGAATACGGCCCCGGCCAGCATGGCCAGCGCCGCAAGGGCAAGCTTTCCGACTTCGGCGTGCAGCTCCGCGCCAAGCAGAAGCTCAAGGGCTATTACGCCAACATTTCCGAGCGCCAGTTCCACGCCATCTATGTCGAAGCGACCCGCCTCAAGGGCGATTCCGGCGAGAACCTGATCGGCCTTCTCGAGCGCCGCCTCGACACCGTCGTCTACCGCGCCAAGTTCGTTTCGACCATGTTCGCCGCGCGCCAGTTCATCAACCACGGCCATATCAAGGTGAACGGCAAGCGCGTCAACATCGCCTCCTACAAGGTCAGGGTCGGCGACGTGGTCGAGGTCAAGGAAGCGTCCAAGCAGCTCGTCATCGTGCTGGAAGCCAACCAGCTCGCCGAGCGTGACGTGCCGGACTTCCTCGAAGTCGATCACGGCAAGCAGACCTGCAAGGTCGTGCGCGTCCCCGGCCTGTCGGAAGTCCCGTTCCCGGTCCAGATGGAACCGCACCTCATCGTCGAATTCTATTCGCGCTGATCGCTTCACAGCGATCCGAGCACATGGATCAAAAGGCCCCGGCTCGCCGGGGCCTTTTCGTTTTCGGGCGCGATGTCGCTACACTCCGCGGCCCAGACCTCGCGAGACCACCGATGGCCTACACCCCGCCCTCGCCCGACCCGGCGCTGCCGCCGGTGCGCATCAACCTGCTCTCAGACACCCAGACGAGGCCATCGCCGGCGATGCGCGAAGCCATGGCCTGCGCCGAGGTCGGCGACGAGCAGCTCGGGCTCGACCCGATGGTCAAGGAACTTTGCGCCCGCACCGCCATGCTGCTCGGCAAGGAGGCGGCGGTGTTCCTGCCCTCGGGCACCATGTGCAACGTCGCGGCGCTGCTCACCCATTGCCGGCCGGGCGACGAGATTCTCGCCCACGAGACCTCCCATATCCTCACCAGCGAAGGCGGCGCCCATGCCGCACTTGGCGGCATCCAGGTGTTTCCGCTGCGGGGCGGGGGTGGCCAGTTCTCGGTCCCGACATTGCAAGCGGCGCTGCGGACACCGTCACGCTATGCACCGCGGCAGACCCTTCTCAGCGCCGAACAGACCGCCAATATCGGCGGCGGCACGGTGTGGCCGATGGCCGAGCTCGCGGCAGTTGCGGCGACAGCCAAGGCCGCCGGGCTCGCCACCCATCTCGACGGCGCGCGCCTGCTCAATGCTTGCGTCGCCAGCGGCATCTCCGCCGATGTCATGGCGACCGGCTGGGATTCGGCCTGGCTCGATTTCAGCAAGGGTCTTGGCGCGCCGATCGGCGGCGTGCTCGCCGGATCAAAGGCTTTCATCGACGAGGTCTGGCGCTGGAAACAGCGGCTCGGCGGCGCCATGCGCCAGGCCGGTGTCTGCGCCGCCGCCTGCCTCTATGCCCTCGACCACAATGTCGCGCGGCTCGCCGAGGATCACGCCCGTGCGCGACGTCTCGCGCAGGGCCTGTCGCAGATCGCCGGCGTGAGGGTGCAGGCGCCGGACACCAATCTGGTGTTCTTCGAGGTCGAAGGCGCCGGCCTGGCGGCCACTGATCTGATCGCGGCGCTGCGCGCACGCGGCATCCTGATAACGATGCTCGGCGGCCGGCTGCGCGCCTGCACCCATCTCGATGTCGACGACACCATGATCGACGAAACGCTCGACGTCGTCCGCACGGTGATGCGCGGCGCCTGAAGCGGCAGCGTATGCGCCGTGTCGACAGTCGGTCGCAACCGCTCCATTTTTGAGCAAGCGGCACGCCGGCTGCCGCAAGCGTCATCAGCGGCCATCCGCTGCTGGCGCTAATCCCTTGATATTCCCGATCCTGCATCCTGGCACACGCCGTGCATGAAGGATCCCGAGTTGGCCGCTAGGGTTCCGGCTTCGCCTGTCGAAGCGCTGGTCCGAGAGCAGCCGCCTGCGAGGGAGACATCCTCGTGGGTGCACGGCGGGACAAAAGCCCGGGAGACCTCGTGAGCCAAGGGATTGGCAACCGATGGTCTGTGCCGATCCCTTTTTGTGAATTTTGCAAGAGGGATCTGCCCATGAACCGTTTCACATCCGACCTCAGCCTGCGCCCACTCCGTGGCGCCCTGATCGCGGCGGCAGTCGTCGCGTTCGCCGTCGTCCCGGCCGACGCCGCACCCAAGAAGGATTTCAAGATCGCCTGGTCGATCTATGTGGGCTGGATGCCATGGGGCTACGCCGCCGATTCCGGCATCGTCAAGAAATGGGCCGACAAATACGGCATCACCATCGAGGTCAAGCAGTTCAACGACTACGTCGAATCGGTGAACCAGTACACTGCAGGCGCCTTCGACGCCCTCACCGTGACCAACATGGACGCGCTGTCGATCCCCGCCGCCGGCGGCGTCGACACCACCGCCGTGATCATGGGCGACTTTTCCAACGGCAACGACGCCGTGATCCTGAAAAACAAGACCGACGTCGCCGCCATCAAGGGACAGAAGGTCAATCTCGTTGAATTCTCGGTGTCGCATTATCTGCTGGCGCGCGCCCTCGAAACCAAGAAGCTGGCCGAGAGGGATATCAAGGTCGTCAACACCTCCGACGCCGATCTCGCGGCGGCCTACAAGACCGCGGACGTCACCGCAGTCGTGACCTGGAATCCGATCGTGTCCGAGATCCTGGCCGCGCCCGACGCCAAGAAGGTCTTCGATTCCTCGCAGATCCCGGGCGAGATCATGGACCTGATGGTCGCCAACACCGCCGTGGTGAAGGACAACCCGAACTTCGCCAAGGCGCTCGCCGGGATCTGGTACGAGACGGTGAGCAGGATGCTGGCCGTGAATGCCGACGGCAAGGCCGCCAAGGAGGCGATGGCCAAGGCATCGGGCACCGATCTCGCCGGCTTCGACGCCCAGCTCGCCTCGACGCGGCTGTTCGACAAGCCCGCCGACGCCGCCGCCTTCACCCGCAGCGCGGCCATCGGCACCACCATGGACCGCGTCCGCAAGTTCCTGTTTGAAAAGGCTCTGCTCGGAAAGGATGCTAAGTCGGCCGACGCAATCGGCATCGAACTCGGCAACAAGACCGTGCTCGGCGACAAATCGAACATCAAGCTGCGCTTCGACGCCAGCTACATGGACCAGGCGGCTAACGGCAAGCTGTGAGCCCGTTCTGACGTCCCCTCCCGAGGGTTTTCCATGCGCCTCATGAATATTCGTCCCGACCGGCAGGTGGCTTTCTATCTCGCCGCCATCCCCTTCGTGCTGCTTGCTGCAGCCTATTTCACCGGTTCTGGCATGAGGCTCGCGGACAATCCCAACGACAAATTGCTGCCTGCGCTGTCGAGCATGGTGCAGGCAGTCAAGCACATGGCGTTCGAGTCCGATGTGCGCACCGGCAGTTATCTGATGCTGTCCGACACCATCGCGAGTCTCGTCCGAATCGGCGGCGCACTGGCGATCTCGACGGCGGCGGCACTGGCGCTCGGCATCGTCATCGGACTGCTGCCGGCCGCCTCCGCCCTGCTCGCCCCCTTCGTCGGCATCGTCTCGATGGTGCCGCCGCTGGCGCTGTTGCCCATTCTCTTTATCGTCGCCGGTCTCGGAGAGAATTCGAAGATCGCGCTGATCGTGCTCGGCACACTGCCCTGCATGATCCGGGACCTCACCATGCGGGTCCAGGAGCTGCCGCGCGAGCAACTGGTCAAGGCTCAGACGCTGGGCGCCTCGACCTGGCAGGTGGCCGTGCGGATCGTGCTGCCGCAGTCCCTGCCGCGCCTGATCGATTCTTTACGGCTGCAGCTCGGTCCGGCTTGGCTCTTCCTGATCGCCGCCGAGGCGATCGCTTCGGACTCAGGGCTCGGCTATCGCATTTTCCTGGTGCGGCGCTATCTCGCCATGGACGTGATCATTCCCTATGTCGCCTGGATCACCCTGCTCGCTTTTCTGATGGATCTCGCGCTGCGCCTCGTCCAGCGCAAGGCCTTTCCATGGTTCGCCGCGGTGCGGGCATGAGCACGATCCGCTTCGACGACGTCTGGAAGGAATACGACGGGCACATCGTGCTCGAGCGCATTACGATGGAGATCGCGCCGCGGGCCTTCATCGCCTTGATCGGCCCCTCGGGCTGCGGCAAGACCACCTTCCTGCGCATGCTGCTCGGCGACGAGCGTCCGAGCCGCGGACGCATTCTGATCGACGGCGAGCCGCTGCGGCCCGAGCCCGACGCCGATCGCGGCGTGGTATTCCAGCGCTATTCGGTGTTTCCGCATCTCACCGCTCTGGAGAACGTGGTGCTCGGCCGCGAACTGCAGCAGGCAGGGATTGTCGGCCGGCTGTTCGGCGCCGCGCGCCGCACTGTTCGGGCGGAGGCGATCGAGCTGCTCACCGAAGTCGGCCTCGCCGGCCACGAAGACAAGTATCCCGCGGCGCTGTCCGGCGGCATGCAGCAGCGCCTCGCCCTCGCCCAGGCAGTGTTTCGCCGACCGAAGATCCTGCTGCTCGACGAACCCTTCGGCGCGCTCGACCCCGGCATCAGGGCCGACATCCACCTCCTGATGCGGCGGCTGTGGAATGAAACCAAGCTGACCGTGGTGATGGTCACCCATGACCTCAGCGAAGCTTTTAGCCTTGCCACCCGCGTCATCGCCCTCGAACGCAAGCGTGATTGGCCCGCCGACCGCGAGCGCTACGGCGCCACCATTTCCCGCGACCTCGAAATCTTCCCGCGCCGCGTCGCCATGGCGCCGCGCCCTTCCGCTCCGCCACGGACGACCCTGGCGAACAAGGAGCCCCTGCCGGGACGACCCGGCGCCCTTGTCTGAGAAAGGACACGACATGACCCCGAACGCGCAAGAGGCGGCCGAGATTGCCGCCCACCGCCGCCGTTATGAGGAACTCAGGAGCGCGGGCCAGGATGAGACTCCCCGCGCCTTGGCGCCGCCGACCTCCCGCGACGGCGCGCCGATCGACGCCACCACACTGTTCGATCGCGAAGCCATTCCGGGAGGATGGTACTGGACGACGCGTCTCGATCGCGGCGAGGCGCTACGCATCGTCAACGAGGGCGGCACATCCTGCGTCAGCCTGCTCGCCTGGCGCGACGATGATCCCAGCGAACGGCTCAACCACGCCGACACGATCAAGGTGCAGTGGGCGGCCAGCCTGCGCAAGGGACGGATCATCCTCTCGGACATGGGCCGGGCCCTGCTCAGCATCATCGAGGACACCAGCGCCGCCCACGACACCCTCTGCGGCGGGTCCACCGCCGCGACCAACCTCGCACGCTACGGCGACGCGCGATTGCGCAATACCCGGGATAACTTCATCCTCGCCGCCGGCAAGCTCGGGCTTGATCGCCGCGACGTGATGCCCTGCATCAGCTTCTTCGCGCCGGTTGCCGTCGACGGCACCGGGCGTCTGATCTGGCAGGACGGCGTCCGCCAAGCAGGCGATTTCGTCGACCTGCGCGCCGAGATGGATCTCCTGGTGGCGCTTTCGAACTGCCCCCACCCGCTCGACCCCGCGCCAAGCTATGCCCCCGGCCCGGTCGAAGTGCTGCGCTATCGCGCGCCCCTCACCGCCGCCGACGATCTCTGCGCCACCGCCAGCGCCGAGGCGATCCGTGCCTTCGAGAATAACGCCCGCCTGCTCGACGGCCGGACGGAGGCTTGAGCCATGAACAGCCATCCGCTTCCCGCCGCCGCCCGCATCATCCTCGATCACGAGATCGCCGCCGAGACCCCCTGGTCGGCGGTCATCCGCAAGGGCCAGCATCTGCGGATCATCGACAGCCATGGCCAGCAGGCCGTCGACACCCTGTTCTATCGCGCCGACGACCTGCAGGAACGATACAGCGGCCAAGACACCCTACGAACGCAGGGATCGGCCTATATCAGCACCGGGACATGCCTGATCTCGACCGAGGGGCGGATCATGTTGCGCGTCATCGCCGACAGCTGCGGGCTCCACGACACCTCCGCCGGCGCATGCTCCTGCGAGAGCAACACCGTCCGCTTCGGCCACCACACCCGCTATCTCCACGCCTGCCGCGAGAATTTCCTGATCGAGGCCGCCAAACACGGCCTGTCCAAGCGCGATATCGTGCCCAACATCAACTTCTTCATGAATGTGCCGATCGATCCCGCGGGCAACTTCACCGTGGTCGACGGCGTGTCGAAGCCCGGCGACTATGTCGAGCTTATCGCCGAGATGGACGTGCTCTGCCTGATCTCAAACTGCCCGCAGATCAACAATCCCTGCAACGGCTTCTTCCCGACGCCGATCCGGGTGGTGGTCTTCGAGACGCAGGGAGATTGAGCGGTGTTCAGCAAGGTCCTGATCGCCAACCGCGGCGAGATCGCGTCGCGGATCGGCCGCACCCTGCGCCGCATGGGCATCGCATCGGTCGCGGTCTATTCCGACGCCGATCGCTTCAGCCGCGCGGTGCTCGATGCCGATGAGGCGGTCCGCCTCGGTCCGGCACCCGCCGCCGAGAGTTATCTCAAGACCGAGGCCGTCATCGACGCTTGTCTCGCGACCGGCGCGGAGGCGGTCCATCCCGGCTACGGCTTCCTCTCCGAGAACCGCGGATTTGCCGAAGCGCTGGCGCGCAACGGCATCCGCTTCATCGGCCCCCGTCCCGAGCATCTCGACATCTTCGGTCTCAAGCATCGGGCCCGCGAGATCGCCGAACGCAGCGGCCTGCCGTTGTTGCCGGCGTCCGGCCTCGTCGACAGCGTCGAGCAGGCGCTGGCTGGTGCCGAGCGCATCGGCTACCCGCTGATGCTCAAGAGCACGGCCGGCGGTGGCGGCATCGGCATGCAGCTCTGCAGCGATCCGGCTGCGCTTGCCGAGCGGTTCGCCACGGTGCAGCGGACCGCGCGCGCAAGTTTCGGCGATGCGCGGGTCTATCTCGAGCGTTTCGTCGCCGAGGCGCGCCATATCGAAGTCCAGATCTTCGGCGACGGGCAAGGCAATGTGGTCGCGCTCGGCGAGCGCGACTGCTCGCTGCAGCGCCGCAATCAGAAGGTCATCGAGGAGACGCCGGCTCCGGGACTGACGCGGGCGCTGCGCGCGCGCCTGCATGCCGCCGCGGTCGCGCTCGGCCGCGGCGTTTCCTATGAATCCGCCGGCACCGTCGAATTCATCTACGATGTGGCACGGGGCGAGTTCTATTTTCTCGAGGTCAACACCCGCCTTCAGGTCGAGCACCCGGTCACGGAGGCGGTGTTCGGCGTCGACCTCGTCGAGTGGATGATCCGACAGGCTGCCGGTGAGGACGTGCTGGCAGAGGCCTGCCCGCTTGCCGCGAAAGGAGCTGCAATCGAGGCACGAATCTATGCTGAAAATCCCAGCGCCGGCTTTCGCCCGAGCGCCGGCCGTCTCACCTGCGTGGAATTTTCCACGGAGGCGCGCATCGACAGCTGGATCGACACCGGCACGGAGGTGACATCCTTCTACGACCCAATGCTGGCGAAGGTAATCGTGGCCGCCGAGAATCGGCCCGCAGCAATTGCCGCCCTGCAGCGCGCGCTCGCCTCGACCACCATCGCCGGCATTGAAACCAATCTCGACTATCTGCGCGCGGTCGCGGCCTCTGCGCCCTTCCGTACCGGGCAGGTGGCGACGAATGTCCTGTCGCAATTCAGTTTTGCGCGGCGCACGATCGACGTCATCGCCCCCGGCGCGCAAACCGGCCTGCAGGAACTGCCGGGACGCCTGCATCTGTGGCACGTCGGCGTCCCCCCGAGCGGTCCTATGGACGAGCGATCGTTTCGTCTCGCCAACACCATCGTCGGCAATCCGCCGGAAACAGCGGCGCTGGAGCTGACGGTCAACGGCCCGACCCTACGCTTCAATACCGACACGGTGATCGGCCTGTGCGGCGCCAGGATGGCCGCGAAGCTTGATGGCCAGGAGGTTGCCAACGACGTTCCGATCGCCGTGCGTGCGGGACAGGTGCTCGCCGTCGGCGCCATCGAAGGAGCCGGCCAGCGGACCTATCTCGCCGTCGCCAGTGGCTTCGACGCCCCGGTCGTCCTCGGATCGCGCGCGGTATTCACCCTCGGCGCCTTTGGCGGCCACGCCACCGGTGCGCTGCGCGCCGGCGACGTGCTTCATCTCGGGCGGATCGTGCCGTCCCATGCGGCGCGCCCGCTCGCAGCCGCCGAGCGCGTGCCGCTTGCCCGAAGCTGGACGATCGGCGTCATCTACGGTCCGCACGGCGCGCCGGACTTCTTTCGGGACAGCGACATCGAGACCCTGTTCTCGGCCGACTACGAGGTGCACTTCAACAGTGCCCGCACCGGCGTGCGGCTGATTGGGCCGAAACCGCGATGGGCCCGCCGGGACGGCGGTGAAGCCGGCCTGCACCCCTCGAATATCCACGACAATGCCTATGCCATCGGCGCCATCGATTTCACCGGCGACATGCCGATCATTCTCGGCCCGGACGGACCAAGCCTTGGCGGCTTCGTCTGCCCGGCGGTGGTGGCCCGCGACGAACTCTGGAAGATCGGCCAGCTCAAGCCCGGCGACAGCGTCCGCTTCGCGCCTATCCGTCGCGACGATCCGGTCGCCGGCCCGTTGGTGCTGGGCGCCGGCCCAGATCTCGGCGCGGCGGTGATCGGCCGCAGCGACGCCGGCCCTGTGCCTGTGGTCTATCGCCGGGCGGGTGACGACAATCTGCTGGTTGAATACGGCCCCATGGAGCTCGATATCGCCCTGCGCCTTCGCATCCATGTGCTGGCGCAGGCCGTCGCCGAGGCGAAGCTACCGGGCATCATCGACCTGACGCCCGGTATCCGCTCGCTGCAGATCCATTACGATAGCGCCGTGCTGTCGCGTCATCGCCTGCTCGATGTCCTGCGGGCGCTTGAGCGCGACCTGCCGCGCGCCGAGACCATGGCGGTGCCGAGCCGGGTGATCCATCTGCCGCTCTCCTGGAACGATCCCCAGGCGGTGCTGGCCATGCAGAAGTATCAGGAGCTGGTGCGCCCCGACGCGCCCTGGTGCCCCTCCAACATCGAGTTCATCCGCCGCATCAACGGGCTCGTCGACGAGGACGAGGTCAGGCGCATCGTCTTCGACGCCAACTACCTAGTGCTCGGACTGGGCGACGTCTATCTCGGCGCGCCGGTGGCCACCCCGATGGATCCGCGCCATCGTCTGGTGACCACCAAATACAATCCCGCCCGCACCTGGACGCCGGAAAACGCGGTCGGTATCGGCGGCGCCTACATGTGCATCTACGGGATGGAGGGGCCCGGCGGCTACCAGCTGTTCGGCCGCACCATCCAGATGTGGAACACGTGGCGGACGACGCCGGAATTCAAGCCCGGTCATCCCTGGCTGCTGCGCTTCTTCGACCGCATCCGCTTCTTTCCGGTCAGCGCCGAGGAGCTGCTGGATGCCCGTGCTGCCTTTCCCCACGGCGCCTATCCGGTCCGCATCGAGGACGGCTCTTTCTCCTATGCCAGCTATCGGGCCGAACTCGACGCCACTCGGCCCTCCATCGCGACGTTCAAGCAGCGCCAGCAAGCCGCTTTCGAGGCCGAACGCCAGCGCTGGGCAGAACTCAGCCTCAATGGTCCGGTCGAGGAGCCTACGTCTGCCGCCCTCAGCGGCTTCGACACCCTCCCGCCAGGCTGCGCTGGGGCGTTCTCCGAGGTTCCAGGCAATGTGTGGAAGGTCCTTGTGGCGGAAGGCACCGAGGTCCGCGCCGGCGACGGGCTCGCTATCATCGAATCGATGAAGATGGAGATTGCGGTGACCGCCCCGGCCGCGGGCCGCATTGCCCAGATCCGGGTCAGGCCCGGCCAGACGCTGCGGGCCGGCGACGTCGTGGTCGTGATCGTGATCGAAGAGACCTGAGCCTGCTCTTGATCTGGTGGAATGGATTCGACATTAACCGTCGCGTCAGATGCCTGAGTGAAGCATGAGGCCACGTCCTCGTCCCGCCGCAATCGAGCTGCGGGTAGATTCGACGCCCGGGACGGCCCGGCTCTTCGCCTGAAGGAGCCGCGTGATGTCCTGGATGCTCTTGACCGTCGCCGGTCTGCTCGAAATCGTCTGGGCCTATGCTCTCAAGCAGTCGGACGGCTTCAGCCGCCCGACGCCCGCCGTACTGAGCATCACCGCCATGATCGCCAGCGTCGGCCTGCTGGCGCTGGCGATGAAATCGTTGCCGATGGGCACGTCCTACATGGTCTGGACCGGGATCGGCGCGCTCGGCGCCTTCGCCACCGGCATCTTGCTGCTCGGCGAGGCGATGACCCCGCTGCGCCTCACCGCCGCCGCACTCATCCTCGCCGGTCTCGTCCTGATGAAATTCGCCGCGCCCGGCAGCTGAGGGGCTCGGCCTAATGAATGGAGCGGATTCTTCGCGCGCCCCGTTCACACGAGCCGGCGCTCACGCTGCTCGACAACCTCTATTTGGTCGCGAGCGCGTCGTAGACCAGCTTCTTGAGCTCGGGAATGATACGTCCGCGCTGCGACGGTGACTGGATCATCAGCATGGCGAACATGTCGTTCTTGGGATCGGCGAAGAAATAGGTGCCGCCAGCGCCGTCCCACTTGATCTCGCCGACCGCGCCCGGCGGGTTGCGGTCGCCGCGATTGATGCGGACACCAAAGCCGAGGCCGTAACCGAAACCGTCACCGGGGAAATAGAATGCGCCGCGCTTCACACCAGTCGCCGGCTCGATTTGATTGGTGGTCATGGTCCGGAACGCTTCCGGGCTGAGATACTGCCGGCCATCGAGCATGCCGCCGTTGAGCAGCATCTGGGCGAAGCGCGCATAATCATGCGGCGTCGACACCATGCCGCTGCCACCCGGCTCCCAGGCGATGGGCTTGCGCACGTCGCGCTCCATGGTGGCGACGAAGGTGCTGTCGCTGGGCATCGGCCGCGCCAGGCGCGAATACTTTTCCGGATCGGCGACATAGAACGCGGTGTCGGTCATGCCGAGCGGATCGAGCAGCATCTCCTTCTCGGCCTGATAGAGCGACTTCCCGGTGACGACCTCGATCACCCGGCCGACAATGTCCATGGAATGGCCATAATCCCACACCGTGCCCGGCTGCTCGGCGAGGGGCAGCTTGGCAAGACGCTCGGCGAAAATGGCATTGTCGAGCGGTTCGCGAAACAGGTCGGCCGCGGCATAGGCCTTGCGCACCTGGCTGTCGCCATAGAAGCCATAGGTGATGCCCGAGGACTGCCGCAGCAAGTCCTCGATGGTGATCTCGCGGCGCAGCGGCTCGGTGGCAAGCCGCGTTACGCCGTCGGGGCCGCGGGTCTCGACCCCGACTTTCACCTGGGCGAAGGCAGGAATGTATTTCGACAGCGGATCGTGCAAGCCGAGCTTGCCCTGGTCGATCAGCATCATCGCCGTCACTGCGGTGATCGGCTTGGACATCGAGAAGATACGAAAGATCGTGTCCGACGACATCGGCAGACCGCTGTCGACGTCGCGGACACCGAAACACCGGAAATAGGCCGGCCGGCCGTGGCGCTGCACCAGCACGACCGCGCCCGGAATCTTTCCGCCGCCGATTTCACTGTTGAAGAAGTTGTCGATGCGGCCAAGCTTGTCGATCGACAATTGAGGGTCGATGGCAGCGGCCGCGGGGTCGACGCGCTCCGGTCCAAGCGTCGCGGGGATGGCGAGCACAGCGGCGATCAGCGCTGCGCGCACGCCCGTCGCAAAATGCCGCCTCACGGGACGTAGGACAGGACGCACAAGGGGCGATCCCTTGAGCCTTCCGACAACGCGCGAACCGTCAGCACTCATCCCTTTATATCCCTGCCCAGCAGCGGGCTTGAAGACGCGCCGGCGCGCTCATGGCATCGGCGCGTTGGTCTGGACTTAGCCCGCCGGCGCGGCGACGCCCTTGTCTGCGAAGAGCTGCTGCAACTCGCCCGCCTGGAACATCTCGCGGATGATGTCGCAACCGCCGACGAACTCGCCCTTGACATAGAGCTGCGGAATGGTCGGCCAGTTGGAATAGACCTTGATGCCCTCGCGCAATTCCATGGAGTCGAGGACGTTCAGTCCCTTGTAGGGGATCCCGACGTGGTCGAGGATCTGGACCACTTGGCCGGAGAACCCGCATTGGGGGAACTGTGGCGTGCCCTTCATGAACAGCACGACGTCGTTCGACTTCACTTCGTTGTCGATGAATTGCTCGATATTCATGGTCCCGTCCTTGTGCGCCGGGGGCTCGGCCCCAGGGTCATCATAAGGAATATATGTAGCCCGAACGGCTCTGCCATCCCACCCGAATTTCGGTCGATCCCCATTCCTGAACGGGCCGCGGTAATCGACGGATGCCGCCTCCACCCCTGTAATCGGCCACCGGACAGCCTATCTGGAGCAGGAATCGCTCGGGAACCTGCCCCCGCGCAAAACGTTATGGCCTGAAATCGGAGTTCTGCGTGACGCAACCAGCCACGACCGCCCCCGAAATCCCCTGGGCCCCGACCTCCGACCTCAGCTCATCCCGCAACGCGGCCCTGATTGCCGCTTTCCGTTCCGTCCGGACCGAGACCGAGCGCCGCGCCGGCCCCCTCTCCGCCGAGGACCAGTGCGTGCAGTCGATGCCGGATGCCAGTCCGGCCAAATGGCACCGCGCCCACACCACCTGGTTCTTCGAGCAATTCGTGCTCGGCGAGCACCTGCCGGACTACCGTCCGTTCGATCCCGATTATGCTTTCCTGTTCAATTCGTATTATGTCACCGTCGGCCCGCGCCATGCCCGCCATGCCCGCGGGCTGCTGACCCGCCCGGGCGCTGCCGAGATCGGCGCCTACCGGGCCCATGTCGATGCGGCGGTCACCCGATTTCTCGAAGAAGCGGATGCCGCCATCCTTGAGAAGGTGGCCCCGCTGATAGTGGTCGGATTCAATCACGAGCAGCAACACCAGGAGCTGATGCTCACCGACATCCTGCACGCCTTCTCCTGCAACCCGATCCGTCCGGCCTACGACCCGGACTGGCGCTGGCCCACGCCTCAGCGGCGGGCGGACAGGAGAGATGGCGAGGTGGTGCTCCCGGAAGGCATCCATGCTATCGGGCACCAGCAGAACGGTTTCCATTTCGATAACGAGCAGCCTGCCCACCGCGCCCTGGTCGGCCCGGTGCGCATCGCCCGAGATCTCGTCACCAACGGCGAGTGGCTCGCCTTCATGGCCGACGACGGCTACGCGCGCGCGACGCTATGGCTGATGGAGGGCTTCACGGTGGCGAGCACCGAGGGCTGGCGCGCGCCAGGCCATTGGCATGAGGTGGACGGCCGCTGGTATGTGATGACGCTCGGCGGCTCGCAGCCTATCGACCCCGCCGCGCCGGTCTGCCATGTCAGCTATTACGAAGCTGACGCCTTCGCCCGCTGGCGCGGCAGGCATCTGCCGACCGAATTCGAATGGGAGGTGGCGGCCCGTGCCGGCGCGTTCAATGATGCCTTCGGCACCGTCTGGCAATGGACGCGCAGCGCCTATGCGCCCTATCCGGGATATCGCGCCGCCGAGGATGCGCTCGGCGAATACAACGGCAAATTCATGGTCAACCAGTTCGTGCTGCGCGGCTCGTCGCTGGCCACCCCCGAAGGCCACAGCCGCCTCACCTATCGCAACTTCTTCTATCCACATCATCGCTGGCAGTTCACTGGCCTGCGCCTTGCCGATTACCCCGATTAAGGCTGCGGAGACGAGCTGTCCTCGCGACAATCAAGCAATTTCGAGGCGCCACGGCGCCAGGGAGAACGCCGATGAATATCCACGCCTCCGCGCGCGCGGCCACTCGCAGCTCCGCACCAGCCGCCACCGCCTTCGCCGGCGACGTGATGGCCGGCCTCACCGACACGCCCAAACGCCTGCCACCGAAGTATTTCTATGATGCCGCCGGGTCGGCGCTGTTCGAGGAGATCACGCGTCTGCCGGAATACTACCCGACGCGCAGCGAGATCGAGATCCTGCGCCGGCACGGCCGCGACTTCGCTTCGGCCATCCCGGATCGCGCAGCTCTCGTCGAATTCGGAGCCGGAGCGACGACGAAAGTGCGGCTGCTGCTTGAGGGTGGCGGCCTGGCAGATCGCCTGGGCGCCTATGTTCCTGTCGATATCTCCGAAGATTTCCTCAATGCTCAGGCCGCGGGTTTGCGCCGCGACTTTCCGCGCCTCTCCGTGGACCCCGTCGCGGCGGATTTCACCGGCTCGTTCGATCTGCCGCCCAGCGTCGCCAAATTGCCACGCGCCGGTTTCTTTCCCGGTTCGACCCTCGGCAATTTCGAGCCGGAAGCCGCCGGCGCCTTCCTGCGAAGCGCGCGACGCCTGCTGGGGGGCGGCGCGACGATGATCATCGGCATCGATCTGGAAAAGGGTCCCGCGGTGCTCGAGCCGGCCTATGACGACGCCTCTGGCGTCACCGCCCGGTTCAACCTCAATCTGCTCGAGCGGATCAACCGCGAACTCGGCGCCGATTTCGATCTGTCGGCATTTGACCACCGCGCCTTCTACAACGGCGTGCGTCACCGCATCGAGATGCACCTCGTCAGCCGGACGGACCAGGCCATTCGCCTGCTCGGCCGCGACATCGTCTTCCGAGCCGGCGAAAGCATCCACACCGAGAACAGCTATAAATATAGCGTGCCGCGTTTCCGCGCGCTGGCGGAGGCCGCGGGGTGGAAACTGGCGCGCAGCTGGTACGACGACGCCGGGCTGTTTTCCGTCCACGCGCTGACAGGCTGAGCCGCCGCGCTCGATCGGTGGTGTTCCCGGCGGGCGGCCTCAGGCCGCCGGCGCGCCCGTCTGTAGCGCGAGGGCGTGCAGCACCCCGCCCATCTGGCCCTTGAGCGCCTGATAAACGATCTGGTGCTGCTGCACACGCGATTTGCCGCGGAACGACTCAGAGATCACGGTCGCGGCATAATGATCGCCGTCGCCGGCGAGATCGCGAATGGTGACTTCGGCATCGGGAATGGCGGCCTTGATCATGGCCTCGATCTCCCGCGCATCCATCGGCATCTGAACGGTCTCCGGTTTGCATCTCGATTCGCGGCGGTTGCCACCTTGGTTGAAGTTCTAGCCCTTTGGCCCCATCTCGTCATCTCTTCCCGGCCGCCGTCAGCCATGCTTCGACGGTGTGCTGGGAATTCGACCGGACTTCCGCACGGGGCACCTTCGATGAAAACACCAGGACCCGACCACCCGATCACCATTGAAGCCAATCCGCGCCGGATTCGCGTCAGCCTTGGCGGCCTCAGCCTCGCCGATAGCCGACGGACCTTGACCCTCCGAGAGGCAAATTACCCGCCGGTGCACTACATTCCGCGCGAGGATGCGGCGATGACTCAGTTCGAGCCCGGCGCCCATGTGACGCACTGCCCTTACAAGGGCGATGCCAGCTATTTCAGCGTCAAGGCCGGCAGCCACGCGATCGCCGACGCGATCTGGAGCTACGAGCGCCCCTACCCCGCCGTCGCCGCCATTGCCGGTCACCTCGCCTTTTATCCCGACCGGGTCAAGATCGAGGAAACGGCGGACTAGTGTCCTGTCTCCGAATTACCGCTTCATTTGCCTCACCCTCGCACTGTAATTCGGAGACATCAGGACACTAGCAAAATCAAAAAGCTAGTGCGGCTTATGTCTCGCAATTGCCTACGAGAGGCTTGCCGCAAAGGCAGTAGGCAATTGCGAAACGCCACACTAGTGTCCCGGTACGTTCGTGTCCCTTTGCAGCGAGCACTCATACGAACGTTGGAACCAAAGGGACACAGTATAGTTATGATTCTATTGCGGTTTTTGATCTGACGCGGATACGACGAATTCGCTGCAATGCTAATACGAGCGTCAGATCCACCGCACTGGTGCAGCTTATGTCTCGCAATTGTCTACCCCCTCTGCGGCAGCCCCCTGTAGGCAATTGCGAGACACCGCACCAGTTGTAGAGACCTGGTTGCACGATGACGACCCTGGCTTCTCGCGCTAGGATTGCGCGACTTTGAGGGCCTGATCGATCACCATGTCCGACCGTTATGCAGCGCTCGACCGGGCGCGCACCTTCGTCACCTTGCTGGTGCTCGCCAATCACACCGTGGTCGCCTACACCGCGTTCGGCCGTTTCTATCCCAATCATTATCTATGGTCGACCGCGCCGATCGTCGATGTCCAGAAGTGGATCGGCTTCAACCTCTTCACGTTGTTCAACGACGCCTTCTTCATGGCGCTGATGTATCTGCTGTCGGGGCTGTTCGTCTGGCCGAGCCTGATGCGCAAGGGCATCGCCCAATTCCTGCGCGACCGGGCGCTGCGCCTGGGAATACCTTATGTCGTCGCGGTCATTTTCCTGATGCCGATCGCCTATTACGCGTCCTTCAGCCTCACCGGCAAAGCGACCGGCTTTCTCCCCTTCTGGCTCGACAATTTCAGGAATGGCGTCTGGTTCAACGGCCCGGCCTGGTTCATCTGGCTGCTTCTGCTGCTCGACGGCATTGCCGCTCTTCTGTTTCTGATCGCTCCGTCCACGATCATCGCGATCGGCCGCCTGTCGACCCTGGCGCGCGACCGCGCCGTCGTCTTCGGCCTCGCACTGTTCATCGTCGCGACGCTCGCCTACATGCCGATGCTGTTCAAATTCGGCGCCGTGCGCTGGTTCAATCTCGGCCCGTTCGAGGTCCAGGCCAGCCGATTGCTGCTCTATGCGGTGTTCTTCTTCGCCGGTGTCGGTATCGGCGCCGCGGATCTCGCCAAGGGCCTGCTGGCGCGCGACGGCCAATTGGCGTGCCGCTGGTTCGCCGCGACGATGGTCGCCGCGATCGCTTTCGGGCTGCTCTCTTATCTGATCAACTTCCGCCGCATGCGCCTGAGCAACCTCGTCGGCGCCCCGCCGCTGTGGTGGCAGTCGAGCTACGGCGTGATCTATGCCGCGACCTGCGTCGCCATCAGCCTCGCCATCCTCGCCCTGTTCCTGCGCTTCTCATCCGACGGGGAAAGCTGGCTGGATGCCTTGCAGGCCGACGCCTACGGCATCTATGTCGTGCATTACCTCTTCTGTCTGTGGCTGCAATATGCGCTGCTCGGATTCGCCATCAGCGCTGCCGTCAAGGTGCTGATCGTCTTCAGCGGAACACTCGCCCTGAGCTGGGGCATGACGGCGGCGCTGCGCAGCCTACCAGCGGTCAGACGCGTGCTGTGAGCCCGTCCGCCGCCGCGTGGTGCGGCGGTACAGGCGACCTCGGCGGGGACCTCACCAAATCGTCGATGCCGGAGCCATCGTTGTACCTCCGGTCGCATGGAACCAGGTCTTCGCTTCGGAGTTCCTTCACAAAACATTTAGCTGCGCAACACGCGCCAGAAGAGCGCAGTCAACTGGAGAAACGCCATGGCCTCCAGCGAGACCGACATCGTCCTGCTCTCCGAATCCGAACACCAGATCCAGCTCCGCCGCGCGGTACTCGCCGCCACCATCGGCACGGCGATCGAATGGTACGATTTCTTCCTCTACAGCACCGTCACCGGGTTGGTGTTCGCCAAGTTGTTCTTCCCGCGCTCTGATCCCCTTGTCGGCACCCTCGAAGCGTTCGCCATCTATGCGGTCGGCTTCGTCGCGCGGCCGGTGGGCGCGGCGATCTTCGGTCATTACGGCGATCGCATCGGACGCAAGTCGACGCTGATCGCAACGCTGCTGGTGATGGGGCTAGCGACGTTCGCGGTCGCACTGGTGCCGACCTATGCCAGTGTTGGCGTCTGGGGCGCCGTCATTCTCACGATCCTGCGCTTCATCCAGGGCGTCGGCGTCGGCGGCGAATGGGGTGGCTCGGTGCTGCTCTCGATGGAATGGGCGCGGTCCAACCATTCCCGCGGCTTCATCGCATCCTGGCCGCAGTTCGGCGTACCTTGCGGACTGTTCCTCGCCAACCTCGCTGTCCTCGCCTTCAGCCAGATGTCGGGGGAGGACTTCCTTGCGTGGGGCTGGCGCGTGCCGTTCTTGCTGAGCCTGCTTCTCGTCGCTGTCGGCCTCTACATCCGGCTCGGCATCCTTGAGACTCCGATCTTCACCCGTCTTGTCGCCGAACGCCGCATCGAGCGCACCCCGATCCTCGAGGTGATCAAGAAACAGCCAAAGGCGATCGTGCTGTCGGCGTTCGCGCGCATGGCCGAGCAGGCCCCGTTCTACATCTTCACGGCTTTCATCTTTTCCTACGGCACCGGCACATTGCACGTGTCGCGGGACTTCCTGCTCACCGCGGTCCTCGTGGCCTCGGTACTGTCGTTCGTCTCGATCCCGCTGTTCGGGCACCTGTCCGACCGCATCGGCCGCAAGACCATGTATCTGATCGGCGCGGTGGTCACCGGCGTGTTCGGCTTCATTTATTTCGGAATGGTCAACACCGGCGTGACCTGGATCATCTTCTTCGCGATCGTGCTGTCGCTGGTGCCCCATGACATGATGTATGGGCCGCAGGCCGCGCTGATCGCGGAGAGCTTCACCGGACGGCTGCGCTACAGCGGCTCGTCGCTCGGCTACCAGCTCGCCTCGGTGATCGCCGGCGGCCCGGCGCCGCTGATCGCAACCTGGCTGTTCGGCACCTATCACACGCCCTACGCCATCGCGATCTACATCGCCTGCTGCGCGGTGATCAGCATCATCGCCACCGCGCTGATGACGGACTATACGGGCAAGGACATCAGCCGCGAATACGAGCTCGCGGCCTGAGCCCGGCCTCTCGTTCATTCGTCATGGCCGGGCCTGTCCCGCATGGGGACGTACGCCATCGGGACGTCAAGACACGGATACCTGCGACAAGCGCGAGCATACCCCTGAGAAGCCGACGAGAGGGTTCAGCTCGCCTTGCCGGCCATGTAGTCGGGCAGCCAGCTCTCGAAGGCATGCTCGAGCCGCTCGAGCGCAATGCAACCTTCTCCGTCGATCACCAGCTCGCCGCCGCCAGTCACGCCGATCTGCGTGAACGGCACCTCGACCGCCTTGAGCTTGGTCAGCACGCCGAGCAGTTCGCTCCCCGGCACGGTGACGATGTAGCGGGCCTGGTCCTCACCGAACCACCAGCCATGAGGCACGAATCCTTCGGGAGCGCGATCGAGCACCGCGCCGATGTGGCTGGCCATCGCCATCTCGGCAAGAGCCACGAGCAGGCCGCCGTCGGAAATGTCGTGGACCGCACTCGCTGTCCCCGAATGGATCATGCCGCGCACCACGTCGCCGTTGCGCTTCTCGGAGTCCAGATCGACCGGCGGCGGCGCACCCTCCTCGCGACCGCAGACGTCGCGCAGATACATCGACTGCCCGAGCCAGCCATGGCTATCGCCGATCAGGAGGATGACCTCGCCCGCGGCCTTGAAGGCGAGCGTTGCCGACTTGGTGAAGTCGGGCAACACGCCGACGCCTCCGATGGAGGGCGTCGGCAGAATGCCGCGGCCGTTGGTCTCGTTGTAGAGCGAGACGTTGCCGGACACGACCGGGAAGTCGAGCGCGGTGCAGGCCTCGGAAATGCCGCGCAGGCAGCCGACGAACTGGCCCATGATCTCCGGCCGCTCGGGATTGCCGAAATTGAGATTGTCGGTGATGGCGAGCGGCCGCCCGCCCACCGCGGTGATGTTGCGCCAGGCCTCCGCTACGGCCTGCTTGCCACCCTCGAAGGGATCGGCTTCGCAATAGCGCGGCGTCACGTCGACGGTGAGCGCGAGGCCCTTGGGACCGTCCTCGACCCGCACCACGGCGGCATCGCCACCGGGGCGCTGCACGGTATTGCCGAGGATGACGTGATCGTATTGCTCCCAGACCCAGCGCTTGGAGCACAGATCAGGCGAGCCGATCAGTTTGTGCAGAGCTTCGAGCGTCGAGAGCGGCGGTTTGATGCCTCGGGCATGCAGGACCGGCAGCTTGGGGCTTTCGACCCATGGCCGGTCATACAGCGGCGCCTCGTCGCCGAGTTCCTTGATCGGCAGATCGGCCATGACGTCGCCGCCGTGCTTGACCACGAAACGACAGCTCGACGTGGTGTGGCCGACCACAGCAAAGTCGAGGCCCCATTTGCGGAAGATCGCCTCGGCCTCGGCTTCCTTTTCCGGCTTGAGCACCATCAGCATGCGCTCCTGGCTCTCGGAGAGCATCATCTCGTAGGCGCTCATGCCCACTTCCCGGGTCGGGACCGCGTTGAGATCGAGGTCGACGCCGAGATCGCCCTTGGCGCCCATCTCCACCGCCGAGCAGGTCAGGCCAGCCGCGCCCATGTCCTGGATGGCGACGACGCAGCCCTTGGCCATGATCTCGAGGCAGGCCTCCAGCAGCAGCTTCTCCGCGAACGGATCGCCGACCTGGACGGTAGGCCGCTTCTCCTCGGAGGCATCGTCGAACTCGGCTGACGCCATGGTGGCGCCGTGGATGCCGTCACGGCCGGTCTTCGAGCCGAGATAGACGATCGGCATATTCACGCCGGAAGCGGCGGCATAGAAGATCTTGTCAGCCTGCGCGAGGCCGACCGCCATGGCGTTGACGAGGATATTGCCGTCGTAGCGGGTATGGAATCGAGTCTGGCCGCCGACCGTCGGCACGCCAAAGGAATTGCCGTAGCCGCCGACGCCCGCCACTACGCCGGAGACGAGGTGCCGCGTCTTGGGGTGCCCGGGATCGCCGAAGGACAACGCATTGAGGCAGGCGATCGGCCGCGCCCCCATGGTGAAGACGTCGCGCAGGATGCCGCCCACCCCGGTGGTCGCGCCCTGATAGGGCTCGATGTAGCTCGGGTGGTTGTGGCTCTCCATCTTGAAGACGACCGCCTGGCCGTCGCCGATGTCGATCACGCCGGCATTCTCGCCCGGTCCCTGGATCACCCAGGGCGCCTTGGTCGGCAGGCCGCGCAGGTGCTTACGCGACGACTTGTAGGAGCAGTGCTCGTTCCACATCGCCGAGAAGATGCCGAGCTCGGTGAAAGTCGGTTCGCGCCCGATCAGGTCGAGGATGCGCTGGTATTCGTCCGGCGTGAGGCCATGGGCGGCGACCAGGTCGGGGGTGATCTTCGGTTCGTTGGAAATCATCGGAATCGGTTGTCCGCGGGCGTTGTCGCAAAGAGGCGAGGAAGGGCGCCCCCTTGGGGAAAACGCGTCAAAATCAAAAAGCGCCATCCCTCTTTAAGGAGATCAAAGGGGCCGGAAAAGGGCTTTGTGTGCCCCGTTTTGCCGGGGGGCGGCAAATCTGGGGACGGCCCGACCGGATGGCGTTTGCGCCGCGTCACCCCTGCCGGTAAGAGGCGCCCGACATAGTTCCAAGGAGAGCCTCGTGACCGCCGTTCCACCCGCCCCATTCGAACGCCCGGGGACCGTCATCGCCACCGACGGCGAGTTCGCCGGCTGGACCACCTGGACCCGCGACACCTTCGAATCGAATAACGGCCCGTTCTGGCAGACCGAAGAAAACGGCCGGGCGCGCTGCGCGTTTCGCGTCACCCGTAAGCACCTCAACGGCCTTGGCCACGTCCATGGCGGCTGCTTCATGACCTTCGCCGACTACTGCCTGTTCGCCTTCGCCCGAAGCGAATTGCAGGGACCCGCCGTGACGGTGGCGTTCAATGCCGAATTCCTCGACGCGGCAAAGGAAGGCGAGCGGATCGAGGCTACCGGAGAGGTCACCCGGGCCGGCGGCTCATTGATCTTCCTGCGTGGGATGATGACCTGCGACGGCCGGCCGCTGCTGAACTTCTCCGGCACCATCAAGCGCGTCAGGAGACGGGGCTAGTGTCCTGTCTCCGAATTACCGCCCCATTTGCTTCACGCTCGCACGGTCATTCGGAGACATAAAGGACACTAACAAAATCAAAGTGCTAGCGTGGCTTATGTGTCGCGATTGCCTACGAGAGACTGGCCGCAAAGGCGGTAGGCAATTGCGAGACTCCACACTAGCGCGGCGTCTCGATCAGGCGGCGCGATCGAAATGAGCGAACAGGCCGGCGAACAGGCCGCGGCCGTCGGTGCAGCCCATGATCGTTTCGACGTGGTTTTCCGGGTGGGGCATCATGCCGAGGACGTTGCCCTTGTCATTGATGATGCCGGCGATGGACGCCGCCGCGCCATTGAGGTTGGAGACGTCGCCGACCGAGCCATCGGCCGCGCAGTAGCGATAGAGGACCCGTCCCTCGCCTTCCAGCCGTGTCAGGGTCTCGGCATCGGCGGTGTAATTGCCCTCGCCATGGGCCACCGGCACGCGGATCACCTGGCCGGCATTGTAGCCGCGGGTAAAGGGCGTGTCCGAGCGCTCCACCCGCAGATGGACGTCGCGGCAGATGAATCTGAGCCGCGCATTGCGCATCAAGACGCCTGGCAACAGGCCGGATTCGCACAGGATCTGGAAGCCGTTGCAGACGCCGAGCACCAGGCCGCCGCCGGCGGCATAGGCCCGTACCGCGTCCATGACCGGTGCACGGGCGGCAATGGCGCCGCAGCGCAGATAATCGCCGTAGGAGAAGCCGCCAGGCAGCACCACGAGATCGGTGCCGGCGGGCAGCGCGGTCTCCGCATGCCAGACCATGGTCGGTTCGTGGCCGGACACGAGCTTGATCGCCCGCGCCATGTCGCGTTCGCGGTTGATGCCCGGAAAGACGAGGACGGCGGTCTTCATGCGCAGATCATGCTTCTCAGGGAGCTTTAAGACTCAGAAAACTCAAGACTCAGGAAACTCAAGACTTCGGCAGGCCAAAGACGCTTCAGCGCGTCTTCAGCCGAGCACTTCCACCCGGTAGTTCTCGACCACCGTGTTGGCGAGCAGCCGGTCGGCGGCGGCTTTGAGCGCTGCCTCCACGCCGACGCGATCGGTTGCCGCGACCTCGATGTCGAAGACCTTGCCCTGGCGGACGCTGGTGACACCCTCGATGCCGAGCGACTTGAGCGCCCCCTCGATCGCCTTACCCTGGGGATCGAGGACGCCGCTCTTCAGCGTGACGGTAACCCGTGCCTTCATGATCGTCAGCTCTTCACCAGCACCGGACCCGAACCCGCCGGGCGTTCGTTCTCGCCCATGATGCCGAGCCGCTTGGCGACCTCGGTATAGGCCTCCAACAGACCGCCGAGATCGCGGCGGAAGCGGTCCTTGTCGAGCTTCTCGTTCGACTTGATGTCCCACAGCCGGCATGAGTCGGGCGAGATCTCGTCGGCGACGATGATCCGCATCATCTCGTTCTCGAACAGCCGGCCGCATTCCATCTTGAAGTCGACGAGGCGGATGCCGATGCCGAGAAATAGCCCGGTGAGGAAGTCGTTGACGCGGATGGCAAGCGCCATGATGTCGTCGATCTCCTGGGGAGTCGCCCAGCCGAAAGCGGTGATGTGCTCTTCCGACACCATCGGGTCGTTGAGCTGGTCGTTCTTGTAATAGAACTCGATGATGGAACGGGGGAGCTGGGTGCCCTCCTCGATGCCGAGTCGCTGCGACAGCGAGCCGGCGGCGACGTTACGCACCACGACCTCGAGCGGAACGATCTCGACCTCGCGAATCAACTGCTCGCGCATGTTGAGCCGCCGGATAAAATGGGTCGGGACCCCGATGTCGTTCAGATGCTGGAAGACGTATTCCGAAATCCGGTTGTTGAGGACGCCCTTGCCCTCGATCACCTGGTGTTTCTTGGCATTGAACGCAGTCGCGTCGTCCTTGAAATGCTGAATCAGCGTTCCTGGCTCGGGGCCCTCATAGAGCACCTTTGCCTTGCCTTCATAAATGCGACGCCGACGGCTCATGGGGATGTACCGTGTGTTGTTGTCCATAATTGGGATAAGCTCCGATTGATACACGACCCACGGCGGAGCTGCCGCGAGACCCCGGCCTCGGGAAACAGAACGAGAACTGGACCTGCCCGCAACCTACCCGATCGGCTCCTGCGATACAATCGAACGGGCCCGATTCGCAGGAGTTTTACCGCCGCAGTTTAGCCCTGATTGCTACGGCCGAATGAATGCTGCGACTGAATGCCCTTACGGAGGACCATTGTCCGGGACGCCATCGCCCCGCTAAGACCTTTCGCCGGCCCCTTCGAGGGTATCCCTTTGCAGCGAGCACTCATACGAACGTTAGAACCAAAGGAACACTAGACTAGTATAGCTATGATTCTAGTGCGGTTTTGGATCTGACGCTCGTCCGACGAATTCGCTGCAATGCTGATACGAGCGTCAGACCCACCGCACGAGCCATCTGCCGCCCACGTAGTGTGCACAGGACCGATATCATGACGACTTTCGACGAACGCAAGGACGGCTTCGAGAAGAAGTTCGTTCACGACGAGGATCTCAAGTTCAAGGCGGAAGCGCGCCGCAACCGCATGCTCGGACAATGGGCAGCCGACAAGCTCGGCAAGAGCGGCGACGAGGCGGCGGCCTATGCCAAGAGCGTGATCGAGGCCGACTTCCAGGAAGCGGGCGATGCTGACGTACTGCGCAAGGTCGCAGGCGATCTCGCCGCCAAGGGCATCGGTGAGGCCGAGGTCCGGGCCAAGATGGCCGAACTGCTGGCCACCGCGGTCGAACAGATCAAGAGCGCCGGCTGAGCGCCGGTTCGCGCGCCGCAATGGGGCGGCGCGCGCCCTATTTGGAGCCGATCCGGTGTCGCGCGCGGCCCGTCTGCTCGACCTGATCCAGATCTTCCGGCGAAGCCGCCATCCCGTCACCGCGGCCGGCCTCGCCCACAGCCTCGGCGTTTCCGAGCGCACGATCTATCGCGACATTCTCACCCTCAATGCCCAGGGCGCCGACATCCGGGGCGAAGCCGGGCTCGGCTATGTGTTGGGCAGCGGCTTTACGGTGCCGCCGCTGATGTTCACCGATGGCGAGATCGAGGCGGTGGTGCTGGGGCTACGCTGGGTCACCAAGCTTGGTGACGACCGCCTCGGACTCGACGCCGCCGACGCGCTCGCCAAGATCACTGATGTGCTGCCACCCGACCTCCGCGCCCGGATCGACGATGCACCGCTGCTGGCGGCGGCGCGGGAGACCGAGCGGGCACGGGCTGCCGGCCTGACGCTGCTGCGCGAGGCGATGAGAGCCGAGCGCAAGCTCGCGATCGTCTATATCGATAGTTCCGGGCAACGCTCGAAGCGCCAGATCTGGCCGCTGGTGATCGGCTTCTTCAAGGACGCCGAAGTGCTCGCCGCTTGGTGCGAAATGCGCCAGGCGTTCCGACACTTCCGGCTCGATCGCATCATCGGGATCACGGCGACCTCGGAGGCCCTGCCGCGCCGCCGGCGCCGCCTGCTCGCCGAATGGCGGCAGGCCGAGGGCATCGTCCACCATTGACGAAAGCCGGCAGACGATCGGCTGTCCCGATCCTGCTCCTGACAGAAACTGTCGCGCACAGCGTGTAAGGGTCCCGCCTCCATGAACCGAGGAAAGCCCCATGCCGACGTTTCAATTCGTCCTGTTCTATGTCGCTGATCCGCTTGCCAGTGGCCGGTTTTACAGCCGTCTGTTCGACCGCTCTCTGAAGGAGGAATCCGCCACCTTCGCAATGCTGGAGCTCGGCGCAAACGTGCTGCTCGGCCTGTGGCTGCGGCCAACGGTGGAGCCCGCGGTCGACCCTGCCGCCCGCCCCGGCGGCAGCGAGATCGCATTCGTCGTCGCCGACGCCGCGGCGCTGCAAGCCACGTTCGAGACATGGGTCGCCCAGGGCGTCAGGATCGCGCAGCCGATCACCGAGATGGATTTCGGCCGGACCTTCGTCGGCCTCGACCCGGACGGACATCGCCTCCGCGTGTTCCTGCGGCGTTAGCGCGGTGGATCTGACGCAAGCTTCATTTGCTCAGAGCGACTGGACCGCTGCGATCTGGTCGAGCGCCTGCGGCAGGTCCCGTTCGATGTCCGCCGCCTCGAGCACCACCACGCGATAGCCACGCGCCTCGAGCCAACTCCTGCGCGCGCCGCGATCGGCCGCGATGGCGGCATTCTCGCCGGCATTGACGAGTTCGACGGCAGTACGCCGGGTGAAGGAGACAAAATCCGGAATGTGGCGGCCGACCGGCGTCTGGCGCTTGAACTCGCCGGCGAAGCGCCGGTCGGCGCGCAGCGCCGCCCAAAGCGCGCGTTCCGCATCCGTCGGATTACGCCGCAACAGCCGCGCGAGCCCGCGCACGCTGCCGCCCGCCTCCGGACCGCGCGGCGTTCCCTCCTCGGCGAGCAGCGCCCGCAGCCGCGTCGCGCCGGCGCCATCGAGCACGCCGCCCTTGGCCGGGCCCTTGCGGCCTTCGGCAATGGCCATGACGATGCCGTGCAGCGTATGCATGTCCTGCTTGGTCGGCTCCATCCGGCTGAAGATATTGCGCAGATTGACCAGCATGATCTCGCGCTTCTCCGGCGGCCGCAGGAATTCGACCTTGTCGAGTTCACGGACGAGGTTGTCGAAAAAGGCGTTGATCTGCTCCTTGCCGGCGCGCGGGCTGCGCTCGGGCGTGGCATGGGGCAGCGCCCCCGCGGTCGCGAGCTTGAACCACTCGTAGCCGATCAGCAGCACCGCCTGGGCGAGATTGAGCGAGGCGAATTCGGGATTGACCGGGAAGGTGACGATGCGGTCGGCGCGGGCGACCTCTTCGGCCTTGAGGCCATAGCGCTCGCGGCCGAACAGGATGCCGGCTTTGCCGCCGCCGCCGAGATGCCCGGCCATCTCCCAGGCCGCCGCCGCCGGCCCCACCACCGGCTTGGCCTGGTCATGGGGTCGGGCGCTGGTGGCGAAGACGAGGTCGAGATCGGCGATCGCCGCATCCAGCGTATCGAACAGTTTCACATGGTCGATGATGTGGTCGGCACCGGCCGCGGCGCGCGTGGCGGGCAGGCTCGGCCAGCCATCCCGCGGACTGACCAGCCGCAGCTCGGTCAGTCCGAAATTGCCCATGGCCCGCGCCGCCATGCCGATATTCTCGCCGAGCTGAGGCTCGACCAGGATCACCACCGGGCCGGGCAAATCCGCCATGTTGTCCTCCGGTCCGGC
Source organism: Bradyrhizobium sp. WD16 (assembly GCF_024181725.1). Classification (NCBI taxonomy): domain Bacteria; kingdom Pseudomonadati; phylum Pseudomonadota; class Alphaproteobacteria; order Hyphomicrobiales; family Nitrobacteraceae; genus Bradyrhizobium; species Bradyrhizobium sp. WD16. The sequence goes on along the minus strand of NZ_CP028908.1, from coordinate 3,936,970 downwards.
CATGACTTCCAAATTCCGATTCGGGTTGAGAGAATTAGGGCGAGAACCTGATTCGAGATCATCAGGACTTGAATCAATCTCCAAGCGCGAGACTCTGGCGCCGCCGTCGGCTTTGCACGTGGGCGCCGATCCGGGCCGCTGCCCTGCGTGGCAAGGCGGTGGCATGCCACCAAGACTCGGTACAGTCAACGAACGGGATTTCAGCGGACCCGCGCCGACCAAGCCGCATGCCGTCACACCCTCCCCCGCCGCGACCTCCGTGCTCGGGCGCAGCCGCGCCGCCGAGCTTGCACCTCGCGATCCCGTTGCGGCCCTGCGGATCGCCCGCGACATTCACGATGCCTGGTACCGGATCCAGTCCCTCGCCTTCGTGGTCGACCACATCGACGCGCGGCACCTTGCGCCGGTGCTCGAGGAAGCATCGCGCACGGCGGAAAACTGCCACGACGCCTATGGCACGGCGGCGGTCGTGGCCTGGCCAATCGCCGCTACGCCGAGCGCAAGCGCTGCCTCGAACGTGCAGCGGCGATCGAACTGCCCAACTCGCAGGCCTATGCGCTGGAGATCCTGTGGTCGGCCTGCCATACCGCCGACCCCGAGCTGGCCAAGCCGGTCTGGCGTCGCATTTGCGAGCTGTGCGATCCCGGCGGGCCGCGCGCCTCTACCGCCATGTCGCCGAGATTCTCGAGCAATACAGTCCGGGCGCCTGCGGCTCGATCATCCGTAATATGCCTGCCGGACAGGCACGCAGCCGCTTGGAGCGGCGCTGCTAGGCTGCCAAACGGCATCCCGCTTAGGCTTTTGGGTCCCTTCCGGACCGCCGTTCCGGGTGCTATAGGCGCGCCCATCGAACCATTCCCGCCCACGCAGCAAGCGAAGAAGGCCTGATTTCACATGGCGAAAATCAAGGTGACCAACCCCGTCGTCGAACTCGACGGCGACGAGATGACCCGGATCATCTGGAAGTACATCAAGGACAAGCTGGTCCTGCCGTTCCTGGATGTGAACTTGATGTACTTCGATCTGGGCATGGAGCACCGCGACGCCACCAACGACCAGATCACCATCGATGCCGCCAACGCCATCAAGAAGGTCGGCGTCGGCGTCAAATGCGCCACCATCACCCCCGACGAGGCCCGGGTGAAGGAGTTCAATCTGAAGGAGATGTGGAAGTCGCCGAACGGCACCATCCGCAACATCCTCGGCGGCGTCATCTTCCGTGAGCCGATCATCTGCCGGAACGTGCCCCGCCTCGTGCCCGGCTGGACCAAGCCGATCATCATCGGCCGCCACGCCTATGGTGACCAGTACCGCGCCACCGACTTCAAGTTCCCCGGCAAGGGCGTGCTGACGCTGAAGTTCGTCGGCGAGGACGGCAGCGTGATCGAACGCGAGGTGTTCAAGGCCCCGGGTGCCGGCGTCGCCATGAGCATGTACAACCTCGACGAATCCATCAAGGATTTCGCCCGCGCTTCGCTGAACTACGGGCTGATGCGCAATTACCCGGTGTATCTGTCGACCAAGAACACCATCCTGAAAGTCTATGACGGCCGCTTCAAGGACATCTTCCAGGAGATCTACGACAGCGAGTTCAAGGCGCGGTTCGAAAAGGCCGGCCTCACCTACGAACATCGCCTGATCGACGACATGGTGGCCTCGGCGCTGAAGTGGTCCGGCGGCTATGTCTGGGCCTGCAAGAACTACGACGGCGACGTCCAGTCCGATACCGTGGCCCAGGGCTACGGCTCGCTCGGCCTGATGACCTCGGTACTGATGACGCCGGACGGCCAGACTGTGGAGGCAGAGGCCGCCCACGGCACCGTCACCCGTCACTATCGCGAGCATCAGAAGGGCAAGGAGACGTCGACCAATTCGATCGCCTCGATCTTCGCCTGGACACAGGGTCTGTCGCACCGCGCCAAGCTCGACAACAACGAGGCGCTGGCGAAGTTCGCCAAGACGCTGGAGAAGGTCTGCGTCGACACCGTCGAAGCCGGCTTCATGACCAAGGACCTCGCCTTGCTGGTCGGCGCCGAGCAGCGCTGGCTCTCCACCACCGGTTTCCTCGACAAGGTCGCCGAGAACCTCACCAGGGCGCTGGCGACGTCGTAACGACAGCTTCGCGCAAACCGCGAAAAAAGTCACGCGGGCGCGCCTTCGGCGCGCCCGTTGTGCTTTGGGAGCATCGCCTCGCGGCGGAAGTTTTTTTAGCGCAAGAACGAGAACAACATCCGGCCGAGCATGTGCACCGGTCCCGGCAGGCCCCGGGCGGAGCGGACGCGATGGCGATGGCCGACGCGGGCAACGCGCGCAGGTCTGGCACGGCTGGCTCGCTCTGAAGTCGCCTCAGCAGGCATCGCCTGCTGCGCGGCGTCTTGGGTTACGGCCTGCGCGGTCGGCTGCTGCGGCTGCGCCGCGACCTGCGTTGCCGCAGCAATCGACACCGCCGAGGCAGTCGCCGCCGACACAGTTGAAGTCGACACAGCCGCGGCCGACGCAATGGCCGGCGCAGTCGCCGGGCCAACCGCGTCGAAATTCGCGGCCTGCACGGGATCGAGCCGCTGATAGACATCGTCCAGCGCCGTCGCGACGGTTGCCACGGCCTGCTGGATGGCCTCCAGTCTCTTGCCCATCGCCGCGAGCCGCGCCGATGCGGTCGCGACAACGGCCGGCTGGCAAGCGGTCTTGAGCCCATCCGCGGCCTTGGTGCGTGCGGCCTTGATCTCTTCGAAGCTCGGCTTCTGCGCATCGTCCGACGTCACCAGCCGGTCGATGACATCCTGCGGCCAGTCGGCGGCGCGTGCTCCGCTATCGGCGCAGCTCGGCGGCTTCAGGGCGCGCGCCTCCGGCACCGAAGCCTGCCTCCCCTCGCCTGCGGATGGCGAGATCACTAGCACCGCGAGCTTGGCCTTCTGGTCCTCGCTCAGCACCGCATCGAGATCCTGCAGCGGTGGCTGCAGCGCATCGATGCCGGCGAGCATGGCGTCGAGACGCCGGCGCATCACCTCGAACCTCGCCGGCGCCGTCAGCGGCATATTGTCGGGACAGGCCGCCGCCAACATGCGCCCGGTCTGCGCGGCGGCGATGGCGAGGTCCTCGAGCACCGCGCTCTGGCGATCATCGGCGCCGATCGCCCCACGGATGGTGTCGACCGGCAGGCCCGCGATGGTGCGGCTCGCGTCGCCGCACAACCGCACCGCGATGGCCTGATCGGCGGTCTTGTCCGCGCCCAGCCGCGCTGCAGACGGTGCGGCGCCGGCCTTCACCCCGCCGCCGTCGTCGCGGGTCAGCAGCCGCAGATATCCGGTCAGATCGTCGGCGCTGGAAGGCGGAAACAGCCCCGCATCGATGTCCGGGAGACCGTAATTCCACACCACAGCCTGATCGGCCGCTCCGGACAGCGCATAGCCGATGATGTCGTCTGCGGCGAACGGCCAGAACACCGGCCCGACCCAGCCGTAGCCGCCGTCGCGATGGCGCCAGCGGCCCGCCATCTTGCGCGGCAGGATGGCGGTGGCGAGGCGTGCCGAGATCCGGGCGCGCATCCTGGCATCGCGCAACACCCCTGGCGCATTCGCCGCAGCGGCGACGTCCGGCGAGGCCAGCCCCTGCCGCACGGCCGTGGCGCTTCGCCGCATCCGCGCCGTGCGAGGATTGGGCGACAGCGGATCGCGCGGAGGCATCTGCAGCGCAGATTGCGATTGGGCGGGCTGCGGCGGCGTCGGCTGCTGCTGCTGCAAGGCTTGTTGCTGCGAACTGTGTTGCTGCATCCCCTGCTGCTGGGAATCCAGCTGCTCTGCAGCGGCACCCGGCAGCTCGGCATCGCCCGGATCGGCGCGCGCCGCCGTCAGCGACAGCACCGCGATGATCACGGCGGCTGTTCGGACGGCGGTCTGTGCAAACGATGACATGGCGCCCTCGGGAAACCATGCGGGGAGCTACGAGGGTCAACGTCGCCCGGGTAGATTGGTTCCAGTCTGGAACCCCGCGGCTGCAACGGCACGCTGGCGTCGATAGTGATAGCGGTGCAGCTCGGTGACGAGGCCGAGACTGCGATAAAGCGCGATCCCGGCAGTATTGTTCGTCTCCACCTGCAGGCAGACTGCGGTCGCGTGGTGACGCTGCGCCCAGCCGAACAGGCCGGCGACCAGCCGCCGGCCATAGCCTCGGCCGCGATGGCGTTCGGCGGTGACGACCGATTCGCAGCACAACAAGTCGCCGTCGATGGCGCCGTAAGCGAGCGCCACCACCTCGTCCTCGATCTTGAGGCTGGCAAAGCCCGCAGGCAGCACGATGGAATAGATGACGTCCTCGTAGGTCGCCCGCTGGGCCTCGGTGCGGCCCTGAAGTTGCGTGATCGCATCACGCCAGGCAGCGTCGGGGGCACTCAGAACCTCGACCGCGGCATCCCAATGGGCCTGCAGATCGGCGAATTCGCCGTAGAGCACGAGACTTTCGCCTTCGGCGGCGAAGCCGAAGCGCTCCAGCCCGGCATCGACGCCGGGGTCGAGCAGCGTCGGCACCCGGATGATCAGCGGCAGGTCGACCGCACGGAACAGGTTCTCGAAATATTGCAGCGTGTCGCCGCTAAGCCTTGCGGCACCGTCAAGCGGATTGGCGGAGTTGGCGCGGCGCGTCAGCCCATTGGCGAAGCGCAGCACCCAGCCGTCATGGACGGCGCTGGTGAGCGCCGGCCAGGCATTGAGACAGCCCCATTCCGCGTGCCAGGACCGCGGATGGGTCACCGCGTCAGGCTCCGATCGCGGCGGCGATGGCCTCGAGCGCCGCGTCCGCCTTGGAGCCGTCGGGACCGCCGGCCTGGGCCATGTCCGGCCGTCCGCCGCCGCCCTTGCCGCCCAGCGCCTCGGAGGCGACGCGGACAAGATCGACAGCGCTGTAGCGCGCGGTGAGATCGGGCGTGACCCCGACCACAACACCGGCCTTGCCGTCCTCGCCGACGTTGACGATGGCAATGACGCCGGAGCCGAGCTTCTTCTTGCCGTCGTCAGCGAGGCTCTTGAGATCCTTCATCTCGATGCCTTCGACCTTGCGCGCGAGGAGCTGGACGTCGCCGACCTTGCTGACACCGTCGGTGCCGCCACTGGCCGCGCCGCCGCCCATGGCGAGCTTCTTCTTGGCCTCGGACAGTTCGCGCTCGAGCTTCTTGCGATCCTCCATCAGCGCCGCAATGCGGGTCGGCATGTCGTCGAGCGTGGTGCGCAGTTCGGCGGCCGAGGCCCGCGCGGTCTGGATGGTGGCATTGGCGTGCTGGCGTGCGGCACGCGCCGTCAGGGCCTCGATACGCCGCACGCCGGAGGACACCGCGCTCTCGGCGAGAATCGAGATCAGGCCGATGTCGCCGGTACGCCGCACATGGGTGCCGCCACACAGTTCGATCGACCAGCCGAGCGTATTGCCGGAACCCTTGCCCATCGAAACGACGCGAACTTCGTCGCCATATTTCTCGCCGAACAGCGCGCGGGCGCCGGAGGCGCGGGCGTCGTCCACGGCCATGGAACGGGTCGTCACCGGTTCGTTTTCCAACACAACGTCGTTGGCGATGTCCTCGATCGTGCGCAGTTCGTCGGCCGTGATCGGCTTGGTGTGGGCGAAATCGAAGCGCAGGCGGTCGGGCGCGACCAGCGAGCCGCGCTGGGCGATGTGATCGCCGAGCACCTGGCGCAGCGCCTCATGCAACAGATGCGTCGCCGAATGGTTGGCGCGGATCGAGGTGCGGCGCGCATGGTCGACCTCGAGGCTGAGCGGGATGCCGAGGGTGAGCGTGCCGCGCTCGACCTCGCCGATATGGACGAAAAGATCGCCGGCCTTCTTCTGGGTGTCGGTGACGCGGAACCGCACGCCCTCGGCGCTGAGCACGCCGGTGTCGCCGACCTGACCGCCGGATTCGCCGTAGAACGGCGTCTGGTTGAGGATCACCACGCCGCGTTCGCCGGTGGCGAGGCTGTCGACATCGTTGCCGTCCTTGACCAGCGCGCTGACGACGCCTTCGGCACTCTCGGTCTCATAGCCGAGGAATTCGGTGGCCCCGAGCCGCTCGCGCAGCGGGAACCAGATCGCCTCGGCGGCGGCCTCGCCGGAGCCCGCCCAGGAGGCGCGCGCCTTGGCGCGCTGGCGTTCCATGGCGGCGTTGAAGCCGTCGAGATCGACGTCGATGCCCCGCGGCCGCAGTGCGTCCTGGGTGAGATCGAGGGGAAAGCCGTAGGTGTCATAGAGGGTGAAGGCGGTCTCGCCCTTGAGGCGGGCGCCCTTGCCGAGCGACTTCGTCTCCTCGTCGAGGATCGACAAGCCGCGCTCGAGCGTCTTGCGGAACCGCGTCTCCTCGAGCCTCAAGGTCTCCTCGATCAGCGCCTCGGCGCGGACCAGTTCCGGATAGGCCTGCCCCATCTCGCGGACCAGCGCCCAGACCAGGCGGTGCATCAAGGGCTCGCGGGCGCCGAGCAACTGGGCATGGCGCATCGCGCGACGCATGATCCGGCGCAGCACATAGCCGCGGCCTTCGTTGGAAGGCAGCACGCCGTCGGCGATCAGGAACGACGAGGCGCGCAGGTGATCGGCGATCACCCGGTGCGAGGCCTTGTGCGGACCGTCGGCATCGACGGAGGTGAGGTCGGCGATGGTGCGGATCAGGGACGAGAACAGGTCGATGTCGTAGTTGTCGTGCTTGCCCTGCAGCACCGCGGCGATGCGCTCGAGCCCCATGCCGGTGTCGATCGACGGCCGCGGCAGCGCATTGCGCACGCCACCGGCGACCTGCTCGTACTGCATGAACACCAGATTCCAGATCTCGATGAAACGGTCGCCATCGGCATCGGCCGAGCCGGGGGGGCCGCCCGGGATGTGCTCGCCGTGGTCGTAGAAGATTTCCGAGCACGGGCCGCAGGGACCGGTGTCGCCCATCTGCCAGAAATTGTCCGAGGTCGGAATGCGGACGATCCTGGAGTCGGGCAGCCCGGCGATCTTCTTCCACAATCCGAAGGCCTCATCGTCCTCGGAATAGACCGTAACCATCAGCCGGTCCTTGGGCAGTCCGTAGTCCTTGGTGATCAGGTTCCAGGCGAGTTCGATGGCGCGGTCCTTGAAGTAATCGCCGAAGGAGAAGTTGCCGAGCATCTCGAAGAAGGTGTGATGCCGCGCGGTGTAGCCGACATTATCCAGGTCGTTGTGCTTGCCGCCGGCGCGGACGCACTTCTGCGAGGTGGTGGCGCGCTGATACGCACGCTTCTCGAGCCCGGTGAAGACGTTCTTGAACTGCACCATCCCGGCATTGGTGAACATCAGCGTGGGATCGTTGCGCGGAACAAGCGGCGACGACGGCACGATCTCGTGGCCGTTCTTCGCGAAGTAATTCAGGAACGCAGATCTGATTTCGTTGACGCCGCTCATAATCGTCCAATTCGCACCGTCCGCTCCGGGCAATCCCGGCCGGACATGTTAACGCGCTCATGCCGCGCATGTTTGCAGAATCGAGAGCGGCCGGGCGCCCCGGGCGCTGCCGGCGGACCGAAATCCGCTCTCCCGATACCGTCGGCGATTATGGCGCCTATGGCCGGGGTTGTCTCGAAATTGCTATGACTTGGCCGCCCCCTTGCGAGGACGGATCCTGCGGTCCTTTTACTTGGGGCCGCCAAATGTGTCCAGAAACGCGAGGTTTACGCCGAGCCGCGGCCTTGGCCGAGGCCCCCGCCATTGCGCGCGTGGCGGTTGAGAACCACATTGGGTGCGTTGACAGGCCGCCAAGCGGCGTGTTTTCTCTCGGCCGCGCGGCCTTGAAGCGGCCGCGACGCTCCTGTGGGAGTTTTTGCAAGGGAGTTTTTGTTCGCTTTGTAGTGAGTTAGGTCACGTCGGGAGAGACCGGCCAGCCGCCGGCGCCGAAGGAGCAACCGCCCCGGAAACTCTCAGGCAAACGGACCCTCGTGACCTGGACGACATCTGGAAAGAGCTTGCGGACCTCGAACGAGGGCCGCAGCCGCCGACGGGATAATACTCTCAGGCACAGCGACAGATGGGGCTTCGACGGACGAGTGGGGAATGGGCCCCGCACGCCGTCAGGAGCGACCCGATGCTGTCCACCCCGGCTCTCGACACCCCCGCCCCTCTCCGCACGCCGCTCTATGCGCTGCATCTCGCCCGCGGCGGCAGGATGGTGCCCTTCGCCGGCTACGAACTGCCGGTGCAATACCCCACGGGCGTGCTCAAGGAGCATCTCCACACCCGCGCCGCCGCCGGCCTGTTCGATGTGTCGCACATGGGCCAGATCCGGCTGCGGGCGAAATCGGGCCGGCTCGCGGATGCGGCGGCCGCGCTGGAGCGCCTCGTTCCCCAGGATATCGTCGGCCTCGGCGAAGGCCGCCAGCGCTATGCCCAGTTCACCAGCGACGACGGCGGCATCCGCGACGACCTGATGGTGACGAACCGCGGCGACCACCTCTTCCTCGTCGTCAATGCCGCCTGCAAGGCCGCCGACGCCGCGCATCTCGAATCTGAGCTCGGCGCGGCCTGCATCATCGAACGGCTGGAGGACCGCGCGCTTCTGGCGTTGCAGGGACCGAAATCCGCCGGCGCTCTCTCGGGCCTTGCGCCTGCGGCCGCCGCGATGCGCTTCATGGAAGTCGCCATGCTCGATCTCGATGGTGTGGCCTGCATCGTCTCGCGCTCGGGCTATACCGGCGAGGACGGCTTTGAGATCTCGGTGCCGGCGCCACAGGCGGCGGGCGTGGCGGAAAAGCTGCTGGCCAATGCCGATGTGCTGCCGATCGGACTCGGCGCCCGCGACAGCCTGCGGCTCGAGGCCGGCCTGTGCCTGTATGGCCACGACATCGACCTCACCACGACGCCTGTCGAAGCCGCGCTCGCCTGGTCGATCCAGAAGGCGCGGCGCAGCGGCGGGGCGCGCGCCGGTGGTTTCCCGGGCGCCGATGTCATCGTCAGACAGCTCGAGAGCGGAGCCGCGCGTCGCCGCGTCGGTCTGCTGGCTGAGGGCCGCGCGCCGGTGCGCGAAGGCGCTCCGCTCTATGCCTCAGCCGACGCCGCCGAGGCGATTGGCCGCGTCACCTCGGGCGGCTTCTCGCCCAGCCTGCAGCGGCCCGTCGCCATGGGCTACCTGCCATCGACCCACGCGAGCGACGGCACGCTGATCTTCGCCGAAGTCCGCGGCCAGCGGCTCGCCATGACGGTCGCGCCGATGCCCTTCATCCAGAACACCTACAAGCGCTGAGGATCCCACCCATGACCACCAGGTTCACCGCCGACCACGAATGGCTGACCATCGACGGCGACGTCGCCACCGTCGGCATCACCGACTACGCCCAGAACCAGCTGGGCGACGTCGTCTTTGTCGAGCTGCCCAAGATCGGCCGCCAGCTCAAGAAGGCCGAGGCCGCCGCCGTGGTCGAATCGGTCAAGGCCGCCTCCGACGTCTATGCGCCGCTGTCCGGCGAAGTGGTCGAGACCAACGCCGCACTCACCGACGATCCCTCGCTGGTCAATTCCGATCCGGCCGGCCGCGCCTGGTTCTTCAAGATGAAGATCGCCGACAGGAGCGAACTCGACGGCCTGATGGACGAGGCCGCCTACAAGGCCCACACGGAATGAGGGTGACCGCGGCGCGGCACCAGTTGCAGTCGTCATGCCCGGCCTTGCCCGCCTTCGCTAAGAAGCTTCGGCGCGCCCAGCCATTGGGCCGGGTCGAAGCCGAAGGCGAAGACCGGTGCCGGACATCCACGACTTGGCCGAGCCGCCAAGAGCAAGACGTGGATGGCCGGGACAAGCCCGGCCATGACGACACAGAGACATTTATTCCGATTTCGAGGAGCCCGTCATGACCGCGCATCAGCCGACCGACCTCGCCGCGGATTTCGCCCGCCGCCATATCGGCCCGTCCGCCGCCGACACTGCCAAGATGCTGGAGACCGTCGGTGCCAAGAGCCTCGAGGCGCTGATCGCCGAGACCCTGCCGACGTCGATCCGCCAGAAGGCGCCGCTCAAGCTCGGTGCGCCGCTCAAGGACGAGCGGCCGATGACGGAAGAGGAGACGCTGGAGCATCTCGCCTCGCTCGCGGCGCAGAACGAGATCTTCACCTCGCTGATCGGCCAAGGCTATTCCGGCACGCTGATGCCGACGGTGATCCAGCGCAACATCCTGGAGAATCCGGCCTGGTACACCGCCTATACGCCGTATCAGCCGGAGATCAGCCAGGGCCGTCTTGAAGCGCTGTTCAACTTCCAGACCATGATCTGCGACTTGACCGCGCTCGACGTTGCCAATGCCTCGCTGCTCGACGAGGCGACCGCCGCGGCCGAGGCAATGGCGCTGGCGCATCGCGCGGCGTCCGCCAGGAGCAACCGCTTCTTCGTCGACTCGGAAGTGCATCCACAGACGCTGGCCGTGCTCAAGCAGCGCGCCGCGCCGCTCGGCTGGGAGATCGTCTGTGGCGATCCGCTGAGCGATCTCGACGGCAACGAGGTCTTCGGCGCTCTGATGCAGTATCCGGCGAGCCACGGCGCCGTGCGTGACCTGCGGCCGGCGATTGCTGCCGCCAAGGCCAAGGGCGCGCTCGCGATCCTCTGCGCCGACCCGCTGGCGCTGACGCTGATCACGCCGCCCGGCGAACTCGGCGCCGACATCGCCGTGGGCTCGACCCAGCGCTTCGGCGTGCCGATGGGCTATGGCGGACCGCATGCCGCCTACATGGCGGTGCGCGATGCCCTCAAGCGGGCGATGCCCGGCCGCCTCGTCGGCCTCTCGATCGATTCGCGCGGCGCGCCGGCCTATCGCCTGGCGCTGCAGACCCGGGAGCAGCATATCCGCCGCGAGAAGGCGACCTCGAACATCTGCACCGCCCAGGTGCTGCTGGCGGTGATCGCCTCGATGTATGCGGTCTATCACGGCCCCGAGGGCCTGGCGGCGATCGCCCGTCGCATCCATCGCCACACCGGCGTGCTCGCCGCCGGACTGCGGCAGCTCGGCTTCACGCCGGAGGGCGAGACCTTCTTCGACACCGTCACGATCAAGCTGCGGGCCGACGACGCCTTCCGCGCCCGCGCGGAGGCCGAGCGCATCAATCTGCGCATCGAGGCCGAAACCGTTTCGATCGCGCTCGACGAGATCACGACGCCCCAGATCGTCGAGAAGGTCTGGCGCATTTTCGGCGGCGCCCTCGCCTATGACGGCGTCGCGGCGCATGCCCGCACCGGACTGCCGCTCGATCTGACGCGCGGTTCGGCCTATCTCAGCCACCCGGTGTTCCATGCCCACCGTTCGGAAACCGAACTGCTGCGCTACATGCGCAAGCTCGCCGACCGCGACCTTGCCCTCGACCGGGCCATGATCCCGCTCGGCTCCTGCACCATGAAGCTCAACGCCACCACCGAGATGATCCCGGTGACCTGGCCCGGCTTCGCCGCCCTGCACCCGTTCGCCCCGGCCGAGCAGGCGGGCGGCTATCGCACCATGATGACGACGCTGGAGCGATGGCTGGCGCAGGCGACCGGCTATGATGCGGTCTCGCTGCAGCCCAACTCGGGCGCCCAGGGCGAATATGCCGGGCTGCTGGCGATCCGCGCCTATCATGCCTCGCGCGGCGAGCCCCAGCGCAAGATCTGCCTCATCCCCGCCTCCGCCCATGGCACCAATCCGGCGTCGGCGAGCATGGCGGGCATGGAGGTCGTGGTGGTGGGGTGCGATGCTGGCGGCAACGTCGATGTCGACGACCTGCGCGTCAAGGCGGCCGGCCACGCCGCGCGACTCGCGGCAGTCATGATCACCTATCCCTCGACCCACGGCGTGTTCGAGGAGCATATCCGCGAGATCTGCGACATCGTCCACGGCCATGGCGGCCAGGTCTATCTCGACGGCGCCAACCTCAATGCCCAGGTCGGGCTGGCGCGGCCCGGCGAATACGGCGCCGATGTCAGCCACCTCAACCTGCACAAGACCTTCGCCATTCCCCATGGCGGCGGCGGCCCGGGTGTGGGCCCGATCGGCGTCAAGGCCCATCTCGCGCCGTTCCTGCCCGGCCATCCGGTGCTCGACGACGGCACCTCGCCGGTGGGGCCGGTGGCGGCGGCGCCGTTCGGCTCCGCCTCGATCCTGGTGATCTCCTACGCCTACATCCTGATGATGGGCGGCGAAGGCCTGGCGCGGGCGACGGCGATGGCGATCCTCAACGCCAACTACATCGCCAGGCGGCTCGATCCCTATTTCCCGGTGCTCTACCGCAACCACCGCGGCCGGGTCGCCCACGAATGCATCGTCGATCCGCGGCCCTTGAAGACGAGTTGCGGCGTCACCGTGGACGACATCGCCAAGCGGCTGATCGACTACGGCTTCCATGCTCCGACCATGAGCTTCCCGGTGCCGGGGACGCTGATGATCGAGCCGACCGAATCGGAATCCAAGGCCGAGCTCGATCGCTTCTGCGAGGCCATGATCGCGATCCGACGCGAGATCGCCGAGGTCGAGGCCGGACGCTTCAAGATCGAGAATTCGCCGCTGCGCCACGCGCCGCACACGGTTCACGACATCGCCGAGGATGCCTGGAACCGGCCCTATTCGCGCAGCGAAGGCTGCTTCCCGGCGGGCTCGCAGCGCCAGGACAAATACTGGTCGCCGGTCGGCCGGGTCGACAATGTCTATGGCGACCGCAATCTCGTCTGCTCGTGCCCGCCGGTGGAAGATTATGCGGAGGCGGCTGAGTAAGAGGGCTCGGTGCCCCCTGGCGGCGCATGTCGGCGCCGCCGGCGCATGATCCGGAAAAGTGGACACCGATTTTCCGAGCCGCGTGCCTGCGGATATTTTCGGCGAGGCCGCAGATCGATGCATCCATGCTGCGATGCATCCACGCGATGACGGGCGCCGACGACATCGGCAACTCAATGCCGTCGGCACCCGCTCTCATGAAGCCCGCGTCGTCAGCAACGCGAGCTCCGTATTCCCGATTTCGTATTCTCGGTCTGATTGATCAACGATGGGGCGTGACGGCGTCCCAACACACACACGATGGCGCCGTCACATGCCGATGTTCAGCATGCCGCTGATCAGTCTTCCTCTGATCAGTCCTCCGCCGGCTCCTCGCCGTCGGCATCGCGCTCCGGCGAGCCGGCGAGGATCTGTTCGGCGATCAGGCCGGAATTCTGCCGGATCGCCGCCTCGATCTTGGCGGTGAGATCCGGATTGGCCTTGAGGAAGGCCTTGGCATTCTCGCGGCCCTGACCGAGGCGCTGGCTGTCGTGGGAGAACCATGCGCCGGATTTCTCGACGATGCCGGCCTTGACGCCGAGGTCGAGGATCTCGCCCATCTTGGAGACGCCCTCGCCATACATGATGTCGAACTCGACCTGCTTGAACGGCGGCGCCAGCTTGTTCTTGACCACCTTGACGCGGGTCTGGTTGCCGACGACCTCGTCGCGCTCCTTGATGGCGCCGATGCGGCGGATGTCGAGGCGCACCGAGGCGTAGAACTTCAGCGCGTTGCCGCCGGTGGTGGTTTCCGGCGAGCCGTACATCACGCCGATCTTCATCCGGATCTGGTTGATGAAGATCACCATGGTGTGGGACTTGTTGATCGAGGCGGTGAGCTTGCGCAGCGCCTGACTCATCAAGCGCGCCTGCAGGCCGGGCAGCGCATCGCCCATCTCGCCTTCCAGCTCGGCGCGCGGCACCAGCGCCGCGACCGAATCGACGATCAGCACGTCGATGGCGCCGGAGCGCACCAGCGTATCGGCGATTTCCAGCGCCTGCTCGCCATGGTCCGGCTGGGAGATCAAAAGTTCGTCGACATTGACGCCGAGCTTGCGGGCATAGACCGGATCGAGCGCATGTTCGGCGTCGATGAAGGCGCAGATGCCGCCCTTCTTCTGGGCCTCGGCGACGCAATGCAGCGCCAGCGTGGTCTTGCCGGACGACTCCGGCCCGTAGATCTCGATGACGCGGCCCTTGGGCAAGCCGCCGACGCCGAGGGCGATATCAAGCCCGAGCGAACCCGAGGAGATTGTCTCGATGTCCATGGACTTGTCGTTCTTGCCGAGCTTCATCACCGAGCCCTTGCCGAACTGACGTTCGATCTGGGACAGGGCGGCGCTCAAGGCCTTGGATTTGTCCATGGAGGTTCCTTCAACGATACGCAAAGCGGGCTGGGACATCGGCTAGGTGCTCCTTATGACCGGGATGACCGGGATTCGGCGAGGGGAAAATGACGTCCTTGGACGCCCCTTTCCGGTGCCCCTGCTTCCTGGGCCCGAATCGCGTTCGGCTGCTGACGAAGACCTTTGTACCAGCTTTGTTCTCTGTTCGCAATATGTTCCTTTCACTCGCCAATACTGGCCTCGTCCTGTACCCGGCGAGTGTTGCTGGCCGGCGCATTGGCGACTACCAATCCGCCTCCCCCGGCCTCCTCAATCGCGCCTTCCCGCCGTCCCAATCCGAACAAATCGGCCGGCCTTTTGTTAGTCTCGGCCAGACCAATCGGGAAAACCTGGAAGGTTACAGAGATGACGAAGCTTTTGTCGGTTGCCATGGCGGCGGCCCTCCTGGTCGCAGCTTCTTCGCCAGTTTATGCACGTGGCGGTGTCGGCGGCGGATTTGGCGCGTCGGGATTCGCGCCGGGACAGTCTTTCCGCGCCAACGGTCCGGTCGCGGGATATCGCGGCGCCTCCGGCTATGCGCCGGGCCGGATGAAGAAGCTTTATGGCCCCGTCTACGGCCACCCCGGCGCCTCGGGTTACGCCCCCGGGCGCAAATTCAGGTAAGTCCTGCAGTTTGAATGAAAGGCCGCCTTCGAGGCGGCCTTTCACATCCGGTCCATCCGAATGGCAGAACTCACGACTTCGTGATGGCGACGGCAGAACCCGGCCTGAACCTTCACCGCCCTTTGCCGGACGGAACCTGTTGCTGGGGCATTGCAATTCTCAGCGACGACCGCGGCGCCGACGGGCGAAAATATTCCGCCCTGAGGCGCCGTATGGTCCTCGCTTCATATGCCCGCCAGCAACCGGACATCGGCATGGGCTCCCCCGTGGCGCGCCGCGGCGACTTTGACGCCGATCAACTCTTCCCGATCCAGCGGGTACAAACTGATACGATGTTTGATGTCGTCCGCATGTGCCGCGCCCGTGCCCTGGCCTGCGAGCAGAATGCCCGCTCGGCCATGGACCCTGCCTTGCGCAAGGAATGGGAGGAGCTCGCCATTCAATGGCACCTCATGGCCAATGTGGCCGCCCGCGTGTCCGGCGAGCACGCCGATCTGCTCGCGGACTAGGTTTTTTCCGCTCCGATGAGGAGAGAGGACTTCGCTCGAAACCGCTCAAACGTCGCGAAATCGGGTCTGAAGGCGGAACGGCGGCAGCATCGCGCGGTTGTTTCGCGAATCCGTCGGGGCAACGCGACGGGCGCAGCGCCGAGACCCATTATTGGCACATTGCTTGCCTAGTTTACCCACATGCTGACGAACCTCACCGCCCCCGACCTGACCTTCGTCCTGATCGCCCTGGTGCTCGGCCTCGGCTCGGCGCTGATCGGACTGCTGGCGCAAATGACGCCGCAGCTCCAGCGCAAGCGGGTGCCCTCGCGCCGGCGCGACTAGTGTGGCGTCTCGCAATTGCCTACCGCCTTCGCGGCAACCCTCTCGTAGGCAATTGCGAGA
Organism: Bradyrhizobium sp. WD16; assembly: GCF_024181725.1. NCBI lineage: Bacteria > Pseudomonadati > Pseudomonadota > Alphaproteobacteria > Hyphomicrobiales > Nitrobacteraceae > Bradyrhizobium > Bradyrhizobium sp. WD16. The sequence goes on along the minus strand of NZ_CP028908.1, from coordinate 3,921,311 downwards.
CATAAGCCATACTAGCACTTTGATTTTGCTAGTGTCCCTATGTCTCCGAATAACCGTGCGAGTGCGAGGCAAACGTAGCGGTAATTCGGAGACAGGACACTAGTCGCGATCCTTCACCATGCGGATCGGCCGAGCCGAGCCGCCGATGATGGCGCGCCGCCTATTGCTGAGCCGCCTATTGCTGAGCCTTGGCGCCGGGCGGCGTCCTGGCCGCCGCGGATTTGGCCGGCTTCGCCGGTCTGGCCGTTTTCGTAGCCGGGCCGGGATCCGCGCTGCGCACCGAGCCCCATGGATCGTTGCTGCCCTTCTTGTCGGGAATCGACCTCAGTCCCTCCTTGTATTGCCGCTCGATCGTCTGCTCGCGCTCGATTTCCTCGGGCGTCTTGGCCGGCTTGTCGGGAATGATGTTGGTCCCGAGGCTCTGGGCCAGCGCGGGCGACACTCGCCCGACGGCCAGCGCCAGTACGAAGGCAGCCATTGTGGCGGCCATCCTGATTGTCTTCACGGCAAGATCTCCCATCCTAACGCCGCCCTAATAGCCGGCAAATTAGCCCATCCCCCGGGGCTGTGAAAACCGGGACGGCAAAATTGTCGCGGCGGTCTCCGAGCCGCTTTGCCGACGCCGCCCTCGGGGGCTAAAATGGCCGCTGGAGCAAGCGTCCGCGCCAAGCCCACCTCGTCCCGCCGGAGACATTCGCGATGAAGAAATTCCTGTCCGTGACCGCGACCCTCGCCTTGCTGCTGCCGGGACTGGTCGCGACCGCCCAGGCAGCCATGGTCAAAGGTGGCGATGGGCCGAAGCCGCCCACAGAGGCCGAGGAGCGTGCCGCCGCCCGCAAGGCGAAGCAGGACGAGAAGGCCTATCGCGACGCGCTCGAGCGCATTCCGGATCCGGCCAAGAAGAACAACGATCCCTGGGGCAAGATGCGCTGAGGCGCCGGGCCGTCCCCGCTCGCGGCCGCTGGACGCCGGGTTCCTCGTCGCCATTATGGTGAAGAGATCCTGAACGTTACGCCGGCGATTTAAATCAATGCGCCAACGCGATATTGGCAGCTGGCGCGCTAGCTTCTCCCCCGGACAGCGCAGACCGACCTCCGAGCAAAGAGCCCGGCCGGCTCTGCGCGCGAGGGATCAGCGACGTGACCGACGCCGCCACAAATCTATATGCCGAACCGCCGGCCCGGCGCGCCGATCGAGGCGGCGCGGCGGCATCGATGGAGCCCGCGCCGCTCGCAACCGTCGATCTCGGCGAATGGACCGCGCTCGCCGCAGCTGCGGCCGAGCCCAACGGCTACTATCTGCCGGACTGGGAGCGCGCGGTGAATGCGCAGGCCGAGGGGCGCGGCGAAGCGCTCGCCCTCGCCGGCAGGTCCCCTCAAGAGAACCTGATCGCGCTGCTGCCGGCGGTGCCAGCCCGGCGGGCCTTCGGCCTGCCCCTGCCGGCGCTGGTCAGTGCCGATCCGTACGGCGTGCTCGGCACGCCTTTGCTCGACGCTCAGGACCCGGTCGCCGCAGCCAGAGCGCTGATCGCTGCGGGCCGCGCAGCACGTGCAGGCTGCCTCGTGCTGCGCGACGTACCGCTCGAGGGCAAGGCCCTCGCCGCCCTGCGTGCGGCGCTCGCCGAAGACCACCTCGCGCCATCGATCCTGCGAAGCTATGCCCGCGCCGCGCTCGACGCCACGCAGGACGCCGACGCGGCGCTGCGCGCGGCGCTCGGAGCGCGCAAGCTCAAGGAGCTCCGCCGTCAGGCGAACAGGCTCGCCGATCACGGCGAAGTCGCCTTCGCCGTCGCCCAGACGCCGCGAGAGGTCGCCGTGGCGCTCGAAACTTTCCTGCAACTGGAAGCCAGCGGCTGGAAAGGCCGGCGCGGCACCGCGATCGCCATGCGCGCCGGCGACGCCGCCTTCCTGCGGACGGCCGCTGTCGCGCTTGCCAGCCAGCGTGGTTGCGAGATCGCGACGCTGTCGGCTGGTGGAGCCCCGGTCGCCGCCGGCATCGTCCTGCGGCACCGCGATCGCGCCTTCTGGTTCAAGCTCGGCATCGATGAGCGCTTCGCCCAGCAATCGCCGGGCGTGCAGCTCGCGCTTCATCTCACCCGCCACTTCTGCGCCGATCGGCAGATCGCACTGGCGGATTCCACCGCCGCCCCGGGCCATACCATGATCGAGCCGATCTGGCGGGCCCGGCTCATGCTCGGCGATGTGCTGCTGCCGCTCGAACGCCGCGGCTTCGCCGTGCCGTTCACCTCGGCGGCGCTGCGGTTGCGGCATCGCGCCCGCCAGGCGGCGCGCGCCACGCTGACGCGGCTGCGGCGCCCTTGATCCTGAGCCTCATCCAGGGACGAGCGGACGGACGGCGCATCGGCCGCCCTTCCCTCGATGCTCACCGTGACTCAGGGCTCACGCCGTACAACGGTGGAGCTGTCGGGCTTTCGACGATTCACCCCGCCTGGGCGGCTTCCGCCGCAACCTGGCGCAGGGCACGCGCAAGCTGCTCGGCCGGCTGGGCGCCGGACAGGGCATAGCGATCGGCCAGCACGAAGGTCGGCACCCCGGAGACGCCGGCGTCCGCGGCTTGCTGCGCCGCCTGCGACACCAGCGCGACATCCTCATCGCTGCCGAGCCGCCGCCGGGTCTCCTCGGCGTCGAGACCGCATTCCGCTGCCGCCCGCACCAGCACGTCGCGGTCGGTGAGGTCGCCGCCGTCGCGGAAATAGAGATCCATCAGGCGCTGCTTCAACGCCGCGGCGCGGCCGATGGCGTCGGCCCACAGGATCAGGCGATGGCAGTCGATGGTGTTGGGCTGGCGCCGCACGCTTTCGGGCCGGTAGACCAGCCCCTCACCGGCCGCTTCGTCGACCACCCGCTGGGCGATCCGCTGATAGGCGTCGACCGAGCCGAACTTGGAGGTGAGATAGTCGTCGCGGCTGATGCCCTCGCGCGGCACCCAGGGATTGAGGAAGAACGGATGCCAACGCACCGAGACGTCGAGTTCGGGTACCAGCGCGATCGCGCGCTCCAGCCGGCGCTTGCCGATATAGCACCAGGGGCAGACCACGTCGGAAACGACATCAACCTTGATCGGCACCGGCTTGGTCATCATGCAGCTCCTTCGGCGGCTCGTATCCCCCGCAAGTGAGGCACGGCGCAATGGCCGGCGCAAGGCACGAGGAAGTAACCGCCTCACGAAACCGCGAGCGCGCGCAGCCGGGCCGCGGTGGTTTCATCCGCGGGGAAGAAGGTTTCGATCGCGAGCTCCGATAACGTGATGTCCACCGGGGTGCCGAACACCATGGTGGTGGACAGGAAGCTCAGGATGCCGTCGCCGTAGCGCAACTGAAACGGAACGGCGACGAAATCGGCATCGGGCCGGCGCGGCGCCGCCGGGACCGGCATCGCCTTGAGTTCGTCGTAGAGTGCGACCAAATCGGGATCGGCGGTAGCTTCGCATTGCCGCGCCAGCCGCTCCAGCAGGTGGGCGCACCATTCGCCAAGATTGACCGTGCGCGGCGCCAGCCCCTCGGGATGGAAACTCAGGCGCAGCACGTTGAATGGCTGGCCGAGCAGGCGTTGCGGCACACCGTCGAGCAGCGGCGCCACCATGCGATTGGCGGCAACGAGATTCCAGTGCCGGTCGATCGCGAGCGCCGGACTGGGTTCGTGGGCGGCGAGCACCCGGTCCACCGCACGGCGCGCGGCGGTCATCGCCGGATCGTCCAGCGGGCGTTGCGGAAAGGCCGGCGCGTAGCCCGCCGCGACCAGCATGACGTTGCGCTCGCGCAGCGGCACGTCGAGCCGCTCGGCAAGGCGCAGCACCATGTCACGGGACGGCGACGAGCGACCGGTTTCCATGAAGCTGAGGTGACGGGCCGAGATCTCCGCCTCGAGGGCGAGATCGAGCTGGCTCATGCGCCGGCGCTGACGCCAGGAGCGCAGGTAAGCCCCGATCGACTGCGAGGCGGCGGATGAGCGGGCGAGCGAGGTCATCGACATGCCCTGATGGCTACCACGGCCCCCGAAGCCCATCCATTACCTCGGAGGTAGGGCGTTGACCAACCTGCTGCTATGGTCCGGTCAGGGGCCGCTGGCCGGACCTCAGCGCGGCGCCTTGCTGCCGCGCTTGCCCGTGCCACGGGACCTGGCTGCGGCACTGGCCTTTGTCCCGGACTTGGCTTTCGTCCTGGCTTTGCTCTTGGCCTTGGTTGTGGCCTTGGTCGTGGCGCGCCCTGCCGCCCGATTGCCGGTGCCGGCCTTTGCCGCGCGCGCCTCGGCGCGGGCAAGCTTGCGCTTTTTCTCGCAGTGGTCGCACTTGCAGCCGATCGGCTTTAAGTACTCGTCGAAGTACTCTTTGCCGTAATCGTATTTGATCTCCTCGCCCGGCTGGATGTTCTTGATGGCGACGATGAACACCTTGCGATTGCGCGGCTGCACATCGGATTCAGCGTTTGGCCGGCAGGCATGGTTGATGTAGCGCGCGACATTGCGCCGAGTGGAGCCATCGATGGTCCAGCGCCCGTTGAGCGCGAACAGATATTTGTTCTCGATCGCGTCGTGCTTCTCGTTGCGGGAATCGAGCAGCGGCCCGAAATATTCGATGATCGTGTCGCCCTTCTTGATCGGCTTTGTGGCGAACAGACCGAGCCCGGTGCGGGAACGGCCAATGCGATAGGGTTTGCGGCTGGAAATGGCAGGCATGGGACGGGGCTGACTGAACCGGCGGCTTGGAATGACATGATCGCGCGGGGCTCCGGATCGGAGCGCGCTGTGTCCGTCCTCTATACCGACCGCGGGCACTGATTCCCATGCCGATTCCGCATAATGCAACGATCGGCGCCGCCGTTGCCCCCCGCCGTCCACAGGCTGCCTGCGCAGGCCGCCGTTTCGCCTCTCCTTCGCCTCAGCCCGATGCCGGGGAATCAGGCTTGAGCACCGCCGAAAGCAGCGCCATTTCGTCCGGGCCATGGGGCAACCGCGACAGGAACTCGCGCAGCCGGCCGTCGAGCAGCAGCACCGCGAAGCCGTGCACCTTCGACCAGGTCCGGACCACCGCCGCGACCTGCTCCAATGTCGGGGCCTCACGGGTGATGACCTCCTGGCGTCGCGCACTGACCGCTGCGACTAGCGCCGCGCCGGCGGCATCCATCGCCTCGTGCAAGGCCGGCCGGGCGGGATCGAGGCGCTCGCTGCGGAACACCAACGTGAACAGTCCGGGATGGCTGCGGGCGAACGTCACATAGGCGCGGCCCATCGCATCGAGCCGCGCGACGACCGAGGCCTCCGGCGGCGCCTCGGCCGCGAGCGCCGCTCTGAAGCGCTGGAAGCCCACCGCGGCGAGCTCGCTGAGCAACCCGGTGAGATCACCGAAATGGTGGGTTGGCGCAGCGTGAGAGACTCCGGCCTCGCGCGCCGCGGCGCGGATTTGAGCCGATCGACAACGTGGAGCGTCTGCGACGCCACCCGTCCGATACGGTGCGGTGCGCGGCTGGGCCTGTTTCTTGATCGGCGCCGCCAAGAATAGGCCCGATCGTCGCGGCGTGATCGCCGAGCGCTCAGTACCAGATCTGCATCGCCAGCCCGCGGGCATCGCGCGGCACGTCGCCCTGCGGTAGCACATCGCACGCATCCCGCGCCGCCAGAGCCGCGGCACAGGCATCGAGCACATCGTCGATCTTCGCGCCGCTGCCGCGCCGCGCGGTCGAGAGCCAGTCATCGAGCTCGGCGAAGCCTGCAGCGCGCAGCAGCACGCGCCGCAACGCGATGCCCTCGGCCGTCTTCTTGCTGGGCAGCGGCGCGCCGCCATGAAGCCGGCGAAACACCAGTTCGGGATGGGTTTCGATGATGCGGGCCTGCAGGTCGGGTGTGATGAAGGCGTCGACCTCGCAGATCTTGGGTCCGATATTCCACAGCTGGATCGAGACCATGGCCTCGCCGCGCGCCTTGAGCGCGCTATTCGCCTCGGCTTGCGTGCCATGCGCCCACAGCCCACGGCGCGCGCCGGTGAAAACCCGACTGGAATGGGGCCTGAGCAATGCGCGCGCCGCGACATCGCAGGCGCGCTCGCCATGGTCCGGCAATCCGATCGGGATATCGATCGCCGCGCGGTCGAAGGGCCCGGCCAGCGCCGCGGCGGCGCCGGGCATGAAATCGATCTCGCGGCGCCCGCCGAGAAGGCGCACGACCACCCAGCCATGGCGATAGCCGTCAAGACCGAGATGGACCGTCACACCATGCCCCGCATCACGCCCCCCCCCCCGTAGCCAAACGGCCGGGATCGCTCCCGGCCGTTTTCATATCCAGCAAGGCTCCGACGGACTCAACCGAGATTGAGCTCCTTGAAGAAATCGTTGCCCTTGTCGTCGATGATGATGAAGGCGGGGAAATCGACCACCTCGATGCGCCAGATCGCTTCCATGCCGAGTTCGGGATATTCCACCACCTCGACCTTCTTGATGCAGTGCTCGGCGAGGTTCGCCGCCGCGCCGCCGATCGAGCCGAGATAGAAGCCGCCGTGCTTCTTGCAGGCGTCGCGCACCGCCGGCGCGCGATTGCCCTTGGCCACCATCACCATGGAGCCGCCCGCCGCCTGGAACTGGTCGACGAAGGAATCCATGCGGCCCGCCGTGGTCGGGCCGAAGGCGCCGGAGGCGTAGCCCTCCGGGGTCTTGGCCGGACCGGCGTAATAGACCGGGTGGTTCTTGAAATAGTCCGGCAGGCCCTCGCCCTTGTCGAGGCGCTCGCGCAGCTTGGCGTGGGCGGCGTCGCGGGCCACGATCATGGTGCCGGTGAGCGACAGGCGCGTCTTGACCGGATGCTTCGACAACTCGGCGAGAACCTCCGTCATCGGCCTGTTGAGGTCGATCTTGATCACCTCACCACCGAGCTCACCGGAGATGTCGGGCAAATATTGCGACGGATTGTGCTCGAGCTCCTCGAGGTAGACGCCCTCGCGCGTGATCTTGCCCAGCACCTGACGGTCGGCCGAACAGGACACGCCGAGGCCGATGGGCAGCGAGGCGCCGTGGCGCGGCAGGCGGATGACGCGCACGTCGTGGCAGAAGTACTTGCCGCCGAACTGGGCGCCGACGCCCAGCGACTGCGTCATCTTCAGGATTTCCTGCTCCATGGCCAGGTCGCGGAAGGCATGACCATCCGCCGAGCCCTGCGTCGGCAGCGCGTCGAGATAGCGCGCCGAGGCGAGCTTGACCGTCTTCATGGTGAGCTCGGCCGAGGTGCCGCCGATGACGATGGCGAGATGGTAGGGCGGGCATGCCGCGGTGCCGAGCGTGAGCACCTTCTCCTTGAGGAAGGCGAGCATGCGGTCATGGGTCAGGATCGAGGGTGTCGCCTGGAACAGAAAGCTCTTGTTGGCCGAGCCGCCGCCCTTGGCCATGAACATGAACTTATAGGCGTCATCGCCTTCGGCGTAGATCTCGCACTGCGCCGGCATGTTGTTCTGGGTGTTCTTCTCCTCGAACATCGACAACGGCGCGACCTGCGAATAGCGCAGGTTGCGCTTGAGATAGGCGTCACGGGCGCCTTCGGCCAGCGCCGCCTCGTCCTCGCCGTCGGTGATCACCCGGGCGCCCTTCTTGCCCATGATGATGGCGGTGCCGGTGTCCTGGCACATCGGCAGTACGCCGCCGGCGGCGATATTGGCGTTCTTGAGGAAGTCGAAGGCGACGAACTTGTCGTTATCGCTCGCCTCCTTGTCGTCGAGGATGGCGCGGAGCTGCCGCAGATGGCCGGGGCGCAGGTAGTGGTTGATGTCGATGAAGGCGGCCTCCGACAGCGCTTTCAGCGCCTCGCGCGACACCACCAGCATCTCCTTGCCAAGCACGGTCTCGACCCGCACGCCCTCCGATGTGATCTTGCGATAGGGCGTTTCGTCCTTGCCCAGCGGAAACAGCGGAGTGTGGCGATAGGGCGGCAGCTCAGGCGTCTTGGTGGGAGCATTCATCGGACAACAGACCTCAGGACGGGAACGGTCGAAAGACGGCGGCCTTTCTAGGCGGTTTCGTCCCTCTTTTGAAGCGCTCAAAACGACGGAGGCCCCAGCGAAAGCACCGTCCCGCCCGCCCTTGCGCCGGGCTGCCGGCCGGCTACAAATACCGCTCCCCAGGGGTGTTTCATGATCAAATCATCGTTCTCCGGCTTCGCCATACAGCTCGCCGCCACACTTTGCCTCATTTTTCCGCTGCTGGCCGCGACCTCGGCGGCGCGCGCCGATCGCTGCGACGAACTCGCCCAGCAGCTCAAGGCCCAGATCGATGGTCTCACCATCGGCAAGGAGGCGGTCAACCAAATCGAGCTCAAGCACCCGGCGGTGACCCGCGCCGCGCTCGGCTGCACGAGCCGCAACATCACCAACGAGGTGTTTGCGGTCACCGATGTCCGCAAGCCGGCACCCGCCTTCTACGATTTCGTCGGCCGCGCCGCCGCCCAGGTCTTCACCATTCCGCTCGACGACGCCCGCAACGGCGCCGCGCGCTGCATCAAGCGCATCGGCCTCATCCGCGGCTACAGTGTCGCAACGCGCTACCGGCGGCTCGACATTCGCTGCTCATGGACCAAGGGTGAGACCATGGTGAGCATTTCGCGCGAAAGGGACTCGTAAAGCGCCTTCCGCCCCGCATCATCTTCGCCCTGCCCGTTCCGGTCCTGGAGTTCCACCGTGCTGTCCGTCTTTGTCGATGCCAATGACTCCCTCGCCGCCGTCTTCGAACGGCTGCACCGCAACGACGATCCGCGCTTGAGGATCCACCGCGACGCCGACGTCGCACCCGAGGCCCTACCGGAGGTGCTGTCCGGCGCCGCCATCGCCATCATCGACCACACCTATCTGCCGACCGACGTCGCGAGGCGCTGCGCCGGCCTCAAGCACGTGGTGTTTCTCGGCACCGGCGCCCGCAGCTACATGAATCCGGAGGAGCTCGCCGAGCTCGGCATCGAGGTCCACATCATCAAGGGCTACGGCGACATCGCAGTGGCGGAGGCGGCGATCGCCCTGATGTGGGCGGCGGCGCGCAACGTCGCGCTGATGGACCGCAAGATGCGCGCCGGCCAGTGGCTGCGCGAGGATGGCATGCAGCTCACCGGCAAGACGCTCGGCCTGATCGGCTATGGCGGCATCGGCGCGGAGGTGGCGCGGATCGCGAGCGGCTCCGGCATGCGGGTGCTGGCCTGGAACAGGACGCCGAAGAGCGCACCAAATGTCAGCTTCGTCGGGCTCGACCAGCTGCTCAGCGAGAGCCACGTGGTGTCGCTGCATCTTCTGCTCACCGACGAGACGCGGGGCTTTCTGTCGCGCGAACGCATCGCGCGGATGCGGCGCGACGCCGTGCTGGTCAACACCGCCCGCGGCGCGCTGGTCGATGAGGCCGCGATGATCGAGGCGCTGGGTTCAGGGCAGCTGCGCCACGCCGCGCTCGACGTGTTCGAGGTCGAGCCGCTGCCGGCCGATCATCCGCTGGCGAAACTCTCCAACGTGACGCTGTCGGCGCATTCCGCCTTCCGCACGCCGGAAGCGAGCGACAATCTGGTCGAGGCGGCGCTAGCGCATTGCCGAAGGATCGCGAAGGGCTAAAGCCCCTCACATCGCCTTGACGCTGTAGATGAAGCCGTCGACCTCGCGCTTGAGGGTTTCGGCCTGCTGCGACAGGTCGACCGCGGCGCCTCTCGCCTCGTCGGCGAGACGGCCGGTCTCCGCGGAGGACGAGGTGATGCGGACGATGTGATTGGACACGTCGAGGGTGCCGCGCGCCGCCACCTGGACGCTCTGGGAGATGTCCTGGGTCGCGGTGCGCTGCTGCGCGGTGTCGACCTCGATCCCGGTCATGATGCCGCTGATCTCGGCGATGACGCTTGAGATGTCGTCCATGGCGGCGCGAGTCTCGGCGGTGGTCGCCTGGATGCTACCGACCTGGGCCGAGATCTCCTCGGTGGCCTTGCGGGTCTGGTCGGCGAGGCTCTTGACCTCGGAGGCGACCACGGCGAAGCCCCTGCCCGCCTCACCGGCGCGGGCCGCCTCGATGGTGGCGTTGAGCGCGAGCAGGTTGGTCTGGGAGGCGATCGCCTGAACCAGCGCCACCACCTCGCCGATTTTCTCGGCACGCTCCGACAATGAATGGATCGTGTCGCGGGTCGAGCGGGCATGGCCGGCGGCACCTTCGGCGCGCTGGGTGGCGTCGGACACGCGCTGGCTGATGGCGGCGATCGAGGTGGTCATCTCCCCGGCCGAACCCGCCACGGTCTGGACGCTGGTGCTGGCCTGTTCGGCCGCCCTCGCCACCGCATTGGCCTTGACGCTGGTGTCGTTGGCGACCTGCGACAGCGTTTCGGCATTGCCCCTGAGCCGCACCGCTGCGGCGGCGACGCTGCCGACCACGGCGGCGATCGTGTCGTTGAAGCCGGCGATCTTGCGGTCGAGCTCGCGTGAGCGCTCGACCTGGCGCTCGGCCTCGCTCACGGTCTGGGCGGTCAGGCGCTGGCGCTCGATGCTGTTGGTCTTGAACACCTCGAGGGCGCTGGCAAGCTGGCCGATCTCGTTGGTGCGGCCGAGCCCCGGAATTTCCGTATCGTGCTTGGCGTCGGCGACGCGGCGCATCGCCTCGACCATGGCGGCGAGTGGCCCGAGAATGCCGTTGCGCACCGCAAAGAATGCGACCGCGCAGACCGTGAAAGCGATGATGGCGATCACCGCGCAGGCGCCGAGGAAAACCACGAAGGCGGTGTGAGCGTTGCCATAGATCTGCAGGGCGTGGTCATGGCTTGCCCCGGTCAGCGCGGCGAAATCCGCTGACAGGCCGGTGATCTGGTTGTTGAGATAGAGCACCGCGATGAAACCGGTGCCGCCGCCGATCCCCAGCAGCATCAAGAGCGCCGCGACCACGGCAGCGACGAGGAAGCGGATCGTCAGATTGCTATCGGAAAACATTGACCGGCCTGAGGAAAATCCACGCGTGCGCGGCCAAGTAAGCGCAGACATTGGTCAAGAATTGATGAAACTGCAGCTCCGTTTGAGCGACCGCCCGGGGCGTTCCTGAAAACAAGTGCGTCGGGTCGGCCTCCGGTCCCATCGCGGTCTGCGCCGTGCCAGCACGTGGCAGTGCACCATCGCCCCGAGCCTCGGAAGATAGCTGCCGCCGCTTGCTGCGATGGCCCGGCACGGCGATAATTCGCGACACCAGTTGATCTTCATTCGCAAAGGACGGACGGGGCATGGCCCAGCTGTGGCAATTATCGGCAACCGACATCGCGGCGCTGATCCGCGACGGCAAGGTCTCGGCCCGGGAGGCGGCCCAGGCGGCGCTCGATCGCCTCGATGCGGTCAATGGCGCCATCAATGCGGTGGTCGATCACCGTCCCGACGAGGTGCTGGCCCGGGCCGATGCCATCGACACCGGCCGGCTGCGCGGCGACCGGCAAGGCGTGCTCGCCGGCGTGCCGATCACTGTCAAGGTCAATGTCGACCAGGCCGGTTTTGCCACCACCAATGGCGTGACATTGCAGCGCGACCACATCGCCAGCACCAACAACCCGGTGGTCGATAACCTCCTGAAGGCGGGTGCGGTGATCGTCGGCCGGACCAATACTCCCGCCTTTTCCTACCGCTGGTTCACCTCGAACCAGATCCATGGCGAGACCTTCAATCCGCGCGACAGGCGCCTGACCCCCGGCGGCTCCTCCGGCGGGGCGGCCGCCGCCGTCACCAGCGGCATCGGCCATATCGGCCATGGCACCGACATCGCCGGCTCGATCCGCTATCCCGCCTACGCCTGCGGTATTCACGGCCTGCGGCCGACGCTCGGGCGCATCCCCGCCTACAACGCCTCGGTGCCGGAGCGTACGATCGGCGGCCAGATCGGCGCGGTGTCCGGGCCGCTCGCCCGCAGCATCGCCGATATCCGCCTGGCGCTGACCGCCATGGCGGCGCGCGACGTGCGCGATCCGTGGTGGGTGCCGGCGCCCCTCGAGGGCCCGCCGGTGACGAAGCGCGCCGCGATCTGCGTCGCCCCCGACGGCCTCGAGACCTCGCCGGAGGTGGCAGTGGCGGTGCGTGACGCCGGGGCACGGCTGGAGAGCGCCGGCTGGACCGTGGAGGAAATCCTCGCCTCGCCACCGCTGGCGGAAGCCTCCGATGCCCAGACCAAGCTCTGGCTGGCCGACGGCTATGCCGCCATGGTCGCCAGCGCCGAGCGCGAGGGCGACCCTGCCGCGATCAACGTCCTCGCCGGCCACCGCGCCACGGCCGACGCGGTCGACCTCGAGGGCTTTTCCAAACTGCTGGTGCGGCGCGCGACGCTGCTGCGCGAATGGATGATGTTCTTCGAATCCTACGCGGTGATGGTGATGCCGGTGTCCGCCGAACTGCCGTTCGCCAATCATCTCGACATGCAGGGAGAAGCCGCCTTCGCCCGGGTGTGGCGGGCGCAGATGCCGCAGATCGCCTTGCCCTTCCTCGGCCTGCCCGGGCTCACGGTGGCGACCGGCCTCGTCGGATCGGCGCCGGTCGGAGTGCAGATCGTATCAGGCCGCTATCGCGAGGATCTGTGTCTCGCGGCCGGCGAAGCCATCGAGGCCGGCGGCACCCCGCCTTCGCCGATCGATCCGGTCACGGTATGAGGCGCCGATAGGGCCCCCTCACGCGGCGGTTCGCAGCCGCCAAAATGTGGGAGCCCGGCATCGCAGACAAGCTCACGCAGTCTGCGCGAGGCAGACTGCCATGGCTGGGCATGACGTGAAAGGCTGAAAGAGTGGCGCTTTCTCCCGTCATCGTCCGCTTCCGACCGCCGGCTGCGGTTCAGATGTGTGAATACGAGAGCCGCAACTGAGGAGAAGTGACGACATTCAATGACACAGTCACCCGTCGAGCGCGGGATAGTGACGGAAGATGCCATCCTCGTTGAAGGGGATGCGGCGCGGGCTGTCGAGATAGGCGGCGATGCGCGGCCGCGCGGCGACGCGGTCGTGGAGATCGATGAGCCTCGGGCATTCGCGCTCGAGCTTCTTCATCGCCTTCGGAAAGGCGTAGCGCAGCCCGGCGACGAGCTGGAACATGGAGAGATCGGCGTAACTGAACCGTCTTCCGGTCAGCCAAGGACCGTTAGCATCGAGAATGCGCTCGAAATAGCCAAGGAATTTCGGCGCCCGCTCCTTGCGAAAATCGGCGGTGCGGCGCTTCGCTTCCGGAATCTGATCCTCGTAATAGAACGATGGGCCGAGCGGATGGTGGCTATCGTGGATCTCGGCGACGAAATCCGTGACCGTGAGCTGGAGCTGATGCACCCACAGCCGCCCGGCCTCCGCTGCCGGCGCCAGTCCGTGACGTGAGCCGAGAAAGAACAGGATGTTGGCGGTCTGGCCAATGACGCGGCGACCGGCGACCAGGAAGGGCGGCGCGAACGGCGGCGTCGCGATCTCCTTGCCGGCCATCAGCCGCTGCATCGCTCCGACACCACCTCGGCCACGAGCGACATCTTCGTAATCGGCGGCGGCCTCCTCCAGCGCGAGACGGACGAATTCGCCACGTCCCTGAATGCCCGGCCAATAATGCAGTTCATAACGCATCGTCGTCTCCCCCAGCCCTCCGCTTCACGCGGGTTTCAACGCCGACATCGCGAACCAATGCCGGCGGCAACCGACAAATGACAAAGTCCCAAGGAGGACGGTGTCATGCGTGCCCAGCTACCTGCGACGCTCCCCGGGCCGCCGGCACTGCTGCAGCACGAGCACCTGCGCATCGTGCTGCTGGCGGTAACAATGATCAAGGCCATCAGCACACTCGGCGACGCTGCGGGGCTGTTCGGCGGTATCGACGGCATGGCGGCGCTGACCGTGCTGGCGCTGGCTCTCGATCCGCTCTGCGCCATCGCGGCTTTCATTCTCACCCTGCAGGGCAGGCTCTCTGGGGCGATCTGCGCGCTTGCCGCCATCATCGTGCTGAACTGGTTCAGCGACATGGTCCCGGTGGTGCTGCACGGCTTCGACACCGCCGGCAGCCTCAGCCTGACGCTGGTCATGGAGCTGCAGATCGTCGGTTATCCGCTGATCGCCGCCTGTGCCATCGCGCTCGCCTTGCGCGCGGAGCGTCTCATCGCGGCCACGATCCTCGTCATCCTGCCGATGGTGGTCTCGGCAGGCTCGCTCGTCGCCTTCGCCATTGGCGTCGCGATCTACAGATTCTGAGACTGCGGTTTCTCCAGGCCCGATGCCGCAAAGACGGCGATGGTGATGAAGCGGTAATCGCAGGCCGTGCAGCGCCACAGGTTTGCACCATTTCAGCCCTAATCATTGCGCTATGTCCTGTCTCCGAATTACCGCTTCATTTGCCTCACCCTCGCACGGTCATTCGGAGACATCAGGACACTAGCAAAATCAAAAAGCTAGAGCAGGCTCCGAGCGATGTGAATCGAATCAGGATTCCCGAATCGGCTGACATCTGATTCATGATTCCTGCCGCAGAATGGAGGCGGCTGGAATGGCGCTTTCCGACGATCTTCGCAAACGAGTGGTGGAGGCTGTCGTCTCGGGCGGGCTGTCGCGCAATGCGGCGGCGAAGCGTTTCGAAGTCAGCATTGCGAGCGCCGTGCGCTGGGTCAAGCAATTCGAGACGACGGGAGAAATGTCGCCGAAGCCGACTGGAGGCGATCGCCGCTCCGGCCGCATCGAAGCCCATCACGGCTATCTGATGGGTCTGATCCGGCGCACGCCGGACGTCACCCTGCTGGAGATCCAGGAACGTCTGATCAGGAATTGCGGCGAGCATTTTTCGAGTTCCGTGCTGTGGCGCTTCTTCGACCGTCATGGCGTCACGTTTAAAAAAAGACCGCACACGCCTCGGAGCAGCAGCGGCCGGACGTCCTGAAGCAACGCCTCGAATGGTTCGAGCGACAGCTCGATCTCGATCCCGAGAAGCTCGTCTTCATCGACGAAACGGGCGCCTCGACCAATTTGGCGCGCAAAGGCGGGCGTTGCCGGCGTGGGCGGCGGCTGCGCGTCGGCGTGCCGCACGGCCATTACAAGACGGTCACGCTCGTCGCCGGCATCCGCCTTCGCGGGCTCGTGGCGGCGAAGACCTATGATCGTCCGATCACCGCCGCCCTGTTCGAGGACTGGGTGGAACACTGCCTCGTTCCTACCCTCACGAAAGGCGACGTTGTCGTCATGGACAATCTGTCCGCCCACAAGGGGCCGCGGGTCAAGGAGTTGATCGAGGCCGCGGGCGCCGAGCTGCTCTACCTCCCGCCCTATAGCCCCGACATGAACCCGATCGAGAAGGCGTTTTCCAAGCTGAAAGCGCATTTGCGCAAAATCGCCGAGCGAACTGTCGCCGCCCTGATGCGCGCCCTCGAAACCTGCGCCGACATCTTCAAGCCCGCCCAATGCGCAAACTACTTCGCCGCATGCGGATATGATCCACCTTGATCGGAGTCTGCTCTAGTGCGGCTTATGTCTCGCAATTGCCTACAGGGGCTTGCCGCGAAGGGCATAGGCAATTGCGAGACGCCACACTAGTGTCCCGGTTCTAACGTTCGTATCCCTTTGCAGCGAGCACTCATACGAACGTTAGAACCAAAGGGACACTAGCATAATTATGATTCTAGTGCGGTTTTGGATCTGACGCTCGTACGACGAATTCGCTGCAATGCTGATACGAGCGTCAGATCCACGCACTAGATGCGCGGGACGCCGAGCGCCGGTTCAATTCGGCAGAAATGATTTGTGAGCCAACATGATCCGTTTTGCACTGCTAGTTTTAGCCGTCCTGACCACACTCGCCATCACCGCGACCGTCCATCCGGCCGACGCGCGCAGCCGCCGCAGTCATCATGCGACCCACGATCGCCGCAGCACCGCCGAGCGCACGGCGATCAACGAGAAGCCGCTGAAGGGCGCCTCTGACGACCTCGACAGGACCCTCAACAGCAGAATCAAGAGCATCTGCCGCGGCTGCTGATCCATTCCGCCATCGCCGGCGCAACAAGCCCGGACGCGGTCACTCTGCCGCGGGCGGTTCGGCGGAGAGCTGGTCGATCTGTTCCATCGCCTTTGCCCCAGCCCCGGTCCCATCGCGTCGTAGACGAAACGGTTGCCGGGGAAACGGAAGCCGGCCTGTTCCATGCGCAGCAAGATGCCGCCGCAGGATTGCCTTGAAGGCTGTTTCAGATCACGATGCAAAGAATTCGAAACGGAGCGGACGATGGGCGAGGCCAGGACCTTCACCGGCGGCTGTCACTGCGGCCAGGTGCGTTACGAATGCACCACCGACCTTGACATGGTCACCGCCTGCAACTGCTCGATCTGCACCAAGAAGGGCCTGCATTTCACCTTCGTGCCGGAGCCGCAGTTCCAGCTTCGCGCCGGTGCCGAAAGCCTCAAGGAGTATCTCTTCAACAAGCGGGTGATCCACCACCAGCTCTGCAGCGAATGCGGGGTGGATGTGTTTGCGCTCGGCGAAAAGCCGGATGGCACCAAGGTGATTGCGGTCAACGTGGCGACGATCGATCACATCGATCTGTCGTCATTGACGATGTTGCCGATCGACGGCCGCAACCGCTAGTGTAGCGTCTCGCAATTGCCTACCGCCTTTGCGGCAAGCCGCTCGCAGGCAATTGCGAGACATAAGCCACACTAGCACTTTGATTTTGCTAGTGTCCTTATGTCTCCGAATGACCGTGCGAGCATGAGGCAAATGGAGCGGTAATTCGGAGACAGGACACTAGCGAATGAAATCGCTGGAGGCTGGGCCTGTCCTGGCGCCTGGTCCGCCGGTCAGTTCACCGCGAAGCAGTAGAGCAGTCCGTCGCCGCCAGTGGTCTTGAGATCGGCCTGGGAACAACCGCCGTCCGGACCGCGCGAGGGATGCGAGCTGTTCCAGGATTTTGCCGGCGCGGAATCATCGAGGCCGGTGCGGTCCGCATGGCCGAGCATGGCGGCGCCTTTCGTGCTGCTCGTCCAGTTGCTGCAGGTGCGATCCTCGGAACCGGTGAAGGCGGTGCCGTCAGGCTGCGAGCCGGTGAGGATGTCGTGCCGGTTCGGGGTGTCGCCGCGGCCATTGATGACCTCGCCTTTCTCGCTCAGCGCGGTCTGCTTGGTCAGATTGTTGGTGCCGTGCAGTTCGGCGATATCCTTGGCGATCACCACCCCCTTGGCGTTCTGCCACGGGCCCTTGCCGATGCGGTCGCGCGCATTCACTGCGCTCTTGCCGCCCGCAGCCTGGGTCGACAGATAGGCGTGCCAGGTCTTGCCGCCGGCGCCGGCAGCTTCGGCAATGCTCTGACAATGCCTGTCCGCGCCCGCGAGGCCGCCGAGGTCACCGCCCTTGCCCGGTCCGGCGCTGGTGACGAAGAAGGTCATCGCCGCCTGCTGGGCCGCGACTGGAACTACGCCGACCACGAGCGCAGCGGCAATGCCGACGCAAAGTCCCCCGAACCGCGCAGTTGTCGTTCCAAAAGCAACACTCATGCTGATCCTCCCGTGATGACGCCCTTGCACGATCGGCCGGGCTGACGAACCAATCTCTTTGCGTGAGCACCCCGCGCGCGGCGGTTTATTCCGCCGAGGACGCCCCCGCATGATCCCGACATGATCAAGGCGCCGCGTGGGCGGCGCCTTGATCGGTCTCAGTTCGAAACGGCGGTCGGGTCAGACCTGCTGGATGGCTGAAACCTCCCAGTTGCCGCTGCGCTGGCGCAAGAAGGTCCAGACCTCGGTAGCCTCGGTGGGCTGGTCGCTGCCCTCCACTACCCGGCCGCTGGCTCGATCCACGGTCTTGTCGACGAGGGCGAAGCGCAAGGCGACGCTGGCATAGTCGGTCTCACCTTCGCGCCATGCCTCGGCGAGATCGCCCTGGAGCAGCTTGATTCCGCTGACTTTGTTGACGACGCCCCGCGCGGCATTGGCCTGCAGGTCGCGACCGAAATAGGAAGCCATTTCCGGCGTGGCGAGGCGCTGCAGCGCGTTGAGGTCCTCGTTGGACCAGGCAGCTTGAATGTCACCGAGCAAACGCTCGAAGGCCTCGTAATCGTCGGGCCCGATCTGCAGCGTGGCACGGTTCGCGCCGAAGCCGAAACCGAGGCCACGCGCCGCATCCGGCTGCTGGGGCTGCGGAGCTGCGTCGAAGCGCGATGGCCCACCGGCGTAGGCGGCGGCGTTCCGACGCTGCCACCATGACATCGCGAGCCGCGCCAGGATCACGATCAGGCCGATCTGCAGGATCAGGCCGAGCACCGAGGACAAGCCGCCCAGGCCGCCGAACAACCCGTTACCGAACAGCATGCCGAACAGGCCGGCGCCGAGGAAACCGGCAGCAAGACCACCGAGCAGTCCCGGACGATTGAAGAAGCCACCGCGATTGCCGAGGTTGCCAGGCGTGCCGACACCCGGGCTCGGCGAGGTCATGGTGCGGTCGAACGGCCGCGCTGCATTAGGCGCCGTCGAGGTTGACGGAGGCGCCGAAAAGGTCCGCGCCCCGCGCGATCCCGAACTCATGCCACCGCCGACACGGGCGTCGGCCTGGGGCACGGACAACGCCAGCGGCACGGCGACGGCCATGGCCACGGCGAGGCTCTTGGTCAGGATGCGCATACGCTGCGAAAAGGTCATCGTCTTTCCCTCGGATCCCCGGCAGGGGGAAGCTTTCTGAAGATGGGGAAGCCTGCCGAAAAAGAAAGCACCCCGGAGCCCTGAACCCTGCGGCGCGCAGTCGCAAGGGGGTAAATTTTGTCAATCTTTCCGAGGATTTGCCCGGCCTTGCGGCGAAAAGCCGCCGCCTTGGCGCGGTCAGAGCCGGGAATCGCCTCTCATCGCGATCACGGCCGGAACCGACCTCTCACGCCCCGCTCATCGTTTCCTTCACCTGGGCGACGAGCTGGCTCAGGGTAAAGGGCTTGGGCAGGAAGGAGAACTGCTGGTTCTCCGGCAGGCTGCGGGCGAAGGCGTCTTCGGCGTAGCCGGAGACGAAGATGATCCTGAGATCGGGATTGCGCTCGCGCATGGTCCGCAGCAGCGTCGGGCCATCCATCTCCGGCATTACGACGTCAGACACCACGAGATCAATCGCGCCGTCGCGCTCGGCCAGCACGTCCAACGCCTCGATGCCGTTTGAGGCCTCGAGCACCGTATAGCCGCGCGAGCGCAGGCCACGAGCATTGAGCG
The DNA here is from genome assembly GCF_024181725.1 of Bradyrhizobium sp. WD16. Classification (NCBI taxonomy): domain Bacteria; kingdom Pseudomonadati; phylum Pseudomonadota; class Alphaproteobacteria; order Hyphomicrobiales; family Nitrobacteraceae; genus Bradyrhizobium; species Bradyrhizobium sp. WD16. The sequence goes on along the minus strand of NZ_CP028908.1, from coordinate 3,902,157 downwards.
AACGCAGTCCGTCCTCGTCCTCGACCAGCAGGATGGTGCCCTGGCCGGTGAGATCGGTGCGCGGCTTGGCGGATGCGGACGGCGTGTCGGCGGCAGTGCCGGCAGGCACGGCCGCCTCGGCCGCGGGCGTTTCGATTTCGACCCGATGCCGCGGCAGGAAAATGCGGAATGTGGTGCCCTGGCCGGCTGCGGAGTCCACATAGACGAAGCCGCCGGTCTGCTTGACGATGCCATAGACCGTGGACAGGCCGAGGCCAGTCCCCTTGCCGACCTCCTTGGTGGAGAAGAACGGCTCGAAGATCTTGTCGACGATCTCGGCGGGAATACCGGTGCCGGTATCGGTGACCTCGATGCAGACATAATCGGCCGCGGGCATTCCCTTGTAGGGCCGCCTGCTCGCTTCCTCGGCGCTGACATTGGCGGTCTTGACCGTCAGTCTGCCACCATCGGGCATGGCGTCACGGGCATTGACCGCGAGATTGACGATCACCTGCTCGAACTGAGAGACGTCGACCTTGACCGGCCACAGGTCACGACCGTGGACGAGGTCGAGCTTGACCTTCTCGCCGATGAGGCGGCGCAGCAGCATGGTCAGATCGGAGAGTGCATCGCCAAGATCGAGAACCTGAGGCCGCAGGGTCTGCCGACGTGAAAACGCCAAGAGCTGGCGGACCAGCGTCGCCGCGCGGGTGGCGTTCTGCTTGATCTGCATGATGTCCTGGAACGACGGATCGGTCGGCTTGTGGGCATTCAGCAGGAAATCATTGGCCATCATGATGGCCGATAGCACGTTATTGAAGTCATGGGCGATGCCGCCGGCGAGCTGGCCGACCATCTCCATCTTCTGCTGCTGGGTGACCCGGTTCTCCAGCGAGCGCTTTTCGGTGGTCTCCAGCACGTAGACGATGGCGACCTCGCCGTCGCCCTTGTCCTTCTCCACCGCGGTGACGAAGAACTGTCCCCAGCGGTCGCCGGGGCCGTCCAGCATGGCGTCGACCGGCGCGATGTCGCCCTGCCCTTCGGCGGCACGCGCGATCGCGGCGGCGAGCGCCGCACGGTCGCGCTCATTGACGACCGACAGGATCGACTTGCTGGCGCCGCCGCCCGCCGGCAGGCTCTGGGTGAGCTTGGCGAAACGGGCGTTGAAGCGCGCCACGGAGCCGGCGCGATCGACGGTGGCGATCGCCATCGGAGTGCGGTCAAAGAAGCGCATGAAGCGCACTTCGGCGGTGCGCTGCGGATCGACGCCCTCCTCCCGGGCCCGGCTGATGACCAGGGTGCGGGAGGCGCCCGGCCGACCGTCGGCGCCGAAGGCCAGCTTGTGATAGAGCCGGGCCGGCACCGGCTTGCCGCTGCGCATGCGCAGATCGACATCGAAGGTCTCGGTCTTGACGTCGCCGGGCTCGGCGGCGATCGAGCCGAGGAGCGCCGCGCCCTCGCCGGAGATAATGTCGGCGAGCTTCAGTCCGCCGGAGCCGACCTCGGCCAGATCGTATTCCAGCCACCCCGCCAGGGTTGCGTTGATATAGACGATCTCACCGGTAGGGCTGACGGAAAAAAAGCCGCAAGGCGCATGGTCGAGATATTCGATGGCGTGCTGCAGCTCCTGGAAGACGTCTTCCTGGCGCTCGCGATCGCGGGTGATGTCGGCGATCGACCACACCGTGAATTTCGACTCCCGCTTGCTGTCGCCGAGGGGGCGCACCCGCAGCCGCAGCCAGCGCCCCTTGCCGCCGGCCTGGCCGGCGACCCGCACTTCCTCCTGTTGGCGGCGGCCCTCGCGCGCGGCCTTGAGCAGGCGGAAAACCGCTTCGGAGACGTCGGGATTGCCGATGAAGACCCGCTCGACGGGCCGCACGTCGTCGGCGCCGGCGGCACCGGTCAGCGCGAGATAAGAGGCATTGGCGTAGACGATGTGACCCTGGCCATCGGTGACGGCGAGGCCGTCGACGGAATGGTCGACGAGCGGGCGCGTCACCGGATCGTCAGTGGTGCGATCGGCGAAGCGGATCAGGCCGGCAGCGAGGGCGAACAGCGCGAACAGGCCGGCCATCGCCAACAGCGCCAGCAGGCCGAGAATGTAGGGCTGCGCCGGGCCTCGGCCGAACACCATCACCGCCACGGCAGCGGCGACAATGGCTGCGGCGACGGCGAGCACGAGCACGATGCTGCCGCTGCGGCGCGGCGCATCCACCGTCTCGTGCTCCGGACGATGCGGATCGTTGTTCACGTCAACTACCATCGAATCGCCGCGCCGGCCCTTCATCGTCGCTCAGTCTGTCCTGCGTCCAATCCGGTGTTTCTCAGCCGTCCGAATCGCCAGGCGGAACCCGAGCCTTCCGAACCGGTGTAGCCCTGCCAGCCTCGAATCCCAAGTGCGAGCGCAAGATCATCCCAAGCGCGTTCCCAAGTGCCTGAATCGGCCGGCCCAGCGCAAGCGATTCATGGGTCGTCGGCCGGAGCCGCGACGCAATTCGGGTCGCCGGCCGATCCCGATCACGGTCGCAGACCTTGTTTCAGCCGCATGACAAAGCCGATGACCTCGGCAACGGCCTGATAGTGCTCCACCGGAATCTCGTCGTCGATCTCCACGGAGGCGTGGAGTGCGCGCGCCAGGGGCGGATTTTCGACAATCGGGACGTCATTCTCCTTGGCGATCTCGCGGATGCGCAGTGCGATCGCATCGGCGCCCTTGGCGACGCAGACCGGCGCGCCCATACCGCGTTCATATTTCAGCGCCACGGCGAAGTGGGTCGGGTTGGTGATGACGACCGACGCGCTCGGCACGGCGGCCATCATCCGCTTCCTCATGCGGGCCTGGCGGAGCTGACGGATGCGCCCTTTGATATGGGGGTCGCCTTCCATCTGCTTGTACTCCTCCTTGACCTCCTGCAACGACATCTTCTGTCGCTCGAACCACTGGCGGTACTGGAAGAGATAATCAGCGGCGGCCACGGCCGCGAGCATGGCGACGACGGCGCCGATCAATTGCATCGAGAGAGATTTCGCCGCGGGCAGCAGCACCGCGGGATCGAGCCGCACCATGGCGTCGATGCGATGGCGCTCGGGCCACAACACCGCGATCATGACGGCGCCAAGGGCGACGATCTTGACGATGCCCTTGACGAAATTGGCCATGGCCTGCTTGCCGAACAAGCGCTTGGCGCCGCTCATCGGCGACAGCTTGCTGAATTTCGGCACCAACGGCTCGGCCGACCAGACCAGCCGGTGCTGGACGAGGTTGCCGACGAGCGCGGCGAGCATCAGCAGCAGGAAGGGCACCCCGAGTGCCGCGAACAGCACATATTCGATGTTCTTCGCCAGCGACAGCAGCCCAAGGCCGTCGGTCCTGATCAGATGGGCATTGGCCAGCAGGTTGCGCAGTGGCATCTCGATGCCGCTGCCGATGCTGCCGGAGAAAGTCGAAATCACCAGCGCTGCACCGGCGATGACGAACCAGGTATTGACCTCCTGACTCTTGACGACATCACCGCGTTGATGGGCGTCATCGAGACGTTTTTGCGTTGGGTCCTGTGTCTTTTCGGAATCGTCTTCGTCGGCCATGGCTCAAGTGTCCTGTCTCCGAATGACCGCCCATTTGCCGTACGCTCCGACGGTCATTCGGAGACGTGAGGACACTTGCAAAATCAAAATACTAGTGTCCTGTTTCCAACGTTCGTATCCCATTGCAGCAGGCGCTCATACGAACGTTGGAAACAAGCGGACACTAGCATCATTATGATTCTAGTGTGGTTTTTGATCTGACGCGCGTTCGAAGAACTCGCTGCAATACTGAAACGAGCGTCAGATCCACCACACTAGTGCGGCTTATGTCTCGCAATTGCCTACGAGGCCTGCCGCAGAGGGGAAAGGCAATTGCGAGACGCCGCACTAGGTGTCCTGTCTCCGAATGACCGCCCCATTTGCCGCACGCTCGCCAGACGATGCGGTCACGGCGTGAGCTGACGCATGATCTCGCCGAAATAGTCCAGGAAGGTGCCCATCATCGTTGTCAGAACGACCGCGAGAATCAGGAAGCCGCCGAGGATCGAGAGCGGAACGCCGACGAAATAGACCTGCATCTGCGGCATCATCCGCGCCAGCAGTCCAAGACCGACATTGAAGACGAGCCCGAACACGATGAACGGCGCCGAGAGCTGCACGCCGATCTTGAATGCGGCGGCGAAGGCCCGGGTCGCGAGCGCCGCGATGTCGCCGCTCGGCAGCACCTCGCCCGGGCCAAACACCTTGTAGCTGTCGGCGAGCGCAGCGATCACCAGATGATGCATGTCGGTCGCAAACAGCAGCGTGAGGCCGAGCATGGTGAGGAAATTGCCGATCAGCGCCCCCTGCTGGCCCTGGGTCGGATCCACCGTGGTGACGAATCCGAGCCCGAGCTGCTGGGCAATCAGCGATCCGGCCACCGAGAGCGCCGACAGCGTCACCCGCGCGGTGGCGCCGAGCACGATGCCGATGATGATCTCGTGCACCATCAGGACGAGCAGCGACGTCAGCGAGGTCATATCGACATGATAGGCCGACCGGTGCAGTGGCAGGACGATCAGCGTCAGCGCCAGCGCGATGGCGAGCTTGGTACGGACCGGGATGTTGCTCTCGCCGAAGCCCGGCAGCAGCATCACCATGGCTCCGATCCGGGCGAATACCAGGATGAAGGCCGCGGCGAGCGCCGGCAAAAGCGAAATATCGACGCGCATGATCGGATCGCGCCCTGCCTCGCGCTCATATCGTGATCGGACGCGCCGTCGCTGCGCACGCGCCTCCTGGTGGGGTGGATCCGACATTCGCTACCCACCGGAACGCGGCTCGCGAGGCGAATGTCAAATCCATTGGCCCTCGATTCCGATGTGCGCAAAGACGCCTGCTGCGATGGCATGCGAACGTTGGAATCGGACCGCCGGCATCATGCGCTAACCCGAGATGATTCGCGACGATATCCGCAGCATATGGCTGTGCAGCGCATCGGCCATGAACGGCAGCGCAAGCAGCAAAGTGAGGAAGATCGCAAGGATCTTCGGCACGAACACCAGCGTCTGCTCCTGGATCTGCGTCAGCGCCTGCACCAGCGAGATCACCACTCCGACCACCAGCCCCACGATCATCAGCGGCGATGATACCACCACAATGGTCCAGACTGCGTCGCGCGAGACGTCGAGAACCTCTGCCCCGGTCATTCCAGATCCCCCCGATTCAATTGCCCTCGAACCGACCGATCAGATCGGCATCTTCATGATATCTTCGTAGGCTTGGATCACCTTGTCGCGGACCGACACCAGCGTCGAGACGGCGACGTCGGTCTCTGCCACAGCGGTGACCACGTCCATGACGTTGGCCTTGCCCTTGGCCATGGCAACGGTCTGGACGTCCGACTTGCGGCCGGACTCCATGACGCTGTTCAAGGTGTCCTTGAGCAGCGCGCCGAACGAGGCCCCGGACGGATCGGACGACGAAGCAGACGAGGTGCGACCGGCGCCGGCCGCCGTCTCCATCATTCGCGAGAGGCTCGCATAGGCATTTGCGGCAGCGGTCGGTGAAGCCATCTGTCAGTTCTCCGGGCTCAGGCCTTGAGGATATCGAGCGTGCGCTGGATCATCCGGCGCGTCGCGGTGATGACGTTGAGGTTGGCCTCGTAGGATCGCTGGGCCTCGCGCATGTCGGTCATCTCGACGAGCGAGTTGACGTTGGGGTATTTGACGTCGCCGTTGGCGTCGGCGGCCGGATTCCCGGGCTCGTGCTTCGTGCGGAACGGTGATTTGTCGGGCTTGACGCGCCCGATGCCGACGACGTGGGCATCGAGCTTGCGATCGAGCTCCGACGTGAAGGTCGGCACCTTGCGCCGGTAAGGTTCGCCGCCGGCGGCCTGCGCGGTCGAATCGGCATTGGCGAGGTTTTCCGAGATCACCCGGATGCGCCCGGCCTGCGCCCGCAGCCCAGAACTGGCGATGTCGATCGCCTTGAGGAAGTCCATTCCGTCGCTCATTGGCTATCTCCCGGCGAATGATGGCTCAAGGGCCAGGGGCGGCCCTGCTGACTGCACAGGCAGCGGACGCGTTCAGCGCCTTCCGATCGCAGTCTTCAACAAAGCGAGACTGCGGCTGTAGAGTGAAGTCGCCGCAGCGAAATCCATCTGATTGGTGGCCGAACGCTGCATCTCATCCTCCAGGCTGACCGCATTGCCGGCTGGTCGGATTTCGTAACCGCCGTTGCGGCTGGAACCGAAGATGCCATCGCCGCCGGAGGCGGTCAGGTGCGTGTTCGAGGTCCGCATCATGGGCAGCGAGCCCATCGGCGAGGCCCCATTGCGATCAAAAGTGGGCTCGACCAGGTCCCGCGGCCGGAAGTTCGGGGTATCGGAGTTGGCAATATTCTCGGCCAGCACCTTCTGACGCTCCTGATGCCATTGCATCCGGGTACGTAGCGCGGTGAGCGCGGGAATGTCGGTGATGGGCATGGTCGGCCTCCGACCTGCGACCGGCAGGAGCCGGATCAGGTAGGCAGAATTTGCCGCCTGCATGGTTAATAAACCGTTAAATCGGAAAATGACTCATTTTCGCCACGAATGCGTCGTTAACCGCCCAAGTCATTGAAACTTCAGAATCGTTCAGCGGCCAAACACCTATTGTCAGTGCCACTTAACGGGCTATTAGGATCTGGGGCGGCAAATCCTGCCCTCGGACGTTAACGAATGCGGTGACGCCTCTCGAGGCCATACCGCCCGGGCCGGATTGCGGGAGGCGTTTGCCGAAGTCGGTCATCTTCGGGCAATTTGGCCATCGGATTCGCGAATTGGGCCGATCGAGGGTAATCAGAATAGAGGGCCTCAACTTGGGAGCGTGAGGGCCGCATTTCGGGCGCGCGGCAGTCGACGAATCCGCAAGCTAAGGTAAGCTTCTATTTGGTGGGGACCAAGCATGCCTACACAACTGACAGTCTTCTTCCTGTTCGTCGCCGTGCTGGCCCTGATCGGCGTTGCCGCCTGGCTGGTCCGGCGCTTCGCTTCGAGCCGGCTTGGTTCGAATGCCAATCGCGGGCGAATGCCGCGCCTCGCGGTGATCGACGCCGCCGTAGTCGATGGCCGCCGCCGCCTCGTCCTGGTCCGCAGGGACAACATTGAGCATCTGCTGATGATCGGCGGTCCGACCGATATCGTCGTCGAGCAGAATATCATGCGTGCCGCCGGCCCGCAGCGGGAAGCGGTCATGCCGCGCGGTCCGGTAGGCGCAGAACTGCCGCCACGGGTCGCGCCATTGCCCGACGCCAACTGGATTGAGCCGGCCGTCGAACTTCCCGAAGCCCCCGAGCCGACGCTGCCGGACTTGCCGCCGCGCGCCGCGCGCCCGTCCTTCGCCGAAGAGATGCGCCGCGCTGCGCCAGGCGCCGAGCGCCGCGTCGATCCGCTAGCGGGCATTGCGCCGGAGCCCCTCGTCCGCAGCGAGCCGCCCTCCCGTCCGCGCGGCACGCCCCGCAGCGAGCCGGTGATGCCCCGCTCCGAGCCGGCGCTTCCACGCGAGGCGGCGCTGCGCAGCGAGCGCGAACCGATCATGCCGCGCAGCGAGCGCGAGCCCATGATTCCGCGCGAGATGCACCGCGAACCGATACCGCCCCGCCCGGCCCCAGCGATCGAGCCCAGACCGGCCCCGCAGCGCGCCGAGCGCCCGGCACCAGCACCAGCACCGGTACAGAGCGCCGACCAGAACCTTGCCGAAATGGCGCAGCGGCTCGAAGCGGCGCTGCGTCGGCCGGCGGAGCCGCCTGCGGCCGACCGTGCGCCCCCGGTTGCCCCGGAGGTTCCGGTTCGCGAAGTCCCTGTTCGCGAAGCCCCGGTGCGCCCGCTCCGGTCCGCGTCGCCGGAGGCCACCGAAGAGCATCCTGCTCCACAGCCGGCCGGCCCCGGACCGCGGATCTCCTTCGAGAATCTCGAAGACGAGATGGCGAGCCTGCTCGGCCGCCCGAAGACCCCGACGTGAAGCGCCTCGCCTCACCGCGTAGAGTTTTCTTTTTTTTCGCCTGTCTCGCCGCCGTGGCCTTCGCCGGCCCGGCTGCCGCACAGGACATCAGCATCAATCTCGGCCAGGGCAATGGCGGGGTGACCGAACGCGCGATCCAGCTGATCGCGCTGCTCACGGTGCTGTCGATCGCACCGTCGATCCTGATCATGATGACGTCGTTTACGCGCATCGTGGTCGTACTGTCGCTGCTGCGCACTGCCCTGGGCACCGCGACCGCCCCGCCCAATGCCGTCATCCTCGCCCTGGCGCTCTTCCTGACCGCCTTCGTGATGGGCCCGGCGCTGCAGAAATCCTACGACGACGGCATCCGACCGCTGGTGGCAAACCAGATCGGGGTCGAGGAGGCCCTGCAGCGCGCAGTCATGCCGCTGCGCAGCTTCATGCAGAAGAACGTCCGTGAGAAGGACTTGAAGCTGTTCATGGACCTGTCTGGAGAACCGCCGGCGGCGACTCCGGAGCTGATGTCGCTGCGCATCCTGGTGCCGGCGTTCATGATTTCAGAGCTCAAGCGGGCCTTCGAGATCGGCTTCCTGCTTTTCCTCCCGTTCCTGATCATCGACATGGTGGTCGCATCGGTCCTGATGTCGATGGGCATGATGATGCTGCCACCGGTCACGGTGTCGCTGCCCTTCAAGCTCATCTTCTTCGTGCTGGTGGACGGCTGGTCGCTGGTCGCCGGGTCGCTGGTGCAGAGCTACGGCAGCTAGTGCCCCGGTCCACCGCACTAGTGTGGCGTCTCGCAATTGCCTATGCCCTTTGCGGCAAGCCCCTGTAGGCAATTGCGAGACATAAACCACACTAGCTTTTTGATTTTGCTAGTGTCCCGATGTCTCCGAATGACCGTGCGAGGGTGAGGCAAACGAAGCGGTAATTCGGAGACGGGACACTAGGTGTGTAGTCCCGGACTCTGATGGTGCATCATCGATCCTGAATCGTCAGGAGGAGGATGCCCTATGGCAAGCGTTCTTCACGGCAGCGCCCGCTTGCCGAAGTTCGTGTCCCGCAGATGCCGCGTCACTGGCGGGCGGCGACGCTGCGGATGCGCGGCAAGGCGCCGGTCGTGACTGCATCTGCCGCAGCGTCCGGCGCCCCGCCCGCCCGCGACATCTCGGGGAAGCGCCCCTTCATCTCCCGCAGAAAGCCTTCCAGCGTATCGACCGATGCCGCCATGCGCGCGATCTGGGCGAATTCGGCGCTGGTCGCCGCCGCCGGCTTGCTCGCGGTGTCGAAGGCGATACGATCGGTGCCCTCGCTCATTTTCGGCCCGTACTTCTCACGGAAGCGTCCGAGGCCGAGAGCATCTTCCGCCAGCGCATAGCCGATCGCGGCGCGGATAATGTCGCCCTTTTCGGCCGGATTGAGCGGCTGAAACTCCTTCCAGCGATCACCGTAATACAGTTCGATCTGTTCGGCGGATTCGCGCCAGCGCCGCGCCGCCCAGAAGATGTCGGACCGCAGCCGCGTCACCTCGCGTCCGGTGAGATTGGAGATGATGTCGAGCGCGAGATCATGGCGGCCGAGATCGCTCTGCGCCCTCGCCTCCAACAGGAGGCGCTGCTGGCGCAGTTCGCCCGACAGATCGGCGATGCGGGTCGCGCGCAGCACTCCGATCGCCCGATCGGGCTTGCGGTTCATGAGATAGATGGTCGCGAGCCGCGATGCCACCTGGGCCCTTGCCGCGCCCTCGAGACGGTGGTCCACTTGGTACTGTAGCAGGTCCGCGGCCTGATCGAGCAGGTCGACCCCGACCAGTCGCTCCGCGAGGCGACGGATCATCTCGTCGCCGCGCCGCCCGATCGGGGTGAGCTCGCGGTAGTCGTAGAACATGCCGAGCGCCTCGATCGGCGGCAGCGCGTCCGCCTTGGGACCGAGGAACAATTCCACGAACAGCGCCGAGGTTTCCGTCTGGATGTCGCGGGCGATCTCCGAGTTCGGCTGCAGCCTCGTTGCCAGTCGCGCTGCGGCCAGAGCGTCATTGTAGCTTTTCTTCGTCGCATACATCCGCGTAAGCTGTTGCAGGATCTCCAGCTCGACGTCGTCACCGCGCCAAGTGACGGCAAGGGTCTCAAGGCCCTTGAGCGCCTGCTCCTCGTCGATTTCGTGGCGCTTCTGACGCAGCAACAGGGTGCGCAGCCGCGCCTTGGTCGCCGCCTGCAGGTTCGATGAGGCGGCAACCTCATCGAATCCGGCCAGCGCCTCTTTTTCCCGGCCGAGCGCCTCGGCGAGCTGCGCGCGCATGACGCTGACCATGGGTTTCATTGCCTCGGTGACGCCGAGGACGCCGAGGTCATTGCTGCGGGCCGAGGCTCCATCGTAATCGTGGACCTCGAGACAGGCTTGCATCGCATCGGACAGGATGATGCGCTGCAGCTCCTCCGGCAGCGCCGCGATGGCGAACTCAGCGTTCTTGAATTTCTCCCGCGCTTCCGGCCATTTCTTCTGCCTGGCATAAGCGAGGCCTTTCCAGACCTCGAGGTCGAAGCTGCTGGCGATGACCGGATTGGCGAGGTCCTTCAGCCCTGCCTCAGGACGATTGCTGAGAATGGCTGCCGCAGCGCGCAGGATCAGCGCCGCAGGATCCTCGAAGCCCGGATTGGCGCCGGCAAGCGCCAGGGCCGCGGCCGCCCTTGCCTCCGGATAGAAGCCGCGCGCCAGATAGAAACGCGCGAGGTCGAGATTGGCCCTGGCCCGCGCCTCGCCGGTGCCTCGCGCAGCCGCGGCAATGAGTTCATCGACCCGCCCGGCGAAGACGGCCTCGCTGTTCGCGCGCCACTCGACTGCGTCGAGCAGCGGCTTGGGACCGCTGGCATCGCGTTTGGGCGCCAATTCCGCGGAGGACAGAATGAGACCGCCCGGCCGGGTCAGCATCACCTTGTCGGGCGCGGTGGTGACCGCGAGATCGTCGGCGGCGCTCAGCACGACGACGCCGTGGATCGTCTCCAGCAGCGAGAACTCGACGAAGTTCTGCCGCCTGACGAACCCGCGCGCCGGCAGCGGCGCGGTGACGACGGTCAGCGCGTCGCCAGCATCGGGATCGAGAATGCGGTGGACGATGCCGGGATGCGGCAACGACACCGAAACATGGGCACGGCCGGGATCGGCGATATTGCGTATCGCCGTCAGGGGCCGCGACGGGGCGTCGAGCACGTCGGCGAATACGACTGTCACATCGGCGGCGTCAGCCGAAATTCCAGCGAGCTGCGGCCGCGTGAGGCGGATCCGGATGGCCTGTCCGTTGGCAAGCTGAATCACCGTCACGTCACCGATCACGGCGCCGCCGTCCCTCCGGATCGCCTCGGTGTCGATCGGCCGCATCGTGTCGAGGACCAGCCACATCGCGTCGCCGCGCCGGAACAATGCCACCGGGACTTCATCCCGGAACGGGAAGATAAGGCGAAGCCCGTCGCTGCTGCGCTGGGCCACCACCTTGATCTTCGCCGCGGTCGGCGACGCGTCGGCTCGCTCGGGACCTGTCCCGTCGATCGCTACAGGCGGGACGAAACCGGCCCTGACGGGATCGGGCTTGGCCACGGCCGCGGCCCTGGCCGGTTGCGCACGCGCGGCATCGATCCTGTGATCATCGATGGCCGCCTGCTCGCCACCAGTGACCGGCACTTTGGAGGGCTCGGCCGACACCGGTGCCACCACCGCGGGCGGCGCGATCTTCGGCGCGGCCTCCGCAGCGGTCTTGATCTCGGCCATGAGGTCGGCAGCCGGATTCACCTCGCCGCTACCCTTTCCTTTCGACGCAAGAGCGACCGCCCCCTTGGTCGCGGCTCCCGCGTCGGACTTGCTGTCGGACTTCGCCGCCGGCTTCTGTTCGGGCTGTGCGTCGGGAACCGCGGCGAGCGGCGGCTTGCCAGGCTTGTCGAAACCGATATCGACGACGTAGTTCGCGTCTTCGCGGAAGGAATGCACGTCGACTTCGCCGATGATGGCGAAGCTGACCAGGGATCCATTGGGGTCCAGCTTTTGTTCGATCGCCATGATCGATGGCGGAGCGGCGAGCTTGGCGTCCGTGAGATCGAAGCTGAGCGGCGCATTGAACACCAGCGACAACTTCTTGTCCTCGAGCGAGGAGGACACGCCGATGCCCGGCGGCAGGTCGAACACGAAGCGGACGAAGGTCGGCTGGGTCGAAGCCCGCACTCGCACCGGCGGCCGCTTCTTCACTTCGGTTGCCGCCTTCTGCTGCCGCAGCAGGCGCTCCGCTTCGCGCGCGCGTTCGGCCAGCTCCCGGACGACCTCCTGCGGCAGACTCGGCGGTGGGCCGGTCCAGCCTTCCGGCATCAGATCGATGAAGGTCCGCTCGCCGGCATCCATGGCGTTGACGGTGACCTTGCGCGCCAGCGCCAGCCGGATCGCCATGCCATCGGGATCGCGACGGGCGGAGCCGACATAGTCCGGCACGGCCGTCGCCAGCGGATCGATCGGAACGTCCACGGGCTTGCGAAAGCGGATGATTAGCACGGACCCTGCGACGCTGACATCGGTATCGACGTCTTCTGCCAGCTTGAGCACCAGCCGGGCGTAGCCGCCGCCGGCCGAAAAGGACGCCTCGCCCCTGATCGCCTGCTGGGCGTGCGCCGGCTCACCCGAGATCAATGACAGCAACAGGCCGCAGGCGGCCAGCGCCGCGATCGACGATCGCCGGACGGCTGCGACGATGATCCGCGCCGTGCTCACCTGTGTCGGCCCGCTGTCATGACCCTGGTTCCGATCAGTCCCTGCCTGCGCGGCTCCAGTGTCCCAATCCGAAGTTCGCTTCATTCGCAGCGCCTCATTGGCCGTACACTACGAGGCGGCGATGAAGGACCTGTTAAGCATGTTCGTGCGCGCGGCCATCGACCTCAATTGGCCGCGGGCGGCGGATTGCCCGACGTCGAGCGCCCCTCGATCTTCGGCAGCCCAGCCGCCAGCGATGCCTTGTCGCCGGACGCCCGTCGCGCCATTTCCACCGTCAAGCGCTCAGCCGTGTCGGGCTGCATCTGGCCGACGATATCGGACAGCTTGCGCGGTGCGATCTGCATCGCCACCTCGATCAGTACCCCCATCTCGAGCCGATCGAAAATCTTGGCCGCGTCCTTGGGCTTCATCGCCTCGTACATCGTGACAATGCCCTTGAAGCGGGCAGCATCCTGCTGGGTCTTCTGCTCGGTGGCAGCACCAATCCGGGCCTCGACCGCTTTCATCTCTTCGACCTTGCCCTCGATCCGCTTCTCGGCGGCGCGCAGCAGGTTCTCGCGGATGTCGATCTCACGCGATCTCGCATCCAGCTCCTGGCGACGCTCCTGCAGCCGCTCGAGGATGGCGCGTTCGGAAGGCGACACCGGCTTCGCCTGGTCCGCCGGCATCGTCTGGTCGACGATCTTTTCGGCCGGTTTGTCCTCCGCAGGCTTGTCGTCCTTCCTGGCCGCGACCGAGCCGGTGATGTCGGAGGGATCGCCTGCGGCCACACGCTTGCCGCCGGGGAAGTTGAGCATGTCCTGCGCCCAGGACTGGGGCTTCTCGCGAGCGGGAGCACGGTCGACGAAAATGTAGCCGCCTTCCGTCACCAGTCCCATCACCTTCAGCCCGACCAGGCAGACGATCGCGACCAGCAGCAGGGGAAGGATGCGGAAATTGCGAAATCCGTTCATGCGGCGAGACCAGTGCTGCGCCGACGCTCGGAGAAGGCCTGAGCCGCGGCAAGAATGGACTTCGGCGCGGCGGGAACGGCGGGTGCGGCCGGCGCCGTCACGGAGGCCGCCTGCGGCACCTGGGCGGCTTCTCCGCCGGGCTTGCCGGCCGAGACGATCCGCGACAGCCGCCGCAGCAGTTCTTCACCCGCGATCAAGCGCTTGTCGAGCGCAGCGATCATATCGGCAGAGGAATCCAGCCGGCTACCGAGGTTTTCGTTGCAGTCCCGCACCGTCACCTTGAGACCACCGATCGCCCGCTCCGCGATTTCGGTCGCCGTGATCAGTTCGGCGATGGTGGCCTTCAGCGACTGCTCGTCCGCCTTCAGCCGCTTGAGGCGGCTGTTGAGCAGCATGCAATAGCCGATGGTAAGGATCAGCAGCATCGCAACCAGGGTCTCGATGATCATGCCCAGCGAGTGATTCATTGTGCCTCCATCATCTTTGTCTGCTCGTCAGCCTTCTCAAACATCGCAAGCGTCATGTGCGGCTTGCGCAGGGGCTTGACCACGCGGATCGCGACGCGATCCCCCACCCGCCCCATCCGCCCTTCGGTCAGGGTGACATCGCCGCAGCGAATCGAAACCGTGGCATCGGCCCGCAGCCCGAGCGGCAGGGTGTCTCCCACCTGGAGCTCCATCAGCTTGCGCAGCGGGATATCGGATTCGTAGAGCACGGCATCGACAGCGATCTGCGCCCGCCCGATTTCGGTGGCGAGATGGCCCTCCCAGATCGGGTCGCGACCGAACTTCTCGCCCATGAACATCTGCAACAGCACGTCGCGGATGGGCTCGATGGTGGCATAAGGCAGCAGCAATTCGACGTTGCCGCCGCGATCCTCCATGTCGATGCGCAGGCGCACCAGAATGGCGGCATTGGCCGGCCGGCTGATCGCCGCGAACCGCGGATTGGTCTCCAGCCGATCGATGGTGAAACGCACCGGCGACAGCGGCCGGAAGGCCTGTTCGGCGTCGGCGAGAACGACCTCGATCAACCGCTTGACCAGATTGGTCTCGATGGTGGTGTAGGGCCGCCCCTCGATGCGCAGCGAGGTGGTGCCGCGACGGCCGCCGAGCAGCACATCGATCATCGAATAGATCAGGCTGGAATCGACGGTAGCCAGGCCGAAATTCTCCCACTCCTCCGCCTTGAACACCGCGAGGACGGCCGGCAGCGGAATGGAATTCATGTAGTCGCCGAACCGGACCGAGGTGATGCGATCGAGCGAGACCTCCACGTTATCGGAGGTGAAGTTGCGCAGCGACGTCGTCATCAGCCGGACCAGCCGGTCGAAGATGATCTCGAGCATCGGCAGGCGCTCGTAGGAGACCATTGCCGAATCGATGATCGAGCGGATGCCGGAATTGTCGTCGAGATTGACCTCGCTGACGCTGAAGCCGAGGAGATTGTCGATCTCCTCCTGGGTGAGGACCCGCTCGCCCGAATTGGTCTGCAGCCCGCGGCTGCTCTCCTCGACCATGGCGGCCCATTGCTCGGCCATGGCCTCGGTCAGTTCGTTGGCGGCAGCTTCGTTGGCGGCAGCCTCCGGATCCTCGGAATCGAGCGAGGCGCCCCACTCCGCGGCTAGCGCATCCTGGTCGACGTCACCTGGCGCCATCGCTCTAGATCCCGCTCACTGGACGATGAATTCCTTGAACAGCACGGCGCTGACCTGATTCGGCTGAATGGCGGCATTGACCCTGCGGGTCAGCTCCTCCTTGAGGCGGAACAGGCCGACCGAGCCGTTGAGGTCACCGGCGCGCAGTTCGCGCATGTAGGTCTGGAAGATGTCGACGACCCGCGGCATCGACGGCTTGATCGCCTCGATCTGCTTCTCTTCCTTCACCTCGAGGGCGATCTTGACCTTGAGATACTGCACGCGCTCGCCCGGCAGGCCGGACAGGTTGACCAGCACCTCCGGGACGTCGACGAAGACCGGCGGCTTGACCTTTTCCTCGACGTGCTTCTCCTCACCCTTCGGGCGCATGAAGAGAAAATAGGAGGTGGTGCCGCCCGCCAGGACGACGAACACCAGCACCCCGGCCACGATCAGTTTGAATCTGCT
This sequence comes from Bradyrhizobium sp. WD16, assembly GCF_024181725.1. Classification (NCBI taxonomy): domain Bacteria; kingdom Pseudomonadati; phylum Pseudomonadota; class Alphaproteobacteria; order Hyphomicrobiales; family Nitrobacteraceae; genus Bradyrhizobium; species Bradyrhizobium sp. WD16. The sequence goes on along the minus strand of NZ_CP028908.1, from coordinate 3,886,387 downwards.
CTTTGGTGCGCCGGCACCTGCTTCGCCGTCGCCCTGCTCCGTCGCGTCGTCCGCCATCGCCCCCGCCTGCCCGATCGGGCTTACCCGTTTTGCTGCCGTGCAGGCTTGATATGACGCGATACGAATGCCGCCGGCGCGATGGGCGCCCAGTCCGGTAACCTTAGGTTTGGAATGGTTAACGGAACCTTTCTTTGCCGCGGCAACTGGGAAAATTTTGCCGGGCAAACATGGTCAACAATTCCTTATTGCCGGGTCGCAGCAACCGGCAAAAAACTCATCTATTTGAAATACCGTCATTTTTGGCTCTGGCACGCATCTCGCTTTGCCCCTTTGGCGAGCCGCGGTTTGGGAGAACAGCAGCCTGCACGGAACGGCCGAACGCCTTGGGAGGGCTGCCGGCGCGATCCATCAAGGGGAGATATTGCCGATGGAGAATACCCTCCTCATCGGACTGTCGCGCCAGATGACGCTCGAGCGCCAGATGGACGTGATCGCCAACAACATCGCGAACGTGAACACCACCGGCTACAAGGCCGACCGGTCGTCGTTCGAGGAATATCTGATGCCCGTCGCCCGGGCCGACAATTTCGTCGGCCGCGACCGGCTGCTGAGCTATGTCCAGGATCGCACCTCCTGGCGCGACCACGCCCAGGGCGCGGCCGAGCCGACCGGCAATCCGCTGGATGTCGCGCTCGATGGCAACGGCTATTTCACGGTGCAGACCCCCGCGGGCGAGCGCTACACTCGCAACGGCGCCCTTCATATCAACAACCAGGGTCAGCTCGTCACCGCCGACGGCAACCTGGTGCTCGGCACCAACGGGCCGATCACCTTCCAGCCCAACGACGTCGAACCGATGATCGCCCAGGACGGCACCATCACCGTCCGCCAGGGCGCCACGACGCTCACCGATTCCGTCCGCGGCAAGCTGCGGATCGTGAATTTCGCCGAACCGCGTCGGCTGCAGAAGGAAGGCGACAATCTGTACTCGGCGCCGCAGGGCGTCGTCGCCCAGGCTGATACCAAGACCCAGCCGCGCCAGGGCTTCCTGGAAAAATCAAATGTCGTCGCGGTCGCCGAGATGAGCCGGATGATCGAAGTGACGCGCCTCTATACCCAGCTGTCCTCGATCATGACGCAGCAAGGCGACCTGCGGAAGTCGGCCCTCGACAAATTGGCCGAAGTGCCCGCCTAAGGAGATTGAGCGATGCGCGCCCTCTATACCGCAGCGACCGGAATGGCGGCCCAGGAACTGAACGTTCAGGTCATTTCGAACAACATCGCCAATATGCGGACCACCGGCTACAAGAAGCAGCGGGCCGAGTTCCAGGATCTGATCTACGAGCATGTCAGCCGCGTCGGTGCCCAGGCATCGGACCAGGGCACGATCCTGCCGATCGGCGTGGACCTCGGCGGCGGCGTCAAGACGGTGGGAACGCCGAGGTCGATGACCCAGGGCACCCCGGTGCAGACCGGCAACGACCTCGACCTCGCCATCCGCGGCGAGGGCTTCTTCAAGATCCAGCTCACCGACGGCACCTTCGCTTACACCCGTGACGGCACCTTCACGCTCGACGGCACCGGCCGCATCGTCAATGCCGAGGGCAACCCGGTGCAGCCGACGATCACGGTGCCGAACAACGCCTCCGGGCTCACCATCAACTCCCAGGGCCAGGTCTCGGTCACACTGCCGGGTTCGACCACCCCGACCGTGCTCGGCCAGCTTCAACTGACGCGCTTCATCAACAAGGCCGGCCTGCAGCCGATCGGCGACAACCTCTTCAAGGAAACGCCTGCCTCCGGCGCGCCGCAGGACGGCACCGCCAACAACGACGGCTATGGCGACCTGCAGCAGCGCTATCTGGAGCAGGCCAATGTCGAATCGGTGACGGAAATCTCCGACCTGATCGCCGCCCAGCGCGCCTATGAGATGAACTCCAAGGTAATCAGCGCCGCCGACCAGATGATGCAGTCGACCACCAACCTCTTCCGCTGACGTGAAACTGATCGAGCGAGCCATGACCCTCGTCCGCCGCACCGCCACCACTCTTCGCCGAAGCAACCTTGTTCTGCGCAGCCTTGCGCTCGTCGCCATCCTGATCACCGGCGGCCACGCCGCACTCGCCCAATCGAAGGAAGAAGGCATTACCGCCCCGAGCTTGCGCGCCACTATCAGCGTCAGCGGCGAGATCGTGCGTATCGGCGACCTGATCGACAACGCCGGCAGCGCGGCACAGATCGCCGTCTATCGGGCGCCGGATCTCGGCACCACCGGATCGCTTTCGGTGGCCGAGGTGCTCGCGACGCTGCGCAGCCACAACGTGATCGGCGTCGACACGCACGGCCTCACTGAAATCTCGGTGACGAGGCTGACGCGCGAGCTCACCTCCAAGGAGGTCGAGCAGCAGATCGCCCGGCTGCTCGAGCACCGCAACGGCCTCGGCGACGCCGCCGATCTCACGGTGACGTTCGACCGCGAATTGCGCACCCTTCAGCTCGATGCCAGCGGCGGCGAGCTCAAGCCTGCCTATACGCGCTTCGACGCCCGCAACAACCGCTTCGACGTGTTGTTCGAGATCGCCGATGCCAATGGCGGCACACCGCTCCGGCTGCGCTTCACCGGTACCGCGGTCGCGACCACCGAAGCCACGGTGCTGACCCGTGCCGTCGACCGCGGCGAGATCCTCAAAGCCAGCGACCTCATCGTCGAGCGCCGCCCGAAATCCGAACTGGGAGGCGACGGCGCCCGTCGCGACGTCGCCATCGGCATGCAGGCCCGCAAGCCTCTGCGCGCCGGCCAGGTCGTTCGCGCGAACGACCTCTCGCGGCCCGACATGGTGCAACGCGACCAGATGGTCACCCTCGTCTATCAGACCGACGGCCTGTTCCTAACCATGCGCGCCAAGGCGCTCGAGGCAGGCGGCCAAGGCGATGCGGTGTCGGTCATGAATCTGCAATCCAAGCGCACCGTCCAGGGGGTCGTCACCGCCCCCGGCCAGGTGTCGATGTCGCCGCCCAAGCCGATCACCACCGCCTCCCTTCCCGCTTCGTCGCCCGCAGCGCCAAAAGCCGAGTAACGTCCATGTCCAGTTTTCGCGTGTTCAACCGCCTCGCCCTTCTCGCCCTGCTGACCGCGCTCGGAGCGTTTTCTGGCGGCTGCTCGGCCATCGATCGTCTGTCGATGATCGGGGAGCGGCCGGCGCTCGGCGCCATCGAAAATCCGACGACCAAATCGGGCTACAAGCCGGTGCAGATGCCGATGCCGACGCCGCAGCCGGCGTCCTACAATCCGAACTCGCTGTGGCGAAACGGATCCCGCGCCTTCTTCAAGGATCAGCGTGCCGCACAGGTCGGCGACATCCTCACCGTAAGCGTCAACATCACCGACAAGGCCAACATCGCCAACGAGACCAAGCGCAGCCGCAGCAACAGCGAAAACAGCGGCACGACCGCCTTCTTCGGATCGCAGTGGCTGTCGGGAACATGGGCCAAGGCGCTGCCCGGCCGGACGCTGACCGCCGACTCCACCTCCTCCAGCGACGGCAAAGGCAGCGTCGATCGCCAGGAAGCGTTGCAGACCAACGTCGCCGCCGTGGTCACCCAGGTGCTGCCGAACGGCAATCTGGTGGTCGAAGGCAAGCAGGAAGTGCGGGTCAATTTCGAAATCCGCGAGCTGATTGTCGCCGGCATCGTACGGCCGGAGGATATCCAGAGCGACAACACCATCGATTCGACCAAAATCGCAGAAGCCCGTATCGCCTACGGCGGCCGCGGCCAGATCAGCGACGTGCAGCAGCCGCGCTACGGTCAGCAGGTCCTCGACGTGCTGCTCCCATTCTAGTGTCCTGTTTCCAACGTTCGTATCCCATTGCAGCAGGCGCTCATACGAACGTTGGAAACAAGGGGACACTAGCATCACTATGATTCTAGTGTGGTTTTGGATCTGACGCTCGATCGAAGAACTCGCTGCAATACTGAAACGAGCGTCAGATCCACCACACTAGGCGGCGGCGCCCCTCCGAGCTCCCACACTTTGCCGTGAACCTAGGCGCGGCAAAGTGAATGACGCGGCCTCCGGTAGCTCCCTGCCGGAGGCCGCAGTCCATTCTGACGAACTGTCCCGCTCCGTCAGAATTCAACCATTCCACCTTCGCGCAACGGCGCCCGTCTATTGCGATTTGCAACGCGACATGGCGCTCTCACTCAGCCCCCTGCACTCGACCTCGGCGAGTTCGCCGACAATCGATGGCGCGGCGACCTCGGCGAGTTCGCAATCCCGGGGCAAACTGGCCAGAAACCGCGGCATCTCCTCGGGCGGAAGCGGCTTGCTGAAAAGGTAGCCCTGCAATTCGTCGCAGTGGCGCTCGCGCAGGAAGCGGTCCTGCTCGATCGTCTCGACCCCCTCGGCCACCACCGTCAACCCGAGCGCGTGTCCCATGCTGATGATCGCCGTGGCGATGGCCCGGTCCTGGGCACTGACGGCGACGTCGCGCACGAAGGAGCGGTCGATCTTGATGGTATCGATGGGGAAGCGCTTCATCAGCGACATCGAAGAGTAGCCGGTGCCGAAGTCGTCGATGGCCAGGCGAACACCGCGGCTGCGGATGGCCTCGAGCAGCGCGACCGCACGCTCGACGTTCTGCATCATCATGCTCTCGGTGATCTCGATCTGCAACAGTTCGGGCCTCATTCCGGCCAACCTCAGTGCCACGTCGAGGTCCTTGAGGAGATCGGGATCGAGGAACTGGCGCGGCGACAGATTGACGGCCATCGACATCGGTGGAAAGCCCATCTCCTGCCAGGCCATGTTCTGTTCGCAGGCAGTCTTCAGGACCCAGCGGCCGATCGGAATGATCATCCCGCTTTCTTCGGCGAGCGGGATGAATTTCATCGGCGGCTGCTCGCCCAATGTCGGGTGGTGCCAGCGCAACAGCGCCTCGACACCGCTGAGGCGACCGTTCATCGTACCGCATTTCGGCTGATAGTGCAGCCTGAGCTGGTTCTGCTCGACGGCCCGGCGCAGATCGGCTTCGAGTGAAAGGCGTTCGACTGAATGGAGCGCGGCCTGGTGGGTGAAGAATCGGAAGTTGTTCTTGCCTTCCTGCTTGGCAGCGTACATCGCAAGGTCGGCGTTCTTGATCAGTTCATCGCCATCGAGACCATCAGCCGGAAAGCGCGCAATACCGATGCTGGTCGTCACCTGGCACTCATGGCCGTGCAGCGACACCGGCCTGGCCATGGCCCGCAGGATACGGCCGGCTGCCTTGGCGATCGACCCGTCCCCGGCCGAGGCCTTGAGCAGGACGACAAATTCGTCGCCACCCAGTCGTGCGACCACGTCGCCCGGCCGTGTGCAGGCGCGCAGGCGTCGCCCGACCTCCTTGAGCAGCCGATCACCGGCGGCATGGCCGAGGGAATCGTTGACGACCTTGAAGCGATCGAGATCGACGAACAACACGGCGAGTTCGCTGCACGACGCTCGCGCCTCTTTCACGGCGGCCTCGATCAGGTGGTTGAAGGTCGCGCGATTCGGTAACCCGGTGAGCGGATCATGCCGGGCGAGAAAACTGATCTGGCGTTCAGCCCGACGCTTTTCCTCGACGCGTTCGAAATTCGCCAGCGCGAAAGAGATGTTCTCCGCCAGTCTCGCCAGCAGATCGACCATGGGCTGGGTGAAAATGTCGTGCTCGGCAGAGAGAAAAAGGATGACGCCGACGACGGTGTCGCCCTTGAGCAGCGGAAAGGCCGCGCCCGATTTCGTACCGCCGCCACTTGCCAGCTTATGCCAGTGGCGCGTGCCGTCATGGCCGAGAAAATCGTGGGCGATGCAGGGCTGGCGCGTGCGGAAGGCGGTGCCGGTCAAGCCGCGGCCCTGGGGGTGCGCGGCCGAGGTCGAGAAGCGGGTGGTCAGGACGCGATCAGCATTCCTGCCGCGCGAGGCCACGATCTCCAGGAATTCGCTGCCGGGCTGCGCCAGTGCGATCGTGGTGGAGGTGAACTTTCCGCCCAGCACAGCTGCGTCGCAGACCCGGCCCAACAATTCGTCGCGGGTCTGCCCCCGCATGATCGCCTCATTGGTCGCGCTCAGCGCGACATACATGCGATTGAGATTTTCCTGCTCACGCTCGGAGTCCCGGCGCGCCCGGTCCTGCTCGAAGCGGGTGAGCCCGAACGAGACATTGGCCGCGATTCGGCTCATCAACTCGATAAGCGGCCCCTCGATCTGACCGTACCCCTCGCTGTAGAAGAAATACATGATGCCGATCGGTGCTCCGTTGTCGCGGATCGGAAGCGCCGCGCAGGCAGTCAGGCCGGAACGGATGGCGAGATCACGCCATGGAGCGATGCGCATGTCGCCGGGGACGTCGTTGCTGATTGTCGGCTGATTGGTGCGAAAGGCGCTGCCGCCCAGGCCCTTGCCCTCGGGCACGTCCGGATCCACCGACACCTTCATCTGCGCAATGATATCCGCCACCGGACCAGAGTGGCCGGCGAGTCGCAGCACCGGCATCCCGGCGGCCTTGAGGAAAATGGCCGCGCCCAGCAGCTTGCCGCCGTCGACCACGGCTTGGGCGACCTTCTGCATCATCTCGTTCGCGTCGGACGAGCGCAGGATGGCTTCATTGGTTGCGCTGAGGGCCTTGAAGATGTTGAAGGCACGCTGGCTCGCCGCCTCGGCTTGCCGCCGCTGCCTCTCTCGGTCGAAACCATCGAGGGCGAAAGAGACGTTCTCCACCATGCGCTCGAGCAGCGCGACGATCTCGCTCGTCAGCGCCCCCGCCTCGCCCAGGCAGAACAGAAACACGCCGATGCTCGTGCCGGCGCGCAGGATCGGCACCGCAGCGACGGCACCGATACCATTGCGCCTGTTCTCCTCGATCCACGGTCGCATCTTCGGGTCGTTGAAGACATCATTGCAGGTTGCGGATCGTCCGCTGCGGAAGGCGATACCGCTCGGGCCCTGGCCACGTTCGCAGTCGGGATCGACGGAGATCGTCGTCGGCGGCACCGGGCCGCTCTGGCTGGTTGCGGCCGCGATGCGCAGCGAGCCGTCCGGCAGCGGCAGCAACGCGCCGGTGAACTTGATGTCGCCGCCGTAGACCGCGGCATCGCAGACCTTCTGATAGAGTTCTTCCGGGCTCGTGGAGCGCAGAATTGCCTCGTTCGTCGCGCTCAGCGCGGTAAACATCCTGGCGTCAAGTGGCCGGCCGTTCATGATCGTCCAGTCCTCCCGGCGGCCATCAAAGCAGCCATGAGGCAAGGGCTGGTTAGCGCGTTGCGTTAAGAATGACTAAATCCGCGGTTCCGGCCGCCCCACGACGGCGAAAGCGGAATGCAGGGTAAATCAAGCCTTGCCGGAATGCGCAGCGGTTCGACGCATTGCCGATCCCGATACCTGCAGCTGCCCTGAGCGGCTCACTTCGCCTCGCCGACCGTATCGGTCATCGCCGCCCCGCGCCGGACGGTCGACATCCACATCCAGATCATCAGGCCGGTCGCGGCGCCATGCGAGCCATAGGTGGCGTCGTAATTGGCAAAATGGGAGAGATCGTACGACAACAGCGCCGAGCCGACGATCCAGGTGACGGTCGCGATCACGCTGCGTAGCTGTGACGCGCGACGACACCCTCTTCGTACCGCCGGACATAGCGTGGCCGGCGGCTGCGCCAGCACTGCCCGTCTTCGTTACAGACCAGCCGCACCTGATCGATATCGGAATATCCGGCGGTATCCGTCGGCGCCGCCGGAAGCGGCGCGGCCGAAGCCGCCGTCGTCATCAGGGCCGTCAACACGGCCGCGGCCGCAATAGCTGTCTTGTACATGCCTTCTCCTCCTTTCGCGCGCCGCAGAGCCGCGGAATGCTCCTGTTCCGGCCCGGCGAGCTTGCCGGCGTCGGCTAGTCAGGGGGCCAACCATCGGGCCGAGGCGGCGTTCCGAGGAGGAAAAATCAGAACAGGCGAGCTCTCTTACCGGTGATGCCAATGACGGTGGGAGTGGCTCCAGCCTTGGTGCCGGCCGATATACCAGCCGAGATGCCGGCCGCGATTGCCGTGCGCGTGGCCGTCGCCGTGTCCGTGGCTGCCGCCATGGCCACCACGCACCATGATCAAACCGGTGTAGGACCCCAGGGACGATTGAATCGGGAGAGCCTGGGCCGAGCCGGCCATTATGATGGCCGCAAAGGCGACAAAGCCGCGGGTCAATCGAATCATCTGCAGTCCTTTCAAAAGGTACAAAGGTGAGCCGGGACAATTCGGCAGACCTGATCGGATTCCCGTCAAGCCGATCATTGCGCGAGGCTGGGGGAACCGGCATGCTGAAGGGCTGAATGGCCGACCTCCCGGCTCTTTGTCCGGCGGGAATGCAACAAGGTTGCCGCATGCCGAATGACCTCCGGCCGATCGAGACCACGCGCCTCGTTTGGCTGATCGGAGGAATCCGCAAATTTCAGGACACCCCTGCCGGTTACGGCATCGCCACCGGCCTGACGCTTGGCGGCATCGCCATTCGCGAATTGCTCGATCCCTATCTCGCGCTGCCCTACGTGCTGCTGTTTCCCACCATGGTGATTGCCGCCCTGGTCGGGGGGCGCAAGGCCGGCATTCTCGCCGCCATCATCGGTGGACTCGCCGCCTGGTATCTATGGATCCCCCCACGCGGGTCATGGAAACTGGAATGGCCGGCCGGCCACATCTCGGTGGCGCTCTACGCCTTCTCTGCGGCTGTCGTCCTGCTTGTCGTCCGCGGCCTCAACGAGACCATGCGCACGCTCGAGCGCGAGCGGGACCTGTCGTCGACCCTGTTCAAGGAGCTGCAGCATCGCACCGCGAACAATCTGCAGGTGGTCTCGGCAATGCTGCAGCGGAATCGCGCCCTGGTTCTGCGCCACCCCGAAACAGCGCCCGAGGTGATCGACGCCGCCGCAACACGCTTCGAGGTGATGAGCCGCATCAACCGTCTGCTTTACAGCCCCGACATGCAGATCGTGCTGATGGGACCGTTTCTGGAGACCCTGACCTCCGAGATCCTCGGCGCGCTCAGCAGTAGCGCTATCCTTGTCACCTGCAGGCCCTGCGACATTGAATTGTCGCGAACCAAGGCCATGGTGCTCTCCTCGATCACCGCCGAGCTGCTCACGAACTCGGCCAAGCACGCCTTCTCCGGACCCGGGTCGGTGGTGATCGGACTGGAGCGCAAGGATGGAACCTACGTCTTCACCTATTCCGACGACGGCAGGGGCTACGACACAACTGCTCCGGCACGATCCGAGGGCCTCGGCAGCCGCATCATCGCGGCGCTGGTCGCACAGATCGGGGGGACCATGGAAACCCGATCCGGCCCGGGCGGGACATTCGTCACCATCCGCCTTGCCCTGACCTGAACGGATCTGGGTCGGCGCGCAGTGATCAATGAGCCATGCTGCGGCCGGCGGCCTCGCAGGCTTCCATGCTATCACGGCAGGCGGCGGCGCAGATCCTGCAGTGCTCATGCTGACCGGCGTGACGCTCGCATTCCTCCATGCACATCCGGCAGGCGGCGGCGCAGGCATGAAGCATGCGCCGGATCAGTTCCTCGTCGGACCCGGTGCGGCGCGTCACCAGCCGTCCTGTGACGTTGCACACATCGGCGCAATCGAGATTGAGACGGATGCACTGAGTGAGCTGCTGCACCATCGGCTCGGCCAGGCAGGCGTCGGCGCACGAGGTGCAGACCTGGGCACAGGTGTAGCACTCCTCGATACAGCGGATCAGGGAGTCATTGAGGTTGCCACGGACGTGTGGATGGGTGCTGATCATGTCCTGGGCGCGCATGGGGCTGATCCTTTCGAGTTTTGCCCTGCCCCGCCATGCAACGAATGCCGGCGGAAGAAGGTCCGCCCGCGAACGCTGTCAATTGCAGAAATGTGCGGAAACGCGCCGGTCCGGCTTTGCTTCAACGTTCCACACGGCCGATCAGCGCGACCAGTTCAGCGATCTTGTCCCGCTGGTCCGCCCTGTCGCCGCTGGCAACCGCGTGCTCGACGCAGTGGGCGACATGGTCTTTGAGAATCTCGTCCTCGGCCCGGCGAAGCGCGGCGCGCACCGCCGCGATCTGGGTGATGATGTCGATGCAGTAGCGATCGTCCTCCACCATCCTGGCGAGACCGCGCACCTGCCCTTCGATGCGGCTGAGACGTTTCGTGACCGAAGCCTTGAGTTCGTTTCGCATTGCCGTTATATACCCCATGGGGGTATTTGCCCACAAGCGAAACCTTCCCACGCGATTGGAGACGGCGGATGGGTTCCGACAACGACCACAATGCCCCAGGTTCTTCGGCAACTGGTTCCTCGGGACACGGTTCAGCCGGAACTGGTTCCGGCGGCTGCGGCAGCGCCGGCGCGGCAAAGAACGCCCTCCCGCCCGCGACATCCTCCTGCTGCAGCGGCACAGTCCCGGCAGCCGTCCGCGACGAATCCGCCAAGGCCATCGACCCGGTCTGCGGCATGAGCGTCGACCCCGCCGCGGCCAAGCACCGTGCCGAGCACCACGGCGAAACCTACTTCTTCTGCTCCGCAGGCTGCCGCACCAAATTTGTCGCCGACCCGGTGAAATATCTCGACAAGACTGCCCGGACGCCGGAACCGCCGCCTCCGCCCGGCGCCATCTACACCTGTCCGATGCATCCGGAGATCCGACAGGTCGGTCCGGGCAGCTGCCCGATCTGCGGCATGGCTCTCGAACCGGAAGTGGCGTCGCTGGAGGCCGGTCCCAATCCCGAACTCGCCGACATGACGCGGCGCTTCTGGATCGGCCTCGTGCTGGCTTTGCCGGCCGTGGTGCTGGAGATGGGCGGTCACATCATCGGGCCGCACAACTGGGTCGATCCCACCCTGTCGAACTGGATTCAGCTCGCGGTCGCCACGCCCGTGGTGCTCTGGGCGGGCTGGCCCTTCTTCGTCCGCGGCTGGCAGTCGATCCTGACCCGCAACCTCAACATGTTCACCCTGATCGCCATCGGCACCGGGGTGGCCTATGTCTACAGCCTCGTCGCCACGCTCGCGCCCGGCGCCTTCCCGTCCGCGTTCCGCAGCCATGGCGGCACGGTCGCGGTGTACTTCGAAGCCGCCGCGGTGATCACCGTATTGGTGCTGCTCGGCCAGGTGCTCGAATTGCGGGCGCGCGAGGCGACCTCGGGCGCGATCAAGGCCCTGCTGCAGCTCGCGCCGAAGACCGCCCGGCGGATCGACGATGACGGTGCCGAACGTGAGGTGGAGATCGACACTCTCGCGGTCGGCGATAGATTGCGGGTGCGCCCCGGCGAGATGGTGCCGGTGGACGGGGTCATTCTCGAAGGCCGCTCGTCGCTCGACGAATCCCTGGTGACCGGTGAATCCATGCCAGTGACCAAGGAAGCCGGCGGCCGCGTAATCGCGGGCACACTCAACCAGTCTGGCGGCTTTGTCATGCGGGCCGAGAAGGTCGGTCGCGACACGCTTCTTTCCCAGATTGTGAAGATGGTGGCCGAAGCGCAGCGCTCGCGTGCACCGATCCAGCGCCTGGCCGACCAGGTCTCCGGCTGGTTCGTTCCCGTCGTCATCGTCACGGCCCTCATCGCGTTCGGCGCCTGGGCGACGTTCGGCCCCGAACCACGCATGGCCTTCGGCCTTGTCGCCGCGGTGAGCGTCCTGATCATTGCCTGCCCCTGCGCGCTCGGACTCGCCACGCCGATGTCGATCATGGTCGGCGTCGGCCGCGGCGCCCAGGCAGGCGTCCTGATCAAGAATGCCGAGGCGCTCGAGCGGATGGAGAAGGTCGACACGCTGGTGATCGACAAAACCGGAACGCTGACCGAAGGCAAGCCGAAGGTGGTGTCGGTGGTGCCGGCCTCGGGACTTGCCGAGAACGAGCTGCTGCGGCTCGCAGCCAGCGTCGAACGGGCCAGCGAACACCCGCTCGCGGACGCCATCGTCCGCGCCGCCAAGGAGCGCGACCTAGCTCTTGCCGACGTCGCCGATTTCGATTCGCCGACGGGCAAGGGCGCGACGGGCACGGTCGCGGGCCGAGTAATCCTGCTCGGCAACGCCGGCTTCATGGCCTCGCGCGGCATCGACATCCGTCCCCTCGAAGCCGAAGCAGAACGCATGCGCGCCGAAGGTGCCACCGTGATCGCCATGGCGATCGACGGCGCGCCGGCCGGTCTCTTTGCCATCGCCGATCCGGTGAAGTCGTCGACGCCTGCGGCCCTGACGGCGCTGGCAAGCGAAGGCATCAAGGTCATCATGTTGACCGGCGACAACCGCACCACCGCCCAGGCAGTGGCGCGACGGCTCGGCATCGCCGACATCGAGGCCGAAGTCCTGCCCGATCAGAAGAGCGCCGTGGTGGCGAAGCTGCGCCGGGCGGGGCGTATCGTCGCCATGGCCGGCGACGGCGTCAACGACGCGCCGGCGCTGGCGGCGGCCGAGGTCAGCATCGCCATGGGCACCGGCACCGACGTCGCCATGGAAAGCGCGGGTGTCACTCTGCTCAAGGGCGACCTCGGCGGCATCGTCCGCGCCCGTCGGCTGTCGCAGGCCACCATGAACAACATCCGGCAGAACCTGTTCTTCGCCTTCATCTACAATGCCGCAGGTATCCCGATCGCCGCGGGCATCCTCTATCCCAGCTTCGGCATCCTGCTGTCGCCGATCATCGCCGCCGCCGCCATGGCGCTGTCGTCGGTCAGCGTCGTGGGGAATGCCTTGCGCCTGCGCATGACCAAGTTGTGACGCAGCGACCGCGCCGCACCCGTCAGCTCAGTGGTGCGGATGGTCGCCGCGGGCGATCATCAGGTGATGCTGCTGATGATGCATGCCGAGTGTCATCACGCCGATGAAGCCGAGCGCCTTCAGCTTGTTCTGATCTCGCGCGGGAGCGACGACGGACAGCGTCGCACCGCGATCGGTCTCGGCGGCTTTCATCGTCCAGCCTTCGATACCGTTCATGGTATCGGCATGGGCGACCACCATGCGACGGATCGAGTCCTGGACCGCCCCTTCCCCCTCGACGGTGAATATCATGCCGCCATCGATCGGCGTGCTGTGAACCTTTGCGCGAAAGGTGACATTATCCATGTCGATCAGATGCTGCCGCAAAGCCTCGATGTCGACCTTGCTCCAGTCGGTATCAGGATCGGCCTGCAGCATTTCAACGATTTCCTGTATCGCGGCGAAAGTGGACTGGCCGGCCTGGCGCGGAGCCGCCATGATCTGATGATCGGCGCCATGATCACCATGATGGTGATGGCTATCCTGCGCGAATGCAAAAGCCGGTATCAGGGCGGCGAGCAGGATGACGATACGGAACATGACCATTTCCTCCATGACGGGCGGGCTGCGTGGCAGGATTCTGCCATGACAGCCGACGGCTTGACATCGGAAGTTCGATAGGGGCCGCGGGTTGCCAATCTGTCCCCGCCAAATATTTTAGCAATTGCTAAACCATTTCATCGTCGCCGCCAACTCACGAAACTCTGGCCTGACCTCGGCAGGCAATGATCGCAGCACTCTCCTCCGGAGGCCTCGTCGGCTTCGTCCTCGGCCTGATCGGCGGCGGCGGTTCGATCCTCGCCACGCCGCTCCTCCTCTACGTCGTCGGCGTCAGCGACCCCCACGTGGCGCTGGGCACCGGCGCACTGGCGGTCGCGGTCAGCGCCTACGCCAACCTGATCGCCCATGCCCGCAAGGGCAATGTATGGTGGCGCTGTGCCGCGGTGTTCGCCGCCATCGGCACGCTCGGCGCTTTCGTCGGTTCGAGTCTCGGCAAGCTCCTGGACGGCCAGCGCCTGCTCTTTCTTTTCGGGCTTCTGATGCTGCTGGTCACCAGCCTGATGCTGCGCCCCCGCGCGCAATCTTCCGGCAAGCCCCTGGTGGTCGACCGACGCATGTGCGTCACGACCGCGGCCATCGCTCTGATCACCGGCGGGCTGTCGGGATTCTTCGGTATCGGCGGCGGATTTCTCATCGTGCCCGGCCTGATTCTTGCGACCGGTATGCCGACGATCAACGCCATCGGTTCGTCGCTGCTGGCGGTCGGCACCTTCGGCCTGGCGACCAGCCTCAATTACGCCATCTCCGGCCTCGTCGACTGGGTAGTCGCCGCCGAATTCATCGGCGGCGGCCTCGTCGGCGGCGTGCTCGGCACACTGCTTGCGACCAGTCTCACCTCCTACAAGAATGCCCTCACTCGCATTTTCGCCGCCATTGTCTTTGCCGTCGCCGTCTATGTCCTCTATCGGAGCGGGATGGCGGTCCTCGGCTGACCACCGCTCGGCCCCCGGTTGACTGGCGGCTAGTTTGGGCTCGCGTGGTTGCCAACGTTTTGCAGAGACCACCCATCCCGCTGTATGATCCAATGGAGCCGCCACACTCGCGGCAACGATCGACGGGAGCCTCCCACCCATGATGCAATTCACGCCGTTTTCTGCGGCGATCGGCGGCGGACTGATCGGGCTGTCTGCCGTGCTGCTGATGATTTCGACCGGCAGGATCGCCGGCATCAGCGGCATCGTCAACGGCCTGCTCACCGCCCGCGGCCAGGACCGGCACTGGCGCCTCGCCTTTGTCGGCGGGCTGATCATCGCGCCGCTTCTCGGTCGCTTGATGGGATATTCATTCGACGTGCCGGTACTGCCCGGCAGCTGGGCTGTGCTCATCGTTGCCGGTTTGCTCGTCGGCTTCGGCACGCGTCTCGCCGGCGGATGCACCTCGGGTCACGGCATTTGCGGCATGGCGCGATTGTCCCGTCGATCGATCACCGCGACCGGCATCTTCATGGCCGTGGCGATCGTGACCGTCGCTCTTTCCCGACACATGTTTTGAGATCGCCCCATGCAGATCCTCGCTTCTCTCGTCTGCGGCCTGATCTTCGGCGCCGGGCTTTTGGTTTCCGGCATGGTTCAGCCTGCCAAGGTTCTCGCCTTTCTCGACGTATTCGGTGCCTGGGATCCGAGCCTGCTCGTCGTGATGGGCGCGGCCCTGCTCGTCGCCTTGCCGGGACTGGCGCTGGCGCGCCGCCAGAAACACCCCCTGCTCGCGGAGGTCGCCGACCGACCGACCAGGACCGAGATCGATAGGCCGCTGGCAGCCGGTTCGGCGATCTTCGGGATCGGCTGGGGACTGGCAGGCCTGTGCCCCGGGCCGGCGATCGTCAACCTTGCATCCGCGACGCCGCAGATCATCGTCTTTGTCGCAGCAATGATTGTCGGGATGTTGCTCAACGGCGCGCTCCAGTCCCGGTCGTGGACGCCAACCATGGCGGCGCAATGCGACAACTGACAGCCGGGTGCCCACGATCGGCTGCACTGAGGACATCATGAGCATCACCATCTACCACAATCCCGCCTGCGGGACGTCGCGCAACACTCTGGCGATGATCCGGCAGAGCGGCGTCGAGCCGACCGTCATCGAATATCTCAAGACGCCGCCAAGCCGCGAGACGCTCGTCGAGCTGGTCAAGGCCATGGGCATCTCGGTCCGCGACCTGCTGCGCGACAAGGGCTCGCCCTTCAAGGAGCTCGGCCTCGATGGTCCGCACCGGAGCGACGACGACCTGCTGGACGCCATGGCCGCCCATCCGATCCTCATCCAGCGGCCGATCGTGGTTTCGCCCAAGGGCACCCGCCTGTGCCGCCCCGCCGACCGCGTCCTCGACCTGCTCGAGGGTGCCGCCACCGAACCGTGAGACAGTCCGGCGTCGCTCCGGCCAACCCGCCGGCGAGCGTTATGCTTGTTCGGCGGCGGCACGCGGCCTAACAATGTCCACGATGACCACCATGATGGATGCTGCCAGGCGGGAGAGTACCGATGAGCACCGCTAAAGCCGAACGAGCCGCCAAACAGATTCCGCATCTGAGCATACGCATCGACCTCGATGCGGACGGCCGAATCGGCCCAGGCAAGATCGAACTGCTCGAGCAGATCCGGACCCAGGGCTCGATCTCGGCCGCCGGCCGAGCGATGAAGATGTCCTACAAGCGCGCCTGGGATCTGGTCGAGGAGATCACGCGGATCTGCGGCCGGGCGGTCGTCACGCGCCAGACCGGCGGCAAGGATGGCGGCGGCGCTGCCCTGACCCCCTTGGGCGAATCCCTGATCGAACGGTACCGGCGGATCGAAAAGGCCGCGATAGACGCGGCCCGCGCCGATCTGTTGGGATTACGTTCCGACGTCGCCGGACCACGCAGGTCGAAGCGTCGGTAAGCACCGGTCGGCCGCTCCGGCCGGCGGTTCGCGTGACGCACGACCCTGCCCCAATTGCGATGAGAGCGCTGCCGAGGAAGCGTGTCCGCCTGCGCAGCCTCGGCGCGCGTCATCCTCCATCGCCGTCAAGTGCACACACCTAACTTCAACTTCACTTCAATTCGCAGCCGGAGGCTCGCCAAGCTCCCCGACCGTCGCCAGCGCCTCTCCGAGCTCGCTGCGCAGCTCCTGGGCCATCGAGAAGCAGACGCCGAAACCATCCGCCGTCCGCAACGTAATGATGCTGGTGGCCGGATCAGACGAGCGCTCGAAGCTCCAAGACTTGAGGGGATAAGTGTAGCGCAGGCTGGCATCGCGGTAACGCGCACGGAGTGCCGCTTCGATCAGCGCCGGCAGCGTCATGAGCAGTACACCGATCTGATCAAGAGGAAAATTGATCGATGTGGGACACCCTGCTCCGTCGACGAAACCGAGAGAGATCAATCCACCGTCGGGAGCGACATGGCAGTTCGTCAATTGCCGGCTTTCGAGATCCATCTCCGATCGACACTCCGCATCGATATGTTTAATTAAATATATCGTCGACCGGCTGCGGTGTCCAGCTGCTCCAGACGGTGGCCGAAGCTCCGCGACCATGATATATGATTATATATAACGAAGCCGAAGCGGCTCGTTTTCCGGGAAATAGATTCTCCGGAAGAACGACACAAGGGAGAGACACATATGAGCGACTACAGACTTCTGATCGGCGGAGAGCTGGTTCAGGGAGACGCGACAATGGCGGTTCTCAATCCGGCTACCGAGGAAGTTCTGGCACTGTGCCCGCGGGCCTCAGAGACGCAGCTCAACGCCGCCGTCGCGGCGGCGAAGGCCGCCTTTCCGGCATGGGCCGCAACTCCGATCGGCGAGCGCCGCCAGCTGATCGGACAGATGGCCGACGTAATCGAAGTGCATGCTCCGGAGCTGGCACGACTGCTGACCAGCGAGCAGGGCAAGCCGCTCGCCGACGCGACGGAAGAAGTACTGGGGATGGCGGCCTTCTTCCGCTATCTCGCCTCGCTTGACCTCCCGGCCAAGGTGATCGAGGACAGCAGCGGCCGGCGGGTCGAAGCCCACCGCCGCCCCCTCGGCGTGGTCGGAGCCATCATCCCCTGGAACTATCCGCTCCTGATCCTCGGGTTCAAGCTGCCGCCCGCCCTGCTTGCCGGCAACACACTGGTGGTGAAGCCGGCACCGACCACACCGCTGTCGACGCTGCGCATTGCTGAACTGGTAGCCGGAATCCTGCCACCCGGCGTGCTCAACGTGATCGCCGACGCCAACGACCTCGGTGACGCGCTGACGCGCCATCCCGACGTGCGCAAAATCTCCTTCACCGGCTCGACGTCGACGGGACGAAAGGTGATGGCAAGCGCGGCGCAAACGCTGAAGCGTATCACCCTCGAGCTCGGCGGCAATGACGCCGGCATCGTCCTCGACGATGTCGACCCCAAGAAGGTCGCTCCCGGCATCTTCGAGGGCGCATTCCAGAACAGCGGTCAGGTCTGCCTCGCGATCAAGCGTCTCTACGTCCACGAAGCCGTCTACGACGAGTTGTGCGAAGAGCTCGCAGCCCTGGCCAACAGCGCGGTCGTCGACGACGGCCTCAAGCAAGGCACCAAATTGGGACCACTGCAGAACCGCATGCAGTACGAGAAGGTGAAGAGCTTCCTCGAGGACGCGCGCATTAATGGCAAGATCGTCGCCGGCGGCGAGGCCATGGACAGGCCGGGCTATTTCATCAAGCCGACCATCGTGCGCGACATCGAGGAAGGCTCCCGTCTGGTCGATGAGGAACAATTCGGTCCGGTGCTACCGCTGATCAGATATTCCGAGCCGGACGATGCCATCCGCAGAGCCAATGCCAGCAGCTATGGTCTCGGCGCCTCGGTCTGGTCGTCGGATCCTGAGCGGGCGTATCAGATCGCTAACCGGATCGATGCCGGCACGGTCTGGATCAACAAGCATATCGACATGGCGCCGCACATCCCGTTCGGCGGTGCCAAACAGTCTGGCATCGGGGTGGAATTCGCCGAAGAAGGACTTGCGGAATTCACCCAACTTCAGATCATCAACGGCGCGCGGTGACGCGGCCCGATGGCCGCGCTCAGCGCGGCCGTCGCAAGCGGCGAGCAAGGGACGATGTTTGATTCACACAGCGACCTGGCGGCAATCGTCTATCGCGACGGCGACGATCCGGATGCCGTCCTTCGCCACTTCGCCATGTCGCTCCGCAGCCGCGGATGCCGCGTCGTCGGACTGATCCAGTCGGCGCGACGGCGGCAGGCTTGCCACGAGCCCTCAGGCGTCATCATCCATTCCGGCCGCCGCATCGGCCTGTGGCGACAGCTCGGCCCCGGCGCCGAGGGCTGCCGGCTCGATCCCGGACAGCTTGTCGATGCCGGCCGGCAGATCGCCGCCGAGCTGGCGAACGGCGCCGATCTCGTCATCATCAGCCGTTTTGGACGCCAGGAGAGCGAAGGCCACGGGCTTTGCGGCCTGATCCTCGCTGCGCTCGAAATGGATATTCCCGTCGTGATTGCCGTCGCAACATGGCGCTTCAACGAATGGCTGCGATTCGCAGAGGGCATGAGTGTCAAACTGGCCTGCAGACCCGCGGCACTGCAGGCCTGGTGGCAGGGAACGAAACGGGACGCCTCTGGTCCGGGCTCAGCCTCGCGCGCCTGCTTGGGGCGCGTCTGCGAGACATTGAAGTCGTACTGACGGCCTGCCCGCTACGTCCGAATGAACGGAGCGAGTACTGCGCTCGGCCTCGAAGGTCAATTCGCCAGAAGCTGGTCGAAGCGCTCGGCCGCGCTCGTGGCATCAAACTCGGCGACGATTGGCCCAAGGCTGTCGCCGCCCTCCAGCCACCGACCTCGCCTGCCATGGCCGTCGAGAGCGAGCACGAGCCCGTGGTTCATCTCATGGAGCCCCCAGGACAGGCCGGCGCTGCGCAGCGCCGACTGCAGCGCATTCTGGATCAGTCCGCGCAGATTGAGGTGCGGTTCCGAAACCGGGACCTCCACATCGCGTCCCGCCGCGGCCCGGGCGCAGGCCCGGCGGTCGAATGAGGCATGGCCGCGGCAGGCCAACGGCCGCACCGGATGGACGATACACACGCCGTGAATGATGAATGGACAGGGCTTGCGCAATGCCATCCGCTCCGCCTCGGCGAGCCCCCCGGTAGCTCGATGGGCGTGAGCGATGCGCCTCGGCAGAGCGAGAGCAGCGCCCTGCGGCGTCGCGTCGATTCGCTGGACATAGTCAGCCAGCAGAAAGATTTCCGGTGCGGTCGCCGTCACCCGCAAGATGCAGCACGACGGACATCCCTTCTGACAGGCAAGCGGCGGCAGATCCTGCGTCTGGACGCCGATATTGTCTTCGAACAGATCGAAGGCCTGTCCGACCAGCATATCGATCAGCATGCCAGGCGCATGCCGGGCAGCAAGGATGCGGGCAAAAGCCAGGTGCAGCTCCCTGAACGGGCCAGACGATTCGATCGCCGTCATCCCGGGCCGCCACGGAATTCCGCTGCCGGATCGCGTGAAAGCGATCCCTCTGCAAACGGCGGTGAAAACTCCTCGTCCACGACTTTCATCCCAACTGGGCACGCACGAGGGACACCGCCCGGCTCCGGTGTCCTCGCGAGCGCGACGCCTTTACTGCGGCAATGCACTCACGATGGCCTCAAACCGCTGGCGCGGAATGCGAAAGAAGCCGCGACCGCCGGCAAAGACCTGATAATACTGCGAGGCGTTTGCAAGCAGGTGCTTGAACCAGTCGCTCGCACTGACGCGAGCCGGCTGCTCACCGATCAACATGATCTCCGCGCTCGGGTGGAAGCGCACATGCACCAGCACCTCGTCGGGCACCGCGCTGTCGTCCTCGACAGGTCTAAGCTTGGTCTGAATCTGAGCCGCCATTTCTGCCATTCTCCTCACTGAGGCGGGACATCCATTGCCCGCGATTGGCTATCTTTTGGGCACTCACGCGCGGCAGCGATTGCGCATTCCATCGAAGTCATCGTTATAGTTTACTGGATATAACGAATGCCAAAACAATATGCAGTTTCCACACTTGGCCGCGCATGAGGCACCATGAAAAATAGTCCTGTCGCAGCGCAGCGCTGTCTTTGATCTGAATCAATTCGAATTCTGGCGGCGGGTAGAGGCGGCGCAATCGACGCCGCCGCGGAGAGCCGACGTGTTCGGTAACGGGCGGGCTCGTGCAGCGACGACGCGGCGGGTGCAGGCCTGAACGACGTTCAACCGCTCACCATTTGAGGTTTTCGAAGCGAAGCGAGGGCCAATTGAGCTCGAGGTCGATGGCGAAGGCGACAGCTCGCGCAATCAGCTGGTCGGCGGAGTCAACGCCACAGACCTTGCGGCTCCGCTGCGCCGTGAGTTCAGCGAGAACCTCCCCTGCCCTGACCGAGCGCGGCGAGCGCTGAAGCCCGAGAATCCGTCGTCGCCCCGGAGCGACCACCGGCATTTCGTCCACCGCCCCGATCAACTCGCCGGCGTCGACTACCTCGCCGATCATCCGGGACGAGACGAATACGCCGGAAACGGGCGCCAATACCGGGCCATCCATCCGGCGACGCACGGGACAATCCTGACGCGCTCGTCCGGCACGGATCACGGCTCCCGGATCAGGGCCGCCTGTTTCGATCACGAGATCGCAGTCGGATCCCGCGACCGCACCGGCACCGAGCGCAATGGTCAGCTCCGCTGTACCGCGCCGCGATCGCTCGATCGGATCGAAAATATCGCGGGCGTCGATCACGACATCCCACGGCCACCGCCCCACCACATCGATGAGAGGATGAGTCAGAACGGGAATGGCGGTGCCGCTGCGCAGAGCGACGAGGAAGTCGGCGTCGCTGTCGGCGCGGCGCGCCTCGACCCCGTCGAGAGCCGCGGCGCCGTCGTACCAGGCGTCGGAAAACGCCATCTTCCGACGCAGAACCGACGGCGATCTGGCCTCGTGAACCGCCACGGCGTGGCCGGACAAAAGCATCATGCGCGCGATCGCGGAGGCTCGCTCACCCAGCCCATAGACGATGATGGACCGCCGGTCATCCATTGAACTCGATCCCCACGACCGAAACCATCCCGGCCTAGTGTGGCGTCTCGCAATTGCCTACCGCCTTTGCGGCAAGCCTCTCGTAGGCAATTGCGAGACATAAGCCACACTAGCTTTTTGATTTTGCTAGTGTCCTGATGTCTCCGAATTACCGTGCGAGGGTGAGGCAAACGAAGCGGTAATTCGGAGACAGGACACTAGTGTGGTGGATCTGACGCTCGTTTCAGTATTGCAGCGAGTTCTTCGAACGAGCGTCAGATCCAAAACCACACTAGAATCACGATCATTGCTAGTGTCCCCTTGTTTCCAACGTTCGTATGAGCGCCTGCTGCAATGGGATACGAACGTTGGAAACGGGACACTAGTGTCCCGGTTCTGGATCTGATGCTCGTATGAAGAGCTCGCTCCGATGCTGAATCGAGCGTCAGATCCACCGCACTAGCAAAACCGGATGGAGAACATCGGTCGCCCGGCCAAGCCGCGGCTGGGCGACCGCATTCCTTCCGGCTCAGGCCGTCGCCAGTTCGGAAGCGGTCTTGCCGATCTGGGATTCGTCGACCGCCTTCATGATGCCGTGCTCCATCAGCATGTCCTCGAGCTCGTCCATGGTGATCGGGGTCGGGATGATGCCCTTACCGACATTGTTATGGACCCTCTGCGCCAGCGTCCGATAGTGGTTGGCCTGGACTGAATCCGGGGCATATTCCAGCACGGTCATGCGGCGCAGCTCGGCGTGCTGCACGATGTTGTCGCGCGGCACGAAGTAGATCAGCTGGGTGCCGAGCTTCTTGGCCAGCGCTTCCGCCAGCTCGAGCTCCTTGTCGGTCTGGCGCTCGTTGCAGACGAGGCCGCCGAGGCGCACGCCGCCGGAATTGGCGTATTTGAGAATGCCCTTGGATATGTTGTTGGCGGCGTACATCGCCATCATCTCGCCGGACATCACGATGTAGATTTCCTGCGCCTTGTTCTCGCGGATCGGCATCGCGAAGCCGCCGCACACCACGTCGCCGAGCACGTCGTAGGACACATAGTCGATGTCCTCATAGGCGCCGTTCTCCTCGAGGAAGTTGATCGAGGTGATGACGCCGCGGCCGGCGCAGCCGACGCCCGGCTCCGGACCGCCCGACTCGACGCAGCGGATGTCGCGGTAACCGATCTTCATCACTTCCTCGATCTCGAGGTCCTCGACGCTGCCGGCGTTGGCGGCCAGGCTGAGGATGGTGTCCTGCGCCTTGGCGTGCAGGATCAGACGGGTCGAGTCCGCCTTGGGATCGCAGCCGACGATCAGGATCCGGTGGCCCATCTCGGCCAGCGCCGCCAGCGTGTTCTGGGAGGTGGTCGACTTGCCGATCCCGCCCTTGCCGTAGAATGCGATTTGTCTCAGGCTCATGGTTCTTCTCCTGGTACCGCATTCGCCGCAGCTTGCCGGATGGCCGCTCACCTGCCGAAGGACGTTGGACGACGAAATGCTGCGGAGCGTCAAAGCAAGAGCGATACCAGCCGCCTCGCCTGCGATTGCCAATTCGATATGTTCAAGTGAATATAATGAAACGCCGACGATCCCGCGGAATAATGCCCTTCTGTCATCGACATCCGCCTCGGGGAAAAGCCGAGGCGGCCCCTTCTCGGCACAGGACGGGAACAGGCGGACGACGCCCCTTGGTTCGCTCCGTGACATTGGCAGCCGACAACGTTATATTTCATTCAATATATCGATGGTCGATCCGCCAAATTGTCGGATCTCCGACAATATCCACCTCCAGGAAGGCTTCGCCCCGCTGGCCCATATCTTGAATTTCCCGTTCGGCTCCCACGTTTCATAGTTGCTGACATCATTACCCGACCCGACGACAGCCTCCATCCCATCGAGACCTGAAATGCCTCCTTTCCTGACGCGCCGATCCTGCCTCGCCGGCCTCGGCAGCCTGCCCCTCGCCGGAATCACCGCGCACAGCGCCCTCACGGCGCCGTTGGCGGGGCTGGAGATCCTTGGCGCACCGAACGGGTCCACCATCGTCCTCGTCGAACTGATGGCATCGGGCGCCCTGGCCGCCGCCGCGCCCGGCGCAACGTTCCGCCTGTGGCGGACCACTGACGATCTGCGCGCCGGCATCGTCTCCGGCCGGACCCGGCTGTTCACGACGCCGAGCCACGTCCCCGCCAATCTCGCTGCGCGAGGCCTGCCGCTCAGGATGCTGTGTCTGCTCGGCATGGGGCATCTTGCGGTGGTCACGGACGACGACAGCATCGCGGACTTTCACGACCTCGCGGGAAAACCCGTGCTCGGCTTCTTTCGCCACGACATGCCGGATCTGACCTTCCGGGCCATCGCCAGGATGGAGCGCATGGATGCCGAGAAGGACATGAGCTTGAGCTATGTCCAGACCGCCATGGAGGCGGCGCAGATGCTCGCCGCCGGCAGGGTCTCCACCGCCATTCTCGCCGAGCCGCAGGCGACCGCCGCGATCATGATGGCGCAGGCGAAGGGGCGCACCTTGCGCCGCGCCTTCGAGCTGACCAGCATCTGGGGGCGCCACAAGCCGAGGCCCCGGATTCCCATGGCCGGGATCGCGCTCCATGCCGGGCTGATCGAGGAGGCGCCGGAGCTGCTCGCGGCAATACGCGCGGGGCTCGCGCCGGCCCGGGACCGGGTGATGGCCGATCCCGCAGCAGCCGCAAAGCTTGCCGAAGCGAAGATGGAGATGCGGCCGCAGATCTTCGAGAAGGCGTTTCCCCATCTGAATATCGACGTGGTGTCGGCCCGGGCCGGCAAGTCGGAGCTGGCCGACTTCTACGCTACGTTGCTCGACCTCGAACCCGAAGCGCTCGGGGGCCGGCTGCCGCCCGACGATTTCTATCTCGACCTGTGAGAGCGCAGCACGACAGCAACGATCCGCACCGCCTGCCCGACGCAGCCTGGGGCGCGGTTGGGCTGACGCTGCTCGGGCTCGGCTGGAGCCTGCTCAACCGCACCTATGGTCCCTTCGTTCTGCCAAGCCTCACTGATACCGCGACAGCGCTCGGGCATATCCTGACCTCCGGCGAAGCGCTGCCCGCGATCGGCACGACGGTATTGCACGCGGTCGGCGGCGGCCTTTTAGGGGCTGCGGTCGGCACGGTGGTCGGGGTCGCAGGCGGCCGGGTGCGGCTACTGGGCGCGGCCATCGCCCCGGTCGCGACCGTGGTGCTCGGCATTCCGCCGATCGCCTGGGTGGTGCTGTCGCTGCTGTGGTTCGGCCCCGGCGGGCTCGGCCCGCTGTTCACGGTCGCGATCACCACCATGCCGATCGTCTTCGCCGCCACGTTGCAGGGCATGCGTGCCCGCGATCCTCACCTCATCGAGATGGCGAGGGTCTTCCGCCTGCCGGTGCGGAGTCGTCTCCTGAAGATCATGATGCCGGAGCTGGCGACCATCCTGGCACCGGCACTGGCCAGCGCCTTCGCCATCGCCTGGAAGGTCGCGCTCACCGCCGAAGTTCTCGGCGACGGCAGCGGCGCCGGCGGACGCTTCGCCACCGCGCGTGCCCATCTCGACCTCGCTGAGGCGATGGCCTGGATCCTCCTGGTGGTCGGCTTCGTACTGGCCTCGGATCTCCTGCTGCTCGGCCGCCTGCGCCGCTGGATGGCGCGCTCCCGCTCACCCCGCCAGCGGCGAAACGAGTCCGATGTGGCGCGCGCAACCGCGCTACGCGCGTCGCAGGACGGCGCATGCTGACGTTCGCCGGTGTCGCTTACGATGTCGGCGGGGCGCCGCTGATCGCCAATTGCGACCTCGCGGTCGCGCCGCGCGAGATCATCGTTCTGGTCGGACCTTCTGGGATCGGCAAGACCACGATTCTGCGCCTCGCCGCCGGCATCGAGCGCGCAACCTGCGGTACCGTGAGCAACGCCTTCGCGCGCACCACCGCGGTGTTTCAGGAACCCCGGCTGCTGCCGTGGGCCAATGCGATCGACAATGTGGCCCTCGCCCTCGACGGCAGCGACCTGTCGCGGCCGCAGCGGCACGACGTCGCCGCGCGATGGCTGCGTCGCCTGGGCTTCGAGCCGACCGACATGGTCAAGCATGCCGCCCAGCTTTCGGGCGGCATGCAGGCGCGTGTCGCCGTCGCGCGCGCCTTCGTCACCGAACCGGACTTCGTCGTCATGGACGAACCCTTCGCCGCGCTCGACCTTGCCCGCCGCCGCGACCTCCAGACTCTGACGCGAACCCTCTGCCGGAAACAGGGAACGGCAGCACTGTTCGTCACCCATGATCTCGTCGAAGCCGTAGCGCTTGCCGACCGCATCGTCCTGATGGCGGGCCGGCCGGGCCGGGTAGTTGCCGAGTGTCCCCAGACGCCGCGAGCAACGCAGGCCGAGACCTGGACCGCGGTCGCCGAACTGCTGCGTCAGCCGGCCTTCGCGAAAGTCTTCGGCGGGAACGCGGGCGGCACCTACCGGCCAGACCGCGATCCGGCATGATCGCAGCGAGGTGCTAGCTATTGCAATTGCGCAGCTCCCGCAGCGCGATCGCTGATCGCCGGCGCAAACTCGTCAGCGTAACGTCGCCGGCTCCAAGCGCAGGGTCGACAGGGGATGGAACGACGCTGAGCCGTCTGCCGCCGGCAACGGTGAGCCGCCCCGGCTGCTGCCGGTCTCACTGCCGACCAAGACGAAACCGGCCGCCAAAGGCGGCCGAATCTATTCGTCGCGGTAGACCTTTTCCCGTTTCTCGTGCCGCTCCTGAGCTTCGACCGACAGGGTCGCGATCGGGCGAGCCTCAAGCCGCTTGAGCGAGATCGGCTCGCCGGTCTCCTCGCAATAGCCGTAGGAGCCATCGTCGATGCGGGCCAACGCGGCGTCGATCTTGGAGATCAGCTTGCGCTGGCGGTCGCGGGCACGCAGTTCGATCGCGCGATCGGTTTCCGACGAAGCGCGGTCGGTCAAGTCGGGGTGATTGACGTTCTCATCCTGCAACTGCTGCAGGGTGGTCTTCGCTTCCTTTAAGATCTCCTCCTTCCACGCGAGCAGCTTGGCGCGGAAATATTCGCGCTGGCGCTCGTTCATGAAGGGTTCTTTCTCGGAGGGCCTGTAGCTCTTGAATTTGTCCAACACCGGTCCCGAATCCGTGCAAGGCAACCGAAAGGCCCGGCTGCGGCGCCGCTTATATAGCGACGCCGATGGCCGCACAATATCGGGCCGAGCAGCCCGCCAAGGCTACCCACATCGGGCTGGAACAGGGCTTTTAATAGCCGACCGTGAAGCGGCGACGCTCGTGGGCGGGCCGCTCGATCTCGTCGGCCAGGGCCACCGCGTAGTCCTCGAAGGAGATCCAGCTCTTGCCGTCGGCGCCGACCAGGAGCTGGTCGGTCCCGAGACGGAATTTGCCGGTCCGCGACCCGGCCGTGAACAACGCCGAGGGCGACAGGAAGGTCCAGTTCAAGGCCGTCTCCTGCTTCAGCCGCGCGAGGAATGCGGCACCCTTTTCCGCCTCGGCCTTGTACAGCGGTGGGAATTCGGGGGTCGTCACCAGCGATACGCCGGGTGCGACTTCGAGACTGCCGGCGCCGCCAACAACGAGGTACCGCCCCACCCCTGAGGCCTTGACCGCGGCGATCAGCTTCTCGGGATCGCTGGCGAGGAAGTGAATCGAGCTTACCGCCACGTCATGCCCGACAAGGAGACTCGCCAGAGCCTGCGGATCGTCTGCGTCGCCCTTGACGGCGATCAGGCCGGCGCGGCTCTCCAGCCGCTCGGGATGGCGGGCAATTCCCGTGACAGCATGGCCGCGGTCGAGCAGTTCGGCGGTGATGCGCGAGCCGGCGTTTCCGGTGGCGCCGATGACGGCGATTTTCATGAGGTACGACATCCTTTCGCGCTGGACAGGGCGCGGTTCGGCCGCGGTCTTCGCGGCGTTGCCTCCTTGCGCCAGTGTCCCGGGCACTGGCGGTTTACAATGGGAACCAGATAGCCAATAGATATTTGGTGTAAAGAAGGCACCCACACCCCACCAGATGAGCCGAGAGTAACCGCATGCATCTCCCCGACGCCTACCAGAGCGAATGCCCCACCCGCGTGATCCTCGACCGCATCGCCGACAAATGGACGGTGCTGCTGCTGGGCCTGCTGGCGGAGCGCCCAACCCGCTTCAACGAGCTTCGCCGCCGGGTCGGCGGCATCTCCCAAAAGATGCTGGCGCAGACGCTCAGGAGTCTGGAGCGTGACGGCCTGGTGCGGCGGCGCGCCTTTCCGACGGTGCCTGTGACGGTGGAATATTCGATCACGCCGCTCGGGGTGACCCTGGCCCAGGCGGTCGATCCGCTGCGGCTGTGGGCGGAAGCCAATCTCAAGGCCGTGCAGGCGGCCCAGCGGCGCTATGGTGGCGCCGGCCGACGCGAGAACACCGAGGAAACCAAGGTTGCCTGAGGCTGCCGACCCGGCGACGGAATACAGTTCAGCGCTGGCCGGTCTTGGCCAGTTCGACCTGGACGCGCAGATCGATCTCGCCGAGTACGGCATCGAGGCCGGAATCGCCGGAACTTTCCGCCAACTCGGCGGCGGCGGCCCGCAGGCGGGCGACCGTGGTTCCATCCAGGGTTCCGCCCAGTAAAGTGACCTTGAGGTCATCAAGAACATCGAGCGCCGACTGACCGCGGCGCACCGAGCGCTTGCGCCGCTCCGTAGCGTCCTCCACACCCTGCATCGCCAGCAACGCGTCAATGCCGCCGATCGCCTTCGGCGCTGTAGCCGCCCGTGTCTCGGTGGTTCCGGTGGCGTCGGGGAGCGAAAAGCCGCTGCCGCCGACCCGCCGGGTCGCCTGCGCCGGCGACCCGAGGGTCGTCGCGCCAGGTCCGTAAATTCGCATGCCCCTGCCCTTTCGGCCGCAGTGCTGATTCGCACTACTTTGCCCGGCTCCATTCTCCCGGAACCATTAACGGCACGGGAACCCTCTCCGGATAAGGTTAACAGGCGGTAAACAGGTCGGCAGAATTTGCCGGGTACGGCAGTTTCGTTATGGCCAGCAGCCTCGCCACGGCTCCGGGCATGATCTCTTTCAGCTGATCTATCAAAAGGTTAGAGAAAATTCCCGCACTGGCACGAAATTCGCTGACCTCTCTCCGAAGAATTGGGATCGCCGCCGTGGGGAGCACGGCGGCAGCCCGGCAGGACCTCAGCGGGGAGCAGGGGATGACACGGGGTGTTTCTGTGGCCGGGGCGATCGCCGCCTTGCTGCTGCTTGTCATGGCTGGACCGGCCGGCGCGACGTCGCGGATCAAGGATCTGGCGAATATCGAAGGCGTCCGCCAGAACCAGCTCATCGGCTACGGTCTCGTGGTCGGCCTCAATGGAACCGGCGACACCCTCAACAACATCCCCTTCACCAAGCAATCGCTGCAGGCGATGCTCGAGCGCATGGGCGTCAACATTCGGGGGGCCACCATCCGCACCGGCAACGTCGCGGCGGTGATGGTCACCGCCAACCTGCCGCCGTTCGGCACCCAGGGAACCCGGATCGACGTCACCGTTTCCGCGCTCGGCGACTCCAAGAGCCTGCAGGGCGGCACCCTGCTCGTCACGCCGCTGCTCGGTGCCGACGGCAATGTCTACGCGGTGGCCCAGGGATCGCTCTCCATCGGCGGTTTCGCCGCCGAAGGTAACGCCGCCAGCATCACCAAGGGCGTGCCGACCGTAGGCCGCATCGCCAACGGCGCCATCATCGAGCGCGAGATCGAGTTCGCGCTGAACCGGCTGCCGAATGTGCGCCTCGCGCTGCGAAATGCCGACTTCACGACCGCCAAACGTATCGCCGCTGCGGTCAACGACTTCCTCGGCACCAAGACCGCCGAACCGGTCGATCCCTCAACCGTGCAGCTTTCGATCCCGTCCGAATTCAAGGGCAATGTCGTCGCCCTGCTCACGGAGATCGAGCAGCTCCAGGTCGATCCCGACCTTTCGGCCAAAATCATCATCGACGAGCGGTCCGGAATCATCGTGATGGGGCGCGACGTGCGGGTCGCAACCGTCGCGGTCGCCCAAGGCAACCTCACCGTCAGCATCTCCGAAGGCGCCGTCGTCAGCCAGCCCAATCCGCTGTCGCAGGGGCGCACAGTCGTCCGGCCGTCGACCCGGATCGGCGTGCAGGAGGATGGCAAGAAGCTGGCGCTGGTCAGGGACGGCGTCTCGCTGCAGCAGCTTGTCGATGGCCTCAACAATCTCGGCATCGGCCCGCGCGACCTGATCGGCATCCTCCAGGCGATCAAGGCCGCCGGCGCCATCGAGGCCGACATCGAGGTGATGTGATGACTGGACTGTCACTCGCGCCCGTGGGGGCCGTCGGAGCCCACGACCTCACCTTCGCCGAGGCGCTGAAGAAAGTCGCACCGGACAAGCAGCAGAAGGCCAAGACCTCGGCCCGCGATTTCGAGGCGGTCTATCTGAACACGATGTTCGAGCAGATGACCACCGGCCTCAAGGGCGATGGCCCGTATGGCAGCACGGTCGGCACCGGCGTGTGGCGCTCGATGCTCAACGATCAATACGCCCGCGCTTTCGCCCAGCAGGGCGGCGTCGGCATCGCCAGCGAGGTCTATCGCTCGCTCATCCTTCAGCAGGCCGCGCGCAGCGCCTGAGCTTACGGGAGATCCGCCCATGACCACCGCCCACCCCGCGCCCCCTCCCGCAGCTGCCTCGCCGACCGAGGCGCGCCAGCTCTCCAATGGGCTGATGGAGGTGATGACCGAACTGCTCGGCATCATCGAGAACGAGACTGCGCTGGTGCGCGCCGGCAAGCTGCGCGATGCCATGGCACTGTCCGCGCGCAAGACCGAGCTGTCGCGCCGCTACGCCTCGCTGATCGGCAGCTTGAAGATCAGCCAGACCTATTTCAGCCGCGCCGCGCCCGACCTGATGAAGGCGCTGCACAGCCATCACGACACGTTCCGCGCCATGCTGCAGGTCAATCTGACTGTTCTCGCCACCGCCCATGCCGTGTCCGAAGGCATCATCCGCGGGGTCAATGTCGAGATGCAGAGGAAGAACATGCCGCAGACCTACACGGCCGCTGGCCGCAATGCGGCGCCCAACGCCCGCCATGCCGCGCCGATCTCGGTGAGCCGCTCGCTTTAGCGTGACCCGACGCAAAATGGCCGGCTCGCACCGCGAGCCGGCTTTCGCGCGCCTGAAAATCCTTCAAGTTTAATTCGAACTGCCGCACCGCCGCTCGGACGCCGTTCACCGCCTTTGCTAACGCGGCGTTGAGCCAGGCGGCATACGGTTGCCCACGGACAGGGTTGGGGTTTGACTCAAGGAAAGCCAGGAGGGCTGCCATGAGTACGGACTTCAGTGTCAAGCCGGTCGGGGCACCGGCTGCCGCGAGTGTCATCAAGCCGCTGCCGGATGCAGTGAAGGATGCCGTCTCCACCGACCTGCCGCCGTCGCAGACCGCGACGGCGAGCGACAACGCGTCTGCCATGCACAACGACGCGCAGAACGCCAATGACCGCTTCGCCCGCGACATCCAGATCGACCGCGCCGCCGCCACCATCGTCTATCGCATCGTCGACAACCGCACCGGCCTCGTGATCCGCCAGTATCCCGACGAAGCGCGCCTGCGCGCGCGGGCCTATTACCGCCAGATCGAAGACGGCAAGATGCAAACCAAGGCGAAGCTTGATCAGCGAGCCTGATCCGGAGCGGCTGCGGGACCGCTCAATCGGCCCAATTCATCACGCCTCAGGCGCGACCGCTGAGACCCGCGGCGATATTGCGATTGATATCGATCAGCGATTTGAACTGGTCGAGCCGCGGCACGGCTTGCAGCGCCGCGCACTGGCTCAGCACGAAGACGCCGATATTGGCGATGTTCTCGCGCACCTCGCGCGGCTGGGGATTTTCATCGCGCAGTGCATCGCTGACGAAAATCGTCCAGAGCTTGCGGTTGAAGAGCAGCGCGTCCCTGGTCTTTTCCGAGAACGGATCGGCGCCGTTCACCGCGTCCTGCAGCTTGTTGGCGGCCTTGAGCAGTGTCTGCGCCTCGATGTCCCGCGGCGAAGCGGTGAAGGTAGCAGTACGCGCATAAGCCTGGGCGGCAGAACTGGACATCCTTTACCTCAGCAACTCTTCTTCCCGCTTGATCAGCTTGCGGATTTCCTTGAGTGAATTGTAGAGAGAGCCGCTTAAGATAAGTTTACTCGCCTCCTCGATCGGCTTGCGAAAGCTCGGCACGGCCTCGATCAGATCCTTGACGAAGTCCATGTAGAGATCCTGGTATTTGGGGATATTTTTCTCCAGATACATCATCTGCACACAAAGATAGAGGCGCTTCACCGGCGTGGTCGCGGTCTCGGCCGTGAGAATGTCCTTTTCCCGCAGGATCGGCGCCTCACCTTCGATCAGGAAGGTCGTACGGCTCTCCGAATTGGTGACCAGGCTCTCGCCGATGATGATGCGCTCGAACGGCTTCAGTTCAACCTTCAGTGCCATTGCTGTTCTCCCCTGCGCTCAACGGTTCAAACGACGTCGAATTGAACGTTGCGACTTCAACGTTGCGATGTTCCAGCCCTGCGCCCGAATCGCACTACAATACTCGACAATACGGCTCAAACCGCATCACCATGCAGCTGTGACCTGCGGCGGCGGAGCTCGGCCGTGCGGCCGGACCTTCACGCCGCGCGGATCCGCCCCGTTCCGGCGTGGTGATAAAGCATCCGCGCGAACGCCTCGAAGATCTTGTTCATCTGCGGCGGTTTGTAGGGAAACAGGTCCGGCGAATCCATATTGTGCACCACCGCGGTGTTGTCTGCCTCGAAGATCAGCAGTTCGCCGTTCTTGTTTTCCGCACAGTCGACCGTGAAATAGTTCAGTCCGATCCGGGTGATCATCTCGGCCAGCGCCCGCTGGTGACGCGCCGCGAAAGCCTCGTCGAAGGTGCGCATGAAGGCGGCCTCTTCGTTGCGCTTGCTCTCGCTGAACGACATACCGGCGTTGAGATACCAGATGTTCCATTGGTCGGCGATCGCCATATGGCAGGCGTAGGGACGGCCATCGACGACGGCGATTCGGTACTTGCGGAAAAGCCCGTCTTCGCTCGAATAGTCGACGAAGCGGGACAGGAAGAACTGCTGCTCCGGCCGTTCGGCGAGATAGGCGTCCATCGCGGCCTGATCTTCGATCCGCGCGAGACCGACGCCGGCATGCGAGCCGCGCGGCCGCACGATCACCGCCCCCCTGCGGCCCGGGGCCACGTCGGTGAGCAGCTCCATCGGATTCGACGACGCGGCGAGCTGCGCCCGGGTGACGCCAACCGTCGCCGGGATGTCGAGGCCCTCCGTGCCTTGCAGCAGCCGATACAGCTTGTCGCGATCGAGATTGCGGATGCGTCGCGGCGGATTGAGCATCGGCCGCGGCCATTGCGCCGCAACCTGGTCGATGGCGTCGAGCGCGCCGCGGCAGTCCTCGGAATCCGATGCGATGACCATGGCGACGTCGTGCTCCGGCAGCTGAACCGGCAGATCCGTTCCGGGGACGACATAGAGCGTCGTCAGCTCGATATCCGATTCCTCGAGCAGGAACTCGATCGGCGTGTTGCTGCCCATGTCGGTCGCGGCCGCCAGCGCCAGGACGCGCAACCGCGGTTTCGCCAGGGCGCAGGGCGAGCGGTACAGTCTGTGAAAGGCGAGCGCCTCGTCCTGAATCCGCAAACCGGTCTGCTTGTCACCGAGCAGTTGCGCGATCAGGGACAGGTCCAGGGCCACACCCGCCTGCGCCGTCCCATTGGCCACCTGCTCCATCAGGCTCTGCCACAGCGGGCGCAGGTCGCCGCCGTCGAACGCCAGCTTGGTGAGCCTGGCAAAGCCGATGCGGTCCGCGGCGACCGGCACGGCATTCGTCTGCTGCTGGATTTCAGTGCTCATGCACCCCTGCCCGAGTTTCTTGTCGATCGGACTGCCCGACCAACGTTTCGATCTGCGCGACGGATGTTGCGGCATCATCGAGCAGGCTTCGCAGGTTGCGCCGCGCCACCTCGTCGTCGGCGCACCACGACTCGCTGACCTGACGCGCGTCGATGCTCATCCGCAGCGCCGTCGGCGCTTCCTCGCCCCGACCGAGGACCACGGGCTGGCCGATGGGACTGGCGTCCTCCCGACCGGCGAGCGCGCGATAGATGTCCCGGCACTCCGGCGCGGCCAGCGCACGTCCGCGCCGTTCGATCCGGAAAGGAAAGATGGTGGGCCACGCCATTTCGCCATCGAGGTTATCGTCGCCATCCCGCCCCTCGGCCGGCAGCGGGCGGAGCGACGGCGATGCCTCGATCAGCCGGGCAATGCCAACCCCGAGCTCTCGCTCGGCGGAACGACGGAAGTCCTCGGGAAGGCGGTAATAGGCACTGATTTCCCCGAGCGCGGCCTCCCAGCGAAGCCACTGGCCGAAATTGGGCCGCCCGGGAAAGCAGCCGCGCAGCGCCGACCAGCGCGCGGGCCAGTCGGTGCGGCAGGAATAGTCACGCAGGCCCGGCGGGATCTCGGCGATTGCGCCGATTTCGCCCGCCATGCTGCCGGGCACCAGCAGCGCACCGCTGAACGGCGGCCCGGCAAAGAATTTCGACCCGGTCAGAAGCACCATGAATCCGCGGTCGAGATAGCGCGCCAGGCGGCTGCGGCCGAGCCGCATCTGGCAGGCATCGACCACGACCTGGACGGAGCCGGGCCAGCGGTCCGCGATCTGCCGGAGGCATTCATCGCTCGGCGCGCGCCAACCGAGCTTGGAGGAGTCCATGGTCTGAAGCAGGACGCGAGCGCCGCCGGCGATCGCCCGCTCGACCATCCCCACCACCTGCCCATCGATGTCCTGCACGGACCGGGAGCTGCCGTCCGCCTGCGTCAGCGGCACCGCCAGGCTGGTGACGGAGCCGGCGAGCCCCTCGATCGGTTCCCCCTTGCGCACCCGCGCGCCGAGCGAGGTTCTGTCGCTGAAATGCCGTCCAAGCGCGGTGAAGCTCGTGCCGCTTCCCGTCTGGTCGGCTCCGACGATCACGGTGGTCAATGGGAGGCCCAGGATGGACTGCACCAGAAACAGCGCCTGAATCTGGGCATCCGTGCCCGAAGCCGAGAACACCACATCGGCACCCGAAGGATGAAGGCCAAGGCAATCCTTGAGTTCGCTCCGCGTCGCCTCGATGCAGGTATCGAAGGCATCGACCAGCCCGACGGCGATGGCCGCCTCCATGAGGCGGTCGCGCGCACGCCCGGCGCGCTCAAAGCCGCGTTGCGAGATCGTGGTGGCCGTGCTCGAGGAGAAGCTCGTCATCCCGCCGCGCGGAGACGGACTGCAGCCGTAGGCGTTGCGACCGGTGCGCGGGTCGAGATCGAGGCGCGCATCGCCGCCGCTGACGAGGAGGCGATCCAGTGGCGCGAACAATTCGCGCAGTTCCGAACAGGGCCGATCCGGCGCGAAATCCGGAGCGCGGAGGTCGCCGGCTGCGCCCGACCGGAACCTCGCATTCGACATGGCTCAATCCTTGGCCGACAGACGGGCATCTCTGCCCGTTTCCGAAGTTCGTGATACCGCGCCGCAGGTCGCCGGAGGCGACGGCCGGCCGTCACTTGGTTGCGAAAGAGTAAACGGATTGGGTTAACGAGCTCTTAACCGCCCTGCCCGACCACGTCACGCGAGATCGGCATAGGCGGTATTGAGCACGCTCTTTCCCGTCGCCGGATTGGTGACGACCGTCTTGATCTGGGCATGACCGACCTTCTTCAGCAGGAACTTGCTGTCCCCGACCCGGAAGGAATTGTCCTTGATCAGCACGTCCTGGAACTGAACCGGGCCGTTGCCGCTCTGGTATCTGACTTTGGCGCGGAACCCCTGGACATTCGAGATCGTGAACGAGAACTTCTCGCCCTTCGAATAGGCCCCGCGCCACGTGCCTGTGTACAGCTTCGGATCGACCGCGACATATTTGGCGTGCGAAGACGACGGCGTCGGCGCCGTCTTGTAGGCCATGCTGAGAATGCTGAGGATATCTGCCATGGTTCGCTCTCAGGCCAAGCCGCTCACGGTCGCCCGCACAAGCCGGCCGCGATGTTGCGGTTGATGTCGATCAGCGGCCTGAAATGCTCGCGCTGCAGGCTGATCTGCAGGGCCGCGGTCTGGGACAGTACGAAAACAGCGATGTTCGCGATGTTCTGCCGCACGTCCAATGGCTGCGGATTCTCGTCGCGTTGCGCTTCGGTGAGAAAGATCGTCCAAAGCTTGCGATTGAACACGAGCGCGGCCGATGCCTGTTCGAAGGTCGCGTCGGGGTTCGTCATGACGGCCTGCAACTTGTTCGCTGCCATCAACAGCGCCTGGGCTTCGGTATCACGGGGAGACGAGGTGGCCTGCGCGACCCGCGCATAGGCTTGAGCAGCAGCATTAGACATTCACCACCTCAGCACCCGCTTCCTGGCGTGGATTTGACAATCGCCACCGCCTCGCCGCGGGCTCGTAAGGCGGGATCGGACCCGGCAACGCTGAACGAGTGTCATATCCACCGCACCAGGCTTCCTGATTTTCATTAGGAAACTGTAAAGCTTGCCGATTAAGATTGATTTACTTTCGTAGCCTCGGGGCGGGACCCGCGCACTCATCCCAGCCGATGCCGCGAAGCTGTGCCGGCTCAATGACTTGCGCCGTTACCTTTACCCGGCTCCGCAGATCCCCCGCGCCGGCGGCTGCCGGCGCCCCGGTCAAGCCGGCGACCGGGCGTTAAGCCTCCGCTAACCACCTTCAGTAAGGAGCGGTTAACCACATTTTAAAGGCTTTTGTTCATATCTGCCCTTGGTTGGAATCAGGAAGCGCGTTGGCTCGGGCCAGGCCGCCGGCGATGCACAATCAAGGAAGGCATTAACAATGTCCGACGTCGTCCTCACCGCAGCAGTCCGCCAGAACCTGCTCTCCCTCCAGGGCACCGCCGATCTGCTCTCGACCACCCAGACCCGGCTCGCCACTGGCAAGAAGGTCAACAGCGCGCTCGACAACCCGACCAATTTCTTCACCGCCGCCGGCCTCGACGCCCGCGCCAGCGACATCAATAACCTGCTCGACAGCATCGGCAATGGCGTCCAGGTTCTGCAGGCGGCCGACACCGGAATCACCTCGCTGCAGAAGCTGGTGGATACCGCCAAGTCGATCGCCAAACAGGCGCTGCAGCAGCCGTCCGGCTACAGCACGAAGTCCAGCATCCAGTTCACCGGAACCGGCGTGCCGAGCGGAACTGGCGGCGCGACTGCCGCCGACCTGACGACCAGCAAGCTCAACGGCGGCGTCTTCACCTTCACGAACTCCGCAGGCGCCGCCGTCACCATCACCGTCGGCAATTCGCCGTCGGCATTCAATCCCGTGACCAAGACCGCTCAGGCCCAGTCGCTGGACCAGTTCAACCAGGCACTGGCGGTCGCGGGAGTGAACCTCTCGGCCTCGATCACCGGCACCGACAGCCTGACCTTCACCTCGACCAACGACGGCGCCGGCCAGGTAATCACCGGGACGGCAGCTCCGACCGCTCCCACCGCACTCGACGCGATCAATGTCAGCGCCAACGCGGCCGGCGGCGGCGCCGGCGGCGCGGTGGTCGCCGCGGTACCGGATCCGGTGTCGCAGACCGCCCGGGCGACCCTCGTCAGCCAGTACAACCAGATCATCCAGCAGCTCGCCACGACGGCACAGGACGCCTCCTTCAACGGCATCAACCTGCTGGACGGCAACTCGCTCAAGATGATCTTCGACGAAACCGGCAAGTCGACGCTGACGATCGCCGGCGTGACTTTCAATCCGAACGGCCTCGGCTTGTCGTCGCTGACCCCCGGTGTCGACTTCACCGATAACGTCCTCACCGGCAAGGTTCTGACGTCGCTCAACAACGCGAGCATCACGCTGCGCTCGCAGGCCTCGGCCTTCGGCGCCAACCTGTCGATCGTCCAGATCCGCCAGGATTTCTCGAAGAAGATCATCAATGTGCTGCAGACCGGTTCGTCCAACCTGACGCTCGCCGATTCCAACGAGGAAGCGGCCAACAGCCAGGCGCTGTCGACCCGCCAGTCGATCGCGGTCTCCGCCCTGGCGCTCGCCAACACCTCGCAGCAGAGCGTGCTGCAACTGCTGCGCTGATCACCGGCCGCATCTGCGTTGACGACAACGAATCAGGGCGGCGGAGCTTGGCTTCGCCGCCCTTTCCCATGCGGCCTTCGCGCGTCGTTCTTCTTCCCAGACACAGACCCACCTGAGAGCAATTCGCCCGGTTCGAAGCGCTCGATAACAAAGAAACGGCGGGCCGAAGCCCGCCGTTTTCCAATTCCCGGAGTCTTGCTGAAATCAGCGCAGCAATTGCAGCACGCCCTGCTGCGAGGTGTTGGCGAGCGACAGCGCCGAGGTCGCAATCGACTGGCGGGTCGACAGCGCCTGGCTGTTGGCCGCTTCCTCGTTGGAATCGGCGAGCGTCAGGGCGGACGACCCGGTCTGCAGCACGTTGATGATGTTCTTGTTGAAGTCCTGGCGGATCTGGACGATCGACAGGTTGGCGCCGAAGGCCGAGGCCTGCGACCGCAGCGTGATACTCGCTGTGTTGAGCCCCGTCAGAATGGTGTTGGTGGAATTATTGTCGATCAGGTCGGTGCCGGCGGTGAGCGAAGCGAGGCCGAGACCAGCCGGGTTGAAGGTCACGCCGGGGATCGTCGAGGTCGACTTTCCGGTCTCATCGAACACCATCTTCAGCGAGTCGCCATTGAGCAGGTTAATGCCGTTGAACGACGCATCCTGCGCTGTGGTGGTGATCTGGGTGATGATCTGGTTGTACTGGCTGACCAGCGAAGCGCGCGCGGTCTGAGATACCTGATCAGCGACGGCGGCGGTGACAACGTTCGCGGCGCTGGTCGCCGTACCGGAGATATCCACCGAGTTCGACGAGCCGGCGCCGGGAGCGGCCCAGGTACCGGTCTTCGTGATCGTCTGCGAAGCGGCGTCGTTGGTCGAGGTGAAGGTCAGCGAGCCGTTGGTGTTGACGCTGGCGGTCAGCTGGACGCCCGCCGTCAACAGGGCCGAGTTCAGGCTGGCGATCGAGTTGACATTGCCGCCACCGGCGACGTTACTGATGGTCAGCGTGGTCGTAGCGGTCGCCGAGGTCTTGAAGATCAGCGTCTTGCCCTGCAGCGAGTTGGTGCCGGCATTGGTCAGGTCGGTCGCGGTGCCCGGGGTCGCGAGCGGACCGGCGCCGGTCGTCGCATCGCTGGTGAAGGTCGCCTTGGCCGTATAGGCCGACGGCTGCTGCAGCGCCTGGTTGGCGATCGACTTGGCGGTGTCGACCAGCTTGGAGAGCGAGGTGATGCCGGTGTTGGCCGCCTGAAGCACCTGCACGCCGTTGCCGATGCTGTCGAGCAGGTTGCTGATGTCGCTGGCGCGGGCATCGAGGCCGGCTGCGGTGAAGAAGTTGGTCGGATTGTCGAGGGCGCTGTTGACCTTCTTGCCGGTGGCGAGACGGCCCTGGGTGGTCGCCAGCAGGTCGGCGGTGCCCTGGAGCGAGAGCAGGTTCTGACGGACTGCGGCAGTGAGGGTGATATGGGACAGAGACATCGAAACGACCTTTCTGGTGTAACGCAACAGCCGGCCTTCTTGGCCGCGCACGGGAAAACCCTAGGAACC
The DNA here is from genome assembly GCF_024181725.1 of Bradyrhizobium sp. WD16. NCBI lineage: Bacteria > Pseudomonadati > Pseudomonadota > Alphaproteobacteria > Hyphomicrobiales > Nitrobacteraceae > Bradyrhizobium > Bradyrhizobium sp. WD16. Next base: position 3,847,388 of record NZ_CP028908.1, on the reverse strand, counting down.
GCATGGTCAACAAAAGATGAAACGGGTCGGGTCTTGGTTAATGCTGCGGCCGTTTTCGAAAAATCATGGTTAAAAATCGCCTAAAGTCGATCGAACGGTTAAGCCGTTGTTAACGACGGGATCTCGGACGACACACCGGACGATCGGCATAGGGAGCGACCTTTTTGGGTCGCCCCCCTGGCACACCACCCGGCATGCGGGTCCGCACCGGGCGGTTCGAGAAGTTGAGGTCATGAGAGACTGGGCAATCCCAGCCGGTCCGACCAGTTAAGGGTTAGCACAGCGTTGAGGAGCATGCCGCCGTTGCGCCACCAGCGACGGCTGTTGGCTGCCACCTGTCGCGCAACGTCAGGCTTGGCTCCCCGCACCAGCAATTCCCTGTACATGGTCGCACCGCGCTTCCACTGCTTGAGCTGGATGGCGCGCAGCCGATGACGCAGCCGTTGATGGAGCTCTCGCCAGACCCGTGGTGTTTGCGCCAGCCGGGCGTCGAACATTCTCTCTCGTTCGGCCGTTCGCCTGCGGGACGGCTTCGCAGCCTTCCCACCGATTACTACGACCTCGGCTGACTTCTCGCTCCGGCTCGACGCCGTCGCCCTTTCGGGCGTGAGGCGAGATCTCTCCAGGTAAGAACGCACTCCCTCACTGCACGACCGCCGGATCTACGCCACTTCCCCTTGATCACAACAGCTTCTCGGTTCACGGCCCGCTCGCCCTGGTCGGCAACGCCTTTTATCCGGTTCTTGTTCATCGGCCCGCAGTTTCGCTCCACGCTTCCTCCCCACACTCGGTCGCCCTCGCGCAGTTGCGCCTCACTTCGCTCGCTGTGATCAGCTCACGATGGGACTTGCACCCATAAGAGTGCGCCCATGCCTGGCGCACCAAATGAAAACGGCGGGGCCGAGGCCCCGCCGCTCCCAAATGCGATGAATGCGACGAGATCAGCGCAGCAGCTGAAGGACGCTCTGCTGCGACTGGTTGGCGAGCGACAGCGCCGAGGTCGCGATCGACTGGCGGGTCGACAGCGCCTGGCTGTTGGCCGCCTCCTCGTTGGAATCGGCGAGCGTGAGGTTCGACGAGCCGGTCTGCAGCACGTTGATCAGGTTCTTGTTGAAATCCTGGCGGATCTGGACGATCGACAGGTTGGCGCCGAAGGCCGAGGCCTGGGAACGCAGCGTGCTGCTGGCGGTGTTAAGCGACGTCAGTACGCTGTTGGTGGCGACGTTGTCGATGAAGTCGGTCCCCGAGGTCAGCGAAGCCAGGCCGAGACCGGCCGGGTTGAAGGTCACGCCCGCAATCGTCGACGTCGACTTGCCGGTTTCATTGAACACCATCTTCAGCGTGTCACCATTGAGCAGGTTGATGCCGTTGAACGAGGCATCCTGCGCCGTGGTGGTGATCTGGGTGATGATCTGATTGAACTGGCTGACCAGCGAAGCGCGCGAGGCCTGAGACACCGGATCGGCGACGGCGGCGGTGACAACGTTCGCGGCGCTGGTCGCCGTACCGGAGATATCCACCGAGCTCGACGAGCCGGTGCCGGGAGCGGCCCAGGTACCGGTCTTCGTGATCGTCTGCGAAGCGGCGTCGTTGGTCGAGGTGAAGGTCAGCGAGCCGTTGGTGTTGACGCTGGCGGTCAGCTGGACGCCCGCCGTCAACAGGGCCGAGTTCAGGCTGGAGATCGAGTTGACATTGCCGGCGCCGGCGACGTTGCTGATGGTCAGCGTGGTCGTAGCGGTCGCCGAGGTCTTGAAGATCAGCGTCTTGCCCTGCAGCGAGTTGGTGCCGGCGTTGGTCAGGTCGGCCGCAGTGCCCGCGGTCGCGAGCGGACCGGCGCCGGTCGTCGCGTCGGACGTGAAGGTCGCTTTCGAAGCGTAGCCCGACGACGCCTGCAGCGCCTGGCTGGCGATCGACTTGGCGGTGTCGACCAGCTTGGACAGCGAGGTGATGCCGGTGTTGGCCGCCTGAAGCACCTGCACGCCGTTGCCGATGCTGTCGAGCAGGTTGCTGATGTCGCTGGCGCGGTTGTCGAGGCCGGCGGCGGTGAAGAAGTTGGTCGGATTGTCGAGGGCGCTGTTGACCTTCTTGCCGGTGGCGAGACGGCCCTGGGTGGTCGCCAGCAGTTCGGCGGTGCCCTGCAGGGAGAGCAGGTTCTGGCGGACGGCCGAGGACAGGGTAATATTGGACAAAGACATGAGAACGACCTTTCTGGCGTTACGCAACAGGCGGCCTTCTTGGCCACGCACCAGGGAACCTGGGTCCAATTGATCAATGAAAACTGAATCGGGTCGTGAAGATGCCGCGATGCCGCCCGGCATCGGAACTCATGCTTTAAAAAAGATGAAGCCAGCGAGGCAGAACGACAGACCTCCCAGAGTTAGACGCGTGACCTTCGTGCCATACACTCGTCGCATCGACGGCCGCGCCTTCCGGGTGATATCGGGCTTCGTGGCCCCCTCGCCCAGATGCGGACGCCTCATATGCGCTGGCTGTTCGTCGAGCCGGCACTTTGCTTACAGCTTCCTTCAGACCCCGCCCCGCGACGACGCCCTTGCTGTTCGGCTACCGGTTCCCATCACCAGGGCCGCTAGTGCGGTGGATCTGACGCTCGTACGAAGAGTTCGCTGCAATACTGATACGAGCGTCAGATCCACCGCACTAGAGAACTCTCACCTCCAGGCCATCGACCGGACACCACTCCGGTCAAATCGCGCCAGTCACGGCGCTCCGCATCATGCCTGGCGCACCAAATGAAAACGGCGGGGCCGAGGCCCCGCCGTTCCCAAATGCGATGAATGCGACGAGATCAGCGCAGCAGCTGAAGGACGCTCTGCTGCGACTGGTTGGCGAGCGACAGCGCCGAGGTCGCGATCGACTGGCGGGTCGACAGCGCCTGGCTGTTGGCCGCCTCCTCGTTGGAATCGGCGAGCGTGAGGTTCGACGAGCCGGTCTGCAGCACGTTGATCAGGTTCTTGTTGAAATCCTGGCGGATCTGGACGATCGACAGGTTGGCGCCGAAGGCCGAGGCCTGGGAACGCAGCGTGCTGCTGGCGGTGTTAAGCGACGTCAGTACGCTGTTGGTGGCGACGTTGTCGATGAAGTCGGTCCCCGAGGTCAGCGAAGCCAGGCCGAGACCGGCCGGGTTGAAGGTCACGCCCGCAATCGTCGACGTCGACTTGCCGGTTTCATTGAACACCATCTTCAGCGTGTCACCATTGAGCAGGTTGATGCCGTTGAACGAGGCATCCTGCGCCGTGGTGGTGATCTGGGTGATGATCTGATTGAACTGGCTGACCAGCGAAGCGCGCGAGGCCTGAGACACCGGATCGGCGACGGCGGCGGTGACAGCGTTCGCGGCGCTGGTCGCCGTACCGGAGATATCCACCGAGCTCGACGAGCCGGTGCCGGGAGCGGCCCAGGTACCGGTCTTCGTGATCGTCTGCGAAGCGGCGTCGTTGGTCGAGGTGAAGGTCAGCGAGCCGTTGGTGTTGACGCTGGCGGTCAGCTGGACGCCCGCCGTCAACAGGGCCGAGTTCAGGCTGGAGATCGAGTTGACATTGCCGGCGCCGGCGGCGTTGCTAATGGTCAGCGTGGTCGTAGCGGTCGCCGAGGTCTTGAAGATCAGCGTCTTGCCCTGCAGCGAGTTGGTGCCGGCGTTGGTCAGGTCGGCCGCAGTGCCCGCGGTCGCGAGCGGACCGGCGCCGGTCGTCGCGTCGGACGTGAAGGTCGCTTTCGAGGTGTAGCCCGTCGACGCCTGCAGCGCCTGGCTGGCGATCGACTTGGCGGTGTCGACCAGCTTGGACAGCGAGGTGATGCCGGTGTTAGCCGCCTGAAGCACCTGGACGCCGTTGCCGATGCTGTCGAGCAGGTTGCTGATGTCGCTGGCGCGGTTACCGAGGCCGGCGGCGGTGAAGAAATTGGTCGGGTTGTCGAGGGCGCTGTTGACCTTCTTGCCGGTAGCGAGACGGCTCTGGGTGGTCGCCAGCAGGTCGGCGGTGCCCTGCAGGGAGAGCAGGTTCTGGCGGACGGCTGAGGACAGGGTAATATTGGACAAAGACATAAGAACGACCTTTCTGGCGTTACGCAACAGGCGGCCTTCTTGGCCGCGCACCAGGGAACCTGGGTCCAATTGATCAATGAAAACTGAATCGGGTCGTGAAGATGCCGCGATGCCGCCCGGCATCGGAACTCATGCTTTAAAAAAGATGAAGTGAACGCGAAGGAATCGACGCGATGTCCGCCGGCGTAGATCGCGGTTGCGCTGTCGTGGTTAACAATGTGGAAAATCGAGGCGAAAAAGACCGCGCTCGCGCGGCCCGCCCTGCCGAGGCGCTGGAAGCCCTCGAATTATCCGACCGGCAGGTACTTCACGAGCGTGAGCTGCGAGAGCATCGACGTCGTCTGGTAGGACGCCTGCAATCTGGTCTGGAGCGCCAGGATCTCGGTCGCCACCTGATCGGAAGAGACCGTTTCGGTTTGATCGACAAGATTCTGCAGCGTCAGCTGGGCCTGGTTCTGCCTTGCGCCGACGTCCTTCATCGAGACCTGCGCATTCGCCAGATCGGTCTGGATATCCGCAACGCTCTGCTGCGTGCCTTGCGGCGTCAGCCCCGATGCGACACGCTGGCTGAGCGCGCTGATCAGCGCGGTTGCATTCGGGCTCGTGGGCGAGGTCGTAACCACGGCGAAGGCGGCGACGGACTGCAGCGCGGAGCGGATCGCCTGTTCATTGGCCCGCACGCCATATTGAACCACCGACGTCTGATCGACGCGCGCGGTCGACGATGCGCGAGCCGAACCGCTGCCGTTTTCGCCGGTATACCAGGAGACGGTGTTCGCCGGCGTGCCGCTGACCAGGGCCGTCGCTGCATTCAACGGCGATCCGCCGACCCGCAACGACGCGCGAGACGCGGACACCGGGCTGCTGAAGCCGAGCGCCGAGAGGGCCGACGTATTCGAACTCGTGATCGTCAGGTCGGAGCTGGTGCCGCCGCGAAGCGTAATCGCGCCGCCACTGACCGTCGAAGCGGTTGAGGTTCCGGTGATCGAATCGATCTTGGCCAGCAGCGTCTGAATGCTGTCGTTGACGTTGAGCTGGTTGCCGGTCGCGCCCGAGGCGACGAAGGAGATCGTCGTGCCGTTGACGGTGAGCGTGTCGCCGGTGGCAAAATTCGTGGTCAGCGAATCCGTTCCCGCGGCGCCGGACAGCGCCGTGGCGCCGGTGATCAATGACCCGGCCTTGTTGGCGGTCACGCTGCCCGTGGACTGCGCCGACCAGTTGAAGAAATTATCGGAGGCAGCCATGGCCGAAGCCGCGACCAGCGAGGTGCCGGCCAGTGTGCCAATCGCGCCAGTGAGCGCGCTGTTGAGGTTCGCCGCCGTTGCCGCCGGCGTCGCCCCGATGGCAAAGCTCCCCGCCGGCGGCGGCGTCGCGCTCGAGGCGGTGAGCTGCACCTTTTCCGTGGTGCCGTCCGGCAGCTTGAACGAGAAAGTAACCTGATCGCCGTTGTTGGGGTTGGTTGCGCCGAGGGCGACCGAGACCACCGGCGGCGAGCCCGAAGGTCCGCTCACCGTCGCGCCGGTGAGCGATGACGTGATCCCGCTGAGCTTGAGGCCGAAGGGAGAGCCCGCGACATCCTCGGCCACCGATACTGAGGTGGCTGTGGGCGACGAGATGACGAGCCGCCCGAGACCGGTGGCGCCGAGATCCGCCTGGTTGCGCTCGGCGATCAGCTGCTTCAGTCCCGCCGCCGTGCCGCTGCCATTGAGGATATCGTCCATGGAGGCAACGGACGGCGTATCGATCGCACTGCCCGAAAACAGGTAACGGCCGCCAGCCTGGGTGTTGAGCATTTCCAGCATCGTCCGCAGCTGCAACACCGACGTCTGCTGACCGACGGTCTGCCCCGAGCCGTTCACGACGGCCCCGCCGCTGCCGGCGGCCGACTTCACTTGGCTGGCGATCTGCCCAAACGATTGCAGTGCGGTGTTGGCGGTGCTGATCGTGGTCTTGACGTTGGTAATGGTCGTCGAATAGGCGGAGAGATTCGACAACTGCGCTCGCGCGAAGATCGCGAACCCCTCGTTGACTCCCATACCCGAATAGACGTTCGACTTCTTGCCGCTCGCGAGCTGCGTCTGCAGGTTGTCGAGCTGGGCCTTGATGTCCTGGATCGACCGCCCGAGCGGGGAATAGCCGTAACCGACGCCATAGATCGCCATCTGGACCGCCTTGCCTTAACGTTGTGCCTGCAGCAGCGTCTGCATCATCGACTGTACCACCGACATGACACGGGCATTGGCCGCGTAGTTGTTCTGGAGCGCGATCAGATTCGCCATTTCGGAGTCGATATTGACGCTGGACGACGCGTTGAACTTCTCCTGCAGCGTGTTGACCACGATGTCCTGCCCCTGGGCGACCTGCTTGGCGTTCGCCGCCGCATTGCCCTGCATGCCGATGAACTGCTGCAGGTAATTGGAGATCGTGCCTTTGAAAGGGGATTTGGTCGAACCAAGGCCGGTCTGTGGCGAATAGGTGAAATTGCCCGTGGTGAGCTGGGAATAGAGAAAATCGGAGCGGGTCGTATCCCCCGCAGTGGTCGGCGGCGACAGACTGTAGACCGTGATCTTGGAGGGATCGGCAAGCAGCGCCTGATTGACGGCGATGCGGCCGGCAAAGCCGGTCTGCTGAGATCCGAGGCTGGAGACCGCGCCGGTATAGAGGCTGTTGCCATCCGTGAAGAGCGGCAGTTGCGGGTTGCCGCTGGTCAGGGACGACATCGTGGCGGTCACCGAGGCCGAATTGATCTTGGCGGCGCCGCCGCCGTTGTCGAGCACCTGCAGCACCGAGCCCGACGGGTTGGAGAACTGCAGGCCGGCCGAGGCGAAGGCGCCGTTGAGCTGCGACAGCACGGACGCCATGCCGCCGAAAAAACCAATGCCGATCACCTTGTCATTGGGATTAGACGCGGTATTCGGCAGCGGCAGCACCGAGGGATCGTCGACGCGGACGAGCGTGATCTGGTGCGGCGTGTTTGTCGCCGCGTCGGTGTAGTTGAGATTGATGGTGTTTCCGGTCTGCAGCCCGGAGAGGTCGAGCTTGAAGCCGTTCTGCGCGCCGGAACTCACTGCGGTGCCCGCGGTGGTCTTGTCGGACAGCGAGCTCGCCAGTGTCGAGGCTAGCTGATCGACCTGAGCCTGCGCCTGCACCAGGGTGGCATCACGCAGCTTGAGATCGGCGGCGATGCGACCCGAGGTGATGCCGTTGTTGGCGACGACATCCATGATCGAGCCATTCGACAGCCGGATCAACAGACTGCCGACGCCGGATTGCGCCGAATTGACGTTGTACAGGGATGTCGCGTTCAGCGGACCCGCGCTGTTGAAAATCAGCTGCGAGGTCGCATCCGGACCGACGAGTTGCATCCCGGTGCTGGTATAGATCGTCGCCTGATTGGTGTCGCCAACCGAGACGCGGATATCCATCAGCTTGGACAGCGCACCGATCGCGGCGTCGCGCTGATCCATCAGGGTCGCCGCCTGGTTGGTGGTCTTGTCCATTCCCTGGAGCTGCGAATTGAGCTTGCTGATTAGGGAAATGGAAGCGTTGGCCTCGGCAACCGAAGCACTGATGTCCTGGTCGGCATTCGAGCGCAGTGCCTGGATGCCGTTGGTGGTGGCGTTGAGCTGCTGGGCGAGCGACTGAGCCGCGGTGACCGCGGCGCTCCGCACCGTCTGGTTGCCGGAATTGGCCGAGAGGGCCTGCACCGCCGCAGTGAAATTGTTGAACGCGTTTTCCAGCGTACCGGCATTGCCGGGCGTGCCATAGACCCCCTGCAGTTGCGAAAGAATGTTGGAGATCTGATCCGCATAGGCGCCGCCGGCCTTCTCGGTGCGAAGCTGCGACTGGACGAAGCTGTCCAGCTCGCGGATGACGCCGAGCACCCTGACGCTCGAGCCGCTGTCGCTGGCGAACTGCTCCGTCTGGTTGAGCGAGCGCGCGACGTAGCCCGGCGTCTGGGCATTGCTAATATTCGACGAGACGATCGACATCGCGGCCTGGTTCGCCGACAGGCCGGTGATCGAGATGGAGAGGGCCGAACTGAGACTCATGGATGCGTGCCCTGGGTTACAACATTACTGGGTGCGGTGCCGCGGCGCTCACCGCAGCACGTTGAGGAGATCCTGCACCATGCTGTTGGCGGTGGTGATGACCTTGGTGTTCGCCGAATAGGCCTGCTGCGTCACGATCAGCTTGGTGAACTCGTCGGCGATGTCGGTGTTGGAGCCCTCCAGCGCCGAGCCGTTGATCGTGCCGGTCGCGCCGGCGATCGCCACACCCGACTCGTCGGTCGCGGCATAGGCACCGCCGTCGAGCGCCTTGAGGTAGTTGGTGCCATTGAAGTGCGACAGCGACACCGCCGCGAGATTGAGGTTCTGGCCGTTGGAGAAGGTGCCGACAACGAGGCCGGAGTTATTGACCGCGATCGACTGCAACTGACCGGCAGCGTAGCCGTTCTGGAAGATATTGTTGATGGTGGCGGTGCCGCCGGTCGATGCGTATTGCGTCAGGCCGCCCGAGCCGAAATTGAACGTCTGGGTGCCGAGCGACTGGCCGTCGACGGTGACACCGGGAAGCGAGATGCTCGATCCGCTCGGCGACGTCAGGGCGCCGCTCGCCGAGAATCGGAAGTTCGTTCCAGCATTGATCCAGGCGGTCTGGGTGCCGGTCGCGCTGCTGTTGGCCTGATAGAACAGGTTCCAGGTGTCGACATGCGGACTGCCGAGAGAGGAGCTGTCGACCTTTGCCCAGCGCAATTGCAGGTTCACCGGGGTGCCGGTGGCGTCATAGGCGGTGACCGCGCCGCCGCTGATCGATTCGTTGGTGAACACCTTGATGTCGTTGCCGATGACGACCCCGGCGCCCACCGTGCCGCCGCCGCCGCGAGCCTGCGTCGTCGGCGAGGCAAAGCCGAGGGCGGCAAAGGCCGTGGCGTTCGAACTCGAAATTGTCAGGTTCGAGGCAGTGCCGGTATGCAGGGTAATGATGCCGTTGGTGACGCTCGATGCAGTGGTTGCGCCGGTGATCGAGTCGATCTTGGCGAGCATGGTCGAAACGCTGTCGGTGACATTGAGCTGGTTGCCGACGGCGCCGGAGGCGACGAAGGTGATCGGCGTGCCGTTCACCGTGATGGTATCGCCGGCCGCAAAATTGGTGATGATCGAGTCGGTGCTGGCGGCGCCCGACAGCAGCGTCGCCCCGGAGATCTGGGTCGCCTGCTTGTTGTTGACGGTGCTGCCCGAGGTGGTGGCATCGGTAAAGGGAGGCGCCGGCGTGCCGATCACCAGCGGGTTGAAGCCGGCGCTGAAATCGGACGGATCGAGGCCGCCATAGGCTTTGAGGCCGCCGGCGGTCGCGGTGGTGCTCGCGACCGTCGCCGGCTTGGTCGGCAGGTTGGCGGCGTAGTTGATCGACGTGGTGGCCTGGGCCGGGATGAAGTTGTTCTGGAATTGCAGGACCTTGGGCACGTTGCCCGTGGGGTTGCCGGTCTTGGGGTCGACCGTGACGCCGAGCAGGTAATAGCCGGCGCCGTTGACCAGGTTGCCGTTGGCATTGAGCTGGAAGTCGCCGCGGCGGGTGTAGTTGGTGACGCCGTTGAACACCGGAATATTGTCGGTGATGCCGACCGGCTTCTGGACGTTGAAGAAGCCGTCGCCGACAATCGCCATGTTGGTGGAGACGCTCGAGCGGCTGACCGTACCCTTGGTGGTGATGGTCGCCTGGGAGTGCGCCGTCACACCGGCCGAATTCTGCCGGTTGGTCGCCGCCGCGGCCGGGACCAGATCTTCGAAGCTCGTGCCGATGCCCTTGTAGCCGACGGTCGAAGCGTTGGCGATGTTGCCTGAAATATTCTGCAGCGCGAAGGATTGGGCCTGGAGGCCGCCGACGGAAGTATTGAGCGCGTCGAAAATACCCATACAAAATCTCCAACCTTGCCTTGGGTGGCCGCCGACTACCGGTCAGCCATGGCTGCCGGCGGCGTCGCAAGTCGCGTGCCAGGAGATCGTGTCCAGTTATTTCAAAGGCTTAAGCGATTGACCGCCATGCCCGCGCCGGGACGCTTTTGCCGGGCACGGCAAGTTTTTCCCAGGTCGGGCCGACGCGAGACCCGCGCATTCCGCTTTCAAGACGCGGAACTGGCGGCGGGTTTGAAGGTCAGCGCGAGGCCGTTCATGCAGTAGCGCAGCCCGGTCGGCTTCGGGCCGTCATCGAAGACATGACCGAAATGTCCGCCACAGCGCCGGCAATGGACCTCGGTGCGCAGCATCATGTAGGAGCGGTCCTCGGTGGTCGCGACCGCATTGTCCAGCGGCTGGTAAAAGCTCGGCCAACCGGTGCCGCTGTCGAACTTGGTCTCGGAGGAAAACAGCAGCAGATCGCACCCCGCGCAGGCGAAGGTGCCCTTGCGGTGCTCGCCGTTCAGCGGGCTCGAAAACGGTCGCTCGGTGCCATGCTCGCGCAGGACATTGTACTGCCCGGGCGAAAGCTGCCTGCGCCATTCCGCCTCGGCCTTGGTGACTTCGAAATGCTCAGCCGCGGAGTTGCCTGCGGCGGATGCGGGGTCAGGGCGCAGCCAGCCCAGGGCGGCCAGCAGGGAGGCTCCGGCGGCGGTCAGCACCGAACGGCGATCGGTCATGGTCGGCAGCTCCGGTAGGATGTCGGGGCGAACGCGAACCGCCGGAACTTCCGTTCCATGGTCCGCTGCCATGGATACGTCGACTGGGGGCGCAAAGTTACACGCGGGCCGGCGCCGACGCTCACTTTCGCTTGATGGCTGATCACGCACGGAGCCGTCCCGAGTCAACGGTTCGATGCGCGTTTTTTGGGCGCGCGGGAAGCGCCGGGAGTCAGTCTACCCGCTCCGGCTGGCGCGGCCGGGCTTCGAGCCCAGGCGGCGTGCGCACCTCGGTGATCTGGCGGGGGCGGCGCGCCGCCTTGGCCGCGGCGATCCGCTCCTCCTTGCGCCGCTCGCGCTTGCGCGTCCGCTCGCGCCAACGCGCCAACGCCCCCGCCGCCGCGGCGCGACCGCGCGACCAGGCGATGATCGATTCACCGACCAGCCGCCCGGTGCGGCCGCCAGCCCAGACCAGTTCGAACGGCGAGAACAGCTGCCACCGATCATCACCGAGCTGGCTGCCGCGGGCGATCAGCTGACCCGCCATGGCTGAAGTGTTGAGCCCCTGCCGGCCGAAACCGCTGGCCACCCACACGCCGGGCCGCAATTCGCCGATTTGCGGCATGCCATGAACGGTATAGCCGCAGATGCCGCCGAATACCTCGGCAATCTCGACCGACCCGAGACCGGGATAGAGGGTCGCGATGTCTTTCTTGACGCGACGCGCGAAGGGGCGCGGCGAACTGAAGAAGCTCGAATCCCCGCCGGACCACATCAGCCGATTGCCATCGACGATGCGATATTGGGAGAGGCCCGTGCCGTCCCGCACGGTTCCGGTGAAGGCGACGGCGTCGGCCAGCCGATCGCCGAGCGGCGCCGTGACCGCCACCTGACGCCTGATGGGGAGCAGCGTATCGGACAGGCGCTGCAAGGGCGAACCAAGATGCGGTCCACCGGCAAGCACGATCTGCAAGGCCCGCACCCGTGCGGCCGGCGTGGCGATCCGCTTGCGGATGCCGACCAAGTCGAGTTCGACGACCGACGTCTCCTCGAAGATGCGAACCCCCGCCTGCTCGGCGAGCCTTGCCAGGGCGTGGATATAGCGTCGGCCATCGAGCTGAAACGCTTTTGGATAATGGATGGCGTGGAAATAGCGCGGCGTCTTCAACACCTCGCGGACACGCTCGACCTGCCAGCCTTCGACCTCGGTCCCGAAATCCTCGCCGAGCGTTTGCAGGCGACTGATCAGTTCGTCGCCGCTATCGACATTCGAGACTTCGAGCGCGCCGAAGCCACCGCCGAGATCGCTGACGCCGCTGTCGGCGACAGTTGCGACGACGTAATCGGCACCCTCCTGCGCGAGCCCCCACAGATCCCGCGCATCGTCGAATCCGACGCGTTCGATCAGCTCGGAAACCGGCAGATCGAAGCCCGGCATCACCGACCCGAAATTGTGGCCCGACGCGCCCCAACCGACCTGCCGGGATTCAAGCACGGCAACCGAGGCCCCGAGCCGGGCGGCTTCCCGCGCCGCAGTCAGCCCCGCCAGGCTGGCCCCCACGACGCAGACATCGACATCAAGTTCGAACGCGAGCTTCGGTCGCGGCTCCCGCGGCACGCTCCCCGCCTCATCCTGCAACGTATCGACGCTCTGGCCCGGTTGGCTCACCTGGTCCCCTGCTGCGGCGCGGTAGGACGTTTGGAAATCGGGCACTGGTTTGATCCCGCCTGTGTTCATGTTGTCATAGACCGCTGACCACGAGCTTGTCACCTCGCGAGGCGGCCTCCATCCACCAGGGTTGTCGAGGCCGCGAGGCGGCATCCCGTGCTTTGGATTTGGCCTGGAACCCGATAGGGTCTGGGCGCAAACCGGGGGCCGATTCAGCCATCGGCGCGAGGGCGCCCGGCAGGTGCGGTGCTGGTCGCTGCAAGGGCATACGAACGTTAGAACCGGGACACTAGACCGCCATATGCGCCGATTGCTGCTGATGCGTCATGCCAAGACGGAGAAGGACTCGGCCTCCGACAAGGACCGCGACCGCCGGCTTGACGATCGCGGCCACCGAGATTCCGCGGCGATCGGAACCTGGCTTGCCGACCACGACCTCCTGCCCGATCGCGTACTGGTGTCATCGGCGGAGCGCGCGCGGCAAACCTGGGACCTCCTCTCGCGCGACTGGCCGCAGCGGCCGGCGGAATTCCGCGATGACCTCTATACCGCCGACACGTCCAACCTCCTCACCATCATCCGCGAGGCCGCCGGCGAAGATCCGCACCGGCTGATGATCGTGGCGCACAATCCTTCACTGCATGAAATCGCACTGGCATTCACCGCCGCCGGCCCCGCAAAGGCGCGCGAGGCACTCCGCCACCACATGCCGACCGGCGCCGTGGCGGTCATCGACTTTGCGGTGGACGACTGGGGCGATGTCGCATTTCGCCGCGGCCGGCTCGACCGCTTCGTCACGCCACGCCAGTTGAGGGAAGGCGCAGGACGGGACATGATCGGCGAGTGACGCTTAGAAGCTCCGTTCGAGACGTCGCTGCGGATCATGAAGGGAATTTCTGAACCACCAGCGGAGGGCAAGGATGTTCAAGTCCATACTCGTGCCGATCGACCTCTCCGACACCGACCTCGCCAAACCCGCCATCGCCACGGCGGCGACGCTGTCCCGGACCTTCCAGGGCACCGTGCGGCTCCTCAACGTGCTGCCGATCACGCCGGTGATGCTGGCCGAATACGTTCCGGCCGATTTCGAATCCCAGCAACGCCAGTCATCGGAAGACGCCCTGGCCATCGTCACCGCGGAATCCGGAATCGAGGCGGCGCGCATTTCCACCGCCGTCCGTCAGGGCGGAATCTACCATGAGATCCTCGAGGAAGCGGCCGAAATCGGCGCCGACCTGATCGTGATGACCTCCCACCGGCCCGCCATGCGCACCTATTTCCTCGGCTCCAATGCCGGACATGTGGTGCGCTACGCTACCTGTTCGGTCCTGGTGGTGCGCCACTGATCGCAGCAGTCAAGGCAGCAACTCCGGCGGAATATCTGCTGCCGTATAGCGGCGCGGACGATTGCGCCGCAGAAAGCCACCGATCTGCCAGCCGAACAGCGCCGCGAAGCCGGCGAGGAACAGCATTCCCGGAAACGAGCCGATCAGCGCGGCACGAACGAACAACCCGGCGAGCGCAACGGCGACGAGGACGATGGCCGCCGCAGCGAACCCGAACAATGTCGGACTGAGCCCGGCCTCGAAAGCCGGTGTTGCGCCGGCCGCTGTCATGCGACGGTGCAATTCGACGATGAAACGACGATAATCGGCGTCCTGCGGCGCCACCAGCGCCGTGGTCTGCCACGTCACGGACACGATGCGAACGGACTGGCCGGTATTGTTGTGGACATCGGCACGGAAGCGACGCGACTGCATCGAGATCGGCCTGTAGCTCAGCCGGATCACCGTGATGCAGCGATAAGGCCACGTCTCCGCCCGCCGCCCAATGCGAAACGAAAGACCTTCCGCGCCCAGTTCGAACTGCCATGCCGCGCCGACCAGCGACGGCTTGTAGCTGTAGGATACTGGGCTCAGATCGGGGAATCTGGAATTCGGCAACTCGGTCGGCAAAACAAAGTCCCTCACGACGCGCGCCGCTTCATTCACGGCGGTAGTGCGGTGGATCTGACGCTCGTACCAGCACAGTGCGGCGAATCCTTCGTACGCCCGTCAGATCCAAAACCGCACTAAAATCATCATCGTGCCGGCATCCTTTCGTTTTAACGTTCGTACAGGCACGCGCTGCAAGCGAATACGAACGTTAGAACCAGGACACCAGCCATGCTATGACCCCAAGCTGCAGCGGCAGACAAGCCCGCGGCCGAGAGAGCCACAGTGGATCGTCAACATCAGAAGCCCGAACCAATCGTCTTCCCGCCGCGCCTGATCCTCGCCGCGGCCATGACCTCGGGCGTGCTGATCGCGCTGGCGGTGCACATGATTGTCCCGCGCTTCGGATTGGATCTGAGCCTGTTGTGGCGTTCCGAGACCGGCTATCTGATTCCGGCCCGGGCCGCGCTGGCATGGTGGGTGGTGGGACTCGGCGCCTTCGTCGGCGGCTATGTGGCCGCTGCGATGCTGGCGAGCGCCGTATCGGGGCAGATTCCGCTGCGCATGCGCCAATTCATCATCGCTGTCGCGGTCCTTGTGCTCGCAGGTGTCGGTCAGGCGGCCTCCGGACCCAGCGCAACGCCAACCGTCGCCGGCGGCGTGGCCGCAGGGCTTATTGCCCTCCTCCTTGGCGGCCTGATGGCGTTCTGCGGCGCGCACTTTGCCCTGCGCAAGAGCTGAACCCACCAGCAATTTCAAGCTACTAGTGTGGCGTCTCGCAATTGCCTATGCCCTTCGCGGCAAGCCCCTGTAGGCAATTGCGAGACATAAGCCGCACTAGCTTTTTGATTTTGCTAGTGTCCTGATGTCTCCGAATGACCGTGCGAGGGTGAGGCAAATGAAGCGGTAATTCGGAGACAGGACACTAGTGGCGTTAGGGATTTGACATCCGCTTCACCTGCCGGCGGCCAAGCGGGCGAGCGAACAGGACCAACGTCAGCGGTGATATTGCCGGTCATATCAATGACATGAGAAGCAGCCATGGACGGTAGGCGCGGGTCGCGCCTTGCTGGCAGCCCATCCGACTTGTGTCGACCATCGGACGGGAGTTGCGGCCTGGAACTGGCCCGCTGGATCGGGGGCTTGGCGGCTTCGCCCGGGGATCTGTAACGACGGCGCCGAACCGTATATGACCGTTGCCGTAGGGATCGAGGGGAGCCCTGTGGACATCGTTGAATCTGCCAGCATCCGTGAACGGCGGGGCCCTCCGTGACCAATTCAGGCCATTCAGGCCATGGCCGGTACCAAGGTGTGAATCTCGGACAAGATAGAGTGGAATTGAGTTGTGCAGCTCATAATACGTTGGCCGATCCGCGGTCCGTCTCCTGGTCGCCCATCGGGTTTCGCCGGATCCGGTTTTGGCACATTGGAGCCCCGTCGGCGTTGCCGCGCCGCCGGGATCGCGATCGGTTTAACCTTGTTCGCCTTCACCGCAGCAACGCCGTCCCGATGCCCGGACGAAGCCGTATTTTGAACGCGAGTTTTCGATTATGAATGCCGCCGCAGCCGCTTGTCCCCTGTCCGTTCAGCCGGCTTTGATGTATTTCGAACTCCGCCGGGAGGATGAATGGATCGACTGCTGACCGCGCTTAAACGCGGATTTACGGGACGGATCGGCTGGCGACGGCTTGGTATCGCCGCCAGCGTGCTGATCATTATCCTGGCGATCACGACCTTGGTGCGCATGCTCAAGGGCGTCGACACCGGCGTCGTCTTGAGCGCGCTGACCGAAAAGTCGCCCGGCCGGATCGCGCTGGCCGCGCTCTGCGTCGTCGCCGCCTTCTTCACGCTCACGTTCTACGACCTGTTTGCCCTGCGCACGATTCACAAGCGGCACGTGCCCTATCGGATCGCGGCGCTGGCGAGCTTCACCAGCTACACCATCGGCCACAATATCGGCGCCACGGTCTTCACCGGCGGTGCCATCCGGTTTCGCATCTATTCGGACTGGGGCCTCTCGGCGATTGACGTCGCCAAGATCTGCTTCATCTCCGGCCTGACATTCTGGCTCGGCAACATGTTCGTGCTCGGGCTGGGAATGGCCTGGCATCCAGACGCCGCCAGTGCCATCGACCTGCTGCCCTCGCCGGTCAACCGCCTGATCGCCATCGGCCTCGTCGCCGGCATCGGAATCTATTTGTACTGGCTGTCCCGCGGCTGCCGCCGGCTCGGCCAGAACGGCTGGACCGTCACTCTGCCCTCGGCCAAGCTGACGCTGCTGCAGATCCTGATCGGGGTCGTCGATCTCGGCTTCTGCGCCACGGCGATGTACATTCTGCTGCCCGCGCAGCCTGATGTCGATTTCATCTCCGTTTCGGTGGTGTTCATCCTCGCCACATTGATTGGTTTCGCCAGCCATGCGCCGGGCAGTCTCGGGGTATTCGATGCTGCGATGCTGATCGCCCTGCCGCAGCTCGGCAAGGAACAGGTCCTTGCCTCGCTGCTGGTCTATCGCCTGCTCTATTTCGCCATCCCGTTCGCGGTCTCGGTCTCGATCATGGGCTCACGCGAGTTATGGCTCAACGTGGTGGCCCCGTGGATCGAGAAGCGCCGGACCAACGCCCTCAATCGCGTCGCCGTGCCGCAACGGGTCGAGCCTCGTCACCGCCAGCACCACCCGGCCGAGTGAGCCCTCTCGCTCGCAGGCTGTCGGCATCCCATATTTTCGCCTCACGCGCGGCATTGATAAGATCATGATGATGCCCCGCCGTCCCACCCGTCTCACCTGTCCCACGACCCTGATCATCATCGCTGGCGCTCTCGCCGCCGCCGCGGGGTGGCTGCTGCCGACGCGCGCCGGCGCCCAGATGGCCCCGCCTGAGACGGGCCTTCGCATCAATTGGGAAGTGCGCAATCGCTTCCGCCTGTTTCGTGAGGAGCGCGACTTCCAGATCCATGTCGAGACCCTGCGGGCCGGCCGGATTCTAACCTCGGAGCAGACCCTGGAAGCGCAGAGCGAGGGACGCGGCTGGGCCCGCAACACCGTGGCGCGGCTCTGCATCGACCCCACCGGGCATGTCAACGAGCCGTGCACCCGCGACGGCGTCAAGGAAAGCTATCTCACGCCCACCGAGCATGCCGTGACAGTCCGGCTTACCGGTCCCGTGCCGGTCGGTGCTGTGTGCGCCTGGACTTTCAATGACGGCGATGGTCCACGACAGTCGACGGTCGATTGCGCCGAGCCGATAAATTTCCGTGCCCGTTACGGTCGGCCGACCAATGCCACCGTCGACCTCTCGACCGGCGGCGAGCCACCTCAGCGGCTCAGCACCGCGATCGAGGTGCGAGACCTCTTCATCGCCGGCCTCGGCGATTCCATCGCCTCCGGCGAGGGCAATCCCGATCGAGCGGTCGCACTCGCCGACGAGGGTTTCTGCTTCCAGTCTTATTTCGGCGGCCCGGGCAGCCAGTACTATCGGCCGAGCCGCGCACGCTACAAAGGCTCGCGCGCCTGCGAAGGCGGCGACACCTCGGCCGCCGGCTTGCGCGCCTGGCAGGCGTTGGGAGCGCAATGGTTCAACGCCGCCTGCCATCGCTCGCTCTACAGCTATCAAACCCGCGCGGCGATCGCGCTTGCGGCAATGTATCCGCATGTCGCGGTCACGTACCTGCCGCTGGCCTGCACCGGCGCAACCATCAGCGATGGCTTGTTTGGTTCGCAACGCGCCCGCGAATGCCTATTTACGCGCAACAGCATGACCTGCACCGGCACCGTCCCGGGCCAGATCGGAGAATTGCGCGAAGCGCTCGCGGCGGCGCGGCGACGCGATCCCAACCGCCAGCTCGACCTCGTGCTGCTGTCGATCGGAGCCAACGACATCGACTTCTCCGGACTGGTCGCCGATGTGACCGTCAACAGCACGACCGAGCGGACATTGTTCCGGCGCAGCGGGGTGCTCGGCTCGCTCGACGATTCCCGCTCGACGCTGCAGCACGACCTGCCGCAACGCTTCGTCAGGTTGCGCGAAGCCGTCAAGCCTCTGGTCGGAGGCGATCTCTCGCGCGTGATCTTCACCACCTACGGCAATCCGGCCCTCGCTAACGGCGCCCCCTGCCCCGGCGGCCCGGCCGGCTTCGACATCCACCCCTCATTCAACGCCGACCCGGCGCGGCTGCAGCGGGTCACGGCCTTTGTCGAGCGCGAATTCCTGCCCCAGCTGAAGAATCTGGCGGAATGTCAGGGTGGCATCCTGTGCCGCGATCCGAACGCCGATCGCATGACCTTCGTCGAGAGTCATCAGGCCGCCTTCGCCGATCATGGCTTCTGCGCCCGGGCAGCGACCGACCCCGAATTCGACCGGCAGTGCTTTTCAGCGCAGGGCGACAGCTTCACGAGCGATATCGTCGCCGCCTCGTCCCAGCCCCTCACCTGCGGCCGAGGCGCTAGTGAATTCCGCGCCTATCTGCCGCGCGCCCGCTGGATCCGCGACGCCAACGATAGCTACTTCACCGCGATGACTTATCCCCAGGGCGTGTCGAATTCGGTGCTGCCCGCCGACATCCACGATGCGACTTGGGGCGTACTCTCGGCGGTGTATGGCGGAGCCATCCATCCCACCGCGGAGGGCCATGCCGCCATGGCGGATGCGGCCCTGCCGGCAATGACCTCCGTGCTCGGGCTCGTCGGCGCCGAATCGCCGGTGACAAGCGAACCGCTGCCGATTACGCCACGGTGACGGGCTCATACCGCACTTACTGCCTCAACAGCTCCGGCTCTTCGGTCTTCAGCTTATTGTGAGACCATGCCGAGCGCCACGAGCGCGGACGCCTCGATCCGCTTGCGCATTGCACTTGCCGGCGAGGCGGTCCGCCATTCGCCGGCGTGAGGCGCGCGGAACGCGCCGCCACCTGCGGCGCGATCGCCGTCAAACAAATCGCCATCGCGGCTCCACGCCGATGGAGCATGATCTGATCGGAAAAATGACGCACACTTTCCGGATCGCGCCCTAATTCACGCCGAGCTTCTTCTGCAGGCTGGTCGACGATGTCGTGTACTGGAACACCAGACGCTTGTCCGGAAAGACGTAACGATGCGCCTTCTGCGCCATCAGTGCGCCCTCATGAAAGCCCGAGAGAATGAGCTTCAGCTTGCCGGGATAGGTGTTGATGTCGCCGATGGCGAAGATGCCGGGCACGTTGGTCTCGAATGCCGCGGTATCCACCGGCACCAAATTATTCTCCAGATGGATGCCCCAATTGGCGACCGGCCCGAGCTTCATGGTCAGGCCGAAGAACGGCAGCATGGTGTCGCATTCGATCGTGAAGGCCGTGTTGTCGTTGCCCTTGACCTGCGCGGCGCTGAGCCTGCCGCCATCACCTTCGAGCGCGGTAATCTGGCCGAGCTTGAGGTCCATCTTGCCTTCGGCCACCAGCGCCCTCATCTGCTCGACATTGTGAGGCGCAGCGCGGAATTCGTCACGTCGATGCAACAGCGTGACGCGCCTGGCGATGGGCTGAAGGTTGAGCGTCCAGTCCAGGGCGGAATCCCCGCCACCGACGATCAGCAGGGTCTTGTCGCGAAACTGCTCCATCTTGCGGACGGCGTAGAACACGGAGGAGCCTTCATAGGCCTCGATCCCCGGCACCGGCGGCCGCTTGGGCTGGAAGGATCCGCCGCCCGCGGCGACGACCAGCACCTTGGTCTCGAAGACCTTGCCGGCATCCGTGGTCACCTTGAACAACGGATCGCCGATCTTCTCGACGCTTTCCACCATTTCGTTGAGGTGGAAGGTCGGATTGAACGGCTTGATCTGCTCCATCAGAGCCTCGGTCAGGCCGTGACCGGTGACCATGGGAATGCCCGGAACGTCGTAGATCGGCTTCTCCGGATAGAGCTCGGCGCATTGGCCGCCGATCTTGTCGAGGATGTCGACGAGATGAACCCGCATGTCGAGCAGACCGAGCTCGAAGACGGCGAACAGGCCGCAGGGGCCGGCTCCAATAATCAGCACATCGGTCTTGATCGGCTCGCTCATGGGATCGCCTGCATCGCCTGTCGGGTGAGGGACCGGACCCGCGGCGGCGCCGCGGCCGAAACGATGCTCCTTGTCTAGCCAAGCGGGCCCGAGGGGGAAAGGGCAAAATCATGGCCCTTGCGATGCCCTCGCAGGTTGGGCGACAAGACGAGCGTGACCAGTCAACCGCTCCGGAGATCCGCGACGTGAATGTAAAGGCCCCGCCCCGGCTCGAGGACTTCCCGTACCGCCAGACCGACAATGTCCGTTTCGGCGATCTCGATCCCAATCATCACGTCAATAACGCTACCTACGCGACCTATTTCGAGACCAGCCGGGTGTCACTGATCCGCCATCCCGAATTTGGCCTGATGCCGAAGGGGCTGAGCTGGGTGTTGGCGCATCTCGCCATCGACTTCCGCGCCGAGGTGCACTGGCCCGGCGTCGTCGAACTCGGCCTTGCCGTGTCACGGATCGGCCGCAGCTCGGTGAGCTATGAACAGGTGGTTTTTCATAACGGCGTCTGCGCCGCCTCGGCGGCAGCGGTGACCGTACTGGTCGACCAGGTGAGCCGAAAGCCGACGGCGCTGCCGGACGACGTGGTGAAGAAATTCCGGCCATGGATGCGCCGCGAGGCCGCGATCGCATGATCATCGCCGCGCCAACGCGGAATTATGTTGAAGCCCCCCCCAGCGCCATTTCGAGCGGCAGAACATATCGGAGAGGTCGCGACATTCCGCGATCACCGCATCGTGGGAGCATAGCACCCGAAGCAATGCAAACATGACCGAATGGTCGCGCAGGTCGGCGGAGACACGGTAGAGCGCCTCGGCGAGCCGTCGGCCTACTTTTCTTGAGCCCGGCTCCCTGAAATGCCGGCGCCTCTGCATGACTCACACCGAGATCCCCCGCCCCTCTTCCGTGACGGGAAGCCTGTCATGACTTGGATAATTGGAGCCGCGAGCGTTGTCCGGCGTCGCGGCCTCGGCCGCCCTTCGTCAGGCCTGGCGCTCGGGGGTGCTCACCACCAGGCCGTCGAGATCCTCGGTGACCTTGATCTGACAGGACAGGCGCGAATTCGGCCGGACATCGTAGCCGAAATCCAGCATGTCCTCTTCCATCGGGGTCGGGCTGCCCACCTTCTCCCGCCACGCTTCGTCGACATAGACATGACAGGTGGCGCAGGCGCAGGCACCACCACATTCCGCCTCGATGCCGGGAATTGCGTTGCGGACCGCCGCCTCCATCACCGTCGCGCCCGCCTCGACATCGACAGTGCGCTTTTCGCCTTTGGAATCGACAAAGTTGATCTTGACCATGATAGCCCGTGCCAGCGGTGTGATTGAGGAGTCGTCCAAGTGTGGCGATTCAGAAATTCCCTTCATTCCCCGCAGCGAGTCCTCCAAGGGAATTTCTGAACCAAACCACACCAGTATAGTTATGATTCTAGTGCGATTTCGGATCTGACGCTCGTACGAAGAGCTCGCTGCAATGCTGATACGAACGTCGAATCCGCCGCACCAGCGGGAGGATGCAGTCCTATAACGGGTCCGCCTGCCCTGCGCCAGCGTCGCGCGCAAGGAACGCCGCTCGGCGGGTGCGGAGCTGAATGTAGATGGATGAGACGAATAGTGCTGGTGACCACGCGAGGCGGTCAGGACCGCTTGAGCCTTGCACCGATGACCGTACGCACCTCAGTGACGGCGGCTTCCAGCGTCGCGAGCAACTCTCCCGCCGGGGCCGACCGGCGGAGCGCGGTTTCGAGTCCGGCCGCGGCCTCGGCGACCCGGACGGCGCCGATGGCGCGGGCGGACCCCTTCAGGGTGTGCACCAGCATCGCGGCGTCGTCCGACAACGCAGAAAGGCGCCTGACGAGATCGACCGACTGGGCGGCGAACATGGCCAGGACCTCACGCTCGAGGCTGGCGTCGCCGAGCGTCATCCGTTCGAGATGAGCAAGGTCCAGCGGCGCATCGTCGGGAACCAGCGGCGGCGAGGGCATCCATTCGATCCATTGCGGCGAGAGCGTCATCTGAAGGACTCCAGGGCGGCCCGAAAACCAATCACAGCGCTGGTTAACGAATGGTTTGTCGCCGAAACAGTCTTGCCATGGATTTGCCATGCCATCGCCATGAAGTCCGCGACTGTTCCGGAATTTTGAGGGAGTTGAAGAGGTTACGCACGGACGCGTTAACGATGATTAAAATGTTCTTAACGCCGGGCATTCCTTTCGACAGGTCAAGCCAATAGGATGTTCGGAGAAGTGGGGGACAAGCCTTACGGCGACCATCGACTTCGCTTCCATCGTGGCGGGAGGCGTAACCGGCCAAGGGCCAGTGCCCTTGTGCGGATGTCTGTGTGGTTCCCTGGCGCGTATTCAAAGGGCGTAAACGGACATGGCAAACAATCCGAAGAAGGCGAAAGACCCGACCGAAGTAGCTCTTTCCGCCATCCAGGAAGCCCTCAACCTCAGCGAGGCACCGCCCGAACCCTCCTTGGATACCGCTCGCCATGACCAGTCGGCGAGTGTCGCCGAGCCTTACGCCGAACCGCCGCTGAACGTCGGAAACCGCGTTGCGATCGAGGCTGCGGACGAACGTCTCCCCCGCCGGCCCGCCAATGACGACCGGGAAACCATCGGCCTGCTGCTGCAGTCGCTGCAGAAGGGCCGGCCCAGCCGCAGCGTCTATACGGTCGCCACGGTATTTTCAGGAATCTGGGTGGCCGGCGCCGTTCTCCTGATGGTCAGCTTCCTGCCCGCGCTCCAGGGCCTGATCGGCCAGGGTGCCGGCGGCACGCTGGCGCTGGGCGGCCTGCTCGCGCTGATGTTTGCACCCGTACTGCTGTTCTACTTCCTCGCCAGCCTCGCCTGGCGCGGCCAGGAATTGAGCATGATCGCCCAGTCGATGGCCCAGGTCGCGATCCGCTTCTCCGAGCCGGAAGGCGCTGCCAGCGATTCCATGGTCACCGTCGGACAGGCAATCCGCCGCGAAGTGGCCGCGATGGGCGATGGCGTCGAGCGCGCCGTCGCGCGCGCCGGCGAACTCGAGACCCTGGTCGCCAACGAAGTCGCTGCGCTCGAGCGCGCCTATTCCGACAACGAAGTCCGCATCCGCGCCCTGCTCCAGGACATCGCCCACCAGCGAGACAACCTCGTGGGCCAGGCCGAGCAGGTCCGCAACGCCATCTCCGGCGTGCAGATCGATCTTCGCCAGGACATCGCCGTCATCAGCGACGCCATCGCAGCGCGCGTCGACGAAGTCGCGCGCACCATCACCACGGCCCTCGAAGAGCGCGGCGAGCACATCACCCAGGCGCTGGGCAACGCCGGCGACACCATGATCCTGGCGCTCGGCGAGCGCGGCGGCGACCTGCTCGATCGTCTCGAAGAGGCCAGCGCCGAAACCACGCGGGCCGTAATCGACGCCACCGAGCGGCTGACCGCGAGCCTGAACTTCAAGACCGGCGCCGTGCACGAGGAATTCGTCGACCTCGCCGATCGCATCCACGACATGCTCAACGAGCGCATCGACCGGGTCACCCGCGAATTCGCCGATCAGAGCGCCAACATCGTCGAAAGCATCTCGGCGCGCACCGAACAGGTCCACGACTCGCTCAAGACCTCCAGCGATTCGCTGCTGATGGAGCTCGAACTGCGCGGCAGCGACCTCGCCCACAAGGTCGACGAAGCGGGCCGCCGTCTCGCCGAACACATCGTCGACAGCGGCGAGCGGGCAGGCGATACTCTCGACGCCACGGTGAGCGCCCTGGTCGACAAGGTCGTCACGCAGACCGCGTCCGCCCAGGACAGCCTCGATGCCAGCGTCAACGCCCTGGTCGACAAGGTCGTCACCCAGACCGCGTCCGCCCAGGACAGCCTCGATGCCACCGTCAACGCCCTGGTCGACAAGGTCGTCACGCAGACCGCGTCCGCCCAGGACAGCCTCGATGCCAGCGTCAACGCCCTGGTCGACAAGGTCGTCACCCAGACCGCGTCCGCCCAGGACAGCCTCGATTCCACCGTCAACGCTTTGGTCGACAAGGTGGTCACTCAGACCGCGTCCGCCCAGGACAATCTCAGCGCCCAGATGACCGCGTTCGACCATCTCGTGCGCGAACAAGGCTTCGAACTCGCCGAGCGCTTCGCTCGCGACTCCGGCATGCTGGGAGCCCTGATCACCCGCCACATCGGCGAATTCGACCGCACGGTGAAGACCTTTGGCGGTGACATCGTCGAGCGCATGGGACAACGCGCCGAGGACATCACGACGACGCTGAAGTCCTATGTCGACGGCTTCGACCAGCGCGTCGCGGCCCATGCCAGCAACATCCACGGCCCCCTCGATCAGCGCCTTGCCGCCTTTGAGAGCTCACTGGAATCGCGCGTCACCAAGCTCGACCTTTCGCTCGACAGCCGGATCAGAGCATTCGACGAAAGCCTCGCTTCCCGCGTCATCGGCTTCGACGAAAGCATCGACGGCCGCATCAGGGCGCTGGAAGCCTCTTTCGACAACCGCGCCATCTCGGTCGTGGGCAGCATCGATGGCCGCTTGAACGAGCTGACCTCGACCTTGAGCGGTAGCACCGCTCGAGCGATCGACTCTATCAACGAGAAGGCGGCCGCGCTTACCTCCTCGCTCGACGACGGCACAGCGCGAGTGGTCGGCGCCCTCGACACGCGCATCGCTACCCTCACCTCGTCGTTGTCTCAGGGCACGAACCAGGTCCTCGACGCCATCGACCAGCGCATCATCAACGTGACCGAGACGATCGACGGCCGAAGCATGCACCTCGCCGATACGGTGACGGCGCGCTTCCAGGCGATCCATGACGGCCTCGAGACCCGCGCCGGTGCCGTCGCCAGCGATATCGAGACCCGTGTCACCCAGTTCGAAAACCTGCTCGGCACCCGCATCGAGAACGTGGCGCTGCGCATCGAGACCGGCGGTCGCCAGGCCAGCGACGTCCTGCTGGCCCGCGCCGAGGAGTTGTCCCAGGGCATCCGTGCCCGGGTGGAAGACG
The DNA here is from genome assembly GCF_024181725.1 of Bradyrhizobium sp. WD16. Lineage (NCBI taxonomy): Bacteria > Pseudomonadati > Pseudomonadota > Alphaproteobacteria > Hyphomicrobiales > Nitrobacteraceae > Bradyrhizobium > Bradyrhizobium sp. WD16. The sequence goes on along the minus strand of NZ_CP028908.1, from coordinate 3,822,073 downwards.
CCGAGCACTCGCTGCTCACGCTCGCCACGACCACGAGCGAAACGATCCAGGCCGGCAGCCGGGCAGCCCACGAGAGCCTGCTCGGCGTCTCGGACGAAGTCAGCGGACATCTGCGCGCCGCCGCTTCGTCGGTCGAGCAGAGCCTGACCGGGGCCGGGGCCAATGCCGCCGCCGCCATCCTGGGCTCCTCGCGCGATGTCCAGTCGTCGCTGCTCGCCGCCTCAGAACAGGCCACCGCGCGCGCCCGTGACCTGTCCGCCGAGATCGAGCGCGCTCTCGCCGCCGCCAGCGCCTCGTCGGCGGAAACGGTGTTGGCCAGCGCGCGTGAGACCCAGGCCGCGCTGCTCAATATCTCCACCGAGACCGCTCAGCAGGCCCACACCGTCGCGGCGGAGATCGAGCGGATGCTCACCTCAGCCGGCGCCACCACGGCCGAACAGGTCGTCTCCAGTGCCCGCGAGGCACAGGCCACTCTCCTCAATCTCGCGACCGATGCAGCGCAGCAGGCGCGCACGATCTCGGCAGAGATCGAGCGGATGCTCACGTCGGCCGGCGCGACCACAGCCGATCAGATCGTGTCGAGCGCCCGCGAGGCGCAGGCCACGCTGATCAACGTCTCGGCCGAGACCGTGCAGCAGAGCCGCAATCTCTCCGCGGATATCGAGCGCATGCTGACTGCCACCGCAGCAACGACGGCGGAAGCCGTGCTGGCAAGTGCGCGCGAAGCCCATAACAACCTGCTCAGCGCCTCTTCCGAGGCCGCGCAGCAGACCAAGAGCCTGTCCACCGAAATCGAACTGACGATCACGACGGCCGCAACCTCCGCTGCCGGCACCCTCGCCGGCAGCGTCCGCGACGCCCACAGCACGCTGCTGTCCGCCTCAGCGGAAGCCGCCAACCAGATCCGGACCCTGTCCGGCGAGATCGAGACCAGCGTTTCGGCAGCCGGCGTCAAGACGGCGGACACGCTGATGGCGAGCGCCCGCGAGGCTCACAGCACGCTGCTGTCCGCCTCGACGGAATCGGCCAATCAGATCCGGGTGCTGTCCGGCGAGATCGAACACAGCGTGTCGACGGCCGGCGCCAGCACCGCGGACGTGCTGATGGCCAGCGCTCGCGAGGTCCAGAATGCCATTGTCGCCGCTTCGAGCGAAGCATCGACGTCGCTCGCCGGAACCTCGGCGAGCGTCACCGCGGCGATCGCCGGCGCGACCAAGGACGCGAACAGCGCGTTGATCGCCTCGGGGACCGAAGCCGCGACCAAGATCAAGAGCACATCGAGCGAAATCGAACGCGCCATCATCACCGTTACCGGCCAGTTCGGCACCGTCCTGCTCGGCAAGACCGAGGAGATCGTGACCGGCGTCAAGCAGCAGGCCGACCGCCTCGGTCACATGCTCGACTCCTCGCGCGGAACGCTCGTTCAGGCGCTCGGTGACCGCGGCAACCAGATCAATATCGACATCAACCGCGTCACCGACGAAGCCCTCAAGGCCATCGAGAGCAAGGGAGCGAACTTCTCGCAGACCCTGGTGCGCAATTCGACCGACCTCGCCCGCACCATCACCACGGCCAGCGAAGTAGCCACCGGCGCGGTCAACAAGTCGCTCAAGGACATCGAGCAGACCACCCGCACCGCCATCGACCAGTCGCGCCAGGTCGCCACCGCCGCTGTCACCGAGATGCAGGAGACCAGCAAGATCCTGCGCACCGACACCGTGGCGCTGTTCGAGCGTCTGCGCGAGGGCAACATCCTGCTGCAGGAAGTTCTGACCAGCGCCCACGACAATCTCAACTCGCTGGAGCAGACGCTGGTGAGCCGCGTGGCGGAATTCGTCACCACGATGAACGACGTCACCTCGCGGAACGGTCAGGCCACCACGGCGCTGAGCGACCAGTTGGGCAATTTCACCGACAAGACATCTCGTGCGCTGCAGAATCTCAATGCCCTATCCGAGCAGTTCGCCGCCCACGGTCACGCCCTGGTCGAGGCCGCTGCGCTGGTCGAGCAGAGCAATGCCAGCACCCACCGCACCGTGTCGGAGCGCAAGTCGGATCTGGAATCGCTGCTGACCACCATCGATCTGCGCACCACCGATCTCGACCAGCGACTGTCCCGCTTCACCGGCCTGCTGGACGAATCGCTTGCGGCCGCCGAAACTCGGGCGCGGGACATCGCCCGGGTGGTGGCCGAGACCGCCGGCGCCGGCGCGACGGCAATCAATCGCCAGTTCGAAGCGGTGCGCAACGCCGCCGAGGAGGAGCGCCGCCTCACCTCCGAGGCGATGAACGAACTCTATGAGCAGAACAGCCGCGAGGCCGAGACGCTGTTCACCCAGTCGGCGGACAAGTTCGCCGCGGTGGTCCAGACCATGAAGCAGATGGCCGGCGAAATGCATCAGGAGCTCGAGGCGACGCGGGCCGAATTGCGCCGCGGCGTACTCGAAATCCCGCAGGAAACCGCGGAAAGTACCTCCCAGATGCGCAAGGTGATCGTCGATCAGATCGAGGCGCTGGCGGAGCTCAACCGCATCGTCGCACGCCACGGCCGCGGCCTTGACGTGGTCGGTGCCGGGGCAAACCACGGCTATACTCGGGAGGAAGAGCCGGCGCTGATGTCGATCGGCGCTCGTGCCGAAGCTCCGCGCCCGGCCGCGCCGCGCCGCGAGGCCGCGAGCGCCGCAATCCTGCCACCGCCGGATCTCGGCATGGGTCCGCCCGCGCCGCGCCGGACCGAAGCTCCGTCGGTGAGCCCCGACGAGCAGAGTGGCGACGGCTGGCTGTCCAACCTGCTCAATCGCGCCGATACGCCCGCTGAACCGCCGCGACGGCCCGCCCCGGCGGCCCGCCCGGCCAGCAGCCCGCTCGATTCGCTGGCGCTCGACATCGTCCGTCTGATGGATCGCGACCTCGCCGCCGAGATGTGGGATCGCTATCAGCGCGGCGAGCGCAAGGCGTTCTCCAAGCGGCTCTATACCGCTGCCGGTCAGAAGGCCTTCGACGAGGTTGCTCGCAAGTATCGCGCCGACCGTGGCTTCAAACAGACGGTCGACCGCTACATCGCCGAATTCGAGCGGCTGCTCGACGACGTCGCCCGCGACGAGCGCGGACCGGCGGCGCTGCGCAGCTATCTCACCTCGGAAACCGGGCTGGTCTACACACTTCTCGCCCAAGCCGCGGGCCGGCTCGGCTGACCGGTCGCAATCGAGGTGCGAAATAGCAGGCGGAGGCCTCAAGCCTCCGCCTTTTCATTTTGGGAATGAACGCGACCGGAGAGCAGCGCACAGGCGCCGGCCGAAACGGGAATGCGAATGTTACGATCGAACCACCGGTTTCCCCTTGGCTCTGAGATTCGCCTAAGCACTCGCTGCCGCTAGTGTGGCTTATGTCTCGCAATTGCCTACAGGGGCTTGCCGCAAAGGGCATAGGCAATTGCGAGACGCCACACTAGCCTCCGGATCGACCGAGCCTTGGGGCCATCCGAGTCCTGGGCTCTCGATTGCCGGCGCCGCGGTTTCGCGCAATCCCGCATCGAACCGCTGATGCATGGCGCTTCAGCTCACCCGCGTTTGCGCGGCCGCACCATCACGGCCGGACGCGCGCCCGTGCATCGGCCGGAGAGGTGCGCACCACCGACCGCGGCTGCACTGCCGGACGTTGGTCGGCAGTGCTGGCGCCGAACAGCACACGAGTAGGATTGCGGTCGAAGTTATTGACCGCGCGGCTGATGTCGTCGAGCGTCCGGCGTCCATCGGCTGCCAGAGCGGTCAGGTCCCGCGAACTGGTGACGAGGAACTTGTTGGCGTTCGCGCTGATCTCCGCCGTGCGCTTGTCGAGATTGTCGGCAAGATCCTTGACCGACTTCACCGTGGCGGTGAGCGCGCCGCCGTCCTTGCCACCGACCAGGGTATCGACGCCGTTCATGATGCTGTCGATGCGTTCCGAATTTTTGGCCAGGGTGGTCGAGAACGCCTGAAGGCTCTGGATCGACGTACGGATCGTCTCCTGATTGTCGGCGATCAGACGGTTGATGTTCTGCACCGAGGAGCGGACCGACTCCATGACGTCCTGAGTGGCGCTGAGATCGGCGGTGAGCGTCGGAATGCCCTTGTCGCCCGGTTGCACTTCGGGCGCATCCGGCGAGCCTCCCTTCAGCGAAATCGCGGCGACGCCGGTCAATCCCTGGAATTCGAGGCCGACCAGGGTGTCCTGACGGATCGGCGCGCCCTTATCCACGGCGGCCAGGGCAACCACCCGCTTGGGGTCGTCGATCTTGACCGAGGTCACCTCGCCGATGCGGATACCGTTGAAATTGACGCTGGCGCCGGTGCGCAGGCCGGATGCCGAGCCCTCGAACACGATGCGCAGCGGGGTGCGCTGCTTGGCGGCGTGCAGGCTCTGGAACCACATCACGAACCCGAAGCCGCAGAGCAGCACTCCCAGGGTGAAGGCTCCGATCAGAACGTAGTTCGCCCGGGTTTCCATCAACTTACTCCGAAACTAGCTTGCCAGCGCACGGGCTCGCGCACCATGAAAATAGGACTGCAGCCAGGGATGCCGCGATGCCAGCATGTCGTCCAGCGTGCCGTGGGCGATCACCTTGCCGTCGCCGAGCACAGCGATGCGATCGCAGGCCGTGGCGAGGCTGTCGAGATCGTGGGTCACCATGAACACCGTCAGGCCCAACGTCCGCTGCAGCGTCCGCACCAGTTCATCGAACGCACCCGCTCCGATCGGGTCCAACCCCGACGTCGGCTCGTCGAGGAAGACGATCTCCGGATCGAGCGCCAGCGCACGCGCCAGCGCCACTCGCTTGATCATGCCACCGGACAGTTCGGACGGATAACGGTCCGCCGCATCCGGCCGCAGCCCGACCATGGCGAGTTTGGCCATGGTGATTTCGTCGAGAAGCCGGTCCGAGACTTTCAAATATTCGCGCACGGGAAACTGGATATTCTGCCGCACCGTGAGCGACGAGAACAGCGCGCCCTGCTGGAACAACACACCCCAGCGCCGCTCGACGCTGCGCCGTGTCGCCGCGTCGGCGGCATCGAGATCGGTCGCCAGCACCTCGATGGTCCCGCCCAGTTTCGGCACCAGGCCGATAATCGTCCGCAGCAGCACCGACTTGCCCGCGCCGGACGGGCCGACAAAGCCGAGGATCTCGCCCCGCGCGACGTCGAGCGAGAGACGGTCGAGCACCAGGTGATCGCCGAAACGGACGGAGACATCGCGCACGCGGATGATGGCATCGCCCGCCGCCGTTGCCACTTCCTGCACAGAGGTCGGCGAAGCCATGGTCAGATCCCGATCGATGCGAAGAAGATGGCGAAAACGCCATCCATGACGATGACGAAGAAGATCGACTTCACCACCGAGGCGGTGGTGTGCTGGCCGAGTGACTCTGCACTACCTTCGACGAGCAGTCCCTCGACGCTCGCCACGACACCGATGGTGAGCGCCATGAAGGGCGCCTTGACCATACCGACGACGAAATGGCTGATCGAGATCGACTCCCGCAGCCGGAACAGGAAGGCGTCTGGATCGACGCCGCCATAGAGCCAAGCCACCAACCCGCCGCCATAGAGCGCCACCATGCCGCCGATGAAGGCGAGCATCGGCAGCGCGACGAGCAACGCGAGAACACGCGGCAGGATCAGAACTTCGACCGGATCGAAGCCCATGGTCCGCAGTGCATCGATTTCTTCCCGCATTTTCATCGAGCCGAGTTCGGCGGTGTAGGAGCTTCCCGAACGGCCCGCGACCATGATGGCGACGATCAACACGCCGATCTCGCGCAGCACCAGGACGCCCAGCATGTCCACCACGAACACGTCGGCGCCGAACTGACGGAAATGGAAGATTCCCTGCTGGGCGATGATACAGCCGATCAGGAAGGTGATCAGCATGATGATGGGCACAGCGCGCCAGCCGACCTGATCGAGATGATGGATCATCGAGGTCAGACGGAATGTCGACGGCCGCCGCGCGACCCGCCCCGCCGCGGCAAGGAGCGCGCCGGACATCGCAAGCAGCGCCACCACGGTTTCGCCGATCTGGACCACGTTGCGACCCACGCTCTCGAGCATCGCGGCGAGCGGCATCCGCGGCGAGGGCTCGAGCGTGGTTGTGCCGACCCGGCGCACCTCGTCGACCAGGCTGGAATAGTCGGCCGAAAGGCCAGCGATCTTCGCATCGGCGCCGCGCTCGGCAAGGCTGCGGCATAGCCGTTCGAGTAACCAGGCGCCGAAGGTATCGAGCTTGCCGACCGCGGAAACATCGATGAGGACGCCGCCGCCGGGCGCGGCACTCCCGGCATCGTCGATCAGTCCCTCGAGCAGCCGGGCATGCTCCGCGATCCAGGCTCCCGAGGCACGCAGCGCGACTCTGCCCTGAACGCTGACTCGTTCAAGGCGCGGCACGCCGCCGGCCGCCAACTCAGCCGCCCGGGACGCCGCTTCAGCCACGACGCCCGCCTCCAGAACCTTGTCGCCGGACATACCGGTCCATCTGCGCTTGGGCTCGCATCACCCCGCCTTCGTGAACGTTCTTCACTTGATTGCTTTTCAATGTCGGGACGACATGTCCAATTTCTCGACAACCCTCAAATGGTAATATGGTAGCTCGAAAGCTCCATGGAGCACGATTCCCCACGCCTTCCGCGATGCCGTCCCCGCATCGCCGCTGATGAATTTACAACCATTCCTTTAACAGCCACCTATTTAAAGCCATACTGCGGCAGGACCACACTCTTGGAAAAAATAAATCTTCTGATTTTGGAATGACTTCCGGAAACATCCAGACACTCTCGGCCGGCATCGAGCGGTTTCCGATCGCCGGCAGCTTCACCATCAGCCGTGGCGCCAAAACGGAGGCCGTGGTGGTCGTGGCCGAGATCACCCGCCTGACCGAAGCTGGCCGCACCAGAGGCGTGGGCGAATGCACCCCCTATCCGCGTTATGGGGAGACCCCGGAGGCGACGCTGGCAGCCATCATGGCCATGCAGGGCGCCCTTGCCGCCGGGTTGGACCGGGCTGGCCTGCAAACCGCCATGGCCCCAGGCGCCGCCCGCAATGCCCTGGATTGCGCCCTGCTCGACCTTGAGGCGAAGACCGCCGGCCGTCGGGTGTGGGAGTTGCTGGGGCGGGCAGCACCGCAGCCCCTGACCACGGCCTATACGATCTCCCTCGGCACCCCGGAGGCCATGGCGCAAGCAGCGGCCAGGGCTGCTACGCGGCCTCTGCTCAAGGTCAAACTGGGCGGCGATGGAGACGGAGCCCGTATCCGGGCCGTCCGGGCCGCAGCCCCCGATGCCGAACTGATCGTCGACGCCAACGAAGCCTGGCGGGACGAGACCCTGGAATCCCATCTTGCGGACTGCGCCGAGGCCGGCGTGACGCTGGTCGAGCAGCCCCTGCCCGCCGGCAAGGATGCCCTGCTCGGCCGCATCCGCCGGCCGATCGCGGTTTGCGCCGACGAAAGCGTGCACGCCCGCGACGGGCTCGCGGCGCTGCGCGACCGCTATGACGCCATCAATATCAAGCTCGACAAGACTGGCGGCCTCACCGAAGCTCTCGGCCTCGCCGATGCCGCACAAGCCCTCGGCTTCGACCTGATGGTCGGATGCATGGTGGCGACCTCGCTCGCCATGGCGCCGGCCCTCGTCGTGGCGCAGCAGGCGCGCGTAGTCGATCTCGATGGTCCCTTGCTGCTCGCCCGCGACCGGGACGGCGGTCTGCGTTACGACGGCAGCACGATCTATCCGCCCGATGCCTCGCTGTGGGGCTGACCCAGCAGGATCAGCGCTCCTCCGGCTGCCCCCATCGCCGCCATGGCAAAATAGGCGCCATCGCCGAATCTGGCGAACAACAGTCCCGAGCCGATATACGCAAGCCCGAGCACGATGCCCGAAGTCGCGACCAGATAGCCTTGCGCCGTGGCCATCAGATGCGGCGGGACATGACGCAGCATCAGCCCGACGGTGCCGACCTGCGTCAGGCCGTAGGTAAAGGCATGCAGCATCTGCACCAGCGCGAGCAATGACAGCGGCGGCGCCAATGCCGTCACGCTCCAGCGCAGCACTGCGCTGGCGGCACCGACGGCGACCAGCACCGCCGGCGACCAGGTGAAGCGCGGCGATACCGCGAACACGACGATCTCGGCGACGACGCCGAGCGACCACAACAGCGATACGGTCAGGCCGCTCAAGCCGGCGCTCTGCCAGGCGATCGAGCCGAAGGAGTAATAGGCTGCATGGCTGCCCTGGATCAGGGCGGCGCTGATGATGACGGCGAGAAACCCCGGCTGACGCAGCAGGTGCGCGTCCCGCGCCGGCGCGTCCATTGCCGTCCCGCGCGCGGCGAGCGGGACCAGCCCGAGACTCGCTCCGGCGCCGAACAGCGCCATTGCCACCATGATCCAGATCACGTGGCGTGGCGCCACCATGTCGATCAGCAACCCGCAGGCCAGTGCGCCGGCGACGAATGCCGCCGATCCCCATAAACGCAACGGTCCGTAGTCAAGCCCGAACTGCGCAACACCCTTCAAGGCGTAGCCGTCGACCAAAGGCACGATCGGCGTCCAGACGCAGGCGGTCAGGCCGTAGAGCAGCAGGATCGGAATGAGGCTGCCGCTGAGGCCGACGGCGACGAAGCCGACTGAAGTAAGAAATGCGAAACCGACGATGGCCTGGCGCAACAGGCCACGCCGCTCGGCCAGGGCAGTGGCAAACGGCAGCACGGTGAAGCGGGTCAACGAGGGCAGCGCGGTGATCACACCGATCCAGCCGACGTCGATCCCCACCGCTTTGAGCCAGACCGGAAAGAACGGCAGGCTGATGCCGCCGAGACCGAACACTGCACCGTAAACGAGCGACAGCCAGCGCGCGAATCGGCGCGCCACGACCGGCTCTGCAATTGGTTTTTCCGGAGCGTGGAGCATCAATTCAATTGCGATTCAAGCCGGTTCGTGGTGATCGTAGACAATTGGTTGCGCCGCCAGGGTGGGACGCCGGGCAGGCGCCGAGGTTATACGCAACGGTTCGGGATATGGCCAACGACGCCTTCGCACTCTCGCCGATGTCAGCCAGCGCGGCCCTGCCGTCCGAGGCCGATTACGAAGCGATCAGCGAAGCCTTCATGGAAACGTCCAGGGGCCGCTGGTTTCTCAAGGAATATGCCCGGCGCAACCGTAACGCCGACACCGCGATGGTGCTCGAGGCGGTTGCGCGGATCGAAACCGCAGTTGCGGCCCAGACCGCGGCGGCCGGGCAGCCGGACGATACGGCGAGGCTAGATGAAGCGCTGACCGCATTCCGCGCCATTCTCGAGGCGGCCCACGCCTCGACCGAGGACGCCATCGCCGAGCTGAGCCGCGGCGACAGCTTCGGCCCGGCACGCAAGGCCGTACGCGTCGTCCGCGAGGTCGCGTGGCGATTTCGCGAACTCGGCTACGACGGCCGCATCTGCGACATCCTGGAAACCCAGGCGAACACCGTCGATGCCAACCTGGCGCCAACCGTCACCGAAGACCTCCATCAACGGGTGGCGACCGCCTTCGCACAGGCACTCACCGAACTCGAAGTGATCGCCCGCGGCGACGCGCCCGCCGCAACGAGCGCGGCGACTTCGCCCCCACCGCCGATGCCGGAAAACGTCGTGAGCCTCGCTGCCCTGAAGCCGGCGGCTTCGGTCACCGCTGCTGCAGAACCGGCGCCATCGGTGTCGCCACCATTGACCGAGAACACAGCGACCGAATGGCTCGCTGCCGGGCCGTCAGGCGAAGCTGCCGTCCTCGCGACCGAGACCGAGGGCAGCTCCGCCGCGGCCGATACGATGCAAGCGGCTCCCTCCGCGCCGACCGAGATGGCTCTCGGTCGGCCGACGATGTTGGCGTCGGACCAGGTCGCCACGGCCGGCGACGAACTCGAACATGTTGTGGCCGCCGAGGCTTTGGACGGGCCCACCGAGAAAACCGCTGCTGCCGTGCCGGCTGCCAACAGCGTCGCGGACGTGCCGGCCGGCGTGCTCGACCTCGAGAGCCCCCATCACTCCGTCGAACCGGAGACGCTCGCCGGCGATCCATCGGCCGATGCGGCCGATCCGATAGCCACGATGCAGGTCACGACGTTTGAGGCGCAGGTGCCGGATGGACCGTCTGCGGATACGCTGTCGCTCGGCGCCTCGCTGCTGGCGCGCGGCATGGTCAGCACGCCGCGGCCCGACCCCATGGCGCCGCTGCGGCGCATGACCCAGGTGGAAAAGATCGCGTTCTTCAGCTGAGCTGGTGCGATGGATCTGACGCTCGTATCAGCATTGCAGCGAATTCGCCGTTCGAGCGTCAGATCCAAAACCGCACTAGAATCATAATGATGCTAGTGTCCCTTGGTTCTAGTGTCCTGTCTCCGAATTACCGCTTCGTTTGCCTCACCCTCGCACGGCAATTCGGAGACATAAGGACACTAGCAAAATCAAAATGCTAGTGTGGCTTATGTCTCGCAATTGCCTACGAGAGGCTTGCCGCAAAGGCGGTAGGCAATTGCGAGACGCCACACTAGCGTTCGTATGGGCGCTCGCTGCAAAGGGATACGAACGTTAGAACCGGGACACCAGCTTAACTGGGCGACAGCCCTGGCCGGCAAATCCGCGGATGTCGTGCCGGCATATTCAAGCGATCAGGCGGGTGTAGAGATCCGCGTCGACATTGCCGCCGGACAGGACAATCACCACCGCACGATCCTTCACCGCGAAGCGCCCGGCCAGCAGTGCCGCCAGCGCCACCGCGCCGCCGGGCTCGACCACCAATTTGAGCTCCCGGAAGGCGAAGGCAACGGCACGACCGACTTCCACATCAGTGGCGGTGACACCTTGCTTCAGCAGGGCGCCATTGATGGCGAAGGTGATTTCGCCGGGGATCTGGGCCATCAACGCATCGCAGATCGTCGGCTCGCTTGCACCATGGGCGACGCGATGCCCCGCCGCGAGCGAGCGGGCGTGATCGTCGTAGCCCTCCGGCTCGGCCGACATCACTGCGGCATGGGGAAAGCGCGACTTGACCGCTACCGCCGTGCCGGCGACCAAGCCGCCGCCAGAAGCCGGCGCCACGACGATATCGGGTGCGATGCCGCGCACTGCCAGTTCCTCGCAAATCTCCCGTCCCGCGGTGCCCTGCCCGGCGATGATCAGAGGATCGTCATAGGGCCGGATCACGGTTGCGCCGCGACCGGCGGCGATCTCCCCTGCGATCGCTTCACGATCCTCACGCAACCGGTCGTAGAGCACGACCTCCGCGCCATAGCTCTTGGTGCGCTCGCGCTTGGATACCGGTGCGTCCGCCGGCATGACGATGGTCGCGGCCATGCCGAACAGCTGTGCCGCCGCGGCGACGCCCTGGGCATGGTTGCCGGACGAGAAGGCCACCACCCCCGCGCCCCGCACCGAAGCCGGGATGGCGGAGAGGCGATTATAGGCGCCACGGAATTTGAAGGACCCTGTTCGCTGCAGCACCTCAGCCTTGAGGAAGATGCGGCCGCCGGTCAGAGCGTCCAGCGCCGGCGAAGAGATCAGCGGGGTGCGAACGGCGACCGGCGCGAGCACGCTTGCGGCAGCATCGATATCGGCGGCAGTGACAGGAAGCTGTGCGATCATACTTCTTGTTATATCGCCGTCCGCGACGAAGGCAAGCAAGTACCGGGGTTGCCGCCGCAGCGCCTCGCGCCGCCCCTCCCGTCAAGCAGCCAGCGAAGGGCCCCGCGGCCGCAACGGCGCTGCGGCGGCATCATGCTCAGCCCGCACCCGCATCACATTGTCGATGAAGGCACGCGCGCAGGCCTCCCAGGTATGGCTGAGGGCAAAGGCGCGGCAGTCATCCCGAGACACGGTCAATGCCGACAGGCAGGCCCGACGCAGGTCCTCGTCGAGCATGCCGACAGGAGCCGCTCCGATGACGTCACGTGGCCCCGTCACGGGGAATGCCGCCACCGGCACCCCGCTCGCCAACGCTTCCAGCACCACGAGACCATAGGTATCGGTGCAACTCGGAAACACGAAAACATCGGCGGCGGCATAGGCGTCCGCCAGCGCCTCGCCATGGCGGGCGCCGAGAAAGACGGCTTCAGGATAGCGCCGCTCCAGTTCCAATCTGGCCGGACCATCGCCGACCACCACCTTGCTGCCGGGCAGATCCAGCTCCAGGAAAGCGTCCAGGTTCTTTTCCACGGCGACGCGGCCGACCGAGAGAAACACCGGACGCGGCAGGCCGAGATCGATCTTGCGCGGATGAAACAGGTCGGCGTCGACGCCGCGCGGCCACAGCACGACATTGCGGAAGCCGCGCTCGCGCAATTCGGCGGCGAGCGCCGATGTCGCGGCCATCACCGCGCCGCTGCGGGCGTGGAACCGGCGCAGCGCCGCCCAGACCCAGGATTCCGGCACCGGCACCCGCGCAGCGACGTAGTCAGGAAAACGGGTGTGAAAGCTGGTGGTGAAAGGCAGCCCGTAGCGGCAGCAATAGCGCCGGACCAATATACCGATCGGACCTTCTGTCGCGATATGGATGTTGTCCGGCCGCGCCTGTTCGATCAGGTGGGCGATCTGCCAGGGATTTGGCAGCGCCACGCGCAAATCCCGATAGCTCGGCAGCGCGACGGTGCGAAACGATTGCGGCGTCAGGAAGCCGATATCGGCGCCGAGATTGCGGGCCGACTCGGCCATCATGGTCAGCGTCCGGACAACGCCATTGACCTGCGGATGCCAGGCGTCGGTAGCGATCAGGATACGCATCAGGCAGCCTGCGCAGCGAGGGACTTGGCCACCGGGCGCGTCCGCGTCAGCGGCCCGGTCCAGCGCAGGACCTCGAAGCGGCCATCCTCATGCTCGACGATCGCCGAGCAGCTCTCCACCCAGTCGCCGCAATTCATGTAGCGGGTACCGTGCTCATCGCGGATGGTCGCGTAGTGAATGTGACCGCAGATAACCCCGTCGGCACCGTGCCGCCTCGCCTCCGCCGCGAGGGTCTGTTCGAAGGCGCCGATGTAATTGACGGCGTTCTTGACCTTGAGTTTGGCCCATTGCGACAACGACCAGTACGGCCGGCCGAACAGTTTGCGGCCGAAGTTGACCAGCCGGTTCATCTGGATCGCGAAATCATAGGCCTTGTCGCCGAGATGGGCGAGCCAGCGCGCATTCTGCACGACGAGATCAAAGATATCGCCATGGATCACGAGATAGCGGCGACCATCGGCCCCCTCGTGAATCGCCTGCTCAACCACCTCGACGCCGCCGGCATGGGTGCCGTAGTAGCCGCGCAGGAACTCATCGTGATTGCCGGGGACGTAGATCACCCTGGCGCCCTTGCGGGCCTTGCGCAACATCTTCTGGACGAAATCATTATGGCTCTGCGGCCAGTGCCAATTCGATTTCAGCGCCCAGCCGTCGATGATGTCGCCGACGAGATAGATGGTATCGGCATCGTGATAACGTAGAAAATCCAGCAGGCGATCGGCCTGCGACCCGCGCGCCCCGAGGTGGACATCGGAAATGAAGAGTGTGCGGAAACGTCGTTCCTGTGGTGCTTCGCTCATCTGCTGCGTCCCCATGCCGAGCGGCTGCCAGAATTCAACGATCGCTTGTCCTTCACGCGGCCTTTTGAGTGCGCTCAAAGCACACCAGCGTATAGATGCCGAAGGGCGCGACTTTGCGCCGTTCCACCAGCACCGCCTCGCGGGTGCTCTCGGCCCATGCCTGAAGGCGCGCGAAGGGGAATTCCGGGCGCAGGCCGAGTCCACGCGTCTTCTGTGCGGCCCAGCGTTCCACGGCGGCGGCGACGCCCCGCTCGGAATAGAGATGGTTGACGAGGATGATGCGGCCACCCGGCTTGACGACGCGGTGGCACTCGGAAAGCACCTGCTCGGGGCTGGCGACGAGCGTGATGACAAATTGCGCCACCACGCAATCGAAGCTTTGATCGGCGAAGGTCATGCGGTGGGCATCCATCTGGTGCACGGCCTTGACCCATGGGTAGCGCCCGGTCGCCATCTTGGCGCGTGCCTTTTCGAGCATCGGCGCACAGAGATCGACACCGGTGATTTCCGTGGTCGTATCGTAGTCGTCGAAGGACAGTCCGGTCCCGACCCCGACCTCGAGGATGCGCCCGCCGACGGCACGGGCCGCCTTTGCGGCGGCGCGACGGCCTTTCACCATCACTGGGCCACACACCGCATCATAAATCGGTGCCCAGCGCGCATAGGCGGTTTCCACCGTGGAGCGATCGAGGTCTGTCGTGGTCATGCTGTTCCGCCGGGCTCCAAGAATCGCGAAAGCGTCATGTGGCTTTCGCATAGCAAGGCCATGCGACAGTGTCGCGACACGGAAGGGATTGCCCGACGAAGGAAGCCTACGGCGTTTTGATCGCGTGAAAGTGGTGCACAGGCCCGTGACCCCGACCGACGGCAAGGCGGTCAGCAGCAGTGATTGCCGCCGTGACATAGGCCTTGGCGGCACCGACGGCGGAGACGATATCCTCGCCGCGGGCAAGAAACGCCGCGATCGCCGATGACAGCGTGCAGCCGGTGCCGTGGGTGTTGGCGGTGTCGAGACGCGGCGCCGGAAACCGCACGATTCCATCGGCGGTAAAGAGATGGTCGATGCTTTCAGGGCCGCTGCCGTGGCCGCCCTTGATCAGTACGGCCTCGCAGCCGATAGCGAGCAGCGCCCGCCCCTGCCGCGCGATCGCGGCATCGTCGGCAGCGACGGTCTCACCGAGCAGGGCCGCAGCTTCGGGCAGATTCGGGGTGATCAGGGTGGCGCGCGGCAACAGGCGATCGCGCAACACGGCGACCGCGTCCGGCGCCAGCAGACTGTCGCCGGAGGTCGCGATCATCACGGGATCGACGACCAGCGGTGCCGGAGTCCAGCGCGCGAGACCGGCGACGATAGCCTCCACGACGTCCTGCCGTGCCACCATACCGATCTTGACTGCACGGACATCGAGGTCGGAAAACACGGCATCGATCTGGGCGGCGACGATGTCCGCCGGCACCACATGGACGGCACTCACGCCTTTAGTGTTCTGCGCGGTGACGGCCGTAATCACCGAGGCTCCATAGACGCCGCAGGCGGCGAAGGTCTTGAGATCGGCCTGAATTCCGGCGCCCCCGCCGGAATCCGATCCGGCGATGGTAAGCGCGATCGGTACAGGCCTGGGGTGCGCGTCAGGAATAGTCGGAGAGCCCACCACTGCCATGGCGTCCTTCATTGTTCCACCGCCGGCTGGTCGAGAGCAGCGGGTCCGGCCCTTGGCGTCTGCCGGCCCTGCGCTTGCCACGCCATGCGGATTTTGGTTCTAGTGCGGTGGATCTGACGCTCGTATCAGCATTGCAGCGTTTTGTCGTACGTGCGTCAGATCCCAAACCGCACTAGAATGATATTGATGCTAGTGTCCGGACACTAGCATCACCGAATTCGCCGTCGAGACCGACTTGCCCGCAAGCCAGCGCCGAAGCGCTGCCGGAGATTGAACATGGTGCCGTTTTTCGTCCAGATCAAATGCAAGCTTGGGCAGTCCTACGCGGTGGCGAACGCGCTGGCCGAGGCGGAAATTGCGTCGGAGATCTACTCGACCGCCGGGGACTACGATCTCCTGGTGAAATTCTACGTCGACAAGGACATCGATATCGGCCACTTCGTCAATGAGAAGGTCCAGCTCATCCCGGGCATCCAGGACACCTACACCATCATCACCTTCAAGGCCTTCGGCACCTGAAACACCCCCACCGGCGGTCAACCCGTGCCGGCAACGCCCGTGAGCGCCATCTTGCCGTCCGCCCGATCTGCCGGAAGCCGGCCGGTCAGTGCGTCAGCATCCACGGCCGAATCTTGAGCAGCGATGCCGTCATCCGGCACGGCGGCGATCGGCGCGATCGGCATCTCGCGACGCCGCTTGAGGCCAAGCAAACGCTCGCGCAGAACAACGAAGATGCCGGCGCCGGCGACGATCACAGCACCCACCAGCACCGGCGCGGTCGGCACCTCCGCGAACAGCGCAAAACCGAGAATGAAGGCCCATAGCATCGCCGAGTAATCGAACGGCGCCAGCAGCGAGGCAGGCGCATAGCGATAGCTTTCGGTGAAGAACATCTGGCCGAGCCCGCCGCTCACGCCGACGCCGATCAGGGCGGCGAGTTCGATGGTCCGCGCCGGCATCCGCCAGCCGAACCCGACGGTCAGAAGCGAGAACAGCATCACCAGCAGCGTCATGAAGACCACGATTGACGCAGTGGTTTCGGTCGCCGTGAGGCGCCGAATCTGGATGGTGGCGCCGGCGGCGGTCATCGCATTGGTGAACGCGAAACCAAGCCCGACCAGGACCGGCGTGGTGAGTTCACCCTGCAGGCCGAGATGAGGCTGCAGCATGAAGATGACGCCGCCGAAGCCGATGCCCACCGCCGTCCAGCGGTAGGCCCGGACATGCTCCTTGAGAAAGAGCGCCGCAAATACCACCGTGATCAGCGGGGCGATGAAGGCGATGGCGGTAAAATCGGCCAGCGGAATCCGCGCCAGCGCTCCGAAGGTGCAGAAGGTCCCGACGATGCTGAAGATGCCACGCAGCACGTGATCGAGCGGCCGCCTGGTGCGCAGGGCGCCGCGCAGCTCGCCGCGCCAGCCAAACACCGCCAGGATCGGCAACAAGGCGAAAAGGGCGCGGAAAAACGCCACCTCGCCCACCGGATAGGCGCCGCCGAGGTATCGCACCTGCGCCCCCATCAGGGCGAACATCAGGGTGCTGAGCAGTTTGAGCGATATGGCCTTGAGGGGATTCATCGGCGGGACGGCTGGGAACGGTGCCGCTCTTTAAAATACAGGGCCACCGGACGCCACCCGCAGAGCGCGACGCCCCCTGCGCGCCAGACGCAGAGCCGGCGATAGCCAGCCTCTCAAGCTTCGTCGCCGACGCGGCGGCGGATGATCTCGGTGCGCTTCTTGACCGCCGCCAGTCGCTCGGCGAACTCGCGAAGGGCCGCCGGCGTAAAATCCGCGAAAATGAACTCGTGGAAGTCGCCCCAGGGCCGCATGGTCTCGGCGAACTCCTTCCGAGCCTTGTCGGACAGCGACATCAGGACGACCCGGGCATCGCTGGGCGACGGCATGCGCCTGAGATAGCCCCGCTGTTCCAGCAGTTTGGTCTGGGTGGTGACGAAGGTGGAGGCGGCATGGACCTTGGCAGAGACCTCGCCGACCGAGGTACCCTCGCCCTGGTCGAGATCGACGATAGCCATCAGGATCTTCCACTGCGGCCCGGTGACGCCGATCCGCTCGGCCCAGCGCGAGCGCATCTCGTCCAGATAATCCATGATCGAGACGATATCCCAGACGATCTGCCGGTAGACGGGGTATCCGGCGCAGGGCAGTGGCAACGGCAACGCAGCGGATGAGCCGGTTCCGCCAGCCTCATTCCGCGGACTACGCACCCCCATCCGCGCCGCCGGCCTCCCGACCACTTGGCGCCCAGCTTTGCGGCCCGGCATTTCTGATTCCCCCAGCTTCCCCCAATGCCGTCCGCCACACGCGGCGCGAGCATCGATCATTCACCGCAATTTTTATGATTCTCACGGCGCGATGAAACTAACTTAGAAACATAACTACAACAATCCCGAAACAAATCCAGAAAGTATTTGTTCCGCCAGCGGTTTTCGCTGCGGCGCAACCAACCCGCGACACCGATGCTGGGGCAAGGCTTGGGCAGGCCCAAAACTCGACTGTGTCGCCCACGACACACTTGTTACTCAATCCCAATAGATAAGTTAGTTTCCTATTTCGAATATCTGCCTAGGTATAATATCCAATATACACGGCAGAGGGGGGCTCCCTCGAAGTCGTCCCGACGAGGGCTTTCGCAGGCTGGCACCTGCGGCGTCGGGCTCAGCGGGCCGGGTTTGCTCGGACGATTCACGTCCGAAACGCCCTGCCCTTGGCAACTTGGAGGTTACATGAACGTTTTGAAGAGCCTCGTGCTCGGCTCCGCGGCAGGTCTCGTCGCGCTGACCGGCGCTCAGGCAGCTGATCTTCCCGTCAAGGCGAAGGCGGTCGAATATGTGAAGGTCTGCTCGCTCTACGGCGCAGGCTTCTACTACATCCCGGGCACCGACACGTGCCTGCGTATCGGCGGCGCGCTGCGCCTCGACGTCGCCTTCAACGGCAACACGTACGATGCGCCGTTCTGGCAGGGCGGCGTCGGCGGCTCCAATTCCTACAATCGCAACTACTACGCGACCCGCGAGCGTCTGAACCTGTTCGTCGACACCCGCACCGCCACCGAATACGGCGTGCTGCGCACCTACGCGAACATGCAGTTCGACTTCAGCCAGGGTCGCGAGAACCTCTCCGGCGGTTACACCGAAGTCGACTTCGCCTTCATCCAGTTCGCCGGCTTCACCCTTGGCAAGGCGGTGTCGCAGTTCGATCCGCAGTGGGCGCTGTCCAAGCCGACGATCTCGTCTGCCTTCTTCGGCGGCTCCAACAACGCCACCGGCATCCCGCAGATCGCCTACACTTGGCAGTTCGGCAACGGCGTGTCGGGCACTCTGTCGCTCGAGAGCGCCGATCCGTACCGCAATGCCGGCATCGTCAACACCAGCTTCGCCTTCATCGGTCCGTTCGGCTCGGCCACCAGCGGCTATGGCACCACCAGCAACAGCTTCCTCGGCAACGCCGAGCTCGGCAACCATGTGCCGGATATCGTCGGCAACCTGCGCGTCGACCAGGCCTGGGGCTCGCTGCACTTCGCCGCGGCAGCGCATGAGATACACGGCACGTATTACACCTCGACTGATAGCGGCAGCGGACATCCGAGCTCGACCTGGGGCTATGCGCTGACCGGCGCGTTCGAACTCAAGAACCTGCCGACCGGCGCGGCCGACAGCCTGAAGGTCGAAGCGAGCTTCGCCAACGGCGCCGCCAAATACGTGTTCGGCGGCACCGTCGACACCAACGGCGCGGGCCGCTTCGCCAAGATCGGCGACAACGGCATCGCGTTCGGCTACGTGCTCGATGGCGTCTATGCCGGCACCAACGCTACCAACGGCTCCAGCATCGCCAAGAGCACCGCCTGGGACGTCAGCGGCTATTACGAGCACTACTGGAATCCGGCCTGGCGCACCTCGGTATTTGGTTCGTACAGCCAGATTTCGTACGGCTCGACCGGCGATGCACTGCTGAGCGCGGCGGCCAACGGCACCCTGCTGGGCACCGGCTCCTTCAATGGCACCAACACGGGCGATTGGAAGTTCAGCATCGCCCAGGTCGGTACCCGTACCGCCTGGACCCCGGTGAAGAACCTCACGCTGTCGGCTGAATTCATCTACAGCCGGCTGCACACCAACCTGAACGGCACCTGGACAACGACGGGCACCTCGGTCCCGGGCGTCGCCGGCGGTACCGCCTATCAGATCAAGGACCAGAACCTCTACAACGGCGCGGTCCAGATCATTCGCAGCTTCTAAGCGTCTGATAACGAAAGGAGACTCTTCAACGTAGACCTCCAAATGGGACCTCCGGCGATGCCCCGCCGGAGGTCTTTTTCTTTTGGGCGAATGAAGCGGCATGAAGCGGCGCTGCCGCGATCCGTGACGCGATACGGCGCAGAAGCCGCCGAACAGTCTCAGCGGCGGATGGAGCGACGCAGGGGCGGCCTCGTCAATGCAACGGGTGATTGCGGCGCGCGGCGTCCACCGCTCGGGCTCAGGTCCTCGGTGCCGGCGGCTTCGGTCGCGGCGGGCCATCCACGGCCGGCAGCGATTTGAGATAAGCGGCGATCGCGGCACGATCGGCCTCGCCGAGATGCTCGGTGTTACGGATCACCTTGGTCATCGAGCCTCCGGCAGAATCGCCCTCCGGCGTCTCTCCGGTCGCGAGAAAATAGGCTATCGCCTTGTCCGACCAGCCCGCCAATCCCTTCTGCGTGATGTTCGGCACCCATCCCTCTCCTTCCGGATTGGGACCGCCGGCAAGGCGCTGCGAGACGACGATGCCGCCCAGCGCATTGCGCGGGCTGTGGCACTCGGCGCAGTGACCGAAGCCGTCGACGAGATAGGCGCCGCGATTCCATACCGCGTCACGCGCGGGATCAGGCGTGAAGGATTTGCCGTCCAGGAACAGGAATTTCCAGAACCCGACATTGCGGCGTATGTTGAACGGAAAGCGCAGGTCGTGGTCAGGCACCTTGCCGGCGACCGGCGGCAACGTCTTCAAGAAGGCGAACAGATCGCGTACGTCCTCGACCCTGACACGCTGGTAGGAACCATAGGGAAAGGCCGGATAATAGTGCGTGCCCTGGGGCGAGGTGCCCTTGAGCACCGCGGTCACGAAATCGGCCTCGCTCCAGCGCCCGATGCCATCGACCGGATCGGGAGAAATATTGGGCACATGAAAGGTGCCGAACGGCGAGGACATGGCGAGCCCGCCGCCGAGCCGCAGGCGATCCGGCTGACCCGGGACGGCGTGACAGGAAGCGCAGCCGCCGACATTGAAGGCGATGCGGCCGTTGTCGAGATCCGGCGTATAGGCTGCAAGCGTGCTGGCTGGCACCACCGTCGGCAGGGTGATTACCCAGAACAACCCGAGACCGGTCATTGCGGCGAGAGCGGCGAGACCGAACAGCTTGCGAAGCATGGAATGACAGCGCGGTGGACCGATTGAGACCGGGACGGGCTTGAATCGAGCGCCATCCCGGCGGCGAAGAGCAGGTTACTTCTTCACCCGATAGAGCTCGTGACAGCCGCCGCAGTCCTTGCCGATGCCGCCGAAAGCGGTCTTGAAGCTGGCAAGGTCGGTGACGCTGGCGCCGGCGGCCTTGGCATCCGTACCCAGCTTGGCGAGGCGCGCATCGAAATCCGCCTTGTTGGTCCAGATTGCCGGCAGGGCAGCGGTCTCGCCGCCGTCCTTGGAATTGTCGGGAAACAGCGTCGGCGCCTTGGCCGAAGTCTCCTCGAAAACGGCGAAAATCGCCTTGGCTTGCGCAAGGTCGAACGGAGCTTCACCGCGAATCATGGCGCCGCCGGCGCCAGCCTGCTTGCCGGTGGCTTTCATCAGGGCCTTACGCGCGGCAATCGGATCCTGAGCTGCAACGGTATTGATCCCGAGGACCAGCGCCCCCGCGACAATGAACAGACGCTTCATCGAACAAATCTCCCCTGGGCAGGTATGCCCGCACGGCAATGGCGGCTGATACCACGGCCGTCGTGGCCATGGTACCTGGACACATCGTCCCGATCCTCAACACCTCGCCGAGGCCCTTATTCCGCGGCGCTGCGGCCCCGTCTTGCCTTGTCGATCTCCATCCAGACCCGCTCGGCCGTTGCCGGCATGTCGATCTGGTCGATGCCGAACTCGCGCCACAGCCCGTCGATGACGGCGTTGACGAGAGCCGGACAGGAGCCGATCGCCCCCGCTTCGCCCGCGCCCTTCACTCCCAGGGGGTTGGTCTTGCAGGGCACGTTCAAGGTCTCGAACTGGATTGCAGGACCATCGGAAGCGCGCGGCAGCGCGTAGTCCATGAACGTGCCGGTGACAAGCTGGCCGCTCTGCGGATCGTAGACCGCCTGCTCCATCAACGCCTGACCGATGCCCTGCATGGTGCCGCCATGAACCTGGCCAGCCAGCAGCAGCGGATTGAGGGTGACGCCGAAATCATCGACGATCACATAGTTGACGACCTTGACCGCGCCCGTATCCGGATCGATTTCGACCTCGGCGACATGGGTGCCGTTGGGATAGGTCCCATCAGCACTGCTGAAGCTCTCGCTGGCCTGGAGCTTGGGATTGTCGCTGCCGGCGCGGGCGGCGAGATCGGCGAAAGCAATGCTGCGGTCGGTGCCGGCGACACGGATCGCACCGCCGCTGATCTCGAGGTCACTACTGCCGGCTTCGAGCGCCTCGGCGGCGATATCCTTCAGGGCTTCGCCGAGTTTGCGGGTGGCACGGTCGACGCTGACGCCCCCCGAGGGGATCGACGATGAGCCACCGGTACCGAGCCCGGTCGGGATCAGGTCGGTGTCGCCCTGAATGATGTGGACCCGCTCCGGCTGCAGCCCGAACTGCTCCGCGACGAGCTGGGCATAGGCGGTCTGATGGCCCTGCCCGCTCGACTGGGTCCCGATCAGGATGGTGACATCACCATTGGGATCGAGCTTCACCTGCGCGGTTTCCTCGCCCATGGTGCCGCAGACCTCGACATAGCTCGCCAGACCGATGCCGCGGATGCGCCCAAGTTTCTTGGCCGCTTTGGCGCGCTTGGGAAAATCCTTCCACTTCGCGGCCTCCATCGCCCGCTTCAAATGGCCGGCGAAATCGCCGGAATCATAGACCTTGCCGGTCGCCGTCTTGTAAGGCAGCGCGCGGCTCGGGATGAAATTCTTGCGCCGGATCGCATCCGGCGTGATGCCGAGCTTACGTGCGGCAGCGTCGACCAGCCGCTCGATGACATAGGCAGCCTCAGGCCGCCCCGCGCCGCGATATGCATCGACCGGCACGGTGTGCGTGAACACCGTGCGGATGCGACAGTGAAACGCGCGGATGTCGTAGAGACCGGGCAGCATGCCGGCGCCGCCATAGGGAATGTAGGGCGCGAAGGTCGAGAGATAGGCCCCCATGTCGGAAACGAGATCGACGTCGAGGCCGAGAAAGCGACCGTCCTCGGCCAAAGCCATGCGCGCGGTCGTGATGTTGTCGCGGCCCTGGGCATCGCCGACGAAATGATCCGCCCGGTCCGCCACCCATTTGACCGAACGGCGCAACTTGCGCGCGGCAAGCGCCGCCAGAGCGTATTCGCGATAGGGAAATAGCTTGGTGCCGAACCCGCCGCCCACGTCGGGGCAGATTACCCGCATCTTCTCCCGGGGGATCTTCAGCACCATGTCACACAGGATTTCGCGCAGCCGATGACTGCCCTGGCTGCCGATGGTGAGCGTCAGGTGATCGGCGCCGATATCATAATCGGCGACCACCGCCCGCGTTTCCATGAAGTTGGTAACGATGCGCGGATTGACGATCGAGATCTCGGCAACCGCATGCGCGCCGGCGAATGCCTTTTCGGTCGCGTCCCTGTCGCCGATCTCGACGTCGAACAACAGGTTGCCGGGATGGTCCGGCCAGACCTGCGCCGCGTCCTTGCCGAGCGCCGCGGCAGCGCCGACGGCGGCGGGCAGTGGCCGCCAGTCGACCGTGATCGCCTCAAGGGCGTCACGCGCACGTTCGATGGTTTCTGCGATGACGAAAGCGACGGCGTCTCCGACGTGTCGAACCTCGTCACGGGCGAGGATCGGATATGGCGGAGCCGTGAAGGGATTGTCCGGCAGGTTGAACAGGCATGGCAGTCCGCCCAGTTCGGCGGTGTCTTCGGCCGTCAAGACCGCCGCCACCCCCGACAGGTTCCGTGCCGCGGAAACGTCGATGGTGAACCGCGCATGGGCATGAGGCGAACGCAGCACCAGGGCGTGAAGCGTCTTCTGCGGCATGAAGTCGGCAGTGTAATGGCCTCTGCCGCGAATCAGCGCATCGTCTTCCTTGCGGCGGACGCTGTGGCCGACGCCGAATTTGAGGGGAGCCAAAGCCATGACCTCTCCACGCGATGATCGGAAAGCACGCTGGCGCCAATCGGCCCCCGAAGCGGTTCCCGAAGAAAGAGCCTATCTTGCCGCCTCTCCGCAGTCAGCGCAAATCTTTCGCGCAGCAGCGATCGACGCCGGCACGCCAATCTTTGGAGCCGATCCTCTTCGCGCTCCAGTTGATTGATGTGGATCTGACGCTCATATCCGCATCGCAGCGAATTCGTCGTACGCGCGTCAGATCCAAAACCGCACTAGAATCATAACGATGCCAGTGTCCCGTCTCCGAATGACCGTTTCATTTGCCGCACGGTCGGACGATCATTCGGAGACAAAGGGGCACTAGCAAAATCAAAAAGCAAGTGTGGCTTATGTCTCGCAATTGCCTACAGGGGCTTGCCGCAAAGGCGGTAGGCAATTGCGAGACGCCACACTAGCATCCCTTTGGGACTAACGTTCGAATGAGAGCCCGCTGCAAGCGGGATACGAACGCCAGAACCGGAATACTAGTGTTCCGTCTCGCAAATCAGTTTAAATAATCTTGGTTGCTTCGGGCAAGCAGGAGCTGAGAGGATGGCGCGTCCCGTCAAGGTACTTACCGCCGATGCGGAGACACGGGCTGAACTCCAACGGAGGGCCAATGCTCCGACCAGTGCGCATCGCGATCGTTTTCGAGCAAAAATTATTCTGCTGCGTCTGGAGGGGGTGAAAATCGAGCTCGTCGCCGAGCAGATGGATACATCGATGCCAACGGTGTCGACATGGTCCAGCCGGTTCGAGGCACACGGGCTCGACGGCCTCGACGACAAGGGCGGACGCGGACGCAAGCCCTCGATTACAGAGAAGAAAATCGAGCGTGTCATCACCGATGCCACGCGTCCGCCGAAGAACCGCAAGCGTTGGAGCGTGCGCAGCATGGGCCGCCATGCCGGAGTATCGCACAGTACTGTGCAGCGGATCTGGTCAAAGAATGACTTGAAGCCCCACATTGTAAAGACGTTCAAGCTCTCGAATGATCCGGAGTTTGAGAAAAAGTTCTGGGACGTGATCGGGCTCTACCTCGATCCGCCAGCGAAGGCGCTGGTGTTATGCTGCGACGAGAAGAGCCAATGCCAGGCTCTGGAACGCACTCAACTTGGCTTGCCGCTTGCC
The DNA here is from genome assembly GCF_024181725.1 of Bradyrhizobium sp. WD16. Lineage (NCBI taxonomy): Bacteria > Pseudomonadati > Pseudomonadota > Alphaproteobacteria > Hyphomicrobiales > Nitrobacteraceae > Bradyrhizobium > Bradyrhizobium sp. WD16. The sequence continues at coordinate 3,797,325 of NZ_CP028908.1, read as the reverse complement.
CCGAAGCGTCCCCGGACAATGACTCACGATTACACCCGGCATGGCACGATTACGTTGTTTGCTGCCCTCGATGCGATGAAAGGCAAGTTGATCGCGCGCACCGAGGCGCGTCACACTCACATCGAATGGCTCAGGTTCCTGAAACAGATCAATCGCGAAACGCCCGAGGAACTCGACATCCATCTGATCCAGGACAACTATGCCACGCATAAGCATCCAAAGGTCAAGGCTTGGCTCGCCCGTCACCCGCGCTTCAAGTCGCACTTCACGCCGACATCTTCGTCCTGGATGAACCTCGTCGAACGCTTCTTCGCTGATTTAACCGCCGACGTGATACGCTCGGGCAGCTTCGCTTCCATCGGCGAACTCGTCCGCGACATCGAAGCCTATCTCTCCGATCGCAATGCCGCCCCGAAGCCCTACACGTGGAGGGCCGAGGGCGCGGCCATCCTCGAAAAAATCAACCGCGCCCGCGCCGCCCTCGACAAAATCGAGGCAGCGTGAGTTATTGCAAGGCAATTGAGAGTCAGGACACTAGTGTCCTGTCTCCGAATTACCGCTACGTTTGCCTCGCACTCGCACGGTCATTCGGAGACATAGGGACACTAGCAAAATCAAAGTCCTAGTGTGGCTTATGTCTCGCAATTGCCTACGAGAGGGTTGCCGCAAAGGCGGTAGGCAATTGCGAGACGCCACACTAGCTCACAAGCCCGAGGATCCAGCGCCGCCCGAACAACAGCAGAATAGACAGGCCATAAATCACCGCGCCGACGAGGATCAGCACGGCGAGCATGATCTCGGCGGCCAACGGCACGGTGCCGAGGCCGCCCAGCAGCATCAGACGTTTCGTCGCCCACAATCCCGCCGCCAGGACCACGCCGCTGGCGGCAAATTTGACCAGCGCGTTGCGGAATCCGGCGTCGAATTGCAGATAATCGGCCCGGATGGCGAAGCCGATCACCAGCAGGAGATTGACCCAGGCCCCGACGGCGGTGGCGAGCGCCAGGCCGATCTGGGCAAGCGAGCCGATCAATGCGAGCTTGAGCGCCACGTTGACGGCGACCCCGGTGAGCGCCGCCTTGACGGGCGTCGCGGTGTCCTTGCGGGCATAGAAGGTGGCGACGGCACCGCGGATCAGCACGAAGGGAATGAGGCCGACGGCATAGGCCGCGAGCGTCTGCGCAGCAGATGCGGCATCCGCCCTGGTGAAGGCACCATGGGCGAACATCGCCCGCATGATGACGTCGGGAACCGTGAGGAAGGCCGCGACGAAGGGTACTGACAGCAACAACGTAAGCTCGAAGGCGCGACGCTGCGAGGCGTGCGCGCCCGCGTGGTCGCCGGCAGCGAGCCGCCGCGACATGTCGGGAAGCAGCACTGTGCCGACGGCGATGCCGATCACGCCGATCGGCAGCTGATTGAGGCGATCGGCGTAATACAGGGCCGAAAGCGCGCCGGCAGGCAGGAATGTGGCGATGATCGTATCCGCGAACATCGCGACCTGGGTGCCCATCGACCCCAGCGTCGCCGGGCCAAGCACGGCGAAAAAGGATCGGACCTCCGCATCGCGCCTTGGGGCGGTGAACTTCGGCAGGCCGCCATGGCGTGCGGTATCGGCGGCAAGCAGCAGGTACTGCAGAAAGCCCGAGATCAGCACGCCCCATGCGGCGGCATGGCCGGCGCTGGGAAACAAGGATGCCAGCGTCAGAGCTGCCATCATCGCAAGATTGAGAAAGATCGGTGCGGCGGCGGCGCTGGCGAAGCGATGCATGACGTTGAGCATGCCGCCATAGAGGGTCACCAGGGTGATCAGCAGCAGATATGGAAATGTGATCCGGGTCAGCTCGATGGCCAGCTGGCGCTGCGCCGGATCATCGGAGAAGCCTGGAGCCAGGATCGCCATGGCCTGCGGCATGAACAGCCACGCAAGCACGAGAAGAACGACCTGGGAAATGAAGAGAAGCGTGAAGATCCGATCGGCGAACAGCCGCGCCGTGACCTCGCCCTTTTCGCCGTGGACGTGGGCGTAGGCCGGCACGAAGGCGGCATTGAAGGCGCCTTCGGCGAAGATCGCGCGAAAATGGTTGGGCAAACGGAGTGCGACGAAGAAGGCGTCCGCCACTGGCCCGGCGCCGAGGATCGCCGCAAGCATGATGTCGCGCGCGAAACCCGTGAGCCGCGACAGCAGGGTGTATCCGCCGACGGTGAAAATTCGCCCGAGCATGCACGCGCTCCTAAATGAAGCCGGCGGAAAAAGCCACGCTCGCGACTTGGCGCGCCTCAGGCCAGCGCGCTGCGCACCGCGGCGATCACCCGATCCTGGGTCGCCGCGTCGAGGTAGGCGTGCATGGGCAGGCTGATGACGTCGGCCGACAGCCGTTCGCTCACCGGCAGCCCGCCCTCGGCGACAGGATATTGGCGATAGGCTGTCTGCTGATGCAGCGACTTCGGATAGTAGATGGCGGTCGGCACCCCGAGCGCCTTCAGCCGCGCTGCGAAGCCGTCGCGGTCCTGGTGCGGAAGGCGGATGGTGTATTGCGCCCAGACCGAGACGTTACCAGGCACGACCTGAGGAACCTTGACGACATCGGCGAGCGCCGCGTTGTAACGTGCGGCGACGCGATTTCGGGCGTCAATCTCGTCCTGGAAAATCTTGAGCTTTTCGATCAGAACCGCCGCCTGCATGGTGTCGAGGCGGGCAGTCAATCCGAGCCGGACGTTATCGTATTTGTCGCTGCCCTGGCCATGGACGCGAACGCTGCGCAGCGTCTCGGCGAGATCCGCGTCGTCGGTGAAGATCGCGCCGCCATCGCCGTAACAGCCAAGCGGCTTGGCCGGAAAGAAGCTCGTGGCGGTGGCGAGGCCGAAGGCGCCGAGTCGCCGCCCCTTGTAGGTGGCGCCAAAGCCTTGGGCGGCATCGTCGAGCACGAACAGCCCGTGGCTGCGCGCGACCTCGGCCACCGCGTCATGATCGGCGCTCTGGCCGAACAGGTCGACGGGAATGACCGCACGTGGTGCCAGGCCGAGCTTCATCGCAGTCGCGATGCCCCGGGCCAGCGATGCGGGATCGATGTTGAAAGTGGTCTCGTCGACATCGACGAAAACCGGCGTCGCGCCGGTAAGGGCGACCACCTCGCCGGTGGCGCAGAACGTGAACGACGGACAGAACACCGCGTCACCGGGCTTGATACCCTTCGCCATCAACACCATCAGCAGGGCGTCGGTGCCACTGGCGCAGCTCACCACATGACGGGCGCCGCAGAATGCCGCGAGATCGGCCTCGAATTGGGCGACTTCCGGACCATTGACGAACTGACAGTGGTTGACGACGCGCAGCACGGCGGCATCCATGGCGGCGCCAATGCGGCGACGCTGGGCGCCGAGATCGATGAAGGGAATGGCTTGCTGCGTATGCTGGTTCATGCGGTCCTGCGCAGGATTGACAAAGATCGGATCACTCGGCGGCGCGGCGGACGGCCTCGCGACCGGTATTGGCGGGCGTCGCGTGCAACAGGCAACGGATGGCGATGGCGAGGCTGGCGACGCCTTCGTCGCCGGTCACCGCCGGAGCTCCGGCTCTGCTCACTGCGTCGATGAAGGCCATCAGTTCGGCGCGCAGCGGCTCGTCGTGACCGACCGGAAGATGACGCATGGAATAGCTGCCGTCGGGCTGAAAGCCGAAACATTCGGTCACCTGCCGCGTCAACAGATCGCCCATGACGTATTTGCCGCGAGTCGCCACCGTGACGCTCCGTGCCTTGAACGGCGTCAGCCAGTTGGTGTTGATATGAGCCAGTACGCCGGACGCGGTCCGGAACTGCAGCAGCGCGATGTCCTCGCGCTCGGCGACAGCGCTGGAGAGCTGGGGTTGCACCTCGACGATGTCCGATTCGGTAAACCAGCGGATGAGGTCGATATCGTGCACGGCGAGATCGATGACGACACCGACATTCGACATCCGCGGCGGGAAGGGACCGACACGGGTGATGCCTATCGAGAGGATGTCCTCGCCTTTGATCGCCTGCTTGATAGCGACGACGGCCGGATTGAAGCGTTCGACATGGCCGACCATCAGGGTGACGCCGGCCTTGCGTGCCGCCTCGACGATCTCATGACCCTCGTCCACTGTGGACGCGATCGGCTTTTCGACCAGCACATGCACCCCGCGACCGATCAGGGTCAGCGCGATCTCATGGTGGAGATGGGTCGGCGCGGCGATGGTGACGGCATCAACGCCGGCATCGAGCAGCTCGTCGAGGCCCGCGAACGTCCGGCAGCCAACCAGATTCTCCGCGCGGGTTCGATGCGCCGGAAGGGGATCGACGATGCCGGTCAGAGTGATGCCAGGCAGGCCGGCCAAAACCCGGGCATGGTTGCTGCCCATCACCCCGGCCCCGACCACGCCGACACGGAGGGTGGTTCGTGCGCCCGGCGCCACGTTCGTCGATGACATCAAAAAGACCCCTGCAAACCCCAGATCGGCGCGCGTTCCCCCCGCGCCGCGGCTGGTCTAGCACGCCATCGGCGGCGATGCGAACCTTCGAGGGGCCGCAGTAAACACGTTTTGATTCAGACAATTACAATGAATCAAAAGGGCTTGCGGGGCACAGCTGAAGTCCGCGCGGGGCTAGACATCCGACCGCAGCCTAGGAGCGCTTGTAGTCGTCCTCGATGCGGATGATGTCATCCTCGCCGAGGTAGCTGCCGGTCTGAACCTCGATCAGCTCCAGCGGGATCTTGCCCGGATTTTCCATCCGATGGACGGCGCCGATCGGGATGTAGATCGATTCGTTTTCGTGGACCATCTTCTGGGCGCTGTCGACAGTGACCAGGGCTGCCCCTCGCACCACGATCCAGTGCTCGGAACGGTGGTGGTGCTTCTGCAGCGACAGCCGGCCGCCGGCCTTGACCACGATGCGCTTGACCTGGTGACGGTCGCCGGTGTCGAGCGACTGATAGGAGCCCCAGGGCCGGTGGACCTTGAGATGGTCCTCGGTCACCTGCGGCGCGACCTTGCGCAGCCTGCCGACGAGGCGCTTGAGCGCACCGGGCTCCTTCTGCCGCGACACCAGGATGGCATCCTCCGTGGCCACGACCACGAGGTCCTCAACGCCTTCCAGCGCCACCAGCGCCTTGTCGCTGGAGACGTTGCAGTTGCGTGCCCCCTCGAACACCGCATGGCCCTGGGCCACATTGCCGTCGGCGTCCTTGGCCGACAGCTCCCATACGGCGTGCCAGGAGCCGACATCCGACCAGCCGCAGGCCACGGCCACCACGGCTGCGCGAGACGTCTTCTCCATCACTGCGTAGTCGATCGAGATCGCCCGTGCCCGCTCGAACGAATCCTTGTCGAGGGTGACGAAGCCGAGGTCGCGCCCCGCTTTCGTCACCGCGGCCGTCACGGTCTCGATACTTTCCGGATCGACGAGGGCATATTCGGACAGCAGCGTATCGGCGCGAAACATGAAGTTGCCGCTGTTCCACAAATAGCCGTCGGCGACATAAGTCGCCGCCGTCGCCGCGTCGGGCTTCTCGACGAATTTGGCGACGGTCCGGACCTGGCCGGTGATCGCCTCACCCGGTTGGATGTAGCCATATTCGGTAGAGGGATGCTCCGGCGTCACGCCGAAGGTGACGATGTGGCCGGCGTCGGCCGCTTCGAGACCGCGCCGGCAGGCGGCGACGAAGGCGGGCGCGTCCCGCACGACATGATCGGCCGCGAGCGCCAGCACCACCGAATCCGCGGCGCGGCTGCGAGCGAAGGCCGCTCCAGCGGCGATCGCCGGGCCGGAATCGCGCCGCGCCGGCTCGAGCAGCACGTCAGCCTCCAGCCCGATCTCGGCAAGCTGCTCCAGCACCATGAAGCGATAGGCCGCGTTGGTGATGACGATCGGCCTGTCGAACAACGCGGGGTCAGACACCCGCTGTACGGTATCCTGGAACGTGGACTGCGCCCCGAACAGGCGAAGGAACTGTTTGGGTCGTCCCTCGCGCGAAGCCGGCCATAGCCGCGTGCCGGCGCCGCCGCACATGATCAGGGGAATGATGCGTCCGCTCATCGATGAAACCTTCAAGATTTGTGATAATCGCGAAACCAGCGGATGAAGCGACCGACGCCGTCCTCAATGCTGGTTGCAGGACGAAAGCCGACATCGCGCATCAGGTCGTCGACATCGGCATAGGTCGCGGGCACGTCACCCGGCTCCATCGGCGCCAACTCCCGGATGGCACGGCGCCCGAGCGCCGATTCGAGCACCTCGACCACATGGAGAAGCTCTTCCGGCTTGTTGTTGCCGATATTGTAGATCCGCCATGGCGCCGTGCTGGCGCTCGGATCGGGTTTTGCGCCGGACCATCCCGGGTCGGGCTGCGCCGGACGATCGACCAGACGAACGATCGCCTCCACCACGTCATCGACATAGGTGAAGTCGCGCTGCATCTTGCCGTGATTGAACAGCTTGATCGGACGGCCTTCGAGGATCGCCTTGGCGAAGATATACATCGCCATGTCCGGTCGGCCCCAGGGCCCGTAGACGGTGAAGAAACGCAGGCCCGTCGCCGGCAGTCTGAACAGATGGCTATAGGCATGCGCCATCAGTTCGTTGGCCTTCTTGCTTGCGGCATAGAGGCTGATCGGGTGATCGACGTTGTCATGCACCGAGAATGGCAGCTTGGTATTGGCGCCATAGACCGATGACGACGACGCGAACAACAGGTTGCGGCAGCCGTTGTGGCGACAGCCCTCGAGAATATTGGCAAAGCCGTCGAGATTGGCCGAGATATAGGCCTGTGGATTCTGCAGCGAGTAGCGCACGCCGGCCTGGGCAGCGAGGTGCACAACCACCGGAAAGCGTCCCTTGACGAACAGCTCTGCGGTGCCGGCGCCGTCGGCAAGATCGTGCTTCACGAACGTGAAGCGAGGATCGTTACGCAAGATGTCCAGCCGCGCCTGCTTGAGCGCCGGATCGTAATAGTCGTTGAGATTGTCGACGCCCGTGACGCTGCGGCCCATCTGCATCAGACGTTGGGCAACGTGGAAGCCAATGAATCCCGCGGCTCCGGTAACGAGGATCGATTCGCTGGAATTGGAACTGGTCATCGGATCGGCCATCATAACCGCCACAATTCGATGCCGGCCGGCACCGTGGAGCGGTCAAGCCGGTTCTTGATGTCGAGCACAAGCCCCTCCCCTTTGATGAGCAGGCGCTGGATCGCAGGCCAGCCACCGTCGATGTAATCGCGATGTGCGACCGCCAGGATGACGCCGTCGGCAGGCGCAAGCTCATCCAGCGCAGACAGCGTCAAGCCGTATTCGGCCTGTACGTCCGCTGGATCGGCGAACGGATCGTGGATCTGGACCTTCAGCCCAAAGGATCGCAGTTCGGTCACGATGTCGACCACCTTCGAATTCCGCGTATCGGGCACGTCCTCCTTGAAGGTGAGCCCGAGGATCGTGACAGTCCCGGCAGCCCCGCTTCTGCGCAGAAGGGCGCGGACGCACTCGCGGGCAACATGCTGGCCCATGCTGTCATTAATGCGGCGGCCTGACAGAATGACCTGTGGATGATAGCCGGCCTTTTCCGCCCGGTGCGTCAGGTAATAGGGATCGACTCCGATGCAGTGGCCGCCGACCAGCCCCGGCTGAAACGGCAGGAAGTTCCACTTGGTGCGCGCCGCGGCCAGTACGTCGCCAGTGTCGATGCCGAGGGCATGGCAGATCAGCGACAGTTCATTCATGAAAGCGATGTTGAGATCACGCTGGGTGTTCTCGATGACCTTGGCGGCCTCGGCGACGCGGATCGACGGCGCACGATGAATGCCGGCCTTGACCACCGAACCATAGACGTCGGCGACAATCTGAAGAGTCTCTTCATCCTGCCCCGAGACCACCTTGGTGATGGTCTCGAACCGGTGCTCCCGGTCGCCCGGATTGATGCGTTCCGGCGAATAGCCGAGCTTGAAATCGACGCCGCTGCGCAGGCCGGAGGCGGCCTCTAGCACCGGGGCGCAATCCTCCTCGACGGCGCCCGGATAGACGGTCGATTCGTAGACGACGATATCGCCCTTCTTCAGCACGGCGCCGACCGTGCGCGATGCCGACAGCATGGCGCCGAGATCTGGATTGCGGGCGGCATCGATCGGCGTCGGCACCGTAACGATGAAGAAATCACATGCGGCCAGCTCGCCAGGGTCGCAAGTAAAACGGAGCGCATCCTGTCTCAGATCGGCGCTGTCGACCTCACGGGTGCGATCTCGGCCGTCGCGTAGTTCGGCGACCCTGCTCCCGTCAATATCGAAACCGACGACCCGCCGTCCGTCCCGCGCGAACGCCACCGCCACAGGCAGGCCGACATAGCCGAGCCCGATGACCGCGATTTTGCGCTGGTGAGCCACGACTTCTCCAAAACCCTTCAAATGCCATCTTCCGGGAACACGGCCCCCCGAGACCGGTCCTGGGCAGCCGATGCCTGTTTAGCCGCGCCATGGCGGTCACGGCAAGGGAGCCCCCGCTATTGCCAACAGACGGCGAAAGCCATACCAAGCGGCCGGCGGCCCTCAGGGGGGATTTTCCGAACCGAACCGCCTAAGGTCCTGGATTGGGATTGGTTTCCCGCTGACAAGGGCACGCCCCGGTTCTTGAACTGTTTTCCACCCGTTCTGAAGGCCGGTCGGCCACCATGCAAAAGTTCATCCTTGTCACGGCCAAGATCCTGATTTCGGGCGCCCTGCTCTACCTGGCGCTGCGCGGGGTCAATGTTGCGGCGATCCTGGCACGAATGAACCAGATCAATCCGCTCTGGATCGCTGCCGCCGTGATGGTCACGCTGCTGCAGATCGTGCTTGGCGCGGTGCGCTGGCGCCTGATTACCGGGCCCTGCGGCGCGCCCTTGACCATTACGCAGGCCCTGCGCTTCAATCTGATCGGATCCTTCTTCAATCAGACCTTGCCGTCGTCCATTGGCGGCGACGCGGTTCGGCTGTGGCTCCTGAGCCGGACCGGTGCCGGCTGGCGGGCGGCGACCTATTCGGTGCTGGTCGACCGTGCCATCGGCCTGATCGCGCTGGCCGTCATCATCGTCGCGAGCCTGCCATGGAGCTGGCGCCTGATCGGCGATGCCCGTGGACGGGCCGCACTGACCCTGGTTGATTTTGCCGCCCTCGCCGCCGGCCTGGGCTTTCTGGTGTTTGGCCAGATCCGCTGGAACTTTCTCGCCACCTGGTTACCGACGCGACATATCCATGCCTGTGCCGTGCTCGCCAATAGAGTGGTGTTCGACCGCGAGCGCGGCCCATTGATCGCCATTCTGTCGCTGATGGTCCATGTGCTCACGGTCGTGATCGCCTGGGCGGTGGTGCGCTCGATCGCGGCCCCCGCCGATTTCGCTCAGGTGTTTCTGCTGATCCCGCCGATCGTGCTGATCACCATGCTGCCGATTTCGATCGCCGGCTGGGGCGTGCGCGAAGCCACGATGATGATGGCGTTTGGCTATGCCGGACTGCCGCAGGCCGATGGCCTTGTCGTGTCCCTGCTCTATGGCGCCGTGTCCTTCCTGGTCGGCGCCTTCGGCGGCCTCGTCTGGGTCGCCAGTGCCGAAAAAGCGGCGAAGGGCAGCGCCACCATGGAGCTGCCCCAGGAGGAAATCGGCTCGGGCGCTACTGCGCCTTGATGCGGAAGAAGGCGAAGACCACCATCTTCAACAACAGCCAGCCGTGGCTGAACCGCGAGATCTGGGTTTCGCCGTAGGAGCGCGCGGCATAGCGGATCGGCATGTCGATCGATTTGAGGTTCAGCTTCGAGGCGCCGAAGATCAGGTCGAAATCGCCGAATGGATCGAAATCGCCGAAATAGGCCTTGCCGGCCTTAAGCCGCTGATAATCGCTGCGCCGCATCACCTTGGTGCCGCACAACGTATCAGTGTAGCGCTGGTTGAGAAGCCAAGAGAACAGATAGGAAAACGTCCGATTGGCGATCAGGTTGAGAAAGCGCATGGCGCCCTGATCCATCGCGTAGACGAGGCGCGAGCCATTGATGAATTCGCCCTTGCCGGAATGCAGCGCCTCCCAGAATTTCGGCAATTGCTCCGGCGGCATCGTCAGGTCGGCATCGAGAATCATCAGCACGTCGCCCCGCGCCGCTTCGAAAGCCGTGAACACCGCATCGGCCTTGCCCTTGCCCGGCTGCACCATCGTTTTGATATCGCGGTCAGGATGGGCTGCCTTGACACGCTCCATCTCGGCGAAGGTGCCGTCCTTGCTGTGGCCTTCGATGAAGATGATTTCGATGTCGTCGCAGAATTTCGGAATGCGCTGCACCGCCGGCTCGATGTTGCCGCGCTCGTTGCGCGCCGGTACCACGACGGTGACCGACTTGACTTCTTCGCCCCGCGCCCGCAGCGAGCGGCAGACCACGTAATGACGCAGCGACAGCGCCCGGAATCCCGGCAGGATACTGATGAAGCGGTTCAGGAAGCGACCGAGGCCGAGCAGCCGCATCGGCGAAAGCACCCGCTGCTCCGATTTGACGGGATCGAAGTCCGCGAGCGCAGCCAGCGCGGCCACGTCCGCCGGCGACAGAACATTCTGTTCCGGATAGGACATGCGCAGCTGGAGGCGATCCGCCAGAGTGAGCAGCGGATACCACAGATGAGAGAAGTAGCCGATCACCAGCCTCGTCTCACGCGTGCAAAGCCCGTGCAGGCGGGCGAGAAAGGCCTGGCAGTCGTCGATGGCGCCGATCGCGTCGAGCACCAGGACATAGTCGAACGGTCCGCCAAGCGCGGCAATGGTCGCCGGATCCTCAGCGTCGCCCTCGACGAAGGACAAATCGGGATGACGGCGGCGCGCCTCGGCGATCATCGACGGACTGAAATCGACGCCGACGCCGCGGCTCGGCTTGAGGGCGGCAAGGGTGTCGCCGGTGCCGCAGCCGATCTCGAGGACGCGGGCCCCCTCCGGAATGAGAAAGCGCAGATAGTTCTGGTCTTCACTGTGAAAAAAGCCGGCGCGCGCGCGCCACTCGGTACGCGTCGCGGCGAATTTTTCGGAATGGGCCAGAATGGCCGCCTTGCGGCTGGACAGCGAAATCATGCGGGCTGGACTTCAGAACTCTCGGGAGGGACGGTGGCGGGCCGACGGCCACCCCACTGGTCGAGCCAGCTTTGCGCCATCAGTACGTTCCATAGCCAATACGCATGATCGCGTCGACCCGCCATGTGTTCGTTCAGGCGCGTCGCGATCGCAGCCGGGGCGAACAGCCCCTGCTGGCGCAACCGCCCGGGCGCGAGCAGATCGCCTGCCCAGCCGCGTAACGGCCCGCGCAGCCATTCGGCGAGCGGAATGCTGAATCCGGTCTTCGGCCGATCGACCAACTCGTGCGGCACGTACTTGTAGAGCACCTGTCGGACCAGCCATTTGCCCCGCCCCTCGCGCACCTTCATCGAGGGCGGAATACGGACAGCGAATTCAGCCACATCCGGATCGAGGAAGGGTACCCGCGTCTCCAGGCTCACCGCCATGGCTGCGCGGTCGACCTTGTGCAGGATGTCGTCGCTGAGATAGTTCAGGGCGTCAGCCAGCGTCATACGGTCGAGCGGAGCAAGCGGGGCGGCCAATCTGCGCATTTCGCTCGCAGCCCAGCCGTCTGCCTCGGCCCCCCCGAGCACGGTCGCCCCGGGATCGGAATCGATCGAGCAAAGCAGGCGATACATATCGTCGAGCGAGCCCGCACCCAGGATGCTTGCGAGTTTGGCCGCCTGGGCGCCCGCCCTCCGGACCCGCAGACCCGCCGGCATAATGGGGTTCGCGATCCGCGACAGCGTGTCGATCGGCTCCGGAGACAGGCCGCGCAAAAGCGTCGACACCAGCGCACGCAGCCAGGCCGGCCGCGACAGCACCCGCGCATTCAAAGTCTCGCCCCAGACGTGACGATTGTAGCCGCCGAACAACTCGTCGCCCGCATCACCCGACAACGCCACTGTGACATGGCGACGCGCCAGCATGGCCACGAGATGCGTCGGGATCTGCGAGGAGTCCGCGAACGGTTCGTCGTAGATCCGCGGCAATTGAGGAATGACGTCGCGAGCCGTGCCGGCATCGATCCGCCATTCCGTGTGATCGGTGCGAAGATGCGATGCGACCCGACGCGCGTCCTGCGCCTCGTCATAGGCGCTCTCGGCGAAGCCGATGGTGAAGGTGCGTACCGGCACCATCGTATTCGCCTGCATCAGCGCCACGATGGTCGAGGAATCGATCCCACCGGAAAGAAAGGCTCCGAGCGGCACGTCGGACAGACATTGACGCCGGATCGCCGCGGAAAGCACGCGCTCGAGCTCGCCGACGGCCTCCGCCTCGTCGGTGATGCGCGCGGACTGAGCCGCCACCATCGTGTCGGCATAAGACCAGTAGCGCGCAGGCTTCGGCAGTTCGCCGGTTGCCGCGTGCGCCGCGAAACTGATCTCGGTGCCCGGCGGCAGCTTGAATATGCCCTCCCAGATGCTGGCCGGCGCCGGCACGTATGAATACCGCATGAAGGATGTCAGCGCGGCGCGATCGAGCACCGGAGCCCAAGCCGGATGCGCCGCCAAGGCCTTCAACTCGGAGCCGAAGACGAGATCGCCGCCACACCAGCCGTAGTAAAGCGGCTTCTCGCCGAAGCGGTCGCGCGCCAGCGTCAGCGTACGGGCATCGGCGTTCCATAATGCGAAGGCGAACATGCCGGCAAGGCGCCTCAGCGCGGCCGTTACGCCCCAGTGCGCCACGGCCGCGAGAAACGTCTCGGTATCCGAGTGGCCGCGCCACCGCGGCGCGGCACCGGCCGCCTCGAGCGCTGCGCGGAGCTCGAGATGGTTATAGATCTCGCCGTTGAACGTGACGGTGAATCGGCCGCAGGCGCTGCGCATCGGCTGGCTGCCCGCCTCGGTGAGATCGAGGATTGAGAGACGGCGGTGGCTGAATGCGACCCCGACCTGCGGATCGCTCCAGAGCCCTGCGGCGTCCGGCCCCCGATGGGACAACGCCTCGCCCATCCGTACGGCGCAGCCGGCAAGCGCGCTGGCATCGCCCCCTCCCGGTCGATAAAGGCCGGCGATGCCGCACATCAGACGGTCGTTCCGGCTGCGGCAGAGCTGGACTGGTGCTCCTGCCGCAAGTCTCGGCGCAGCATCTGCCAGCGTTCCGCGACGCTCGCCGGCACGGCGCGCAGGCGTTGCCGCTGCATGACGGCGTTGAGGCCGGCGCCGATGGTGACGACATCCACGCCGCCCTTAGCGAGATGGGCCGCGATTCCTCCCAGCGCCGGGAGGTACTCGCCATGCGCGCCACCGTAACGCCAGATCGAACGGATCGACGCATGGCGGCCGGGAAGGATCTTGGCGAGATCCAGCCGGTTCTGCCGGTAGGCGAGCAGGATTTCGTCGAGGGCACCGAAACGACTGTGACGATGGCTGCGCAACAGGAGGTCCTGGTCTTCGGCCTTGAGCAGCGCGGAATCATAAGGGTTGGCGCGGAACCACGCGGCCCGGCCGCACCAGGTCGGATGCGGCATGGGAATGCCCTCAAAGGGCCGGCCAACCATCTCGTCGTGACCAGTGAAGACCGGCAGGATTCCGATCAGCGCGCCGGCGTCATTGAAGACCACGGCGCTGCTGGCGAGGAGATCAATCGACGGATCGTTGCGCAAGGCATTGATCTGACGCTCGAGCCGCTCGGGAAAGCAGATGTCGTCGGAATCCATCCGGGCGATGAATTCGCCCCGCGCGAGACCGATGGCCTGATTGAGCCGTGCGGCAAGGCCTCTGCTCTCGGCCTCCCGCACCACACGGATGCGAGGATCAGCAAAGCCCTCCACCACCGCAGCGCTGGCATCGTGCGAGCCGTCGTCTATGACGACCAGCTCCCAGCTCGACAACGTCTGGAGCTGCAGCGATCGCACCGCCTCAGCGACGGTAGCCGCGCTGTTGCGCATGGACATGATCACGGAGACGAGAGGCGCGGCCGCGTCCCGCGCTGGCTTGAGGGCGCTCATGTCAGCTTTCGAGGTAAAACAAGCGGCCGGGTAGCCCGCCTGCCCGGAAGGTGCGCTCGCCGGCGCACCGCCACGACAGCTCGAAGAGAATGCGGCGCGCCGCCCGTGGACCGCGCTCAAACCCGAAAATCAATCTCAAGGGCCCGACCAGCACAGACCGAAGCCAGCCTGCGCCCGAGCGGCGGAACCTGGCGATAGCGGGCGCAAGCGCATCCGGCGATAGACCCCAAGGGGTTCTCATCCGATCCGCCGAGAGCATGCAGACATGATCGAGGATTTGTTCGAAACGCCGCCGGTAGGTATGTTCGGCAGCCGTACGCTCATACCCCGCATTCGCGATCGCATCGCGCTGCTCCGGTTGGGCGAGATAGTGGCGCGCCATTCTCACCAGTTCATCAGGCGAGGAAAACGTCGCGACCTCGCGGCCGGGTTGGTAATATCGCTCGAGGCCAGGCGCGCTCTCGGTCAGCAGAAAGCCGCCTGAACCGGGAACCTCGAACGTGCGCGCCTTGATCTGACGTCCCCCGCCGGCACGCAAATGACCGCCCGGGCCTTCTCCCGAGAAATTCAGAGCAATGCGCGACTCGCGCGCGATCCGAGCGATGGCCTCGGTATCAACAACTCCGTTTTCGCTGCCATGACCGAAACAGTCGACGGTTATGCCAGCATCACGTAGCCCCGCGATCCAGGCGGCGCGATAGCCATAGAGGCTGCCGACGAAGCTGACGTCGCGTCGACAGTCAGCCGCAGGAATGGGCCGCATCAGAGAGCCGTCCGACGCGGCCCATTGCGACAGCAGCACGTTGCGGTGTCCGAGTGCAGTGGCTCTCTCCGCCGCGGCCGGGGCGGTCGTCACATGCAGGTCAACATGGGCGGCAAAAAACCGCGAAGCTTGGACAAACTTCCAAGAGTCGTCGGTCCCCCAATTGACGACGAGCGCCGGGCAGTGGCTGCGAATAGCGTCGAGCGTGTCGAACCAGATCTCATAATGCATCAGCACGCAGAAGATGATCTCAGGCCGGAACGCGATCACCCGGTCGAGAAGCGCCGCATTCAATTCGGCGAAATCCCGATACGATGAACGGTTTCCGGAATCGAAGACCTCCACCTCGTGGCCAAGTTCGCGAAGCGCCGGGACGAAATGAACGTAATCGTAGTTCTCGCCCCGTTCCGGCCGACCGTAGGCGTACTGGCTGAGGACGCACAGAACCTTCATGATTCAGCTATCGCGCCGGCGAACGGCCGTGACGTGGTAACCTACTGTAAAGCGCTGCTCGCGATCATACCGGTCAAGGAACCGTGCGGCGAGCGGCACGCCGAGCAGCAGCATGGGCGCGAGCACCAACCAGAACGGCAGCCAAAGGAGCTGCAGAGGCAAAGGCGCCTTCATACCGAACGGACGTGTCATGGCAGCGAAGCGAATGGTCTCCTGGCCGATGTGACGCAACGTTCCGGCGTTGGCCACCACAGCTATCGCTGTAAAGCCCGCGCTCGAAAGAAAACGCTCATACCAAAATGGCGTGTAGCCGCCGTAAAAATGATAGGGCTCCTGGTGAATTCCAGAGCCAAGTGGCGCAGTCAGAAACAGTCGCCCACCCGGCCTAAGGAGGCGGGCAAACTCGTCGATCACGGCGATTGGCTCCGGCACATGTTCCAACACCTCTGTGCAGAGTATCACGTCGAAACTGCCCGCAGGTGCCGGAATCGCATGGGCCTCGCACACAAAATCGATTGGGGCATAGCCGCCGTACCGAAGCTGCTCGTCCCTCAGCCGAACAAAATCCTGCGTTTTGTAATTGCAATGACCGAATAGAGACCGGTACGGAGCTGAGCCGGCTCCCACGTCGAGAACGCGTGATCCTGCCGGTAAGCTGCGGGCATGCTCAGCCACCCATCTGTCGCGATTACGTACGTTGAAGGCGAACGTATCACTGCCGACTAAGAAGTTTCTGAGGCGCCTGAACACTATGAACTCCACGATGCAGTGACGTGCTAGCCTGAAACCGATCGCGGCGAAATAAGCTGCACCAAAATGCCGTTCATGAGCAGGTAAACCCGCATTAAGTCAGCGCTCGAAGGTGAACAGGCCACAGCCATAGTCGAGCGGGGGCAACTCATGCACGGTTGCGCCGGGATGCAGGCTTCCGTCATCCGATACATAGGCGAAATCCAAAAGCCGGAGCTGCGGAAACATCGAGGTGATCGTCTCCGGCGCGAAGACCCGATGGGCATTGAAGCAGACCCTCTGCCGGCCAATCGGTGTCGACAAGTAGAGGCGGCCGCCAGGTGCCAGCACACGCTGCAGTTCGGCGGCGGCGACTGCCGGCCCGTCCGGATCGATCGGGTCGCCATAACGACCAAGGCCGATATGCTCGATGACGTGTAAACACGACAAGCTCTCGATGGACGAATCGGCGAACGGCAGCCGGCTGATGTCACCGGCGACGCAATCCAACCCCTTTTCGCGCGCCATCAGCGGCCGGTAATCGACGAACACGGTGGGCACATGGGCGGACAGCACGCCAATCACGAGTACGCTCGAACCGATATCGACATGCAGCGCCGGCCTCACCGTCGCGAGTTGTCGCGCCAGCCAGTTCCCCTGGAAAAAATAGTGGGGATCGAAAGGGGTGCTGGCTAGCCGGTCAGCCAGACAAGGGAAGCTGTCGGCAACCGTGACGGTCCATCCACCCGCCTTGCGCCGGAAAGCGAGCCAATCCGATACAAACCTTGGAAAATAGCGCAGCGCCACAATCCGTCGCCAATCTATGACGATCCCAGTCCAGCGTCTGGTCAGCTGAAACATCGGCGACTTTAACCTTTGCGTGTCGGGGTAAAAGTGGGCCGGATGCGGCAGCGGACATCACCTGACGCCGTTGCGAACGGATCTACAGTGGTTGACTTCAGTCGCGGCACGTCTGCTGGCGGAAACAGGTTCATGCAATCGAGACCGACTGGTTAGGCGCCCCGGCAGGCCAGAAAGGGCCGCAGCGCAAACTGGCGACGGAACGCCCGGCGAGGTCAGATCTCCTCCACGCAAACGGCGCGATGCGAGAGCGAGCGCTCATGGCGATACGGTAGGCGGCGGACCGATATAGCTTGCGCCAGCCGCTCACCGGCAGGGCGTCCAGTTCGCGCCGACGAACCCTCTGTCGCTCCACCTCATAGGCTTCCGCGCCGGACAGCGATCTTTGTCCGGCATGGCGCCGGAAGGCGCTGAAGGTGACCGGGACATATCGGGTGCGTCCGACCTGGGACATGCGCAGAAACAGATCATAGTCGGCAGCGTAGCCGAGTGACGCATCGATTCCGCCCACCCGCTGGTAAATGTCGCGTCGCCAGAAGCAGGCATCCTGCAGCGGCGTCCACCCACCATAAAGGGTAGCCGATCGCAAGTCGGGCACCCACCCTCTGCTGAACGAAACGATCGCGCTGTGCTCGTCGATGTAAAAGTCATCGCCGAAGATCATATCGACGTCGTCGATCAACAGCGCACGGGCGGCTTCGAAGGCACCGTCGAGATACATGTCGCCGGAATTGATCCAGCAAAGAATATCACCGGTGGCCCGGGTGAAGCCCTTTGCCAAGGCCTCGGCGTAGCCGCCGTCCTTCTCGCTAACCCAGCCGCTGAGCTGCGCCGAATGCTTCTTGATGATCTCGATGCTATCGTCCGTAGAAGCACCATCAATGACAAAGTACTCATCGCCCGGACGCAAATTCGCCAAAACGGAACGAATCGTCTCGTTGAGATAATGCCCCATGTTGAAGTTCGGAGTAACGACGGATATTCGCATCACGATTTTTTCTATGAGCACAAACGCACAGCAGACAGGGGCTCAATCAGTCTCGGTCCGATGACCTGAGAGTCACCGCCCCCTGGAAAGAACCTTGAGCTGCGTTCAGGATCTTTTGAGCAGAATCAAGAACGACATCAAGTGCAGTCCTTTGAGGCGCGTAACCGTAGTCACACGCCCGCGAATATGTCGAATAGTAGTTTAGGCGACCAACGTTTGCCGCCGAGCCGTTCTCTCCCTCGACGAAACTGCAGCGCAGACCAAACTTCTTCAGTTCATCGAGGATCTCGAACTTCCTGACAGGTGCCAGAGAGAACAAATCCACGGCATCATTGATACGATGGGCCTTCGCCGCGCCGAGAATCAAGTGGCTAAGCTCCTTTGGCCCAACGTAGTCGCGCACGACATCATCCAGATTGGTGGCAAAGCACCTATTCTGCAGCAGCGAGGCAAAGATCTGCGACAGCAAATACGTCGACTGTAGGTCGATGCACTCGCTGACATAGCCAAAGATGCGCACGTCGAGAATTCGTTTATGCGTCCAAGACCGATGCAACGCCTCAGCGACAAATTTGGCCTTTCCATACGCATTCGCGGGGCGCTCGGCATTGACTGAGAACTCGCGAACCGAATTGAGCGAAGCCGGTCCGTCGCGAAGCGTTCCGTAAATTGCGCCGCTGGAGGCAAATACGTATAGGCAATCCGGTGCGGCAGCCAGCGCAGCCTTGATGCGCTCCTCCCACTCCAACGTCAATTGCATCACGCTCGCGCCCGCGGCGGCGATCTTATCCGGCGTCCCGACCCCGATTGCGTTGACCACGATGTCGCAACCACCGAAATCCAAGGCCGTGGTCGATCGCAGCTCGACTCTCGCCCGGTCGATGGCAGCCTCTCCCGCACCGGGGAGATCACCTCGCCTGGAGTAGAGGACAAGACGAATGTCCGGATGACGAAGCAACTCGGCCGCAAGCGATCGGCCGACGTGTCCAGTTGAACCGAGAATCGCAACTTTCATCCGGGTCGACAATCTCATCGCCGACGAGACAGCGTCGTGAACTTGTTGTCACGACTGAAGATCTCGTCGCTGACGTATGGGAACTGGTCGTTGATCGGCCGGCCCATCTCCAGCTTGGGTTCGATCAGCGTACCTGGATGAAGAGGAACTTCGACCAACGTCGCCTTGTTCTGTTGAAATATGTGCGGCCCCACATCGCGAGGCGATCCGAGCTTCACATATCCCAGTCCGTATGCCTGGCTGATCGCTCCCAAGTCCGGGACTGAATATCCTCGCCCCGAGGCTTCATGACGGCCTTCCATGTAGCTGTCCTGGAATTGCTTGATGATGCCGTACCCGTGATTGTTCATGACCACAATCGTGATATTGAGGTCGTAAGCCTTGATGGTCTGCAACTCCTGAATGTTGACCTGCAGGCCGCCATCGCCGATCACGCAGATGACCTGCCTGTTCGGCGCAAGCAACGCAGCTCCAATCGCCGCAGGCAGAGCATATCCCATCGGCGAATTTCCACCGGCGGTGAAGAAGGTCTGGTTGGTGCGACAGAAGCTCTGGTTCGTCCAGCAGACAGTTGCCCCTGTATCGGCTATCACTATGGCGTCATCTTCGATTATGGAGTTCAACGCGGCGACGATTTCATAGGGCGATATCGTCCCATGCTGTTTCGAGAACGTGCTTAGATCCTTGTTGTAGTAATCCGCCTTCAATTGACTGAGATAGGCCCGCCATTCTGCGGAGAGCGGTGGCTCGGTGATGCGGCCCAGCAATGGCGGCAAGTGCGCCAAATCCAGCTGCGACGTCACGTAATTCGACCCTGCATACTTCTTGAGTTCTTCACCGTCGATATCGAGAACCATTACCCTTGCTTCTGGCGCAAAGGTCGCCGGATTGCCGGAGCGCTGCCGGTTGTCGAGTCGACTTCCCAGCACCAGAAGACGATCGCAATTCTGCAGGGCGGCGTTGGCCCCTCGATTTCCGTAGACGCCGATCTGGCCCAGGTAATTCGTCAGACGGTGATCGAAATAAGTGAGCGCATTCCAACTGGCAACGAACGGAAATTCGGACCGTCTCAACCACTGTTCAAGCTGCACATGAGATCCCGAAAGCCCCACTCCTGCCCCAAAGAGCAGCAGTGGTCTGGCGCCCGACAAGAGAAACGAGTTGAGTTCTCGGGCGCGCTCGTCCAGGTCTGGCTCTCCCCAATTTTCCCAGCCGAGCGTCGGATCATAGAGCACGCCTTCACCGACCGCATCCTGCTGAACGTTCATCGGCACGTCGATCAAGACCGGCCCCCGCCGTCCCGACATGGCGATGTTGTACGCTCTCGAGAGTTCGACCTTAAGTTCATCGACGTTATGGACCTGCACCGCGTATTTGGTGATCGGGCGAACCATGTCGACGATGTTCGTTTCCTGAAAACCGGCTTGGCGAACGCTCGCCCCCAGGTACACAGCACTTTCCCGCATGTTGACTTGGCCAGTGATGTGCAGCGAGGGAATGGAATCGAAATAGGAGCAAGCAATTCCAGTGATCAGGTTTGTGGCCCCCGGGCCACTTGTCGCGAGTGACACGCCCGGAACGCCGGTCACTCGCCACGAGGCGTCAGCGGCCATCGCCGCGGCCTGCTCGTGCTGCATTGCTATGTAGTCAATGCCTGGATTTCGTCCAATCGCGTCGATCATGAATGCGCAGGCTCCCCCATTCATCAGGTAAACCTGCGTAATCCCACGATCGACCAAGAAAGCGGCGATGTAATCCGCACCGTTCATAGCTCAACCTTCTCGGGCAGCGCCCCGTTCAAATCTTGTCCACGAAACGCCGAATGACCTCGATCGTGTAATCGAGGGCCGCTCTTGATAGGCCCGGATACACACCGACCCAGAACGTCGAAGTCATGACCGTATCGCTATTGGTGAGATCGCCGACCACCTTGTAGCCCTGCTTGAGCATATAAGGCTGCCGGATCAGATTGCCTCCGAACAGCAGCCTGGTTCCAATCTTCTTTGAATTCAGGTGCTGAACCAGCTGGTCCCGCGAAAAGGGAGCATCCGCCCGAACAGTCAGCGGAAAGCCGAACCACGACGGCTCCGACCTGGGCGTCGCATGAGGCAAAATGAAGTACTGCTCGAGATCGGCCAAGCCGGCTGTGAGATAAGCGAAATTCGACCGGCGGGCGTCGACGAAGCCCTCAAGACGGTCCAATTGCGCCAACCCCACTGCCGCCTGCATGTCCGTGATCTTCAGATTGAAGCCCAGATGCGAGTACGTGTATTTGTGGTCGTATCCTTTGGGCAATTGCCCCAGCTGCCAGCCGAACCGCCGCCCGCAGGTATTGTCCTTCCCGGGCTCACAAAAACAGTCCCTTCCCCAGTCACGGAAAGACTCCATGATGCGGCGAAGAAAATCATCGTTCGTAAAGACTGCCCCTCCTTCTCCCATCGTAATGTGATGGGCCGGATAAAAGCTGCAGGTCGCGATGTCGCCGAAGGTACCGACATGCCTGCCGTCGTAAGTCGATCCCAGGGCGTCGCAGCAGTCTTCGATCAGGAACAAGTTGTTTTGTTTCACGAGTTGTACGATGGGAGCCAAATCGAACGGGTTGCCCAGCGTATGAGCCACCATGATTGCCTTCGTTCGCGGGCCGATGGCGTTGGCGACCGCGACTGGATCGATGTTGTATGTCCCCATCAACACATCGACGAACACCGGCGTCATACCCCAGAATATGCTCGGGTTGACGGTGGTCGGAAAGCCGGTGGCGGCCGTGATCACTTCGTCGCCCGGTTTGAGCTGGCGCCCCCGCAACTTTTCGGATGTCAGCGCCGAAAACGCGACGAGATTTGCCGATGATCCGGAATTAACCGTCATCGCGTGCTTTGCATTTACTCGCCGGGCGAAACGCTTCTCGAATTCCGAATTGAAGCGGCCTGTTGTCAACCAGAAATCAAGTGCCGATTCAACCAGCAATTCCATATCTTCGCTGCCATAGACGCGACCAGCGACCGGCACTGGGCTCTCTCCCGGCACGAAGGCGGACTTGGAATGGTGAAGGTCGTGATATCGTCTGACCAGCGAGAGGATTTCAGCTCGCAGCGATGCTTCTTGGCCGCGCCCGGCATTAGTCATGCACGGCCTCCATTGTGGCATTCGCGGCCATAGCAAATTCGCGCAATTGTCCCAACGTCACTCTCCTCATGTCATGGGCCGCTTCGCGCGACTTGAACCAATCCACCGTCCACTCAAGTGCGGTGTCGAGGGAAATGGTTGGCCGCCAGCCAAGGTCTCGAAGCGCCTTCGCCGAATCGACGTGCAATACTTGGGCTTCCTGCACTCTGCCCTTCGTTGCGGTCGGCTCCCATCGCGCGCCAGCCCCCCAAAGTCGGCTCAGCTTTGTGGCTACGACGCTGACAGGTACATTGTCCGACTGTACCGGCCCGAAATTCCACGCCCCAACGGCCGACGGGCTATCGCACAGAGCCTCTGCAAGCAGGAGATATCCGCGGAGCGGCTCGAGGACGTGCTGCCATGGACGCGTGGCATCAGGATTGCGGATATTAAGAGCCTCGTTGGCAAGGAAAGCTCGCATTGCATCGGGCACGAGGCGGAACGTGGCCCAGTCTCCACCTCCAATCACGTTCCCAGCACGGGCCGACGCAACCCTCAGCCCCGCAGGATCGGCAAAAAAACTGTCCCGGTAAGCCTGTGTGACGAGTTCTGCGCATGCTTTGCTGTTCGAGTACGGGTCCTTGCCACCCAACCTATCCGTCTCGCGATAGCCCCAACACCAGGACATATTCTCGTAGCACTTGTCGGATGTCACGACGACGAGGGCTCTGGCGCTTCCCACCTGGCGACAAGCTTCCAGAACGTGGATCGTACCCATCACGTTTGTTGCAAAGGTCGAGACGGGATCGTCATACGAAAGCTTGACGAGAGGTTGCGCGGCAAGATGGAAGACGATCTCAGGCCGCGCTTCCTGCATGACGCGTCTGACCGTATCGAGATCGCGGATATCCCCGATCCTATGATCCACCAGTTCCTGGAGAGCCAAATCTGTAAACAGAGCCGGCCCGTCCTCGGGGGGCAACGCGATCCCATAAACGAAGGCACCAAGATCCGCCAGGCACAGCGAAAGCCAACCGCCTTTAAACCCAGTGTGGCCGGTAACGAGAACGCGCTTTCCACTCCAGAATTGGCGATTCATTTCCAAAGCTTCCAGGCTGGCGCGCCACTCTCCCATTGCTCCTCGAGGAAACTCCTGTCGCGGACGGTATCCATTGGGTGCCAAAAGCCGTGATGTTGGTACGCTCGAATCTGGTCGCTTTTCGCCAACTGCTCCATCGGGTCCCGCTCCCAGATTGTCGAGTCGCCTTCAATCAGTCCGAACACCTCAGGCGAAAGAATGAAGAACCCGCCATTGATCCATCCACCATCGTCCTCGGGCTTCTCCCTGAAGGAGACGACCCGGGCCTGATCGATGGTGATCGCACCAAACCGTCGCGCCGGACGAACAGCCGTGACGGTCGCCTGCCTGCCATGGGCACGGTGAAAGGAGAGGAGCTTGGTGATGTCCACATTGCCCACGCCATCCCCATACGTCAGGGCAAACGCTTCATCGTCCCCAATATAATCGCGAACGCGCTTCAGACGCCCACCCGTTTGCGTCTCCTCGCCGGTGTCGACCAATGTCACCCGCCATGGGTCAGCGGTCTGCTTGTGGACGTTCATCGAATTTGATGCCAGATCGAAAGTGACGTCTGACATGTGAAGGAAATAGTGCGCGAAGTACTCTTTGATCATGTACCCCTTGTGACCGACACAGATGATGAAATCCGTGAAGCCAAAGGAGCTGTAGATCTTCATGATGTGCCATAATATCGGCCGACCGCCGATTTCAACCATCGGCTTCGGCCTGGTCGATGTCTCCTCCGCGAGCCGCGTTCCCTTTCCGCCAGCCAGAATCACCGTCTTCATCGTCCTCCCCCGTCGCAACTGATTTCACGGAACCGGTCGAGTTCGTCCGAGAGCGCTCCTAACGATCCGCCAATTGGCCATTCTAACAAAAACCACCAACCGCTCCTGGCGCGCGCGGCTGCTCACCACAGGCGCACACCCGAATATGATCAGGGGCCGATCGTCAGTACGCGCTGTAACTCTTTTCTTCGATCAAATTGCTATTCAGCAACTCATTGATCTCTCTCTTGAGAGCAGCCCGACGGTCATTCGTTCGGTAAACGGTCCTCGCCAGTTGAACAAAGCTCGAACCGAAATCCTGCTGCCGTTCGTAGTTTCGAATCCGGTCTTCGATATCCCAAAGCTCTTCGTTCACACTCATGAGCGCATTCTTGAGGTTCAGCAACTCAGGCGTTTCCGTAATCTTCACCGCATAGGCCGCCGTGAGGATCTCATGTTCCTTACGGACGTTTGCTATCCGGGCGGGATCAGAAATTCGGGCGAGTTTGATGGCGAGGATCGTGATCTTGTCGATCAACTCGCCAACGGACACCTCAATTGAAATGTTCATGGGTTTGACTTTCACCTCGTCAGTTTAAGCTTTTCGAGACGTTGGCGCACACAGTCGCGCACCATACACGCCCTTGGTATCAGCCCCCGTGCATTCATCATAGCTTCGCAAATAGCGCGCCGCCAGATCGTACATTCCATAGTTCTCGTGCGCGATATAGGCCGCCTTGAGGAGCTTTTGGGGGCTGACGGCGGAAAGCGCATCGGGGGACATGAAATAAACCGCATCAGCCCACATCAGCCGAGAGCTTGTGAGCGGCCGCGGCAGGTCCTGATAGCTCGCGTACCCTCGCTTCATCAGCTCGATGAGTTCAAACCCCCTCGCCCGGAGAAACAAGTCGACGTCCGAGAACAAGGGCTGATTTTTGTACACCGGGCAGAACTCAACTTCGCTATGAACGACAACGGCCCGTTCAAGGACTGTGGACGCCCCGCGCAACACGTCCAGCTCGCCGCCCTGCACGTCGATCTTGAGAAAGTCGCAGTCCCGCACCTCCGGCACATCGTCCAACCGCGTCGTCGAGACCACCTCTTCGGAAACGATCTGGCACATCTCCGGCAGCGCGACGAATTGAGCCAAAAACGACTGATTGGGCTCCAGCAGCGATGATGTCGGACTGAACTTGCCAACCCGAAATGTTCGGTCGCTGCCATCGCCGATGAAATGGTTGAGCATCAGTATGCTCGGGTCGGAGGACGCTCGATTGGCAGCCTCGGCCTCGAGCGGCTCAAATCCGACGACACGAGCCCTGTTCGCACGAACTAACGGCGAATAGATGTGATCCTCGGATTCGAGGTTTTGCGCTCCGACATCGACGATCGTTACCGAACAGGGCCCCTCACGGTCGAGCAGTTCAGCCGGAAAATCGCTGTGGGTCGAAGGTCTGGCTCCGGTATCTTGCTCACCTCGGGTCAGATCCTGCCGCTCTCGAATGAACTGATCTCGCAAATTGAGCAGACCGTCGCGCTCTTCGACCACCAATCGATATTGCTTCACGATATGGTTGAAGTAGTCTCGCAAGGCTTCATGTTTGCCAAATGGTTTCCATCGTTCGCCAGCGAGAATCCGCTCGAAATGCACCACGATGTCGTCGTTATGCTCCGATGCACCTTGTCTCCGCCCCATTTCAACGCTTCCTCGTTTCTCCTCCGACGCTTCGCCTTGCGATGATGCCTGCGCCATTTCCAGGTTCGCAATACGAAGAGCCATGGATTCATACAGCTCCGACAACCGCTCGACCTGGACAGCGTGCAAGCCCGCATCGAACAGAGCGGCGAGAAGCGCTTGATCGGTCTGCGCGCCCGAGCTCTCCTTGCCCCGTTCACGGAGCAGGGATGAAACTGCCACTTTCAATCCGGCGATCTCGACGTCGTGACGCTTCAGTCGCTGCGCGCCGATTGAGGCCGCGAGCGACAGCAATTCGCGAACTTTAGCGACGGGCACTGGGCATGCACTCCGGAGAATTATTCATCGCATTCCCGACAGCCAGTCTTCTGAATACAGCGGGGGGGCTTCGCCGAGTAACAGCGTCTGCCCCGTCTCGACATTCAGAGCGGGCCGATCAGCTATCAACTTCAGTCGGTCCGTCCCGCCGACGAAGGTCAATTCCCCATTCAGGTCCCTGCTGTCCCGGTGCCGGGACGGAAACGCTCTTATCCGGCCTAGCGACGCGACCACCGGCTCGGCGAGGTCGTTCCTGACGAAGAATGCATTGATGCCGTTGCTGTTCGTTCCAACGAACGTATAGCCCTTTTGCGCAGCAAGGCGTTTCAACGCTTCGATCGACGCGCCGAAATAAAGGCCGCTATGATGCGCCTTTAACCTTTGGAAATCGGGCGCATAGGGCACCACGATGGGAAGCGTGTCACCGAGGATCGGGTTGTACTCGCAGATGAGGATTGCCGGATCTACGCAATCGATGCTCTTCCAGACCCAGTAATCATTTCCGTCAATATCGATCGACAATATTCCAAGCGGGCCTGCGAAGCCGGCGTCTTTGATCAACGAATTGATGTTTTCGGCCGTTATGAACCTGGCCTGCGCGGTCAGGTCGTGCATCCAGAATAACCGCTCATTCCTGAGCGCGCGCATATTGCTTTCGCTTCCGTCGAAAACCAGCCCGCGCCAATTCCTGTTCTGGAGCAGAAACCGGCAGTTTGCTTCCGCGAAATTCTCGACGCCAAACTCGATGAAGCGGTGGTTGGGAAGCTCGATCTTGCCGACGAGCCAATCAATGATGCCGTCTTCTCCCCACTGGGAAAAGACGCGAAACTCCACGTCGCTGAGATCCCGAATCCGGGACGACTGCTCGCCGGCTCGGGCCAGCGATCGCCCCTGAAGCAACAACAAGCGCTCGGAGAAATCCTTCAGCAGAGCGCCGGACATTCGCCCATGGGCGACAGTTTCCGCCAAAGAGCCTTCGAATGTCCGAAAGAAATTTCCAACTCGACTTCTCAACGACACCGCCGTCCCTTTCTCAAGCGATCGAGCCCTTCAAGCGCACGAAGAGCTCTTCGTATTCATCCATTATCTGAGCAATTTGGTAGAGATAAACCTGATCGGACTGGGTCTTCTGTGCCGAATGGACTCTGCTGCAGCCCAGAAAAGCAGGGATGTGCCGGACCCGCGCCCCCGCAAGAGCCATACGCAGCCAAAGATCATAGTCCATCGCGTAGAACAGATGCGGCTTGATGAATGCGCCCGCAGCATCCCAAATTCGTCGCGAAAAGAATACTTCAGGCTGGAAAAAATAGTTGCCATACTGCCACGATCGCATGAACTGGAGAATGTTCAGCGGCTCCATAGGAACCGTTTCCCCCATGACAATCGATGTATGGTGGCGGGCGAGCTCGACGCCACGCTCCTCGCCGATCCGAACACAACCTCCGACAAGCAGGTCTGGCATGTCATTGCGGACGTAGCTGCGAGCCAATTGGCGCAGCGCTCCGGGCTCCAGCATATCGTCACTGCACAACCAGTTCAGAATCTCTCCCGACGTCAATCGAAATCCCTTGTTGAGAGCGTCAGACTGTCCGTTGTCCGGCTCTATGACGACGGCGTGCAGTTGATCTCGATATCGATTGATGATTTCCACCGACCCATCCGTCGAACCACCATCGACAATCACATACTCGAGGTTGGGATAATCTTGGCCCAGGACGGAGTTAATGGCCTGCTCCAGATATGCCGCCTGATTGTAGCTTACCGTAACAATCGAAATGCGCGGCAGCGCGGAGGCGTCATCAGCGCCAGCGTTCGCTCCGTTCGCCAACCGGGAGGCGCTCCAGAAGGGAGACTTGCCGATCGGGCTGACCCGTATGATGTCCGTCTGGGCGAAATCGCGGATCGCGGCGACATCAATTTCGAAGGTGCCGTCACCGACCAGGACGAACGCCCCGACGCTCGAAGCTCGGTCTGCGTTGGCGCACAACCAGGAAAACAGGCCGTCGGCGGCAGGCCTTCGCAGCGATGCAGCCTTTGGTTCCGACCCAGCTCCGTAAGACGACTGGACAACAACAACTCGCGGGAATTTCCGAACGAGCTGCCTTGTTACGTGAAAAGTGCCTCCCTCTGCGACCACCACAATGATGCCGCACGGCACACGCTGCTCTACTTCGCCAAGGGCGGCTTCCAACCCGCGGCGCTGTGCTCGATTGCAGACGTTGTATTTCGCAGCGGAGAGCCAACTGAGCACTTCAGACGAGCTCGCGGCATGTCTTTCATATCCGAAGCTGGCGGGCTTTGCGAAAACGGGCCCCTCCACGTTCGAAATGGCCGCGCCTCGCCCAGTCGGCATGCGACTAGGAAACGGGATTCGTCCTTTGCGGATGGCATCCTCGATCAAGCCGCGTTCGCCGCGCGCGATCTCGATCGCCTGGTCGATCAGGCTTGGATTTTCGAATCGAGCCGTGAACGGTCGAGCGGCGCCCCAACCAGACACGCGCCAGTTTAAAGCAGCGCCCTCGTGCGCATCCGCCTCGAGGGAACGGGAGCCGGGGTCGAGATCCATTACCGACTCCATGATCTAAACAACAGACTTGAGTTCAACGACTTCGCACGACGAGGGCAGACAGGCCAAGCCGTAGAATGGCAGCAGTTCCCTGCTCGATCGAACAGTGATTGGCCCCATATTTTCAATTCTGCTTACAACAGTCCCCGCATTGGGATCCTCGCTTCCGAACTGGTCGGCAACTGCAGCAGATAGCGCGTACTGTCCCGGCATGAGATCCAGCTTCGCATAGATCCGGACCGAACACCGCTCGCCGGATCTCATCGGCCCCAGCCTGACAGCCATGTTCTTCAAACTCGTCCCGAAGACCAGCTGGTTGAACCGATCATATATCTCGATTCCGACATTCGGCTCCTGCAAGTCGCTGTGGGCCTCAAACAAGAGCTCGACGGTCGTCCGCGAGCCTACTTCGAAGTGCAACATGTCTGCGCCTGCGTCATCCAGGCATCGCACGAACAGGATGCTTCCGCCGCCTCCGCCGATCCTGATGCCAGACCCGGCGAGATCGCCCCTGGCACCGTCAGCCCCGGCCACGGCCGGAACGGCTCGAACGTCTGGGCTCTCGCGGCGATCACCTCGCAGCGCATAGAACCGCGTCACCGCCTCCTCCGGAGCCCCATCAAACAGCTTGACGCCATGGTCAATCAGGATGGCCCTGTCGCAGAGCCTGCGAACAGCAGTCATATCATGGGAGACAAAAAGGATGGTTGTACCCCTCTCTTTCATCTCCATGATCGCATTGAAGCACTTCTGCTGAAAAAAGACGTCCCCGACACTCAATGCTTCGTCGATCACCAGAATGTCGGGCTTCATGAATATGAAGGTTGCGAACGCCAGCCTTACAAACATGCCAGACGAATACGTCTTCACCGGACGATCGAAATAGTCGGACAAGTCTGCAAACGTCTCAATGTCCCGAAGCTTTGTGCGAATGTCATCCTCTTCGAATGCATGCATCTGGGCTGCGAGAAGCACGTTCTGACGACCTGTAAGTTCGGGATTGAACCCCGTTCCCAGCTCCAACAAGGCGAGCACTCTGCCAACGACCTTGATCTGGCCAGCAGAAGGCTCAAGCGCACCGGCGATCAATTTCAAGAGCGTCGACTTTCCCGAGCCGTTACGCCCGATGATGCCGACGGCCTCGCCGCGATCAATGGTTAGGTCGAGACCTTTGATCGCCCAATTCTCTGTCGCGGATGGCCCCGCAGTTCCCAGCAACGCGCCGAGCATCCGATTGAACGACCCGGAAAATATCCGAAAGCGCTTGCTCAAGGACTGCGCTTGGATGGCTGGAGCATGCATCAGAGATTATCTCGCAACTCGGCGCGCACTTTCTGAAGAATGCCGGCCCCGATAATGCAAGAGCCGGCAGCCCAGCCGATCATCGCAAACCACGTCCAGATCCCCGGCGCCATTCCGTCCAGCATGAGCGACCGGATCGCAGCCAAAAATGGACTGAACGGATTGACGGCCTGAAGCGCTGCAAGTCCGTACGGCATCAACTCGGCCGGGTACAGGACGGGCGATAGCCACATTCCCAACTGCAACAAGAGCGGCAACGTTTGCCCGACATCGCGCATAAGAACGTTGAGCGGCGAGAGCGCGAGCGATAGCCCGAACGCGAGCATCAAAAGCAGTATCGCGACGACTGGCAAGAGCGCCAGTTGGATCGGGTGGAAATGGCCGCTCAATGCGACCAACACGCAAAGGAAAAGCAGCAACGTCGCACAATAGATACTCGATGCCAAAATCGATTTGGCGATATAGACTTCTTCAGGAATTGATAATTTTCGAAGATACAGACTGTGCTCAACCAGCGAGTTCGTCCCGCGAGAGAGAGCGTCCGAAAGCGCCAGCCAGGGAAGCAGCCCACAGGCGATACTCAGGCTCGCGCCGACACCGCCTAGCCGAGAGTTAGTCGTCGGAAAAGCTCCCGACAGCACCGCCCCAAGCACGAAGACGATCGTCAGGGGGTACATAATATGCCACGCGATCCCCAAGCTCGTTCCCGCGTAACGCGTTCGAACTTCGTTGAGCGCATTCGCAACGATGTATCTTCGGTACGTTATCAATCCGCTGATGGTTGCCAATTCGGCTCTGCCACTCATGTCCGCTCGCCGATTCGGCGCCCCTGGAGTGCGCGATTAGCGTCGGCGAGCGCCGCTCGAAACTGATCTCCCGTTCGCCGATTTGGAGAAAAGATCCAACTCGGATCAAGCGGGAGATAGGGGGCAATGTCCTTGTCGCCGAATGCAACGAGTTCTTCCGTCCAGCCGTACCGATCCACCGTGACCATGAGCGACCGAGCGGCGTCGACATACCGGTGATCACGGCAAAGACAGAGTCTGATCTGAGAGATGTAGTGTCCGAAAGTCAGCGGAATGCCGCCCCCGAACTTATGACGCGCGGAAGGGGGCCCCTCTCGGCAGAGGGTTGCGATGCAGTCCGCGATATAAGCAGGGTCTTCGTTGGTTATCTCGATCACAGGACGATCGTCTATTCCGAAGTACTCGAAATCGTGAGCAAACGAGGCAAACACCGAAGTCGATGCCGACAACAGTTGCACCATCGGAAGCGGCTTTGACGCCGTCGACGATGCGGCAACGCTTCCGCCGCTTCCGCAGCCGACAAAAAGCGTACAGTATTGCGTCAAGTACGCAATTTCGCGGAGCGAAAGCGTTCCGGCGTACCTCGATCTGCTGTCCGAGATCTGCATCGGAACGTGCGTCGAAAAGATGACCGTGGCATCATCAAGAATGTCGTAGACTTTCTCGGCAACCGCCTGGGCGATATCGGGAGTTACGAATGACTGCCCGCTTTTCGAAGAGCACTCGAACAGAATGCGATGCCCGAACTCGGATAACCGGGCATCCTTGGCAAATCGCTCGACCCTCTCAAGCTCATCGTCGTCCAGACATATGACATTCTCGATGGGCACGGAAATGGGACGCGGATAGCTGCGCAGAATACTCGGCCTCACCGTTCCGTCGTAGTTCTCGAAATGGCTGGGCCAGATCTGGGACAGCAAAATTCGATCATACTCGCCCCTTTGATAGCGCCTGAAAGCTTCTCGCTCGAACAAGCGCCACGCCATTTCGTGTGCATTCCAGTCGGGGATTCCGATCTCCCAGACGTCATCAATATCCGGATTGTTCCGAAGCACTCCGACACACTGACTGGAAATGGCCCAAGTGATGTGAGCACGAGGGTAGTCATGCCGGAGTTGCCGCGCAAGAATCGTCGCGTACAGGCAGTCGCCGTTTGCGCCGAGTTGGCCTAGCAGAATCCGCTCCATCGTCAGGCCCGGGAAGCGTCCGGCGGCAACTGGAGACGATAGTTCGTGTTCAATATATCGGTCGCGATGTCCACGATGGTCTTGGTCGGAACACGATTGATCGCCTTGGCCAGCCGATCAAGCGAGACCCTGAACTGACCCGTATAATCGAGATCTGGACTCTCCAATTGTACCAAGCCAGCACCGGCGATCCCAAAAGCTGAAAACAGATGATCGACAGCGGCTCTGCCGGTCCACGTCTGTCCAGACCCTAACACGACTTCCGGGACATCAGACATCACGGCGAGATCGGCGACGATGTCCATGATCTCATCGGCGGCGCTCCAATCGACCGAGAAGTTCAGAGTCCTCACCTGCAGACTGGGTTCCCCGGTCGTCAGGGCGGAAGCAATTGCCCTCACCAACTGGGGAAAGAGATAGCTGGGATCGCGACGCGGCGACTCATGATTGAACAAGATGAGATTGGTCGTCGAGACGCCATGGCGCTGCCGATAGTAGGACAGCAATTCGCGGCTGGCCATCTTTCCTATGCTATACAAGCACGTGCCTCGAGCCGGCGTATCCTCATTGATGACCCCGACATGCGGATTTGGGAAGATCTTGCAGGATCCGGCATACATCACGCGGAGGTCTCGCGCCCTGGTACGTGCATGCTCGAGGACAGTCTGTATCGACCCAATATTAACAGCTAAAGCGCTCTGCCAGACACTCTCGTATTCGAAGCCGGACGGGCCGTGTACTGCGGCAGCATGGAAGACGTAATCCAGCGGATAGGAGCACAAGACATCAGTCAGCGCGCTCGCCGACCCGATATCTAACGAGATGTACTCAAACCTCTTCGAGCCAAAGTCATACGATGGAGCATCTTGACGTCCAACTCCTATAACGACGTGACCTCGTCGCAGGAGACTGTCAGCTAGATAGCTACCATCCTGACCATTAGTCCCCAACACAAGCGAGTACGGCATTGGACCGGCTACTCGAAGAGGATTCTCTCGATCGACGTACTCTGGGAGGACGCCGCTGCGACGGCGGCATCGAGGTTGTCAGCACCAACAACTTCCACGACAGGAAGGGGGAAGATCATCTTGGTTCCAGCCTCGATCGTCTTCCTCTCTCGCTCCAGGAACTCCTTCCGGAAGTGCCATGGGAGAACCAGATAATAGTCAGGCTTTGCCGCGCGGGACTCCTCCTCGGAGACAATCGGTATATCGGTGCCCAAAGTTCTTGAGCCGACCTTTTGCGGATTCCGATCGGCCGCGCAATCAACCATCAATCTATTTATGCCGTACCACTGAAGGAGCACGTTCCCCTTGGTCGAGGCGCCGTAGATGTGGATCCGCTCGCCGCGCGCCCGGATGTTGAAGATTAACGCATTGAGCTCATCCCGTGCGCGGTTGATGCGATCTTGAAATTGCAGATACGGCTTATCCGTGTCGAGCTCCAGTTCGAACTCCCGAATTCGCAACTGATGAATGAAGCTCTTATCCACCGCCGTGCCATACCGGCCTTCCGAGGCGTTGCAAGCGTAACAACGCAAGCTTCCGCCGTTGATGTCGTTGAGATCCACCTTGAAGATCCGCAGCCCCGCCTTCGCCGCGATGGTCTCGAGAACAGCCAAGCTGTAATACTCGAGGTGCTCATGACAGATGGTATCAAAGGAATTTTGTAGAAGCATAAGCGGCAGGTAGGACATCTCGAAGATCCAAATGCCATCCGGCTTCAGAAGCTTCTGAACCGCAGATGCAAACTCGACCGGCGCCTCGAGATCGTAGAACATCGCGATTGAGGTAACGACGTCAAATCCCCCCTCGGGAAGAACTGAAGAGGCCTGTTCGGACGGGAACGTCGTGTTCACGACTGTAACGTCGCCTTCAATTCCATTGGCGATATCGGAGGGATCGACCCCGAAGCGCTTCGAGCCGGCGGGATAGTTGGCCAACAACGTGCCGTCGTTGCACCCGACGTCCAGAACCACAGGCGCCTTCTTATCGATCAACGACAGAGCACTCTTCACGATCCCCGCAAGATGATCGCGCATCGTCGCATTCGTTCCGGAGCGATACCAATAGTTGGCGTAAAGAATCTCAGGCGGAAAGGTGTGCGCGAGCTGGAGAAGCCCACAGCCATCTTCATTCCGCGTCACGTCGCAGCGAACGAGCTGGGTTGGGAGTTTCCGTGTCGGCGGCATCAACGTACCCTCCTTCACGAACGACCCCTGCAGATACTGCGAGCCCAAATCAATGACAGGCGTAAGCTTTGCCGAATGGCAAACGCGGCATGTTGCACGATAACGCGGATGCAAGTTGCAGCTCCAAAATGCGCAGCCGACGCTGCATATTGCCCAGACAATCCTACCCGAAACGGTCCAGATGACAGGCCCGTACGATTGCCACGACCATCTATACTAACTGTTCAGTCGAAGCAATGAGGCCAGAATCTCACCACGCTTTGGTTTCTGTTGGAAACCCCACATGCGCCCCTCCCGACATCCAGCGGCGGTTCAGCGCCTATCGGAAAAGTTAATGCGCTCACGTTCGAAGACCACCGGCTTCTTCCGTACCTGCGCATAGATCGCAAGAATGTACTCCCCCAGCAACCCGGTCACAAAAAGCTGCACACCGCCAAAGAAGAAGACCGCGACGATGATCGAAAATATGCCGGGCTCGGCGAGACGCTGATAAAGCACCAAGCCAAGAATAAGGTTTGCCACTGCATAAACTATCGAAAGCGCAGCAATAGCGAAGCCCGCCAATAAGACGGCCCGCACCGGCGAGCTGGTGTAGGTGATGATGCCATTCAAACCCTGATCAACAAGCCTCGCGAGAGAGTTCTTAGAGAAGCCTCGCTTGCGGGCCATCCAGACGTAAGGCACGCCCACCGACTTATACCCACACTCGAACGTCATCATGCGCAGGAACGGGTAAGCATCCTCAATCTGCCGCATAGCTTCAACGACCTTCCGATCAACGAGCTGACAATCACCAACGCCTGGCGGTGCTGAAAGTTGAGTTAGTCCGGTTAGAAATCTGTAGTATCCAAAACGAACGGTCCGCATCAGCCAAGCCTCTTCGCGCTCGGCCCGAATGCCAAACACCACCTCAAACCCTTGCTCCCACAGCTCGACGAACTTGGGCAACAATGAAGGGGGGTCCTGAAGGTCGGCCGGCAGGAATAGCAAGACCGCATCTCCGGATGCCGCCATGACGCCGTTGTAATTTGATCGCATCGGACCGAAGTTTCGCGAATTAAGAATAATTTTGACGCTCGGATCCGACGCGGCAATTTCACGAAGAATTTCGATCGTGCCGTCCGTAGAGGCATTATCGCAAAACAGATGCTCTCGCTCGTAGCCCGGAAGGAAACGCTCGAATATGTCGCGAACGGCAGCGTAGCACTCCCGAACGTTCAACGCCTCGTTGTAGCACGGCGTAACGACGCTAATTCTGCGCAAGATTATTCCCTCCGCGGACACTCAACAGTCCGTCCAGTTGCAGACCGTCGACCTGAAACCGAAGACATCCGGCTCGGATGCATAGTCCGCTTATGCTGACTAGAATCGAAATACGATGTATGGCTTCCGGGTTGGAAAGCCTAAACGGCCGGGGGATTCTATGGATCGCGTGACCAAGTACAATGCGCTTGCATCCGCATTGATCATAACAATCGTATTGCAGAAGGCCGCCCTGCTCCTACACCATAGCGCCATTTACGGGCGCCTCGCCATCCCGCCGGTCTATGACGATGTTACTTATTTTGTCGATGGGCTTGAGCGACTAGCGACGCTGAAGTCTCAAGGCGTGATCGCGATGCTGCGGGGCCTCATTGAACTGCCGCCACACTCCCCGTACTCGAGCTTTGGCGCCTTTTTCGGATTCTTGATTACAAGCGGCTCAACGGTCGCGCCCTACGCCTTCAACGCTGTCGCGCTCTCGCTCATTACCGTCGCTTTCGTTGTTCTGTTCGAAGTACAGATCATTTCTGCTGCAATCATTACAGTTATCGTTGCCGCGACAGCCTGGTTCGATAACGCGGTAAATATCTACCATCCTGACATGATTGCCGGATACGCCACTTCGGTGATTGCGGCGACTGCCATCTTCCAACGACACCTGCTTTATGGGCGAAAGACAGTTTTCTTCGGAATTTGCGCAGGACTGGCCTTACTCATAAAGCCGACCGCATTCATCGCCATCCTTGCCGTCTGGTCGCTAGCCTTTGCAGTTGGAATGCTGGCATCCTTCTTGGGCGGCGAGGCGGCCAAGTCCATCGCGCGTCGAGCGACAACAGTCCTCGTTTGTGTCGCTTGCGTCGCAGGGCCCTACTTTGCGGTCCATTTTACCGGACTGATGACTTACATTTATCAGACGTTCGTCACCGACATCGATGCCTGGAACCAGATATATCTGCTGAAGAATGGCCCCACCGAGCGCTTCGGATTCTATATCGATCAGAGTTGGCAACTGTTCCACAACTGGGTCTGGCTGACCCTCGGGCTGTTCGTTCTCAGCTTTATTCTGGCGCTACGTCGCGGTGCACTGCCGAGAGTCGTGGAACTGCTGGGATTGTTGGCCCTCGTATTGACGTCTTACCTCATCCCGACGTTGGCGACGGTCAAACTGATGCTTTTTGGCTCCCTTCTCTATGGAGCGATCGTTGTCTCTCTGGGGGTGCTTGTGCACTTGGCCTGCGAAGAATTTCGATTCCGTCATCCCGGACCGCGGACAGCGAAATGGCTCTTGCCGGCGTACGCCCTTGCGCTTGTCGGAGGCTGCATCTTCGCGGACAGGGGCGATGCGCAGCAACACTTCCCTGCGGACACGCTTGTTGAAGCGCCCCAACTTTACGATCGCACCTATTCCAGGTTGGTTCAGGCGGCTGGAGGGGCAGAAAAGAAGGGCGCGTTTTCCGTATTCTTCCCGACAGCGGGTCCCATAGCGCCCGGCGCCTACCGATTTAGAGCTCTGAAGAATGGCATCGATCTGGCGGTAAACTACGCTCCACTCGAAACAGACATTAGCAAACTTAAGAAGATGTCGACCGACTTCGATTTTATCGTGCTGCCCGACGACGCACTTCTTGGCACACTCACCCGTTATCCGGTGAACGCCGAGCTCAATGACCTGACCGTGTGGTTGCGATCGAACGGGAATTTCAAGGAAGCTTCGGCCGTTGAACTCCCGAAGGGGAAGATGTTGATTTTTCATCGGACCGAAGCGAGCGGCCCTGTCGGACCGAAAGCACAGCAGCCCTAATCTGACGCGACCAGCCTAGTGTCCCGTTTCCAACGTTCGTATCCCATTGCAGCAGGCACTCATACGAACGTTGGAAACAAAGGGACACTAGCATCATTATGATTCTAGTGCGGTTTTGGATCTGACGCTCGTTTGAAGAACTCGCTGCAATACTGATACGAGCGTCAGATCCACCGCACTGGTTGATTACTCGCATGCTACCGCAGTCCGGGTGAATCAGCTCCCCCGAACTGCCCACAACGGGCCGGAATTGATCGTGCCGCCCAGTGGGGCGGCGCGCGCTGAAAACGCCTCAGGCCGCCGCGACCATGTCCGCGGCGACCAGCACGCGAACCTTCCGTCCGAGCATATCGAGTAGAATTGCGACGCGGTCGTGATCGGCAACACCGCTGAAGATACCTGCGGCATCCATAAAAATGCCAGACCGAACCCGAACCTTGTCCCCCGGAGCGAATGCCGGACGACTATCAAGCCTGACGAATCCCTTCTCGTCCTCCTGCGCCATGATCGCGGCTACGACACCCTCGGGCACCATTGCAGGATCGTCCCCGTTGGTCACCAGCCGCGCCACACCGAACGTCGACTGGATTGAACGCCAGCGATGTATCGCAATGTCGATAGCGACGAATATGTAGCGCGGGAACAGCGGCCTTGCGACGACCTCGAGCTTGCGAGCGTGCCGCCGCAGCTTCAGATAGCGCGGAAGGTAGACCTTAAAACCCTGCCGCTGCAGGTTCAGCGCGGCTTTCAACTCGCTGTTGACCTGGGTCTGAACGACGTACCAGCGCACTCCAGCCGCTGCAGTCATGGCGCCTCCTCCGCCGCCGATGCCGGCCGCAACCCCAGAAGCGCGGGCGCAAGAACCCGGTTCGCCCCGCAGACCACGACCGCCGCCTCAAAGGATTCGCGGGCACGGATCACATCGGTGATCAGCACAGCATCGAATGACGCAGTAATCTCGGCGAATGAGCCTACGACCTCGACGCCGACGAATGTCGTACTTTCGCTGCGCGGATCGACCACCGCAACGATCGTGATGCCCGCCTCAACGGCACACAGGATGGCAATCTCGGCTAGATCGGACCTGCCGGCGATCAGAAGCCGGGCGAAACCCGCGGCCCTGGCTCTCTCGAAAACCTGGGCGCAGTCGCTCTTGGCGTGACGAAAGAAGGAGAATGAGTTGGAAAGATACTGAACTGTCAGGCGAGACTTCTCAGCGAAGCCCTGCGGAGTGAGGTAATAAGCGTAACGACGCGTAGGGGCATCATGGACTTTTACCAGCCCCTTCTTGATGCAGCGCTTGAGGTAGGCATTGACGAGACCAAGGGCAATGCCGAGCTCGGCCGCAATGCGACGTTGCGAACGGGCACCATCGGCCTCCACGGAGTTTAGCAGGCCCAGAACGATCTGCTCGTTCTCATGCCCCCCCTCCAGCAAGTGGTCCATGGCGTCGCGCCCTCCTGTTTGGGCGCAGGCCATACCCCGTTCACGACGTGAACGTCAAGCTCCTTGTTCACGACATGAACATCGATAATGTCATTGTCGAGGCAGCGACTACGCCTGGTTTTTCCGGCAACCAACGGCGACGTCTGGCATACTCCCGCCTCCCCCTGAACGGCGACCGTAGGCCAGCCGTAAGCCTTTGAGACGACACAAACTCTTCTTAACTTTCCTTCAACGAATCGGACATCTAAGTTTCGCCAAGCGGGATTCCGTAACGTACTGAGCGACGCCGACCCAGGGTCCGCCGGAGACGCATGCAATGTCTCCGGAGTGCTGAAGCAAGGCCTGTGCATGTCACTGAATCTCGTCCTGAGCTACGAAAGTTCCGCTCTCGCCGCCCCACAAAGCTTCCGGGATGGCATGCAGACCGCGGCGAACATTCTCGATTCCCTGATTCAGGACAACATCACCGTCACCATCCAGGTCGGCTACGGCGACTGGTACAACAATTACGATACCGGCCTGACGACTGGCGCCGAAGGCGGCGTCCTGAACGGCACCTACGTTTCCTACAGCACGCTTCGTGCCGCACTCGCGACCCATGCCACGTCGTCGCTCGACCAGACGCTGGTCAATTCGCTGCCCGCGACGACATCGGTCAACGGCTATTCCAGCCTCTGGGTGTCGTCCGCGGTCGAAAAGGCCCTGGGCCTGATGTCGGCGACAGCCGCGACGCTCGACGGCGCGGTCGGCATCGGCACCCAGATCTCCGGCAGTCTGCTGGTCGGCGTGGCGCTGCACGAACTGACCCACGCCATGGGACGCGTGCCGGATAACGGCAGCTTCGATCTCGTCCGCTACACCAGTGCCGGCAATCACCTGTTCTCAACGGGAGCGACCGCCCCCGCCGCCTATTTCTCCATTGATGGCGGCCTGACCAAACTCGCCGATTTCGGACAGTCGTCCGACCCGAGCGACTTTCTCAACAGCGGCGTTCAGGGCTCGACCGATCCGTTCAACGAATTCTACAGCTGGAGCACCAACCAGAGCCTGTCCACCGTCGACAAGCAGATCATGGACGCCATCGGGTTCAGCATAACGCCAGCTACTCCGGTGCTCGTCGAATCGTCCGGTCTGACGAGCCTCAGCCAAGTGGGCCTGAACTATTCGCTGGCAACCGGGGGCGCCACCGTTTCACTGAAATCTGGTGGCGCGAATGTCGTCGCTGGCCAATTCGGCGGTTGGACTCCGATCGGCGCCGAGCAGGTCGGCAGCGGCTTCGACATCGCCTGGAAGGTCACTGGCTCCGACCAGTACATCGTCTGGAGCACGGATAGCAGCGGCAACTATTTGAGCTCTATGACCGGCATCGT
Organism: Bradyrhizobium sp. WD16; assembly: GCF_024181725.1. Lineage (NCBI taxonomy): Bacteria > Pseudomonadati > Pseudomonadota > Alphaproteobacteria > Hyphomicrobiales > Nitrobacteraceae > Bradyrhizobium > Bradyrhizobium sp. WD16. Next base: position 3,757,594 of record NZ_CP028908.1, on the reverse strand, counting down.
GTCGGGGGCGAGCGCCGCATTGGAATCGTTCGAGACCACCTTCCATCAGGACCTCAATGGCGACGGCACCATCGGCTTGCTCGCCACCACCATCGAGTCGCTCGGTTCGACCAGCCTCACTCAACTCGGCCTCAACTATTACCTCGGCGCAGCCGGTTCTGCTCCATCGCTCAAGTATCAGGGCTCGGGCGTCACTGCCGGCCAGTTCGGCGGTTGGGCGCCGATCGGCGCCGAGCAAATCGGCAGCGGCTTCGACGTCGCCTGGAAGGTCACTGGCTCCGACCAGTACATCGTCTGGAGCACGGATGGCAGCGGCAACTATTTGAGCTCCATGACCGGCATCGTGTCGGGGGCGAGCGCCGCATTGGAATCGTTCGAGACCACCTTCCACCAGGACCTCAACGGCGACGGCACCATCGGCTTGCTCGCCACCACCATAGAGTCGCTCGGTTCGACCAGCCTCACTCAACTCGGCCTCAACTATTACCTCGGCGCAGCCGGTTCTGCTCCATCGCTCAAGTATCAGGGCTCGGGCGTCACCGCCGGCCAGTTCGGCGGTTGGGCGCCGATCGGCGCCGAGCAGGTCGGCAGCGGCTTTGACGTCGCCTGGAAGGTCACTGGCTCCGATCAGTACATCGTCTGGAGCACGGATGGCAGCGGCAACTATTTGAGCTCCATGACCGGCATCGTGTCGGGGGCGAGCGCCGCTTTGGAATCGTTCGAGACCACCTTCCATCAGGACCTCAACGGCGACGGCACCATCGGCTTGCTCGCCACCACCATCGAGTCACTCGGTTCGACCAGCCTCACTCAACTCGGCCTCAACTATTACCTCGGCGCAGCCGGTTCTGCTCCATCGCTCAAGTATCAGGGCTCGGGCGTCACCGCCGGCCAGTTCGGCGGTTGGGCGCCGATCGGCGCCGAGCAGATCGGCAGCGGCTTTGACGTCGCCTGGAAGGTCACTGGCTCCGATCAGTACATCGTCTGGAGCACGGATGGCAGCGGTAACTATTTGAGCTCCATGACCGGCATCGTGTCGGGGGCGAGCGCCGCATTGGAATCATTCGAGACCACCTTCCATCAGGACCTCAACGGCGACGGCACCATCGGCGTGCCGCCAGCTGCAACCGCTTTCCTCACCGGCCTATCGTCGGCGACCAGCAGCTTTGATGGTTCGACCGTGACCCTACCCTCAGGCGCCGGGGCCCCGATTAGCGCGACCCTGATCGGCTTCTCCGGCGACGGCACCCTCGCCGGCTCCCATCAGGTCGATCTGCGGGGCTTCGAACTCGCGAAGCTCCAGTCGAGCTTCGACGCGTCGTCGGGCGTGCTGTCGTTGAGCGACGGCACCCATGCCGCCAACCTGCAGTTCCTCGGGATCGCTTCACAGGACAGCTTCAAATTCGCCAACGATGGTGCTGGCGGCACGACGGTCTATGTAACAACCACCGCAAACGGGGCCGGCGCAGCACCGACCGCTGCGGCGACTACGCTCGATGGCGAGACTTTCATCTTCGCTCCGAATTTCGGCCAGGCCGCGCTCTCCCACTTCGATCCGGCCACGGACACGCTCCAGATCAACCATAATGTCTTCGCGAATGCGAACGCCTTCCTCGCCGCCGCCCACGACGACGGCGGCGGAAATGTCGTGGTCGTCGACGGCGCTCACGACACGCTGTCGATCCAGCATGTGACGCTGGCGCAACTCCAGGCCCATCAGAACGACCTCCATTTCGTCTGACACGCATTCCCGCCGCATGGCGCCCGCAGCCGCCGGTGGCCATCCACAGAGCGTCTGCGAGCGCTGCTGCGCTCGACAGGCAAAGGCGCAGGATATAAACCCCTCCCCGGGGGAATCTGCCGACTGGCTCGGCGGATGAGACTGAGGGGGCCCGGACATGGGCCGGTTTGCATGTTCAGGCTCAAGCTGAGGGTGGGCGCGAGGATGACCGGCTGCGGGATCACTGATGGGTCGATGGCGGCGTCATGGGGCGACCTCGCCCGGGTGGAGCCGCCCAAGTGACCCACGAGGCGTCGCCGACGCTGCTGCCCGGCCGAGTGATCGCCGTGCTGGCATTCGTACTGCTGCTGCCGGTGGCGCTGGCGGCCATCGCCTTTCCCACCGCCATGTATGACACCCGGGAGCTGATCGCCTGGGGGCGGCATTTTCCACTGGTGACCCCCGACCATCCGCCGATGATGGCCTGGATCGGCGGCGCCATCGACCTGCTGTTCGGTCATTCCGCTGTTGCAGTGGTCCTGGCCAATCAGATTCTGATGGCGATCGGCCTCGCCTATTTCCACGCCGTGCTGCGGCTGGTCGGCCCACGCTCGAGCGCCTGGCTGTTCACCCTGCTCTACGGCACGACTTTCTATCTGGCCTTTGCCCCGCTGTCCTTCGCGCTCAACGCCGACATCCTCCAGCTCACCTCCTGGCCGGCGATCGTCTATTACTGCTTGCGCGCCGCCCGCACCAACCGTTGGCGAGACTGGCTCGGCTTCGGCGCCTGGTCGGCGGCCGCGCTCCTGACGAAATATAATGCCGCCATCCTGCTCGCCGGCCTTGGCGTCGCCATGGTGGTGGAGCCCTCCTTCCGCATCATGTGGCGACGGCCCGGTCTCTATGCGGCCATCGCTCTGGGCCTCGTGCTGGTCGCCCCCCATGTCGCCGCCGTCCTGGTGCATGGCCAGGCCGTGAGCTACGGGCTCGCTCATTTCACCCCGGCCGGCGGCGCCTGGAAGCGGCTGGTTGATATTGGTCAGCTTCTGCTCGGGCATGCCGTCTTCCTGCTTCCCGGCGCCATCATCGCTCTGATCGGCCTCAAGCAGGGCAATCTCGCCTTGCGCACCGACCACGACGCGCAGGCCGAGCGCCGCGTCATCCTGGCGATGAACATCGCCATGCAGGCGGCGCTACTCGTTCTGGTTCTGATCGCCGGTCTCGATTACATCTTCCGCTTCAGTGCCCCTTACGCGATGATGATCGCGCTGGGCCTCGCCCCGCTCTTGCGGCCGATTGGGGATTGGCGTCCCTGGGCCGAGCGGCGGCTGATTGCGGTTCTCGGCGGGCTTTATCTTGCCATCGGCGTCATCGTCGCCACCGTCTACACCGTCTTTGCCAGCCACAGTGCGATGCAGGAGCCGATCGAGGCCGGAGCGCACGCCATCCTCGAAGACTGGAACAAGCAGTTCCCGTGCGGGCCCGCCTATTTCATCGGCGGACGGCAAAAAGTCTATGGTGTCGGCATCGAGGCCGGCCCGCAGGTCACCGCCCTCTTCTATCGGGACATCGCCGGCGCCGCCTGGTTCGATCGCGACAAGCTGAACGCCGGGGGCGCCGTCGTGATGGATGGCAGCGCGGAGTATCAATCCCACTTGCAGAACTACCTGTTCGGCCTGCCGCCGACGCCCGAGCGAAGCGTCACGCTGCCGCTGCGGCGAACGCTCAAGCCCAAGACGTTCACCTACGTCTATCATTTCATTCCGCCGGCCGACTGCAGCCGCGCCGACCTGCGGCACCCCGCCGCCGCGAAGGGCCATTGACCGCCGTTACGGGCGCTCCTCCCGCCGATTACGCCCGCATCCTTGCCGGCACGAACCGCTGCCCCATGGACAGGAGGCCTTCCATCAAGCTTGCGGGCGCCTCGACGATGACGCCGCGCAGGATCATCACGAGGCTAAGCCCCCCGACGATCGCCAGGATCGCATACTGCACCACGATCGCGACAGGATGATTGGTCGCCAGCGTCGTGCAGGCGAAACCGGCGATACGAACCACCAGTACGGTCAGCAGCATGGCCGAGACCGCAAAATTGCGGCTTTGCCGGGTGGTTCGAGGCATGCCGAGAAATGCGAAGGCGAGCAGCGCAAAGACCACCGGATACAGCGGCGCAAACAGCCGGTCGTGAAATTCAGTCCGGAACTCGCGCAGATCCGTCGCACTTGCCGTGACATCGGGTGGCGGAGACAGCAATTCGGGCGTCAGACGCTCGTGAACGTTGTAAATGATACTGGGATTGGGATTCGAAAACGCCGAGAGGTCGAAGGCGTAGCTTTTGAACGCGACCAGCGCCGGGTCGCGCTGGCCGTTTTCGAAACGCTGAAGATTGCCGTCTTCCAGAATGAGGAATGAACCGCGGCTATTGGTCTCGACCGTGCCCCGATCAGCAACGATGTTGACGCGCTGCTGCGGATCGCGGCGGTCGTCGATGAAGAGCCCGTGCAACACGTTGCCGGGCAGCCGCTCCTTGATGCGCAAGGTGAGCTTGTCGAGTTTGATGAACTGGCCCGGCTGGATGACATTGGCGACCACGTCGGCGCCGAGCTGGGTGTTCCAGCGGCGCAGCGCCCTCAGACATTCCGGCGCCAAAAAAAGCGAGATGAAGGCGATCATGAAACAGACCGCCACAGTCGCCAGCAGAAAGGGCCGCAGGAACCGCAGCGGCGGGATCCCCGCGGCGCTGATCACGATCACTTCCGAGTCGGTGCCCAGGCGGTTCAGCGTGTGCATCACCGCGACCAGAAGTGCGATCGGAGCGATGATCGACATCAGCAGCGGTATCGCAAGACCGGAAATGCCGAGAAAGACCAGGATGGTTTGTCCCTGGCTGGTCATCAGGTCGATATTGCGCAGCGCCTGGGTGATCCAGATCACCCCGGTCAGCGAGATCAGCACGATCAGGAATGACGCCAGCGTGATTTTGATGACGTAGCCGTCGATCGCCCCGACATTTGCGAGCGCCCGCAGACGCGCTCCGAACCCCGTGCCATCGCGTCGCGTATCGTTGCGCGGAGCCGGCGCTCCGCGACGGATCTGAACCTCATGCATGGCCGCAATATATTGCGCGGCAGCACAGGACGCAATTCGTACCTCGCCGCCATCTAGTGTCCTGTTTCCAACGTTCGTATGCCATTGCAGCAGGCGCTCATACGAACGTTGGAAACAAGGGGACACTAGCAATGATCATGATTCTAGTGTGGTTTTGGATCTGACGCTCGTTCGAAGAACTCGCTGCAATACTGAAACGAGCGTCAGATCCACCACACTAGTGTGGCGTCTCGCAATTGCCTACCGCCTTTGCGGCCAGTCTGTCGTCGGCAATTGCGAGACATAAGCCACACTAGCGCTTTGATTTTGCTAGTGTCCTGATGTCTCCGAATTACCGTGCGAGAGTGAGGCAAATGAAGCGGTAATTCGGAGACAGGACACTAGTGTGGCGTCTCGCAATTGCCTACCGCCTTTGCGGCCAGTCTGTCGTCGGCAATTGCGAGACATAAGCCACACTAGCGCTTTGATTTTGCTAGTGTCCTTTATGTCTCCGAATGACCGTGCGAGGGTGAGGCAAATGGAGCGGTAATTCGGAGACAGGACACTAGATTGGCGCCGCCCCTCCCCGGCCGAGCGGCCTCACAACGGCCGGCCTGAGGTGGGGCCGATTCGAGAGATATCCTGCGCAATCGAAACGCCTGTTTACCCACACACCGCGGAGGGATGCCGAAGCGTGCTCCGCAGACCAGCCCGTCGCCGAAGCGTCATCAGAATCCATAGATATTCCACTTGCTTAGCCTCCATGATCAACGACGCCTGAAAACCTTGACTTTTGGCAACCATTGATTGCAATCTCCACCATCGGGGGCGAGTTGGGGCGGATTTCTTGGACCATTGTTCCGGCGACACGCGGAGCCATGCCGCATCGCGGGCCATTCGGGCCGGCTGCGACGACGGGCAGTCCATCGCCTTCGTTTCCGGCAACTTCAATGTCGTTCATCCCGGACACCTCAGGCTGCTGAAATTCGCCGCCGAGCAAGCCGATATCCTGGTCGTCGGGGTCAATCCCGACGGTTCGCCGGGCGTCACGCTGCCGCAGGAGATGCGGCTGGAGAACGTCCGGTCGATCGCGCTGGTCACCCACGCGGTCCAGCTCGAAAGCAGTAGCGAGGCCTTCATCGAAAGCCTGCGCCCGAACGTCGTCGTCAAGGGCAAGGAATTCGAAACCAGGTTCAACCCCGAACAGACGGCTGTCGAGAGCTATGGCGGCCGCCTGGTCTTCAGCTCAGGCGAGTTGCGCTTCGCATCCTTGTCGCTGCTGGAGCGGGATTATGTGCATCCCGACCTTTCCACCATCCGCAAGCCGCTGGACTTCCCGCGGCGACACGGCTTCGACATCTTCAATCTCAAGGCAATCCTCGGCAAGCTCGCCGGCATGCGCGTGATGGTCATCGGCGACCTCATCGTCGACGAATATGTCACCTGCGATCCGATCGGCATGTCGCAGGAGGATCCCACGATCGTCGTCACACCGCTGGTGACCAAGACCTTCGTCGGCGGTGCCGGTGGGGTCGCCGCCCACGCCCACGGCCTCGGCGCCGACGTTCGCTTTTTTACCCTGGTCGGCAATGATGCGGCGGCGCGGTTCACTCGTGACACCCTCGAGGAGCATGGCGTTCGTTGCGATTATTTCGTCGACGAGACCCGCCCAACCACCCGCAAGCAGCGCTTCCGCGCCCTGAACAAGACGCTGCTGCGCGTCAACCACCTGCGCCAGCACGCCGCCGACCTCGACATTCAGCGCAGCATCCTCGCGGCCGTCGATGACGCGCTCTCGTCGAGCGACCTGCTGCTGTTCTCCTGCTTCAATTACGGCTGCCTGCCGCAGGATCTGGTCGATGCGATCTCGGAGCGCGCGCGGGCTCGCAGGGTGATGATGGCCGCCGACAGCCAGACCTCGTCCCAGATCGGCGACGTCTCCCGTTTCAAGGGCATGACGTTGCTTACCCCGACCGAGCACGAAGCCCGCGTGGCGCTCAACGACTTCACGTCCGGTCTTGCCGCCATCAGCGAGCAGTTGATCGATCGCGCAGGCGCGACCCACCTTGTCGTGACGATGGGGGCCGAGGGCGCGCTGATCAACAGCGCGGGCGATGGTGGGCTGATCACGGATCGACTGCAGGCCTTCAATCCATCGCCCAAGGACGTCTCCGGCGCGGGCGACAGCTTCTTCATGGGATCGGCGATGGCGCTTCGCGCCGGCGCCGATATCTGGCAGAGTTCCTATGTCGGGGCTCTCGCCGCGGCGCTGCAGGTCTCCCGCGTCGGCAATTTACCGCTCACGACAGCCGAGCTCGTCGCTGAAATCGACGAGACCGGCTTCAGCCATGATTGAGAGGCGCAACGCGATGCGCGCCCTCCTGCTCGCGGCCGGCCTCGGAACCCGCCTTCACCCCCTCACCGTCCACACCCCGAAGTGCCTCGTCCCGATCCATGGTCGGCCGCTGCTGGACTACTGGTTCGACTTGCTGTTTGCGGCCGGGATCGACCGCGTCCTCCTCAACACCCATTGGCTGGCCGACCAGGTTCGCGACCACGTCGCCGCCTCACCCTTCGCCTCCAGGGTTGACCTCGTTCACGAGCGCGAATTGCTCGGCACCGGAGGCACCGTGCTCGCCAACAGGGCCTGGTTGCAAGGCGAGCCGTTCCTTCTCGCCCATGCCGACAATCTCACCGACTTCGATGTCGTCGGCCTGTTGCGCGCACATCGGGGGCGCCCGCCGGGCCATGTGCTCACCATGCTGGGCTTTCGCACCGACAGCCCCCGGTCCTGCGGCATCCTTGAGCTGGACGCCCGGCAAAACGTCATCGCTTTCCACGAGAAGGTCGAAAGCCCGCCGGGCAATCTCGCCAACGGCGCGGTGTATGTCTGCGAGCCCGAACTGATCGACGCCATTACCGCGCTGGGCAGGCCCTTCGTCGACCTGTCGACCGACGTGATCCCACGCTTTCTCGGCCGCATCCTCTGCGTGGAAACAGATGGATACCACCGTGACATCGGCAGCAACGCAAGCTTGCGCCGGGCCGAGGTGGAGTTTAAGCCAAAACAGCGCGCCGGATTGCTTGAAACACGATCAGGGAGCGGGTCTGGCGACTTGCCGACGAGGGGGCTGGAATGAAGATTTTCGTCACCGGCGCGTGCGGATACAAGGGCAGTGTGCTCGTGCCGAAGCTCTTGAAGGCCGGCCATCAGGTGGTCGCCTTCGACATCATGTGGTTCGGCAATTTTCTCGATCCCCATCCCGATCTGTCGGTCGTGCGCGGCGACGTCCGCAACACGGACGAGATCGATCTCTCCGGCGTCGACGCCATCATTCACCTCTCGAGCGTTGCCAACGATCCCTGCGGCGATCTCGACCCCAAACTGACCTGGGAGATCAGCTGTCTCGCCACCATGCAGCTTGCCGACCGCGCCAGGCGCGCCGGCGTCGAGCGCTTCATCTACGCCTCCTCCGGCAGCGTCTATGGCGTGAAGGAAGAGGAGCAGGTCACCGAGGACCTCGAACTGCTGCCGATCTCGGAATACAACAAGACCAAGATGTGCGCGGAACGGATCATGCTGTCCTACAAGGACGACATGGTGGTGCAGATCGTGCGCCCGGCCACCGTCTGCGGCTACTCGCCGCGCCAGCGGCTCGATGTCTCCGTCAACATGCTGACCATGCAGGCGCTGCTCAACGGTCGCATCACCGTGTTCGGAGGCGACCAGACGCGGCCCAACATTCACATCGACGACATCACCGATCTGTATCTGTTCCTGCTCGACCATCCCGAACATACCGGCATCTACAATGCCGGATTTGAGAATATCTCGATCCTCGAGATCGCGAAGATGGTCGCCGATCACGTCAAGGCGGAGATCGTGGTCACGCCCTCCAACGATCCGCGAAGCTATCGCGTCAATTCCGACCGGCTGCTCGCCACCGGCTTTCGACCCAGGAAAACGGTCGACGACGCCATCCGGGAACTGATCGGCATGCACGCCCAGGGCCGCCTCAGCAACGACGACCGCTGGTACAATCTGAAGTGGATGGAGCGGGAGGTGGTGAAATGAATGCGCATGCGTTTACGACCCCGACCGGATTGTTCACCGACTATTCGAAGCGGCTGAGCGCCCTGCTGCAAGGTTTTGACTGGTCGCCGGTGGAACGGCTGGCGCACGAATTCCATGACTGCTGGCTGACCGGCCGGCAGGTGTTCTTCATGGGCAATGGCGGCAGCGGTGGCAACGCCAACCATCTCGCCAACGACTTCCTGTATGCGGTCTCAAAACTCGCGGGCTCGGGCCTGCGGGTGCAGTCGCTGGCGGCCAACCCGTCGGTGCTCACCTGTCTTGCCAACGACGAGGGCTACGACCAGGTCTTCTCGCTGCAACTCGCAGTCCAGGCGCGGCGCGGCGATGTGCTGGTAGCCCTGTCGGGCTCCGGCAATTCCGCCAATATCCTGCGCGGTCTCGACGAAGCCCGCCGGATCGGCATGACGAGCTACGCCCTGCTCGGCTACAATGGCGGCAAGGCCAAGGACCTCGCCGACGTCTCGATCCACTTCCCGATCCAGGACATGCAGATTTCCGAAGACGCGCAGATGATCGTCGGTCATATGATCATGCAATGGCTCTACAGCCGGCGCGGCGACATCGTGGCCCCGCCAGCGGCAACGAATTGATCGACGGGTTGTGATGGCGGGGCGTGAAAAATACCTGATCCTCGGCTCGAACTCGTTTTCGGGCGCGACCTTCGCGGATCATCTGGCGGCGCTCGGCTGCGAGGTGCTGGCAACCAGCCGGTCTGATGAAGCCCATCCGGCCTTGCTGCCATACAAGTGGCAGCCGCGGCCGGGCAAGGTTCGCTTCCAGCGCATCGATCTCAATCACGACCTCGAGGCTCTCGAGGCGCTGATCCGGCGTGAACGGCCGACCCACGTGGTCAATTTCGCCGCCCAGAGCATGGTGGGCGAGAGCTGGCTTCATCCCGACCACTGGATGATGACCAATGTGGTCTCCGCTGTCCGCCTGCATGAGATGCTCCGCCGCTATGACGGGCTGGAGCGCTATGTCCACGTCACCACGCCGGAGGTCTACGGCTCCACCGACGGCTGGGTGCGGGAGGACGCGCCGTTCAATCCGTCGACCCCCTATGCCGTGTCGCGCGCCGCCGGCGACATGAGTCTGCGAACCTACTTCGCCAACTACGGCTTCCCGGTGGTATTCACCCGTGCCGCCAATGTCTACGGCCCCGGCCAGCAGCTCTATCGCATCGTGCCACGGACGATCCTCGCGGCAATGGGCGGAGGCCGGTTGCGGCTCGATGGCGGCGGCAAGTCGGTGCGGGTCTTCATCCACATGACGGATGTTGCCGATGCCACGCTGCGGATCGCCCGCGGCGGCGTACCCGGCGAGACCTATCACATCTCGGGATACGAACTGGTCTCGATCCGCACCCTCGTGGAGATGATCCTGAGGCGTCTCGGCAAGCCATTTGACGACTACGTCGAGATCGGCCCCGAACGGCCCGGCAAGGATACGGCCTATATGCTGGACAGCACGAAGTTGCGGACGGCACTGGCCTGGCGCGACCGCCTCTCGCTCGAGGAGGGCATCGAGGATGTGATCCGCTGGGCCGAGCGATTCAAGGACGACCTTGCCAATCTGCCCGCCTCCTATCAACACAGGCCCTGACGCCAGACATGCTCGCGTCGCGGCGAGCGCAGCGAGACCACATCGATGACCGTTGCCCTTCGCGCCTCTCCGTCTGCCGATTTCGCCGCTTTACGCACGCAGGCCGCGCGACTGCGCGGCCGCATCATCGAAATGTCCCATGCTGCACAAGCGGCTCATCTGGCCTCGTCGCTGTCCTGCGCCGATATCCTCACGGTCGCCTACTGGCACGTGCTCAAGGTCGATCCGCGGCAGCCTGACGATCCGCTGCGCGACCGCTTCATCCTCTCCAAGGGCCACGCCGCTGCTGCGCTCTATGCCGTGCTGGCGATGAAGGGCTTCTTCCCGGTCGAGGAACTGGACACCTTCTGTCAGGACGGAGGCCGCCTGGCGGAGCATCCGCCGGCCAATCTGCTGCCCGGCGTCGAGGCCGCGACCGGCTCGCTCGGCCATGGCCTGCCGCTGGGGCTCGGCATGGCGCTGTCGGCACGGATCAAGGGAGAGCCCGTCCGCGTCTTCGCCCTGCTCTCCGACGGCGAAAACAACGAGGGCTCGGTCTGGGAAGCAGCGATGTTCGGTGCCGCCCAGCGGCTGGAGAATGTCTGCGTCGTCGTGGATTACAACAAGTGGCAGGCCACCGCCCGCTCGAACGAGACCCTGATGCTCGCCCCGCTGCGCGAGAAATGGGCGGCGTTCGGCTGGGACGCTCACGAGATCGATGGCCATGATGTCGCTGCGCTGGCGACGGCCATGGACAACGTGCCGAACGGCTCAGGCAAGCCGGTGGCGCTGATCGCCCACACGGTGAAGGGCAAAGGTGTATCCTTCATGGAGGACGACAACAACTGGCATTATCGTGCGCCGACGGCCGACGAAGTCGTCAGGGCCCACAAGGAGCTCGGCCTTTCATGAGGAACGCATTTGCTGCCGAACTGACGAAGCTCGGCGACGAGGACCCGCGCGTGGTCATGCTGTCGGGCGATATCGGCAACCGCCTGTTCGACAAGTTCAAGGCCAGGCATCCGGCACGCTTCTTCAACTGCGGCGTGGCGGAAGCCAACATGATGGGGGTGGCGGCGGGGATGGCCATCAACGGCCTGCGGCCGGTCGCCTATACCATCACGCCGTTCGTGACGACGCGCTGCCTCGAACAGATTCGCACCGACGTCTGCTACCATGAGGCGCCGGTGACCATCGTTGCTGTGGGGGCCGGCCTCGCCTATTCGGGGCTCGGCCCGACCCACCATGCCTGCGAGGACATCGCCTTTCTCCGCGCCATCCCGAACATGGTGGTGATCTGCCCGGGCGACGCCTTGGAGGTGCGTGCCGCGCTCCGCGCGGCCATGGCCCAGGATGCTCCAGTCTATATCCGCATGGGCAAGAAGGGCGAGCCGGTGATCCATGCGGGGCCGCTCGAGGATTTCGCCATTGGACGGGCCATTACCGTCCGCGAGGGCAGCGACGTTTGCCTGCTCTCCACCGGCAACATGCTTCCAGAAGCCATCGAAGCCGCCCAGCGGCTGTCCGACACCGGGATTTCCGCCCGCGTCGTCAGCTTTCACACGGTCAAGCCGCTCGATGAGACCTGTCTCGCCGAAGCGTTTGGCCGCTTTGCCCTCGTTGCCACCATCGAGGAGCATTCGCTGATCGGCGGCTTCGGCGCGGCGGTCGCCGAATGGCTGATCGATCATGGCACCGGCGCCGACAAGCTCGTCCGCTTCGGCACGCCGGATGCCTTCTTCAAGAAATCCGGCGAGCAGGAGTTCGCCCGCGAGACGCTCGGCCTCACCGGCGTGCAGATCGCCGCGCGCATGGCCGAAGCTCTTGCTCGGAAGGGAACACGATGAAGACCGAAGCCGCCCTGCTGGTGCAGACCGGCGCGCCGCTCGAACTGGCGCGGATCGAAATTCCTGCCCTCAAGCCGGGCCAGGTGCTGGTGGAGATCGCCTATTCGGGTGCCTGCGGCACCCAGGTGATGGAATGGCGCGGCGACAAGGGCGAGGACAAATGGCTGCCGCATTGCCTCGGCCACGAAGGCACCGGGACCGTGCTGGAGACCGGCGGCGCCGTCACCAAGGTGAAGGCCGGCGACAAGGTGGTGCTGTCCTGGATCAAGGGCAGCGGCATCGAGGCCGGCGGCGCCGTCTACGACTGGGATGGTCGCAAGGTCAACGCCGGGGGCGTCACCACCTTCCAGCGCCACGCGGTGGTCAGCGAAAACCGACTGACCCTGCTGCCCGGGGGGCTGGCGATGGACGTCGCCGTGCTGCTCGGCTGCGCGGCACCCACCGGCATGGGCGCAATCTTCAACGTGCTCCAGGCGCGGCCGGGCGACGCGGTGGCCGTGTTCGGCACCGGCGGGATCGGCCTCAATGCCGTCATGGCGGCGGCGCTCGCCGGGGCCATGCCGTTGATCGGCATCGACCCCAATCCGACCCGCCGGGCGCTGGCCACGACCTTCGGCGCAACCCATGTAATCGACCCGGCGATTGGCGACGTGCTCGCCGAGATTCGCAAGATCGTACCGCAAGGCGTCGACCTCGCGGTGGAGTCCTCCGGCCTACCGACGGTGATGGAGCAGGCGGTCAATGCCACCCGCCCCCAGGGCGGTCGCGCCGTGGTGATCGGCAACGCCCGTCACGGCGCCGCTCTCACCCTCAATCCGGCGCTGTTCAACCAGGGAAAGAGCCTGCTCGGCACCTGGGGGGGCGACAGTGTGCCCGATCGCGACTACGGCCGCTTCGGCCGGCTACTTGCATCGAACCGCTTCCCGGTTCGGGACCTGCTGTCGAAGCCCTATACCTTGAGCGAGGCCGACCGGGCCCTGCAGGATCTCGCGGCGGGCAAGGTCGGCCGTCCTCTGATTGACATGACGCGACGGCACCAGGGCTGATGGTCGGGTCCGGCGACCAGGGATGATGTTCAGGATGGAGGACGTGTCGGACTCCGACGAGTAACCATGCGCATCGGTATCGACTTCGACAACACCATTGCCTGCTACGACGGCGTGTTCCACGCCGCTGCGCTGGAGCGTGGGCTGATCCCGCCCGATCTCGATCGTGGCAAGAACAGCGTTCGCGATCACCTCAACGGCAGCGGTCGCAAGGACGATTTCACCGAGCTGCAGGGCCATGTCTACGGCGCCCGCATGGACCTCGTATCGCCCTATCCCGGTTTCGCTGAGTTCGTCGCCACCGCGAGAGCTGCCGGCCATGCGCTGTTCGTCGTCAGTCACAAGACCCGCACTCCCCTGCGCGGCCCGCCGCACGATCTCCACGGCGCCGCCCGCGGCTTCCTGCTGTCCATCGGGCTTGCCGGCGAGGGCCCTACGCAGATCGCGCCCGAGGGCGTCTATTTCGAGCTGACAAAGGAGGCAAAGATCGCCCGGGCGGCCACCTTGGCTTGCGACGTATTCATCGACGACCTGCCCGAGATCCTGCTGATGCCGGGCTTTCCGCAAGGCATGCAGCGTATTCTGTTTGACCCCGAGGACCGGCTGGCCGAAGCGGCTGCGACCGCCGGCCCGCAGTCCCTGCTCCGCCGAACCTCGTGGCCGGCGATCACCGCGGAGCTCCTCCATGAGCCGGCCTGATCGCAGCGATGGCGATGTGGCGAAGCAGGCCGCAACGCTGACCGCAGCGGCGGGCCGAGCCGCGCCGCACCGGATCACCCGGCTCGCCGGCGGCCGCAACAACCAGGTCTATCGGCTGGATCTTGTCGAGGGCATGCCGCTGGTTCTCAAGCGGTATTTCACCGATGCCCGCGACGGCCGCGATCGCCTTGCCGCCGAGTGGAGCTTCATCAGCCGCGCCTGGGACGAGGGTCTGCGCAACATTCCACAGCCGCTCGCCTGCGACAGCTCCTCCCACGCCGCCCTCTATGCGTTCTTGCCCGGCCGGAAGCTCCGCCCGAAAGATGTGACCGCGGCCCATGTCTGGGCCGCCGCCGATTTCATCGCCGCGATCAACGCCCGGCCATGGCCCGAGGCCACAGCGGCCTCCGAAGCCTGCTTCAGCATCGACGATCACCTCGCGATCGTCGAGCGCCGCCTGGCACGCCTCGCCAGTCTCGAACCACACGCGCCGCGGTCGGATCAGGCGCGCGCCTTCGTCGCCCGCAGCCTGCGACCGGCGTGGGATCAGGTGAAAGCCGCCGTGATGGCCGAATGCCGCCCCCTCGATTTCGATCCGTCGCGGCGCCTTGCTGCTGCCGAGTGCCGGCTATCGCCATCGGATTTCGGCTTTCACAACGCGCTCGTCGACGACGACGGCCGGCTCACCTTCCTCGATTTCGAATATGCCGGCCGGGACGACCCGGCGAAACTGGCGACGGATTTCGTCTGTCAGCCGGAGGTCCCGATACCGTCGACGCTTCGCGGCGAATGGCGCGAGCGACTGATGTCGGGCGGCGTGCTCGATGCAGCCGCGCTGGCGCGCAGCACGCTGCTGATGGACGCCTGCCGGATCAAATGGGCCTGCATCATGCTCAACGATTTCCTCCCGCTCGGCGACGCCCGCCGTGCCTTCGCGGACGCCGACGAGCGGGACCGCCGCTGCGCTGTGCAGCTCGCCAAGGCGGCGCGCGCCATCGACGAGATCGCCGCGTAGCATCGCCGCCGCCAACCAAAGGATTACCGATGGCCTACCGCGAATTCGTCAGTCTCGTCCACAAGTCGACCAAGCGCGACTACCTCGCCCGTGTCACCCAGCGCGACAAGGCCGAAGTCGCGGAGCTCGCCATGAAGTGGGACTACGACTACTGGGACGGCAGCCGCGAGACCGGTTACGGCGGCTACAGGTATGACGGCCGCTGGCGAAAGGTGGCCGACGCCATGGTCGCGGCTTACGGCATCAAGCCAGGCATGCGCGTGCTCGACGTCGGCTCCGGAAAGGGATTCCTGCTGCACGATTTCCGTGAAAGCGTGCCCGGGATCGAGGTCGCCGGCATCGACGTCTCCTCTTATGGAGTTGCCCACACCATGGAAGACGTCAGGCCGTTCTGCCGTGTCGGCTCCGCCACAGCGTTGCCCTGGCCGGACAAGCACTTCGATCTCGTGATCTCCATCAACACGCTGCACAATCTCTACAATTACGAACTCGACGCCGCCCTGCGCGAGATCGAACGTGTCGGCCGCGGCGCCAAGTACATCTGCGTCGAGGCCTATCGCAACGAGCGCGAGAAGGTCAATCTGATGTATTGGCAGCTCACCTGCCGCGCCTTCCACACGCCGGAGGAGTGGGCGTTCATCTTCCGCCAGGCCGGTTACACCGGCGATCACGAGTTCATCTTTTTCGAGTGAGGCTGTCGCGGTGCGGGCTCGGACCCACCTTTTCCCGGAGTGCTGCCGATGACGTTGTCGGCCAGCGCTCCGATCCGCCTGTCCGTCGTCGTGCCCAACTACAATCACGGCGCGTTGATCGGGAATGCCATTCGCGCATTCGCGTCTCAGAACCGCCCCCCCGACGAAATCGTCATTGTCGATGACGCTTCGACCGACGACAGCCGCGACAGACTGCAGCGTCTTTCGCGTGAGCTGCCGTCTCTGCGCGTCATCTTCCTCCCGGAGAACCAGGGCGCGATCGCCGCATTGAATCACGGGCTGCGATCCGCGCGCGGCCATTACGTCAATTTCGGCGCCGCTGACGATGTTACCCATCCGGGTCTGTTCGAGGCGATGCTGGGCGCGTTGGAGCGCCATCCGGCGGCGGCCTTCGCCTGCTGCGAAGCGATGACACTCGACCTGAACACCGGCGAAACCGGCTATCGCCCTCCGGTTCTTCCGAGCTTCGAGGAAGCGTACTTCTCCCCGTACGGAGCCGCCGGCCTCCTCCGCCGCATTGACAACCTGGTGTTGTCCGGCACGGCAGTTGCACGACGCGACGCGGTCCTGGCCGCAGGCGGCCTCGATCCTGCCCTGCGAGCCTTCGCCGACGGATTTCTGTTTCGCCAGCTCGCCCTGCAGCACGGCTTCTGTTTTGCGCCCGGGGTCGGCCTGACCTGGCGAGTGAGCGCCTCCGGACTGTCCCGCTCCCAGGCGGCCGATCTCGCGGGCAGCCTGGAAACGCTTCAAGTGGCCGCAGATCGCATGCACGCCGATCCGTCGTTCCCACGCTGGTATCCGGAGCTGTTCGAAAGGCGCTGGCGCTTCGCGGTGGCCCGGCTCGCCGCCAAGGAAACGCCGATGAACGGCGCCACCCTGGACCGGCTTGCGCGGGGGCCCATCGGACGGACGATCCTCAAGCTTGCGACCCGGGTCGGCGGTGCGGCTGGGCGATTTTCTGCCATGGCGTGGCTGACGCTGCAGGAGCAGCCGACATCACTGACGGGACTTGTTCAAACGCGCCATTTCCGGCACAACAGAATAAATCTTGCGAGGAGCAAAGGCTGACGACGAGGAGCGACAAAACGCAAGGTTGATGGCATAGCTCCAGCGTGGAAAGTCGCCTGTTCTGCTCAATCGCCTCGACGTGGGTCGCCTCACCATCGGCGCTCGCGGCGCATCATTTTTCGTCCAATTCTTGATTTGTTATCTCGCACTCAAGCCGCCAGGCCAGGGGAGGACATCCATGGGTATCAACATGGCCAGCATCAAGCTCATGGAGGAATTCGGCATCTTGGGCGCCAATCGCAACGTCCTCGATTTCGGCAGCTCGAATTTGTACGACGCAACGGCGGCTGAAATCGAGGAATTCGTCCGAAGACACAATCACCGACCCAGGGCAGATCTTGCTGCCTGGGCGGAGCGGTTGGCTGCAAAATCAGGAAAGGACACCAGCGGTCAGGCGATCAACGGCGCCTTCGTGGGCGAACTGCTGGAAGCCGCCGGAATGGGCTACGATGCCATCGACATCGCAGCCGGCTACAAGACGACCATCGTGGACCTGAACTCGATGGCGCTCCCCCGAAAGATGGCCAAGAAGTACGACTCGGTGATCAACTGCGGCACGAGCGAGCACATCCTGAATCAGATGAACGTGTTCGCCGCGGTCCACGCGGCGGCGAAGACGAATGGATTGATCATGCATATCGTCCCGAGCATCGGGTACGTCGATCACGGCTACTTCTGCTATACGAGCCGGTTTTTCTTTGACCTCGCTGGCTACAATCACTACGAGATCGTCGACATGTGGTACGATGGGGCATTATCGAACGAAAACGCCTTTGCCTCGGCAAGGCAGTATCAATCCATTTTCCCGGCAGTGAGCAAGCGGCTTGATTTGATCGGAATGGCCGAGCGCGAGACGCGGATCGATCGCACCCCGATCCCCACCATCAGCATCTCGCTGATCTATCGCAAGAAGGTCGACATTCCGTTCATGGGAACCGTCGAGACGAGCACGAGTGTCGGCGGTCTCGCCACCCGCCTGCTACGCAGATACGGATCCAGGCGATAGCGGCGCGGCGTCAGCCTGCCCGAGCACTTTCGATATGGGCGAGGACGGCATTCACTCGCTCCCCGAGATCCGACGGCATCTCATCGAGACCGCTCCTGTGCAAGGCCCGAAGACGATGGATAAGATCAGCGCGAGATGAATCGACCGCGAGACAAGCCAATATCATCCTGATTTCGGTCGCCTGGTCCACCTGCCTGCCTTGCGCCGATATGACCTGAACATAGCGCTGCCACATCATCTGATCGTCTGGATTGATTTGAAGGGCGTAACGCAAGCCTTGCTCTTCAAGATCCAACGGCGGCATCTCGCCAAGCCGAGCCATGTCCGTAGCTAGGACATAAGCCCGATGCAACCCTTCAGGATCGCTCTCGCGCGCCAGCTGAACGACCGACCGTCTGTAATTGTCGATCAACGTATCAGGCCGGCCATCCGCAATGATCCGCCCGTGCTCTAACAACAGGCAGCGATTACATAGATTCGCCAGCATCGTCTCGGAATGCGAGGCTATGACGAGAATCGACGCCCGCGACATCAGATCCTTCATTCTTCGTTCGGCCTTGCGGGCGAACTGAGCGTCTCCCGTCGCCAGCCCCTCGTCGAGCAGAAGGATCTCGGGTTCAACCGCGGTGGCTATCGAGAACCCGAGCCTGGTCATCATTCCAGCAGAATAGATGCGCACCGGCATGTCGATGTATTCACCGAGTTCGGCGAAGTCGATAATTTCGTCGAGTTTAGCCTTGATCTGTCGCCTGCTCAGCCCGAGGTGAAGCGCACAGCTGACCAGGTTCTCCCGACCTGTGCCGTCAAAATTCAGACCCGGCGTGGTGTTGAACAGCGTCGAGACCCGGCCAATGATGGTAATGCGGCCCCGGGTCGGCGGATAGGCACCGGCGAGGAGACGCAGCATTGTCGTCTTCCCGGCGCCGTTGTGGCCCATCAGACCAAGCCGGTCGCCCTCGCGCAATTCCAAAGATACGTCACCCAGCGCGGTTACGACGCCGCGCTCCACGTCGATCTGGCCGCCGACGTGCCCGTGCGCAGCCCCACGCCTGCCCCTCGGGACCGGAAACTCGACCCACGCACCATCCACCCTGAGGCCGACCATCGAAATCCTCCCTAGTACCAATACGGCAGCCGGTCGCGGCAGCGGCCATAAACCAGGAGGGTGATCATCGACCCTACGACAAACGTCGCAGCCGACCAGATCCAGCTCTCATGCGGCGGAAGATTGCCCAGTAGTGGATCCCGTATGATGAGCACGAGGTGATACAGAGGATTGTAATTCGCCGCGAACGCGAACTTGGGTCCAAGCATCTCTTTCGACCAAAAGATAGGCGTGACAAACATGGCGATCTGCATGGCGCTGGAAGTCGCCGGCACCAGATCTCGCCATCGCAGGCAAAGGACACCCGCGAGCAAGGACATCCAGACCCCATTCAGGGCTAGGAGCAAGAGCGCGGGCAAGGCCAGGACAACCGGCCAGCCTGGCGAGAATAGGGTGCCAGCCATGACGAAGATGTAGAAAACCAGATGATGGCCAAACAGAAGCAACGAGCGCCACACATGAGCAAATGCAAAGGCGGCGTAGGGGTAGTGCATCGACAAGGCTGTACTCTGCCCCGCTATCAGGACGCCGGTTCCCTCGGTGATGAAAGAAGAGATCAGACCCCAAACCATCATGCTGACGGTGACGTATCGGAAATAATGGATGGGATCCTGCCGCAGGATGATGCTCCATATGGTGCCCATCACAAGGACGAAAGCTGCAAGGCTGAGCGTATGCCAGAATGGCCCGATGCGCGTCCGGCGGAAGCGCCAGACGACGTCGATCCAGCCCGAGTGCAACCAGATCGGCGCAAGCCTTATTGCCTCGGAGAGATCGCGCAGAGCCACTGAGAATGGATTTCCCGAGGCAGGAAACACCACGACCTGCGCGCCACGCTCAGGAGACAACCCGATGGTCATCAGTCATCCTTTGTTCAGCTCAGCCTGGCCCCAATCGAACCATTTCCGGGATTCGCTTGCGCAGGACGAACTCACGCCTGCTCCGAGAACACCGACCTTCGGCTTGCCCGGAGAATGGATCGAAACGTTCCGCCACCGTTCACGAACGGCAGATTGCGTTCGATGACCTTGTCTTCGCTGCCGACCGAAAGCCCTAGCAGGCAAAGCGCGACCCTTCGCTCGACCAATGCGGCAGACGGCAGGATCGGCAACCTCGCACCAGGCAGGTACTTCCCGATCTTTTGAGGCGTGTCATCGGCGACGAAATCAATCAGGTCAGCCACTTGCAAAAAGTTCGCGAAGGCGCACGCCAGATGGCCCGCACCAAAAAGTGCAATCGGCCCTTGCTCCGCGCGAATCCGAGCCAGCTTGTCCCGCAATGTGCGGCGGCTGGGCTCGAAATTCCCGGCATACCGGCGCAGCAGGTCCAGCTGGCCCAGTGCAGCGGAATTGATCCGCGGCCGGCCCGGAGCGCCGGTCTTCCGCGCCAACTGGACCATCGAATTCTCGAACGGTAACGGATAGACGTCGATCCGGATCGGCTCGAAGCCGCCCATCGAGAGAACCGGCTCGAACGTCTCCGGCGTGAAGTACAGGGAATGTTCCTCCCACGGCATGCAATAATCGCAGAGCTTCAGGCTGTTTGTGGAATCAGGCACCTCGACCATCACGATGCCGCCCGGCTTGACCAAAGCGGCAATGCCTCCGACAAAATCATGCAGATTCTCGGCGTGTTCGAGGATGTGGCGCACGATCAGGACGTCGGCCGCTCCCTTCCGGGCCGCGATCGCAGCCATGCGATCCGGCGTCGTCAGTTTCTGCACCGTCTCGATTCCACAGACCGGATCCGACGCGCCGAGATCTCCGTCGAGAGTGACCCGCCAGGTGCGGGTGAAGCCCTTCTTCCGAAAGCGTTCGACCGTCGTGTCGTCCTTTGACGTCAGCGCCCCGATCACGCTCTCCGTGGTGACACCGGGAATCGCCAGTATCCGGTCGACCACTTCGTCCAGATGCTCCTCCGGCTCACGGGCGAACAGCCAGTCATAGGGTGGAACGAGCGCCTCCTGGGGCACCGGCTTCATCAGCTGGATGGTGCCGCAAGCCGAGCACTGGCCGAGCGACAGGTGAACATGGTGCTCGGCGGCATCCCGGCTCTGCAGGAAGAACGACGAGACCGGATGACTTCCCAGATCCAGCGCCTGATCGACGGCGCGTGCGTTACAAACGAGGCAAGCCATCCAAATCACCTCCTCCGCTCCACCGGCCATTCATGCGGACGGCCCGAGCGATGTTTCTCTAACACCCGATCAAAGCTCAGTCGACACGACGTCCCGCATGTAGCGCGACGAACTTCGACAGATAGGCGCGCCCGGTCTCGGGATCGGATTCCGGAGGCGCCCACTCCGCCGCCTCACTCTGGTTCGGATCGAATGGACCGATGGTGGTTTCCAGGAAGACCAGCCATTCGGATCGAAAGCTCAGGCTATGAAACCGTCCTGGCGGCATCCGGTAAAAGAAGCATCCGCCTGCCGCCGCAGGCGACATCGGAAATGCCGCCGTCACACCTCCGGCGCCATCGAAGAGGAGAGCGTCGCACTGACCTTCGACGATGGTCAGGGTTTCGGCGTTTTGGTGATGTCGGTGCGGACGGACGTAAGCGGAACGATGCATCACGATCAGCATCTCCTGCTGAAGGTCCGCAGGATCGGCATGGAAGCAAAGGCGGCAGCGGCGCCTCGGAGACGCCTCGGCCCGGCCCTTCAGCAACGACACAACGGCCGAATCGACGGCGAAAAATCCGCCGTCCGAATAAAGAACCTCCGGCGAGACATCCCTCAATCGTCCATAAGGACTTCTCATGAGATCTGCCGTCCCAATACAGAAGACACTTGGATCCCCAGCCTCCAAGAACGCCTGGCGCCCCGCCACGGATCGATCAGCCGGCGGCAAACTGGGCGCTCAAGACCCCAAATATCTGACTTTACCGCGCAATGCTAGGTAGTAGTCCCGTCATCCCGCCAGACCGGCTCCGCCCCTTTCCGCCACGATGAATTGCAAGGGAAAATATTGAGCTACCGCTGACACGCCGTTCGTCTTATGTTCAAAATCAGGGGACGCTGCAGCTCGTGGACGATGCTATCAGCGGATCGAGGTCACGATCATGAGGGCACTTGGGGAACGATGAAGGTCAAATTTCTGACGGCGATCTGGGGGGCTCGGTACATCGATGAATTCGCCCGCATTTCTCTGCCCTCGTACCTGGCCCCGGGCAATCTTCCCTTCGTCGCGGCTGAAACCGATCTCGAGGTTGTCATCCTGACCTCGGCAGGTGGCGACGCTCATTTCAACGCTTTGCCCATCATGGCAAGACTGAAATCTCTCTGCTCGGTCCGCTTCATCTTCATCGACGATTTGATCGCGACCGGCAACTATGGCGTCACCCTCACGCTGGCCTATGCGCGCGGGATCATGGACAGCGGCACCGACCAGACGAACACACACTTCGTCTTCATGAATTCGGATTTCGTGCTTGCCGACGGCTCGCTACGCACATTGATCGCCAAGCTGCGCCAGGGGCATCCCTGCGTGATGGCCCCATCCTTGCGTGCGTCCGCCGAGACCACCATGCCCGCCCTCGGCGAGGCCTTGACCGACCGGGGTCAGGTTCTGGCGATGCCCCCGCGGGCAATGGTGCAACTGGCCTTCGACAATCTCCATCCGACGGTCATCGGCAAGACAGTCACCCAGGAGTTCGTCAGCTGCTCGACTCACAACCAGATCTACTGGCAGGTCGACGACAGCACGCTTTTGGCGAGGCACTATCTGATTTTCATGCTGGCAATCAGGCCAGAAGTTCCGATGGGACCAGTGAACTCCTACTGCGATTACGGTTTTGTGCCCGAGCTCGTCCCTTCAGGCGCCTTCAGCATCATCGACGATTCAGACGAATTCTTCATGCTGGAGCTTCAGCCCGCAAGTCAGGAGCGGCAGTTTCTCCGCTGCGGCAGAACGGACGTCGCCGAGATCAGCGCCGAACTTTCGCAGTGGACGACAAAGGAGCATCGGAAATTCGCCGAGGCCGACATTGTATTCCGCACGGGCGAGTGCCCCCCTCAACTCCCCGCCCTCCAGGCGCAGGCACGTTCCTTTATGCAAGAGCTCCAATCGAACCTGGAGACACCGGCCAAGGACCATGTCGACCACTATTACTGGGTGTCCGGCGTCCAAGCCTGGATACTACTGAAATTTCGGGGCGAAACACCAATACTGCCGCCCGAAATTGCGCCGGCCGACAACCAGGCTGCAGGCGAGTCTGCTATTCCACCGCAGGAGCCTCCACAACGCGTTCAAACGTCACCCCGGCGCCGCAGGGATCCTTTTCGCTGGTACAGCAGCCTCATCGGCGGTGTGAAACGATCTATCGGCGTCATTCCGGACGTCCCCGTCTGGCACCATCTTTGGCTCGATTCGCGCCTGCTGTTGGATTGGGTCAAATCCAGATCGGCCGCCCCATCGCGCCTGCTGCTGCTTTGCGATGAATTCAGCCCGCTGAGCGCATCGCTGCCGAAGCATCTGCCGATGGAAGTGCTTCGCTTCTCGGCCCCGCTGGGCAGCCGCACGCCGCCCATCGTCCAGCTACTCGACCCCGAGTTCGACGGCTCATCATTGGCAGCAGATACCTACGATCATATTCTGATCCATATCCGCAGGGCGGAGGTTCTGTCGCTCCGGAAAGTGCTGGCACTCGCCGAGCGGCATGCACATCCGCAGAGCACGATCTCGGTTTTCATCGAGCATAGAGACGCCGAGCTCGACGGCAGCAATTTCTCTTTCGAGCTCGCCCAATATGCCGACATTATTCTCCCTTCCGACTGGATCGGCTATCGGCTCGAGGCGCTTTTCGCCGGCGGCAAGTGGAAACGGCGCCTGCGCATACTCGAACGAAAGCTGTACCCGCAGCTCTGGCCGCCGGCCTTACGGCGGCTTCCGAACATCGTCCTGGGTGCCTCCCTATGGGTCATTATCGCCGCCCTTACGGCCCTTCACAATTTGACCGCCAGAAAGGCCTCATCCTTCTGCCCTGACTACTGCACGAGCGTGCTGTTATCCCTCTCGAGGGACCGTCCTTCGGCAGAGCCAGGGCGATGATCTCGCTGCACCTCCATGGCCTAGTGTGGTGGATCTGACGCTCGTTTCAGTATTGGAGCGAGTTCTTCAAACGCGCGTCAGATCCAAAACCACACTAGAATCATAATGATGCTAGTGTCCCCTTGTTTCCAACGTTCGTATGAGCGCCTGCTGCAATGGGATACGAACGTTGGAAACGGGACACTAGTGTCCTGTCTCCGAATTACCGCTTCATTTGCCTCACCCTCGCACGGTCATTCGGAGACATAAAGGACACTAGCAAAATCAAAGCGCTAGTGTGGCTTATGTCTCGCAATTGCCTACGAGAGACTGGCCGCAAAGGCGGTAGGCAATTGCGAGACGCCACACTAGGAACATGATGATGCAGAGAAAGAATGCTTTTCTGGTGGTGGGAGGCGACAGCCTGGTCGGCGGCGGCGTCGTCCGGGCGCTGGAGCAGCGCGGGCATCGGACCTTGGCAACCACCAGGCGCGCCGATACCGTAAGCCCAACCCGGGTTCTTCTCGATTTCGAGAGCAGCACGCCGTTTCGCGTCCCTCGGGATGTCGGCTACGCCTTCCTGATTGCCGCTGCAACCAATTACGAGCGATGTGCGACAGATCCGCTCGCCAGGGTCATCAATGTAGAGTTGATACCCCGGACTGTTGCATCTTTGCTGGATCAAGGGCTGTTTGTGACCTATATTTCCACCAACTCCGTATTCGGCGGCGAGAGGCCTTGGCCGCAGGAAGACGACCCCCACAGTCCCGGTATCCCCTATGCACAGCAAAAATCCGACAGCGAGGAGGTCGTCCGGGATGCCGCAGCCCGACTGCATGCGGCCGACCGTATCAACATCGTACGCCTGACGAAGATTATGAATGCGAGTGTCTCGCCTCTGCCGTCCTGGCTCGCCGCATGGAAGCGTGGCAGTCCGGTGGAGCCATTTGCAGACCTCATCTTTGCGCCGATTTCGGTCAAGTTCGTCGGCGAAGCCCTGGCCTCGATCGGCGAGCAGCGGATCGCCGGCAATCTCCATCTGTCGGGCGCCGAGAATGTCACCTACGTCGAGTTCGCCCGCAGGCTGGCATCCCGGCTCGGCATATCCCCCGGGCTGATCAAGCCGACGACAGCGATCGAAAAGGGAATCCATATTCCGTTCAAGCCACGCTTCAGCGGCCTTGGAATGGAGCGGACGACCCGCCTTTCCGGGATCAAGCCGCAATCTCTCGATACCCTGGTCGAGGACCTGTTCGCGGATACTGAAGCGTGAAACTCAAGGATGCATGCGATGACCGTCACTGTCACCAGGCGCCAGACCTGCCGGCTATGCAACTCGCGGAACGTCGAGCGTGTAGTTGAACTCGCCCCGATCCCGCTTTCCGAGAATTACTCGCTCGATCGGACACAGGCAGCCAACGCGCCGCGATTTCCAGTGGACGTCTATATGTGCGCCGACTGCGGTCACGTGCAACAACTCGACGTGATCGACGCCAAAATCCTTTGGGATTCCTACACCTATTATTCGGGCAGCGCCAAAGGCATGCCCGAGCACTTTCGCCAAGTCGCAGACAAGGCGATCCTGACAGCCAAGCCGCCTGCCGGCGGCCTGGTTATCGATATCGGCAGCAATGACGGCTCGCTGCTTAAGCCTTTCAAGGAAGCCGGCTATCGCGTTCTTGGCGTCGATCCCGCCGTCGACGCCGCGCAGCGCGCCAACGATGCTGGCATCCCGACGATCACTTCACTGATGACCCGCGACCTCGCCCGACAGATCCGCGAAGAACACGGGCCCGCCCACATCATCTGCGCATTCAATGTGTTCGCACATGCGGACGATCTCGGCGAGATGGCCGACTGTGTCCGTATCATGCTCGCACCTGGCGGGCTGTTCTTCTTCGAGGCTCAATATCTCCTCGACATTGTCGATGGTCTTCTGATTGCGACGTTGTTTCACGAGCATCTAAGTCACCACTCGGTCAAGCCGCTCGTCCGGTTTCTCGATAGCCATGGGCTTGAGCTGATCGCTGCCGAACGCGCCCCCATCCAGCATGGCTCACTGATCGGCACGGTGCAGCTCAAGGGAGCTCAAAGGCCCGTCGAGAACTCCGTCAGGCAGCTGCTGGCGCTCGAAGCGGAACGCCGCCTGGATAAGCTCGATACGTTGCGCGCATTCGACACCAAGGTGAAGCTGCTGCGGGAGCGCACTTCGGAACTCGTTGCCAAATGGAAAGCCGAGGGTGCAACCGTCGCCGGCTATGGCGCGGCGCGCAGTGGGCCGACCCTGATCATTCAGCTCGGCCTCTCCGGCAGCATCGACTTCATCGTTGATGACCACCCCCAGAAGGTCGGCAAATTCGCATCCGGCGACGGCACCCTGGTCCTGCCGACGTCCGAACTCATGTCACGCATGCCTGACTACACCGTCATACTTGCCTGGGTTCACTCGAAAAAGATCATAGAATCCAATCAGGATTACCTGGCAAAGGGGGGACGTTTCGTCGTCCTCTGCCCGGAGACCCGCGTGGTCGGCAAAGATGGCGATATCAAAATCTGACGTCCTTCTCCCTTTCAGACGATAAGAGGAAGTCCAGGCCGTGGACGACAAGCAAACCAAAGAAACCCAATATCAGATCATGATCCAGGCAGCCGCCGAACGTGGCTACGAGACGCTCGGCTTGCGTGGCAGCGAGAGCTGGCATCAGGATCCGAAGCATCTCGTCTTTCGGCTGTCCCGGTACAAATTCGTCGCCAAGATGCTTGCTGGACGCGACCGCGTGCTCGAAATTGGTTGTGGCGACGCCTTCGGAACCCGCATTGTGCAGGCTGAAGTCGGCAAGGTCACCGCAGTCGACTTCGATCCGGTCTTCATCGACGATGCCAAGCAGCGCATGGTCCCGCGATGGCCATTTGACGCCCAAGTCCACGACATGCTGGACGGTCCGGTTCCGGGTGAATTCGACGCTGTCTATTCTCTCGATGTCCTGGAGCACGTCGAGCCTACCAAGGAACGCCTCTTCCTGAGCAATGCCTTTGCGACCCTCAATCCACAAGGCGCTGCAATCATCGGCATGCCCTCGCTCGAGAGCCAGCCCTATGCGTCGTCGCAATCGAAGATCGGGCACATCAACTGCAAGTCGGCTCCCGAGCTGAAGAGCCTGATGCAGGATTATTTCCACAACGTATTCATGTTCAGCATGAATGACGAAGTCGTCCACACCGGCTTCCACAAGATGGCCAATTACGTGATTGCGATTGGAGCCGGGCGGAGAGTTTAGCTGCTCCAATCATGAGCGACGACGTCCACCCGCTACGATCCGCGACGCCTGACGATCTCCGCCATAGCCTCGCCAAGACGGTTGCCCAGCCTGTCGGTGTATTCGTGCCGAACGTGCGCAGGCACAGAGAACATATCGGCCGGCCACGTCTCGATAAGAGGAAACGGAACTTCGACGTCGGGATGATTTTGCGTGAACCGGGCGACTACCTTGCGGGCGGTGTCGCTTCCCCGGCCTGTCCCGAGCGTGCACGCAACCGGTTGAAACACCACGACCAAGGTCGCATCGTGGCGCTTCGCTAGCCGGGCATAGGACTCCAGCACATCTTCGAGATATGTCTTGGACGCCATGGTCCGCACATCGAAGAAGGTCGGCGTCGATACTTCGCACTCGGTGGCGGGAAGCACCTGCCTGACGTCGGTTTCCGGCATCCACCCTTTCGTATCCCGGAAGATGCGAAGGAACTCGAGGTAGTTCTCGTTGTTCAGTAGCGGTCGATCCAAGCGATTGAACGTGCCATTGAGATAATAGATCCGATCGGTCACCTGGCGACGAAATGCCAGCGACGGCACATGCAGCAGGGCGCGCCAAGGGCTCATGAAGTCCTGATACACCGCGTCCCCGAAGACCTTGACGTCGGGTACCCCCCACAACGCAGCGCCATCTGATTCCCACATCTCGGGTCTCGGCATTGTATACGGCGTGAAGTGAAGGATGAGATAGCGCACGGACCCATTTTGGCTCGCCATCAGATCGAGGAGGTTGTAGTAACCGCGAAAACCCAAGTTGGCACAGCAGCTCATGTTGATGAACGACTGGCCGGCGGGAAGATGAGCAGTGACGATCCGCGGGTCGATTCCGTAGAAGCCCGAACTGTCTCCCGACTGCACGATTGTCGGGCTCGAGCTGGCGAATGCCTTGATCTTTTCGAGGACGAACAGCCGTTGCGGCGTCTCGTCGTGGGCAAACGAGAATTCGAGAAAATTCGTCCGATCAAACCAATTCGGGTGCGCGACGAGCCAAACCGTTGCCTCGAGCACCACGAACAGGGCCGCGGCGAAGATCCAGGATCTAAAATGCGAAATAAATAAACTCATTGGCCTGTCTCCGCGCGAAGAAGATGATGCCATAGAGCAGCAGGACGATGACGGCTCCGGCCACCGGCCAGGCCCATCGCTCGAACAGGTCTGGAAATTCGACGCCGCGCCGCCATCCGAGATAATCGGTCAGACAGACTGGAATCGCAAATACTGCAAGTCCCCAAGCGTAGACGCTGAAGGTCCAGTTCAGCGATACGAATCCCGAGATCGTGCCCTTCAGCAGTGAGGGTATCCTCGCCAGTGCGTCACCGTGCAACACGGGTGCCCAATACTGCGCGAACTTGCTCCAAACATCGCCAATCGCGGCCGGAAGCGCGACGATCGAATTCATTATCGGCCAGAATTGCTCCGGAGTGGCACGAAAGAAGATCCATCCAAGGCAAACAAGGTGAAAGAAGAGAACGATCGACAGCACCTTGCCGGCACGCCCGAAGGCGCGGATCAATACCTCGTCGATCGGAAGGAGCCGATAGAGCACCAGGAGGACGCCATGGTAAAATCCCCAGAGGATGAAGAACGCTCCGGCCCCATGCCACAATCCGCCAAGCAGCATCGTGATCATCAGGTTGCGCATTGTCATCAGCCGGCCGTGCTGGTTGCCGCCCAATGGAATGTAGAGGTAGTCGCGAAGCCACGTGGAGAGCGAGATGTGCCAGCGGGTCCAGAATTCCGATGGATTGGTCGAAAAATACGGCGTGGCAAAATTACGCATCAAATCCACGCCGAACAGTCGCGCCACGCCTCTGGCGATCGTCGAGTACGCGGCAAAATCGCAATAGATCTGGAAAGCGAAGGCATAGGCAAAGATCAGTCCTACCCCCGGCGGCAGAACGGCTTCCCTCGTCGGCATCATGCGCTGGATCGTCTCGACCAGACCACCGAAATTATCCGCGAGGACGGTCTTCTGAAAGAGACCGAACAGGATCATGAAGAGAGCACCACTCACGACGGCAGCGCTCGGTAGAGGTCTTATGCGCGCAAGCTGGGGCAGCAGATCGCGGGCGCGCATGATTGGCCCGGCGACGAGGTGAGGAAAGAAGGAAACGAAAGACAGATAATCGACGACGCTACGGTACGGTTTGAACTCACGCCTGTAGATGTCGATCGTGTAGCTCATCGATTGGAAGGTGTAGAACGAGATCGCCGGCGGCAATGCGAGAGAAATCGGGGTCATCGTAACCCCGAGCAGAGCCAATAGCTGCGCGAGATCCGTGGTCAGCCAACTGGTGTATTTGAAGACTGAAAGCAGACCCAGATTGGCAACGACACTGACGACCAGCATACGTTTCCGAAGGCGGGGGTCGTTGCTGCCTTCAATCTTCTGGCCGACAAAGAAGTCCAACAGCGCAGTGACAAAAAACGGGATCAGATACCACCACGCGCTTACCCCGTAAAAGTAGAGGCTCGCCAGCAGCATAAAAAGGTTCGCGAATCGCGTGCGGCGAAGGATCAAATAGCCCGCAAGAACGAGCGGTAAGAAGACGAAGACAAACGCAAAGCTGTTGAACTGCATTGCTCCCGCCCGAATAATTGGCAGAAACAGTATTCGGAATGCAGGGAGCGCGCAACCTCTCCGAGAGATGTTGCGGTCAACAACCAATCAAGAAGAGGGGCGCCCGCTGCAGGTCTGCTGCCCGGACGTCCTATTCGTGATAATTGAAATGCTTGAACCCGTGCCGCTTCACCAGTTCGTCGCGCTGGGCCGTCTTCAGGTCTTCCTGCATCATCTCCCGGACCAATTCGGCGAAGCTGGTCTTCGGTGTCCAGCCGAGATTGCGTTTGGCTTTGGAAGCATCCCCCAGCAGGGTCTCGACCTCGGCCGGCCGGAAATAGCGCGGATCGACCTCAACGAGGCACTTGCCCGTCCCGGCATCGAAGCCCTTCTCCTCGACGCCCTTGCCGTCCCAGCGGATGGTGATGCCGACCTCGCGCGCCGCGATCTCGACGAATTCGCGCACCGAGTGCTGCTCGCCGGTGGCGATGACATAGTCCTCCGGCCTGTCCTGCTGCAGCATCAGCCACTGCATCTCGACATAATCGCGGG
The DNA here is from genome assembly GCF_024181725.1 of Bradyrhizobium sp. WD16. Lineage (NCBI taxonomy): Bacteria > Pseudomonadati > Pseudomonadota > Alphaproteobacteria > Hyphomicrobiales > Nitrobacteraceae > Bradyrhizobium > Bradyrhizobium sp. WD16. The sequence continues at coordinate 3,727,162 of NZ_CP028908.1, read as the reverse complement.
CATGGCCCCAGTCCCGCAAGGCATCGAGGTTGCCGAGAAAGAGGCGCTCCTGCAGGCCGAGCTTGATGCGCGCCAGCGCCCGCGTGATCTTGCGGGTGACGAAGGTTTCGCCGCGCACCGGGGATTCGTGATTGAACAGGATGCCGTTGCAGGCGTAGAGGCCGTAAGCCTCGCGATAATTCACCGTGATCCAGTAGGCGTAGAGCTTGGCCACGCCATAGGGCGAGCGCGGATAGAACGGCGTCGTCTCCTTCTGCGGCGTCTCCTGGACGAGGCCATAGAGCTCCGATGTCGAAGCCTGATAAAAACGGGTCTTCTTCTCCAGCTTGAGAATGCGAATGGCCTCGAGCAGGCGGAGCGTGCCGAGCGCATCGGAATTGGCGGTGTATTCCGGCTCCTCGAAAGACACGGCAACATGGCTCTGGGCGGCGAGATTGTAGATCTCGTCGGGCTGAACCTGCTGGACGATGCGCAGCAGCCCGGACGAATCCGTCAGGTCACCATGATGGAGGGTGAGATCCGATCCCTGCTCATGCAGGTCGTGATAGAGGTGATCGATCCGATCGGTGTTGAACAGCGAGGTCCGGCGCTTGACACCATGGACCGCATAGCCCCTGCCCAGCAGGAACTCGGCCAGATAAGAGCCGTCCTGGCCGGTGATGCCGGTGATGAGCGCGGTTTTCTTGGACATTTGGCAGCGAACCCGAACGGCTGGAGCTTAAATTAATGCGGAAATCAGGCGACCTTAGTCGCTTTTCCCGCAGTCGACAGACGCTCTGTTACGATCATCCCCGGCCCGCGTCCAGCCCCTGCAACGGGCTGATTTTTGGAGCAAATCGCTTGATTTTGCCGTTCGGATGTGGGGCGCAGGGGGCCCCTCCAGGCTTGACCGAGATCTGGCACCTCGCATCGAAGCGTCCTAAAACCGGCCGCAGCAATCCTCCACGCCGCGCCTGCCCGCCGGCAGCCATTCCCGAGTCGGAATCACCGTGCCAAGAACCGCGGCCGTCAAATCCCGCATCGCCCCGCGCCTCCTCTTCGTCGTGTCCGAGGACTGGGCATTTTTGTCTCATCGGCTCCCGATGGCGCGGGCGGCGCGGGCGGCGGGTTTCGAGGTCCATGTGGCGACGCGGGTGGGAGAGGACGGCGAGGCGATCCGGGCCTTGGGCTTCACGCTTCATCCCATTCCGTTCCATCGCGGCGGCCTGTCTCCAGTTGCCGCGCAAGCCACGATCCGGGCGCTGCGGCGGGTCGAGAGGCAAATCAGCCCGGCGATGGCGCACCATTCCGGGCTGCAGGCCTGCATCTTCGGCGGTCTCGCCGCGCTCGGCCGCGGTCTGCCCCAGGTCAATGCCCTGACCGGCCTCGGCTATGCCTTCACCGGCGACCCCCGCCGCGCGGGCACCATGCGCCGCCTGCTGTCGGCGCTGCTGCGCTTTCTGCTCAATCGCCCCGACAGCCGGACCCTGGTCCAGAACCCGGATGATTGGACCGCGCTGGAGCGGCTCGGGGTCCGTCCCGAGCGGCTGGTTCTGATCCCTGGCTCCGGCGTCGACACCGACGCGCTGCGCCCCCTGCCGGAGCCCGACGGGCCCGTCACGGTGGGCTTCGCCGGCCGCCTCCTCACCGACAAGGGCATCCGCGCCCTGGTCGCGGCCCACCGCCTGTTGCGCCAGCGCGGCCTCGACATCCGCTTGCTGATCGCCGGAGAGCCGGACCCCGCCAACCCCGCCTCGGTCAGCCAGGCCGAAGCCGAGGCCTGGGGCCGCGAGGATGGCATCACCTGGCTCGGCCATCTCGACGATATCGCCCCGCTCTGGCGGCGCTCCCACATCGCCGCCCTGCCCTCCCATCGCGAGGGCCTGCCCAAGAGCCTGCTCGAAGCCGCCGCTTTCGGCCGGCCGATGGTGGCGACCGACGCGCCGGGCTGCCGCGAGGTGGTGTTGCACGAGCGCACCGGGCTGCTGGTGCCCGTCGAAGATCCGCTGCGGCTCGCCGAGGCGATCGCGCGCCTCGCCGCTTCACCTGAACTGCGCGCCCGCTATGGCGCCGCGGCCCGCGAACTGGTCGAAACCAGGATGTCCGCGCGCGCGGTCGGCGCGGCGACGGTCCAGCTCTATCGATCGCTGCTCTGAATTGCCGGGCAGCGTTGTCAGGCTGCTGTCCTTCCCCTAAACAGCCCGCCATGGTGGCGACGGATCAGCTTCAGGCGATGCCGCTCGCGGCTGCCGCGCTGGCGGTTGCCGCGGCGCTTGCTTGCGCCGTCCTGATCCTGGCGCTGTTCCCGCTGCTGCGGCGCTACGCGCTGGCGCGCCCCAACGCCCGCTCCTCGCACAAGGTGCCGACCCCCCAGGGCGGCGGCATCGCGATCATCGCGGCTTGCCTCGGCGCTGCTGTTCTTTCGCCGCTGCTCGGGGGGCCGACCGTCCCCGTTGCCGTTGTCGGGGCAGCGCTGCTGCTTGCCGCCATCGGCACCCTGGACGACTTGCGGCCGATCCCGGTGCTGCCGCGCTTTGCCCTGCAGGCCGTCGCGGTAGCCTTGGTTCTGGTCGTCCTGCCGGCGGAGTTTCGCATCCTGCCGCCGCTGCCACTCGTTCTGGAGCGCGGCCTCGCATTCTTCGCCCTGGTCTGGTTCGTCAACCTGACCAATTTCATGGACGGGCTCGACTGGATGACGGTAGCCGAAATGCTGCCGCTCACGGCAACGCTGTCGGTGTTCGCCCTGATCGGAACCGCGCCCGCGGCCATCGCGCCGGTGACGCTTGGCCTCGCCGGCGCGCTGGTCGGATTCGCCCCCTTCAACGCCCCGGTGGCGCGGCTGTTCATGGGGGATGTCGGCAGCCTGCCCATCGGCCTGCTGGTGGGCTGGGCCCTGGTGCTGCTCGCCGGAGCCGGTCATCTCGCGGCCGCGCTGCTGCTGCCGCTCTACTATCTCGCCGACGCGACGCTGACGCTGCTGTCGAGGCTGAGGCGGGGCGAGAAAGTCTGGGTCGCCCACCGCACCCACTTCTATCAGCGCGCCACCGACCACGGCTTCACGGTGCGCGAGGTGGTCGGGACCGTGTTCGCGCTCAATCTCGCGCTCGCGACGCTCGCGGGACTATCGGTCGCGCTGTCAACCGTTGCCGCCGATATCGTTCTGCTTGCAGTCGGCACGGTCGCGGTGGCGACGGTGCTGCGGCGCTTTGGCCGCAAGCCAGCCTGACCTGACCGCCGCCCGGCCTGGTCAGCGATCAGCCTGACCGGAAATCCCGAACTCAGGCACCGCATCCTTGAGAACGCCCTCGATGACGCCGCGGTCTTCGGTGGCGACCGCGCGCTGCAGCGCTTCGAGCCAGCTGCGCAAGGTGGCCAGCGGCGGCTCGTTGGGCTGCGCCGCCACGATGCCGGCGATGCCGATATCGGCGGTCGGCTCCTGATGGGCGAACAGGATCTCATTGAGCCGCTCGCCGGGCCGGATGCCGGTGAACACGACATCGATGTCGTAGCCGGGCTGCAGTCCCGATAGACGGATCATGCGCTCGGCGAGATCGACGATCCTGACCGGCTGACCCATGTTGAGGACGTAGACCGAGACGTCGGGCCGCTGCGGCTGCAGGGCATGGGTCGCCGCCGTCACCACGAGGTCGCAGGCTTCGCGGATGGTCATGAAGTAGCGCACCATGTCGGGATGGGTGACGGTGACCGGACCGCCCGCCTCGATCTGCGCCTTGAACTTCGGCACCACCGAGCCGTTGGAGGCAAGCACATTGCCGAAGCGCACCGAGATCAGGCGCATCGGCGGCTTGCCGTTGCCCTTGGTCGCGAGCTGGCGATCGACCGCCTGGCAATACATCTCGGCGAAGCGCTTGGTCAGTCCCAGCATCGACACCGGCTCGATCGCCTTGTCGGTCGAGATCATCACCATGGCATCGGCGCCGCAGGCGACCGCGGCATCGGCGACATTGACCGAGCCGAAGATGTTGGTCTTGACCCCCTCGCCCCAGTCGCGCTCGAGGATCGGCACGTGCTTCAGCGCCGCGGCGTGGAACACCATGTTCGGCCGGAATTCGGCCAGAAGGCGCATGATGCGGTCGCGGTCTCGGATATCGGCGATGCGGCCTTCGATCACGGTCGCGGCGCCGCGCAGCCCCAGCTGCTCGACCACCGCGTGCAGCGCCGGCTCGGCATGCTCGATGATCAGAAGCCGCGCGGCGCCGAAGGCGACCATGCGCTCGCAGATCTCCGAGCCGATGGAGCCGCCGCCGCCGGTCACCGCGACCGACTTGCCGCGCACCAGCGCTTCGAGCCGGCTGTAGTCGATCTTGACGCTTGGCCGCAGCAGCAGGTCCTCGACCGCCACCGGGGCGAGCTGCGGCACGTCGCGGCTCTCCTCCAGCGACGGCAGCCGGCTCACCGTCAGGCCGAGCTTGCGCGAGCGCATCAGGACCGATTCCGGCTGGACCTGCTGGTCGAAGGCCGAGGGCAGCATCACGACGCGGTCGATCGGCTTCTCACGGCGGCTGAAATCGGCGACCACGTCGGCCAGATCATCGACCGCCCCGAGCACCGGAATGCCGCGGATCGATTGGCCGCGGTCGGACGGCGACGGTGACAGTATGCCGACTGGCCACAGCCGCTTGACGGCGCCGTTCTCGATGGCGCGCAGCAGGACTTCGGCATCGGCCGCCCGGCCGATCAGGAGCGCCGGCGCGGCATCGATCACCCGCGCCTGGTTGCGTGTGCGGGTGTAGCGGAAATAGCGATAGGCGAGCCGCGCCCCGGAGAGAAAGAAGATCTCGATGAACCAGTAGAGGACGATGGTGATCTTGCCGAGAAAGAACGTGCCGTAGACGTTCGGCGCAAGGAAAATGTAGTCCAGCACCAGCAACACCAGCGCCAACACCATCGCGGCCTTGACGATGTTGAGCAGATCCGGGAAGGAAATGAACCGCCATTTCGTCGTGGTGAGCTGGAAGAGGTAGCAGGTCACGAAGCTGAACAGCACGAAATAGGGTAGAATCCACAGCAGCAGCGGCAACCGACCGGTCAGATCCGGTCCCTCGAAGCGCAGAACGACGGTCACGAGCAAAGCAGCGGCGGTCGCCAGCGCATCATGCGCGGCAATCAGCCAGTTCCGCCAGGTCAAGCCGTAGAGTCGTCGTATCATCGCCGATTGTCTGCCAGTTCGCCGAACACCAAATCGTCCCCGCCCTGCCTGGCGCCGGCCGCGTGCGCCGTCGCTCGTCCCGCCCGGCGCAGCACCATGCCGCCGGCGACGCCGACGCCCAGAACATACATCCAGCCTTCGTGAAAATCGAACAGATGCGAATTGAGCAGCGAGCTCACCATGTTCTGCACGACGACCAGGAGACCGGTCCAGGCGGCAAGATCGGTGCCGCCACGCCGAAACAGCACCAGATGGCTGATCCACATGGCATAGAGCAGGACGACGCCGATCAGCCCCCACTGCACCGCGACGTTGAGAGTCTGGTTGTGGGGATTGGCGATCACCTCGGCGAGCAGCCCGGTCTGGCCGGCCGCATCGCGCTCGAACAGCTCGCGGGTTGCCCCGGTGCCGTTGCCGATCAGGGGCGAGGCGGCGATGAATTTGAGCGACTTGCGCCAGTATTCGAGGCGCTGGGCGGTCGAGCTCACTGCATTGGTCTGATAGTCGTGATACTCGGCGGCGATGTTGTCGACGCGCTGGCGCAGATAAGGCGAGGAGAACCACACCGCCACGGCCACCGCGGCGGCCGACACCAGCACCAGCGCCATGGCGCGGCGCGACAGGTGCAGGAACGCGAACAGGCCGAGCATCACCGGCATATAGACCAGGGCGGTGCGGGCCGATACCACGAACATCATGTTGGCGAAAAATGCCAGCATCAGTGCGGCGCAGGCGGCGGCGAGCGCCCAGCGCCGCGCCTGGAGGAGGCGCAGCAGCGGCAGCGCCAGCACGAACAGGCACAGCGCGAATTCCTGGCTCTGGTCGATATAGTTCTTCACCGGCACGCCGGTATTGAGCTTGGAGACCGGCGTAAAAGGCACCACCGCGACCGCGAACGACAGCGCGAGCAGCGCGCCGCAGGCGGCGAGGAAGGCGATGAAGACCCAGTGGCCGCGGCTCGATCGCTGGAAATGGTAGATCAGGAACGGGATCGCGATCAGCTTGGCGAGCGGATTGGTGCCGTGCAGCCGCGCCGCCCAGTTCGCATCCGCCCACAAGATGCCGACAATGGAAAGCGCCGCGAAGGCGAGCGGCAGCAGCGAGGCGGGACGCAGCAGCGTCGCCTTCAGCTCGTGCCAGCGCAGCGTCGGCACGAGGGCGATGAACCACAGCGCCATCAGGATCCCCGTCGCCGAGGTCGACCAGGGCAAAGAGGCCGCAACCGCCGCAGCAAGAACGTCCACGCTGCGCATCTGCACCGCCGGCTCACGCCAGCGCCGCCACCACGACGAAGCTCCGGGGATGGTGGCCGCGGCCGGCATGCCGCCGTTCATGCCCCGCCCTCGCGGGCGCGCTCAACGAGCGAAGTGGTGCTGTGGCCTGCCAGCACGTCGACCAGCACGACACGGCCGCCGTCGGCCTCGACGACGTCATGGCCGACCACCTGCTCGCGGCTATAGTCGCCGCCCTTGACCAGCACCGAAGGACGGACCTTGCGGATCAGCTCGATCGGGGTGTCCTCGGCGAACAGCACCACGAGGTCGACAGCTTCGAGGGCGGCCAGCACCTCGGCGCGGGCGCGCTCGTGCTGCACCGGCCGACCCTCGCCTTTGAGCCGCCGCACCGAGGCGTCGGTGTTGAGCCCGACGACGAGGCGATCGCAGGTGGCGCGGGCCTCGGTGAGCAGGCGGACATGGCCGGGATGCAGGATGTCGAAACAGCCGTTGGTGAATCCGATGCGCAGGCCGGCGCGCCGCCATTCGGCCAGCATGGCGTCGAGTTCAGCGCCCGCGGCAATCTTCTCCTCGGCGGCAAGCGAGGCGTGGGGCAGCACCCGGCGGCGCAGTTCGTCCAGCGTCACCGTGGCCGTGCCCGTCTTGCCGACCGCGACCGCGGCGCCGGCGGTGGCGAGCCGCAGCGCGGCATCCCAGTCCGCGCCGGCCGCCAGGGCGACCGCGAGCACCGCCGCGACGGTATCGCCGGCACCGGAGACGTCGCGCACCCGCACCGGCTGGGCCGGGACATGCAGCGCCGAGCCCTCGCGCGGCACCAGCGTCATCCCTCCTTCGCCCTGCGTCACCACCATCGCCTCGCAATCGGCAAGCAGCATCAGTTCATGCGCCGCCGCGGCGATGTCGGCCTCGCTCGCCGCCCTGGTGCGGCTCGCCTCGGCGAATTCCTTGCGATTGGGCGTCAGCAGGGTGGCGCCGCGATAGATGGCGAAGTTGGCGCTCTTGGGATCGACGATGACGCGCTTGCCTGCAGCGCGCGCGGCGTCGATGACGTCGCGGATGACGCGCGCGGTGAGCACGCCCTTGGCGTAGTCGGACAGCAGCACGATGTCCGAGCGCGGCAGCGCCTCGAGGGCGGCGGCGATCAGTTGGCGCTCGATCGACTCGTTGGCCGGAGCCGCGCGCTCCCAATCCGCACGCAGCATGTGGGTCGAGAAATGATCCGACACATAGCGCACCTTGCGCGTGGTCGGCCGCACGGAATCGGTGATGATCGCCGGCTCGATGCCGGGCACGGCGGCGAGGCGCGCCGTCAGCGTCGCCCCGGCCTCGTCGGCGCCGACCATGCTGACGAAGATGCAGCGGGCGCCGAGACCGGCGACGTTGCGGGCGACATTGCCGGCGCCGCCGATGCCGGTTTCGCTGCGTTGAACGGCAATCACCGGGGTCGGCGCCTCGGGCGAGATCCGGGACACCTCGCCATAGACGAATTCGTCGAGCATCAGGTCGCCGATGCACAGCACGGTCGTTTGGACCATCGCGCGCGTCAGCGCGTCAAAGTCGAACATCGATAGCGTTCCTGTTGCCGTCAACGGTAACGGTCGGGCCGGTCGAGGAATCCCGTGACATAGGCCGACACCGCCTCTTCCAGCGGCGTGAAGCCGCCGTTGTAGCCGGCGGCGAGCAGCCGGTCGACACGCGCTTCGGTGAAATACTGATAGCTGCCGCGAATTTGTTCCGGCATGTCGATATAGGCGATGTTGGGGGAGCGGCCGAGCGCGCCATAGGCCGCCAGCATCAGGTCGCGAAAGCTGCGCGCCTTGCCGGTGCCGACATTGAACAAGCCGCTGACGGCGCCGCGCGACAACAGCCACAGCACCACCCGCACCACATCGTCGACATAGATGAAATCCCGGCGCTGGTCGCCATCGGCGATGCCCTCGCGGTGCGACTTGAACAGCTCGACGGTGCGCCCCGAGCGGATCTCGTCGAAGCGCCGCGCCAGCACGCTCGCCATCGTGCCCTTGTGATATTCGTTGGGCCCGAACACGTTGAAGAACTTGAGCCCGGCCCATTGCGGCGGCAGCTTTTCGCCGCTCTCGAGGCGCCCCAGCAGCGCGAGGTCGAACAGGTTCTTGCTCCAGCCGTAGAGATTCATCGGCCGCAACCGCTTGAGCGCCGCGACGCTGGCCTCGTCCTGGAAACCTTCGGCGCCGTCGCCATAGGTCGACGCCGAAGAGGCATAGATGAACGGCGTGGCGTTGGCGGTGCACCAGTCGAGCAGCCGCAGCGACAGGCGGAAATTGGTCTCGACCACGAGATCGCCGTCGGTGGCGGTGGTCTCGGAGATGGCGCCCATATGGACCACGGCCTCGAGGCGCCGGCCGGCGAGCCAGTGCATCAATTCGCCCGGCGGGACGACATCGGCGAGCTGGCGCTTGGCGAGGTTGCGCCATTTGCCTTCCGTGCCCAGCACGTCGCAGACCGCGACGTCGGCGCGGCCGGCATCGTTGAGCGCAGCGACGATATTCGACCCGATGAAGCCGGCTCCGCCGGTGACCAGCAGCATGATGTCCTTGAAGAATGCGCCCCAGCTTCCTTTGCCAAAGCCAAGGGTGGGTGGCAACTCTCGAAAGGCTTAGCCACCACTGGACGGCGGGGCTTTCAACCGCTAACCGCTGCGCAACAGAACAGTCGTGCCGTCGAATAAATGAATATTGATTCAGTTCTTAGCGGGGAGCCGGTGGATATCGCCGACGAGCAACCGATCCTGATCGTGCCGTATATGTGGATCGGCGATTTCGTCCGGGGCCACAGCGTGGTGCGGGTGCTGAAGGAGCGCTGGCCCAACCGGCCGGTGGATATGTTGGCGACCTCGCTATGCGCGCCGCTGGTGGATTACATGCCCGGGGTCCGCCGCAGCATCGTCTTCGACCTGCCGCGCAGCCGCCTTGCCCTCGCCAGGCAGTGGACGCTGGCGCAGACCTTGCGCGCCCAGCATTATGCTACCGCTCTTATCATGCCGCGGACCTGGAAATCGGCCATCGCGCCGTGGCTCGCCGGCATCCCGGAGCGCACCGGCTTCGTCGGCGAGGTCCGGTTCGGACTGATCAACGACTGGCGCTGGGGCGAGAAGGCCCTGCCCCGGATCATCGACAAGAAGGTCGCCCTCGCCCTGCCGCCCGGCGCCCCGGCTCCGGCCGAGCTCCCGGTTCCCCAGCTCGTCGTGCCAACGGCCGAGCTCGCCGCCTGGCGCGCCCGGAACGGCCTCGGCGAGGCGCCGGCCATCGCGCTCGCCCCCGGCTCGGTCGGCTCGGGCAAGCGCTGGGGGGCTACGCCGAGGCGGCGCGGCTGTTCGCCGCCCATGGCCACGACGTCTGGGTGGTCGGTGGCCCCGGCGAAAAGGCTCTTGCCGCGGAGATCGTCGCCGCCGGCGGCGCGAAGGTGCGCGATCTCACCGGCACCGACCTGCGCAACGGCATCCTGGCCCTCGCCGCCGCCAAAGTGGCCATCGCCAATGATTCCGGGCTGATGCATGTCGCCGCCGCCCTCGGCACGGCGACCATGGGGATCTTCGGCCCGACCGATCCCTGGCTCTGGGGACCGCTCAACGGCCTCGCCGCCACGGTCGGGACCAGGACCCCGCCGCCCTGCCAGCCCTGCCATCGCCCGATCTGCACCATGAACGATCACCGCTGCATGACCGATATCACGCCCGGCGAGGTCGTCGGGAAGGCCGAGGCCATTCTGGCGCGGACCAGCGAGCCGGTCAGGTAAAGGACTGCGCTTGCGCCGGCCGGAGCCGGCCATTACGACACCCTGACCTGTTCAGTCCCGATCCTCCGCCCGCGGTGACGCTTTGACCAAGACCCCCATCGCAGCCCATTTCGCGGCCTCGCTCGCTGCGCTCACCACGGCGGCGCACGACGACGCGTTGCAAACCACCACGGCGGTCATCGCCGAGACGCTGATCGCGGCGCTGCGCGGCGGCCATAAGCTGCTGCTCGCCGGCAACGGCGGCAGCGCCGGCGACGCCCAGCACATCGCCGCCGAGATCGTCGGCCGCTACAAGCTCGACCGGCCAGGCTGGCCGGCCATCGCGCTCACCACCGACACCTCGGCGCTCACGGCAATCGCCAACGACTACGGCTTCGAAGCCGTCTTCGCCCGCCAGCTCGAGGCCCTCGGCCGGCCCGGCGACGTGTTCTTCGGCTATTCGACCTCGGGGACGTCGGCCAATGTGCTCGCGGCATTCGCCGCGGCGCGCCGGCGCGGCCTCCTCACCGTCGGCTTCACCGGCAAGAAGGGCGCCGCCATGGCGGCCCATTGCGACCACCTGTTCGTCGCCCCCTGCGAGGAGACCGCAGTGGCGCAGCAGATCCACCTCATGGCGGGCCACGCCATCTGCGACGCGGTCGAGCAGGCGCTGGCCCCGACCGCCCGCGGCTGAGAACATGACCGTGACCGAGGACAGGCGCCCCGCCGCGTTTCTCGACCGCGACGGCGTCCTCAACCACGACGACGCCTATATCGGCACCACCGAACGCATTCGCTGGATGCCGGGGGCGGCCGCCGCGATCCGCCGCCTCAATGACGCCGGCTATTTCGTCTTCGTCGTTTCCAACCAGTCAGGCGTCGCGCGGGGGATGTTTTCCGAAGCCGATGTCGCGGCGCTGCATCACTGGATGCGCGAAGAACTCGGTCGCGACGGCGCCCGCATCGATGACATCCGCTACTGCCCGCACCATCCCGAGGCGCCGCTGGCGCGCTATCGCAGCGACAGCGACTGGCGCAAACCCCGGCCCGGCATGATCCTCGACCTGATGCGGCACTGGCCGGTGCAGCGCGAAGGCAGCTTCCTGATCGGCGACCGCGCCATCGACATGGCGGCGGCATCCGCCGCCGGCATCCCCGGCGAGTTGTTCGCGGGTGGCAATCTCGATGCGTTCGTTGCCGCCTGCCTGCAGCGTCACAGCAGGGCGCGATAGACCGCGACGATGCCGTCGGCCTCGGCATCGAGGCTGAAGCGCGCGGCGACGCTCGCCCGCGCCCGCGCCCCCATCGCGGCGGCGGCCGCGGGATCGCGCATCAAAGGCTCGATGGCGGCGGCGAGCGCGGCGGCGTCGTCGGTCGGCACCAGCACACCGCTGTCGCCGTCGGCGACCACCAGTTCGGCGGCGCCGGCGCGCGTCGCCACCAGCGCCGCGCCCGCGCTCATCGCCTCGATCAGGGTCATGCCGTGGCCCTCGTTGCGCGAGGTGAAGGCATAGATCGTCAAACGCTGGAACCAGCGCACCACGTCGTCGATCGGCAACTCGCCGAGGATGACGATGCGCGAGGCGAGCCCGGCAGCGGCGATCCGGGCCTTGAGGCCGGCGGCGAAAGGCGTCTGCTCCGGGGTGATGGCGCCGACGATCACCGCGGTGAAATCCGGATAGCGCGGCAACAGGGCGCACATCGCCTCGACGAACAGGTCGGTACCTTTCTGGGCCCGCACCCGGCCGAAGCAGCCGATGGCAAAGCTTCCGGGCAGCCCGGTCTCGGCGAAGGCGGCGGCGCGATCCGGCGGCGGTGCGTAGCGTGCCGCGTCGACGCCGTGGTGGACGACATTCGCCGAACGCGTGAGATACGAGGCCGAGACCTCGCTGGTGGCGATGATCGCGTCCATGCGGCCGATCAGCCAGCGGGTGATCCAGGTGTGGTGGCGCTGCGCCGCGGAGGTGAAGACCAGCCGGAACGGCCAGCCCAGCATCTTGAGCAGGACGCCGACGATCATTTCATCGTTGCGCCGCGCGTGCCATACCAGCGGCCGGCGCCGGCGCCACAGCGCGACCAGATCCCGGAAATTCAGGCGGGCGATGCCCTCGGGGGCGTCGGTGCCGAGCCAGCCGGCGCGCACACGGCGTGCGACGAAGGGCGCCACCGCGCGGCTGGTGGCGGTCACGCCGGAATAGCGGCGGTGCAGATTGGCGACGACCACCTCGAGTGACTGCAATTCGACGTCCGTCATTCCCTGCCCGGCCCCGGTTCCATCGCGGACGCTTATCCCCAATCGCCACCGCGAGGAAGAGGCAATGAGCGGGGCTGTGCCCGGTCTTGCCGTCACGCCCGCGGCCCCTTGCCCGCGCACCGCGACCGGCGATGATGAGAACTACGTTTCCGCCATAGCCCTATGAATCCGCATGCCAAATCCATCTGCGCCGGTCCAGGTCTGCAGGGCCGTCGTCAACGTTTCAACCGCTCCTCGGCGCGACGACGGCGGCATTGAACGGGAGTTCAGCCGCAAGCGGCAGATCGGGGCGGGGCTATGAAGCGCCTTGAACGATACGGCATTTTGCCGTATATAACAGGACCGAAGGAGGCCCCTATGCCCAAGCCCCAAGTCGAAGCCGAGACCGCCCGGTTGGAAGCGCGTATTCCCGTCCAGGTCTATGACCAGATGCAGCGCGCCGCCCGACTGCGCGGCCTGACCCTGACCGGCTATCTCATCGCCACGGCCGGCGAGGACGCAAGGCGCGTCGTCGAAGACGCCGAGATCATGCGCCTCGCGCGAGAAGATCAAATCCGCTTTGCCGAGGCGCTGATCAATCCGCCCAAGCCGAATGAGCGGCTGGTCCGCGCAGCCAAGCGCCATGCCGAGTTGATCGAACGCCGGTGAGCGTCCGCTTCGCCATCGAGCCGCTGGCGAAGGCGCACAAGCGGGCGGATTTCACGTGCGGCAACGACCGGATCGATAGCTATTTCCGCGAGACCGTCTCGCAGGACGTGAAGCGCAAATACGCCACCTGCTTCGTCGCCAAAGAGATCGCGACGGATCGGGTGGCCGGCTTCTACACCCTGTCATCCAGCAACGTCCCCTTGAACGAGGTTCCCGAGTTGCTGGCGAAGAAGCTGCCGCGCTATCCGACTGTCCCGGCGGTGCTGATCGGTTGGCTTGGGCGGCATAGCGATTACGCTGGACAAGGGCTTGGAGAAGCCTTGCTGTTCGACGCCATCAAGACCGTGGCGACCGCGCCTATCGGTGCGCACGCCATCTTTGCCGACGCCATCGACGACGGTGCGGCTGCCTTCTATACAGCCTTCGGTTTCACGCCGTTGGTCCGGCGGCCGCGCACTCTCTATCTGCCGGTGGCGACGGCGTTGAGCCTGGTATCGCCATGACGTGCGTCGTCTCCACCGCTGCCCCAATTCCGCCCCGCGCCGCCGCGTGCGTACCCTGGTCGCCGCCTCAGGCGGGAAATCGATCGCAATCGGTGTTCAGAGCTCTGTTCTGAAATGGCGCACCTGCCGCGCCGAACTGACCGCGGGACCCATCGTTCGACTGCCGCAAGAAGTGCTGCGGCTAGCTAGTGTCCTGTTTCCAACGTTCGTATCCCATTGCAGCAGGCGCTCATACGAACGTTGGAAACAAGGGGACACTAGCATCATTATGATTCTAGTGTGGTTTTGGATCTGACGCTCGTTCGAAGAACTCGCTGCAATACTGAAACGAGCGTCAGATCCACCACACTACGTCTTGTTAAGCATACCGGCTACATCCCCCTTCCCCGCAAAGAACCTCTTCACCCTCGCGACCCTAGTGTCCCGTCTCCGAATTACCGCTTCGTTTGCCTCACCCTCGCACGGTAATTCGGAGACATCGGGACACTAGCAAAATCAAAAAGCTAGTGTGGCTTATGTCTCGCAATTGCCTACGGCGGAGACGGGTGGACCATCATGACCGTGCTTGTGACCGGCGGCGCCGGCTATATCGGCAGCCACATGGTGCTGGCGCTGCGCGAGGCCGGCGACGATGTCGTCGTCATCGACAATCTCTCCACCGGGTTCTCGTCGCTGCTGCCCGAGGACGTGCCGCTATTCATCGGCGATGCCGGCGACGAGAACCTGGTCGAGGGCGTCATCGCCGCCCACGACGTCGACGCCATCATCCACTTCGCCGGCTCGGTGGTGGTGCCGGACTCGATGCGCGATCCGCTCGGCTACTACCGCAACAACACCATGACGACCCGCAACCTGCTCAGCGCCGCGGTGCGCTGCCGCGTGCCGCGTTTCGTTTTCTCCTCGACCGCGGCGGTCTACGGCAATCCTGATCGTGTGCCGGTCGCCGAGGATGCGCCGACCCGGCCGCTGTCGCCCTATGGCATGTCGAAGCTGATGAGCGAAATCATGCTGCACGACACCGCCGCGGCGCACGGCCTGGAATACGTCGTGCTGCGCTATTTCAACGTCGCCGGCGCCGACCCGCAGGCGCGCACCGGCCTCGCCACCACCGGCGCCACCCATCTGCTCAAGGTCGCGGTGGAAGTCGCCACCGGTCAGCGCGCCAAGATCGACATCCACGGCACGGACTATCCGACACCGGACGGAACCTGCATCCGCGATTTCATTCACGTCAGCGATCTCGTCCAGGCCCACCGCGCCGCCCTCGCCCACCTTGCCGTCGGCCGCGGCTCGGCGACCTGGAATTGCGGCTATGGTCGCGGCTATTCGGTGCGCGAAGTGATCGATGCGGTACGCCGCGTCTCCGGGCGGTCGATCGCCGTGCAGGAATCCGGCCGCCGGCCCGGCGACATCATGACCATGGTCGCCGACACCTCGCGGATCCGCGCGGCCACGAACTGGACGCCGGCTTACGACGACCTCGACGTCATCGCGGCCCACGCCCTCGCCTGGGAGGAACACTGGCTCTCCCGGCGCGGCGTGCCGGCGCCGGCCATGGCGACGGCGTAAGGTCGGGCATTGATGCATTTTCTGCCGTCGTCCCCCGCTTGAAGCGGGGCACCCAGTACGCCGTGTCGGTGGGAAGGTGCACAGCGATTGACGGTTTCAACAACACAGGCGTCCCGGCGTACTTGGTCGCCCGATCAAGTCGGGCGACGACGAAGGAATGTGGGATACTGCAGCGGCCCACGAGAGGTCAGCGCGCCTCGGTCCGTGATTTGGCGGAACGTTGATGCATTTTCTGCCGTCGTCCCCCGCTTCAAGCGGGGGACCCAGTACGCCGTGTCGGTGGGACGGTGCACAGCGATTGACGGTTTCAACAACACAGGCGTCCCGGCGTACTTAAGTCGCCCGATCAAGTCGGGCGGCGACGACGGCGAGCGTGGCGGGGGCTCGGGGCAACCGAGCGCGTCCGGCGCACCCCCGCCAAGTCCTTGAAACATTTGGAAAAGCCGGTTTTCCGCTTGAATTTCCGGCCGGTTGGGGGCATTGGAGACGCAGCTTTTTGCCTCTAATCCTCCAATGAGGAGACCGCGCCGCGACCTGCCGCGCCGTCGCTGGAATGCGGATGACCGATCTTCGAGACAACACCCCGCGAGGCAACGCCCCGCGCAAGATCACCGACGATCCCTATCGCGCCGCGGCGCTGATCAAGCGCCTCGTCCGCGAGCAGGGCGCCGCCTATTGGCGGCGCTACCTCGCGGCTTTCGCCATGATGGCGGTGGTCGCCGGCGCCACGGCGCTGTCGGCCTGGCTGCTCGGCGAAGTCATCAACGCCGCCTATGTGGCGCGTGACTTCCGCAGCATCGTCATGCTGTCGGTCGTCACCATGGTGCTGTTCATCGTCAAGGGCGCGGCGACCTATGGCCACCAGGTCATCCTCTCGCGCATCAGCAACGCCATCGTCGCCTCCAACCAGCGCCGGCTGTTCGCCAAGCTGATGAGCGAGAATCTCGGCTTCTTCGCCGACCGCCATTCGTCGGAATTTTTGGCGCGCCTATCCGCCGGGGCCGCCGCCGTCACCCAGGTGCTCAGCCTCCTGATCACCGCGGTCGGCCGCGATCTGTTGTCGCTGATCGGCCTCGTCGTCGTGATGATGACCCAGGATCCCTGGATGTCGCTGTTCGGCCTCGTGGTGGCGCCGCCGGCGATCGTGGTGCTGCGCAAGCTGGTCCGCCGGGTGCGCAATCTCGCCCAGAACCAGTTCACCACCAATTCCGACATCCTGGAGACCATGCAGGAATCGCTGCAGGGCATCCGCACGGTGAAGGCCTTCACGCTCGAGGCCATCATGCGCGCGCGCATCGACGCCAATATCGATGCCAACGAGCGCAACGCCAACAAGATCGCTCGCGTCTCCAACCGCTCGAGCCCGCTGATGGAGATGCTCGGCGGCTTCGCCATCGCCGGTTCGCTGATGTATGGCGGCTACGGCGTGGTGGTGAAGGGTGCGACGCCGGGCCAGTTCTTCTCGTTCCTCACCGCTTTCCTGCTCGCCTATGAGCCGGCGAAGCGGCTGGCGCGGCTCAACATCGACCTCAACAGCAGCCTGATCGGCGCCAGCAAGCTGCTCGAGATCGTCGACAGCCCGGCGACCGAGCCCGACGATGCCGACAAGCCGGCGCTCGCCATGGGTCCGGCGCGGGTGGAACTGCGCGAGGTCTCTTTCGCCTATCGCCCCGACGAGCCGGTGCTCAGCGGCATGAATCTGATCGCCGAGCCGGGCAAGGTCGCGGCTCTGGTCGGTCCCTCCGGCGGCGGCAAGTCGACGGTGCTGGCGCTGCTGTTGCGGTTGTATGAGCGCAATAGCGGCACCATCCTGATCGACGGCCAGGATATTGCGGACGTGTCGCGCCACTCGCTGCGCGGCCAGATCGCCTATGTCGGCCAGGACGTCTACCTGTTCCGTGGCTCCATCCGCGAGAATATCGCCTTCGGCCGCCCCGGCGCGAGCGAACAGGAGATCGTCGCGGCGGCCAGGGCCGCCTGCGCCGATGACTTCATCTCGGCGTTCCCGCTCGGCTACGATACCCCGGTCGGCGAACACGGCGCCCAGCTCTCCGGCGGCCAGCGCCAGCGCGTCGCGATCGCCCGCGCCCTGCTCAAGAACTCGCCCCTGATCCTGCTGGATGAAGCCACCGCCGCGCTCGATTCGGAATCCGAGCGCCAGGTGCAGGAGGCGATCGATCATCTCTGCGCCAATCGCACCACCATCGTCATCGCCCACCGCCTGCACACCATCATGCATGCCGACGCCATCCACGTGGTCGAGGGCGGACGCATCGTCGAATCCGGCCGCCACGACGACCTGCTTCGCCGCAACGGCCGCTACGCCTCGTTCTTCCGCCTGCAGCAGCGCGAGGACGCGCCGCTGGCGCCGGTCGCCGCTTCCGCCTGATCACGAAATCCTTCGACCAGCCGTTGAGACCCACACCCATGAGCGACAGCTACGTCATCCCCGCCCTGCCCGTTCCGTCGCTGCCGGTCACCGGGACCAGAGCGCGCTTTCCGGTGCGCCGGATCTGGTGCGTCGGCCGCAACTATCTCGAGCATATCCGCGAGCTCGGCAACGACGAGCGCCAGCCGCCGTTCTTCTTCGCCAAGCATGCCGACATGATCGCCCAGGACGGCGCCACGGTGCCCTATCCGTCGCTGACCAAGGACTTCCAGCACGAGGTCGAGATGGTGGTGGCGCTCAGGAGCGGCGGCACCAATATCACCCCCGACCAGGCGCTCGGCCACGTCTACGGCTACGGCGTCGCCATCGACCTCACCCGGCGCGACCTGCAGACCGCCTCGCGCAAGAAGGAGCAGCCCTGGGAGATCGGCAAGTCGTTCGACCTCTCGGCGCCCTGCGGCGCGCTGAAGCCCGCCGCCGAGATCGGCCATCCGGCCAAGGGGCGGATCTGGCTGTCGGTCAACGGCACGCAACGCCAGAACGGCGACCTCGCCGAGATGATCTGGAACACCGCCGAGATCATCTCCCGCCTGTCGCTGCAGGTCAGCGTGGGTGCGGGCGACATCATCATGACCGGCACCCCGGCCGGGGTCGCGGCGCTGGCGCCGGGCGACAGGATCGAGTGCGGCATCGACGGCGTCGGCACGCTCAAGGTGCAGATCGGGCCGCTGGTGGACTAGTGGTCCTATGATTCCAACATTCGCAAATGCGCCTGCAGAAACGGGATGCGAATGTTGGAATCGGACCACCAGGCTGACACTGCGGACCGCCGGCATCACCTTGGATCGAAGAAGGCCCCGGAGCGATCCGGGGCTTCTGCATTTTGGGATCTGATCTGCGCCGCCCGCTCGCCGCCGCGCAACGCTTCGCAAGAAGCGTCGGCGGCAGAGCGCATCATCTGCATTGCTGAAAAATGTCCGCGCGCGGCCGTTGCCGCGCTGGGTGACGTGATGCGGAATGCCGGGAATGACGACGCGGGCGAGACGGGCCATAGCTGAGAGCTTCGGCTAATTTAGTGCAATCGCGGTAGGGACGTCCATTACTGGACGCCCCCCGCACAGAACCGGACGGGCCCGATTAAGGCATCCGGCTCCCACCTTGGATGAGTGACGGCGAAGCGGCGGTTGGGCCAGGGATGGCGGATATTGGGTACGGGTAGCCACTGCTTGGCGATTTGCCTCATGCGATCCCATGGGGTCCGGTCTTTCTGGCTTCGCCGCTGAAGCGTGCGGTGCCAGAGTTCGGCCACGCGGTCGCGGAAGGCGCAGAGCGCAGGGCCGTTGGTCGGTACGGCATGATAATTGTACCAGCCGGTGACGACCTGTTTCAGCCAATGCCCCTGCTTCGAGATCGGTTCATGCCGTCGCCTGTTCAGCTCCATTTTGACTTCACGCAGCTTACTCCGCATCCGATCACCTCGGGACCTCCGCCGGAGCTGGAAGTATCCCTTGCGCGTGCGTCCGCAGATATGCGTGAAGCCCAGGAAGTTGAACGTCTCCGGTTTGCCAAGGCCGCGCCGCTTTCGGTTTGCCGCCGCGAAGCAGCCAAACTCGATCAGGCGCGTCTTGTCCGGATGCAGCGACAACGCGAACTCGGCCATCCGTTGACGAAGCTCCGTCAAGAACCTCTCGGCATCGGCCTTGTGCTCGAAGCCGGCGACGATGTCGTCGGCATAGCGCACCAGAATGACGTTCCCTCGGGCATGGCGTTTGCGCCATTGCTGCGCCCAGAGATCGAAGACGTAATGCAGGTAGATGTTCGCCAGCAGTGGTGAGATGACCGCGCCCTGCGGCGTGCCCACCTCGCTCGGCGTCACCACCCCGTCTTCCATCACCCCGACCGTCAGCCATTTGCGGATCGGGCGGAGCACCCGTTGGTCGCCGATGCGGTGCTCGACGAAGCGGATCAGCCAGTCGTGGCTGACCGTGTCGAAGAACCCCGCGATGTCGGCGTCCACTATCCAGTTCACCTGTGTGCGATCGATCCCGACCGCCAGCGCGTCCAGCGCAAGATGCTGGCTCCGCCCTGGTCGGAAGCCGTAGCTGAACCCGAGGAAGTCTTCCTCGTAGATCGCGTTCAGCACCTCGACCAGCGCGCGCTGGACGATCTTGTCCTCCAGCGTCGCGATGCCGAGCGGGCGCGCTCTGCCATCCGGCTTCGGTATGAACGTCCGCCGCGACGGTTGCGCTCGATACGCTCCCCGATGAATACGGCCGTGCAGGTCCTCGAGCCTGCGCTCGATATCCTCGCCGTAGTCGCGCCATGTCATCCCGTCCACGCCAGCCGCCGCCTCGCGTTTCAACGCGTGATAGGCGGTTAGCAGCAGATCGGTATCGACATGGTGCAGGAGCGCGGTGAACTTCTCCTTCAGCCCCCTCGCAGTTTGTCGTACGCGCTCCAGTCCGGGGGACACGTCAGCCCGGCTCGGTGTCCGGTGCGTGCCGTCCTGTGTCGCGTTCTCCTCGGCCCCTGCCCTTGGCTCCACCTGCTCCACAACTGCTCGCGCCATCTCCGGTCGATCGGCTGTGTTCGCAGGCTTCACGGCTACTATGGCAGGGTCTGACTTCTCCCGTTCGTGCATCATCGGCTTCGGCTCATCGCCTTCCCGATGCGGACCAGACGGCCATGCGGCCTGTGGTCGAGCGAGAGACCTCCCGGTTCCTGGTCGAAGAGCGTCCATACATGCCAGGGTCTCTGACCACAGTTACGGTGACACTGCACTTAATACCCCGACGAAGTAATGGAAGCAGCCAAGCATCGCCGAGCCTTCGGCCCCTCCTGACGGGCTCTACGGGCTAGCTCAATTAAATGCACTGTCACTGAAATTCTGTATTAAATGCACTGTCACCGAAATTCAGATCTCCTGCAATGCGCGCTTGGCCTTCGGCTGCTGGCTCTTCGGCAGCTTGGCGAGCACGTTCGCAGTCTTGTGCACCCAGCAGCGCTGCTCGCGTGTTTTCGGCCAGACCTCACCGCGGAGTTACGTTGACACTGCACTTAATACCCCGACGAAGTGGTGGAAGCAGCCAAGCATCGCCGAGCCTTCGGCCCCTCCCGACGGGCTCTACGGGCTAGCTCAATTAAATGCACTGTCACCGAAATTCCAGACGGGCCATTGCAGAGCGTCTCGGCTAATTTAGTGCAGTGTCACCGTAATTCGGCGCACCTGTCACCGTAATTCCGGTTACGATACGCAACGGGGACCAAAGATCTTAACGTTTGTTACCGAACTGCTTTGCATAAGCGGCTCGACCAATTCCTCTTCTGAAAGAGCGAGATAGCGCTCCCTCAGCTCAAGGCACGCCTGTTCAGACCGTAATAGTCCATTTTCATTTAGGTTGCCCATCAGCCCAGGAAACAGATTCGGGTGAGCGAACACGCCTTCAAGCAAAAGAGACCATTCTCCCAATCCAAAGCAATCGAACCCCAAGAAATTCCAATTAAGGGGATGGTCCTGGGATCCCTTGATTTGCTCGAGCTCGACGGACCATATGCCTATGATTTCTGAGACCGCAGAAGCGAGGCTTAACGTCCGCTGGGCTTTGCTCAGATCTTTCAGCAGCTTTAGCCCAGAGAGATCGTTATTCTCCCGCTCAAGCTCCTCGAATATGGGGATCATTGCGGTCGGCAAAGTTCGGTTGTAGTGGGCGACCTCCAGGTCCTCCCAACGAAGCCGATCAACACCTTGGTAAAGAAGATTGCCAAGGCGCAAGTTCGGTCTAATGAGTTCGTTCGCCGCAAACTCCGGTTTCCTAACAACCACAAAGCCACACAGATTTAGCATTTTACTCATCACCGTGGCATCACGCCATCTTCGACAGGAACATGTCCGCTACCAACACCAGGAACGTGTATATGCGGCTGCCCATTGCCCCCAGCCCAATTCGATGGTCGCGAGACATCTCCAACCCCGGCCCGGACGCCAGGGTAATTTGTCTCCTTTGCCCAATCGAGCACCGTTTCGGTGTCGGGAACGGAAAGAGGTTTGCGACCGTCGTTCGTAGCACCTTTGACAATATCTTTCAGTGCCTCCTGATCCGGCGTCTGCCTTTGTTCGTAAACTGCACCGCCCGCCCAAGCATCCGCAAGCCTGTCCATGGCAGCGCCAAAAGCGCCCAGACCAGCACCAAAGGATCCGATCAGAGTTACGGTGACACTGCACTTAATACCCCGACGAAGTGGTGGAAGCAGCCAAGCATCGCCAAGCCTTCGGCCCCTCCTGACGGGCTCTACGGGCTAGCTCAATTAAATGCACTGTCACCGAAATGATGTCACCGAAATGAGGCTTCAAAATCGTGGATGCCCGGCACAAGGCCGGGCATGACGACGGAAAGGCTGAAACAGTGGCCGCTTTCCCGGCTGCGGATCAGATGTGTGCATATTGTAACGCTTTCGCGGAGGACGACCGTTGGTCGAGGGCCGGCGTCTACGCCAATCCGCCGCGACGTTGCGCACCCATCAAAAAAGCCCCGGATCGCTCCGGGGCTTGTTGTCTGCCGTGAGCCTTGGCTCGGCCTCAGTAGCGATAGTGATCCGCCTTGAACGGGCCGTCCTGCGGCACGCCGATATAGGCGGCCTGCTCGGGCTTGAGCTTGGTCAGCTTCACGCCGATCTTGTTCAGATGCAGCATGGCGACCTTCTCGTCGAGATGCTTGGGCAGCGTATAGACCTTCTCGTCGTACTTGCCCGGGTTGGTCCAGAGCTCGATCTGGGCGATGGTCTGGTTGGTGAAGGAGGCCGACATCACGAACGACGGATGGCCCATGGCGTTGCCGAGATTTACCAGCCGGCCTTCCGACAGCAGGATGATGCGCTTGCCCGAGGCGAGTTCGATCTCGTCGACCTGCGGCTTGATGTTGGTCCACTTGTAGTTCCGCAGCGACGAGACCTGGATCTCGTTGTCGAAGTGGCCGATGTTGCAGACGATGGCGCGATCCTTCATCCCCCGCACGTGCTCGATGGTGATGATGTCGCGGTTGCCGGTGGCGGTGACGTAGATGTCGGCGCGCGGCAGCGCGTCCTCGATGGTGACGACCTCGTAGCCCTCCATCGCCGCCTGCAACGCGCAGATCGGATCGACCTCGGCCACCAGCACGCGGCAGCCGGCCTGGCGCAGCGACGCCGCCGAGCCCTTGCCGACATCGCCGAAGCCGGCGACGAAGGCGACCTTGCCCGACATCATCACGTCGGTGCCGCGGCGGATGGCGTCGACCAGCGACTCGCGGCAGCCATAGAGATTGTCGAACTTCGACTTGGTGACGCTGTCGTTGACGTTGATCGCCGGGAACAGCAGCTTGCCGGCGGCGGCGAGCTGATAGAGGCGGTTGACGCCGGTGGTGGTCTCCTCGGAGACGCCGCGGATGCTCTTCGCGAGTTCGGCGAACCAGCCCTTCGGCTTCTCGGCGAGCTTCTTCTTGATCAGGGCGTAGAAGATCTCCTCTTCCTCGCTCTCGGCCTTGTCGAGGAAGGCGGTGTCGCCGTTCTCGGCGCGCAGGCCCTGATGGACGAACATGGTGGCATCGCCGCCGTCGTCGAGGATCATGTTGGGCACGCCGCCGCCATGCCAGTCGAACAGCTTGGCGGTAAAGTCCCAGTATTCCTTCAGGCTCTCGCCCTTGAAGGCGAACACCGGAATGCCGGCGGCGGCAATCGCCGCGGCGGCGTGGTCCTGGGTCGAATAGATGTTGCACGACACCCAGCGGACATCGGCGCCGAGCGCCTTGAGCGTCTCGATCAGCACCGCGGTCTGGATGGTCATGTGCAGGGAGCCGGCAATGCGGGCGCCCTTCAGCGGCTGCGAAGCGCCGAATTCGGCACGGGTCGCCATCAGGCCCGGCATTTCGGTCTCGGCGAGATCGATCTCCTTGCGGCCGAATTCGGCGAGACCGATGTCCTTGACGATGTAGTCGGCGTTGCTCATGAATTTTCCTCTTGTCTCTTTGAAGTGGCCCGCGGGCCCGAGGGTCTGCCTCCGCCGTCATGCCCGGCAATAGCAGTCGGTCTTGTGCAGACTGCGTAGACCAGTCTGCTCTGCAGGGCATCTACGTCTGGAGGGCATCGATGCCTAAGACGTGGATGGCCGGGACGAGCCCGGCCATGACGATGTGGTGTGAACGAGCCGACCGCGGCTCCTAAACCGCGCGCTTGATGGCGTCGGTCAGATCGGTCTTCTCCCAGGAGAAACCGCCGTCGGCGTCGGGCTGCCGGCCGAAATGGCCGTAGGCCGAAGTGCGCGCATAGATCGGCTTGTTGAGGTCGAGGTGCCGGCGGATGCCGCGCGGGGTGAGGTCCATGGCCTCGCCCACCGCCTTCTCGATCTGGGAGGCATCGACCTTGCCGGTGCCGTGGGTGTCGACATAGATCGACAGCGGCTTGGCGACGCCGATGGCGTAGGAGAGCTGGATGGTGCAGCGATCGGCGAGGCCGGCCGCCACCACGTTCTTGGCAAGGTAGCGCGCCGCATAGGCCGCCGAACGATCGACCTTGGTCGGATCCTTGCCCGAGAACGCACCGCCGCCATGGGGCGCCGCGCCGCCATAGGTGTCGACGATGATCTTGCGGCCGGTCAGGCCGGCGTCACCGTCGGGACCGCCGATGTAGAACTTGCCGGTCGGGTTGACGTGCCACACCGTGTCCTTGGAGATCCAGCCGTCGGGCAGCGCCCGGCGCACATAGGGCTCGACCAGCTCACGCACCTTGGCCGAGGTGAGATCCTCGATCAGGTGCTGGTGCGACACCACGATCTGGGTGACGCCGACCGGCTTGCCGTTCTCGTAGCGCACGGTGACCTGGCTCTTGGAATCCGGTCCCAGCACCGCTTCGTCGCCGGAATGGCGGGCTTCCGCGATCAGCCGCAGGATCTTGTGGGCGTAATAGATCGGCGCCGGCATCAGCTCCGGGGTCTCGTTGCAGGCGTAGCCGAACATGATGCCCTGGTCGCCGGCGCCCTCCTCGCGGTTGGTGCCGGGCTGCAGCGCGTCGACGCCCTGGGCGATGTCGGCCGACTGCGGATGCAGCAGCACCTTGATATCGCACTTGTCCCAGTGGAAGCCGGACTGCTCGTAGCCGATGTCGCGGATGGCCATGCGCGCGACATGGGAGATCCAGTCCCTGGTCACGGTCGAGGGACCGCGGGTCTCGCCGGCGATCACGACCTGGTTGGTGGTCGCGAGCGTCTCGCAGGCGGCTCGGATCGCCCACGGATCGACGCCGGCCTTCGGCCCTTCGCGATAGAACAGATCGACGATCTCGTCAGAGATCCGGTCGCAGACCTTGTCCGGGTGACCTTCCGACACCGACTCGCTGGTGAACAAGTAGGACGCGCGCATCAAGAACCCCTTCCGCTGGACCACTCCAGCGGTCCGCATTGATGATCATGAAACGTCAGTCCCGCCGACGCGAGATGACGTAGGACTCGTCGTAGAACCACAGGCCGTTGTGCCGGCGCAGGACCTCCCGACTGGTGTCGAGATATTGCCCGTTCTGGGTGATATCCGCCAACCGGTCATCCTCGACCTGAGCGACATACACCGCCGCATTCCAGGCTGCAAAGGCCGTTGATGTGCCGATAGACCCGGTCACCTCATTGGGCAATGCTTCCATATCATACCGGAAAATCGACCGGGCGTCAGAATAGGCGTTGAAGTTCAGGTTCCGCCCGTCCGGACCGAGCTCGTATTTGACCGCGCGCAATATCTCATGGCGGCTGACGGCGAAAGGATTTTCTCCCGGCCAGACCGCATCGATGATCTCCATCCCCGGATCATGGCCATACGAGTGAATTCCGATCAGCCGCCCTCCCGGCCGCAACGCCCTGGCCAGCGGTGCGATGATCCGCTTGGCCCGGAACGAGACCGAGGATTTGGCACGATAGGGCTGCGACGCGATCACGAGGTCGAAACCCGCCTCGACCTTGCCCGCCCTGGGAATCACCGAATCGAGCAGGAAACGGTGGTCGTCGCGGTAGAAAACCAGGGCAATCGGGCGCTCATAAACCGGCATGCCCGAGCGGGGGCTGATGCTGGCCCGCCAGTTTTCCTCAAGAAAAGGCTGCAATTCGGCGATCTGGGCCTCGAAATCCCCAGATGTGGAGCCGGTCAGGGCCACCTCCCGCCAGATCATCGCCGCGGCCGCGGCCGGGGAGCGAGGGGCGAGCCACGGCGCCTCGGCGTAATACATGTTGGTCAGGACGAAGACCGTGGCCGGATGCTCGTAGAGGCGGTCGGGCAGCTTCTCCAGGGTCAGGCGAACGTCTTCGAGGCTGATCTCCTTGCCTGCCACATAAAACGGCATGTGGGGAAAACGGGCATGCATTGCGCGCAGAACCCGGGCCAGCACCGTACCATCCCCGACCCCGGCATCGAACAGCCGCAGGGCCGGTGGCCGGGGGTGGATGCTGCCAAGTTCCAGTTCGATCCGATGGGCGATCACCCGTTTTTCGCTGCAGGTGTGGACGAACAGCAGGTATTTCTGGCGGTTTTCGAAGAAGCGGAAGTTGCCCCGGGGGTCGCGCCGCTCCGGCGGCGGTTCCGGGCGGCGCTGCGGCGCCGGCAGAGCGCCATCCAGGACGGCCCGGATCCGCTCCAGCGTATCCGTCGTGATGCGCTTGCCCTCGCGCAGGCGCGAGACCAGCTTGCCGTCATTGACGGCCAGGCGGCCGAAGGTCGATTCGGCCATCCCCGCCTGCCGGCAGTACTCGGAAATGTTGGCGAGCAGTTGATCGTTTTTCATCGCCTCGAGGGGCTTCGCAAATCGGTCACCCTTCTCCCCTACCACCGTTCCGGAGCGGCGCAGAATCGGCCTGTGGACCGCCCGTCCGGCGGGAAGCCGGGGCCCGCGCGGCCTCGTCAGCCCGCGAGCCAGTTGCTACAAGGCCGGCAACTCACCGGCCATCGGCCCGTTGTTTTTGGAAGCAGGAGCGAACCGCAGCATGCGCATTGCGATGATCGGCACCGGATATGTCGGCCTGGTTTCCGGAGCCTGCTTCGCCGATTTCGGCCATCACGTCACCTGCATCGACAAGGACGCCGGCAAGATCGCCGCCCTCCAGCGCGGCGAGATCCCGATCTTCGAACCCGGGCTGAACCAGCTCGTCGCCACCAACACCGCCGCCGGGCGGCTCGATTTCGCCGCCGATCTGTCCGCCCCGGTCGCCGAGGCCGATGCCGTCTTCATCGCCGTCGGCACCCCATCCCGTCGTGGCGACGGCCATGCCGATCTGACCTACGTCCACGCCGCGGCGCGCGAGATCGCGGCCAACGTCACGGGCTTCACGGTCGTGATCACCAAGTCGACGGTGCCGGTCGGCACCGGCGACGACGTCGAGCGCATCATCGCCGAGACCAATCCGCAGGCCGACGTCCTCGTCGCCTCCAACCCGGAATTCCTGCGCGAGGGCGCGGCGATCCGCGATTTCAAACACCCCGACCGCATCGTGGTCGGCACCGACGACGAGCGCGCGCGCAAGGTGATCACCGAGATCTACCGGCCGCTTTATCTCAATCAGGCGCCGATCATGTATACCGGCCGGCGCACGGCAGAGCTGATCAAGTACGCCGCCAACGCCTTTCTCGCCACCAAGATCACCTTCATCAACGAGATCGCCGATCTCGCCGAGCGCGCCGGCGCCGATGTCCAGGAGGTCGCCCGCGGCATCGGCCTCGACAACCGCATCGGTTCGAAATTCCTGCATGCCGGACCGGGCTTCGGCGGCTCGTGCTTTCCCAAGGACACCCGCGCGCTGGTCAAGACGGCGCAGGACCACGACGCGCCGCTGCGCATCGTCGAGGCGGTGCTGGCGGTCAACGACAGCCGCAAGCGGGCGATGGCCCGCAAGGTCGCCGCCGCGCTCGGCGGCCAGTTGCGCGGCAAAACCATCGGTGTGCTCGGATTGACCTTCAAGCCCAATACCGACGACATGCGCGAAGCGCCGTCGATCCCGCTGATCACCGCGCTGCAGGACATGGGCGCGCAGGTCAGGGCCTACGACCCCGAGGGCATGGAGCAGGCGAGGCTTGAGCTGCCCGCGATCGCCTATTGCGACAATCCCTATGCCTGCGCCGAAGGCGCCGACGCCCTCGTCATCGTCACCGAATGGGAGCAGTTTCGCGCCCTCGACCTCAGGCGGCTGAAGCGCGAGATGGCGCAGCCGGTGATCGTCGATCTGCGCAACATCTATCGGCCCGAGGAGATGGCCGAGCACGGCTTTGCCTACGAGAGCATCGGGCGAGCGCGCCGCTAAGCGGCAAGCCGCAAAACGGGTGGCGTGACGGCGCGGCGGCGCCGCATGGTGACGGAAACGATGCGCACCGGCCGCGCATCGATCTGCACCCGAGGAGCCGATCCGCCATGCCCGCCGCCCCCCGCTCCCGCCCATCCGCGCCGGCCGCATCGTCCGCCGCCGAAGCCGTTCGTTCGGCCGTGGCCGCTTCGGACTGGACCGCGATCGAGGCCGACATCGATGCCAGCGGCTGCGCCGTGCTCCCCGGCCTCATCAGCCGCGAGGACTGCGAAAGCCTCGCCGCGCTCTATGACGGCGATCATTTCCGCAGCCGCATCGTGATGGCGCGCCACGGCTTCGGCCGGGGCGAATACCAGTACTTTGCCTATCCGCTGCCCGATGTCGTCGCGGCGTTGCGCGCGGCCCTCTATCCGCGCCTCGCGCCGCTCGCCAGCCGCTGGAACGCGGCGCTGGGGATCTCGACCCGTTACCCGGCCGAGCATGCGGCCTTTCTCGCCCGCTGCCACGCCGCCGGACAGATCAGGCCGACGCCTCTCCTGCTGCGCTACGACGCCGGCGACTACAATTGCCTGCACCAGGATCTCTATGGCGAGCACGTCTTTCCTCTGCAGGTCGCCGTGCTGCTGTCGGAACCGGGCCGGGAATTCAGCGGAGGCGAATTCGTCCTGACCGAGCAGCGCCCGCGCATGCAGTCGCGCGCCGAGGTGGTGCCGCTGCGCCAGGGCGACGCGGTGGCCTTCGCCGTCCGCCACCGGCCCGTCCAGGGCAGTCGTGGCATCTATCGCGTCAACCTGCGCCACGGCGTCAGCCGGCTGCGCTCCGGCCGTCGGCACACGCTCGGCATCATCTTCCACGACGCGGCGTAGGCGCGCGGCGCACCGGCGCAATTGGTGCTTTTCATCGGCGGCGAAATCGATCAAGAACCGCATGGGGACGTTGACGGTCGGCGCCCCTGAAGGTCTCGGTCCGGTCGATCCCGCCCATGCCATCCACGAGCCGCTATCTCGAAGCCCCGCTGCGCTTGCGCGCCCTGGTCCGGGCACGGGAATCCAGCCTCGTCCTGCTCGCGGCCCTGATCGGCGTGATGGGCGGTCTCGGCGTCGCCGCCATGAGCGGCGCGGTCAGCTTCCTGCACGCGGCGCTGTTCGGGCTGCCGCTCGGCGCCCGCCTCTCCGCCCAGCCGCGGCTCGATCCAGCCACGGCGCTGCTGGTGCCTTCTCTCGGCGGGCTGGCGATCGGCCTCGCATTCCTCGTGCTGCTGCGCTGGCGGCCCGCACGAGAAGTCGACCCGATCGAAGCCAACGCCCTGCATGGCGGCCGGATGTCGTTCCGCGGCAGCGTCATCGTGGCGCTGCAGACGGTCTGGTCGAGCGGCGTCGGCGCCTCGGTCGGGCTGGAGGCCGGCTACACCCAGCTCTCCAGCGGCCTCGCCGCCTCGGTCGGCCGCGCCTTCCACCTGCGTCGCGCCGACCAGCGCATCATGGTGGGCTGCGGCGCCGCCGCCGCGATCGCCGGCGCCTTCGGCGCACCGCTGGCCGGCGCG
Organism: Bradyrhizobium sp. WD16; assembly: GCF_024181725.1. Classification (NCBI taxonomy): domain Bacteria; kingdom Pseudomonadati; phylum Pseudomonadota; class Alphaproteobacteria; order Hyphomicrobiales; family Nitrobacteraceae; genus Bradyrhizobium; species Bradyrhizobium sp. WD16. The sequence continues at coordinate 3,697,819 of NZ_CP028908.1, read as the reverse complement.
TTCTACGCCTTCGAACTGGTGATCGGCGGCTACACCCCGGCGGCGCTCACCCCGGTCGGCGTCGCCGCGGTGCTCGGCTTCGTCGTCGCCCGCGTCTTCGCCCCATTCTCGATCGGTATCGTCTCCGGCCAGATCGGCGAAGTGGCGACCCAGGACCTGGTGATCGCCGGCCTGCTCGGCACGGTGGCCGCACTGTTCGGCATCGCCCTGATGCGCAGCGTCGCGCTCTGGGAGAAGATCCTCAACCGGCGCTGGCTATGGCCGCCGCTGCGGCCGATGCTGGGCGGGCTGATCGTCGGTCTGTTCGCCCTCGCCACGCCCCAGGTGATGTCGTCAGGACACGGCGCGCTGCATCTCGCCGGCCTCGACGAGATGAGCCTGCGGATGATCGCCCTCGTCTTCGTGCTCAAGACACTGGCCTCGATCGCCTCGCTCGGCTCCGGCTTTCGCGGCGGCCTGTTCTTCGCCTCGCTGCTGCTCGGCGCGCTGGGCGGACGGCTGTTCGCCGCCGGGCTCGCCGTGCTGTTTCCCGGCGCCGTGCTCGATCCGAACGTCTATTCGATCATCGGCATGGGAGCACTGTCGGCCTCGATCATCGGCGGGCCGTTGACGATGTCCTTCATCGCGCTCGAGACCACGGGCAATCTCTGGCTCGCCACCGCCGTGCTGGTCGCGATCATCATCTCCGCCCAGCTCACCCGCGAGATCTTCGGCTATTCCTTCGCGACCTGGCGCTTCCACCTGCGGGGCGAGACCATCCGCAGCGCCGCCGATGTCGGCTGGATTCGCGACCTCACCGTCGGCAGCATGATGCGCGGCGACGTTCCGACCGTGTTCGCCGGCATGGCACTCGGCGAATTCAGGACGAAATTCCCGCTCGGCTCGCGCACCCAGGTGGTGGCGGTCGACGCCGACGGCCGCTATGCCGGCATGACGCTGGTGACCGAAGCCCATGCCGAGGAAACGACCGCCGCCCAGGTCCGGGACATCCTGCATTGCCAGTCGGCGATGCTGCTGCCCCGCATGAATATCCAGGAAGCCGTGGCCGCCTTCGACAAGGCCGAGGCGGAATCCCTCGCGGTGGTCGATTCCGTCGAGGACCGCCGCGTCGTCGGCCTGCTCACCGAGGCCTATGCGCTGCGGCGCTACTCGGAGGAATCCGAGCAGCGCCGCCGCGAAGCGCTTGGAGAGCTGTGACCGGAAGCCGCCTTATTTGCCCCAGACTTCGTTGGCGACCTCGACGGCAAGGCTCAGCTTGGCCCACTGCTCTTCCTCGGAGAGGATATTGCCCTCTTCGGTCGAGGCGAAGCCGCACTGGGGCGAGACCGCGAGCTGGTCGATGTCGACGAACTTGGCGGCCTCCTCCAGCCGGCGCTTGACGTCGTCCTTGCGCTCGAGCTGGCCGAATTTCGAAGTGATGACCCCGACCACGACGACCTTCTTGCCCTTCGGCAGGAAGCGCAGCGGCTCGAAACCGCCGGCACGGTCGGAATCGTATTCCAGGAAATAGCCATCGTAATTGGTGCCGGCCAGCAGCGTCTCCGCCACCGGCTCGTAGCCGCCCGAGGAGATCCAGGTCGAACGGAAATTGCCGCGGCAGACGTGGGTGGTGATGGCCATGTCGGCCGGCCTGTCGGCGATGGCGTAGTTGATGACGCGGGCGTAGATCTCCTGCAGGCGATCGACCTCCTCGCCGCGTTCGCGCACTTTCTTGAGCTCGTCCTGCGAGCACAGATAGGCCCACACGGTGTCGTCGAACTGCAGGTAGCGGCAGCCGGCGTCGTAGAACGCCTTCACCGCCTTGCGATAGGTCCGTGCCAGATCCTCGAAGAACGGTTCGAGATCGGGATAGACGTCCTTGGAGATCGCCTTGCGGCCGCCGCGGAAATGCAGCACCGCCGGCGAGGGAATCGTCATCTTGGCGGTGGCGCCGGTCACGGCGCACTGCTTGTTGAGAAACCGGAAGTGATCGAGCATCGGGTGGTCGTCGGCGAAATCGATCTTGCCGGTGACGCGGACATTGTCCGGCCGGGTGGTGACGCCGGCGAACTGGATGCCTTCCGGGTGATAGAGTTCGCAGCCGGTGAGCTTGGCGAGGAAATCGAAGTGCCACCACGAGCGCCGGAACTCGCCGTCGGTCGCGAGCTGCAAGCCGATCGACTTCTGCTTGTGGACGACCTTTTCGATCTCGACGTCCTCGATGCGCCGCAGTTCGGCGGCATCGATTTCACCGGCCTCCAGCTTGGCACGGGCTTCCTTGATGCGCTGCGGACGCAACAGGCTGCCGACCTCGTCGGCGCGGAAAGGTGGTATCGTTCGCTGCATGGTCGTTCCTCCGTGTTGAATGTCCTGCCGTCCCACCGGCGGCACCGAAGACGAATGCCGGTCGGCATAGCTCAATGCCCGGCGCCGCCGGAAACCCCGAGAAAGCGCTCCAGCGTCGCCGGATCGTTGATCAGCGCCACGCTCGGCGCATCGTGGACGATCGAACCGCGCTCCAGGATCACCGCCCGGTCGGCGAGGCCGAGAATCTTGCGGGCGTTCTGCTCGACGATGATGGAACAGATGCCGCCCGAACGGGTGATCTTGCCGAGTGCCGCCAGAAGCTCGTCGACGATGATTGGCGCAAGGCCTTCGGTCGGCTCGTCGAGCAGCAGCACCTTCGGATTGAGCGTGAGCGCGCGGCCGATCGCCAGCATCTGCTGCTCGCCGCCCGACAGCTGATTGCCGAAATTGCGGCGGCGCTCGTAAAGCCGCGGAAACATTTCGTAGACCCGCTCGAGGGTCCAGGGTCCCGGCTGGGCCACCGCCGTCATGTTCTCCTCGACGGTGAGGGAGCGGAAGATGTTGCGCTCCTGCGGCACCCAGCCGATGCCGGCACGGGCGCGCTGGTCGGGCCGCATCCTGGTGAAATCCTCCCCACCGAGAACGATGTTGCCGGAAAAGCGGCGGGTGACCCCGACGATGGAATTGATCAATGTGGTTTTGCCGGTGCCGTTGCGGCCGAGCAGCGCCAGAACCTGGCCTTCAGGCAGCGACAGGGTCAATTTCGGCAGCACCACGGCCTCGCCGTAGCCGGCGCGCAGATCGGTGATCGCCAGCAGGTCAGACATCGGCACCCTCGCCAAGATACACCGCCTTGACCTGGGGATCGCGCGCCACGTCGTCCGGCTCGCCTTCGACCAGCATGGCGCCGCTGACCAGCACCGAGATCCGGTCGGCGAAGGAAAAAACGAGATCCATGTCGTGTTCGATCAGCAGAACGGTGACGTCGCGGGGCAGGCTCGCCACCGCCGCGAGAATGTCGTGGCGCTCGCTCTCCGGCACGCCGGCGGCCGGCTCGTCGAGCAGCAGCACGCGCGGCTTGGTGGCGATCGCCACGGCGATCTCGAGCAGCCGCTGCTTGCCGTAAGGAAGCGTCGCGGTGCGCTCGCCGCGCACGTCGAACAGGTGGAAACGCGCCAGGTGCTCGGCGATTTCGCCGTTGACGTCCGGCCGGGTGCCGAGCACCCGCCACCAGTCCGAGCCATGGCCGAGCCGCTCGGATACCGCGAGACCGACGGTCTCGAGCGGCGTCAGCTCGGGATAGAGCTGGTTGATCTGGAAGGTCCGGGACAGGCCGCGCAGCACCCGCTGATGCACCGGCAGCGAGGTGATGTCGGCGCCGTCCAGCAGGATCTGTCCGCCATTCGGCCGCAGCACACCGGTGAGCAGATTGATCACCGTGGTCTTGCCGGCGCCGTTCGGGCCGATCAAAGCGTGGCGGGCGCCGCGCTTGACCTTGAGCGACAGGTCGCGGGTGACGGCGAGGCCGCCGAAATGCTTCTGCAGATTGATGGTTTCGAGTGCGTAGGTCATGACGTGCCCTCGCCCGGAGCGACGGTCGCGGCGCGGCCGGCGAGGCCGAGACGGCTCGTCACCACACCGATCCAGCGCTGCATGCGGTCGCGACCGATCAGCACCACCACCACCAGCACGAGGCCGATCCAGAACTGCCAGTATTGCGGCGTCCAGGACGAGAATGTCTCCTGCAGCAGGCGGAAGATCACCGCCCCGATCAGCCCGCCATAGAGATAGCCGGTACCACCGATCACCAGCACCAGCAGCAGGTCGGCGGAACGGTCGAAGGAGAAGACGTCGAGCGAAGCGAGCGCCGTGGACTGGGTGAACAGCGCACCGGCGATGCCGGCGAAGAACGCCGCCACCGTATAGATCGCGATCAGTCGGCGATTGACCGGAATGCCGATCGCCGCCGCCCGCAACGGATTGTTGCGGATCGCCCGCAGCGACAGGCCGAACGGCGAATGGACGATGCGCCGCGCCAGCAGGAACAGCACGAACGTCACGCACAGACAGTAGATGAAGCCCACCTTGCCGAAGATATCGAACTCGAACAGCCCGAGAATCGGCGCCATGGTGATGCCCTGGAGGCCGTCGAAGCCACCGGTGATGTCGGAATAGCGGTTGGCGAGTTCGCGCAGCACGAGAGCCACCGCCAGCGTCACCATCAGCCGCGTCAGGTCGGTGCCGCGCATCACCAGAAAGCTGGTGAGAAAACCGGCGACCATGGCCACCAGCCCGGCGGCGACGAGCGCGAGCACCGGCTCGTTGACGATGCCATGCTTGGCAAGCAGCCCGGCGGCGTAGGCGCCGAGGCCGAAGAAAGCCGCGTGTCCCAGCGAGACGATGCCGGCGTAGCCCAGGATGAGATCGAGCGAGAGCGCGAACAGGCCGAGCCATGCCATCTCGGTAAGGATGAGGTAGCGGTTCGGGAACAGGAAAATCGCCCCGAAGGCAACGAGCCAGAACAGCGCCTCCGGCCAGCGCCATTTCGCCTTGGCAACGAGCTGTTCGCCGATGGCGGGATGCGAGGTCATGGTCATCGTCGCCTCACCGCGTCGCCGAGCGTCCGAACAGGCCGTTCGGACGCCAGAGCAGGATCGCGATCATCATCGCGTAGATGACGAAGCCGCCGATCTTGGGAACATAATATTTGCCGGCGACATCGCCGATGCCGAGCAGCAGCGCGGCGACGAACGGGCCGGTGATCGTCGACGTGCCGCCGACCGCCACCACGATCAGGAAGTAGATCATGAATTTAAGCGGGAAATAGGGATCGAGACCCAGGATCTCGGCGCCGAGCGCGCCGCCGAGACCGGCGAGGCCGCAGCCGAAGGCGAAGGTCAGCGCGAAGACCTGATTGACGTTGATGCCGAGACCGGTGGCGGCGCGGGGGTCGTCCACCGCGGCCCGCAGCCGGCTGCCGAACCGGGTACGCGCCAGAATGAGTTGCAGCGCCACCGTCAGGAGACCGCAGATCACGATGATCATCAGGCGGTAGCGCCCGACGCCGATGCCGAAAATATCGATCTGGCTGCGCAGATAATCCGGAATCTGGATGAAGACCTGCTGCGAGCCCATGACGTAGTCCATGGCGGTGACCGCCATGAAGGCGATGCCGATGCTGAACAGCACCTGGTCGAGGTGGTTGCGACCGTAAAGATGGCGATAAAGCAGTCGCTCGAGGACGAGGCCGATCAGGCCCGCGGAGACGAAGGCCAGGGGCAGCGACGAAAAGAACGGCAGGCCCCAGCGGTTGACCAGGATGACACAGGCATAGCCGCCGGCCATGGCAAAGGCGCCGTGGGCGAGATTGACGAAGTTCATCAGGCCCATGGTCACCGCGAGACCGCAGGCAAGGACGAACAGCAGCATGCCGTAGGCGACGCCGTCGAACAGGATGGTCAGAACTGTCATGGCCGTTCCGGCAAGCGCGTCGTCATCGTGGTCGGGACTTCCGTTGCGATCAGAGTTGATATGCAGGACATGCAGGCGCGGTACCAAACCGCGCCTGCGGTGGGCATTCCGGCGCCGGGGAAAATCCGGCGCGCAGGCCTTACTTCTTCAGCTTGCCGGGATCCTTGATCGGGCCGAACGTGGCGAATTCGACGTTGTAGAGTTCGCCATCGACCTTCTCGACCTTGCGGATATAGACATTCTGGACGATGTCGCGGGTTTCCGGATCGATCGAGATCGGGCCGCGCGGGCTTTCCCACGACATCCCCTTCATCGCCGCGATCAGGGAATCGCCGTCGGCCTTGCCGCCGGTCTTCTTGAGCGCTTCATAGATGAGATGGATGCCGTCCCAGCCGCCGACCGCCATGAAGCCCGGCCGGGTCCCGAACGCCTTCTTGTAGGCCGCGACGAAATCCTTGTTCTTCTGCGAGGGGTGAGCCGCCGAATAGATATGGGCGGTCACCGCGCCGAGCGCCGCATCACCCATGTTGTTGAGCAGATCGTCGTCCATGACGTCGCCCGGTCCGATCACCTTGATGCCGCTCTTGTCGAGACCGCGCTCGACATACTGCTTCATGAAGTTGCCGCCCTGGCCGGCCGGCACGAACACGAACATCGCGTCCGGCTTGGCATCCTTCATGCGCTGCAGGAAGGGCGCAAAGTCCGGATTTGCGAGCGGGACCCTCACTTCCTCGACGATCTTGCCGCCGCCGCCCTCGAAATGCTCCTTGAACGAGTTCAGCGCGTCGACGCCCGGAGCGTAATCGGAGACCAGCACCGCCACCTTCTGGATGCCGTTCTTCACCGCCCAGTCACCGATCACCGTGGAGGACTGCGGCAGCGTGAAGCTGGTGCGCACGATATAGGGCGAGCGCTCGGTGATGATCGAGGTGCCCGCCGCCATGACGACTTCCGGCACCTTGGCCTGGGTCGCCAGCGGCGCCGCCGCCAGGGCGGCCGGCGTCACGCCGAACCCGGCGATGATGTTGACCTTTTCGTTGACGATCAGTTCCTGAGCGAGGCGCTTGGTGTTGTCGGGCAGCGCCGCGTCGTCCTTGAGGATGACTTCGACCTTCTTGCCGGCCACGGTGCTGCCGTTCAGTTGCTGATACAGCTTGATGGCGTTGTCGATCTGCTTGCCGGTCGAGGCCTGGCCGCCGGTCATCGGCACGATCAGGCCGATCTTCACGGTGTCCTCGGCCAGCGCCGGGGTACCGATCAGGGCGGCGGCGCCGACAAGGCCCACCAAGGCGGCACGGCGGTTCAGTGCAAATTTCGATGCAGTCATGTGGTCCCTCCAGTGGTTATTCGTTCAGGACCACTTGGCGTGGTCTCGATAAAATTAGAGCATTGGCCGAGCGAAGGCGAAACCCTCACCCGGCAATCCTGCCGCCAGGCCCTGCCCCTCCGGCGCAGCGTCTTCAGCGCCGCTCGAAACGCGAGGGCGGCGGGCGAGGCAGACCGTCGCATAGCCACCCCCGGGACGCGATGACAGGCCGCCATTTCGTCGCCGAAGTCAGTATCGACTTTCGAACGAGATCTCGGCCACCCGAGAATGGTCCGCGCCGCGCTGTGGCCCGCGACGTCCCCCTCCTGCAATGCGCCCGCCGGAGCGGCGCCATTTGTATACAGAAGCCTGCTTGAATCAACCTTTCCGGGACTGAATTCGCCGGACATCGCAATTCAATGTATACAAGTCCAGGTCAAAGTTCCCGCGGTCACCATTTCTCAACCGGGCTCAGCCCGGCAAGACCAGCTGGGTTTCATGACATGAACCAGTCAGGCGCGACGGGCGGCGAATGACCGGAAGCGCACCCGACCTATCGCAATGCAGCAGAACGGCGGCATCGATTGCGCGCTGGAGCTGGCAACCTTCGAGGCGGTCGACGCGCCGGCGCGCCGCCGTGCTGACCGACACCCCGCCGCGGCTCTACGGTTTTGCCGGCTGAGCGCCCATGCTCAGCACCCGTATTCAGTCGGTGAAGACCACCGTCTTGCGGCCGTTGAGAATGACGCGGTTCTCGAGGTGATAGCGGACCGCGCGCGCCAGCACGCGCCGCTCGATGTCGCGGCCCTTTCGGATCAGGTCCTCGGGCGAATCGCGATGGCTGATGCGCTCGACATCCTGATCGATGATCGGCCCCTCATCGAGATCGGCGGTGACGTAATGGGCGGTGGCGCCAATCAGCTTGACCCCGCGCTCGTGGGCCTGGTGGTAGGGCTTCGCGCCCTTGAAGCCCGGCAGGAAGGAGTGATGGATGTTGATGCAGCGACCGACAAGCCGTTTCGACATGTCGTTCGACAGCACCTGCATGTAGCGCGCCAGCACCACGAGCTCGGTCGCGGTATCCTCGACCAGCTTGAGCACTTCGGCTTCCTGCGCCGCCTTGGTCTCGCGCGTCACCGGCAGGTGATGAAACGGGATGTCGCCGAATTCGAAGCCGTTATAGGTCTCGCGCGGATGATTGGCGACGATCGCCGTCGGAATCATCTCCAGTTCCTGGGTGCGCCAGCGATAGAGGATGTCGGCGAGGCAGTGGTCGAATTTCGAGACCAGCAGCATGACGCGCCGCCGCTCGGCGCGATCGCGCATCTGCCAGTCGAAGGAGAAACGCGAGGCGATGGCGACGAAGGCCGCCTTGAGGTCGGTGAGCGGAATGCGGGCATCGGCCGGCCCGAACAGCACCCGCATGAAGAAATGCCCGGTTTCGGTATCGCTGAACTGCTGCGCGTCGAGAATGTTCTGGCCGTGGGACAGCAGGAAGGCGGACACCGCGGCGACGATGCCGGGGCGGTCCGGGCAGGACAGAGTCAGCACGAACTGGGATGAGGACATGGGATCACGTCACCGGGAATGAACTCGAAAGTTCCGCGTCCTGTATCACCTCGCCCCCCCTTGCGCCAATCCCCGCAGCGGCGACAATGGCTAGTGCGGTGGATCTGACGCTCGTTTCAGCATTGCAGCGAGTTCTTCATACGAGCGTCAGATCCAAAACCGCACTATGATGCCAGTGTCCCTTTTACCAGCGAACGCTCTCATCTCGAAGGTGCCTCATGGCGGACCGGCTCAACGGCGCGCGAATCCTGATCCTGGAGACGCGGGAGGAGGCGCAGTTCTCGCGCCTGCTCGTCGAGCAGGGCGCCGACGTGCTGCAATGCCCGATGTTCGTGATCCACGACAACCCGGTCGCAGAACCGGTGGAGGCCTTCATCCGGCGTGCCGTCGAACGCCCGCTGGACGATTTCGTGCTGCTGACCGGCGAAGGCCTGCGCCGGCTGGTGGCCGCGGCGCGGCGGATCGGCCTCGAAGCGGAATTCGTCAAAGCGGTCGGCGCCGCACGCTGCTTCACCAGAGGGCCCAAACCCGGCCGGGCGCTGCGCGACCTTGGCCTCGCTCCGGATGCAACCACCGATACCCCGACCTCGGAGGGCGTCGCCGCCCTGCTCGCCGGCTACGACCTCAATGGCCATCGCGTCGGCCTGCAGCTCTATCCCGACAAGGATCACGGCGCGCTCATCGCGGCCATCACCGCGCTCGGCGCCGAGGTCGAGACGGTGCTGCCTTACGTCTATGATCCGAAGGCCGCCGACGCCAACATCCTCAAGGCGATCGACGAAATGGCCGCCGGGCGGGTCGACGCCGTCGCCCTGACGAGCTCGGGCCAGGTGCGCCGCCTGATCGAGGCGGCCCGCCATCACGGCTACGAGGATCGGCTGCGCGCCGCGCTGGAGCGAACCAAGATCGCCTCGGTGGGCCCGGTGGTATCGGAGGAGCTCTCGGCCAACGGACTGCGGACCGATATCTACCCCGCCAACCACGCCTTCTTCATGAAGCCGCTGATCAGCGCCATGGCCCAGGTCCTCGGCGCCGGCCGGGGCCCCGCCTGATCTTCACCCTGCCCGCTCAGGCCGGGCCGGTCTCGCGCAGGAAGGCCTTGTAGGCCAGGCGAATGCCGTCCTGCAGCGAGGTGCGGGCACGCCAGCCCAGCGCCGCCAGCCTGCCGACATCGAGCAGCTTGCGCGGCGTGCCATCCGGCTTGGAGGCGTCGAAGCGGATCGCTCCGCCATAGCCGACCGCCTCGGCCACCACGCGGGCGAATTCGGCGATCGTGATGTCCTCGCCGGTGCCGATATTGACCAGCTGGTCGCTGGAATAGGTCTTGAGCAGGTGGACGCAGGCATCGGCCATGTCGTCCACATAGAGAAACTCGCGACGCGGCGTCCCGGTGCCCCAGACCACCACCTCGCCAGCGCCCGACTGTTTCGCCTCGTGGAAACGGCGGATCAGCGCGGCCACCACATGGCTGTATTCCGGATGGTAATTGTCGCCGGGGCCATAGAGATTGGTCGGCATCACGCTGACGAAATCGCTGCCGTACTGGGCGCGATAGGCTTCGATCATCTTGATGCCGGCGATCTTGGCGATCGCGTAGGGCTCATTGGTCGGCTCGAGCGGGCCGGTCAGCAGCGAGTCCTCACGCAGCGGCTGCGCCGCCAGCTTGGGGTAGATGCAGGACGAGCCGAGAAACAACAGCTTTTCGACGCCATGCAGATGCGCGGCGTGGATGACATTGGCCTCGATGATCAGGTTATCGTAGATGAATTCGGCGCGCAGGGTGTTGTTGGCGACGATACCGCCGACCTTGGCGGCCGCAAGCACCACGACCTGCGGCCGGGCGGCGGCGAAGAAGCGCTGGACGGCGGCCTGGTCGGCGAGATCGAGTTCGCTGCGCGAGGCGGTGAGAATTTCGACGCCCTCGCTCGCCAGGCGGCGAACCACCGCGCCACCGACCATGCCACCATGGCCGGCGACATAGATCTTCTTGCCCTTCAGATCGAACGGCGTCGTCGCCATTGCACTCCTCACGATCGCCGCAGCCGGCATCCGTCATCACGGCCGTCAGGGCCGAGAACCGCCGCCGCGACCATGGCCGCATATCACCGCTGGCGGCCTTCCCTACCACGCGATTTGCGCACTGCGCAAATCGCTGCCGGCCACGGCCACCCTTGCCAACAGCGGCCCTGCACCCCCACAATCCGGCAGGAAAATTCAACGACGCAAGCCACTTGCGGACCCCACGCCAGATTGGCGATAAGGTTCCTGCAAAAAGGCTTCGGCCGATAATGACAGAAACGATCTCAGGAGGATAACCATGCGCAGATCCCTCTCCACCGCGCTGATGACGGCAGCGCTGCTGGCGCTTCCGCTCTGCGGCGGCGCTTCGGCCGAGGACACCGTCAAGCTCGGCTATATCGACCCCCTGTCCGGCGGCGGCGCCAGCGTCGGCGAAGTCGGGTTCAAGACCTTCCAGTTTCTGGCCGACGAGCTCAACGCCAAGGGCGGCATTCTCGGCAAGAAGGTCGAGATCGTACCGCTCGACAACAAGACCAATCCGCAGGAAAGCCTGGTCCAGGCCCAAAAGGCGATCGATGCCGGGGTTCGCTACATCACCCAGGGCAACGGCTCGTCGGTGGCGGCGGCGCTGTCCGACTTCGTCACCAAATTCAACGAGCGCAACCCGGGCAAGGAAGTGCTCTACTTCAACTACGCCGCCGTCGATCCGGTGCTCACCAACGACAAGTGCAGCTTCTGGCACTTCCGCTGGGATGCGAGCTCCGACATCAAGATGGAAGCGCTGACCAACTACATCAAGACCGTTCCGGCCGTGAAGAAGGTCTACCTGATCAATCAGGACTATTCGTTCGGCGAATCCGTGCGCACCGAAGCCAAGGCGATGCTGGCCAAGAAGCGGCCGGACATCCAGATCGTCGGCGACGAGCTGCATCCGCTGCTCAAGGTCACCGACTTCGCGCCCTATATCGCCAAGATCAAGGCTTCGGGCGCCGACAGCGTCATCACCGGCAACTGGGGACAGGATTTCGCGCTGCTGCTGAAGGCCGCCGCGGACGCCGGCCTCAAGGTCGACTGGTTCACCTATTACGCCGGCGGCACCGGCGGCCCGACCGCGATCAAGCAGGCCAATCTCGACCATCAGGTCTTCCAGATCTCCGAAGGCGTGCCCAATCTCGGCTATGCCCCCGCCGCCGAATTCGAGAAGGCGCTCCGCGCCAAGTACGACTTCAGCCTGTTCTACCCGCGCGCCGTCAACGAGATGCGGATGTTCAAGGCCGCGGCGGAAAAGGCCAATTCGCTCGACCCGGTGAAGGTCGCCAAGGCGCTCGAAGGCATGGAAGTCGAGGTCTACGACGGCGGCAAGGGCGTCATGCGCAAGGACGACCATCAGTTCTTCCAGCCGATGTACATCTCCTCCTTCGGCGCGCGCAACGACAAGGAGCCGTTCGACGAGGAGAAGACCGGCTGGGGCTGGCGCCTCGTCGCCAAGATCGACACCCCGAACACCGTACTGCCGACCACCTGCAAGATGGACCGGCCGTAAGGAGGATCTCCCGCCCTCATCCCGAGGAGGCGCGACGCGCCGTCTCGACGGACGAGGGCGGACTTGCAGGAGATGCTTCGGCCTCATGGTTCGAGACGCGCGGCGCGCCGGAGTCCGGCGACGGCTCGAATGAGCGCGCCGCGCTCCTCACCACGAGGGGAAACACGTTGGGGGTGGGAGACCTTCCTTGCTCGAACTGATCGCCATATCGACGCTCAACGGCATTCTGTTCGGAATGCTGCTCTTCCTGATGGCGAGCGGGCTGACCGTCATCTTCAGCATGCTCGGCGTGCTCAACTTCGCCCATGCCAGCTTCTACATGCTGGGCGCCTTTTTCGGTTATCAGCTCAGCCGCTGGATCGGCTTCTGGCCGGCACTGGTGATCGCGCCGGCGCTCGCCGGCTGCATCGGCGCCGCCGTGGAGCGCTACGGCTTGCGCAATGTCCACAAGAACGGCCACGTCGCCGAACTCTTGTTCACCTTCGGCCTCGCCTTCGCCATCGAGGAGGTCGTGCAGATGATCTGGGGCAAGGCGCCGATGGACTATCGGGTGCCTGCCCTGCTCGACTTTCCGGCCTTCACCGTCTTCTCCACCAATTACCCTGCCTACAAGATGTTCATGCTGGCGGTCGCGGTGGCGATTTTCGTCGCGCTGCTGGTCGTGCTGAAGAAGACCCGGATCGGCATGATCGTCCAGGCCGCGCTCACCCATCCGCATATGGTCGGACATCTCGGCCATAACGTCGGGCGGATCTTCATGACGGTGTTCGGCTTCGGCACGGCGCTTGCCGCCGTCGCCGGCGTCATCGCCGGCCCGGCGCTGGTCACCCAGTCGAACATGGCCGGCCTGCTCGGCCCGATCCTGTTCGTGGTCGTGGTGGTCGGCGGGCTCGGCTCGCTGCCCGGCGCCTTCATCGCCTCGCTGCTGATCGGATTGCTGCAGACCTTCGCGGTCTCGATCAATGCCTCGCTCGCCAGCGTGTTCGGGCCGCTCGCCACCAGCGGTCCGTCCCTGCTCAGCGACATCTGGAACGTCAGCATCGCCCAGATCGCGCCGGTGCTGCCTTACATGCTGCTGGTGTTGATCCTCATCTTCCGCCCGATGGGTCTGCTCGGAACCCGCGAGTCATGAGCCCCCAGGACACGAGCCCGCAGACATGAGCACGCAAGACCGGAATTCCTCAAAGGGCGCGAACCTGCGCTTCTACGGCATCTGGATTTCGACCGCAGTCGTGTTGCTGGTGTTGCCCCGGCTGTTCGCCTCGGGCAGCTCGCTGACCACCTTCAGCCTGATCGGCATCGCGGTGATCTTCGCCCTGTCCTACAATATCCTGCTCGGCCAGACCGGCATGCTGTCCTTCGGCCACGCGGTCTATTATGGCCTCGGCGGCTTCCTGGCGATCCACGGCATGAACCTGATCGCCGCCAGCAAGTGGCCGGTGCCGCTGCCGCTGGTGCCGTTGATCGGCGGGTTCGCCGGCCTCACCTTCGCGCTGCTGCTCGGCTGGGTCTCGACGCGACGCAGCGGCACCGTCTTCGCCATGATCTCGCTCGGCCTCGCCGAACTGGTCGGCTCCTCGGCGCTGATCCTGCGCAGCTTCTTCGGCGGCGAGGCCGGCGTCACCGCCAATCGCACCAAGCTGTTCCGCGTCTTCGATCTGAGCTTCGGGCCACAGGTCCAGATCTACTACCTGGTTGCGCTCTGGGCCCTGATCGCGGCCATCGCGATGTACGCTCTCACCCGCACGCCTCTGGGCCGGATGTGCAACGCCGTGCGCGACAATCCCGAACGCGTCCAGTTCGTCGGCTACGATCCGCATGTGGTCCGTTATATCGCCTTCTGCTTCTCCGGCTTCTTCGCCGGCATCGCCGGGGCGCTGTCGGCGATCAATTTCGAGATCGCCAATTCGGCCTATCTCGGCGCCGCGCAATCCGGCATCGTGCTGTTCGCCGCCTATATCGGCGGCATCGGCCTTTTCTTCGGCCCGATTATCGGCGCCATCTTCGTCACCTATCTGTCGCTGGCGCTCAGCGATCTCACCTCGGTCTGGCAGCTCTATTTCGGCCTGATCTTCATCGCCGTGGTGGTGTTCGCGCCGGGCGGCATCGCCGGCGTCATGATGCGCCACCGGCCGGTGTTGCGCGCGGGCCGGATGGGGCCGGTCCTGCGCTCCTACGCCGTGGCGGCTTTGCCGACGCTGGCCCTGCTCGCGGGCTGCGTCCTGAGCATCGAAGTGATCGTCCATCACACCGTCAACGCCACCGACGATCCCCATATCCGGGCATTCGGCATGACCTTCGACACGGCGAGCCCGATGACCTGGCTGGCCGCGGCAACGCTGGTTCTGGTCGGCTACGCCGTGGCACGGCCGGCCTGGACCTATGTCGGCCACAGCTTCGACGAAGCGCTGATCGCGGCGCGCGCCAAGGGATACCTCGCATGACGCCCGCCATCACCATCCGCAATGTCAGCAAGAGTTTCGGCAGCATCCAGATCATCCGCAGCCTCAACCTGACGGTCGGTCAGGGCGAGCGCCACGCCGTGATCGGGCCGAACGGCGCCGGCAAATCCACCACCTTCAACCTGATCTCGGGCTACATGGCGCCGACCACCGGCGAGATTCTGCTGCGCGATAAGGTGATCTCGGGCCTGCCGCCCTACCAGATCAACCGCCGCGGACTGTCGCGCAGCTTCCAGGTGACCAACGTCTTTGCCAACATGAGCGTGTGGGAGAACGTGCGCTGCGCGCTGCTCTGGACCACCGGCCATCGCTACGCCTTCTGGAAGAATGTCGATCGCCTGCCCGAGGTGCGCGAGCGCACCGCCCAGATCCTGGAGGACATCGGCCTCGCCGACCGCCGCGACATTCCCGCCGGCCTGCTGACCTATGCCGAGCAGCGGGCGCTGGAGATCGGCATCACCACCGCCGGCGGCGCCGACGTCATCCTGCTGGACGAGCCGACCGCGGGCATGAGTCATGCCGAGACCGAGCGCGCGGTGGAGCTGATCCGCCGCCTGACCGAAGGCCGCACCCTGCTCATCGTCGAGCACGACATGAGCGTCGTGTTCGGCCTCGCCGACCGCATCTCGGTGCTGGTCTACGGCCAGATCATCGCCTCCGGCACGCCGGACGAGATCCGCGCCAATCCCAAGGTCCGGGAAGCCTATCTGGGCGAAGAGGCGGCCTGATGCTCGAGGTGCATGATCTTCACGCCTATTACGGCAAGAGCCACATCCTGCAGGGTGTCGATTTCCACGTCGATGCCGGCGAGGTGGTGAGCCTGCTCGGCCGCAACGGCGTCGGCCGTTCCACCACGGTCAAGGCGATCATGGGCGAGGTGCCGCCGCAAGGGATCGTCCGCTTCAAGGGGCAGGACATCGCCGGCTGGCCGAGCTACCGGATTGCCCGGCTCGGGCTCGGCTACGTGCCGGAGAACCGGGACATCTTCCCAACGCTGACGGTGCGCCAGAACCTCCTGATGGGGATCAAGGACCCGCGCCGGCGGGGCCGCTGGAAGCTCGAAGACATGCTGGCGATGTTTCCCAATCTCGCCGAGCGCGCCGACACCGCCGCCGGCGTCCTGTCCGGCGGCGAGAAGCAGATGCTGACCATCTGCCGCACCCTGATGGGCAACCCGGATCTCGTGATGATCGATGAGCCGACCGAGGGACTGGCGCCGCTGATCGTGCAGCGGGTCGGCGACCTCATCGCCGAGATCGCCCGGCGCGGCCTCGCCATCCTCCTGGTCGAGCAGAAGCTGTCGATCGCCATGCGCATCTCGCACCGCGTCTACGTCATGGGTCACGGCAGGATGGTGTTCGAGGGCACGCCGGCCGAACTCAAGGCCAACGACGCGGTCCGCAAGGAATGGCTGGAGGTGTAGGCGGCGAGCGTCTGCTGCGATCGAATACGAACGTTGGAAACGGGACACTCGTCTTTTGCCGTCCGCAAGGGAGCGGTCCAAACCATGATTTCGGCGGAGCGACTGCGCCAGATCGCCTTCTGGGCGCACGGGCTGAACGAGACCGAGATCGAGCAGACCCGCCGCGGCATCGTCGAGAAGGACGTCGCCAAGGGCGCCTATCTCTGCCACCGCGGCGACCGGCTCGATTTCTGGACCGGCATGATTGGCGGCGTCATGAAGATGGCGACCGTGTCGAAGTCCGGCAAGTCTGCGACGCTGGCCGGCCTGCGAGCCGGCAGCTGGTTCGGCGAGGGCTCGGTGCTGAAGTCCGAACCACGCCGCTACGACCTGATCGCGCTGCGCGACAGCCGGGTGGCGCTCATGGAGCGGGCGACCTTCTTCTGGCTGTACGACAACAGCGTCGCCTTCAACCGCTTCCTGATCCGCCAGTTCAACGAGCGGATCAGCCAGTTCATCGGCCTCGTCGAGTACGACCGCACGCTCGATGCGCCGAGCCGCGTCGCCCGCAGCATCGCCTGGCTGTTCAATCCGGTGCTGTACCCGACCGCCGACACCCATCTGGAAATCACCCAGGAGGAGCTGGGTCAGCTCGCCGGCCTGTCGCGCCAGCACACCAACGAGGCTCTCAAGCTGCTCGAGACCAGGGGGCTGCTCGGTGTCGAGCGCGGCGGCATCACGGTGCGCAGCCTCGCCGGGCTCGCCAATTACGGCGAATAGGATTGCCGGCCTGCGCAGCGGTTTTGCTGCAGCGCCGAACGCGGTGCGAAAGCGCATTCTGAAGAAGATCCTTCCCTCGAAAATTTTCCGCCTTGTGTCACCTAAACGCTGGCGGACCAGCGCCCGCGCGTGGGAGCCATGGCGTGCTCGGGGCGACCGCCGCACGCCATTTTTTCTGGTGCAGCATTATGCCCTAAGTTGAATAGGTTAGCGGGCCCGATCGAACTAGATTAGAGGCGCCGGATGAACGACAATCCGGGCACGAGAGCGCCGAAGGCGCCGGACGGGAGGGGTGCGGCTTGGTCCAGGAGACATTGGACAAGAGCGGCTTGAACAAGAGCAGCTCGGACAAGGGCAGCTTGGACAAGGAGGCGACGCCGCCGGCCGCGGCTGGCGTCACCGCCTCGTTGCGGCCCGCGCTGGAAGTGCGTGGCGTGTCGCTGCGCTTCGGCGGCGTGCGTGCGCTCACCGATGTCGGCTTCACCGTCAACGAGGGCGAACTGTTCTCGATCATCGGCCCGAACGGCGCCGGCAAGACCTCGATGGTCAACTGCATTTCCGGCCGCTACCGCCCCACCGAGGGCAGGCTGTACTATCGCGGCCGCGACATCACCGGCCTCAATCCCAATGCCCGGCCCTCGCTCGGCATCGGCAGGACCTTCCAGAACCTCGCCCTCTTCCACCACATGAGCGTGCTCGACAACATCATGGTCGGCCGCCATCACCTCCTCAAGAACAACTTCCTGACCGGCGCGCTGTACTGGCTGACCGGCGCGCGCGCCGAGGAGCTCGAGCACCGCGGCAAGGTCGAGGAAATCATCGACTTCCTCGACCTGCAGCCGGTGCGCAAGGCGACCGCCGGCACCCTGTCCTACGGCCTGCGCAAGCGTGTCGAGCTCGCCCGCGCCATGGCGCTCGAGCCGAGCCTCATCCTGCTCGACGAGCCGATGGCCGGCATGAATTTCGAAGAGAAGGAGGACATGGCGCGCTACATCGTCGATCTCAACGAGGAGTACGGGATGACGGTGATGATGATCGAGCACGACATGGGGGTGGTGATGGACATCTCCCATCGCGTCATGGTGCTCGATTTCGGCCGCAAGATCGCCGAAGGCGATCCGCAGTCGGTGCTCGCCGACACGCACGTCAAGCGCGCCTATCTCGGCGAGGAGGACGAACGGCTGGTCAGCCCCGACGATGCAGCACCAGCGCCGGCCGCTTGAGGGAGGCGTCATGGATTACCGAGCCCGCCTCACCCAGGCCGACACCTATCCCAAGCTGCTGCGGCTCAACGCTCGCGAGCACGGCGGCGAGGTCGCGCTGCGCGAGAAGGATTTCGGACTGTGGCGCGAATACACCTGGTCCGACTACCAGGCCCGCGTCGCCGATTTCGCCCTCGGCCTGACCGCACTCGGCCTTTGCGCCGGCGACGTCATCGGCATCATCGGCGACAACCGTCCGGACTGGGTCGCGGCCGAGATCGCCACCCATGCCATCGGCGCCATGAGTCTCGGCATCTACCGCGACGCCCTCGACGAGGAAGTCGCCTATCTGCTCGGATACGGCAACGCACGCCTGGTGTTCGCCGAAGACGAGGAGCAGGTCGACAAGCTGCTCGGTCTCGGCGACCGCGCGCCCAGGCTCAAGCACATCGTCTATTCCGACCCGCGCGGCATGCGCAAATACGACGATCCGCGGCTGCTGCCCGCGGACAAGCTCGCCGAGCTCGGCCGCGCCCGTGCCGCGGCGGAGCCCAACCTCTATGACCGCCTCGTCGATGCGACGCGCGGCAGCGCCGTCGCCATCCTGTGCACGACCTCGGGCACCACCTCCCATCCCAAGCTGGCGATGCTCGCCGCCGGGAGAGTGCTCGCCCACTGCGCCACCTATCTCGCCTTCGATCCCAAGGGACCCGAGGACGAATACGTCTCGGTGCTGCCGCTGCCGTGGATCATGGAGCAGGTCTACGCACTCGGCAAAGGCCTGTTGTGCCGGATGAAAGTGAACTTCGTCGAGCACGCCGACACCATGATGAACGACTTCCGCGAAATCGCGCCGACCTTCGTGCTGTTCGCGCCGCGGATCTGGGAATCGCTCGCCGCCGACGTCCGCGCCCGGGTGATGGATGCCTCGCCGCTGAAGCGGCGGCTCTACCACCTCGGCATGGCAGCCGGGCTCAAAGCCCTCGACCATCGCCGCCGCTCGCTCCTCGCCGAGACGCTGCTGTTCCGTGCGCTGCGCGACCGCCTCGGCTTCAGCCGCCTGCGCTCGGCCGCGACCGGCGGCGCCGCGCTCGGGCCGGACACCTTCCGCTTCTTCCGCGCCATGGGGGTGCCGCTGCGCACGCTCTACGGCCAGACCGAACTGCTCGGCGCCTATACCCTGCACCCGGCGGAGGCGGTCGATCCCGACAGCACCGGCGTCGCCATGGGCCCGGAGATCGAGATCCGCATCGACAATCCCGATGCCAGCGGCGTCGGCGAAATCGTCGTGCGCCATCCCAACATGTTCCTCGGCTACTACAGGAATCCGGCGGCCTCGGCCGCCGACATGAGCGACGGCTGGCTGCTGTCCGGCGACGCCGGCTATTTCAATCCGAAGGGGCAACTCGTCGTCATCGACCGCATCAAGGATCTCGCGGAGACGACCCAGGGCGACCGCTTCTCGCCGCAGTACATCGAGAACAAGCTGAAATTCTCACCCTACGTCGCCGAGGCCGTGGTGCTCGGCGCCGGCCGCGACAGCCTCGCGGCGATGATCTGCATCCGTTATTCGATCATCTCGAAATGGGCCGAGAAGAATCGCATCGCCTTCACCACCTACAGCGACCTCGCCTCGCGGCCGGAAGTCTACGACCTGCTGCGCAAGGAGGTGGAGGCCGTCAACGCCACCCTGCCGCCGGCCCAGCGCATCGCCCGCTTCCTCCTGCTCTACAAGGAGCTCGACGCCGACGACGGCGAATTGACCCGCACCCGCAAGGTGCGGCGCAGCGTCATCAACGAGAAATACGCCGGCATCATCGACGCCATCTATTCCGGCCGCCCGCAGATCGACATCGACACGGTGATCCGCTTCCAGGACGGCAGCACCCAGCGGGTGCGTTGCACGCTGGCGGTGGTCGACCTCGTCGGTCCGCCGCCGCTGGCACTGGCCGCCGAATGAGCCGAACAGGACGAGAGGCACGATGAACACCCAGCTCCTGATCCAGCTCCTCGTCAACGGCCTCGTCGTCGGCACGCTCTACGGCGTCGTCGCCATGTCGTTCGTGCTGATCTACAAGGCGACGCAGGTGGTCAATTTCGCGCAAGGCGAATTGTTGCTGGTCGGCGCCTGGGTATGCTGGGCGCTGCTGACCAAATACCAGGTGCCGTTCTATCTCGGCATGCCGATCACCCTCGCCTTCATGTTCGCCTTCGGCATGACGGTCCAGCTCGTGGTGCTGCGGCCGATGATCGGCGAGCCGATCATCTCGGTGATCATGGTCACCATCGGCCTGTCGACGATCCTCCAGGCGCTGATGAAATGGATGTTCGGCACCTCGCCCCAGCCTTTTCCCCGGATCTTCGCCAGCCAGACCGTGACCATCGCCGGCCTGACGCTGCAGACGGTCTACGTGCTGTCGCTGGTGGTCTCGGTGGCGATGATGGCCGGCATGGCCTGGTTCTTCCGGGTCTCGAAATACGGTCTCGCCATGCGCGCCACCGCCTTCAACCAGCAGGTGGCGCAGTCGCTCGGCATCTCGGTGAAGAGCGTGTTCGCCATGGCCTGGGCGATCTCGGCCACCGTGTCGGCGGTGGCCGGCATCGTCGTCGCCGTGGTCAACGGCGTGTCCTCGGGGCTGTCGGTCTACGGCATCAAGGTGTTTCCGGCGGTGATCCTCGGCGGCCTCGACAGCATCGCCGGCTCGGTGATCGGCGGCATCATCATCGGATTGCTGGAGAATGCGGCGCAGTTCATCGACGGCGAATACCTGCACTGGGGCAATCTGTTCGAAGTCGCGCCGTTCTACGTGCTGGTGATCATCCTGATGATCAAGCCCTACGGCCTGTTCGGCACCCACGACATCGAGCGGATCTGATGCAGGGAAACGCTGACAACAAACCGCGTCCTCGCGCCCGCCATGGCATCCCTCGTCATGGCCGGGCTCGTCCCGGCCATCCACGTCTTCATTCCGCGAAAGGCTGCAAAGTCGTGGATGCCCGGCACAAGGCCGGGCATGACGACGGAGAGTGTGGGGGGCGATCGGGCCGCGAAGGTGCGCGGTTCGGAACGCGACCCCCACTGCACCCTCACGGAGTACTGGGTCACCCGCTTTCGCGGGTGACGACGCCGGGGGTGATGCCAGCACCGCGCCTATCACTCACTCTGTTGTCGTCGCCCGGCTTGACCGGGCGACCCAGTACGCCGTGCGGCCGGTGGCGGCCGCTGCCCCGCACCATTGATCCGGCAAGCGGCGTTTCTCAATCCAATCCCACCGGACCTCTCTGACATGGCAGGCCAGTCCCTCATTCCCGCCGGCGACTTCCGCACCTCCTATGCCGCGGACACCACCATCTTCCCGACGGTGACGAGCCGCAACGCCGCCATCCTCGGCGTCGTCCTGCTCGCCTTCGCCCCCTATGTCCTCGGCGACTACTGGATCGCCATCCTGATCCAGATCGGCATGTTCGGCATCGCCGCGCTCGGCCTGAACATCCTGGTCGGTTTCACCGGCCAGATCTCGATCGGCCACGCCGCGTTCTTCCTGTTCGGTGCTTTCACCTCGGCCTATCTGTCGTCGAAGCTTTCGGTGCCGGTGTTCTTCTCGATCCCGCTGTCGGGAGCCGTCACGGCGCTGGTCGGCCTCGTCTTCGGCCTGCCGGCGGCCCGGCTGAAGGGCCTCTACCTCGCCATCGCCACCCTCGCCGCCCAGTACATCCTGCTCGACTTCTTCGCCCGCGCCGACTGGTTCACCGGCGGCACGGTGCCGGCCATGGCCGAGCCGTTCTCGATCTTCGGCTATGTGGCGCAGGGCGACCGCCAGTATTTCTACGTCGTGCTGGCCTATGTGGTGGTCTGCTTCATCCTCGCCACCAACCTGATGCGCAGCCGCGACGGCCGCGCCCTGGTGGCGGTGCGCGATCACTATCTTTCCGCCGAGATCATGGGCATCAACCTCACCAAGTACCGCACCCTGTCCTTCGGCCTCGCCGCCTTCTTCGCCGGCGTCGGCGGTGCGCTCTATGCCCATTACCAGCTCGTCGTCTCCAACGAGGGCTTCGGCATCGAACGCTCGATCCTGTTCCTCGCCATGGTGATCATCGGCGGCACCGGCTCGATCATGGGCTCGCTGATGGGCACCGCCTTCGTGGTGCTGCTGCCGGAATCGATGCAGTGGATCAGCGCCGCGCTCAAGGGCAGCGCCATCGACCGCGCGCTCGAGCTCAACAACAATCTCACCTTCCTGCGCGAGATTGCGGTCGGCCTCATCATCATCCTGTTCCTGGTGTTCGAGCCCGACGGGCTCGCCCACCGCTGGCGCCAGATCAAGACCTACTGGAAGCTCTACCCGTTCTCGCACTGAAGAGGACGGTCCGGACCAACGATCAAGAAAGCCAAAAGGAGGAAATACGTAAAATGACCCGCATCACCAGCCTTCGCCTCGCGCTCGGCTCCGCCGCGCTGGCGCTCGTCCTCGCCGGCCCGGCCATGGCGCAATCGGCGATCAAGCTCGGCCATCTCGCCGATTATTCCGGCGGCACCTCCGACGTCGGCACCCCGTTCGGCCAGGGCGTCGCCGACGCCTTCGCCTTCGTCAACAAAAATGGCGGCATCAACGGCACCAAGCTCGATGTCGAGACTGTGGATTACGGCTACCAGGTGCCGCGCGCGATCGCGCTGTACAAGAAGTGGTCGGGCACCGACAAGGTCTCCGCCATCATGGGCTGGGGCACTGCCGACACCGAGGCGCTGACCGGCTTCCTCGCCCAGGACAAGATCCCGGACATCTCCGGCTCCTATGCCGCCGCCCTCACCGATCCCACCGGCAAGAGCGGCAAGGCCAAGCCGGCGCCCTACAACTTCTTCTACGGGCCGAGCTATTCCGACGCGCTGCGCGCGGAACTGACCTGGGCGGCCGAGGACTGGAAGGCCAAGGGCAAGCCGGGCAAGCCGAAATTCGTCCATATGGGCGCCAACCACCCCTACCCCAACGCGCCGAAGGAAGCCGGCGAGGCCATGGCCAAGGAGCTCGGCTTCGAGGTGCTGCCGCCGCTGGTGTTTGCCCTCGCGCCGGGTGACTACAGCGCCCAGTGCCTCAGCCTGAAGTCGTCGGGCGCCAACTACGCCTATCTCGGCAACACCGCCGCCTCCAACATCTCGGTGATGAAGGCCTGCAAGGCGGCCGGCGTCGACGTGCAGTTCATGAGCAACGTCTGGGGCATGGACGAGAACGCCGCCAAGACCGCGGGCGACGCCGCCGACGGCGTCATCTTCCCGCTGCGCACGGCGGTGGCCTGGGGCGGCAGCGCGCCCGGCATGAAGACCGTCGCCGAGATCTCCAAGATGTCCGACCCGACCGGCAAGGTCTATCGGCCGGTGCATTACGTCGCCGCGGTCTGCACCGCGCTCTACATGAAGGAGGCCATCGCCTGGGCCGTGGCCAATGGCGGCGCCACCGGCGAGAACGTCAAGAAGGGCTTCTATCAGAAGAAGGACTGGGTGCCGGCCGGCCTCGAAGGCGTCTGCAATCCCTCGACCTGGACCGACACCGATCACCGCGGCACGCTCAAGGTCGATCTCTATCGTTCGCGGGTATCGGGACCGACCGACGGCGACCTCAACGACCTGATGGCCAAGGGCACCATCAAGCTGGAGAAGGTCAAGACCATCGAGCTGCCCCGCAAGCCCGAATTGCTGGGCTGGTGATCGTCCGTGACGCTCGGCTTGAACCAGCAATTCCTTCGTCATGCCCGGCTTCATGCCGGGCATCCACGCCTTCGCTGCCTGTCCCCGGGAGAAGACGTGGATGGCCGGGATAAACCCGGCCATGACGCAGGATGCTGATGCGAGCGTCATATCAACCTCACTGCCAAGCGAGGCCGCAATGCTGCAGACCACGTCGTCATCGCAACCCGAGCCGGCCCCGGCCACAGCGCCGCTTCTGGCGGTCAAGAACATCGAGGTCGTCTATGACGACGTCATCCTGGTACTGCGCGGGCTGAGCATCGAGGTGCCGAAGGGAGCGATCGTCGCGCTGCTCGGCGCCAACGGCGCCGGCAAGTCGACGACGCTGAAGGCGATCTCCGGCCTGCTCAAGACGGAAGATGGCGAAGTCACCCGCGGCGAGATCGTCTTCGACGGCCAGCGCATCGACGGCATCGATCCCGACAAGATCGTCCGCCGCGGCATCTTCCAGGTGATGGAGGGCCGGCGCATCATCGCCGACATGACCTCCCTGGAAAACCTGCGCCTCGGCGCCTACACCCGGCGCGACCGCGAGGTCGCCGCCGACATCGACATGGTCTTCGATTATTTTCCCCGCCTCAAGGAGCGCACCGGGCTCGCCGGCTATCTCTCCGGCGGCGAGCAGCAGATGCTTGCCATCGGCCGCGCGCTGATGGCGCGGCCGAAGCTGATCCTGATGGACGAGCCATCCATGGGATTGTCGCCGCTGCTGGTGAAGGAAGTCTTCGGCATCATCCGCAAGATCAATCGCGACCTCGGCGTCACCATCCTTCTGGTCGAGCAGAACGCCCGCGCCGCGCTGTCGGTGGCGAGCCATGGCTACATCATGGAACAGGGCAAGGTGGTGCTCGACGGCGGCGCCGATGAGCTGCGCGACAACGAGGACGTCAAGGAATTCTACCTCGGCGGCGCCGGCGACCAGCGCAAGAGCTTCAAGAACCTCAAGAGCTTCAAGCGCCGCAAGCGCTGGCTGTGAGGGATGAGCGAAGTGGAGGTTCCGTCATCCTGAGGTGCTCGCGCCAGCGGGCCGCGAAGGACGACGGCGCCGGGTGCAACACCGGCAGATATTTGGGCCGCGCCATCCTTCGAGGCTCGCCGCGCGCCGCTCAAAGCGGCGCATGGCTCGCACCTCAGGATGACGCGGAGCGGATGCGAACACAAAAAGGCAACCACGGCATGACCGAGCACTACGACGCCCTGGAGACCCGCGAGCCGCAGGCCCGCGAACAGGATCTGTTCGCCCGCCTGCCCGACATCCTGCGCCGGGCCATGGCGGCGCCGGGCTATGCCGCGCATCTTGCCGGCATTGAACCGGCGGCGGTCACGAGCCGCGGCGCGCTGGCGCGCCTGCCGGTGCTGCGCAAGTCGGCGCTGCCGGCGCTGCATCGCGCGACGCCCCCGTTCGGCGGCTTCAACCTCGAGGCGCCCGGCCGTTTTGCCAGGCTGTTCACTTCGCCGGGACCGATCTTCGAGGCAGAACCGGCAGAGCGTGACCCGTGGTGCGGCGCCCGCGCGCTGTTCGCGGCGGGCTTCCGCAGCGGCGACATCGTGCTCAACACCTTCAGTTATCATCTGACCCCCGGCGGCTTCATCTTCGACGGCGCGGCGCGGGCGCTCGGCTGCGCCGTGATCCCGGCTGGCCCCGGCAACACCGAGCAGCAGTTCGAACTGATCGCCGCCTATCGACCGGTCGCCTATTCCGGCACCCCCGACTTTCTCAAGATCCTGCTCGACGGCGCCGCGGCCGCCGGCCGCGATGCCACCTGCATCAGGCGCGCGCTGGTCTCCGGCGCCGCATTCCCCAGATCGCTACAGGACGAATTCACGACCCGCGGCATCGATGCCTACCAGGCTTTCGCTACCGCCGACCTCGGCTTCATCGCCTATGAGACCGGCGCGCGCGACGGCCTCGTCGTCAACGAGGACCTGATCGTCGAGATCGTGCGGCCCGGCACCGGCGATGCGGTGCCCGACGGCGAGGTCGGCGAGATCGTCGTCACTTCGCTCGATCCCCATCATCCCTGGATCCGGCTGGCGCTCGGCGACCTCAGCGCGGTGCTGGCGGGACCAAGCGCCTGCGGCCGCACCAATATGCGCATCAAGGGCTGGATGGGCCGGGCCGATCAGACCACCAAGATCAAGGGCATGTTCGTCCGCCCCGAGCAGGTCGCCGAGATCGCGCGGCGGCATCCCGAACTCGGCCGGCTGCGCCTCGTCGTCCGCCGCGAGGGCGAAACCGATGCCATGGTGCTTCGGGCCGAGACGGCGGCAATCGACGACAGTCTTGGCGAGGCGGTGGCCACCTCGCTGCAGGCGGTCACCAAGCTGCGCGGCGGCGTCGAGCTGCTGACACCGGGCACGCTGCCCAATGACGGCCGGGTGATCGCCGACGAGCGCTGAAATCGGGTTATCGGAAGAAAACGATGACGAACGTGTTCGATCTCAACGGCCGGGTCGCGGTGGTCACCGGCGGCAATGGCGGCATAGGCCGGTTTTCGGAGGACATCGATATTCTTATCGAGCCGCCGGCCGGAATGTGAAGACCGGCAAGAACCATGACAAGCCGGCTCATATCCAGTCACGGAATGACTTTTTCGACTGGCTCGCCCAGACGACTAATCCCGGGGCCCGACCGTCAGCGGTGGCGGCGGAGAGACGGGGGGTGGCGTCGATGGTGACGTCGTGGTCGGCGTATTGACCGGGGGCGGCGGATCGACGATCTGCGGCGGCGGCAGCCCGGTCTGCAGCTGACCCGCCTGCGAGCGGTTCTTCACGGTGTTGTCGCCACCGGAAATGATCGACAGCAAGCCGAGCGGATCGCTGCCCGGCGGACTGCCCGGCGGGTCGAGGTGCACCGTTCCGGTGTTGCCGACGATCAGCGGTCCCGGCGCCGGCGTCGGATTGCCGCCATTCTGTCCTGGCCCGCTGGTGAGCAGACTGACGACAATGTTCAGCGCTGCATCCGAGATGCGGAACGGCGGCGGAATCGGCGTATCCGGTCCGTTGACACAGGTGGCAAAGCCCGGCCGCAGGGTCGCCTGCCCCGCCCGATTCCTCAGCACGATGGCGCCGACATGACCGATCACCAGTTCGCCGGTACAGCCGGCGAGATTGGGGTCGGCGCCGGCGAGCTTGGCCGGGGTCGGATAGCTCAGGCTGGCGACACCGCCGCGGATGCCGAGCGTCGCCACCGGCGTCTTCACTGTGACGCCGTCGTGATGACTGATCTGGCCGCCGACGAAGCGCAGCGCGCCCTTCGCCAGGGTCGCCACCATGGTGCCGCTATTGGGCTTGGGATCGTAGACGAACTCGTCGATGGTGACGCTGGCATTGCGGCCGATATTCAGCGTCGATGAATCCGGAAACAGGACCTGGGTCGACCCCTGCGCCGAGGTCTGGATCTTCTCCTTGTAGACGACGCCCATGCCGACCACGAGGCTGCGGGTGGCGCCGCCTGGCGGCGTGCCGGTGGCGTCCTGATTGGCCGCGCCGATCCTGGCGAAACTGTCGGCGCGCGCCGGCAGCGCCAATGCCGCGGTGAGCGCCGATGCGACCAGCAGCGCCGGCAAGGGACCGTGCGCAGCACGGCCGCGCGGAGCGATATCATGGCGGCATCGCATCATGGGCCAGACCTCAGAAGCGCGCGGTGGGGCCGAATATCACCGAGAAGTTGTTCTGGCGGTAATTCGGCAGGTTCGAATTGGTGCGGTCGTATTGGATGGCGGTGGACAGGCCGAACGTGCGCGTCACCGGGGTGTCGAAGCGCGCACCGGCGATCCATTCGGTGTCGTGCTCGGCAACCAAAGGATCGATCGCCGGGTTGGGCGCCTTGAAGTCGGTCTGGATCAGCCGCACGAAGGGCGACACGCTCCAGTTGCGGGTGATGGATTCGAACGGCGGGGCGAAGGACCAGGTCAGCGCCGCCTCGCCCATCCACTGATCGAAACTGGAAAACGCGAGCTGGGAATCGCCGTGGCGGAAGGCGCCGCGCGCCTCGAGCTTGAGATCGGCATTGAGGTTGGCCGCGCCGGCGACGCCCGCCGTGTACCAGTTGCCCGAATTGAACGACGACAGCGGCGCCAGAGCGTTGTCGCGGAAGTCGGCGCGCCGCCACTCGAATTCGGGGCTGATGGTCAGGCGCCGGCCGACCGGCAGGCTGGCGGTGATACCCGCGCCATAACTGCCGACATAGGACGAGCCGCCGACCCAGGTGTTGCCGCCGACGACGTAGGGCTTGATGGTCGCCCCGGGCAGCAGATCCGGCGCCAGCACGAGACGCGGTCCGAAGCTCAAATCGAACAGGGCGACATTGAGTTCGCTATAGCGCGCCTGCTCGGTCGCGTAGCCGACGAAACGCGTCTCCAAGGTGTCGCCGCGCTCGTTGTCGAGGTCGTAGTCGTGGCTCACCCCGGCGATCCCGAACCAGTTGGTATCGCTCTTGCGGGTGGCCGACGGCAACAGCGCGAGGTCCTGGCCGCCGAAACGGACGATGCCGCTGGTCGGGGCAAAGCTGGCGTTGCTCTGGTAGCGCGCGCCGGTCTGCAGGAAGGCGGAGAACCGGCTCCGCTGCAGCTGATTGTCGGCGTCCGGCAGCGATGCCTCGATCCGCATCCTGGTCGCCGGGTCGAGATCCGGGCAAGCCAGCGCCTCCCGGAAGTAGCGCCGCGCCATCTCGTAGGAGCGGAGCCGGAAATAGAGCGCGCCGAGCTCGTATTTCACCCGGGCGAGATTGGGATGATAGAACACCACGCGCTCGAGGGCGCCGATCGCCGCCTCGTAATCGCCGTTGGCGGCGGCGACGCGGGCATAGGCGAAGGTCGTCTCCAGATCGCGGGGGTTGGCAAGCGTCGCCTGGAAGAGGCGGTCCTGCTCCGACCCGTCGGCCGTCTGCGCATCTGCGGGCAGCGGCAGGGCGACGGCCGCGCTCAACAGCACGGCGGCGAGGCACGACAGAATCGGGGCAGATCGCCCCTGCACCCGCGCCCGCCCCTGCTCAGCTAACGTCGCCCCGGCCATTCAGATAACCCCAGAATTTCCTGTCCCATAACAGGAAGGCGAAGACCGCGAATAGAGCGCGGAGGACCCGGTCAGGGAAAAAAGCGCGCAGCGCAGGCTCTTCTGCACAGGGATGTTGCTTCTCGGCACATCCCGATGAGTGTCGTGAAACCGGAAGCAGGTTCAAACGGCCTCATAGTCCACAGCGGCGCGAACGCAGGCGGCCCCAACAGCCGACGCACGAACGAGGCGAGCCGGCAGCCGCCGCCTCACCGTCGTTGTCATCGACCGGCCTGATTGGACGATCCAGTACGACGGGACGATCGTTGAAGCGCGCGGCGACCGCCGATGCACATCACGAGCGGTCCTTGATGCGTGCCTCAGCTCTGATGCGGGCCGCGCATCATCTTCATGGCGGCTTCGATATGCCGCCATTCCTTGGCCTCTTCGACGTCGCCCTTCTCTTCGCAGATCACCGCCTTCTGCGCGGCCTGGGCGATC
Source organism: Bradyrhizobium sp. WD16 (assembly GCF_024181725.1). Classification (NCBI taxonomy): domain Bacteria; kingdom Pseudomonadati; phylum Pseudomonadota; class Alphaproteobacteria; order Hyphomicrobiales; family Nitrobacteraceae; genus Bradyrhizobium; species Bradyrhizobium sp. WD16. Next base: position 3,668,540 of record NZ_CP028908.1, on the reverse strand, counting down.
GCTGTGCCGCCGTGCCGTTCCAGCATCTGCCGCGCGATGTCGTGGACTTGCATCTCCCGCATGGCGTCTTCCTCCTCTGGACCCGCCCGGTCGCAGCCGGGCGGGAACCGCAGATATGGGCGCCCCTATGCCCTGGATTCTGGTGCTCCGACGCTGGCTTGGCAACCGGTGAATGCGCGGAACTTTTGCCGCGACGGCCGATCGCCGGCGATCATTCCGCCGGCACCGACGCTTCACGCAGCCGCGTCGAATAATAGGATGCGGTCTGGCGACCACTGGCCGCACCTCGCGCGAACAGGATGAGGTGATGCGCGACGAGACCGACGGCAATCACGCGCTCGATATCCCCCTGTTTCAACTTCGGCCAGGCGAAGGCCCAGAACGCGGCGCGATAGTCGCCGCGCAGCCCGACCTGCCACAGGATCTTGGCCAGCATGGTCAATCCACGCTTGAGGTTCGGCCATGACAGGCGCTGGCGCGAATTCGGCGGCTTGAGACGGTTGGGATAGGTGGCGCGGGCCTGATGCTCGAAGCGGGCGAACAGCCTGTCCGGTTCATAGGCCCTCGCCATGCAGCTGCGCCACATCGCGACGACCTGGTCGTAAGGCAAGCGGAAATCGACATTGGAATCCCGTCCGGGGTCGTCGACCAGGCGGTTCTCCCGCGCAAGCCGGTCCCACAGCGGCGTCCGCGGCAGCGCCTGCAGCAGGTTGATGGTCAGCATCGGTATTTGCGACTGCTCGATGAAATCGAGGATCGATTCGCCGGAGTTCGGCGTATCCGTGTCGAGGCCGAGGATGATCCCGGACACCACCTCCATGCCGTAGCCGTTGAGGGTCGCGACACTGTCGAGAATGGGCACCATCAAATTGTGCGACTTGGCCATGGCCTTGAGCGCATCGTGATCGGGCGTCTCGATGCCGCAGAAGATCGTGGTGAAATAGGCCTCGCGCATCTGGGCAAGAATGTCCGGGCGCCTGGCGATGTTCAGCGTCGCCTCGCAGGCAAATTGCAGCGCATAGCCGTTGCGCTTCTGCCAATCGATCAGATGCGGCAGCAGCTCCTGGACCGCGCGGCGATTGCCGATGAAGTTGTCGTCGACGAAATACACCGAGCCGATCAGGCCGGCGGCAAGCAGCTTGTCGAGTTCGGCGGTGATCTGCTCGGGGGCCTTCAGCCGCGGATTGCGGCCGTAGAGCCCCGGAATATCGCAGAATTCGCATTGGTAGGGACAGCCGCTGGAGAACTGGATGCTGCCGATGAAGTAGCGCGACAGCGGCAGCAGTTCATAGGCCGGCAGCGGAAATGCGGTCATGTCCCGCCGCTCGCGCGTCGTCAGCACCACCTGGCGCTGCGGCGGCGCGACGTCCCGGGCGAGCCGCTCGATCAGCTCGTCGGTGGCATCGCCGAGTTCGCCGACATGGAGGTAGTCGAACGCCGGGTAGTAGTCCGGGCAGGAGCTGACCGACGGGCCGCCCAGGGCGGCGACGCGGCCGGCGGCGTGGGCCCGGGCGCAGATGTCGTTGATCTGCCGCCGCTGGATATGCATGCCGCTGACGAGCACGGCATCCGCCCAGGCAAACTCATTTGCGCTGGCCGGCGCGAGGTTCTCGTCGATGAAGCGCACCCGCCAGTGGCCGGGCAACACCGCCGCGATCACCAGCAGCCCCTGCGGCGGCATGAAGGCGCGAATGCCGTCGGTCAGCCCGTAGGCATATTCGAAGGTGCCGAACGACGGCGCATACCGCGGGAAAACGCAAAGAATGTTGCGGACCGGTCCGATATCTTGGTTCGCCATCTGCGCTCCGCCGAATCAGGGTGGCGCTAGTGTCCCGTCTCCGAATTACCGCTACGTTTGCCTCGCGCTCGCACGGTAATTCGGAGACATAGGGACACTAGCAAAATCAAAGTGCTAGTGTGGCTTATGTCTCGCAATTGCCTACAGGGGCTTGCCGCAAAGGGCATAGGCAATTGCGAGACGCCACACTAGTGTCCCGTCTCCGAATTACCGCTACGTTTGCCTCGCGCTCGCACGGTAATTCGGAGACATAGGGACACTAGCAAAATCAAAGTGCTAGTGTGGCTTATGTCTCGCAATTGCCTACAGGGGCTTGCCGCAAAGGGCATAGGCAATTGCGAGACGCCACACTAGAACGCGCCTCTCTCCCGCACTGCAAACCGCCGCGGCCCATCATCAATGGCAAGCATCGTGGTGCTGGAATGTGGCATCAGCCTGACGGCGGCCGAGGTGTCTACGCCGATCGCACTCAGCCGCGCGCCGGCAGGACCGCCGTCGCCTCGATCTCGACGCGGGCGACCGGCTCGACCAAGCGGACGACCTGGACCAGCGCCATGGTCGGATAATGCGCGCCGATCACCTCGCGGTAGGCCTCGCCGATCGTCTTGAGATTGTCGGTGTACTCGGCCATGTCCACCACATACCAGGTGAGGCGGACGAGATGCTCCGGCCCGGCGCCGCCTTCGGCGAGAATGGCGACGATGTTCTCCAGCACCTGGCGGACCTGGGCAACGAAGCCATCGGCAAACCGCTCCTGCGCATCCCAGCCGACCACGCCGCCGGTGAGCACCAGCCGGCCCTCGGCCAGCATGCCGTTGGCATAGCCTTTCGGCCGCGGCCAGCCCGACGGCTGCAGCGCCACAGGACGCTCCGCAGCTTCCCGATCCGTGGCCGCGGGCATCACCGCAACCGTGGTTCCCTTGATCGCCGTCACCGGCAGTTCTCCTTGTATGTTTCGATGGCGTCGCGCAGGTCGTCCGGAACCGGAATCGCCCGGTGAACCAGCAACGACGTCGTCGCCATGACGAGGCGCATTGCCAGCACCACCTCGCCCTCGCGATAGGCGTCGATGACCAGCCTGATCGCGGCCGTGCCGACCCCCTCCACCATCACGGCGAAGATCACCTCGTCGCCCATCATGCCCGGGCGGACGAAATCGCAGGTGACGTTGACGAAGCCGAGCCCGGTGCGGCGAGCCCCGATGAAATCGTGATAAAGCAGGTGGAGCGCGGCGGCAAACCAGTCCTCCACCACGCCATTGGCGATATCGAAATACTTGGCGAAATAGACGATGCCCGCCGGGTCGCAGTGAGAGAAACGGATCGGCACCGACCGGCGCCAGACGCCCGGGCCAAGCGCCTCCAGCGCGGGAATAGCCGCCTTGGCGCCGGTCATCATGTTCATTCCGCCGCCTCCTGCGTCATCTGCCGCAGGGTGAAGCGCTTGAGCTTGCCGCTGGCGGTCTTGGGCAATTCGCCGACGAACTCGATCGCACGCGGATACTTGTAGGGCGCGATCTCGCGCTTGACATGCTCCTGAAGCGCGCCGACCAGCGCGGCGTCGCCGGTCACCCCCGGACGCAGCACCACATAGGCCTTGACGATGGTGCCGCGGGCGTCGTCAGGCGCTCCGACCACGCCGCATTCTGCGACCGCATCGTGGGTCAGCAGCGCGGCCTCCACATCCGGACCGGCGATGTTGTAGCCGGAGGACACGATCATGTCGTCGGAGCGCGACTGGTACCAGAAATAGCCGTCCTCATCCATGAGGTAGGTGTCGCCGGTGAGATTCCAGCCGTTGAGCACGCATTTGCGCTGGCGCTCGTCGGCCATGTAGCGGCAGCCCGTCGGGCCGCGCACGGCGAGCCGGCCGATCTGCCCCGGCGGCAGATCCTCGCCGTTGTCGCCGACGATCTTGGCCTCAAAGCCGGGAACCGGCTTGCCGGTGGCGCCGGGACGAATCTCGTCCTCGACGGCGCTGATGAAGATGTGCAGCATCTCGGTCGAGCCGATCCCGTCGATCAGCTTGAGGCCGGTCGCCTTCAGCCAGGCCTCGAAGGTGCCTTTTGGCAGGGGCTCGCCGGCGGAGACGCATTTGCGCAGCGACGACAAGTCGTGCTTGTCGAGGAGCGACAGCATCGCCCGGTAGGCGGTCGGTGCGGTGAAGCAGACGGTGGCCTTGAAGCGCGCGATGGTGGCGGCAAGGTTGTCCGGCGTCGTCTTCTCGAGGAGAACGAACGACGCGCCGATATGCATCGGAAACAGAACGCCGCCGAAGCCGAAGGTGAAGGCGAGCGGCGCCGAACCGATGAAACGATCGGCCGGCCCGGCGCGCAGGACATTGCGGGCAAATCCGTCGCACACCGCCAGCATGTCGCGATGAAAATGCATGGTTCCTTTCGGATCGCCGGTGGTGCCGGAGGTGAAGGCGATCAGGCAAAGATCGTCGGCAGCGGTATCGACCGCGGTGAACTCCGGACTGACGTCGGCGATCAGCGCCTCCAGCGACTGCGCATCGTTGCCGCCCCAATAGACCACGCGTTCGAGATCGCTCGACTGGGCCTTCGCCTTCTCCATCTCGTCGGCGAGCTTATGGTCGCACAGCGCGAGACGGATCCTGGCCTTGCCGATCGGATAGACGATCTCCTTGGCACGCAGCAGCGGCATGGTGGCCACCGCGATGCCGCCGGCCTTGATCACCGCGAGATAGGTCGCCACCATCATCGGATTGTTGGCGGAGCGCAGCAGCACGCGATTTCCGGTGACGAGACCAAGCTTGCCGACGAGCACATTGGCGATGCGGTTCACCAATGCCTGCAGCTCGCGATAGGTGTAGGTCCGCTCGTCGGTGAAGATGCAGGTCTCGTCGCCGCGCCCCTCCGTGACCCAGCGGTCGAGGAAGCTGTGCACGCAATTGAGCCGCTCCGGATATTGAAATTCGGGGCGGGTGAAGATCATGTCCGGCCACAGTTCCCGTGGCGGCAGATGATCCTGTGCAAATGTATCGACATGCGCCGTCTTGGCCATCGCGTGTCCCTTTCAGCCCCGCCGGCTGCGCCCGCGGCGGCGACCATTCCGTCGGAGGAATCGCCAAGATTCCCGCGACCCCATGGCCCGTCCATTGCGTTTCCTGCCGCCGTTGCGGCGCCGCTATTGCGCGGCGTCGCCTCCGGCGGTCGCCGCCTGCGCGGCCTTCATCAGTTCCCGGCCGATGACAACCTTCTGCACTTCCGTCGCGCCTTCATAGATGCGCAACGCCCGAATTTCACGATAGAGCTCTTCGACCTTGACGCCCTGCCTGACGCCGAGCCCGCCGAAGATCTGGACCGCGCGGTCGATCACCTGCTGTGCGGTCTCGGTCGCGAACAGCTTGGCCATGGCGGCCTCGCGGGTGACGCGGGCCGCGCCGCGGTCCTTGGTCCAGGCCGCGCGATAGACCAGCAAGGCGGCGGCATCGATGCCGGTCGCCATCTCAGCCAGTCCGGCCTGGGTGAGTTGCAGATCGCCGAGCACGCCGCCGAACATCCTGCGGCTGGCGGCGCGGCCGAGCGCCTCGTCGAGCGCCCGGCGGGCGAGCCCGAGCGCGGCGGCGCCGACCGTCGAGCGGAAGACATCGAGGGTGGCCATCGCCACCTTGAAGCCGTCACCGCCGCCGCCGATCCGGCGGGCAAGCGGCACACGGCAGCCATCGAATTTCAGCGTTGCCAGCGGATGGGGTGCGATGACATCGATACGCTCGGCAATCGACAGCCCCGGCGCATCCGCATCGACGACATAGGCGCTGATGCCGCGGGCGCCCGCGGCCTCGCCGGATCGGGCGAACACCACGTAATGGTCGGCGATACCGCCGTTCGAGATCCAGGTCTTCAGGCCGTCGAGGCGGACGTGATCGGGGCCATCGGGCGTCGCCGTCGTGGTCATCGCCGCCACGTCCGAGCCGGCCTCCGGCTCGGACAACGCGAACGCAGCGATCGCCTCGCCGCGGACCACCTTGGGCAGATAGCGCTGCCGCAATGCATCGGACCCGAACAGGGTGATCGGGCCGGTGCCGAGCCCCTGCATGGCGAAGGCGAAATCGGCGAGACCCGAGCGGTAGGCGAGCGTCTCGCGGATCAGGCAAAGCGTGCGGACATCGAACAGCGATCCATCGCCCTGCGCCGCTGGCGCTGCGGCGCGGAGAAAACCGGCGCGGCCGAGGGCCGCCACCAGGCGGCGGCAAGAGCCGTCGACATCGTGATGATCGACGAGGCGATCGATCGTCCCGTCGGCCCAGCGGCCGAGTTCGCCGGCGACGCCGCGATGGGCCTCGTCGAAGAACGGCCAGGCGAGAAATGATCGATCGGCCACTGTCGCGCTCCGCAAATCACGGCTCGAAAACCGCAATTCAAAATTCACAGTCGGCGTCGCGCTCCGATCCGACAGCATGGATCCCGTCGCGACACCAATCATTTTAAACCTAAAACAATTGGACGCAACATGGAATCTGCGGCGGATCCGCCCGCTTTTTCGCCGTGCCCTGCCGCAAGATGCGGCAGCGCGAAACGGCAGCCTCGTTCTTTTGTCAGGCCGGACTCGGTCCCTCCCGCCATGGCCGGGCTCTCCACTGGACGTCGGACGTTCCGGCATTGAAAAAAACAGAGCGCGATCCGGCGAGAGTTGGATCGGCATGCCGGACAGGTTCCATGAAATGGATCAGCAACCGAACGTCTTCTCGATCGACGTTCAGCGCGGCTACTCCGCTCCTGTCGGCGTCAGGTGCATAGGTCGGTCCGTCAGATATGCAAGCTCGCCAAGCGTAACGCCTCGATGTTGAAGTCCGCCTTGCTCCTCAAGCACGCGGCTTGAGCGGCAGGGCCATGAGCAGTTCGTCGTAGTATTCGCTTCCGACCTTCAGGGCCCGCCGCTCCAATCCGTATTCTACGAAGCCCGCTTCACCGTAAAGGCGATGCGCGGCGGCGTTTGAAGCCACCACCGTCGAACAAACGTCTTCGACGAGTGTCCTGGCGTGCTCGACGACCTGGTTCACGAGAACTGCGGCCAATCCTGTACCGCGCGCTTGCGGCCGAACATACATTCCCCACAACACGCCCTTGTGCTGGAGCTTGACGCCGTCCTGCACGCTGAAGCCGGCCAGGCCAACGAGAGGCGAACTGTTGACCCAGCCGCCAAAGACCGCGTTCGTTTCCAGACGCTCCTCCCACCATGAGGCTGGCTTGTCGACCTCGTGCTCCCAGGACGAGGCGAAGGCCTCCGGGTGAACCTTCAAGCCTTCAAGGCGCAGGTCACGATAATCGGCGACGTCGCGCGGCCCCAGGCGGCGCACCTTGAGCGAAATCGTGGGCGAGACGGCGACAGGCATGGCCATGAGTTTCAGATACGTGTTGTCGATATCTGCCTGCAAGGGGTCGCTTTCGACCGGGCCTGCGGACTTCGCCTGCCATTTGATGCCCGCCCTGCCTGAAAAGCAACCGATGTCGGCGAGACCCGGAGCGTCCGGCTCGCGCTTACGCCGCCGCCAGCGCCAGTTCGGCAAGCCGTGCGGTCATCGTCGAGTTAGGGTCGGTGAGCGGCGCGACAACCGTGAAATGATTGGCGCCGGGAATTTCGCCGTAGCGCGTGGCGACACCCGCCTTGCTCCAGGCCTGCGTGATCATCCGGCTCTGTCGCAGGAACTCCGAGCTTTCGGCGCCGCCGACGACGGCATCGAGGCTGCCATGCTGCGGCGGCGGCCAGTGGATCGGGCTGATCGCCTGCGCCGTTGCGGAATCGAGCCGCAGCGCAATGTTAAGCGGCGTCGCGATCAGCGGGGCGAGATCGAACAAGCCGGAAATCGCATAGGCGGCCGTGACGACATCGGCGGGCAGAGCGGCATCGACGCTGCGCCAGTCGGTCGCCAGCAGGCAGGCGGCAAGGTGCCCGCCGGCGGAATGGCCGCTGACGACGAGCGGCCTGCCATGGCGAGCCAGTTCCCGCGCCGCAGCGCGCATCTGCGCGAGGACCTCGGCAATCGTCACCTCGGGGCAGAGATCATAGCCCGGCACGGCGACGTCGATGCCACGCGCGTTGAGGCCGGCAGCGAGGTGGCTGGAGGACGAACGATCGAGGCTCTGCCAATAGCCGCCATGGATGAACACCACGACGGCGCCCCGGCCCTCGCCGGGGAAGAAATCGATGCGCTGGCGCTCGCCGGCCCCGTAGTCGACGGTCCGCCAGGCGCCCGCGCGCGCCGCGCGATAGGCTTCGGCGTCGCGGCTCCAGCCGGCGAGAATGCCGGGATGCTCCGGCACCCGCGCCCGGTTGTTGTATTCCGCGGCGTAATCGATTTCGGACACATCGTTCTCCGTGACGGGCTCAGGCCAGCAGCGCCGCCTTGCCGCGCGCCAGCCGTTCCTGCGCCGCCCTGGTGGTCGACACCTTGGCCTTGGCGAGCAGCCGCATCAGGTCGCGAACATCCTTCTCGGTGAGATCGGCGAAAAAGCTTGCAATCCAGGTCTCGTGTTCTGCCGCCATCTTGCGGAACACCACCCGGCCGAGCTTGGTCAGGCGGATGACCTGGACCCGGCGATCGCTGTCAGAGGTGCGCCGGTCGATATGGCCCGACTCCACCAGCCTCTCCACCAGCCCGGTGACGTTGCCGTTGGACACCATCATGCGCTTGGAAACGTCGGACAGGGTCATGCCGTCCGGCGCCTTGTCGAGCTGGGCCATCAAATCGAAGCGCGGCAGGGTAACGTCGAAGCGCTCGCGCAGGCGGCTGCGCACCTCGCCCTCGATCAAGGTCGTGCAGGTCAGCAGTCGGAGCCACAGCCGCAATTCGTCGCCGTGGTCCTCGGGCTTTTCGACAGCCTTGGTTTCGGAATCGAAGGTCATGATCGGGAAGCTCCCGGTGAATTGGCGCACGCAGCTCCGGCCACGAGCTTGCAAACGCAGGTTGTCTCGCCCAGCACCCCGTTTCCCGAAGTTCGTGCCTGGACGTGCGGCGCTGTAACTTCGGACGACGGACACTTGCCGTGGCCTGCGCATCGCGGATCGCCCCCGGCCCGGCAATCACCTTTAATCTTCAAATAAGTCGGAATGGCCCGGAAGTCAAAACCGCAGCCGCACCGCTCGTCAAGTTGCGATGCGCTTGCGCGTCGGATCCACCGCACTGGCGTCAAGGAAAGACGCATCAATGCAAGAAGCATCGCTCCGGTTCGATCGGAGCAGAGGTTCTGTTGCTCAATATCGCCGCTGCAGTTTGCCGCACGTCCGGCGGCGCAGGACGGGCGAGCGCATCGTGCCTATCGCTGCGGCGGCTTGCCGCTCGTTGCGCCCGCCGAATGGGCAGCGCGCCCGCTTGACGGCGGGCTTCGTTACTTTAAGTTTCAAGCAATTACGGACCGCGGCCGCCGCGGCGCGGCTTGCAGCCGCCGCCCGGCAACAGTTAGGGTCGGCTGTCCCGGGTGCGGCGCCGCACTGTGCACCGCAGCGGGATGAAAGCGGCCGGCGCGTTCGAAACGGCGAATTGGAAACGAACACAATTACCTCACAAGTCCCGCCGGCTGGGCGCGGCACAGGAGATGACTATGAAGCGGATCCTCGGAGCAGCGGCCCTTTCCATCCTGGCAGGCGTCACCGGTGCGGCCAGTCCGGCCGTCGCGCAGGACAAGGTCCAGGAAAAGGTCAAAGTCGGCCTGATCCTCAGCCTGTCGGGTCCGGCCGCGGTGCTCGGCCAGCAGGCCCGTGACGGCTTCAATCTTGCTCTCAAGGATCTCGGCGGCAAGCTCGGCGGCCGGGACGCCGAGGTCGTCATCGCCGACGACGAGCTCAAGCCGGACGTCGCGGTCACCAAGGTCAAGGGCCTGCTCGAGCGCGACAAGGTGGATTTCGTCGTCGGGCCGATCTTCTCCAATATCCTGATCGCGATCGAGAAGCCGGTCGTCGAAAGCAAGACCTTCCTGATCAGCCCGAATGCCGGCCCCTCCAGTTTCGCCGGCAAGTCCTGCAGCCCCTATTTCTTCGTCACCTCCTACCAGAACGACCAGGTCCACGAAGTGCTCGGCAAGGTCGCCCAGGAGCGCGGCTACAAGCGGGTCTATCTCCTGGTGCCGAATTATCAGGCCGGGAAGGACGCGGTCGCCGGCTTCAAAATCGATTACAAGGGTGAGGTGGTGGAGGAATCCTACGTGCCGCTCAACACCCTCGACTTCCAGGCTGAGCTGTCGAAAATCGCGGCACTCAACCCCGACGCCATTTTCACCTTCATGCCGGGCGGCATGGGCGTCAACCTGGTGAAACAGTACAAGCAGGCCGGCCTCGCCGACCGCATCCCGTTCCTGTCGGCCTTCACCGTCGACGAATCCACCCTGCCGGCGCAGCAGGATGCGGCGGTCGGCATGTTCGGCGGGGCGAACTGGGCGCCGAACCTCGACCTGCCGCAGAACAAGAAGTTCGTTGCCGCCTACGAGGCGGCCTATCATTCCGTGCCCGGCACCTACGCCTTCCAGGCCTATGATGCCGCACTGCTGATCGACAGCGCCGTGAAGGCGGTCAAGGGCAACCTCGCCGACAAGGATGCGGTGCGCGCCGCCCTCAAGAAGGCCGATTTCACTTCCCTGCGCGGACCTTTCAAGTTCAACACCAACCACTATCCGATCCAGGACTTCTATCTCGTCAAGGCGGCCAAGCGCCCGGATGGCAAGTTCCAGACCGAGATCGTGCAGAAGGTGTTTTCCAGCTTCGGTGACCAGTTCGCCAAGGACTGCCCGGCGAGCAACTAACAACGGGGCGGGGGGCCGCGCGATGGGCGTGCCGATCTCGTCGACTCCGCGTGCCGGGTATTAGGCGCCAATGACGCTCACACTCGCCCTCGTCCAGATCCTCAACGGCCTGCAATTCGGGCTGATCCTGTTCCTGATCGCGGCGGGGCTCACCATCGTCTTCGGCGTGATGGATTTCATCAACCTGGCCCACGGCGTGCAGTACATGGTCGGCGCCTATCTCGCCGCCGCCTTCACCGCCCTGACCGGCTCGTTCGTGCTCGCCCTCGCGCTGGCGCTGCCGAGCGCCCTGATCTTCGGACTGGTGCTGGAGCTGCTCGTTTTCCGCCACCTCTACGAGCGCGACCACCTCTCCCATGTGCTCGCGACGTTTGGCGTCATCATCTTCCTCAATCAGGCGGTGAAGCTCGTCTTCGGCGCCGCGCCGCTCAGCGTCCCGGTGCCGGAACTCCTGTCCGGGACCGTGACGCTGGCGCCGGGCATGCTCTACCCGGTCTATCGCCTCGTCGTCATCGGCGCCGGGCTCGCGGTCGCCCTCCTGCTCTATCTGACGGTCAATCACACCCGCCTCGGCATGCTGGTGCGCGCCGGCGCCAGCAACGCGCCCATGGTCTCCGCGCTTGGCGTCAATATCCGCCTGCTCTTCACCGTGGTGTTCGGCGTCGGCGCCATGCTGGCCGGCTTCGCCGGCGCCATGGTCGCGCCCATTCTCTCGGTCGAGCCCGGGATGGGCGACAATGTGCTGATCCTCGCTTTCGTTGTCATCGTCATCGGCGGCATCGGCTCGATCCGCGGCGCCTTCGTCGCGGCGCTGCTGATCGGCCTCGTCGACACGCTCGGCCGCTTCTTCGCCCCGACGCTGCTGCGCGCCCTGCTCGATCCGGCCAGCGCCAGCCAGACCGGCCGCGCCATCGCGCCGATGCTCATCTACATCCTGATGGCGGCGGTGCTGTTCTTCCGGCCGACCGGCCTGTTTCCGGCGAAGCACTGACATGGCCGACGTCCCCGGAGTGAGCGGAAACGACGAGGCGGAGCCGGCGACCTCCATGGCCGGCTCGCGGCGCCGCGGCCAGGTGCTGCCCATCGTCGTCTTCGCCGCGTTGGCCCTGGTGCCGTTCGCCGCCGCGTTGGGCGGTGGCGACTTCGTTCTGGCGCTGGTGACGCGCACCATGATCCTTGCAATCGCCGCCATGTCGCTCGATCTGCTGATCGGCTGTGGCGCCATGATCAGCTTCGGCCATGCCGCCTATATCGGCCTCGGCGCCTATAGCGCCGGCATCCTGTCGAGCCACGGCATCGACGATGCCTTCGTCCAGCTCGCCGCAGCGCTCGCCTCGGCGGGCCTGTTCGCCCTCGCGACCGGGGCGATCTCCCTGCGCACCCGCGGCGTCTACTTCATCATGATCACGCTGGCCTTCGGCCAGATGCTCTATTTCCTGTTCACCTCGCTCGCCGCCTATGGCGGCGACGACGGGCTCAGCCTCGCCTCCCGCAGCACCATCGTCGGCTGGCGTCTGCTCGAGAGCGATCTTGCGCTCTATTACCTGGTCTTCGCCGTTCTCGGCGGGCTTTATCTGGCGCTGCGGGCGCTCATCGCCTCGCGGTTCGGCCGGGTGCTGCGCGGCATCAGGGAAAATCCGGTGCGCATGCAGGCGATCGGCTTCTCGCCCTACCGCTATCAGCTCACCGCCTATGTCATCGCCGGCCTGATCGCCGCCGTCGCCGGCTGGCTGCTGGCCAACCAGAGCGGCTTCGTCAGTCCGGCCTATGTCGGCTGGCAGCGCTCCGGCGACCTGATCTTCATGGTCGTGCTCGGCGGCCTCGGTTCGCTCAGCGGCGCCATCATCGGCGCGGCGGCCTTCACCCTGGTCGCCGAATTCCTGTCGGGCCTGACCGAGTATTGGGGCATGATCTTCGGCCCGCTGCTCATTCTCGTCGTCCTGTTCGCCCGCGGCGGTCTCGCCGGCCTGTTCAGGAGCGGGTCATGACGGCACCGATCCTGCTCCTCGAACACCTGCGCAAGTCCTACGGCGCGCTGCGCGTGACCGACGACGTCTCGCTCGCCATCGGCCGGCGCGAACTGCATGCCGTCATCGGGCCCAACGGGGCCGGCAAGACCACTCTGGTGCATCAGATCTCGGGCCTCGCGACGCCGGATGCCGGCCGCATCGTGTTCGACGGCGAGGACATCACCCGACTGCCGATGCATGCGAGGGCGCGGCGCGGCCTCATCCGCTCGTTCCAGATCGTCTCGATCCTGCCGGGGTTTTCGGCACGCGAGAATGTGGCGCTGGCGCTGCAGGCCCATGCCGGTTCGAGCTTCCGCTTCGTCGGCCATGCCGCCGCTGAGGCGCCGCTGAACGACGAAGCCCTGCACGTCCTGGCGCGCTTCGGCCTCGCCGCCCGCGCCGACATCCTGGCCGGAACGCTCTCTCACGGCGAGAAGCGCCAGCTCGAGCTCGCGGTCGCCATCGCCGCGAAGCCGAAGCTGCTCCTGCTCGATGAGCCGCTCGCCGGCACCAGCCACGAGGAATCGGCCCGGGTGATCGCGATCCTTCGCGCGCTCAAAGGCGAAGTGCCGATCATCCTGATCGAACATGACATGGATGCGGTCTTTGCCCTCGCCGACCGCGTTTCAGTGCTGGTCTATGGCCGCCTGATCGCCTCCGGGCTGCCCGACGAGGTGCGCGCCAACGCCGAGGTTCGCGCCGCCTATCTCGGCGACGAGGCGGAGGAGCCGCGCTGATGCTGAACGTCGCCCATCTGCAGGCCGGTTACGGCGCCGCCCGCGTCCTGTTCGACATCACGCTCGATGTCGGCGCGGGAGAAGTCGTCACCTTGCTCGGCCGCAACGGCATGGGCAAGACCACCACCGTCAAGACGATCATGGGCCTGCTCAGGCCGAGCGGCGGTGATCTTCGGTTCGGCGCCACGAGGCTCAATGGCCTGCCGCCGTTCCGGATCGCACAATGCGGCATCGGCCTCGTCCCCGAGGGCCGCCAGATCTTTCCCACCCTGACGGTGGAGGAAAATCTGGTCGCCACGGCGCGCTCGCACGGCGGACGCTCTCGCTGGAAGCTGGACGCCGTCCATGCCCTGTTCCCGCGACTGCGCGAGCGGCGCGGCCATTTCGGCAACCAGCTCTCCGGCGGCGAGCAGCAGATGCTGGCGATCGGCCGCGCCTTGATGACCGATCCCAGGCTCCTGATCCTCGACGAGGCGACCGAGGGCCTGGCACCGTTGATCCGCATCGAGATCTGGAATTGTCTCAAGCGCCTGAAGGCCGACGGGATGGCGATCCTGGTGATCGACAAGAATGTCGAAGCGCTCGCGGCCTTCGCCGATCGCCACGTCATCATCGAAAAGGGGCGCGTGGTATGGACCGGGACCAGCCGCGACCTCAAGGCCGACGCGTCCGCCAAGGACCGTTTTCTGCACGTGTGATAATCAACGCGCACGATTTCGAATGCGCAAACCTGATGGAGAGGACCATGCCACTGCTCGAGACCGCCGGCATCACCCGGGCCAATGAGGGGATGCAGGGCATCAGCTGGAACATTCTGGGCCAGACCTATGTGCCGAAATCCCGCACCGACCAATCCTTCTCCTGGCACGCCGCCTTCCCGCCCGGCACCTTTGTGCCGCCGCATATCCACCCCGACCAGGACGAATACCTCTATATTCTCGAGGGCCGCCTCGACTTCTTCCTCGACGGCGCCGACGATTATGCGACCGCCGGCGATCTCGTCCGCCTGCCCATGGGCAAGCCCCACGGCATCTTCAACAAGTCGCAGCAGCTGGCCAAGTCGCTGTTCTGGGTGACTCCCACCCGCCGGCTCTACGACCTGTTCTGGGGCATCCACAACATGCGCGAGCAGACGCCGGAAGCTGTCGTGGCGCTCGCCGCCGAACACAACATCCATTTCCTGCCGCCGCCGGCCGCGGCATAACACCCGCACGACGTGCGGCTAGTGTCCTGTCTCCGAATTACCGCTTCATTTGCCTCACCCTCGCACGGTCATTCGGAGACATCAGGACACTAGCAAAATCAAAAAGCTGGTGCGGCTTATGTCTCGCAATTGCCTACAGGGGCTTGCCGCGAAGGGCATAGGCAATTGCGAGACGCCACACTAGTATCCTGTCTCCGAATTACCGCTTCATTTGCCTCACCCTCGCACGGTCATTCGGAGACATCAGGACACTAGCAAAATCAAAAAGCCAGTGCGGCTTATGTCTCGCAATTGCCTACAGGGGCTTGCCGCGAAGGGCATAGGCAATTGCGAGACGCCACACTAGTGTCCCGGTTCTAACGTTCGTATTCCCATGCAGCGAGCACTTCTACGAACGTTAGAACCAAAGGGACACTAGCATCATTATGATTCTAGTGTGGTTTTGGATCTGACGCTCGTTCGAAGAACTCGCTGCGATACTGAAACGAGCGTCAGATCCACCACACTAGGGACAGTTCCACGACGGACAGTCCCAGAACAACCGCTGATTGCTGTTCAAAGGCTGCGGCCCTGTCGCAGTCTTTTTTGTTTGCAGCGGAACCTCAAAGCAGGCTGGGGGTTTGGCTCGACCGCCGTCCGGCCCCGGCCTGACTGCGAAATTCCGTCTCGAAGAAACAGAACAACATCAGTCAGGGGAAACACCATGGGAATGCGGCAAGAGACGTCCACCGCCACGGCGCGGGGCGGCACGACCGGGCTCGATCGCCGGGACCTGCTGCGCACCGCCGGCGCAGCCACGGCGGCGGCGATGCTGAGCGGCAGCGCTTTGGCCCGCGATTTCGGCCGCAATGCGCAGCCGCAGCGCTATCCCGATCCGGATATCGTCGTCATCGACGACAAGCGTTTCAAGGCCAAGGTCGGCAACGCCGCGATCCAGCGCCTCTTTACCGGATGCCTATGGGCCGAAGGTCCGGCCTGGAACGCCCAGGGCCGCTATCTCCTCTGGAGCGACATCCCAAACAATCGTCAGCTCCGCTATCTCGACGACGACAAACACGTGTCCGAACGGTTTCGCTATCCGTCCAACGAGAGCAACGGCAACACCTTCGATCCCGAAGGACGCCAGCTAACCTGCGAACGGACCCGCGTGGTGCGCTTCGAGCACAATGGCCAGCCCACCGTGCTCGCCGAGCGGGTCGGCGACAAACCGCTGAACGGGCCGAACGACATCGTGGTTCACCCCAACGACAAATCGATCTGGTTCACCGATCCCGGTTACGGCGCCAACAGCCTCTATGAAGGGCAGCGGGCCAACACCGGTTCGGTACAGCCCTATCAGAAGGAGGCGGTGTACCGGATCGACGGCCAGACCGGCCAGATCACCAAGGTCGCCGACGAGCCGTTCAAGCCGAACGGCATCGCCTTCAGCCACGACTACAAGAAGCTCTATGTCTGCGATACGGGCATCACCCATTATCCCAACGCCAAGAACATCATCTGGCAGTACGATATCGATGGCGCCAAGCTGTCCAATCCGCGCATCTTTGCCGACATGACGATGGACGGCAAATCAGGATTCCCGGACGGCATGCGCGTCGATATCGAGGGCAATGTCTGGGCGGGCGTCGGCTGGGTCGGCGAGGGTTACGACGGCGTCCATGTCTTCGCCCCGGACGGGGCGCGCATCGGCCTCATCCGCCTGCCGGAAATCTGCGCCAATGTGTGCTTCGGCGGGGTCAAGCGCAACCGGCTGTTCATGACCGCGAGCCAGTCGCTCTATGCCGTCTATGTGGAGACGCAGGGCGCTCACTACTGCTGAGATCGCCGCCGAACGCGGGTCATCAAGCGTTGCGCGGCAAGGCCGCGCAACGCCGTTGTCCGCCGTCAGGCTGGCAGAATCTCGAGCACCGCCAGTTCGCGCCGCAGCGCCTCGGGGCCGGAAAAATGAATCCCGTGCATGCCGAGATCACGCGCCGTCTGCGCATTGCGCGCATTGTCGTCGATATAGACGAGGTCCTCGGCGCGCAGGCCGTAACGCCGCATCAGCAATCGGAAGATTTCCGGGTCCGGCTTGATCAGCCGCTCCTGCCCGGAAACGACGATGCCGGAGAACCAGGCCATGAAGTCGAACATTTCCAGCGCCAGCGGGAACGTCTCGTGCGACCAGTTGGTCAGGGCGTAGAGCGGCGTCGCCTGCGCCTTCAGTTCACGCAGGATAGCCAGCGTCCCATCGATCGGCCCGGCGATCATTTCCGGCCAGCGCTGATGGTAGGCGTCGATCAGTTGCGCCTGTTCGGGATGCTTCTGCTTGAGAACCGCGCTCGCGTCGGCGAAGCTGCGGCCAGCGTCTTGATGGAGATTCCATTCGCTGGTGCAGACCTCGCCGAGGAAGCGCTCCATGGCCGCGTCATCGCCGGCAAACAGCTTGCGATAGAGATAACGCGGGTCCCAGTCGACGAGCACCCCTCCGAGGTCGAACACCACCGTCGTCCGGCGTGCAGGCGGCAGATCGGCTGGAGACACGGGCACTCCCTGAGGTCTGTGGCTGTGGCGCTGTTCGCCGAGGCCGGGCGCGGGTTCCATAACAGAAACCCGGCACACCGACAAATGCAGCGGCAGTGCTCGCGCCACTGCTCACCGGCAGCACATTCCTCACCGTCGAGAAGATGGGATTGCCGACCAGCTTACTGTCAGGAGGCGCGCTGCACCACCCGGGCGGCGAAGCCGGCCTTCGCCGCGTAGCCGCGCACGATGGATTCGCGGGCGTCATAGCTGAGGATCGCGTTGAGATCGGAAAAACCCTGCGGCGCCAGCTGCTCGACGGCGTCGATGACGCCCTCCGGCCCGCCGCGGCGATTGGCGGCGACGATCTCGGCGGTCATCGGCAGACGCTTTCGTTGATAGGCGAGCAGCGCCTGGCGGGGGTGCTCGGCCGAAGCCAGCGCGTCGGCGAGGCCGCGTGCATCCAGGATCGCCTGCGACGCACCGTTGGAGCCGACCGGATACATGGGATGCGCGGCATCGCCGAGCAGCGTCACCCGCCCGCTGGTCCAGTGGGGCAGCGGATCGCGGTCGCAGCAGGGATATTCCCAGAATTCAGGCGTGGCGCCGATCAGCGCAGCGAGATCGACCTGGGGAACGTTGAAACCGGCGACATGGGGCATCAATTCGTCGCGCTTGCCCGGCCGCGACCAGTCCTCGCGCCGCGGCGGCGGCGTGTTGGCGTCGCCGATCCGCACCAGCACCGCCCAGTTGGTGAGACGGCTGGCGGGACTGGAGCCCTCGGCGATCGGATAGATCACCGCCTTGGCGTTGAGACCGCCGGCGACGATCATCGAGCTGCCGGTGAGAAACACCGGCCAGTCGGTGGCGCCGCGCCACAGCATCAGGCCGTTCCAGCAAGGCGGGCCCTCGTCCGGAAACAGCGAGCGACGGACGAAGGAATGGATACCGTCGGCGCCGATCAGGACGTCGCCGCGCGCGGTCAGCGTGTGGCTGCCATGGCGATCGAAGAAATAGGCGCTGACGCCGCCTTCGTCCTGGCTGAAGGCGCCGAGGCGACAGCCGGTGTGGACGGCGTCGGCGCCGAGCCGCTCGACAACCGCCCGATGAATGACGCTCTGCAGCCGCCCGCGATGGATCGAGAACTGCGGCACGTCGTAGCCGGCATCCATGCCGCGCTTCTCGCGCCAGACCTCCTGGCCGCGGCGGGTGAGGTAATAGAGTTCGTCGGTCCGGATCGCGACCTCGTCCAGGCGGTCCAACAGTCCGAGACCGGTCAGCTCGCGGATGGCGTGGGGCAGCGTATTGATGCCGACGCCGAGTTCACGGATGGAGTCCGCCTGCTCGAAGAGCTCGCAATCGATGCCGCGCGCCCGCAGCATCAGGGCGGTGGTCAGCCCGCCGATTCCGCCACCGACGATGATCGCCTTCATTCCCTACTCCCACGACAGACGCATGGAAGTATCAATCATGCCCTAACCGACCGGCAAAGCAAGCGCGCGGCGGCGCCGCCGCGAACTGCCGCCGGCCATGGATAACGCCCTTCGCTGCACCGTCGGCGCCGATTATTCCGCGGCCAGGCGACCGGCTGCCTCGCCGCGCAATTCGGCGCGCGTCTTCGGCTTGCTCTTGACCTTCAATTCCTCGAAATCCGCCCGGTCGCGGACGCTGTTGCGGAAGAGCTGCTCCTTGCCGGGCAGATAGGGCAGCGGGCAATAGGCCTGCTCGGCGCCGTACCAGGCGGCGGCCCGCAGGGTGAACCCTGGATCCACCAGGTGCGGCCGTCCCAGTGCGACGAGGTCGGCGCGGCCGGCCGCCAGAATCGTGTTCACCTGATCGGCCGTGGTGATGTTGCCGACGCACATGGTGGCGACGCGGGCCTCGTTGCGGACCTGGTCCGAGAACGGCGTCTGGAACATGCGACCATAGACCGGGCGCGCACCGCGCACCGTCTGGCCGGTGGAGACGTCGATGAGATCGACGCCGGCCGCATGGAAGGCCCCCGCGATCTTCACGGCGTCGTCGCCCGTAATGCCGCCTTCCGCCCAGTCGGTCGCCGAGATACGCACCGACATCGGTTTGTGCGCCGGCCACATCGCGCGTAACGCCCGGAACACCTCGAGCGGGTAGCGCAGGCGGTTCTCCAGCGTGCCACCGTAGGCGTCCGTGCGGGTGTTGGTCAGCGGCGACAGGAAGCTCGCCAGCAGATAGCCGTGGGCACAGTGCAGCTCGAGCATGTCGAAGCCGCAGCGGATACCGCGCTCGGCGGCGGTGACGAATTCATCGCGGATGCGGATCATGTCCGCACGGTCGAGCTCGCGCGGCACCTGACTGTCCGGGAAATAGGGAATCGGCGACGCCGAAAACACTTCCCAACCGCC
This sequence comes from Bradyrhizobium sp. WD16, assembly GCF_024181725.1. NCBI lineage: Bacteria > Pseudomonadati > Pseudomonadota > Alphaproteobacteria > Hyphomicrobiales > Nitrobacteraceae > Bradyrhizobium > Bradyrhizobium sp. WD16. Next base: position 3,649,151 of record NZ_CP028908.1, on the reverse strand, counting down.
CTCTTCCAACGGCCGGTCCATGCCCTCCCACATCAGCTTGCTCGCGCCTTTGCGGCCGGCATGGCCGAGCTGCAGGCAGATCCTGGCCGCCGAATTGGCATGAACGAAATCGACGATGCGCGTCCACATCGCCTCCTGGGCATCGTTCCACAGGCCGGCGCAGCCGCGGGTGATGCGCGCGTCGGGCGCGATGCAGGTCATTTCGGTGAAGACCAGCCCGGCGCCGCCGATGGCACGCGCGCCGTAATGCACGAGATGGAAATCCTGCGGGACACCGTCCTTGGCCGAATACATGCACATCGGCGAGACCACGGCGCGGTTGGCCAGCACCATGTCGCGCAGCCGGAACGGCTGGAACATCGGTGCGCCCGGCTTGTCGAGGTCGACGTCGAGCCCCTTAGCCCGGACCTGGCGGGCAAATACCCGATCGACCTCGGCGACGAAATCCGGCGCGCGCAGCTTGAGATTATCGTAGGTGATCGCCTTCGACCGCGTCATCAGGCCGAAGGCGAACTGAACAGGATCGAAATCCCAGAAGCGGTCGAGGTGCTCGAACCACACCAGCGAGACGTCGGCGGCGTGCTGCGTCTTCTCGACCTCCTCGCGCCGGCCGCTCTCGTAGAGCGCAAGCGCATCGTCGAGACTGGCCGTGTTGCCGATCGCCTCGACCAGGGCGATGGCATCCTCCATGGCAAGCTTGGTGCCGGAGCCGATCGAAAAATGCGCGGTCGACTTGGCGTCGCCCAGCAGCACCATGCGGTCCTTGACCCAGCGCTGGTTGCGGATCATCGGAAAATTCCGCCACATCGAGCGGTTGATCAGCAGCGGATGGCCATCGAGGAACCAGCCGAAGATCGCGGCCATGCGGTCGGCCGACTGCTGCTCATCGAGGCCGCTCAACCCGGCGCGGGCGAAGGTGTCCGGATCGGTTTCGAAGATCCAGGTCGAGCGGCCCGCCTCGTACTGGTAGGCATGAGCAATGAACGGCCCCCACTCGGTCTCCTGGAAGACGAAGGTGAAGGCGTCGAGCGGCTTGGTCGACCCCATCCAGGCGAACTTGTTGGCGCGCAGGTCGGTCTCGGGCCGGAAGTGATCGAGGTATTTGTCTCGAAAGCGGCTGTTGATGCCGTCCGACAGCAGGATCAGGTCGGCATCGGCGAGCTGCGCCTCGTCGCTGATCTCGGTCTCGAAATGCAGGGCGACGCCGAGTTCGCGAGCCCGCTCCTGCAGGATCAGGAGCAGGGTGCGGCGCGAACAGCCGCAGAAGCCGTTGCCGCCGACCTTGTGAACGGTGCCGCGAAAATGGATGGCGATATCGTCCCAGTAGGCGAATTCTTCGGTGATGCGCCGATAGCTCGGCAGGTCGTGCTGTTCGAAGTTGTCCAGCGTCGCGTCCGAGAACACCACGCCGAAGCCGAAGGTGTCGTCGGCCCGGTTGCGCTCATAGACGGCGATGTCGGCTTCCGGGCGCTGTTTCTTGAGGAGGATGGCAGCATAGAGACCCGCAGGGCCACCACCGATGATCGCAACCTTCATGAGCACCTCCGAGGCAGAGCCAACCCAGATATTTTAAGTCTAAAATAAATCGGCCCGCAAGGGCGTTTGCGCTGCGGCGCGCTTTTGCTCAGTCGCCTTCGAATACCGGCTTCTGCTTGGCAGCGAACGCCTTGAAGGCCCGCTCGAAATCCTTGGTGGTCATGCACAAGGCCTGGGCAATCGCCTCGGATTCGATCGCCTCTTCCACGCTCATCGCCCATTCCATCGCCAGCATCCGCTTTGTCATGGTGTTGGCGAAGGTCGGTCCCGCCGCGATCTCGGCGGCCAGACGTCGCGCCTGCGGCAGAACGTCCGCCGGGCTGACGATCCGGCTGAAGAACCCCCACCGCTCGCCCTCCTCCGCGCTCATGAAGCGGCCGGTGTAGAGCAGTTCGGACGCCCGCGACTGACCGATGATGCGCGGCAGGATTGCGCAGGCGCCCATATCGCAACCGGCCAGCCCGACCTTGTTGAACAGAAAGGCGACCTTGGCGCCGGTGGCGGCCAGCCGCAGGTCGGACGCCATGGCGATGATGGCGCCGGCACCGGCGCAGATTCCCTCCACGGCAGCGATCACCGGCTGCGGACAGGCGCGCATCGCCTTGACGAGATCGCCGGTCATGCGGGTGAAGGCGGTGAGCCCCTTGGTATCCATGGCGACCAGCGGGCCGATGATCTCGAAGACGTCGCCGCCCGAGGAGAAGTTGCCGCCCGCCCCCGTGACCACGATCGCCTTGACCACGTCGTCATGGGCGCAGGCGCGGAAGAAGTCCGTCAATTCGCGATAGCTCTCGAAGGTCAACGGGTTCTTCCGCTCGGGGCGGTTGAGCGTCACAATCGCCACCGGGCCGTCTACCACCAGCAGGAAGTGCCGCGGCTGGTACTGCGCGATCGGCAGGGTCACGGCATTGGCGTAAACGGTCGCGCTGCTGGTCATCGGGCCTTCCTCCGTCCTTCGAATATCTGCTTTTGAATCTGCGGCTCCGCCTCCTCGCCGCAATCGGCGGCGCTGCGGGCGATCAGATCTCCCCGCCGGCCACGGCAATCGCCTGTCCGGTCACCGCGCTCGCTCCCGGCGAACACAGCCACAGCACGGCATCGGCGACTTCAGCCGGCGTCACCAGCCGCCCCTGGGGATTGTGGCGGGCGAGATCCGCCAGGGCCTCGTCACGGCTGCGGCCGGTCTTCTGCACGATGCGCTCGACGCTCTCGGCGACGAGATCGGTGTCGGTGAAGCCGGGGCAGACCGCGTTGACCGTGACCCCGCTCGCCGCCATCTCCACCGCCAGCGCCCGGACGAATCCGACCACGGCGTGCTTGGCGGCGCAATAGGCGCTGACATAGGGATAGCCCTTGAGGCCCGCGGTGGAGGCGATGGCGACGATGCGCCCGCGCTTGCGCTCGGCCATCGGCCTCGCCACCGCCTGGGCGGCATGCACAACGCCCATCAGATTGATGTCGATCATGCGGCGGAACAGCGCCGCGTCGCTGCGGCCGAACGGCGCCGATTCCGCCGCACCGGCATTGGCGACCAGAATGCTGATCGGCTGCACGGCGGCCGCCTCGGCCACCGCCGCGGCGAGCGCGGCTTCATCGGCGACGTCGGCGACCGCATAGGCCGCCGCCGCCCCCTCGGTGACGGCCGCTTCCAGCACCGCGCGGTTGCGGCCGACGATGGTGACGCGCGCTCCGGCCTCGCTGAGTGCCGCGGCAACGGCGCGACCGATGCCGCGGCCGCCGCCGGTGACGAGGGCATGTTGATCCGTGGAAAACATCGGCATCGGACGACCTCGGATGAGACCGTCAATATATTTTAAGCTTGAAATGATTGCAAGGAAGGCCGGCGGGCTCGGCGCAGCGTCGCCGACGGCGGCTCGCCATATTTGCAGCGATAGGCCTCCGCCATCCGGCTGAGATGGGTGAAGCCGAGCTCGTAGGCCTTGTCGGTGACCGAAGCGCCGTCGGCTGCCCGACGCAGCGCACTATTGAGATGATCAAGCCTGATGTCGAGCAGCATCTCCGAGATGGTGGTGCCGAAATGGCGCTTGAAACCGAGCTGCAAGGCCCGGATGCCAGTGCCGGCAACGGCCGCCAGCCGGGCGAGGTCGAACGCCTCGTCGGCATGGGCGCGCAGATGGTCGCGGGCGCGGCGCAGCGCCGCGGGCGTCGTCGGAGCTTGTCCGCTGAACCTGCGGATCGGCTCGGTCAGCCCGTGCGGCTGCCCGTTGAGAAGCATCGACAGAAACGCTTCGCGAAAGTCGGCGACCGCCAGCCGAGACAGGCCCCGCCCGGCCGGCGGGCGATCGAGGGCATCGATCAACGCAGTGAGCTGCGCAACCAGCATCCGACCGGCCGCATTCCGCAGGTCGAGGGCGGGATCGAACTCCACGATCTGGCGCGGCGCCCCGGCGAGCGCGGCGGCACGCTGTTCGAGGACGTCGCGATCGATCAACAGGATCATCTGACCGCAGCCGTCGTGCCATTCCATCCGCGTCGGCACCGTCGGCGACAGCAGCGACGCCACGTTGCCCGGCAGCGTCTCGACCAGACGCGACGCGGTTGAGACGCGCGCAGCGCCGGTGCGCGGCACCTGCAGCAAGAAGAAGCGGTCGAGGCACCCCGGATCGATGGTGACGGTGCCGCCATAAGCGACGTAGTTCACGGAGATGCCGTCGAGGGCCGCGCAGTGGTGCCGGGCAAAGAAGCGCGATTGAGTGCCGCGGATCGGTTCCAGATTGTGCGGACAGAAGATCTGCCCGATCGCCTCGGCCGCGTCGTCGACACGATCGGTCGACACCCGCCGATAGGCGCCCAGTGGCAACGACTGCGGCCCGCCCTCTGCACCTTCGGCATTCCAGGCCATTGCACGCTCCGCTCGAGTGCGCCGACGCCAGTTATTTTAAGCTTAGACTATCCACCGCTGATGCTCCGGCCAAGTTCAATTCGGCGCCACCGGGTGCTGTTCTGTTGCGCAGCAAGGAGCTGATTCCCTGATGCGCCGCAGCATCGGACGCATTTTCCGCAGGCCCCCGCACACCGGATTCGTTTTGCGGATAGCGCGGCGCGATCCGCCGCCGCAGCCTTGGTTGCGGGGACACTCGACGTCCCGGGCGATCAAGGAGACGACAGATGCCAGCACTGGAAAAAGGCATTACCCGCAACGGAGAGGGGTACGGCGGCAAGTCCTGGAACATCCTTGGACAGGTCTACTACCCCAAGGCTGTCACCGACTCGGCGTTCGCATTCGAGACCAACAGCGAACCCGGCCAGTTCGTGCCGGTCCGCATTCATCCCACCCAGGACGAATTCATCCTCGTCCAGGAGGGGACGCTCGATCTCAAGCTCGACGGCGTCTGGGTGAAGGCGAGCGTCGGCGATCTCGTGCGCATGCCGCGCGGCATCCCCCATGGTTACTTCAACAAATCGGACAAGCCGGCGCGCGCCCTGTTCTGGGTGTCGCCGATGCAGAAACTCGAGGAGCTCTTCAACCAACTGCACAATTTGAGCGACCCCGCCGAAGTGGTCCGCATCTCGGCGCTTCACGACGTCGACTTCCTGCCGCCCGAAGCCAATGAGTGAAGAGGATGCCATGATCCGGCAGAAGAACGTCTGCGTGATCGGCGCCGGCGTCTCCGGGCTGGCCACCGCGAAGGCATTCACCTCGCGCGGCCACAAGGTCACGATCATCGAACGCAGCAGCGATCTCGGCGGCGTATGGGAGCCGGCGCGATCCTACCCCGACGTCCAGACCCAGAGCCCAAAGGAACTCTACCGTTTCATCGACAAGGCCATGCCGGATACCTATCCGGAGTGGCCGAAAGGGCCTCAGGTCCATGCCTATCTGGTCGACTACGCCAGGACCTATGATCTCGCCCGGCTGATCCGGTTCAACACCGCCGTGCTGGAGATGAACCGGCGTCCGGACGGCGAGCCGGGATGGCGGCTGGATCTGCGCGATGCAGACGGACACCATGCTCAGGAGGATTTCGATTTCGTCGCCGTCTGCACCGGACAGTTCAACGAGCCGCAGGACCTCGAACTGCCCGGCCGCGACACTTTCACGGCTGCCGGCGGCCAGATCCTGCATTCGTCGAAATACAACGACGGCAGCATCGTCAAGGGACGCCGTGTCGTGGTGCTGGGCGGCTCGAAGTCGGCGACCGACATTGCGGTGAATGCAGTCAGATCCGGCGCCAGCGCCGTGACCCTCGTTTACCGGACGCCCGTCTGGCGCATTCCCTACTTCATCGGCGGCCTGATCAACTTCAAGCGGATCCTCTACATTCGGGCTCAGGAAGAGATGTTTCGAAGCTGGGGCATGAGCGTTCGCTCCCGGATCAATCACGCCCTGGCGAGGCCATTCGTCTGGGCCAACTGGCGCGCGCTGGAGAGCCTGCTCAAACTGCAGCTTCGGCTGAAAGCCTGCGACATGATCCCGGACGAGCGGATTGAAGACGGCGTCAACTGCTCGGTTCCGATCGCCACTCCGGGCTTCTATCCGATGGTGGCCGACGGCCGCATCCGGGCGATCCGCGGCAGTATCAATGACTACGAAGCCGGCGCGGTGATCACCACCGGGGGCACCGCAGTCGAGGCGGACGTCGTCATCCTCGCCATCGGCTTCAAGCTGGGCGTGCCATTCCTGCCGGCAGCCTGGCGCGACAAGCTGGTCGAACCCGACGGCCAATATCGCCTTTATCGCATTATCGCCAATCCCGACCTGCCCGACATGGGTTTCGTCGGGTTCAACTCCAGTTTCTGCACCGTGCTCTGCGCGGATCTCGCCGCCAACTGGCTGGTGCGCTACGCCGACGGTCAGCTTGCGCGGCAGCCGACCGCGGCGCAGATGCACGACAACATCGACATGATGTTGCGCTTCAAGCGGCACGAGCGACCGGCCGCGGGCGTCTATGGCGGGCTTTGCGTGGCGCCCTACCATTTCAGGCACTTTGACGAATTGCTGGAGGATATGGGCGCCGGCACCCGACGGCGGAGCGCGCTGGTCGAGAAATTCGCACCGCCGGATGCCGACGCCTATGCGCGGTTTCTCGCCTCGGCCCCCGGCTACACCGTGGCGCCTCCGGAGGCCAACTGATGAACGCGGCGATCCTACGCCGCCGCGCGCTTGCCGCTCGTTACGCGGGTGAAGATGACGCGGTTACGGCCTTCGTCCTTGGCGCGATAGAGCGCCTGGTCGGCGCAACCGAAGGTGTGAGTCCAGCCATGCACGCGATCGTCGCCGAGAGCAACGCCCAGGCTGGCGGTGACGTCCAGCCGCAGTCCGGGCCCGGCCTCGAAAGCGCCCCCTGCGATCGCGTCACGAATCCGCTCGGCAATCGATTCCACAAGCTCGGTTGTCGGCTGAGCGACAATGATGGCGAATTCCTCGCCGCCGTAGCGCGCGGCGAGATCGGCCGACCTGACACACTGCCGGATGCGCCGCGCAGTTTCCTGGAGGACCAGGTCGCCGGCAAGATGGCCGTGGACGTCGTTGACCTGCTTGAAGTGGTCGAGATCGAGGAGAACGACGCCGATCGCTCCATCGAAGCCGGCAAGGTGATTGTGGCGGTGGGTGAGCGCATCCTTCAGCGCCCGGCGATTGAGCAGTCCGGTGAGCGGATCGGTTTCGGCGAGCAGCTTCAGGCGCAAATTCAACTCGTCGCGCTCGCGTTCCGCCGCGAGCCGTGCTCGCTGGCTCTCGCGCAGCAGTCGCAGCGCGCGCAGCACCTCGCCGACCTGTTCGCTGCCGACCGAAGGCATCTTGACCTCCATCGGCGTACCCAGCGCCATCGCCATGATCTGATCACGGATATAGAGCAGCGGCTGGAACAGGAAGCGCTGGATACCGATGATGATGCTGACAATGGCGAGGATCAGCAACGTCGTTGTTCCGCTCGAAATCACCAGCACGCGCCAGGCGGCGTCGCGGGCGGCCATCGCACGGGCGAAGGTCGTGCGCAGGATGACGTCGCGCAGTCCCTGCAGCGTGTTCATGTCCGGGACAAGCCGCGCGGTGAATTCGGCCGGCGTCAGCGGATAAGGCACGGCCGAGGGATCGCCCATATGCAGGCCATCGAGGAACTGGAACGCGCGGTCGAAATAGCGCCCGTTGACTTCGCTCCAGCTGCGGGCAACGTCGCTGTCATCGAGCAGCGGCCGGATGCTTGTGGCGACGATATCGCGCATCTGTTCGATCCGGGTGCGTAACCGGACGATTTCCTTCAGCCGCTCCGCCGACGGCACCTGCTGGGTCTGCAACGGAACAATGTATTGAGACCCGAGCCGGCCGGCGATGTCACGCAATTCCGTAACGATGCTGGCAACGATGACTGTATGCGCCATCGCCGGATCATGTGCGGTGGTCCGGCTGCCGATGTCCTCCGCCAGCGCGACGCTACTGTCCACGACGCCGAACATGGCCTCGATAGCGCCCTGCAGCGCCACGGGATCCCGCTGGCTCTTCAGCGTTTGCGCGACGGCATCGACCCGGCGGCGGGCGCGCAGCAGGCGATCGCGTACGAGATCGAGCCGGGCAAGCGTCGCCTGGGCATCGGCGACGCCGCTGGCGGCGATATCCGCGGCTAGTTCCGTCAGGGCATCATCGACGCCGCCGCGCGCGCCTTTCAGCGCCCTGGCAAACGCCTCCGCGCCGGCGTCCTCGGTCATGGCCGAATTGGCCGGTCCGCGCTCGGCGGAAATCCGGTCCATGACGATCAGTGCGCCGTGGAGTTGCCGGATATTGACGAGATTGACCCCATCCGACCGATATTTGGCGTAGCCGTTCCAGACGAGACCGACGCCGAGCGCCAGCGCCCCGAGAATGACCAGGGAGGCGAGATACCAGAATTTCCCGTTGATGCCCGATTTACCCATGCGAACCGCTCTGAATTGGCGAGGCTTCTCGCACGCGCACCCTTTAATTTCTGTTGTCGGAGTCCACGAGCGTCGGACGCAGTTAAGAAAGACCTGAATTCATCCTGGTTTGCACCCGGTGAACAGAACCGGCATCTCAGCGCTGATGGCGCGGCGCGAGGATCTCGCCCCGCGCCGTGGCGATCCCCATTTCGAGACTGTCGGCGATGCGGCGCGCCCGCTCAACGAAATGGGCGGCGGCGACCGGTGGACAGACGTCCTGCGCCGTGCGCTCGAACAGAGCGAGCCAATGATCGAAATGCCGCCGCTCCACCGGCAACCCGGCATGCGCACGCATCGGCTGACCGTGATAACGGCCGGTCATCAGCGCGACCGAAGACCAGAAGGCGCAGAGTTTTTCGATGTGCCGATCCCAATCCTCGACCTTGGCGGCAAAGATCGGGCCGAGCAGTGCATCTTGGCGAACGCGGTCGTAAAAGGTGCGGACGAGACGCGCGATCATCGCATCGTCGATGCCGGTTTGCGCCGCCAGTTCGGCGGTGATGCGAGCGCGGCGCTCCGGTCCGCCCTCGTCATGGGCGACGGCACGGGGAATGGCAGTCTCGGTCATGGCTGTCGTGGATTCTTTGTTGGATCGTTCAAAGTCCGCATCCGCTCAGGCCGCCGGCTGCAAGCCGAAATCCCGGGGCGGCAGCATCAGATCGGCAAGCGTGCTGCGGTCCAGCCTGGCGTGAAAGGCATCGAGCGCCTCGTTGAGGACACCACGCAGACGGCAACGCGGCATGATTCGGCAGGCACAGTCCGGGCTGAAACACTCCACCAGCGCGAAATCCGGTTCCGTCGCCCGCACCACGTCGCCGAGCCGGATCGCCTCGGGCGGCCGCGCCAGCTTGAGGCCGCCGGCCCGGCCGCGCACCGCGGCGAGAAAGCCCGCCCTGGTGAGCTGATTCACCACCTTCATCAGATGGGCCCGCGAGATGCCGTAGACCTTGGCCGTCTCGTCAATGGTGACCAGCCGGTCGCCGGCGGCCGCCGCGAACAGCAGCACCCGGAGGGCGTAGTCGGAAAAATGGGTGAGACGCATGCTGGCCTCGCGCTCAATAAGATATACTATAGATACATCTTATCTTGCCGACTGTCCAGACCGCCGGCGCGACCGAGGGCGATCAGGCAGAGATCGGACCACCGAGCTTGTAGATCTCCAAGGCCTCGGCGTCATCGCCGCGGCTTGCCTGCAGCATGCGGAACAGCTGCGCCGCGAGACCGGTCATGGGCACCGGCGTCTTCGACTTGCGCGCGACGTCGAGCACCGTGTCGAGATCCTTCAGCATGGTCACGCCATGCCCGAGCGGCGGATCGTGGATGGCCTTGACCATGCGCGGCACGAAGAGCTGGAGAGGGATCGAGTCGGCGAAGCCGCCCTTCAGCGCGACGGGCAAACGCTCCGCGTCGATGCCGGCATTGACCGCGAGCCGCGCCGCCTCGGCCAGAACCGCCATGGTGCACCCGGCGATGATCTGGTTGCAGAGCTTGGTGGTCTGTCCGGCGCCGAGCGGGCCCATGTGGGTGAAGTTGCGCGCCATCACGCCGACATAGGGGGCGACTCGCGCGATGTCCTCGGCCACACCGCCGGCCATCACTGCCAGCGTCCCCTCCGCCGCGCCCTTGGTCCCGCCGGAGACCGGGGCATCGATCCAGGCCATGCCGTTGGCGGCGTGCAGGCGGGCGGCGATATCTTGGGTCGCCTCCGGATGAATCGACGAAAAATCGACGACGATCCGTCCCGTTCCGGCAGCCTCGGCAAGACCGCCGGAGTCGAAGGCGACCTGCTCCACGGCGGCGGCGTCGGTCAGGCACATGAAGATGATCTCGCTCGCGGCGGCGACACCGGATGGTCCTGGCGCGGCACGCGCACCCGCGGCGACTGCCTCGGCCAGCTTCTGCGGCGAGCGGTTCCAGACGGTGACGCAGTGGCCGGCGGCAAGCAGCCGCTTGGCCATCGGCAGGCCCATCAGGCCGAGACCGATATAACCGAGGGTTTCCGCAGGCTCACCAGCCATTACCGCACCTCATCATCGAACCACGGCCAATCCGCCGCACAATCGTGGGTGACCGCGCCGCCCGGCGCCTGGCCGACGAGCTTGGCATATTTCGCCAAGGCTCCGGCGCGATGGCGTGGCGGCGGGGCGGTCCAGGCGGCGCGGCGGCGGTCGAGTTCGGCGTCGTCGACCAGCAGATCCATGCGCCTCGCCGCGGCGTCGATGCGGATCCGATCGCCGGTTGCAACCAGCGCCAGCGGCCCGCCGACCGCAGCCTCCGGTGAGACATAGCCGATGCACAGCCCACGGGTGGCACCGGAAAAACGGCCGTCGGTGACCAGCGCCACCTTCTCGCCCATGCCCTGACCATAGATCAGCGCTGTGACGCCCAGCATCTCGCGCATGCCCGGCCCGCCGACGGGACCTTCATTGCGGATGATCAGCACGTCCCCTGCGGCATAGGCGCGGTCGCGGACCGCGGCGACGCAGCTCTCTTCGTCCTCGAACACCCGGGCGGTCCCTTCGAACTGCAGCGCCTTGAGCCCGGCCACCTTGATCACCGCGCCGTCGGGGCACAAATTGCCCTTGAGGATGGCAACGCCGCCGTCGCGCATGATCGGCGAAGCGGGCGCGAACACCACCTCGCCATCGGGCGCCGGCGCGGCGTCGTGCTCCTGCGCCAACGTCCGTCCGGTAATGGTGAGACAATCCCCCTCGATGTGGCCGCTTGCAATCAGTGCGCGGATCACCACCGCGGCACCACCGATGTCATAGACATCCTTCGCGGTGTGTTTGCCGCCCGGACGAAGATTGCCGATCAGCGGCGTGCGCGCGAAGACCTCGCCGACATCATCAAGCGTAAAGCGGATGCCGGCCTCGTTGGCGATCGCCGGCAGATGCAACGCCGCATTGGTCGAGCCGCCGGTGGCTGCGACAATGGCAGCGGCGTTCTCCAGCGCCATGCGGGTGACGACGTCACGCGGCTTCGGGCCACCTCTCGCGAGCATCTCCATGACGAGGCGACCGGCGCGACGCGCAGCCTGAGCGCGCTCGGCATAGACGCCGGGCACCATCGAGATATTCGGAATGGTGAGGCCGAGCGCCTCGGACACCATCGCCATGGTATTGGCTGTGAACTGGCCGGCGCAGGCCCCGACGGTCGGCAGGCAGGCGCGCTCGATGCGCGCCAGCGTCGCCTCGTCCATGTCGCCGCTGAGCACGGAGCCCACCGCCTCGTAGGAATCGAGCGCTGTGAGGTCGCGCCCCTCGAATCGGCCAGGCAGCGCGCTGCCACCATAGATGAAGACGGAGGGCACGTTGCAGCGGACCATGCCCATCATCACCCCGGGCAGGGTCTTGTCGCAGCCGCCAAATCCGATCAGCGCGTCATAGGCGAGGCCGTGGACCACCGCCTCGATGGAATCCGCGATCAATTCCCGCGACAGCAGCGAGAATTTCATGCCTTCGTGATTCATGCTGATGCCGTCGGACACCGAAATGGTGGCAAACTCCCGCGGCGTGCCGCCGGACTCGGCAATGCCCTCCTTGGCGGCGGCGACCTGGAAATCATGGGTCATGTTGCAGGGCGTCTGCTCGCCCTTCATGCTGACGACGCCGATCATCGGCTTGGCGATGGCGGCATCGTCTAGCCCCATGGCTCGCATGAAGGCGCGGTGCGGCGCCCGATCGAGCCCATCGGTCGTAACCCGCGACCGCGGTTTCTTCATCTTTACAGTCCCTCGACAAGACCTCGGTACTGGGCCCTCCGGTCGAGCCCTATCGTATTCACACATCTGATCCGCAGCCGAGAAAGCGGCCACTCAGACTGCGTAAACTTGTCTGCGATGCCGGGCATCCACGACTTTGGAGCCTCTCAACCTGAAAGACGTGGATGACATAGCGATCCGGCTCTTGCCGGATCGCGTTCTTTTCTCATGCCGGAAGTCGGAAACATCCGACTTCCGGTGACAAGCCCGGCCATGACGAGAATGAATTATTGTCAGGGCGCATCTGTTGCGGTCCCAATGCGTGAATCTCCTATGGTCAAGCCGGAGGGCGACAGCGGCATGCTTGCGTGACCATGCCTTTAGGACGTGATCGCGGGTGCAACCCGTCGAGGAACTATACCGTCAATCGCAGACCTTGCCAGCGCGCCCAGCGCGTGCCTGAGCGGCGCACCGCCGCGCTCGCGGGTGCCTGGCGCCAAGGAACAAGGTTGTCGAGGACGACGCATCGCGCGAACGGACCCCATAAGCATCCGGCGGCCGGACCGTGACAACACCGCCACCGCGGCTCTGCCTACCGCCTAGTTATTTCAATCCTAAAATTATCGCTTTTCATATATCTTCGGCCTGCTAGGATTGTGGATATTGGGCCGGAGAGGCTGATGGTCGAGATCGCCACGAAATCGAATGATGGCTTCGTCTACGACGAGGCCGGGCCAACCGACGCGCCGGCCCTGATTTTTCTCCACGGCATCGGCGGCGCGGCCCGCGCCTGGCGCTCGCAGCTTGCGCACTTCGCGCCGCGCTTTCGCACCCTCGCCTGGGACATGCCGGGCTATGGCGGCTCAGCGCCGCTCAACACGGTCAGCATCGCCTCGCTTGCCGGCGCGCTGCGCGATTTTCTCGCCGCAACCGGCGCGACCCCCCCGGTGCTGGTCGGTCACTCCATCGGCGGCATGATCGTCCAGCAGCTGCTCGCCGACGACGCCAACGCGGCCCGCGCCGTGGTGCTGGCGCAGACCAGCCCCGCCTTCGGCAAATCCGACGGCGACTGGCAGAAGGCCTTCATCGCCGCCCGCCTCGGGCCGCTCGATCGCGGCGCCACCATGGCGGAGCTGGCGCCATCGCTGGTGCAGGAGCTCGCCGGTGAGGCTCCTGATGCCGCGGGCATGGATCGAGCCCGCGACTGCATGGCTTCAGTTCCCGAGGCCACCTACCGCGCCACAATGACCGCCCTGCTCGGCTTCGACCTGCGCAGCGCGCTGCCCCGCATCGCCGTCCCGTCCCTGGTCCTCGCGGGCAGCAAGGACACCAATGCGCCGGCGCCGATGATGGCCAGGATGGCGACCTTCATTCCCGGTGCCCACTATGTCGAACTGAGCGGCGTCGGCCATCTCGCCAATCTCGAGCAGCCGGCGGCCTTCAACGCCGCGCTCGACGACTTCTTCGCCACCCTGCCCCGGCCATCATAAGGGACGCCGAGAGACCGCCATGAGCAGCAGCGCCAGCACCGCCACGACCACCGCGCCCGATGCGCCGATTTTCGATCCCAAGGCGTTCCGCCTCACCGCCGAGCAGGCCGACATCATGGCCAAGGCGCGTCATCTCGGCGAGACCGTGTTCGCCGGCCGTGCCGCGGTCCATGACCGCGAAGCCACCTTCCCGACCGAGAACTACAAGGACCTCCACCGCGCCGGCCTCCTCGGCATCGCCATCCCCAAGACTCTCGGCGGCATGGGCGCGAATTACCAGACGTATGCGCTGACGGCCGCCGAGATCGGCCGCTACTGCGGATCGACCGCGCTGACCTGGAACATGCACGTGTGCTCGACGCTGTGGTCGGGCCCCCTCGCGGACGATCTCGACATGGACGCGCAAACCCGCGCGGCGCATGAGCGCCGCCGGGCGATCCATTACCGCAGGATCATGGACGACGGCGCGGTCTATTCGCAGCCGTTCTCGGAAGGCGGCGCGGCAGCGGCCGGCGGCGTCGCCTTCGGCACCGAGGCGAGGCCGGTGCCGGGCGGCTGGATCGTCAACGGCAAGAAGATCTTCGCCTCCCTCGCGGGACACGCCGACTACTACGGCGTGCTCTGCACCGAAGTGCAGGAAGGCGCCAAGGCGACGCGCCGCAATACGCTGTACCTTGCCATTGCCGCGGTGAGCGACGGCATCTCGGTGGTGGGGGACTGGGACCCCCTCGGCATGCGCGGCACGGTCTCGCGCACCTTGATTTTCAAGGACGTCTTCGTGCCCGAGGATGCGGCGCTGATGCCGCGCGGGGTCTATTACCAGGCGGCGCTGCGCTGGCCGCACATGTTCCTGACGCTCTCCCCGACCTATATGGGCCTCGCCCAGGCGGCGGTCGATTTCACCGTCAAGTATCTGCGCGGCGAGGTCCCGGGCATGCCGCCGGTCAAGCGGCGCATGTATCCGACCAAGCAGATCGCCGTCGCCGAGATGCAGGTCAAGCTCGAGCAGATCAAGGCCTTGTGGTTCCAGGCCGTGACCGAGGCCGGACCGAACCCGAGCAAGGAGCAGGTCTTGCGGGCTTATGCAGCGCAATATTCCACCATGGAGGGCGCCAACGATCTTGCCCGCCTCGCGATCCGGACCTGCGGCGGCCAGGCGATGCTCAAGTCACTGCCGCTGGAACGGGTCTACCGCGACAGCCGCTGTGGATCGCTGATGCTGCCCTGGACGGCCGAGCTGTGCCTCGACCGCATCGGCCGCGAGGCGCTGTATAATCCCGGCGAAACCGACGAATGACGACCGCATAGCGACGGCTACAGATGGATCTCGCCAGCCTGATCGAGCGCAATGCCGCCTTCACCCCGGACAAGCCGGCGATCGTGTTCGGCGGCGAGGTCCTGACCTATCGCGCCCTGCACGAGAGGATCACGGCGACAGCACAGGCGCTGAAGGCCGAGCTCGGCGTCGGGCGCGGCGATCGCGTCGCCATTCTCAGCCTCAACCACCCCGATTACCTCGTTCTGCTCTATGCCTGCGCGCGGCTCGGCGCCATTCTGGTGCCTCTGAACTGGCGCCTTGCCGGCGCCGAACAGATCTTCATCGTCAGCGACGCCGCGGTGAAGGTGGTCGTGCTGCAACAGGCCTTCGAGGCTCTGCTGCCGGACCTTGACGCAGCGCTACCCCAGGTGCGTCCGGTCGGCCTCGATTTCGGCCCGGCCAATGGCCTCGGCTTTGGTGACCTGCTCGCCTGCGCCGCCGGCGACGGGCGCAATCCGCACACCGACCTCACATGCCCGCTGCTGATCGTCTACACCTCCGGCACCACCGGGCGGCCCAAGGGCGCCGTGCTGCGCCAGGAGGCGCTGCTGTGGAACGGCGTGATGAGCCAGCACATGCACGACCTCACGTCCGACGATCACGTGCTTACCGTGCTGCCGTTCTTCCATGTCGGCGGCCTCAATATCCAGACGACGCCGGCGCTGCACCACGGCGCCACCGTCACCATCCATGAGCGCTTTGCCCCCGACGCCACCCTTGCGGCCATCGCGACCGCGCGTCCGACCCTGACCGTGCTGGTGCCGGCAACGCTTCAGGCGCTGCTCGATCACCCTGCCTGGACGACGAGCGATTTCTCCTCGCTTCGCGCCATCGCCACCGGATCCACCATCGTGCCGCCGGCGCTGATCGATCGCTTCACTGCGCGCGGCGTGCCGGTGCTGCAGGTCTACGGCTCGACGGAGACCTGCCCGATTGCGATCTACACGAGAATGGGCGGCGACCTTTCGCGCCGCGGCTCGACCGGACTGCCGGGTCTTTGCTGCGAGGCGGCGGTCGTCGACGACGACGGCAACGAGCTGCCCTACGGCAGCGCCGGCGAGATCGTGGTGCGCGGGCCCAACGTGTTCTTCGAATATTGGGGCAACGAGACCGCGACCCGCGATGCGCTCCATGACGGCTGGTATCGCACCGGCGACATCGGCACCCGCGACGAGGACGGCTATTTCTGGGTCCATGACCGCAAGAAGAACATGATCATCTCCGGCGGCGAGAACATCTACCCCGCAGAGATCGAGCGCGTGCTGCTGACCCATCCGGCAGTGGCCGACGTCGGCGTCGTCGGTCGTCCTGATCCGAGATGGGACGAGGTGCCCGTGGCCTATGTGCTGCTGCGCGGTGGCGTCAGCGCCGACGCCGACGCTCTGCGCAGCGAGTTGCGCGGCCATGTGCTGTTGCATCTCGCCCGCTTCAAGGTGCCGCGCGACATCGTCTTCGTCGAGGACCTGCCGCGCACCGCGCTCGGCAAGGTGCAGCATTTCCGGCTGCGGGATCGCGCGCCCGAAGACTGAAGAGACTGAAGCACCCCGCCGCTGTCATGAAGAACGAACAAGGAGACGATGCGTGAGGATTACGGTACTGGGCGGCGGCAACGGCTCCTTCGCGGCGGCAGGTGATTTCGCCCTTCAGGGCCACGAGGTGCGCCTGTGGCGGCGCGACGCGGCCATGGTCGAAGCCCATCGACAGGCGCGCAGCCGCGTCACCGTCAGGGACGCCCGCGGCCGCCGTGAAACCGAACTCGCCCTCGTCACGACTGACATCGCCGCGGCGATCAAGGACGCCGAGCTGGTGCTCTGCCCCGCGCCGGCCTTTGCCCAAGCCGACATCGCCAAGGCGCTGGCGCCGCATCTCACCGACAGACAGGTGGTCTTCCTGCCGCCGGCCACATTCGGTTCGTTCATCTTCGCCAAAGCCGCCCATGATGCCGGAAACCGCGCCGAGCTCGCCTTCGCCGAAACCGGCACGCTGCCCTGGCTCGCGCGCAAGCATGGCCCATTCGAAGTCGCCATCACCGTGCGCGCCAAGCATCTGCCCACCGGCGTATTCCCGCTCGCGGCAAGCGATCACGCCCTGGACGTGATCGGCAAGGCCTTTCCCGGCGTCATCACCTCCTGCGGCGACGCGCTCTCCGGCGCATTGATGAATGCCGGGCCGATCATCCATCCGCCGCTGATCGTGATGAATGCCGGCCCGATCGAGCATTTCGAGCGCTGGGACATCCACAAGGAAGGAACGCAAGGAGCGATCCGCCGCGTTACCGACGCGCTCGACGCCGAACGCATCGCCGTGCGCGCCGCGCTCGACTACGGCGCGCCGCATTTCCCGCTGGCCGACCACTATGCCAAGGAAGGGCCAGAGTGGATGTACGGCCGCGGCTCCCATGACCGGCTGACCGATTCAGGCGACTGGCGCGAGCGCATTGTGCTGCGCGAGCATCGGTACATGCGCGAGGACCTGCGCGTCGGGCTTTCCTTCCTGACCTCGGTTGCGCGCCTCGCCGGCGCCGCCACCCCGCTCGCCACCGCCTTTCTCGCCATCGGCGGCGCGATCTGCGGCGGGAATTTCCTCGAAGGCGGCCGCACGCTCGCAGGCCTCGGCCTCGGCGACCTCGACCGCGACGCACTGCAGCGCCTGCTGAAGGGGGGCTTCGCATGACCGGGCGCGCCGCCATTGCCTGCCTCGGCGCCGGGCGGATGGGCCGCGGCATCGCCGTCGCCTTCGCCTGGGCGGGGCATCCGGTCGCCATCGTCGATTTCAAACGGCGCGATGGTGCCGCCTTCGCCGGCCTGCGCGACGAGGCGCTGAGCGACGTGCGCCGCACATTCGACAGCCTCGGCCGCCTGAACGCGCTTGAGCCCGCACAGGTCGATCGGCTGATGTCCCGCGTCAGCGTCGTCCCCGAGAACGAGGCCGCCGCCGCCCTCGCCAACGCCGAGGTGATCTTCGAGGGCGTACCGGAAGTGGTCGATCTCAAGCGCGAGGCGCTGAGCCGAGCCGCCGTGCTGGCCGGCCCGCAGCCGATCATCGCCTCCACGACCAGCACCATCCTGGTCGATGACCTGTCCCCCGCGGTGGCGCAGCCGGAGCGCTTCCTCAACGCGCACTGGCTCAACCCCGCCCATCTCGTGCCGCTGGTCGAGCTCTCTCCGGGCCAGCACACATCACATGAGGTCACGGCGCGGCTGATTGCGATCCTCGAAGCCATCGGCAAGGTACCGGTGACCTGCGCCGCCCGACCCGGCTACATCGTGCCGCGGATCCAGGCCCTCGCCATGAATGAAGCCGCGCGCATGGTCGAGGAAGGCGTCGCCAGCGCTGCAGATGTCGACAAGGCGATCAAGTACGGATTCGGCTTCCGCTTCGCCGTGCTCGGCCTGCTGGAATTCATCGATTGGGGCGGCGGCGACATTCTGTTCTACGCCAGCCGCTATCTGTCCGGCGCGCTGGGCAGCGATCGCTACGCCGCTCCGGAAATCGTCGAGCGCAACATGGCCGAAGGGCGCATCGGCCTGCGCACCGGCGAGGGCTTCCTCGATTATGCCGGCATGGACGTTGAGGCCTACCGCAACGGCCGTCTCGCCGAACTGGCGGCCCAGCTGCAGCGGATGGGGCTGGCGAAGCCACCGGTGCTGGATTGAGAGGACGAGGGCCCGCAGCGCCTTCGTTCAGCCGAACACGTCCTGCAGCACCCCATCCCTGATCACGGTGGTGCCGTCGATCTCGATCGTCGTATTCATCACCGGCAGGTCGAAATGGCCGGCGGTATAACGGCCGGCAAATTCATTGGCGCCGGTCGAAAACAGGAAATTGCCGGACACCGCCCGCAATTCGGTGCCGTTGGTGTCGCGCTGGTCGTACATCGACAGCGCCTCGTAGCGCGCTCCCGGATTCATGCCCCAGCCGACATGGGACACCGCATAGGCCTCGCGGTCGCCCCAGGCCGCAAGATAGGACCGCATCATCGCCGCATCGGTGCCTTCGCCGGCGAGAGCGACGACGTAGTCGTCCTCGATCGTCAGCCGCACCGGCGAGGCGAGATAGCGCTTGAAGGTGAGGTTGATGTCGCCCGGCGCGAGCACCAGCGTGCCGTTGACCGACTTGCTTTTGGGGAAGGACACCACGATGCCGCCCGGCCAGTGCGCCAGCGTCCCCGGCTTGTCGGTCCAGCCCCAGACCCCGGCCGTCGATGCGCCTTCCATGTCGACGTCGAGATCGGTGCCGGCGGCAGAGGTGACGCGCATGCGCTTTGAACCTCGCAGCATCCGCGCCGCGTTGCGCACGCGCTTTTCGAGACCGACATCCGGCACCATGCGCTCGAGCGCTTCGGGATGCTCGTTCGAGATCACCTGGATGCGGGCGCCGGCCTTGAGAATGGCGGCAGTCTCCTTGGCGTGCATCAGGCCTTCGACGGTGCAATCGACGACGAAGCCGGCCTGCTGCATCGCGCTGATCACGGGCCCGAGCTGCTGGATCGCCTCGCTCGCCCCGGTGGAGCGGATCGGCACCGGCTGGCGATTGCGCGGCGTCGGCACCACCACATGGAACGGCCGCGCCCCCATCCGCAGCAGCGCCAGCTCGGCGAGCTGGACGTTGAGGGCGCGCGACTGGGTCTCCGACAGGATGGCCGCTGTGTCACCGGGCTTCACGGCGCAGCGTGCGAAAACCTCGCAGAACGCGTCGATCCACTTTCCCTCGATCCTGTCGGCCAGCATCCCATCCCTCGACGGCATTGACCATTGGAGCATAAAAGCGGCCGTGTTATATGAAAAGGAATTTTTTTACGTTTAAAGTATTGGCCAGCCGGTCGGCATCGCGAGGACCGTCGTGACAACCAAAGTCGTGACAACCAAACTGGACACCCGCCGCGCTGCCGGTCTCGATCCGCTGTCCTTTCGCAAGGCGCTCGGCCAGTTTCCCACCGGGGTCACCATCGTCACCGCCCAGAGCGCGGATCGCCGCCTCGGCATGACCGCCAATTCCTTCGCGTCAGTGTCCCTCGACCCGCCCCTGGTGCTGTGGTGCCCGGCGAAGGCGGCTCCGAGCCACGACGCCTTCGTCGCCGCGGAAGGCTTCGCGATCCACTTTCTCGGCGCCGACCATCAGGATCTTGCGCTTCGCTTCGCCAGCCGCACTGCCGAGAAGTTTGCCGATATTCCCCATGAGACGGGAATTTCCGGCGCCCCGCTCCTGACCGAACTTGCGCCGATCTTCGAATGCCGCACCTGGGCGCGTTACGACGGCGGCGATCACACCATCCTCGTCGGCGAAGTGATCCGCCTGGTCGAGCGGGTTCACGATCCGCTGCTGTTCCATTCCGGCGTGATGCGCCGGATCGAAGGTCCGCGCCGGACGCCGGCGGCCGCCAGTTCGGGTTTCGTCCGCAACTATCTCCCCTATCTGCTGGCCCGCGCCAGCGTCATCGTCTCCGGCGAATTTCACGCCACGCTCGGGACGTGGAATCTCTCGGTGCCCGAATGGCGGGTGCTGGCCTGCCTGACCGATGCCGACGGCCTTTCGGTCGGCGAACTCGCCGCGATGGCGCTGATGAAGCAACCGAGGCTCACGAAGGTGCTCGATCGCATGGAGGCCGAGGGCCTCGTGGAGCGGCGCGGCACCGCCGCCGACCGCCGCCGCACACCCATCCATCTCACCGCCAAGGGGCGCAAGCTGGTCAAGCCGGTGCTGCGCGCCGCCCAAGCCCACGAGGCCGATCTGCTGAGGCGCTTTTCCGACGACGAACGCGCGACGATCAAATACGCGCTCGACCTCCTGATCGACGAGCGTAGCGAGAAGCCCTGAACTGGGCCTTCCCTCGCCGCCGTCTCGGGGCGGTCGCCGCGCCCTCAGGCGGCGCGCAGATGGCCGACGAAGCGATCAACATCGTTGCGCAGGTCGTCGGACAGGCGCGCCAGCATTCTCGCCGAGTCCAGCACCTCACCGGCTGCAGCGCCGGTCTCCGTTGCCGCCTCGCTGACGCCGACGATATGCCCCGACACCTGGGACGTGCCTTCCGAAGCCTGCATCACGTTGCGGGCGATCTCCCGGGTCGCGGCGCCTTGTTGCTCGACCGCGGCGGCGATGGCCGCGGCGATCTGGTTGACGCGGTTGATGGTGCCGCCGATCGCGTGGATCGCCTGCACTGAAGCCCGGGTAGCGTCCTGGATCGCTGTCACCTGGGCGGTGATGTCCCCGGTCGCTCTGGCGGTCTGGGTCGCGAGATTCTTCACCTCGGCAGCGACCACGGCGAACCCTTTTCCAGCTTCGCCGGCGCGCGCCGCTTCGATCGTCGCGTTAAGCGCGAGCAGGTTGGTCTGCTCGGCAATGCCGTTGATGAGCTGCACGACGTCGCCGATGCGTTGCGCGGCATCTGCAAGCGCCTGCACTTCGCCATTGGTCCGCTCCGCCTGCATCACCGCTTCCCCGGTGATGCTGGTGGATTCCACCACCTGACGGCTGATCTCGCTGATCGACGCGGAGAGTTCCTCGGTCGCGGCGGCCACGGTCTGGACGTTGGCCGAAGCTTCCTTCGAGACCAGCTCGACGGCGGTCGATTTCGAGCGCCCTTGCTCGGCGGTCGACGACATCGACTGGGCCGTTGCATTGAGCTCATTGGAAGCTCCTGCCAGCGTTTGCAGCGATTCCAGCACCGTCTTTTCGAACTGCGCGATCAAGGTGTCTACCGCGATCTGCCGCCGTTCCCTGCGGGCCTGTTCGGCCTCCTTCTCGCCGGCGAGCTGATCGGCGGCGATCATGTTCTGCTTGAAGACCGCGACGGCGCGGCTCATCGCACCGATCTCGTCCCGGCGATCGAACCCCTGGACTTCGGTCGATAGATCATGGTCGGCGAGACGGCGCATGGACTCGGTCAAGGCGAGGATCGGGGCGCTGACGCGCCGATGCACGATGAGAAAGCCGAGGAGGACCATCGCCACCGCGGCCAGCATCATCAGCCCGTTGACGACGAGGCTACGCGTGCCGGCCGCCATCTGGCGTTCCGCCCGGGCCACCATCTCCTTGAGCGCGGAGTTGGCGACATCGACGCTATAGACGAGGAGCGCCGTATTGAGCTTCTGCAATTCGCTGATCTTGACTTCGATTGTCTGATTGTTGCTCAAGCCCTTGACGACCGCCTTCTGACGCTCCGCCATGGCGAGCGCGTCCGCGCCCTTCGACCGTGCCACCGCCTCCGCGATCGCGCCGGGCGCGTCGGGCCGCGCCGCGGCATCGAGCACCTGAGACCAGGCCTGCGCCGCACGCCCGGTGTCTTCCGCTGCCCCGACGATATCCGTTGCCGTCCAGGGCTTACCGGCCGCAGCGGCATTTTCGATCCGCACGGCCACCAGCCCGCCGAAATTGCGGGCGGCCCAGGCCGACTGCTTGATCGACAGGAGCTGGTCGACCACGGGATCGAACAGCTTGAGGGTCGCTTCCAGCTCACCGGTCAGTTCGACGATGGCATCGAGATAGGCCTGCGCCGCCCGGGCATAGTCGGCTGCGATCGTCGCGCTGCGCGCCGCCTTGGGCTGGTGGATCGCAGCATCCGCATTTTTCCGCAGAGACGACAGGGCGTCGTGGGCCAAGGTCAGCCTGACGAGCAGTGCGGAAAGATTCTGGTCAACAACCCCGGCGAGATGCTCCTGCACGGCCTTGTAGGCGTTCTCCGAGGCCTGGCGATTGGTCGCAATCCGGGCATCGGCGACTGTATCGGCCGGCGCCTCAGCGATCAGCGCTGGATTGACGGTACCGCGCTCAAGACGAAACCCGAGCAGGGTGGCGAACAGCTGCTGGCTCGTCCCGGCCAGGGTCTCGACCCGTCGGGCGGCGGTGTTGCGCTCGATCGCGCCGAGCACGCCCATCGACGACAATCCGACCAGCAAGACGCCGAGCAGGCCGATCATCAGCCCCAGAACTGCTCGGATCGACAGATTGGCAAACAGCTTCATCGCGCGCGCCCGTATGATTGAAGTTCACTCGATCATATCCGGGCAAGCTTAAGATTTAGTATGCCGGTTTTTCCCTCATACCTGCGAACGCAAGCCTGAGGGGCGCACAACGGGCGCGGGCGCGACCGGCACATGAAGCGCGAAGAACCGCTCCGGCGCGTGGATGAGGCGATAGGCGCGCCGGCTCGGGCGATCCCAGCGAGCGACCAAAGCCCCGCAGCAGCTGCAGAGAAATTCTCCGCCCTCGCCGCGGAGTGATAACGATTCGGCGCAGCGATAACTTGCGCCGCATCCGCAGTTGATATCCGTGATGACCATCGTGGCTCCTCCGCTTTCCACCCGGGGTATCATCCATAGCCCCGTCTCCCGCCCCTTGATCCTGCGCAATTGTAGCAGTGACGCCCTGCAACCGCAGGCCGGCGGCGACAGCGGTTATGACAATCAGATGAATGATCTAGTGTCCTGTCTCCGAATTACCGCTTCGTTTGCCTCACCCTCGCACGGTAATTCGGAGACATAAGGACACTAGAAAAATCAAAGTGCTAGTGTGGCTTATGTCTCGCAATTGCCTACGAGAGGCTTGCCGCAAAGGCGGTAGGCAATTGCGAGACGCCACACTAGTGTCCCGTTTCCAACGTTCGTATCCCATCTAGCGCAAGACGTCGGCTCCGTTAAATGGCAGATTGGCCACGCCGCCCGAAGGACAGGCCATGAAGTCCCGGATGATCGAAGAACTCGGCGAGACCGCCGTCCTGTTGCCAAAGCTGGTTTCGGAGGGTCTGCGTGCCAACGATCGTATCAAGGTGCGGCTGAGCGCCTTGCAGGCCGCGGCGCTGCACGCCCGAGAACCGATGCGTCCCGTGACGGATCTCGATGTCGAGTGCCGCCAGGCGGGGCTTGCACCCGCTGCGATTAGTCCAATCATCGCCGGAGCTCATCTCGTCGGCGAGGGTCGCATCGCCGCGCCGGCCCTTAACCGCCTGATGAAGGACATTGCCGAGGACACTCTCGCGATGATCGACGCCGTCGCTGCCGCTGACCCGGCGGCAGGCGCCGGTGTGAAGGATCGGCTCATCGCGATCAGGGGCGGCGGCGCGCTGAACGCCGGCGACGATATCGATGCGGCGCAGATCGCCAGACTGACTGCCGTGGCGGAAAGCGGCGGCGACAGCCTGCACCGCCTGGTGCTGGATCTGCACAAGCAACTCAACAGGCTGGCCGCCGGCTGCGCCGAGGAGGAACTGGCGGGCGCGCGGGTCTTCGGCCTCGCGCCGCAGGATCACCGCGCCGTCGAGGCCTTCATGCGCGGTCTCGCCGAAACCCGCGGACTCAAATTCGACCATCCCGGACTCGATACGCTGGCGACGCGCTCCGGCGAGCGGCTGGTGATCCAGAACGACATCGGCACGACTGACGCCCATGTCGTGGTGATCTCGGTAGAAGGCAATGCCGTGACGGTAACCTATACCGACGTGCATCGCCCGCGCGCGAAGTTCCTGATCTCGCTGATGGAGGGCCACGACTTCGTCTGGAGCGGTCTCGACCGCCATGACGCCGAAGGATTGGGCGACGACGGCTTCTATCTGGTCACCGGACGCCTTGAGACGGATAGCGCCGCCGAACGCGACGCCGCCCTTGCCGCGCTCGGCGCGACGCTGGTGTTCCTGATCGACTGGAACCGGGCTCGTAAACTGCTGCGCGACTATGTCGGCAAGACGGATGCCGTCTCGATCCTGACCTGGGCAGCGCGGGCGAGGGTCGGGCATCGCGCGTTCCTCGAACTCGGCGGCAGCGAACTGATCGGCGCGGCGGTCCGCAATGCGGCGCCGACGCGCATCGGTTTCGGTGAACGCCTCGACGAAGTGCTGGGCCGCGGCGGAGCGGTCGATTTTCTCAAGACCACGCTGCGCATGTCGACCGACGGTCTTACCGCCGGCCGCTCGGTCAGGCTGGTGCGCGACAGCATCGAGTCCGATCTCGTCCGTCGCCTCGAAAGTGTCGACGTCACCCTGCTCGCCATCGTCATCCGCCAGGCCGGACTTGCCCATGATATCGCCGCGGCCCTCGCTCACCACGTCGCCACGCTACAGACCGGCCGGAGCTGCGACGGCAGCACCCTCGCCGCCCGCGCCGCGGCGATCGAGCGCAAGGCCGATCGGATCGCCATCGAAGCGCGCGGCGATATCGCCCGTCTGCAGGGCGGCGCGATGATCGAACAGTTCGTCGATCGCCTCGAAGACGCGATCGACGACCTCGAACAGGCCACCTTTGTCGCCTCGCTGCTGCCGGCGAAGATCGACGCGACCTGCGTGCCGGCGCTGGTCGGCCTTTGCCATGAGGCGCTGTCCGGCATCGAGGCGGCAGCCAGCGGACTTGCCGCGGTTTGCGAGATACCGGAGGGAAACCAGATCGATTCCGAGGACGCACTCGCCTGTGTTGCGCGCCTCTCCGATGCCGAGCATGCCGCCGACGCCCACGAAAGGCACCTGACGGCGCTGGCCCTGAGCGGAACGATCGAAATGCCCCAGGCGCTCGCCATCCTCGAACTCGCGCGGGCGATCGAGCGGGCGACCGATCGATTGGCCGGCTTCGGACATCTGCTGCGTCGCTACCTCATGACCGACCTGACCGCCTGACGAGACCTGCCATGACCCTCATCCTCATCGGCGATGGAAGCAAGCGGCATCATTCCGCCGAGAACATCGGCGCCAAGGCCGCCAATCTCGCCCGCATGGCAGCGCTCGGACTGCCGGTGCCTCCGGCCTTCGTCCTGCCGGTCCGGCTCTGTGCCGCCGTGATCCGCGGCGACCGCCGCGCCGGCCGAGAACTACGCGACAGTCTCAAGCAGGGCGTCGCCTTTCTCGAGGGGCAGACCGGGAAGCGAATCGGCGATCGACGGCGCCCGCTTCTGGTCTCGGTGCGCTCCGGGGCCGAACGATCGATGCCCGGCATGCTGGACACCGTCCTCGATGTCGGCTGCACTCTGGACGCCGTGCAGGGACTGATCCGCAGCACCGGACGCCCGCGACTCGCCTGGGACTGCCGGCGGCGCTTCCTGGAGAGTTACGCCGAGACGGTGCTGGGCCTGGCACCGGCGCCGTTCACCGCCCGCCGTGACGCGGCCGTCGCCGCCGACGGCGCGACGAGCGAACGCGATCTCGACAGCGTCGCGCTCGAGGATCTCGCGGCTGAACACCTCGCCCTGATCGAGGAGGCTGGAGAAATCTGGTCAGACGACGCCATGGCGCAGCTCGAAGCTGCCGCCGGCGCCGTCTATCGATCCTGGACCAGCGAACGCGCCAACACCTATCGCCGCCTGCAGAATCTGGAATCCCTCCAGGGTACCGCGGTCACCGTTCAAGCGATGGTGTACGGCAATTCGGGGCCTTCCTCCGGCGCCGGTGTCGCATTCTCCCGCGACCCGTCGAGCGGCACGCCGCGGCCGGTGATCGACATGGTGCTTGACGGCCAGGGCGAGGACGTCGTCTCGGGCCGGCGCCCGCCCGATACTGCGGAGACCATCGCCCGTGCGCTACCGAATCTCGCGACAGAACTCAGCGCCGTGCTCTTCCGCCTCGAGCGCGCGTTCGGCGATGTCCAGGATGTCGAATTCACCGTCGAGGATGGCCGTTTGTGGCTCCTGCAGACCCGGGATGCCAAGCGAACGCCTCGCGCTGCCCTGCGCTTTGCCGTGGATTTCGTCCGCGAGGGCGTGCTGACGCCGCAAGCGGGCTTGCGCCGGATTCAGGGCATCGACCTCGACGCCATCGCCGAGACGCGGCTGATCGATGCCGGCGAACCTGCGGCCCAAGGCGTCGGCGCCAGCGCAGGTGTCGCTGTCGGCCGGGCCGCCTTCAGCACCGAGGATGCGCGGCAGATCGCCGCTGCGGGCGATCCCGTCATCCTGCTTCGTCCCGAAGCCAGCACCGGCGACATCGCCGGCTTTGCCGTGGCGTCCGGCATCGTGACGGTGACCGGGGCACTAACCTCCCACGCGGCGCTGGTGGCGCGCCAACTCGGCAAGCCCTGCATCGTCGGCTGCACGCGCCTGCGCCTCGATGGCCCCGGAGGCGCGATGCTGGAGGATGCCCGCCTTGGTGAAGGCGATTGGCTCTCGATCGATGGGAGCGACGGCAAGGTCTATCTCGGCCGCTTCAAAGTGGCCACCCTGCATCCCGAGGCCGAACTCGCCGAAGTCGCAAGATGGGAAGCCGATCGCGCCACAGCGACCTGAGCCTGTCATCGACCGCGGGATGGGGGAATTAAGTCCGATGCGTCCGCCCCGGAGCTGACCACCGCTATCAGGAGCGTGCCATGAATGATCGTTCCGCCATTGTCGTGCTGGTCCCGCCGCTCGTCTCTTGCGTCATCGAGCTTGCCGGCGCGCCCGCCGGGAACCTTGCCGCTCTGCTGGCGCGATGGAGACGGGACACTAGCGCCTGCGCGCGACGATCTCCGAAAGCTCAACGAACATTCAACCGACGCTCGGCATGGGACAAAAAGCAATGGCCGGGCTCAGCCGGCCATTGCTCAAGACCGAGAGGCGATAACGTCTACTGAATCGGCGCCACCACGTCCGGATTATAGAACTGCTTCACACTCATCTTCGGCAGCATGCCGGTTTCGGCGTAGATGTCGAGCATGGTCTGGATCGCCTCGAAGTTCGGCGCCGCCACCGGATCGCGGCCGAAATCGTTGCTCTTGAGCAGATAGGTCTCCAGCACCGCCGGCGGCGCCTTCATCACCTCGGACACCACCTTGATCGTCTCCTCGCGATTGGCCAGCGCCATCTTCATGCCGCGGGTGATATCCGCGACATAGGCCTTCACCAGATCAGGATTCTTGTCGACGAAATCGGCCCGGCAGGCCTCAAGGATGTGGACGATGTTCGGCATCGCCTCGGAGAGTGCAAACAGCTTGCGGGTGCCGCCCTTGGCCTCGGCGCGGGCGGCAAAGGGCTGGTTCATGTTGACCGCATCGACCCGGCCCTGACGCAGCGCATCCTCCGACACGGCGAAACCGACTTCGACCAGCTTGATATCCTTTTCCGGGTCGACGCCGTTCTTCTTCAGCAGCATGGCGAAAGGACCATAGGTGCCGCCGCCGAGCACGGAGATGCCGACCGTCTTGCCCTTCAGGTCAGCGATCGTCTTGATCGGAGAGTCCTCCTTGACCGCCCAATACACCGAGAACCCGCCGGGTTTCTCGAACACATGCTGGGCGACGATATAGGCCTTCAGCCCGCCATTGACCGCGCCGTTGGCGAGGGACAACGGCGCCTGCGTCGCGCAATCCAGCGCGCCGGCGGCAAGCGCCTGGGTCATCGGCGAGGTGCCCTGAAACTGGGTCCATTCGATCTTGTACTTCTTGCCGAGATCGGGGAACTGGTCCGGCCGCTTCATCATCCAGTATTTGGACTCTTCCGCCGGAATGGTCCAGCCGACCCGGATGGTCTGCTGCGCCATGGCGCCATTGGCCGTCACCAGCGCCGCCAGCGTAGCGCCCGCCACAGTCACCCGCTTCATCATGTTGCGCATGCTAATATCCCCATCCTCTCGTCAGCGCGCCGTCGCAGCAAAGTGTTTCATGCTTCAAACGTTACAGCAAGATAGTTCATGCCCCACTAGTGTCCTGTCTCCGAATGACCGTGCGAGGGTGAGGCAAACGAAGCGGTAATTCGGAGACAGGACACTAGTGTGGCGTCTCGCAATTGCCTACCGCCTTCGCGGCAACCCTCTCGTAGGCAATTGCGAGACATAAGCCACACCAGCACTTTGATTTTGCTAGTGTCCCTATGTCTCCGAATGACCGTGAGAGTGCGAGGCAAACGTAGCGGTAATTCGGAGACGGGGCACTAGTTCTCGGAAAAGCCGCGCAGCAGCATCTTGCGTAGCCCATTGAGCGCAGCATTGAGGATCAGCCCAAGCAGCGAAATCGAGATCAGCGGCACGAACATGTCGACCGTCTGGAAGCTGCGCGCCGCGCGCACCAGCAGATAGCCGAGCCCGTTGGTCGAGGAGATCATCTCGGCCAGGAAGACGACGATGCAGGAGATCACCAGTCCAATGCGACAGCCGGTGAGGATCGACGGCAGCGCGGCCGGCAGCACCACCTTGTAGATCACCTCGCGCGGCGGCGTTCCGGCGGCGAGCGCCGACCATATGAGCTTCTGCTCGACCATCGAGGCGCCGTAATAGGTGGAGAGCAGGATCGGAAACAGCGCGTCGGCAGTGACGAGCGCCATCTTCGAAGCGTGATCAAAGCCGAGCAGCAGCAAGAGGGCCGGATAGAGCGCGACCTTTGGCACCGGCGCCAGCACGCGCACGATCGGCCTGATGACGGCGCCGACGGTGGGATTGACCGCGGCCATGAGCCCGATGCCGACGCCGAGGACCACGGCGACGGCAAAGCCGACGAACAGCCGCAGCAGCGTCGCGCCGGCCTGGTCGAGAAACTCGCCGGTGGCGAGTTGATGGCCGAGCCGCGCGAAGACGAGAGCCGGCGGCGGCAGCAGCGCGATCGGCGCGGCCCCGAACGACACCAGCGCCTGCCAGAGCAATCCCAGCCCCAGGATCGGCAGCAGCCCAAGCAACAGTTCGCGAGAGAACAAGCGTGCGATCATGAGAAACTCAGCGGAATGTCCTGCGCCGATTCCGACCAGGAGACCAACGCACGGCGCAAGCGGTCGAACGCGCCGTCGAGCACGATGCCCAGCGCGCCGATGATGATGATCATGGCGAAGACGGTGTCGTACTGCCCCATGTCGAGCGCGTTGAACAGGATGTTGCCGGCGCCGGACTTCCTTGCGATCATCTCGCTGGTGACCATGGTGATCAGCGCCAGCACGAGACCGGTGCGACAGCCCGCGAGGATTTCCGGCAAGGCCGCCGGCAACACGATCCGCAGCATGCGTTGCGGCGCCGACATTCCCATCGCCGCGCCCGACCACAGCATCTTTTCCTCCACGGCGCGGGCGCCCTGGAACGAGTGATAGATGATCGGCAGCGTCACCGCGAGAAAGATGACGAGGGTCTTCGAGAGATCGCCGACGCCGAGCCAGAGCATGATGATCGGCATCAACGCGGCCTTGGGCACCGGGTAAATCACCATCAGCAGCGGATTGGCGAGCGCGGCCACCGTCTTGACCCGGCCCATGAGCAGCCCGAGCGGGATCGCGACCACCACGGCGGCCGAGAGGCCGATGATCATGCGCCGGATGGAATCGAGAATGTTGACGAGGGATTCGCGGTCGGTGAGGATCTGCGGCACGGCGCGCAGAGCCTCCAGCGCCGACGGCACGCTCTCCGTGGTCAGCAGCAGCGACGCGAGTTGCCAGACCGCCAGCAGACCGAGGCAGGCCAGCACCGGCGCGAAACGCACGAGCCAGCGCCGCGACGCCGCCCCCGCGCTCATGCGCGGTGCTCGATGTCGGGAGCGTCCTCGATCAGCTTCTCGATGTCGACGACGTATTTCTGGTAATGCGGATCGAGCAGGAGGTCGGCGCGTCGGCGTGGCCGCGGCAGATCGATATCGATCACCGCCTTGATGCGGCCCGGCGAGCGCGTCATCACCACGACCTTGTCGGAGAGAAACACCGCCTCGTCCACCGCGTGGGTAACGAACAGCACGGTCTTGCGGTCGCGTTCCCAGATATCAAGCAGATCGTTCTGCAACCGGGTCCGGGTGTGGGCGTCGAGCGCGCCGAACGGCTCGTCCATCAGCAGCACCGCCGGATTATAGGCGAGCGTTCGGGCAATGGCGACGCGCTGCTTCATGCCGCCGGACAGTTCCTTGGGATAGAAGCCCTCGAAGCCCTTCAGCCCGACCATCTCGAGCAACTGCCGAGCGCGCGCCTCGGCCGCGGTGCGAGCCACGCCCTGCTGGCGCAGCCCGTAGGTGACATTGCCCAGCACCGTCTTCCAGGGAAACAGCGCGAATTCCTGGAACACCGGGCCGCGATCGGGACCAGGCCCGGTGACTGGCTTGTCGCGCATGCTGACCTTGCCGGCCGTCGGTCTGACGAAGCCGCCGACGATGTAGAGCAAGGTCGACTTGCCGCAGCCGGACGGTCCGAGGATCGAGACGAAGGCGCCATCGTCAATCGACAGCGAGATGTCGGAAAGCGCCAGATGGCTCTTGCGCCCGGCGGTCTCGAAGCTTTGCGAGACGCCCCTGATCTCGATGACGGTTGGCGGCGCGGCGTGCGGCTGCGATGCAAGATGATCGTCATGCAGCAGTGTCAACGGCCTCATTCTCGACCCTTGGGTTGGCGCGGGCGGAACATCACGGACCATATTCTACCCCAGCCCTCAAATTACTTTAAGATTAGAATTAACGCGCGATGCCCATGAAAGCTGCCGGCTTTTTCGGCGCTCGGGCCGCGCCGGCCGCCGCGACGGTGCGCGGGCGATGCGGCATGTTGCTGACAACGCTTTCAGATCCGCTGCGCAGGTCTGATTCCGGCTTTCGCTAGTGTGGCGTCTCGCAATTGCCTACCGCCTTCGCGGCAAGCCTCTCGTAGGCAATTGCGAGACATAAGCCACACTAGCACTTTGATTTTGCTAGTGTCCTTATGTCTTCGAATGACCGTGCGAGCATGAGGCAAATGGAGCGGTCATTCGGAGACAGGACACTAGATCAGCTGGGCGAACCACAGAAAACCGACGCGATCGCCGGGGGCGACCTGGCTGATGTCCTCGGGCAGTTCGACGAGACCATCGGTGTGCGTCAGGGACGAGAGCAGCCCGGCGCCTTCACGCGGAAACTTGATCGCTTCGACGCTTCCATCGGCAGCGATCCTTAGATGGGCCCGGACATATTCGCGCCGGCCCGGCTTCTTACGATAGCTGAAGGCGGCGCGCACCGGCAGCGGAAGCGGACGCTGCCAGCGGGCGCCGGCCAGCGCGGCGATCGCCGGCTGGACCACGTGGACGAAGGTGACGAAACTCGCCACCGGATTACCCGGCAGGCCGATCAGCGCGGCGCCTTCGATGACGCCCATGGCGACCGGCCGTCCCGGCTTGATCGCCATACGCCACAACACCAGCCGGCCAGCGCTTTCCACTGCAGCCTTGACGTGATCCTCCTCGCCGGTCGAGACGCCTCCCGATGTGACGATCAGGTCATTGCCCTTCGCGGCCTCGGCAAGCACGGCCGCGACACGCTCGGCATCATCCGGCACGATACCGAAATCGCTCACTGCGCAGCCCTGGCGGCGCAGCATGGTGGCGAGCATCACGCGGTTGGAATCGTAGAGCTGCGACGGGCCCCGCGGCGCACCCGGCTCGACCACCTCGTCACCGGTCGAAAGCACAGCGACACGGATGCGCCGCCGCACATCGACTTCGGTGAAACCGAGTGCCGCAGCCACGGCCAGTTCCTGCGGCCGCAACCGCGTTCCCGCGGCAAGGGCGACACTGCCTGCGGCGATGTCCTCGCCCGCAGGACGGACATTCGCTCCAGCTTTGAGGCCCGGCGGCAACAGCACACTGCCATCGCCCTGAAGCTGGACGTCCTCCTGCATGAAGACGGTGTCGAGGCCCGGCGGCATCGGGGCGCCGGTGAATATCCGCAGAGCGTGGCCCGAGTGCGGCGTTGCGGCCCGCCCGCCCGCGGCGAGCCGCCCCTCCACCTGGAATCGCCCGGCTTCTCCTGCGGGCAGATCGCCGCTCGCCACGGCGAAACCATCGACGGCCGAGTTGGTGAAGGGCGGCACCGGCAGCGGCGCAACGACATCGCTGGCGAGGATACGCCCGTCGGCCTCGGCAAGGGCAACGCCTTCGGTTTCGGATACTGCCGTCATGCGCGTGGAGATCAGCTTGACGGCCTCGTCCACCGAGAGCATCGGCCCGCCGAAGGCGAAGCAGTCGTCGGATAGCTGAGCCATCATTTCTCTCCACGCGCTGCGGCCGCAAGCACGTCGGCAATCGGCCGTGCCGCCGCCAGCGCCAGTTTCGCCACCGCCGCCGCATCGTCGAGCGACGCCAGCGGCAACCGCGTCTCGAGTTCGATATCGCTGGCGATGCCGACGATCGCCGGATCGCCAGGATAGAGCAGCGGCTTGCCGTTGGCCTGCCGGTACACCTCGATTTTGGGATGGCTGCCGGCCTTGAAGCCCTCGACGATGACGAGATCAGCCGGCGAGAGCTTGCGGAGCAGTTCGTCGAGCGGTGGCTCGGCATCGCTGCGCAATTCATGCATCAGGGCCCAGCGCCGGCTGGATGCGACCAGCACCTCGAAGGCGCCGGCCTTTCGGTGCAGCCAGGAATCCTTGCCGGGCACGTCGACATCGAAATTGTGGTGGGCATGCTTGACGGTCGATACCCGCAATCCCTGCGCCGCAAGCTGCGGGATCAATCGCTGCAGCAGTGTGGTCTTGCCGGCGCCACTCCAGCCGGCGAGGCCGATGATCTTCATGAGGCGGCTCCGCTCGTCACGCGTTGACATCGCCCCGACATGGAGAGGCCGCACGCCAGCCCGAACGTGCCGAACGCCATCAGGCTTGCAAAAGACGGCGCCTCGGCTATCTCAGGGGCATGATCGCGCACCCCGTCATCGGCCTCATTCTCGCCGGCGGCCTCGCCCGCCGCATGGGCGGCGGCGACAAGCCCATGCGCATGATCGGCGGCAAGACCCTCCTCGCGCGCGTCATCGACCGGCTGGCGCCGCAATGCGACCACCTGGTGCTCAATGCCAACGGCGATCCGCGCCGCTTCGCGGCTACCCACCTGCCGGTGGTGGCGGACTCGATCGAAGGTTTTGCCGGTCCTCTCGCCGGAATTCTCGCCGGCCTCGATTTCGTCGCGAGCCGCTATCCGAAAGCCGAGCTCATGGTGAGCGCCGCCGGCGATTGCCCGTTCCTGCCGCGCGACCTGGTCTCCCGCCTTGTCGCCGCCCGCAGCGCCGAAAGCGCCGAGATCGCGGTCGCCGCATCCGGCGATGAGACCCACCACACCATTGCGCTGTGGCCGGTCAAGCTGCGCGAAGCGCTGCGCCATGCCCTGACGCAGGAGAACATCCGCGCGGTGCATCGCTTCACCGCGCGCCATCGCCTCGCCCTGGTGGCGTGGCCGGCAACGCCGTTCGACCCGTTCTTCAACGCCAATACCGAAGCCGACCTCGCCATCGCCGAGCAGATCGCCCGCGACGAGGACGGCTGACGGCGGAATGAGGGCGCTGTTCATGCCGGTTCAAACCCGGCATGGCGGAGCGCGGCGCGGCTTTCGTCGGACCGCAGCGAAGCGAGAAATGCCTGCACGGCGGGCCGGTCGCGGCGCGCGGCGACCAGCGCAAAATCGTAATGCTCTTCGGTCAGCGGCAGAAAGCCGAGGCCAGCGATGCGGGCGACGGGCGCGATGGTGACCCCCCAGTCGGCCCGCCCCTGGGCTACCGCTGCGGCCACCGCATTATGCGAGCGCGGCTGGTTGAAGTATCCGTCGGGTCGGGCGCCATCGAGCAGGCGGTCGATCAGGATGCGGGTCCCCGCCCCCTGGTTGCGGTTGACCATCAGACAGGCTCCGTCAGCGAGCGCCGCCTGCACCGCGTCGGCGGCGCTCAGGCCCTTGAAGCGATCATCGTCGATGCGAAAGACGAAGCCCTGCATGCGCCGCCAGCCCGGCACCAATTCCAGGCCCTCGCTGAGATAGGGCGTGTTGTAGGTTTCGCTCGCCGCGTCAAAGAGATGGATCGGCGCGAAGTCGCATTCGCCGCGGCGCGCGGCCGCTAATCCGCCAAGACTGCCGACAGCAATGCTGCGCACGTTGAGCCCGGCGCGAGCGAGCGGGGAGGTGACGAGATCGAGCCCGGTGCAGTGGCTGCCGATGATGACGAGATCGGGCACGCGGGCGTGAGGCGTGAACAGCGTCACTTCGATACTGCTTCCGGCGGGCAGGTGATCCGCAAGCGCATCGACCCGCAGAAAGCCGTCGGCCTGGGCGAAGGAGGTGATGGCGCCGGAGCCCTTTCCGGTCGGATAGGCGATCAGACCATCGACGCCCGCGACCAGCGACACCATGACGAATTCGGTGCGGCCGAGTTCGGATGAGACGCGCAGCGGCAGCGTCGCCATGACTTTCGTCTCGGCGCGGGGCGGCAGTCCGGCCAACCGGCGCAGCACCGGCACGATCATGTCGTGGAAGGTGAACATCGCCGAGGTCGGGAAGCCCGGCAGCACCACCACAGGCTTTCCGCTGCAGACTGCGAGGCACAACGGCTTGCCCGGTTTGAGCGCGATGCCGTGGGCGACGATGCCCGGCGGCCCGAGCCGGGCGATGATGCGATGGGACACATCCCCCTCGCCCTTCGAGGTGCCGCCGGACAGGATCACCATGTCGTAGGTTTCGACCGCGCCGGCGAGCACCTCGGCGAGCTTGTCCTCCTGGTCGGGAAAGGCTCCGAGGAAAACCGGCTCGCCGCCGTTCTCGGCGACCGCCGCGGTGACGATCGCGCCGTTCGAATCGTAAATCGCCGCCGGCTGCAGTTCCGCCCCGGGCTGCACCAATTCGTCGCCGGTGGAGATCACCGCGACCTTCGGCTTGCGGATCACGAGCACGCGCGCCAGGCCGCAAGCGGCGAGCATGCCAATCTCGCGCGAGCCGATGAGCGTGCCGGCGCGCAGCAGCACCTCGCGGCGAGCAATGTCGGAACCGGCATAGGAGACGAACTGGCCGGGCAACGCCGGTCGCCGCAACGCGATCCGCACGCCGGCCGGCTGGGTATGCTCGACCATGACCACCGCATCGGCACCGCGCGGCAGCGGCCCGCCAGTCGCGATGACGCTGGCCTCGCCTCGCCCGATGGTCCGCCGCGGCGCGACACCGCAGGCAATCACCTCGCCGGTCAGATCGAGGTGCACCGGAGCGGTCTCGCTGGCGGCGGCGGTGTCGGCGGCGCGGACGGCGAAACCGTCGACATTGGCGCGATCGAACGGAGGCACGTCGATCGGCGCCACCACGTCGTGCGCCAACACGAGACCCAGCGCTGCGGCGAGATCGCACTCGACCGCCGGCAGCGGCCGCGGAAACAGCGCCGACGCGAACCGTGCCATCGCCTCTTCGCGCGACAGCACGTCGAGAAACTGGGTCTGGTCGCCTTTGGCACGCTCCGGCACGGCTTTGGTCGACTGATCTGCCATTGTCATCATCATCCAGCGCGTAGCGGCGAGGCCGCGAGCGCCTCGCCGGCCGCATGGCCTTCGCTGCCCGGCGCCACCGCGACCCAGGCATCCGCCGCAGCCAGCGCGGCGACCGGCAGGTCGCCGACGGCAAGCGGCAGCCAGCCCTCGCTGGTGTCGCGCAGCAGCACCACCTCGGTCAAGCCGATCTGCGAAGCGATCTTGCGCACCAGCGGCCGCACCACCCTCCGACGATGACCACGCCCCGCCAGCCAGTCCAGGATCGGTTCGGCCAGTGTCCACCACGCTGCCAATGCCGCAGCGCCGGCCCCCGGACAGGCGACAACCGGAACCCGGCCGTGCAGCGCCGCGGCGGCACTGCGCCCCGGCTGCAACGCCATGCCATGAACCGGCAGGGCCCCCGCGGCGGCGAGCGCTGCGACCGTGGCATCGCCGGGCCCGGCACCGGTCCCGCCGACAGTGAGAACGACGTCGGCCTCGACCGCTGCCAGCGCCGCCATCACGGCCGCCACGTCACGACCACCGGCGCGGCTGCGCAGCACCTGCGCGCCGGCGGCTCGGGCAAGCGCCACGAGCAAATCGGCGGTCGCAGTCGATCCGTCCGACGCCGGAACGTCGATCAGAGCCAGACGCGGACGGCGGACGCTGAGGTCGGCCAGCCCGGCCTGGCGAGCAACGAAGAGGTCAACGAGGGTGACCGCACGGCCCTGCTGGATCAGCGTCTGACCGGCCGGAGCGTCCTCGCCGGCCCGACGCACGCCCTGGCCCGGGATCGCTTCGCCGAGCGCCTGAAAGACGGGGCCAACACGCTCGACCGCACTGTCCTCGAGCACGCAGTCGCAGCCTGCCGGCAGGCTGCCGCCGACCGCGACGAAGGCCGGCGCGCTGGGCAGCGGCACCGGCGTGTATGCTGACGCGCCGGTGAGATCGGCGGCGGTCAATGCCCAGCCGTCGATCATCGCCACGGCTCGCGCCGGCAGCGCGCAAGGCAAGGGCGCCATCGCCGCGGCCACGCAGCCAAAACTCTCGTCGAGCGGCAGCGCCACCGGCACGACGGGCCCGCATCCGGCACGAAGCCGTGCCAGCACGTCGTCGATCGGCGTCAGGAATGCTGGCCGGAGCTGTGTCATGGTCCGACTGTGACCGATCGGGTCACCAATCCGCAACCGTGGCGCCGGGCGCCCTCACGACCGGTTCTTGTCGGCATCCGGGAAGAAGAGCTGCTGGCCGTCGATGCGGTAGCCGGCGATCGCCGCCTGGCCTTCGGGCGAGATCAGCCAGTCGACGAAGGCCTGGCCCTCCTTCACCTTCACATTCGGGAATTTTCCGGGGTTGACCAGCATGACGCCGTATTGATTGAACAGCCGCTTGTCGCCCTCGACCAAGACATCGAGATCGCCGCGGTTCTTGAACGAGATCCAGGTGCCGCGGTCGGACAGCAGATAGGCATTGCTGGCGCTCGCC
Organism: Bradyrhizobium sp. WD16; assembly: GCF_024181725.1. NCBI lineage: Bacteria > Pseudomonadati > Pseudomonadota > Alphaproteobacteria > Hyphomicrobiales > Nitrobacteraceae > Bradyrhizobium > Bradyrhizobium sp. WD16. Next base: position 3,611,632 of record NZ_CP028908.1, on the reverse strand, counting down.
ATGTTGAGCGCCGCGCCCATGCCCTGGCCGATGTCACGGTACCAGCTGCCCTTGCCGGCCGACGGATCGATCCCCGCCTGCTTCCACAGCGCAAGCTCTGCGGTATGCGTGCCGGAACGGTCGCCGCGCGAGACGAACGGCGCGCCCTTGTCACGAATAGCGGTCAGCGCGGAGACGATGTCCTTCGACCCCTTGACGCCGGCCGGATCGCCCTTCGGCCCGATCAGGACGAAGTCGTTGTACATCACGTCGTAACGTTTGACGCCGAAGCCGTCGGCGAGGAATTTTTCCTCCAGCGGCCGCGCATGCACGAAGACCACATCGGCGTCGCCGCGCCGTGCGGTGTCCAGCGCCTGGCCGGTGCCCTGCGCGATCACCTTCACCTCGATGCCGGTCTTGGCCTTGAACAGCGGCAGGATGTGACCGAACAGCCCCGAATCCTGGGTCGACGTGGTGGACGCCACCACGATGGAGCGATCTTCGGCGCAGCTTGGTGCAATGCTGCCAGCGCCGAAGACGAGCAAGGCGAGCAGCGCGGCAATTGGGGCCGAGGACCTGCGTGACGACATGGGAAACTCCTTCTCTGAGGTCAGATGACGATCTCGCCGCGCAGGAAGGCGGCGGCTTCGGCGTTCGGGGGGCGATCGAAAAACGCATCTGTGGCGGCGCGCGCCCGGACGCTTCCGCGCAGCATGAAGACCACCTCGCCGGCGAGGCGGCGAACCTGGCCGAGGTCATGCGAGGCCATCACCACCTTGATGCCGGCCCCCGATGCCGCGCGGACGATTTCCTCGACTGCTTTGGTCGCAGCGGGGTCGAGGCTCGCGGTCGGCTCGTCGAGCAGCAGGAGTTCCGGATCGCGGGCGAAGGCACGGGCAAGCGCCAGGCGTTGCTGCTCGCCGCCGGACAGCCGCCGCGCCGGCCGCTCGCCCAGCTCGGTCAGGCCGACCTGCGCCAGCAGCACCGCCAGCCGCGCCGGCACCTCGCGCCGGCTGGCGCCGGACTGACGCAGCGCATAGACGATGTTGCCTGCGGCCGAGCGGCGCAGCATCACCGGCCGCTGGAATAGCAGCGCGCGGCGCTTGAAGCCCGAGCCCTCGCGGCCACCCCAGGTGATGCGGCCCGAGGTCGGCGCAGCGAGCCCCATCAGGACACGCAGCAGAGACGACTTGCCGGCGCCGTTCGGGCCGACGATCACGGTCGGCGGACCGGGTGCGATCGTCAGATCGACATCGTCGAGCAGCCGCGCCGGGCCTGCGTCAAGCGTGACGTGCTCCAGAACCACCGGCAATTCGCTGAGCGGCGCACGCATCATATCGCCTGCCGCTCGGCCACGGCGCGCACGCCCCAGGCAGCGGCATTGATGGCGAGCACGAGCACGACCAGGATCAGGCCGAGCCCCATGGCCAGCGCGAGGTCGCCCTTGGAAGTCTCGAGCGCGATCGCCGTGGTCATGGTGCGGGTGAAGCCGTCGATATTACCGCCGACGATCATCACCGCGCCTACCTCGGCGGCGGCCCGGCCGAACCCGGCGAGCAGCGCAGTGACCAGGCTGATGCGGGCGTCCCACAGCAGTGTCGTCACACGGTCGAGCGGGCCGACATCCATGGCCGTCAGTTCATCGCGATATTCGCTCCACATATCCTCAACCGTCTGCCGCGTCAAAGCGGCAATGATCGGCAGGATCAGCGCAGCCTGAGCGAAGATCATGGCCGTGGGCGTGAACAGCAGGCCGAAATGTCCAAGCGGTCCCGAGCGCGACAGCAGAAGGTAGAGGGCGAGCCCGACCACCACCGGCGGCAGTCCCATGAAGGCATTCAGCGCCACGACGACGACATCACGTCCCGGAAACCGCACCAGGGCGAGAAACGCACCGAACGGCAATCCGACCATGGCGGCGAGCATCACCGCCGACAGGCTGACCAGCAACGACAGCCGTACGATCGCGAACAGCGTCGCGTCGCCACTCACGATCAGGTGCCATGCATCAAGCGCGCCGGGCATCGTGCGGTATCAACTCCAGTTTGCAGGCGGGCATCCCATTCCCTCCGCCCGGGAAGGGAGTTTACCGCAGACCGGCATCCCGACAGAAGGGGGCGGGTGGAATTGAGCAGACGTCCCTCGCCGCACCCCGACTGCCCGGACGCGCACCGGCCGCCCGCCGGCACCAAGGGCTGGATATGGAGGGACGATTAATTTACCCGCCCGGCCCCGCCGCTGGCAACGTCTAGCGTCCCGGTTCTAACGTTCGTCTTCCCTTGCGGCGAGCACTTCTACGAACGTTAGAACCAAAGGGACACTAGCAAAATCAAAAAGCTAGTGCGGTTTTGGATCTGACGCTCGTACGAAGAACTCGCTGCAATACGGATACGAGCGTCAGATCCACCGCACTAGTGTTCCGTCTCCGAATTACCGCTTCGTTTGCCTCACCCTCGCACGGTCATTCGGAGACATCGGGACACTAGCAAAATCAAAAAGCTAGTGCGGTTTTGGATCTGACGCTCGTACGAAGAACTCGCTGCAATACGGATACGAGCGTCAGATCCACCGCACTAGTGTCCCGTCTCCGAATTACCGCTTCGTTTGCCTCACCCTCGCACGGTCATTCGGAGACATCGGGACACTAGCAAAATCAAAAAGCTAGTGTGGCTTATGTCTCGCAATTGCCTATGAGAGGCTTGCCGCAAAGGCATAGGCAATTGCGAGACGCCACACTAGCGCCGCGTCACTCCGCCGCCGAGTGCAGTTCGACCGGCTCGGCCCGGACCGCGCAGAACTTGAATTCCGGGATCTTGCCGAAGGGATCGAGCGCCGGGTTGGTCAGGAGATTGGCCGCCGCCTCGGCGTAGCAGAACGGCATGAACACCATGTTCTCGGGCACGTCGCGGTCGGCGCGGATCTTGATCTCCACCGCCCCGCGCCGCGTCATCAGCCGGGCGAAGTCGCCGGGCTTGAGCCCCATCCGCCGCATGTCTTTCGGCGCCATGAAGGCGACCGCCTCGGGCTCGATCTGGTCGAGCACGCCGGCGCGGCGGGTCATGGAGCCGGTGTGCCAGTGCTCGAGCACCCGCCCGGTGGACAGCACCATGGGATATTCGCCGTCGGGCAATTCATCCGGCGGGACGACGTGGGCCGGGACGATCTTGCCGCGGCCGCTCTCGGTGGGGAAGCCGGTGGTGAAGATGATCTCGTTGCCCGGCTTGTCGGGCGAATCGACGGGATAGGTGACGGCGCCTTCGTTCTCCAGCCGCTCCCAGGTGATGTTCTTGAGCGAGGGCATGACCTGCGTCATCTCCGCGAAGACGTCGGCCGGACCGGCATAGTCCCACGGCAGGCCCATGCGGCGCGCGATCTCCTGAATGATCCACAGGTCCTGGCGGGCGCCGCTCGGCGGGTCGATGACCTGGCGGGCGATCTGCACACGCCGGTCGGTGTTGGTGAAGGTGCCGACCTTCTCGGCAAAGGCCGAGGCCGGCAGGATCACGTCGGCGTGGAAGGCGGTCTCGGTGACGAACAGGTCCTGAACCACGAGATGGTCGAGCTTGGCCAATGCCTCGCGGGCATGTTGCAGGTCCGGATCCGACATCGCGGGATTTTCGCCCTCGATATACATGCCGTGTATCTCGCCGGCATGGATGGCATTCATGATCTCCACCACGGTGAGGCCGCGGTTGGGATCGAGCTCCTGGTGCCACAGTTTCTCGAAGGGCTCGCGCAGGTCGGCGCGCCCCACCGGCTGGTAATCCGGCAGGAACATCGGAATGAGGCCGGCATCGGAGGCGCCCTGAACGTTATTCTGGCCACGCAGCGGATGCAGTCCGGTGCCGGGCCGGCCGATCTGACCGGTGACGAGCGCGAGCGCGATCAGGCAGCGCGCATTGTCGGTGCCATGGACATGCTGGCTGATACCCATGCCCCAGAAGATGATCGAGGCGCGCGAGGTCGCGTAGAGGCGCGCGACTTCCCGCAGTGTCTCCGCCGGAACGCCGCAGATCGGCTCCATCTTTTCCGGCGTGAAGTCCTTGATGCGCTCCTTGAGATCGTCGAAACCCTCAGTATAGCCGGCGATGTACTGTTCGTCCGTCAGCCCCTCGGTGACGATGGTGTTGAGCATCGCATTCAGCATCGCGACGTCGCTGCCCGGCTTGAAGGCGAGATGCTTGTAGGCATGCCGCGACAGCGTCTGCCGCCGCGGGTCCATCACGACCAGCTTGGCGCCGCGCTGGGCGGCGTTCTTGATGTAGGTGGCGGCGACGGGATGATTGACCGTCGGATTGGCGCCGATCACGATGATCACCTCGGCGTCCATGGCGGCGGCGAAGGGGGCCGATACCGCGCCGGAATTGAGCCCCTCCATCAGCGCCGCCACCGACGAGGCATGGCACAGCCGGGTGCAGTGGTCGACATTGTTGGAGCGAAAGCCGGTGCGCACCAGCTTCTGGAACAGATAGGCCTCTTCGTTGGAGCCCTTGGCGGAGCCGAAGCCGGCCAGTGCCTTGGGGCCCTTCTCGTCGCGGATCTTGACGAGCCCCTTGGCGGCGATGTCGAGCGCCTCTTCCCACGACGCTTCGCGGAAGTGGGTGAAGGGATCGGCAGGATCGACCTGATCGTTGGCGTCCTTCCGCGCCTTCGGCAGCCGCACCAGCGGCTTGGTCAGCCGATGCGGGTGGTGGATGTAGTCGAAGCCGAAGCGGCCCTTGACGCAGAGCCGGTTGTGATTGGCCGGGCCATCGCGACCTTCGGCATAGACGATCTTCTCGTCCTTGACCTGATAGGTGACCTGGCAGCCGACGCCGCAGAACGGACAAAGCGAATCGACCTTGCGGTCGGCATAGACCGTCCGGGTCTGCCTGTCGTCGAGCAGCGCGGCGGGCATCAGGGCACCGGTGGGGCAAGCCTGGACGCATTCGCCGCAGGCGACGCAGGTGGATTGGCCCATGGGGTCGTCGAAGTCGAACACGATCTTGGCGCCGGCATTGCGATAGGCCATGCCAATCACGTCGTTGACCTGGACCTCGCGGCAGGCGCGGACGCACAACCCGCACTGAATGCAGGCATCGAGGTTGACGCGCATGGCGGGATGGCTGGCATCGCCGGCCCGGCGCCCGGCCGCCGGAAAGCGGCTCTCCGTGACGCCGACCCGCTCCGCCCAGTGCCAGAACTTCGAATCCGGATCATGGGCCGTGGCACGAGCCGGCTGATCGGCGACCAAGAGTTCCATCACCATCTTGCGCGCGGCTGAGGCGCGCAGGCTTTCGGTCGTCACCTTCATGCCCGCCGTCGGCATGCGCTTGCACGACGCGGCGAGCACGCGCTCGCCCTCGATCTCGACCATGCAGGCGCGGCAATTGCCGTCGGCGCGATAGTCCGGCGCGGGCGAATAGCACAGATGCGGAATCTCGGTACCGAGGCGCTCGGCGACCTGCCAGATCGTTTCGCCCGGACGTGCCAGGACCTCGCGGCCATCGAGTTCGAAGGCAATGGTCTGGGGCTTGGTCATTCGGCCGCCTCCGCGAATTCCTCGGGGAAATACCTAATCACGCAGATCAGCGGATTCGAGGCCGCCTGGCCGAGCCCGCAGATCGAGGCATCCCGCATGGTCTGGCTCAATTCCTCCAGCAAAGGCCGGTTCCAGACCCGCTCCTGCATCAGGACCGCGGCCTTCTGGGTGCCGACCCGACACGGCGTGCACTGGCCGCAGCTTTCATCCTCGAAGAAGCGCATCAGATTGAGCGCCGCTTGCTTGACGTCATCGTGATCGGACAGCACGACGATCGCCGCCGAACCGATGAAGCAGCCGTATTTCTCCAATGTGCCGAAATCGAGCGGAATGTCGCCCATGCTCGCCGGCAGGATGCCGCCCGAGGCGCCGCCCGGCAGATATGCGCGGAAGTTGTGGCCTTCGGCCATGCCGCCGCAATATTCCCCGATCAGTTCCCGGATGGTCAGTCCAGCCGGGGCCAGCTTGACGCCCGGATTCTTCACCCGTCCGGACACCGAATAGCTGCGCAGCCCATGACGGCCATTGCGGCCCTGGGAGGTCCACCACGACGCGCCCTTCTCGACGAGGTCGCGCACCCAGTACAGGGTCTCGACATTGTTGATCAGCGTCGGCTGGCCGAACAGTCCGACCTGGAACGGATAGGGCGGCTTGTGCCGAGGCAGGCCGCGCTTGCCCTCGATACTCTCCAGCAGCGAGGATTCCTCGCCGCAGATATAGGCGCCGGCGCCACGGCGCATATGCAGGCGCGGCCCGTCCGGGGGCAGTTTCGCGATCTCGCGGGTCAGGATCTCGCGAGCGGCCGGATATTCGTCGCGCAGGTAGATGTAGACGTCCTCGGCCTCGACCACATGGGCGGCGATCAGCGTCCCCTCGAGAAAGCGGTGCGGGTCGCCGTTGAGATAGAGGCGATCCTTGAACGTGCCGGGTTCGCCCTCGTCGCCGTTCACCGCCATCAGCCGCGACCCGGGCTCGCCGAGAACGGCGCGCCATTTGCGGCCGGTGGGGAAGCCGGCACCGCCGAGACCACGCAGACTGGAATCGTCCAGCACCTTGAGGATGTCTTCCTTGCCGATACGACCGGCCCGGAGGTCGTTGAGCAGCTTATAGCCGCCACCCTGCACATAGGCGTCATAGTCCACGTAGGCAGGAATATGCTGATGGGTGTCGCCGCGCTCGGCAGTGGCAAGAACCTCTGCGGGCGTCGCCTCCTGGACGAAGTGATGCCCGACCTCGGCAACCGGCGCGACATCGCACAGCCCGACACAAGGGGCGCGCACCACCCGCACGTTCGGGCCGGCCTGACGCTGCAATTCCGAGTAGAGCTTGCCGGCGCCCAGCATGGCGCAGGTGATGGAGTCGCAGACACGGATGGTCAGCGGCGGAATGCTCTCGTCGCCTTCCTTCACGACGTCGAAATGGGCGTAAAAGGTTGCGGTCTCGAACACCTCCGCGAAGGACAGCTTCATCTCGTCGGCGAGCGCCGCAAGGTGCGCCGCCGAGATCTGATGATAGGTGTCCTGAACGAGATGGAGATGCTCGATCAGCAGGTCGCGCCGGCGCGGCCGGTTGCCGAGCAGCATGGCGATCTCATCCGCGGCGCCCGGATCAACCTGGCGCCCCTTGGGCGTCGGCTTGGCGTGCCCCCGCCCCTCGCCCGGATGCTCGAAGGGCCGCACCTTGCGCGGGTCCTCAGCGTGCCGGTCCTCTGGATGTATCCCGTTGCTGCTCATCAGGATTTTTCTCGCTTCCGCCCCGCCGACAGGGATCGACTGTACGTTCTGGCATGCCAGATGCCAAGAGGAATTACGCCTAATTCCCAGGATCCCAGTTGGACCCAAGCTAACAGGATTTTCGCACTTCCTCACGGGTCATCGCCGCAGCGCTGGGGCGCGGTTCCATAACCACCACTTATTCCCGCCACCGCAGTCCCAGCCTCGACGACGGGCCTGCCACAACCAGTTGCTGCGGCCGATCCTACAACCAAACAAACATGTGTGTTTCGGCATGCCTTCGCGCCAGCGTTGCGATTGGATGCAAGCGGGCTGGGAGCTATTTCAGGAATGCGTTTTTTAGTTTTGCTTGCGCTGGCGTCATTGTGCGCCGGCTGCGCCTCTGTGACCCGTGGCTGGGAGGAGCAGATCGCCATCTCATTGACGCCCTCAGGCGTCGAAGCCGTCGTCTCAGGTTCGAGCTATCCGGCGCCGTGCATCACGCCCTGCGCGATCAAGATCAAGCGCAACGACGAGATCAGCATCGCCTTCAACAAGGAAGGCTACGAGCCACAGGTGGTGACGTTGACGCGGGAGATCGCCTCGACCGGAGCCGCCGGCTTCGCCGGAAACCTGTTGCTCGGCGGCGGCGGCGGCATGGTTGTCGATGGAGCGAGCGGAGCGGCGATGGATCACAAGCCGAACCCTGTGATCGTCACCATGCAGCCGGTGGCGCCGCCCCGGCCGAAACCGATCAACCGCCGCCCGCCCGCCAAGCCGGTGAGCTGAGGATTGCCGAAGACTGCGCCGAGGATTGCAAGAGTGCGGGAGCCCGCAGGGGCCCCCGCGGCTTTTCAGTCCTTCACCGCGCGCACCGCGCCCCTGGCGGCGCTGGTGGTCAGGGCCGCATAGGCCCGCAGGGCGGCGGAGACCTTGCGGTTGCGCTTGGCCGGCTTCCAGGCGGTGGCGCCGCGCGCCTCCATCGCCGCGCGGCGGCGGGCCAGTTCGGCGTCGTCAACCGCGAGACGGATCGAGCGGCTCGGAATGTCGATCTCGATCCGATCACCCTCCTCGACGAGCCCGATGGTGCCGCCTTCGGCGGCTTCCGGCGAGATGTGGCCGATCGACAGGCCCGAGCTGCCGCCGGAGAAGCGGCCATCGGTGATCAGGGCGCAGACCTTGCCGAGGCCCTTGGATTTCAGATAGCTCGTCGGATAGAGCATCTCCTGCATGCCGGGGCCGCCGCGCGGCCCCTCATAGCGCACCACGACGACGTCGCCCGGCTTGATCTTGTTGGTGAGGATGCCCTCGACCGCCGCGTCCTGGCTTTCGAACACCCGTGCGGGACCTGAGAACTTGAGAATGCTCTCGTCGACGCCCGCGGTCTTCACGATGCAGCCATCGAGCGCGATATTGCCGGTCAGCACGGCAAGACCGCCGTCCTTCGAAAAGGCGTGTGCGGCGTCGCGGATGCGCCCCTTGGCGCGATCGGTGTCGAGGGCCTCGAAGCGGGCCTCCTGGCTGAAGGCCACCTGGCTCGGCACGCCGCCCGGCGCGGCGCGATAGAAGCTGCGCACGGCGTCGCTGCCGGAACGCATCACGTCCCAGCGCTCCAGCGCATCCTCGATGGTGGCGCTGTGCACCGTCGGCAGGCCGCGATTGATCAGGCCGGCGCGATCGAGTTCGCCGAGGATCGCCATCACGCCGCCGGCGCGATGGACGTCCTCGAGATGCACGTCGGCGACTGAGGGCGCCACTTTGCACAGCACCGGGACCCGGCGCGACAACCGGTCGATATCCGCCATGGTGAAGGGGATTTCGCCCTCACTGGCCGCGGCCAGCAGATGCAGCACCGTGTTGGTCGAGCCGCCCATGGCAATGTCCAAGGTCATGGCATTCTCGAACGCCTTGAAGCCGGCGATGCTGCGCGGCAGCGCCGTCTCGTCGTTCTGCTCGTAATAGCGCCGCGCCAGGTCGACGATCAGATGGCCGGCCTCGACGAACAGGCCGCGGCGGTCGGCATGGGTGGCGACCACCGAACCGTTGCCCGGCAGCGCGAGGCCGAGCGCCTCGGTCAGGCAGTTCATGGAATTGGCGGTGAACATGCCCGAGCAGGAGCCGCAGGTCGGGCAGGCCGAGCGCTCGATGACCTCCACCTCCGCATCGCTGACATTGTCGTCGGCGGCGGCGACCATGGCGTCGATGAGGTCGACGGCGCGGGTCGCGCCCTTGATGCTGACCTTGCCGGATTCCATCGGGCCGCCGGAGACGAACACCGCGGGAATGTTGAGGCGCAGCGCCGCCATCAGCATGCCGGGGGTGATCTTGTCGCAGTTGGAGATGCAGACCATCGCGTCGGCGCAATGGGCGTTGACCATGTATTCGACGCTGTCGGCGATGATCTCCCGCGACGGCAGGCTGTAGAGCATGCCGTCGTGGCCCATGGCGATGCCATCATCCACCGCGATGGTATTGAACTCCTTGGCGACGCCGCCGGCCTTTTCGATCTCGCGGGCGACGAGCTGGCCGAGATCCTTGAGATGGACATGGCCGGGCACGAACTGGGTGAAGGAATTGACCACCGCGATGATCGGCTTGCCGAAGTCCTCGTTCTTCATGCCGGTGGCGCGCCAAAGGCCGCGGGCGCCGGCCATGTTGCGGCCATGGGTGGTAGTGCGGGAACGATAGGCAGGCATCGGGGCGTCCTCGGAAGGCGGTTTTGGGCCTCAAGCTCGAGCTTAGGCCGGAACGGCTGGAATTCCGCTTCCCAATAGTCAACTTGCCCGGCCGTGGCAATTCGCCCGAGGGGCATGGCGGACCGTCGCCCCGGCCATGGCGGGGCGGAACCCGGGTCGACGGACAGGCGCCGGCCGTCCGGCTGCCCCCTATCGCATTCACACATCTGATCCGCAGCCGGCTTCGGAACCCTCCCGTTACCTGGGACGCCCGGCTCCCGGACCTCGTGGTTACGGAAGGCTTGCAAAACGGCTGCAAGCCTGCTGCTCTGCGTCAAATTTTCGGAAAGTCGCCGCTGCTACTGTCCATCTCAATTTAAGGGAGTTGGCGATGGCACGAGAGAAACGACCGCGACGGCACGCCATGTGCCGGGACGCCTGGCTGACGCTCGGCGGCTTCGCCCGCCGTCACTGCAAGGTGCTTGACCTGTCCACCGGCGGCGCCAAACTTTTCGTCGAAGGCCCGACCTTCGTCGACGGCGATCTCGGCCTCTCCCTGAACATGGATGTGCGAAAATCGGCCCGTTGCCGCATGGTCTGGCGCGATGGCAACGTCATCGGCGTCGAATTCGTCTGACCCGGATCAGCCGCCTGTACCGAGCCTCGACGTTTCAATAGGCCGGGGGCTGCGGCCGCCCCACGCCGAAATACAGAAAGCCGTTCCGGATCACCTCGTCCGGTGAATAGATGTTGCGCAGATCGACAATGACCGGACAGGCCATGACGGACGCAAGCTCCTTCAGGTCGAGTGCGCGGAACTGCTCCCATTCGGTCACGATGACGAGCGCATGGGCTCCCCTTGCGCAGTCATAGGAGTCTTCGCCCAGAGCAACGTCCTCGCCCAGCATCGTTCTGGCGTGCCCGAGGCCCACCGGATCGAAGACGCGGACATTGGCGCCCATGTCCTGCAACGCCGTGATCAAGGGAATCGAGGGCGCTTCACGCATATCGTCGGTGTCCGGCTTGAAGGTCACCCCAAGCACCGCGATGGTCTTGCCGCGGATATTGCCGCCGAACGCATTGGCGACCTTCCGCGCCATGGCCCGCTTGCGCTGGTCGTTCACGGCAACGACCGTCTCGATGATCCGCTGCGGTGCCTCGTGGTCCTGGCCGGTCTTGATCAGCGCCAGGGTATCCTTGGGAAAGCACGATCCGCCGAATCCCGGCCCGGCATGCAGGAATTTCGAACCGATGCGATTGTCGAGCCCGATCCCGCGCGCAACCTCCTGCACATTGGCGCCGACCTTCTCGGCGAGATCGGCGACTTCGTTGATGAAGGCGATCTTGGTGGCAAGAAAGGAGTTGGCCGCATATTTCGTCAGCTCGGCCGAGCGGCGGTCGGTATAGATGATCGGCGCGGCATTGAGATAGAGCGGCCGATAGAGCTCAGCCATCACTTCGCGCGCCTGCTTGTCCTCGGTCCCGATCACGATCCTGTCCGGGTGCTTGAAGTCGCGGATCGCTGCGCCTTCGCGCAGGAATTCCGGATTGGAGACGATGGCGACGTTCGCCTTGCCGCCCTCTTCGCGGATGATCCGGTCGACTTCGTCACCCGTGCCCACAGGCACTGTCGATTTTGTCACGACGACGGTGAACCGGTCGCCAAGACCGCGCGAGATCTCGCGGGCCGCGGCGAACACATAGGACAGATCGGCGTGCCCGTCCCCGCGTCGTGACGGCGTCCCGACGGCGATGAAGACGACGTCTGCGTCCTCGAGCGCCGACGACAGGTCTTGCGAAAAGCGCAACCGATGATGCTTGACGTTGGCGGCGACCAGTTCGGCGAGGCCGGGCTCATAGATCGGGATGTCGCCGCGCCTGAGCGCGCCGATCTTGTCACCATCCTTGTCGACGCAGACCACATGATGGCCGAAGTCCGCAAAACATGCTCCGGACACCAGCCCGACATAGCCAGCTCCGATCATAGCAATCCGCATTGGTGCTCCTGTCCAGCTACGCGGTTATTGACGACATCGGCCGTCACGCCCTTCACCCGACCAAAATCTCCCGGCCGTCCTGATGCATCGGAAAGAAGAAGAAGTTGTTGATATATGCCCTTCCGTTCTTGCGCCCGCCGTCGGGCAACAGCGCACCAACATCCTGGAAGGTCTCGACGTCGAACGCCTCGATGGGAAGCACATCACCGTCGTCGACAAAATAGCCGCGATAATTCCTGTTGCGGAAGAATTCGAAGACGCAACTTGTCGCAGCCGGGCGATGGCGATCTTCGGCTTCCACCAGAAAGACCGGTTGGCAGCGCTCAAGCAGCCTGTTGGCGCCATTCAGGACGCTCAACTCGTGCCCTTCGACGTCGATCTTCACGAACTCGACATCATCCTGCACAACCTCATCGAGACGTGCGGTCGGCACAGCAATGGCACGCCCCGGCTTCCCCGACTGACAGGCCTGCGGTTCGATCGAGGCCAGTCCGTGCACCAGCCCCCGTTCGCCCTCCGGAATGAAAAGAGCCGCCTCACCACTATGATCGGACAGCGCGACCTCGTGGATATTCACGTTGGGCGCCGAGGTCCTGCGCAACAGATCCGCCATCTGGCGCGACGGCTCGAAGGCATGAACGCAGCGCGACAGTCTCGCCAGTTCGCGAGTGTAGAGTCCGCAATTCGCCCCGACATCGACCGTCACCGCATCCTCGCGAATGAACCGCTTGAGAAACGATCGCTCGATCTCCGCCGTCTTCGGCAGATGCATGAAGTGCCAACGAAGCCACAACGAGGGAAATGCCTCTTTCAGCACGGTCTTGGTCTGTCGGAGAGCGCTCATCGGCTACCTCTATAGTTATGCATGATGCAGAGCCGGCGCCTGCCGCCGACCCCGGATTCGGCACGGATGCTTCGGCTTCAGACCCGTTGATAGACGTCCTCGACGCGAACGATATCGTCTTCGCCGAGATACGAGCCGCATTGCACCTCGATGAGATTGAGCGGCACCTTGCCCGGGTTTTCGAGCCGGTGCATGCAGCCAAGCGGCACGAAGATGGACTCGTTCTCGCGCAGCAAGGTTTCTTCGTCGTCGCGCGTCACGATCGCGGTTCCGGTGACCACCACCCAGTGCTCGGCGCGGTGAAAGTGCTTCTGCAGCGACAGCTTGGCGCCGGGGTTGACCGTGATGCGCTTGACCTGGAACCGGCTGCCGGTGTCAATGGACTGATAATAGCCCCACGGCCGATGGACTCGCTGCGTCTGGGTCGCCGCGCTGTGGCCATCGCTCTTCAGCCGGCTGACCAGCTTGCCGACATCCTGATCCCGGTCCCTGCTGGCCACCAGGACAACATCGGACGTCGCGGTGATGACGAGATTCTCGACGCCGAGGGCTGCGATCAACGGTCCTTCGCCGCGGACATAGCAGTCCCTGGCATCCTCCATCACCACGTCGCCGATCGCGACGTTGTTGTCGCCGTCTTTTTCCGCCACGTCCCAGAGCGCCGACCAGCTTCCAACGTCGCTCCATCCGAAATCCGCCGCAACGACCGCCGCGTGGGCCGTCTGCTCCATCACCGCGTGGTCGATTGAGATCGCGGGGCCACCGGCAAAAGAGGCCTGGTCGAGGCGCAGGCAATCGCGGTCGCGACCGGCGGCCGCGAGCGAGGCGCGCGCCGCGCTGAGGACGTCCGGCGCAAGGCTCTCGAGTTCCGAGATCAGCAGGCGAACCGGGATCAGGAATATCCCGCTGTTCCAGAGGTGCTCAGCCCCCGTCACCAGCTTCTCGGCCACGCTCTCGCTCGGCTTCTCGACGAAATCCGAGACCACATAGGTGCCTTCTCGACCGTTCAGCGGTGCGCCGATGTGAATATAGCCGAACCCGGTTGCCGGCGCGGTCGGCCGCATACCGAACAGGACAAAGCGCCCTTCACGCGCGGCATCCAGCCCCCTGGCCACCGCCGCACGGAATGCGCCGATGTCGCCGATCCAATGATCGACCGGCATGGCGAGGATGACCGCATCAGGATTGGTTTCGGCGGCCACGAGCGCCGCAACTGCGATAGCCGGAGCCGTATTTCGCCCCACCGGCTCCAGGATCATGGTCGGATCGGTCACGCCGATTTCGCGGAGTTGCCCGGCGATGCTAAACCGATGCTCAACGTTGGTGACAACCGTGATGTCGCCAAATAGCGAAGGTTCGACGGCGCGAAGCGCGGTCTGCTGCAATAACGATCTTTCCCCCAGCAGCGCCAGAAGCTGCTTCGGATAAGTCTCCCGGGACAGTGGCCACAAGCGCGACCCCGTCCCCCCCGACAGCAACACCGGGACGATGCGCCCGTCTGCATTTTGTGTCATCGCCTATCTCCCCAATACATCTGCGCTCGCGCGAGACGACGCGTTGGTGTCCCGGTTCTAACGTTCGTATTCCCTTGCAGCGCGCACCACAGGCAATTGCAAGACGCCACACTAGTGTCCCGTCTCCGAATGACCGCTTCGTTTGCCTCACGCTCGCACGGTCATTCGGAGACATAGGGACACTAGCAAAATCAAAGTGCTAGTGTGGCTTATGTCTCGCAATTGCCTACGAGAGGGGGGGCAGCGAAGGCGGTAGGCAATTGCGAGACGCCACACTAGAAGCCGCTTCCCGACAAAAACTCCCGCTGCACGGTCCGGGCAATGACCTTCACGTCCACCCACAACGACCACTTTTCGATGTATTCGAGGTCGTAGCCAATTCTGGCGATCGCAGCAGCGGCGTCAGCGGTGCTACCGCGACAGCCGCTGACCTGAGCGAGACCGGTGATCCCCGGACGTGCGATGTGGCGCTGGAAATAGTAGGGAACCAGATCCTCATAGAGCATGTCCGCCGCAAGCATTCCCGGGACGTGCGGGCGCGGTCCGACGAGCGACATGTCGCCCTTGATGACATTGATCAGCTGCGGAAGCTCATCGAGGCTCGTCGCGCGAAGAACACGCCCGAGCGCGGTCACTCTCGGGTCCCCCTGAACCGCCTGCCGGGTTCCACCCACATCCGAGAGTTCCGTCCGCATCGAGCGGAACTTGTAGATCTTGAACAACCGGTTTCGATAGCCATAGCGATGCTGACGGAAGAAGACCGGGCCCGGCGACGTCGCCTTGATCGCGATCACGATGCCGACGAAGAGGGGGGCGAGGAACAACAGGGCCATGCTCGCCGTAACGACGTCGAATGCACGCTTCGCGACGGAGGTCGCCGGCTCGCTATGCGCCAGCCCTCGCGAATGGCGCCGGCGATAGGCGCTGGCCCGCGTGTATGCAGTCGGTGTGGCGAGTAGCGGCGGCCGCCGTAGCGCTGTGACATTGTCGCCTCGAACCGGTTGGAGTGTGGCTGTCGATGTCATGTCTCTCGCTTTCGAACAGACGCGACGCATTGATCGTCACATGGTCTCGGCGGCCAGCTTGCCGGACGAACATCGCAACGATGCGACATCAACTCGACAAATCCGATTCCACGTCGGCCGTCACTCTGCGAGTTTTCTTGGAGTAAATGCGGCGGCAAAGCGAAAACTTTTGGCAGACACACGCACACGATGCAGTCACGCTCATGCTCGGCGCACAAAAGATGCGAATTGCGAGCGGCTTAGTCGTCGTCGTCGATTTGTTGCACTGCAGTTCGCGCAAGCTGCCATGCACAATCGCGGCGTCCGACGGCCCGGAACGACACGTGCAATCACCAGAGGGAGAGGAGCAACTCCGATCGATGTAGAAAGTGCCACGGCTTCAGAATATCTTTGCGCGGAACCCGCCGCCCGGCGTCATGCGACGCTTCGTTCATTGTTCCCGACCGGGCGCTCCACACAACAAGCAAATTCGTTAACGCGATTTGAGACCGCCAATGACCGCCGCGCCCGACAAGGCCAATCGAATCGGCCACCCCGACGCGCCGACAAAACCGATGTACTTACCCGCGCCGGCACAACATAAAGGGAATGAAGTAGATACGACATCGCCATCGCCCATGCGCTGCTCCAGTCGTCAGCTCCGAAATGGCCTGATCCTCGCCAATGTCATCGGCTGGATGATCATCGCGTACCTCATCTGGCTTTTGCGCTCCTGACGGTCGGAGCAGGTCACGTTCGCGATGCTGCGATTTCGGTCATCCGATCACGCAAACGAGGACGGCGGCCGCGGATGTAGCGCGTCATGATTACATGCGCTGCCACTCTCATGCGCATGCCTGCTCAAACTCAGGACAGAGGGATCGATGACCATGGTTTGCAGATGAAGCGCAGTCATCGTTTCGACGCGAGCCATGTGCCATTTGCAGCGTTCGGAAGCAGGCAACGCCGAATGCATACATTCACGTTCACCATGTAATGGGAACCACGCTTCATTATCGGCCTCGATCATGGAACTGCGCTGAGTCCACTTGTTTTTGCCTTTTTTGCCCGACTATCTTTCCGCGACCGACTGGCTCACGCCGGTTGCAACACCCCATCTTCTTTCGGGAGCACACAATGCGGCAACGACTGGCGCACCTCGCAGCGCTGACGCTGTTCCAAGGCTTCGTTCTTCTTGCCGATTCCGGACTTGATTCCGGCGCTTTTGCGCAGACGACGACGCAGCACGCATCGTCGTCGGGCTATCTTCTCGGACCGAACGACAGGGTGAGAGTGAAGGTCTACGGCGAACAGGACATCACCGGAGAATATGAAATCGATGGCGGCGGCTACGTTTCGGTTCCGCTTGCCGGTCGCGTCAGGGCTGCAGGACGAACGGCGCGTCAGCTTGAGCGCGCCATCGCTGCGGAACTCTCAAAGGGAATCATTCGCGACCCCCGAGTGAACGTCGAAATCGCAGCCTATCGTCCCTTCTATATCCTCGGTGAGGTCAAGAAGGCTGGCGAGTATCCTTTCAGGAACGGATTGACCGTCCTTGACGCGGTCGCAAGCGCCGGCGGTTACACATATCGCGCCAACGAGAACAAGGTCTATCTGCGGCGGGCGGGAAGCACCGTCGAAGAGGTGTACGCATTGGATGCACCGGTTCCGGTCTTCCCGGGCGACAACATTCGCATTCCAGAACGCTACTTCTGACTCTCGAAGCCGACGCTCACTCGAACATTCTGCTTCGCTTCGAGCGCACGTCGGACGAAAACTCGTTCGGCCGAATGACACTTCTGCGTTCGCAGTCGCGCCGACGCAGTTCATCGCGATAGATCGCTGCATCGCCATACTGTGGTCTCTTTGCAGTGCAGGATCTTTTTGTGCGTTACGGAATTGTTGAGTGCGCCAATGGACGCAGCACAGCGATGATCTTGTCCGCAAGTGTGGGTTGCGGCGCCTCTGCGCAATCAGCGTTCAACGACAGCCCAAATTCGAAGCGTGCCGCGATGACGTTTTAAGCATGGCCGAGGAACAGATGTTCGCCACAGACATCGAACGTGAATCTCTCCCGCTTGGAACGCCCGATGAGTCGTATTGCGTTGAAAACGTCGAGGTTGCCCGAAGTGGGCCAGTGCACTTTAGGGTCCGCTCTACACCTTGCCTCCGTTATCAGAGCCCGGTTCCAGACCGGCGTTCCGCTCACCGTCCCTTTGCTGATTTGCCTGGCATCGCCTGCGCAAGCTCAGGTGGTTCCGCTCGCATTCACCCCGGTGGCTCCACCCTGGAACGCGCAGCGCCTGTTCGAGCCAACCCCGCTGCCGGACCTGTTGGATCGTGACGCCCGCGAGGACTACCGCGAACAAATCCAACCGGAGGACATGCCGGTGAAGACTCGACAACAGCCGGGATACGAGCCGATCGGCATCCGCAGCGGGTCCTGGATGTACAATCCGTCGCTAGCGGCCGGCCTTCTCTACGACAGCAACATCTTTTCCTCCAACGTGATGAAGCGTTCGGATATTGCCGCCGTCGTCGAACCGAACCTGCGTGCCCATACCCTTTGGGAACGCCACGGCATCGATCTCAAACTCGATGCCCAGACCATCCTGTATAATCAGAATCCGGGCCTCAACCAGACAAACGCCAGCCTTAAGGGCAACGCTTGGCTTGATGTCTCACCGGATTTGATGGTCCTGACAGCATTCCAGGCGGCGCACCTCAATGAGGGGGTCGGCACGCTGAGTTCGCCGGTCAATGCCGTCCAGCCGACACCCTATGACCTGTTCTCGGGAGACGTCAGCGTCCGCAAGGAATTCAATCGCCTGACCACGTCCGTGGGGATGGGCGCCGCCTCCTATGCCTACGGCACAACCCGCGCACAGGACGGTTCGGCGATCGACCAGAGCTCTCGCGACGGCCAGATCTACACGCTTCATGGCCGCGTCGATTACGCCTTTTCGCCGATCCTGGGCTGGTTCGCGGGCGTCGAAGGCAACCAGCGCAATCTTCGCGGCACCGTGGGTCATCCACTCGATTCCGACGGATACAGGGTTCTTTCCGGCGTCACAATCGGCCTCACCCACCTGATTACGGCCGAATTCGGCGGCGGCTATGTGCAACAGCGCTTCGTCGACCCGACCATCGGCACGGTCGCCGGACCGACCTATCGGGCGATGTTGACCTGGAGCCCGACCCGCCTGCTCGATGTCCATTTCAAAGCCGAACAGATCGTCACCGAGACGGCCGAGACCGGCTCGACCGGCGTCCTCGCCAATGCTGTACAACTCGGGCTCGACTACGAGCTGCTGCGCAACGTCGTCGTGTCGCTGGCCGGGAGCTTCGAGCGGGATCGCTTCGTCGGTCAATTGCGCAAAGACAATGTCATCTCGACGGATTCCAACATCAAATACCTGATGAACCGATTTGCATCGGTTTCCGTCTTTCACCGCTACCTGAAGCGCGACAGCGACATCCCGGTCTTCAGCTTCGAGAAACATCAGGTTGGAATCAATGTTACAGCGCAGTTCTGACTTCGACTATCCCGTTCCGGCTTTCCCGGCCGGAGAGCACGGCGAGAACCCGGCGACGGTCGATCTGCGCGAGATGGCTCGCATTCTGCTTCGACGCTGGAAGATGCTGGCCGCAGTTCCGCTGGCTTTGCTGGTTTGCGCCGTGATCTACATCGTCTCCACCGACACATTATATACTGCGACCACCACGGTGCTCGTGGACCCCCGCCGGGCCAATGTCGTCGATACCAACCAGACGGTGCTCTCGAATTTCGGAACCGACGATGCCACGATCGAGAGCCAGGCTCTCATGATCCAGTCCATCGCCATTCTGTCCAGCGTGGTCGGCCAGCTCGATCTGACCAAGGATCCCGAGTTTCAGCCTCGGCCGGGTCTGCTGGACCCGATCAAGAGACTGTTCGCCCGAAGCGCCCCCGCCGGCGGCGCCAGCGCCGAAGAGGCCGCCAGGGCTGTGGCGGTCGACATTCTTCAGAAACGCCTGAAAGTCGTGCGGCAGGGCACGACGTTCCTGGTCGACATCAATGTGAGCTCGGTAGAGCCGACCAAGGCGGCACGAATCGCCAATGCGATCGCCGACAAATATTTCGCCGAGCAGGTCCGAGCCAAGAACGAGGCGACCCGAATCGCCGCGGACTGGCTGAACGGACAGATCAACACCTTGAAGTCGCGTGTGCTCGCGGCCGAAAAGGCGGTCGCCGATTTCCGCTCGGCCAACAATCTCGCCGTCTCGCAGGGCGTGACCATCAACGACCAGCAAATAACGGATCTCAACAACCAGCTGATCGCAGCGCGGGGCCAGACGGCCGAAACCAAGGCGAAATTCGACCAAGTCCAGAAGCTGGCCCAGTCCGGCAAGGATGCCGGCGGGATCAACGCCGCCGTCACGTCGGACCTGATCACCCGGCTACGAACCCAGTATGCCGACATCGCCAAGAATCTGGCCGACATGTCGAGCAAGTACGGACCGCACCATCCTCTCGTGGCCAACGTCCGCGCCCAGCTGCGAGACACGCAACGGCTGATCGACACGGAAATCAAGCGGATCATGGACAGCACCCAGCACGACTACGAAGTCGCGCTGTCACGGGAAGCGTCGCTGCAGAAGAACCTCGACCAGGCGCAGGACGTCTCGAGTGCCTCGGGTCAGGCACAGGTGCGACTGCGGGAGCTGCAACGCGAAGCCGAGGCGACCCGCACCCTCTATGAATCCTATCTCGCGCGCTACAAGGACACCGCGGCGCAGGAGAGTCTCGAGATGCCCGACTCGAGGGTGGTCACCAAGGCCAGCGTCCCCATCGTGCCGTCCTGGCCGAAGAGTTCGCTTATTCTTGGCCTCGCGCTGATCGTCGGTTTCGGTCTCGGGAGCGTGCTGGCATTTCTCGCCGACTATCTCGACCGTCGGGTCAAGACGCTCGAGCAGACCCAGAGCGCGACCGGCATTCCAGCCCTCGCGGCCATTCCGCTGATCGGCACGCGGGAACTTGCGGCGCTGGCCAAACGCGGTCGGCGTGCCCTCGATCACTATGACTCCCGAACCGCCCGACTGCTGCCAGCAGCGCTCCAGCCCCCCCTGCTGCGCTATGCGATGGAAGAGCCGGGAACCTTTTTCGCCGAAGCCATTCGCGCCGTAAGGCTGTCGGTCCAGCGCGCCCTCCTGGCCGAACCGGTCAAGGTCTTCATGGTTACCTCCGCCGTCGACGGCGAGGGGAAGACGACGCTTGCGGCAAATCTGGCGCAGTCGCTGGCTTCGCTCGGTCTCAAGACCCTTTTGATCGATGGCGACCTGCGCAATCCGGAGCTGACGCGATCACTCTGCCCGCACGCCGAAATCGGCCTGATGGACATCGCTATCGGCGACGCTCCATTGGATCAGGCGATCCTCCTTGATCGCAGTACCGGGCTGTCCATCCTGCCATCACTTCCGGTGCAGAATATCGAGGCTGCATCCGAACTTATCTTCTCCGAACGGATGCGGGACATTCTTGATCACCTGCGCGATCATTTCGAACTCATCATTATCGACTCGCCGCCCCTGGTTCCCCTGGTCGACGGTCGCGCCCTGGCCGAAATGTCCGACCGGATCATTCTGTCGGTTGCGTGGAATCAGACCCCGGTCGATGTCGTCTCCCACGCGATCAACCTGCTCGCACCGGTCTATGGGCGATTGCTCGGAACCGTGCTGACGCGCGTCGATCTCCACCGGCTCAAGTTCTACGACTATTATCTGAGCTCGGCTTATCTCAAACCCTACGAAGCTCCGGCGCTCAGCCCTGGAGCGAACCGGTGAAGCAGCCGCGCTCCCTGCCGGTACCCGTTGTCGGCCGGCCGCTTGCGCCGAAATTGCCCCAGCGTCACCGCATACCAAGCGGCGCCTCCCGGCTCCCCCCGGGACGCAGCGTCTCGAATACTACGGCCTCGGCCCTGCCGATGGACTTCATCGTCACCGGCTTGATGGTGCTTGTCGTCATCGGCGTCTACGCCCTCTCGGCGGCGATGCTGACCAGCTGGAAGATTCACTATCTGACGACGGGCGGCGCATTCTATGAAAAGCTGCATCCGACAACATATGCGGCGTTTCTCGCCCTCATCATCCTTCTCTTTCGCAATGGCAATCCCATCGAGGAACTCGACCGGATGTTGTCCGGCGCCAAGCTGATTCTCGTCCACCTGCTGTTCTGGTCGTTCCTGCTCATCCAGATGTTCGTGCTGGAACGGCCATTCACCGTCATCATCGATACCTTCCTTCTGCCTGTGGTGCTCTGTCTGGTGATCTGGCGGCTCTCGCCTGCACAGAGGCGCCCGCTGGTCTGGGCCCTGCATCTGACGATCCTGCTCAACGTCGTGCTCGGCTATTACGAGTACTTCTCCGGACATCGACTGTTCCCGCTGAGCCTCGGCGGCGATCTGGTGGTGTACGGCGAATGGCGCTCGTCGGCCCTGCTGGGCCATCCACTCACCGCCTCGGGTCTCGTCGCGGCCTATATTCTCTCGCTCGTGCTACGCCCCCGGATCTGTCCGGCGCCGACACTTCGTCTGCCGCTGATCGCCTTCTGCCTCGGCTCGCTGATGGCTTTTGGCGGGCGCACCGCCCTCGTCTTCGTGCTCCTGGTTCTCGGCAGCCTCGGCGCCATCGAAATGCTCAGGATGCTTCGCGGCGGACGTACGTCGCTGCCGACGGCGATTGCGGCCATATGCGTGCTGTTCGTCGTCATCGCGGCCCTGTCCGCCGCATTCGACCTCGGAATCTTCGACAAGATGCTTCTGCGCTTTTCGTCCGACAAGGGCAGCGCCAACGCCCGCGTCGCGACCGTCGCCCTCCTTTCCCACTTCGATCTGAGCGAGCTTCTGCTTGGTCCGAATCAAGCCCGGGTGAGCGCACTTCAAAGCCAGCTCGGACTGACTTACGGCATCGAGAATTTCTGGATCGCGAGCACTGTCCAGTTCGGCGCCATTCATACCGCGCTGCTCACGTTCGGATTGATCGCCCTCTTCGTCGAGATCTTCCGGCGTTCCGAGCGGTCGGTCACCGTCATCTTCCTGCTGATCGCCATCATCGCCGCGAGTTCCGTGAGCTTTTCTTCGAAGAACATCCAGCTCGCGCAGTTCGTCGTTCTGATTGCGCTGCTTCTGCCGCGCGATCGACCGTCCGCGCCTGCCGCCGTCCAGCGTCGAGGAACGGGCGCCGGCGGCGACCGGCAGCAATCAGCATAACAGGGCGCGGGACCGGGAGCTTGCATGGCCATTTATGTCGATCACACGCACCTCGGGCGCCACGTCACCGGCCTGGAGCGCATCACGCTCGAGCTGTTCTCGCCATCGGCGCTGGCGCCCCTCGAGATCATTCCGGTAACCGCGAGCAGCAAGCTGCGGATGATCGCCACCCAGTCCTTCCAACTGCCGCTGCAGCTGGCTGCCTCGCGGTCGATCCTCCTCTGCCCTGGCTTTCCGCCCAGTCCGCTGTTGTTGCCGTTCGCCGACCGCGTTCTCCCCTATATTCACGACCTTTTTCTGTTGTCGCGGCAAGCCGATCTCAACTGGCGCGCCCGCCTCTACATGTCGAAACCGTTCGAACTGGTCGTGCGCTCCTATCCCCGTTTCCTGGTCAATTCGATCGATACCAGAACGAAGCTCGCAGCCGTTTGTCGGCCGGATGCCCAGATCACGCTCTATCGTCCTCCGGTTCGAAATGTCTTCGAGCTCGATCCGGCCGCGCGCCCGACCCGCACCGGACAGCCGATGGCACTGCGACTGATCGCGCTCGGCACAGTCGAGCCGCGGAAGAACCTGGCGGCCGCCGCCCGGATTCTCACCGCCCTGCGCCGCCTTGGCTTTGCCGATGCGACGCTCGACATCGCCGGGCGTCGTGGCTGGGGCCCGGACTGGGACGCGCTCGCCGCCTGTCCGGGCGTCAAGCTGCACGGCTATCAAACGACAGAACAGGCCCGACGACTTCTCGACGACGCCGACGTCTTCATCTGTACGTCACACGAGGAAGGTCTCGGGCTGCCCCTGCTGGAAGCTCAATATGCCGGACTGCCGATCGTTGCACCGAAAGACGCCATTTTCCGTGAGATCCTCGGCAATTCGGGGATATTCATCGACACGAGCGATCCCGCCGCCGCCGCGTCAACGATCGCCAATGCCGTCGACCAACCGGGCTGGCGCGCCACCTACGTTTCACTCGCCTCACGCAATCTGCAACGCTGGAACGAGCTGGCGCTCGGCGACCGTGCCGCGGCCATCGAACTGATGACGAAACTTGCAGAGCAGCGAACATCAACAACGACCCGGACCGAATTGGAGCCGCGGCAACAGGGGCCGACGACTTGACGAGCAGCCTTTCACGCCCGTCACGGACGCTCCCCGGTGCCAGAGCTGCCTGCCCCAAATCACGTCATTTGGAACGCATCACGTGCAAGTCAGCAGAATGTCCGCCCGTCATCTCGATGCGTTGCGCATCATCGCCGCCGGAGCTGTCGTGGCGCTCCACTATTCGGACTACGCCAGGAGCCAGCCGATCGGCAATTTCCTGCTGATCCATACCCAGCATTTCAACCTGTTCGTCGACCTTTTCTTCGTGATCTCCGGCTACGTGATCGCCAGCCAGTATCTCGACAGCGTCGACAGCGCCCGCTCGGTCGGCCATTTTGTCTGGCGTCGGCTGGCCCGGATCTATCCTCTTCATGTCGCGACGCTGCTCTTCTACGTCGTTCTGGCGCTGGCCATTCACTTCGGCATGGTCCGATCGGACAATCCGGACCGCTACCCGTTCACTGACCTTCCCGCCCAGTTGGTCCTTCTCCATTCGCTCTGGGGCGAGCGGCTGACTTTCAATTTCCCGAGCTGGTCGCTGTCCGCAGAAATGTTCTGCTATCTCGCCTTTCCGGCGATTGCCGCGCTCTGCCTCAGGCGCAAGGAGTTCGCACTGCTTCTCGTCGTGCTTCCGGTCGCCGCAAACTGCCTATGGGTGCTGGCCGCCAGAAGCGAACCCTGGGCGGAGTGGATCAACCAGGGAGGTGCGTTCCGCGCACTGCCCGCCTTCGACCTTGGTGTCGCCAGCTACCTGTTCCGCGATTGGATCTCCCGCTGGCGCATTCATCCATTCGCCCTGCCCGCCTCGTTGATCGTGTTTCTGGCGCTGGGTTCCTATCTTTCGGTATCGGTCGGCCTTCTCGCGGTGTACGCCATCGCCCTGCTGGCCATCCATTTCGACTGCGCTGGGCATTCGACACCGCTAACGAAACTCGGACTGCATCGCTGGTCACATTTGACCTACTCCTGCTATATGCTCCACGTTCCAGTCGCCACTGTGGTGCTGACCTTTGGGGCGCGTCATCTGCCGAGCTGGATCCCCGGGGGCCGGCTCACACTTATTCCGATTGCGGTGCTGGCGCTCATGGCGGCCAGCGTGCTGTCCTACCGGTTCTTCGAAACCCCACTGCGCCAGCACCTCAATCGCGCCTTTGGCCGCTCCGGCGCCGGCCATCCCGCCGTGCCGCCCGCCGCACCGACACCGGCGCTTCCGGTTCAGGAGGCGACGCATTGACGGTTCTGGCGACAGTCTTGGAGCGGCATCGCTCCGCCCCCGCCGCACTTGCGCGGGCCGGCCGCGATTCCGCCATCGACACCATGCGCGGCATCGCGATCCTCATGGTCATCGGCATTCATTCGCTGCAGCAGCCGCTCGGCACTTCCTCGGCGCTGCTGATCGATGCCGCTTTGCGCCCTTGCGTTCCGGTCTTCCTGTTCGCATCAGGCGTTCTAACGGCACGCTCCGGGCGCGTGCCGCTTCGCAAGCGGATGATGGCGACGCTCATCCCTTACGCCGTTGCATTCGTCGCCGCCTATCTCTACATGGCGGCCCACAATCCGGCGATGGATCATCGCATCACGACGACTGCCGCGCGCTTCGTGCTCGCCTACGTGTCGGTCTACTACTATGTCTTCGTCTATATCGGCTGCGTAATCCTGTCCTGGCTGGCGTTCCGGACAGTGAGCTCGAGCCGCCAGATGCACGACGCCCTCGCAGCGCTGATGCTGTTCGCGATCGTGCTCGGCCTGCTCTGCGGCAGCTATCTTGATCCGTTACTGACCCGTCTCGCCTTTACGCCCTCCGTTATCGAGGAAGCGCGGATGCGGGACCTGCCGTTCTGGTTCGGCTTCTTTGCCCTTGGCGTCCTGTTCGCCACCCTCGATCTCGAGCCACTTCTTCGCGGCAAACGTGCGGTCGCGATCATGACGACTTTAGGCGCCTACGCGGTCTATGCCTCCGTGCGGATCTTCAAGATCGGCGATGCCGCCGATTACGATTCAACCGCCTATTTCGCCTATGCCGCGATGTTCTGCGTCGCGCTGGTCGCGGTGCGTCCGACCATACGCTTCCTCGCCGCCCTCGGCTCGGGCAGCTATTTCATCTATCTCTGGCACATTTTCGTCATCTGGCTTCTGCGCGACCATACTTCGCTGTATGCGTCCAGTGCATTGACAGCCTCTCTCACCGCCTATGGCGTGACCGCGCTGACCAGCATCAGCGCCCTCATGGCCGTCCGGGCGCTCGCATCGGCCCGCGTCGCCGGCTGGCTAGGAGCCTGAGCGATGCTTCTGAAACAGACCCTGCTCTATCTTCCCGCACAGGTCGTCGGCCCACTGTTCCAGCTGATCGCCATGGTCGTCTGGACGCATATCGTCGACGAGAAGACAGTCGGCGTGATCACCCTCATCACCGCGACCCACGAACTGCTCCAGATCGGCTTTATTTCGTGGTGGTCGCAATATGCGCTGCGCTTCTTCGGCCGCTTCCTCGATGGTGACGAATCTCGCCAGAGCTTCTATCGAACCGAGAATGCGGTCCTTCTCGGCTCGGTCCTGGGTCAGAGCACCATCGTGGTCGCGATCCTGCTGCTCCTCATCGCCCCGGATGCCAGCCCTGCCCTGCTCATCGCGGTCGTCGCCTACGTCGTGTCGCGCTCCCTCAACCTCTATATCGGCGAGCGAGCGCGCGTACAGCACCAGATCGGCGTCTATTCGGTCCAGCAGATCGTCGGCCCCGCGGTGGGGTTTGTCCTCGGCGTCGCCCTGATCAGGATACTCGGTCACGAGCCGGAATGGCCGCTCGCCGGCTACGCGGTCGCGCAATTCGTCGCCGTCGCCGCCGTTCTGCCGAAGATCGGCCATGGCTACCGCCTCTGGCCGGTCGACCGCAAGATCGTCCGTCATTCGCTGCAATACGGCATTCCGCTGATCATCGGCGGTGCCCTCGGCTGGGTCGGGCTCAATGCCTCCCGCTTCATCGTGGACGAAATGCAGGGTGTCGCCGCCGCCGGCTTGTTCGCGGTCGGCTACGGTCTCGGCCAGCGCGCCGCCGCCGTCGCGGCCATGCTGGTGACCGCCGCGGCATATCCAATCGCTGTCAGGCAGATGGAGGAAGGCGGCAGCACGGCCGCGATGCGCCAGCTCGCCGACAACAGTGCGCTTCTAGTCGCGATCCTCGCGCCCAGTGTCGTCGGCATTTACATGCTGCGCACGGAGTTCGTCCAACTTCTGATCGCAAAGCCGTTCCAACAGGTTACCCTCGCGATCCTGCCGCTTTCGGTGCTGGCGGGCGCCATCCGCAACTTTCGCGCCCATTTCGGCGATCAGGTCTTCCTTCTGCACAGCCGGACCGGGCTCTTAACCGTCGTCGCAGCCATCGACGCCGTCACGACCGTGATCGCCAGCGTCGTCTGTATCTGGTTGTGGGGCATCGTCGGCGGTGCTGTTGCCGCCGTGCTGTCGGCTGCGCTCGCGGCGGGCGCCAGCTTCGCCATCGGGTTCCTGCGCTTCGGACTGACCCTGCCGCTGGGTCATCTCCTACGCATCGTCCCGGCGGCCGCGCTGATGGCGCTGGTGCTGAACGCGCTGCCGCCGGCGGAAAACTATCTCGCTCTGTTTGCGCATATTTTCGCCGGCGCAGCCGTCTATTCCATCGTCCTCGCCACCCTCTATGTACCCACCCTGTTCAAGTTGCTGCGGCCGCGGACCCAGCAATCGGAGGCGTGATGCCCCCCACCATCACGCCTTCCGGGCATTCTGAAAGGCCCGAACCATCGCATAATACAGCGGCTTCTTCTTCAACTCGCTGTCGAACGGCAGGGGACGCGGCAGCCTCTCGGCCAGAGGATTCGCCTTGCGTGCCGCATCCGTATAGAAGGAATAGTTGTCGGAGAGTTCCCACGTGATGACGGTCTTCACCGCCGGAATCCGCAGCACCGTATTGAGAAACTTCTCTGCGGTTTCGGCGATCATCGCATCCCGCACCGCGATGTCGTCGGGGAAGGTATCGTCGCGGACGTCGAACTCGGTAATATAGATGTCGACCTTGCGTTCGCCGAGGGCGTGGACGAATTCGGCGAACCGTCCGGCATCATGCGGATAGCCCGGTTGAAGATGTCCCTGCAGGCCCACCGCATCAAGCCGGACGCCGGCGTCCTTGAGTTCATCGACCAGGCGTAGCAGCCCGGCGCGAACCGTGCGCCCGACATCATCGTCGCGCTCGGTCTGCGCCTCGTTCAGAACGAACGGCGTCCTGCTGTCGACGGACGTCGCCCGTTCGAAGGCACGACGGATATAGTCGGTTCCGAAAGCATCGTACCAGGGCCCCAGTCGATATCCGCCGGGAGCCTTGTGGCCTGGCCAGAACGGCTCGTTGACGATGTCCCATGACTGCAGCCTGCCCGCGTAACGCCCAACCACCTCTTCGATATATTGATCGAAGTATGTCTGTCGCTCCGCCTTGCTCATCGCCTTGATCCAGGACGGAACCCACTCGTTCCAAATCAGACAATGGCCGCGCATCGGGATGTTGTCGTGTGCACAGAATTGAAGCAGGCGATCGGCGCTCGCGAATTGCTTCGGACCAGGCTGCGGCGCGATCGTGCCCATTTTCAGCGCAATATCTGTGGTGATGATTTTCGCGTGGGTTGTGTAGAGCTCACGATACGCGAGATCCTTGTCGATGACCGGACCGGCCGCAGAACCGAACGTGAAGCCATTGGCTGCTGCCACCGCGCCGAGGCTCTGCTCGGCCTTCGCCGTCGCGGTTCCGCCTCGTAACGCCAGGCCGGCTGCGGCAGTCATCGCAAACATTTGCCGCCGCGAAATTCCAGTGCGCATGCAGATCTCCATTTCGTCGAACGTATATCGACGTGATGCCGCTATGTTCCGCATCCCGCCGTGAACGACGCCATTGTTGCGTCGCAATGGTTCGTTTTGATGACTGACGAATCCGCAACGCAGAATTCGAACGTGCAACCGGTTCCAATACGCTGCACGACGACTTTCCTGCTCGCCGGCGCCGATTGACGGAGATCCACATGCGGGACGCAGACATGCAGCGGCGCCATCTCAGCGTCGACGGCATCGAGATCAACATTCACACGATGTCGGAAGCTGTCTCGTCCATCGTATCCGCGGCTCAGGCGGGCGAGAGTTTCAGCGTCTGTACGATCAATCTCGATCATGTCGAAAAGCTTGCCCGCGAGCCCGACTTTCGCGCCGCCTACCGGCGCGCGCGCTTTGTCACGGCCGACGGCTTTCCCATTGTGGCGCTCGGCCGCCTCGCCGGCGTGCGGTTGAAGCGCACGACCGGCGCCGACCTTGTCCACCCGCTGTGCGAGGAGGCCGGACGAGAGGATATTCCGATTTTCCTGCTCGGCTCGAGCCGCCTGACGCTTCATCGAACGGCAAGACGCATGGCCGCCCGCTACCCTGGACTGAGGGTAGTCGGCACCTATTCGCCCGGCCCGCGATTCGATCCCTATTCGGCGGAAGCCGACGCGGCGATCGAGTTGATCCGCGCGTCCGGCGCGCGATTGTGTTTTGTGGCGCTCGGCGCGCCGCGTCAGGAGATCTTCGCGGCGCGGTGTCTCGACGAACTCGACGGAACCGGATTTCTCTGTATTGGCGCCGCACTCGATTTCATCGCGGGCACCCAGTACCGGGCGCCGAGCTTGACCCAGAAGACCGGCCTCGAATGGGCTTGGCGCGTGTTGAGCGACCCGCGGCGGTTGGGGCCCCGTTACGTGAAATGCATGGCGACGATCCCCCGCCTGGTGATCCGCAGCCTCCCCCAAATTGTAAATGCTCGGACGAGGAAAGCCGCATGATATCGCCCCTGACGCTCGCCCAACGCGCCCGCAACGCCGGCTATGCGAAGCGAAAGTACAACATCTGCCTGATTCACCCGTTCGATCCGCGCGGTCAGAAGGTTGGCGGCCTCGAAACCTATATCCGGGACTTCATCACCTTTCATCCCGAAGATACCGATCTTCTGTTCATCGGCGTGGATTCGATCGGGGACATGGAGCTCGGACGAATTCACAAGGTGACCTTTCGTGGCCGCACCTTCGACTTCCTCCCGATCCTGCGCTATTCGGACCAGCAGGCTCGCGAGGCGGCGCGCAGCATCCGGAGTTCGCTGACAGGACAGTTCTTCGTCGCACTGGTGCGTAATTTCGGAACCATCGCCAGGCTGCTGCGCGCTCGTCGCTGCACGGTCGACCTCCGCCGCGTCGAGTTTTCCTGGTTGCCCGCGGTCCTGAGGCTGCCGTTCATCCAGATGCTCCACGGCGAGGGCGCTCCCAAGCTGCAGATGGATTCGCTGTTGCGCAAATATTCCTTCGTGCACAATGCCGGCGAGCGCTTCGCCGTCAACGCGAGCGAGCGGTTTCTTTGCGTTAATCCCTTCATCACCGAGCGCCTGCAGCAAACCTATCCCAGGCAACGGGAAAAGATCGACACCCTGTGGACCTGGGTAAACACCGAGATCTTCGAACCACGGCCCTTCCCCGGGGAAATCGAGCCGTTCCGCATCGTCTTCGCCGGGCGTCTCGACGAGTTCAAAGACCCGCCGCTGATGTTCAAAGCCATCGACCTTGTCCGCCAGCGGCTGAACGGCAAGGTCGAGTTCCATTACATCGGGACCAGCGATCCCCATCGTTTCGCGGAGTTCAGCGCGATCGAGAGCCTAACGATCCGGCACGGCTTCAAGGACGCCATCGGAATGGCGGCGACGCTGGCCGGAGCCCATTGCGGGATTCTGACATCCGAGTTCGAGGGCATGCCGCGTTTCGTTCTCGAGACCCTCGCGGTCGGCCGCCCGGTCGTTGCCACTCACTTGCCCCAGCTCGAGGCCGTCATCCGCGACGGCAAAAGCGGTTTTCTGGTGCCACGCAGTGAATCGCGAGAGGTGATGATCGAGCAGCTCGCAGGACGCTTTGTCGAGATCCGAGGCGCGATCGTCCGCGGCGCCCTCGATCCGGTCGGCATTGCCGAGGAAATCGAGAGCTTCACGCCGGGCACGCAACTTGCCCGTGTCTTCCGCTACCATCAGGAAATCCAGAATTCCCGCCGGATGGTCGGTACTCCAGCCTCCTGCTGAGAGGGTGTCGTGAATATTCTCCTGCTGACCAGCGAATTTGCGCCGGCGACCGGCGGTATCGGCACCTATGTGCGTGAGATTGCCGCGGCGGCGACCAGCCTCGGTGCGCGCCTTACGGTGATTGCCCCCGACTATTTCAGCGAGACTTCGTCGCACGATCGAGACTTGCCGTTCCAGGTCCTGCGATTTCAGGGCGGCCTGCATTCGATGCGCCATCTTCCGGCGAAGA
The DNA here is from genome assembly GCF_024181725.1 of Bradyrhizobium sp. WD16. NCBI lineage: Bacteria > Pseudomonadati > Pseudomonadota > Alphaproteobacteria > Hyphomicrobiales > Nitrobacteraceae > Bradyrhizobium > Bradyrhizobium sp. WD16. The sequence continues at coordinate 3,580,704 of NZ_CP028908.1, read as the reverse complement.
TCATGCTCGCACGGCGCCAGATCGCAGCGCACGATTATGACGTGGTCCATGCCGCCGACTGGCCATTCTTCATCCCGCTGGGACTGGCGCGAAACCGAACGCGCGCCCGCCTGGTGGTCACTGTGCATGGCACCGAGATCAACGAGACGCAGACACCGGCGAAGCGCTTGGCCATTCGGAGCGCTGGTGTCTTCGGTCCCCGCACCGTGGTGGCGGCCAACAGCCGCTACACGCGCGATCTGTTTCGCCAACGCTTCGCCATCGAGCCGCAGCGCGTCAAGGCCATCCCGCTTGGGGTTTCAAGCTACTGGTTCGGCCAGCGCAGGGAACGGGACTCTACGCGACGGGCTTATGGCATCGCCGACAGCAGCATCGTGATGGTGACTGTCGCCCGCCTGACACGTCGCAAAGGCCACGACATGACCCTGGCGGCGCTGGTCCGTTTGCCGGAGGCGCTGCGCCGCCGTATCATATGGCTCGTGATCGGCCCGGATGGCGAGAGCGACTACGTCGGCGAACTGCGAGGACTCTGCGCATCGTCGGACTGCGACATCCGGCTGCTGGGGCCGCGACCGGACAGCGAGATCCGCGATCTTTACGGCGCCAGCGACTTCTTCTGCCTCACGGGCGTGCCGGACTCTTCGGGACGCGTCGAAGGATTCGGCCTGGTCTACCTCGAAGCGGCGGCCGGCGGCCTCGCCAGCGTCGCCACGGAGATCGGCGGCGTGCCTGACGCGGTCATCGGCGAGGAGTCGGGCCTCCTTGTCGCGCCCTCGGTCGACGCGATCGCGCGCGCCATCGCCGTGCTGGCCGATGATCGCGAGGTACGGGACCGCCTCTCGGCCGGCGCTCTGGCGCACGCACAGATGCTGTCCTGGGAGCGTTGCGCGGCAGCGACCTACGGCTTGCCCGCGCCCGCGAGCCGGAATGACAATCAGCAGACCGCGCTGCTCCGCGTTGGCGAGTGACGACATGAGCCGCGGCATGCGCAAGGGCCTTTCGCGACCAGCAGCAGCGCTTGTCGCTGCGGCCTTCCTCCTCGCAGCGGAACGACCCGCGCATGCCGAGAGCTGCGGCAAAAGCCGCGACGTCGTGCTCAACGTTGCTGACCTGCCCGAGCCGCCACAAGCCTATCGGGATCTCTTCAAGATTTGCATGGCGGCCATCGGCATGTCCAACGTCAAGGACGCGTTTCTGCTGGCCGACGGTGGCATCGCCGTCATCCCCAAGCGGGACAATATCGCCGCAACAGCGGCGACACTGTCGGAGTTCTGCGAGGCCTATCCGCGTGCGACTTTGCGCTTTCTGTCCCGGAAGGATCTCCAGCGCGTCGCCAATTCCATGGAACGGCTGGTGCGAATATCGTCGACCAGTGCGACCCCATGCAAGAAGATCAGGGGAGACGATCTCAACGATTGACGCCGTCGACGGTTCGCAACGCCTTCATTGCCGGAATTCGTTGTGCAGTTCGCCAATCCCGTCGATCGCGATCGTCATCCGGTTGACGGCGTCCTTCATGGTTCCAACGCCGAGCCAGGTCCCGCAGCAGATCAGATCGCCGGGAAGCACGGTCATGTCCTGAGACAGCCCGCTGACCAGTTCTCGCGGGCTGAAGATTTGCGGTTGAATGGATACCCGTGACCATGTCGGTGCCGGCAGTACCGGACGTGCCAAGACAGAGCCCGACATTGCTAGGCGCCGCCCGGGTGTATCCCTCGGCCATGTGGGAAGCGCCCTCGACGTGTCGCGCCAGGATGCGGCGGATCCTACCGCGCGCCTTCAGCGCCGAAGAGGGCGGGTTGATCGCGGCGCCGGGAACCCCGACCGCGCAGGTGACGCCTTCCTTCTCAAGCACACGCACCGCGGCATCGACAGCTCGCACTCTGGCCATGACGCCCTCCGCTTGCCCGCGTCCGATACAGCAGGATTTCACCGGCGCCGGTCAGCTTAAGGCGCTGGCGAACGCGCTCAAACAGCGGAGTCCGTAGTTCCTCCTCAAGCGAACTCACCACGCGACTGATCGACGACGGCGCGACGTTCAGGAGCCGTGCCGCCTGCCCGATCGAACCAAGTCGGGCGACGCGCTGAAAATAGTGCAGACGGGTCGAGATCGGGCCGAGCCGGTGCGGGTCCATATCCTGGGGGCTGCTCCGCTATTCGAACAACATGGCCCGACGCATTTCGGGCACCAGCACAAGCCCCTTGTCCGTGATGCGGATCTCCGGGATCACCGACAGCGGAATTAGGTTGAATCCCATGTAGGGAATGGTGCAACCCGCTTCGACCCACTCCTGCTTCAGGCGCTTTACCTCTTCGGCAACCACCGTGACGCGTTTGTCGGACAGCAGTCCGGCGATCGGCAGCGGCACGAGAGCCTTGACCTCGCCGTCGGCGACGACGCAGACGCCGCCCTGCTGCTGCCTGATCGCCTCGAGCGCGACCTGCATATCCTCCTCATTGGTGCCGGCGAGGATGATGTTGTGGCTATCGTGACCGACGCTCGAGCCCACCGCTCCGCGCGTGAGGCCGAAATCCTTGAGCAGGCCGTGCGCTACGTTGCCTGCCGATTTGCCGTGCCGCTCGACCACCGCAACGAAGCACAGGCCATGGCGCTGGAGCAGGGTTGGCCAGTCTGTTGCCGCTTCGATGGTCATCCGGTGGTGAGCCAGCGTGATGCCGGGCAACTCGGTCCGGATTGCGTTGACGGTACAGTCTCTGGCCGGCAGCTCCGGGGTCAACTTGACCTCCGTCGGAAGCTTGACGGTCGCGTAGGCTGCCTTCGGATACCGATAACGATGCGACAGCGCCTGATCGAGCACCGCGGTGATCCGGCCCCGGTCGACAACGAGTTCACCTCCGTACCAGGTCGACTGGGGTTTGAGAGCTTCGTCCATCAGGACGAGATCAGCGCGCCGGCCACCGCCGAGACCACCGATTTCGTTCTCCGCCCCGAACCGCGTAGCGCCATGCAAGGAGCCCATCGACCATGCCTGCTCCGGCGACATGCCAGCCCTGACCGCCTGCCGCACCACCCAATCGAGACCGAAGTGGAGCAGATCGTCGGCATCGCGGTCATCGGTACAGACCGCGACACGCTTGTGCGATGCGCCGAGTTCAGTGATGGTTCTGATCGCCTCGGGCAGGCTGTGCCAGGGCGTCGTCGGGGGCCCGCCGCGCAGGAACAGCCACACCCCCGCCTCCAGCAGGTCATCCGCGATGTCGCGATCGATGGCTTCGTGGGTGTCGGTGACCCCGCTCGCGGCATAGGCGGCGACGAATTCGCGACCATAGACGTGCCCCGAGACCGGACGGCCGCGCTTGAGCGCCGCGGCCAGGATCGCGTGACTGCGTTCGTCGCCCATCGTGACGGGCACGAAATCCATCTTCTCGCCGAGGCCGACCGCCTCCGGCCAACGGTCGAACAGAGCGGCGATCTTGTCGGCGGTCAGATCGCCACCCGCGGTCTCGAATTCCGGCGAGGTCGCCGGCACCGTGCTCGGAACGGTGAGAAAGATCGAGAGTGGCGCCTCACGGGCGTCCTCGAGCATCGCCTCCACCCCGGCAACATCCATGACGTTGCCGATTTCATGGCTGTCGCAGAAGATCGTCGTGGTGCCGTTGAGCAATGCGGCCTCGGCGTAAGCGCATGCGGTGACCATCGAGGATTCGATGTGGATATGCGGATCGACCAGCCCCGGCGCGATGATGCCGCCCGCGGCGTCGTAGATAGGGACATTGCCGGCCGTTTTCTTGCAGCTGCCGGCCGGCTTGACCGCCGCGATGCGGCCGCCGCTAATCCAGATTTCACGACCGTCGATCAAACGTTCGGAATAGGTCGAGAGCATGCGGGCACCCGCAATGACGAGATCCGGCGCCACACGACCGGCGGCGACGTCAGCGAGACGACGCGTCATGGAGTGGAGCGGCGCAACTGTAAAGCGGGTCAGTCGAGATCGGGTCATGTCGTCTCTGCCTGGTGTGGAATCTGAATGGCGCAGCTCTGCTCAGTAGTAGTCCGGAATTCCGGGCATTGTCAGGAAACCGGGGATCGAGCGTACTCGGCGCATCCAGCGCCGCAATGCCGGATAGGCCTCGTGGTCGACACCAAAATCCCGGCTCAGGGCGATCGCGGGAAACAGCGCGATCTCGGCCAATGACGGCCCATCGCCGACGAACCACTCGGCATTGTCGAACCCACGCGCCGTCATGTGATCTTCCATCAATCTGAAGGCCCTGCGAACCACGGCGCAGAGCGCCGTCGCGTCAGCGGGTTCGTCAAGCACAGCGTGTCGGCGCAGCATCCAGGCCGCGTGAAGTTCACGGCTGGCAAACTGCAGCCAGCTCGCGACCAGGCCGAAATGCTTCGGCTCCCCCGGCAGCCATTGGCCGCCGCCGTCGTAGGCCCGGACCAGATAAGCGAGGATTGATTCGGCCTCGCACAGCGCCACCTCGCCGTCTGTGAGGATCGGCAGGCTGCCGCGCGGGTTAAGCTCCAGCAGCGACGGCTGGAGATGCTCGCGACCTGGAAACATGTTGACCGCGATCTTCCGGTAACCGAGGCCGAGCATCGAAAGCATCAGCCGCACTTTGTAGCAGTTCTCGTCGAGCTCGAAATCGTAAAGCAGAATCTCGCTCACCAAGCCGCCCCCTGCCAGACGCTGGGAATCGATGTGTTTTCTCGCGCTTCGAGCTGGCGACGGAGCGCCTCGCCCCAGGCAGAGACGCGTTTTTGGCCGGCGCCGCGATGGATCTCCGGCGCTCCAGCGACCACGAGATGGAGGACGGTTTCGTTCGACGCGACCGGCTGCAGCGCAAGGATGACCGTGTCGCCGCCGCAGGCTCGCGTCCATGCCGTGCCGGTCCGCTTGGCGGGCGTCTCGCTCAGCATTTCGAGCACGCCTGCGGGCGACACATCGACGGAGAGGCTGCGCACCGGCGTGACCGGCGTCCATTCATCAGGCGGGGCGACGCCCGGCTCGTCGACATTCACCTCGCTGTAGGCCCAGATGATACCCAGCCGCTCGACCGCGGCATAGGTTGCGACGCAGATCGAACCGGGCACTTCGAGATCCGGGTGCGCAGGAATGTAGCGGCACCGCGCTCCACCATCGAATTGCCACCCGTGATAGAGGCACGCGATGTGGTCGTTGCGGACGAAGCCGAAGCTCAGTCGCATGCCGCGGTGAGGACAGCGGTCCTCCCACGCGTGGCAGGCGCCGCTCGCGTCGCGCCAGATAACGAGCTCTCGACCGAACAATCGCGTGCCCGCCAGGGTACCTGGCGCCAATCCCCCACTGAGACCGACCGGATACCAACCGGGATCGAACTCCATCCGCTACTCCACTGTTCACGCACCGCCGCGGCATCGCCCGGAGGAAGAACGCCCGCGACTGCGATGACAGCCGCTGCCAAAAGCGATTCGCATTCAATCAGCTTTCGCGCTCGACCTCGCGAACGACGCAATCGATCGGTCCGAGGCTGCACGCCATCTCGAATGCATCGATCAGGTCCGGCTGCCCCGCAACCCTGACCTCAATGCGTTCGTCGCCCGCTCTTTCCATCACGACATCGAGCTGTAGCCGACGAGCCCGATGGTCGACGAATTCGCAAAAGCTATCCGCGCGAAAATGCCCGATGAAGACAATACTGATGGCTTCTCGCATGACGCTCACACCTCACATTGCAATCTATTCGGCGATCGCCTCCTTGGAGCAAGCGCTAAATTGGCGGCTGCATACCCTTTATGCAGCAAAGCAGAAATATGCTTGTTTTTTGAGATTCCGACGATCGAATGTGTTGCCTTTAACGCACCACACCGATCGAAAAGAAGCGTCTGTTCGAAACAGCCGAGGCCCGACAGACTGATGCGGCTCAGTTCGGGACGGAGGTTGACGCGATTCTGCACAGTTCAGCGACGAGGCGTTCGTCGCGTCTTGACCGAGCGAGCGCCGCCTTGCGGCAGGATCAGCCCTCGACGCCGAACGTTGCCGATGGCCGGCATGGAGATTGCTAAGGTAATCAGCCGGCTGCTGATGAAAGTCATGAAGGGGAGGCAATCGGCAACGCCCGATGTGCCCCGAGACGATTTCGACAGCGGCACAACGTCGATGTTCAAGGCGTCGCGGGCTCAAACACAACGAGGTTAAAGTCACCTATGTCCGATCTCCGCACCCTTTCTCGTCGCGGCTTTCTCAATATCGGCGCCGCCGCAGGCAGCTCGCTACTTCTGCCACCAGGCTGGATCGTGCCGGCAAGAGCCGCTGCGCCGCTGCTGCCTGTGGATGAAAAGGACGCCGTGATCGCGTTCGGCCACACCGGTCCCGTCACCGATGAAGGCTGGACGTGGAGTCACGATCAGGGCATGAAGGCTGTGCAGGCTGCCTTCCCCAAGCTCAAGACGCTGTTCGTCGAAAGCATTCCCTATTCCGCCGACGCGACGCGGACCTTCCGCCAGTTCATCTCGGAGCGGGCCTGCATGGTGTTCGCGACCTCGAACTACGGTGACTTCCTGTACGACGTCGCCAAACGGTCACCCAAGGTCGCCTTCTTTGAGTGCGACGGCCGCAACCCGCTCGACAATCTCGGCTCCTACTACGTGGCGCACTGGTATCCCACTTATGTCACGGGCGTCGCGGCGGGACTGATGAGCAAGACCGGCAAACTCGGCTATGTCGCATCGTTTCCGGTGCCGTCCGTCTTCTCCGGCACCAACGCCTTCCTCATGGGCGCGCGCTCGGTCAATCCCAACGCCACCATCCAGGTCATCACGATCAACTCCTGGTTTGACCCTCAGGCTGCGACACAGGCTGGAACCGCCCTGCTGGACAACGGCTGCGACCTGCTCTTCGGCATCATGGATGAAGCGGGCTATCTGCAGGTTGCCGAGAAACGCGGCGCCAAAGCGGTCATGTGGAACACCGATATCCGCCGCTACGGCCCCAAAGGCTACATCAGCTCGATCGTGGTCGATTTCAAAAAGTATTACGTCGAAGAGGTCCGAAAACGCCTTGTCGGCACATGGACGCCATCCAGCACCATCCTGTCGATGGGCGTCGGCGTCGACAGGGGTGCCTGGGGCGAGACGGTTCCCGAAGAGGTCCGCAAGCAGGCGGACGCCGTACGGGACAAGATCCTGGCCGGGTGGTCGCCATTCGTCGGCGAGATCAAGGACGCCAAGGGCAATGTCAAGGTCGCGGCGGGCCACAAGATGACCGAGCAGGAGCTCTACAACTGGGACTGGTCGATCGCCGGCGTGACCGGGCTCTGACCTCGATGTCTCGGATGAACGCGATGCCCGACATCACATCGCGGTTGCGCCCGGCGCCTGGAACGCCGCCGATCGTGCTGCTGAAGGGCATCGCCAAGTCCTTTCCCGGCGTAATCGCCAACCAGAACGTGGATCTCGACGTACAGCCGGGCGAGATCCACGCGCTGCTCGGCGAGAATGGCGCGGGGAAGTCGACATTGATGAATATCCTCACCGGCATCTACCAGCCCGATGCAGGCGAGATCATCATCGACGGATATCTCAAGACCTTTGCGTCACCGGTGGAAGCCATCGCGGCCGGGATTGGAATGGTTCACCAGCACTTCAGGCTGGTCAAGGCTTTCACCGTTGCGGAGAACGTGCATCTTGGCTGGTCGGAAACGCCGCGCCGGATCAGTGCGCAGGAGTTGGAATTACGCACGGAAAGGCTGGCAGCCTCGCTCAATCTGCCGGTCCGCCCCGGGGTTCGCATCGCCGAACTGTCCACCGGCGAACAGCAGCGTGTCGAAATTCTCCGAGTGCTGGCGCGCAAGGCCCGGGTTCTCATCCTGGACGAGCCGACCGCAGTGCTCACGCCTGCCGAAGCTCATGAACTGTTCAAGGCGCTGAAGGAATTCGTCTCGCACGGCAACGCCGTGATCTTCATCAGCCACAAGCTCGATGAAGTCCTGGAAATCTCGGATCGCATCACGGTGCTCCGCGGCGGCCGCCGGGTGACGACGGAAGAGACGCGAAACTGCAACCAACGGATGCTGGCGAGGCTGATGGTCGGCCATGACTTCACGACCGAGGATCTGCGCGCCCGCAGCAGCGCCGCGGTTCCCGCTTCCAAAAAAACCATGCTCCAGCTTCGCGATGTAACGGTTCGCGACAACCTCGGCAATATCGTCTTGAACAGCGTCTCGCTCGATCTCGCTCCAGGAGAGATCCTCGGCATCGCCGGCGTCGCCGGCAATGGCCAGAAGGAATTGAGCCAGGTCCTCACCGGGATGCGACGCATCGCTTCCGGCGCGATCAGCATCGACGGACGGGACTTCTCATCCGCCAGCGCTGCCGATATCTCCGGCTTCGGCGTCGGCCATATTCCGGAAGACCGGCTACACAGCGGCCTCGCGCCAGCGCTGAGCGTGACCGACAACGGCGCGATCCGGGAATACGGTCGGCCGCCGGTTTCGGTGAGGAGCGCCTTCCGGCCCCATGCAGCTCTGGCGCTGGCAAAGGCCATTGCGACAGCCGCTTCGGTCACGATACCCGATTTCGCCATGCCGATCCGCAACCTCTCCGGCGGCAACCAGCAACGCTTCGTCGCCCGTCGAGAAATGCGCATTGCCCGTCGCGTTCTGATAGCGGCATACCCGAGCCGTGGCCTCGACGTCGGTGCCATCAATGCAATGATGCGCTACTTCATCGAACTGCGGGACTCCGGTGTCGGTCTCGTGGTGATCTCCGAGGAGCTGGAGGAACTCCTCAAGTTATCGGATCGGATTGCCGTGATGTTCCATGGCGAGATCATGGGCGTCATCGATACGGCCACGGCGCAGATCGAACAGATCGGCCTAATGATGGGGGGCCAGCGCATCACCCCGTCGCAGCGCTAGGCCATCGGAGACTGATCGTGGCCCTCCGACTACAGCGCCTGCCATCCTCCTCTCCCGCCGCGGCAATCGTCGCGCGCGTTGCCGCCGTAGCCCTGGCGCTCGCCGCCGCCGGAACGCTGCTGGCCGCCGGTGGCGCCCGGCCGCTTGACCTCGCAGGTCAGGTGCTACGTTCGACATTCGGCTCCGACTTTGGCCTGGAGGATGTCGGCCTCCTGCTCACGCCCTTGATCCTCACCGGCCTTTCCGTCGCGGTGGCACTGCGCATCGGCGCCTGGAATATCGGCGCGGACGGGCAGTTCTACGCGGGCGCCTTTGCCGCGAGCGGCGTTGCCCTGTTCATTCCTGGTCCGACGGTCCTGATGCTGCCGTTGATGTTCGTCGCCGGCGCCGCCGGCGGGCTCGTCTGGATCCTGATTCCGACCCTGGCCCGCGCCTTTGCGGAGGTCAGTGAACTGATCACCACGCTGTTGCTGAATTTCGTTGCCACCCTGCTCGTCTACTATGTCTCGACCGGCCCCTGGCTCGACCCCGGCGGCCATGCGCTTGCCACCACGGCGCGCCTCGTCCACGACGTGCCGGAATTCTGGGGCCTGATCCATTGGGGTTTCCCCCTCACCATCGTCATCTGCCTCGTCGTGGCAGCGACGCTCGGCTTCACGAAATGGGGATATGAAGTCCGTATCGCCGGTTCAAATCCGCAGGCAGCTGCCTATGCCGGCATCCCCTTCCGCCGCCGTCTCGTCGCTGTGATGCTGCTGTCGGGCGCAATCGCGGGCGTCGCCGGTATGCTTGAAGTCGCGGGCACGGTGCATCGGCTGCAGGGCGGCATCTCCAATAATTTCGGCTATCTCGGCATCATGGTCGCGGTGCTTGCCCGCGGCTCCTGCGTCGGCGTGATCGCCGCCGCCGCCCTGATGGCGGTGATTCTCAATTCCGGAATCGTCCTGCAGACTCAGGGGGTCAACACCTCGACGGTGCTCGCCATCACCGGCCTGATACTGTTCTTCACTGCGATCGGTGACGAGCTCGCGCATTTCCGGCTCGTCCGCGCCCGGCCCGCCGAATCATGACAGAGCAACATCGATGGACCTGATCACCAGCATGTTGCAGACCTCTATCCTCGCGGGCGGCGTACTGGCCCTCGCCGCGCTCGGCGAGGTACTGGCCGAGCGCGTGGGCGTCGTCAATCTGGGGGTGGAAGGCCTGATGGCGCTTGGCGCGATCACCGCCATCGCAACCGTCGTGACGACCGGCAGCCCCGCGGCCGGCTTTGTCCTCGCCCTCATCGTCGGTCTTGCCGTCGGGATGGTGTTCGCCACCATCGTCGTCCAGGTCCGCGCCAACCAGGTGCTGTGCGGGCTCGCGCTGACATTGATGGGCACCGGATTTGCGGCAACCATCGGCAGGGCCTATTCCGGAATGCCGGCGCCGGCCGTCTTCGCGCCATTTGAGCTGCCGTATCTCAGTTCTCTTCCGCTGATCGGCCGTGCGCTGTTTTCGCAGAACGTGCTCGTCTATCTCACCTACTTCGTTCTACCGGCGCTGATTCATCTGCTGATGTTCCGCACCCGGCACGGCCTCAACCTGCGGGCGGTCGGTGAAAATCCGGCTGCGGCCGACGCTGCAGGAATCGCCGTACAAAAGATCCGGTTCTGGTATGTGGCTGCAGGTGCGGCTCTCGCCGCTGGCGCCGGCGCCTATCTGACCCTGGCCTTTGTGCCATCATGGTCCGAAGGCGTCGTCGCCGGCCGAGGCTGGATCGCCGTGGCACTGGTCATCTTCGCGGGCTATCGTCCGCTCAATGCGGTGCTCGCCGCACTGCTGTTCGGCGTCATCACCTCGCTCGGGTTTGTCGGACAGGCGCGCAACTGGCCGGTCGCGGCACCAATCCTGTCGATGCTTCCTTACCTCGGCACGATCGCCTTCATCATCGTGCCGGTCGTTGCCTGGCGGCGCATGCGGCTGGCGATGGCCGCCCCTGCAGCGCTCGGCGTTCCCTACCATCGCGACCTCCGGTGACCATGAACACACTCCTCGTCAAGAATATCGACCATCTCGCCACGTTCGACGATGCCCGGCGCGAGCTGAAGGACGGTGCACTGTTCGTGCGCGGCAACGTCATCGAAGCGGTCGGTACCACGTCGGAGCTGGCACATTTGTCGGCTGATCGGGTTCTCGATCTCGGCGGTCATCTGGTGATGCCGGGGATGGTCAATACCCACCACCACATGTACCAGAACCTCACTCGGGTGATGGTGCAGGACGACGAACTATTCGTCTGGCTCACCACACTCTATCCGATCTGGGCGGAGCTGGACGACGAAGCGATCCATATCAGCGCTCGCGTCGCCATGGCTGAATTGATCGCATCCGGCTGTACCACGAGCTCCGACCACCTCTACATCCAGCCCAATAACGTCCGGCTCGACTCGACCATTGCCGCAGCCCAGGATATCGGGCTGAGATTTCATGCCGCGCGCGGCGCGATGTCGCGCGGCCAGAGCCAGGGAGGATTGCCCCCCGATCGATGCGTCGAGCGCGAAGAAGACATCCTCAAGGATGCCGAGCGCCTTATCCAGACACATCACGATCGCAGTCGGCACGCGATGACACGCATCGTGCTCGCACCGTGTTCGCCGTTCTCCGTGACACCCGGACTGATGAAGGAGGCGGCGCAGCTTGCCCGCAGCCATGCCGGCGTACACCTGCACGCCCACCTTGCCGAAGAGCTTGATGAAGAGGTCTACTGCCGAAAGACCTACGGTATGCGCCCGGTAGAATTCGCAGCTTCGGTCGGCTGGCTTGGGCCGGACGTCTGGTTCGCCCACGCCATCTTCCTCAACAGCGACGAGATCAGGCAGTTCGCTGAAACCGGCACAGGCATGGTGCATTGCCCGTCGGCAAATATGAGATGCGGCCAGGGAATCGCGAAGATCCGCGAAATGCTTGATGCCGGCGTCTCGTGCGGTCTCGGGGTCGACGGTTCTGCCTCCAACGACACCTCCAACCTCTTCCTCGAAGCCCGGCTGGCGCAGATGCTGCAGCGTGTCGCGCCGAACCGCTATCTTTCGGAAGCGCCGGGCGGCCGTGGCGGCTTCGGCGGCAGCCCGAAGGCACTCTCGGCGCGCGAGTCCCTGGTTATGGCGACCCGTGGCGGCGCCGAACTGCTCGGCCGCGACGACGTCGGCCATCTGGCACCCGGCATGAGCGCCGATTTCATCGCCGTCCGCCTCAACCAGCTTGGACTGTCCGGCACACAGCGCGATCCGCTCGCGGCGATGATCATGTGCGGTCCGTTCAAGGTCGACTATTCCTTCATCAACGGGCGCGAGATCATCAGCCGCGGCGAGTTCCTCGATTTTGACGTCGAGGCCGCACTGGCCGCCCATGCGAAAGTGATAAGGCGAATCTATCGGCAATAGGCCGGACCGACCTCGCCGCACAAGGAAGCGAACGCCATGCGCCGCATCATCGAACCGGGGACACTTGATCAATGGTACGTCATCGATCCGTTGATCGACATTCCCGAAGGACCCAAGCAACACCGCCTTCTGGACGCCGATATCGTCACCCGCCGATCCGGCGACGGCACGATCGTCGCCACCCTCGCTGGCACGCGCGAGCCCCTGCCGACGCGGCAGCGTTACGGCTATCTCTGGCTAAGCCTCGGCAGCCCCGATCGCGATGTGCTACCGATTCCCGAGGCCGACGAGTCCGACCGCCGTCACGTGCTCTGCGGCGCGATATCGGTCCGTTCGTCAGGATTGCGGATTGTCGAGAATTTCCTCGATATGGCGCATTTTCCTTTCGTTCACACCGATATTCTCGGCGCGGAACCGCAGACTGAAGTGCTGCACTACGCGACCGAGATCCGCCGCGACGTCGACGAGGTTTGGGCGACCGACTGTCAGTTCTACCAGCCGCAGGCAGCGCTGTCGGCGACCGACGGGATCGTCACCCAATACATGTATCGTGTCGCTTCGCCTTTCGTGACGATCCTGTACAAGACCTGCCCGAACGCCGCCAACCGCTGGGACGTGATCTGCCTGTTCGTTCAGCCGCTCGCTGAGGATCTCTGCCGGGCACATCCCGTGATGTTCCTGATCGACGACCAGTCGAAGCTCGCCGAGCTCGTCCAGTTTCAACAGCTGATCTTCCTGCAGGATCGCATTATCCTGGAGAACCAGCGGCCGCTGCTGTTGCCGCTCGAGCCCCGCGCCGAAATTCCGACCCGCGCCGACGGCTCATCGGTCGCGTATCGGCGCTGGCTCAAGGAGAAGGGAATCGTTTACGGCACCGTCCGACGCGTCGCATGAAGCATGCCTTATGGCGCCCCATCCTCCGGATAGGTCGACAGCACCGCCTTGCCGAGACCGCAGGCCCCTCGGGGCACGGCCGCCGACGCTGGTAACTCAGCGCATGATTTCGCGGCTCTCCACCCGATTGACGATGATCACGGCACCGTCGTCGACAACCGCAAGGTTGGCGGTTTCACGGCTCAGGTTGCGCAGTTTCCACAGATAGGGCCGCGCCTGCACCGCGAAGCTGTGGCGCCGCAGGAATGTGAGGTCTTGCGCCGGATCATGTCTTTCGCCATCGCCACCTCGCATCTTGGTCGGGAGGTGAAGGTCGCAACCCAAAGGTCTGCGTCCGCCCGGCAGATGCTGGGCGGACGCAGCAATCGTCGTTTACAGGAGGCCGGCGCCGCGCGCCCACTTGTACTTGGCGCCGAGCACCTCGACCGGCAATTCGGTGGAATAGGCATAGGCCGGGATGCCGTTCTGGTAGAGATATTCCGCGGCCTCCTCGACCTCGATGTCGCCGGCCAGCGAGGCCACCATCGGCTTGACGAAGCCCTTGGCCTCCATCTCCTTCTTCACCTCGACCATGTTGCGGGCGAAGACCATCGGCGGGGTGACGATGGTGTGCCAGTAGCCGAGAATCAGGGCGTGGATGCGATCGTCCGACAATCCGAGCTTCACCGTGTTGACATAGGTGATCGGCGGCTCGCCGCCGGTGATGTCGACCGGATTTCCGGCCGCGCCGAACGGCGGAATGAACTTGCGGAACGCAGCGTCGAGATCCGGCGGCATCGCCATCAGTGACATGCCGTTGTCGACCACCGCGTCGGACAGCAGCACACCCGATCCGCCGGCGCCCGTGATGATCAGCACGTTCTCACCCTTGGGGGTGGGCAGCACCGGCACGCCGCGGGCGAATTCGAGCAGCTGGCGCAGCGAGCGCGCCCGGATCACGCCGGACTGCTTCAACACGTCCTCGTAGATCTTGTCGTTGCCTGCGAGCGCGCCGGTATGCGACGAGGCAGCCTTGGCGCCGGCCGAAGTACGGCCCGCCTTGAGGACCACCACCGGCTTCTTCTTGGAGACCCGCCTGGCCGCCTCGGCGAAGGCGCGGCCGTCCTTGAGGTCCTCGCAGTGCTGGGCGATCAGGTTGGTGTTGGGGTCCTGCTCGAAGAAGGCGAGCAGATCGTCCTCGTCGATGTCCGACTTGTTGCCGAGACCGACAATGGCCGAGACGCCCATTTTGGCGGAGCGCGAGAAGCCGATGATCGCCATGCCGATGCCGCCGGACTGCGACGACAACGCAGCGTGTCCCTTGACGTCATAGGCGGTGCAGAAGGTGGCGCAGAGATTGGCTGGCGTATAGTAGAAGCCGTAGATGTTCGGCCCCATCAGGCGGATGTCGTACTTCTTGCCGACCTCGACGATCTCGGCCTGCAGTTCCGGTGCGCCGGCTTCGGCGAAGCCCGATGGAATCAGCACGGCACCCGGGATCTTCTTCTCACCGCATTCGACGAGCGCGGCGGCAACGAACTTGGCGGGGATCGCGAACACTGCGGTGTCGATCACGCCGGCCACATCCTTGACGCTCTTGTAGGCCTTGTAGCCCAGGATCTCGGTGGCTTTGGGGTGGATCGGATAGATCGCGCCCTTATAGCCGCCATTGATCAGGTTCTTCATCACCGAATTGCCGATCTTGCCGTCTTCGGCCGAGGCACCGATCACCGCGATCGCCTTCGGCATCATGATGCGGTTCATCGCGGCGACGATTTCCTCGTTTGAGCGCGGCGCCGGACGAGGCTTGTAATCGAAATCGACGACGATGCGCACGTCGGCGGCGATCGCATCCTTCCTGGTGGCGAAGACCGGGTTGAGGTCGAGTTCGACGATCTCCGGGAAGTCGCTGACGAGCTGGGATACCTTGACGATGACGTCGGAGAGCGCGTCGCGATTCACCGGGTCGCCGCCGCGCACGCCGCGCAGCATCTCCGCTGCCTGGATGCCGTCGAGCATCGACAGCGCTTCATCACGCGTCGCCGGTGCGAGGCGGAAGGTAACGTCCTTGAGCACCTCGACCAGGACTCCGCCGAGGCCGAAGGCGACGAGCTTGCCGAAGGAGCCGTCGGTGATCGAGCCGACGATGACCTCGGTGCCGCCCTGCAGCATCTGCTGCACCTGCACGCCCTCGACCTTGGCGTCAGCCTTGTAGGCCTTGGCGTTCTTCAGAATGGTGTCGTAGGCCTGTTCGGCATCGGCTGCGCTCTTGACGCCGACCACGACGCCCCCGGCCTCGGTCTTGTGCAGGATGTCGGGCGAGACGATCTTCATGACCACCGGAAAGCCCATGGCCCCCGCGATCCTGGCTGCCTCGGCCGCGGACCTGGCAAGCCCCTCCTTCGGCACCGGAATGCCATAGGCGTCACAGACCAGCTTGCCTTCGGGGGCGGTCAGACTGGTGCGGCCGTCGGCCCTCACCGCGTCGAGCACCCTGCGGACCGTCGCCGCGGCCTCATGTCCCAGATCGATCTTGCGCGCTGCGTCCTGTGCCATTGATTTCCTCCTGTCGCGTCCTTTTGTCCTTTGCGCCGAACGCGCGAGCCTCGGACGGCACTCTCACGCGCGAATCGTAGCCATCGTGGCGGAGCCGGCCGATGGGGCGAAGACGTGGCATTTGGTATGCCAAGAGCCACCTTTGTCAAGGCCAAAGCCGCAGCACCCCGGCTTTGCCGCAGCGCAATAGCAATGAGACAACGCGCCTCGCTTGACATTCTGGCATCTGGCATGCCAAGACCACAGGCGTGATCGCATGATATCGTTCCCATGCACGCCACAGGGGGAAACGATTCATGGCCAGGACCAGCAAGGCGCAGCCGACAATGGCAGACGCGGATATCGCGATCGTCCGGATCGCGCCCGAAACGAGCTTCAAGACCAAGGCTTACGACGCCTTGAAAGAAGCGATTCTCAAGATGGACATCTATGCGACGCCGGACCCGGTGATGCTCGATGAGCGCGCCCTGTCGGAGCGGCTCGGCGTCAGCCGCACCCCGATCCGCGAAGCGATCGCCATGCTCGAGCAGGACGGCTTCGTCAAGACCGTGCCGCGCCGCGGCATCGTCGTGGTGCGCAAAAGCAAGGCCGAAGTCGTCGACATGATACGCGCCTGGGCGGCGCTGGAGAGCATGGCGGCGCGCCTCATCACCACCACCGCGCGCAAGAAGGACATCTCGGCGCTGCGGACCTTCTTCAAGGACTTCGGCAAGGACCGCCTGCCGCAGGACCACATCGAGGAATACTCCAAGGCCAATATCGCCTTCCATCAGGCGCTGCTCGCGCTCAGCGAATCCCAGGTGCTGGTCGAGATGACCAACGACATCCTGCTGCACGTGCGCGGCTATCGCCAGCTCACCATTGGCCGGCAGGAACGCATCGCGAAATCGCTGCCCGAGCATCTCGACATCATCGCCGCGCTCGAGGAGCGCGACACCGAACTCGCCGAGAAACTCGCCCGCGAGCATACGCTCAAGCTCGCGGCCTATGTCGAGGCCCATGGCCACGAGATCTTCAGCTAGAGCATGATTGAGACGGGCCGGGGCTTTCCGAACACAATCATGCTCTCACGGAAGGCCGGGCCACAAAGACGAAAGTAGAGGGAGACGTCCGGAATGTCCGCAGTGGTACAGAGCATCGACGCCCATTCAGCCGCAGAGCAGGAACTGACGGATGGCTTCCATCTCGTCATCGATGCGCTCAAGCTCAACGGCATCAACACCATCTACGGCGTGCCCGGCATTCCGATCACCGACCTCGGCCGTTTCGCCCAGGCTGCCGGCATCCGCGTCATTTCCTTCCGCCACGAGCAGCACGCCGGCAACGCCGCCGCGATCGCCGGCTTCCTGACCAGGAAGCCGGGCATCTGCCTGACGGTGTCGGCGCCCGGCTTCCTCAACGGCCTCACCGCGCTCGCCAACGCCACCACCAACTGCTTCCCGATGATCCTGATCAGCGGCTCGTCGGAGCGCGAGATCGTCGACCTGCAGCAGGGCGACTACGAGGAGATGGACCAGCTCGCCGTCGCCAAGCCGCTGTGCAAGGCGGCGTTCCGCGTGTTGCACGCCGCCGACATCGGCATCGGCGTGGCGCGTGCGATCCGCGCCGCGGTCTCCGGCCGCCCCGGCGGCGTCTACCTCGATCTGCCGGCGAAGCTGTTCTCGCAGGTGATGACTGCCGAGGCGGGCGCCAAGTCGCTGGTGAAGGTGATCGACGCCGCGCCGGCTCAGATTCCTGCACCGAACTCCATCAAACGTGCGCTCGACGTCCTCAAGGGCGCCAAGCGGCCGCTAATCATTCTCGGCAAGGGCGCGGCCTATGCCCAGGCCGACGACGAGATCCGCGCGCTGGTCGAGAAAAGCGGCATTCCATTCCTGCCGATGAGCATGGCCAAGGGCCTTTTGCCCGACACCCATCCGCAGTCGGCCGGCGCGGCGCGATCGACCGTGCTCAAGGAAGCTGACGTCGTGCTGCTGATCGGTGCGCGACTCAACTGGCTGCTGTCCCACGGCAAGGGCAAGACCTGGGGCGAGCCGGGCTCCAAGAAGTTCATCCAGATCGACATC
Organism: Bradyrhizobium sp. WD16; assembly: GCF_024181725.1. NCBI lineage: Bacteria > Pseudomonadati > Pseudomonadota > Alphaproteobacteria > Hyphomicrobiales > Nitrobacteraceae > Bradyrhizobium > Bradyrhizobium sp. WD16. Next base: position 3,562,922 of record NZ_CP028908.1, on the reverse strand, counting down.
GAGCCGAAGGAGATGGACAGCAATGTCGAGATCGTCGCCCCGGTGGTCGGCGATATCGGCTCCTGCGTCTCTGCCCTGCTCGCAGGCATGGGCGACAACTGGCCGTCGCCGCCGGCCGGTTGGACCGGCGCGATCAACGCCAAGAAGGAAGAAAACATCGCCAAGATGGCGCCGCGGCTGATGAAGAACACTGCGCCGATGGATTTCCACGGTGCGCTCGGCGCCTTGCGCACGGTGATCAAGGAGCGTCCCGACGCCATCCTGGTCAACGAGGGTGCCAACACGCTCGATCTCGCCCGCGGCGTCATCGACATGTACAAGCCGCGCAAGCGCCTCGACGTCGGCACCTGGGGCGTGATGGGCATCGGCATGGGCTACGCCATCGCCGCGGCCATCGAAACCGGCAAGCCGGTGCTGGCGGTCGAAGGCGACAGCGCCTTCGGCTTTTCGGGCATGGAGGTCGAGACGATCTGCCGCTACAACCTGCCGGTTTGCGTCGTCATCTTCAACAACAACGGCATTTATCGCGGCACCGACGTCAACCCGAGCGGCGGCGCCGATGCCGCCACGACCGTATTCGTCAAGGACGCGCGTTACGACAAGATGATGGAAGCCTTCGGCGGCGTCGGCATCCATGTCACGACGCCCGACGAGCTCAAGCGAGCCGTGGACCAGGCGCTCGATTCCGGCAAACCGACCCTGATCAATGCCGCGATCGACCCGGCAGCCGGCACCGAGAGCGGACGCATCGGCAACCTCAACCCGCAAAGCGTGGTCAAGAAGAAGAAGAAGTAGGTCCGCGGCATCATGCCGGGAACGGGCGCCTGCCCGCCCGCTCCCGCACCGTCTTCCGAATTTGCGACGGTCTGGACCGCTCGACAGGCATCCGGAACGCGCAACGCGAGAACGTCAAACCAATACAGGCTTCAACGGAGTAGACCATGACACAGGCGCTGAAGGGCGTACGCATTCTTGATTTCACCCATGTGCAGTCGGGTCCGACCTGCACGCAGCTGTTGGCCTGGTTCGGCGCCGATGTCATCAAGGTCGAGCGCCCGGGCGTCGGAGACATCACCCGCGGCCAGCTGCGTGACGTGCCCGGCGTCGACAGCCTCTATTTCACCATGCTCAACCACAACAAGCGCTCGATCACGCTCGACACCAAGAACCCCAAGGGCAAGGAAGTTCTGACCGCGCTGATGAAGACCTGCGATGTGCTGGTGGAGAATTTCGGCCCCGGCGTGCTCGATCGCATGGGCTTCCCCTGGGAGACGATCCAGAAGATCAATCCGAAGCTGATCGTCGCCTCGATCAAGGGCTTCGGTCCCGGCCCCTACGAGGACTGCAAGGTCTACGAGAACGTCGCCCAGTGCACCGGAGGCGCAGCTTCGACCACCGGCTTCCGCGACGGCCCGCCGCTCGTCACCGGCGCTCAGATCGGCGACAGCGGCACCGGCCTGCACCTCGCACTCGGGATCGTCACCGCGCTCTATCACCGAACGCAAACCGGCAAGGGACAAAAGGTCACCGCCGCGATGCAGGATGGCGTGCTGAACCTCGCCCGCGTCAAGCTGCGCGACCAGCAGCGCCTCGCCCATGGCCCGCTCACGGAGTACAGCCAGTACGGCGAAGGCATTCCGTTCGGTGATGCGGTGCCGCGTGCCGGCAATGATTCCGGCGGCGGGCAGCCTGGCCGCATCCTCAAATGCAAGGGCTGGGAAAACGATCCCAACGCCTACCTCTATTTCATCACCCAGGCGCCGGTCTGGGAGAAGATCTGTGACGTCATCGGCGAGCCGGGCTGGAAGACCCATCCCGATTACGCCAAGCCGCAGGCTCGCCTGCCGCGGCTGAACGAGATCTTCGGCCGTATCGAGCAATGGACCATGACCAAGACCAAGTTCGAGGCCATGGAGATCCTCAATAAAGTCGACATCCCCTGCGGTCCGATCCTGTCGATGAAGGAGATCGCCGAAGACCAGTCGCTGCGCGCCACCGGCACGCTCGTCGAGGTCGATCATCCGGAGCGCGGCAAGTACCTCTCGGTCGGCAATCCGATCAAGCTGTCGGCGTCGCCCACCGTGGTGACGCGCTCGCCGTTGCTCGGCGAACACACCGACGAGATCCTCAAGGAGGTGCTGGGCTTCTCGGATCACCAGGTCGCCGATATCCACGATTCAGGCGCGCTGGATCCGCCGCAGAAGGTCGCCGCCGAGTAAACGACTGTCGCCAAGCTTCGAAACCGACAAGGGCCGCCTCCAGGCGGCCCTTTTTTTTGGCCGGCGAGGGAAGCCGCGCCGACCGAGCCCGGATTCGGCGACCACAAGCCGGAGCAGATCATCAGCGCTCGCTGCAAAGGGATACGAACGTTGGAACCGGGACACTAGTGTGGCGTCTCGCAATTGCCTACCGCCTTTGCGGCCAGTCTCTCGTAGGCAATTGCGAGACATAAGCCACACTAGCGCTTTGATTTTTCTAGTGTCCTTATGTCTCCGAATTACCGTGCGAGCGTGAGGCAAATGGAGCGGTAATTCGGAGACAGGACACTAGGCCTGCGGCCTGACTTATGCTGCGCTGCGCTCACATTTATGCTGCCATGCAAAAACGATCATTGCGTCTGGCATCTGGTATACATTAAATAAGGACATCAAATGGTCGGGTACCGTCGGGTGGCGCCCACCAGGAACTGAGCAAGACCCGATAAAAGAAGGAATTCGACGATGTCCTCCATCACTTCGCTGGGCCGCTTGCCGTCGCAGAGCCTGTTCGGCCGATTCTTCAGCATGATCGAAACCGCGCTGGACAAGGTCGCCCTGATCGCCGCCCGCAACGGTGATCTACCCTATTTCGGGCTGTAAGCGCAGAACCACGTTCCACCCCTCGCGGGCTGCCTGAGACGTCTCTCGTGCCAAGCGCACCGCGAGATGGACGCGCCGCGCAACGTCGACGCGACGACGCGGTTTTCCAGTTTTTAGGTTCCTCCCAGACTTGGGCCCCGGTTCGCCGGGGCCTTTTTCTTTGTGCATCAGGCCAGGCCAAATCCGCTTGCAAGTTGGAATAAGGTATACCAGACTTCAATTCTGGCAGCGCCTCGGCTTCAAGCCCTTCAGAACATGCGCACCGGAGGAAACATGACCGCTAATCCCCAATCGACGTCCGTCCCCTCGCCCGTCAATTCAGGCGCCTTCCGGTGGCTTCAGCTTGCCATGGGCATCGTCTGCATGGCGATGATCGCAAACCTCCAGTATGGCTGGACGCTGTTCGTCGACCCGATTGACGCCAAGTACCACTGGGGCCGCGCCGCCATCCAGTTCGCCTTCACGATCTTCGTCGTCACCGAAACCTGGCTGGTCCCGGTCGAGGCCTGGTTCGTCGACCGTTACGGCCCGCGCGTCGTCATCATCTTCGGCGCGGCGATGATCACGCTGGCCTGGCTGCTCAACTCCATGGCCTCCTCACTGCCGGTGCTCTATCTCGCGGCGGTGATCGCCGGCATTGGTGCAGGTTCGGTCTACGGCACCTGCGTCGGCAATGCGCTGAAGTGGTTCCCGGACCACCGCGGCCTCGCCGCTGGGGCGACTGCGGCGGGCTTCGGCGCCGGCGCGGCGCTCACGGTGGTGCCGATCGCGCAGATGATCGCCTCGAGCGGATACGAGAAGGCCTTCCTCACCTTCGGCATCGCTCAGGGCCTGATCGTGTTCGTGCTGGCACTGTTCCTGCGCAAGCCGGAGCACGCGATGCCGGTCCGCAAGAAGCAACTCAACCTGCCGCAGACCAAGATCGATGTGCCCCCTTCACAGGTGCTGCGCCAGCCGATCTTCTGGCTGCTCTACATCGTTTTCGTCATGGTCGCGTCGGGCGGCCTGATGACAGCGGCCCAGATCGCTCCGATCGCCCACGACTACAAGATCGCCAACGTGCCGGTCAGCCTGTTCGGCTTCCAGATGGCGGCACTGACTTTTGCGATCTCTCTCGATCGCATCTTCGATGGCTTTGGCCGGCCGTTCTTCGGCTTCGTCTCCGACAACATCGGCCGCGAGAACACCATGTTCATCGCCTTCGCGACGGGGGCCGTGATGTTGCTGGCGCTGGCCAACTGGGGACAGAATCCGGTGGTGTTCGTCCTCGCCACCGCGATCTATTTTTCCGTGTTCGGCGAGATCTACAGCCTGTTCCCGGCGACCTGCGGTGACACCTTCGGCGCCAAATTCGCCACCACCAATGCCGGCATGCTCTATACGGCGAAGGGCACCGCGTCGCTGCTGGTGCCGCTGGCGAGCGTGATCGCGGCATCCCAGGGCTGGAAAGCGGTCTTCATCCTCGCCGTGGCGCTCAACGCCACCGCTGCCCTGCTCGCGATTTTTGTCATCAAGCCGGTGCGCCGCAACTTCATCGAAGGTCATCAGCAGGCCGCCGAGACCACGGTCAAGGCGCGCGTCGCCTGAGGCACGAACCCCACGCTGCGGCACTTCGGTGCTGCAGCCTCAACCTGCACAGCGCGTGTCAGAAGGCACGCGCTCTTTTTTTGCCTGCCGTCAGCCAGACCGCGTCGGATCCCTCCCAAACGAGGGGCGTCTGCCCATGCATGACCCCTCGGGCGACCGGCAGACCAGGACCCCAAAACCGTTTGACAATCGCGCCGGGCTGAGATCTGGTATACATTATACATAATGCAAGGTTCGGCGCAAGCCGGCCCTATGCACCTGGCCGCGCCAAACGCGTTGCCGAAAATCGGACAGGGAGGGCGAAATGAACATCCACGAATACCAGGCGAAAACGCTCTTGAAGGAGTTCGGCGTGCCGGTCGGCGCCGGTCAGCCGGCGTTCACGGTCGAAGAAGCCGTTGCGGCGGCACGTTCGCTGCCCGGCCCCGTCTACGTGGTGAAGTCGCAAATCCATGCCGGCGGCCGCGGCAAAGGCCGCTTCAAGGAAGCCTCGGCCGGCGACAAGGGCGGCGTCCGCCTCGCCCGGAGCATGGAGGAGGTCGAGCGCTTCGCCCGCGAAATGCTCGGTGCGACGCTGGTGACGGTGCAGACCGGCCCGGCCGGCAAGGAGGTCGGCCGCCTCTATGTCGAGGATGGCTGCGCCATCGCCCGGGAATTTTATCTGTCCATGCTGGTCGACCGCACCACCTCGCGCGTTGCCGTGGTGGTCTCGACCGAAGGCGGCATGGACATCGAGGAAGTGGCGCACAAGACGCCCGAGAAGATCGTCTCCTTCTCGGTCGACCCGGCCACCGGCGTGATGCCGCATCACGGCCGCCGCGTCGCCCGGGCGCTCGGCCTCTCCGCGGATCTCGCCAAGCACGCGGCGGAGCTGATCAAGCAGCTCTACGCTGCCTTCACCACGCGCGATATGGCGATGCTCGAGATCAATCCGCTGGTCGTCACCGAGCAGGGCGAACTGCGCTGCCTCGATGCCAAGATCAGCTTCGACAGCAACGCCCTGTTCCGCCAGCCGGGCGTGCTGAAATTGCGCGATCTCAGCGAAGAGGACGACAAGGAGATCGAAGCTTCGAAATACGATCTCAATTACATCGCCCTCGAGGGCGAGATCGGCTGCATGGTCAATGGCGCCGGCCTCGCCATGGCGACCATGGACATCATCAAGCTCTACGGCGCGACGCCGGCGAACTTCCTCGACGTCGGCGGCGGCGCGACCAAGGACAAGGTCGCGGCCGCGTTCAAGATCATCACCTCCGATCCCAACGTGAAGGGAATCCTCGTCAACATCTTCGGAGGCATCATGCGCTGCGACGTCATCGCCGAGGGCGTGGTCGCGGCGGTACGCGAGGTCGGCCTGTCGGTGCCGCTGGTGGTACGGCTCGAGGGTACCAACGTCGAGCTCGGCAAGAAAATCATCGCCGACGCCAAACTGAACGTTCTGTCCGCCGACGACCTCGACGATGCGGCGCAGAAGATCGTCCGCGCAGTGCGCAAGGAGGCCGCTTGATGTCCATTCTCATCAATTCTCAAACGAAGGTGATCTGCCAGGGCTTCACCGGCAAGAACGGCACCTTCCATTCCGAACAGGCGATGCTCTACGGCACGCGCATGGTCGGCGGCACCTCTCCGGGCAAAGGCGGCTCGACCCATCTCGGCCTGCCTGTATTCGATACGGTGGCCGAAGCCCGTGACCAGACCGGCGCCGAGGCCTCGGTGATCTATGTGCCGCCGCCGGGCGCGGCGGATGCGATCTGCGAGGCGATCGACGCCGAAATTCCGCTGGTCGTCTGCATCACCGAAGGCATTCCCGTCGCCGACATGGTCAAGGTCAAGCGCGCCCTTTCCGGCTCGCGCACGCGCCTGATCGGCCCGAACTGCCCGGGACTGATGACGGCCGGCGAATGCAAGATCGGCATCATGCCCGGCAGCATCTTCCGCAAGGGCAGCGTCGGCGTCGTGTCGCGCTCCGGAACCCTCACCTACGAAGCGGTGTTCCAGACTTCGCAGGTCGGCCTTGGCCAGACCTCGGCCGTCGGCATCGGCGGCGATCCGGTCAAGGGCACCGAATTCATCGACGTGCTGGAGCTGTTCCTGGCCGACCCCAAGACCGAGTCGATCGTCATGATCGGCGAGATCGGCGGATCAGCCGAGGAGGATGCGGCGCAGTTCATCAAGGACGAGGCGAAGCGCGGCCGCAGGAAGCCGATGGTCGGCTTCATCGCCGGCCGCACCGCGCCGCCGGGGCGACGCATGGGTCACGCCGGCGCCATCATCGCCGGCGGCAAGGGCGACGCCGCATCGAAGATTGCCGCCATGGAGGGGGCCGGCATCAAGGTCTCGCCGTCACCGGCCCGCCTCGGGGCCACATTGGCCGACCTGCTGAAGCGCAAGCACTAAAGATCAGGGCGGCCTCACCTCCCCGACGGCCGTCCAGCTCCGATGTCGCCCCCTGCACGCCAGGGGGCGACTTTTCTTTGGAGCAGCCGCCTCTTTTGATCCCGGGACACCCGCATCGGCTTGCCAGTCGCCGCAGTGCGGCCGCCGGAGCCATAGGTCAGGGATGCTGTCGTATTTTTATACCAAGTTGCACAAATTTCTTGTTGACGAACTGGCATAATGTATACCAGAATTCCAGAACAATAGGACAGGCAGTCCTTCCGCCCCTCGGGCGCCAACGCGGTGGAGGTTGTAATGAATGTCGGTGACATGCTGCGGTACAGGAAGGGAACGCGGATCGCCACGGTCCGCATGCATGAGACTGTCGCCACTGCCGTCCGGCTGCTGCAGACCGAAGAGACCGGCGCGCTGGTCGTCAAGGATGTCTGCCGCACTGAAGGCAACGTCGCGGTCGGCATCTTCACCGCCCGGGACGCCGCACGGGCACTTGCCGAACACGGCAACGCGGGCCTCGCGCTGAAAATCTCCACACTGATTTCGGTGCAGCGGCTGGTGTCCTGCAGCTCTGCCGACGCGCTTGACGACGTCCGCGCGCTCATGCACGCGCGCGAGATCAGGCATCTGCCCGTGATCGACGACTACACCCTGGTCGGCGTGATCAGCCTTGACGACATCGAACGCGCCGAACGCGGCGACGATTTCTGCCTGTCGTCTCTGAGCGGCGCGCCATCGCAGCCGCACGTTCAGCGGCTCTGAGCCTCGACACCGTCCTCGCCGCCATCAGGCTCTCGGCTCACCATTCGAAGCGCCCGTTGCGCGTCATCGTCCCGAGGCGCGAGAACGGGCCGAAGCTCCTGATCGGCGACGAGGAGCGCGTGATCGGACCGCGCTGCACCGACGATTCCCAGCTCGGGGGGCAGCGCCCCAGGTTACATGCCGCCGAAACCGCCGCCGCTGCTGCGGCCGTTGGCGTTTTCCCCGGCGCTGTTCGAACCGCTCATCGAGTTGGCGTTGTTGCCGCCGGCAGCGGCGTTGCCGCCTGTCGGATCGAACACCGGCCGCGGCGCCGGCTGCACGAAGCTCGGGTGATGCGGGCGATGTCCGCGCTTGTGGGCCGCCATCGCCGGCGCGAGCATCGCGCCGAAGCCGATGACGATCGCGAGCACGAATGCCACCCTCGATCTCACCGCCTTGGCGCGCACTGAAGAAGCGGAAACCGGGCACATGGTAGTACCTCCCTATGGCATGAGGACGGCCGCGCGCGGTACTTGTAAGGGCCAACCACGCCGACGCCAATTTATTCCCGCTGGCCCCCCGGGGGCGCAAATGCGGCAGCCATGGACGCTGCCCGCGGCGGCATATCAAACCTGCGGAACAATAATGCCTGAAGAAACGGCAGGAACCGAGCCTGAAGGCGCGCCAGGCCGAGCGCGACCCCTCGGTCTTCTACGTGCTGGCGGTAAGTCTTGTCGGCGCCGTCATCCTGCTCGCCGTGGTCTGGTATGTCTTCTTCAGGATCTGACCCTCGCGATCAATGCCGGCTGACAGCCAGCCAGATAAGACCGAGCATGGCGGTCACGATGACACTGACCGCGGCGGCAAGGCCCTTCCGCTTGACTGTTTCAGTGGCCTCGCGCCACGCACGCAGATGGGCAAAATCCTTCTGTACCGCAATGACCGCCTCGGCATCATCGGCATTGACCCCGAGTGCGAGGAAGAACTCCTTCACGGTCGCTCGCGCCACCTCCTCCGCGATCATCCGCACGTCGGTCGGCGTGGTCATGACACCCTCCTTCGGTAACCGTGCTCAGCTCCGCCTGAAGATCCGCGTCACGCGCTCGACCGTGCTGGCGCCGAAATACGACACCACCACGACCTGGAAGACGCCCCACATGTTGGCATCGAGGGCGTCGGTGACGCCGAGCCCGAGCACCTTGTCCCAGACGATGACCTTGAAGGCGAAGATGACGAAGGGCGCGGCGAACAGCGGCCGGATGGCCGCGGTGTACCAGTGCCCCTGCTCGGCAATCAGGAGCCTGGTCGCCTCGGCCCGCGCGGCGATGTCGGCCTCGACCTCCTTCTGCAGGAGCTCGAGCGCGCGCTGATCATCGTTGTCCGTTGCCTTCAGCCGGGCCTTGTAGGCCTCGAGCGCGCCCGAGATGATCGGGCCGCCGATCAGGTTGAGCAGGAGCTGCCACATCAGGGCTGTTTCCCGAGCGAACGGATGCGGGCCAGAAAGGTGACGGCGGCGATGGCGAGGAGCGCCCGGGCGGCCATGGTGGTGTCGCCGATCGCGTCGGCGATCTGCTGTTTCAGCTGGGGATCGCCGAGCGCGTCACCGAGCTGGTTGACGGCCTCCAGCGCCGCCCCCGCCGCGGCGAGCAGATAGGACCAGGCGACGGTCAGGGAGTGCAGGCAGGCGACCTTGAGCCTCGCCCAGGCGGCATTGGGCTTCACCAGCATGATCATTTTCCTTTCCTGAAGAACGAGGCGATCCAGGCGCCGAGCGAGCCCGGAGCGGGATTGGTGATGGAAGGCGCTGGCGCAGCCGGCGCGGCCGCCACCGCCGCGACAGCGGTCGCGGCCGGGATGCCGAAGTCGATCGCGGCGTCGAGCTGCTGCATGGCGCGCAGCAGCGCGGCGCAGCCCGGTTGCGGGTCGACCACCTGCGGATCGAAGCGGCCGTCGGCAACGTATTTGCCGCGGCTGTACTGGTCGGTGCCGGCCCAGAGATAGGGCGACGGCTGCCCGCGCCGGGCATAGCCAAGGCCGTTGTACTGCTCGATCAGGGTCAGGGCCCCGCCGGTGCTCCAGTCGCGCCAGCGGGCGGCATAGGGCGGGCAATCGGCGAGCGCATCGATCGCCGCGTCCTCCCAGCTCCTGAACGGCCCCCGCCCCTTCGGGACATGGGTCGAGACCCGATCCCACGGATCGCCCTGGGCAAGGCTCCGGCGCCAGTCCTGGGCGCTTTCCCGCATATGGATCACGGCAATGACGAACCAGGGCACGCCGGTCGTCGCCGACACCGACTGATAGCGGGCGCGGGCGGCAACCAGCCGGCGGGCCGGCCCGGAAGCGTCGCGCGTGAGCTTGGCGGCCCGCCATCGTTTTGCATTGAGAACTATCAGGCTCGAGAGATTGGTCATCTGCACCTCAGGCATGAAAAAAGCCGCCCGAGGGCGGCTGACTGTCGCCTTGTCGGGCCGGGCCCGCACGGCTAAAGGTTTCCAAGGATTTCTCGGTGAGGTCGCACGATGTCTGAAGCCCCATTCGGAACCTACGCCCCCGGAGAAGCCAGGAACTTGATCCTGGCCGTCATCCAGCATTCAAAATTGAAACGAGGCGCGTTCCGTCCGCTCATGTCGCGCCTCATCGGCGCGGCCCCTGTCGACACGATTTACCAGGGGGCCAGGTTTCGATTTCATCACCGAGACAGCGCGACCGAGATGGGCGCCCTGTTCAATCCCGAATACAACATCGGAGAGCTGGACTTCCTGAGACGCCGCCTCCAACCGGGAAGCACCTTTGTCGATGTCGGCGCCAATGTCGGGACTTTCACCCTGCCGATCGCCACGCACATTGGCCGCGACGGCCGGGTGATCGCCATCGAGCCTCACCCGACTGCATTCCGGCGTCTCAGCTTCAATGCCGGCGAGCTTCAGTTTTCGAACGTCACTCTTCTTAATTGCGCAATTGGCGAGAAAGAGGGACAGCTGTCGATCAGCACCGATCAGGCAAACCTTGGTGCGTGTCGGATCAGCGACAGCGGCGTGAGCGTTCCCGCCAAGACGCTGCTCGGAGTCGTCACCGACAGCGGCGCCGATCGCATCGATGCGCTGAAGGTCGATGTCGAAGGCTATGAGGACAAGGTACTCATGCCGTTCTTTCGCCAAGCCCCGCGTTCTCTCTGGCCTGCAACGGTCGCCATTGAACACCTCGAGCGCGACAACTGGTCCGAAGACTGCATAGAGCACATGAAGCTCGCCGGATATCGCGAGGTCACCAAGACGCGCAGCAACACCCTGCTGACGCTCGATCAGTCGAATTAGAGATTAGATCATCCGCAGCGCAGTTCGAACCTGCCGTGGCGGGCGTAGACCACTTGCAAGCATGCTTATTGCCGATTCTTCCTAGCCTTGAAGCGCCCGCCTTTTCGGGACGTGGGTCCCCCGTTTCGCGCGCGCCGCGACCAGACGTTACGCGGGACCGGACCGGTCACGGCGAGCCTTAGCGCGTCCCCACTGGTTGGGGTCGAGCGCAGTCGAGGTTAAACCCGCATGAAAACGCCGCCCCCGGAGGTGGTTGCGGAGACGCAACTGTGATTGTTGCTGACTTCGTCTCCCAACCGCTAAACTTGCGATCGAAAGCTGGAGGAAGCAGGACAGATGGGCGCATCAGCTAAAACGCTGGATAAGATTGCGGAACTGGTCCGTGGCGGATCGGTGCCGCTAGGCGCCAAGATTGCAGAACTTGGCACGCAGAACTTGAACTGCGATCCGGGAACCGCCGCAAAGCTCGTTCAGCTATTTCGGGACAAGGGGGCCAACGTTTCGATCAGCGACAATGAGGCTGCCAGAATTGGCGAAGGCGGGTACCTCGGAGCAATCCTCAAAGCGGTCGGCTTCGACTATACGGCGATCGACATTTTCGATGCGCCGGATACCAGGCTCCATGACCTCAACATCGATTTCGTCGAGACCGACATGCTTGGGAAATTTGATTTGGTCACCAACTACGGTACGACCGAGCACGTGATTAACCAGATGCTCGCGATGCGAACGATCCACGACCTCGCAAAGTTAGGCGGCATCATCCATCACGAATTGCCGATGGGTGGCTACTTCCTGCACTGTTATTTCACGTATAATCCGGCCATATTCCACGATCTAGCATCCGCCAACTCGTACCGTCTCGTTGACCAAAAAATCTCGTCTGGCCCATGGCGCCGCACGTCGAGGGCTTTGCGCGAGAACGGCTTCCAGGACGACCGATTCCGCGACTACGGAATTGAGGTCGTTTTTCAGAAGACCACCGACGCCCCGTTCCGCATCCCGGTTGATAACATCAGCAGTGCTACAATCTCCGAAGCCGCGTGGACCGCGCATCGAGATAATGAGGAGATTGCGATCTCAACCGTAATCCCAGTCGATCCTCAAACGATGTTCGCTCGGCTTCCTTTCAAGACGATGCATGCAGCATATTGGTCAAGGCTTAGGTTTGCGATCCTAAATCACTTCGTCCCTCCACGCGGATAAAGCACTCAGATCACCCGCAAGATATACGGCACGACAATCGACGGTGGCATGATCGGGTGAGCGTTGCCGCCGCCGGCCAGAGTGATGGTGACGCCGGTGGTTGCGCCAGAAGTCCCACCAGGCGATGTGCCGAATGGAGATCCGGTTCCACCGGACAAAAGGCCAGAGTATCCATTTTGCATCGCCGAGAACGAGTGCGCATGCCCAGGATCAATAGTGCCATGATTATGGGCCGGAATTTCCGCGATAGTGAGCGTATGGTTTTGAGCCCCTCCTGTCGCGCCGAGGGTCGCACCGTCAACACCAGCTCCAGCCGATGTAACGCGCCCAGCTGCTACTCCACCCATCGCATCAGCGCCAACCGGAACGCGCCCGCGCAGGTCGGGAATATTGAACGTGGTCGAGCCGTCACCTGAGCCGTAAGTCGTTCCGACCAACGAGAACAGCGTGGAATAGGTTGTCCGGCTCAGCGCCTGCCCGTAGGGCTGGACGAAATTCGAATTCGGAACGCTCGCGCTGATGAACGGCATCAGGCCGCCGATCGGCACCGAATACGGCAGGTTGAGGAAGCCACGCAGATAGAACGCGCCGTCGGTCGCATTGTAGAGCGCGATGTAGGGCGTGCCCTGCACCAGCGTTGCCGCCGGCACCTCGACACCCGGCGCCAGGCGCAGCGGCTTGGCGCCGAGGCCATCGACATTCAGCGTCACCGGCGAGGCGTTGCCGGTATGCGGCGTGAAACCGATGACGTTGCCGCCGAGATGCGCGAGCGTGTCGAAGGTTTCATAGCTCGCGACCGTGTAGGCCGAGCTGGTCCCGGCGGTGACGATCGCGCCGGTGATGTCGTCGGCGAATTCGCGCAGCCGCGCCATGTTGCCGCGGGCGCTGTCGTTGACCTGGGCAGGCGCCATGCCCTCCGGCCACGGACAGGTGGGATCGGCCGTGCCGTTGTTGGCAGGCGTGCGGGACCACAGAAAGAACGGCATTGATCACCCCTTAGATCGAAGATGGCGGACTGGAGAAGGTGCCGGCTCGAGGATGGCGGGAGTTGTCTATTGCAGTGGTTTCCCGTCCTGTTGGCGCCGCAGCTCGAGCGACAGCGCCGGTAGCCATCCGAACGGCAGCCACTGGGAGGGCTTGGCAGCCGGCAAGGATGGTCCTAGATTCGGCTCGATCAGCCGGTTCGAAGAGGTCGGGCCAGAATCGGCGGCACCACCAATCCTCTTGCCGCCGGGCTGGTCGTATGCCTTTCCGGGTTCGAAGAAGGTATTGAGCCAATTCTTCGGCTCGCCGAAAAAGTCCTTCTGCACCACGGCGCGAGCCTGCCCGCTTTCCAGCACCGTCCTGTTCGCGCTATCGCTGACCCTTTTTAGCGCCTGCCACATCTCCGGCATTCGGTCTGCCGCACCGGGGTGCTTGCCGTCGATGTGCTGTAGACCGCCACGATCATTGCCCCAGATCAGGTCGACCGGCCCCTGCACCTCTGGATGATCCAGCACCCCCTCACATCGCCGGTCTCGGCCTAGCGGAGCCAATCGGTTGCTTCGGCAGCCCTCCCCTGCAACCCCTCCACGACCGGACCATTCGGACCGATGTGGGTCACCCAGCCGCCCGGGGGAAGCGGCGGCAGGCCGAGCCGACGCGCAAATGGCGGCGGCTTCGGGCCGGACAGCAGCAGCGCGGTGTCCAGCGCCGGGCCGATCATATCCTCAGTGGTGAGTGGGACTTTCGACTGCAGAATGCGACCCGGCGTCGCGATCACGTTTGTGAGACCGTCGATCATGGCCGCAGTTAACTTCTCGGGAAGCCCCGCCGGAATCTGCGCCTGCTCTTGCGGGGTGAGCACGCCGAACGGCGCCGCCGAGTTGGGCAGCGCCAGCGGCGCGATCCTGGAGGCGCGGCTTCCATCCAACACATAGTCCAGAACTCCCATGTCACCCCCTCGATGAAGCCCGGCCATAGGCCTGGGCAAGATTGATCCTCGCTCGCTGCGGCAGGAGCAGCGGCGCCGGCTGCGGCACCTGCGCCAGCGCGGCGAGATCGACGGGCGCCGGGCTCGACCCGCCAATCTGGATGGCGCCTCGCGGTGCGGGCTTCGGCGTTGCCGGAACGATGTCGGCGGACTCCTGACCCGGCGGCGGCCCGGCGATCGACAGTGGCGCCGCGGCCGAGGCCGGCCGCCCCGCTCCGCCCATCTTGCGATCTGCCCAGGCAGCCACGTCGGCGGCACTCATGCCGGCCAGGAAGGGGTTCGCCTTCACGGCCGCGGGCCCCAGGATTGCGCCCGCGGTAGTTGTGGGTCCGGCGTTAAACAACCCGACCGCCCCTTGCGGACCGGCGAAATGTGCGAGATACGTGGTGCCCGGCGTCACCGGCAGGCTGGCGCTGGTCAGAGCGCCGGCATTGTCGGCGGCATAAGCGTCTACCATGGCTTTGGAGAGATCCTTGTCGGATCGCAGTGCCAGGATCTCGCTGCGCGATCGCCCCTCGGCCAGGTCCGGCCGGTGTCTCGCGATCATGTCGAGCCAGGTGCCGTCGATGAACTGCCCTGCCCCCCTCGCCGAGGACCGCGCGTTGCGTGCGTCGGGATCGCCGCCCGATTCCGCTGAAACGACATTGTCGGCATAGGCCATGAAGCGATTACCTTCCAAGGCTGTTTATGTGGATACCCCCGCGCGCGAGGACGGCGTCGTCGACCTCAGCCCCGCGGATTGGCGGTCCGATCGACCGAAGCCGCGTGAGCCGTTCTTCACCCCGCTCGGCCCGTACGTTTTGCTCGGTGTCGTGCTGTCGATAGCCGCGTGGACGCTCGCGCGGGTCTATGTGGCTGAGCCGCTGGTGGACGCGTGGCTCTCGAAGCCCAAAGCCGCAGCATCAGCGCCGGTGCCGCCGGGCAACTATTCCTGGACGCCGGAGCACGCTCTGCAGCGGTTGCCGGACGACGCGCCCGCTCAACCGGGCCACTAGCGCCGGCCGTCGGAGTCTGTCTGCCCGGGCCGGGCCGTGGCCAGTGCACCGCGGCCTGCCGCGCCGAGTGCGCCAATGATGGCCCGCACCTTGCCGCCGAGATGCGCGAGCGTGTCGAAGGTTTCATAGCTCGCGACCGTGTAGGCCGAGCTGGTCCCGGCGGTGACGATCGCGCCGGCGATGTCGTCGGCGAATTCGCGCAGCCGCGCCATGTTGCCGCGGGCGCTGTCGTTGACCTGGGCGGGCGCCATGCCCTCCGGCCACGGACAGGTGGGATCGGCCGTGCCGTTGTTGGCAGGCGTGCGGGACCACAGAAAGAACGGCATTGATCACCCCTTAGATCGAAGATGGCGGACTGGAGAAGGTGCCGGCTCGAGGATGGCGGGAGTTGTCTATTGCAGCGGTTTCCCGTCCTGTTGGCGCCGCAGTTCGAGCGACAGCGCCGGCAGCCATCCGAACGGCAGCCACTGGGAGGGCTTGGCAGCGGGCAAGGATGGTCCTAGATTCGGGTCGATCAGCCGGTCCGAAGAGGTCGGGCCAGAAACGGCGGCACCACCTGTCCTCTTGCCGCCGGGCTGGTCGTAAGTTTTTCCGGGCTCGAAAAGATCAGTTCAGCCGAATTTCAGCGGGATCTTGCCGAACAGCGAGCCGAGGCCACTCATGATAGTGCCGAACTGCTGGGCCCCACTCATGGTGTTGGTGTTGTTCTGGGTACCGGTATTGGTGCCGAAAGCCTGGGCGACCGGCGAGATCGCGCCAAGCAACGTCTGATAATCGCTGGTCGGGATGTTAAAGCGGTTCTGCTCGGCGTTGAGGATCTGATTGGCACCCCAGTTGTTGGCGTCGAGAGCCGAGGATGCGACGCCGACACCCGCCTGCTGGTTCTGATTGGCGGCGGCCTGGTTCTGGTTCAGGAGACCGTACGTGGTGTTGCCGGCGCCATAGATGCTGTTCGCGGCGTTCAGCTGGTTCTGAACATCCTGGTTGTACTGCGCGGCGATGATCGGCGCCTGGGCCTGGGTGATGCCACGGCCGAGCGCCTGCAGGTTCGCCGGCGAGCCGTCGCGGCCCGCCGCGGCGAACTGGCTGTTGACCTGGTTGGTCACGTCCGACGCGGCGGTGTCGAGCTGCGCCTTGAGCGCCGTGTTGTTGCCGATCATGCCGCCGGAGGCGTAGGGCTGCAGCAGGCCCTGGTAGTTTTTCAGGTTCGATGCGATGGCGCCGTCATTGGCCTGGGCGCCGCCGCCGTTGAGGAGGCCGGTCGCGGCGTTGCCGATCGCGCCCGCATATGGATTGCCGGCGGCGGCGTTGCTCTCGATGGAGTTGAGCGCGCCGCTCTGCTTTGCCGTCAGCCCGGCATTGCCGATCTGGCCGCCGAGCGCGCCGAGAATGCTGTCGATCGATCCTTGCGCCGCCGCGTAAGGTGTCGCCTGCGAGGTGCTGGTCTGGGTTGATTTGGACGTGCCGCCCATCGCTCAAAGCCCCTTCTCGATGCAGACCCATGCGAGCCTGTAGTGTTGCCGCTCGAACACCCGCTGCCAGCCCTTGCGGCCCTCGATGCGGATGGCGGTGCAGCGAAGCTCCCGCGCATAGGCTTCGATCGGCGCGAAGGCCTGCGGCCAGGACGCGGCGCGCCCGCCGCCGCAGGCCAGCACCCGCAGGATCTTGCCCTTTGGCACGATCACCACTTCGGTGACGCAGGCAGCCTTCAACCGATCGCCGTCCCACAGCACCCAGAGCAGCGCCTCGCCCTTGACCAGCACGTCGAGCAGCGCCATCGGCGTCCAGTCGCCGCAGCGCTCCGCCGCCGTGGTCAGCCAGCGCGCCACATGCGGCCACATCTGCGGGATGCGGTCCGGCGCGACGCAGAGCGTCTCAACCGAGGCAGACATAGAAGAACGTCCGATCGAGCTGGGAGCTGTTGCGATGGCTGACGGTGAAGCTCCGGTTGCCGACGGCGCTGACGTAGCAGGCGCCCGAGGCCAGCTCGGCCGCGGCATTGGCGGTCCTGGGAAACAACAACACCGCGCTGCCGGCGGCGCAGTTCGGCGGCGTCTGGGTCGAGGTCGTCGCGTTCGCGTTGAGCGTGATCGTCCCGGCGGCATTGGACCGGCCGGCCGCCAGCTGCTGCAGCACCAGCGCGTATTTCGTCAGGTCTTTTTCCTGCGTCGAGATGCCGAGAACGCTCATCGCAGTCCTGTCCGGATGACATCCGGCTCGACGCCGGCGATGAAGGTCCACGCCGTTCCCGACGGGATGCGGCAGCGGTAGCGGCTGTAGCGCGTATCCACCACCATGTTGCAGCGTCCGGTGACGGGATTGATCAGGCTTTCCGCGCCAGCCGTCGCGGCCTGCTGCTGGGTCTCGCGCCGGCTCGCCGAGCCGTAAACCGCCGGGGCATCGCTGACGGGCCGGAAGCCGCGCAGCTTCAGCCGACGGCCGTCGGTGCCCTGCTCGGCGCTCTCCAGCACGGCCTCCAGGTTCGGCCCGCGAAAGAAGTTCAACGCATGGGCGGCATCAAAGCACCCGAGCTCGGGCGTGTTCGCGGTCGAAAAGTTGTCGAGCGACTGGATCATGGCGTCGAGCGAGCCGCCCGGCGCCAGCGGATCGAGCCCCTCCAGCGTCACCCCGGGCTGGGCGATCTGCAGCAGGTATTCGCCGCTGATCCTGATGGTCGTGAATTTGTCGAGCACGAAGTCGTAAGCGAGGATCTTGTCGAACTGGTTCGAGGCGCCGTTGGTGCTTTTGTAGGCCCACATGATCCGGGAATTGCGCGGATCGACCGCGCCGACGAAGAGCTGCAGATTGGCCTGGTCGAGATCGGCGAAGAAGGTTCGGTCGATCCGCTCGCGGCCGATCGGGGTCGGGAAGCCGCCGGGATCGATCCGGTGAAACCCCTGGGTGGAGAAGAAGAACACCGAGACCCCGGCGCGGACGATGCTGCAGGGCCCGAACACGCCCTTGTCCTGGACGATGCGTTCGATCTGGAAGATCACCGGCGACGCCGCGGACGAAACCGCCGTCCGGCAGATCCTGGTAGTCCGACGAATTGACGCCCGGCGTCCAGCTCGTCGCGCCGTTGACGTCGTTGAGGCCCGACCACTGCACCCGGTTCGGGTTGGAGATGAGGCCCGAAAGCACCACGAAGCGCCCGACGATATCGATATAGCGCGCCTGCGGCGGGCTGCCTGCGAGATCGACGAAGGCCGTCGAGCTGCCGAGAACGAAGACCTGCGGCACGGCATTGGCCTGCACCGCGATCACCAGGGAATTGAACTGGGCAAAGCGCCACTGATCGCCGGCCGGCACCGAGGAATAGGCCACGCCGGCCTTGGACACCCTGGTCCAGGTGAAGGCGGTGTTGTCCATCGTATAGAGATCGGTCGCGGTCGCCGCGAAGATGATGACCGAGCCATCGGACTTGTAGGCCACGAATGCGCCGCGGCAGCGCGAGCCGAGCGCCGCGGACAGCACCGTCAGGCTGGGGAACGGCCCGTAGCCGTCGCCGCGCGGCACCACGTTGACGATGGTCCGCGTGGTCTGGGCCTCATAGTCGGAGACGTCGGGGCGATAGTCGCCGAAACTGACGAGCGCCATCCTACCACCCCGAGCCCTGGATGACGCCGGTCGAGGACCGCGCCGAGCTCTCGTTGCGCAGCGAGGCCAGGAGCCCGGGGAGTTGCGCCTGCATCCGCGTGGCGCCGTCGATGTCCTCGAGCACCTCGAGATAGAGCAGCATCTTGGCGTGGGTCCTGATCAGATGCTCGGCTTCCGTGGTCCAGGCATTGCCGTCGGCGTCGCCGGCGGGCGCCGGCAGCCGGAAATGGCCGTGGAGACGCAGGGTGTAGACCGCGGTCGGCGTCGGCCACAGCCTGATCTGCTGGTCGATGCAGGTGAAGGCCGTGGGCCGGCCGCCGCCGCTCATGCCGCCGGCGATGACCTCGAAGTCCGCCGGCTCGTAGCGGTCGAGCGGATAGATCGACTGGCTGCGCGGCAGGAACATCGCGTCGATCCGGATGAGGTCGGGAATGGTCGCCAGATCCGCGGCGCCATAGGCCACCTGCCCGGCGAGCGTCGCGAAGGTGAAGTTGCGCGAGACGTTGAACCAGAACCGCTCATTCTGGTACGCGGCGACGGCGTCGGCGATCTTGCCGGCGGTCTGGCTCGCCAGATCGTCGCGGCTGAGATCGCTTGCGATGTTCGCCTTGAGCTGGGCCAGCGTTCCCATTGTCCGTCACCTTCGGTTCGGAAGACGGGCGCGGCGGCTCGATCGCCGCCGCGCCGTAGTGCATCAGGAAGATCGCCGCGTCCACGATCAGAGATCGTTGTCGCAGACGTACTTGACGACGACGGTCGCCCGGCCGGCGGTCGCCGCGGCGCCGGTCTGCGCGTAGGTCAAATAGACCTGCTTGTCGGCTGCCAGCGGCCCGAGCGCCGCGCCGGTCGGCGCGACGTTCTGGGTGAGGCCGGCGGCGCCGACATTCTGCGCGTTGATGATGTTGGTCGCCGCGTCGCCGACGGTGCCGACGGTGCCGACGCTGAGGGTGTTGGTCGTGACGGCATTGAACGCGGTGCCGACGTAAACGTCGGTGCCGATGATCAGGGCGCCCGCCGGGAGCCACTGCTTGCCGACGCCGGCGGCGATGCCGGCGTCGTTGAAGTTGACGGAGAAGCGCAGGTAGCCGACCTGCTGGCTCGAATTGCGGCGCGCCGTGGAGCCGGGGGTTCCGGTAGCCATGACTGAATGTCCTTTTCTGGATCAGGAGAGAAGCGTTTGGATCAGGGCGAGCGGGCCCGGCCGGGAGCCGGGCCCTTGCCTCAGTGCGCCACGGCGTAAGTGGTGGCGACGAGGGTGCCGAAGTCGGTGGCGTTGAACACCGCCTTCTTGACGCCCCAGATGGTCTGGGCCGAGACGCCGAGCTCGCGCTCGTAGTCGAACAGGTCTTCGACCCATTTGTAATTGACCCCGTCCGAGAACTCCTTGCCGAAGGCCAGCGCGCCGGCCTGGGCGCCGCAGAACACGGCGCGCCGGGTCGAGGTCTGCTGTGCCCCGGCATTGGAGACGCCCATGGGAATGCGGTTCGACTTGTGCAGGATGACGCCGTTGTACTCGCCGAGGGCGCCGGTATAGATCGGCGACTTCGAGCCGGCGCCGCCGGCCAGCGCCGCCTTCTGGATGTCGAGCCACTGGCCGCTGTTGGTGTTGGTGCGCAGGTCGGTGACCTGGTAGTCGTGCAGGAACATCAGGAACTTGTTCTCGCCGTTGATCTTGATCGGCCGGATCAGCGGCGTCGCGGTGCCGGCGCGCTCGACGCAGGCGTCGATGACCGCGAGATTGAACGTCCTGGTGTTGTCGGTGTTGATCGCGGCGTCGTCGCTGGCGGTGCCGCCGCGATAGATCCGCCCCGCCGACGGCGCGGTGATGGTGTTGTTGCCGGCGTAGCGCATGTCCGTCACCAGCGTGTTGCCGGCGAGGTGGTTGAACATCGCGCTGTCGAAGCGGTTCGAGAACCAGTCCTTGAGCCCGAGCTTGGCCTCGTCGCGCAGCGAGAACGGCACGCGCTGGGCGTCGATGGTGTTCTTGTTGCGGACCCGCACCGCGTGGGCGAGTTCGTTGATCAGCACCTTGTCGGAATAGGTGGTCAGGCTCTCCTCGTTGCCCTGGAGGGTCTGGGCCTCGGTGACGCCGTCGCCGGAGAGCTGCATGCGCAGCCCGAAGGTGACGCTGTCACCGGCATTGGTCGAGGTCTCGTTCTTGAGCTGGATCATGTTGTCCGAGCCCGTGCCCATGAAGCGGCCGAAATAGGTCTCCTTCAGGGCTTCGGCCGAGAGCTTCTTGGCCCACAGCTTGTTGGAAAGCGTGTCGTTCACGCCGTAGGTGGTGGATGCCATGATGGCGATCTCCGCATGAAGGTGAAACGGAACATCGGCGCCGGCAGGGGATGCGCGGCGATTGTCCGAATTGACGGCTTCGGAGCGGGACGAATGGCGCTTAACGACCGCCGGTCGAAGAAAGCAGCAGTGCGGCGGCAGGCCGCAGAAACGCTCGAACCGGACGGCGACAACAGCGCGCCCCGAACAAAGAAGCCGGCGTCGCGTGACGCCGGCTCGGATGCGTTCCAGTCGATTTTCAGTGGCGGCGCTAATGCACCGTCGCCAGCGGCACCACCGCGGCGAGGTTTCCGGCGCCGTCGAACGCGACGATGCAGAGGCCGGCGAGCATGGCTTGCGGCATGGTCCTGGCAAGGGATTTGGCCATGCGGCGGCCGCGCCGGGCGGCGCCGGCCGGATGGTGCAGCCAGTACTCGCCCGCAGGCTTATCGAAGGAGGTCAGGTCGGTCAGGCCAAAGCTGAACTTTTGCATGGAAGTTTCTCCCGGAACGCGCCATCAGAACTCAAGCTAATGACGGCCGTTCCTTGACGGGAGCTTACTTTCCCCGCAATTCACAGTCGTTCACAGGGTGTTGTCCCCGCTCCTCCTGGTTTCCCGAGGTGCTGGAGCCCCGATCAATGCCGACGCTTACGTGCGTCAGGATCCAGCGGCGCCGGCATAGATCTCTCGATCGGCGCTGTCGCGGACGACCACACCATGGTGACCGTCCGCCAGTTCCGGCTGAGCCTGGACGCGATGCCTCGCCGATCTCGTCGGCGATCTCCCGCGCCTTAGCCTCATCGGCGCAGTCATGCTCCTGGCGGCTCGCAATCACATGATGGTCCTCGAGGCTGAAGCGGTGGCGCGACACTTTGAAGTGCGATCCATCAGTTCGTGCTCCTATTCCGGGCGTGCTCATCGTTGATCGTCATTTAGAGGATACGGACGCGGCGCGGGACCAGGGCGCTCGTACGGTATCCCTCGACATCTCTCGCTCACGTTTCCTCTGAGGCAGTCCTCCATGCTGTGCCATTGGGTGTCGGTAAAGCCCTTCTCGCCGATCATGAGCGGCAGGCAATAATTATGGGCGTCGCGATATTCTCTAACGCATTTTTTGTCCTTCATTGGATCGAACGTCCGGGTTCCTTGCCAGTCCGGACTGGTTGCCATTGTATAAACCGACTTTGCCCACTCTTTGCCCTCGGCAAGTCGCTTTGCCAACTCTTGCAATATCCGCGGAGCTGCGCGCGAAGCGCGGGCAATCACCGCCGCATTGGCATTGATGACCGGCGCCGTGTCTTCGTCGACTTCCGGCCTGTAAGTTAAGTCAGACAGCGGGACAAAGCCGAACGGCGCCGGCGCGCCATCGCGCCGCCGCTGATAAAACGGATAGGGCATTGCAATCTCCGTCTTTGGAAAAATGAGATGAGGGAATCGGGGGACGCCGCGCGTCGCGGTCAGCCGCCCATCAGACGCCGGGCTCGTGCCGGATTTCGCGCGCACCAGGCCTCGAACTCGTCCATTGGCATCTTGATGAGCTGCTCGGCGGTGAT
This sequence comes from Bradyrhizobium sp. WD16, assembly GCF_024181725.1. Classification (NCBI taxonomy): domain Bacteria; kingdom Pseudomonadati; phylum Pseudomonadota; class Alphaproteobacteria; order Hyphomicrobiales; family Nitrobacteraceae; genus Bradyrhizobium; species Bradyrhizobium sp. WD16. Next base: position 3,540,433 of record NZ_CP028908.1, on the reverse strand, counting down.
TTCGGCCTCGCCGGCGGCGCCACCGGTGCTGGACAGACTCTTGTTGGCGGCCTGGCCGCGCTCGATGGTCTGGAGCCTCGCGGCGCCGTTCGGCCTGCTGCCCTCCGCTCTACGGTAGCCTCGCTGCTGCGCCAGAGCGTAGAGCAGTTCCGCCGGACTCTGGCCGCGCGACAGCGCCATATGGGCGACGGCGAACTCGTCGGCCTGCAGCGCCTCGTGCAGGGACTGCGGATCGGTGTAGCCGATCGCCTGCAGCTCGGCCGCCCGGCTCTGGAGCAGATGGTCATAGGCCGCCCGAAAATCCGGCGCCTGCGCCTCGAACCGGGCCGCATCGGCGCGATAGGCGTTCATCAGCCTGTGCTGCTCGGCGCTCGCCTGCTCCGCCGCCGTCTGATCGTCCAGGCGCTTCTGCACCTGTTCGACGGTCTCGCCGATCTTCCTGGCATAGCCGACGATATCGGACTCGGGTGTCGGCTCATCGGCGGGCCTGCCTTGCGACGGCAGGTTCAGGCTTTCGATGATCGAGAATTTGCCGCGCAATTCCGCCAGCTCCTGCTGGGTTTTGCGGTACTCCTGGTCGATCTGCTTGCGCCGGCTGCGCTCGGCATGCAGTGCGGCCAGCGAGACCATCCGCTCCGGCTTCGCCTCGACCTCGACGGGCTCGGCTGCCGACGCGATGTCCGTCTCTGCGACATGCTCGCCGGCAACTAAGCCATCATCCAAAGGAAGCGTATCCGCCGGACCGGAGCCGGCGACGAAATCGGTTTCGCTCATGTCAGAGATCCCCGCCGGATGCGGCCGGCGCCGATGCCTGGATACGCCAGGCGCGAACTCAGGAGGCGAGAAGCAGGATCTCCAGCGCCTGCCGGCGCCGCGCGGCGGCATCGGCCTGCTTCTGCTCGGCCTGCCACTGGGCGGCGATGGCCTGTGGATCGATTGCCGGCGCCGGCCGTGGCGGCTGGGCTATGATCGGCGGCAACGCCGGCCACGCCTTGGTCTGGATCGGCGCCGGCGTCTTGCGCGTGATCCTGGCGAGCCGCCGCTTCTCCTCGAGCTCCTCGAGGTAGTGCCCGACGCCGCCATAGACCTGGTCGAAATCGTCGCCGGTTCGGATCAGCGGCGTCGGCGTCAGCGTCCAGGCATGGACGCCACCATCGCCCGGCATCGTGACCGCCACGGTGACGCCGAATCCTGCTGAGGCGTAAGCACCGGCCGCGGCCGCGATCGCAACCGTCTCGCCGATCGCGGTCCCGGTCAGCGCGTAGGCATCGGCGCCGGCGATTTCCTTGAAGGCAACCGTCGTCGCAACGCCCGACAGCCAATGAGACCCGGGCGCCGGCGCCAGCGACACCGTCTCGCCGATCGTCCGGCCCGTCAGGGCGTAAGCGCCAGCGGATGCAGGTTCGGCGGCGCCGAACGCCGCTCTGGCGCCGCCGAGCCGATAGATGCCGGCCGGCGCGACCTCGGCGCCGCCGAATGCCACGGCGGTGCCGGCGATGGGATAGACGCCGGCGACGGCCGGCAACGCGTAGCTGACCGCCGCGGCTTGCGTATCCTGTCCAAACGCCAGGCGGCCGAATGCGTCGAAGAACATGGCCTATAGCGCCGCGGCGGCGATGAAGAATGCGTCGATCCGCGCCGCGCTCCAGCCCTGCGCCATTCCGATCCGGACCGTTAGCGGGTCGTTGCGCTCGAAGGTGGTCGCCCCGGACACGATCATCTTGGCGCCGAATTGCTCCGCCGTGGGCATGGCGTCGATCACCGCGAGCAGCGCGGGCGGTATCACCGCAGCGTTCGCCGCCAGGGCGTCGGCCTCCGAGATGATGCCTTCGATCGCCAGCTGCTGATAGAACTGCCGATCCGAGATCGACCGCGGCGCCACCGGCGGAGGCGCGACATAGGGATCGGGAACGCCGCCGTTTGCCAGCCATTCGTGATAGGCCGCGCGGTCGCGATTGGCCGCATCCTCCGGGATGAGTGCGCCATCGCCGGTGCGGATGACCGCCGCGGAGGCCGTGCACTGATAGGCAGCCATCACAACCTCGCATCCAGCTTGTAGACGCCGCCAATGGCGTAGGTCGCCCCCGCCGCCGTTGCGGTCAGGTCGAGCCTCAGGTCCCGCACCGTCGTGCCTCCAATGGTGACGCTGCAGTTGCTGTACGACGGCGCGGTGAACTGGCTCGCGGTCGGTCCCGCGCGCATCTCGGTCAGCAGCGACTTGGAGAGGTACAGGGTCTGCCCGGCGCCGTTCAGGTAGACGCCGATGGTCGTCGTGGTCGCGAATTGCAGATAGCGTTCGCACAGGCGAAGCTCGACATCGTAGGAGCGCATGGCCAGCGCCGAGCGCGCCGCCGCCGGCACCTCGGTGCCGGGGAGAACGACGACACCGGTGATCTGGAAGACATCGCCGAGGGTGCCGGCACCGTTCGTCGTCCCGGTCGCCGCGAGATAATTTGCCGAGGCCCACGCGCCTGCCGCTCCGGCAAACGTCGTGCCGCAGGCGATGGCAAAGCTCAGCCACAGGCCGACGCCATTGGTATTGCCGGTCCAGGCTCCCGAGGTGTCGCCCGGGAGCGTGACCGTCTTGTATTCCCAGGCATCGGCAACGTCCTGGGTGAACGTGAACGAATACGATCTCGTCGATGCCGAGTTCCTGACCGATCCCGAGTAGGTTCCAGCGCGATGGACCTTGGTCCAGAACCCTATCGAGATCGGCTGCGCGGCCGCCATTCCAAATCCGAGCCGCGACGTGCGGAAGCCCTCGATCGGCTGCGCGATGATCAGATAGTCGCCAGACCCGAGAGCCGCCGCGGCCGTGGTGATCGCGACCTTGATCGAGTTGGTGAATCCGGACGGCGCGTCGGCCACCTGTGCCGCCGAGAAGCCCATGGTGCCGGTCGACAAGATCTGCCATCCGTCGACGACGTAACCGCTCGTCGTCCGCGCGGCCGCACCGTTCTCCTGGCTCACCTCCATTGCGCCGTTGACCTGCAACCCGCTCGCCGCCAGCGCATCGAACGGCGCGGCATTGAGATTGCTGCGGCCGCGCGCCTGTTGTGCCGCGGTCAGCGACATCGCGTCGTCGAACTGCAGAACGTCGTCCGGATCGATCGAAATCGCCACCTGCGGCGCGACCGCGAAATTCACCTTGGCGCCGGTCGACGAATATTTGACGCTCGCCCGGGCGATGGTATTGCCGCCGCTGACCTGGCCGGAGCCGTATTCCCACTGCGTCAGGTCCGGGCTTTCCGCACGATAGCGATAGGTCTTTCCGTTCATCGACGCGGAAAGGTCGCGATAGCCGGTGACCGGCCCGAAGGAGACGAAGTCGCCGGCGCCGGACGATGTCGCGGCGATCCGGACGCCGAGGTCGAGGCTGGCCATTACGCCGCCGTCCGTCCGTCGAGCGCGGTCGCGATCTGCGCAATCTGCTTCATGAGATCGGTCAACCCGGCTTCCGCGACCTCGATCTGCGCCGCGAGCGGCGCGACCTCGGCGGCAAGCGTGGCTTCCGCCTGCCGGACCAAGGCGTCACGCTGCGCGCGCAGAGGTTCGGATCGCGCAAGGATTGCGTCGCGCTGCTGGCAGAGCGTTGCGAATTGCTGCTTGAGAAGGTCGAGCGTGGTTGCCATGCAAATCTCCTAGTGTGGCGTCTCGCAATTGCCTACCGCCTTTGCGGCCAGTCTCTCGCAGGCAATTGCGAGACATAAGCCACACTAGCGCTTTGATTTTGCTAGTGTCCTTATGTCTCCGAATTACCGTGCGAGGGTGAGGCAAATGAAGCGGTAATTCGGAGACAGGACACTAGTGTCCCGCTGAAACGAGCGTCAGATCCACCACACTAGGCCAGCGTGAACACGCCGTTGGTCTGGTCGAGCGAGACCGTGAAACTGTTGCCATTGGTCAAGTTGACCTCCGCGCCATAGTCCCACCAGGCAACGAGATTTCCGCTTGCGGCCGTCGAGTTGTAGAGGACCGCATAGCGGAATTGAGCGATGGAGCCACCCGAGGCCGTGAAGACGACGGGCGACAGAATGAGCTTGTACGTTCCGGCCGGATCTGCGCCGGAGACGAACGCCGCGACAGCGCCGCCGGCGGCGTAACCGTTGCCGGCGGCGATTTCCGCAAGATTTGCCTTGACCGTATTCGACGCGACCGGCGCAACATCGGTCAGCAGGATCTTGAGCGTGTCCGAATTGAGGTTGTGGACCTTCGTCGCCAGGTCGAGCACGAAGCTGTTGAACTTGTTGTAGGCCGCCACGGTCGTTCTCCTATTGGACGGTCGCGTTGCCCGGCGGCATCGGCGCCACGCCGATCGGCTCGCCGTTCTGGTCGCGGATGATCTGCTTCGGCGCCGCCATGGCCGAGGCGATGTCCCGCATGCCCTGCTCGAACTGCTGCAGGAACGCGATCAGCACCGCGCCGGGGTCGCCGCCCTGCGGCTGAATCGGCTGGCCGTCCGGACCGATCTGCGGCGCCCCGAACTGGCTCAGGCTCGCCGCGGCGGCCTTGCGCATCTCGATCTGCTGCTTGGCCTGCGCCTCCGCGTGCATGCCGTCGATCTTGGCCTTGGTCAGTGCCTGGTGGTTGGCGATTTCCGCCTGCCCCTTGGCCTGCGTCATCTGCAGTTCGGCGTCGCGCTGCTGCTGCGCCGGATCAGGCTGGCCCTGCTGCTGCTCGAGACTCTTGCGAATGTCGTCCTGGGCGCTCGACGGCAGCGGCGAGTATTTGAGCAGCGCCAGCCAGGTTGCCGGCGGCAGCATCTTGCCGATCACCGGCAGCAACTGCTGCAGGAGGCTCCAGGTCGCCTCCTTCTGGTTCGGGCTCGACGGCGCCTCGTCGACGATCACGTCATAGGTGTTGAGGCCGCCCTGGCGGATCAGCGGCACATAGCGCGCGCCTTCCTCGCCGACGATCTTGATCAGCCGCCCGTCCGACAGATAGTTCTCGATCAGGTACAGCAGCAGCCGACCCTGCTCCTTGCGATAGCGGCGCAGGCTGTCGAACAGCGATTGCAGGATGGTCATGGCCGACTGCTTGCGCTGGCGATCGAGGCTTGCCGCCTGCCCCGAGTTGCTGGCGAGCCCCAGGAGCTCGACATTGACGCCGGAGGTGTCGCGAATCGACGAGATCGCGAACTGCATCAGCTCGAACGACGATTGCGGGAACTGGCTGACCGGCTTGGCGATGAATTTCGGGCTCTGGCCCGACACCGCGCCCTGCTTCAGGTAGGTCACCGCGTCCTGCTTGGCCCAGCTCGCCTCGCCGTCGGCGTCGTTCTCGAAGAAGGCGCCCCGCTCGGCGGCAATGCCACCCTTCGCCGAGGTGTTAATGATGTGCATCGTCTGCGCCATCCAGCGGTTGGCCCAGCGCTGCGGGTCCTTCATGCCGCGGACGAGGCCGTACCAGACGTTCTTGTTGCGGTCGCGCTTGCCGGTGATGCACTTGAAGCTGAAATGGTCCTTGCAGGGCGCCTCGCCGATCTCGAGCATGATCCGGCCGAGGAAGGCCTGCTTGAACGCCTTGCGCGTCGACCTGGTGAAGCGAAGCCGGCCGCCAACCGCTTCGGCTTTCGCCTGCAACTGCTCGAAATCATCCTTGTCGAGGGTCAGGATGTTCTGACCGTTCGGATCGGTCGGGTCGATCACGAGATAGGCCGGCGAGCGCTCCCACCATTGCGCCCGCACCATGGTGACGGTCTTTTCCGCGCGTTCCTGGCCGTCGCCCTGGTCGCCCTTGTTGTAGAACCGGCCGTCGTTGTGGTGCTGGTCGCGGCCGTCCGGCGCGTCGTCGACCCAGGTGGCGTTATAGTCGGCATCCTCGAATTCGTCGCCCGGGCAGAGCGCGCGAGCCTCCTCGATCGGGATATCCCGCCGGATATGAAAGACCCGGCGCATGTCGACGAGGTTGCGCTTCTTGGCCGAGCTGTCCCACACCATTTCGAGCGGGTCGACGCGCTCGACCACCGGCGCGCCGTCGGGGTCGTCCTCATAGTCGAGGCGGGTTTCGGTCCAGCCCATGCCGCAGATCACGGTGTCGCGGAAGGCGTCGCTCTCCTCATCCTCGGCATCGCACTGGTCGCGGAACCACTTCGCCGCGGAGGTCAGCACCTCATTGACCGCGACGTCGCCCTGGGTGCGCGGGATGAACTGCACCTCCTGGCGATTGGCGACCTCCGAGCCGGCGACGCTGTCGATCACCGGTTCGATCCGGTTCATGACGATGATCGGCCGGTTCATCTCGCGCAGCCGGGCCTTGTCCTCCTCGGTCAGCTGGTCGCCGGCGGTGAAAGCGAAGTCCTCCCGGGCGTCCTTCCGCCAGTCCGTGAGCCGGTCGAAATCCTGCTGGAACCAGCCCTTGAGCCGGGCGAACAGCGCTTCCGCGTCAGGCGCTTCGCCCTCCTCACGCCGATCGCCGGCATCCTCGCGGTCAGTGATCATGCGGACTCCCAGGAGCCGCCCCTGGCAGAGCGGCGCGAATAGGCGTGGCGGGGCGCCACCATGGACGGCTCGACGAAGCCTTGAGCGAAGTTGCGGAAGGCGTCCGCCCCGTTCGATGCCCAGTTATGCAGCGGCTTGTCCCGGAACGCCGCCCGCTCCTCGTCCCATTCCTTGCGGTAGTTGCGCAGGCACTTCAGACCCTTTTCGCACCGGACCGGGTCGATCAGCACCTTGGGGAACAGCCGCCGCGCCGCATTGATGCCGTCGTTGATGCTGTGCACCCGCGGCACGGTGATGATGGGGCTGATGCCGAGGCCGACCAGCGTGTCGTAACGGCTCTTGCCGTTGGACAGCTCGCTGTTGACGACGTCATGAGGCAAGTAGTGCTCGCCGAAGGTGTAGCCGTTCTCGTCACGGCGCTTCTTCAGCTCGCCGGCGTAGTGCTCGAGCCCGTAACCGCTGTTCTCGTAATAGTCGATGAAGCGGACCTCCAGCCCGGCCACCTGGATGAACCAGATCGCGTTGGCATCGTTGAAGCCAAGATCCCAGTTCGTCAGCACCGGAAGCGCAGGATCGATCGGGACCCGCGTGAGACGGCGATCGAGCTCCATCCGGGCAAGCTGTTCGGCGTAATAGGCGCCCTCGATCGCCGCCTCGAATGCCTCGTCGGGTGTCGAGGGAAACTCCCGCTTCATGTCGCCCTGCTGCTGCTCGGCCTTCTTGACGTACCAGGCTTTCTGCTCCGGGCGCAGGTCGATCCCGATGGCCCGCAGCCTGGCGAAATACTCCGCAAACGATGCCGGGATCTCGACCGCGCCCGGCTCGAGCACGTAAGCGTCGTCTTCCCACCACGGCGAGAAGTGAAATTTGAAGTCCATGGCCGAGAGCGGCGCGCCGGCGTTACGCTTGCTGCGCGCCTGCTGGCACAGCTCGAAGAAGTGGCCGTCCTGACCTTCCGCAGTGCTTTCGATGAAGACAAGCTGGTTCTTCTCGACGGTGTTGAGGGCGCCGGAGCGGACCTCCCGCGCCTTCTCCGGATATTTGGCGCAGATCTTGCCGTATTCTGAGATGTGCAGATATTGCAGCGTGCCGGAGCGCAGCGAGGTGCCGACGCGGATGCCCGAATTGTTTGCCAGCAGCAATTCGGAGGTGTTGTCGTTCACAGGCGGTACGATCGCCTTGATGCCCTCCGGCAGGTTATCGTAGGGGAAGCGGATCTTATCCCGAAAGATCACCTGGGCGTCGGCCAGCGTATGCGCGATGGTGCCGGCCCGGATGTCGGAGTTGAAGACGCAGGCATCCAGCATGAAGAGCTGGATGAAAGTGGTAAAACCGCGCTGGCGGGCCTTGAGGATGATGTTCTGATTGTGCATTCCGTCCAACAGCGCCTCTTGGGCACTGTTCATCCGGAAGGCCGAGCGCCGGCCGTTCTTGTCGGTGACGACGTAAAGATTGTTGAGCCGCCAGCAGCGATTTGAGAACCTGTCAATCGCCCGGCTGAAGGCTGCGGGTCCGTCCATCAATCGCCTTCATCAGCTCGCGGAGCGAATCGCCGGTTTCATGCGTTGCCTCGACGTCGAGCCGGTCGCCGTAGATCTTGGGTAGAGCCCTGGCAAGCAGCCAGCGCCTTACCGCGACCCGCAAACGACACCGCGAGATGTGCTCGTGATCGATTACTGGCTCGCCACCCTCGTTGCGCACAACGCGATCCTGGGACGCATCGTCGGCGATTTCGAGCATTTCGTCCGCCATCAGCGAGTAGCCGACCTCGCGGGCGTTTCGGTAACGCGTGGCAAAGCCATCTCGATCGGCTTTGACCCAGCCCAGGACGGTGCTGGGCGCCGGCATGCCGGGATCCCGGCAGACGTCGCGCAGGGTTCGCCCGGTGGCGAGCGCGTGACAAATCCGGTCCACCAGCGCGGCATGGTCCGTGATGCTCATGCTGAAAACGGCTCCCATTGCCAGTTGGCGAGTTGCGACGGCGACAGCGCCTCGAGTGTCTCTTCCTGGACGGCGGCGTGATACTGGATGGCCTCAAGCCGCTGCTGAATCTCGGCATAGGCGACCAGCGCGGCTTCGTCCTCTTTGGCCCGCTCCACCGCCGGCTTGCCAAGAATGCGCGCAACATCGAGGCCAAGCCGCCTCATCCGGCCGGCTCCGACGACCTGGTCACGAGCCGCAGCTTCCGCCTACCGCAGGGCTGAAAGCAGTTGCTGCCGCAAGTCGAACCCGGAGGCAGGCGCCGGTCGATCGTCGACCACCTCGTAATCGGCAACGAAGTCGTCGGCCTCGCCTTCGCGCCGGATCCTGCGCACGGCTTGTTCCACGGCGGCCTCCGCACTCGGCGCCGCATCACCGCTGAACCGATGGGCGAGTAGCGCCTGACGATGCGCCTCGACCGCCTCTGCAAAATCATAAGGCAACGCATCGAGCACCGACTTCGCGATCCTGAATGTCATCCTGTCCTCCTCAATCCGCTCCGTCAGACCACCATCCGGACGAGGCGCGGCATGCGGCTCGCGGATCCGATCTCGAAGCGCCGATCAGGTCACAAAAAATCCCGCCGCCGATTTCCGGAAGCGGGGCAAGAACTCTTTCGAGCAAAAATTCAAAGAGCGGATGAAACGCGCAAGCCTGGGTCGTCTCTCTCCGGGAGGCGTTGGATCATAAACAAGATGCCGAATATCTGATATCGAGAGAGCTGATATCGAGGGCTGTCATCGGTCCGTGGAGATCACCGCGTCCCCATCTCTTGCGAGCATGGCAATGTTCATCCATTTGCCGTTACGGGTCAAGCGCTGCACATCGATCGTGGATAATTCGATGCAACGACGGCGGCAATGCCGCGTGCGCGAAAGACAAGCTCGATCGTCGTTGTCGATATCCTCGCTGAAACTGAGGCCGCGACTGGGCGGCACAAGGAAGCTGCGCCGGTCGCCGTCCGGCCACGCTATCGCCGTGCGCGTCATCGCGGCGCGCCGTCCGCATCGCTCTGCGCTTACACGATTTTGCAGTCTCAGATCTGTTGGCCTCGAGCTTGGACAGAATCTTCCTGACCAACGGGCCTTCAAGACCCCTCGCAGACATCTTGTATCGCACGAGGATCGGCAACGCGGCCGGCGCTGTGAATTTTCTCCAGAGTTCAGGCGTGGACTGCCGGCCCCCCAAGACCGCTGGCATCGGCGAAGGCACGCAAAGCCTTTTGGGCATTCTCGCCATAATGTCCGTCAATCTCGCCGAGCGAGAAACCGCTCCCCGCCAGCAGAACCGGCAGCTTGATCGCGAGCGGGGTCACCCGGTCAGCAGGAAGAGTTGCACCGCTGAAATCGGCCTTCTCTATTTCGTCAACGTTCAACGTCGCGCCGGCAGCAGGGCCGGACAGAGGAACGCCAAGGACCGCAGCAAGAGCGAGACCCCGAGCCCTCCACATTCGCCACTTTTCCTCTGCCCCGTCCGACAACGCCGGACGAAACGGGAGTTTTCACAGCACTGTCCCGGATAAGGGCGAACGTTCCGCTGCGGGAACCGAGACGCAGCGCCCCGCGTTGGATGGCATCGTCGAACACGGAGCATTGACAATGACCATTCTCAGATGGGCGCTGATCTTCCTGGTGGTCTCAATCATCGCCGGGCTGCTGGGCTTCACCGGCGTATCGATCGTGTCCGCGGATATTGCGCGCACCCTGTTCTATATCTTCGTCGCGATCTTCCTCGTCTTGCTGATATTGGGGCTGACGATTTTCCGCGCGTAGAGCTAATCGGCCCCTCAGCGAAAAGGAACGTTTGTCGCGATTGTCGATTGAGATTACGTTCCCTGCGCGGGAACCGTGGCCGGCGTTGGCGCTTGAGGTCGTGCCCCCTATCTCCGACGTGCGTCGCTGGTCACGCCCCGCTTCGCTTGAGAGTTTCGAATCGAGCCTTCTGCCCCGAAGGGATGATCGGCCGTTGCGACCTGGAAGCGGATGCGACTTGAAGCGGGGGCGACTTCTGAAGCGGACGACCCGGAACGATTGGGAGCGATGGCAGATGGGCGTCGATCGTTGGGAGCAGGAGCATCGCAGTTACCGGCCAGGACGGCCACGACCCGCCGAGGTCGCGGCCGATGATCTTATTCTGGACGTCCCGGAGGAGATTCCAGTCGAAGACGCGCCGCAACTGCGCGGTCGAAGCGGCAAGGGCGGATTGCCCAAACCACGATCGTCGAGGCCGAGATCGCCCACACCTGTCGAAAAGGCGTCCTCATGATCGACTGATGGGTAGCCGCAAGGCGCTCGCTATCGCCGAACGACGCAAGATGCTAGTGTCCCCTTGTTTCCAACGTTCGTATGAGCGCCTGCTGCAATGGGATACGAACGTTGGAGTCGTGACACTAGTGTCCTGTCTCCGAATTACCGCTCCATTTGCCTCACGCTCGAACGGTAATTCAGAGACATAAAGGACACTAGAAAAATCAAAGCGCTAGTGTGGCTTATGTCTCGCAATTGCCTACGAGAGACTGGCCGCAAAGGCGGTAGGCAATTGCGAGACGCCACACTAGTGTAGGTTTCGCGAAACAAGATTGAATTCCTGTTGCGCCATGTCTGATCCGATTCCGTTCGATGCTTCAATTGCCCTGCGTATGAAGGCCGTCGAGGCCGCACGACGGGCGCGCGCGCTGCCGCCTGGCCCCGAGCGCAACGAGTGGCGGCAAATCGCCCTCGCCTACAGGGCTCTTTCCGAGAATGAAGCCTGGCTTTCCGGCGTGCGGGTACGCGGCCGTGCCGCTCGTGCTCTCGGCTCCGGCCACGCGGCGAACGGCAAGGGCGGCAAGCGCGGCCGGCCCGGCGGCACCCAATAAGTGAGACCTAATTGCTGTGAAGTGTCACGTCTCAGTTGACGATCTGGGCATTTCGCGCCGCCACCTCTGAGCCGGCATCCATGCGTGATGTCGCTAGTGTGGCGTCTCGCAATTGCCTACCGCCTTTGCGGCAAGCCTCTCGTAGGCAATTGCGAGACATAAGCCACACTAGCACTTTGATTTTGCTAGTGTCCTTATGATCTTCCCGAAGAAGGTGCGCATGATCGATCAATCCTCATTGTGCCGACAATGGCGTTGGAGCAGGATTATTCCCTAAACGCCCGGCGTTCTTCGCCGGGGGGCGCGACCGCGGAGGCACGGCCCTCGCCCGGTCGCCCTCTGGCGACATAGGGGCTCGGCCCGATCACCATGTCGTTCAGTGCAGCGAGCGTTCGGCCTCGCGCAGCACGTCAAGCGCGCGCCACGGCTTTGCCATGAATTGCGTCCCATCCGGAAGCCGTCGCAGAGTTCGATTTCCTCAAACAGCACGGCGAACAGCTGTCGCTGCGCGTAATCAATCTCGACCACGAGCGCTTTGGTGCGAACGGGTTTTGGCCGCCCCATCGTCACCTCCCAAGATGTCGCAATTCGACGACAATGCGCGAGCTGGCGTGAAGTTCGCCGCCCCCTGTTATTTGATAGTTGATGGCCACCGGGTCATCATCGGACCACGAGCGTCGCGACTTCGGGTTGCGCGGTTCCCGCCCAGGTAAACCGGTACGTTTGAGATTTCCTCACATTCATCACCAAGGCCGGGCGAAAGCAGGCAAGGCAGGTGCCGCCTGCAGCACGCACGCTGGGATATACGATTCCGAGAGAGCCCTCGGCGAGCAGCCGTTGCGCCATGTCCTGAGCCGCGAGGTAGCTACCGGCGGCGAGGCAATCTGCAAATCGCGCGTCACCACGCAGGTCGTGAAACTCGGCGCTGAAATCGGCGAGATAATCGTCATAAGTGATTTCTGCGTCCTGCCAGCCACATTCAGCGAGCTCGACCGACTTATGGAACGCAACCTCCGCCTGAGCGGTCTCAAGCTCGAGCGCGGCATACCAGGCACCACGATCGGGTCCGTTGAAGCGACTGCCAAGGGGATGCGCGTGACAGAAGGCGGCATTGACGATGCGGAAATAGGGAATGCCAAACACCAGCTCATCGATGCCGATCCCCGGCAGCCGATCGTTCTCCGCCATCAAGCGATCGTTGGTTGCGTTGTCGAGATCGAAGATGTCGGCAAGGTGCGCGTCATCGTCGGCTATCCGGGTCAGGACGCTATCGCCGCCCTCGTTGTATTTCGAGGGGATCAGCCGATGAGTGTCAAAGCGGCGCAGCAGCGACACCGCCGGTGTCATTGGCCGCCGCGTCGTGCATCGAGCAGCCGCCGCACCGTCTGCAGCGCCGGCAGCCCGCCCTTGATCATGAAATCGAGCGGCGTCACACCATGAAATATCCGGTTGGTGTTCGGCAGCTGCACCCAGGCGTCGGCGAGTTCGGTCGGATAAAGGATGTTCAACGCCTTGAAGATACCGATCAGATAGGACACTCGCGTCAACGCATCGGTATCAAGCGTGCGCGGCCTCTTCTTCAACTCGTAATAGGGGCCATTGGAGATTCCGCCGAGCAACGCCCGGGCGTCGTCATCGCGCACCTTCCAAGCCATCATGATGTTGAAGAAGGCCTCGAGGGCAGATGGACTAAGGCGCTCGCGCTCCGCCTTCGCGGCGAGATCGGGCAATGGCGCGAACTCATAGCGGGAAGCAGGATAATGAGGCGCGACAGGCATGGATTGATCCTGAAAAGGATATAAGTAACTCCTATTCCGGATTTTGCAAGGGAGAATGACGCCCGACCACTGCCGCCGTACCTTACGGCAAGTTTGCCGACGCCCCCCCCCTTCCACGATACCGCTCGACGCTTCACCTGACCTGAGCCATGAAGGCACGGCACCTTGTCCTGCACGCCTCGTCAGCGCAGGTCGCCTCTGAGTTGTCCTATGCTGTCGCCGTCTCCGCCCGCCGGGCTGGCCCGCCTGCTCGGCCATCGACCGTACCTCGCGTATTTCGCATCGCGCACGCTGTCCCGCTTCGCCTCGCAGATCGCGGCGGTGGCGATCGGCTGGCAGATCTATGACCGGACTGGCAGCGCCTTCAATCTCGGCCTCGCCGGATTGACCCAGTTTCTCCCGACAGCGCTCCTGGTGTTCTTTGCCGGCCACGTCGCCGATCGCTATGACCGCAGGCGGGTGATGCGGCTGTGTCAGTTCGTCGAGGCTGTCACAGCCGTGACCCTCGCCGTCGGCAGCATCGCCGGCTGGCTGAGCGTCCCTGAAATCTTTCTCGCCTTGGCAGTGATCGGCACGGTCACCGCCTTCGAAAGCCCGGCCTCCGCAGCGCTCTTGCCGGCTGTCGCACCCGACGGCCAGTTGCAGCGGGCGACGGCGATTGCCACCGCCGGCGGGCAGATCGCGATGATCTGCGGCCCGGCCCTGGGCGGCATCGCCTATGCCCTGAGTGCGGCTGCGCCCTTCGCCGCCATGGCGGCATTCTGGATGGCCGGCTGCCTGCTGAGCGGTCTCATCCGCCACCTGACGCCAGCGAAAGGCAAAGAACCGCCGAGCTGGGCCGCTCTGTTCGACGGTGTCCGCTTCGTACGCAGCAACCCGGCGATCCTCGGCACGATCTCGCTCGACCTCTTCGCTGTGCTGCTCGGGGGCGCCACGGCGCTGTTGCCAATCTATGCCCGCGATGTCCTCCACACCGGCCCCTGGGGTCTCGGTGTGCTGCGCGCCGCGCCGGCAGTCGGTGCACTGTTGATGAGCAGCGCACTAGCGCGATTTTCGATCCGCCGCAAGATCGGCCTGCGCATGTTCCAGGCCGTGATCGTGTTTGGCGCGGCGACCGTCATCTTTGCCCTCTCGCAATGGATCTGGCTGTCCCTGCTGGCGCTGGCGGTCATGGGCGCCGCCGACACCATCAGCGTCGTGATCCGCTTCTCACTGGTACAGCTCGCCACGCCCGATGACATGCGCGGCCGCGTCGGCGCGGTGAATTTCCTTTTCATCAATGCCTCGAACCAGCTCGGCGAATTCGAGAGCGGCATGGTGGCGGCGCTGCTTGGCGCCGTTCCCGCTGCGGCGCTCGGCGGCCTTGGCACCATCCTGGTGGCGCTTGCGTGGATGAGGCTGTTCCCGACGCTGCGCCAGGTCGACCGGCTGGAGTGACGCGCAGCCGCCCTCCACTCCCGGTGCAGCTGCGTCAGCCCGGTCATCGGTCCGTCGATTCCGGTCCAGCCACCGTCGACGAACAATGTCGAGCCGCTGACGTACCTCGCCGCATCGGAGGCAAGATAGACGACCGCCGTCGCCACCTCGTCGGCAAGATCCGACGCCCAAGGCGCTCGCCAGAAACGGGTTGCGCTATCCTATTGCACCTTACGGCATCCGCCGACAGCGTGTTCGAAGCCGTCGGCGACCTGTGTCAGGCCGCCCGGATCCTGGCGATAAAGCGGTCGACACCCGCCCGCAGCACATCCGACCGGCGGCTGAGTTCGTCGGCCGAGGCCAGGACATGACCGGCAGCCGTGCCCGTCTCGCCCGCCGCGGCATTGACGCCGATGATGGTATCGGACACCTGGCCGGTCCCCACCGCCGCCTGTTGGACGTTGCGCGCGATCTCGCGGGTTGCGGCCCCCTGCTCCTCGACGGCGGATGCAATCGTAGTCGCGATCTCGTTCATCTCGCCGATGGTGCCGCCGATGCTTCCGATCGCCGCAACGGCCTCGCTGGTCGCTTCCTGCATGGCGGCGACCTGGGCCGATATCTCCTCAGTCGCCTTGGCGGTCTGGCTCGCGAGGGATTTCACCTCGTTGGCAACCACCGCGAAGCCGCGCCCGGCCTCACCGGCCCGCGCCGCCTCGATGGTGGCATTGAGCGCCAGCAGGTTGGTCTGGCTGGCGATGTCGCTGATCAGCTTGACGACATCGCCGATCTTCTGTGCGGCGGCCGACAGCCCCTGCACCGTGGCATTGGTACGCTCGGCCTCGGTCACCGCCTTGCCGGCAATCGCCGTGGATTGCGTCACCTGCCGGCCGATCTCGACCACCGAAGAGGACAATTCCTCGGTCGCAGCAGCCACGGTCTGCACGTTGCTGGTCGCCTCGCCGGCAGCTGCAGCGACCGTACCGGACTGGCGGCTGGTCGCCTCGGCGGTCGCGGCCATGGACTGGGCCATGGACCGCATGGACGTAGCCGACTGGGCCAGGGTCTCAAGTTCGCCCCGCACCTCGTTCTGGAAATCGTCGGCCATGCGCGCCAGCAGCGATTTACGCGCGTCTTCCGACTGCAGCTTGAGGGCATCCTGCTCCGCCCGCAGCCGAGCCGCCTCAGCCATGCTCTCCTTAAAGACCTGAACTGACTGTGCCATGGCCCCCACCTCGTCGCCGCGGTCGCGGGCCGGGATCTCGGCGGCCGTATCACCGCCGGCAAGCCGGCGCATCGCCGATGTCATGGCAGTGATCGGCCCGACGATGCTGCGACCAAGCAGCAGCGACATGCCGACGACCAGCAGAAGCGTGACTGCGATCATCAGGCCCGTGCGCATTACCTGGGCGCGGAAAATCGCATCGACGTCGTCGATATAGATCCCGCCCCCGATAGCCCAGCGGTAGGGCTTGAAGCCGGTCACATAGGCGATCTTGGGCAGAGGCTGCTCAGCGCCGGCGCGGGGAAAGCGGAAGCCGACAAAGCCATTGCTGCCGTTGCGAACGAGATCGACTTCCTCCCTGGTGAAATAGACTCCGTCGGAATCGGCAACCCCGATCAGATTCTTGCCTTCCACCTTGGAGCTGGGATGGGCCTGGACGACCCCATCCATATCGAGGGCATAAAGATAGTCATCCTGGCCAAAGCGCAAGGATTTGAGCAAGGCCCGGCTGCGCACGATCGCATCGGCGTCGGACACCCCCGCGGCCTTCGCCGCCTCGTAATCCCGCTCCACGGCCTGGCGCGCCAACTCCACCACGTCCTGCAGCTTCGCCTTGCGGTCATCCAGCAGATTTGCCCGTAGCGCCGCCAGCTGCACGGTGGCCACCGCACCGATGCCGAGGACCGCAAGCACGACCATGATCATCAGCTTGGACGAAATACGCAGATTACCGAACATGGGGACCTTTTCGGGATGAAGGACTGCAAGACGACAACCGCCAGAGGGCTGCGGCTGAGATCATGGTACCGCCAAGAAATGAAGACAGGCCTAATGGGGGACGTCGCGACAGGTGACCGCGCAGTTGAACTCAGGTCTCAGGTCCAGCCCAATCTCGGAGCATGATGGCCGCGGCGGGCGGACTGGCTGGCTATCTGTTCAGGCAGGGACAGCGGCCTCGGCCACCGTGCTAGGGCTTGGCAGAAGCGGTGCGTCAAAACGCAAGACTCGGTGGTCAGACGAGAAGTTCGGCGGCGATCACGTATTCTCCATTGGGAGAGGGATCAATCTCTCGGCTTGTCGCGGATCCCTCAGTTCACGCCTGTCCCCTGTATTCATAAAATCCGCGAGACCTGCGCAAGCGAACGTAAAGCAAAGATGAAATCACCGCGCCTGGTTCGATCACAGCACCGAAACAACCGGGGTTTCTCGGATCGGATTCACAGTCGATTCAGCGCTGAAGACCAGGTTGCCCACGCAGCCCAATTCTAAAAAGGTCACATTTCATGAGCATCGCACCCATTGCCCAGGCTCCAACGCCATCCCCGTCCGCCGGCGCGCAGCCGCAGGCACCGGAGACTGATCCCGCGAGCCGCAATGACGCCAATTCCGTGAATTCCTCGTCCACCCCCTCGCGGCAACCGCCGATCGCCGCGGTGGCACCGGGTGTCGGCCGCATCGTCGACCTCAGCGCCTGAGGGGGGGTCATCTAAAGACCTCGACGCGCGGGGGAAGGTCCTCTCACCCCGGCAGCATGCGCTGCATGATCCGGTCGCGATAGACGAAGATATGGACAAGCGCGGCGGCGACATGGACGCCGATCACGCTGATCAGCGCCAGCTCTAGGATTTCGTGCGCGGGGCCGATCGCCTTTGCCAGACTTGCTCCGGGAGCCGTCAACATCGGCAGCTGAACAAGACCGAAGAACGACAAATTCCAGCCGCGCATTGATGCGAACATCCAGCCGCTGATGGTTGTGACAAACACCAGAAGATAGAGCAGCCAATGCACGCCTTCGGACATCAAGCGCTGCCATGACGGCAGCGAACTCTCCGGCGCTACAGGGTGCGTCATCCGCCAGGCGAACCGCAGCAGGATCAGCACGAGAATGACGATACCGAGCGAAACATGGAGGTTCATCGGCCATCCCGGCTGCATGCCGCGATGAATATCGGGCATCAGCCAGCCGATCGGATATTGGATGGCGAGAAGCAATACGATCAGCCAGTGAAGCGCCTTGGCTATCGCACCGTAATGCAGTCGCTCATCCATCAAGCCCCTCCGATCAATATCCCGACACCCAGCACGATCACGCCACCGAGCACGATCTGGAATACAGCGTGCAGGAATGGCGTATCCATGTAGCGCGCACGGATCCAGGCAATCGCCCACAATTCAAAGAACACCACGAGGCCAGCGATCGCGGTTGCGATCCAGAACGCATTGGCCCAGGAATCAGGCACGAGATAGGGCATTGTGTGGCCAAGGCCGCCGACCGTCGTCATCAATCCACAGGTCAGGCCACGCAGCCATGGCGAGCCGCGCCCGGTCATCGATCCGTCATCCGACAGCGCCTCGGCAAAACCCATGCTGATGCCGGCACCGATCGAAGCTGCAAGGCCGACAAGAAATGTTTGCCAATTGTGATGGGTTGCAAACGCGGCAGCAAAAAGCGGCGCCAGCGTCGACACCGAACCATCCATCAGACCGGCGAGTCCGGGCTGGACATATTGCAGGACGAAGACCCGATGGCGAGTGCGGTCCTCCTCGGCACGGACCTCCGGGCTGAGGATCTGATCGGTCAATCGCGCCGCCAGCGTCTCGTGCCCCTTCTCCATCTCGGCAAGGTCGCCGAGCAGTTTACGAACGCCGACATCCTGGGTGCGCTCGGCGGCCTTGGCATAGAAGCGCTCGGCCTCGAACTCCATCGTCTCCGCTTCCTTGCGGACCGTGTCCAACGAAAGATTCTTGGTCAGCCAGATCGGCCGGCGGCGGAGAAAACCCTTGACGTCTTCACGCCGGATCGGCGGCAAATTGGGCCCGAAGCGCTGCTCGTACAGTTCGAGCAGCATGTGACGATGCCCTTTTTCCTGCTCGGCCATCTCCTCGAAGATCTTGGCCGACTCCGGATAGCGTTCCGTGAGGTCCTCGGCGAAGCTCATGTAGATGCGGCTGTCCTCTTCTTCGGAAGAGATGGCAACCGCGAGAATCTCGCGTTCTGTGAGTTCGGAAAAGTTCTTCATAAGCTGCAGTGTCCGATAAGTTTAGAACGATTCTAAATCGCTATCCCAGCTGGAAGCCGACGTCAAATGCACCACGAAAATCCGGGCATGCAGGAACTTCCTGCGCTCTCATGGTTAGTACCCGCCGAAACCGTGCCCCCTGATGAACGACTTGCACCAACGGAACGTCCGATGCACCAGGTCTCGCGCCGCGTCGAACGCGCATGGAAATCCCTGACAGGGCCGGCGAAAGCTCCAAGCGCCGATGGCTCTCGCGAGCAGGTCTGGCATTGCGTGCCATTTTCGGAAGGCGCCCAGTACGGCATCGAACTGTTCTATCCTTGCGACAGGTGGCCAATGCTCTTCTTCGAAGCTTCGCCGTGATGATGACCGCGTTGCTGCTCACTCTTGCCACGGCGGAAGTGGCTTATGGCATCTTCGGCGCTTTTACCGGGCGACCGTTGCAGATGCATGAATTCAGCAGCCGCAACCGGGCGAAGTGATGCAATGACGCATCGCATTCGGAGGACCGTTGCAGTTGCAGTTCTTCTCACGATCATGACCCAGTCGGCGGAAGCCAGACAGAGATCCCATTTCTCTTCCCACGGTCACCGTCATCGCGCCGTCCGCGGCTGGCATGGTTACGGCTTTCTGCCCGGTTACCGCACGCCGGAGCAGATCGAGATTGAGCGCTGGCGAACCGGCTATCCGCAGTGGCGCCTCTGGTACCCCTGGCCACGCTTTTATCGCGGTCGCTGGAACGGCGGCGGCTTTGGACCGTGCTGGACGCAGACACCCATCGGTTTCGTCTGGAATTGCGGAAAGTGACCGACAGCCGGGTCGTGCCCCGTCGAGCTGACTAGGATTCCGGAGGGACTACGTCGGGAGCGCGCGAGCCCATGTCGCGGTCGCCTCCGGCTGTTTCTCCTCGCTGCGCGAATTTAGATCGGCGGCCTTGCTCGCCAGTTCGGCGGCGACGGCCTGGTCTCTGGTGACCTTCGCCATCTTAAGCAGCCCTCCGATCATTCCATACCCGCCCTGATGATCCTCGCACCCGCAGCATCATGCGGCAAAACGCCAATTCGTTCCGTCTGTTATCGAATTTGATGATGGAACCGGGCGGAGCTCAGAGACTTCCATTGATCCAGATCAAACATCACCGAACCGGGTTCCATATTCATGCTCCCACCAAATCACCTGGGAGAGGGAAACATGCCTGCCGACAGCCTGATGGTGTCCATCGCCGTGGTTTTGATGTTCGCGGTCTTCGGCGCCGTTCTGTTCTGGGGCGACCGTCGGACCAGCGGCCCGAACTAACCCTTTAGGCTAAGGCGCTTTAACCGCCACTTCGGGCCTCGTGACCTGAGACCTGCGGTTCGAATTTCAGATACCGATGGCCGCCCTGACCCTGCCGGCACTCAACGGCAGGTCGCGGAGGCGCGCGCCTGTGGCGTCAGCGATGGCATTGGCGAGGGCCGCCGCTGCCGGTCCCTGCCCCGCCTCGCCGGCGCCGAGGAACGGCAGTCCGGGCCTATCCTGCAGATGGACCTCGACGGCATCCGGAACATTGCCGAAACGCAGAATGGGATAGGAAGCCCAGTCGACCGACGTGATCCTGACCTCGTCGAAGCTCACGCTTTCGTAGAGGGTCCAGCTGATCGACTGCAGGATGGCGCCCTCGATCTGGTTGCGCACGCCATCGGGATTGACGATCTGACCGGCATCGACCGCGGCCACCGCCTTGCGGACATGAATGCGACCGCTGTCACGGTCGACCTCCACCTCCATGGCGATGGCGCAATAGGCGGCAAGATTTTTGTAGCGCGCAAAGGCAAAGCCGCAGCCGCGCCCGTCCGCCCCTTTCTCGCGCAAGCTCCAGCCAAAACGATCGGCAGCCAACCGGATCACGTCCTGCGCCCGCGCATCAGTCAGATGTGCGAGGCGAAACTGCACCGGATCGGCGCTGGCGGCGACGGCAAGCTCGTCCATGACGCTCTCGATGGTGAAGACATTCATGTAGGCGCCGAGCGCCCGCATGGCGGAGATCCGCAACGGCATCTCCGGGACGAAGTGATGCATCACCTCGGCATTTGCGAAGGCATAGAGCGGCAACGCGTTGCGATCGCCACCGCCTTCCGGCAGCGGCAGCGGCTTCGGCTGCGGTACCGCGAAAGGAGGATCGACATGCTGGCCGGCCAGCAAGGATCCGGCGCTACCTGGCCGCATGGAATGGGTATTGCTCCAGACCTGATAGCGCCATTCCGCGACCCGTCCGCTGTCGTCCACTCCAGCACTGACCTGCGTCACCATCGCCGGGCCGAACGGCTCCCAGGCATGTTCCTGTTCACGCATCCATTGCAGCCGCACTGGCCGGCCGGGCAGTGACATCGCGATCAGCGCCGCATCGCCGGCAGCATCGTCAGCCCCGTTGTGCCCGTAGCACCCCGATCCCTCGACATGAATGCAGCGCACCTTGTCGCGCGGCAATCGCAGCAGTTCGGCGATGGCGGCGCGATCCGGATAGACGCCCTGGGTGTGGGTCCAAACCGTCATCATTTCGTCCGCATACCGAGCCACCGCGCAGGAGGGGCCGATCGAGCCGTGAGCCTGCCACGGCCGCGTGAAGGTTGCTTCGATGCGCGTGACGACATTCCCGGCAGCGGACTGCCGATCGAGGATCTTCATGTCGCGCGCCGCGAGCCTGGTGACGGCTTCCGGCAGCGGCGTGGTTGCCGGCAGTTGTTTCCTTTCCTGCCACTGCGCCGCAGCCGCCAGGCTCCGCATCGCCTTGACCGCCTGATACTCCCGCGCCGCCGCCACCGCGAGGAAGTTGCCGTTGCGGATCACCTTGACCACGCCGGGCATTCTTTCGACCGAGGCCGTGTCGATCGCCACGAGCTGCGCGCCGTAGCTCGGCGGCCGCACGACGCGGGCGTGCAGCATGCCCTCGAGCCGCATGTCCTGTACATAGGCCGCGCCGCCGGTGACCTTGGCGGGAATGTCGACCCGCGGCAGCGCCGTGTTGATGATCGTGAAGCTTGCAGGGTCGCGCAACTTCGATGTCGGGGCCGCACGCACACGCTGCTCTACGCCGCCGACGAGCTCGGCATAAGCAAGACGTCGTCCGTCATCGGTCAGAACTGCGCCATTCTCGGCCTTCAGCCGCTCCGGCGGCAGTCCGAACCGCCGCGCCGCCTCTGCGATCAGAACTTCCCGCATCTGGGCCGCGGCGTGGCGGATCGCGGTGGCACTGTCCTGCATCGAGTGACTGCCAGCGGTATAGCCCTCGTTGGCAGTCCTGCCGGTGTCCGCCGTCACCAGCGTCATCCCTCCCACCGGCAGAGCGAGTTCTTCGGCCGCAACCTGCAACAGCGCCGTCTTGATACCCTGTCCGAGTTCGGCCTTACCGCTAAGCACCGTCACGGTGCCATCGGCGTCGAGCCGGATCCATGAATCGAGCCAGGGCTCGGCGGCCAGGCTGCCGGGCGGCTTGGCCGCTCCGGCGGCATCTTCGGCGGCGTGGCTGCCGGAAATTGCGAAACTGACGATCAGGGCACCGCTGCCCTGGAGCACGGCGCGGCGCGACAAAGGCATTGTTATCATCAGATCGCTCCCTTGGCCGAATTGGCGCGCATCAGGTCTGCAGCGCGCTTGACTGCCTTGATGATCCGCATGTGTGTCCCGCAGCGACACAGATTGGGCTGCAACGCCCGCCTGATATCGGCCTCGCCGGCATCGACATTGCGCGCGAGGAGCGCCTGCGCCCGCATCACCATCCCCGGAATGCAGTAACCGCATTGCGCGGCCTGTTCCGCGATGAAGGCGCGCTGGATCGGACTCGGATTGTCGGGGCCGCCAAGCCCCTCCAAGGTGGTGATGCTGCGACCCTCTATGAGCATGACGGGCGTGACGCAGGACAGCACTGCCGCGCCGTCCACGAGGACCGTGCAGGCACCGCATTGGCCGAGCCCGCAGCCATATTTTGCTGCGTTGAGCGCCAGTTCGTCACGCAGCACATAGAGCAGCGGCGTATCGGGATCGGCATCGATGCGGTGCATGTGACCGTTGACCTTGATGTCCATGGCCTTCCCCTCACTTCGTCTGGCTGTCGTCGGGCGCAATGGCGGCGCTTCCAACGCCCTCGACCGTGACCGTCTGGCGCGCTGCCGCAATTTCTGGGGCGAGATCCGGCCATGCTGACTTGTGGGCGAATCGGCGTCTGACCTCGTTACTCAGGGCGACGATCCGGTCATCGCTCAAGGTTGCGGCGAAAGGAGGCATGATCGGCCCACGTTTACCCTCCGCCGGCGCAACACCGCCCAGCACCACGTTGACGAAATTTCGCGGGGTGTCGGCGCTCACCGCAGTGCTCAGTGCGAGGTTGAGACCACCATAGGGCACCGGCCGCCCGGCATCGTGACAGGTCGCGCAGGCGCCGGCATAGATGGCCGCGCCCTCATTGCCGCCGGGCTGGGCGGCGACTGTCTGGCCGCCGGCCGACTGCGGCCTGGCGCCGGGTGCGTCTGCCCGGTCGGCGACCCGCGCGACCAGCTCATCGCCCTGGCGCTCGCGATCCGGCGATGGCCGCCCGATTTGCGCGGCGACATATGCAGCAATAGCCCGGACATCGGCATCGGGTACTGTGGCGAGATTGTCGGCGACCGGCGCCATCGGTCCGCGCGCTACGCCATGCAGCCCGTGCCAGCCACGGCGCAGATATGCATAGAGACTGTCTTCGTTCCATGGCACCGGCGATGATGAGGCCGCATTGATGGTGAAGGCCCGCCAGCCCTCAGCATCTCCGCCGGCGAAGGCCTGGTCCGATCTTTCCGCACCGAACAGGTTGCGCGGTGTGTGGCAGGCGCCGCAATGACCGATGCCCTCGACGAGATAGGCGCCGCGATTGAGGACGGCATCGCCCAGCGGATCGGACACAACCGGGCCCTTGCGCAGGAAGAGCAGCTTCCACCCGGCGAGCAGCGGCCGGAACGTCAGGGGAAATGGCAGAGCGTTGGTCTGCGCCGGCGCCTGAACTGCCGTCCGCGTCATCAGATAGGCGTAGAGCGCGCGATTGTCGTCGTCCGATACAAGAGTAAAATGGTCGTAGGGGAAGGCCGGATAGAGGTGCCGCCCCTCGCGGTCGATACCCTCACGCATGGCGCGGCGAAAGGCGATCTCGGACCACCGCCCGATGCCGGTGTCATCGTCTGGCGTAATGTTGGTCGAATGGATCGTCCCAAACGGCGTCGGAATCGCAAGGCCGCCGGCAAACGCCTTACCGCGAGGCGCCGTATGGCAGGTCGCGCAATCGCCGAGGGCGGCCAGTTCGGCGCCCCGGCGCAGCAGCGCAGGATCGGGAGCAGGCAGATCCTTGCGCGCAATCGGTGGAATTTCGGGCCGATAGACCGCGAACGTAGCGGCAAGCACCGGCGCGAGAACGAGGAGAATGGTTGCGAGTACGCCGCGGCGCGTCATCACGATGACTTCGGGATGACCATGTCCGATACTCCTTCACTGCTCTTCAGCCACTATCCCCCTGCTGATCGAGCCCATTCAACCAAAAAAAGCATCTTCTCGCCGCGTTGTGAGCGTGGAACCAGTATACCACGAAGGCAGCCGCTTGTCGCGGCAGCGCCCCTGTCCTAGGTTTTATCAATGCCCCGATATTTCTTCCATACCCGCCTCGCGGGAGACGTTGTCCGCGACGATGAAGGGATCGAGCTCCGGGATCCGGATCAAGCCTGGCAGGTCGCGCGTGCCACCATCCGCGAACTGCTCGCGGATGACGGCCAGTCGCCGCAGCTCATGTCGGCGAGTCTCGAAGTCACCGACACGAGCGGCGATGTCGTGCTCGAATTTCCCTTCAGCGAAGCACTGCTCGATGACGACGCTTTCGTCACCAACTTTCCTCGCAAGCATTGAAAGCGAGCATTGATCGGAGGCACTTCCCCGCTCCGCTCATCCGTCCTTTTGCCGGCGCCGATGCCGGCGCCCGATCGAAAGCCGCATCAAACAACCGACCTGGATTGAAACCCATGGATTATGTCCGTTTCGGCCGCACCGGCCTCGAAGTCTCGCGCATCTGTCTCGGATGCATGACTTATGGCGAACCCGGCCGTGGCGCGCACGGCTGGACTCTCGATGACGCCGCCAGCCGTCCCCTGATCAAGCAGGCGCTCGACCTCGGCATCAATTTCTTCGACACCGCCAACGTCTACTCCGATGGCTCCTCGGAAGAGATCGTCGGCCGCGCCCTCAAGGACATGACCCGACGCGAGTCCATCGTGCTCGCGACCAAGGTCAATAGCCGAACGCGCCCAGGGCCCAACGGCGCAGGTTTGTCGCGCAAGGCGATCCTCAGCGAGATCGATGCGAGCTTGCGACGCCTCGGCACCGACTTCGTCGACCTCTACCAGATCCATCGCTGGGATCCGCAGACGCCGATCGAGGAGACGCTCGAGGCGCTGCATGACGTGGTGAAGGCCGGCAAGGCGCGCTATATCGGCGCCTCCAGCATGTTTGCCTGGCAGTTCACCAAAGCTTTGTATATCTCGCGCCTCAACGGCTGGACCGAATTCATCAGCATGCAGAACCACCTCAATCTGCTGCATCGTGAGGAGGAGCGCGAAATGCTTCCTCTCTGCCGCGACCAGAAGGTCGCGGTCATGCCCTGGAGCCCGCTTGCGCGCGGCCGGCTGGCACGGGGTTGGAACGAGGCAACATCGCGCCAGGAAACCGACGAATTCGGCAAGACGCTCTATGCAGAGTTTCCCGATTCCGATCGTCACATCGTTGACACGGTTGGCACGATCGCCGTAGCGCGGGGCGTGCCGCGCGCCCAGGTGGCTCTCGCCTGGCTCTTGCAGAAGGACAGTGTGACGACACCGATCGTCGGGGCTTCCAAGCCCAGTCATCTCGCCGATGCGGTGGCAGCGCTTCGCCTTGCACTAACGACGGACGAAATCCAGGCGCTGGAGGCGGCCTACGTACCGCACAGTATCGCCGGATTTCAGTGAATTATCCGCACGGGACTTCGTCGCGGCGGAGACCTGGATGCCGCTGGCGGCCCTGTTCAGTCTCGGCTCGGATCGATCAGGAATTTCTCGCTGGTAGCACGGCGAACATAAACCTGAATATTGACTGGCAGCAGCACCTCTTTGAGCGACACTACCCGGGTATATTGGCTGGCAAAGGTCGTCTTGAGTTCGCTGACGACGCGCTGGCGCAACCGCTCCACTTCCGCCCTACCGATCTTCTGCAGGAACGGAAACAGCAGCCAGCCGCCCACGCCCCAGGCCATGCCGAAGCCGCGTGTAAGTTCGATAGGCCCCAGGGTCGATACTGCCGTAGATGTAGATATGCTTGTGGACGTTGGATCCATAGCGGCTATAGGAGATCGCGCTACGGTTGATGGCGGCTTCCATGCAGTTGAGGATTTGGCCGGCCAGTCGGCCACCGCGCCGATCCCGCGTAGCAGCTTCTCCTGGGCCTTGCTGCGCACGATCGTGCCGATGCTGCGCGCCATCGGTGCCAGCGTCTCGATCGATGACTTCGGCACCGGATATTCCTCACTGTCCGCGCTCGCGGACATCACCGCCGAGGAGGTGAAAATCGATTGCAGCTTCATCACCGACATTCATAAACGGCCGCGTAACCAGAGTATCCTGCGCGATCGAATCCCTCAGTCGCGCGCTGGGAATGATCGTTATCGCTGAAGGCGTCGAGAGCTTCGAGGAACTCGCCTATCTGCAGGCCGCGACCGAGATCCGCTTCGCCCGAGGCTACTACTTCGCGAAACTCTTGTTCGTGGACTCCCATGCCGGCGATAAGCCGCACCATGGCGGTGGGATCGCCGCTCGCCAGCCCCGGCTCGAGCGCCAATCCCAGACGGGCAAGCGGCGCATCGGAAGCTGAGCGCCGGACCGCATCGGCCCGCTTATGACCTAGTGCGATGGATCTGACGCTCGTTTCACCATTGCAGCGAGTTCTTCATACGCGCGTCGGATCCAAAACCGCACTAGAATCATATTGATGCTAGTGTCCCGTCTCCGAATTACCGCTTCGTTTTCCTCACCCTCGCACGGTCATTCGGAGACATCGGGACACTAGCAAAATCAAAAAGCTAGTGTGGCTTATGTCTCGCAATTGCCTACAGGGGCTTGCCGCAAAGGGCATAGGCAATTGCGAGACGCCACACTATAGTCTCCCTTTGTTTCCAACGTTCGTAGAAGCGCCTGCTGCAAAGGAATACGAACGTTGGAAACGGGACACTAGGCCTACCCAACCACGGCCCCTTCCATCAATGCTGCCTGGGCTACGAGCAGTTGGGCAAGACGGCTGCGCATCGCGAGGAACCGGCCCGCTGCAGTGGTGGCATCGACGCCCTGAGCGATCAACGCCTGCATTTCAGCCTCCTCAAGCCGCATATCCCGGCGCAGCCGGGCGACCTCCCGCCGTTTGGCCGCAAGCCGCCGTTCGAGTTCGCGGCCACTGATCCGCGCATAGATCTGCCGATCGTCACTGCCCCGAACCATTCGCTCCGCCATCACAGCCTCCGAAGTGAGATATCAGTCTAAAAAATGAGTACAAACATAGAACATTTACAAGATCTCTGTAGGATGGGATTTCAACGATTCACATGAAGAGATGACAAATGGGCCTCTTAAAACAAGATGTAGTAGCGCTAAAGCACATCAGCCTCTACTGCGAGGAACTGGAGCGCCTTCACCTGTGGGGCAGCGACGAAGAGATCGATGCCGAGTTCAACCGCGTCTGCCAGACAATCTGGGGCTACACCCTCGATGATTTCGACGACGACGACATTTCGACCCAGGACCACAAATGGCTGGATCGGCTAACGCCGCGAAAGGCTTACGTTTTTGCCCTCAAACACGGCTATGACCTCGGCGATTACGAAGACATGGTGTCGGACTGGTGGGGCTTTGTCTGGATGATCCTCGCCGAGGCCCGAGGCCTTCTCAATCCGACCTTGCGGGCGCGCGCCTGGAAAAGGCACGATGAAAGGCTGCTCGCCGCCGGCGTCGCCGCGGTGCTTCGGAAATGACACGCCGCAAGCCTCGCAATGAAAGCCCGTGTCGCGCCTGATCGTGGCCGTCGCCGCGAACCCACGCGTCATCTCGAGGGGGACAGAAACCGCCCTCAGCGACGCCGGGCGCCGTGCGGAAGTCTTGCGTGCGGAAGTCCTGCGTGACGAAGACTTTCGTGCCGAAGACTTGCGCGATGAGGACTTGCCCGAGGCAGACTTGCGTCGCGAGGAAGATTTGCGAGTGGCGGATCTGCCGGCGGTCGACTTCCGCGACGATTTCCGCGAGGTTGATTTCCGCGCTGACGACTTTCCTGATTTCTTCGGCACTTTTTCGCCGCCGCGACGGGCTTCCGACAAGCCGATGGCGATCGCCTGTTTGCGGCTCTTTACTTTCTTGCCGCTGCGTCCGCTCCGCAAGCTGCCTTTGGCACGCTTTTTCATCGCAGATTCGACTTTCTTCGACGCACCGCGCGAATATTTTCGAACCATTGGCGCACTCCCTTTGGTTGACGGTTTTATCCTCGGGCGATCAACGCTGATCGATCGATGTGTCGGGATCGTTGTCCTACCTCGACCGGCAATCGCCCGGATGGCGCTCGTGCGGGCGGGAAGCACTGAGCCCTTGTCCGCGCTCGCCTGCCGTGCGCGCGGACCAGGAGATTCCCCGCGAAGATCTCAGCCGAGCATGTCCCGCACCAGCGGGATCACCTTGCGACCATAGAGCTCGATACTATGCAGCAGGCGGGAATGCGCCAGCGGCCCGGCCGAATATTTCAGCTGGAAACGGGTTGCGCCCAGCGTTCTCATCGTTGCCGCGATCTTGCGCGCCACCGTTTCCGGGCTGCCGACATAGAGCGAGCCGCGCTCGATCTCCCGGGAAAACTCGCCGGACTGCATCGGCGGCCAGCCCCGCTCGGCACCGATGCGGTCGCGCATGATCTTGTAATCCGGCCACATCTCTTCGCGAGCCTGCGCGTCGGAATCGGCGACATAGCCCGGAGAATGGACGCCGATGCGCCGCGGCTTCCGGCCGGACTCCGCATACGCGCGATGATAGAGATCGACATAGGATTTGAAGCGCGCGGGCTCGCCGCCGATGATCGCGAGCAGCATCGGCAGGTCGTAATTCACCGCCCGCACCACCGACTCCGGGCTGCCACCCACGCCGACCCAGGTGGTGAGTTCGCGCCGGTCGGCGCGCTCCTCTACCGGCGGAAAGACCCTCTGGTGGTCAAGCGGCGCCCGCACGCTGCCACTCCAGGTCACCTCCTTGTTGCGCAGCAGAGCAACAAAGAGCTCCAACTTCTCCTCGAAGAGCGTTTCATATTGATCCAGCCGATACCCGAACAGCGGAAACGACTCGATAAATGAGCCGCGACCGACGATGACCTCGGCGCGACCAGAGGAAGCTGCATCGAGCGTGGAGAAGCGCTGGAAGACCCGCACCGGGTCATCCGAGCTCAGCACCGTCACCGCCGAACCGAGCCGGATGCGGCGCGTCTGCCCGGCGATCGCGGCCAGCACGACTTCCGGGGCGGAGACTGCGAAATCGGCGCGATGGTGCTCGCCCACGCCGATGAAATCGATGCCCAATTCGTCGGCAAGCGCTGCCTCTTCGATAACATCGCGGATCACTTGCGCCTGCGATTGCAGCACGCCGTTCGCTGTGGTCACGTCGCCGAATGTATCAAGGCCGAATTCGAGCTGGAGCATGGAGTATCCCGCTGTTGACCGCCCGGACGGGGCAGCTTGCGCTTTCGGTATTTATGCCGGACACTTGTTGTCTGGAAGACGGCCTGCCGGGTCAAGGCCGCCGCCCCCTCCCTCCATATCCGGCATCCCACGGGCCGCCGCCGCGCCCACTGCAATGCCGAACGAAACTACAAGGACTGGACTGTCGAATGATGTGGGACTCCGTCATCACGGAATGGGCGAGCCTCATTTTCCGCTGGCTGCATGTGGTGGCCGCCATGGGCTGGATCGGCAGCTCATTCTATTTCATCCATCTTGACCTCAGCCTCAAACCAAGCGGGGATCTGCCCGAAGGCGTCGCCGGCGAAGCATGGCAGGTGCATGGTGGCGGCTTCTATCGGATCGTAAAATACCTCGTCGCGCCAAAATCGATGCCGGATGAGCTGACCTGGTTCAAATGGGAGGCCTATACTACCTGGCTGTCTGGCTTCGTGCTCATGGTGGTCGTCTACTATCTCGATGCCGAATTATTCCTGGTCGACAAAAGCGTGCTCGACCTCACGCCCGGTCAGGCCGCCGCATTCTCCTTCTGCAGTCTGGCTCTGGCGTTCCTGCTCTACGAAGGCGCCTGCCGCAGCGGCCTCGCCCGTCACGAGCGCGCCTTCGCGATCGGCGGCTACGTCTTCCTGGTGGCGCTTGCCTACGCCTTTACCCACATCCTCTCGGGCCGCGGCGCCTTCAACCAGATCGGCGCCATCGTCGGCACGATCATGGTCGCCAACGTCTTCCTTACGATCATCCCAAACCAGAAGAAGATTGTCGCAGCCCTGCTCGCCGGTCAGCCCCCAGATCCGAAATGGGGCAAGGCCGGCAAGCTGCGATCCGTGCACAACAACTACCTGACGCTCCCGGTCGTTGTGCTGATGATCAGCAATCATTATCCGTTGCTGTTCGGCACGCGCTACAATTGGCTGATTGTCGCCGTCGTGCTGTTGCTCGGTCCGGTGATCCGGCACTTTTTCAATGCCCGCCACGCCGGCAAGAAGTCGCCTTGGTGGGTCTGGGCGGTCGCCGCAGCCGGCATGCTGGCGATTGGCTGGCTGTCAGCGGCGGGCCCCCGCAACGCCAAGACGTCCACCGCACCGACGCCGCCCTTCAGCGAGGTCGCGGACATCGTGTCTTCCAGATGCAGCATGTGCCACGCCGCCGAGCCAGTCTGGTCTTCGATCACAACCGCGCCGAAAGACATCCTTCTCGACGACGCGTCCCACATCAAGCGCAATGCGCGGCTGATCGGCCGCAACGCCGCATGGTCGAACGCCATGCCCCCAGGCAACGTCACCGAAATGACGCCGGACGAGCGAGCCACCATCGCCTCCTGGCTCGCCGGCGGCGCCGTCGCCAACTGAGCGTCAACTGCGGCGTCTCGCAATTGCCTACCGCCATTGCGGCACCCCCTGTAGGGACACGAGCGCGCCGCAGTGCGTATCGTGTCGGCGGCCTCCTCGCCGATCATGATCATCAGTGCATTTGTGTTGCCACCGACCAGCGTCGACATCACCGAGGCGTCGGCGATGCCGCAGATCCTCGACGCCTTGAAAATCGATCTGCAATCGATCACGAGACGAAACGTATGAGCTTGATCAGCCGCGCGATCTTGGGACCATAGGGCGGATAGGCATCGGCAAAGCGGTTCAGCGGCGAGCGGTAGAACACCGGCTTGAGCTTGCTGAACGCGTCGAACCCCCAGGGCCCGTGATAGGCGCCGCAACCAGAGGCGCCGACGCCGCCCATCGGCTGGTTGACCTGGGCGAAGTGAAGCAGGCAATCGTTGATGGTCGCGCCGCCGGAGACCGTGCGGGCGAGAACGTCGTCACGGGTCGCGGTATCCTCGCCGAACCAGTAGAGCGCCAGCGGACGGTCGTGGGCGTTGACATAGGCGATCGGCTCGCCGGCATCACGATAGGACATGATCGGCAGAACCGGGCCGAAGATCTCCTCCTGCATGATCGCCATCTCCGGCTTCGCACCAAGCAGGATCGTCGGCGGGAATTTGCGCCGGCTCTTCCAGGCCGCGGTGTCGATAGCTTGTGGCTGCACCAGTCCGGCTCCTCTGGCGACGGCATCGGCTACCAGCCCGTCGAGTCTCGCATAATGGCGGTCGGAAATGATCGAGGTGTAATCCGGATTCGCGGGGGCGGAACCGATCATCCGCGTCATCGCCGATTGCAACTGCTCGGCGAGGGCGTCGCGCATGGCCTCCGGCACGAAGACGTAATCAGGGGCGATGCAGGTCTGTCCGGCATTGAGCAGCTTGGCATAGGCGACGCGCTCGGCGACCTTCGCGACATCGGCCGAGCGGTCGACGATCACCGGCGACTTGCCGCCGAGCTCGAGCGTCACCGGCGTCAGATTGCGACCGGCCGCGGCCGCCACGATACGGCCCACCTTCGTCGAGCCGGTGAATACCAGATGATCGAAAGGCAATGCGCTGAAGACTTCGGCCACCCCGTTCTCGATGCCGGTCACGGCGAGCTCCGTCGCATCGAAGCTCTTGCCGACCGCCTCGCGGAGCAGGCCGGCGAAGCGCGGCGCGAATTCGCTCGGCTTGATCATCACCCGGTTGCCGGCGGCGATGGCGCCGATGGCCGGCGCCAGCGTCAGCTGCAGCGGATAATTCCAGGGCGCGATGACGCCGACGACGCCGAGCGGCTGCGGCAGCAGCCGGTTCTTGGCCGGCCAGAACTGCAGCTGGGTGGCGACCCGGCGTGGCGCCATCCAGCCCTTGAGCGATCGTACGGTGTGCTTGATCTCCCCGAGCAGGAACAGCGTCTCGGTCAGCATGGTTTCGATCGCCGGACGATGGCCGAAATCGTCGGAGATCGCGGAGGCGAACGCCTCCTCATGCGAAGCCAACAGGCCTCGCAAGCGCCGCAACCGGTCCAGGCGTTCGGCGAGGTCAGGTGGTGGAGCGGTACGGCTGAGCGATCGTTGACGATGAAAGATCGCTTCGATCGCATTCGCAGGTGCTGCGAGCCCGACAATGTCCATGGTCTTCGAGCCTCCTCGTTTGCGCGGCCTGATCCGTCGGCCACGCCGCCAGCGCCGCCTGGGGGGCCGGGGCCGCGAACCGGCGCGCTTCGCTCTCGGGACGCACGAGCACCGCGCCGGTCAGACCGCCGGTCGCTATGATGATCCCGCACACAATAGACCCGCGGTGAAAACCTTCCAGTGCGCTGTCCGCGCCCTGGACCATGTTTCCCATCACACAACCGGAGCGAGCAATCCGGCGGTGGCACCGATGACGTTGGCGATGGCCAGCAGCCCGCAACGCTGGCTCACCGGGGTAATCTCGCCGCTGCGGCCCTCCCGGCCATGCGCCCCGCTTGCGCACCCTGCCGGCGCACCTAGTGTCCCGTCTCCGAATGACCGCTTCATTTGCCGCAAAGGGCATAGGCAATTGCGAGACGCCGCACTAGATGATCGGGAACCCCGCACAAGGAGCGGCGGGCCGACGTTCAGCCTGAACTCTGAGCAAAAGGTGATCTCGTGCCGCAACCGTTTATCGTCTCGATCCCCCACCAGCTCGGCAGGGACGAGGCCGTACGCCGGCTCAAGGCCGGCCTCGGCAGTGTCAAGTCGCAATACGGCCAGGTACTGCAGGTCAACGAGGAGATCTGGAGCGGCGACCGCCTCGCCTTTCGCATCACGGCGCTAAGGCAGCAGGCGAGCGGAACCATCGACGTCGCCGATGACCATGTCAGGCTCGAGGTGATCCTGCCCTGGCTGCTGGCGGGACTGGCTCACGGCGTCCAGGCCGTCATCCGCGAACGCGGACAGCGGATGCTCGAGAAGAAGGAGCCACCGCGTGGCTAGTGCGGTGGATCTGACGCTCGTTTCAGCATTGCAGCGAGTTCTTCAAACGCGCGTCAGATCCACCACACTAGTCGCCCGATTCATTCAGATTGAAGGGTAAAGGTGCTTGAGTTTGATGCGAGCATTGGGAGTTGTGAAGTGCCAGTTTGCCTTGGTGTGGTTGGCATTGCGGTCTTTCTCCCAGGCGGCGATTTCCTCGGCGAGGGTCTGTTTGTCGGGAATCCGTCGATCGAGGCATTGGGACGATAGGACGCCGAGTTCGGACTCGGCGAGATCAAGCCAACTGCCGTGCTTTGGTGTGTAATGCCATTCAAAGCGCTCGACCAGCCGCCTGGCCTCAGGGGCCGGAAAGGCTTCATAGAGTGACGCCTTGCTGTGGATGTTGAGATTGTCCTGGATCAGAACGATGGTCTTGGCGCCGGCGAAGTGGACATCGGCCAAGTCCTTCAGGACGTGAGCATAATCCACGGCGGTATGGCGATCGGTGACTTTGACATGGCGCCAGCCTTCGAGCGGAGCAAACATCATGAAGAGATTGGCGGTGCCGTTGCGTTTGTACTCGTAATCGCAACGAGCCGGGCGCCCACGCTTCATCGGAATCGGCATGCGCGTCTCGGCGAGGAGTTGCTTTGAGCTCTCGTCCAGGCAAACCAGCGGGTAGTCGGGATCGCGTGGCCGGGTGTAGACGGCCAGCACGTCCTCCATGGCGGCTACGAACGCACTATTGGCTTTCGGCGGGATGACCCAGCACTGTCGGCGATGGGGCTGGAGAGTGTTTTTTTTAGTGCCCGCCCGATCGTCGAGTCGCTGGCACGATCAACAATATGGAGTTCTACGACTTTTTGCTCCAGTAGCCGCAGGGTCCAGCGTGCGCGTCCCTTGGGAGGTTCGGAACAAGCCAGGGCAATCAGTTTGGCTTCCTTCTCACCGTCAAAAATCCGCGCAACCCCCGGTGTTGCGCGCTGCTTACGGCTCAATACCGCCTCGAAGCCTTCTTCCACCAGTTGCTTCCGCACTCGGTAAACCATGGAAACGCTGGTATCGAACGCCTTAATGATCCGGCTGTCACTCCAACCTTCGCCGGCTTCCGAGACATCGGCCTTCAACAATATTCGCGCCTTCAGCAGCTTTTGAGCTGCGCTCTTGCCCTTCCGTATCAGCGTTTCAAGCTGTTCGCGTTCCTCGCCGCTCAGCCGCACAACATACTTCTTTACCGAAATTTCCGTCGCAGCCATGATCCTCTCCGGCGCTCGCGTCGAGACGATCGAATCGAATCACAAATTCTCCATCCTTTCAAATTATTTGAAGCGAGCGACTAGTGTGGCGTCTCGCAATTGCCTATGCCCTTCGCGGCAAGCCCCTGTAGGCAATTGCGAGACATAAGCCGCACTAGCTTTTTGATTTTGCTAGTGTCCTGATGTCTCCGAATGACCGTGCGAGGGTGAGGCAAATGAAGCGGTAATTCGGAGACAGGACACTACTAGTGTGGCGTCTCGCAATTGCCTATGCCCTTTGCGGCAAGCCCCTCGCTCTAGCAGCGCTCGGCGCAGGGCCGCAGGCATCCGGAGAGACCTGGATGCGACAGATCCGGAGGCATCGTTTATAATCCCTCTAAATTCGTCGGCCGTTACGTCCGCCCTGCTTGATTTCCCGTGCCGTAGGGCCGAAACAAGTCCTTGGATCGACTATCGAAAGCTATCCCCAGCATGGCTCCCCTGCCCAAGCTCAAGTCCCAGATCCGACTCGGCGAGGCCGAACGCGGCCTTGCCGGCATCATTCATTCTGTCGATGCCGAGAGCGTCCCGTCGGCGCTGTCCGCGACCGAACTGGAGAGCCGCCTCCTGGAGCTCGGCTTCGTCGAGGGCGCCCGGGTCGAAATCCTCCATCACGGCGTGGTCGGTCGCGACCCGATCGCGGTCCGGGTCGACAACGTCACCGTGGCCATCCGACGTCGCGAAGCGATGGCGATCACGGTGGCCTGCTGATCGGAATGAACATCGCGTCGGCTCCCGTGCATCTCGCCCTGGTCGGCACGCCGAACAGCGGCAAGACCTCGCTGTTCAATGCCCTGACCGGCAGCCGGCAGAAGGTCGCGAACTACCCGGGTGTCACCGTCGAGCGCAAGGTCGGCGGCTTCACCACGCCCGCCGGACGCCAGGTCACCGTTGTCGACCTCCCGGGGACCTATTCGCTTAGGGGCCGCAGCCCCGACGAGGAAATCACCCGCGACATGGTGCTTGGCCGCGTCCCTGGCGAGGTCACGCCCGATCTCGTGCTCTGCGTCGCCGATTCCACTAATCTGCGCCTCACCTTCCGTCTCGCCCTGGAGCTTAAGCGCACCGGCGTACCACTCCTTGTCGTCCTCAACATGTTCGACATTGCCCAGCGCCGCGGCGTCGGAGTCGATCTCGACCGCCTCGCGCAGATGCTCGGCGTCCCGGTGGTGACCTCGATCGCCGTGCGCAAAGGCGGCACCGACCAATTGTTGCGGCAGACCGATGAGCTCATGAACCAGGTCGGGGCCGAACGTGGCGCCAATGCCTGGCAGCCGCCGACCATCGCCGAGCTGCGCGCTACTCAGCGCGAGGCCGACCGCATCATCGCCGCCTGCATCACCCAGCCCGAACATCCGGACACCTTGACGCGGCGCGTCGACGCGGTCGCGCTCCATCCTGTGGCCGGACTGCTGCTGCTTGGCCTGATCCTCTTCGTCATGTTCCAGGCCGTGTTCTCCTGGGCCCAGCCGCTGATGGAGCTGATTTCCGGCGGCTTTGCCGCGCTGGGCCAAGTCGTGCATGAGGTCCTGCCGAGCGGTCTGTTGCAGAGCTTCCTGCAGAATGGGGTCATCGCCGGCGTCGGCAGTGTCATCGTCTTCTTGCCGCAAATCCTCATTCTGTTCCTTTTTATTCTGCTGCTGGAAGATTTCGGCTACATGGCGCGGGCCGCTTTCCTGATGGACCGCATCATGGGAGGCGCCGGCCTACACGGGCGCGCTTTCATTCCGCTGCTGTCGAGTTTTGCCTGCGCCATTCCCGGCATCATGGCGACGCGGGTGATTGACAACCGGCGCGACCGCCTCACCACAATCCTGATTGCGCCGCTGATGACCTGCTCGGCGCGCATCCCGGTCTATACGCTGATCATCTCCGCGTTCATCCCGGACCGGCAGGTGCTCGGCTTCGCCAATCTCCAGGGGCTGGTGATGTTTGGCCTCTATGCTGCCGGCATCTGCAGCGCGCTGCTGGTGTCGTTTGTCGTCAAGTTCTTCATGCTGCGCGACTACGAACCGGCGCCATTCATGCTGGAATTGCCGGATTACAAACTGCCACGCGTCAAGAGCATTGCCATTGGGGTCGCGACCCGCGCTTTCATGTTCCTCAAGCGCGCGGGCACCACGATCTTTTCCATGATGGTCCTGATCTGGTTTCTCGCCTCGTTTCCACAGCCGCCTACCGGCGCAGACGGGCCGGCAATCAACTACAGCCTTGCTGCGGTGATCGGCCGAACGCTCGAACCGGTGCTGGCGCCGCTCGGCTTCAATTGGCAGATCGCAGTGGCTCTGATCCCCGGCATGGCAGCCCGCGAAGTCGCGGTGGCGGCGCTCGGAACCGTCTATTCCATCGAAGGCGGCAAGGAGGCGGCCGAGCAGATTGGCGCCGTGCTCGCCACCAAATGGAGCCTTGCCACGGCCCTGTCGCTGCTGGTCTGGTACATCTTCGCGCCGCAATGCGCCTCGACGCTGGCAGTCATTCGTCGCGAGACCGGCGGCTGGCGCTGGATGGCGTTGACCTTCGTCTACATGTTCACGCTCGCCTATGCCGCGAGCCTGATCACCTATAACGTCGCCCGCTCGCTCGGCGCGGGCTAGTGCGGTGGATCTGACGCTCGTTTCAGCATCGCAGCGAGTTCTTCATACGAGCGTCAGATCCAAAACCGCGTTAGAATCATATTGATGCTAGTCGGAAACAGGGTACTGGAGGCGCTTCCGGCATCTACATCCGGCCTCACCCCTCAGCTTTGCGCGAGGCGGCGCCGCCGCTTATCGGACACCGAGCCAGCGCGCCAGCGTGGTGGTCACGGCAGCCGGTGCCTCGAGCGGCGCCATATGGCCGCTGTCTTCGAAAATGACGAGTCCCGCTTGCGGGATCGCAGCCACGATCGCTTCGTGCTGCGACACCGGGCTCCACGCATCCTGACGGCCAACGCCGACCAGCACCGGACAGCGAATGCCGCCAAGCACTCCTGCGGCCTCGGGCCGATTCAAGAGCGCGCGGACCTGACGCTCGAATATCTCAGGCGACATGCGCTCCACCATTGCGGTCAACACCGACATTAATTCGGGATTGTCATGATGTACCGGATGAACCATCGGCGGCAGCCATTGCGCCGCCAAGGCGCGCATGCCTTTGGTATTGGCAAGATCGACCAGCGCCTGCCGCCTCTCGGCTTCGCCTGGCTGACGCGGATGGATTCCGGTATCGAGCAACGCCAGTCGCTCCACCCTGGACGGCGCGAGACGCATGACCTCGATCGACACCCTTGCGCCCATCGAGTGGCCGGCGAGAGCGAAACGCTCCGGCGCCGCCGACAGCACCGCTTCGGCCATGGCCGTGATCGAATCGAAGCCGCGAAAATCGGCGACCTCGACCGTGACGCCGGCGGCACGCAATGCCTTGATCTGCGGCGCCCAGATGGCGCGGTCGCACAGCAGTCCCGGCAGCAGAAACAGTACCTGTCTTCCCATGACCGCGCCCTTCACCGACGAGTGCGATCAGGTTCTAACCGAGTGCGGCGACCGTGTCGCCTTAGTCTTCTGGACCCGATGAACGACCAGACCGGCGCGGCAACTGCCGCACCGGCTGTTTCGTCGAAACCTCACGACAGCGCGTGAGGCTTGATCTCGCGCCGCAGCCGCTCGACCTGATCCTGCAACTGACGGCGGGCGCGTTTGAACGCATCATTGACCGCGAAGGCGAGATCGGCATGGCGCTCATCGCCGTGATCGACGCGACCGACATTGACTTCGCGTCCGTCGGGCAAGGCGAGACGAATATTGATCTCGTGAGGTCCACCGTTCTGATGATGGCCGCCCGGACCCTTGACCACCACGCGGCACGAGGTGATCTCGCCGAAATATTTCTGGAGCTTGTCCACCTGGGATTCGACCGCCTGGCGCAGGTCGGTACGAATGGTACCGTCCTGATATTCGATGGCGACGGGAGTCTGCATGATCGTATGCCTCACAATAAGCTTCCAAGAACCAATCGCTGCGCTTTGCGCAGCCTATTGAATTTCGCCGACCAGATAATTCTCGATCTCATTGATTGGATGCTTGGTCAGGTCCTTGTTGATTTCGGTGTGGATGCAAGCCTTGACGTCGTCGTGAAAGGCATGTCGCAGCTCTGCGAGGGTGCGCGGCGGCGCAACGACGATCAGTTCTTTCACCCGACGCTCCCGCACCAGCTTTTCCATGGCCTCGGCGACCTTTCGGACGAAAACCCGCTCCTCCAAGTCGTGCCAGTCCGGCGCCTCGACCGCCCCACGGCGATCCGACCCGGCGCTGGCGAAGACCCGGCCAGCCCGATCGGTGCCCAGCTCCCGGGTCGGCGGCGCGTCGTCCTGGAAGACGCGTTCGACCTGAAGATTGGCGAATTTCTCGTCCCCCTCGTTGCGCAGGAACAGGGCCTTGCGACCGTCGCCGACAAACACCAGTGCCCCGTGCGGTATCTTTTTCTTTGGCATCACATGCCCTCTTCTGCTCGTTACAGATAGGAACTTATGGCAATTCCGGTGGCGGTCCCTTTGACTAAGGTCAAGCTTTCACTGCCCTTGGTGCGCCACGATGTAGTTCTTACGGGGTGGTCTGACCTTCGGTACCACGCCTGAAGGCACGTTTGTGCGGCGCCCCGATCCTCAACTCCACTGGCAAAGTGATATTGCTGGCGGTCATTTGGTTCTAAACGATCTCGGATACGCCTGCTGCAGCGCACTGCCGAACGTTGGAGTTGGACCACTGGAAAGAGATTTGATGTGTCTTGCTTCAGCGCAAGATCGTGCCACGCTCCGGATTTGTATTAATTGACGCATGGACCAGCCGCCCGACCAGCCGCTTTCTCCTTTCGCCTGGCCCGCGTTTGCGGCGGCTTCGGCTACCGGCTTCGCGGCGTCGCTGACGACGCAGCTCATGGCCGCTACCGGCCTCGTCCCCGATGATCCCGAGACGCCGCCGCCCGGTACCACGCCGAGCCGCGTCCTGCTGGAACTCGAATCTGTCCGGCTGCGCAGCTACGACGAACCGGTTCCGGGTCCCTGTGCGTTGCTCTGCACTCCTTTTGCATTGCACAGCGCCGCGATCGCCGATCTTGCGAACGGCCACAGCCTGGTCGCAGCGCTGCGCGTGTTCGGTCTCGCCAACGTCTGTCTCACCGACTGGCGCTCGGCACGACGGAACATGACGGAACTGGGCATCGACGACTACCTCGCCGCGCTGAATGTACTTGTCGACAAGCTGGGGGCGCCGGTCGACCTGATCGGCCTGTGTCAGGGCGGCTGGTTGTCGCTGATCTACGCAGCTCGTTTTCCGGCCAAGGTGCGGCGGCTCGTGCTGGCTGGCGCACCAGTTGATCTCTCGGCGTCGCCGTCGCGGCTCTCAGCCTTGGCGCAATCAACGCCGAGCGCGGTGTTTCGCGGCTTCGTCATCGCCGGCAACGGCAGGCTCATCGGTCACGCAATGCAGCGTTTCTGGCGCGTCAATGCGCCCGATCTGCAGGCGATCCACGGTCACCTGCAGAGCAATCTCCCTATCGACTCCGAAGACTTCGCCGATCTCGCAACCATCTATCGCCGCTGGGACTCCTGGACACTCAATCTGCCCGGCCGATACTATCTCGAAGTGGTGGAGCGGCTCTATAAGTGCAACGATCTCGCGGAAGGGCGCTTTGTCGCACTGGGCGAGCTGATCGATCTCGCCCGGCTGGCGGCGCCGCTCTATCTCCTGGCGGGAGGCGATGACGACGTCGTCGCCTCAAGCCAGCTCTTCGCCCTGGAGCACCTCGTCGGCGTCGCTCCGGTGGAGACGGCACTCGCCGCCTGCGGCCACCTCGGCCTGTTCATGGGCGCCAGCACCTTGGCGAACGAATGGCACACAATCACGCGCTGGCTTCAGACCCCGCAGCCCTCCGACCGGTGAATACTCGTGCTGGCGTCAGGGCACCTGCACGGTCGCTCCGGCCAACGGCTCCGGTCGCTTCTGCGACCGCTCGGCCAGTGCGAAGCGCAACGTGAATTTCGCGCCCCGCGGCCAGCGGTTCTCGACCGTCACTTCCGCGCCATGCAATTGGGCAATCCGTCGGACGATCGACAGCCCGAGGCCGCTGCTGCCGGTGTTGCGCCGGTCTCGCCGCCAGAACCGATGAAAGATCAGCTCGCGCTCCTCCGCAGAGACGCCGGGCCCTTCGTCACACACGCCGATGCTACCGTCGTCTGCGACCTCGATCTCGACCGTCGTCCCCTCCGGCGCGTACTTGATGGCATTGTCGGCGAGATTGCGGATTGCCCGGCTGATCATCTCGGCGTTACCGCGCACCCATACCGCCCCTTCGACGCCGCTCAGCGCGATCTCCCGGCGCTGCGCCAGCGCGAGGGGCGCAACAAAGGCGGTGACATCGGTGGCAACCGCATGCAGGTCGGAGCGCGCCGCTGGATCGATCGTCACGGCATCAAGTTCGGCCATGTCGAGAAGCTGGCTGATGATCCTCGCCATGCCGTCGACGTCGCTGCGTAGCGCGCGACCAGTCTCGTCCTGCAGCCCCTCGAGACGCGTCCGCAGAATGGTCAGCGGGGTGCGCAATTCATGGGCGGCATCAGCGGTGAAGTCACGCTGAATGCGAAATCCCTCCTCGAGTCGATCAAGCCCCTGGTTGACAGCGAGGACCAGCGGCTGCACTTCTCTGGGAATCCCTTCCGTCGGCAGCCGTACGTCGGTGCGCGCCGGTCCGATGGATTTTGCCGTGTCGGATGCCTCGCGCAATGGTCGCAGCGCACGGCGGAAGATACCAATGTCGGTGACGAGGAGGATCATCAGGATTGGCAGGGTGATCCAGCCCACATTCCTGAAGAAATCCGAAGCGATGTCGTCGATCAGCACGTCGCGATTGGCGAGATCCTCGCCCGCCTGGACGCGCAGCGCCTCGCCGCCGACGTTGCGCCGCACGCTCGCACCGGACAGTGTCGCCTCGTTACGCTTCGCCCGCAGATATTCGACCTCGGCATTGCCCGGATCGACGGGAAACAGCGCTTCGCCGCGATTGAGCGATGAGAACAGGACGACGCCTCTCTCGTCAATGACTGCGTATGCGTAGCGGCCATAGGGCTGCGAATAGAGTCCCTGGAGATCCGGCGGCAAGTCGAGCGCGATGCGACCGTCGGCCTGCATTGCGAGATGGTCGGCCACCGCAGCCGCCTGATCGCGCATCGAGCGGTTATGGATGTTAGTGGTGGCGAAGCCGAGCAGCCACGACAGCGCCAGCGACATCAGCACCGAGGTGATCACCACCGCAATGACGTGCAGGACGACGATGCGCGACAGGATCGAGGAGAAGCGCGGCACTTATTTATCCTCGGCGATGAGATAGCCGACGCCGCGCACGGTGTGAATCTGGACGTGTGCGCCCTTGTCGGCGAGCTGGCGGCGCAGGCGATGGACATAGACCTCGACGGCGTTGGAGGCGACCTCCCCGGAATGGCCGAAGATCTGGTCCTCGACCTGCTTCTTGGAGACCACGCGCCCCTTGCTGCGTATCAGCAGTTCCAGGACGTCGGTCTCGCGCGCCGACAGCACCTGTGGGCGCTCGTCAATGCTCGCCTGGCGGCTGCGGGTGTCGAATTCGAGATTGGCGATGCGAAGCGAACTGCCCATGAGCTGGCCAGGCCGCCGCAATTGAGCCTCGATGCGGGCGATCAGCTCCTCGAGGGCAAACGGCTTGACGAGGTAGTCATCGGCGCCGCTGCGCAAGCCGAGGACGCGATCGTCGAGCCCACCGCGCGCCGTCAGTACCAGGACAGGAATGGAATTGTTGCGGTGGCGAATTTCGCGCAGCAGCGCAAGCCCGTCGCCGTCCGGCAGGCCGAGGTCGAGGATCAGCGCCGCATAGAAGGTATTGTCGAGCACGGCGCGCGCATCCTCCACCGACGACAGCAGGTCGACGTCGAACCCCGCCTTGCGCAGCCCTTCGGCCAGCAGGGCCGCCAATTCCGGATTGTCCTCGACCACCAAAAGCCGCATGGCCCACGATCAGTTCCTGTTCCCGATGTCGCCAGCAATGCGGCCATTTTCTACGCGAGACAAGAGCCTCGCCATCGCCTTCAAGACCTTGCTTCCCGTAAGGTCGGTGTAAGTGCGATGGGTTATGAATCGTACCTGGGGCGGTATGGGGCCAATCCATGGATTTGAGGGCAGATCTTTGTCCAACCGGCCGTTTTTCCATCGCCTGCCGCGCTGGATCGTGATGGCAATGATGACCGAGGCCATGCTGCTGCTCGGCGCCACGGGCCTGTTCGGCTCTCGCTATTGGCCGGTGCCGGGCCATCAGGCCACGGCGGCTATCCAGGTACCGGAAGCGCGGCCGTCACATGATGGCAGGGAGGCGCCGGCGATCGCCTTCACCGACAAGAAGCTGGCGTCTGCGAAAGTCGTGCCGATCGACGCCACCTATGCAAAGCACTGAGGAGAACCGGCGGCAAGCTCAGGTCTTCAGCCGCAGCCGGCCGATGAAATCGCGCTTGCCGAGCGACACGCCTTTGGTGCGCAGGATGTCGTAGGCCGTGGTAGCGTGGAAATAGAAGTTCGGCAGCGAGAACGACAGCAGAAAGTCTCCGGCAAAGAACGGCAGCCTGCGATCACCGAGCTGGAAGACCATGTCCTTGCCCTCGAGCGCGTTGACGGCGTCCGGCGCGATCTTTTCCAATGCCTGGCGCGTCTCCGCGATCAACGCCTGCAAGCCCGCATAGTCATATGATTGCGAGCTTTCCGGCGGCTCGAACAGGCCGCGCCCGGCGCCTTCGATCGCGCCGCGGGAGTGGTGCGAGATCGAGACGATCTGAAAGCGAAGGGGGAGCATGTCGAAATAGAGGCGCGCTTCGACCAGTTCGGCAGGATCAATGCCGTGCTCACGGGCATGGGCAGCGCCA
This sequence comes from Bradyrhizobium sp. WD16, assembly GCF_024181725.1. Taxonomy (NCBI): domain Bacteria; kingdom Pseudomonadati; phylum Pseudomonadota; class Alphaproteobacteria; order Hyphomicrobiales; family Nitrobacteraceae; genus Bradyrhizobium; species Bradyrhizobium sp. WD16. The sequence continues at coordinate 3,496,939 of NZ_CP028908.1, read as the reverse complement.
CGTTCGAGAACTTTCTCGACCGCTCCGAGGATCTGCAGGTAACCGGGAACGGTCGCGTCGTAAAGTGAGATCGTCATGGCGGGCTCCCTTTAGGGGTGCATCCGCGCTTCGGTGCGCCGAATGACCGCCTCACAGATTTCTGGATGCATGAACTGGAGCATGTGGCCACCCTCGATCAATTCGAGGTCGAGTGTCGGCAGTTTCGCCTTCAGCGCCTCGCCCTGCTCTCGGTAGTCAAGAAGGCGATCGCCGCGACCGTAGAGCATTGCGACGGGCACCGCCAGCGCCCCATAGCGCTGCGTCAGTGCCGGCAGATCATCGTTGATCGCCAGCAAATCCGTCGATGTATTATAAAAGGCGACCGGTCTCAGCCCCAGGACGCCGCCGCCACGCAGCGCAAAATCCGCCGGGACCGGATCCGGACCAAAGACGACGCCAAGCACCACGTCGCGATTGCGAATCGCGAGCGGCGTCGCCACGGTCCAGGCTACGATCTTGCGCAACAGTGGCCACGGAATGGCCAGCCCGCGAAAGACCGGCGGCACTTCCTCCTTGGCGTGGGTCAGCGCCGCCAGCAGGACGAGGCCGCCAACGCTGTCGGGGTGCTCGAGCGCGAGGGTCAGCGCCACCGCTCCACCGAGCGAATGGCCAACCACCAGCGGACGCGACAATCCGAGTTGCTTGATGACCGCGGCGATTGTCGCCGCCTGCGCCGGCAAATTGGCCGGAGCGCTCTCTGGACGAACCGAATAGCCCGAACCCGGCCGGTCGATCAGGATGACACGATGATCGGCCAAGAGCCGGTCAGCGAGCGCATAATCGAAGTTAAGCAGATTGCCGCCGAGGCCGTGGATCATGACGATCGCCGGACCAGTACCGCGATCGACGTAGTGGATCTTTTGGCCATTCACCTCGATGAACTGCCCCCGCGGCGGCACCGCCGCGACCACGCGCGCTGCCGTCCGCGCCGTGAACGCAACGAGCGCCACGACAATCAAAACGAGGAGCAGCAGAAAGCCCCAGACAAGTATCATCGGCGCACCAAGGATTCGAGGATTCTCCAGTAGGAGACCGGCGCCAGCCGCTCGATCAGCGAGATCATCTTGGCATCACGCCCCACCAGCACTCGTCCGGAGCGCCGTTCCACCGCGTCGACAATGATCTCGCCCGCCTTGGCCGGCGGCATGGTGAGCATGCGGCGGGCCCGCTGCACCTGTGCCTCAATCTCCTCCTCACTCACGTCCGGCGGCCGCTTCGCGCGCTCAGCAATGTTGGTCGCGACGCCGCCGGGGTGGACGACGGTCACGCCGATCCTGCTCCCCGCAAGTTCATGGCGCAGCGCATTGGAAAACCCGCGCACCGCGAATTTGCTGGCCGCATAGGCGGTCTGCCCCGGTGGCGCGATCAACCCATAAAGACTCGAGACGTTGACCAGACGAGCGTCCTCGCTAGCCTTGAGCAGCGGCAGAAATGCGCGAGTGAGCCGCACGACGCCCCAGAAATTGATCTCGAACAGCCATTCGAAGTCAGATTCCGAAACTTGCTCGAACGTGCCGGCCACGGCAACCCCGGCATTGTTGAACAGCAGATCGGTACCCCCATGACGTGCGACGACCGCCTCCGGTAATGCCGCGACCGCCGCCCGATCCGTGACGTCGAGCACATGTTCGCTGACCCGCAGTTTGTTGGATGCGATCAACCGGGCGGTTTCGGCCAGTCCGGCAGCATCGACATCGACGAGCGCCTGATGGCATTGGCGCATCGCTAACGCTTGCGCGATGCCGCGACCGATGCCGCTCCCGGCCCCGGTGATCACCGCTGTGCGGCCTTCCAGAATCATACGCCCCACGGCGCTCCCCATTTCAGCCAGCGCTAACGTGGGCGGTCATTCGGAGACGGGACACTTGCGCGCGACCAAACTGCAATGTGCCGTCGTCGACGCGTCCGAAGCGCAGCGCCACGAGATCGCGGGCGTAATTCTGGTTCAGCCGCCATGGCGGCCTGGAACCTTGCAACGGCAATGTGCCGGCTGCGCGTTGAAAATAGCCAGAGTTCAGCGGAAGCGAGGTGTCGGCGGTCACGTTCGGATCGGAATTGTGCGGCCGGCACACCGCATAGCCGTGGCGGTCCATGTAACCGAGGACGCGGCAGAGATATTCGGACGTCAGGTCGGCCTTCAACGTCCAGGACGCGTTGGTGTAACCAAATGTTGCGCCGAGGTTAGGCACGTCGCCATACATCACGCCTTTGTAGTTAAGCACCGTACCAAGTTCGAGCTTGTTGCCGTCGACGAAGAGTTGCAAACCGCCGAGCATCTTGAGCTTAAGCCCCGTCGCAGTCACGATGATATCAGCACTGAGTTCCTCGCCGGATTTGAGCTTCAGCCCGGACTCGGTGAATGTCTCGATTTCGTCGGTCACTACCGACGCGCGCCCTTCGCGGATCGCCTTGAACAGGTCACTGTCCGGCACCAGGCAGAGCCGCTGATCCCAAGGATTATAGCGCGGCGTGAAATGGCTGATGTCGAAGCCGTCGCCCAACTCGTCCTGGGCCAGGCGTATAATGGTGCTCTTGGCCCGCTCCGGCTTCCTGCGCGCGGCATTGTAGAAATACATCTGCAACAGGATATTCTTCCACCGTGCCATCGTGTGCGCAATGCGCTCTGGCAGCCTGCGGTAAAGCCAGTTGGCAATTGGATCGCGGGCCGGCCGCGACACCACATAGGTCGGGGAGCGCTGCAACATGGTGACGTGAGCGGCGCGCTCGGCCATCGCCGGCACCAACGTCACAGCCGTAGCACCGCTGCCGATCACGACGACGCGCCTGCCGTCATAGTCGATCTGCTCCGGCCAGGCCTGGGGATGCAGGATGACGCCCTTGAAACGCTCCATGCCGGGCCAGCCAGGCGTGTAGCCCCCGTCATAGTCGTAATAACCGCTGCACATCTGGAGGAAGCCGCATGTCCAGCGCTGGGCCGCGCCGTCGGGCCCTGCGACATCCACGCTCCAACGCGCCTCTTCCGACGACCACGACGCCCGGATGACCTTATGTCCGAAGCGGATCCTGCGGTCGATGCCATACGCCTGCGCCGTCTCCTTGAGATAGCTCAGGATCGATGGTCCATCGGCGATCGACTTTTCCCCCCGCCAGGGACGGAACCGAAAGCCAAGGGTATGCATGTCGGAATCCGAGCGGATGCCCGGGTAACGAAAGAGGTCCCAGGTGCCGCCGAGGACATCGCGCGCCTCGAGAATGGCACAGGACTTTGTTGGGCAATGGGTCTGAAGATGCCAGGCGAAACCGATTCCGGAGAGGCCCGCGCCGACGATCAGCACGTCGACATCGTTGGCGTCGCTCCCGGCGGGCTGCGCCATGCCGTCACGCATCACGACGGCCACGTTATCGACCATGGTTCTGCCTCCCTTGATCGCGCGGCTTCGCCGTCTTGGCGCTCTGGCGGTGAAGCTTGACATCTGACAATTCGGCATGTCAACAGCGATCATGACGACGCCACGGGCCTATGCAGGACTTTCCGCGCAGCAGCGGCGCGACCAGCGGCGCGAGCGGCTGATCGAGGCTGCGATCCGCGTCTACGGCCGGGTCGGCTGGCGTAATGCAACGGTCAAGACGGTGTGCGAGGAAGCCGGCCTCACTGAACGCTACTTCTACGAATCCTTCACCAACGGCGAGGCGCTCCTGATCGCCTCCTTCGACACAGTCACCCAGCTGGTTCTGAACTGCCTCGACGGCATTCGGGCTGAGCACGAAGGGAGTGCCGAGACTCGCTGCCGCGCCGTACTGAGCGCCTACTTTCAGATGCTCAAGGACGATCCGGACGGCGCCCGGCTGTTCGTGGTCGAGATTGCTCGGGTCAGTCCGGCGGTGGACGAGATCATGGCGCGCTCACTGCGCTCGTTCGGCGATCTTCTGGCGCGCACCGTCGCGCCGGAGCGCCAGCCCCAGCCAACTGACGCCATGTTGCGCGTCGGCGCCGTCGGCGCTGTGGTGCAGATCGCTCGCAGCTGGATCGGGAGCGACTTCACGGAGAGCATCAACTCGATTGCCGAGAACGCTTGGCAGCTCGTCAGCGTGCTGGCGCATGAGCGCGGGGCGGCGGATTCGCATGACAGGCCGGGGATAGAAATATGACGCTCCTCCGTGATCTTGTCGCCGTCCTTTGCGTTTGCTCCGGGTGGACGATGACGGCCGTCGATGCAGCCGCCGCCGAGACCTTCTGCGCCGGACTGCGACGCGCCGTCATCGCCGAGACCGCCGGACATGACGCTGCGTTCGTGCGCAGCTACCGACCGGCCGCCGACGAATCACGGCTGCCGAATGGTCTCGCCTCCACCGCCCTCGTCTACGACAATGCCCTTGCCGCCATCGCCCTGGTAGGCTGCGGCGAAGTTGCAGCCGCGCTGCCAATCGGCCGCGCTCTGATCCGCGCAGCACGACAGGATCGCACCTTCAGCGACGGCCGATTGCGCAATGCCTATCGCGCCGGACCGCTGGACGAGGGTCCACCGTTGCTGCCGGGCTGGTGGGACAGCGCGGCGGGGAGATGGGCGGAAGACCCGGCCCAAGACGGCACGTCGACCGGCAACGTCGCCTGGGGCGCCCTGGCGTTGCTGACGCTGCATGGGGCCACCGGCGATCGCGATTTCCTCGCAGCGGCCAGCCATCTGATCGAATGGGTGAGCAGCCATGCCAGCTGCGGCGAGGCCGGATTCTGCGGGGGCTTTCACGGCTATGATCCGCAGCAGGTCCGGCTGACCTGGAAATCGACCGAGCACAACGTCGATGTTGCCGCCGCCGCCGGCTGGCTGGCTCGCGTCACAGGGCAGCCCGGCCACCGTGCCGCCGCGATGACGGCACGCCGCTTCCTCAATCAGGTCTTCTCCGGGGATCATTTTCTGCTCGGAACGCGGCCCGACGGTCTGCTGGCCGATCCAGAGCAGCTCGCCCTCGACGTCCAGCTATGGCCGTGGATGGCGCTGGATGACGCCCCGCGAACCTGGCGCTCAGCCCTCCTTTTTGCCGAGCTCCACCTCGCCGTCGATGATGGCTTCGACTTCGATGGGGACAGAGACGGCGTATGGGTCGAAGGGACTGCGCAGGCCGCACTCGCCTATCGCATCGCCGGCCAACCGTCGCGCTCGGCAGCTCTGCGCGGCGGACTCCGTAGCGACCAGACAGATACCGGCCTGTTGAACGCGACGCGACACGGGCGGGTGTCGACAGGCCTCTCGATCGATCCAACGGCGACGGTGCCTGATTTTTTCTATTTTCGTCGACCGCACCTCGGCGCCACCGCCTGGGCTGCATTGGCCGAGAGCGACTGGAACCCGTTCACCGGAAGAAAGGTCGAGTAGACGGCCAGAGATGCCGCGAAACCTCGATCCATCATTGATGCCTGAGCGAGCGCCCAAACCGCGTTGGGCCGCCACGATCGTTTTCGATCGCGGCGGCCCGACGGGAGCCAGCGCTCGGACGGATGCGCCGAGCCGTGGATCAGACGTCGAGCACGGCGACGATGCGCAAGGAGTCCGGTTCAACGATGATGATCTGGTCGTGCACCACGAAGTAGCGGTAGCCGCGCCAATCGGGGTGGATCTCGATCAGGGTGGACGGCACCTCGACGACGTGAACCGTACGGAGAATCACCGTACCGACGTGGATCGAGAAATTCACGTTAGCGACCCGGGGCGCGCTCGAGGTCAGCACCGTCTGGCGAATCTTGGTGCGCTGGTCCGGCGTCAAGTTGATCGACGAACCGGTCGCGCCCACCGTCGTCTGCGAGCTGGTACCGGACTTCGTCTGGGCGGTCATGCCGACATCTTGGGCATGTCCGTGCGGCACGATCGGGACGCCCATGTCGTCGAGGACAAACCGCCTTTTGGGGGCTTCGCTCCGAAGCCGGGAAAAGCAGCAAATCAGCTTGCGGCGTAGCGCCGCAGGCGGAAGATCGATCTATTCCTTGAGCAGCGCGAACGCGTCCGGGAACGCCCTGCCATGATCCCCCGGGATCCCGGCCAGCGGCAGAAGGCAACGCACAACTGTGCGATTGTTGACCCGATGCAGATCGAAGATTCCGTTCAAAGCGCGAACCCGTTCGCGCATGCCGTTCAATCCGCGGCCGAGCACAAGGGGACTCTGAAAACCGACGCCATCGTCGCTGACTGTCAACTCGACACCCTCAGATCGCACGCGCAACTCGACGCTAACTTCCGCCGCGGCCGCATGGCGCAGCACATTCGTCAGGGCTTCCTGTACCACGCGATAAAGCGTCTCGGCGACCGTCCGGTCGAAGTCCGACGTCGAATCGACCACCGTCTTCACCCGCAGACGGTCGTTTTGGCGCTCGACATCTCGCACCAGACCCTCGATGCTGCGTTTCAAGCCCAGTTCCTGGACATGCATCGGCCGTAGCCGGTCCAGGATGCGGCGATTGGTCTGCTGCAAACCCTCGACGGCTTCCAAGACCTTGGTGGCCGGATCGTCTGCGCCGCGCCCTCCCCGGCTTTGCAGCAGAACCACCGTGTTGGCCCGGATCGCGAACAGCAGCGGCCCCAACTCGTCATGCAACTCACGGGCGAGTTCTCGGCGCTCTTCGTCCTGGAGCATCACCAGCCGTCGCAGCAGCTGCGCGTTGTCGGCACTGAGCTTCGCCAACGTATCCGCCAGCTCATTCACTTGCCCGCAACTGGCCACGATCTCCGGAGGTCCCTTGCAGCCGAGCCTGGCGGCGTAATCCCCCGCCCGCAGCCGGGTCAGTACGTGGCCGATGTCATCGAGCGGCGCCAACGTTGCCCCGACGGTCCAGTAGGCGATCAGCGGCGCGAGAATCGATAGCAGTATCGAAGCACCGGTCACTGCGAGGAAGACCACCCATTTCTCGCTGACGTCAGTTGCGAGATCAGACCGAAACACGATGTCCCCGACCCTGGTACCACCAATCAGAACTGGGTAGCGGGTCGTGAGCTCAGGCATGACAAGCAGGCGGATGAACCATTGTGGCACACCGCCCGAAAGCTGGCCCCGGGCAGCCTCTTCGGCGGAATGGGGGTCGATAGAGACGTCCTCGAAGCCGATCGAACCATCCTTTGGCAGCCCTTCGACAAACGCAGCAAGTGTACTTCCAGGCGATGCAACGTTCGCGAGCGTGTGATTAAGGGCTGTTACAACTTCGTTCGCGGCGGCCACCCGGGGTTCCTGCTCATCCGCCAGCTGGTAACGGGCGTAGACCATGAGCGCCCCCAACCCAAGGATCAGCATTGAGAGGGTCATCGCGCTCAGGAGGACGCAGAGCCGGGCCCGCAACGACAGCTTTGTCCACATTCAATTATTCTCTCCAGGCGCGTTCCGTGTCATACACCAGTTCCCCCCTGTTCCAAGGGCTGACAATTACCATGTTAACAGAACCGGAACGAATTCCGACGGTTGCTATGCCCGAACCCATTCATCCCCTGCGAATTTTGATTGTCGACGACCACCCCGTGGTCGTCGCCGGCTGCCGGTCGATGTTCGCGGCCGAATCCAATGTCGAACTGACGGCCGCAGAAAACGAGAAAAATGGCCATCAGGCCTATCTGGATCGACGGCCGGATGTCACGATCATCGACATCAACCTGCCCGATCTGTCCGGCTTCGAGCTGCTGCGGCGGATCCGAAAGGACGATCCTTCCGCGCGTATCGTGATCTTCAGCATGAATGACGAACCCGCTTTCGTCGTCCGCGCGATCGAACTTGGCGCCATGGGCTATGTCTCGAAGAGCGATGATCCGCAGCTTCTCGTCGATGCGGTCCGCGCGGTGGCGGCGGGGAATAATTTCATCCCGGCCCCCCTTGCCCAGGCGGTGACGTTCTCGAGCGCTGCGGTGCGTGCCAATCCGGCGTCGCAACTCACCCCCCGCGAGCTGGAGATCCTGCGCCTGCTCTCGCGCGGCAGCAAGATCGTCGAGATCGCGGAAGCCTTGGATATCTCCTACAAGACCGTCGCCAACACCACGTCCTTGTTGAAGCAGAAGCTGGGGGCGCGGAGCCATTCCGATCTGATTCGGGTGGCGGTTGAGATCGGGCTTAACTGAGCATCGATCCGAGACGAGCTGCCGGAGCGGCTGCGCGCTGGCGCCGTGAATTGCGCGGCCGGTCGATGCGGTAGACGACACGCCTCGATCAGGTTCCGCGTCGCTTCGGGGCGCAGATTGAACATGCTCTGGTGCGCCCCTTTGGCGTCCCATGCCGCCTAGAGGCCCGCCCCGCATCCGGGAACCGGCGCGGAATGACGTGCCGGGCCGCAATATCGGGGGGCGGCATTTTCGGCCTCGTGTCCCGGTTCTAACGTTCGTATCTCTTTGCAGCGAGCACTCATACGAACGTCAGAACCAAAGGGACAAGCGTCAGATCCACCGCACTGGAGCACCGCAAGTGCTTCGATTACGGGCATCGATTCGGTCGATCGCCAGCGTGCAGGGGCGCGGTCCAGCTCATAGAACCGGCCGATCACGCCCACACCTCCCGCGCCAGTCAGCCACACCCCTCAGCCGATGGCGGTGGGCTTTGGCGGATGAGCGGTGCGGGGGTGCCGTTCGTGCAACTCAATCGCGAGCCGCTCGCGGGCGTCGGGCTCATTGGCCACGGCCGCCTCGAACAGGACCTCCTGAATGTCGCGGGGCAGATCAGACCAGCGGTCGAATACGGCGCGCCCAAGCAGTTCTTCCAGGCGGGTCATCGATGTTTCCATCATTCGTTGGGCCGGTGATCAATCGTACATCACTGCCGCAAGTTCAGCAGCAGTTCGTTTTGCGGAAAAATCAGGCGCGTGACATGAAGCGATCCAGGGTCGGGGCACTCTTCCGGTTCAATCACGTCGGCCGGTTCCGCGTCGAACGTATCGATATTCGCGCGCCTCACGCGCCTCCTGATAAATCTCCTCAGGGAAGGCTTCGATAGTCGCCAAGTCGGGCATCCGATAGCCTGACCACCAGATGCATTCTCGTGTTCCTTCTCCTGCGATCGCGCTCAAGGAGCAAACAACCGTCGGGGCGCGGCACCGTTCCGCTTCCTTCCCAAGTATTCCGCGCCGAAGCGTGCCCGGGTCACGAGGTCTCCCGGGAAGATGGCGTCCACAACTATCGCTACTCCGTCATCAACGACCGGCCAGTGCTCGTCGAGCCCCGTACGCATCGCATCGTCGAAGTGGTCGACTAACGCTGGGAACAGTTGATCAACAAAAATCGGCATAGGGGGCGACCTTTTGGGTTGCTCCCCTGCCACACCACCCGGCATGCGGGTCCGCACCGGGCGGTTCGAGAAGTTGAGGTCATGAGAGACGGGGCAGTCCCAACCGGTCCGACCAGTTCAGGGTTAGCACGGCGTTGAGGAGCATGCCGCTGTTGCGCCACCAGCGACGGCTGTTCGCCGCCACCTTTCGCGCAACGTCAGGCCTGGCTCCCAGCGCCAGCAGTTCCCTGTGCATGGTCGTACCGCGCTTCCACTGCTTGAGCTGGATGGCGCGCAGCCGGTGACGCAGCCACTGGTCCAGCTCTCGCCAGACCCGTGGGGTTTGCGCCAGCCGGAAGTACGCCTTCCAACCCAGGACATAGGGCCGCAGACGATCCACCACATCCTGCATGCTGCGCCCGCCACTGCGGCAGGTCAGTTGCCGGATGCGCTGCTTGAACGTCCTCAGCGGCTTGTCGGCGACCTTGCGTTTGATCACGCCGCCCGGGGCTACCCAAAGGCTGTAGCCCAGGAACTTGCGACCAAACACGCTGGCCACTGTGCTTTTGGTCTCGTTGACCGTCAAGTGCAGCTTGCCGTAGAGCCGCCGAAGCAGCGCCATCACCCGGTCACCCGCCCGGCGGCTGCGAACGTAGACGTTCGCATCGTCGGCGTAGCGCACGAAGCAATGGCCCCGACGTTCCAGCGCCTTGTCCACTTCATCGAGCAGAACGTTGGCCAGCAGCGGCGATAGCGGCCCGCCTTGCGGCGTCCCCATCGTTCGCTTCCGGACCACGCCATCGCCCATGATCCCGCTGTTCAGATACGCCCGGATCAGCCGGATGACCCCGGTGTCCCCGATCCGTTTCTGAAGGCGGTCGATGAGGATGTCGTGATCGACCCGGTCAAAGAACTTTTCCAGGTCGACGTCCACCACGATCCGGCGGCCCGATTGCACGTATGACTGCGCCGCAAGGACGGCGTCATGCGCGCTTCGGCCCGGCCGGAAGCCGTAGCTGTGCTCGCTGAAGGTCGGATCAAGAATGGGCTGCAGCACTTGCAGCAGCGCCTGCTGGATCAGACGATCCGTCACCGTCGGGATGCCGAGCTCACGCTCGCCGCCCTCGGGCTTGGGGATCGCCACCCGTCGCACCGGACTGGGCCGGTACGCCCCCGACAACAGTTGCTCGCGGATCGCCGGCCACGCCGTACGCAGCTGCGCGGCGGTCTGGTCAATGACCAGACCGTCCACACCGGCTACGCCTTTGTTGGCCCGCACCCGCTTCCACGCCCGTTGCAGGTTCTCTCTCGCCAGAGCCGCCAAAAGCAGCGCCGACCCTGTGCCCTTCGGTTCATGCCGCGGGCGACGAGCTTCATCGCTGCCCGAGCCACACGCGGCTTCACCGCGTCCTACCCCGGACCGCCCTGCTTGCGCAGGCATCTGATGCAATGCTCGCCACATCGACATGGCCTCGAACACTCCCTCTCGTTCGGCCCTTCGCCTGCGGGACGGCTTCGCAGCCTTCCCACCGGCTACTACGACCTCGGCTGACTTCTCGCTCCGGCTCGACACCGTCGCCCTTTCGGGCATGAGGCGAGACCTCCCCAGGTAAGAACGCACTCCTTCACTGCACGACCGCCGGATCTACGCCGCTTCCCCTTGATCACGAGAGCTTCGCGATTACTGGCCCGCTCGCCCTGGTCGGCAACGCCTTCTATCCGCTTCTTATTCATCGGCCCGCAGCTTCGCTCCACGCTTCCTCCCCACACTCGGTCGCCCTCATGCGGTTGCGCTTCGCTTCGCTCGTTGTGATCAACTCACGATGGGACTTGCACCCATAAGAGGGCGCCCATGCTGGGCGCACCAGAAAAAAGGCGCGGCCGCCCGGGCAGCCGCGCCTTCGATGCTTCTCGTCGGGCGCCTCAGCCCTGGCCAGTGGTCAGTGGAACTGCGACAAAGTGAGACGCGTCACCAGTACGAACGCGCATCAGAACGCTCTTCTTGCTGTCGTGCTTCGCCACGTCGAGCGCATGACGCAGATCCCGAGCGCTCTCCACGGCTTGGCCGCCGACGTCGACAATGATGTCACCGCGCTTGATGCCGTGGTCGGCCGCGACACCAGCCGGGTCAACGTCGGTGATGACGACGCCACGCTTTCCGGCTCCCGCCACCTCGGCAGCCGGCGCGACTGAAAGACCGAGGTGGGGCAGTTCGGCGCTCCCGCCGCCCCCCTCATTGAGATCGGCGTTGGCCTGCTGCTGGTCCGGCAGCTTGCCCAACGTGACATCGACGATCTTGGATTGACCGTTATGGACGAGATCGAGCTTGACCGTATTCCCGGGCACATAGCCGGCGATCGTGCGTGCAAGCTCACGCGCATCCTTGATCGATTGGCCGTCGACCGCCGTAATCACGTCGCCGGCCACGATCCCGACCTTTGCCGCGGGGCTGTTCGTCTGAGGATCGGCAACCAGGGCACCGGTCGCCTTCTTCAGGCCGATGCTGTCTGCGATTTCCTGAGTGACCGGCTGAACCTGAACCCCGATCCAGCCGCGCGTCACGACACCCTTATCCTTGAGCTGGGCCACCACCGTCTTGACCGTGGACGCCGGAATAGAGAAGGCGATGCCGACGCTGCCTCCGGAGGGCGAATAGATCGCAGTATTCACGCCGATGACGTCACCCAGCATATTGAACGCCGGACCGCCGGAATTGCCCTTGTTCACCGGAGCGTCGATCTGGATGAAGTTATCATAGGGACCATTTCCGATATCCCGACCGTTGGCCGAAACGATACCCGCAGTCACAGTTCCGCCAAGCCCGAACGGATTGCCGACCGCAAGGACCCAGTCTCCGATCCGCGGCTTGCTGTCGGAGAATTTGGCACAGGCAAAGTTGGAACCACCTTCAACCTTGATCAGCGCGAGGTCCGTTCGCTTGTCGGTTCCGATCACCTTCGCCGTATACGTCGTGCCATCACCCGTGGTGACCTCGACTTTGTCGGCCCCCTCAACGACGTGGTTGTTTGTCACCGCATAGCCATCCGGTGAAATAAAGAAGCCGGAGCCCTGGCCCATCATCACGCCACCGCCGCCGCGAGGTCCGTGCAGTCCTGGCGGCCGGCCGGGCACACCACTGTCACCAAATTGCTGGAAGAAGCGCTCCACCGGGGAGCCGTCCGCCACGGCATCGTCGGCACGGCCGATCCGGACTTTGACCGAAATGACCGAGGGCTTCACGCGCTCCACGATGTCGGCGAAGCCCACCGGCTGTGCCGCCTTAGCCATGTCGTTCGAGACCTGCGCGTATGCCGGCGCAGCAAAGACATCGAACCGCGCCGGACCGGCGCCGGCAATTGCAAGGCCGAGCACGGCGGCAGCGCCGGTCATCAGCGTCACTTTTCGCGCGCGCAGCAGCGGTCCGCGCCGTCCGCCCTCATGGCGCTCCATCACTTGTTCCTCGTTACCGTTTTGACGGGTGTCAATCATGGGGGCTCTCTCCGGATGAGTTCGGGACTTGTTCAAGCGAGACTTACTCCAGTGAAACTTGCTCACGTGAGACTTGCTCAAGTGAGTGAGACTTGGGGATCGCCCGTCGGTGGCGACATCGCACACGCATGGGCTGATGGCCGGCACCGTGGCGCATGCCGCCTTACCGCGCGCTGGCGGCTGGATTAATGTTTGGTCAGGAAATTCCGGACCTCGTCACACAGGCGGATGCCGGCGGTCGGGGTCGCTTCGGCTTCGTCAGCCGCTCCATGATCACCATGGCAAGAGCCGCGATCAATATCGGCGCGCGCCGCACCACGCTGCCGGACATGGCGATTGCCTCATCGGCGGACGCCGCATCGAAGCGACCGCGAGTGCGATGTTGCCCGCCGACCGGCGCATAGAGATTGTCGATGCGGTGAGGCTGCGTCCCGATCCAGATCTCGCGCCGGCTCCGGCCCACGAGCGACGACGCCCCCGCCCACCGAGATCTGCGACTTCCCGCGCCACCTCTTTCAGCGCAACCTCGTCCCGGGCTATCAGGGATAACCTTCGAACCGGCCGCCGATCGAACGACCGAAAAGCCGGTCGGATGGCTTTACAAAGCGGCAACCATGTTTCCGTTTCAGTCCCGCCACTGAAGCACATCAACGGGCGCAGTTCGATGGTCCCGGGATGCGGATCGCCGCAGCAATGTTGCCGACAGATGGCAGGCTGCAGCGGGTAACTCCCGGCTAACCGATAATCCTTACTCAAATTCCATTTGTACGAGTTACTTCTCGAAGCCCGAGAGGGGCGGCAGCATGTCGGAGCGGGACGGTACGCAGAGCGGAGTTGCCACAGGGCAAGATGGCATCGCGCTGCGAGTGCCGGTTGCCAAGCCCATGCCGGCGCCGTGGCACAGTCCGACCCGATGGATCATCGCCTGCGGCGTCCTTCTGATCATCACGATCGCGATCGGCACAGCGATAATGGTGGCGCAATTTCGCGATCGCGCCTTGCAGAGCAGCGCCCGCGAACTCAGCAACACCGTGTTGCTGGTGTCGCGACACTTCGACCAGCAGTTCGACGATCTCCAGGCCGTGCTCAGGCAAGCAGCCGACGCGCTCTCCGGGTTTGGCGGCAACGGCGACGACCGCCGCCGCGCCCTCGCCTCTGAAGAGACCCATGCTCTCCTCAAGTCCAAGACTCATGGCTTCGGCGATGTCACCAGCATCAACGTATATGATGCTACCGGCAAGCATGTGAACTCGTCCGACGCGTGGCCGGTCCCTCGCTTCGGTATCGAAGACCGCAATTATTTCAAAGAGCACAGGCAAGCCGTCGGAGAGTCCCCAACCGACGTCGAAGTCGCGAAAAGCCGGGTGACGGGCTCCTGGAGCCTGATCTTTTCCCGACGCATCACCGGGTCAAACGGCGAGTTTCTCGGTGTAGTCACCCGCTCGGTGACGTCGGCGGAGATTGAAAGCTTCTTTGCCTCGGTGACGCTCGGCGACAAGTCATCGATCGTAATGTACCATCGCGACGGCACCATGGCCGCCCGACATCCGCCGGGAGAGGGCCTGATCGGACGCAATTTCGCTGGCGCTCCCCTGCTCGGGCTCGCTGCCCGAACCGGACGATCCGCCGGGGTCGCTCGGGTGAAGAGCCCGATCGACGCTCAGAGCCGGATCGGCGCCGTCATCAATCTCGCTAACCATCCATTATTGATCGCAGCCACGACCACCGTCGATGCCGCGCTCGCCGACTGGCGCCACCAGACCCGCAGTCTCATCGTGGCCGCCGGCTCGTCTGCCCTGATCATCTCCGCCATGCTTTACCTGATCGTACGGCATATCTCGCGGCAGCATGTACGCAGCCGTCAGCGCCTCGCGCTCGAGAAGCAGCGTCTGGATACGGCTGTCAACAACATGAGCCATGGACTTCTGTTGTTCGACGCGAGCGGACGACTGATCGTCTGCAACCACCGCTACCTCGACATGTTCGGCCTGTCGGACGACGTGGTGAAACCCGGCTGCACGCTGCGCGAATTGCTCATGCACCGCAAGACCCGCGGCGGTTTCGAGTCCAGCATCGACGAACACCTTGGGGAATTCTGGACCAACCTTGCCCGCGGTATCCGCTGGCAATCGGAAATCGAAATCGGCGACTCGACGATGCTGTTCGTCTACACGCCAGTGGCGGAGGGCGGCTGGGTGACGACGGTGGAGGACATCACCGAACGGAAGCGAAGCGCGAACCGGATCGAACATCTGGCGCATTACGACGCGCTCACCGACCTGCCCAATCGCACACTGTTCCGCGAGCGGCTGGAATCTCAGCTCGCGAATATGGCTGCCGGACAATGCGCAGTTCTCTACATCGATGTCGACGAATTCAAGAGCATCAATGACGCGCTCGGCCATCCGGCGGGAGACGAATTGCTCAAAGTCCTGGCCGGACGACTGAGAAACAGCGTCGGCGAGAATGGCTTCGTCGCCCGGCTCGGCGGTGACGAATTCGCCATCGTCCAGACCGGGATCACCCGCCGGGGCGATGTCGTGGCGCTGGTCAACTGCGTCCACGAGGCCATCCGCTGGCCTTGCGATTGTCTGGGCCACCAGATTTCCACCGACGCCAGCATCGGTATCGCTATCGCGCCGGGTGACGGCACCGACCTCGACCAGCTGCTCAAACACGCCGATCTCGCGATGTATGCAGCCAAATCCGACGGTCGGCGTACGCACCGGCTCTTCGAACCCGTCATGGACGAAAAGATAAGGCTCCGCCAGCAGCTCGAGCAGGACCTGCGCCAGCTTGTAAACACCGGCGACTTCGCCTCGGGCGGTTTCGAAGTCTACTATCAGCCGCTGGTCGCGCTGCGTAATGACGAAGTCACCGGTTGCGAAGCCCTGCTGCGCTGGAGGCATCCTCAGCGCGGTCCGATATCGCCCGGCGAGTTCATTCCCCTCGCCGAAGATACCGGCATGATCGCGCAACTTGGCGACTGGGTCCTCGCCACCGCCTGCTCCGAAGCAGTCTCCTGGCCCAAGGGCGTCAAGGTAGCGGTGAATGTTTCTCCGGTCCAATTCCGCAGCCGAACCCTGCCCCTGTCTGTCGCTGCAGCCCTCGGCTCTTCCGGTCTGGCCGCCGACCGTCTCGAACTCGAAATCACCGAGGCCGTTCTGATCGACGACGTGGGAGCAGCGCGTGACGCACTCAACCAGCTCCGGGCACTGGGGGTCCGTACCGCTCTCGACGACTTCGGGACGGGCTATTCCTCGCTCAGCTACCTGCAGAGTTTTCCGTTCGACAAGATCAAGATCGATCGCTGCTTCATCAACGAAATCGTCGATACTGACGGTTCGTCATCGATCGTCCAGGCCGTCGTGACCATCGCGGCTTCACGCCGGATGATCACCACGGCCGAGGGAGTCGAGACCGAGATTCAGCGCGACCGGCTGCGAGAACTCGGCTGCACCGAGATGCAGGGCTTTCTGTTCAGCCCACCGCTGCCTGCGGAGGCTCTCCGCAAGCTTCTGCTGCGCCATCGGATCGCTGCGGCCTGACGGTCCGGCAATCGCCGCGCAGCGCTCTACAGCGCGCGAAGCACCGTCCACATCACGTAGACGTCGCCCAGCACGAACAAGCTGAACAGCACGAACACGGCAAGAAGGTAGAGCCTCGGGCCCGCATTCTTGCGCTCCGCCACGCTCACATTCCATTCCGGTCGGGCCAGCATGAGAGCCTCCATCGGTGCAGAGACAATCTAGTGTCCCGTCTCCGAATTACCGCTTCGTTTGCCTCACCCTCACACGGTAATTCGGAGACATCGGGACACTAGCAAAATCAAAAAGCTAGTGTGGCTTATGTCTCGCAATTGCCTACAGGGGCTTGCCGCAAAGGGCATAGGCAATTGCGAGACGCCACACTAGGCCGCGGATCGGCATTGAGGTGTGATCTGGCTCACAACCGGTGTTTACGGCGCCAGGAGCGGTCCTCGACGCAACAGGCCCGGCTGAGAGCCGGGCCCGCGCGAGAGACACGGCAGCACGGCCGTGCAATCAACCGCCCCAGTTGAAGCGGTAGTTGATCCCCGTCTTGATGGTGTGCGCGTCGGTGCGACAGCTCACCGATGCCGGCGCCAGTGTCGCCGGTGCCACCGGAATGGTCACGTCCGTATTGCCAAAATTGTAATACTGGTACTCGATCTTGCCCGACCAGTTCCGGGTGAGCAGATATTCAAGGCCGCCGCCGACCGTCCAACCCGTGTTGTCGCGGCTCGAATTGAAGGCGACCGGCAGGCCCGTCAGAGTGTCATAGACATTCACGTGGTTGCCTTCGCGAAACGCGACGCCGCCCTTGGCATAGAGCAGTGCAGGCCCCCAGGTGTATCCGAGGCGGCCGGTGACGGAGCCGAGATTGCTGTTGCGATCGGAGATCGTGAAGCCGCCAGGCAGAAAATCGACCGCCGTCGTCTTGCGATCGGTCCGCGAATACTGGCCTTCGATGCCAAGCACCCAATTGGTGTTGAACTGATAGTCGGCGCCGACCTGAACACCGCCGAGGAAGCGGCCATCGCAGCCGAAGAAATCATTGCTGCCGTTGAGGGCACCCCCGAGATGCCCGCCGATGTAGAATCCGGTCTAGTTGTAGAGGACCGCGGGCGGAGTGACCGGCGGAGGCGCCTTGGTGTAGGTGCGAGCAGGCAGATCAGCCGCGTTCGCGGCCGAAGCGATAGCGACAACCGAGGCGGTCGCGAGCAGCAATCGTTTCATGAGCTTTCCCCGGTGACGTGAACGAGTGACGCGTAACCAGTGACGTGGACAAGCGCCCCGAAAAGGCGGGGCGACAAAGCCGCGCCAAATGGCAATCCTGCCGGACACCCGCAGCAACTTGGCGCGTTCCTGCGTCTCCCATCTTTCGCGGCAGCTGTGGTTTTGGCGCAACGCCTTGTTCCAGCTCCGGAACTTGCTCTGAACCCGTCTGCACGCCGGCTTGCCACCTCCACCTTGAGAGGCGAAAAATCTGATCGCTTGACGGAGCAGAACCGTACTCCCACCTTGAGCCGAGGATCCGGCAAGCAGTTCGTCCTCAGGAGAGCCGAATGCCGTCGATTGCAGAATGGAGCCTGCCACTCGCCATGCAGCCCCGCCCCGAGGAATATAGCTTCGAGCTCGAACGGACCCTCAGCGCTATCGTCGGCGTCCACGCGCTGATCCCCGACGATGCCTTCACCGCAGAGCCCCTCGGGACCGAACGCGCCGGCAACGGGGTCGTGATCGACGACGGCCTCGTCCTGACGATCGGCTACCTGATTACGGAGGCCCAAACCGTGTGGCTGCACCGTGGCGACGGCGGCGTGGTGGAGGGACACGCCCTCGCTTATGACCATGAGACCGGGTTAGGTCTGATCCAGGCGCTTGGACACCTCGGGGCGCCCGCACTGCCGCTTGGCAGCTCAGCCGTATCGTCCGTCGGCCAACAGGTCGTGATCGGCGGCGCAGGCGGCCGCAGCCATTCGCTGGCAGCCCGGATAGCCGCCAAAGAGCCCTTTGCCGGCTACTGGGAATACGCTCTCGACGAAGCGATCTTTACCGCCCCGGCCCATCCGAACTGGGGCGGCACCGGGGTCATTTCAGCCAATGGCGACCTGATCGGCATCGGCTCCCTGCAGCTCGAACGGGGCGAAGGGAACTTGACCGAACACCTCAACATGTGCGTGCCGATCGACCTTTTGAAGCCCATCCTGCCCGACCTGACGCGGTTCGGCCGCGCCAACCGGCCGCCGCGACCCTGGCTGGGCGTCTATGCGACCGAAATGGACGACCAAGTGGTGATCGCCGGCGTGGCTTCGAAAGGACCGGCGGCCCAGGCGCAGCTCAAGACCGGCGATGTGGTGCTGGCGGTGGGCGATGCGCGGGTCAACTCCCTGGCGGAATTCTATGGACATATCTGGGCCCGTGGTACGGCCGGCGTAGGCGTGCCACTGACGCTGCACAGCAAGGGCGTGACCATCGACATCGTGGTCAAATCCTCCGAACGGGCGAAATTCCTGCTGACCCCGCGCTTGCATTAGCAGCCCTCGTTCCGACGGCTCGTTCGACCTTTCCCCTCCAAGCCCGGTCCACCGAACCTCCAGGACGCGGGCGGCGGTGACGCCATTGCTGCAGATCTCTCGCCTTTCGGAACAAGGCACAAGCCTTTGCATTTACTCGCAGCATCGGCGACTGACCGCGAAAGGATCGCCCCATGCGCCACAAACCGAAATTCTGGGCCAGGACAAAGACCGGCGCCGGCAGGATCGGCCAACCGGCGTCAAAGAGCCGTCCAACCTTACTGGTCCTGCTTGGTCACTTCGCTATGGGAGTGGCCATCGGATTGGCTTTTGCCCTGGTTCTCGCGACGGACCAGCGCTTCGGTATCCGCGAATTGATTATGCGCAGCGCGACTCCGGAGGCCAGCCTGCTGATCTTGTTGGGCAGCTTCGGCGCGATGTTCGGAACCGGAGCAACACTGACCGGCCTCGTCCTCATCATGATGGATCAGGAGTGACCGACCGCCTCGCCGGCCGCTTTCTTCGCGGACGCAGTTCCTCTACTGCCTGATTTTGCGGTGCAGGACGTCCGCCAATTATCGACCAGGCTCATCGGCGCACTGCTATTCGCTCCCGCTGCCTGCTGGACGATTCTGGCAATTTCGTCGGCTGCCGCCTGCTGTGACAACGCAGCTGCGATCGTCGAAGGTTTGCCGTAGCCGCTTCAGAGGCCGTCGAGGGTTTCAGGCATGGCCCCAGGCACCAGTTTGCGTGCTTGCCGCAAGCTGGAACGACCTCGCTGTCGATCCCGACCGATTGGAGCCTCTGGGCTATCGTGCCGGCGCTCATGCCCCCCCCCCCCCGCTCCTCTCGCAGCATGGCAATGCTGCGATGATGGCGCAGGCCGTATATCGACCGGATTCCGTTTGAGCTAAACTCAAACCAAAATTGCCAACACTTTTTCACGGTCCGCAGGGCATTGGCGATGGCAACGAGTCGTGACGTCTTTTTTGAACCTGTACGACAGCGCCTTGGAGATGCTCTCAGTCCGCAATCCCGTGGGAGTCCATCATGCCCCGATTCATCGTTCGCTTCCTGAAAGATGTTCTTGGCGAAAATGGCCATTGCGTGGAGGTATGCCAAAGCAGTCTGGAAATCGAGGCACCAGACGGCGCCGCGGCGGGCGAGCGCGCCAAGCACATCTTCTGCATCGATTGTGATCTGACCGACTGGTCGCTGCATGCCGACCGCATCGATATCCGCGAGGCGGACTACCCTTCCTGACATTCGCAGCTTCGCACCGTCAGCTGTCAGTCCAGCGCAGGATGTAGTCGAGGCCTCCGACACAAAACCAGCGATAACCGCAGGGCCCGATCGCGACATGGTGCCGACCGTCGCTCCGCACCGCCTGAAACCAGAGATGGCGATCGGAAGTGTGGTGCACGACGAGATCGATGATGACGCGCATGCCGCGCTGCTTGGCGCCGTGGGCGAATTCGACGAAGTCGCCGAGTGTGCCGTAATGCGGGTCGATCCCGTAATAGTCGGCGATGTCATAGCCGTCGTCGCGCATCGGCGAGAGCTGGAATGGAAGCAGCCAGATGGTGTTGACGCCGAGCCCGGCGAGATAATCGAGCCGGCGCAGCAATCCCCCGAAGTCGCCGATGCCGTCACCGTCGGAATCCATGAAGGCGGCAACCGCAATGCAATAGATCACGCCATTCTTGTACCAGAGATCGTCGATCATCCGCACTTGCCGAGTTCGTGTATGAAACCGTCACATCGAGCGGTCATAACGGGGTGTTTCGAACGATTGTTCCAGGAGCGCGAGTAGAAATGGCATCCCGCCCATGGTGGCAGACCGGCACCATCTACCAGATCTATCCACGCTCCTTTCAGGATTCCGGCGCCGACGGTATCGGCGACCTCAAGGGCATCCTGACGCGGATTCCTTACCTGAAATGGCTCGGCGTGGATGCCGTATGGATCTCTCCATTCTACCCGTCACCGATGAAGGATTTCGGCTACGACGTGGCCGACTACTGCGGCGTCGATCCGCTGTTCGGGACCATGGCGGATTTCGACGCCTTGCTTGCCGGCCTTCACGATGCGGGACTCAGGCTGATCCTGGACCTCGTTCCCAACCATACATCCGATCGCCATCCCTGGTTTCTGGAAAGCCGTGCTTCGCGCAGATCCTCTAAACGCGACTGGTACATCTGGCGCGACGGTCGCGGCAGCGGCACGCCGCCCAATAACTGGCTGTCGGAATTCGGCGGCAGCGCCTGGGCCTGGGATGAAGCCACAAATCAATTCTACTACCATGCCTTTCTTGCTTCTCAGCCCGACCTCAACTGGCGCAACCCCGAGGTGCGCTTGGCGATTCATGAGGCGATGCGCTTCTGGCTGCGCAAGGGGATCGACGGCTTCCGGGTCGACGTCATGTGGCACATGATGAAAGATGAGAGCTTTCGCGACAATCCGCCGAACCCAGATTACGACGACAGCAGGCCGCCGCACGAACGGCTGCTGCCGGCTCATTCCGCCGACGTCGCGGACGTCCACGAGGTCGTCAAGGGCCTGCGGCACGTCGTCGACGAATTCGCTGATCGGCTGCTGATCGGCGAAATCTATCTGCCCCTGCACCGTCTCGTCTCATATTACGGCGCGGAGCTCGACGGCGCCCATCTGCCCTTCAACTTCGCCCTGCTGCGAACGCCCTGGCGGGCCGACGAACTGGCGCGGCTGATCACTGACTATGAGGCTGCCCTGCCGGCGGGCGCCTGGCCAAACTGGGTGCTCGGCAATCACGACCGCCCGCGGGTGGCGAGCCGGCTCGGTGCCGAGCAAGCCCGCATCGCCACCATGCTGCTCCTCACTCTGCGGGGCACGCCGACCCTGTATTACGGCGACGAATTGGCGATGCCGCAGGTGGCAATTCCACGGGAGCGCATCCGTGATCCGTTCGAGATCAACGTCCCCGGCAAGGGCGTCGGTCGTGACGGCGTCCGGACACCGATGCAGTGGTCCAGCGCGCCCTTCGCCGGCTTTTCCGTGGTCGAGCCCTGGCTGCCTCTGAGCGACGACTGGACGGAACGCAATGTCGCGGTCATGGAGGCGCAGCCGCGTTCACCCCTGGAGCTGACGCGGCGCCTTCTCGCCTTCCGACGCCGATCTCCGGCCTTGAGTCACGGGATCATCGGCGACGTGGATGCCCAGGACGAGGTGTTGATCTATACGCGGGCCGCTCCGTCCGAGCGCCTCGCAGTGGCGCTGAACCTCACAGCCCGCGATGCCGATGTCGTCCTTCCGTCCGACGGCAGCATCAAGCATTCGACTGCGGCGGACCGTGATGAGGCGCCGATCCCGGCCCGACTGACGCTGCGTCCGAATGAGGGAATCATCGTGCAGCTTGATCGCTGACAATTGCAGCTGATTTGATCACATCATCGTGCATGGGCCATGGTCTCGGTCGACGCCCCCCGCATGGACATCGCGCACCCTTTTTGCTGAGCTTCGGCCATGATCAGAACCACACAACATTCTCTTGCCGCCATTGTGGCGCTTTGCCTCACGCTCGGCACCCCCCTCAGCGCACAGGACAAGTCCGAGACCGGAAAGCCGCCGCCACAAGCGAGCCGCACCGATGCCAACCGTCCGGCTGACCATCCCGGCGATCGCTCGTCCGATCGCGCGGGCGGCGGAGTCCTGGCGCTGCTGCCCGCCGACGCCGTCACCGACCAGCAGCTGCCGACCGATCGCGGCCCGCGGCCGTACACCGCCACGGCCGGTACGCTACCGCTGTTCGGCACCAATGGCGAACGCATCGCATCGATCTTCTACACGGCCTATGTCGCCAAGAATGCGCCGGCCAACCGGCCGATCACTTTCGCCTTCAACGGCGGCCCCGGCGCAGCCTCCGCCTATCTGCACCTCGGGCTCGTCGGGCCGAAGATTCTCGATTTTGGGCCGAGCGGCCGCGATGGCGCCAACGCGAAACTCGTCGATAATCCGCAGAGCTGGCTTGCCTTCACCGATCTGGTATTGATCGATCCGATCGGCACCGGTTGGAGCCGAACCGCCAAGCCGGAAGAGGCCGAGAATTACTATGGTGTCCGCGCCGATGCGCAGGTCATGGCCAAAGCAATCGCGCTCTACGTCGCGCGCAATGACCGCGGTTCTGCGCCCAAATATCTGTTGGGCGAAAGTTACGGCGGCTTCCGCGCCGCCAAGACCACTGAAACGCTGCGCCAGGAGCAGGGTATCCTCGTCGATGGCGTGATCATGCTGTCGCCGCTGATCGAAGGCCCTCTGGTGTTCGGCGCCAAGCGCTTTCCGCTCGGTGCGTCATTGATGCTACCATCACTCGCCGCAGCCGAACTCGAACGCCGCAATGCCTTCACATTCGAGGCTCTCGCTGACGCCGAGCACTTCGCCCGCACCGATTATCTCGCCGCCCTCGCTGGCCCTGAGTTGGAAGCCGACGCTGCATCGGCGTTCTATGCCCGCGTCGCCGACTTTACCGGGTTGCCCTCCGACGTCGTCGCCCATGATCGCGGTTTCCTGCGCGATGACGCCATCAAGCAGCTCCGGCGACGTGACGGCGCTGTGGTCAGCCAATACGACGCCGGGCTCGCTGCGCCGGACCCCTATCCGGAATCGGCGTCCGAGCGCGGCCCAGATCCCGTCCTCAGCGGCTTCACCCGGGCCTATGGCGGAGCCTTTGCCGCCTACGCTCGCAACATTCTCGGGTTCAAGACCGACATGACCTACGTGCTCCTCGCCGAGGACATTTCGAGCAAATGGGACTGGGGGCACCACAAACAATCCGCGGCCCAGGCCAGCGCCAGCGACGATATCCGTGAGGCCCTGTCACTCTCGCCGAGCTTCCGACTGCTGATTGCGCATGGCGTGACCGATCTGGTGACGCCCTATGCGGGTAGCCGCTATGTCGTTGATCATCTGCCGACCCGGCTTGCTGCTGGACGGATCACTCTGAAGCTCTATCGCGGCGGCCATATGTTCTACACCTCGCCGGCGGCACGGGCCGCTTTCGCCGCCGATGCCAGATCGTTCTACGCGACGAGCACGGACAAGACGATCGGCCAGAAATGACGCTGTCGCACGAAGCCGCGGCCGCGGCACAGCTGCCGGGACGTCAGATCTCGGCGAGCATCCGTCGCACAGCGCAGATCTGCGACGCCATCCGGGAGCGATGTCGCTCGAGACTTCGTCGCCCCTCGGTCGGCGGCAGCGCATCCAGCACGCCCTGAACGGAGGCGAGACTTCTCTCAAGGCGGGCGACGGTGGCATCGAGCACTGCCACGCAATCTTCCAGCTCGGCCTCCGCCCGGCGATAGCGATCGCAACTCGCTTTCGCATTGAGCGCCTTCCGGTCCGGAAAGGCGATCAGCTCGCCCATCCGCGAATTGGCAGTGTCCGCGCCTGTGCCCAGATTTGCCATGGCGTTTCCCCGATGATGCATTTTCGCCAAGAACCGCGATGTCGCCGCCGCGTTCCTCCGGACAGGGGGTGCTTCGACCGCCAGCGTTAACCGAATCTGGCCGGATCATGCCGGTAATCGCTCAAATTGCGCTCACCCGCCGATCTCTGTGCTGCCGCCGCAGTCGCCGCAGAACGGTATTGCGCATGGCCGAACGGCACCTCTGCACGGGATCGCGAGTTGAACGCCCCCCTGCCGCCGGGCATACTGCCGACCCGCACCGGCCGTGATTGGCGGCTTTTGGCGAAGATGAAGGGAGCGGACGCGGAATGAAGCCAGTGGTCGGCGTGATCGGCAGTGCGCATCTCGTCGAAAACCGGTTCGCGGTCCAGCTCGTCGGCGAGCGCAATCTTCAGGCCGTGGCGGACGTCGCCGGTGCGCTGCCGCTGATGTTCGCTGGCAATCCCGGGATGACGGAAATCGGGGCGCTACTCGAAACCGTCGACGGCATCCTGCTGACCGGCGCCCGCGCGAATGTCCATCCCACCCGATTCGGCGCCGAACCCCATGTTCGCCATGAACCTTATGACGTCCGGCGAGACGACGTGGCGCTGGCCGTCGTCGAAGCCTGCGTCGCCCGCGGCGTGCCGCTGTTCGGCATCTGCCGCGGCCTGCAGGAGATGAATGTCGCCTTCGGCGGCTCGCTCCATCCGGAAATCCGCGAACTGCCGGGACGGATCAACCATCGCATGCCGAGGCTCGAAAGCGGCGAGGTTCACCCCGACCTGGAAGTGGTGTTCGCCGATCGTCATGCGGTCCACCTCATCAAAGGCGGTGAATTCGCTCGGCTGCTCGGCTGCGAGACCATCCGGGTCAATTCCCTGCATGGCCAGGGCATTCTCGAACCCGGCCGTCGCGTGGTGGTCGAGGGCATCGCCGACGACGGCACCATCGAAGCGATCCGCATCGCGGACGCGCCGGGCTTCGCCCTCGGTGTGCAGTGGCACGCCGAATATGATCCGCAGCGCAATCCGATCAATCGGAAGCTGTTCGAGTCTTTCGGCCAAGCGGTACGGCGGCGCAGAAACCGGGGAGTCTAGTGTGGCGTCTCGCAATTGCCTACCGCCTTTGCGGCCAGTCTCTCGTAGGCAATTGAAGGATGCCGCAACGGACATAAGCACCGGGCACGGGCGGGTCGCGCTTCTGCTGGGCCGGCATCGGCCCATTCCCGATCCAGCTCTCCCCACCTTTCGCGCTGCAGGGAATAAAATCAGGCACCACGCGGTCTTAACCAGGAGGCCGTTGAAGGGAGCTGCCTTTGATACAGGAGGACGCTCGACGCCCCGGCGGCACGGCCACGGACGGTGAGCGCTGATGATGGCCGCGCGGATCCTCGCTGCAGAACGGGGTGCTGCGCTGCGGCGCCTGGCCGGGATGCTGTCCGGCCGGCTCGCAGATGCGCCGCCCTGTCCCGTTCCGCTCCAGATGTCGGCGACGCAGCGGCGACCGCCGCTGGCAGATGCTGCGCCGACGCGCGCGGCTATGGCGCGTTTTCATCAGCTGATGGTGCCCCATCTCGATGGCGCCTATAATTTCGCCCGGTTTCTCAGCCGCGACGCCGACGGCGCCCAGGATATCGTGCAGGACGCCTTCCTGCGCGCCTGGCGTGGCTTTCCTGGTTATGACGGCGGCGACTCCCGCGCCTGGCTCTATGCCATAGTCCGCAATTGCTATCGTGACTGGCTCAAGCTCGGTCGCCGGCGCGCCCGCATCGAGCATGCCCCGGGCGATACTGACACGGCGGAGGCTCCTCTTGAGATCGCCTCGGCAGCGGATTCGCCTGAACTGATCCTTGAGCGCCGCGACGAAAGCCTGCGGGTCAGGCGGGTCCTCGCCGGAATGCCTCGGCCCTTGCGGGAGATGCTGGTGCTGCGCGAGCTGGAGGGCCTGAGCTACCAGGAGATCGCAACGATTGCTGCGGTGCCGATCGGCACCGTGATGTCGCGCCTTGCCCGCGCCCGCAGGCAATTCCTCGCGGCTTGGCACAACGACGCGCCGAATGGCATGGCCGGGAGCCGCCCAGGACGCGAGGGCCAGACGCCATGAGCACAAGGCCGCCCTGCCCCGATCGCGATCTGATGATCCACGGCTTGATCGACCGCGAGCTCGATTCGCTGCACGCGATCGCGATCGAGAACCATATCGCGACGTGTCCGCACTGCGCCGCCGAATTCGCCCGCCTGCAGGCCGGCCGCAGACTGCTTGGGCGCGACGGCGTCAGCTTTATCGCTCCTGAGCAGCTGCGCGCGAAGGTCGCTGCGGCACTGGTCCCAGGTCTCGCCGAAGCGACAAGCTTGCACGCGCCGCTGCGCGCACGCCTCGCCACCGTCGGCCGCGCAATTCGGTCCTGGCTCTTCATTCCTGCACTCGCGGCGCTTGCCGCCAGCCTGCTCCTCATCATGCTGCCGGTGCCACCGCGAAGCAACCTCGAGGATCAGATCATCGCCGGCCACGTCCGCTCGCTGCTGGTCGACCATCTCGCCGATGTGCCGAGTTCCGATCGCCACACCGTCAAACCCTGGTTCAGCGGCAAGATCGACTTCTCGCCGCCGGTAGTGGATCTCGCAGCGGAAGGCTTTCCGCTCATCGGCGGCCGGCTCGACTACATCGGCGGGCGGGTGGTGGCCGCGCTGGTCTACCGGCGCCAGAACCACATCATCAACGTCTTTGTCTGGCCAGGCCCCCCGGTCGCCGAGGCGACGTCCGGTCGCGACGGCTACAACATGGCGCAGTGGAGCGGCGGCGGGCTGCGCTTCTGGGCAATCTCCGACGTGCGGGCCGAGGATGTCGCCGACCTCCGCCGACTGTTCCTGGTCCATGGCTCGGATTAGCTGAGCGAACGACAAGGCGGGCCTCACGTGATGCCCCACAGCCGCGCAAGCCGCTCGCCGGCATCACGCAGCAGCTCGGTGGCGGCGGCCCGCGCCTGGGCGGGCGTGCGCCAGTTCAAGGCGAACCCCGCCGTCTCCACGCTCTGCTCAGCGCAGACCACCCGCTCCACGACCAGCGCGGCGCGCAAGCCGATGAGCTGTACCGCCTCGCGATAGCGCTGGCGGTGAAACACCTGCCGCTCGGTCTTGGCCATTCCCGAGCCGCCGGCCGGGTCCGAGGCGAAGACCCGGCTGAGATCGATGCTGCCGATCGACGGCTGCAGCCCGGCATGGGTCCAGTGCTGCTTGAACTTCATCAGCGCCGAATATTCCTTCGGCGCAACGGTGCCGCGGCTGGCCATCCGCTCCAGCGGAGAGTCCCGCAAGGTGTAGACGCGGTGGCCCTGACCGTCGTCGCCGACCTCGACATGGCCTTCGGCCCGGGCGAGCCGCTCGGCGGTAGGAGCCCCGTCAGCAGCCGGCGCTCGGGGGTGGGCGCGCCGCGATTTTACCCGTTGGCGCGGCTTGAGCCGCACGACATTGTCGGACAGGGGTGTGGAGAAGGCCTTGGTCATGGGGTCTCTCTTTCTTCGGCTAGGGAAGTGGTCGTCATCGCTGCGCAACAGAACCGCGCAGATTTTCGCTCAGCTCCGTCACGGTGTTGCGCAGGCCGGCATCGACCTTGATGCGGTCGGCGATCTTGCGGTGTGAAGCCAGGATGGTGCTGTGATCGCGATCGCCGAAGAGGCGCCCGATCTTGGCCATCGACAGCGGCGTCAGCTCCCTGGCGAGATAGATCGCGACCTGGCGCGCCCGCACCAGCGGCGCCGGGCGACGCGGCGAGATGAGATCTGCCAGGGCAAATCCGAGGCGGATGCAGACCAGCTCCTGGATCTGCGGCACCGACGGTCCGTCGCCGCGCGCCGCCGAGTTGCGCGGCGACCAGCCTGGCGCCTCTCGTCTCGGCGACGCCAGCGGCAGCGCGGCAGCGCGCTCGGGCGGCAGCGTCGCCGCATGGCGCGCGGCGGCCGCCTGCATCCGGGCTAGACGCTCGCGACGGGCCCGGTGCAGTTCGGCCTGGGTCGGCGTGACAACGCCCTCGCCGTCGCGGAGCTGCGCGAGGCGATTGGCGATCTGCGCCTCACCATAGCCGAGGCGGCGGGCGATCTCGGCGGTGTCGCAGCACTCGCGCCACAGCCGCAGGATGGCGGCATCTTCGGGCGCGAACCGGGCGGCGCAGCTCGGCGCCGATGCGAGGGGCGTGGTCATCGTCAATCTCCGTATTATTTGGACGCTCCAGCCGGCGGATCGCGGCCCGGCAACGCCGGCGCGCGATCGGCGGATTGATCCGGTGAAAATAGATCGGGGCGGAGCAGACGTCGGCTCACGCCGGTGGCGCGCTCGATCGGCAGAACGAATTCCGCCGCGACGCCGTGACGCGCGCGAGCGAGCCAGTACCAGACCCGCGATTGCGTCGTGCCGATCTGCAGTGCCAGCGGCTTCTGGCCACCAGCCACGGCACAGGCTTGCTGGAGGGCTTGGCGGGCGAGATCGCGGCACGGCGGCTCGGCGTCATCAGGATGATTGCTCATCCGTCCAGCCTCACCGATAATTCAGTACGCAGCAACTTAAAATTTAGTATTGGTGGAGAACTGAAATCTTGGTAGGGTCGATCGTCTGACGATCCTGCAGAGGCGCACGATGAAGGAAAAAGAGGTCGATCCGGCCGCGCTCGGCCGTCGCGTCGCCCAGCGCCGCGCCAAGCTCGGCCTCTCTCAGGAGGCCCTGGCCGACCAGGTCGGGATGAAGCAGCAGGGGATCGACGCGATCGAGCAGGGGCGGGTGAAGCGGCCGCGGCTGCTGCGCGAAATTTCGCGCGCGCTCGGCACTTCAGACGACTGGCTGCTGTGGCGGCGCGGACCGGAAGAACCCTCGCGCGAGCACAGCCGCGTCCCGGCCGGCGAGGAATTCGAGCCGGATCCCGAGCTCGATGCCCCATTGACCGAGCTCGATCGCCCCTTCCCCGATGCCCTGCCGCAGATGGCGGGGCGCATCGGCGGCGGCTCGACCGGTGCGGTGATCTCCTATGAGGTCGGTGAACTCCGCGCCCGCGAGGAAGTCGCCGACTGGTGGCGAATCCCGGCGGCCGTGCTGCGGGGGCTGGCCCGCGCCGATGTCACCCGCACCGTCGGCTTTGTCATGGAAGGTGACAGCATGGAGCCGACGATCCAGCGCACCGATATCGTCTTCATCGACACCGGTCGACGCAAGATCGAGGCCGACGGCATCTGGGCGGTCGATTACGGCCTCGGCCGCACCCTCAAGCGCATCGCTGTCGAACGCAGCGATGGCGGGCTTCGCTACGTTCTGAAATCCGACAACAAGGTGTACGCCGATCAGTCCTTCGCGCCGGACGAGGTCGTCGTGTTCGGACGTTACGTCGGGCGCTTCTCGGTGTTCTAGTGTGGTGGATCTGACGCTCGTTTCAGTATTGCAGCGAGTTCTTCGAACGAGCGTCAGATCCAAAACCACACTAGAATCATAATGATGCTAGTGTCCCCTTGTTTCCAACGTTCGTATGAGCGCCTGCTGCAATGGGATACGAACGTTGGAAACAGGACACTAGTGTCCCGTCTCCGAATTGCCGCTTCGTTTGCCTCACCCTCGCACGGTAATTCGGAGACATCGGGACGCTAGCAAAATCAAAAAGCGAGTGTGGCTTATGTCTCGCAATTGCCTGCAGGGGCTTGCCGCAAAGGGCATAGGCAATTGCGAGACGCCACACTAGTGCGGTGGATCTGACGCTCGTATCAACATCGCAGCGAATTCGTCGTACGAGCGTCAGATCCCCCGCACCAGGAGCCGCGCGCCTAGCCGTCGTCGAGCTTGTTGAGATCGCGCACCGACTGCATGATCGGCTCGAAATTGGCGCGCGCGTCGAGCGCTTCGAACAATTCACCGGTGTCGGCAAGCAGCGCATGCGAGCGCTGCAGGGCGGTGCGGGCGTGTCGAGCGGCGCATCGGAGAGCCGGCCGTGGCCCGACAGCAGAATGGTCGCGGGCAGCGACGGCAGCCGGCGCAGCGACTGGATGTAGTCGCTGATGCTACCGGACCCGAAAATGCCGCCCATCACACCGCCGGGCATCAGGGTATCTGCCGCAAACAACACCCCCTTGTCCGGTTCAACAGGTTGATGCAGGCCGAGGTATGAGCAGGCGTATACATTACCTCTAGCCGGAAATTGCCGAGATTGATCAGATTGCCCTCCTCCAGCCAGAGGTCGACGTCGAACGCCACATTGGGCTCGTTGAACATCTTGCGCAGCATGGCGAAGTCGTCGCGCAACATGATCTTGTTGGCGGCGAGGCGATGCGCGGCGACGATGGTATGCTTGCCGAAATGCCAGGCAGCACCGACATGGTCGAGATGCTCATGGCTGAGCACCACCATGTCGATGTCACGCAGCCTGCAGCCGGCATGATCGAGCGCGGCTTCGAGATGCGCAAAATTCGACGACAGCCCGACATTGATCATGATCGTGCGCCGCAAGCCGATGACGCGCATGTTGGCGATATTCCCGCGGAAGGGGAGATATCTTTCATCCTGCGACGCAGCGGTAGAACTCCTGGTGGCCAACTCATAAATCAGTTGCTTCCCTCGATCACGGCGGCGAGGGTCGAGACGCCGATCAGGAGTCCCGCCATGCCCTTTGTCTTCGCCTTCCGCTTCGATGAACTACCCCTTGTCCAGCGCGGCACGCTGAGCGCCGCCGATGTCAACGGCACGGCCGAGGTCGTCTGTCATCCCGGCGGCGGCTGGCGGCTCCGCCGCGTCACGCTCGACGGCTTTCGCAAGCTCGAGCCGTCATCCGGCGAACTGGTCTCCGCCGCCCGCCAGGGCCGCGCGCTTCCACGCTTCGTCCGCGAACAGATCGAGCTCGATGAGGACGATCCGATCTTCCTGCGCATTCATCATCAGCTCACGCATCCCTGGCACGACCATGTCGACGACGAGGTGATGGCACATCTCGCGGCGCTGCGTCGCGCCAGCTCAGATCAGCGCGCCGACCACCGTCGCAAACTGAAACAACTACCCTGAGGCGGTCCTCCCGATGCGCAGTCAAACCGCTGTCCATGAGCATTAAATCGCGGAACCCGCACGCAACCTTTCCGAGGTCGCGGAATTGTGTGTCTGCGCTTTCGTTTCTGCCTATCGAAGGAATGGAGGAGACCATGAAGCTGAGAATGGCTCTGCTCGCCGCCGCCGCTGCGATCGGACTGGCAGCCTCTGCCGGAAGTGCGTCCGCGGCGATGACAAACGGCCTTGCGGGCGTGAAGGCCACGTCGGCGTCAACCGAGCAGGTCCGTTGGGTCTGCAATCGCTGGGGCCGCTGCTGGTGGCGCCCGAATTACTACGCCTACGGCTACTACGGTCCTCGTTACTACGGCTATGGTCCGGGGTGGGGCTGGGGTTATCGCCACCGGGGCTGGCACCATCACCACTGGTAACCCCCTTCCGAGGTTGCGCGCGTGGCGGGAGGTGGATCCCGCTCCCGCGCAACCAGGCGACAACAGCCGCCATTCGGGACGGACGGACCGGTGGAAGATACCTACGCGGTCCACCAACGACGAAGAGATCAGCCGCGCCTTCCCGACACGCAGCGACGTCTGGCGCCACGCCGACGAAGCCGGGGCTGGAGATCGAAGCTCCGCCGGAGGAAGGCGAGCCGCCGCGGCGGGAACTGGATCAAGATTATACCATCAAGCCCAGCCTGCCCGACAATCAGGGCGAAGCTGAGCCTACGGCCGAGCACGCCCAACACGCCTCAAGCGAGCCGAGCAGCGCCTGATTTGTTCGTCCTCGCCAGCCCCTTGCCCAGACCCTTGCAACGACGTGGCCTTGCAATACTCGGCCATGCCTGTTTTCCTGCCGGGCAGGGAGACCGGCCATGGCGTCCACGCCACAAGGGTTCGGATCAAAGAGTGCAGCCGCCAGCAATCGCCTTGCCGCCCGGCGGTCGCGGCGCGGTGTCGTGCTCGGCACCGTCCTGTTGTTGGTAACGGGACTGGGTGCGGTCATCGCCGGCGTATCGCTCTACGCTCGACGGCCGGCCGCCGAGGTGACCGGTACAGTCAATTCCTGCCCTGCCCGCCTCGGACCACAGACCCGCGACCAGTGCGTCAGTACCTGCCTCAGCTGTGACCACGGGACTGTTGTGACCTGCACGACGGCCTGCCGCCTCAAAGGCGAGAACTAGTGTGGCGTCTCGCAATTGCCTATGCCCTTTGCGGCAATCCTCTCATAGGCAATTGCGAGACATAAGCCACTCTAGTGTCCTGTTTCCAACGTTCGTATCCCATTGCAGCAGGCGCTCATACGAACGTTGGAAACAAGGGGACACTAGCCCCGGCACTGGAAAAGTCGGCAGGTCGACATAAATCCATGGCCGTACGGTTGTGACGGAACAGTTCTGCGTCGCGAGGATCGGATGGCGTTGCTGCTGCGATCAGTATCCGGACAGGCCTGCCGCGGACTTGTCGCAGGGTTTGCCGCCCTGGCGCTTTGTGCCGTCGGCGCGGCAGCGGCGGACGCCTACAGACCGGACGAATTTCTCACCCTGGACCTCGCCAAGGCCATTCTGTCGCCGATCCCGCTCGGTCCGCCGACCCATTTCGAGCCCTATTCGGTCGAAGCCAGGACCGAAACCACTACTGAAACCAAGATCGGACCAGCGGCCACCGCCAAGGTCGATATGGCGCCGGCGATCGCTGCCCAGACCCCCGTCTCTCCAACCGAGCCGGCAAGGCGCACCGCACGCGCGACGCCTCCTGAACCTCCTCCGAATTGATGGACACCTGTAGTAGGCTCAGAGAGCCAGGAGGTGTCGGATGGAAACACGTCAACGTCGGTCGTTTACGGACGACTACAAGCGGCAAGCGGTCGATCTGGTTGCTTCGAGCGGCCGCTCGATCGGGTCGGTGGCCAAGGAACTTGGCCTGCGCGATTCCGTGTTGCGGCGCTGGGTTGAACTTCGTGGGGCTGGGCGAGAACCGACGGCGGCGGCGCGGCGCCCCACAACGCAGGCGACGCTGCCGTCGGCGGATCACGCGGCAGAGATCGCCCGTTTGCAGCGAGAGAACGAGCGGCTGCGCATGGAGCGTGACATTTTAAAAAAGTCGATCGCGATCTTTGCTGGAGTTCCGAAATGAGATTTCGCTTCATCGAAGATCGCCGCGCCGACTATCCGGTAAGACTCATGTGCGACGTGCTCGAGGTATCGCCGGCCGGCTATTATGCTTGGCGCTCGCGCCCGCCGAGCCGGCGGACCGCTGCCAATCGTGAGCTCCTGGACGACATCCAACAGGTCCATCGCGACAACCACGGACGCTACGGCAGCCCGCGCATCCATGAAGAACTGAAGGCTCAGGGCCATGGGGCGAGCCGTGGCCGTATCGAGCGATTGATGCGCCATCACGGGATCAGGGCCATTATGGCGCGGCCGCGCCGGGTGCGGACCACCGACAGCCGGCACGATCTCCCGATCGCTCCAAATCTGCTCGACCGCAACTTCATCGCCGCCGCGCCGAACCGGATTTGGCTGGCCGACATCACCTATGTAGAGACCGATCAGGGCTGGCTCTATCTGGCCACCGTTATGGATCTCTACAGCCGCAAAATCGTCGGCTGGGCGATGGAGGATCATCTACGCACCGACCTGCCGTTGGCCGCATTGAAGATGGCCATCGCGGTGCAGCGGCCTGGTCCAGGCCTGATCCACCATTCCGATCGCGGCGTTCAATATGCCTCGGCCGATTACCGAAAGATGATCCAGTCCGCCGGACTCAGAGCCTCGATGAGCCGCAAGGGCAACTGCTACGACAACGCTCCGATGGAGAGCTTCTTCCACACGCTCAAAACCGAGCTCGTCCATCACCGCCACTATGCGACACGCGAGGAAGCCAGACGGGATATCTTTGCCTATATCGAGGGCTTCTATAATCGTATCCGTCGCCATTCGGCCATCGGCTACATCAGCCCGATCGCGATGGAACTAAAAGCTGCTTAACCCTGTCCATTTTTTCGGGGGAAGATCACCGGCGCTTGCCCACGCGGCGCGTGGCCACAAACGGTATGCAGAGCACCGACGCAACCCGCTCGACGCCCAGGCAAGCCTGCCGCGCCCGCGGATTCAGACTTGGCCCTGCAACACAAGCGGCATCTGCAACTGGCGCAGGTAAGCCCCTGAGTGCGATCACCCTCGCTGCGTGGCGTTGAGATGCGCGGCGCAGGCGGCGATCGCCGCCGCGGCGCTGTGGGTGACCGCCGCTACCGCGGTCGCGATCATCAAATTCTCCAGCAAGCCGAAATCTTCGACCAACAACCCGGCCTCGTCGCGAGCTACACCGTCGGCGCCCGCCGCCGGCACGGTGCGCGTGAGCAGGCTGCGACGATCCGTCGAATAGGCGAAGACCGGCTTTTCCAGCGCCAGGGCAAAACCGATCTCGTAGGCCGTGCCGGGATCCATATTGGGACCGCGGAAAGGTGAGATGTCGGCGATGACCGCTACCGCCCGGCGGATCATCGCTTCGTTGGCGCGGCGAATGGCCTCGGCCTGTGCCGCGCGCCCCACAGCCTCGATCGTATTGTCCAGCGGCCACAGCGCCGACAGGCCGTGAGTCTGGCACAGCTCCTTGAGCCCTGCGGAGAATTCCGGCGCGTCGTGCCGGAAGACCCCGGGACCGGCGAGATAGACGTAGTGACGCGGCATCATTGTGCTCTTCCGTTGACGAAGGCGTCTTATGCGACAGCATCGCCAATTGCAAAAGGAGCACATTTTCGAGAATATTTTGATATACACAATTTCAGATCGAAATCGGCGAAGCCATGCCGGCGGAGATACCCGATGACCTCCAGCGTCTGATGGCACGCGCCTTCGATCGCGCCTGGGAGCGCTTCGCCCGGCCCGGCATGGCGAGCGACATCGCCGTCATGCGCGCCGAACTCGCGCGTTGCATCGTCGCTTTGGTGCGCCAGGGCGAGAGGGACGAACGACGGCTGTCGCTTGCGCGGCTTCTTCCATCTCGCCTCGCGGCGGCTGCCCACGCAGGCCCGGAGATTGCTCGTGCCGGCGCGCCGCGACAAAACGTAATGCACTTCCGAGCCTGGCGACGGGCGTTGCGACATTTTTAATCAATTTGCGCGGACATCACGGTGTCAATCGTGATGGAGGTTGCCGTGCCAAGTCGCAGCCGTAGTCCCGACACCCGTAATCGTTATTCCCTGGTCTGTGACCGCTTCCTCAGCGTCGCCTTCGCCGGTATCGCGGTGCTCGGCGCCGCGCTGATGGCGGCTGCGCTTTCCTAGTGCAGTTGCCACTTGCGCCTGCTTTCCGAAATTCGCCTTCATTTTCGGGGGCGCGAGGGAGCTCTAGTGTGGCGTCTCGCAATTGCCTACCGCCTTTGCGGCCAGTCTCTCGTAGGCAATTGCGAGACATAAGCCACACTAGCGCTTTGATTTTGCTAGTGTCCTTTATGTCTCCGAATGACCGTGCGAGCGTGAGGCAAATGGAGCGGTAATTCGGAGACAGGACACTAGCGGGAGGAACCTCTTCGCGCGCGGTGGTCGCCATCGCGCGCCAAGACCTGTTGTTGAGCGCTGACGGGATCGGAGGCCGGGAAGGTGTCTTTCACCGCGCTATCACGCAGGCTCTCCTCCTTGTCCTTGCGGATTGCGGTATGCTTGTCCTCTGCCAAGCGGTCGATCGGAGCGGGATCGAAGGTCTTGCCCGCATCAGCTTTACCCATGGTGTCCTCCCTCGCGATGAAAACCTGCTTCAACCAACCCAACCCGGTCGACCTGCTCCCGGTTCCCTTGACGCGGGACTTTGGAACCGGACAACTGTCCAAAATTTAATCCATCCAGGGGCTGCGCCGCCGCGCTTTCCCGGTGACAGAGCGATTATCTAAGTTCCATGAAACGACGCCTTGCCTCATTTCGCCGGAGAGCCGCGGTCCATGCCCGCAAGCTGATCATCACTGCCGGCTGTATCGCCATCGCGGTCACCGCCGGCTATGTGGCCTTCAGCAAATGGGCGATCCGCCACGAAACCCTGAACCTCTACGATGCCTCGCGCCAGCGGGCGATCGCGGTGGATGTGGCCGTGCGCCGGGACTACGAGATGAAGGCCGAAGCCGGCTATGGCGCGCTGCCGGTCGCCATCATCAGCCACGGCAACACCGTCAAGAACACCGAGTATTCATTTCTGGCCAACGTCTTTGCCGCCCGTGGCTTCCTGGTGGCGAGCATCCAGCACGACCTGCCGACCGACACGCCCTTGATGACGCGCGAGGGTTCGCTCTATGTCGGGCGCCTGAAGATCTATGAGCGGGCCGAGCAGAACATCTTCTTCGTCGTCGGCGAGCTGAAGAAGCAATTCCCCGACGCCGTCTTCGACCATCTGACCCTGGTCGGCCACTCCAATGGCGGCGACATCTCGATGTACTTCGCCGAAGAACATCCCGAACTAGTGCTGCGGGTGGTGACGCTCGACAATCTCCGGGTGCCGCTGCTCGCCTCCGGCGTCAACAAGATCCTGTCGTTCCGCTCCAAGGACAATCAGTTCAAGCCCGATCCCGGCGTCGTGCCGCCCGGTCACAACCCGGATATCGAAGTTGTCGACACCAACGCCCAGCACACTGACATGAGCGATCGCGGGCCCGAGAAGGTCAAGGAAAGGATCCAGGCGGCGCTCGACAAATTCCTCGACAAGACCAGCAAGCTCGCGCCCGTCGATACCCGGAAGCTGAAGATCACCGATCCGCGGGCCATGGGCCCCTGAGCTGGGTGGGGGTCCTCAAGGGGCTTCTTCTCGAGCCGGGTCCTTACGCGAGCCCCTGAGCACCGGCAGGACGCGACAGCCCAACCCGAAAGCTATACTCGCCGGCGATTCGACGGATGCTGCCTCTCAAGGCCAATGCTGGAGTTCGCATGAACGAGACGCTGATCGCCGCCTGCCAGATGTTTCTTGTGCCGGCGACCCTCCTCTTCGCCGCGGTCGGCGTCGCCCATACCAGGGGGCTCAAATTCCTGGTCTGCCTGCTCGGGATCGCCACCTCCGGCCTGTGGCTCTACCGGGTCTGGTTCTGGGGAGGGCTCTCGGTCATGGACCGGCGGGTGGCGCTAGGGCTTGCCGGGCTTTATGCCGCGGCGTGGCTCTTCGCCCTGCTCACCCAGGTCAAGGCGTTGTTCGCGCCCGGCTACGACCGCCGCTGAGACCGCACTTTGCTAGTGTCCCGTCTCCGAATTACCGCTTCGTTTGCCTCACCCTCGCACGGTCATTCGGAGACATCGGGACACTAGCAAAATCAAAAAGCTAGTGTGGCTTATGTCTCGCAATTGCCTATGAGAGGCTTGCCGCAAAGGCATAGGCAATTGCGAGACGCCACACTAGTGCGGTGGATCTGACGCTCGGAGACGAAACCCGGAGACCTGCGATTGCTCAGGCGCGACGCTGGCCGGAGCCGTTCAGCACCATGTCGAAGGCGTGGGCGAGGAAAATGCCGGCGCTCAGGAGGCCGAATCCCATGGTTACGATCTCAAGCATCACACGCGTTCCTGGCCCCCGCCAACGTTTCTTCACGTAACGGCATGCACCCCTGGGACGTCAATGAAGCCGTGCGACGGCGCTCGATTTCGCAACCGGTGTGCGACTTTCCTGCAACGAACGCGGCCGCCGGAGCGCAGGATTCAGGCAATGGCGCGGCATCGCGACGGCTCAATTGCGCCACCGGGATCCTGCCAGGAGCCGGCGGCAGCATCTGGCCTGTTCCTGCACCAGCCAGCCACGACCGCAGCCCCGCGACTTTCGTTGGAATCACGATCGCGGCGCCCGGCAGCGCGGCGTCCGGCCCGACGTTTCTGGCCCAAACCAAATCCACGCGGTCAGGATTGGACCATGTCCCGCCCCGTCGAAGCCGCGTTAACCCAGATCATCACGACCTACGCCCTGATGGCGCCCGAAGCCTCCCCCGAGTGCGTGCGCGCTGAACTCACCCCCTATCCGAAGGGCCTCTACGCCGCCGGGAGCGCGACGTGGAGGCGCTCGCGATCGCCGGCCTGGCGCGCCTGCGCGCCCAG
This sequence comes from Bradyrhizobium sp. WD16, assembly GCF_024181725.1. Lineage (NCBI taxonomy): Bacteria > Pseudomonadati > Pseudomonadota > Alphaproteobacteria > Hyphomicrobiales > Nitrobacteraceae > Bradyrhizobium > Bradyrhizobium sp. WD16. The sequence continues at coordinate 3,458,703 of NZ_CP028908.1, read as the reverse complement.
CACCAACCAGCCTGAGGGCCCTTCCCGCCGCCTCCGGATATCCCGCGGCATTGCAGTCGGAATCGAGGCTGTCGCACAACCATCACAAGTCGCGGTTGGTTGACTCCTGCTCCGCCCGCGTGGTTTCAACCTGTGCGGCTTGTGGGGCTGGAGACTCTCCTGCCGCACCAGAACGGTGCCGACCCACGTTGATCGCTCGCTCAGGTGATGGAAAAAATGAAGAAGCAGGATGTTGAGATCTTCCGCCGGGCCGTCGAACTGGCTGCCACCGGCGACTGTGCCGACTGGACGGACATCCAGGCCCGTCTGGTCGAAAAGGGGTTTCGCCGGGCCCCCGACCTCCTCGACGGCCAGAAGATCCGGGCGATCCTCGATGCCCAATGCGCGCTCAACCGTCCGCGCAAAAAGACGAAATGACGAGCCCGGACCGAACTGACGGAACGCGGCCTGAAGCGCCGGCGCTCAATCGGCGCTGCGCAGCCGCCGCATGGTGAATTCGATCTCGTCACCGGGCAGTTCGCGCCAATACTCGACCTCACTCATATAGGCGGCCTTCGGCCAGCGATCGAGAAAGGCGCGCGCGGTCTGCCGCGCCCGCTCACGCGGCTCGCGAAAGGTTTCCCGTACATAGCCGTCATTGGCGCGCTGGGCGCGGCGCCGGGCCATTTTGTCTGCGAGGTCGCGCGGGGTCTGACCCATCGCCGGTACTCCACAAGGCGAGCATGGCTAGAGTTAATCTCGCCGGCGTCCGGCGCAAGGCGGTGAGCCCGGCGGGGAACCGAAACCCGCCCATGCGGTAGACCCGGAGTGGCTTGACGCTCCCGGCGCCCCGGGATTTGATGGGCCGTTCGGTTGCGTTGGAGTTGATCATGGCGCCGCGTGCGAACTGGAAGGGCTTTCTCCGTCTGTCGCTGGTGACCTGCCCGGTGGCCCTCTATCCGGCCACCTCGGAATCCGAGAAGGTCAGCTTCAACCAGATCAACAAGGCGACCGGCCACCGGATCAAATACCTCAAGGTCGATGCCGAGACCGGCGACGAAGTGTCCTCCGACGCCATCGTCAAAGGCTACAAGATCGATACCGACACCTACCTCGAGGTCACCCAGGACGAGATCGACGCCATCCTGCCGGAATCGAGCCACACCATCGAGATCGACGAATTCGTACCGCGAACGGAGATCGACGATCTCTACCTGATGCGCCCCTATTATCTCGTGCCCGACGGCAAGGTCGGCCACGATGCCTTCGCGGTGATCCGCGAAACCATCAAATCCATGGACAAGGTGGCGCTCGCACGCGTGGTGCTGACCAATCGCGAGCATGTCATCGCGCTGCAGGCTCGCGGCAAGGGACTGGTGGGACTCTTGCTGCGCTACCCTTACGAAGTGCGCGACGAGAAGGAGTATTTCGACGGCATCGACGACGTCAGACTGACGAAGGACATGCTCGATCTCGCCAAGCACATCGTGGCGAACAAGTCCGGACATTTCGAGCCTGAGAAATTCCGCGACGATTACGAGACCGCTCTGATCGACCTGATCAACCGCAAGCGCGCCGGGCACCCCATCGCCAGGGCCAAGCCCCACCGCGAGGGCAATGTCATCGACCTGATGGAGGCGCTGCGCCGCAGCCTGGGCAAGGACGCCGCGCCTGCCGCCCATGAAAAGACCACTGCGGGTGCGCCCACCAAGGCCAAGAAGGGCCGCAAGCGGATCGCAGGGCAGACCGAGATGCTGCTGCCCATTTCCGGCAAGGGCGCGGGCCGCAAACCCAGGGAAGAACCGGCCAAGGCCCCGGCGAAGAAGCCGGGCCGCGCCCGCAAGGCCGGCTGAGGATCGCCGCTGCCTGCTGCGTGCCGCACCCCGGCCCGACTTTTTGGCTCGGGTTCCATCTGCTGTTGTCTTCATCTCGCCCATACAACGCCCGGGCATCTGCCGCCGGAGGGAGCGCTGGCGCCCATCCGCAGCATTGTCCTCACTTCGTGAACAAGCCTGTCACGATTGCGCGGATTGTTTGGACCGGTATCTTTCAACTACAAATGGCCATGAATTATTGAGCCACTTCGAGCAGCGAGGACGATCATGGCCAACATCACCACCAAGGACGGCACCGAGATCTACTACAAGGACTGGGGTCACGGGCAGCCGGTCGTCTTCAGCCATGGCTGGCCGCTGAGTTCGGATGCCTGGGAGGACCAGATGTTCTTCCTCGCCTCCCACGGCTACCGCGTCATCGCCCATGACCGGCGCGGCCATGGCCGCTCCAGCCAGCCCTGGCATCGCAACGACATGGATACCTATGCCGACGATCTCGCCGAACTCGTCAACCAACTCGATCTCATCGATGCCGTGCATGTCGGACACTCCACCGGCGGCGGCGAGGTCGCGCGCTATATCGGACGCCACGGCACCGGACGCGTCGCCAAGGCGGTGCTGGTCGGCGCCGTGCCGCCGGTGATGCTCAAGGGCCCGAACAATCCGAACGGCCTGCCGATGGAGGTGTTCGATGGCATCCGCAAGGGCGTACTCGCCGACCGTTCGCAGCTCTTCAAGGACTTCACCGATCCCTTCTACGGCTACAACCGGCCCGGTGCGAAAGCGTCCCAGGGCGTGCGTGACACATTCTGGCTGCAGGGCATGATGGCCGGCCTGCCCGCCGCCTACTTCTGCGTCAAAGCCTTCTCGGAAACCGACATGACCGAGGACCTGAAGAAGATGACCGTGCCGACGCTGATCGTCCATGGCGACGACGACCAGATCGTGCCGATCGGCGGCTCCGCCCTGCTCTCCGTCAAGCTCGCGCCCAAGGCCACGCTCAAGATCTATGAGGGCGCCCCGCACGGGCTCGCCACCACCCACAAGGACCGGCTCAACGCCGACCTGATCGCTTTCCTCAAGAGCTGACGAGGAAATCCGAAGCACGACTTTCGCGCCGCCATTCGCGGCGAATGGCAGAGATTTGCCATCGTCACTGTCGTCAAACCTGAACAATCATCCTTGAATGCGCCGGTGTCCTCATATCCGCGCGTTCCGATCGGGCCCACCCCGCAGAATATCCCGCGCACACCAACGAGGATTTCAGATGACCATCATCGCAACCCCGACCCCGGGTCCCGACCTCCTCAATCCCGCCAACCACGCCCTGATCATGATCGACTTCCAGTCGCAGATGGCGTTCGCCACCAAATCGATCGATGCGGTGACGCTGCGCAATAATGCGGCGCTGATCTCGCGCGCCGCCGCCGGCTTCAAGGTGCCGACCATCCTCACCACGGTCGCCGAGAAGAGCTTCTCCGGGCCGATGTTCGGTGAGATCACCGACGCCTTTCGAAACCAGCCGCTGCTGGACCGCACCTCGATGAACACCTGGGAAGACGCCGCCGTAATCGAGCACGTGAACGCCATCGGCAGGGACCGCCTCGTCTTTGCCGGACTGTGGACCTCGGTCTGCATCGTCGGCCCGACGCTGTCGGCACTAGCGCAGGGTTTCGAGGTCTATGTCATCGCCGACGCCTGCGGCGACGTTTCCGACGAAGCTCATGAGCGGGCAATGGAGCGGATGATCCAGACAGGCGTGCGGCCGATGACATCGCTGCAATATCTGCTCGAGCTGCAACGCGACTGGGCCCGCACCGAAACCTACGAGATGACCACCGGCATCGCCCGCCAATACGGCGGCGCCTATGGCCTCGGCATCATCTACGCCAAGGCGATGTTCGGCGCCGCAGAAGGCCATTGATCTCCTCCTTCTGCTCCGGCGGTCCACGCGCCGGAGCACTCCTTCCTGAGGATTGGCCGATGAAGATGTACCTATACTCCCTCGGCGCCGGCCTTCTGGTCGGCGTCATCTACAGCCTGCTCAATGTGCGCTCGCCTGCGCCGCCGCTCGTGGCGCTCGTCGGTCTCGCCGGCATTCTGGCCGGCGAGCAGGTCGTTCCACTCGCGCGCCGGCTGATCGAAGGTCAGGATCTCGCGGCGGCCTGGCGGCTCGAAAGCTGCACACCCCATGTTTTCGGACATCTGCCCGGCCGCGCGGCCGCCGAGGCAACGTCCATCACCACGCCGACCGCCTCGGAGACCCGCTCATGACGCTCCAGCAAGCACCGGATCTGATTCTGCATCGCGGGCTCTTCACCACGCTCGACCGAACCAATCCGACCGCCAGCGCCGTAGCGATCACCGGGGGCCGCTTCACCGCCGTCGGCCACGACGCCGAAGTGATGCGCCTGGCCGGACCGGCGACGCGCGTCATCGACCTTGCCGGCCGCCGCGTGCTGCCGGGCCTGATCGACAACCACCTGCACATCATTCGCGGCGGCCTGAACTTCAACATGGAGTTGCGCTGGGATGGCGTACGCTCGCTTGCCGACGCCATGGCCATGCTCCGCGCCCAGGTGGCGATCACACCACCCCCGCAATGGGTGCGCGTCATCGGCGGCTTCACCGAGCATCAGTTTGCCGAAAAACGGCTACCGACCATTGACGAACTCAATGCCGCCGCACCGGATACCCCGGTTTTCCTGCTGCATCTCTATGATCGTGCGATCCTCAACGGCGCAGCGTTGCGCGCCGTCGGCTACACCCGCGACACGGCCAACCCGCCCGGCGGCGAGATCGTCCGCGACGGTGACGGCAACCCCACCGGCCTGCTGCTGGCAAAGCCCAATGCCGGCATCCTTTACGCCACCCTCGCCAAGGGGCCGAAGCTGCCCTTCGAGTACCAGGTCAACTCAACACGGCATTTCATGCGGGAATTGAACCGGCTCGGCGTCACCGGGGCCATCGACGCAGGCGGCGGCTTTCAGAATTATCCCGAGGATTACGCCGTCATCCGCAGGCTCAGCGACGACGGCCAGCTCACCATCCGCCTTGCCTACAATCTCTTCACCCAGAAGCCCAAAGGCGAGAAAGACGACTTCCTGAACTGGACGCGCACGTCGCAATACAAGCAGGGCGACGACTATTTCCGTCACAACGGCGCCGGCGAAATGCTGGTGTTCTCCGCCGCGGATTTCGAGGATTTCCGCCAGGAGCGCCCGGATATGCCGGCCGAGATGGAAGGCGAACTCGACGAGGTCGTGCGCATCCTCGCGCAAAACCGCTGGCCCTGGCGTCTTCACGCCACCTATGACGAGACGATCTCGCGGGCGCTCGATGTGTTCGAGCGCGTCAACCAGGACATTCCGCTCACCGGGCTGCATTGGTTCTTCGATCATGCCGAAACCATCTCGGACCAATCGATCGATCGTATCGCCGCGCTCGGCGGCGGCGTCGCCGTGCAGCACCGCATGGCTTACCAGGGCGAATATTTCGTCGAGCGCTATGGTCCAGGAGCGGCGGAAGCGACACCGCCGGTCAAGCGCATGCTCGACAAGGGTGTGCGGATCTCCGCCGGCACCGATGCGACCCGCGTCGCCTCGTACAATCCGTGGGTCTCCCTCGCCTGGCTGGTGACGGGGCGCACCGTCGGCGGCATGCGCCTCACGCCCCAGCGCAACTGTCTCGACCGCGAAACCGCGCTGCGGATGTGGACCGAGAATGTCACCTGGTTCTCCAACGAGGAGGGCAAGAAGGGCCGTATCTCGAAAGGCATGCTCGCCGATCTTATCGTTCCAGATCGCGACTATTTCAGCTGCCCGGAGACGGAGATCGCCGACATCACTTCGGATCTCACCATCGTCGGCGGCAAGGTGGTTTACCGCACTAGCCGTTTCAGGACGCTCGAAGACGTCGAACTGCCTCCCGCGATGCCGGACTGGTCGCCGGTGCGGCGGTTCGGCGGCTACGCGGCGTGGGGCGCGGACGAAACCAACCGGTCCTCGCTGCGCATGACCGCGGCGGCGAAATGCGGCTGCGCGCAGAGTTGCGGCGTGCACGGCCACGACCACGCCACCGCCTGGTCGCGCAAGCTCGCCGTAGCAGACCTGAAATCCTTCTGGGGTGCCCTCGGCTGCGCCTGCTGGGCGGTGTGAACGACGACGTCACGCCATCAACGCCATTGATGAGATGATCTTCACGCGAGGTTCGACCATGTCCGCCGCCGCTCCGCGACCGATGCTGCCGCTCCTTTTGAGTTTCAATGCCGGTTACGTCGACACTGCCGGCTTCCTGGCGCTGCAAGGCCTCTTCACCGCCCATGTCACCGGCAATTTCGTCACCTTCGGCGCCGCCATGGTGCTGGGTATTTCGGGCGCCGTGGCGAAGCTGCTGGCGCTGCCGGTGTTCTGCGCGGTGGTGATCGCAACCCGGCTGCTGAGCAGCCGTCTGTCGCTGCGCAGCCTGCTGGCCGGCAAGACCCTGCTGCTCGCCATCGCGGCAGCCATGGCAGTACGCCTCGGCCCCTTTGTCGACGGCGATACCATTCCAGCCATCGCCACCGGCATGGTGCTGGTGGCCGCCATGGCAGTACAGAACGCGGTCCATCGCATTCATCTGGCCGCGGCGCCACCGACCACGCTGATGACCGGCACCACCACCCAGATCATGATCGACATCGCCGACCTGCTGCATGGCGGCGAATGGCAACCGGAAAATTCGGCACGACTCGGCCGCATGGCCGCCGCTGTGGCGCTGTTTGCGCTCGGCTGCGGGTTAGCCGCCCTCGCCTTCGCGGCCAGCGGGGCTTGGTGCTTCGTCCTGCCGCCGGTCGTCGCGGCCGCGACCCTGCCGCTGAGCCACGCGGAATCGGGCAGCGCCTTGCAAACGGCACGGCCCTGATCCGAGCCGCTGCCTCATGTCGCGAATGTCTTCGCCATGCTATGAGGTTCTCGAGCGCATCAGCATGCAGGACCGCCATGACAGCGACACCTCCGATCGTCGACCAGGCCGCCTACTGGAACGGGGCCGCGGGACGAAAATGGACCGACTTTCAGGACAGCCTCGATGTCACCTTCGTGCCGGTGCTCGACGAACTGCTCCACCGCGCCGACATCCGTCCCGGCGAGCGGGTCATCGATATCGGCTGCGGCTGCGGCGCCTCGGCCATCGCCCTTGCCGAGCGCGTCGGATCGAACGGCCATGTCACGGCCCTCGACATCTCGGCTGAAATGCTGGCCCGGGCGCGGCAGCGTACACCTGCGGCCCTCGAGATCGACTACCTTCAGGCGGATGCCGCCAGCCATCCGTTCGCGAAGGAAGCGGCAGATGCCCTGGTGTCGCGCTTCGGAGTGATGTTCTTCGACGATCCGGTGCAGGCCTTCACCAACCTGGCGGCAGCGCTGCGTCGGGGCGGGCGGCTGGCTTTCGTCTGCTGGCGCGCGCCGCGCGAGAACCCCTATTTCATCGCCGCCGTCCAGGAGGCCTACAAGCACGTGCCGCGGCTGCCTGAAATGAAGCCGGAGGACCCCGGTCCCTTCGCCTTCGCCAGCGAGGAGCGTGTACGCGCGATCCTCACCGAAGCCGGCTTCGGCGCGCTCGCGCTCGCGCCCTTCGATGCCGAACTCGACATGGCAGCCGGCCGCGGCCTCGATCAGGCACTGACGGTTGCCACGTCGATCGGTCCCGCCAGCCGGGCGCTCGAGGGGCAGCCGCAGGACAAGGTCGAGGCTGCCCGCGCCGACATTCGCACCATGCTCGCCCGCCACCAGCAGGGGGCGCGCGTCCTGCTCAAGGCCGCGATGTGGATGGTGACCGCGGTCAAGCCCTGACCGGCGACTTCCCTTAGAGGACTCGCTGCGAGCAACGAAGGGAATTTCTGAACCACCACACTGGAGCGCGATAGCTTCGAATTGAATCGCTATCGCGCTCCAACCTTTTGATGGAGCATGATCTTATCGAAAAACCGGCACCCCTTTTCCGGATCATGCTCTCCAGAGGGTGCGCAGCCGCCTTCGGCAATCTGTAGTGCGTCACCAGCGGACAGGCGCTGTCGGCGAGTTTGCCGAATGCTTCCTCGCAGCGCATGGATGTCGCTGATGAAGGCCAGCAAGGCGGCGGGCTTCATGGTCTTGGCGATGATCGGCGATATCGACGACATGTCCGGGCTCTATCATGATCGAAAAGCGCACCGGTCGGGTGTCCTACGCCGTATTGAGCTTCGGCGGCTTTCTCGGCATCGGCGACGATCACTGCCCCTTGCCGTGGCCGTCACTGAAATACAATCCCAAGCTCGGTGGCTACCAGGTGATGGTCACCAGTCGGCAGCTCAAGGCCGCGCAGCTCCACGAGCCCGGCTCTGGTCTCGACTGGGGCGACGCGACAACCATGCGCGGCATCGACGATTGAGACGAATTGGGCATGCAAGAGCGCGATAGCTTCAAATTGAAGCGCCGTCGCGCCCTCATTTTTTTTGACGGAGCATGATCTCATCGGAAAACCGGCGTCTACTTTTGTGGATCATGCTCCAGCCGCGATCCGCCGGCCTCGCATGATCCGGGTGACCCGAATTCAGAAATCGAAAATCTCAACATTCTATAGATCCTCAGAGATCCAAAATCAGGTCCGCTAAATGGCGCTCATAGGCGGCAATCGCCTTGTTGGCGAGGCGCAACGGATGACGCTCACCCCTCTCGAGCAAATGGACGATTGCTTCCGACAGCAGGAGATGGCTCCGACTCTCGTTGGCGATCTGGCCCGAGCGCAACAGGTAATCCCACGCGATGTTGTACGCGTCTTCGATCACCTTGGCATCTGGAATTCCGAACAGGATGGCGACCGTCATGTTGAACCAACGCTGCCCGGCAGGTCCCGTTCCAGGCGCTCCCGGAAGGCTGATGGAAAGATCCCGCCTGCACCCGATCCGATCGCAGCGAGCCCCCTCTGCGTCACTTGCCGTCTTTGGATCACTTGCCGACGTAACTGATCCGCCAGATCGTGCCGCTCGCATCCTCCGAGACGAGGAGCGCTCCGTCATGGGCCACGGCAATGCCGACCGGCCGCCCCCAGACTTCTGCATCGTTGAGGACAAAACCGGTCGCGAAGTCCTCGTATTCGCCAGTGGGCACGCCGTCCTTCGTGCGGACGCGGATCACCTTGTAGCCGGTCCGCTTCGAGCGATTCCAGGAGCCGTGCTCGGCGACGAAGGCATCACCGCGATAGGCAGGAGGAAACGCGCTCGCCTCATAGAACGCCATCTCCATCGAGGCCGAATGAGCCTGGATCAACACGTCGGGTACGGTGACCTTGTCGGCGAGGTCGGGCCGAGCCCCGGCATGATGCGGGTCGGCATGAGATCCTATGTAGTACCATGGCCAGCCATAGAACGCGCCCTCGCGCACCCGCGTGACATAATCCGGCACCAGATCGTCGCCCAGCCCGTCACGCTCGTTCACCGAGCACCAGACGTCGCCTTTGACCGAACTCACCGCCATGCCGACACAGTTGCGGATTCCCGTGGCGAACAGGTGCCGCCCTCCTCCTTCTGGATCGAAAGCCAGCACGGCAGCCCGATCGGTTTCCGACCCCCAGCTTGCACCAAGCGGGTGCCGGGCGACGAAATCCTCGCGCCACCCCGGCGCCTCGCCCATGCCTTCGCCGTCGTTGCCAGCGCTGCCGACCGACACCAGCATCAGGGTGTCGTCGCGGGCAAAGACGATATCGCGGGTCCAGTGCCCCGCGCCTTGCGGCAGGTCGCCGACGACGCGCTGCGGCTCGCCACGGGCGGCCACATCACCCGGCGCATAGGGAAAGCGCAGCACTGCGCGCGGTGTCGCCACGTAGAGGAACCGTGGATTGGGCCCGCTCGGAAAGAAGGCCATGCCGAAGGGCCGGTCCAGTCCGCTGGCGAAATCCTGTTTCAAGGCCGCCTTGGTCGCCCCATCTGCCGCGCGCAGCACCCGGATCCGGCCGGCGTAGGTTTCGGCGACGAAGATGTCGCCGTTGGGCGCAACCCGCATCAGGCGCGGCCCGCTGAGCCCCTCGGCGAAAAGTTCGGCTTTGAAACCCTCCGGCACATCCGGCAGCGCCGCCGCCGGGCGCCGCACGATGCGCGGGGTGTTGCTGGCCGAGCGCGTTGCACCGGGACGCGGCAGGTCATCGACCTGGATGTGCCGGGACCGGCCCGGCTTGTCGGCACGCCAGTCACCGAACGCGGAAGGCCCGGTGAGCGTCTGGGCCGTGACGGCGGACAGCGCCGCCATCAGGCATGCGCTTGTCAGGAGAAGCGTGCGGCGCGGCGACATCGGCATCCTCACCTCTCGACCATCACCGCGGTCAAAGCATCGGCGATGAACTATGCGTTAAACCGCGCCGCGCAATTGATCCGCAAATGGTTGCCGGCGCGGTTAGGTTAAATCAGGATTCACATTGCGGTCGCAGCGGATCAAGCTAAAGACAACCCCATTGCTGAAGGGGCAAAACAATGATCCAGAAAGGCTTGAAGGTCTCGCTCTATTCGCTCGGCGCCGCCATGATTGGCGTGCCGGTCAGCATGGCAGCCTGGGTGGCGCTGGCGCTGATCGGCTATTGATCGCTAGTGTCCTGTCTCCGAATTACCGCTTCATTTGCCTCACCCTCGCACGGTAATTCGGAGACATCAGGACACTAGCAAAATCAAAAAGCTAGTGCGGCTTATGTCTCGCAATTGCCTACAGGGGCTTGCCGCGAAGGGCATAGGCAATTGCGAGACGCCACACTAGCAGCCGGCCGGAACCTTTGTTCCCCTTGGAACGTTCCTCTCGATGCCCACTGGATCGGGAGGTCCCATGCCACGACCAGCCATTGCTCTGCTGAGCATCATCCTGGTTGGGACTGCACCGCCGGCCAACGCCGCCGATCTCAGTCCCACGGCCGCCGCCCGGACTCTTCGGGTTCACGTCAGCCACCATCATCATCGCTACGTGATTGGCCGCCACGGTATCGGCTGGGTGCAGCGGACCATCGGGATGAATTTTTTGCACAATTACGGCCCGGGGCCCCTGCCGGGAACCATCGCCACCTATGACGGCCCGCTCAGCCTTGATTGCGCGATGAATGCGGCCGCCTATCGCGGCCAGGACCGCCGTCGGCATCCCTGCCGATAGTGTGTTACCTGTTTGCAGGAATGCTGCAATGCTGGAGCATCGGAGACCGGCTCAGAGCCGCGGCCGCGCTGCTCCCGGCCCGAGGACCACGTCGTCCTCGTAGCCGATCTCCATCGGGATCCCGTTCCAGTGCAAAACGAAGCGGCATCCCGCTTCAAGGGTCAGCGCTCCCACCTCGCGCCCCTCGCAGGTGATGGCGAGGACCCAGTGCCGCGGCAAATGCGGCCGCTCCAGCAGCATGCGTTGAATGACGCCGGCGGCGAACACCGTCGCCTCGAGGTCGTCGGCAACAGCCGCGCCATCGTGGCCGGGCCCGTCGATGGGTTCGATGGGGTCACGGAGTTGAAAACGGTAAAATGCCATGGTGGAAAGATGGCCGGCGCTGCGAGTTCCCGCCTTGATGTCCGTCAAGGTCCGGCGGACACCCGAAATGGCAGCCGCGATGGTTAATACATATCAAACTATGATGATTTCAAGTGCGCTGCAGCGCCCGGCCAAGCGCCGCGTCCAACAGACGGGCGACCTCGGGCAGCGCCGCCTCGCGCTGAGGGGCCACGCGCAAGTCGGGTTCAGGCTTGCGCCCGGCCCGCCGGCGGGCACAAACTGGTCACGATTGAAGGATCACGCGAATGCCCGATCTCAATGGCGTGCTGGAGACGGCGATCTATGTCGACGACCTTGCACGGGCGCGTCGATTTTATGGCCAGCAACTCGGTCTCGCGGCAATGTACGAGGACGAGCGCATGAGCGCCTATGACGCCGGTCGCGGCGGCGTCCTGCTGGTATTCAGGCGTGGCGCCTCGCGCGAAGGAGCGCAGCTGGCGGGCGGCCGAATCCCGGGCCATGATGGTGAGGGCCCGCTGCATCTGGCCTTTGCCATCGCCGCCGAAGCCCTGCAAGCCTGGGAACAGCACATCGCGAGCCAGGGAATCATGATCGAAAGCCGCGTCCACTGGCTGCGAGGCGCGCACAGCATCTATTTTCGTGATCCGGACCAGCACCTCGTTGAGCTGGCGACTCCCGGCCTGTGGCCGAACAATGAGGCGCGGACCGGAAACTGAAGTGTCATGCGATGATGGCTGCCGGAGTAGACCAGCCCTGGCTGGCCTGCCTCGCCCATGAACCGCTGTCGATCGCCTGCATTGGATCAGTCCCCGAGCATTGCGAGGACCGTGCCATGGTGAATATCAAAGACATCAAGGAACATATGGAAGTGATCGGCGCCGACGGCGTCCATGTCGGCACCGTCGACCGGGTCGAGGGCCGCCGCATCAAGCTGACCAAGGCCAGCAGCGGCCAAGGACGCCATGAAGGTCATCATCACTTCATCGACGCCGGACTGATCGCGGACATCGAGGACGGCAAAGTCCGGCTGTCCGCCAACGGCGACATCGCCGTCAGCTTCGAGCAAAAGCAAGGCTGACCGGGCGACGCTGTCACGAGCCGCCACGGCGCTGCCCCGACCTCGCGGTCATCACCTCATGCCGATCCCAAAGTGGACTCGACGCTCACAAGGCCGCCCGGAACGCCAAAAGGTTCCAAGACGAGGACAGGCTTGGACGACGGCGGTGCCAAAGAACCGCCGGCCGGATGAACACGGGCGAGCCCGGCGAGACGCAGACCAACTCGGCCGATTGGAGGCGTACCTGAAGAGCTACGGCGAAACCGTCTCGGCGATAATGGACACCGCGCAGTCGTTGATGGGCAACATGGCGGGCGCGACGTCGCCTGACGACGCCGGAGGGTATTATGACGAAGGGTTTGCGGCAGCGAGAGATCCAACGCCGCCAGCCGGCCTTCGATCTCGCCCACTCGTCCTACAGACGCACGCCGGTGGTGGCGAATGCCTGCGCCGCCGGCTTCTGTACGCCGTTGAGCACGCCCGCCGCGACAACCGCAAGGGCGATCGCACACAGGCAGGCCAGGAGAAACGCTTTCATCTTGATCACCCCATCACGCCCCGGCGGCCTTCGCGAAGCGCGCGGCCCGCCGCCGTCCAGTTCTTCACGCATTCCTTATTCGGCGGGCGCCGCCATCGGCGGCGGCGAGCCGGACTTGCCGGCGGACGCCTGGCGGGCCTGCTCCTCGTCGAGCCACAGCTTGTGATGCTCGCGCGCCCAGCTGAGATCGACCTCGCCGGAGCCCATCGCCTCGAACGCGCCTTCCATGCCGATCGAGCCGATATAGATGTGCGCCAGCATCACCGCGATGAACAGCACCGCGACCACCGCGTGGACGATCTGGGCAAGCTGCATGCCCTCGATTCCGGTGATGTAGAACGGGAACATCAGCTGATAACCGGACGCCGCGGCGAGGCCGCCGCCCAGCACCACGATCCAGTAGATGCCCTTCTGGCCGGCATTGAAGCGCGGCGCCGGCGGATGTTCATGACCAAACAGGCCACCGCCCTTCTTGAGCCAATCGATGTCGGCCTTGACGGGAATGTTGCCGGCGATCCACATCAGGAAGATCAGCACCACCCCGATGGTGAAAGGAAAGCTGAGATAGTTGTGGGCGTATTTCGCCCATTGCGACCATTCCGAGAACGCCTCGAAACCGATCAGCGGCAGCAGCAGCGGCCGGCCGAAGGTCACGTTCAACCCGGAGACCGCCAGCACCAGGAAGCAGGTGGCGGTCATCCAGTGCACGAAGCGTTCGAAGCCGTTGAAGCGAACGATCTTGATACCCGAGAGGCCGGCCTCGATGCGGATCCTGCCGCGGATCAGATAGAAGATCACCAGGACGACGAACATGCCGAGGATGGCAAGGGCGCCGGTCCATCGCAGCGTCACCGTCCGGAACTCGCGCCAGTCGCGGCCGGCCGGCTGCTCCAGCACCCGCGAGCGCTGATCGGGGATGGTGACGCGACCCTGGATACGATCGAGCTCCTGCAGCAGCTGCTGCTCCTTGACCGAGCTGGCGGTCGGATTGATCGGCGCCTGCTGCGCGACCGATGGTGAGGACAGCGCGATCATCAGCACGAGCGCCCATAGGCCGACCGCATAGCGGACGTATTTCCCAAAACCCGTCATGAGGCTCCTCCTCGATGCTTGACGCGCCGATCCCGACCGCGCGATCACGACGCGATCGTCTCGCGATAGGCCGTCTTCCAGCCCCAGGCGCCCGAACCGTAGCCGCGCCGCGTCACGCGCTCCTTGTAGATCTGGGCGATGATCTCGCTATCGCCGGCGAGCAGCGACTTGGTCGAGCACATCTCGGCGCACAGCGGCAGCTTGCCTTCGGCGAGTCGGTTGGCGCCGTATTTCTCATACTCCGCCTTGCTACCGTCGGCCTCGGGACCGCCCGCGCAGAAGGTGCATTTGTCCATCTTGCCGCGCGAGCCGAAATTGCCGACCTTGGGATATTGCGGGGCGCCGAACGGACAGGCGTAGAAGCAGTAGCCGCAGCCGATGCACAGGTCCTTGGAGTGCAGCACCACGGCGTCGGCGGTGGTGTAGAAGCAGTTCACCGGGCAAACCGCCGCGCAGGGCGCGTCGGTGCAATGCATGCAGGCCATGGAGATCGAACGCTCGCCGGGCTTGCCGTCATTGAGGGTGACGACGCGGCGACGATTGATGCCCCACGGCACCTCGTGCTCGTTCTTGCACGCCGTGACGCAGGCATTGCATTCGATACAACGGTCGGCGTCGCAGAGAAATTTCATCCGAGCCATGATGGATGCTCCTTATGCCGCGACGATCTGACAGAGGGTGACCTTGGGCTCCTGCATGCCCGTGGCCGGATCGTAACCGTAGCTGGTGATGGTGTTGGCGCTCTCGCCGAGCACGATGGGATCGGTGCCCTTGGGATAATTGTCGCGCAGATCCTTGCCCGCGAACCAGCCGCCGAAGTGAAACGGCATCCAGGCGACGCCGCGCCCCACGCGTTCGGTGACCAGCGCCTTCATCCTGGCCCTGGAGCCGTTCTCCGCACCAGTGACCCAGACCCAGCCGCCGTCCTTGATGCCACGCTCCGCAGCGTCGGCCGGACTGATCTCGATGAACATGTCCTGCTGCAGTTCGGCGAGCCAGGGATTGGTCCTCGTCTCTTCGCCGCCGCCCTCGTATTCGACGAGGCGCCCCGACGACAGGATCAGCGGGAACTGCTTGGCGATGCCCTTTTCCACCGCGGCCTTCTGCACCGAGAAGCCGATATTGGGCAGGCGGAACTGCTTGGCGTCGGGCAGCGTCGGGTATTTCGACACGAGATCGACCCGCGGCGTGTAGATCGGCTCGCGATGGACCGGAATCGGATCCGGCAGGCCGAAGGCGTTCATGCGCGCCTTGCCGTTGCCGTAGGGCACGCAGCCATGCATCAGGGCGACGCGCTGGATGCCGCCGGACAGGTCGAGCGCCCACGACACCGCGTCGGGATTGGCGGGATTGACCTTGTTGATCGCCGCCATTTCCGCCTCGGTCAAATCCTTGTCCCAGCCGAGCTTCTTCAGGCTCGCCAGGGTGAATTCCGGGTAGCCGTCCTTGATCTCGGAATCCTTGGAATAGGAGCCGTCGGCGAGCAGGCTGACCTTGCGGCTGGTGCCGTCCGGCAGCTTCTCCTCGCGCTCGATGCCGAAACGCGGACGGAAGGTGCCGCCGCCGTCCATCACCGCGAGATTGTTGTTGTAGAGCAACGGCGAGCCGGGATGCCGGACCTCGGGCGAGCCCCAGCACGGCCACGGCAGGCCGTAGTAGTCGCCGCCGATCTCCGGGTCGTCCTTCGGCGCGCGCATGGTGACCAGGTCGAACTTGTGCTGGTTGCGCATGTGCGCCTTGAGGCGTTCCGGCGACTGGCCGCAATAGCCGGTCGACCAGCTGCCGCGGTTCATTTCCCGCAGCACATCCTCGGCCTCGGGAAGATTGTTCTCGACCTTGATGTTCTTGAACATCCGATCGGCGAAACCGAACTTTTTGGCCATCAGATAGATGACCTCGAGGTCATCCTTGGATTCGAACACCGGCTTGACGATCTGCTCGCCCCACTGCATCGAGCGGTTGGTGGCGACGCGCGAGCCCTTGGACTCGAACTGGGTCGCGACCGGCAGGATGTAGACGCCGTCCTTACGGCCGGCTTCGACCGCCAGCGACGCCCAAGTGGTCGGATGCGGGTCGGCGACGACCAGCAGCTCGAGCGCCTTGAGGCCCTTCAGCGATTCAGGGATGCGCGTGATGGAGTTGCTGGCGTGGCCCTGGACGAACATCACCTTGACGTTGTCCTTCTGGGCAACGTCGGCCTTCGGCAGCAGCGTCGCGTCGAACCAGCGCGTCAGCGGGATTCCTGGGGTCTCCATCTGCTTCTTGTCGTCGAAGCGCGACAGCAGATCGTTGTAGTCGACTTCCCAGACTCGCGACCAATGCTTCCAGGCGCCTTCGGCGAGGCCGTAATAGAACGGCAGCGTCACGACATCGAGGCCGACGTCGGTGGCGCCCTGGACATTGTCGTGACCGCGCAGGATGTTGGCGCCGGCGCCGGAGCGGCCGATATTGCCGGTCATCAGCAGCAGGATGCAGCTGGCGCGGACATTGGCGGTACCGACCGTGTGCTGGGTCTGCCCCATGCACCAGATGACCGTCGCCGGCTTGACGGTGGCAAACAATTTGGCGACGCGCTCGAGCTGCGCGCCGGGCACGCCGCTGACCCGCTCCACCTCGTCCGGCGTCCACTTCTCGACTTCCTTGCGCAGATCATCGAAGCCGTAGACGCGCTGGCGGATGAATTCCTTGTCTTCCCAGCCGTTCTTGAGGATATGCCACATGATGCCGTAGAGCACCGGAATGTCGGTGCCGGGGCGCAGGCGGACGTAATCGGTGGCATGCGCCGCGGTGCGGGTCATGCGTGGATCGAAGACGATGAAGTTGGCCCGGTTGAGCTCCTTGGATTCGAGCATGTGCTGCATGCCGACCGGATGCGCCTCGGCAGCGTTGCTGCCGATGAACAGCAGGGTCTTGGAGTTGCGGATATCGTTGATGGAGTTGGTCATCGCGCCGTAGCCCCAGGTGTTGGCTACGCCGGTGACGGTCGTCGAATGACAGATACGGGCCTGATGGTCGGTGTTGTTGGTGCCCCAGAACGCGCCGAGCTTGCGGAACAGGTAGGCGCCCTCGTTGGTCATCTTGGCCGAGCCGAGCCAGTAGACGGAATCGGCTCCCGACTTGTCGCGGACCTGCTGGATCTTGTCGCCGATCTCGTTGATGGCGGCGTCCCAGGTGACCCGCGTCCACTGGCCGTTGACGAGCTTCATCGGGTAGCGCAGGCGCCGGTCGCTGTGCACCAGTTCGCGCACCGAGGCGCCCTTGGCGCAGTGCGAGCCGCGGTTGATCGGCGAATCCCAGCTCGGCTCCTGACCGATCCAGACGCCATTCAGCACTTCGGCGGTGACGGTGCAGCCGACCGAGCAATGGGTGCAGATCGACTTGCGCACGGTGGCGCCGGAGGTGAGCGGCCCCGCGGCCGCCGCCTCCGCCTTGCGGACGCCGCCGAGCGGCAGCGTGCTCAGCGCGGCGAGGCCGCCGCCGGCGATGCCGGAGCGGCGCAGGAAGGTTCGCCGGTCGAGACCCGAGGCCTGCTCGGCGAGGGTGCTGGCGATGGCTCCGCCGCGGGCGGCGTCCGAGCGCTGGCGTTGCGTTCTCTTGATCAGCACGGTCGCCCCCTTCAGCCCGGATAACGGTTAACGCGGTAGTACTTCTTGACGTGCTCGGTTTCCTGATAGCGGGGCTTGCGCTTTTCGTCGCTGGTCTCGCTGTCGGCATGCGCCGGAGCGATCAGCGGGGTGGCGAGGCTCGCGCCGGCGCCGAGCGCGCCGATACCGAATTGGCGAAGGAGGTCGCGGCGAGCGACAGCGGTCTTCTTCTCATTCTTCATCGCGTTCCTCCCTTGCCGAGCCCAGCCGATCAGTTGGCGAGCGTAAAGGCTTCGGCCTCGACGTCCAGAAACTGCCGGCCGAGCAGGCCGACAGATCGATAGAACCGCGCACCAGCCGCCCGCTCGATGTCGGCGAACAGGCGGCCCATCCACGGCGCAATGTGCTTTTCGAAGATCTGGCGCTGAGCCGCCGGCGGCGCCGGAAAGCGACCGCCAGCGAGCCCGGCCATGATCTCGCAGAGGATCGCGGCGTGGTCCTCCGGCTCGCAATTCGCCTCCGCGCGCTCGATACCGAGCGCGAACAGATCCTCGCGCAGACGCGACAGCGGACGTTCGTTGAGAAAGCCGGTCAGATAATAGGATGCGTAGGGCAGGAGCTCGCCGCGGCCGAGGCCGACGAAGAGCGCGAAATATTCGCGCTCGACGCTCATTGCGTCGGTGCCGCCAGCGGCAGCGGCGAGCACCGCATGAGCGCGGCCGAGCGTCGTCTCGTCGCCGCGCAATTGGCCGAGCTGAGCGAGCAAAGACTTCGTCGGTGCCCCTGACAGCAGCGTGGCGAGCAGCGCGTATTCCTGGGCGCGTCCGTGATCGACCGGATCAATGTCTTCAACCATGGCTCGCTCGCCGTAGAGGTCGGGGCGAAGCTTCAGGCGCGACACACCGGTGATGGCTTCGACGGCGACCACCCGCTCGGCGGGTACCCGGTTCCAGTTCGAAACGGATGGCTGGGCAATGCCCAGTTTGCGAGCAAGCTGGGCTACGCCGCCTGCGGCTTCGATTGCTTGACTGAGGCCCGGATCGCGCACTTTACGTCCCAATAAAGCGTCGGGGCGCTTCATCTTTTCTGATGGTATGAAACTTAGTCCAACGCGAAGGGAACCGTCAATGATTCCTATAGCCTGAGGCTATAGCCTTTCGTCGCAGCTAGCTGGGCAATGCGCCGCCGTGATCGCGGCGCGTGACGCGAACCGCCTCAGCTTTTGCATCGCCCGCGCCACCTGATTGCGCCGCAGCATCAGGCGCCAGCTGCCCGGACGTCGCGCCGGCAGCCTCGCCCTGCGCCGCAGCGATATTCGCTGCCGGATCGGATGGCACCTCAGCTCCGGAGGAAATTTCCAAATGCTCAGAATGACTTCCATCCTCCTGCCCGGAGGCGTGGGAGACCAGATCCTCAGCCCCGCGCTGCGTGTCGCCGATCACCTTTGCAACCAATTCGCGCAGCTCATCGTCACTGCAATCAAGCGGACCGAAGCCCGGCATCGCGTTGGGATCATTGAAATCCCACGCATTCTCGGCGAGCCCGACAAAGTCCCTGATCGCCGGATCGGCGCTCCAGGCGCGACGAAGTGCCGCACGACTGAGCTCGAGGGGCACGCCTTCACGCAGGAAGGCAGTGACATCGGTGACAGCGGTGATGGAATCGAGCGGCGGCAGCGACGACAGATCCACCCCGCCGTCGGGTGGCGTTTCGCCGACTGCGACCTGGTCGTCAGCAGGAACATCGGACCGAGCAACCTCCGCCGGATCCGGCGGCGGAGTTCCGGCCGGGGTTCCCTCTCGCCGCGCCTCGTGCTTGCGACGCGACCAGCGGCCGAGGAAATCCTCCTCGCTCATTCCCGATCTCCGCGCCGCGCCAGCGCTTCGGGATCGGCGCGGCGCCGCTTGCGTTTGACGAAGCCCTCCCGTTCCACATGGTATTCGGCAATGAAGGCGTCCAGTGCGTCGCGCAGCACGTCCGGCATCGGCACTGCCTCGACCAGATTGTCGGCGGCTTCGGTGTAGGCCTCGCCCTCCGCCGGATCCGCGGTGGCGGCCGACACCGAATGAGGCCATTCGCCCTCGCTGGGACCCAGCACCACCCAGATGCTCGGCGCGCCGGAGGCGAGGTTCTCGCGGTAGCGCTCGGTCTCGGAGCGATAGAGTTCGATCGTCGCGCTGCCGGCATAGAACAGCGTCACATCCACCTCTTGGCGCAGCACCGTCCACGGCACCATGTCGGGCTCGTCCGGCAGCACGCCGACGGCACGCCAGACGAAATCGATCCAGGGCGATTGCGCCTTGCGGCGCTCGACGACGACGCCGACGAGAATGCGGGTCAGGGGCACGGCGGCGGGGCTCAAAGCGCGGTCTCCAGCTGCTTGAGCGGCAGTCCAGTGAGGAGGTTCTGCGGCTTCATCCGCACCACCTTGTCGTCGCTCATGGCCAGGATGAGATACACCGGCTCGCCGTCGACCGCATCCAAAACCGGCGCGGCGGCAGCGAAGTCGAGGCGAAACAGGCCGAGCACCCGGCCGGCGCTGCGCTCGTCGAGGATCTCGCCGTGCCAGAGCCGGTCGCCGATCCGCGTCGCGTCGGCATCGAGCCCGACATACCAGGTCAGGCGGGCATCTCGCAATTCGATCAGCGGTGCGACGCCGACCTCGGCGCCGAGCAGATGAAAGATCCAGCGCGTCATTGCCTGCGCCAGCGCGGCCTGGCCGCGGCCGCCGCCGGTGAGATCGAGGCCGGTATCGAACAGATCGCTACGCTCCCAGTAGCTCTCGGCATCGTCGTCGGTCAGCACGTCGATCTCGGCCTCGGCCGGCACGCCGAGCATGGAGATCAGGGGCGAAACCGGCGCCGGTCCGAGACCGCCGATCGTCTCCTCGTCGCCCACCACCAGCGCCTGCTCGTGCAGCATCACCCGCTGCGGCCGGAAGAACAACTCGGCGGCGCGCAGCACGAAGGGATCGTCGCAGCCGTCGAGGGCATTGCGCAGGATGACGTGGACGAGTTGGTTGACGAACAGCGGCGGCAACCGGATCGCCGCCGAGCGGACCAGCGCCAGATAGGCCGCTTCGAGGCTGGAATGGGAAAGCAGCAGGTCGCGGAAAGCCAGAACGAACCGCCAGTTCTCGCGCGCGTCGGCATCGGCCATGGCGGCCACCTCGGCCGCGCTCACCGGCCGTCGCGGATCGGCGAGCAGAACGCGGTGCAACATGCGCTCGGCGTCGCAGGCCTCGGACGGCGGCATCAGTTCGGGGCGAACGAAATAGGCCTTGAGGAACTCGTCGGTGACGACGAGCCAGCCCTCGGCATCGCGGTCGAGGAGGTGATGGCCGCAGGAGATCCAGAAATCCTTCATCGCCGGTCGCGCTCCGTTGCAAGACCTTTCAGATCGACGCCCTCGCCCGGCACCGGCTCCTGCCCGTCATCGACCTCGACAAAGGAAAAGGCCCGGCTGTGGCAGGGCTCTCCGCGCCGCTGCAGGGTGCGAAAGGCCTCTCTGATCTCGCCGTCGGTTGCGGTGCGATGCACGGCAATCAGGGTGTCGGGCGGGTATTCGCACAGCGACTGGGCGAACGCCACCTCCTCCTCGGCAGCGGCGCACGCCGCCGCAAGGTCCGGGGCGCCCATGCGCGCGACGAGCTGATGCGCCAGCAGGTCGATCACCTCTTCGCGGTCCTCTTCCGTCGCCTCGACGATCTGCACCAGTGTCGACCAGCCCCACGACTGCACGCCGAGAAATCCGCTGCGGAAAGCCGAGCGCGCCTTGGTCTCGAGGGTCGCAGGATCGCTGTCCCAGAACCGGAAGGCGCCGGATACCGCCCATTCGCCGGGCTCCGCGGCCGGGTCGAAGACGAAGGTGTCCGACGGGTCGAGCGCGATGGTGCGCAACAGTTTCACAGGCGTGGTCCTCCACTAGCCGGGTCAAACCATGACGGCGTGCGCAAGGCGTCCCGCAGGTCCGCGCGTTCGACGCCGTCCCCCCCCATCCTGCGCTTGAGCAGGTCGCCATTGTCGTCGATCCGGCGGCTGATCCCGTGCTCGCGTCGAAGCCGCGACAGGTAATCCTGTGCCAACGGGGCGAAGCCCTCGATTTGCCAGCGGTCGATCACCAGCATCAGATGGCGCGCGAAGCTTTCGGTGACCTGGACCGCCCCGGCCTCGCCGAACCCCTCCTCGTCGAGCGCCGAAGCCAGCGGATGGACGCCCGGCTCCTCGCCGCTCACCGACACCGTCCGGATCATACCACCGAACACCAGCCAGGGCGGCGGCTTGCTCTCGTCCGCCGTTGAGGGCCAGCCGAGCCGGCCGCCGCCGACCAGGCCGCCATCGATGCGGATCGCATCAGGCCAGTCGATGGTCACCGGCTTTTTCGGCGGCGCGTAGGCGCGCAGGGCATCGGTAAGCGCCACCATGCCGGCATAGAACGCCCGGCGGGCGGTGCGCAGCGGCTCGTCGGGCTCGAGCACCACCGCAAACTCGGCGAGATCGAACCGGCCGACATAGACCAGGGTGCCGGCGCCGCTCTCCGCCGCGATCGCGACGGCGTGATCAAAGGCGTCGCCGCCCTCGCGCAACCTCACCAGCGTGAACGGGGGAGGCAGATCGAGATGCTCCGAGGCTGAGTGAATGCGCATGGTGGCGGACACCTGGCGCTCCGGCTTCCTGTTTGATTGGTTTGATAATAGTAAGTATACGAGCCGGATCGCTGGCGCGAGTCCTGCGCGCCGCGCCCCCGATCAGGGCGCAAGGTTCGTAGCAGCCTTCGGCAGGCAGCCTGCTTCCCTTGTCGAGCGGGCATTGTTGGGGCGCAGCTGGCGGCTCAGGAACGTCTTGGAAGCTGGATGTAAAGCATGGCGCGTTCGCCCGACAAGATCCTGGTCTGCTCGTGCGAAGACACGATGCCGCTCGACGTCGCGGCCGTTCAGCGCGGATGCGGCGGCAGCCCCGTCGCCACCTTCTGTCAGCTCTGCCGCAGCGAGATCGATCACTTCCGCGCCGCCGCGGCGAGCGAGGGCCGGCTGATCGTCGGCTGCACCCAGGAAGCGCCGCTGTTCTCGGAGCTGGCGGGCGAGCGCCGCGACGGCATCGAGTTCGTCAATGTGCGGGAGACCGCCGGCTGGTCGAGCGAAGGCGCCGACGCCGGTGCGAAGATGGCGGCGCTGTTCGCCGCGGCCGGCGAGCGGGCGCCGGACTATCCGCTCGTCAGCCTGTCGAGCGAGGGCGTGATCCTGGTCTATGGCCGGGACGAAAGCGCCATCGAAGCCGGCAGACTGCTGGCCGATGAGCTCGACGTCACCGTCATGATCAGCAAGCCGGGCGAGATCGAGCCGCTGCGCACCAACCTCTTTCCCGTGGTCAAGGGAACGGTGCGCGCTGCCGGCGGCCATCTCGGCGCTTTCGAGCTGACCATCGACGACTATGCCGCGCCACGCCCCTCGTCGCGCGATCAGCTCGTTTTCGAGGCGCCGCGTCATGGCGCGACCTCGCGCTGCGACCTGGTGCTGGATCTCTGCGGCGACACACCGCTGTTCCCGGCCCACGAGTTACGCGACGGCTATCTGCGCGCGGATCCGAAGGACCCGGCGGCCGTGCTGCGCGCCGTGCTCAAGGCGCGCGGCCTCGTCGGCAGCTTCGACAAGCCGCGCTACATCAATTTCACCGCGGAGCTGTGCGCCCATTCGCGCTCCAGGCGCACGGGCTGCCGCCGCTGCCTCGACCTGTGCCCCACCGGCGCCATCACGCCCGACGGCGACCACGTCAGGATCGATGCCGAGATCTGCGCCGGCTGCGGTCAATGCGCCGCCGCCTGCCCGACCGGCGCCGCAACCTACGCCATGCCGCCAGCCGACAAACTGATGCACAAGCTGCGCGCCATGCTGCTGGCCTATCAGCAGGCCGGCGGCACCAACGCTGTCGTGCTGCTGCATGATGGCGACCACTGCGCTGCCTTGATCGACGCATTGGCGCGTCATGGCGAAGGCCTGCCCGCCAATGCGCTGCCGCTCGCGGTCAACGAGGTCACGCAGGTCGGCCTCGAGGCCATCGCTGCCTGCTTCGCCCACGGCGCCACGGCACTGCGCTTTCTGCTCCGCGCCAAGCCGAAGCACGATCCGGCCGGCCTTGCCCAAACGATCAGCATGGCCGAGGCCATTCTCGGCGGCCTCGGCATCGCCGGGCGACGCGTCGCCACCATCGAAACCG
This sequence comes from Bradyrhizobium sp. WD16, assembly GCF_024181725.1. Taxonomy (NCBI): domain Bacteria; kingdom Pseudomonadati; phylum Pseudomonadota; class Alphaproteobacteria; order Hyphomicrobiales; family Nitrobacteraceae; genus Bradyrhizobium; species Bradyrhizobium sp. WD16. Next base: position 3,434,918 of record NZ_CP028908.1, on the reverse strand, counting down.
ACGACCCCGACGCGCTGCTCGATGCGCTGCGCGCGATCGAACCCGGCCCCGCGGTGACGCCGCCCGCCACCTTTCGCACCGTCGGCAAGCGCAGCGACCTGCTGCGTTTCGCCCTGGGTGAACTGCATCGGGTGGCGCCCTCGCCCGTCGACGTCATTGCGCTACCCGAGGGCGCGCCGCTCGGCACCGTCCAAGTCGATGTCGACGGCTGCACGCTGTGCCTGTCCTGCGTCTCGGCCTGTCCCACCGGCGCCTTGTCCGACGATCCGGAACGGCCAGCGCTCAAATTCGCCGAGGATGCCTGCGTCCAGTGCGGGCTCTGCAAGAATACCTGCCCGGAAAAGGTGATCACACTGACGCCGCAGATCGATTTTCGCGCCGCCACTGCCCGCCCCCGCGTGATCAAGGAGGAAGAGCCCGCGTTGTGCATCCGCTGCGGCCAGGCCTTCGGGGTGAAGAGCACCATCGATCGCATCGCCGCCAAGCTCGAGGGTCGCCACTGGATGTATCCCGCCGGCGACCGCCGCACTGAGGCGATCAGGATGTGCGCCGACTGCCGCGTCATCACCATGAGCGAGCAGCATTTCGATCCCTTCGTCGGCGTGCCGGAGCGCCCGGCCCCCCGCACCACCGACGATTATCTGCGCGAGCGCGAGCAGCGCGACAAGCGCTGATCAATCGGCCGTCGCGCGGCGCCACGCACGGGGACTGGTGCCGTACCAGCGCGTAAAGGCGCGCGAGAAGGCCGATGGCTCGGAATAGCCCAGCAGGAAAGCGACATCGCCGAGGGGCAGGTGAACCTGCGCCATGTAATGGCGCGCGAGTTCACGCCGCGTCTGCTCGATGAGATCGGAAAAGGTCGCGCCGTGTCCGGCGAGGCGGCGCTGCAGTGTCCACGACGGGATGGCGAGGGTCTCGGCAACCTCGTCGATGCCCACCTCGCCGGTGGCGAGACGCCGTCGGATTTCGCCGCGCAAACGATCGACGAAACTCGGAGCGCCGCACGATCCCGCCACGGCAGCGAGATCCGAGGTCAGCGACTGCAGCCGCGACAGGTCGCCCGTCGGCATCGGCCGGCTGAGTCCGCGATCGCGGAACACGAGGGCGTTGGTGCCCTGCGACCACCGCGCTTCCGCATCGAACGCCGTCTCATGCTCACGCCAGGCCGCCGGGCGCGCATGCTCGAACAGCACCGCCTCGGGCGCCCAGTGCGGCCCCAGGCAGGCGCGGAACACGTTGGCGAACATCCCCATCGTCAGTTCGGCATCCTGTCGCCGGTCGACGATCGAGCCGTCGAGAATGCGGTATTCGAGACGAAGAAATTCGCCCCGCCGCGCCAGCCGCGTCTCGGTCGCCTGCTGATGCCAGGGAAACCACTGGGCCAGATGCTCGATGGCGGAGCCGAGGGTGGGAGCGGCAAGCGCGATCTCGCCGATCAGACCGAGCATCTCCGGGCGGTAGCGCTGCCCGAACCACAGGCCGAAATTGTCGTGCCGCGTCGCCCGTGCCGCCTCTTCCATCATCGCGACATAGTCGGCGAGGTCGAGCGCGGTGCGCTTATCGCCGAGGCAGGCCGGGTCAACACCGATACGTTCAAAGACCACTTCCGGTTGTCCGCCGGTCTGCGCGATGAAGTCGCCGAGACCGTTCGCGGCCGCCGCCAGGATGTTGCGGCGGCGTCCGCCCTTGGAAGAGATTTCGGTTGCGCTTCGAAGCGATATGACCGGCCTCCATCGGCTTCGATTCTAGAGAGTCCTTTCGAGCCGCAGATGGAGAAGGCATGCAAACTGCGTGCCGGTGGGGACCGAGAAGCCCCACCGGCCTCTCTTCTAATCAACCATGGCGCGGGCTTCCACGACGGCAATGTCGAGCAGACCATCGGCGGTGCCGCTCGCGCGGGCGCCACTCGTCAGACGGTACAGGAGAAGCCCGCCGCCGAACAGGACGACGAAGACACCAAACACCTGGAGATTGTACCAGATCATGGTCAGGAGCGAGATCGCGGCCGTGACGAGCGCGATCGCCGGCAGCACCGGGTAGAGCGGCGCGCTAAAGGGACGAACCAGGGTCGGTTCGCTCGCGCGCAGCCTGAATAGAGCCGCCATGCTCGTGATGTACATCACGAGAGCGCCGAACACGCTCATGGTCACGATGTTGGCGGTGAGCGTGGCGCCGGCGAACTGGATGAGTTCATCGGAATAGATCGCGGCGATGCCGACCGCGCCACCGGCGAGAATCGCCCAGTGCGGGGTCTTGCAGGTCGGATGCAGTGCCGCCAGCTTCGCCGGCAGGAAACCGGCACGGGAGAGCGCGAAGATCTGGCGCGAATAGCCCATGATGAGGCCGTGGAACGAAGCGATCAGGCCGAACAGGCCGATCCACACCAGCATGTGCAGCCAGCTGGAATTCTCGCCGACCACCATCTTCATCGCCTGCGGCAGCGGATCGTTGATGTTAGAGAGCTTCGACCAGTCACCGACGCCGCCGGCCATGATCATGGTGCCGAACGCGAGCAAGACGAGGGTCAGAATGCCCCCGATATACGCGACCGGCACTGTCCTCGTCGGATTCCTGGTCTCTTCCGCCGCCATGGCGGCGCCTTCGATGGCGAGGAAAAACCAGATCGCGAAGGGAATGGCCGCGACGATGCCTCCCAGGCTCGCCAGCGAAAAGGTGTCCTGCCCTGCCCAGCCGTTCGCAGTAAAGTTGGCGAAGGAGAAGCCCGGCGTCACGACGCCCATGAAGACGAAGAGCTCGATGATGGCGAGCACGGTGACGAAGAGTTCGAAAGTCGCGGCGATCGTCACGCCGGCGATATTGAGAGCCATGAACACCACATAGGCGCCGACCGCGGCCGTTTTCGGATCGAGAGCCGGGAACTGGACGTTAAGATAAGCGCCGATCGCGAGCGCGACCGCCGGCGGCGCGAAGACGAATTCGATCAGCGTGGCGAAGCCGGCGACGAAGCCGCCGAACGGGCCGAATGCGCGATAGGCGTAGGCGAAGGGACCGCCGGCATGGGGAATGGCGGTGGTCAGTTCGGTGAAGGAGAAGATGAAGCTGGTGTACATCACGGCGATGAAGACCGTGGTGACGAGAAAGCCGAGCGTGCCGGCCTTGTCCCAACCATAGCTCCAGCCGAAATACTCGCCGGCGATGACGAGACCGACGGCGATGCCCCAGAGATGCAGGCCGCTCAGGCTCTTCGAGAGAGTAGGTTTGGCTTCGTCTGTCATGGATGTCCCCTGTTGCTCACGAGATCAAAGTTCCTTGCCGAGGATCGATGGTGCCCCTCGCGCGGTCAGCGTCTCTCCGGGCGCCGCCTCCTTCAGGGCGACTCCCGTCAGGCCGAGCCGCAGCGCCTCGCGCGCCAGCCAGGCGAGCTTGTCGGCCGCCCTCTCATGAGAGAGGCCGTTGTCGTGAATGTTTGAAATGCAGTTGCGGGCGCTGTCGCGGGTATCGGTCGTCGGCGCGAAGGTGAGATAGATGCCGAGCGAATCCGCCGCCGACAGACCCGGCCGCTCGCCGATAAGAACGACGACGAGGCGGGCGCCCATGGCGGCGCCGACCTGATCGCCGAGCGCGACGCGAGCCTGCGAGGCGAGCACGATCGGACCGATCGCCAGCCCCCCGAGGCGAGCTTCCGCTGCGACCAGCGTCGCCGCCGCATGGGCCTCGACCGCGACGGAGGACAGGCCGTCGGCGACGACGAAGACGAGATCGAACGGCCCTTCCGGCAGTTTCGCCGCTTCCCCCTGCGCGAGACGCCGGCCGAGATCGGGACGACGCAGATAGGTCGGCCGATCGGGAGCCGCGCTCGCCACATGGATGACGTCGCGCCCGGCGAGATCCCCGGCGACGGCCGTGAAGTCGACGCGGCCGTGCACGGCGTCCCGGGCGCGGGCATGGGCCATCTGGAAGTCGAACAGAACGCGGGTCGGAAGAGCGTCGCCGGCACGGCCAAGGCCGACGCGGGCATGAGTGAGCCGACGAAGCATCTCGAAGGCGTCGGCCGATCCGCTCATATCGCCACGCCCCCTCCGAGGAGCCGCGTGACCGCGCGCGATCCGGACTCGAGCGGGAGCACGCGGCCGGCATCGTCGAGCAGCCCCATGCGGCCGAGCCATTCCTCGAACTCGGGCGCTGGCCGCCGGCCGAGCAGATGGCGCATCCGCAGCACGTCATGGTGCGACAGGCTCTGATAGTTGAGCATGATGTCGTCGGCACCGGGCACGGCGATGAGGAAGTTGACGCCGGCTACCGTGAGGAGCACGGCCAGGTCGCTCATGTCGTCCTGGTCGGCCTCGGCGTGGTTGGTGTAGCAGACGTCGCACCCCATCGGCACGCCGAGGAGCTTGCCGCAGAAGTGATCCTCCAGACCGGCGCGAATGATCTGCTTGGCGTCATAGAGATATTCCGGGCCGATGAAGCCGACCACGGTATTGACGAGAAGCGGCGAGAAGGCTCGCGCCACAGCATAGGCCCGCGCTTCGACCGTCTGCTGGTCGATACCGTGATGCGCGCCGGCCGACAGCGCCGCCCCCTGGCCGGTCTCGAAATACATGACGTTCGAGCCGACGGTGCCGCGCTTCTGGGACAGCGCCGCTTCACGCGCCTCTTTGAGCAGCGACAGGCTGACGCCGAAGGCCGCATTGGCCGCCTCGGTTCCGGCAACCGACTGGAAGACGAGATCGAGCGGAGCCCCTTTTTCGATCGCGCGGATCGAAGTCGTGACGTGAGCGAGCACACAGGACTGGGTGGGAACGTCGAAGCGAAGCCTCAATTCGTCGAGCATGGTCAACAGACGAATGCAGGCTTCCACATTGTCGGTCGCCGGATTGATGCCGATCACGGCGTCGCCCATGCCATACAGGAGACCATCGAGCGTCGCCGCGGCGATGGCGACCGGATCGTCCGTGGGATGGTTGGGCTGAAGACGTGCCGACAGCCGGTCCGGCAATCCGATCGTCGAGCGGAAGGAGGTCACAACGCGACATTTGGCGGCGATGGCGACGAGATCGCCGTTACCGCACAGCTTTGAAACCGCTGCGACCATCTCGGGGGTCAGACCCGGAGCGAGACGGCCCAGCATGGGACCATCGACCTGCCAGGACAGCAGCCAGTCGCGAAACTCGCCGACGGTCAGCGACGCCACCGGCGCGAAGGCTTCCGCGTCGTGTCCATCGATGATCAGCCGGGTGACCTCGTCGGCCTCGTAGGGGATCAGTGGCTCTTCGATCAAGCGGCGGAGCGGCACGTCGGCAAGCGCCATGCGCGCGGCGACGCGCCTCGTCTGGGTGTCGGCAGCGATACCGGCCAGTTCGTCGCCTGAGCGCGGCGGCGAGGCGCAGGCCAGCAATGCCTTGAGGCTGTCGAAAACGTGGACTTCACCGCGGTGAACCGCACGGAATCCGCCCGATGCTCTCCCGGTCCGGCTCCCGACCTCGCCCATGAAAGTGACCGTCCCTTGTCATCCTTGGCGGGGATCACCCACCAATGCGAGAAGGGTAGATCGGGATCGTGATCCGAACTTGACATTTCGGCACAAAAACGACGGCTGTCCCGCCGCAAGTTTGCGCTGGATGCTAAACTTGTGGGCGCATAAATGCCTATTCTATCGCCGTTGCGCGTGCCAGAAAGTCCGTCAGCGCCCTGCGATCCTCCGGCGAGCCGATGCGCTGTTCCGGCATCTTCGTCCCCGGAGTATAGGCGCTCGGCCCGATCTCGAACAGTTTCGCGACGGTCTCCGGCGTCCAAACGATGTCCATCTTCTGCAGCGCTTCCGAATAGCGATAGCCGGGCAGCGTCGCGATCCTGCGGCCGAACAGTCCGGCAAGCGATGGCCCGGCGCGAGCGGTTTCCTTGTCGCTCAAGGTGTGACAGGCGACGCAGGCCCTGAACACCTCGGCGCCGCGATCGCCGCCGAAGGCCGCCAGCGGATCCTGCGCCGTGCCGCGCAGCGACGAGCCGATGGCATCGCCCGTCATCGCATTCCATCGCCGGATCGCACCGTCGGCACCGCCGGTCAGCAATGTCGCGCTGTCGGGCAGAAACGCCACCGACCAGACCGGTCCGGGAACAACCATCGTCCGCACCACCGTCCTGGTCCTGCGATCGACGATCGCCACCGAACCACCCACCACGGCCCCGGCGATCGAGGCGCCGTCCGGCGAGATCGCCAGGGCGACCACCGGCGCCATGCCGACCTGCACCTCGCCGTCGGCGGCCCCGCTTCCGGTCAGAAACCGCAGCTTGCCATCGGCACCGCCAATGACGATCCCGCCTTCACTGGCGATCGCCACCGCATTGAGCGGCGACGGCATGTTGACCACCTGCGGCGCTCCTCGCGGCAGTGGCCAGATTCGCGCGGCGCGATCATAGCCGACGCTGACCAGCGACTTGCCGTCCGGCGCAAATGCGACGCCGTTGACATTCTGCGTGTGGCCTTCGAGCACTCGCGCCGGACCACCCGTCAGCGACCACAGCCGAACCGTCCGGTCCCATGCTGCTGAAGCGAGCGTGCGGCCGTCGGGCGAGACGACCAGCGAAACGATCGGCGCGGTATGGCCCTCGAACACCGCATCCGGCTGTTGCCGGCCAGCGGTCCAGATCGCGATCCGCGCGTCCGCGCCGGCGGTGGCGACGCGCCCGTCCTTCAGGAAGGCCACCGCATTGACGGCATCGGCATGGAAACGAAGCACCTGCGCCGCGGATTCCGTCGCCAGAGACCAGCGAATGGCCGAGGTATCGAAGCTGCCGGAGACGAGGCTCATGCCGTCTGCCGAGACCGCCAGAGCCCGCACCGGACCGCCATGGCCGTTCAGTTGAGCGAAGCTCGCGCGGGCATCGAGCAGCAACGCGAGGACGATGCCGACCACGCTTCGTGTGACCGGGCTCTCAAACCGCAAACGGACCGATGACGGCACCATCATCTCCATGCAACAAGATGTCACATTTCATTCGTCTCACTGTGATCAAGCTCTGAAATCAATCCGGGGCTGCGCTTCACTTCGCCGCAGCGCCACTGCTCTTCATAATTCCTTCAACAAATCAGCAAGGAGGCAATCCATGCGTTTGCCAACAGCCCTCGGTCTCGTCTCCGCTGTGGCCATCATGGTCGCGGGCGCGGCCGCGGTCGCCGACGACCATGGACACAACGACCACAGGCGCGGCGAGAACAGCGATTTTCACTTCGCCCGGACCAGGACGCCGATCAAGCATCTGGTCGTGATCTTTCAGGAAAACGTTTCGTTCGATCATTATTTCGGCACTTATCCCAAGGCCCAGAATCTTGCCGGCGAAACGCCCTTCGTGGCGAAGAAGAACACGCCCGCGATCAATAATCTCGTCACGCCGCTCGACGTCAACAACGGCTTTGGGCCGCTTGCGGGCATCGACCTGCTCAACAACAATCCCAACGCCAATCCCAACAATCCCGCAGCGCCGAACAACAGCACGACCAACGGTGCGGGCGCCGCGAATCCGTTCCGCCTGTCGCCGTCGCAGGCGCTGACCGCCGATCAGGGCCACGCTTCGAGCCCGGAGGAAAGCGCCTACAACAACGGACGCATGGACGGCTTCCCGGCCTTCGTCGGCGTTCAGGGCCCGCCGCCTGCCGGAATCGGCACCAAGGCGCTGGTGATGGGCTATTACGACGGCAACACTACCACGGCGCTGTGGAACTATGCCCAGCACTACGCCCTCAACGACAATCACTACACCACCCAATTCGGTCCCTCGACGCCAGGCGCGCTCAATCTGATCTCGGGCCAGGCCAACGGCTTCTCCGCCACCAAGAACGTGGTCGACGGCGCGGGCAACCTGCTGCACGGCAGCCATGAGGCTTACGGCGACGCGTCGAAGATCGCCAGCAACATGACCGAGATCGGCGACGGCGATCCGATCGGGGATGTCTGCTCCAACCCGAACATCGACCAGGTGACCATGGCCGGCCGGAACGTCGGCGACCTGCTCAACACCAAGGGCATCACCTGGGGCGCCTTCATGGGCGGCTTCGATCTCACCGTCGTCAATGCCAACGGCACCACCGGCTGCGCGCGCCAGACAAATCCCGCGGCGGCGGGCACGCCCGCCTCCACCTCGGTGGACTACATCCCGCACCACGCCTGGTTCCAGTATTACGAATCGACCCGCAATCCGACCCATGCCCGGCCGAGTTCGACGGCAGCCATCGGTCACAGCCTGATTCCCCACACCAACACGCCGGATCCGGCCAACCACCAGTACGACATCAACGACTTCTTCGCCGCCATCAAGGCGAACAACCTGCCGGCGGTGAGCTTCCTCAAGGCCTCCGCCTTCGAGGACGGTCACGCCGGCTATTCCGACCCGATCGACGAGCAGCACTTCATCGTGCGCGTCGTCAATGCGCTGCAGAAGAGCCCCGAATGGGCCGATACCGCTGTCGTCATCATGTATGACGACTCCGACGGCTGGTATGATCACCAGATGCCTCCGATCGTGAACTCATCGTTCAGTGCGGCGGTGGACACGCTCAATGGTCCGGGCAACTGCAGCACCAGCAACGGCTTTCAGCAGGGCAAGCCCTCGCCGGCGCCGATCCTCAACGGCAACTTCGGCCAGCCGGCCTGGGGCCGCTGCGGCTACGGCACCCGTATGCCGCTGCTGGTGGTCTCGCCCTTCGCCAGGCGCAACCACGTCGATCACACGTTGACCGACCAGAGTTCCGTGCTGCGCTTCATCGAGGACAACTGGCTCGACGGCGAACGCATCCAGCCGGGCGGCTCGTTCGACGCCATCGCGGGGACGATCGAGAACATGTTCGACTTCGATCATCGCGATGACGAGGAGCCGCGCAAGCTGATCCTCGACGAAGCGAGCGGCGCTGTGGTTCTCGCATCGCACGGCGACGATCATCGCTGATCGACCAACCGGTCCCGCTCCCCGCGCACGCCCCTGGTGCGGCGGATCTGACGCTCGTACGGCGAATTCGCTGCAATGCTGATACGAGCATCAGATCCTCCGCACCAAGGCGTGCGCCCGCTTGACGCGTCGTCTTCACGCACTTCCGCCGTCCTGGACCCTGCCGATGCCCGCCGCCATCTTCCCGGCCCTGCTCTGCCTGCTTCTCGGCATGCTGGCATGGATCGATCTGCGCGCGGGGATCATTCCGGACTGGCTCAATCTCGCCATCGCCCTGCTCGGCCTCATCAACGTTGTCCTGGCCGCCGGCTGGCTCGCCGGTCTCGCAGCGTTCTGCGAGGGAGCTGTGATCGGCCTGCTCGTCTGGCTTCTGCGCCGCCTCTATTTCAAACTCCGGAAGGTCCAGGGGCTTGGGCTCGGCGACGTCAAGTTCCTGGCTGCCGCCGGCATCTGGACCGGTGTCGCCGGGCTGCCCATGCTGCTTCTGGTCGCAGCGGTCATCGCGCTGATCTCCGTCGGCGCTCTGCAAGTGGCCGGCCGACGACCGATGACGCGCCAGCTTGCGATCCCGTTCGGGCCCTTTCTCGCGGTCGGGCTGCTGGTGACATTAGCAGTCCAGGTCTAGTGTCCCGTTTCCAACGTTCGTATCACTTTGCAGCGAGCGCTCGTACGAACGTTAGAACCAAAGGGACAATAGTGCGCAGTCCGCGATGCAGCGCTAATGCTCGCGCCGTCGTGTCAGCGAAGCCGGCGGGCTCGCCGAGATCAATCTCACGTCGCTGGCCGGCAGCATGCGAACCTCGCCCGCCTTGCCCGGCTGCGGCAGGCTGAGCACCGCGGCCTGCTGATCCTTCTCGAGGGTCGCCTCACCTCCGTCCACCGCGCGCAGCGCCCAGCCCTGATACTCCTCCCCGATTCTCAGCCGCAATGCGGCCTTGGCGGCGTCGACGAAGATCGCAAAGCCCTCGCTGCCGCTGGCAATCGTTCCCACGAGGGACAACTGGGGGCGCTCGGGCTCGCGCGGGCGCGGCGGTAGCGCCTTGGGCTGAGCGACCGGCGACACCGCCGCCGGCCGCGGACGCCGGGATGCCGAAAAGATCGGCCGCTCGCGCGTCGCCGACAATGCATTGAGCGGCACCGCCCAGAGCGGGTTGGGGCTTGACGCCCGCGCCGGTTCGGCGCGACCCGGCGCCGGGGGCGCCGTGACGAGGGTCGCCGACCCGTCCGGCGCACTCCAGATCGGCTGGCTGGCTGGTGGTCCGGCGCCCCCTGGCGTCTGCGGCGGGTCTTCGTCCAGAGCGTCGGTCGAGCGCGCCGAGCCCGGCAAGGGCGCAACAAGCCCCGCCAGAAGCAGCAGGGAGAGACCGATTGCAGGCTTTCGCATGATCATTTCGTCCCCTGCCATTGGCCGGACACCGAGAGCAGCACCCGCAATCTGCCATCACCGGAGGCGGCGAAGCTCGCCGGTGCCTGCACCGAGAGCTGATCGACGTAAAGGAACGGCATGCCGGCCTCGAGATCGTAAAGCAGCTCCTGCAAAGCGGGCTGGTCGAGCTCGCAGCTTGCGATGATGCTGATGAATCCTGCCTTCGACTGCGTGCCGTTCAGGTCAACCTGCGAAGACAGGACATCGCCTCCGCGCCGCGTCACCGCGCCGGCGACGCGCTGCAGCAGCGCCGCGCCTGCGACCGTCACCGTGGCGCCCTCGAGAAAGGGGGAGCCCGTCGGAGAGCCTGCCGTGCCCGCAGGCCCGGCCGCGGCCGACGGCCGGCGGCTGGCGAGCTGATCCAGCATCGCATTGGCGCCGGCGAGATCACCACGCTGGTCGAGCACATCGCTGACCGAACTGACCATCACCGCCAGCAGCAGCACCATGACGGCGGCATAGGCCGCCAGCGCGAGCAGCGGCGAGGCGGATGGCATCTTCCACAAGCGTGTGATGGTGTTCATGACCCAGATCCGAAATAGGCCGTGATATGTGCCTCGATATGGAACCGCTCGCCCGGTTCGTTCTGGGCGCGCGTGGTTGGCGCGAAGAAGGTCGCCCGGGTAAACTGCGGCGATTGCTCCATCAGGCGGATCAGCGATGGCGCGTCCTGGGTCATCCCCACCACCTGGATCTTGTCGCCCTCGATCCGAAGCTCCGTGACATAAGTGGCGTCGGGCAGCACCCGCGAGATCGCCTCCAGCACCATGACGGTGGCGGGCGTGGTCTGCTTGCGCTTGGCGAGCAGGTTCTCGGCCGATCCGCCGCCTTGCCGGTTGAGCCGCAGCGATGCCCTGCGTTCCGCGATCAGGCGCTGCACCGACTGCTGATCGGCGGCGACGACGCTGCCGAGGTATCCGGTGATACCGAGCGTCGCCACCGTTGCCACTGCCATGGCTAGCAGGGCATGGCGGAGCAGACGCGGCACATCGATGCGTCGGCTGAGGCTGCCATGCAGCCCTTGCTCGAACACCTTGATGGTTTCGGTTGTGTCGCCCGTCGCCGCCTCGATGACGCCGGCCACGGATTTCGCGTCAAGCGTGCCAGCGAGGGCGATCAGCGGCTGGACAAGCGAGCGCGAGGTCGCCGCCAGCGTCAACGCGATCCGCTCGCCGGCGGCAGGCTGCGGCACGCTCCAGCCAAACACCGCCTCCTCGGCGGTCCAGGGCGTCAACCTGTCGATCTGGGCGCGGATCATGCCGCCGAGAAAGTCCGACGCCTGTTTCGGAAACGCGACCGGCCGCAACAGCACCTGGTCGGACCTGAGCCCGACCTCGACATGACTGCCGCGCAAAGCGGCCCGCCAGGGTTCCGGCAGCGGGGAGGCCACCTTGCCGTTCTCGAGATTCAGGATGATCTCCGGCAAAGCCGGACCTTTTCGCGGCGCAGGCGCTTGCGCGATGAAGCTCGTCCCCTCCCTGGGCGTGAGGACGACCCGCCGCTGCGGCACGAGCTGGCCAAGGATCGACTGGATCGCCGCGCCGGTGGCGTCGATCCATGCCGCGAACAGCTGTTTGACCCGCTCCAGCATCATCGCCTCAGCTCCGCAACTTTCGCTGATCGCCGCGGACGTTCCTCCCGCCAGGACAGCACGCGATAGGGGGCGTCCTTGCCGCCGAGCCCGATCACCACCTCCGACGACCGCTCATTGCCGTTTCCGAAGCGGATCGTGGTGACGATCCGGTAGGCCTTGCTGGTCGGCAGCTCGGCCCCGGCTTTTGCCGGGCCGAGAGCCGTGGCCAGCGCTGCATTGTCGCGCGGCAGAGCCGAGCGGCTGTTGAGAAAATCCTTCAGCACCAGCGGCGTCATGCCGGGCAATGCGGCGACGACCTCCGGCGGCGCGATCAGGGCATCGATACCGGATGATCCGCTGAAGACGGTCACGAATAAGAGCATCCGGTCCACCAGTATCGCAGGCAGGCCGAGCACCAGGCTGAGTTCGTCGACGTGAGCGAACGGCGCCTGCCGCGGCGCATAGGCAAGACCGGCGGCGCGGTATAGCGCCGTCTCGTTCTCCGCCGTCTGCCCCGTCGCGCGCGTCCGCCAGGCGACGATCCGATCGGCATAGCCCTTCGCTGCGTCCTCCTCGGCGCCGAGACCGGTCAGCAGATTGACCAGCAGTTCCTTCGGCGCCGCATTGAGGTCGACGCGTGCCGCCTCGGAGGCGAAGCTGACGAGAATTTCCGCGCCGCTCAGCCGGTATTGGAATCTGCCCGTCGCCGGGCGCGCCTTCTCGTCCCCGAGCGACAATTGATAGGCGGTCAGTTCGACGCTGGACGAGATCAGCGCCTCGCCTTGCAGCGCCGTATCGTTGGTTGCGAGCACATGCGCCGAATTCGACAGATAGGCCGAGAACACCATCGCCAGCGACGCCAGCGCCGCGAGGATCCATAGCACCGCGACAATGACGAAGCCCCTCTCGTGCTGCCGCATGAACATCGATCGATCTTCGCGTGAGGTCATGACCGGTTTTTCCCCGCCTTGCCGGACGCGCCGTCATCCGTGCCCTTCGCCGTCGCCGGCCCATCATCGCCGCCGTCGCAGTCGGCGCCCTGTCCGCAGCCGGTCGCCGGCGCATCGACATGAATGACGGCGACCGTCGAGACCGACAGCACCCGCTCGGTCGCGGCGTCCCGCACCGTCAGCATCACCGCCGCCGGCAGCCCGCCGGCGTCGTGCCAGCTGTCTTTCCAGACCCGGTCTCGGCCGGCATAGGCGAACGACAGGCGATAGGGTGGACGCAGCAGCACCACCGGATCGCCGAGATGAAGCTGCTCGGTGGTCGAACCGTTCAGCGGCAGCGGCGCGAACGGCGCACGCGCGCGCACCGTCACCAGTTGCCGGCGGTCCGTCGTCTCGCCGATCCGGACCACGTCCAGCCCAGACCCGGCATTGGGTCCCAGGGCCGTCCGGACGAAAGTGACCGACAGTGCCGCCCCCTCGAACAGCGGCGACTTCTGCTCGCGATTCGCCGGCACGAATTCGGCGGCCGCAAGGTCGGCGGCAATCCGCTGCAGGGCTATCCCGACCATCTCGTTGCGCTGGATGCGATCGAGCCCGTGGTTCCAGTTCGGCAGCCATTGCGCCGTGATGTTCGCGAGCGCCGACAACACGAGGCCGGTCAGCGCCAACGCGATCAGCGCCTCGATCAGGGTGAAGCCGAGTTCGCCATCGCGTGACCGGAGGATCTCCTGGGTCATCGGCGTGGCCTGCGCATCAGCCGTACGGTGTGCAGTTCCAGCGAGGCGCCGGATGCCGACCGGACGTGCACCTTGACGAGTTCGGGAATCCACCGCACGTCCGCATCGGGCACCGCCCATCCGCCCCCCAGGGGACCGACCTCGACCTGCCATTTCATGTCGCGCAGCACGCCGGTCCGAACGCCCTCCGCCAATTCGGCACGCGGCGGCACGGCGGTCGCCATCACCGCCTGCGCCGTCTCGGCCAGGGCGACATGGCTCTCCATCGATTGCACCCCGCGCGAATTGGTCGACATCACCGAGCCGATCGCCAGAATCGACACGGCGACGACCGCAAGCGCGATCAGCACCTCGATGATGGTAAATCCCGCCTCGGCGTGCTCAGTTGACGGCAATGCTGCGCGAGACAATGTCGATCCTTCCGGTCAGCCAATTGACGCGAATTTCGTAAGCCGTATCGAGCCGCGTCAGCGCGATGGCGCCGCCGCACGACATGCCGTCGGCAAAGAAGCTGATGGTCGAAAACGCCGGACGGTGGCGGCAGGTCTGCGGCAGCACGGCGTCGAACTGCACGTCGTCGGGAATGCGGATGGACGCGGCGCTGGCGCCGGAGCGGATCTCGCGCGACGGCGCATCGACCAGCGTCGCGACATCACCGTGGCGCCGGACCGCAGCATTGCGGTCCGCTTTCAGCAAATTCGCGGTTTCCAGCGCATAGGCCTGCAGCCGCGACCGCGAAGTCTGACGCGGAATGAACGGCAACAGCACGGCCGCCATCATGGCGATGAGCGCAATCACGCATACCATCTCCAGAAGGGTAAAGCCGCGCTGAGCGTCCTCAGTCACCTTTGGCGCTCGTTACGGTTTCGAGCGAGATGTCGGCGGCGACACCGCTGCCACCCTCCTGGCCGTCGGCACCATACGACATGATGTCGTAGGCTCCGCGCTCTCCTGGCGCGCGATAGACATAGGGATGATTCCAGGGATCGTCGGGAACGTTGCCGCCCTTGAGATAGGGGCCGTTCCAGGCGCCCGCGCCCGGCGCGCGCCGCACCAGGGCCGTCAGGCCCTCGGAGGTCGAGGGGAAGCGGCCGACATCGAGATAGAACAGGTCGAGCGCGCTGGCGAAGCTCTGAAGCTGGATCTTGGCGGCCTTGACCTTGGATTCGCTCAGGTAGTTCAGCACGCGAGGCCCGATCAGCCCCATGATCAGGCCGATGATGGTGATCACCACCAGCATCTCGACCAGGGTAAATCCCTCTTCGCCCTGTCGTCGGCTGCCGCGGCGCGTTGCGGATCGGAGGAGAGCGCCGACCGTCTTGTTGCTGGTCATCATGATGGGTGTGGTCCTCGAGCTAGCCGACAAGTTGGGTGACGGACAGCAGCGCAGTCATCACGGAGACGATGAGGCCACCGACGATGGCGCTGATGCTGATGATGGCGAGCGGTCCGACGATGGCGACGACGCGATCGAGGCTGCGCTGCAGTTTTGCCTCGTAGAATTCCGCGACCCGACCCGCCAGCGTCGGCAATTGTCCGGTTTCCTCGCCGAGGCGCAGCATGCGCAACGCCATCGGCGGCAGGCCGTTGACCGCCGACAACGCCTCGGAAAGCTTGCCGCCATGGCGCACCCGGTCGGCCGCCGCCGACCAGATGGCGCCGCTTCCGGTGGCCGACATGATGTCGACCAGGATGCGCAAGGTTCCGGTGAGGTTGACGCCGCTGCCGAGCAGGACGCCGAGATTGCGGCAGAACAGGCTGGTCCGATAGAACTGGAAGATGCCGGAGATGCCCGGGACCACCGCCACGGCGCCGATCATTGCCGCCGTGGCCCCGGGGCGGCGCAACAGCCACCACGCGCCGCCGATCGCGACCGCACAGCCGAGGATGATCGGCGCTCCATTGGCCCGAAGAAACTGCGACAAGCTCAGAAAGACGCTGAGCGCGTTGTCGGACTTGGCACCGAAATCCTGCAGCACCGACGAGAACTGCGGCAGCACGAACAGGATGAAGAACAACATCACGCCAACGGCCGCGATCAGCACGAAGGCCGGGTACTGCATGGCGTCGGTGAGCTTGCGGCGCATCTGCTCGGCCCGGGCGCGCTCGGCGCCGAGCATTTCCAGCACCTGATCGAGGGTTCCCGAGACCTCGCCGACCCGCACCAGCGCCACATACATCGGCGGAAACAGCGCCGGATGGGCATCAACCGCATCGGCGAGGCTTTCGCCGCCAAGCAGCGCCGCCCGCAACTTGGCGACCACCGGACGCAGCCGCCCGACATCGGCATCGCTCGACAGCAATTCGAGGGCATCGTCGAGCCGCGCGCCGGCCTTGAGCAGCAGCGCCAGATCGCGGGTAAAGGTCGTGACCTCGGCCGGCTTCGGCTGGCTCAGAAGGGCGAAACCGGCGCCGGTCCCGCCCAGTGCGCGCTTCTCCTCGACAGTCTCGATCGGCAGCAGCCGAAGATACTCGATGCGGCGCGCCACCTCCGCCGCGGTCGGTGCCGAAATCGTGCCGTTGACGATTTCGCCGGTCTGGGTCAGGGCGCGATAGCGAAAATTCGGCACGGCTCCGCCTCTACCTTGCCGTCGTAACGCGGAGGATTTCCGCCGGCGAGGTCAGCCCGGCGCGACATTTGGCGATGCCGTCGTCGAGCATGGTTGTCATACCGGCCCGCACCGCCGCCTGGTCGATCTTCAGCCCGTCGGCGCCCTCGCCGATCAGCTCGCGAATTTCACCGCCGAGTTCGAGAACCTCGAACACGCCGAGCCGGCCGCGATAGCCGGTGCCGCCACAGCGTTCGCAGCCGCCCGGACGGTGCAGAATCTCGCCGGCGCGGAAACCCAGCGCGGCGAGCCGCGGATCGTCGGCAAGATCGCGTTGGTCGAGCGCTTTCGGCGTCTTGCAGCGCTCGCAGAGCTGGCGCACCAGACGTTGCGCGATCACCGCCTGCAGCGTCGAGCGCAACAGATAGCCCTCGATGCCGAGATCGAGCAGCCGCGGTACCGCGGCGGCGGCGGTCTCGGTGTGCAGCGTCGTCAGCACGAGATGGCCGGTGAGCGCCGCATGTACCGCGACATGAGCGGTCTCGGAATCGCGCACCTCGCCGACCATGATGACGTCCGGGTCCTGGCGCACGAAGGAGCGTAGCGCAGCGGCGAAGGTCAGGCCGATCGCCGGCTTGACCTGCGACTGGTTGATGCCGGCAATCTCGTATTCCACCGGGTCCTCGATGGTGAGGATCTTGCGCACCGGCTCGTTCAGCATCGACAGAATGGTCGCCAGTGTCGTCGTCTTGCCGCTGCCGGTCGGACCGGTGATGACGATCATGCCGTGGGGCAGCGCGATCAGCCGTCGCAGCCTGCGGTCATCGGCCGTGGAGAAGCCGAGCTTCTCGACCACCAGCAGCCCGCGGTCCTTGGGCAGGATGCGGATGACAGCCGACTCGCCGTGCTGGGTCGGCATGATCGCGACACGAATGTCCACATCGGTGCGCCCGGCGCGCAGCCGCGCCGCGCCGTCCTGAGGCAGCCGGCGCTCGGCGATATTGAGACTGGCGATGATCTTGATCCTGGAGATCACCGCCTGCGGCAGCACGCCCGCCGGAGCCGCAATCGGCCGCAGCAGGCCATCGATACGCAGACGCACCACGAGGCCGGAGGGAAACGGCTCGATATGGATGTCGCTGGCGCGCATCTCCACGGCTTTTTCCACCAGATCGTTCACCGCCCGGACCACCGGCGCGCCGCTGGCAAGATCGCGCAGGCTCTCGATGTCGTCGTCGCGCACCTGCTGCGCCGCACCGCCGTGTGCCGGCTGCGTCTCGTCCTCGCCGAGCCGCTGGCCGAGCACGATGGCGAGATCCTCGGCCGATGCCACTTTAATGGTCATCGCCGGGCCGAGCACGATTTCCGCCGCGCGTCGGGCGGCGGCGGCGGTCGGATCGGCCACCGCCAGAACTGTCATCTGATCATCCGGCCGGCAGGGGAACACCAGCATTTCACGCAGGAAGCGCGGCGAGAAGGCGCTCACCAGCGGCGGCGCCGAGAGCATGTCCTGCAGCGATATCCGGTCCAGTTCGAAGAAACGCGCCGCCTCGTCGGCGAACTCGCCGGGCGACAGATCTGTGAGTTCCCACAATTTCGTCGACGCCGAGCCCGGAGACGCAGCCTCCGCTCGTCCCTGGTCTTCCCCCTGCCGGTGCGCCGAGCCCTCCGACTCATCTGCCACATCATCTTTGCCGGCATTCGGCGAACGCCGCGTCTGCCGAAGATAGTCGATGAACTGCAAAGACTTGTTGTCGCTCATCGGTCTTTCCAGTCACTTCGCACCTGCGCTGCGATCGATCGCTCGGGCCTAATGCCGGCGTCGGCGGCCGCATAGCGTGCAGCGAAGCGTTATCGGTTTGGAATGTGACACGTGTACGAAGCCGAAGCGTCTGTCCTCTCCAAATCTTGTGCACGCGATCTCACGCACGCGCTCGTTCATCGACAGCGCGCGCCCGATGCAATTTCTTCCCGCGAATGCAGTTCAGAACCGCCCGGTCAAATTAAAACCGTCATACTTCGACGCTAGGTAACTATCCTGCCGGAGGGATCGTCGCTCATCCACCCCTGATCCACGGACCGGATATCGAGTTGGAACAGGCGGAAGCATGAGAAGCGTCGGCAGTCGTGGCCAGTCGCCGACGGCTGTGCGCAAACTTCGCGCGGTCGTCGTCCTCGCATTGTCGGTCAACCTGCTGGCATCCTGCGGGTCGGCAGGCGTCAGCGGCATCTATACGAGCGACGTCGACGTGCTCGACAAGGTCCGCTCACTCGATATTCTGCCGCGCAAGCCGCAATCGGCCGGGCTGTCCCAGACCGGCACGGGCGAGCGTGGCCAACCGGCGGTTTACGAAGGGACGGTGGTGTCGGACGTCCCGGAGGTGCGGCCGCAGCCGACATCGAACGGCCCCGGCTACGATCTGAACTTCGAAAATACGCCGGTCGCCACCGTCGCCAAGGTCGTGCTCGGCGACATCCTGCGCACCGGCTACACCATCGATCCGCGCGTCCAGGGCACCGTCAGCCTCGTCTCGGTGCGCCCGGTCGCCAAGTCCGATATCGTCTTCGTGCTGGAAAACGCGCTGCGCCTCAGCGGTGTGGTGCTGGTGCGCGACACCGCCGGCTATCGGCTGACACCGCTCGGCGATGCGGTCGGCGCCGGCCGGGTCGACTCCGCGGCAGCGAGCCCCGAGCCCGGCTATGGCGTCTCGGTGGTCCCGCTGCAATATGTGTCGGCCCAGACCGTGCTCAAACTGCTCGACAGCTTCGCCACCAAGGCCGGCAGCGTCCGCGCCGATTCGACGCGGAACCTGCTGCTCATCCAGGGCACCGGCGCCGAGCGACAGGCCGCGGTCGACACCGCCATGAGCTTCGATGTCGACTGGATGCGCGGTCAGTCGGTCGGCATCTTTCCTGTGAGCAGCAGCGGCCCGGAGCCGATTATCGCCGAACTGGAAAAGATCATGGATTCCGGCGACAGCGGCCTCAGCCACAACGTCGTCAAGTTCCAGCCGGTCGGCCGGCTCAACGCCATCCTGGTGGTCAGCCGCAAGCCTGCTCTGTTGCAGACCGCAGCAACCTGGATCAAGCGCCTCGACCGCGCCGACACCGCCCGCAACGGCGTTCACGTCTACCAGGTGAAATATGGCGAAGCGCGCCAGATCGCCCGCGTGCTCAACGAGATGTTCGTCGGCAGCTCAGGTTCGTCGTCGCTCGATTCGCCGGACAATCAGCTGGCGCCCGGATCCGGGACATCGACGAGTTCCAGCACCGACCGGCTGTCGCTCAACGCCAATTCGGCATCGACATCCAATGGGTTTGGTCCACGGGGCCAGAGCGGTGCCGGCAGCAATGCGACGTCAGGCCTCGGCAGCGCCCAGTCCGCGACAGCATCGACCACGGCGAATGCAAACGGTTCAGGCACTGGCGCCGTCGACAGCCGCAGCTCGGGCAACGGCCAACCGCTCCTGCAGAATGTCCGGATCACGCCGGACACGGTCAACAACACCCTGCTGATCTATGCCGATCAGCAGAATTACCGCATCATCGAGAATACCCTGCGCCAGGTCGACCAGCCGCAGCTGCAGGTGGCGATCGATGCCACCATCGCCGAGGTGACCCTCACCAACGAATTGAGCTACGGCGTCCAGACCTATCTGACGAGCCGCAATCTCGGCCTCAAGGCCAATTCCGGCTCGGTGCTCAACACCCAGGCCACGACCGCGCCGGCGACCACCACCGATGCCGCGACCGGCGTCGCCTCGATCGCCGGATCGGTCACCAACGCCTTCATCAATCGCGCCTTTCCCGGATTCAATTTCCTGATCGGATCCGAGACCCAGCCGAGCGTCATTCTCGATGCACTGCACGCCGTCACCAGCGTCAAGGTGCTGTCCAATCCGTCCCTCGTGGTCATCAACAACCAGTCAGCGACGCTGCAGGTCGGCGATGTGGTGCCGGTCTCGACCGGCAGCGCGACCGTGCTGACGACGAACAACACGGTGGTGAACACCATCGACTATCGCAACACCGGGATCATTCTCCGGGTATCGCCACGCATCAACGTCAACGGCAATGTCCGACTCGAAGTCGAGCAGGAAATCAGCAACGTGTCGCCGGCGACCGCCGCCAGCCTGACGCCGACAGTTTCGGAACGCCGGGTCAAGAGCTCGATCTCGGTAGCCACCGGCCAGACGGTGCTGCTCGCCGGCCTGATCAGCGAGCAGCAGAACGGCGCGCGCAACGGCATCCCCCTACTCGACCAGATTCCCGGCCTCGGCGACGGCTTCACCCATCAGGACAAGAAAGGCACCCGAACCGAGCTGATCATCTTCATCCGCCCACAGATCATCCGCGACGGCTCCGACGCCCATTTGGTGGCCGAGGAACTGCGGACGAAGTTGCGCGGCAATGTCGGAGCCAGTGTCACCAATGATTTGCGCGTTCCGACCGTTCGCTAGAACACATGTTCTGCAGCGAGACGCCGTGGCGGCGCCATGCGTCAACGCAGCGCCCGGCTGGCGGCGCGTGGTCGTGGCAGCCCTGGTCGCGCTGACGCTCGGCGCGATACCTGGCTTGCAGCCGGCCCGCGCAGATGGCCTGGCGCGCGCTAACGCGGCCTATGCCCGCGGCGACTATGTCCGCGCGGTCAGCCTTCTGACGCCGCTGGCGCTGCGCGGCAACGCCGAAGCCCAGGCACTGCTCGGCTACATGTATGAACATGGTTTCGGAGCGCCGCAGACCTATGAGGCCGCTGCCGATCTGTACACCCGCGCGGCGATCCGCGGCGTTCCTTTCGCCCAGAGCATGCTCGGCCTGATGTACGACAAGGGCCATGGCGTGCCGCAGGATTTCATCCAGGCCTATAAATGGCTCAATCTCGCCGCCGCTCGGGCGCAGCACCGCGAGCGCGATTATTATTTGCGTCTGCGCGACGCCGTCGCCTCCAAGATGTCGCCCGATCAGATCGCCGTCGGTCAGCGGCTGGCCCTGCTGTGGGTACCCGGAAGCTGGTGATACGACTCACGACGACCATGTTCCGTGCGAGTACGCGCGCATCTGTTCGCCATTGCGAATGGTGCCTCAGCCAACATGGATTCCGCCGCTCACTGCCTCAACACGCGTCGAACTCAGTTTCGCTTCAGACATCTTTTGCAAAATTGCTTTGCTCCTGACATCAGCGCGCAACATTGACCGCGTCATAGTGCCGCGGCGGTAACGTGCAGGCACGGCCCGCGACACGCTCACACATCGTTCGACGCACCGCACGAGCGTGCAACGCCGAGCCAATTTCAACGGGAGATATTCGTGAGAACCAATTGGCTTTCCAAGTCGCTCTGCTATGCGACAAGCGCGCTCTGCGCCTTGACGACAGTGGCGCCGGCCTTTGCCAAACAACCGACCACGCCGATCAAGCATGTGATCATCATCGTCGGCGAGAACCATACCTTCGACAATCTGTATGGCACCTATCGGCCGAAGAAGGGACAGAAGGTCGACAACCTGCTGAGCAAGGGCATCGTCAACGCCGACGGCACGCCGGGCCCGCGCTTCAAGAAGGCCGAACAGAAGATCGGCCGCAACGAGGTCCGCTACAACGTCGAGACCGCGTCGACCGGCGCCTATGATGTGCTGCCCCAGCCCTACACCAGGGGCGCGCTCGGCGAGCCCGCCAGCGTGCCCGACAGCCGCTTCCCGGCGAACATGCCGAACGGCCCGTTCCAGATCAGCAAACACGTTCCTTACGCCGCCTATACCGGCGATCCGGTCCACCGCTTCTTCCAGATGTGGCAGGACTTCGACGGCGGCAAGCTCGACAAGTTCGTGTGGGTCGAGGAGAGCATCAGCACCGGTTCGAACGGCAAGCCGATGCCGGACGGGGGGTTCGACACGAAGGAAGGCGCCATCTCCATGGGGTTCTACAACATGAACCCCTTTACCGACGCCTCGGGCAAGGCCCAGCCGGGTGACGCGCCGTTCTTCAAGTCGCTGGCCGACAAGTATGCCCTGAGCGACAACTTCCATCAGTCCGTGATGGGCGGCACCGGCGCCAATTTCCAGGCCATCGTCACCGGCCACGCCACGTTCTTCACCAACCCGACGACCCTCGACGGCAGCGCCGCGGTGCCGCCGACCAACCAGATCGAGAATCCCGATCCAGTGCCGGGCACCAACAACTACTACACCCAGGACGGCTATAGCGGCGGTTCCTACGTGAATTGCTCCGATCCGAGCGCGCCGGGCGTCGCGGCGATCAACGAGCAGTTGTTCAAGACCGGCGTCTCCGACAACAAGTGCGCGCCGAACCACTACTATCTGGTCAACAACTACAACATGTACTGGGACCAGACGAGCAGCAAGACCCGCACTCTCGGCCCGAACTCGTTCGTTCTGCCACCGCAGAGCGCACCGACCATCGCCGACGTGATGACCGCGAAGGGCGTGTCCTGGAAGTACTACAGCGCCGATCGCGGCGACGACGCGACGGTGTTCGCCAAGTCGGTCGACGGCGTTCCGCTGATGTATCACTCCTACTGCGGCATCTGCGATCCGCTGACCGGCTTCCTCAGCATCATGAAGAACCCGTCGGAAGAGGCGAAGCTGCAGAACTACGGCGCCTTCCTCAAGGACATTCAGGCGGGCACCCTGCCGGAAGTCTCCTTCGTTCGCCCGTTCGAGACGTTGGCCGGTCATCCGGCGAATTCGACGACCAACAATTATGAATTGTTCCTGGACGCCCTGATCAAGCGCGTGCAGAGCAATCCGGAGCTGTGGGCGTCGACGGCGATCTTCATCACCAATGACGAGGGCGGCGGCTATTACGACTCCGGCTACATCCAGCCGGTCGACTTCCTCGGCGACGGCACCCGCATTCCCTTCGTCGTGGTGTCTCCCTTCGCCAAGAGCGGCTACATCGACCATACCTACTACGATCACGTCTCGATGCTGAAGTTCATCGAGAAGAACTGGGACCTGCCGAAGATCTCGTCGCAGAGCCGCGACAACCTTCCCAACCCGGTTCATGACCGTGGCCACAACCGCTATATGCCGAAGAATCGTCCGGCCATCGGTGATTTGATGAACCTGTTCACCTTCGCCGACAACGACCATCACGACGGTGATCATGATGATCACGGTGATCATGACGATCACGGTGATCATGACGATCACGGTGACCATGACGATCACGGCGGCCGCGATCACGACTGATCAACGCGGCGCGGGGCACTGCTAAACGCAGCCCGCGGACTACAGTACGACAGCGAAAGGGCTGCATCCGAAAGGCGGCAGCCCTTTTTGCTGTCACACCCTCAACGGCGGCGTCCCATTGTCTGATCCCACCCGCCCCGGGTGCCGGCACGGCTTGCTTGCCCCCCAACCGTTAGCTGCGCCGCGACATGCCGGCCGGTTCCAGCTGGCCGGATCGACGTTGTCGTCGGCTTGATCACCATCGGCGGCATTGCCACACCAATCCTCCGCTTGCTGCGGGCTGATGCCATTATATTCATTGATCTATCGCAATCTGCCGGAGCTCCCTCGCGCCTATGAATTCCGACAGCAGCCAACCCGGCCCCAACTCAGGGGCGATCGTGCGCCGTGGCCATCAATTGTCGTGACGCAAGCATAATCGGCGCATCGCACCAGTCTGGCGAGGCATTTAGCGGCGCAACTCGGCAATGAGCGACGAAGACGCAGAACTGCTCGCCAAACCGACCGAGCTCCTCATGCTCCCGGTCGTCGTACTCGGGCTGTATCTCAGCGGTCGCTACAGCTATATCTTGTTCCACTCCGCGGTGGAGATCTGTCGGATCGTCGTCCTTTTCAGCGTTTTTGTGCTGACATGGCACTCGCGGCGATGGTCGCAGAACAGCTCCCTCACTTTTCTCGGCATTTCCTTCGTCTTCGTCGCCTTCCTGGCGCTGCTTCATACGCTCGCCTACAAGGGCATGGGCGTGTTTCCAGACTACGACGCCAACCTGCCGACCCAGCTGTGGATCGCCTCCCGATATCTGGAAAGCATCTCTATGCTTGTCGCACTGCTCATGTTCGGCAGGCGTTTCAGCCCCGCCATCGTCTTCGGTGGCTATTTTCTCGTCACTACGGCCATTTCCGCTGCAATTTTTCTCGGCCCGTTTCCTGATTGCTTCGTCGAAGGCAAGGGCCTGACAACTTTCAAGATCGTAAGCGAATACGTTATCTCGGGCCTCTTCCTGGCCTCACTTCTGCTGCTGCTGCTCAACCGCCGGGCATTCGACCGGGACATCCTGCGCCTGCTCGCGCTTTCATTGACCGCCTCCGCCGGAGCCGAGATCGCTTTTACCCAGTATGTCAGCGTCTACGGCCCCGCCAATGAAATCGGCCACTATCTGCTGCTGCTCGGGACCTACTGCATCTATCGGGCGGTCCTGGACACAGGAATCGTCAAGCCGTTTTCCCTGCTGTTCCGAACCCTCAAGCAGGAGGAGGAGACGCTCGAAATCAAGGTTGCCGACCGCACGGCGGCGCTCGCCCAGAGCGAGGAGCGCTTCCGCGTGCTGGTCGAGCAGGCGCCAGAGGCCATCATCGTGTTTGACGACCGACTCGGCCGCATTGTCGATGCCAACGCGAATGCCGAAAAACTATTCGGACGGGGGCGCGACGAACTGAGGATGCACAGCCCCGAGGACCTCTATGCGCCGAAACAGCCTGATGACCTGCCTGTCAAGACGACGTTCCGAGAACACATCGTACAAGCGCTGGCGGACAAAACGGTCGCGTTCGAGCGCATGGTCCGCAACGCCGATGGACGGGACATCCTCTGCGAAGTGCGCTTGAGCCGGTTGCCCTCGGCGGACCAGACGCTCCTCCGTGCCAGCTTCATCGACATCAGCGAGCGCAAGAGGGCAGAGGACGCCCTGCGTAAAAGCGAAGCGCGTCTCAAGCTTCAGTTCGAGCGGATGCCCATCGCTTGCATCATGTGGAGTCACGACTTCCGAGTCGAATCATGGAATCCCGCAGCGGAGACGATTTTTGGCTTCACTGCAAGCGAAGCGATGGGGAAACGCAAGTATGAACTCATCGTGCCGAAAGACACACAGCCTCACGTCGACGCCATCTGGTCGCGTCTTCTCCAAGGCGACGCCACCGCGCACAGCGTGAACAAGAACAACACGAAAGATGGACGCACCATCATATGTGACTGGCATAACACCCCGCTTATCGAAACAGATGGCCATGTCGTCGGAGTTCTTTCCATGGCTCAGGACGTCACCGAACTGAAGCACGCAGAGGAGGAGTTACGCAAGCAGCACCAGCATCTGGAAGAGCTTGTCGCAACGCGCACGGCGGAACTGACCACGGCCAACAGCAGCCTCGAAGCGGCCAACAGGGAGCTGGAGTCGTTTTCCTACTCGGTATCGCACGACCTCAGATCCCCGCTCCGGGCGATCGAAGGATTCTCCCATATCCTGCTGGAGGACTATTCCGGAAAGCTCGATGCCGAGGGGCAGCGGCTGCTCAATGTCGTATGCGACAACACCAACAAGATGGCGCGCCTGATCGACGATATCCTTGCGTTTTCTCGAACCGGCCGCAGCGAGATGACGTCGGCGCCAATCGACATGGATGGCGTGGTCCGCGCCGTGATCGAGGAATTGGCGCCAGCGTATGCCGGACGCGAGCTGACCTTCGACGTCAAGCCACTCGCGCCGGCGCAGGGCGACACGGCCATGATCCGCCGGGTGTGGACCAACCTGATCGACAACGCTGTCAAGTACACGGCGCTCAGGGCCGACGCGGTCATCGAAGCCGGCTCCACCATCGGTCAGAATGAAATCATCTACTACGTCAAGGACAACGGCGCCGGCTTCGACATGCAGTATGCCAACAAACTGTTCGGCGTGTTTCAACGACTGCATGGCTCCGAGTTCGCCGGCACCGGCATCGGGCTCGCTATCGTCAAGCGCATCATCGCGCGGCACGGCGGACGGGTCTGGGCCGAAGGCAAGGTGAACGAAGGCGCGACGTTCTACTTTTCCTTGCCGGTCCGGGAGACCTCACATGCCTGATGCAAGCACTGACCATCGGCCTCCGTTCCCTCCCTTCCTGTAGCCGGAGAGACGCGTGACACCGCCAGCAAACAAGCAAATTGCTGCGGTATTTGCTGGCCATGGGCTGGCACTCCTTCTGTGTCTGGTACTGATCGCACTGTGGGCTCACGCGCTCACGGCAGCGCCACAATTTTCAAGCAGCTCTGAACGAGGCGTGCTGGTCGTCGCGATCGTTCTGGTCATCCTGACGCTGACGGCAACGAGCTACCTGACGACGCGCTCCGCTCTGCAATACCGCCGACTGATCCGGTTAGAAGACGGACTTCAGGAGCGCGAGGCGCATCTTCTGGAGTCATCGCGCTACACCCGCAGCCTGATAGAGGCGAGTCTGGATCCTTTGGTGACAATCAACCCGGATGGCAAAATCACCGACGTGAACGAAGCGACGATCCGGGCCACCGGGATCGCACGCGAGACGCTGGTCGGGAGCGACTTCTCCAACTATTTCACCGAGCCCGAAACGGCGCGCTCCGGCTACCGGGAAGTCTTCGCAACGGGCTTCGTGACCGATTATCCCCTGGTGCTTCGCCACGTCTCTGGCGCCTTGACCGATGTTCTCTACAACGCCAGCCTGTACCGCGACGCGAACGGCAACGTGGCCGGCGTCTTCGCCGCGGCCCGCGACATCACCGAGCGCAAGCGGATCGAGGAGAGGAACTCGCAACTCGCGGCGATCGTGGAGTCGAGCGACGACGCGATCTTCAGCAAGACGCTGGAGGGAATCATCACCAGCTGGAACAGGGGCGCCGAACTGATTTACGGTTACACGTCCCAAGAAGTATCCGGCAGGTCGGTCGCCATTTTGATGCCGCCCGAGCACCGGCAGGAGATGTTGAGCAATCTCGCGTTGATTCGGGAGGGACGCCACATCGTGCATTTCGAGACACCGCGGCGCCGGAAGGACGGGACGGACATCTACGTGTCGCTGACCATGTCCCCGGTAAAGGATGCAGCGGGGCGAGTCATCGGCGCATCGGCGATCGAGCGCGACGTTACCGAACTGAAGCGGACGGAACTGCGGGTGGCTCAATTGGCCGCGCAGAACAGGCTGCTCCTGGATTCTGTGGGAGAAGGCGTTTGCGGCATGGACACCGACGGCCGATGCACATTTGTGAATCCTGCGGCGTCGCAATTACTTGGCTTCGCCATCGAGGAACTTGTCGGGCATAACGGTCATCGCAAGTTCCATCACATCAGGCCGGATGGACAACCCTACCGAGAGGATGAATGTCCATTCAATGCTGCGTTCCGCGAAGGGGTCGTCACCCGCGGGAGAGACCGGTTCTGGCGTAAGGACGGCAGCAGCTTCCCTGTTGAATTCGTCAGCGCTCCGACGCTGGATGCGGGCAAGATCACCGGCGCAGTGGTGACGTTCCGCGACATCACCGAGCTCAAGCGGGCGGAGGAGGAGTTGCGAGACGAGCACGACCACCTCGAAGAGCTCGTGGCACTCCGAACCGCGGATTTGACGAAAGCGAATGAACGGCTCGCGGCAACCAACAGGGAGCTGGAGACATTTTCTTACACGATCTCGCATGACCTCAGGGTGCCGATCCGGGCGATCGACGGCTTCTCCCGCATCCTGCTGCAGGAATATTCCAGCAAACTCGATGCCGAGGGCCGGCGCGTACTGAACGTCGTGCGCGACAGCACGACCAAGATCGCCGAGCTGATCGACGACATTCTTGCTTTCTCGGCGATCGGCCGCAATGAGTTGATTGCGGCACCGATCGACATGGACGGATTGGTCCACCAGTTGCTTGGGGAATTTGAACCGGCCGTCTCGGGGCGCAAGCTGACCTTCGACATCAAGCCGCTCGCGCCGGCGCAGGGCGACCCAACCATGATCCGCCGGGTCTGGACCAATCTGATCGACAACGCCGTCAAGTTCACCGCGCCAAAGCCCGACGCCGTCATCGAAATCGGTTCGACCGCCGGCGAAAAGGAAACAGTCTACTATGTCAAGGACAACGGCGTGGGCTTCGACATGCAATACGTCAGAAAACTGTTCGACCCGTTCATGCGACTGCACGGCACCGAATTCTCCGGCACCGGCATCGGGCTCGCCATCGTCAGGCGCATCGTCGCCCGGCACGGCGGGCGGGTGCGGGCCGAAGGCAAGGTGAACGAGGGGGCCACAGTCTACTTTTCCCTACCGTCGCGCGAGAGCCCTCAAATTTGACGAATATGTCCCCGGTCGGGCGCTTTCCGGTCGGGGGCGATGCAGCTAACGCGACACTTCGCGTGTACATTCGCTTCACGAGCCCGTGGCAAGACGGGTAGCAAATGTCAAATTCACTCTTATTGGTGTCCCGGTTCTAACGTTCGTATCCCTTTGCAGCGAGCACTCATACGAACGTTAGAACCAGAGGACACTAGCGCAACGGCGGCAGCATTGCCAAAATGTCCTCCAGCCAGCGCCACGCGAAATAGCTCGAGGTCAACGACACCTTGGTGAACAGCGGCGGCGGCACCTCGCCCGGCCCGAATTCAACCCTGATCACCTGTTGGGTCTCCACCGGCCTGAAAGCGAGCTGAAACTCTCGGGGAAGCCTGGCCGCCACCGGCTCGATGCGAGTAATGACGCCGCGGGTGCTCCGAAATCCGACATTGATGCTGACCTCCTCACCGACCGAGACACTATAGAGACCGCCGGACGGCAGATAGGCCAGCACGAACCGTTGTGTGCCGTACAGCTCGACAATCGGATCGCCCGCGCGCACGACGGAGCCCTTATTGGCTGCGATTTGACTCACCACGCCGTCGATCGGAGCGTGCAGACGACCATCGTCATAGAGCTTGCGAAGGTCGCCCAGCGCCCCTTCGGCCTCCGACAACGCCGTCGTCAGCGTGCCGACTTCACCGGCGATGACGCTCCTCTCCCCCCGGAGTGTTTCCAGATCCTGATGGCTGCGGTATTCGAACTCGATCGCGGCGGTTCGCTGATTCAGCGCCACGTGTCCATTTGCCAACAAGCTATCCAACTCCTGTCGCGCCGCCGCCGCAATCCTTTGCCGGTCCTCGGCCAGCGGCAAAATGCGATCGATCACCACGCTGCGCATGCGCAGTTCGCCGAGTCGCGCCTGCCGCGCAGCAATCTCGGCAGTGAGGCGGGCGATCGTCTCCGCCACATTCTGCGACGATACGATGGCTGCAACCTGCCCCTTTTTGATCGGGTCACCCTGCTTCAGCGGCAGATCCTGCACCGTAACGGTGAATTCAGCGCCGACGATGGCCGGCTCGCCAACCACGAGGCCACCGCCTTGAAAGCGCAACAGGCCGGAGAACGAAAAGTCGAGAAGCCAGATGCCGAAGGCGATAACTCCGGCGATATACAGCCAGCGGAAGACTGTCTGGCGATAGTTCCGCGGTTGGCTTGGAACCGTGTGCAATGCCGGCCGTTGCTTGAGGAAACGCATCACACGATGTCCACTTGGCTCATAACCCGAGCCGGCACGTAGGAATCCCGATAGGACCTGCGGAAGATAATCTCCTGCGCGAACGCGACGATCCGCACGAAGCGGATCAGTGACACCTGCACAAACGTATATAGCGGCAGATAGAGGACAAGGTAGAATGGCGCCTTGGTTCCCACCAATTGCGCGGCTGTAAACGACAGCAGGCTGAGTACCATATAGCCGAGCATCGTCGCCGCTACGATCACCCACGCCAGTTGGCCGAGGTGATAATAGAGCCAGCCGAGATAGAACGGAAACGCCAGCGCAAGAAGAATCTGAAAGATGATCACGTCGACGAACACGGCGACATCGGTCAAGCGAAATATCGACTGCCGGGGATCGAGCGCGCCGCGGAACTTGCGCATCCAGATCGTGATGATGGACCGATCCCAGCGAAGCCGTTGCGTGATCAGTGCGGAGAGGGTCTCAGGTGCGTCGGTCAGCGCATGGGCATGCGGCGCAAACCGGATCGACCAGCCAGCGCGCCGCAGCTTCAAGGTCAGATCGGCGTCTTCTCCAACCTCGGTGTCCTGCCGGCCCACCTGGTCGAGGGCGGCCCGGCGAAACGCCCCGAACGCACCAGATACGACCGAAAGGGTACCGAACGAATCCTTGATGTTGCGACCGAGCGAAATGGCAATCGCGTATTCCACGGCCTGCTGGCAGGTCAGAAGGTTTGAAAAGGCATTGCGGACGCCGATGTTGCCGGTGACGGCCCCGACTTGCGGATCGCCGAAATAGTTCAGCAAGTGGGCAAAGGCATCGCGGTCGAATGTGGTGTCGAGGTCCGAAATAACGATGACATCGCCAGTGCAGGCGGACAGGCCGAGATTGATTGCCGCGCTTTTGCCGCCGCGATGCTCGAGGCGTAGTGTCTCATCGATCTTGCCCTCGCGGCGTAACGCCTGGGCAATTTCGAACATCTGATCGGTCGACCCGTCATCCACGACGATCACTTCCATTGCGCCGCCAATATTGATCGTCTGCTCTGCCAACGAGGCGACACAGGCGCGCAAGGCCTTCGCCTCGTTATTGCCGGCGAGCACGACGCTCACGGTCAATTCGGTTTCGATCGGAAGATTCGCCCGCCGCAACGGTATCGTAAAGAGCATCGCGACGGCGCCGATCGTATAGCGCGGTATCTCGAATACGGCCGTGTACCAGAAAATCTGCACCAGGCTGGCCGCATCGAGCGAACGGAGAAAATCTATCGCCTGCATTTCTTTACCGCTGTGCAAACATTGCGACGACTTCGTTGCCTTCGGCGAACTCGAACGCCAACTCGAACGGCGCAGCCGCATCGTGAACGACCTGCCGAATTTGTTGCTCGATGAGCCCGAGGTCGGTAACAGGCGTTTCTGGAAATGCGATGACCACAGCATTGCCGTCATCGACACCGATAAAGTCGCTCGAGCGAACGACCTCGACGATCTTATCGACCGCAAGCTTGAAGGCGGCGTCGGTGGCGACTGGCCCGAGTTCGCGACGAACAGCATCGATGTTGACAATTGTGACGCGCGCGACCGCGAATGGCCGTCCGAACTGTCGCGCAACCTGGACCTCCTGGGTCGCGAGCAGTTGAAACTCGGCGAGCGAATAGGCGCGAGTTCCATGTCCGGACTGCGGGCCAAGTTCGACGTGCGGCAGCCGCCCCTCGCGCAGCGCGGCCATTCCCGCATCCGTGAGGTCGTAGTCGTACCAGTCTGTCGCTGCGGCGCGGTCCGACGGTGTAACCGTCGAACAATCCAGACAAATGAAGTTGACCAGGGGCTCGGAATTTTCCGCCCCACAGGACCGGCACACGACGATGTTGCCGGGCTTGCCATAATCGACGCCTAAATGACGCAACTCGCGACGGCATTTCGGACAAATGAGGAGGAGCCCCTGGGTGAAATGCGACTCCGGCTCCTGGCAGCCGCACCGATAATGATGGACCAACGCCTCCTCGGTGAGGTCGGCCCCACCGCAGCCGGGGCAGGCCTCATAGACATTCAACCGCGCAGAGCCGCATTTGCTGCAGGCGTGAGTGCGCATGAAGTGATGCCGGTTCAGCAGGCCCAGCGCAGCAAGCGATTCGAGTTCTCGCCGCGTTCCAGCCGCGGCTCCGAGAAGCGGGTATTGCACGACGAGCGGATCGTCGGGAACAAATGTGGCTTTCGCGGGCGTGTTGCGTGAATATATCAGGCGCAGCAACGTCAGCGGGTCACGCTCCTCGCGCTTTGCTCTGAATGGAATTTTCTCGAGCCGACGCCAGATGGGGGCAAATTGCCTTCTCATCTCCGCGACGCTCTCGGCGTCATATTTGGAACTGACATAGTCGCTGCGGAGCGGACGGCTGCCGGAAAAATCCGCGATGGGAACGGCGGGATCTTGCGCCTGCGCCAGGGTGTCAAGCAGCTCTGCCGGCGCGGTGCGTTTCGTCAGAACAATTGCCGCGTACTGCGTACTGGCATCGGTTTCCAAATTCACTCCCTCGACGGGAGCGGCCGTACCGCCGAGCAAGAGAAATCGCATACTCTCCAAAGCAGCAGCGGCAGCCGCCGCCGGCGCATCGCCCGGCCCTTCAGGTGGTTCTGCACTGCTGGCTTCCATCAGTCGGAACCTTAATATCGAGCGCGCCCGCGGCTCGCACCTGCATCGAGCGGCATAGATGCGCCGTGATTTGCAGCGACGCAAAGTTGTCGCACGGAGATAAGGAAATCATCTCGCCTATTGAGCGCGAACCAGATGGGCGACGACGGCCAAATGCGCGCGTCAGGTAGCGGAACTTGATCGTGAGAATCGCAATGCCTATCAGAATTGGACTAATTGCGGGCGCACCACGCCGACCACGTTCCATTTTCCTTCCAAACGAATGAACGAAATGGCCAGCTCGTTCGAAGACACAGTCCCGTCCTGTTTCCGGATCTTGAGCTTACGCGACCATCCCGCAAGATGTTCTCGACCAGATTTCATGAACTGCTCAACCTCCCGACGCATCAATTCCGCATCCTCCTGGTTCGCCATGAAACTGTAGACGTCGCGACCGATAGCCTCCTCCGCTGAATAGCCGAAGCACCCTTCGGCGGACTTATTCCAGAACGTGATTACCATGTCTTCGTTCATCATGAGTATGGCGTCTTGGGAATAAGTGGCGATGGCGTAGAGATTCTTTTCTGCGGTATGCACCGCCGCGTCCTGCTTCCGGATCCGACTGGCCTGCGCGGCTACGGATAATGCCCTCTGAACCGCGTCAGGAAGGCGGGCCAGGCGGTCCTTGAGCACATAGTCGACCGCCCCGGCCCTGATAAGCTCGACCGCCGTCTCATCCCCCAACGCGCCGGTGACGACGATAACGGGCAGGTTTGGATAATTGACGCGTACAAGCTTGACCGCAGAGAGCCCGTCATAGGTGGGAAGCTTGAAGTCCACCAAAACGATATCCGGCTCGAACTGCTTGAGCGCCGCGACGAACGACTCCTCTGTCTCAACGCGCTGGGTCGTGACGGCGAGTCCGCCTTTGACGAGCGCCCGCTGCACAAGTTCCGCGTCACTCGGGACGTCTTCGAGCATAAGCACCTTCGTAAGCAACGGCGGGGTGTCCCCAGGGGCGGATTGCGCGCTCGTCTCGTCGCGAATGGGATTGTTCATGGGCTGCGTCTTTCGGAACCATCCACTCAGACTGGCGGTTTATTGACGACGAGCCAATAGAGCCCGAGATGGCGGACGGTTTCGTCGAAGGCGTCGAACTCGACCGGCTTGCTGATAAAACTGTTGGCGCCGAGCTTGTAGGACTCCGCGACGTCGCGGTCCTCCTTGGACGAGGTCAAGATGACGACGGGAATGTACCTGGTGCGATCATCCGCCTTGATTTTTCGCAGCACCTCGAGCCCGTCGACTTTCGGCAGACGCAGATCGAGCAACACCACTTTGGGATGCGCGCTTTGCCGGCCGGCGTAAGAACCGGTGTTAAAGAGAACGTCGAGGGCTTCCGCGCCGTCCTTCACCCAAAGAAGCTTGTTGGCCAAGTTGTGCTTCTTGAGCGCGCGAATGCACAGTTCGGCATCGGTCGGGTTATCTTCGACCAACAATATATCGACGATCGAGCTCGGTTCCGGCATCGCGCTCTCCTTTGCTCGCAGAGAGAAGTCGAACCTAGTGTCCTGTTTCCAACGTTCGTATCCCATTGCAGCAGGCGCTCATACGAACGTTGGAAACAAGGGGACACTAGCATCATTATGATTCTAGTGTGGTTTTGGATCTGACGCGCGTTCGAAGAACTCGCTGCAATACTGAAACGAGCGTCAGATCCACCACACTCGCACGTACGTTCGACACTCCCTTTGCCCAGCGTGCTGGATCATCGGCATGTCACCTGCACCTGCGGAAGCGCGCCGACCGTGACGCTCACTTTCGACCGTCGATGCCGGACTCTCGCCCCATGATCGCTGTAACTCAGCATAGACTTTACAATTGGTTTCTCATGGTATTGATGTACATCAAGTTGCATGCGGTATAATTGTACTTCATCGAAAGAACACCCCAGTCCGGGAGAGCCGGCCAATCTACCAGCGCCAAAGTTGCGCAGCCCGGTCAACCCGCCCGGTTCGGCCCTCCAGGTCCGAGCGTCAACAGTTTTCGGGCGATGTCCGCGATGGAGGCGGCGTGCACGGTAGCCTTCTTCCAGGCAAGAATGACTGCGCGCTCGAGACCGAGGCCATCGACACCGACGCGGCGCGCGCCGGAACAGTGCCAGCTCCATGGCGCCAGCGTGCAGCCGACATCCGAGGTGACGAGCGCTGCGGCGGTCGCCTCCTGGGTCGTCTTCGCCACCAGCTTCAGACGGCCCCCCGCCGCCAGCAGCAGCCGACGGCCGTTGCCCAGCCGCTCGCAGCTCTGACGCAGAACGAAGGGCTGGCCATCGAGCTCGGGCAAGCGGACCGACCTGCGGCCGGCAAAGGGATGCAGGGGCCCGACGAACAGCGCGTAGGGTTCGCGCAGCAGAACCTTGCGCACCACGCCCTCGCGGAGCGGCGATACCGTCAAGGCAAGATCGAGCGCACCGCTGTGGAGCTGTCTTTCGAGTTCATCGGGCGCCGCCTCGACGATCTCGAAGCCGCCGGTCCGGCACGAGATCAGCCTCGGCAACCAGGGTGCGGCGAGACTCGGCAGCACGCCGACTTTCAAACCGCCGGACGCGAGACCAGCGAGATCGCGCCTCGCGTCGGCAAGAGCGCGAACCGCCAGCCGGGCCCGCTCTTCAAGGTGCCTAGCCGCCGGCAAAGGCTTGATGCCCCGGCCGTGGGGCGTAAACAACCTCGTGCCGAATTCCGCCTCAAGTCGCTTGAGCGCGAGCGACAGTGTCGGCTGGGTGATACCGAGGCCATCGGCGGCGCGCGACACCGAGCCTGTCTCCATCACCGCGAGGAAATAGCGCAGGTGCTGCAAATTCATTGAATAACTCTATCTATTGTCGAACCTTATTAATTTTATCCCGCCGCAGCGCCCCGATAAAGTCCTCGGACGACCAGCGCCCAGGAGAACAGCCGCGATGATCACGGTACGGCACATCGGAAAGGTCGGCGTCATCGCGTTGAACCGCCCGGAGGCGCGTAATGCGCTATCGCGCGCCCTGATTGCGGAATTATCTGCGGTCATCGACGCGCTGGAGGCCGACGCCGCCATCAACGTGTTCCTTCTCACCGGGTCTCCGGTATTTTGCGCCGGCGCCGACATCATTGAGATGGCGCAGATGCCGCTGGCGCGGGCCTTGGCCGAGGATTTCTCCGGTTGCTGCGACCGGCTCGCCGGATGCGCCAAGCCGGTTGTCGTCGCCGTCGAAGGCTATGCCATCGGCGGCGGATGCGAGCTGATCGAGATGGCCGACATTGTCATCGCCGCCGAGGGGGCCCGCTTCGGCCATCCGGAAATCAGGCTCGGCACGCTCTCCGGCGCCGGCGGCACCCAGCGCCTCGCCCGCGCCGTCGGACGGGCCAAGGCCATGGACCTGGTGCTGACCGGCCGCCTGATCGACGCAGATGAAGCGGCGCGGATCGGGCTGATCAGCCGCGTCGTGCCAGCGGGCAGTGCGTTCGATGTCGCCCTTGAGCTCGCCGAAGATATCGCCGCCCGGCCGCCGCTGGCCCTGCGGTTTGCCAAGGAGGCCGTGGACCGTGCCGTCTCGTTGGGCCTTGCCGAGGGACTGCGGCTGGAACGACGACTGTTTCACCTCAGCTTCGCGACCGGCGAGCTGCGCGAAGGCATGGCTCATTTCCTTGCTCATCGCCGCGGCGCGTTGCGCTGACCCGGCGGGATCAGGCGCTCAGGCGAGCGCTGCATCCTCCCCGCCCGGCTGAACGGGCACCATCGCCTCGACGATCACGCCCTCGCCGGTCGAGGTCACCGAGACCGAGCCGCCGAGCGCCATCAGCCGCTCGTGCATCCCGACGAGGCCGAAGCCCTGCTTTTGATCGCGCAGGCCCGCCCCATTGTCCCTGATCCGCACGCGAATGGCCTGCGCGGCGGTTCGCCCGGCGCCCGACGGTCCATCCAATTCGACCATGACCTCGACATGGCTTGCCTGCGCATGGCGAAAGGCGTTGGTAAGCCCTTCCTGCACCACCCGGTAGATCGTCAGTTCCGCGGTCTCGCTGAGCGCCGGCAGCGAGGACGCAACGCTGGTCTCGACCTGCACACCCGGATCGGTCTCTCGCCACTGCCGGACCAGTGCCCCGATCGCCTCGCCAAGCCCGAGGTCGGCAAGGCCCGGTGGGCGAAGCCGTCCCAGAACCCTCCGATTGAACTGTTGCAGGGCGTCGACCTGGGCCAGCATGGCGGCACCGTGCTTGCGCAGCGCCGGCTCATTCGGACCGGCCGTCTCGGCGATCCGCAGCAGGGCATCGGCATGCGCCCGCAGCGCAAAATGATAAGGGCCGAATTCGTCGTGCAGCTCGCGCGCGATCTCCTTGCGCTCGATGTCCTGCAGCGAAACAATGCGCTCGGCGAGGCGCCGCTTGTCTTCGACCGCGCCCCCCAGCGTTGTCGCGAGGTGGTTGAGCTTGTCGCAGATCGCGGCGAGTTCGGGCGGCCCCATGGGCTTGATCCGCGTATCGTAGGCGCCGTCCTCGATGCGGGTCATGGCGCCCGCGAGCGTCTCGATCGGCGACAGGGCCCGACTCACCACAGTCATGGTCACGAGCAGCAATGCGACCACGATGGCCGAGCCGACTTCGAGCTGGGTGACGATTCCGTCCCAGATCTCGTCGATTTCGTCGTCGGGATGCGAGGTGATCACGAGCGCGTCGGTCTTGCCGCTGACGTTCACCGGGACACGAACCGAGTTCTGTTCGGGATGCACCATCGCCATGAACCACGCCGGCGCGGCCTCCGGCCGCCCGGGGGCACGCCCGGCCGGGCGCGGCGGGCTTGCCGGGCCTGCGGCGCGCCGGACGCTGACATGGCGCAGCCGGTTGAGGTCTTCGACGATCCGGTCGAGCCGGGCATCGGCATCGGGCGAGTCGTTGAGGCCGACCAGCGACGATTCAATGAATTCCCGCACCAGGCGAATCACGCTCTGATCTTCAGCCTGGACGCGCGGACCGGCCTCGACCAGCAGGCGGGCGATATTGATGGCGAGGCCAAACAGCAGAATGACCGCCAAAAGCGCGTTGAGCCGCGCCCGCAAGGACAGCTTCTGCCACATCGTCCCGATTTCCCGCCCGTTGAGCCTACTTTGGATCCTGGTACCCTGTTTCCGAAGTTCGTGGGTCAGTTGCGGCATCTTCCGGACACGAACTTCGGAAAGCGGGCACTGGTGCCATTCGCATCCCGTCCCGGCCGGCGCCTGAGCGAATGTTAGAATCAAAGGACCACAAGTACTATCAAGTTTCACCGCGATGGAATCGCAGCAAATGCAGCATGACAATTTGTGGTGCATCCGGCAGTGCGTGCTACAGTTCGGGTTGCGTGCGAATTCGGAGCCCCGAGGCAATGCGTATCCTGATCGTCGACGATCATTTCATTGTCGTGTCCGGCTGCCGGGCGCTGTTCGCGGACGACGCCGACGTCACCTTCCTCGAGGCGGAGGATGCCGAGAGTGGCGAGCGCCTGTTCCTGGACGAGCGACCCGACATCTGCGTCGTCGACATCAACCTGCCGGGCGTCTCTGGCTTCGAGCTGGTCCGCCGGATTCTCGCCCATGACGCCGCGGCGCGGATCATCATGTTCAGCATGAACGATGATCCGGTGTTCGCCGCGCGCGCCATCGAGGCCGGTGCCAAGGGGTACGTCTCCAAGGGCGGCGACACCAGGGACCTCGTCGACGCGATCAACGAGGTCGGGAGCGGCGGCACGTATCTGCCGCCCGCCATCGCCCGTCGCCTCGCCTTCGCCGGGCCGGCGCTGACCCAGAATCCGCTGGCCAAACTCAATGCCCGCGAAATAGAAATTCTGCGGCTGCTCAGCGCCGGCAAGAGCCTGTCCGAAATCGCCTGGATGGTTCATGCCTCCTACAAGACCATAGCCAATACCTCTTCCATCATGAGGCAGAAGCTCGGCGTCCGCACCTCCGCCGAACTGGTCCGGCTGGCACTGGAGAGCAGTCTGCTCGCCCCCGGAACGTCAACCTCCACGGCGACCGCAGCGGATGTCGCGACGCGCGATTGATCGCCTTGAATTGTCCTCAGAACCTTTCGGCTTGAGGTTCCTGCGGCAGCGCAGCATCCCCCTTTGCGGCGCACATCCTTCCCACAAGCAGCCCTTCAGCGCGCTGACGGCGGGAAAGCGTCACCCTCGAGGAACGCATAAATCGCCACGCTCTTCATATCGGCTTCAATTCCGCCAGTGGCGACTCGGATTTGCCTTGACCTTCGACGCGACCGTGCAATGCTTCCTGGCTTGGAGGATACCAGCCAGACTTCACGAGATCTGTTCTTCGGCGACGCACGTTTGAATAGCGCGCCCGGAGCTTCGGCTTGGGGCGGTGCCTTTTCGAGTGCTGTGCGCATTCGAGCAATCGAAAACGGCCAGTCCAAACCGCCGTGCAGGGAGGAAAGCGATGAAGACCCGCGCCGCCGTCGCCTTCGAGGCGAAGAAACCGCTCGAGATCGTCGAGGTCGACCTGGAGGGGCCCAAGGCCGGCGAAGTCCTGGTCGAGATCATGGCCACCGGCATTTGCCACACCGACGCCTACACCCTGGACGGCCTCGACAGCGAAGGCATCTTCCCGTCCATTCTCGGCCATGAGGGCGCCGGCATCGTCCGCGAGGTCGGCGCCGGGGTCACCTCGGTCAAGCCGGGCGACCACGTCATTCCGCTCTACACGCCGGAATGCCGGCAGTGCAAAAGCTGCCTTAGCCGCATGACCAATCTGTGCACCTCGATCCGCGCCACCCAGGGCAAGGGCGTCATGCCCGACGGCACCTCGCGCTTCAGCTACAAGGGCAAGCCGATCTACCACTACATGGGCTGCTCGACCTTCGCCAATCACACCGTGCTGCCGGAAATCGCGGTGGCCAAGATCCGCGAGGACGCGCCGTTCGACAAGGCCTGCTATATCGGCTGCGGCGTCACCACCGGCGTCGGCGCCGTGGTCAATACCGCCAAGGTCTGGCCGGGCGCCAACGTGGTGGTGTTCGGCCTCGGCGGCATCGGCCTCAACGTCCTCCAGGGCGCGCGGATGGTCGGGGCCGACAAGATCATCGGCGTCGACCTTAATGACGACAAGGAGGAATGGGGCCGCCGCTTCGGCATGACCCATTTCGTCAACCCCAAGAAGATCGACACCGACATCGTCCAGCACCTCGTGGCGCTGACCGACGGCGGCGCCGACTTCACCTTCGACTGCACCGGCAACACCACGGTGATGCGCCAGGCGCTGGAGGCCTGCCACCGCGGCTGGGGCACGTCGGTCGTCATCGGCGTCGCCGAGGCCGGCAAGGAAATCTCGACACGGCCGTTCCAGCTGGTCACCGGGCGGGTGTGGAAGGGCACGGCGTTCGGCGGCGCCCGCGGCCGGACCGACGTGCCCAAGATCGTCGACTGGTACATGAACGGCAAGATCGAGATCGACCCGATGATCACCCACATCCTCAAGCTCGAGGAGATCAACAAGGGCATCGACCTGATGCACGAGGGCAAGTCGATCCGCTCCGTCGTCGTCTTCTGACCGCTGGAGCATGATCCGGAACAGCGAGTTAGCTGTCTTCCGATCAGATCATGCCCGATCAACAGGCTGGAGCGCGATGGCGACTGATCTCGAAGCTATCGCGCTCCGGCACTCGCAGGACAACAACGTCAACCCCAGGAGGAAACGGCCCATGACTGTTCATATTCATCCGTCGGTCGATAGTGGCGTACGCAAGGGCACCGGCAGCTTTGCCGGCGGCACGCTGGTCTGCAAATGCAAGGACAGGCCGGTGAAGGTCCAGAT
This sequence comes from Bradyrhizobium sp. WD16, assembly GCF_024181725.1. NCBI lineage: Bacteria > Pseudomonadati > Pseudomonadota > Alphaproteobacteria > Hyphomicrobiales > Nitrobacteraceae > Bradyrhizobium > Bradyrhizobium sp. WD16. The sequence continues at coordinate 3,394,825 of NZ_CP028908.1, read as the reverse complement.
CACCGGCGACGTCGCCCATAACCACGCCTGCGGCTGCACCAAGTGTTGGAAGCCGGAAGGTGCGACCTTCTCGGTCGTCGCGGTGGTGCCGCGCGACAGCGTCAAGGTGGTGGAGAACGGCGACAAGCTGAAGATTGTCGACCCGTCCGCCGCGATCCAGCGCCATGCCTGCAGCGTTTGCGGCACGCACATGTACGGCCGGATCGAAAACAAGTCCCATCCGTTCTACGGCCTCGATTTCATCCATCCGGAACTGTTCGTCGAGACCGGTTCGGCCGCCCCCGGCTTCGCCGCCTTCGTCTCGTCGGTGATCGAGTCCGGTGTCAATCCGGCGGATATGGCCGGAATCAGGGCTCGCCTGAAGGAACTGGGGCTCGAGCCCTATGACTGCCTGTCGCCGGCGCTGATGGACGCGATCGCCACGCATGTGGCCAAATCCAAGGCCAAGGCAGCCTGAGGTCAGCCTGACTGATCAACGATCCGGCGCGGCCTTTGCTAGCGGTTTATCCGTTGGCAAAGGCCGCACCACTTTCTTTATTGGTCGGGTCTGTTGTAGTGTTCGCAAAATTTAGCGGCACCGGAGGATAAGCATGACGATCGAAACCGTTTCCCTCAATCGATCGCATGGCGGCACGCAGGGCGTCTACCGTCACGAAAGCCGCGCCACCGGGACGACGATGACCTTTTCGGTCTATGTGCCGCCTCGTGAAGGCACGGCGTCGCTGCCGGTGGTCTGGTATCTGTCGGGACTGACCTGCACTCACGCCAATGTCACGGAAAAGGGTGAGTTTCGAAAGGCCTGCGCCGAGCTCGGCCTGATCTTCGTGGCCCCGGATACCAGCCCGCGCGGCGACGGCGTCCCCGGCGATCCGGCCGGCGCCTATGATTTCGGCCTTGGTGCCGGCTTCTATGTCAATGCCACGCAGGACCCGTTCGCCCGCAACTACCGGATGTGGAGCTATGTGACCGAAGAGCTGCCCGAGGTGGTTGCGGCGCATTTCCCCGCCGACGCGAGGCGGCAATCGATCACGGGCCATTCCATGGGCGGCCATGGTGCCCTGACAGTCGCCCTCTCCCATCCCGATCGTTATCGCGCAGCCAGCGCCTTTTCGCCGATCGTCGCGCCCTCGCAGGTGCCCTGGGGCACCAAGGGCCTCGGCGGCTATCTCGGCAGCGACCGTGCAGCATGGCGCAAGCACGATGCGGTGGCGCTGATAGAGGACGGGGCGCGGTTTTCCGAGTTGCTGGTGGATGTCGGCGATGCCGACCCGTTCCTGACCGAGCAGCTCCGTCCCGAACTGCTGGAGCGCGCCTGTGGCAGCGCCGGGATTCCCCTCACCTTGCGCCGCCAGCCCGGCTACGACCACAGCTATTACTTCATCTCGACCTTCATGGCCGATCATCTGCGCTGGCACGCGCAGCGCCTGAAGGCCTGACGGCAGGTGCGGTCTTCGAGCCGCAGGGTCGAGTCACGAATGCTCTCGCTCATTGAGTTGCCCTCGCTCATTGTGTCGAGCATGATCGGAATCGTGCTCCAGTGTCCCGTCTCCGAATTACCGCTTCGTTTGCCTCTCGCTCGCACGGTCATTCGGAGACATAAGGGACACTAGCAAAATCAAAGTGCTAGTGTGGCTTATGTCTCGCAATTGCCTACGAGAGGCTTGCCGCGAAGGCGGTAGGCAATTGCGAGACGCCACACTAGTGCGGCACGCCGTAGTCGGGCGCGAGCAGGCGGTTGCGCAGCAGATAGTTCGCCGCCCGCGTCCAGGATTCGTCGGTATTGCCGCGAAAGTCGGCATTCATCTGGGTGATGATTTTGCCGGTGTGGACGTCGCGCACCCAGATCTTCATGCTGAGGATGAGTTCGGAGACCTTCTGCACCATCCCGGTGACGACGAGATCGGCGCCGAGCTTGTCGGCAAGGGCCTGGTCGCAGCCGCCGCAGGCCTGAAGATTGGCGGCGTGCGCCGCGTCCCGCACCGGCGCGACATCCAACACGTCGAATTTTCCGGAATCCTTGAGGCCGGCGCGCAGCAGATCGGTCACGCGCTGCAACCGCTCTTGCTCGGCCGGCCGAGTTCCGTACACTTCGCCCTGCAGGCTGGTGTCCACCAGCTCGAAATCGAACACTGCGAGTTTCGGTGGTGCGGCCAAGGCCTGCGCAAATCCGAGCAGCGGCGTCAGAACGGTCAGGGCGAAAGCGAGAAGACGTCGCATGAATGTGCTCCGAAATTCTGCGGCGCGCGGCAACTGCGATGCTAAGCTTAAGTCAAACCGGGGATTATTCAAATCGGCGACTCCGACGACCAGGCACCATCGCGAGGGGTACAGGGAGGTTTGATGCGGCGAGGTTCGATGTTTCATCTGCTGATCGGCCTGATCTGGCTTTGCGCATCGACGAGCCCTGCGCCTGCAGTCGACCGCAGCGAATTCCGCATCGGCTATCTCGGCCCCGCGCGCGTGATGCAGACCCTCTCGCTCGTCCAGCAGCCTTTCGACAACGACGGCCTCGCGGGTGCCCAGCTCGCGATCGAGGACAACAACACGACCGGGAAATTCCTGAACCAGCATTTCACCCTCGATGAGCGACGCCTCAAGGAGGGCGACGACGCGGCGGCGGCGACCGTTGGCCTTGCCGACCATGGTGACGGCGTCATCCTGGTCGATCTTCCCGCCGACGCCCTGCTCAAGGCGGCCGACGCCATTCGCGGCCGCGACGTAGTGCTGTTCAACGTCGGGGCGACCGACGATCGCCTGCGCGAGGAGGACTGCCGCGCCAACATGATCCACACAGCGCCGACGCGCTCCATGCTCGCCGACGGGCTCGCCCAGTATCTCGTCTGGAAACAATGGAAGCGCTGGCTGCTGGTGGTCGGGTCGCACGACAAGGACAAGCTGTTCGCCGACGCATTGCGGCGGGCCGCCTCGCGTTTCGGCGCAAAGATCGTGCAGGAGCGGGTCTTCGAGGACACCGGCGGCGCCCGTCGCACCGACAGCGGAATCACGCTGATCCAGCGCCAGATCCCCGTCTTCACCCAGCAGGCGCCCGCCTATGACGTTCTCGTCGCGGCCGACGAGAGCGAGGTGTTCGCCGCTTACCTGCCCTACCGAACCTGGGATCCCCGGCCGGTGGCCGGCTCCGCCGGTCTCGTGCCGACGAGCTGGGATGCCGCGCAGGTCCAGTGGGGCGCGGTGCAGCTGCAGAACCGGTTTCTCAAATTGAATTCCCGCCGCATGACCGCACTGGACATGCAGGCCTGGACCGCTGTGCGCATGATCGGAGAAGCGACCAGCCGGACCGATTCCAGCGACGCACGGACCGTGCTCGCGTTCCTCAAGGGACCGGATTTCTCCGTTGCCGCATTCAAGGGCCAGCGGCAGACCCTGCGGGACTGGAATCTGCAGCTGCGCCAGCCGATCCTGCTGGTCGACGGCCGCATGGTCGTTTCCGTGTCGCCGCAGGAAGGCTTTCTGCATCAGCTATCCGAACTCGATACGCTCGGCGTCGATCGTCCCGAAACCAAATGCCGGCTTCAATGAACAGGCTGAAATGAACAAGGAGAGTGTGCGAATGTGGCGTCGTTGTCTCCTCACCGCCGTGGTCGGCTCCGTTGCCGCGGCACAGCCGGCCGATGCCTACATCGCCTATGTCTCCAACGAAAAGGGCAACACCGTCTCGGTGATCGATACCAACATCTGGTCGGTGACCAAGACCATCAAGGTCGGGCAGCGGCCGCGCGGCATCGAATTTACCCGTGATGGCAAGTTCGTGCTGGTCGCGGTGGGCGACGACGACACCATCCAGATGATCGACGCGGCGAGAGAGCAGGTGGTCGATTCCCTGCCCTCCGGCCCCGATCCCGAACTGTTCGTCCAGGATGCCGGCGGCAAAGTCCTCTACGTCGCCAACGAGAACGACAACACCGTCACCGTGATCGACATGCAGCGTCGGGCGCGGCTCGGCGACGTCGAAGTCGGAGTCGAACCCGAAGGCATGACGATCAGCCCCGACGGAAAATTCCTGATCAACACCTCCGAAACAACCAACATGGCTCATTTCATCGATACCTCGACGCGCCAGGTGGTGGCGAATGTCCTCGTCGATGCGCGGCCGCGCTTCGCCGAATACAAGCGCGATGGCTCCGAATTGTGGGTGTCCTCCGAGATCGGCGGCACAGTGTCGGTGATCGACCCGGTCAAGCATGTGGTCACCACCAAGATCCAATTCGAGATCCCCGGGCTGCGCAAGGAAGCCATCCAGCCGGTCGGGATCGCCATCGCCGCCGACGACAAGACAGCGTTCGTGGCGCTCGGCCCGGCCAATCGCGTCGCGGTTGTCGATACCAAGACTCATCAGGTGACGAAATACCTCCTGGTCGGCCAGCGGGTCTGGCACATGGCCTTTACGCCCGATCAGAAGTATCTGCTCACGACCAATGGCGTCTCCAACGACGTCTCGGTGATCGATGTCGTCAGCCTCAAGGTCATCAAGACCATCCAGGTCGGCGAATTGCCCTGGGGCATCACCATCGCGCCGCAATGACCGTGCCCGACGCCTCTGCAGCCATGAACATGATGACGAATGCCGGAGCGGCGACGGCCTCCGGGGAAGCGGCGCTCTGCGTCGAGCATATCGGCCACGCCTACGGCCAGCGCCGCGCGCTTGACGACGTCAGCTTCACGGTGGCGCCGGCGAGCTTCACCGCGCTACTCGGGCTCAACGGCGCCGGCAAGAGCACGCTGGTATCGCTGATCACCCGGCTGTTCGGCGTGCAGTCGGGGCGCGTCCTGATCTTCGGCCACGACATCGGCCGCGAGCCGGGCGAAGGCCTGCGCCGGATCGGCGTCGTGTTTCAGCCACGCACGCTCGATCTCGATCTCTCGGTGATGCAGAATCTGCTCTATCATGCTGCGCTGCAGGGCATCGGCCGGGGCGAGGCAAGGCAGCGCGCCACCGACCTGCTCGCGCGCGTCGAACTCGGCGATCGCGCCGCGAGCAAGGTCCGCAACCTCTCGGGCGGCCAGATGCGAAGGCTGGAGATCGCCCGCTCTCTGCTGCATCGCCCTCGCCTGCTGCTGCTCGATGAAGCGACCGTCGGCCTCGACGTCAAGGCCCGCGCCTCCATTCTCGATCACGTCCGACGGCTCGTCGTCGAGCAGGGCATCGCCGTGCTGTGGACCACCCACCTGCTCGACGAGGTCGCATCCAGCGACGATCTCGTCGTCCTGCACCAGGGACGCGTTCTGGCGCGCGGCAAGGTCGCGGACGTGATCGCTGCAACCAATGCATCCGATCTGCAGTCCACCTTCATGCAACTGACCGGAACGGCCGGCCAACCCGGAGGCGCCGCCCCATGAGCATCGCGGCCGTTCCCGAACGAACCACCGGGTTTTCGCCGGCGCAATACGCGACGTGCCTGCTCGGCATCGTCTGGCGCGAGGGGCTGCGCTTCATTCATCAGCGCGAACGCTTCATCTCGGCCCTGGTCCGGCCGCTGGTGTGGCTGTTCATCTTCGCGGCCGGATTCCGTCAGGTGCTCGGCCTGTCGATCATCCCGCCCTACGAGACCTACATTCTTTACGAGGTCTACATCACCCCCGGGCTGATGGTGATGATCCAGCTGTTCAACGGCATGCAGTCGTCGCTGTCCATGGTCTACGACCGGGAAATGGGCAACATGCGCATCCTGCTGGTCAGCCCGCTGCCACGCTGGTTCGTGCTCTCCTGCAAGCTTCTCGCCGGCACGGCGGTATCGGTCCTCCAGGTCTACGCCTTCCTCGTCATCGCCTGGTTCTGGGACATCGAACCGCCGCCCATGGGCTATATCGCGGTGCTGCCGGCGCTGCTGGTGTCCGGCCTGATGCTCGGCGCCCTCGGCATGCTGATCTCGTCCGGCATCCGACAGCTGGAGAATTTCGCCGGGGTGATGAACTTCGTGATCTTCCCGATGTTCTTTGCGTCCTCGGCGCTCTACCCATTGTGGCGCGTGCGGGAAGGCAGCCCGATGCTCTATTACGTCTGCCAGGCCAATCCCTTCACCCACGCGGTCGAACTCGTCCGTTTCGCGCTCTACGGCAAGGTGAACTGGGTGTCGCTGGCGGTGGTCGGCGGCTGCACCCTCGTCTTTCTCCTGGGGGCGATGATCGCCTATGATCCGTCACGGGGTTTGAGCCGGCGCGGACCGGCTGGAGGGGAACCATGACAAGGCGGACGGCGCTTCTCATTCTGCTCTCGATCGCCTGTGTCGCGATCATGGCGTCGACAGCCTCATCCTTCGCCGCGGATCCGCGTTATCCGGACTGGCCGTGCAACCAGGCCAAGGTCCCGGAAATCTCGGTAGCCGCCGTCTGGAACGGGCCGCCGCTCGACGATGCAACCAAGGACTGGAAGGATGACGCCAAGGTAAACGCGTTGGTGCCGCGCCTCGCGGCGCGCCGCACGCCGATCGACGAAGCGGAAACGACCATCAAGGAATTCCTGGCGAATGCCAAATCAGACAAGACGCGCGAGGCCTTGAGGCTGTTCGCAGGATTGTTCGATACCCTCAACGCGCAGCGCTCGTCGGTGATGAACGGCCTCGAGCGGGTGACCCGCAAGCAGCGCGACGCCGCCGAAAAGATCCGCAGCGATATCCAGGCGCTGCATGCACTCCAGGACGCTCCCGATTCGGACCAGACCAAGGTCGAGGAGCTCAACAACCAGGTCCTCTGGGAAACCCGCATTTTCGAGGACCGGCGCCGCGTCGTCAGCTTCGTCTGCGAAGTGCCGACCGCCGTCGACCAGCGGCTGTTCGCCCTGGCGCGCATCATCCAGCAGGAGATCGATTGATCGCGCCGCGGTCAGCGCGATGGCTGTGAGGCCGCCTCCGGCCGAGGCTGCGGATGAGCTTCCTCGAGCGGCAGATCCGCCTTGGCCCAGCCGTCGGTGCCCTCGGGATACCAGCCGATATTGGTGTAGCCGAGCGCGACCGCACGCCTCGCCGCGTTCCAGGACATCCAGCAATCGGCTTGGCAGTAGATCACCAGCAGTCTTGCCAGGTCTCCCTCCGAGGCCTGTGCGAGCCCTTGCCGCAGATAGTCTTCGGTGGCCGGCGCCAACCGGCCATAGCCGGTGTCCGGCAGCCAGATGCTGCCTGGAATGTCGCGACGCGGCGGCTCGCGCCAGATCGTGCCGGAAGGAAGGTTCGCTGGCTTCGGCGCATGGGGCAGGACGTCGATGAAGACCCCGGTCCGCGCCCGCCAGATCGCCTCAGCCTCCTGCGTCGTCAGGACACGCGCACCGACCAGCGTCGCTGGAACAGGAGCCCGGTAGTTCTCTGTCCGATACTCTGGCGGCTCAGGCACGCTCTCGCCAGCATGTGCCGCAGCAGCGGCAACGAGGACCGCAACGACGACCCCCACGCCTTTCGCCATCGCCGCCGCTAGTATCCCGTCTCCATATGACCGCCTCATCTGCCGCACACTCGGGGGCCACCGCGGAGGGAGCAGGCAATTGCAAGACACCGCACTAGTCCGCCCTGTCCGCTGTGATCTGTTGATCATTCTCGTCTAGCAGCGGCACGCCATAGGCGAGAAGGATCTTGTTGATCGCCGGCTGGTTCTCCCGGATCAGGCGGTTGAGCAGCCGTTTCCAGTTCTGGTCGGCCGCGCGAACGCCCATGCCGATCCGGTAAGCGAGCTTCGGGCCCGACTGCTCGTGGACCAGCGGCGTGACATGGAGCGGCGGATCGGCTTTCCTGGCGTAATAACCCGCCATCGGCCCCCACAGCACGGCGGCATCGATCTGCCCGGAGGTCAGATCGTTGATCATCGCCTCGGCTGAGGAATCGATCCGGGTGTCAATCACCAGCGGATAAGGCTTGGCCGTCGCCATTAGGCCGTTGACCGCCATGTTGGTCCCCGGCGGCGTGCCGGCGATAATTCCGAGATGCTTGCCCTTTAGCCGCTCGTCGGAGAGCGTCGCAACCTCTTCGAGCCTGCTGCCCGGCTTGGTCACCAGAGCATAGGCCGTGCGGTAATAGGGGTTGGTGCCCTGAGCCAGGTCGTCGCCCTGAGGAAAGCCCATGATGACGTCGCAGCGGTGCGCCCCTAGTGTCAGTCGAACGAAACCGGTCGCCTGGGGCATATAGGCGTATTCGAGTTTTTTGTGCAGCTTGTCCGCGAGCAGCTCGGCGATCTTGTTCTCGAAGCCTTCGCCCTTTTCGTCAGAGAACGGCATGTTGCGGGGGTCGGCGCAGACCCGCAGCACCTTGGGATCGACCAGCTCAATCGACAGGTCGGTGCCTTCCGACGTCTGGACCGACATCTGTGCGCTGAGCGGCATCCGTCCGGCGAAAGTCAGGATAACAGCCAGCGGCGCAACGGCCAGCCAGCGGGGCAGTCCGGCATGAATCATTGCCGCCTTCTCCATTCAATCACGCAATTGCGGAACGCGTCGGCGCGTCCCGGACGACCATTCTGTACGGCCCCTCAATGTTTGCCCATTTCAGTGTTTGCCCATACAGGAATCCTCGGCCTGTTGCGCTTCGGATGGCTTGTCCTCGTGCTTGGCGGGCCGGCCCCGCGGCACCGCATCCATCGAGCGGGCACGAAGATAGACATAGAGGTCGTCCATGTAGCAAGCGACGTTCGGATTATCGCCGAACGCCGGCATGACGTTTTCTTGTGCGGTGTTGACGTTCTTGCGGCCGCTCGCGACGACGCCGAGGAAGTCAGCATAGCTCATGGTCTTGAGCGAATCCTTCAGCGCAGGCGCATAGGTCGACCCCTCGCCGTCGGGACCATGGCAGACATGGCAGTCCGAGTGATAGCGGCGAAAGCCGGAATAGGTGTACCAGTCGACGGTGCCGTCGGGCGCAACCTTGTAGGTCGGATTGCCTTCCTTATCGACGTACTTGCCATCTTCCTTCTTGACTGCGGTCGGATCGCCGGGCGGTTCGGCAAACGCATGCCCCCCTGCTACCGCAAACAGGATCGCGGCAGCCATCAACCGAACTGTATGCAAGAGCTTGTCCTCCGGTGGCGCGCCGGCCGGCGCATGGACTAGGTCCCTGCGCCGGCCGGATCGTAACTCGTGTCCCGTTTCCAACGTTCGTATTCCATCGCAGCGGGCGCTTATACGAACGTTGGACACAGCATCATTATGATTAGAGTGAGATTTTGGATCTGACGCGCGTACGACGAGTTCGCTGCAATGCTGATACCGGCGTCAGATCCACCGCACGAGCCGTCAGATCACTGCGGCAATGAGAACACGGTGAGCGTACCACCGAGCGCGGTATAGCTGCTCAGGGCGGCATAGCCGCCGACCGCGCCCAGACCCGCCGTCGGATCGGTCAGACCCGCAGCGAGGCCGATGCCGGCCCAGCCGCCGACGCCGGACAGAACCGCCACGTACTGCTGGCCGCCATGTTCATAGGTCGTGACGTTGCCGATGATGCCCGACGGGGTCTTGAACTTGTACAGTTCCTTGCCCGTCTTGGCGTCGACCGCCTTCAGGTAGCCCTCGAGCGTGCCGTAGAACACCACGCCACCGGCGGTGGCGAGCGCACCCGACCACACCGAGAACTGCTCCTTGTTCGACCACACGATCTTGCCGGTCTTGCCGTCCCAGGCGATGAAGTTGCCCATGTTGGTTTCGCCGGCAGGCGGATACATCGAGAGCGTGGCGCCGACATAGGGCTGGCCCGCGCTGTAGCTCACCTTGAACGGCTCGTAGTCCATGCAGACGTGGTTGGTCGGCACGTAGAACAGCTGCGTCTCCGGCGAATAGGCCGCCGGCTGCTCGTCCTTGGAGCCGAGCGCCGCCGGGCAGATGCCCTTGACGTTGTGATCCTCGCCGGCCTTGTCGGTCGAGTACTGGTCGACGACCTTCGGCCGGCCGTAGGTCGGCGAGCTCTTGTTCATATCGACGCCGGTCGTCCAGTTGACCTTCGGATCGTACTTCTCGGCGACCAGCAGTTCGCCGTTGGTGCGGTCGAGGGTATAGCCGAGACCGTTGCGGTCGAAATGGGTCAACAGCTTGCGCGGCGTGCCGTTGATCGTCTGATCGGTGAGGATCATCTCGTTGACGCCGTCATAGTCCCATTCGTCATGGGGGGTCATCTGGTAGACCCACTTGGCGACGCCGGTGTCAGGATCACGGGCGAAGATGGTCATCGACCACTTGTTGTCACCCGGACGCTGCTTCGGATTCCAGGTCGAGGGGTTGCCCGAACCGTAATAGACGAGGTTCAGAGCCGGATCGTAGGACAGCCAGCCCCAGGTGCAGCCGCCGCCGATCTTCCACTGATCGCCCTGCCAGGTCTTCAGGCTCGAGTCCTTGCCGACCGGCTTGCCGAGCACAGTGGTCTTTTCCGGATCGAGCTTGATCTGGTCGTCCGGGCCTTCGGAGAAGGCGCGCCAGGCCTGCTTGCCGGTCTTGAGGTCGTAGGCGGTGACGTGGCACTGCACGCCGAACTCGCCGCCGGAGATGCCGACCAGGACCTTGTCCTTGACCACCAGCGGCGCCGAGGTGCCGGTCCCGCCCTTGCTGGGATCGCCGTTCTTGGTGCTCCAGGCCACCTTGCCGGTCTTGGCGTCGAGCGCCACCAGCGTGGTGTCGGCCTGGTGCAGGATGATCAGGCCGTCGCCATAGGCGAGGCCGCGGTTGACGGTGTCGCAGCACATCACCGGAATGACGTTGGGATCCTGCTTGGGCTCGTAGTGCCAGATGATCTTGTTCTCGTTCTTGAGGTCGAGAGCATAGACCTTGTTGGGGAACGGCGTGTGGACGTACATCACGTCGCCGATGATCAGCGGGCCGCCTTCGTGGCCGCGCAACACGCCGGTCGAGAAGGTCCAGGCCACCTGGAGCTTGCCGACATTGGCGGGCGTGATCTGCTTGAGCTTCGAGTAGCGCGTATTGGCGTAATCGCCGGCCGGCATGACCCAACCCTTCGGGTCCTGCGACATCTTATTCAGCTCGTCGTTGGCACGAGCCGCGCCTGCGGCCATGACAGCCGTAGCACCAACGCAGGTCGCGAGTAGCACCTTGCGCATAACGATCCCTCCCGGACAGTGACAGTTTTAACAGTGACGGTTTTTGCGTTCGATCTTGTCGTTCGATATTCGATCTTGTCGTTCGTTGGCCTGTCGCACGAAACCAGATGCACGTGGCATCAAAGCTCCGCCTCCGAAAGCCAGCACCGCTTTCGGCCTGTGCGCCCGTTCTCAGCTCAAGTAGGTCATCGGGCGCGTGAACCGAAGTCCAGTTGAAGCCGGGAACGGCGAAATGCTATGCCCGCCATCAGCAACGCGCAACATATTAGCGTGCTGCAACGCAGCGCTCAGAGTGCAACTTGCATTCATCAGACAGGACAACTGGTATGACCTCTCGCGTTCTCGCGCTCGTCGCAGCCGTCGTTTTCGTCACGGCTGCTGGGACGGCAACCGGGGCGCGCGCGCAGCAAAGTCCCTTGTCTATCAGCGAGATCGCTCCCGGAATCTTCGTCCATTTCGGCGTGATGGAACTCATGACGGAGGAGAATGAGGGAGCCATCGCCAATATCGGCTTCATCATCGGCGACACTTCAGTCGCCGTGGTTGATACCGGCGGCAGCGTTCGCGAGGGGCAGCGATTACTCGCAGCCATTCGCAGCCGCACGGACAAACCGGTCCGCTACGTCATTAATACGCATGCGCACCCGGATCACATCTTTGGCAATGCAGCATTCGCGGCAGACGGAACCAGCTTCGTCGGCCACCGCAATCTACCATCGGCACTGCTGTCACGCGGACAATTCTACCTGTCGTCATTCAGACGCAGCCTCGGTGACGAATTGATTAACGAAGTCCGCCTCATTCCTCCGACACAACTCGTCGGCGACGACCTCAAGCTGGACCTTGGCGGCCGTGAACTGACGCTGCGGGCCTGGCCCGTCGCACATACCGACAGCGATCTGACGGTACTTGACCAGCGCACCGAAACCCTGTTCGCCGGGGATCTCCTTTTCCTGGGCCACGTACCGGTCATCGACGGCAGCCTTCGCGGCTGGTTGAAGGTGATGGATCAGCTCGACTCCCTTTCGGCCCGGCGCGTCATCCCCGGCCACGGCGAAGTGAGTGCCTGGCCGGCAGCCCTGAGCGACCAGCGCCGCTACCTCGAAACCATGGCGCGGGATGTCCGTGCTCTGGTCGCGGCCGGCAAGCCGATCTCCCTGGCGGCCGAGACCGCCGCCGGCTCCGAACGCACCCGCTGGAAATTGTTCGATGAATATAACGCCCGCAACGCGACAGCGGCATTCTCGGAAATTGAATGGGAATGAGCCGAGCGCAGACCTATAGTTTCGATCGCAGGACCGCCATCAGAAGGATCGCGACCATGTCGGGCACTCGTCTCATTTCGCTGCTGATCGCCTGTTTCCTTCTGCCGCTGCTGTCGCCCCTTCCCGCGCCAGCCGAGAGCTCTACCGCTTATGATCCCTGGCCGGGGCTGGTGCAGGACATCTTCAACAGCCGGACGATGAAGGACGGTACCGGCCTAATCGCCATCGAGATGCCCGCCCGGGCGGAAGACGCCGCGGTCGTGCCCGTAACGCTCCACACCATGCTGCCTGGCGGCGACACCCGCCGGGTATCGTCGATCACCCTGGTGATCGACCAAAATCCGTCGCCGCTGGCGGCGCGTTTCGAATTGGGACGGGATGCCGCGATCAGCGATATCTCCACGCGGGTGCGGGTCAACAGCTACACCGATGTCCATGCAGTGGCCGAACTAAGCGATGGCCAGCTCTATATGGTCAAGACGTATGTCAAGGCGTCCGGCGGCTGCGCCGCGCCGGCAGCCAAGAACCCCGAGGAAGCCAAGGCAAGGCTCGGCCAGATGCGCCTGCGGCAATTTGCGAGATCCAGTGAAAAGTCCGGAGAAGGCCTGGCGAGCGGTGCGCGTGAAGCCCAGATCATGATCGGGCACCCGAACAATTCGGGCCTGCAGATGGATCAGCTCACGCAGCTCTACATTCCGGCGTTCTTCATCAATGAGATCCACATCTGGCAGGACGACAGCCTGGTGCTGGCGATGGAAGGCGGAATTTCGATCTCCGAGGATCCCAATATCCGCTTCACCTACGTGCCGAACGGCGCCAAGCGCATCCGCGTCGAGGCCAAGGACACTGACGGTCACGTCTTCCAGAATGACTGGAAGGTCGAAGGCTCGGGAATCTGAGGTGCTGCAGACGCCTCATTGCTACCCGTGCCGGCCGTTCAGAAACAACGCACTTCGGCCTCGGCCTGGGCCCGCCGCAGATCGTTGAGGGCGCTGGCGGCCTGTGCGGACGAGCGGAATTCACCGCCGAGATTGCCCCGGACCTGGGACATGCTTAGCACTGTCTCGGCGGTGACGTAGCGGTCATACGGAATCAGTGAGGCAATGACGTCGATCGAACAGGAGCATTGATCGATCGCCTGTCGTGTTTCGCCATTGGCCTTGAGGCAGCCGAAGACATATTCGGCGCGCGCGGAGGTCGGATAATCGTTGAAATCGTCGGCGCGCGCTGCGGCGACGATCGCGGTCGATGCGGCAACGCAGCACATCGCAAGAACCACGACCATCGGCCGCATCGATCTGACAAACTCCATTCTGGTCCTCCCTGCTCTCGCGGATCATAATAATATACCATTCGCTGTTGGCCAGGGAGGCTCCCGTGTTGCCCAAATCCACCGTCGCCGTCGCAGTCCTGCTCGTGACCTCAGTGCCGCTCTTGGCGCAGGGCAAGGGGATCCGGCTTTGGAATCTGACCACCGCGACGATTTCCAGCTTCCAGCTGTCCCCCACCGGCAAGGACAACTGGGGTCCCAACCAGACGCTCAACGACCGAGACAAGGAAGTCGACCACGACGAGCGCCTGCGCCTCACCGGAATCGAACCGGGCCGCTACGACGCCAAGGTCGGGTATCACGACGCACGGCAGTGCATCGTCAGGGATATCGAGATCAAATCCAGCGCGATCGTCACGATCGAAGACAAGGATCTGAAGGACTGCACCAAGTAGCGAGCCGTTTGCACTCGGCCGTCGTCAGCCCGCCGACGCCGGCGCAGCGTCTTCCGCCTTGTCATGGCTATGCGGATATTCGCAGCGCCACCGCACCGCATTCCATTTCGGATGCTCTCCCACCCATTGGGCGATATAGGGCGGCGCCGCCATCGCGCATTGGCGTAGCGATCCGCCATAATTGAACACCAGATGGGTGTCCTCGCAGGTGGTCGGCGACAGCACCGCACAGACCGTAACCACAAGTTCGATCGGGTTCATGCCGTACTCCTCGCAGCGCAACAAAGATACTACAGCAGAAACGGACGGCGAGAGACGAAGTTTCACATCGCGCTGAGGTGAATCGCGAGCCGAATGGCCGGAAACCGGTCCAGCCGAATACCATCGCACCTGTGCTTAATTCGTCCGGATCGCTCCGCGCAACATTTGAGCAGGGAAGGACCGCCTTCACCGAACGACAATAAAATGACGACAATAAAATAGAGCCGGCCCGAGCGCACGCTCGACCAGCTCGTTCCATCCGGGGGCACCACTTATCGTCCGAACGACCGCGGAGGCCGATGCCTCCGCAGCCGAACACATTGAGTCGACCTGTTACTTGCGCGCCGCGCAAGCGTACATGTTGATTTCCAGACCGACCGGCAGTTCGACAATCTTCGGAGTCTTCCAGGCCATTGGGGTCTCCCTCTTCGATGCGTATTGGTTGATCTTGATCGGCGTCCAGTCCCGGCGCGAAGCGCCTGCTGGATAGCCTAGGATCTCGATTGCCGCCGCGCAAGCGGTGCGGCGCCGGCGTTGTCGCCGCGGCGACCAGCCACCCATCCAAATGTCCTGGCAATATCGGGCGTCGTTTCCTTGAGAACGCAGCAGAATTGCCCGCCGGACGCGCTGCCGGTTCCGCGAGCTTCGAGGCACTGGAACTGCGGCCCCGGGCTGGCGCGGCAAGGCTGCAAGCCGCGGTTCGGCCATAGCAAAGACACCGATCAGTGGATCGAGAACCGGACCGCACGGTGAAGCTCATGGACGCCTGCCGGATTCGGGCGGCATTGGCGGAAATGCCTGACCACGGCGGATCATCGCTGAACCACTGCCCCGATGCCCCAACGCCCCCGTCAACGACCGATCTCGTGGGCGAAAACGTCAATGACTGCCGGCTGGCCGCTCAGGGATTATTTCTAGCAATTATCGGGATTTTTTCCCGAAACAACTGATGGCCTTGAAGCCGGGTAGAAGTAGAGGCACCCTGTTCTCGCGTCATATCGTTCTTGCTGCTTTGCCGTTACTTTATCCAGGCGATATGAGACGATTTCAGCACGCGGCGTCGTCGCCGATCCAAGATTCATCGATGAGCCAAACTGGCTCGCGGCATCAGATCGTCGAGGCACGCCGTTCACGAAACGACAGAGGACCTGGATTCAACCAGGGCTGTTGCGGCGTCAGCGGGAGGAGTACTCACAAGATGGACAAGGCGCGGACCCAACACCGAGCCCGAAACCGGCGCGGAAAGCATCTCTCGATTTCGGCGCCGTTGTTGCTGGCCATCGTCGTGTCGCTGATGTCCTTCAGCGCCGTTGCTGAACAGCCCGCTCTCGATGGCGTAACCGCGTCGGGGCAAGCGGCAGCCGCTGTCGAAGCGCCGACGAGCGCCACTGTTGCCCATGACGCCGGCCAGAATGCTCCTCCTCCAGACGCCGCTTCAAACGCCACAGGAAGCTCCCAGCCGCAGCTGGCACGCTCCGCATCGTCTCCCGCCGTACCGGCCCCACAACCAGCCCCGACGCTGGCTAGCGCCATTGGCCCGCCCCCCCCTGCCCTGTCGCCCTGGGGCATGTTCATCCAGGCGGACGTGGTCGTCAAAGTCGTGATGATCGGATTGGCACTGGCCTCGGTGGCAACCTGGACAGTTCTCCTCGTCAAGACCATCCAGTTGCGGGCGGCGAGACGTGCAGGGCGCCGCGCGCTGGCCACTGTTCTATCCGCCCGTTCGCTACAGGATGCGGCGCGCCAGGTCGCGGATGAAAGAAGCGTTGTGGGCCGGCTTCTCGCCGCGGCCGAAGATGAGGTCGAGAAGTCACGAGGCCTTCCAGCGGCCGGCATCAAGGAGCGGATCGCCTGGCAGCTGGAGCGGATCGAGGCCGCAGCCGCGCGGCGGATTGGACGCGGCATGGGGATCCTGGCCACTGTCGGATCGGTCGCGCCGTTCGTGGGGCTTTTCGGTACCGTGTGGGGCATCATGAACAGCTTTATCGGCATTTCGCAGGCTCACACCACGAATCTCGCCGTCGTGGCTCCGGGCATCGCGGAGGCGCTGTTGGCGACGGCTTTCGGCCTCGTTGCCGCCATCCCCGCCGTGGTGATCTACAACGCCTTTGCGCGCTCGACCGGGACCTATCGTTCAGTGCTCGCCGATTCGTCGGTGGCGATCCTGCGCCTGCTGAGCCGCGATCTCGACCGGAACGCTTTGTCGATCGATATCAGGCGCAGCTCGCACACGGCAGCAGGTACGGTGCTGTCGATTGCGGATTCGGCGGAGTGAGCCATGGCAATCCGGCTCGCCAAGCGCGATGAAGACTACGCAGAGACCCATGAGATCAACGTGACGCCGTTCATCGACATCATGCTGGTTCTCCTCATCATCTTCATGGTCGCGGCCCCCCTTGCGACAGTCGATATTCCAGTCAACCTGCCATCGGCTTCCGCCGAACCGTCCCCCCGCCCCGACAAACCGATTCTCGTGACCTTCAAGGCAGACCACTCGCTTGCAATCGGCGACGAGGCGGTCAAGCGTTCCGGTCTCGCCGCAGCGCTCGATGCCGCGACCGGCTCCGATCGCACGCAGCGAGTGCTGCTGCGCGCCGATCAGGCCCTATCCTATGGCGAGGTGATGGAGCTGATGAACCAGCTGCGGAACTCGGGCTATGTCAAAGTGGCGCTGGTGGCTCTGGAAGACCGGAGCAGCCCGTGAGCCTGATGACGGCCGATCCGTTCGAACGGGAACAGGCCAGGGACGCAGTGTTGTGGACG
Source organism: Bradyrhizobium sp. WD16 (assembly GCF_024181725.1). Taxonomy (NCBI): domain Bacteria; kingdom Pseudomonadati; phylum Pseudomonadota; class Alphaproteobacteria; order Hyphomicrobiales; family Nitrobacteraceae; genus Bradyrhizobium; species Bradyrhizobium sp. WD16. The sequence goes on along the minus strand of NZ_CP028908.1, from coordinate 3,377,771 downwards.
GCGGCTGCGCTTGTGGTTGCCGCCCTCCACGTCGGCTTGGCTCTCGGCTATCTGCTGCTCAGGCCCGCACCGGAGGGACGCGCCGAAGCGCCGGCAATCGATGTCGCCTTCATGCCCGCTGTAAGCGCGCCCGCTCCGCCCCCCCCCGAAGCTGTGCCGGCCGAACCGACGCCGCCGGTCGAGCGGTCCGATCTCGCACCGCCCACGAACGAGCCGGTCGCCCCTCAGGAGGTCGTCGCCGAGCCTGAGCCGCCTCCGATGAAGATTGAACCGGCGCCGCCGCCTCGGTCGGAGCCCGCGCACAATGATCAGATTACGGTCATGCCGCCTCCACCTGCTCACAAACCGGTCTCCAATGATGAAAAGGCTGCAAGAGAACACCGCAAGACCGCGCCTTTGAAACCCGCGGCCGCGCCGGGCAGCAAACCCGCGCGGCTTGCCATGGCGCCCAACCCCGGCGCCGACAGCCAGGGAGCGAGGGCCGGGCGCGCATCGTGGGAAAGCGAACTGGCAGCGCACATTCGCCGCTACGCCACCTATGCCGCCAACGGCAGCACGGAAACCGGCACCGTGCGCGTGGGCGTCACCATCGATCGCAACGGACGGCTGCTATCACGGCGTCTCGCCGGCAGTTCAGGCTCATCGACTCTGGACAGTGCGGCGATGGCCGTTATCCAGCGCGCGCAGCCCTTTCCGCGTTTCCCACCCGGCATGAACCAGGCGCAGATCGCACTCACGATTCCGCTGCACCTGCGGCCGCAGTGAGAGCGGCCCGGCCGCAATCAACGATCCCGAACGTCGCCGTTACCGGACGTAAATGCCCCGGGAGAGTTCATTGCGCCTGTCGGGCTCCGTGCCGATTCTTCCTCAAACGCCGAGTTCTTCGTAACTCGAATCGATCGCCCTGAGACGAAGCGCGAAAATCGAGGACACGTCAAAACGGCATTGCTCTCGGGTGTGGCCGACTTGCATCAGGGAACGACGATTTTGCTTTCGCGGGTCGCGACAACGAATCCGACGACGCTAGGACGCATTCTAATCCACTGAGACTGGATGGCTTTTCAAGGCCCGGGAAACTTTCCGGACATCTTCCGGGAATAATCCCGGTTGCGACTATCCGAGTGACCCAGCAATATTTCAATACTTAACGGTGCAATGTGACCGATGTTCGCTGTTCAGGGCCGAGAGCATTGAACCGCACGATTAAAGAGTGATTGGGGGGGGACGTTTTGGCCAAGCTCAAGGCATTGAAGAGCGCGCTTCTCTTGGGTTGCGCCGTATTCCCGGGGGGGGCGCTAGCGCAAGAGACCCTACAGACCATCGAAGTCGTCGGCGTATCACCAGTTTCCGGCGGAGAGATCGACCGCGAAAAGATACCGTCCAACGTTCAGACAATCGACGCCTCTAGCCTGGACCATGCGAAGACCCCCTCGTTGCTGGACGGCATGGTGACGTCTCTTCCTGGCGTCTCCCTCAGCGATACGTCCGGAAACCCGTTTCAGCGCAATCTCGATTATCGCGGCTTCACCGCCTCGCCAGTTCCGGGAACCGTGCAGGGGCTCGCCGTCTATCAGAATGGCACCCGAATCAACGAAGCGTTCGGCGATATTGTCAACTGGGACACGATTCCAGAGATGGCAATCGCCCGCATGACGATGATGCCGAACAATCCTCTGTTCGGCCTCAACGCCATCGGCGGCGCATTGTCGATCGATATGAAGAACGGCTTCACGTACCAAGGCACCCAAGCCGAGATTAGCGGCGGCTCGTTTGGCCGCATCGGCGGGGGCGCGCAGGCCGGTTACCAGAAAGACAACATCTCGGCCTACGTTGCCGCCGACGCACTTTACGACAAGGGCTGGAGAGACTTCTCGTCGTCATCCCAGATCCGACGCATGTATGTCGACCTCGGCGCGCGCGGCGACCAGACCGAGTTCCACGTCTCCTTTACCGGCGCAGACAACAAGCTCGGCGCCGCTGCCGCCACACCAGCGGATCTGCTGACTCAGCGATGGTCGAGCGTCTATACTTGGCCGCAGACGACCCACCTTCAGTTGGCCTTCCTGCAGGCGAATGGAAAATGGACGCCCACGGACACGTTGTCCGTTCAAGCGAATGCGTATTTCCGCAGCTACCGTGCGAGCCATGTGGACGGCAATGGCACCGACGCCCAGGCCTGCGATGCCGGAGGGCCACTGGACGGACAGCTCTGCATCGGCGATGGCGCGACGCCGCTCAATCAGAACGTCGCGATCCTGAATACGCTTCCCGCCAATTCCGCGTTGGGCGCGATCGACCGCAACTCGACGAAGTCAAACAGCTATGGCGGGTCGCTGCAGGCGACCAGCACCGCGCAGCTGTTCGGACATGATAACCACTTTGTCGTGGGCACCAGCGTCGATCACGGAAACACCCGATTCCAGACATCATCCGAGCTCGGCACGGTCGATCAGAACTTTTTCGTGACCGGCACCGGCGTCTTCGCCGATCAGCCCTTGGCCGACATATCCCCGGTCAATCTCAACGCCAAGAACACGTATATCGGCGTGTACGCGACCAACACCTTCGACATCACGTCGCAGCTGTCCTTGACGGCCGGCGGACGCTTCAACTACGCACAGATCGATCTGCAGGACCTGACCGGCACGAATCCACTGCTGACGAGCAACAACAACTTTCAGCGTTTCAATCCTGTGATCGGCCTGACGTACCGGATTGCACCCAATGTGACCGCCTATGCGGGCTATTCGGAAGCCAATCGAGCGCCCACGCCGCTGGAGCTCGGCTGTTCGGATCCGGCTAATCCCTGCCAGATCGACAATTTCCTGATCGCCGATCCGCCGCTCAAGCAGGTGGTGTCGCAGACGATCGAAGGCGGCGTACGCGGCGAACTCTCCGGCGGCGCAGCAGCCGCGGATCCTCTTCCGCGCAAGGCGCCGGCCAAAGTCATCGAGAACGGCTGGCGGTTGCGGTGGGGACTCGGCCTGTTCCGCACGGAAAATTTCGACGACATCATCAGCGTCGCAAGCGCCGTGGTGCCGAACTTCGGTTATTTCCAGAACGCCGGGACCACACTGCGCCAGGGCGTCGAGGCAAAGGTCAACTTTGCCTGGAATCGCTGGACCGCCTACGCTAACTACACCTTCGTGGACGCGACATATCAGAGCTCTCTGACGTTGTCCGGTGTGAACAATCCGATGGCGACCATCGACCCCGTCACCGGCGCCAGCATCATCAACGTCACGACCGGAAACCATATTCCAGGAATTCCCGCGCACCGCCTCAAGCTTGGCGCGGAATACGCCGTCACCGATGCCTGGAAGCTCGGCGCCGACCTCAATTATGTCGGCAGCCAATATCTGATCCACGACGACTCCAACCTCAATCCGAAGGTCCCTGCCTATTGGGTCGTCAATCTGCACTCCTCCTACCAGGTGACCAAGAACGTCGAGGTGTTCGGGCTGGTGCAGAACCTGTTCAATCAGCGCTACTATGCTGCGGGCACGTTCCTGAGCACCGCCGGCTTCAACAACTCGACACCCGGAGGGGCCAACCTGTTCGCGTTCAATGATTCGCGCACGTTCCTGCCGGGCATGCCACTCGCCGCCTATGGTGGGATAAGGGCAACGTTCTGATACAACGTCGCAGCTCGCCAACTGGCGGCAGAACGTCCAGGCAGCGGCATATCTCCTGCCCGGCGCCGCGCTCGCTTCGCTGCGGCCGGCGCGCTTGTGTCTGGATGAGAGGCATTGCTCGGGCAAGAAGGCAAAAAAGAAATGGCGCAGGAGCGGAACCGCCCTGCGCCCAAGTCTGGAGGAACCTACCGAAGCCCTACGTCAATTCGTCAGTGTACCGCCCGGCTTGCCGCGGCCGAAGTGGAAGACGCGGCTTGCCAGGATATCGCTCGCTTGAAGCTCGCTGACATCTTCGGGCGTGAGCGTGCGGTCGAGATCGGAGACGAGGCGATTGGCTTGGCGCAGCCGAGCCCGGTCGATCGCGTTGCGGATCGACCGCGCGTTGGAGAACAGCGGCTGCGACCGCCGCAATTCGATATAGCGGACGAAGGCGTCGCGAGCGCCGTCGCTGAAGCCATAGTTCAGGTCGCGCAGCATGAGCTCGGCGATCGCCAGCAGCTCGTCATCCGTATAGTCGGGAAACTCGACGTGATGGGCGATACGTGAGCGGAAGCCGGGATTGCTGGCGAAGAACTTGTCCATCCGATCGCCATAGCCGGCCAGGATCACCACCAGGTCGTCGCGCTGGGTTTCCATGACCTGGAGCAGGATTTCGATGGCCTCCTGACCGTAGTCCCGCTCATTGTCCGGACGATACAGATAATAGGCCTCGTCGATGAACAAGACGCCACCCATGGCGCGCTTGAGCACCTCTTTGGTCTTCGGCGCGGTATGGCCGATATACTGCCCGACCAGTTCGTCGCGCGTCACCGAGACCAGATGGTCGCGACGGATGAAGCCCAGGCGATGGAGAATGCTCGCCATGCGCTGGGCCACCGTGGTCTTGCCCGTCCCCGGATTGCCAGTGAAGGACATGTGCAGGGTGGGCGCCTGGATCGCCAGCCCCATGCGCTTGCGGATGCGCTCGATCAGGAGCAGCGCCGCGATCTCGCGGATGCGCGTCTTGACCGGGGTGAGACCAACGAGGTCACGATCGAGCTGATCGAGCACCTCGTTGATGCCGACTTCCTCGAGTTCGCGGCGCAGGTTGACCGCGTCGGGGACGGCGACGCCGTCCCCTGCGCTCGCCAGCGCCGATGCGCTCATGAGTCGGCCCCCAGCCGGCCCTCGGGCCGATCGATGGCGTAGGAGGTGGTGGTGTAGCGGATGTTGCGCCCGCCCATCTCCTGGCGCTCAAGCCTGAAGCCGGGCTCGTTCTTCGGCCGGTTGACGATGAAGGACAGCCTCACCGATTCCCAGCCATGGCTGGAGTCGAATGCCGAAAGGCGGATGTAGCGGTCGCCGTGGATCTTGCGGCAGGCCGTGAGCTCCATCATCACGCCCGCGGCGTCCCGAAGGTCGAACATCGGCAGGCCCCACATCTCCCAGTAGCTGCTGCGGGGATGAGGGTCATCGGTGAATTCGAGATTCACCGCCCAGCCGTTGGCGAGACAATACTCGACCTGACGAGAAATCTGCTCGTCGGTGAGGTCTGGCAGGAACGAGAAGCAGCCTTGAGTCAAACGCATAAAATCCTCCTCAGATCGAGACGCCGGCGGTGGGAACGAAGTCGGGCGTATCGGTCGATTCGTAGTTGAACGTGACGTCCTTCCAGACCTCGAGCGCAGCCCGCAGCGGCGTGCAGCTTGCAGCCGCCTTGGCGAGAATCTCAGGCCCCTCGTGCAGGTAATCGCGCCCCTCGTTGCGCGCGAGTATCATCGCCTCGAGCGCCACGCGGTTGGCGGTCGCACCCGCCGCGATGCCCATCGGATGGCCGATGGTGCCGCCGCCGAACTGGAGCACGACGTCCTCGCCCAGAAGGTTGAGCAGCTGATGCATCTGCCCGGCGTGAATGCCGCCCGACGCCACCGGCATCAGCTTGTTCAGGCTCGCCCAGTTCTGGTCGAAGAACACGCCGTGCTCGAGGGTCGCCGGATTGAAATCCTCGCGACAGATATCGTAGTAGCCCCGCGTCGTGGCTGGATCGCCCTCCAACTTGCCGACCACGGTGCCGGCATGGATGTGGTCGACGCCGGCGAGCCGCATCCATTTGGCGATCACCCGGAACGACACGCCGTGGTTACGCTGCCGCGTATAGGTCGAATGGCCGGCGCGGTGCAGGTGCAGGATCATGTCGTTGCGGCGCGCCCATTTGGCCATGGACTGGATCGCGGTGTAGCCGATCACGAGGTCGATCATGACGACGACCGAGCCGAGCTCCTTGGCGAATTCGGCGCGCTCGTACATGTCTTCCATGGTCGCGGCAGTGACATTGAGATAGCTGCCCTTGACCTCGCCGCTCGCCGCCTGGGCGCGATTGACCGCCTCCATGCAGTAGAGGAAGCGCTCGCGCCAGTGCATGAAGGGCTGCGAGTTGATGTTCTCGTCGTCCTTGGTGAAATCGAGACCGCCCTTGAGCGCCTCATAGACCACGCGGCCGTAATTGCGGCCGGAAAGGCCGAGCTTGGGCTTGATGGTGGCGCCGAGCAGCGGCCGGCCGAACTTGTCGAGACGCTCGCGCTCGACGACGATACCGGTCGCCGGCCCCTGGAAGGTCTTCACATAGGCGACCGGAAAGCGCATGTCCTCGAGCCGCAGCGCCTTGAGCGGCTTGAAGCCGAAGACGTTGCCGATGATCGAGGCCGAGACGTTGGCGATCGATCCGGCCTCGAACAGGTCGAGGTCGTAGGCGATATAGGCGAAGTACTGCCCCGGCGCGTTCGGCACCGGATCGACCCGATAGCATTTCGCCCGGTACTTCTCGGCTGCGGTCAGACGATCCGTCCACACCACCGTCCAGGTCGCGGTTGAGGATTCGCCGGCGACCGCGGCCGAGGCCTCGATCGGGTCGACGCCATCCTGCGGCGTCACCCGGAACAGCGCCAGGATGTCGGTGTCCTTCGGCTGGTAATCGGGCTCCCAATAGCCCATCTTCTTGTATTCCATCACGCCGGAACGGTAACGCTCCTTGCCGCGCAGAGTCATGGTCGGGTGCTGGTTCATGAAACGCTCCTCGCTTGCTGCCTCAAGGCGGCAGCGGACATTGTCTTTCAAGGTCTTTGAGATTTCAGGCCGCGGCGCTCGCGATTCCCGAGGTGGACGGATCGAGTGCACCGGAGGCGTAGCGCCGGGCCATGGCCGCGAGCGGCAGCACCTTGATCTTCGACGCCTGACCCGCCGTGCCGAACTGTTCGAAACGCCGGCGGCAGAGATCGCGTAGCGCGTCCATGGCCGGCTTGAGGAATTTGCGCGGATCAAATTCGCTTTTGTTCTGTGCGGCGACGCGGCGAAACTCGGCGGTCATCGCCAACCGGCAGTCGGTGTCGATATTCACCTTGCGGACGCCGTGCCGGATGCCGCGGACGATCTCCTCGACCGGGACGCCCCAGGTCTGGGGCATCTCTCCGCCATAGGTATTGAACATGTCCTGCAGCTCCTGGGGCACCGAGGACGATCCGTGCATCACCAGGTGGGTGTTCGGCAGCCGCCGGTGGATCTCCTCGACCACGTCCATGGCGAGAATTTCGCCATCGGGCTGGCGCGAGAACTTGTAGGCGCCGTGGGATGTCCCCATGGCGATGGCGAGCGCATCGACCTTCGTCGCCCGCACGAATTCGACCGCCTGGTCGGGGTCGGTCAGCAACTGGTGCCGGTCGAGCTGCCCTTCGGCGCCGTGACCGTCTTCCTGCTCGCCGCTGTTGTGCTCGAGCGAGCCGAGCACGCCGAGCTCGCCCTCGACGGAGGCGCCGATCCAGTGGGCCATGTCGACCACACGCCGTGTCACGGCGACGTTGTAGTCGAAATCGGCGGGGGTCTTGCCGTCGGCGCGGAGCGAGCCGTCCATCATCACCGAGGTAAAGCCGTAATTCAGCGCCGTGGCGCAGGTCGCCTCTTCATTGCCGTGATCCTGGTGAAGGCAGATCGGGATCTGCGGATGGATGGTCTCCAGCGCCGCGATCATGTTGGCGAGCATCACATCATGGGCATAGGCCCGGGCACCACGCGAGGCCTGAATGATCACCGGCGCGTCGACCGCGGCGGCGGCGTCCATGATTGCCAGCCCCTGCTCCATATTGTTGATGTTGAAAGCCGGCACGCCGTAGCCGTGCTCAGCCGCATGATCGAGCAGTTGCCTCAAGGTGATCTTCGCCATCACATCCTCCTTTCGATTGCGGTGTGCGACGCCGATCGCGTCACGGGTTTCGATGCAGCGTGCTTGATCGCACGCAATGCGGCGGCGGCGACCTGCTGGGCAGTGATGCCGAATTCGCGATAGAGCACGTCCGCCGGTGCCGAGGCGCCGAACGAGGTCATGCCGACGAACTCACCGTCATCACCGAGCCAACGCGCCCATTCACCCTCCACGGCGGCCTCGACGCCAACCCGCGGCGCGGCGCCGAGCACTTCGGCGCGATACTCGGCCGACTGGCGGCGGAATAGCTCAAAACAGGGGGCCGACACCACCGCGGCGCTGACGCCATGTTCGGCGAGGCGCGCCGCCGCATCGAGCGCGATCGCGACTTCCGAGCCGGTGGCAATCAGCGTGACGTCGCGGCCGCTGTCCGGCTCGACGACGACATAGGCGCCGAGTCCGACCATGTTGTCCCGGCCCTGGATCTCCCGGAAGGTCGGCAGCGCCTGGCGCGACAGGCACAGCACCGAGGGCTGGGCCACCTGCAGCGCGCAATCCCAGGCTTCCGCGGTTTCGACCGCGTCGCCCGGCCGAAACACGAGAAGGTTGGGAATCGCCCGCAGCGCCGCCAGATGCTCCACCGGCTGGTGGGTCGGTCCGTCCTCGCCGAGCCCGATCGAGTCGTGGGTCATCACGTGGATGACGCGCAGCCCCATCAAGGCGGCGAGGCGGATTGCCGGCCGACTGTAATCGGCGAAGGCGAGGAAGGTGCCGCCGTAGGGGATGAAGCCGCCGTGCAGGGCAATGCCGTTCATGGCCGCGGCCATGGCGTGCTCGCGGATCCCGTAATGCAGGTAATTGCCTTCGAAGAAGTCCGGCCGCACCGGCCACTGGCTCTTCGCCCGCGTCAGATTCGAGTGGGTCAGATCGGCGGAGCCGCCGAGCAGATTGGGCAGCGACGGCGCGATAGCGTCGAGCACCTGCTGGGATGCCTGCCGCGTTGCGATCTTCGGCTGCTCGAGGCCGAAGCGGCCGCGGATCTGCGCCAGCGCCTCGTCATAGTCACCCGACAGCTTGCCCGCGAGCACGTCGCGGAAGCGGTAGCGCGCCGCACAATCGAGCTGCTCAACCCGCGTCGTCCAGTTCTCCCGAGCGATGCGTCCGCGCGCGCCGATCTGCCGCCACCGCGCCAGCACCGGCTCCGGCACCTCGAACGGCGGATAAGGCCACTGCAGCGCCTCCCGAGTCCGCGCTATCTCCTCGGGGCCGAGCGGCGCGCCGTGGATCTTTTCGCTGCCCTGCCAGGCCGGCGAGCCATAGCCGATCACCGTGCGGCAGGCGATCAGCGTCGGGCGATCGCTGGCGCGCGCCTGCTCCAGGCCTTGAGCGATCGCTTCGGGGTCGTGGCCGTCGATCCGGAACGCCAGCCAGCCGGCGGCCTTGAAGCGCGCGATCTGGTCGTCCGAACAGGACAGCGACGTCGATCCATCGATGGAAATCTGGTTGTCGTCATAGAGCACTGTCAGCCGACTCAGCCCGAGATGACCGGCCAGCGAGATCGCTTCGTGGCTGATGCCTTCCATCAGGCAGCCGTCGCCGGCGAGGACATAAGTATGGTGATCGACGAGCTCCTCGCCGAACCGGGCCGCCAGCAGTCGCTCGGTCAGCGCCATGCCGACCGCAGTGGCGAGGCCTTGGCCGAGCGGACCTGTGGTGGTCTCGACGCCGACGGTGTGGCCATATTCGGGATGACCCGGCGTCGCCGACTGCCACTGCCGGAACGATTTGATCGCCTCGATATCGACGCTGTCGTAGCCGGTCAGATAGAGCAGCGCATAGAGCAGCATCGAGCCGTGGCCGGCGGACAGTACGAAACGGTCGCGATCGGGCCAGGCTGGATCGGCCGGGTCGAACTTGAGAAAGCGCGAGAACAGCACGGTGGCGACATCCGCCATGCCCATCGGCATGCCGGGGTGGCCGGACTTGGCCTTCTCCACGGCGTCGATGGCGAGGAAGCGGAGGGCATTGGCCATGTCGCGGTGAGAGACGTCGGTCTCGATTCCGGCGGGCTGCGTGATGATATTCATGTCAGCGTCTCCGCATCGCGATGGATGTGTTCACAGGTCCCTCGTCAATTGTGGCTCTGGAGATGATGGTTCACTTCGCCGTCCGCTTGCGCTCGATGAGTTGCAGGATCAGCGGCGTGAGAATGAGCTGCATGGCAAGATCGAGCTTGGCGCCGGGAATGACCACGGAGTTCGCCCGCGACATGAAGCTGCTCGGGATCATCGACAGCAGATAGGGAAAGTCGATGCCGCGCGGATTCTTGAACCGGATGACCACCATGGATTCGTCCGGCGTGGGTATCCAGCGCGCGATGAAGGGGTTGGAAGTGTCGACCGTGGGCACCCGCTGGAAATTGATGTCGGTCTCGGCGAACTGAGGACAGATGTAATGGATGTAATCGGGCATCCGGCGCAGGATGGTGTCCGTCACGGCCTCGGTGGAATAGCCGCGGGCGCTGCGATCGCGATGCAGCTTCTGGATCCATTCGAGATTGATGACCGGGACGACGCCGATCTTGAGGTCGGCGTAGCGCGCCACATTCACCTTGTCGGTGACCACCGCGCCATGAAGCCCCTCGTAGAACAGGAGGTCGGAATTCTCCGGCAGGCACTGCCATTCAGTGAAGGTGCCCGGCGGCACGCCGTGCACCTCGGACTCGACGTCGTCGTGGACATAGTAGCGCGTCCGGCCCCGCCCGGTTTCGCTGTAGTCGCGGAACGTCGCCTCGAGTTCCTCAAACAGGTTGGTGTCCGGGCTGAAGTGGCTGAAGTGCTTGTTGCCACGTTCCGCCTCCTCCGCCATCTTGACGCGCATCTCGGTGCGATCGAAGCGATGAAAGGCGTCGCCCTCGATATAGGCGGCCTCGACCTTCTCGCGATGGAAGATCTGCTCGAAAGTGCGCTTCACCGAGGTGGTGCCAGCGCCCGACGAACCGGTGATGGAGATGATGGGATGCTTGCGCGACATGGCTGACCTCACGCCCTGAACAGGCCGCGCCGCGCAAACAGCGGAGCGACGCGCGACGCCGCAGCGGGGTCGTTGTGCAGGAGTTCGATGTGGCGGACCTTCTCGATCGAGCCCATCACCAGCGGCACTCGCTGATGGATCGATCCCGGCAGAAGATCGAGCACCCGGCTGCGACCGGTGACGGCGGCGCCGCCGGCCTGCTCCATGATGAAGGCCATGGGATTGGCCTCGTAGAGCAGCCGCAAGCGACCCTCGCCATAGCCTTCACGCCCATCGCCCGGATAGAGGAACACGCCGCCGCGGCGCAGGATGCGATAGGCTTCGGCCACCAGCGAACCGATCCAGCGCATATTGAATTCCTTGCCACGCGGACCATCGGCGCCGGCAACGCATTCGTCGATGAAGTCGCGCACCGGCTGATCCCAATGACGGTAATTGGAAGCGTTGATGGCGTACTCCGCCGTGGTCACCGGCACCTGCACCTGGCTGCCGATCCGACGGAAGACGCGCTCCTGACGGTCGAGGGTGAAAATGTCGACGCCGTCGCCGACGGTGAGGACGAGCGAGGTCTGCGGCCCGTAGATGACAAAGCCGGCGGCCAGTTGCTCGCTGCCAGGCCGACTGAAGGCGGCGACGCCGCCGCCGGCCGGCATGATCGAGAAGATGGTGCCGACCGAGACATTGGTATCGATATTGGATGAGCCGTCGAGCGGGTCATAGGCGATGGCAATCGGAGCTGCGGCATCGCCGCGCTCCGCCTCGACGGATTCCTCCGACACCAGGGCATCGATCGGGATCGGCCGCAACGCGGCGCGAATCAAGGCATCGACATGGAGATCAAGGTCGGTCTGGGCGTCACCGTCGGCATTGCGACCGCCCTGGGCGGCGCCGGTAATACCGGCCAGCGAGCCGTGACCGATGAGTTCCGAGATTTCGATCGCCGCGGCGGCGATGGCGTTCACAGCGGAAGCCACCGTGCGGCTGCGCGCATCCTGCGCGGCGTAGGACCTCGTGTGTTGAAACAGCGTTGGCGCCTGTCCCATCGGTCGCGTTTCCCCTTCATTGGGTTCCGCCCCGCGAGGCCGTGCTATCGCCTCGCCTAGGGTCGGATCACCGGGAAGGATGTTGACGCGGCACGGCAAATAAGGGAAATTTCGATTTATTCGGTCTGACAAAAGATTTATTTATAATGGCCAGCCGCATCCGCGACATCTCGATCCGGCAGCTCCGTGCCCTCGCCGCCCTGGCCTCCCAGGGCAGCATCACGGGGGCGGCCCAGCGACTCCATTTGACCCAGCCGGCGGTGACGCTGCAGCTGCGCAATCTCCAAGGGCTCGCTGGGCTGCCGCTGACCCAGCGCACGGCCGACGGCATGCAGCTGACCGAGGCAGGACGCGAGGTACTGGCGCTTGCCGAACGGATCGAATCCGCGCTCGAGGCCTGCGAGACCGCCCTCGACATGCTGGCGGGATGCAGCGCCGGACGCGTCTCCATCGGCGCTGTCAGCACAGCGAAGTATTTTGTCCCCTTCGCGATCTCGGCCTTCTCACGCAGCCATCCCAACGTCGACGTCACCCTGTTCACCGGCAACCGCGAGGAGATCATCGAGGCGCTGCGGGGCTACGAACTCGACTTCGCCATCATGGGGCGGCCGCCAGCCGACATCGACATGAATGTCCACCCGATCGGCGATCATCCGCATATCGTCATCGCCCCGACCGGTCATCGCCTGTCGCGGCGGCAGCGGCTCAGCCTCCAGGATCTCGCCGGCGAAACCTTCCTGATGCGCGAGCCCGGCTCGGGCACTCGCGGGCTGACTGAGCAGCTGTTCGCCTCCGCCGGCGTCCAACCGATCATCGGCATGGTGATGAGCAGCAACGAGACCATCAAGCAGGCGGTGATCGCCGGCCTCGGCATCGCGCTCATTTCCGCCCACACGGTCGCATCCGAGCTCGATGAGCGTCGGCTCACCATGCTCGATGTCGAGGGCCTGCCGATCATGCGGCAATGGTATGTGCTGGCGCGCAAGGACAAGGTGCTGCTGCCACCGGCACAGGCCATGCTGCAATTCCTGTCGTCGGAAGGCTCGCGCTTTCTACCAAAGCTGCACGGCCGCGTGCGGCTGACGCGGACAACGGCACCGCGGCACTAGCCGCTTCCACCATCAAGCGCCATCGGGATTGCGTTGGATCAATTCATCACCGAGCGGCGGTGCCAATATATAACATACTACTTTTGTCAGGAGGCCTCCATGATGAGCAAGACTCCGGGTTCGACAGCCAGTGCGAAACGATCATTACTTTTCGTTGCAAGCCTCTTTATCATAGCGACGGCTGATGTTTCGGGCGCGAGTTCATCGGCCCAATCGGCCGGCGCTCCAAGCGAGCCTGGGACGAACCAGTCGATGATGCTGGCTGAGGCGATGCCGGCGACCAAGCTGGCAGCAGTGAAGAAGACGAGTGCTCCGCACGGGGCGAAGCGAAAATCAGGAAAGAGCAAATCAGGAAAGACCTGGCTCAACCCGCAGCCCGAGCCGCCCAGCCCTGCCAAAGGGGGCAAGACCTGGCTGAACCCGCAGCCCGAGCCGCCGCGGCCGGACACCCAGACGAAGAGCCCGCACTAGTGTGGCGTCTCGCAATTGCCTATGCCCTTTGCGGCAAGCCCCTGTAGGCAATTGCGAGACATGAGCCACACTAGCTTTTTGATTTTGCTAGTGTCCCGATGTCTCCGAATGACCGTGCGAGGGTGAGGCAAACGAAGCGGTAATTCGGAGACCGGACACTCGTTGTAGAGTGCGGCCGACCCATCGGCGGCGCAAACGGGAGCAGGTCGTCTGCGCCGCGCGTCGTTCGGGGCCCATTCCCGCTGTCGGTTCGAGCACGATGCTTCCGCAGCCATGGCTGTGCTACAACACAAGCCATGGCATTGCTGCTGATCGGCGCGACTCTTGCCGGCGCCTCATGGTTCGTCGCCTGGGGCCGCTTCGGCCTCTTCACCGAGTTTGCCTTCTTTCCGCTGTGGCTCGGCTACGTCCTCACCATCAACGGTCTCTCCCAGATCGTCTTCGGCAGGTCGCTGATGACGTCGATGGGAAGATCCTTTCCTGTTCTGTTTGCGATCTCGGTACCGCTGTGGTGGTTCTTCGAAGGCATGAACGCCATCGTGCACAATTGGCATTATCGTTTCGCACAACCGATCTCGACCCTCGACTATATCATGCGCGCCTCGATCGATTTCTCCACCGTCGTTCCGGCGGTGCTGTCGACGAGCCATCTCGTCAATCTGATACTGCAAGGACATTTTTCGCCACCGTCGTCACGCGGCGATGTCTCCCGACCCGCCCTCGCCTGGACGGTTCTTGGCGGCCTCGCCTGCTATGCCCTGCTGCCGGCGTTTCCCAACGAGACCTATCCGCTGGTGTGGATTGCGCCGATCCTGATCCTCGAGCCGCTCGGATTCGCGCTGCGCTACCCGACGCTGCTGTCGGACATCCGAGAATGCGGCTGGCGGCTGACCGCGGCGGTCATGATCGCAACCACCGTGACCGGGGTCTGGTGGGAGATGTGGAATTTTTATTCGCTGCCGAAATGGACCTACACCATTCCCTATGTCGGGTTCTGGAAGGTGTTCGAGATGCCGCTGCTGGGCTATCTCGGCTATCCGGTCTTCGGCATCGCCGTGTTCGGCTATGCTGCGATCGCGCTCAGGCTGATTGCGCGTCAGAATCTGCGGCGGATCTTTTCGCCATCTCGCCTCTGAAGCCGGCTCCGATCAGAGCCGCCCGCCGGCGAGCGCCGGCGCGCTCGGCATGCCGACGCCATCGAGCTGGCGCGGCATCGGCGACACCGGGAAGACCGCATTGATCTGGCCGGTCCCGGAACTGGGGAAGAACGGCGTCACGACCTCGACACCGCGATCGTAGTTGCGCCAGCCGAGCGCGCCGAGCAGCATCGCGGTGTCGTGCATGAAGCCTTCACCGTGCCCCTTGGCGGCATATTCGGGCAGCATGTCGCAGAAATCCAGCCACTCCGCCTTCTGCCACATCCGGATCACCTCGTGATCGAGATGCTCGAGAAACGGGCTGAACATCTTGTTGCGATACTCGTCGGCGGTGCCGTTCTGGGCGAAGCGATGACTGAGCGAGCCACTGGCAAGGACCGCGACCGTGCCGTCGTATTCGTCCTCGATGGCACGCCGGAACGCCCAGCCAAGCCTGGCGCTGTCCGACAGGTAGTGAACAGTACAGAGCGCGGACACGGAGACGACCTTGAAATGGCGATCGCCATTCATGTAACGCATCGGCACCAGCGTGCCGTATTCGAGCGGCAGCGTCGTCGCCGGATGGGCCATGGTGGCGACGCCGTGCCGGTTAGCGGCTGCAGCGAGCAATTCGCCGAGCTTCGGATTGCCGTCATACTCATAACCCATGTTCGAGATGAAGTGCGGCAACTCGTTGCTGGTATAGACACCGGCAAAATGCGGCGCGCAATTGATGTGATAGCCGGCATTCACCAGCCAGTGGGTGTCGAACACGACGATGGTATCCACCCCCAATTCGCGGCAACGCCGCCCGATCTCGACATGGCCGTCGATCGCCGCCTGGCGTTGCCCCTTGCCCGGGCCATCGAGCTCGCTGAGATACATCGAGGGGACATGGGTGATCTTCGCCGCCAGTGCGAGCTTGCCCATCACGCCGTCTCCTTAGCTGGCCGGGAATGTCCATTGAGGCGGAGCGGCGCGGCCGCCGGCGAGCGCGCCAGGCCACACACGGATGATCGACCGCGCCCTGCGAAAGGCATCGCTGGAGGTCCTTGGGCGTTTCCTGAACCCGTCTTGAGATTTACTTAACATGTTAAGCGGATCGGGGCAACACGCGGTCGCGACGGGATGGAGCAACCGCGGCACGCGACGGAACGGCACGATGATGCCGGTCGGCCGCACGAGCATCGGCGCTGCCGGAGGCCGGCTCGAGGACGCAATTGCGACCGGCAGTGTCACATCGGAGGGCGACAAAGGGAAGCGCTATCGCCTTTCCCCACACCCGACAGACTTGCGCAAGGCACTCGGCTTGCCCGGCCCTTCCGCTCGCCACGCAACGGGTCGCGCATCGACCGCGTCTCAGCCTTCGTGCCGGCCTGGTTCGCACCGCGCGTCGAAATGCGGTGTTTCTCGCCAGAATAGATAAAGCCAGCCCGTTGCTCGGTGCGCCTCGGTCTTGAGAAAGATCTTATCGCAGCTCGCCAGATACTTCAGCATTCGGCGAACGGACGTCTGGGTCCAACAATCGTGCTTCAGCCAAATCTCGCGTGATGACATCGCATTGTCCTCGCCGATCGGCACATCCGACAACAGCGCCTGCAACGAGGTTTCCTGGTATCCCTCTGTTTTTACGCTACTCAATTCCATTCTGGAATTCCCGCTGCTTGTGCGCGTACACCAAAGACATCGAGAGCGCATTAAAACTGCGGCGGGATGGGGAATCCATCGACGGAGACGAATACGACTTGTCCTGGAATGCCCAACGAATGGAGGACGATTCAGGCCCTCTCGACGACCGTCGTCGACAAACGACGGGCCATCCTCCCGGGCCGGAGGGGTGAACTCGAAGGACTACCGGCAATGACGCTCGTTTCAGCATTTGAGTTCTTCAAACGCGCGTCAGATCCAAAACCACGCTAGAATCGTAATGACACCAGTGTGGCGTCTCGCAATTGCCTACCGCCTTTGCGGCAAGCCCCTGTAGGCAATTGCGAGACATAAGCCACACTAGCACTTTGATTTTGCTAGTGTCCCGATGTCTGCGAATGACCGTGCGAGGGTGAGGCAAATGGAGCGGTAATTCGAAGACAGGACACTAGAGCGACCTGCGGTGAAGCGCTGCCGCGAGTTCCGCGATGCTCACGGCAACACCGGTGCCGGTCTTCGCGCTTACAAGGTCGACGTGCGAGCGATCGGCGATGCCGATGTTTTTGCAGTCGGCGGCGAGCAGATCGGCCTTGTTGATCACCGCTCGGTAGGGGCGACCTGGAAACCTCGCCTCGAAACTCGCCGCAAGCTCGATCATGCGCGTGACCGTTTGCGGCCGCGTCCCGTCGGACACGATGATGGCCGCGGTGGCACCGGTCACATATACCGTGTCGAAGATCTGGGTGCCGAAGTCACCGTCGGTATCCCAAAAGACGATCCGTACGAGCTCGCGCTCGCCCCCCACGTCGAGCATGACATCATGGGTCAAGATCTCGACCCCGAGCGTCGTTTTGTATTGGCCCTCAAACCGATCAAAGACGAGGCGATACATGATCGACGTCTTTCCGACGCCCATGTCGCCAAGAAGCATGACTTTTGCCGTCAGCATCAGCGCCGCATCTCGTCGCGAAAGACGTTCTCGAACGTGACACGGCGGTTTCCCCCGAGCATCGCTCCGGCCTGATCCATAATCGGCACCGAGGACGATCGCGACACCACCGCGAGCCGCGCAGGATCCACTCCCATGGACTTGAGTAGTTCCACGACCTTCTCCGCTCTGCGCCGGCCGAGCTCTTTGTTGCCGGCGGCGGAGCCGGTCTCGTCGGCGTGGCCGACGATCCGGACCGTCAATTCATTGCCCGCCAGGATTTCTGCCAGATCCCGGGCGTCACGAACAGCCCGACCGTGATCAAAGAACTCCTCCCCGTTGCTGAAGAAAATGGCAGTCGACCGTATAAAGCGTTCCAATCGCTCAACCGGGCCGCTTACTGCAGATCGCAACTCCGTGACCTGCTGTTCTCGCGTTCTCTCCTCGCCTGCCAGTCGCTCACGCAAGTTGCTGAACTCCATCTCGATTGCTGCCGACTTGTGCAGGAGGTCGGATAAGGAGCGTTGCGCCGCGAACTCCTGCAATCTTCGAAGATCTCCTATTTGTGTGACGACCTGATATGGCGCGGCGACGGCTGCAAGCCCCTTGATGACGGGATCGAGACTCGTCCGATCGGGCGCGATACCGGAAACAAAGACGCTCCCGCTTTGATGATCGAACTTCAATCGCAGCGGGAACCCGGTCAGTGTCGGCTCGTTCGCGGCCAAACGGATGAACTCGGCCGTCGTCCTGCGCTCGATCATCATTCGTTGCGCAAAAAAGGTTCCGAGCCAGACCGTGCCCAGACCGCAAAGGGCCAGCAGGCCGATCAGCACCATCCGGCCTCGACGGCTGGAAGCTCGCCGGCCAAGAGACAGTTCGACCGCGCTCGCCAGTGCCGCAAGTGCTGCACGACCGCTCGGCTTTCCTTGATCGATATTTTCGACCAGGTCGAAGAAGAGAGAGCTGATCTTGGCATCGTCGGCCGGACGCATGACGCCGGCGAATTCCGCGGCAAGGATCGTTCGCGGCGAGGACCGCAGGACGATTTCACGGCCGCCGAAATCCAAGGCTTGAAGAGTTCCCTCGCCGGCAAGCGCCTGGACCGAGAACTCCATGATGGCCGCGATCATCGCGCTCAGCAGATCGGCCCGTTCGATCGGGGCGTCACTGGGCCTCCAGTCCGCGACCAGGCGCCCACTGCCCCGTTCGATCACCATCAGTCGCAGGACTTTCGGCCGGCTGCTTTCAGCGACGATGTGCTCGCTGACCGGACGTCCTGTCAGCAAAGACCTGACTTGGGAGATCCACAGATCGACGGACGTCATCGCGCCGATGCGCCGCTCGACGACGGCGATCATCTCCTTGAAGGCATTCGCGACGGCCGCCCTGACGAGGCGCCCCGTAATCGGATAAAGCGCGTCGACCATCAGGTCGCGAGAATTTCTGATCTCGCTTCGAATCGAAGACAGGATCAAGGGCGCCACGGCGGCAGCAAGTTCGCGCGGCCGTTCGATTTCCGCGTTCCTGAATGCGCCGATCAGGATTTCGGCGGTCGCCTGCTCGAGGCGTGCGGCATTGCCGACATATTGTTGAAGAGACGCGATGTCCGCCTGCAGAGACGTGAGATGCTCCCTCTCCTGACGAAAGAGCAGCATCTTGAGCCGATCGAACTCGCCGTTTTCCACGGCAGGCATCATGTCAGTTGGCTTCCGCGCTATCCAACTGGCTTAAGAAAGTTCCGATCTGAGAGATCGCCGCCCCGACGTCCCTCATGGATTTGAGCCGCCTGCGTTCGGTTTCAAGCTCGAGGTTCGACAGCCTGGTTTCGAGGGCCGTGATCTTCTCGAAGAGATCCGTCCGCAGCTGCGCAACAGAACCACGCATTTCATCGCGCAGCTCCGACAGATCCTTCTCGAGCGAGCGCTGGGTACCGCCGAACAGAAGATCGCGGATCTGATCAATTGCCGAAACGTCCTGAACCCGCGCGTCAGAGACGTCCGCCATCGAGTCGGACCGCGCGTTCCGATCGCCACTTCTTCCCGCTTTGGCCAGATTTCCGGTGCTACTTTTCATTCGCTTCAACGTCCCTCGCTCTGCCCTTGATCTTTCGGCAGCCCACCTGCCGGCAGCGATCACCTTGCTGCGGCGCGATACACTAACCGAAATGATAAGTGAACCACTCTTCGAACGGAAGCAGCGGCGCGATTGATTAATTCAATCCGACATTCATTTCATATTTCGTTCCGTGAGCATGCAGCAAAATCAAGTCGTCGTACCGCGGAGCGATTCCGACAGGCGAATACAATTATTGCGAGAATATAATTCTTGATGACCGCAATACGCGCAAACAGCCGGAGGGTGCGCCGGTGAGAGGCAGCCGCTCAGGCCGAGCCGGTGCTGGATGTTACTGCGTCACCGATTTGACGATGAGGGCTGCTCGATTCTTGACTTGGCACTTGCTCAGAATCACGCTGACGTAATTCTTGACCGTTCCTTCGGCGAGCCTGAGTTCCTGGCCGATTTCGGCGTTGCTTTTGCCTTCGACAATCAGCGTGAGAACCTCGTTCTCGCGCTCGCTGAGCTCTGCGCGCCGTGACGGGCCAAGTTGAGGACCGGCGCGTCGCAGACGCTTGAACTCCTCCAGAATTCGCATGGCGATCGCCGGCGAGAGCTGCGCCTGACCGTCCAGGACGGCCCTGACCGTCCTGGCAATCTCATGCACCGGGCTTTCCTTGAGGATATAGGCACTGGCCCCGGCGCTAATGGCCTCGAAAATGAGATCGTCAGAAGCGAAAGTGGTCAGAACGATGACTTTCGTGTCCGGAAGCTCCTGCAGGATCCTCCGGGTGGCGAGGACGCCATGAACGCGGGGCATCTCCAGATCCATCAAAACGACGTCCGGGCGATATTGTCGCGCGAGTTGCACGGCGCGCTCTCCATCGGGCGCCCGAGCAACGACCTCGAAGAGAGGATCTTGCTGCTCCAGCAGGATGCCAAGGCCGTCCCGAATGATCGGCTGATCGTCCGCAATGAGAACTCGCACCCTCTCAGGGCTCGTCACACACAGGTCTCCTTCGCAACGCCGGCTGGGCGGAATATCGGTTCCAGTCTCCTTCGGTCAAGCGAGCGACGAGGTGATGCCAAGGGCTCAAAGAGCCGCTCCCGCCGATCGATTCCGAAACGGGCGGCACTCAAACTTCCCGACGTCTCTCTACAGTTCACCGCCGGAATATCCCGATTCAGCAACTGGCAGCGACAGCCGCACGGATGTCCCTTCTCCGGGCCAGCTCTCGACGGAACAGCGCCCTCCAACCAGCTCCGCGAACTCCTTCATTCCGATCAACCCATAGTGGTCCGGCGCCCGCGATGCGACATCAAATCCGCGACCATCGTCGCGGATCTCGATCTCGAACGCGCCGGAGGTACAGTCCCCGCTCGCCCGAATCCAGACTCGCCTTGCACCTGAATGATGCTCGATATTCCTGAACGCTTCGGTGGCGACCCGGTCGATCGTCGTGCCATGCCGGGCGATCCCCTCGCGCAGGCTGTCGTCAACGTCGATCTGCACCTCGATCTCGCTTCGCCTGGCGAATTCGGTGGCTATCGCCTCAAGACCCAGGACCTGGACCCGCTCATTGGGCAGCCGCAAACGGGCGATCGCCTGACGGGCGCGCGCCAGACCGGTAACGGCGGCCTCCTCGGCGGCGGCCAAACGGCTCGCCACCGATCCGGGATCGGCCTTGTGGAAGTGCCGGGTCAGCCGAATCTGCATCAGCAATCCGACCACCGAATGCACCAGGGTATCGTGGAGATCCCGCGCCAGCCGCAGGCGCTCTCGGGCCAGCGAGGCAAATCGCACCTCCACGCTCGCCGCCTCGAGCTGCTGTTCGATCAGCCGGCGGGCCCGCCGCTCGCTGCCGAGCAGCCGCTCCACTTGCAGCGCCGCGAAATCGGGCGTGACGATCAGCAGGTAGTGGGACTTGGCCGCGATCCAGATGATCACCACCGTGACCGGATCGGCGAGGCCGAGAGATGCTCCCCGAATGCCCGGCAGCGCTATGTTCCGCCTGCGTCCCTTCGCCAGGGACGCCAGCTCCAGCTCCATCCCGGCGAGCGGAATGCAGCTGCAGCAATCCTTGCCGATCGACGGTAGCCACTCCGTCAAAGGTCCGAACTTCCGACTGACAACCCTGTCGGCCTCGATGATGGCGAGCCCGATCACATCGATTTCGGCTGAGCCGAGCAATTCCTCGTTCAAATCAATCATCGGTCAATCAACTGTCGGTCGACGCCACATGCCTCAATACCCGCCGGGAGTAACATGGCATCCCGTTGCAGCTGGCATCATTGCGAATGTTAGAATTAAAGGACCACTTAGCAACATCAATCTTCTGGTGGAGGCCGGCCTGACCTTTGTTTCACGAGCCCCGCGTCCAGGCCGGTCACGAATATCAAATCCACTGCACCGGTGCCGAGACATACGAACGTTTGGAAACGGGACACTAGTGCGGTGGATCTGACGCTCGTTTCAGCATTGCAGCAAGTTCTTCATACGCGCGTCAGATCCAAAACCGCACTAGAATCATATTGATGCCAGTGTCCCTTTGGTTCCAACGTTCGTAGAAGCGCCTGCTGCAATGGGGTACGAACGCTGGAAACGGGACACTAGTGTCCCGTCTCCGAATTAGCGCTACGTTTGCCTCGCACTCGCACGGTCATTCGGAGACATAGGGACACTAGCAAAATCAAAGTGCTAGAGTGGCTTATGTCTCGCAATTGCCTACGAGAGGGTTGCCGCGAAGGCGGTAGGCAATTGCGAGACGCCACACTAGGATCATTGTATCTTCCACAAGATTGCAGACTGCGCAACATTCGCCTGGAGGACGAAACGAGATCCGGCATTGCCCGGATCTATGAGCTGACTGAGCCCGCCTGGCAACTGATGCCCATCCGGCCTCGTCTCACAGCTCCGCCCCCCTCCCGGTGACCAAGCCGATCTGGACCTTGGGCGCACCTCCACGTCCCATTGGTCGTCGCCCATCCTGCCGAGACTCTGCAGGATTTTCTCCTTGATTTCTCCGGACAATCTGTGGCGATCCAGGGCCGCGGGGATATTCCCGGCGAAGCCAGGATAGTCCCGACGAAGCTTGTCGGTGGAAGCGCGGGCGCAGGAGTCATCGCCCTTCTCCGCGCAGAGCACGGTGCGCATCAAAAGATCGAGCGCAAAGGGAGCATTCGTCGGGCGAAAGGCGATCCGCTCGGCGGCCGCATTGTCCCCACGCATGTATGCGGCAACTGCCTTGTATGGCATCGTGAAGCCGAGGTTGCGCCCGATCAACGTATCCACGCGTGACAGCAGCGACATCCCTTCCCGGTAGCGCCCGCGTGAAATATTGGCCACCGCCACGCTCGCAACGATGAGACTGGAGTTGGGATTGCTCTCGAGCAGCTGCGCTGACATGGCCAGCGCCTCCTCCGGATCGTGCCCGTAAAACTGATTGAGGAACGTCAGCAGCGATCGGTTGTCGGCGGAAGCGGCTGTGGCTGCAACCGTTGCCGCGATCTGCCCCACTTGTTCGAGGATCCCGGCCACGCTGTCGCCAGCATAGCCGTCGATGAAATCCCGGAGCCGGATCCAGGACAGCAGGATGCCGGCATGGACGTCTCCATTGCGCGCAAACTCGCTCCCGGTGCATGTCCGCGACCTGTCATGCGCAGCACCGGTGTTGTTGACGATATATTCGAGCGAATCCAGCTTGCAGGCCCACTGCAGCGCAATCTGGTTGAGTGGTCCACGCTGTCGAAGATCGGCCATGACAGCGCCTCCTGCAAGGTCACCGAGCTCCGCTGCCACGAGGTTCACGATCTCCCTGATCTCGGCACGGTCGTCCAACCGCATGGTTCGCGACCAGATCACCTCGCGGGCCTTTGCATTGACCAGGCGAAAGCGCACATAGCTCACCGCATTTCCGGCCTCCGCCTTTCGATAGGACGCGAGAGAGATCGAATAATCCGCTTCGTCATCCTGCTTCGTGTCGACGCCGGCTCTCACGACGAGATGATCAAACCGGCTCAATGAGCTTTCCAGGTAGGCGGCCGCAACACCGACAATTTCATCCGATGGCGTCGCCGGCTGGACCGGCGCCTCCACCACGAGCACCGGCAACGGGCGGATGGCCGCCACGGTCTGCGGCCTTCCGAAGGTCAAATCATGCAGTGCCGGAACCGTTCGAAGGGCGACTTCGGCGCCGAGCAGCACGATGCCGGCGATCGCAAGGACGAGAATCAAGGGCGACCGCAGGCGGGTGTTCGACTCCGGGATCGCCGTCTGCGAGAGCGCATGCGCATCTTCGAGATCGGACGCGGTCGGCGCATATCGGAACACGGGCTGATACGCTCCGACCGGAAGCTCGATGCGCACACTGTCCTCGGCGCCGCGGCCGAGATAATAATTATTCAGGAGCGTTCGAAGGCGCTTGGCCTGGACGCGGACGACCGAGCTGATCTGAGGATCGAAATCGTTGCCCCGTCCCAGCGCCAGGGTCGCAATGGTGTAGCTCTTCAGCCGTTCCGGCCGGCCGTTCAGGGTTTCCTCGACGATGTATCTCAAGAACTGCGATGCCGCCCTGCTCTTGCGAAAGTCGGCATCCTCCAGAAGACGCGATAGCTGAGCCTCGATCTCCTGTCTGCCGGGACCGGCCGGTGTTGCGGCTTCGCAGGAATGCTCCGAAGGTTCCGCCGGTTCCCTCCCCGCGCCAGATCCCGACCGATATTCAAGCATGCGCTTCGAGCTCCAAGACCGATGACGTGTAACCGTCGGCCATGCGCTTCGTACCGGTCACCTCTCGGCGGAAGCCGAACATGCGACGACGACGGAATGTCGCCCGTTCACGACAACGTTCGCATGCGCCTCCAGACACAAGCATTGTCCGTGACCGCATTCGCGGGGCTCAATTCTTTCGGTACGCGCTTAGGCGTCAGATGGTCCCTCCATAGAACAGAGTTTTTGGCGCGTTAGACCTGAATAAGGTCACGAGGCAGCATGACCAAAGTCACATGACTTGGCATGCGCGTTAAGGAAATCTGCTTTGGATACGCGTGATCCGCCGAACAGCACCGCTATCCGGCTGCACACCGAATGGATACAGGCGACAGCTTCGGTTCCCGAGCCGACCTAGTGTGGCTTATGTCTCGCAATTGCCTACGAGAGGGTTGCCGCGAAGGCGGTAGGCAATTGCGAGACGCCACACTAGTGTCCCGTTTCCAACGTTCGTATCCCATTGCAGCGGGCGCTCATACGAACGTTGGAAACAAGGGGACACTAGCATCATTATGATTCTAGTGTGGTTTTGGATCTGACGCTCGTTCGAAGAACTCGCTGCAATACTGAAACGAGCGTCAGATCCACCACACTAGTGAGTCGGCTGGTAGAGGCCCGTCGCTCCGGCATCCTCGGACTCGGCCTTGAGTTCGAACTGGCGAAGAACCTCGCGCGGGCTCATGCCGAAACGGCGCTTGAAGGCGCGGTTGAAGTACGGCTGATCCGTGAAGCCCGCATCGTAGGCGATTTTGCCGATTCTGCGACCGGTATGCGGGCTGTACCTCAACTCCTGGTAAGCCCATCGAAGCCGCGCATCCAATATCCGCTCCGAGAACGAGGCGCCGCTTTCCTGAAATATCGCGTTGACATAGCGGTTGCTCAGTCCGGACAGGGCGCTCAGCCGCCGGAGCGAGAACGACGGATCGCGAAACCGCTCCCGGACGATCTGGAGGAGCAGTCTCAGATGGCGGCCTTTGGCGCCCGGAATGCGATGTGACTCGAGCCGATCACACAGTTCGTCACAGGTGGCGGCCAACAATGGAACCGCGGCGCGCGTCAGGACCTTGCCAACCAGATTGGGTGCTGCCGACTTCTTGACGGACTCCGATGGAGCCATCAACTCACCGATGGCGTAGTTCGCCATCAGCCCGAGCAGCTCGATCGACCTCCACGACTTGTTTTCGGCATCGATTCGATGTGGGGTATCGTCCACGCTGCGGTAGAACGACCGGCACGGCACAGCGACGCAGACGAATTTCTCGTCCTCGACACCGTTGTACCGGGACTGCATCCTGGGCGCCAGGACGCCTTGAAGCGAGTTCGAGACGTAACAAGCGCTGCCGCTGCCCTCGAAGACTGCCCAGACCATCGGCGTCGACGTCTTCCGCCCCAGTTCCCTCAAATAGCCGGCGGTTCCCCACGCCCACACGATATTTCCCTCTTCGGCGGCATCGCATGTCAAGGTCGAAACGCCGTCGGTTGCAGTCACCGGGGCTGTCGCGAGTTTAGACAGGCCACGAGACGACTGGGGCTCAAGCGCCCGATCGGAAATCACTTCGTCCAGAAGGTTCATCGTTCTTCCCCCGCCGTTGGGCGAACGGGCTGATGCCGTGCGCTCCTAGACATCAAGGGGAGCCGTGTTTCTCGATCTGCGCAGCGTCGTAACGGTTACCTCACAGGGCGACTATGCGCCCAGGTAACCTCCAGATGATTCCGAAGAGATCGTCGGAATTATTTTGCCTGTCCAGATGATGGCACGCGGTCGGTTGTCGGCGTTCACGTCGGCAACCTCACTTCCCGCAATTCGCGCCGCTCATCGGCGTCTCACACAGAAACGACCGGAAATAGACCGATATTCGCCGCAATCGCGACGCAAATTCATGGAACCTCGACGAGCTGAGTTCCATCTCGGTTGCAGGGTGCTCCCGAAGCATTCCGGCTTCCAGCCGATGTCAAATGTTGGGATTTCATCCAAAACATTGCCGCTGTAACTCCCGGCGTAACGCTGTCTTCCAAACACCTTGTCTCGGATGAACCGCGGAAGTCACAACCTCTAAGAGTAATTTAGCGACGACCGAGTTGATGGAGCGGATTTGCCATTCGCGCCGCGCTTGCATGCGGGCTCGTGAGCGAGTCTCAAGATCATAATTCCACCGGAAATTGATATTGCTGGAGCCTTCTCCGCTCCGATGGAAGCGGAGCGCAATCTCTTTTTTGTTTTGACGCATTTTCTTCGCGGAAAAACGCTCTCGTGTCCCAGGTTCTAGCAGCGAGCACTCATACGAACGTCAGAGCAAAAGAGATACTAGTGTCCCGTCTCCGAATTACCGCTTCGTTTGCCTCACGCTCGCACGGTCATTCGGAGACATAGGGACACTAGCAAAATCAAAGTGCTAGTGTGGCCTATGTCTCGCAATTGCCTACGAGAGGGTTGCCGCGAAGGCGGTAGGCAATTGCGAGACGCCACACTAGCATCATTATAATTCTAGTGCGGTTTTGGATCTGACGCTCGTATGAAGAGTTCGCTGCAATACTGATACGAGCGTCAGATCCACCGCACTAGTGTCCCGTCTCCGAATTACCGCTTCGTTTGCCTCACCCTCGCACGGTCATTCGGAGACATCGGGACACTAGCAAGATCAAAAAGCTAGTGTGGCTTATGTCTCGCAATTGCCTATGACAGGCTTGCCGCAAAGGGCGTAGGCAATTGCGAGACGCCACACTAGTGTCCCGTCTCCGAATGACCGCTTCGTTTGCCTCACCCTCGCACGGTCATTCGGAGACATCGGGACACTAGCAAGATCAAAGTGCCAGTGTGGCTTATGTCTCGCAATTGCCTATGAGAGGCTTGCCGCAAAGGGCGTAGGCAATTGCGAGACGCCACACTAGTGCGGTTCTTCGATCCGAGCATTCGCGACCGCGCATTTCCAAAAGGAAAGCGAATGTTGGAATTTAATGCCTCGCGAGTGCACAGCCGAGGCATAATCCGGTGGCTCGCTTCGCCGCATCCGCTCCATCGGACCGACCCGCATATCGTCGCCGGCTCATCGACGACCGGGGCGGAGGCGATTTACGCGAGCGTCTTCAGAAAGACGAGAAAATCGTCGATCTGATTGGAATTGAGCTGGAAGGACGGCATCTCCGCGTGTCCTGTATACAGGCCTTCGGCCAGCGCTTCCGCGAGCATTTCGATCGGAAAGCGATGACGGCGTTCCCGAAACGGCGGTGCGCCGGCGCGTCCGCTCGACGATACCCGATCGATGGCGTGACACCTCGCGCACTTGGCTCGCGCAGGAGCCTTGCCGCGTCGCTCGCTCGGAACGGCGGCGAGCGCCTGGCCCGTCAGCAACAGGCCGGCCAATGCCACGCGCCACCTGCATGCTGTCGTCGACCGGCGCAGCCACCGTCGGTCATTCCCTCTACGGATTGGCGAGCGACGCGTTGACCGCCTCCGAGAAGCCCACGCCGGAAATCGCGATCTGCCGGTCGGCGGCGCCGGCCAGCATAGGCGTCGGCCCCGCCAGGTTCGCCACCATCATCGTCCTGAACTGCACGATCAAGGCTCCACCGCTCGTCAAGGCCATGAGTTGAGGCGCCGTGAGCGGCCACAGCGTCATGCAGCCCTGGGCGTCGCACAGAACGAAGACGAGCTTGGTCGGGCGGTTATTCTTGTCGCGGCGCGCACCGGCCGCGGCAGCGCCCGGCTTCGCGGTAATCGTGAGCCCCGAGCGAAGAGCCACGCCATAGGGAAGGTGGAGCATCGCGGCAGGCCGGCCTTCGCGGGTGGTCGTCACCACGATGGCTCCCATCGCCTTGCCGTCCGCGCTCTGCCCGGATCCGAACAGACTGCAGAAGCGCCGACGCTCCGCGGTCACTTCGTCGCATACCATGCGCCAGTTGCCGAAGCTTGCTTCGCTCCGGCGCACCGCGCCCTCCTTGAAGACGTCGCGATTGATGGCGGGGTCGGCGTACTGGGAGTCGAGTTGTGGCGAACCGGCCGCGGCCGGCGATGCCGATGGTCCGAGCGCGAGGAAGACCCACAGCCCTCCGATGATGGCGGCGCTTCTCGACAAGGCGGTCACGCCTCCTTCGCTGTCCCGGACGGCAGCGATTCGCGCGACCATGCGTTCGTCATCGGCGCCATTCCCCTCGACACGACTCGTTTTGACTTCGACGAATAGGCGTTCGGTGACGAAATATCTTGTTTCAGACAGCCGTCGCCTTGTCCTCGATGGCATTGCGGCATTTTGGCGGCGATCGACTCATCAGGCCCCATCCGGCCGCCGGCCGAATACGCCATCGAGCCGCGGCTGAGCGTATCGGCGCGACAGCGGCGGCGCGCACAGGGTGGCGTCCACGGCGTGCTTCAGCGCCGCCATCTGGAACGGCTTTCCGAGGAAATAGGACGCCCCGGCCTGGATCGCCTGGCGTGGGTACTGCTCCGACGTATTCGCCGTCATCATGATGAAGCCAACCGACGCAAAGCGACGGCTTGCCCGCACCATCGTCAGCAGCTGATAGCCATCGAGCGGTTCCATGTTCCAGTCGGAAATGACCAGATCAACTGGCGTTTCCGCCAATTCAGACCAGGCGGACTCGGCGTCATTCCTGATCTTGACGAGGCCGAAGCCGATCCGTCGAAGCAGGAAGGCGACCGCCGCCGCAAAGGTCTGATCGTCATCGACCACCAGGACCGATGACTTTTCGTAGAGCAACGACATGCGAGCAATCTCCGTTGAACACGGAGGCGAAACTAGACGATCCCACCGATCGAGCCACATCATCCCGGAACTGATATGAATCTTTCAAATTTGCACGATTTACCGTTGTCGAGTTCGGCAGATTCATTGTTCGGTCGAGTGCTCGTGACGCGAATTTGAAATCGTCAGCTCCAGTCGCGATTCCAGCCAAAGCGCTCGCGCCCGCTGTTTCTTCCGGTTCCGCCACCGCCGTAGGCCTGCATGGTCCTTCAGGGACAATTGGTCAGTCCCGCTGGAGCAATTCAGTCCGCCCCGGAGAGTCTAG
Source organism: Bradyrhizobium sp. WD16 (assembly GCF_024181725.1). Lineage (NCBI taxonomy): Bacteria > Pseudomonadati > Pseudomonadota > Alphaproteobacteria > Hyphomicrobiales > Nitrobacteraceae > Bradyrhizobium > Bradyrhizobium sp. WD16. The sequence goes on along the minus strand of NZ_CP028908.1, from coordinate 3,348,750 downwards.
CGTGACAGGCAGTCGGGCTCCTTCGGATTGCGGCACAGGCCGGTTGAAGTTGGCGGCCCCACCTGCAGCTGGATTGCAGAGATCGACCGTCCGGCAGCAACCACTTTCACCAGCGCAGCGCAGGCCGTCCGCCTGGCTGACCTCTCCCGTCACAGGTGCACGCCCGGATGAGACCACGCGATCGTTCCCAAACACGGGAGGGCGACGCTCCCGGGCTCATTCATGTCAGTGCACTGGTTCCACAGGACGTGCAGGCGGACTTGAAGCTTCTGGTCCACGGACTTCGCCAGCGCCTTCCGGAAGTCGCCGGGCTCCTGATCAGCTTTGCTCTGCGGAATCTGAACGGCCCGATACCTGTCCCTGCTCAACTGCAGCCACCCGCGGCTCCGGAACCGCTCACTCCCGCAGCCCTCCGCGAGCTCATCTGGGCGCTGATCACCTCGCGGTTCGACGGCGACACCGGTATCCGCAGGGCACGCCAGATCTCGCTGATCGCACAGATCAATCAGATGGTCAGGAACGGCGAGGAGGCAACGGCGGCGATCCTCGCCGAACGCCTCGCATCCAACAAGAGCGTCATCGAGTCTCTCGCACGGGACCTGCACGGTCGGGGCGCGCTCCTCCGTGTTGCGGGCTCCGGCCGCAACAGCCTGGGGCGCGCGTACCGCCTGTCGATCGCTCCCGACGCGGTCAACGCCCTTGCCGCCGCTCATGTCCGGGAGACCGGACGGCATCTGCTCATCGCAACCCCGCCGGCAGATCACGCGGTTCCGGCCGACGAGCTTGCCGTCGAACTGTTCACGCTGATCAACGCCTCTCGCTTCCCCAGCGACACGTCGGCCCGTCGCGCCCGGCTCGGCGCGCTCGTCCTGATCATCCATGCGATGAATATGGCGGGCGAAACGCCCTACCTGACGCGAATAGCGGATCTGCTCGATGCCGGCCGGGCAAACGTCTCGGTGTACATCCGCACCCTGACGCGGCGAGGCATCGTCACGACGACTCCGGTGCCGACACTTGGACTGGGCCGTCGACCGCCTCTGCGCCTCTCGATCGTCGACTCCGCCGTCGAGCTGCTTCAGGAAGCGCACAGGGCCGCAACCGGACATCCCATCAGACCAACATCCTCGCATGACCGCCCCCTCAGCCGGTTGGGCTGAGGGGGCGGCAATTGCGAGACGCCGCGCAGCCATGCTGTCCCGGACAACGACCGGTCCTCGTTGTTAAAGCATCCGCGCGCCCCCTGTACAACGCTTGGCCCCGATGGGAACAGGCGTGACAACCAGCCACTCGCCCGTAGGCCCATCGCCGCGACGATCCCCTCGCGGTCCGCAACGCCGTGGAAAGAGACCTGCTCTCGGACATCGGCCATGAAACAGGAGACACTATGAGCATCTTGGGCAAGATCGTAAGCGCCATCTTCGGCGGCAGCGCTCAGGCCGCCTCGACCGGCGCCACCACCACCCCGACGACAACTGCTGCCCCGGCAACCGTGCCTGCAGGCGGCGTCGACGTCGCGGCGGTCCTCGACCGCGCCGTGGCAGCGCAGAAGGACCACCTTCTTTGGCGTCAATCGATCGTCGATCTGATGAAGGCCCTGAACCTCGACTCCAGCCTCGCGGCCCGCAAGCAGCTCGCACACGAGCTGAACTATGACGGCGACACCGACGACTCCGCCAAGATGAACGTGTGGCTGCACAAGCAGGTCATGGCCAAGCTCGCCGAGAATGGCGGAAAATTGCCAGACGACCTGAAGACCTGAATTTGCGCTCCGGCGCGGGCGGACGGGCCTCCCGTCCCGCCCGATCCGGCACGACGGCGCGAGGCTCTCTTGCGCCGTCGGCCTCGTGCGTGACGCGCTAGTGTGGCTTATGTCTCGCAATTGCCTACGAGAGCCTGGCCGCAAAGGCGGTAGGCAATTGCGAGACGCCACACTAGTGTCCCGCTCCGAATGACCGTGCGAGGGTGAGGCAAATGAAGCGGTCATTCGGAGACAGGACACTAGGCGCGAAGACACCGCGATCCTCTGCCGTTGACCTGACGCCGCTTGCGAATGTCGCATCATGTCCCGACGCGCGCGATCCATGTCTGAGATCGCATATCGGCCGGCGGTTTCTGCCGCTGACCACCTGCTTTACGCCATTTGCCGCCGTTGCGAGCCCGACATCCACCTGCCGTTAACCAAGCGATGCCATCTCTCATCGAGCGACGCTGCCGTTGGCGCGTCGACGAACCGCTCCAACATCGGCCAACAATGTCAGGTCGCGCCGCCTTCACCATCGTCCTTCTGATCCCGACGGTTACCGCTTATGCAGGACTGGCCGCACCGGCCCGCGCCGCCGCTCCGGATCGCCCCACGACGACGACGCAAATCGTCGCGACAGGAGCGCCGCCAGCCGTTGACACCCATGTCGGGACCCATGCCGCCGCGCAGGGCGCGTCGGCGACTCGAGCTGCGGCTCCGCTGCCCGGTGACGAGCCTGCCCTGGATGCCGGTACCGCGGAGCGCCTGCGAACGGCAGTAGACTTCTACCGAGGCGTCGTCGGCCGAGGAGGCTGGCCGACACTGCCGGCAGACGCCCAGTTCGCTCCGGGCCAGCCAACCCCCTACGACAAGCAGCTGCGCGAACGGCTCGCCATGACGGGCGATCTCCCGCAGGCTGGATCCGGCCCTTTCGATGCCGGTGTAGAAGCCGCGGTCAGACGCTTCCAGATCCGGCACGGGTTGACGCCGACCGGCCGACTCGGGCCCCAGACCCGCAAAGCGCTGAACGTACCTGCGACGCGGCGGCTGCAGCAGCTCGAAGCTTCCAGAGCGCGCCTCGGATTGCTGGGATTTGGATTCGGCCCGCGTTATGTCGTCGTCAACATCCCGGCAGCCGTCGCCGAGGCGATCGCCGATGGCAAGGTCGTCCGCCGCTACCGCGTCATCGTCGGCAAGACCGACAAGCCCTCGCCGACACTCGTCGCCAGCATCACATCGGTCAAGCTGAACCCGAACTGGACTGTTCCGGCTTCCATCGTCCGCAACGAAATCTCGCAAAAGATGTCCCGGGATCGAGACTATCTCGACCGGCTGCACATGAGGGTGTTCGACCGCAACAACAAGCCGCTCGACCCGACGACGATCGACTGGTCCAGCGAATCCATCTCCAGCTTGACCGTTCGACAGGAGCCGGGCAGCTGGAACGCGCTCGGCTCGGTCAAGATCGAGATGCCCAACGCCCAAGCCGTCTACATGCACGACACCGACCGGCGAAACCTGTTCGAAAAGGATTACCGCTTTGATTCGCACGGCTGTGCGCGGGTCGATGACGTGCGCGAGCTCGCCGCCTGGCTGCTCGACGATCAGCCTCGCTGGAGCCGTGCGAGCATCGATGCAGGCATCGCGGAAGGCCGTCAGCAGGAGATCCGGCTGACGAAGAAGGTGCCTGTCGCCTGGGTCTATCTCACGGCCTGGATGGATGGAAACCAGACGGTACAGTTCCGGGACGATGTCTACGATCAGGACGCCCAGCTCCTTGCGGCAATCAAGGAGGACGACGGCTTCTTCAGCGAGGCGTCGGCGAAGTGACACGAGCGGCACGGGCGCAGGCGGTGCGGGCCACCAGACAGAGCAGGGATCGCGATCCCGCGAGATGCGCGACTGGGGGTCCCGGTCACGCATCGGGGTTGGGCGCTGATGCGTGGACCGGGACCCTGGTCAACCAAGGGGGCTTGGTGGACCAACGTCGCCCCTCATCCTGCCGAAGCTGGTCGGCGGATGAGCAGTTGGGGGGGGCAACGGTTGAGTATCGCCCGGAAGCGGATCGGCGTCTTGTTCCGACAATGCCTCGGTCTTGTCGCAGACCGCCCGGCTCCAACCGCTCGCCCTGCGATATGCACACATCCGATCCGGCAAGCTGCTGAAATCGGCGGCGAACGCCGCGCCGCCGACCTCGATCGCACGCATGCATCCTTTCGCCGGGGCGCGTTTCAAGGCTCGACGATTGCGATGATGCTGTCATCGCCGCGCTTCCGCTTCTCGTCGAGATCGCGCAACACCCATTCGGCGACCTGCCGGTGTTCTTCCGCCGCGACGGCGAACGCAGGACGGCCGGCCGTTCCGGTTGCGATTTGTCTGCCGCCGGCGCGCAGCGGACCATCCGGCACTCTCCAGCCGCGAAGCGCAATCAAGTACATGCGCATGCGGTACGCCGCGGTTCGAAACTCGCTCAAGTCGCCGGCTCCGATGACCGACAACGCCCCGTCGGCGTCCGAAACGACGGCGAAGTCGACCGCATCGGACAGCACTTTCAGATCGCAGTAGCGTCGGACCAGCGCCGCGTCGACCGCGAACCCATGACGCTGCTCGAGCCAGCCGAGCAGCGTCATCAGGGCCGTGAAGAAGCCGACAAGCCTCACCGCCGGCATATCGTGCCCGCGCGGGTCGACCGACGGCAGCAGCACACCGAGACGCGAACGGCAATCTCTCGGGCACCGCGCCATGTACTCGTCAAACGTCTCCGCCGCCGGGCCGGGTCCATGAGCCATGGTCTCTTCCGTCAGCCGATCCCTTCGCGGTGAGCAACCTCTTTGGTCATGCGATCTTCAGCCATGACGCAGCCCCGCTTTGCCGGCAATCTGTCGCGACCGGATTCGTCCGTGCACGCGACCTGCCGTCAATCGATGCGCCACGCCGGTTCCGCTGTCTTGTTTCCGGTCACACGAGTGTTGTCCGCAGTCGCAGCTTCCATCGTCGCGCGGCGCATCGCGCCGTTTTCGACAACGATCCTGCGCCGGCATCGGCGCCGATCTGCAACTAGTGTGGCGTCTCGCAATTGCCTATGCCCTTTGCGGCAAGCCCCTGTAGGCAATTGCGAGACATAAGCCACACTAGCTTTTTGATTTTGCTAGTGTGGTGGATCTGACGCTCGTTTCAGTAATGCAGCGAGTTCTTCGAACGAGCGTCAGATCCAAAACCACACTAGAATCATAATGATGCTAGTGTCCCCTTGTTTCCAACGTTCGTATGAGCGCCTGCTGCAATGGGATACGAACGTTGGAAACAGGACACTAGTGTCCCGACGTCTCCGAATGACCGTGCGAGGGTGAGGCAAACGAAGCGGTCATTCGGAGACGGGACACTAGCGTGGCGTCTCGCAATTGCCTGCCGCCTTTGCGGCCAGTCTCTCGTAGGCAATCGCGAGACATAAGCCACACTATAAACCCGGCCAGTCGAACGAATAGGCGGCGATTGCTCCGAACGTGAACTGGTCGCGCGAGCCGAGCCCGGCGGTGATCGGACTGGCGCCCGCCGAACCGACGAGGCGGCGATAATCGGCGTAGATCGTCGTCGTCCATGCCTTCGACCACTCGTAGCTGATTGCGCCGGAAACGCCGGCCGACTTCATCCCTCCTCCGGCCCGATAGGCCGGCAGACTGCCGTTGATCAGCGCATCCTGCGCCGTCACGCCGAAGACCTGATCCATATAGCGAGTATCGCCGGCCGACATTCTCGGCCCGAACGATACGGTCCAGGGCCCGCGGCGTTCGATCCAGTCGGCGGAGACATCGACGACGTTACCATGGTGGCCGAGAAAGCCGTGACGCGCTTCGACCCGCAGGCGAAACTTCTCGATCGGCCAGAACTCGGCGAAGCCGCCCGCTTCGAGCGTCCAATCGATGTCGTGGATACCGCGCAGTTCGGCATGGTCGCTCGCCTTGCGAGGCCCCTTGAGGCGGCCCGCCGGGCCCGCCTTCAGCCAGCCGACGTCGAGCAGCGCAAAGCTCGGCGAGTCATCCGGCGCCGAGAACGCCTGCGGGGTTCCGGCGCGACGGATCCCCAGCCCCGGCACCAGATACGGCGACAGGCTGTTGGATCCCTCCCATGCCGGCGACATTCCGGCGTTGGCCTTCAGCGTGATCGTCCACCCCGATGACGACGGCTCCGCCGCATATCCGCGCACTGACTGACTGACAACGACACCCGCAACAAACGCTCCCAAAACCACGCTTCGAAACATGACACCTCACTCGACGTATCGCGCGAAGGTGCTGCAGCTTGCTTAATGCTTGGTTGCGCGTGCCGCGCCTGCGACCGCATTTCGGCGCTCGCGTCGCATTTTGCATGCCTCATGAGACAAGACCTTATGCTCTTTCCGACAACGTCGTCGTCAGCGATGGTTTAGGTCGTTGACGATCGCCGCCACCGCGGAACAACATCGCGATGCGATTCGCCGCCACCCGCCGCAGCTGACATGTCTCGCGCGAATTGTCGGATGTCGGCATCCTTGCGCGTCATCGAAAGGCGCGAGCCTAGTGTGGCGTCTCGCAATTGCCTACCGCCTTTGCGGCCAGTCTCTCGTAGGCAATTGCGAGACATAAGCCACACTAGCACTTTGATTTTGCTAGTGTCCTTATGTCTCCGAATTACCGTGCGAGCATGAGGCAAATGGAGCGGTAATTCGGAGACAGGACACTAGTTTGCGCGTTTGCCGTACCGACCGCCCCCCGTAACGCTCCTTCTCCCGACCTGAGCAGAGGACCATCACATGAGCGATCTTCCCAAGAAACTTGCCGCCGAATTCATCGGCACCTTCTGGCTGACTTTCGGCGGCTGCGGCAGCGCCATTCTCGCTGCGGCCTTTCCCGACAATCTCGGCATCGGTTTCGCCGGCGTCGCGCTGGCGTTCGGGCTGACCGTCCTCACCGGCGCCTTCGCCTTCGGCCCGATCTCGGGCGGGCATTTCAATCCTGCCGTCTCGGCGGGGCTGGCCGCGGCCGGTCGCTTCTCCTGGGGCGAATTCCTTCCCTATGTCGCCGCCCAGGTGATCGGGGCAAGCGCGGCGGCCGCAGCGCTCTATCTGATCGCATCCGACAACTCGACTTTCTCCCTTGCCGGCGGCTTCGCGTCGAACGGCTACGGCGAACACTCGCCCGGGAAATACGGAATGACCTCGGCGCTCCTGATCGAATTCATCCTCACCGCCATGTTCCTTCTGATCATCCTCGGCTCGACCGAGAGCCGTGCCGCGTCGGCCTTTGCGCCGATCGCCATCGGTCTCGGGCTGACGCTCATTCACCTGATCTCGATTCCCGTCACCAACACCTCGGTCAACCCGGCACGATCGACCGGCCCTGCGCTGGTCGCCGGTGGCTGGGCGCTGCAGCAGCTCTGGCTGTTCTGGGTTGCGCCGATCGCCGGCGGCATCTTCGGCGGGCTGATCCACCGCGCGCTGCTCGCGCCGTCGGCTCATAAGGCATGATCCCTCCGGCAGGGCTGCGGCGTGAACGCGCCGCGGCCCTGCCGGTTTGCGAATATTGGAATCTCCACCGTCATCGCCCGCTTCAGGCGAGGGCTTTGCAGAACGGCTCTCTGCGCCGCCCGGCGCGCAAGCGGGAACCCAGTATTCCGCGAGGATGCGAAAGGGCAGCCACTCCTTCAGCCTCTCCATCGTCATGCCCGCGCTTGCCGCGGGCATCCACGACTTTGCAGGCCATCAACGAAAAAGACGCGGATGGCCGGGACAAGCCCGGCCATGACGAGAATGAATGTCAGGGCGCATCTTTCCACTCCGTTGTCGCCGCCCGGATGTCTGAATCTCGTAGGATCTGCGCCGGGCGACGGCACCGGCGTATGTAGCTCGCGCGCCGCCGACGTCGTGCGATGCGCCCAAGGCGTGCCGGCCGGTTCAGGTGCGGTCGAATCGAGAGGAATGCGGGGCCGGCACGCCTTCTTGCCCCCCTCGCCCCTCCTGCCCCGGTGTGCGGAGCCCGGAGACCTGCGGTCGCGATCCGTTCAGCAGATCGGCAATCTGGTCCTCGAGCTCCGCAAGCCTCTCCATGTCGCCGCTCGACATCATCGGCGCGCGATGGTCTTCCGTCCGCGCCCCGGCCTCCGCCATGAACCGGCGCCGCAGCTCCAGCGGCTCGAACGCCGGATCCCGGGGCGCCGCCGACATCTCCGGGAGATCCCACGGCAGGGTCGGCGCGGCCGGTCTTTGGAGTGTCGGGGCGTAGGGCACGACGTCGGCCGACGGGGCCGCCGCCCCCTCCTCGTCGCGGATGGCGAATGGCCGGGCTTCAGCTTCGAATCGAGCAGGCGGCGGGGCAATGCGGCTTTCGACCACGACGTCGGCCGCCCCGCCGATCAGCAGCAGATGCTCCGTTTCCCGGTAACGAACCAGCACGAGCTGACGGCCGCCTTTGATTGCCGCGAACTCGACGACCGAGATCCGCCGCGTCGCGTCCCGGGTCTGTACCCGGCGTTCAGCGGCGAATTCGCGGATCAGCCAGAAGGCGAGGCCGACAAGCCCCAGCACCAGCGCAACCATGAGAACGAACGCCAATTGGACCTGCATGGGAGCCCCCTTTCGTCCAGTGGAGCGGCTTCGTCATTTGCTACGACGGCGATCGGCGACGGCCGAGTTCAGCGCGACGCCCGTCGTCGCCGAACGGATTGCGCATGGCGCCGCCGCAGGCCGTCAGTCGACGCCGCCACAGCACCAGCGCCATTTGCGCAATCGTCTTCGTTGCCGCTCAGAAGCCGTCCTCGGCGAGCGATCTCGTCAGACGATCGACGATCTCCTGATTGAGCGAGCGGCCGCCCTTCTTGGCGCTCATCTTGAGATTTTCGCGCAGCTGCTCCGGCACACTCGGATGAATCTGCACCTTTCTCACCCGTTCGGGCCAGTCCCCGTCTGCGTCCTGCTGATCGACCATGGCTCCGACCGTCGCATTGCGAAGCCGAACGATACCGGCTTTGTCAGGCCCGGGTATTTTCTCGCGACGAACGGAACTTGTCGCGCACTGCGCGATCTGCATTTGCCAGGCAGGTGCCTCGGGACTTCAGCCTTCGGCAAGCGGATCGGCGTAAATCCGCAGGTGGCGCGGACAATGGAGATGAGCCTGCAGCGGCAGCGGATCGCGCGACATCGCGCGGCATGCCATGGCGACGGACCGCGGAACCCTGCCACCCCTCCGGTAAGACCGCCACGTCCTGATGCTGATGCCGAACAGGTCGGCCACCTCGTCGTTGGTGAGCTTCGTCCGCGCCTGCCAGGCCCGCGCGTCTTCGCCCGTGAACGGTCGCTGCTCCTCGGCCAGGTGCCATAGCAGGAGGGCGGTCATCACCGCTCCTTCGCATCCCTCCCACAGGATGGCGTTGCCAAACTGCGAGACGAGGAGCTTTCGAAAGCATTCCGGCCGCAGCAGGCCTGCCCGCTGCGTGCCTCCAGACCGGATCCAGCCGTCGAGCCGCACCGTGCTCGGCTGGACGCTGTCCCGCCACTTCACCATGATGGTGGCGGCTGCGATCACTTCAACGGTTTCGACGACAGGCCGCATGCGCTCTTGGAATGGTAGATCGGGTCGCGAGCATCCGGGGCATGACGACGTCGACGCCCGGCCCGTTCCGGAAGCTCCGGTGATGAGCGGCCGTGATCGCGGCAGCCTGCATCTCGATAGACCGGATCGGGCTGGCGATCTTGTTCTGGCGGGACGAGTACCTGTCCGGGAACGTCATGCCCGCAAGCGGAGGCTTTGCAGAACGGCTCTCTCCGCTGCCGGCGCACAGATTTTGCCAGAACAACAGGGGATGCGCCGACTATCGGCACATTCTGCTGTCGCCCCCCGGCTTGTCCGGGGGGCCCAGTACCCCGGGTCATCGCAACGGTGCACTGCGGCGGACGCGCTGCCCATCACGACCGCCACGGCTACTGGGTCGCCCGGTCAAAGCCCTACGAGATTCACACATCTCTGCGGAGTCTCCAGCCGCGAAGTATTGCCTTGAGGGATTGCAGCCCCTGCATCATTACGATGGGGCCTGGCTTTCCATAATAGCCGGTCCATCCGCCAAGCCGAGCGCACACCCAACTGGCATATGCCAACGACCCTTTGGGATGAGGGTTCTTCTGTTTCTCGGTCTTGCCCTCAAGGGTTTGACAAATCGCCTCCAGCGCGGGCTGGTCTTCGGGGTCGAGCGCGTCTTGCAGCGGCCGCCCGGCCGCGCCGTCGCGCTCGCGAACCATCTGCAGTACTTGAATGGCAGCGATCAACGTCGCGGTGGTCAGGTTCTCGAATGGCCCATCCTCTGTAACCCGCACCGCCTCGATGTCGAAGCCTTTCGTTTTCATCACCCGGAAGACCTGCTCGATGGTCCAGCGCTGGCGATAAAAGTGTGTGATCAGTAATGCTTGCGCCAGCGTCGCCACCCTGTGCGTTGTCAGCAGCCGCCAATGTACCGGCGTCACGGTGTCCGGCGGATCGATCTCACGTGCTTCCACCAAGGTGAGAGTGACTGTCTTCGGCAGTTTGGCCGCCTCGGCGGGGCGGTTGCGTTTCGGCCGCTTCAGGGTGACCTCACGCGCCCGCAGCGCCAGCACTGCCTGACGGGCGGCTCGGCCCGGATTGGCCGGCAGATCGATCGTCTCGCGGCCCAGTTCAGCGACACCCTCCATGCACTCATAGAGCATGCCTCCGTCTTCCAGCACGCGATCATGATGGGCGCGGATCAGCAGTTCGGTCTCAATGGGACGGCAGGCGAATTCCTCATAAATATCGCTTTCCCGATCGGCCACGACGGTGACGCAGGCCGCTCCGGACGCAACCAGGCTGGCTGCTGTATTGGTCGCGTCGAGCCAGCGGCTACTCTCCTTTTCGGCGAAGGGCCGCTTTTTGCATAGGTGCTTCTTGCCACCAACGTGGCTAAGGAACACCGCATCGACAAGTCCGAGCAGCCCGCCATCATGGGCATCCACCGCGATCATTGGATGCAGGTTCAAACTGCGTTGCTTGCCATCGTCGCGCAGGGTCGTGGTGTCCTGGATCGCCAGGATGTGCCGCCCCCTGACCAGCCCAGCGGTACGCGCGCGGGCGGTCGCGACCATCTCGTCCGGTCTCACACGCGGGTTACGCAAAAAACGCGTAATGCGCATCTCGCCGGCGCGATTGCCCCCCACGCGACGCACGCTGATGCCGGATTGACCGACACTGACCAGACGGGCCAGCAAGCCGGCCCCCCTTTTTCCAGGCGCCGGTCGCCGAACCGTCCCAAACCACCTTCCATTTCTGTTCCCCAGAATCTTGCGACTACCATCGATTCAGAAAATGGGAGGCGCCGCAAGAGGATCCGGAGATGTGTGCATATCGTAGGGTCGAAGCCGGGCGACGACAACGGAGTGTGCAGCTCGCGCGCCGCCGACGGCGCGCGGCACCGCGATCCGCGGCCGCTCAGTTCCGCCGCAGTCCATCGGGCTTGGGCGGCGGCGGCGGCAACGGCTTGCGGAACGTCGCCGCCGCATTGGCCTTGTCGGGCGGGGCCAGCAGCGAGGGTCCGGCGGCAGGCTTCTGAGCCTGCCTCGGCGTCGCCTGGGCAGGCGGCGTCGCCGCCGTCTGGGCCGCGGCCGGCGCCTGGCCCTGTTTCGACGCGTCTTGACTGCCTGGCGTGCCGGCGGCGATCGCCTCCAGCAGCCAGCGCCCGTCCACCGGCTGGTACATCAGATCGAACTGGAACGGGCTCGGTCGTCCGACGAACGAACCGGCGATATGCAGCAGGCCATTGGCCTCGAGCTTCGGCTCGAAGGCCAGTTGCGGATCGAGAACGGCCGCGGCCGAGAGGTCGAACTTGTCGCGGCGGAAGCTGGCGAAAGTCTCCGCGAGCTTCGCCGGCGTATTGACCTTCTGGAAGCTCGGCGACGCCAGCGCATGGAGCACCGCGTAATTGCCGGTCCTGTTGGCGTCATCGAGCGCCAGCAGCGTCGAGCGCAGAAGCAGCAGGACGAAAGACCGGTCGATCGGTTTCGGCGTCGTCGACGCCGCCGGCGCGGCTGGCGCCGGCGCGGCCGGCTCGGCCGCAGCTCCATGGACAGCCGCCATGAGGCAGCCGATAGACAACAGGATCGCTCGCCCGCGCGCTTTCACGTCCGTCATTTCCTTCCTGGCCGAAACAGAGCAGGCGGAGCGCTCCCGCGCCCCGCCCCGCGCATCGCTCACGCGATTCAATCGAAGTTATACGGAACGTCGCAGGCCATGAGCTGCGCGCCGTCCCGCCGCATGGCGAAACTGCCGTGCATGGTGCAGGCCTGCTTGTAATTGAGCAGGACCCGTCCGGCGCCGGCGTCGTCGCGCAGCACCACCCGCACCGGGCAGGCCGTCGCGCTGCTGCATTGCCGGTTGACGATCTGCGAGACGACGATGCGTTGGCCATGGCAGTCGCGGTAGGACCCCTCCCAGATGTCGGTCTTGTGCGGGGTGTTCACATTCCAGAGCTCGTAGTCCGTCCACAGTCCCGAAGGATCGCGCTCGGTCTGCGCGGCAATCCGGTGCATGGCGACGCGCTGGTATTCCCCGACGCCTTCGCCGCAAGCCGCGGCCGGAACCTCCATGTCGGCGGCGCGGGACGGACCGCCAACGGCCGCGAGCGACAGCAACACAGCGGCGGCGCAGATCATGATCTTGGATTTCATCTGACAATCCCGATGTTGGTACCCAAAGGGGGCGCGCCGTTTCCGGCGCGCGGCGATCAGTTCCAGGTGTAGGTCGCGCTGGCGCCGGCGGTGACGTCGGCCGCGCTGCCGTTGGTCGGCGAGAAGGCCAGTCCCGCCGAGACGCGCCACAGGCGATCCTCGGTGGTGTAGCCGGCGCCCATGGCCAGGCCCGCCTGGCTGTGGTGGTAGGTCACGGCGGCGCCGGTCGAGAGCTTGCCCGGGCGATCGTCGTAGCGGATCATGCCGAGTGCCGCGGCGGTGGCGATACCGGCGTCGGCGCGCCTGGCGTTGCTGTCGATCTGGCTCTGCAGGTTGCCGAAGCCGGTGGCGATATTGTTGATCGCCTGGTTGGTGGCATAGAGCTGGGCGCCGTTCACCGCCTGGTTTGACGTCGGGGACAGAGCGCCCGGCGCGACATTGCTCAGGGTCACCGCTCCGCCGCCGCCGGCCGGATTGCTCAGCACATAGGTGTTCGAGGTCGGCGACTGCCACGAACCCGGCACGTTGGCCTGCATGTTGTAGAGCTGCTTGCCGTTGACCGCGTCGGTCGAGGTCGACGACACCGCGCCGTCGCCGACATTGTGCAGCACGACCGGCCCGGTGGAACCGCCGACCAAAGTGAGGTCGTTGGTCGGCGTGCCGCCGTTCGGCGTCGTCGGCGTCGAAGAGTTCGAATACTGCACCGGACCGGCGCCGCCGTTGTACAGCACGTTCACCGCCTGGTTGGTGGCGTAGAGCTGGCTGCCGTTGATGGCGTCGGTCGAGGTGGCGCCGAGCCGCCCGGCCGCGACATTGGTCACGGTCCGCTCGGCTCCCACGGACCCGACGCTCACCGTGCTCGTCGGCGAAGTGCCGGCGAAGGTGTAGGTCTTGCCGCCGATGGTGGTGCTCGTCGTGGCCACCGCCGCCGCGGTCGTCGAGCCCTGGCCGAGCGCGACATCGCCGGCGTTGGTGGCGGTCGCGCCGAAGCCGATCGCTGTCGATCCGGCGCCGGAGGCGACCGCGGCCACGCCCGCCGCCATCGAATTGACGCCGGTGGCGCCGTCGTTGGTGTAGTTGGCCTGGATCACGCCGTTGTCGTTGACGCCGTAGTAGTGCGTCTTGGCGGCGTTGACCGCATTGTTCACCTGCGACATGTTCGCCGCGTCGGTCGGGGCGATGCCCGCCGCGACGTTGGTGATCCTGCTGCCGCCGGCATCGATGCCGGTCGAGGTGACGCTCGGCCCGCCGACGATGGTCAGGCCGTTGCTGTCGATCTTGGTGTTGCCGGTCGTCACCGAGGTGAAGCTCGGCGTCTTGCTGGTGGCGATCTGGATCTCGGAGCCGTTCTGGGTGATCTCGATGTTGTCGCCGGCGGTGAAGGTCGCGGTCGAACCGGGCGCGACGTTCTGCACCGTGGTGCCGGTGACCTTGCCGGTACCGGTCGCCTTGGTGGTGACGTTCCAGCCGGCGCCGGCGAGCTGCTGCACCGAGTAGAGCTGCGAGCCGTTGACCGCGTCGGTGGAGGTCGAGGTCACCGCTCCCGGAGCGACATTGGTGATCTTGGTGCCGCCCGGTCCTGCGAGGGTGATGCTGTTGTAGTTCACCGTGCCGCCGGCGGTGTCGTATTTGACGCTGCCCTGGCTGAGCGTGTCGATCGCCTGGTTGGTGGCATAGAGCTGCGAGCCGTTGATGGCGTCGGTCGAGGTCGCGCTGATCCGCCCCGCCGCGACATTGGTGATCTGGCGCTCGGTGCCGACGCCGCCGACGCTGACGACGCTGGTCGGCGAGATGCCGGCGAAGGTGTAGGTCGTGCCGTTGATCACCGTGCTCGCGGTCGGATTGGCCGCCGCGGTCACGCTGCCGGAACCGAGCGCGACATCATTGGCGTTGTTGGCGGTCGCGCCGAAGCCGATCGCGGTCGAACCGGTTCCCGTCGCGACGGCATTGACGCCCGCCGCCAGCGCGTTGGTGCCGGTGGCGCCGTCGTTGTTGAAGTTGCCGGCCACGGTACCGCCGTCGTTGACGCTGTAATAGTGGGTCTTGACGGCAGTCACCGCGGTGTTCAACTGCGAGACGTTGACGCCATCGGTCCCGGCGGTGCCCGGCGCCAGGTTGGTGATCCTGGTGCCGCCGGCATCGATGCCGGTCGAGGTGACGCTCGGCCCGCCGGCGATGGTCAGGCCGTTGGTCGTCATCGTGGTGTTGCCGGTGGTCACCGAGGTGAAGGTCGGCGTCATGCTGGTGGCGATCTGGACCTCGGCGCCGTTCTGGGTCACCGCGATGTTGTTGCCGGCGGTGAAGGTCGCGGTCGCCCCCGGCGCGATGTTGTGCACCGTGGTGCCGGTCGCCGTGCCGGTGCCGGTCGCCGCCGTGGTGACGTTCCAGCCGGCGCCGGCGAGCTGCTGCACCGAGTAGAGCTGGGCGCCGTTGATCGCGTCGGTCGAGGTCGATGTCACCGCGCCCTGGGCCAGGTTGGTGATCCTGGTGCCGCCGGTGACGCCGCCATCGGTGCTGACCGGACCCTGCAGGGTCGAGCTGCCGTAATTGACGGTGCCATCCGGATTGAGGTCGTACTTGACCGCCCGGTCGCCGACCGCCGTGACCGCCTGGTTGGTGGCATAGAGCTCGCTGCCGTTGATGGCATCGGTCGAGGTCGCGCTGATCCGGCCGGCGGCCACATTGGTGATCTGGCGCTCGGTGCCGACGCCGCCGACGCTGACGACGCTGGTCGGCGTCGTGCCGGCGAAGGTGTAGGTCGTGCCGTTGATCGTCGTGCTGGCGGTCGGGTTGGCCGCCGCCGTCACGCTGCCGGAGCCGAGCGCGACGTCGCCGGCGCTCGCCGTCGCCTGCGCGCCAGCGCCGAGAGCCACGCCATTCGTCGTCTGCGCCAACGTGTTGCTGCCCAGGGCCAACGATCTCAGACCCGTCGCAGTCGCGAAGGAGCTGATCGCAACGCTGTTTGAACCAATCGCGCCGGTGGATCTACCGATCGCGACGACCTCGTTGCCAGTTCCACCCGAAAATTGGCCGATCGCGACCGAGCTGCCACCGGTTACAGAGTTATGGTCACCGATCGCGACGGATCCCCGCCCGGTTGCAGTGTTGACTGAGCCGATGCCCACCGAGCCCTCGCCCGCGAGGCCGGGAGTAACGCCGCCGACGCCGCCGACGTTGTTGTTGGCGCCGATCGCGGTCGCGCCGGTGCCGGTCGCGGTGTTGTTGTAACCCTGGGCGACGGCGCCGGTGAAGGTCGCGGTGTTGGTAGCGCCAATCGCGGCGGTGCCGTCGCCGGTCGCGGTGTTGTTGAAGCCCTGGGCGATGGCGCCGGTGCCGGTCGCGGTGTTGGGATCGCCGATCGCCACCGCGCCGTTGCCGTTGGCGGTGTTGCCGGCGCCGATGGAGATCGCCGCGCCGCCAAGGGCCGTGGCGTTGGTGCCGATCGCCACCGCATTCGCGGTCTGGGCGCTGGCGGTATTGCCGATCGCCACCGCCGAGGTGCCCGCCGCCGAGGCCGCGACGCCCGCCGCCAGCGCGTTGGTGCCGGTGGCACCGTTGTTGGTGTAGTTCGCCTGCTGGGTGCCGCCGTCGTTGACGCTGTAATAGTGGGTCTGGACCCCCGTCACCGCCGTCGTCATTTGCGACAGGTTCACCGCGTCGGTCGGATTGGTGCCCGCCGCGACGTTGGTGATCTTGTTGCCGGCGGCGTCGATGCCGGTCGAGGTGACGCTCGGCCCACCGGTGATGGTCAGGCCGCTGCTGTTCATGGTGGTGTTGCCGGTCGTCACCGAGGTGAAGGTCGGCGTCATGCTGGTGGCGATCTGGACCTCGGCGCCGTTCTGGGTCACCGCGATGTTGTTGCCGGCGGTGAAGGTCGCGGTCGCTCCCGGCGCGATGTTCTGCACCGTGGTGCCGGTCGCCGTGCCGGTGCCGGTCGCCTTGGTGGTGACGTTCCAGCCGCTACTGGCAACCTGCTGCACCGCCGTGATCGCCTGGTTGGTGGCATAGAGCTCGCTGCCGTTGATGGCATCGGTCGAGGTCGCGCTGATCCGGCCGGCGGCCACATTGGTGATCTGGCGCTCGGTGCCGACGCCGCCGACGCTGACGACGCTGGTCGGCGCCGTGCCGGCGAAGTTGTAGGTCGTGCCGTTGATCACCGTGCTCGCGGTCGGGTTGGCCGCCGCGGTCACGCTGTTCGAGCCCAGTGCGACATCGCCCGCATTGTTGGCGGTCGCGCCGAGGCCGAGGGCGGTCGAACCGGTGCCGAGCGCCGATGCGGCGACGCCCGCCGCCAGCGAATTGGTGCCGGTGGCGCCGTTGTTGGTGTAGTTCGCCTGCTGGGTGCCGCCGTCGTTGACGCTGTAATAATGGGTCTGGACGCCCGTGACCGCAGTGGTCATCTGCGACAGGTTGACCGCGTCGGTCGGATTGGTGCCCGCCGCGACGTTGGTGATCTTGTTGCCGGCGGCGTCGATGCCGGTCGAGGTGATGCTCGGCCCGCCGGTGATGGTCAGGCCGCTGCTGTTCATGGTGGTGTTGCCGGTCGTCACCGAGGTGAAGGTCGGCGTCATGCTGGTGGCGATCTGGACCTCGGCGCCGTTCTGGGTCACTGCGATGTTGTTGCCGGCGGTGAAGGTCGCGGTCGCGCCCGGCGCGATGTTCTGCACCGTGGTGCCGGTCGCCGTGCCGGTGCCGGTCGCCTTGGTGGTGACGTTCCAGCCGCTACTGGCAACCTGCTGCACCGCCGTGACCGCCTGGTTGGTGGCGTATAGCTGCGAGCCGTTGATGGCGTCGGTCGAGGTCGAGGTCAGTCGGCCGGCCGCGACATTGGTGATCTGGCGCTCGGCGCCGACGTTGCCGACGCTGACGACGCTGGTCGGCGTGGTGCCGGCGAAATTGTAGGTCGTGCCGTTGATCGTCGTGCTCGCCGTCGGGTTCGGCCCCGCGGTCACGCTGTTCGCGCCGAGGGCAACGTCACCAGTGTTTGTACCGGCGACGGCGTTGGAGCCGAGCGCCAGGCCGTCGTTCGTCGTCGCGGTCCCGCCCTGTCCGAGGGCAACCGCATTTGTCCCCGAAGCCGCCGCAAGGGTCCCGATTGCCACGGCATAGGTGTTGGTGGCGTTGGCTGTCAGGCCGAGTGCGATCGTGCCGGCGCCGGTCGCATTGCTCTGACGGCCGAGCGCGAGCGCGGCGGAGCCGTTTGTCGTGTTGCGGTCGCCCAGCGCCACCGCGCCCTGGCCGACCACCGTGTTCTGGTAGCCGAGGCCGACGGCGCCCTCCGCAGGGGTGCCGGCGACGCCGACCGCCTGGCCGCCGCCGCCCACCATGTTGCTGGCGCCGATGGCGGTGGCGCCATTGCCGGTGGCGGTGTTGTTCGCGCCCTGCGCCACCGCGCCGGTGCCGGTCGCGGTGTTGGGGTCGCCGATCGCCACGGCGCCGGTGCCGTTGGCGATGTTGCCGGCGCCGATGGCGATCGCCGCGCCGCCCATGGCGGTGGCGTTGGTGCCGATGGCGACGGCATTGGTCGTCTGGGCGCTGGCGGTATTGCCGATCGCCACCGCCGAGGTGCCCGCCGCCGCGGCGGCGACGCCGGCCGCCAGCGAATTGGTGCCGGTGGCGCCGTTATTGGTGTAGTTCGCCTGCTGGGTGCCGCCGTCGTTGACGCTGTAGTAATGGGTCTGGACGCCGCTGACCGCGGTGGTCATCTGCGACAGGTTCACCGCGTCGGTCGGATTGGTGCCCGCCGCGACATTGGTGATCTTGGTGCCGCCGGCGTCGATGCCGGTCGAGGTGACGCTCGGCCCGCCGGTGATGGTCAGGCCGGTATTGTCGATCTTGGTGTTGCCGGTCGTCACCGAGGTGAAGCTCGGCGTCATGCTGGTGGCGATCTGGACCTCGGCGCCGTTCTGGGTCACCGCGATGTTGTTGCCGGCGGTGACGGTCGCGGTCGCGCCCGGCGCGATGTTCTGCACCGTGGTGCCGGTCGCCGTGCCGGTGCCGGTCGCCTTGGTGGTGACATTCCAGCCGGAGCCGGCGAGCTGCTGCACCGCCGTGACCGCCTGGTTGGTGGCGTAGAGCTGCGAGCCGTTGATGCCGTCGGTCGAGGTCGCGCTGATCCGGCCGGCGGCGACATTGGTGATCTGGCGCTCGGTGCCGACGCCGCCGACGCTGACGACGCTGGTCGGCGTCGTGCCGGCGAAGTTGTAGGTCGTGCCGTTGATCACCGTGCTCGCGGTCGGGTTGGCCGCCGCCGTCACGCTGCCGGAGCCGAGGGCGACATCGTTGGCGTTGGTCGCGGTCGCGCCCGAACCGAGCGCCACCCCCTTGGTCGCATTGGCGGCGGCCGTGTCGCCGAGGGCGATCGCTCCCGCCGCCGCCGCGTTCGAGCTGTTGCCCAGCGCCACCGCGCCTTGGCCTGTCGCCGTGTTCGCATTGCCCAATGCGACCGCGCCCTGGCCATTCGAGGTGTTGTTGGCGCCCATGGCGACCGCGCCGGTGCCGGTCGCGGAGTTGGGATCGCCGATCGCCACCGCGCCGTCGCCGCTGGCGGTGTTGCCGGCGCCGATCGAGACCGCCTTGCCGCCCGTCGCGGTGGCGTTGGTGCCGATCGCAACAGAACTGGCGGTCTGGGCGCTGGCGGTGTCGCCCATCGCGACGGCGGAGGCCCCGGGCGCAGTCGCGGCATTGCCGATCGCGATGGAATTGCCGCCGCCGGAAGAAGCGCCATTGCCGGCCGCGACCGAATTGCCTCCGCCACCAGATGCGCTCTTGCCGACCGCGACGGCATTGATGCCGGCCACGGCGCTGTCGCCGGCCGCAACCGCGAACGATCCGCCGTTGGCTTTGTTGCCGATCGAGACGGCATTGGCCGCGGACACCGTGCTGCCGCCGATCGCGACGCTGTTCCCCTTGGTCGCATTCGCGGCGTTGCCGATCGCGATATCATTGGCAACGCCGCTGGCGCCAGCCGTGGCCCCGTTTCCGACGGCGACCGCCGAGGTGCCCGCCGCCGCCGCGGCGACGCCGGCCGCCAGCGAATTGGTGCCGGTGGCGCCGTTGTTGGTGTAGTTCGCCTGCTGGGTGCCGCCGTCGTTGACGCTGTAATAATGCGTCTGGACCCCGGTGACCGCGGTGGTCACCTGCGACAGATTGACCGCGTCGGTCGGATTGGTGCCCGCCGCGACATTGGTGATCTTGGTGCCGCCGGCGTCGATGCCGGTCGAGGTGACGCTCGGCCCGCCGGTGATGGTCAGGCCGCTGCTGTTCATGGTGGTGTTGCCGGTCGTCACCGAGGTGAAGCTCGGCGTCATGCTGGTGGCGATCTGGACCTCGGCGCCGTTCTGGGTCACCGCGATGTTGTTGCCGGCGGTGAAGGTCGCGGTCGCTCCCGGCGCGATGTTCTGCACCGTGGTGCCGGTCGCCGTGCCGGTGCCGGTCGCCTTGGTGGTGACGTTCCAGCCGGAGCCGGCGAGCTGCTGCACCGCATAGAGCTCGCTGCCGTTGATCGCATCGGTCGAGGTCGCGCTGATCCGGCCGGCGGCGACATTGGTGATCTGGCGCTCGCTGCCGACGCCGCCGACGCTGACGACGCTGGTCGGCGCCGTGCCGGCGAAATTATAGGTCGTGCCGTTGACCGTCATGCTCGCGGTCGGGTTCGGCGCCGCCGTCACGCTGCCGGAACCGAGGGCGACATCGTTGGCGTTGGTCGCGGTCGCGCCCGAACCGAGCGCCATCCCCTTGGTCGCATTGGCAGTGGCCGTGTCGCCCATTGCGATCGATCCGGCCTGCAGCGCCTTGCTCTGGTTGCCGAGCGCCACCGAGCCCTGGCCGACCACCGTGTTGGAGAAGCCGATGCCGACGGCGCCCTGGGCCGCGGTGCCGGCGGTGCCGACCGCCTGGCCGCCGCCGCCGACCATGTTGTTGTTGCCGATCGCGGTGGTGCCGTCGCCGGTCGCGGTGTTGTTGAAACCCTGGGCGACGGCGCCGGTGCCGGTCGCGGTGTTGGGATCGCCGATCGCCACGGCACCGTTGCCGTTGGCGACGTTGCCGTTGCCGATCGAAACCGCAGCGCCGCCGAGCGCCGAGGCATTGGTGCCGACCGCCACCGCATTGGGAGTCTTGGCGTTGGCCGTATCGCCCATGGCGACGGCCGACGGCCCGCCCGCATTCGCGGCGTTGCCGACAGCGATGGCCTTGGTCGCACCGGCGGCGACCGTCGCCCCGTTGCCGATCGCCATCGAACTGGTCGACAGGTTACCGGACGCCCCGGCGACCTTTGCGCCGTTGCCAAGTGCGATGGCGTTCAGTGCGTAGGTTACAGCGGCGCCATTGCCCTGGGCTATCGATGCAGCGGAGTTGGCGTCCACGGACGCGCCTGGGCCAATCGCAACACTGTCCGTTCCACCGGCCTGGCTCTCCGGACCAGTCGAATTGGCCCGGAAGTATTTCGTATAGTAATAGAGTTGACCACCATTGACAGCATAAGTGCTTGTTGGGCTCAACGCTGGAGATGCGACACCTGAGATAACTACGCCGGAAGCGTTCGTAATCGCATCATTTCCGTTCGTCATAAGTACGTAGTTTGCTGCCGATCCGCCCGGAGTCATTGATATGGTGGCGGTGGTGTTGTCAGTGACAATACTTGTTGCGTTGGCCGTAGCTCCGTTCGCATAAATCGTCGCATAAGCGTCATTTGCCGACCCGACTGGACTATAAAAAGCGCAGTGGGAGCCAGGCGGGTAATAGCCACCGGGCGTGGCGCCACCACTATTATTCATTTGAATGTAGGAGGCCGATCCGGCCACGGACGCACAGGTAACAGACGAATCCACCGCCATAGCCGATTCCGTGAACATCAGGCCGCCGAGAACCGAACTTGCGGCAAACATCCCGATCGTCGCAACAAGATCGCTTTGCCAGCCTCTGCTCCGATTCAAATCAACGCTGATTGGCGACCTAAGCGACACGCCCGCAACCCGCGCCCCGCGCAGCCCCAGCGCGCCGAGCCCGAGGCTCTTGCGGCGGATGCCGAGCATCCGGTGGGCACCCCGCAGGATGGCCATCACCCGTCGCCGCAGCGCGCGGCTGCCGTCCTCGCCGCCATCGACCCAGTTGTTGACGAAGCCGGTCCTGGTGCGACGCCCGGCCTGATCCGAATGCGGTTTCATGGAAAGAGCTCCTGATGACAACTGATGATGGCCTGACCGGTTGGTCCGGCCGGTCCGGTGCTCCAGGGCACTCGCCTCTTGCTCGAAAGAGACAGCCCCGGTGGCGCGCCCATGGCGCGAAGACGTCAGCGGCCATTCTGGCGGCACTGCGCTTGCCTCGCCTGCAACCCCATGCAGGCGACGATCACTCGGAAACAGTTCAAATCGATCACTCACGTCCGGCTCCCCCCGGCTAGCCGCGTCACGATCCGGACAGCGCCCGCATTCTGGTGGCGCTGACCTGTTGATGACCCGGCCATGAGAGACAGCTCGAAGGCTGTTCGTATTGCTCAGGCCCGCATCAAGGTTGACCGTCGCCGCACGATCGACACGAAAATGAACAATGTTGCCGCTAATCCGACAGATCGCCGGCGCGACGACATCGCGACGGGGCCTCGGTGATTCGCCCGGGGTTGACGGCTCGACACCAGACAACCGGCGCTGTCAGGCGCTGTTGTGCTTTCGACCGATCACCACCTGGGCGCGCCGCGGCGATGGCATGCGAACCTGCGATGACGCGGCCTTCCAATAATTTGCCGATAGCGCGAGGCAAGTGTTGGCCGCGGCGCCGACACAATCTCCGCCGTCGTCGCCCGCTTCGAGCGGGCGACCAGTAACCCGTATCCGCGGTGAGGAGCGCGTGCGTCAGCCGCTGCGCGTCAAATCAGCGACACGGCGTACTGGGCCCTCCGCCTTCGCGGAGGGCGACGGTGAGTGAGTGGGTCGGCGCCTCGGCCAACTCGCTGATGACGACGGAGAGTGGGCCCGCGCGCCGCACCTCTCTCCGCCGTCGTCGCCCGCTTCAAGCGGGCGAACCAGTACGCCGTGACGATGGTGAAAGGCACAGCGTCGGCCGCTCCGCGCCATTGCGATGACACGGAATACTGGGCCGCCCGATCAAGTCGGGCGGTGACGGCAGAATATGCCGATAGCGCGTTTCCCTCTTGGCCGAGCGCACGGCCCAGCCGAGGCAGGTGTTGACCGAGGCGCCGACACAACCGCCGCCGTCATCGCCCGCTTCGAGCGGGCGAACCAGTAACCCGTATCCGCGGTGAGGAGCGCGTGCGTCAGCCGCTGCGCGTCAAATCAGCGACACGGCGTACTGGGCCCTCCGCCTTCGCGGAGGGCGACGGTGAGTGAGTGGGTCGGCGCCTCGGCCAAATCGCTGATGACGACGGAGAGTGGGCCCGCGCGCCGCACCTCTCTCCGCCGTCGTCGCCCGCTTCAAGCGGGCGACCAGTAACCCGTATCCGCGGTGAGGAGCGCGTGCGTCAGCCGCTGCGCGTCAAATCAGCGACACGGCGTACTGGGCCCTCCGCCTTCGCGGAGGGCGACGGTGAGTGAGTGGGTCGGCGCCTCGGCCAAATCGCTGATGACGACGGAGAGTGGGCCCGCGCGCCTGCACCACTCTCCGCCGTCGTCGCCCGCTTCAAGCGGGCGAACCAGTACGCCGTGACGATGGTGAAGGGCACAGCGTCGGCCGCTCCGCGCCATTGCGATGACACGGAGTACTGGGCCGCCCGATCAAGTCGGGCGGTGACGGCGGAATGTGCCGATGGCCGAGGCAGGTGTTGACCGAGGCACCGCCACAATCTCCGCCGTCGTCGCCCGCTTCGAGCGGGCGAACCAGTACGCCGTGACGATGGTGAAAGGCACAGCGTCCGCCGCTCCGCGCCATTGCGATGACGCGGATGACTGGACCGCCCGATCAAGTCGGGCGGTGACGGCAGAATGTGCCGCATGGCCGAGGCAAGTGTTGGCCGCGGCGCCGCCACAATCTCCGCCGTCATCGCCCGCTTCGAGCGGGCGACCAGTAACCCGTATCCGCGGTGAGGAGCGCGTGCGTCAGCCGCTGCGCGTCAAATCAGCGACACGGCGTACTGGGCCCTCCGCCTTCGCGGAGGGCGACGGTGAGTGAGTGGGTCGGCGCCTCGGCCAAATCGCTGATGACGACGGAGAGTGGGCCCGCGCGCCGCACCTCTCTCCGCCGTCGTCGCCCGCTTCAAGCGGGCGAACCAGTACGCCGTGACGGTGGTGAAAGGCACAGCGTCGGCCGCTCCGCGCCATTGCGATGACACGCAGTACTGGGCCGCCCGATCAAGTCGGGCGGTGACGGCGGAATGTGCCGATGGCCGAGGCAAGTGTTGACCGAGGCGCCGCCACAATCTCCGCCGTCATCGCCCGCTTCAAGCGGGCGAACCAGTACGCCGTGACGATGGTGAAGGGCACAGCGTCGGCCGCTCCGCGCCATTGCGATGACACGGAGTACTGGGCCGCCCGATCAAGTCGGGCGGTGACGGTAGAATATGCCGATGGCGCGTTTCCCTCTTGGCCGAGCGCACGGCCCAGCCGAGGCAGGTGTTGACCGAGGCGCGACACAATCTCCGCCGTCGTCGCCGGCTTCATCCGCAGCCGGCTCCTGTCAGCGGAACCGGCCGGCTCGTCCGCGCAGTCGACGCAGGCTTTGAAGATGAGTGGTCTTGAGCCCGGAGTAACCGAACTCGTCGAAGGTCTGCCGCCATGAGGCGAATTCAGGCTCGCTGATCCGGAGCCTGTCCCAGAGATCGCCGATGGCGAGCTCGCCGGACCGCACGGCCTCGAGGATCTCGAACTTCTTCAGCGGCGTCCAGCGCCGGCGCATCCAGTCCGCAGGCGCCGGATCGGCGCCGTTCGACGCCTGGACCGGGCGCACTTCCTCACCGGCGGCGACGCACGAACCAGACGACAGAGGACGAGGTGTTGCGCTGGTCACTGTTCCTCCTCCCGAGACGGGAGCGACGTCGCGAAACGTCTTCGCTGCTGCTCGCTCTCGGCTGCTCATGCCTGCTCGCGCCAACGGTCGGCTCAAATCGCGCCGCGAACTCCTGGAACCTTAAGGCCGCCGAGATGCGAAATCTTCGACCAGGCCGCACGGAATTTGTCGCCGATCGACGTCTCGCCTTCCGACCGGACGCCGTTCGACAATCCCGCGGCCGCACGCGACAATATCTTCGTCGCGGAACCGAATAGGCTGAGCCCATTCCGGTATCCGAATCGGTGTCTCGAAACAGCCGAAGCCCGCGCGTTTCCTCGAAAAGGCAAGATGTCATTGTTGTCGCATCGCCCCATGCAAGCCTCGAAGCTGATCGCCGTCATCGCCACGCTATTGATCGCATTGACTGCATTGGCGGTGCTCATCTTCACGCCTCTGGGCTCGGATCTCTTGTCCCTTTTCGTCGGGACGCCGGCCGCGCAGACCGCCCAGCCGGACAAGAGCAAGATCGCCGCGCTGCAGATCGCGGATGCTGCCGGCGTGCGGACCTGCGCGCCGCTCCTCGGCGTGGTGTCCTCCCAGATCGCCAATGGCCGCCACGCCGCCACCGCGTTCTGGAACAAGGACGCCGCCGACAAGCATATCTTCGCGGTCGCCAATGCAGTCGCCTCGGGCGACCCGGCGGCCCCCCTGCTATTGAGCTTCGCCAGCGTCACGCCGCTGCCGAGCTCGGGCTGCGACGCCAGCTCGCTGGTGGTGCAGTCCTATGCCTCGAGCTGCGAGGCGATCGGCGCGGCGCTCGAAGCCAAGGGCGCCGCCAAGGGGGAACTCACGTCCGACGTGAAGATGTTCAGCTATCGCGAGCCCGGCGCCCGCTCCTTCCTGCTGCCGGCGTCGGCCTCGAGCTGCGTCGTGGTGACGAGCCAGACCTGGTTCGGCAAATAGAAGGCCGCGGCGACCGACGCGGCGGCGGCAACGACCGCGCGCCGTTCGACGACAAGACCGGCCCGTCATTTGCTTCGACGTGGCGGGCACGACCGGCCAGTGACGCGGCGTGCGGCGCCAAAAGGGGGTGAAATGCGTGGAATAATGCTGATCGGCGCGGCCGCCGTTCTTGCCGGTGTTCTGGCTTGCGGTTACGGCGTCATCACCAGAGAGACGGTGTTCGCCAACACCATCATGCTGGCCGGCGTGTTCGGCGCCTGTTCGGGGCTGTTGCTGGTCGCGCTGGCGCTCATTTTAGGCGAATTGGGAACGATCGCGGACATCCTTCAGTCCGCGCCGCCGGACGAGGCGCTTTCCGAGCTCGCGCCGGCGCAATCCGCGGCTGTCGCCGACGCAACGGCCAGCCCCGACGCGCCGGCGGTCAGCGAGCGCGGCGCGCGAGCACCGGCGCCGGACGAGGCCTCGCGCCAGCGGCCGCCGCTGCCGTCCTCGTGGCGCGACCGTGGCGGGCCGGCATCATCCCAGCTGCCGCGGCCGGGCGCCGGACCGGACGAAAATCCCGTCAATGCTACTCAGGACAAGATGCCGACCGGGCGACGGCCCGTCGCGGAAGCCGCCGCAATCACCATCATGCAATCGGGGGAAGTCGCGGGCATGGCCTATTCGTTATATTCCGACGGTTCCATCGAGGCCCGGATGGCCGAGGGCGTCATCCGATTCGATTCGATCCAGGCGCTGCGCGATCATCTCGACCGACGCAACGGCTAAGTGAGACTGGCCGAGCGAGACAGGCCGGCGGCGCGCACCGATGTCACGCATGACGGGCATTCATCGCCGCGAAAGTCGATCGTCATCGCGTATCGCCCGTGCCTAAAACTATCTATTATCCGGCACAGCGCATTTGTTGTCACCGATCGCGCAATCGCCGTGCCGGCTGTTGCATATAGGTAACCTTCGGACCACTCTTCCGATCGAAGAATTGAGTTTGAATCATTTTCCGAAATGACCCGCGCCCGCAAGATTCATCATCGTCACATTCAAGGCTTAGACATCCTAGATTCGACGCTTTCAGATCAAGGAGCCGGACCTGCGGCACGTCCAAGTGCCGGTCCGGCTTTTTCGGGAGTGCCAGTGCCAGATGGCTGCAACGATCGACCGCAATCCGCGCAGGCGCCGCACCCGACCGCCAACGACATCAGCTTCGGCTTCGGCTTCGGCTTCGCTGATCCGCCGCGCCGCGCCCGATGAAGCCCAGTACCGCGCGGATTCGCCAGATCGATGAAGATGAATGATCCAGAGCCAGACGTCGATGGCTCACTGAACGACGTCGAACGTTACGAGGTTGAAGCCGAGCTGGTGCGCATTTTGCGAGACGCCGAGTTCCGCCGCAACGCCGCCGCCGCGCAGTTTCTGCGGTTCGTGGTCGAGGAGACCCTCGAGGGCCGCGGCGACCGGCTCAAGGCCTTCACCATCGCCACCTCCGTTCTCGGACGCGGCAGCGATTTCGATCCGCAGGCCAATTCGGTGGTCCGCGTCCAGGCCAAACGCCTTCGCGAACTGCTCGAGCATTACTACAAGGCCGCCGGCGCACAGAACCCGATCCAGATCGTACTGCCGGTCGGCTCCTATCAGCCTCAGTTTCAGCGCATCGCGCCCGTCGAGGCGCCGCGCGCGCGGCCTGACGCCGCCGCGCGGGCCGTGGCGCTGGATGCCGGCCGCCGATTCGCCCCGCGCGACATCCTCCTGCTGGTGATCGCGCTGATCATCGGCTCGGCGGTGTTCTCGAGCGACATCTCGCGCCTGCTCGGTTTGCCGCTCGGCGCAACGGCGTCGGGCACGCGGGTGCCCGGGCTTCCGATCGTCGTGGTCCAGACCGATCCGCCGAGCGCGAGCCCCAACGCCGACGAACAGGCGGGTCTCGTCGCCGCGTCGCTGGAGAGCGCGCTGACCCACTACGATTTCATCCTGGTTCACAGCTATGCCGACACAGCACGACAGAACGATGCGGACTATCAGCTGCTGGTGCGGGCCGGCGCATCGAACGGATCGAAGCGGGATTTCGTCTTCCGGCTGCTCAGCGCCCGCTCCCGCGAGATCATCTGGTCTCGCGCGGTGCAGGCCGTCGACGTCGACGGCCAGGGCACGGCCTTCGACAGCATGGTCAACCTGGTCGCCGCCAACGTCGGCGACCTCGCGGGCGGCGCGATCATGGCCGATGTGCGCCGCCGCAACGGCGCCTCTCTCCCGCGGAGCCTCGAGGGGGACACCTGTGTTCTGAGCGCGATCGATACCATCGTGCGCTATACCTACAACCTGTCGCGATCGATCGCCTGCCTCGAGGCGGAGGTCGCCCGGTCGCCGGACGATCCACGCCTCATGGCGCTGCTGTCGGCGCTGCTGGTTTCCGAATATCTCGATGCGCCGCCCGGCCCCGATCCCGCCGCGACCATTGCCCGTGCCCGCCAGCTCGGCGAGCGCGCCGCGGCCCGGGCGCCGCAGCTCGGCATCGCGCTGCTCTCGCTGTTCGCGTCGCGTTTTTTCGGCGGCGATATCGAGGGCGCCTTCGAACTGGCGCCGCAGATCCTCCATCCCTCCGCCGTTTCCAGCCTCAGCCAGTCGCTGCTGGCGGCCGCCTACATCCTGCGTGGCCGCTACGACGACGGCGCGGCGCTCGGGGCGCAGATCCAGGCGAGATCGTTCCAGCAGACCGCCTTCATGCCGTCGTCTACGGCGCTCGCCGCCTATATGCGCGGCGACGACGTCACGGCCCGGCGCATCATCTTCCGGCCGGAGGCCTCGCCGATCGCACTCACATTCCTGTTGCGCGCGGCGCTATGCGCGAGCGGACGGGACCAGGACTGCGTACGCAACGCCACCGATCAGCTCGCGCGGAACTTTCCGGGCGTCGCCGGCGATGTTGCCGGAGCGCTCGATCGCTACCAAGTCACCGACAAGATCAAGAGCAAACTGCTCGGCGATCTGCGCGCGGCCCGGCAGATCAGCGACGCCCTTCGATAGCAGGCGAAACGTCCGCCGGCAGACAGCACCACCCCTTGAGCTGTTCGATCGACCTGCCCGGCCGCGGCCGTCAGCCTCGCGCAGACTGCGTGAACCTGTCTGCGATGCCGGACGTCTGCTTTGGCGTCCTTCTTCGACTTCAAAAAAGCGAAGGCGGCCCATCGGCAACGTCACAGACGCGGCGCCCTAGCAAAATCAAAGTGCTAGTGTCCCGCTTCCAACGTTCGTATCCCATCGCAGCAGGCGCTCATACGAACGTTGGAAACAAGGGGACACCAGCATCATTATGATTCTAGTGTGGTTTTGGATCTGACGCGCGTGCGACGAATTCGCTGCAATGCCGGCACGAGCGTCAGATTCACCGCGCTAAATTATCGCCGGCTGATCAGCAGCACGATCAGCAGCAGGATGACGGCGCCGATCGTCGCGTCAATCACCTCGCCGACGAGGCCGCCGCCAAGGCTGATGCCGAGCTGCGGCAGGAGCCATCCGGCGAGAAGTGCGCCGACGATGCCGACGACGATGTTGCCGATGATGCCGAAGCCCGCACCCTTCACCAGAAGTCCAGCCAGCCAGCCGGCAACGCCGCCGACGATAAGCCACGCAATCAATCCCATGGTCCAAACTCCCCAATGTCAAAACCAGCGTCCATCCCGCAGGCCGGCGACGCGCAACCGCGCGGCTCAACGCCGCCGCTCCGCCTTCGCCGACATGCCGGCCGCTCGCCGGTAAGCTAAGCCCTTCGCAACCGGCGCAGTAAATGTCCGGCGACGCACAGTGCGCGCCGCCCGGCGCGTGCCGCACGCGACAAATGCAGCCGTATGGCAGGCAAGACATCGTCTTCTTTCTCGACCATCGTCCATTCGGCCTCACAATTCGCCGGTGTCGTGCCATGCCAGACCATCGAAGCGGTCCCTGCGCCCCCCTGAGAGAAGAGCTCAACGCTCCCGCGAGCACCGCGGACCCCGGCGAATGTCCCCGCTGCAATCGTCCGATGAATAGCGCGGTGAGGCGCGCCCACGAAACCTTCGGCGCCTTCGGCGTCGAGACCCACCTCGTCATCTGCGGCAGCTGCGGCCATGTGGCGCTGCGGACCTTCCGCCCCGGAAAAGGCTATCTCCGCCTTCCGCCGGCGGAGCTGTTGTGGGAGCAGTCCGCGGCGGCGATCGACCTCACGCCGGAGTGACGATCTATGCCGCATGAGACAAGCCGCCGGCGCTCCGGTCGATGGACCACCACGCCGCGATGCCGCATCATCGCTGCCGTCTCTGCGATCACGCGATTCCCGACGCGGAGATAGCGGCTGTCGGCGACCCGAAGCCGGCAGGCGGTTCCACTCCTCCAAGATCGACTTGCCGCACCGAGGCCTCCACGGCTTCGGTGCGGTTCTCTGTCGGTCCGCTGCGACTTCGCGGCGGCGCCGGACTCATTGGCCGGCATCGCAGTCACGATCGCCCGCGTCGGCAAACGTCGTCGATCGCGCCCGCCAGATCGGCGACGCAATGCCCGGCTGCCTCATCGCGGGCTTCCCGGTGCAAACTCCCCTCGCCGCGCATGGCCTCGTTCGCGGCGCCGACGGCGCGGAATATTCGATGGGCCATCACCAGCGGAAGCGCCCTGACAGCGAACTCGCGCGCGATCGGTCGCGAGGCACCCTCCGCAATGGAATGCGCGCAGAGGATGACCTTGGGATAATCGCCGACCCACCGCACGACGCGATTGTACGCTTCGACCTCGCTCACGATGCAATCGATGTTGTTCAGCACCGCGTAGTTCGCGGCGTCCGACGCGGTTCGAAGCGTGACATGCTCGCAGAACCCGCCATTCTCGATCTTTCCCGCCGGCCGACGCGCCCCGACATGAACGTCGTAACCCATGCCGGCAAGCAAGGCCGCACCGCGCGAGCCGAACAGGCCTCGGCCGCCGCCGGCGGACGACAGGTCGGTCAACAGCAGAACCTTGAGCGGCGCCTTCGCTCCGCCATGCCACGGCTTCTTCCGCCGCGGCGGATATGCGAGCGAATAGGGCTCGATCAGGCTCAAGTTCGGCGAATAGAACGCATCCTCCCTGAGGAATTCACCGCCTTTCTCCCATAGGGCAAGGCACTCTCTCCTGGCCCGCGCCGCTTTCTCGGACGTGTCGTCGGCTCCCCTGGACTTCGATTCGTGGTGCAGGACGACGACGCTTTCGAGCACCACATTGCGATAGCCGTGGCGTCGCGCCTCGATGCAGAGCAGGGTATCGTTGAACGCCACCGCCAGATCCTCGTCGAATCCGCCGATCTCGTCGAACACTGTCCGCCGCATCGCGAGGCATGCCGCCGTCACGGCCGAAACTTCATGATCGGCGTTGGAAAGCCCGCAATAGCCGGGATGGTGCCGCGGCAGGTCGGTGAAGGCGTGCGCGGCGCCGCCGCGCAGGCCGAGAATGACCCCGCCGTGCTGGACGCTCGTGTCCGGATAGAGCAGCTTGACACCCACGGCGGCCACGTCGCGCTCCGTCGCCTGCATGACCAGCCGGTCGAGCCAATCCGCTTGAATGACCTCGGTGTCGTTGTTCAGGAACACCAGGACATCGCCGGACGCGCTCTTGACGGCTTCGTTGTTGAGCCGGGCATAGTTGAACGGCCGGTCGTCCCTGACCACCGAAGCCACATTGTCCATAACCAGGCGTTCGATGTAGGCGACGGTCGCCGGCTCCGTCGAACCGTTATCGATGACGATGATCTCGTATCTTTCGGCAGGATAGGCCGTCGTCGCGGCGATGCTGGCGATACACGATTGCAGAAGCTCGACCTTGTCCTTGGTCGGGATGACGATGGATACCCGGGCATGCCGGCGCGCGCCGGGTCGATCGGGCGTGGCGGCGACGCCATTCCGGCGGCTGGCGCGGGTTTCGCTGAACAACACAAACGGCGTATGCACGACGTCCTTGGCCGGCAATCGGGCAGCCAGCGCAGTGAGCAGCTCGGCGACACCGCCGGCGCTCTTCAGCTCCGCGATCAATTCCGACGAGGGGCGAGCGCTCCATCTCACCAATCCGCAATCGCCCATATAATCGGTATTTCTGGCCAACAGCGGCGAGTACGCCGGCTTGAAGAATGGATCGGTCCGCTTCCCCCTGGGCGTGACGAGATCTTCGTCGGCGTAGACAAGCTCTGCCGAGTGATCGCGCATGGCACAGGCGAAGGCAACGCAGGCATGCTCGGCCAGCACGATCGCGGCATCGACCAACAGCCACGCGTCGACCCGAGGCGCGTCGCCCTCCGGCAGTTGTTCGAGGTCGATCGCGATCCGGGCTTTGCTGAACGCTGCGCCAACCGCGTCCGCCTGCGACCGCGACAGTCGTTCAGCGCCGATCGCAGTGATCACCGTCGGCCGATAGAGCTGCGTTGCCAGCGACGTCGCGAGGCGCTGGATATCGACGGCTGCGAACGATCGCAGATCGACGATCACGCCGATCCGCGGCAGGCCTCCGGCGGCGACTTCCCGCCGAATCTCGACGGTATCCTCGGCGCTCAGCCGATCGAAGCGATCGATCCACCGCTGATAGTTGCCCTGAAACGTCCCGCTCCGGCCGAATTTGCGTCTGATATATTCGCGGATCAGCTGGCGCTCTTCGCCTCCCTCAGGCTTCAGCGCGCGCCGGACGACCGCGAGCCCCTCCTGATGCCGCTCGCCGATCCCGGTCAGAACAGACCGCCATTTGCGCCCGTCACCGCGTCCACGAAAGACACCTTCCGGCTTCGATGAATGCGCAGTCAAACGAGACGACTCGATCGCCAACCAGATACTCCACTTGGACGGGCATCGCTTCAGCCGGAATCACCTAATTGATCGGCGCCGCAAGTAATTGCACTGAATGGATCGTTATATGTCGAAACTCGCACATATGTTGATCGACACCGCATCGAGCTCATTGACGGCGCGCGCCGACGGACGACTTCGCCCGCCGATCCAAGTTTTGCGCGACCGCGAACAAGACGCGGCGGGCGGGAGACTGGTCTAATCGAACCGAGGATCGTTGCAGCTGTTACACTCCGGTGGCGAGAATTCCATTCTCAATGGTTCGACGGTTCATTCCAACCACACCTGTATTGACCGCCGCATTCGCATTTCTCGGCCGCTCGCCGGCCGAGCATTTGCGCGACGCGACTTCGTATCGGCAGCGCCGGTGTCCCATGCCAACGTTCCTATAAGCGCCTGCTGCAATGGAATACGAACGTTGGAAACGGGACGCTAGTAAGACGGCCAGGAGCAGAAATATCCGATGAGCAAGAGAGTCGCCCTGATCACAGGCATCACGGGACAGGATGGGTCCTATCTCGCCGAGTTTCTCCTATCGAAGGGCTATGCCGTCCACGGCATCAAGCGACGCAGCTCGCTTTTCAATACCGACCGGATCGACCATCTGTACCACGACCTCCACCAGCAGGGCCCCAACCTCACTCTCCACTACGGCGACCTGACCGACAGCTCGGGACTGATCCGCATCGTCCAGCAGGTGCAGCCGGACGAGATCTATAATCTCGCGGCCCAGAGCCATGTCGCGGTTTCGTTCGAAGAGCCGGAATATACCGCGAATTCGGATGCGCTCGGGCCGCTTCGACTGCTCGAGGCCATCCGCATTCTGCGGCTGGAGAAGAAGACCAGGTACTACCAGGCGTCCACCTCGGAGCTCTACGGGCTGGTGCAGGAAACTCCCCAGAGCGAGACGACGCCGTTCTATCCGCGTTCGCCGTACGGCGTCGCCAAGCTGTACGCGTACTGGATCACGATAAATTATCGCGAGTCCTACGGCATCTACGCCTGCAACGGCATCTTGTTCAATCATGAATCGCCGGTGCGGGGCGAGACGTTCGTGACGAGAAAGATCACCCGCGCTCTCGCTCGCATCAAGCTCGGACTGCAGGAGAAGCTCTATCTCGGCAACCTCAACGCCCTGCGGGACTGGGGACATGCTCGCGACTACGTCGAGATGCAATGGATGATGCTCCAGCAGGAGACGCCGGAGGACTACGTTATCGCGACCGGCGAGCAACACTCGGTCCGCGAATTCGTCGAAATCGCCGCGCGCGAGCTCGGCATCTTTATTCGATGGGAGGGATCCGGCGTCAACGAACGGGGATACGACACGGCGACCGGCAAATGCCTCGTCGAGGTCGATCCTCGATATTTCCGGCCTGCCGAAGTCGAGACTTTGCTCGGCGATCCCTCAAAGGCCGCGAAACGACTGGGATGGTCGCGAACGACATCCTTCGCCGCCCTCGTCCAGGAGATGGTCCGGGAGGATCTGCAGACGGCCGAGCGCGACGAGCTGGTCCGGCAGCATGGGTACAAGCATCTCAATCACTACGAATAGCGCCGCCGACCCGGCGGCGACGCCAAAAGGCTAGCGCGGTGGATCTGACGCTCGTTTCACTATTGCAGCGAGTTCTTCGAACGCGCGTCAGATCCAAAACCGCACTAGTGTCCTTTCTCCGAATTACCGCTTCGTTTGCCTCATGCTCGCACGGTCATTCGGAGACATAGGGACACTAGCGTCAGCCGAAGCGCTCGGCGTCGATTTCGGCCAGCCTTGCAGCAACGCGCTGTCCCGCCGCCACGACGGACAGCGTCTGCCGTGCCTCCTCCCTGGCACGCTCGCCGAGCGAACGAGCAAACGCCGGATCGTCGTACAGCTTGCGCATCAGCTCGGCCGCATGCTCCTCCGATGGTTCGGCCCATTCGAAGTCGGCATCGTAAGGCGGGATCGGCTTGCCGAGCTTCACCAGACGGTAGTCGACCAGCAGACTGTTATCCGCGGTCATGAAATGGGTGTTGCCTGAATAGCCGGTCGCAATCACCGGCTTGCCCATCAGCATCGCTTCCGCCATCGACAGCCCGAGGCCCTCGCTGCGGTGGAGCGATACGTAAACGTCGCAACACTGCATCAGCGCCAGAACGTCATCGGGCGGGTAGACCTCGTTTATGATGGTAATCCGCGCTCCCTTGGCAGCTTCCTTCAGCTTCGCGAGCTGGGTTGGATGGCGCTCACCGAATGATGTCTTGATCACGAGACGCGCCGGCTCGTCCGGGCGGAACGCGCGCCTGAACGCCCGGATCAGCCCCAGCGGATTCTTCCGCTCCATCACGCTCATCATATGGAAGATGAACAGGAACACGGTCTCGTTTTCCGGAACGTCGAAATGGGCTCGCCCTCGGCTTTCGAAGGGAGCAAGACGGACCCCCGGAAACAACGTCCGCACTGGCACTGAAAGGCGATCGCGGAGGCCCGCGGCAACGAACTCCGTCGCGGCCCACACCTCGTCCACCTGTGCGGCCTGCCGCTTCCAGCCCTCGGGGATGACACCAAATTCCCAATACCAATAGGCCACC
The DNA here is from genome assembly GCF_024181725.1 of Bradyrhizobium sp. WD16. Lineage (NCBI taxonomy): Bacteria > Pseudomonadati > Pseudomonadota > Alphaproteobacteria > Hyphomicrobiales > Nitrobacteraceae > Bradyrhizobium > Bradyrhizobium sp. WD16. The sequence continues at coordinate 3,314,006 of NZ_CP028908.1, read as the reverse complement.
CGGTAGCTCCGAGGCCGCCGCTCAATGACATCCACGCGTTCATATACGGACTCGAAAAACGGCTCCGGCTGCGTATGGATGACCGTGACGTCGTAGACCTCGAAGCCATCATAGCGCTCATGCCCCGGATCATCACCCGTGTCGGTGCGCACGTCCCGCAGCGAAGTCCCCATCCCGACCGCGTGGAGACCTTCGACCAGCGCCTCTGCCGAGATCCGAAGCCCTGACGGATAGCAAAAATGCGCCATCACATTGACGCCAGGCAGCGCGATCTCTCCGGCGACGGACCCGAGATCGAGATTGGCCAGCCAGCCTCGCGCCCAAGGCTCGATCGACACCGCGCCAGAGGCGAGCCACTCCAGGAGCGCGCGAGCCGCGCCGACATCCCTGAGCGCATTCGGATGCTGCGTACGCCATTCCTCCCGAGCTCGCCAGGCAAGCCGGACCTGATCGCCGGGCGAGCCCGGCAACGGCCAGCGAGCCGGATCGCGCCAAGGACCGTCGACGCGATAGGTCGCCGCAAACCAGCGAACGAAGCGATCGGCGCCGAATGGCGTCGTCGCGTCCGGGAATCTCGCCTGCCAAGCCGGCGTAAACAGATATGCCTGGACGATTTCTCGCTCCGGACACTCGCTGGCCTCCCAGAACAGCCACCAGATCTCCTCCAGCCGGAGCCGTCCCTCGGACTTGCCGCACTGAATGAACCAACGAAACAACGGCAGACGTCCCGCCGGCGTCAAACCGTGTGGCCACAGCCGACGCACATCCTCGCGTGCCATGAACAGCCGTCGTGCGCGTCCACCGAGATCGGCGGCGAACATACCGTGGAGCGCCCTCCCGATCTCCCGAGGCAGCCCGAACTGGCTCGGCCCTTCGGCCACCAGCCAACGTGCAAAGGCGCCGTCGACGCCCTCGGACAACGCGCGGGGAAATCGGGCCCGAATGTCCGGCCGCCGCCGCAGCAGATCAAGGCACCACCGCGCCGCACTCCATTCGTCGACGACCTTCCACGCCGCTTGCGGCGCCCACAAGACCTCGGCTCTGCGGCGATCAACAGTGGCAAGAATCTCGCCGTCGTGGGCAAGGTCCAGTTCGACGGCACGAATATCAAACGACCCGCTCTCGGCGATCATGCGGCGCAGGATCTCGACCATGCCTTCCGCGCCCGGCATGCGCAGCCGCGGCGTGGCAGCAGCCCCGTCAAGCTCGGGATGGAGATAGGGATCCTCGTCGATGCCGAGCGCTCGAATATCGTCGGCCAGCCTTTTCACGTCTTCAGGCGGATTGGCACCGCCGCGCGTCGCACCTTCGTGATGGACGAGGCACGCCGATGGTACATAGACGGTACGATATCCAGCGCGCCACATCTGGAGGCAGAGCGCCACGTCGCTCATGGCGATCTGGTACGCCTCGTCGAAACCGCCGACAGTGTCGAACGCCTCTCGCGTCACCATCTGGCATGCGCCCATGATCGCAAGCCAATTCCGGGGGTGATCGGGCGAGCCGAACACGTCGAACTCCATCCCTTCGGCGCTACGGTACATCAGCGCAGCGAGATGCGGACCGATGCCCACTCCGCCATGTTGCAGCTCGAGCGAGGGGAAAATCAGTTTCGTGCCGACGCATCCGACACCTGGAAGCATTGCGTGCCGAACCATCGCGGCGAGCCACCCCCTCGTCACCACCTCGATGTCGTTATTGAGGAACAGAAGAATCTCGCCTTTGGCGACCGACGCACCAAAATTGCAGGCAGCCGAATAGTTGAAATGACCCGCGAAATTGACGATCCTGACGCGCGGATCGAGCCGCAACTGATCGTAGAGATCGAAGGTTTGTTTCTCTTGCGATCCGGTATCGACAATGACGAGTTCGATGGCCTCGTAGTCGGTGTGGCAAAGAATGCCAGTCGTCGACATCCGCAGCAGCTGCTCCTTGTCCCTGGTCGGAATGATGACCGACACGAGCGGAGGCCGCACCAACGGCCAGCTGACGGATTGTATACCTTGTTCAGTGGTAACGGCTGTCGCCTCGAACCCCCGCCGGGACCAGTAGCCCTCGATCACACGGCGCGCATCTGCCGCAGCGGGCGTATCCGGCGCCGACCTGTCCAGGTGAGTTCCCGGTCCGCGATGGCACAGGATTCGCGGGATCCGCCTGATGATCTGCGCGTCATCGGACGCCCTCAGGTTGAGTTCCCACTCGACTGCAGATCCCGCAGTTTCGTCGATGCCGCCGGCCTTCTGCGCGAGTGCCCGCCGCAACAACGTCAGCCGTCCAAAGTAGTTGAAGGCGTGCAGCAGGTCCGGCGACCACGACGGCTTCAGATACGGCTTGCCGGGTAGATTTGCCTCCGAGACCTGGTCCTCGTCGCTGTAGAAGATATCGGCCTCGGGACATCCGGCGATCGCCGCCGCCACTTCGTCGAGCGCGGACGGCACGAGCAAATCCCCAGGGCACAGGAACGCGACGAATTCGCCGAGCGCACCGGCGAACGCGCCCGCCAGACCTGAGCCCGAGGGTGCAAAACGGATGCGCGCGTCGCCTTCCAAAGCTTCAGAGACGGCCGGATCGCGCGCCCGCTCCTGGGAAGGCTCGTACACCACCACCTCCCAGGCCTGTTGCGCCTGAGCGTTCAGAGAGCCGATTGTGCGCGACAGAGCCAATGGGTCATCTCCAGCGGCGACCAGAAAGCTGAGCTTCGGCCCCTCACCGTCCGGAAATCGCGCTCCGGTCGCCCTTGCCAGCAGGGGCCGGAGGGCATTAATCCCAAGTACGGCCGGAAACGCCGCGGCCCCGAGGGTCGGTCTCGCCGCTCGCTCTCTTACGATTCTATCCCGAAGAGCGCGGAGGCGCGTGCGGGTGTGCCACGGCGTGACGACCCACCACGCCGCCCTCATCAGGCGGCGCGCAACTCTTCGTTGCGACGGCGGCAGATCCTGCGCCATCCGCCACAATGGCGCCGTGATCCGCCACCTCATCGACGAAACGATGAGCTGCTTTTCCTGCTGATAGTGCTGAACCAGCCCCTGAAGACCAGCGTTTTCACTCGTCAGCCGGCGCAGTTCGCCATCACATCGCATAACCTCCGCTTGCTGCCCGACCAGCGATCGGTTGACGCCGGCGACCTCCTCCCGCAGGCGATCCATCTTCTCGTCTTTCACGACGAGTTCCCAGGAATTCCTTTCAAGCTGCGAAGCCGCCTCGACGATCTCCTCCTGCAGGCGATCCATCTCTTGATTCGTTTCGACGAGTTCCCGGGACCTTCTCTTGAGCCGATGACGAGCTGCGGCGACCTCCTCGCGCAGGCGATCCATTTCCTGATCCTTTTCGACGAGCTCCCGGGAGCTTCTTTCAAGCTGATGACGAGCCTCGGAAACGGCAAGCTGCTTTCTTTCAGCCTCCTGATCCCTTCGCTCAAGCGCGACGCGCAGTTCGCCCATTTCCTGAGATTTTTCGCCGAGCTCTTGCGACATGGTGTCGAGCTGCTTGGCTTTCTCTTCGAGCGAGTTCCTCAGATCGCCGATGAGTTCGCCGCTCGCGACTTGCGCAAACAAGATGTAGTCATCGAATACATTGGGCGGCGCGCCGAACGCGGACGCAAGATCCTCGCGCTCACGCGCCAGATAGAATCGGTTGAGTCCATCGAAATAGACGGCGCGATAGCCTGCATCAATCAGCAGGTGCTCCCAGGCAAGATGACTCGGCTCGGGGCTAAGTGGCGACGTTGCCTCGATGACAACGACCCAGGGCCGCTGCGCCTTCCAATCACATCCAGCGAGCACCTGGCGTTCGAAGCCCTCCACATCGATCTTGAGAAAGTGAACCGGCTGGCCGTTCGGCACGTGCTCCGACCATACGTCGCGCAACGGACGCACCTCGACCACATCGACGTTCTCGGGATAGCTTGCGCGATGCCGCGTTGCGATCGTCTCGTCAAGCGTCGAGAGACCCGTCGTCCCGAAGAAATGCATCGGCATTTTCCCCGAGCATTCCGCCAGCGCGATGCGAAGATTGATATCCCGCGGCCGCCTCTTCTCGAGATCACGATAGTGCTGGGCATTCGGCTCGATATTGAGGCCGCGCCAGCCTCTTTCGCTGAACAGTCTGGTCACAGAATGCTCGTCCGGAGAACAGGCCCCAACATCGATGTAGAAGCCGCTCTCGATCTTTCCGAGCGCGCGCCATAGAATCACGTCCTCGAAGTTCTGAGCGTACGAGATAATCGTCATTTTCACCGTCGACCTGTCCCCGGCTGCCGCGCGAGGAATTGTTAGAACCTGCCGGTGCGCTCGCCGCCATTCCGGCGAGAGCTAAAGGACTTCCACGATGCGGCGGAGATCTGCCACAGCCCCGACCTCATCGCCCTGAACGCCTCGACCGGCGCCGCTCTCCCGTCGGCAAGCCGATCGGCTCGATCAGCGGCGCGCGATCGCGGACAAGGTCACGCCAACGCCCCGTGCTCGACCAGAAGCCGATGGAGGTACTGACCGTAGGCGCTGTCCTTGAGCCGGGTCGCCAATGCCGCGAATTGAGCGGCATTGATGAACCCCTTTTCCAGCGCGATCTCCTCGGGACAGCAGATCCGGAGCCCTTGCCGCCGCTCGATCGCGCGCACAAAATTCGACGCGTCGGCGAAACTGTCGGGGGTTCCCGTATCCAGCCAGGCATAGCCGCGTCCCATTCGCTGCACGTGCAGCGCGCCGCGCTCGAGATAAACGCGGTTGACGTCGGTGATTTCATACTCGCCGCGCGCGGACGGCTTGATCGATTTGGCGATCTCCACCACCTTCCGATCGTAGAAATAGAGCCCGGTTACCGCCCAGCTGGAGCGCGGATGCGCCGGCTTTTCCTCGATTGAAATGGCACGCCCATCGCGATCAAAGTCGACGACGCCATAACGCTCCGGATCCGGGACATGATAGGCGAACACCGTCGCCCCGGACTGCTCGGCGGCCGCGGCGGACAGCAAATTCGACAAACCGGCGCCATAGTAGATGTTGTCCCCCAGGATCAGTGCGCACCTGTCTCCCGCGATAAACTCCTCGCCGATGACGAACGCCTGAGCCAGGCCGTTCGGCACCGCCTGCTCAGCATAGGAGAAGCGAACGCCCCAGCCCTCGCCGCTGCCGAGGAGATGCTTGAACATCGGCAAATCGGTCGGCGTCGAGATCACAAGAATGTCGCGGATGCCGGCCAGCATCAGGATCGACAGCGGATAATAGATCATCGGCTTGTCGTAGATCGGCGCCAGCTGCTTCGAGATCGCGAGCGTAATCGGATACAATCGCGTACCCTTGCCCCCCGCGAGGATGATTCCCTTCATGCCGATGCCCCCCCTTCGAACTCGCGCCGCAGCCGATCCATGCAGCGCCGATCTGCCTGGCGCCACGACGAGCGGCGATGTCCGTGAAGTCGGCCGAGAGCAACACGCTCGGCCGGCCGCCCCGCGACTGCTGCTGCCTCAGAGAGCGCTGGAGCGATCCCGCTGGCGCACCCCATCACCACGACCCGCATGCCCACCTCCATCGTCGATCAGTCCCAGCCGCTCCCCGGCATAGACGTGGTCCTGTAGCGGTCGCCACCACCATTCGTTGGCGATGAACCACCGGATCGTCTTTTCAATGCCGCTGTCGAAATTCTCGCGCGCGCTCCAGCCGAGCTCGGTCTCCAGCCTGGTGGCATCGATCGCATAGCGGCGGTCGTGGCCCGGCCGGTCGGCGACGAAGGCGATCTGCGTCTCATAAGGCTTTGCGCGCGGCAGCAGGCGGTCCAGGCTCGAGCAGATCGTTCTCACGACATCGATATTGCGTCGTTCATTGCGGCCGCCGATATTGTACTTGGCGCCAACTCGTCCCTCTCGCACGATGAGATCGAGCGCGCGCGCATGATCCTCGACGTAGAGCCAGTCCCTTATATTCTCCCCGGTGCCGTAGACCGGAATCGGCTTGCCGTGCAGCGCATTGAGGATGGCGAGAGGAATCAGCTTTTCGGGAAAGTGGTACGGGCCGTAATTGTTCGAGCAATTCGAAATCAGCGCCGGAAATCCGTACGTGCGGGTCCATGCGCTCACCAGATGGTCCGCAGCGGCCTTCGAGGCAGAATAGGGTGAGCTCGGATCGTAGGCCGTCTCTTCGGTGAAGAAGCCGCCCTCGCCGAGCGAGCCGTAAACCTCGTCGGTCGAGACGTGAAGAAATCGAAAGCTGGAGCGTTTTGCCGGATCCAGCTTCTGCCAATAGCGACGCGCGACCTCGAGCAGAACGAACGTACCAACGACATTGGTATCGAGAAAGCCACGCGCTCCGACGATCGATCGATCGACATGGCTCTCGGCCGCGAGATGGATGACTTGGTTAGGGCGGAAACCGACAAAGGCATCGGCCAGCAAAACGTCGTCGCAGATATCGACCCTCGCGAACCGGTAGTTCTCCTCGTTTTCGACATCGCGCAGCGACGCGAGATTGCCGGCATAGGTGAGCTTGTCGACATTCAACACGCATGCGCCGGATCCGACCAGATGCCGGCACACTGCGGATCCGATGAAGCCGGCGCCGCCGGTGACGAGGACACGTCTTTCAGGCCCGTGCTTCATCTTTTCACCGCGGTGCCGCAGCCGCTTTGCCATTCCGCACCATGGGCACGAGGTCCCGCGGGCCGACGGCTGCGCTGCACGACGTCACCTCCGCCTTCGACACAGGCGCCGTGGACGCAGGGGAAGGTCCTCGCCCCATCATCCGTGTGCTCTGTTGTAGTCTTCCAGCACCTCGTCGATCGCTCCGTACGAGCGCACACGCCCCTCATGGAGCCACGCCCCCTTGCTGCACCATTGGCGGCAGATGTCCTGATTGTGGGATGCCAGCACGAGCGTGCTGGCCTGCTGGACGAACGAGGCGATGCGCGCCTGCGCCCTTCCGAGAAAGTGAGCGTCCCCGGCGAGAATCCATTCGTCCATCAGGAGAATCTCCGGTGCGAAGCAGGTTGCGACCGCAAACGTGAGCCGCAGCATCATTCCCGACGAATAGGTTCGCACCGGGACGTCCAGATAGGCGCCGAGCTCGGTGAATTCGGCAATCGACGGCATCATCCTTTCCACCTCGCTTCCGCTCAGTCCGAGCAGTAGCCCCCGCAGGCGGATGTTGTCGTAACCGGACAACTCCGGATCGGTCCCCAGGGCGATGTCGAACATCGGCGACACCCGCCCCTTCAGCTCAATCTCTCCGGTTGCCGGCTCGTAGATCCCCGCCATCACGCGCAGCAGCGTCGTCTTGCCCGCACCGTTCGAACCGATAAGGGCCAGCCTATCCCCCTGCGCGACAGTCAGGTCGACGTCCTTCAGCGCCTCGATGGTGACCCGATCATCGGCGTCTCGCGCGAAGCGGCCCGCACTCGTGCGCGACACGAGGCGCTTCTTCAGCGAACGCGAGCCGATTTGGTAAATTGGAAACGAAACACATACCCGTGCCAGGCGGATGGCGACTTCGTCATTTGGCATCGACATCACACCCAATAGGCCAGTCTCGACCGAAATCGTACGAACAGACTGCACGCGACGGCAAAATTGATCGTCGTGATGATTGCCGCCGCGCCGACGTTGGTTGTCGTTGGCAGCTGGCCCAGCAGCGGCGCCCGAATGAGCTCGAGGAGATGAAATACCGGATTGAAGGTCATCAACGCCTCGCGACCGGACAGCAACTCCGGCTTCCACATGATCGGCGTGACGAGAAACAGGATCTGGACCAGACTTACGATGATCTGGGGAATGTCGCGAAAGCGCGCCGACAGGATCCCCAGCGTGGTCGCGGCGCATAGCCCGTTGAGGATCAGAACGGCGAGAGCCGGGATGGCATAGAGCACTCCGGCCCCGGGCCACAGCTGGAAATAGACCAGAATTCCAAAATAGATCAGAAAATTATGGGCGAAGATGATCACGCGGCTCCAGATGAATCGGAAAACGTATACCGAATAGGGCAACCGCACCTGCTTGATGAAGGATTCCGCGCCTACGAACAGCGTGCCCGCCTCGGACAGGAACGAGCTCAGCAGTCCCCAGACCAGCATGCCGACGCACAGGAACGGCATGAAGTCTTGTAGCGGCATCTTGAAGATGTGCGCATAGACGATCCCGAGGGCGACCACCGTGGTCGTCATGCTCATCGTCAGCCAGAGCGGTCCGAGCACGGAGCGGCGGTAACGCTGCAGGATGTCATTCCATCCGAGTTTGCTCCAGAGCCGCCACAACGCAAGCCCGCGCCTGACGTCGTTCGCGGCAAGCGCCGCCTGACTGGCTCGGCCACCTCCCAGAACAATGGAAGCGCTGGCGCGCGCCGCCGCCCTGCCCACAACCGGCTCGCTCAGACTCGTCACGATCGCCGCCACTGCAAGATAACCCGCCGCTCGCCCGCATCCGCCTGCCGCCGAGTGCCCCGCGTTCCAAATTCTTCCATTGCGCGACAGCTCTCCGGCAGGACCCGTTGAGGACCACAGGCTCGCCTGCGGAATCCCGATTTTCCGATGTAAAACGAGCGCCGGACCCACCGCACTAGTGCGGTGGATCTGACGCTCGTATCAGTATCGCAGCGAACTCTTCATACGAGCGTCAGATCCAAAACCGCACTAGAATCATGATCATTGCTAGTGTCCCTTTGGTTCTAACGTTCGCATAAGCGCTCGCGGCAAAGAGATACGAACGTTAGAACCGGGACACTGGCATCGTCAGAGATAGCGAACCGGACACTTCCATTCTTGACCTAAAGCGCACGACACATGCTCATGGCGGCATATGCGCTGAATCGACGTCCATCACGGACTGCGCAGCTCCGCCCGAAGTGCCGTCACGGCCGCATTCCGTCGCTTGACCTCCTGGCGATAGATGGCAGCAACCCGCTCGACGAAAATGCCGTGGTCGAACTCCGCACGCGCGCGCTGGTATCCTGCCGATCCGAGCTGCCGCGCGAACTCGCCATTTTCGAGGAGGGTTCGAAGCGCCGCTGCCAACGCTGACGGATCTCCCGGCGCCACGGTCAACGCCTCCCGCCCGTGACGGGCGATGCGCGGCACAGCCGTGGCCAGCGCTGTATTGACGACAGGCAGACCAGCCGCCATGGCCTCGATCTGGGCGATCCCGAAAGCCTCGGCGTCGGTGACGGATGGAAATGCAAAGGCGCTGGCCGCGTGAAGATATGTTCGCACCTCGTTCCGCGGCAAGCCGCCGGCGAACGTCAGCTTGCTGGCCAGTCCGAGCTCGTGCGCGAGCGCCTTGAGAGACCCCAGCAACGGGCCTTCACCGATGATCACGGCTTCGCCGTCCACGAACTGCATCGCCCGCACGAGAACGTCGAACCCCTTATAGCCGACGAGGCGACCCACCGCGACGATCAGGTTTGGAGAGCGCAGCTTGATCCGCTGAACGGCTTCGTGCCCGGCCGCGTCGAGGTTGCGCCAATAGTCCACGTCGCAACCATAGGGAACGGCAACGCACTTGGCGACGTGCGGTGCGAGCATGCTCGATCTTTCGGCGATGATCCGATCAGAGACGACGATCCGATCGGCCCGCTCCAAGGTGTGGCGGACGAGAGGAGCGACCAGTTGCGCCAGCAGCGGCTTGCCGACGATCTCCGCATGCCAATGGACGACGAGCGCCGTGGAAGGCCGCAGCCCGAGCAGGATGCCGATATCGACCAGCGGAAACGGTGCGTGGTGAACCACAAGATCCGCCCTCCGCGCCTGACGCGCCAACGCGAACGGATAGGCCGGCGCCAAGGGCGTCGAGAACAGCGTACCCAGGGAGCTGACCGCGTCGACCTCGTCGGCACCGTCCCGAAACCGGCGCCGCAGACCAAACCTGCGCGCCACCAGGACCAGTCTTTCGATGCCCTCGATGCCGCCCAGCGCGGCGACGACATGTGGAATGCCGCCGCGAATATCCGGCCGATAGATCTTGTAGGCATGGACCGCGCGCATCACGTCAGGCCGTCACGCGAGAGGAACTCGTCGCGGCCCGTGGTCTTGCATCGGATGCCTCACGGCGCAGCAGCCCGACCTGGGCCCGGACCATGCACGCGACGAGTTCGGCGAAGCTCAGACGAGGTCGCCAGCCCGTGGCCTGCCGGATCTTCGCGGTGTTGGCGCGGGTGAAGTGGTTGTCCGCCTTCCGGATCAACGCGCTGTCCACCCTGACGTGATCCCGCCAATCGAGACCGACGGCGGCGAACGCCACCTTGCAGAAGTCCTCGATCGAATGGGTTTCACCCGTACCGATCACGTAGTCGTCCGGATCGCGATGCGTCAGGATGAGGTGCATCGCCTCCGCATAATCGCCGGCGAAGCCGAAGTCGCGGCGCACCGTCAGGTCACCGAGCAGCAGGACGCCTCCCGAGAGAATGGGCCGGCCACGCTCGTCCAGCGCCTCGGTATCGCGCAGACCACAGGAGGCGGCCGCCGCCGCATGGGCAATCTTCTGGGAAACGAAGGACAGCGGCCGATGAGGGCTCTCATGGTTGAAGAGAATGCCCGAACAGGCGTGCAGCCCGTACTGCCGTCGATAGGCGCCGATGACGTGATGAGCGTAAAGCTTGGTGATGCCGTACGGCGACCGCGGCCGAAATGGGGTCGTCTCGTCCTGCCACGGCCCGACGGAATCGCCGAACATTTCCGATGAGGTCGCCTGGAAAAACCGGCAGCCTGGACGGTGGCGCACCAGCAGATCGCAAATCGCCTGCGGCGCGAATCCGTTGATCTCTGCGGTCTCCCGCGTCGCGCCCCACGACAGGATCGGCCGTGACAACGCCGCGAGATTGTAGATCTCGTCGGGCTTCAAATCGGCCACCAGAAATTCCACGAATGCCGGATCGGTCAGCACCCCGCGATGCCAGCTCACGCCGGCCGGCGCGATCGGCGACACGCCACGTGTTTGGCCATGAACGTCGTAGCCGGCCCGCACCAGAAGCTCGAGCAGATACCGACCATCCTGGCCCGTCGCTCCGGTCACCAGCGCGCGTTTGCGCAACACGACCCCCATCCAACCCGAACGACTGCCGAGATCGACGATCCGGGCTGTTCATGCACGTCATTTTGATCGGCCATCATTGGCCGTCGCGTGCAGACATACGCTGGCGCGCCCGCCACGTATTGCTCTAGACCGTACAGAACGTTGTCGGATCGGAACGACGTTGCGGCGGCGGCCGGCGAGCTTGCGCAGGAATGAACGGGCGCATCGTCCCGGTCGCGGTGATTGTCGGGCGTCAACGGTGAGGCGCTGAACCAATTCTGATCAGTCGGACCGCGAGATCGCCGTGGGTCCGCCCTGGCTCGGCTGGCAAGTGATTGCCCGCGCGACGGTGACGATGAACTTCAGCATCACGCCACGGATTTCTTCTTCGGCTTGGGCTTGGCGCGGGGCGGTTTTGCCGTAAGCCGCATTCCCTTCGCCCCGATGGCCCGCAGGACGGTTGCGAACTCCGGATTGCCATTCTCGCCGAGTGTCTTGTAAAGCCCCACGCCGGTCACGCCAGCGGCCTTGGCAACCTCGCTCATGCCCAGCGCTCGGGCGACGAGATTAATCCATCGATTACAAAATCACTCCGCCACAGCAGGGGGAGAGGTGGACAGAGACGACTGGCGACTTCAGGCTGATCGGTTTTGAACGGTTACGATGGGGTGTTCACCTCGCTCGACCCGGCCTGGACCGTCGAGCGGCTGGTGCGCGAGCCGCTCGACCGGTTCAAGATCGGAACCGACAGGGAGCGGGTCGAACCAGACCGCCACGGGACCGTCACCGACATCTTCGATAGTCCGCGGCAGCCCTATACGAGGTCGCTGCTGGCGTCGATGCCGTCAGGTGGCGCCGGTGTCGCGCACGTGCCGCAGCCACGCACGCGACTGGTCATGGCAACAGATTGATCGAGGGAAATGCGGAGACGTTCGTGGCGCGCTCATTCCTCATCATCGAGCGCGAGAACGGCGAAGCTCGCCAGCCAGTGCTCTCCCATGTAATGCTCGGCGAGATGGGGAAGACCGGCGGCCAGATGCTCCTGCGCCGCCTCGTGGGCAATGACGCGCCTTGGGTCGCCTGCCGGCAAGGCCTTGCCGAGAGAACGCCAGCACCAGGCCCTGCTGAGATTGAGTCCGTCGAGATGAGCGATCTTGCCATCCGTGCGATCGGTCACCATCGCGGGCCGGAACAGCGTTGCCGGCTGCTCTTCTGATAGTTGCGGCAAAAACCGATCGAACCAGGGCAAGAACTCGTTTGGCGGCAACAGGCGCCGCATGCATTCGGCCTCGATGAGCGTCGAGGACTGGAAATCGTCGCCACTCGGCTCGCCCCAGGCCGGGCAGTCGCGATCTCCACCATACCAGCGCCATCCAGTCTCACGCAGCAGCTTGGCGAGCGCGTCATCGCCTGTGATGTTAGCGTAGTCCGCCGCCATTCGCAGACCGAAGGCCGTGTTGAAATGTGTTCCGACGCGAACGGGATAAGACGACAACGGCAGCAAGTCGCGAAAGCGCTGCGCGATGACCTCGGCAAGCGGCGCGAGACTGCGACCCCAACGATCGTCGGGTTGGAGCGCCAGCTCGGTCGCGAGCTTCAGCAGCCAGGCCCAGCCATAGGGCCGCTTGAAGCCGCGGGCAGTCGGGCGCGCAAAGTAGGCGCACTCGGCGGCGACCTTGTCGGGGACGAACTGCGCGTCGAACAGCCCACGGATATCAGACGCCGCCGCCACATCCGGAAAGCGGAGCAACAGTCGCGCCAGCATCCAATAGCTATGCACGCAGGAGTGCCAGTCGTAGCTGCCGTAGAAGATTGGGTGCAACTCACTCGGCGTGCGGGCATCCGCAGGTTCGGCAAGCGCGTGGTCCACGTTGTTGGGATATTCACGCCCGACATGGCCGAGCGCGATGCCGGCGAAATACGCGGCGTGTTCGCGGGTGAGACGGGACGTGGTCATGCTCTGGCCTTTCGTTTGTCACGGCCGATCAAGGTCTCGATCAGGCGCGGCAGGATGTAAATCGGCAATTGCGTCGCGGCGAAGTATAAGGCCATGCGCGGCGAGGCGGCAGTTCCGAGCGCCGACCAGACCAACCCGACATTGCGATTGCCGAGAATGAGCCCGACCGTCAGCCGCTGGGCAAAAGTCCCCGGCAGCAACGCGGCACCCGCAACCTGAAGGGCGATATTGCAGGCGACGGCGAGCACCAGGCACAGCATTGCGGCCTGCAGATCCGCCGCGATCTGCGCTCGGATGCCGGCCATGGTCGCCACCGCAAAGACGAGAAGCGCTGCGACGATGATCCCGTCGACCAGGCCACCATGGGCCGTCAGCATTGGCGCCGCATGACGGCGGAGCAGGAAGGCGACGCCCTCTGCGCTGCCGATCAACAGCGCCAACCGCAGCGCAAGTTCGAACGCGCTGATCTCGAGTCCGCCAAACCAGCCTGCCAGAAGCGGTACGGTGACCGGAGCCAGCACCATGGACAACACCGTCACGACGAGCGGCACTGCGCCGTCGAACCCGAGCATGCGCGCTACCGCCGCCGTGCCGCTCGACGGCGGCGCGGAGACGGCGAGCACGATTGCAAGCGCGAGTTCCGGAGAAAGACCGAGGGCATAACCGGCAACGCCGATCGTCAACGGACAGGCAACCATGACAACGGCCGGCAAGAGCACGGACAGCGATGGCTGGCGCAGCGCGGCGATAACGGCCTCGCCGTCGATCCGCAGCAGCGTCCCCAGCACGATCAGGAAGATCGTGGTCGGCATCATCGGGTGAGCCAGGTCCGCGAGCGCCGGACATATAAGTCCGAGCAGCACGCCAAACGCCAGCAATGTCGGGCCGCGCGGGATGAGGCGCAGGAGTGAGGATTGCATATGCCTCATCCAATCAGGTCGTCCGCCATAATAAATCACTCCCCGCGACATTCTTGAAATCGATTTTGACTATGCCTAACATTGCCACAATGAATTTGGCTTCCGTCGATCTGAACCTCCTGGTCGCCTTCGAGGCGCTGATGGAGGAGCGCAACGTGACCCGCGCCGGCCGGCGCGTCGGCCTGGCACAACCGTCCATGAGCAGTGTTTTGACCCGCCTGCGGGCGCTGTTTGGCGACGATCTGTTTGTGCGCTCGGCCTCCGGTATGCAGCCCACCGCCAAGGCGCTGTCGCTGGCCCGGCCGATCGGCGACGCACTCGGGCAGATCAGGGGCGTGCTGGAGCCGGGTTCAGGCTTCGATCCCGCAACAGCCCGCCGCCGCCTATCCATTGCGGTGACCGACTACGGCGACCTCATCATCGTGCCGCCACTGGTCACGGCGCTGCGGCGGGAGGCCCCTGGTATCGATCTGGTGGTGCGTCCCGTCATTGACACGGCTTTGAGCGTTGCCGGCCTCGAACACGGCGACATCGACGCACTGATTGGCGGCCATCTTCCTGCCTCCGCACGCATCACCCGGCGCACCTTGTTCGAGGAACACTTCGTCTGCATTCGCGATGGCAAGCGCGCCCGGCAAAGGGCCCGACTCACAAGGGACGACTACACGCGCCTTCCACACGTGCTGTTCTCGTCGGCCGGCGGCGACGGAATTCCCGGCGCGATCGACACGATGCTGGCTCGGCACGGGCGTAAACGGCGCACTGCGATCACGCTCCCCCATGTCGTTGCGGTGCCGTTTGCCGTCGCGGGCACCGATCTCGTGGCGACCATGGCCGAGCGTATCGCAAGCCGCTTCGTCGCAGCCGCCGGCGTATCCGTCGTTTCACTTCCCTACGATGTGGAAGCGTTCACCATCGACCTCCTGCACACGCGCCGTGCCATGGCCGACCCGGCGCTGCGCTGGCTCATCGAGCTGGTCGTTCGTGTTTGCAGGTCGCTTTGACGATCGTCGATCTCCGAAACCGGGCATCATCCGCTTTGGCAAGCGATCAACGTCAGCAGATCGCCACCCTGCAGGCGCGAGAGCTGCTGCGGCGCAATTCCCTTCTCGCACGCGCCCTTTTTTCATCGTCGTACGAGCCGGCAGATCGCAAGCGCGCATGAGCGGAAATGGCTGGATGCACCGACCGCACGCGACAGCAACGGCCATGAGACAGCACGGCGTCTAAAGCGTTGCCCCGCGCTGATGTTCGTCAACGGCGCCGGTGAACTCGACCAAAAGCACGACCAAGACCTACGTGATGCCTGCGTTATGCTTCTCGATCGGGCTGGCTGCGACTTGCTGACGATCTGCGACATCACTGGGCATTCATACCGAAGCGCGCAGACCATCCTGAAGCACTACCGCGCCCGCAATGCGGCTCGCGCCGATTCCGGTATCGACAGGCTTGAAGTGCAGGTGCGGAAGGAAGGCATGAAGAGCTGAACGCAGACCGGTAGGTCTCGCGTTACAGGGGTGGATGGGCTTCGGTCCTAATTATCCGACCCGTCGCACGGCGTGCGACCATTAAAAGCGTCGCACAAGACCCGGTTGTTCTGCTGAGGAATTTAAAAAAGCCCTTGCGGGCCAATCTCTTAAGGGTGGTGGGCGCACCAGGGCTCGAACCTGGGACCCGCTGATTAAGAGTCAGCTGCTCTACCAACTGAGCTATGCGCCCGGAACCTGTCCGGAATTCCTTGCAGGCGGGGGTCGTTTAGCAAAGGGATCGGGCCCTGTCCAGCAATGCGATGCAAGTTTTCCCGCGCTGATTTGGCGGACCGCCGCCGGCGGCCTCCGGCGCAGAAAAGCCGCTGGATTCAGCGGCTTTTCGCTTGTCGTCGAAGCCCGGCAGGACGGCGGGGGGCGGCCCCTACAGGCGGCCGCCGCCGTCGCGGTCCATCATGCCCGGGCCGCCGCGGCCGGGGCCGGAATCACCGCCCTCGCGGTCCATCGGACCCATGCCCCGGCCCGGCCCCATGCCCCGACCCATGCCGAAAAAGCCGTGCCGGCCATCCATATGGGTCAGAACGGCGAGGCGCCGCTTCTGGCCCTCGTCGAGGGACTTGTAGAGCGGGTCGGCGGCGTCGGCGATACGCTTGAGGCCGGCGGCGGCCGCGGCCATGCGATCGGCCCGGGTGCGCAGCCGCGCCACCGGATCGTTCTCGTCGGGCACCGCGGCATTGGCGCCCGCGATCCGCTCCTTGGCGAAATCGCGCACCGCGGTCTCCACCGCCGGCCAGTTCTTCTCCTGATCGGCCGTCAGCTTGAGCCCGGCCTTGACCGCGGCGATCCGGGCGTCGACCAGCGCCAGGCGATCTTCCGGGCTGAGCTTGGCATGGTGGCGCCAGCCGTGCTCGCCACGCCAGCCGCCCTCGCCGTCCCAATGGTGCTGGGCATAAACCGCACTCGAGCCGAGGAGCGCCACCGCGGCGACACCGGCGAGAATGACCTTCTTCATGTGAATCTCCAGATGCCCCCACCTGTTCGCGCGCAGGCAGATACCGGACCCGGTCCGCGCATCGCGCACCGGCGAACATGGGCGCGACCACGACACGGTTCAAATTAAAGATTCGACAGGAAGACGAGCAGCGCGACAGAAACCAGCGCTGCCGCGAATACGTTGCAATGGTTCGGCAATCTTCGGAAAGAATTGGCGCGCGCCGGCCCTGCCGCGGCGCGCGATGGCGATCACAGCATGCCGAGCGCGCGCGGCAGCCACAGCGAGATCTCCGGTACATAGGTGACGAGGCCGAGAAACGCCAGCATCGTGATCAGCCACGGCAGCACCGCGATGGTGAGCTCGGTGATGCCCATCTTGGCGATGCCGGAAGCGACATAGAGGTTGAGCCCGACCGGCGGGTGGCACATGCCGACCTCCATGTTGACGACCATCAGGATGCCGAGATGCACCGGATGGATGCCGAGCTTGACCGCCACCGGAAACAGGATCGGCGCCATGATCAGCACGATCGAGGTCGCCTCCATGACGTTGCCGGCGACCAGCAGCAGGATGTTGACGACCAGCAGGAAGACGACCCAGTTCACTCCCGCGCCCGCCATCCAGCTGGCGATCTGCTGCGGGATGTTCTCGTTGGCCATCAGGAACGAGAACAGCACCGCATTGGTGATGATGTAGAGGATCATCGCGCTCATATTGGCGGAGCCGAGCAGCACCTTGGGCACGTCCTTGAGCGACATGTCGCGATAGACGAAGACCGCGATGAAGAAGGCGTAGACCGCGCTCACCGCCGCCGCTTCCGTCGGGGTGAATTTGCCGGTGTAGATGCCGCCCAGCACGATCACAATGAGCAGCAGCCCCCAGACGCAGTTGCGGAAGGCCTCGAAGCGCTTCTTCCAGCTCGCCCTCGGCATCCGCGGATAGTCGTTCTTCCAGGCCCGGTAGAACGTGGTCAGGCCGAGCAGCGTCGCCAGCATGATGCCGGGGATGACGCCGGCGATGAACAACTGGCCGACCGAGGCCGACGACACCCGGTGTCCCGCCGGATCCAGCGCGATGCTGCCGCCGGTCGCCACCGCATAGACCACCATGACGATGGAGGGCGGGATCAGGATGCCGAGCGCGCCGGAGGTGGTGATGACGCCGGCGCCGAAGCGCTTGGGAAAGCCCTGGCGCACCATGGCCGGCAGCATGATCGAGCCGATGGCGATGACGGTCGCCGGCGAGGAGCCGGAAACCGCGGCGAACAGCGCGCAGGCCATGACGCCGGCGAGACCGAGACCGCCATACCAGTGCCCGACCATCGAGGTGGCGAAATTGATCATCCGCCGCGCCACCCCGCCATGGGTCAGGAAGTTGCCGGCCAGGATGAAGAACGGGATCGCCATGATCTCGAAATTGTCGATGCCGGTGAACAGCTTCAGCGCCACCGACTCGACCGGCACCTGGGTCATCAGGAAGACGAAGGACAGCACCGTCAGGCCGAGCGCGATCGAGATCGGCATGCCGGTGAGCATCAGCGCGATCAGAAGGCTGAAGATCAGGAGGCTGCTCATCGCGCGATCTCCACGTCTTCGACTTCGACACCTTCGACATAGGCGTGGTCATGATGCGGCAGCGCGCCGCTGCGCCAGAAACCGTAGGCCACCTGCAGGAAGCGGAAGCACATCAGATAGGAGCCGAGCGGAATGCACAGGTAGACGAGCCAGCTCGGCAGCTCCATGTCCGGCGTGACCTGGTCGGTCTGGGACAGGCCGTAGACGAATTTGGCGCCCATGGTGCCGATCACGGCCGTGAACAGCGCGCCGCAGAACAGGCCGAACAGGATCGTCACCTTGCGCCAGCGCGGTTCCAGCTTGTTGACCAGCACATCGACACCGACATGAATGCCGGTGCGCACGCCATAAGCCGCGCCGAACTTCGCCATCCATACGAACATGTAGATGCACAGTTCCTGGGCCCAGGACATGTCGATGGGGAACAGCAGCGGATAAAAAAGCGGAATGCCGACGAGATAGCGATGCAGCACGGCGACGAAGATGATCGTCGTCGCCGCCGCGATCAGGAATGCGATCAGGGTTTCCTCGAGCCGGTCGAGGATGCGCAGCGCAATATTCAAGAAACCGTCCCCCTACCCGTCGTTGCCGCGCGTGTTTCCCGCGCTTTCATCACGACCTGCCGGTCACGACACCCCGGCCGGGCCGGGCGGTCGATCATGGCCCGAAGCGCGCCTGCGCGGGACCGCCGCGAAGGCGAGAACACGTTGCAGCGGAGCCCCGGGCTCCGCTGCAAGGGCCGCGATCAGTTGGTGGCGCCGCGGGTCTCTTTGAGGAATTCGTCGATCAGCGGCTTGCCGACACGCGAGGCAACATCCTTGTAGACCGGCTCGATGGCCTTGCGCATCGCCGCATCCTGCTCGGGCGTCAGCTTGATGAGTTCGGCCTTGCCGGATTTGCGGATCTCCTCCAGCGCGTCGTCGTTCTCCATGGCCGACTGGCTGTTGCCGAACTCGGTGGCCTCCTTCATGGCCTTGTCGAGCTGGGCCCGGATATCCGGCGGCAGACCGTCCCAGAACTTCTTGTTCACCACCACCACATAGCCGATATAGCCGTGGTTGGTGAGGGTGATGTATTTCTGCACCTCGTGCATCTTCTGGGTGTAGATGTTGGAGGGCGTGTTCTCCTGGCCGTCGACCACGCCGGTCTGCAGCGCCTGATAGACCTCGGAGAAAGCCATCACCTGGGGAATGGCGCCGAGCGCGCGGAACTGGGCGTCCAGCACCTTGGACGACTGGATGCGGAATTTCAGTCCCTTGTAATCCTCCGGCGCCACCAGCTTCTTGTTGGCGCTCATCTGCTTGAAGCCGTTGTCCCAGTAGGCGAGACCGGTCATCCCCTTGGCATCGAGCAGCTTGAGCAGCCTGGCGCCGAGCGGCCCGTTCGTGACCTTGCGCAGCGCCTTGAGGTCCGGAAGGATGTAGGGCAGATCGAAGACCTCGAACTCCTTGACGCCGATCGGACCGAACTTGGAGTTGGACGGCGCCAGCATCTGCACGGCGCCGAGCTGCAGCGCCTCGAGTTCTTCCTTGTCCTTGTAGAGCTGCGAGTTCGGATACACCTCCACCTTGACCTTGCCCTCGGTATATTTCTCGGCGAGGTCCTTGAACTTCTCCGCCGCCAGACCCTTCGGGGTGTTGGCCGCCACCACGTGGCTGAACTTGATGACGATCGGCTGCTGAGCTGCGGCGGGCGCCGCAACCACGGCGACAGCGGCCGTCAAGGCGGCCAGCATGAAGAGGCGCATTGTTGTTCTCCTCCCAGAGACGTCTTCTGTCGGATCGCCGCGCCGGCGTCCGAACCGGGCGCAGCTTGCCAAGCCTTTGCGCGAAAGGCCATTCTTCGTTGTGCTGAGGCGGCGGATTTTTTCGGCGGAGTTATTGCGACGCAAAAGCGGCGCGCCAAGCGACGCGCCGCTGATCGGTTCTGCGCAGCCCGTGCGCTTTAATGCGCGGCAGCGGCCTGGGCCGGCGACGATGTGTCGCGCTGCTGCTTCATGACGATCTTGTTCAGGGCGCCGAGATAGGCCTTGGCGGAGGCCACCAGCGTGTCCGGATCAGCCGCCCGCGCCGTCATCGAACGGCCGTCCTGGGACAGTCGCACCGAAACCTCGGCCTGGGCGTCAGTGCCCTCGGTGACCGCATGCACCTGGTAGAGCTCCAGCTTGGCCTCGTGCGGCACCAGTGACTTGATGCAGTTGAACACCGCATCCACCGGGCCATTGCCCTCGGCTTCCTCGATCCGGGTCTGACCGTCGACGTCGAGCTTCATGGTGGCGCGCTGCGGGCCATGGGTGCCGGCGATCACGGTCAGCGACAACAGCTTGATGCGGTCATAGGCATGCACCAGGCTTTCGTCGATCAGCGACTCGATATCCTCGTCATAGATGTGCTTCTTGCGGTCGGCCAGCGCCTTGAAGCGGACGAAGGCGTCCTCGAGCTGGTTGCCGCTGATCTTGTGGCCCATTTCCTCCAGCTTGTGGATGAAGGCGTGGCGACCGGAATGCTTGCCCATCACCAGCGAGGTCTGCTTCACGCCCACGGTCTCGGGCAGCATGATCTCGTAGGTCTGGGCATTCTTGAGCATGCCGTCCTGATGGATGCCGCTCTCATGGGCGAAGGCATTCCGGCCGACGATCGCCTTGTTGTACTGCACCGGAAAGGAGGTCGCCGCCGAGACCACCTTGGAGGCATGGGTCAGCATGGTGGAATCGACCCCGGTCCAGAACGGCAGCTTGTCGTTCCGCACCCGCATCGCCATCACCACCTCTTCCAGCGCGGCATTGCCGGCGCGTTCGCCGATACCGTTGACGGTGCATTCGATCTGGCGGGCGCCGGCGCGCACGCCGGCCATGGAATTGGCCACCGCCATGCCGAGATCGTTGTGGCAGTGGACCGAGAAGATCGCCCGATCGGAATTGGGCACGCTCTCCCGCACCCTGCGGAACAGATCGAAATACTCCTCGGGCACGCTGTAGCCGACGGTGTCGGGAATGTTGATGGTGGTGGCGCCGGCCTTGATCGCGGCCTCGACGCAGCGGCAGAGGAAATCGAACTCGGTGCGGGTGCCGTCCTCCGACGACCATTCGACGTCGTCGGTATGATTGCGCGCCCGTGTCACCGAGGAGATCACCAGCTCGTAGACCTGCTTGGCATCCATCTGCAGCTTGTACTTCATGTGCACCGGCGAGGTGGACAGGAAGGTGTGGATGCGGCCCCGCCGCGCCGGGCGGACCGCCTCGCCGCAGCGGTCGATGTCCTTGGCGCCGGCACGCGACAGACCGCAGATCACCGCGTTCCGGCTGCGCTTGGCGATCTCGCTGACCGCCTCGAAGTCGCCGTCCGAGGCGATCGGAAAGCCCGCCTCGATGACGTCGACGCCCATGGCGTCCAGCATCGCGGCGATGTTGAGCTTCTCCTCGAAGGTCATGGTCGCGCCAGGGCACTGTTCGCCGTCGCGCAAGGTGGTGTCGAAGATGACGACGCGGTCCTTGTCGGACCCGCAGGTGCCCGGCGCAGGTTTGGCGCCCGGGGCAGCATCGTGGCTGGCGGAATCGTTATGGCTGGTGGTGGTCATCGGCTGGCTTCCTAGAAACTGTCGCGCCACATCGGGTTGGGCGCTCGTGGGAGGGGGTGGTTCCGCTGTTCCCCTGAAGGCCCAGGCGCAGACGCCCAGCCGGCCTCAGGGGCAGCTAAGAAGCAGAAGCCCGCCGGACAGAAGCCCGGGCGCTCCGGCGAGGCGCAGGCGTGCAGCCGGCCGCGCGGCGATCGCCGCCGACGTCTGGCTGAACTGGCCCAACTTGCGCATCATCTCAAACCGGTCCCGTGACCTGTTGTCCATACGCCCGGCCCACCTCAAGAGGTCCAGCGGATCCCGTCCGAAACCTGACCCGCGATCAGGACAAGTCTCGGCGCAAAGGGTTTACGGCTGGTTGCCAGCGCAGGTGGTCTTGTAAGGCAAGCCGGCGCGAAGGGAAAGCCGCTTTTGCGAGCGGCTCGCACATGGGTCAATACCACTGTCCTATCTCCCCGGAGGGCTCCGGACACCGCTCCTCCGGCACCGGCGCCCGACCAGGCCTTCAACCGCCCGGACGACCGCCCCCGACTATTTGCCCTTGCCGCGCCGCTTGCCTTCCGCCTCGAGGGCGACCCGCACCCGTTCGTATTCCGGCAGTTCAGCCTTGTCGATTTTGGGAAAGTGCAGGTCGAGCTTTTCGAGCGCGCTGACGATGGTCGAACTGATCACCACGCGGGCAAACCACTTGTGGTCGGCCGGCACCACGTGCCAGGGCGCCATGTCGGTCGAGGTGTGGGCGATCACATCCTGATAGGCCGCCTGATACTTGTCCCACAATTTGCGCTCGGCAACGTCGTCCATGGAGAATTTCCAGCGCTTGCCCGGCTGCTCCAGCCGATCGAGGAAACGCTGGCGCTGCTCCTCCTTGGAGACGTTGAGGAAGAACTTCAGGACCAGCGTGCCATTGCGCGACAGATAGCGCTCGAAGCCGTTGATGTCCTCGAAGCGCTCGCGCCAGATGTTCCTGGTCAGCAGCGGCGGCGGCAGCTTCTGCTTCGCCAGCACGGGGCGATGGACGCGAACCACCAGGCACTCCTCGTAATAGGAGCGGTTGAAGATGCCGAGCCGGCCGCGCTGCGGCAGCCGCGCGCTGGCGCGCCACAGGAAATCATGGTTGAGCTCCAGCGTCGACGGCACCTTGAAGCTCGCCACGTCGACGCCCTGTGGGTTGACGCCGGAAAACACCGCGTCGATGGCGCTGTCCTTGCCGGCGGCATCCATGCCCTGGAAGATCAGCAGCACCGCCCAGCGATCGGTGGCGTAGAGCCGCTCCTGCAGGTCGGAGAGCCGCTGCCGATTGGCCTCGATGATGGCGGTCGCCGCCTCCTTGTCGAGGCCGCCCCGCTCGTCGGTGCGATGGGTCTTGAGGCGGAAGGAGCGGCTGCCGTCGGAGCGAAACGGCACCACATAGGGCTTGAGCTCATCGGTCAGGGACTTGTTGTTGCGCTTCTTCGGCATGAGATGGCGACTCCGGCTTGCCGCATCGTTGCACAATTCGCCGTTGCGCGCACCCTGGCGAGGCCGCCCGCGCCGAAAACGGCCGCCTCAGTGCTGAAGGATCTTGCCGAGAAATGCCTCCGTCCGTGGATTGCGGCGGGCGGAGAAGAACGCTTCGGTCGGCTCGTCCTCGACGATCTCGCCTTGGTCGATGAAGATCACCCTGCTGGCGACGCGACGGGCGAAACCCATCTCATGGGTCACGACCATCATGGTCATGCCCTCCCGCGCCAGACCGGTCATCACCTCCAGCACCTCCGCGATCATCTCCGGATCGAGCGCCGAGGTCGGCTCGTCGAACAGCATCGCCATCGGATCCATGGCCAGCGCCCGCGCGATCGCCACCCGCTGCTGCTGGCCGCCGGAGAGCTGCGCAGGATATTTCGGCCCGTGATCGGCGAGGCCGACCCGATCGAGCAGCATCATGGCCTTCATCCGTGCGGCATCTCCACTGCGGCCGAGCACGATCTGCTGCGCCAGCATGACGTTGTCGAGGACGGTCAGGTGCGGAAACAGCTCGAAATTCTGAAACACCATGCCGACGCGGCTGCGCAGGCTGCCGAGGTCCGTGGCCGGATCGCCGACGTCGATGCCATGGACCCGGATTGACCCCTTCTGAAAGGGCTCGAGGGCGTTGACGCATTTGATCAGGGTCGACTTGCCCGAGCCGGAGGGACCGCAAACCACCACCACCTCGCCCTTGCCGACGCGCGTGGAGCAGTTCTTCAGCACCGGGAAGTCGCCGTAATATTTGCTGACGCCGGATATCTCGATCATTGACGATCCTTGTTATCGAACCCGGATTACCGGTCTTTGACGAAGCGGGAGATGGCGAAGGGCACGAGATCGCGTCCGGGGTCGCGGCCCCTGACGAGGCGCGCCGTCAACCGCCCGACCAGGGGGCCGAGGGTGTAGCCATTGGATGTCGCCACCGTGAAGAATCCCCGACGGTCGGGGTGCTCGCCGATGATCGGCGCGCCGTCGATGTTGATGTTCATCGCCGCCCAACTCCGGATCACATGCAGCTTGCGCAGCGCCGGCACCACATGCTGGGCCACCCAGAGATTGCCTTCGAGGCTCGACAGCAGCGGACGGGGATGCTGGTGCACCGGATCGAGCCCGGCCGTCCAGCCGCCGCCGATGATGAAATTGCCGTTCGCCGCCTGCTTCAATGTGAGGTGGCGATCCGCATGGGCGACAAGGCAGGAGATCAGCGGCGCGGCCGCCTCGGTCACCACCATCTGCAACGGCGCGCCGAACACCGGCACATCGACGCCGAGCATGGCGCCGATCCGCGAGGCGAAGGCGCCGGCGGCGTTGACGACGCGGCGGGCGGTGATCGAGCCGCGCGACGTCGCCACCCGGAAGCCTTCCGCCACCTGCTCGATCGCGCGCACCTCCGCGCCCGAGAAGACCTGGGCGCCTGCGGCCCGCGCCGCCCGCAGCACCGCCTGCGTCGCCAGCAGGGGATTGATCTTGCCCTCCTGCGGACAGAAGGCCGCGCCGATGAAACGGTCGGACAGCGCCGGCTCGATCCGGCGCAGCATGGTTCGGTCAATGACCTCGCAATCGATCCCGACGCTGCGTTCGGCCGCGGCCTTGGCCTCGAGAAAGCGCAGATGCGCCGGCGTCTCGCCGACCATCAGCCCGCCGGTGATCTTCATTTCGAAATCGACGCCGAAATCGCGCTGCATCTCGGCCCACAGCGCGATCGAATCCCGCTGCAGCGGCAGGGTGCGGACCGCCGGTCCGCCGCCGGCTTCGGCGCGGGCGCCATGGTCGAAGGACAAAAGCTGGGCGTGAAGGCTGCCGGCATTGCCGCCCGAGGCGAGGGCGTTGGGCTGGGCGCGATCGACCACCACCACGTCCTCGCCGCCGCGGGCGAGAAACAGCGCCGTCGCCAATCCACAGATGCCGGCGCCGATCACGACCGTCGCCGCCTTCGTCGCCGCCAGCGGCTCGACGTCCGCTCGCGGTGAGGTCTGCGGCAGCCATGCCCGCCTGTGCCCGCCCCATTCCGGCTTCTCCACCGCCAGCGCCGCGAGCGGGATCGGCCGCAGCGGCATCTGCGGCGCGAGGAAGCCTGCCGTCTCTCCGCCCCCGCCGTCCTCGCCGATCATCCCGGCCACGGTGCCGGCACAGTAGCGGCTCTGGCAGCGCCCCATGCCGGCGCGCGACAACCGCTTCAACGTGGCGATGTCGCGCGCGCCGGACGCGATGAGTTCGGCGAGCTGGCCTGCGGTCACGCCCTCGCAACGACAGACGACGGTCTCGGGCGCGATCTGCGCCTCGCCGCCGCGCGCGGGCGCGAACGCCCGCCACAGCGCCGTCTGAAAACGTTTTGCCCGGGCGAGCCGCGCCGCCGTGCCGGAATCGGCGCCCGCCCTCAGTCCGAGCTTGGCCGCCACCGCCTGACCGGCCAGCCGGCCCTCGGCAAGCGCGACCTGGGCTCCGGCGAAGCGGGCCGCCTCGCCGATCACGTGAACATCGGCGAGAGAGGTTGCGCCGTCCTCCGCGGTGAGCGCCTTCAGCCCGCCGCCGGCGACGACATGACGGCAGCCGAGCAGCCGCGACAATTCGTTGGCCGGGGTGAAGCCGCCGCCGAGCAGCACGGTATCTGCGGCGAGGCGGGACACGCCCGAAGCGCCGCGGATCCGCACGCCGGTGGCGTGATCGCCGCCCTCGATGGCTTCGATCTCGCTCGCCCACAGCATCGGAACGCCGGCCTGCCGCAGAGCGGCGACGAGGCGCAGGCCACGCAGCGACGATCCGGCGTCGGCGGCCAGCATTGCCAGCACTTCGGCCGGCCGGGTCCACGGCGCTGGCGCGACGTCGACCACCGCTGCCACGTCGCCGCCTGCCGCCAAGATCTCGCTCGCCACCTGCAGGTTGAGCGGGCCGTTTCCAGCCACGATCATGCGCCGACCGGGCACGGTGCCGTAGCTGCGGAGCAGCCCCTGGGCCGCACCGGTGGTCATCACCCCCGGCAGCGTCCAGCCGGGAATCGGGCGCGGCCGCTCGAAGGCGCCGGTCGCAATGATCAGCATCCGGGGCCGGCAGTAAAATGCCCCGTCGGCTCCGTAGCATCCGATCGAGAGCCCGCCCTCCTCCCGGGCGCCGCCCCACACCAGCGTTCCGGCGAGCAGTGCGACGCCGCGCTCGATGACGCGGCCGATCAGGTCACGCCCCGCCGCCGCCTGCACGTCGCGCCCGACACGCGCCGCGGCGAGAGCGGTTGCGGGCTGCTTGTAATACTGGCCACCCGGCGAGGTGCGCTCGTCGACGACCGTCACCGAGGCGCCCGCGGCCGCGGCGGCTTCCGCCGCCGCCAACCCGCCAGGACCGGCGCCGATCACCAGGACATCCATGTGCCGGCGCGGCAGCGCCGCCGGGACATCGCAGATATCGGCGAGGGTCGGATCGGACAGATCGGGCCGCGGCCTTGGACGCGCGATCGTCATGCCGTCACGGACGGCCGTCATGCAGGCGCGCTGACCGAGACGGCCATTCACGGTGACGAGACAGTCGTGGCACGCCCCCATGCCGCAGAAGACGCCGCGCGGCGCCCCGCCGATATCGGTTGCGAAGGCACTGGTGCCAAGACCGGTCAGCGCGGCCGCAACGCTCAGCCCCGCCGGAACCTGCACCGGAGCGCCGTCAATCTCGACGCGAACCGTGCCACGCGCCACGGCGGGGACGTCAACCGCGGCCACGGCGCACCACCCTCCGCTTCATCTCACGCCCCGAACTTCAGGCCGAAAGCCTCGACCAGCCGCTTCATGGCGCCATCCTGCGCCGCCGGCAGCGGCAGACGCGGCGGCCGCGGCGCTCCCGCCTGCAATCCCATATGGGTCAGCAGCGACTTGGTACCGGCGACATAGGCCTGCCCGCCTACCGCCTCGATGACCGGCAACCATTTCAGATAGAGCGCGCGCGCCTCGTCGATCTTGTGCTCGTCGGCCACCAGCTCGAAGATCCGCGTCATCGCCGCCGGCGCGACGTTGGAGGCTACCGCCACCCAGCCCTGGGCGCCCATGACGAAGGACTCGAAGCCGAGGATGCCGCCGAAGACGGTCATGTCGCTGCCCGCCAGACGGATGATGTCGCGCACGCGCGTCACCTCCAGCGTCGATTCCTTGATGTAGTCGCAGCCGGCGATGGCGGCGATACGGGCCACCAGCTCCGGCTTGAGGTCGACATTGGCCGTCGCCGGGTTGTTGTAGACCATGATCGGTACCGAGATCGCCGCCGCGATGGCGGCGTAATGATGCACCAGTTCGTCGTCGGTCGGGGTCGAATAGAACGGCGGGATGATCATGACGCCGTCGGCGCCCATGGCCTCGGCCTTGCGGCTGAGCCGGACGGCCTCGCGGGTGTCTTCGGCGCCGGTCCCGATCAGCACCGGGACGCGGCCGGCCGCAGTCCCGACCACGGTGCGGATCACGGCGTCGCGCTCGTCCTCGCTCAGCGACAGGAATTCTCCGGTCGAACCCAGCGGAATGAGGCCGTGAATGCCCTGGCGAATCTGCCAGTCGGTGAACGCCGCGAGCGCGCCGGTATCGACCGCGCCGCCGGCGTCGAGCGGCGTGATCATTACGGTGAAGACGCCGCGAAAATTCTTCGTCATTCTATTCGTTCCTTATCGGGCTTTGCTGATGGGTCAACGCCGGTCGGCAGCCGCGATTTCGGCGCCGGACCGGCCGAAATGCCGCTCGATGCGGCGCTGGACGAGGTCCCACAGCGTGGTGAGCAGCAGGTAGTAGATCGCTGCGACGGCAAACAGTTCGAGCACCATGAAGCGCTCCTGGATCAGCACCTGGGTGCGACGCAGAAGCTCCTCCATGGAGATGACCGAGGTCACCGACGTCGTCTTGAGCAGGCCGTTCACGGAGTTGCCGAGCGGCGGGATGATGACCTTGAACGCCTGCGGCATGACGATGTGGCGCATGATCTGGCGCTCGCTCATGCCGAGCGCGCGCGCCGCGCGAACCTGGCCTTCGGGCACGGCCTCGATGCCGGCGCGGATGATCTCGGCAAGGTAGGCGGCCTCGTTGAGCGACAACCCCAGCAGCGCGGCCTCGACCACCGAAAAGCGGATGCCGAGCTGCGGCAGCGCCGTGTAGATCACGATGAGCTGGACGAGCAGCGGCGTGCCCCGGAACAGCCAGATATAGAACTTGGCGGCGGCCTGGACCGGCCGCAGCGGTGCGCGTCGCATCAAGGCGAGGACGAAGCCCAGGGCGAAGCCGCACACCAGCGACACCGCGGTCAGCAGAACCGTGGTGAGAACGCCGCCGAGGATGAAAGGATTGAATAGATACCCGAAGAAGCCGGGCCAGTTCCAATGCGCCATGGTCGAAAGGTCCAGACGGCCGAGAGATCCGGAATGAGACGATCGTCGCGCCTGTCGGGCGCGCCTAAACCAACGTTAGAACCAAAGGGACAGCAGCATCATCATGATTCCGGTGCGGTTTTGGATCTGACGCTCGTTCGAAAAACTCGCTGCAATACTGAAACGAGCGTCAGATCCACCACTCGAGTGTCCCGATGTCTCCGAATGACCGTGCGAGGGTGAGGCAAACGAAGCGGTAATTCGGAGACAGGACACTAGCGGTTCGGCCCCTTCACCGCATAGTCGCCGGCGATCACCGGCAGTCCGTAGGAATCGAACAGCTTCTTCAACGACCCGTCCGCCTTCATCTCCTTGAACACGGCCGAGACGGCATCCGCCAGAACCGGGCTCTTGAACGCCACCGAGACCGGTGCGGGATAGAGGCCGCTGATCGCCCATTTGAAGTCGCCGCGTCCGTCGTATTCCTTGGCGACCGCGTCGATCGACACCACGCCCTGAACCTGGCCGGCGCGCAGCGCCTGGAAGGCCAGCGCGAAGTTGTCGAAGGTGCGGATGGTCAGGCCGGCCTTGCCGGCCTCGCGCAGCTCCTTGTCGAGCAGCCTCGTCTTGCTCTCCTCGAAACCGCCGAGCTCGACGCCGATCGACAGGCCGGCCAGGTCATCCCTGCTCGCGATCTTCAGCGGCGAGCCGCGCTCGACGGAGACACTGATCGCCTGATTTTCGTAAGGGATCATCTGCATCGTCTTCGCCCGCTCCTCGGTGAAGAAGATGCCGGTATTGATCATGTCCCAGCGGCCGGACTGCAGCCCGGGAATCATCGCCGAAAATTCGATCCGGATATATTCCGGCTCCAGACACAGGCGGCGCGCAATCTCGGTGCCGAGCTCGATGCGCATCCCCTTCAACGCGCCGCTGGACTCGACGAATTGCAGCGGCGGCAGCGTCGGGTTGACCGACATCACCAGCTTGCCGGGCTTGATCAGCTCGGCGGCCGGCACCTTCGGCTGGCACGACTGGGCGAATGCGGCACTCCCGCCGGCGGCCAGCGCCGCCAGCCCGGCCAGCGACATCGTCAGATAGCGAAAGAGCATGAGACCCCCTGCGTTCGGTAATCGGTCGATCAGTCGAAATGTCGTTGCATTCGATTGGTATACCACTATGATACACAACGCTTGCAGGGCTGGCAAGCCAGTGTGGCTTATGTCTCGCAATTGCCTACGAGAGGGTTGCCGCGAAGGCGGTAGGCAATTGCGAGACGCCACACTAGTCCGCAGCGTTTTCCATCGGAGCTGAAAGGCCCCGGTCGGCTGTGCCGGAGAATTTCGCCGCCGGTCGCGCCGCGGCGGCAGCGGCACCCCAGCGAGCGAGGCGACGAAGCGTGACAGGGACGGGATCAGTAGTTCTGCAGGACGCCTTCGCGCACCAGCGCGAGATGCCGCGCCATCGCCGCACTCGCCGCCTCGGGCGCGACGCGGTCGAGAGCCTCGAGGATGGCCCGATGCTCGGCGACGCCCGGCTTGATCCGGCGGACACGCATCTGCCGCTCGAACATCGTCGTATAGCGGCGCATCTCCGCCACGGCCCGCGCGATGAAGGGATTGCCGGAGGCGGCGGCGATCGTGTTGTGAAGCAGGTCGTCGAACGACCAGACCAGCTCGGGATCTGGATCCGGATCGGCGTCGAGACCTGCGAGCTGCGCCCCGATCTCGGCCAGGACCTGCCGGCCGATCGCGCCGCAGGCGAGCGCCGCCGCCGCCGGCTCGAGCAGCACCCTGACATCGAGGCTGTTGAGATAATCCTGCAGCGTGACGACGCGGACCGTCAGCACCCCTTCGCGGTCACGCACCAGCAAGCCCTGTCCTTCGAGACGGCCGAGCGCATCGCGCAAGGGCGACCGCGATACGCCAAGTCGCGCCGCAAGGCGCCGCTCCTGAACGATGGTTCCGCCGGGAAGACGCGTGCTGACGACGTCGGCCAGCAGCTGGCGATAGGTATCCTCGGCGAGGCTCGTGGTCGATTTCGGTTCGGCGGTTTTGCTGATCAAGAATACGCGTCCCTGGTGTGGCGCTCCACCTGCGTCTGGCGCATGATAAGGATCAGCCGATGACCGTCTACCGCCGACCCGAGACCACAACCGTGAATGACATTGCCGCTCCGCCCGAGTCAATCGAGCGCATCGAGATGGCCGGCGAGGGCCACAGCCTGTCGATGCTGACCTATCGCGCGGTATCGGACATGATCCGCCACCGCCGGCTGCGCGGTGGCGACGTCATCGTCGAGGCTCGTCTCGCCGACACCCTCGGCATCTCGCGCACGCCCCTGCGCGAAGCCTTGCAGCGCCTCGAAGGCGAAGGCCTGGTGCGCAAGGGAGATGGTCGCAATTACGTGGTTCGTCGCGTCGACATCGGCGAATATCTGCAGAGTCTGCGGCTGCGGCAGCTCATCGAGCCCGATGCTGCCGTTGCCGGCATCGGCACCATTCCCCGACGACGGATGATCGAGGTGCGGCGCGAGATCGCCGACCTGATGGGCGCGACCGCCTATCACACCGATATGCACTGGGTATCCGACGACAATCTGCACAACCTGATCATCGACCATTGCGGCAACGAAGTGATGGCGCAGGTCCTGCGAAACCTGCGAGTGACCACCCGCCTGTTCGAAATCGACCGGTTGAAGGAGCGACTGCAGCCCGATTCCACCGAGCACCTCCAGATCATCGAAGCGCTCGAATCGGGCGATGCGGCGCGAACGCGCACCGCGGTCCACGATCACATCGAGAGCCTGATCGGCTTCGCCCGCCAGCACCTGCTGCAGCCGCACGGCGCAGCGTCCTCCACCACTTGAGAACCGCGGGGGACGGCAGCCCGCTCAAGCTGCCAGCATCGCCTCGATATACGCCCTGATGAACGACGGCATCGCGGCGGACAGGTCGCGCCGGGCGCGGACCAGATGAACGCCGGCGAGTTCCGGCTCCGCCTGAGCGGCGAGGTTGTCGAGAATTCGCCGGCGCAGTTCGGCTCCGGGCACGTGCGCATCGAGCGGCTGCATCAGCGCGATATACTGCTCGATCTGCACCGTGTGCCAGCGCGACGCGGCGCGATAATCGCCGGGGGTCAATCCGGTCTCCTCGGCGAGCTCACGGGCGACGCTGCCGGCCATGTCCACCTCGGCGCCGCGCAAGTCACTGGGGTCGGGGGTGCCGGACGCGAAATAGATCCGGCCGGCATTGGCCGTCTGCTGGGCCATCTCGCCCAGCACGAAGACGCCGTCGCTGCCGCGCAGCGCGCCCATGCCGAAGCCGTTGAACACCGCCCGGTCCGGCCAGCCCCAGTCGCGAGACGCCAGGAACGTGGCATAGTCGGTTTCGAAATAGCGGGCGTGAAACACCCCGTCCTGATGTCGCGGCTCACGCAGCAGCAGCACCCGGCCATTGAACAGCGCCGGCTTCTCGGCCTTCAGATCGGCGAAATGCTTCAGGATGTCGGCGCGCCGCTCCATCGCAAAGGGCCAGTCCCAGGACTCGAACGACAATGCGAGGCTGCCGACCTCCCGGATCACTGGATTAGACGACGACGGACCCGACGTGGCCGGCGTGGACTTGGATAAATTGGAGCCGGACAAAATGACTACTGCCCTCCTGCTTTGGCGACGAAGCCGCCGTCGAATGTCCTGGATAGATCGACCTTGGCGTCCTTGAGTTCAGGATCGAAGCGCAGCAGCATATCGAGCGCATTGGCCATGCCGGCCGGCGGGATCACCCCGGTCCTGGAATACATCGGCGCGGAGGCCTTGACGGAGGCAAGATAGAGCGCGCGATCGCCCAGATAATATTCCTCGGGCACGATCCTGGCGATGTCTTCGGGGCTCGCCGTCCTCAGCCATACCAGCGACTTGTAAAAGGCATTGACGACGTGCTGGGTCGTCACCGGATATTTCCGGACGAAGTCCCGCTTGAGATAGACCACCGCCGCCGGATTGTTGCCGCCGAACAGCTTCATGTTGCCTTCCTCGGTGCGGGTATCGGCCAGCACCGCGATGTCGCCGTCCTGCTCGAGCTTGGTCATCACCGGGTCGAGATTGGAAATGGCGTCGAGATCGCCTTTCTTCATGGCGGCGACCGCGCTGAGGCCGGCGCCGACGCCGATGATGGCGACATCGTCCGGCTTCAATCCCTCGCGGGCGATCAGCGCATTGACGAAGAAATTGGTCGATGAGCCCGGCGCGGTGACGCCGATCTTCATGCCCTTGAGATCCTTGAACGACCTGACCTGCGCCGCCTTGTCCTTGCGGACCCCGAGAACGATGCCGGGGAAGCGGCCGAGCTCGATCACCGCGACGATGTCCTGCCCCTTGGCCTGCATGCGGATGGTGTGCTCATAGGCGCCGGTGACGACATCCGCCGAGCCTCCGATCAGCGACTGCAGCGCCTTGGCGCCGCCGCCGAAATCGGTGATCGTGACGTTAAGCCCTTCCTGCTTGAAATAGCCGAGCCGCTCGGTAAGCGTCAGCGGCAGGTAGTACAGCAGGTTCTTGCCGCCGACGCCGAGGACGAGATCCGGCTTTTCCACGGCTTGGGCGCAGGCCTGCGACGCCCACCCCGGCCCCCCCAGTCCGATGGCGAGCGCCGCGACGGCGGCGAGGCGCTTGAGAGCGATCAATCTGCGCGTGGTCAACGACACGGTCATGGTCCTCGTCATGATCTTGGGCTCCACCCTGATTGTTCTGCTTGAATTGATTGTCGATCCGTCACGTCCGTTCGCCAGCCGCCGGCCGCCATACCAGCAGGCGCCGTTCGATCCGGCTGACCACCATGTCGATGATCACGACGAAGACGGCAAGCACGATCATGCCGGCGAAGACCCCGGCGACGTCGAATACCCCCTCCGCCTGCTGGATCAGGTAGCCGAGGCCGGCCGAAGCGCCGAGATATTCGCCGACGACCGCGCCGACCACGGCAAATCCCACTGCGGTATGCAGCGAGGAGAACATCCAGGACAGCGCCGATGGCCAGTAGACATGGCGCAGGAGCTGGCGCTCGCTCATGCCGAGCATGCGGGCGTTGTCGACCAGTGTCGTGCTCGCTTCCTTGACGCCCTGGTAGACGTTGAAGAACACCACGAAGAACACCAGGGTGATGCCGAGCGCCACCTTCGACCAGATGCCTAGTCCGAGCCACAGCGCGAAGATCGGCGCCAGCACCACGCGGGGCAGCGCGTTCATCATCTTGACGTAGGGGTCGAACACCGCAGCAACGGACTGCTGGCGGGCGAACCAGAAGCCGATCAGGGTCCCGGCGAGCGCGCCGATGACGAAGGCGAGCATGGACTCGATCAGCGTCACCACGAGATGGCGCCAGATCGTGCCCTCGGCGACCCACTTGACGATGCGCGTCCAGACCGCGCCCGGCGTCGAGAAGAAGAACGGCGGCAACACCGTGACGCCGAAGATCGGCACCGTGGTGAGGATCTGCCACAGCGCGATCGCCACCACCGCGACCAGGGCCTGGAGCAGGAACAGCACCGCGCGGTTCATGGCCGAGGCCTCGCGACCGACATCGGCAGCGGCACGGTGCGCGGACGGGCGAGGTCAGGCTGCATAGCTCTTCACCACTTCGGCACGCAGCACGCCCCAGATCTCGCGATGCAGCTCGTGGAACTCCTTTGACAGCCGGATCTCGAAAATGTCGCGGGGCCGCGGCAGGCTCACCCGCCAGTCGCCGATGATGTGGGAGCCGGGACCGGCGGACATGATCACGACCCGGTCGGCGAGCGCGATCGCCTCCTCGAGGTCGTGGGTGACGAACAGCACCGCCTTGCGCGCCGCGCTCCACAGGTCGAGCAGCAGGTTGCCCATGATCTGCCGGGTCTGGGCATCGAGCGGACCGAACGGCTCGTCCATCAGCAGGATCTGCGGATCGCGGATCAGGACCTGGGCAAGGCCGACCCGCTTGCGCTGGCCGCCGGACAGCATGTGCGGATAGCGGTTTGCGAAGGCGCCGAGCCCCACCTTGTCGAGCCAGCGCTGCGCCTCCTCCCGCGTCCTGGCGCGCTGCCGGCCCTCGATTTCGCGGCCGATCGCGACATTCTCGATCGCGGTCTTCCATGGGAACAGCGCATCGGCCTGAAACAGATAGCCGGCCTGCCGGTTCAGGCCGCGCAGCGGCTCACCGAAGATCTCGATGCTGCCGGACGCCGGCCGCAGCAAGCCCGCGGCGACGTTGAGCAGGGTCGATTTCCCGCAGCCCGTTGGGCCGACAATGGCGACGAATTCGCCCGGCGCAACCGCGAGACTGGCCTGCGCGACCGCCGTATAGGCGCGGCGCGCGGCGAGGCGGAATGCCACCGTCGCATCCTTCAGCGCGACGGCCGCCGCGGTTCCGTCCTGCACCACATTTTGCTCCCTGGCTGATCTTGGCGATCCTGGACCGATCTTTGGACGAGCCCGCGGCAGCGGGCTCGGTTTTGGGCCGGCAAAATCGGACGGACCGCGCCAAGATGCAAGGGGGGCCTGCGGATGGCGCCCTGCCGAGCTTGGTGCCGCGAGCCCGCTGTGGCAGCATCTCCGCCATGATTGCCGCCGTCCCCGCCGTAGCCTTCGACGCCGTCTCCAAGCGCTACGGCACCGCTGCCGCCAAGGCCGTGGACGCGGTGACGCTCAACATCGCCGCGGGCGAGTTCGTCGCCGTCGTCGGCGCCTCCGGCTCGGGCAAATCGACGCTGCTGCGCTTCGTCAATCGCCTGCTCGATCCCGACCAGGGAGAGGTCCGGATCCACGGCGAGAACACCCTTTCGATGGACAAGATCGCGCTGCGGCGCCACATCGGCTATGTCTTCCAGAGCGGCGGGTTGTTTCCGCACCTCTCCGTCGCCGCCAATATCGGCATCACGCCGCGCCTCGCCGGCGGCGATCCGGCGGCGATCGCGGCACGGGTCGACGACCTGCTCGATCTCGTCCGTCTCGACCGCAACTATCGCGATCACCTGCCGGAGCATCTGTCGGGCGGCCAGCGCCAGCGCGTCGGCGTCGCCCGCGCCCTCGCCGCCCGCCCCGACATCGTTCTGATGGACGAACCGTTCGGCGCCCTCGATCCGCTCACCCGCGACGCCCTCGGCTCCGACTATCTGGCGCTGCATCGCCGACTAGAGCTCACCACGGTGATGATCACCCACGACATGGCCGAGGCCGTCCTGCTCGCCGACCGCATCGCCGTGATGCGCGAGGGCCGGCTTGTCGCCGTCGGGACGGCGCGCGAACTCGCCGCCAGCAGCGATGCCGGTGTCCTGGCGCTGCTGCGCACCCCACGCCGCCAGGCCGCGCGGCTGCAGGATCTGATGCCGCCGCTGCCCGGCGAGGCATCATGACCATCGATCCCCGCTGGCACGAGGCGCTCGGCCATCTGCCCGACTATCTCGGCAACCATGTCCGTGTCAGTCTTGCCGCGCTGGCGCTCGGGCTTGTCGTCGCCCTCCCCCTTGGGCTCATCGTGCGGCGCCGGCCGCTGCTCCGCGGCGCGTTGCTCGGCTTTGCCGGCGTGGTTCAGACGGTGCCGGGCCTTGCGCTGCTCGCCCTGTTCTTTCCCTTGCTGCTGGCGCTTTCGGCGGTTTCGCAGCGCTGGTTCGGCATCGGGTTCTCCGGCTTCGGCTTCCTGCCGTCGGTGCTGGCGCTCGCGCTCTACAGCCTGCTGCCGGTGCTGCGCAACACCATCACCGGACTGGACGGCATCGATCCGGTGCTGCGCCAAGCGGCGGACGCGGTCGGCATGACCGAGCGCCAGGCGCTGTGGATGATTGAATTGCCGCTGGCCCTGCCGGTGATCATGGCCGGCATCCGCACCGCGGCGGTGTGGGTGATCGGCACCGCGACATTGTCGACACCGATCGGCCAGACCAGCCTCGGCAACTACATCTTCGCCGGGCTGCAGACGCAGAACTGGATCTTCGTCGTCGTCGGCTGCACCGCGGCAGCGCTGCTGGCGCTTGCTGTCGATCAGGTGCTGGCGCTGATGGAGGCCGGCGTTCAGCGCCGCAGCCGCGGCCGTATTGCCCTCGCCGCCTGCGGGCTTCTCGCCCTGGCCGCGGCGACCCTCGCCCCGGGGCTTGGCCGCGCTTCGGCGACTTACGTCATCGGCGCCAAGACCTTCACCGAGCAATATGTGCTGGCGGCCCTGATGACCCAGCGCCTGGAGGCCGAGGGACTTTCTGCCCGCAGCCGCCAGGGATTGGGCTCCAGCGTCGCCTTCGAAGCGCTCGCCAGCGGCAGCATCGATGCCTATGTCGATTATTCCGGCACCTTGTGGGCCAACCAGCTCCACCGCACCGATCTGCCGCCGCTCGGCCAGCTGCAGGACAGCCTGCGCAGCGAGCTGGCACGCCGGCGCATTACCCTATTCGGGCCCCTCGGCTTCGAGAATGCCTATGCCCTGGTGATGCCGCGTGCGCGCGCCGCCGCGCTCGGCCTCCACAGCATCGCCGATCTCGCCGACAAGGCCGGCCGCCTGACCATCGCCGGGGATTACGAGTTCTTCTCGCGGCCCGAATGGGCGACGCTGCGGCAAGCCTACGGGCTTTCCTTCCGCGGCCAGCGCCAGATGCAGCCCGACTTCATGTATGCGGCGCTCAAGGCCGGCGAGGTCGATGTCATCGCCGGCTATACCAGCGACGGCCAGATCGCCCGCGACGATCTCGTCGCGCTCGACGATCCCGCACACGCGATTCCGCCCTATGACGCGGTGCTGCTGCTGGCGCCGCACCGCGCCGACGACGCCCGGCTCAAGGCGGCGCTGACGCCGCTGATCGGCAGGCTCGACGTGGCGCATATGCGCGAGGCGAACCTGCGCGCGGCGACCAGCGGCGCCTCGCCCGCCGAGGTGGCGCGCTGGCTATGGCAGGCGACCGGGAAGCGCTAACCCGCGCAGCGAGGCGATCCAGGCGGCGAACATGTCTTCGAAACGCTCGCCAATGTCGTTGCCGGTCGCAAGGTCGACGGTAGAAGATGCCGGCACAGTCCCGGCGGCGGAGCTGTCCGCCGATACGAAAAGGGCCCGCTTGCGGCGGGCCCTTTGATGCTTGCGCGATCGCAGTGTCGAGCGATCCCGTCTGTTCCGGTCGCGCTCAGTTCTTGCTCTTGTCGACCAGCGCGCCCTTCCTGATCCACGGCATCATCTCGCGGAGCTTGGCGCCGACCGCCTCGATCGGATGCTGGGCGAGCTTGGCGCGGGTCGCCTTGAACGAGGTCTGGTTGACCTTGTTCTCGAGCATCCAGTTGCGGGTGAAGATGCCGTTCTGGATGTCGGCGAGGACGCGCTTCATCTCAGCCTTGGTCTCCGCCGTCACGATGCGCGGTCCGGTGACGTATTCGCCGTATTCGGCTGTGTTGGAGATCGAGTAGTTCATGTTGGCGATGCCGCCTTCATAGATCAGGTCGACGATCAGCTTCACTTCGTGCAGGCACTCGAAATACGCCATCTCCGGCGCGTAGCCGGCTTCGACCAGGGTTTCGAAACCACCCTTGATCAGCTCGACGAGGCCGCCGCAGAGCACCACCTGCTCGCCGAACAGGTCGGTCTCGCATTCCTCGCGGAACGAGGTCTCGATGATGCCGGCGCGGCCGCCGCCGATCGCCGACGCATAGGAGAGGCCGAGATCATGGGCATTGCCCGAGGCGTCCTTGTGGATCGCGATCAGGCAGGGCACGCCGCCGCCACGCTGGTATTCCGAACGCACGGTGTGGCCCGGGCCCTTCGGCGCCACCATCAGGACGTCGAGGTCTTCGCGCGGCTCGATCAGGTTGAAGTGGACGTTGAGGCCGTGAGCGAACAGCAGCGCGGCGCCCTTCTTCAGGTTGTCGTGCAGGTGATCGCGATAGATGTCGGCCTGCAGTTCGTCCGGGGTCAGCATCATGACGACGTCGGCCCACTTCGCGGCCTCGGTGACCTCGAGCACCTTGAACCCGGCGGCCTCGGCCTTCTTCGCCGACGCCGAGCCCTTGCGAAGCGCGATCGCCACGTCCTTGACGCCGGAGTCCTTCAGGTTGAGCGCGTGGGCATGGCCCTGGCTGCCATAGCCGACGACGGCGACTTTCTTGCCCTTGATCAGATTGATGTCGGCGTCGCGGTCGTAATAAACACGCATGGTCGTTCCTCTCGTCTGGCGGGCATGATTGCCCGCATCACCATGATTTCGGATGAAGGAGGCCCCCTGCCTGGCAGGGGCCCGGTCGAATTGCCGCCGTTGTGTAGGGCGGCCAAGGCGGCGAGACAAGCCCGAAAGCCGGCCCCGACCGCCCGATTCTGCATGCCATTTGGTCCATTTATGCCCCCGCCAGCACCGGCCAGAGCGAGGCGAGCAGCAGGGCCGCCATGGCGAGATTGAAGATCCGCAGGGCGCGCGGCGATCGCACCACGGCCTGCAGTGCGGTGCCGAAGACCACCCAGGTCATCGACGAGGTCAGTCCGATGGCCAGCAGGAGGGCGGAGAGCGCCACCATGTTCCAGGGATAGGGCGCGATCGCCGCATAGGCGGTCACCGTGCCGATGGCGATGACCCAGCCCTTGACGTTGATCCACTGGAACAGCGCCGCGCCGAAGAAGGTCAGCGGCCGGCCGCCCTTGTCCCCGGTGGCCGCGGAGGGCTGCGCAAGGGCGAGCGCCAGCGCCAGGTACACGAGATAGGCGGCGCCGGCATATTTGAGCACCGTCTGCAGCAGCGGCAGCGCCTCGAACACCGCGCCGAGGCCGATGCCGACGATGGCGACCAGCACCGAGAACCCGATGGTGACGCCGGCGACATGAGGCAGCGTGCGCCGGAACCCGAAATTCAGGCCCGAAGCCATCAGCATCACGTTGTTCGGCCCCGGCGTATAGAGCGCCGCGACCGCAAAGCCGACAAAGCCGAGCAACAGTTCGTACGACATCGCCTGCCCCACGCTGAACCAGTCACATCGCTTCCGGACCGCGGGTGATGGCGGCGACGCCGGTGCGCGCCACGTCGACGAGACCGAGCGGCTTCATCAGATCGATGAACTGGTCGATCTTGCCGGTCGCGCCGGTGATCTCGAACACGAAGCTCTCGGTGGAGGCATCGATCACGCGAGCGCGGAACGCTTCGGCGAGACGCAGGCATTCCACCCGCGGCTCGCCCGTGCCGCGCACCTTGACCATGGCGAGCTCGCGCTCGATGGCGTTGCCGGCCAGCGTCATGTCGACGACGTTGTAGACCGGGATCATGCGGTCGAGCTGATGCTTGATCTGCTGGATCACCTGCGGCGTCCCGGTGGTGACGATGGTGATGCGGGAGACGTGCTTCTGGTGCTCGGTCTCCGACACCGTGAGGCTTTCGATGTTGTAGCCGCGGCCCGAAAACAGGCCGATGACCCGCGCGAGCACGCCAGGTTCGTTGGCGACGAGCACCGACAGCGTATGGGTCTCGTTGGGGTCCTTGCGGTCCTCGAGGAAGTAGGCGGAAGCGGGCTGGTTCATGGCGTGGGTCTCGATGTGAAACGCGCAGTGGTTCAGTCTTTCTCGTCATGCCCGGCCTTGGTCGGGCATCCACGTCTTAACAAGCCGTGCACGGAGAAGGACGTGGGTGGCCGGGACAAGCCCGCCGATGACGAATGAAAGCGAGGAAGCACCTCATGACAGTCTCCTCACACCAGCGCCTTGCCGCCGGCGAAGGCCCTGGCGGTGGCCTCGTCGTTGGCTTCCGCCGGCAGCAGCATCTCGTTGTGGGCCTTGCCCGACGGGATCATCGGGAAGCAATTTTCCAGCGCGGCGACGCGACAGTCGAACAGCACCGGCCGCTTGACGCGGATCATCTCCTCGATGGCGCCGTCGAGATCGCCGGGTTTGGTCACCTGCATGCCGACGCCGCCATAGGCATCCGCCAGCTTGACGAAATCCGGCAGCGCCTCCGAATAGGAATGCGACAGGCGGTTGCCGTGGAGCAGCTGCTGCCACTGGCGCACCATGCCCATGTACTGGTTGTTGAGGATGAAGATCTTGATCGGCAGTTCGTACTGCACCGCCGTCGATATCTCCTGCATCGTCATCTGCACCGAGGCATCGCCGGCGATGTCGATAACGAGGCTGTCGGGATGGGCGACCTGGACGCCCAGCGCTGCCGGCAGGCCATAGCCCATGGTGCCGAGGCCGCCGGAGGTCATCCAGCGATGCGGCTCCTCGAAGCCGTAGAACTGCGCCGCCCACATCTGATGCTGGCCCACCTCGGTGGTGATGTAGGTATCGCGGCCGCGGGTCAGGGCGTAAAGCCGCTGAATGGCGTATTGCGGCAGGATGATCTCGTCGTTCTTCTTGTAGGCGAGCGAATTGCGCGCCCGCCAGGTCGCGATCTGCTTCCACCAGGCGGCGACATCCGGCGCCTTGGCCTCCGCCTTGAACACCTGCAGCAGGTCGCCGAGCACGCTGGCGACATCGCCGATGATCGGCACGTCGACCCGGATGTTCTTGTTGATCGACGACGGGTCGATGTCGATATGGATCTTCTTGGAGCCGGGCGAGAAGGCGTCGGTGCGGCCGGTAATGCGGTCGTCGAAGCGCGCACCGATGCACAGCATGACGTCGCAGTCATGCATCGCCATGTTGGCCTCGTAGGTGCCGTGCATGCCGAGCATGCCCAGCCAGTTCTTGCCCGATGCCGGATAGGCGCCAAGGCCCATCAGCGTCGAGGTGATGGGAACCCCGGCGACCTCGACGAGCTCGCGCAGCAGCCGCGCGGCCTCGGGGCCGGAATTGATGACGCCGCCGCCGGAATAGATCACCGGCCGCCTGGCACCGGCCAGCAGCGCCACCGCCTTCCGGATCTGCTGCGTGTCGCCTTTGAGCCGCGGATTGTAGGAGACGTGGACGTCGGATTTACACGGCGGCGTATAGGTCCCCATCGCGAACTGGACGTCCTTGGGCACATCGACCACGACCGGGCCGGGCCGGCCGGAGGTGGCGACGTAGAAGGCTTCGTGCAGCACGCGCGGCAGGTCCTCGATCCGCCGCACCAGCCAGTTGTGCTTGGTGCAGGGCCGCGTGATGCCGACGGTGTCGCATTCCTGGAAGGCGTCGTTGCCGATCAGATGCGTCGGCACCTGGCCGGTGATGCAGACCAGCGGAATGGAATCCATCAGCGCATCGGCGAGCGGCGTCACCATGTTGGTGGCGCCGGGGCCCGAGGTGACCAGCACGACGCCGGGCAGGCCAGTGGAGCGGGCATAGCCCTCGGCGGCATGGCCGGCGCCCTGCTCATGGCGCACCAGGATGTGCTCGACGTCGCTCTGCTGGAAGATCTCGTCGTAGATCGGAAGCACGGCGCCGCCCGGATAGCCGAAGATGTGCTTGACCCCGTGATCGATGAGTGCGCGAACGATCATCGCGGCGCCGGTCATCTGATTGGGATCGTGGCTCGTCTGCTCGCTCATGGTTCCGCTCCGGATTCCGTCTGCCGTCGCCGGCAAGGTCTTTCTGTTTCGCGTCAGCCGTCTTGGTGGTCGGGTCTTCGGTGATCTCGGTCTCGTGTTCGGACAATAAA
This sequence comes from Bradyrhizobium sp. WD16, assembly GCF_024181725.1. Taxonomy (NCBI): domain Bacteria; kingdom Pseudomonadati; phylum Pseudomonadota; class Alphaproteobacteria; order Hyphomicrobiales; family Nitrobacteraceae; genus Bradyrhizobium; species Bradyrhizobium sp. WD16. Next base: position 3,272,129 of record NZ_CP028908.1, on the reverse strand, counting down.
AAAGGGCCTCTGAAGGGCCCTCGCACACCGCCAGTCAGCGCAGGTGGCCTCAGCCACCCCCGGCGATGTGCCTGGGGACGATAAGTACCACAAGGTGGGTAATTTTATTGCGCATACTTCGCCCATACTTCTGTAAACTTGCGCGGGTTATAGCCCCGACCCGGCGGATGTCAAGCTTTACCGCCTTGGATTAAGCTTACTCCCGGATTTGCAGTTCGGCGAGGCCGAAAATAGCGACCCCGCCAAGCGGTTTTGGATCTGACGCTCGGCCCGGGCGTCGCCCCCGGCTTCGTCGCGAGACCCTTGGCCCCGGTGAGGGTGATCATCTGACGCCAGGTCTGGACGCTTTTGCCCTTGGGCACAGCCTCGCGAATGTAGAAGTCCTCCTTCACCTTTTCCGATGCCGGCACGAACCCCTTCGGCAGATTGACGACGACAAGCTGGCCGAAGATCGGCGAGATCGTCCTGAACGAACCGTCGTCGCCGCCGGCCGTTGCGCAGCCGCCATCCGCAGCAGACACGACAGCGGCACATGCCGGCGCGATCGCCGTCCGACTGCCGTGGCGGAAGATGCTCATGACGCCCCTCCTTGAGGCCGCCATTCAATCCGAGCGGGCGCTGCGCAGCAACTCAGGGAAGATTCAAGCGTGATTCAATCATGGCGAGAACTTCTCGCCCGTCGTCCGGGGATACCCAGAGGAATTCGTCGAGCTGGTGCCGGAACCAGGTGAACTGCCGCTTGGCGTAATGACGGGTGTCGAGTTGGCCGATGCGGATCGCCTCCTCGCGGCTGATCTCGCCGTCGAGATGACGGATCAGGGCCGGCACGCCATGCGCCTTCATCGCCGGCAGCAGCGGATCGAGCCGCCGCGCCGCCAGGGCCGCGACCTCCTCGAGCGCACCGCTGTCCATCATCGCGACGAAGCGCGCATCGATCCGGGCGTAGAGCGCCGCACGCTCAGGCGCCAGAAACACCGCCACGGTGCCCTCCGGTGGCAACAGCGGCGGCAGCTCCTCGCGATGCCAGTCGGCCAGCGGCCGTCCGGTCGCCTCGATGACCTCGAGGGCCCGCGCGATGCGGACGCGGTCGCGCGGCTTGAGCCGCCCCGCACCGGCTTCGTCGCGGCGGGCGAGTTCGCGATGAAGAGCCTCGGGACCGTCACGCTCCAGACGGCCGCGGATGGCTTCACGGATTTCGGCGGGAATCGGCGGAACCGCCGACAGGCCGCGCGTCAGCGCCTTAAAATAGAGCCCGGAGCCGCCGGTGAAGATCGGCACCCGCCCCTCGGCACGGGCGTCTTCGAGAACACTCGCCGCGTCTGCCAGCCACATGCCCGCCGAATAATTCACCGCCGCATCGACATGCCCGTAGAGCCGGTGCGGCACGGCCGCCTCTTCCGCCGCCGTCGGGCGGGCAGTGAGCACGCGCAGGTCGCGGTAAACCTGCATGGAATCGGCATTGATCACGGTGCCGCCGACGGCGCCGGCGAGGTCAAGCGCCAGGGCCGACTTGCCGCTGGCGGTCGGCCCTGCGATAAGCACGGCCTTGCCGCGTCTTCTGTCTGCTTCTCCACTCACGTCGCGCGCCGCTGGCCCCTCGTTCGAAACGTCCGGTTCATCATGTCCCTCGTCGCCACGCTGATCTGCAATCCCGACATTCCGGCACTCGATTCCACCGCGCTGGAGGCCGCCACGACGCTGCTGCCCTCGGCTCAGAATCCGGTCTGGCTGCACGAGGAAGTCGCCGCCGACATCGCCTTTTCCAGCGACGAACCCGTCCGGGCCATCGCCGACCGCCTGCGCGCGGCACGCGGCGACCGCCCCATCGATGTCGTCGTGCAACCGATCGCGACACGGCGCAAGAAACTTTTTCTGGCCGACATGGATTCGACCATGATCGGCCAGGAATGTATCGACGAACTCGCCGCTTTCGCCGGGCTCAAAGCCCATGTCGCCGCCATCACCGAACGCGCCATGCGCGGCGAGATCGCATTCGAACCGGCGCTGCGCGAGCGCGTCGCCCTGCTCAAGGGCCTGCCGGTGGGCGTGGTCGGCGAAGTGCTGGAGAAGCACATCACCCTGACCCCCGGCGGCACCGCGGTGGTGCGCACCATGCGCGCCCACGGCGCCTACACCTGCCTGGTGTCGGGCGGCTTCACGTTGTTCACCGAAGCCGTCGCCGCCAAGATCGGCTTTCAGGAGAACCGGGCCAATCGCCTGATCGTCGAGGACGGCGCCTTCGCCGGCACTGTCGAGGAACCGATCCTCGGGCGGGACGCCAAGCTCGCAACGCTGCAGGAACTGCGCGAAAGCTTCGACCTCGACACCACGGACACCCTGGTGGTCGGCGATGGCGCCAACGACCTCGGAATGATCGAGGCGGCCGGTCTCGGCGTGGCCTATCATGCCAAGCCCAAGGTGGCGGCCGCGGCCGGTGCGCGCATCGATCATGGCGATCTCACCGCCCTGCTCTACGCCCAGGGGTTCAAGCGCAGTGAGTTCGTGACCGGCTGACGGCGAGGTCCTCGCCGTTCCGCGCTTTTGGATGATGCAGCCAAGATAAATCGCGGAAAGGCGCGGTGGGGGCGGAACGATTGATCCCGCGATGATTTGAATTTCAGCAAAGCCGCGTTCGCATGAACCGGCGGTCGTCCGCGGAGGGCGCGGACATCTCGCGACCCTGCAGAGCGCCGCGGCCAAGGCGGCAGACCTGCTCAAGATCTCATGCCAGCCGGCAGACGCGCTGACGCCGCCACCGCCGCATGCATCACGGTTTCAACGTCGATCACATGATCCGGCGCATGCTGTCGATGGCCCGATATTGATCCCGGAAATAACAACGGCCTGCGCGGGAGCCCCGCGCAGGCCGTTTTCGTTGGAATGAGCGGCGGCGCGTTTCTTACTGCAGGCTCAGCGCCACGAAGCGCAGTTCGCCGTCGGCATTGGCGACCAGCAGCAGCACCGACTTCTTGCCGTCCTTCTTGAGCTGCTCGATGCGCTTCTTGACGTCGATACCGTTGATCACCGCCTCCTGCGCCACCTCGACGATAACGTCGCCGGTGGACAGTCGCTTGTCGGAGGCGTCGGAGCCGCTGTCGACGCCGGTGATAAGCACGCCCTTGACGCTGTCCTTGATCTTGTACTTGGAGCGCAGGTCCTTGCTCAGCGCCGCAAGATCGAGACCAAGCGCCTTCTGGGTCACCGGCTTGTCGGCTTCGGGCGACGAGCTCTTGGCCGCGGCCTGGATCGGCTTCTCGTCGTCCTGCAGACGGCCGAGGGTGACCTGCCTGGTCTCCTCCTTGCCCTTGCGGATCACCACCACGTCGACGGCCTTGCCGACCGCGGTGTCGGCCACCGCGCGCGGCAGGTCTTTCATCTCCTTGATGTCCTTGCCGTCGAACTTGACGACGACGTCGCCCGGCTCGATGCCCGCGGGCTTGGCCGGCCCCTTGTCGTCGACGCCGGCGATCAGCGCGCCGCGCGCCGGCTTGATGTTCAAGCTCTCGGCGATCTCGTCGGTGACCTGCTGGATACGCACGCCGAGCCAGCCGCGCCGGGTCTCGCCATACTGGCGCAGCTGCGCCACCACGCCGGCCACGGTCTTCGAAGGCACGGCAAAGCCGATGCCGATCGAGCCGCCCGAGGGCGAGATGATCGCGGTGTTGACGCCGATGACCTCGCCTTCGAGGTTGAACAGCGGACCGCCGGAATTGCCGCGATTGATGGCCGCATCGGTCTGGATGTAGTTGTCGTAGGGGCCCGAATTGATGTCGCGGTTGCGGGCCGAGACGATGCCGGCGGTGACCGTGCCGCCGAGCGAGAACGGGTTGCCGATCGCCACCACCCATTCGCCGAGCCGCAGCCTGTCGGAATCGCCGAACTTCACCGCCGTGAGCGGCTTATCCGACTTGAACTTGAGCACCGCCAGATCGGTCTTCTTGTCGCGGCCCATGACCTCGGCACGGTACTTCGAGCCGTCGTTGAGGATGACGTTGATTTCGTCGGCGTCGGCGATGACGTGATTGTTGGTGACCACGATGCCTGACGGATCGATGATGAAGCCGGAGCCGAGCGAATTCACCTTGCGCGGCTGCGACCCGCCCTTGTCGGCATTGCGGTCGCCGCCGCGGCCGCGGCGGTTCTTGAAGAAGTCCTCGAAGAAATCCTCGAAGGGCGAACCGGGGGGCAGCTGCGGCATCGCCTGGGCGCCCTCGCGGCCGTCCACCGTCTGCGAGGTGGAGATATTGACCACCGCCTCGATCACCTTCTCGGCAACGTCGGCGATCGCCTCGGGACCCCGCGCCGAGGCTGGCGACGCCATCAGCATGGCCATCAGGCCTGCGCCGGCGATGGCACGGACCAGCCCTCGCGCCGAGACCCCGCGACGGACGGTGGGGGCGGCGCGGCAGGCGGTCAATGCGGAGATTGCGTCGGTCATTGGGTGGTCGACTCCTGGAAAACGGGTCCTGGTAAAACGGGTCCTGGTAAAACGGAGATCTGGCGCCAGGCCATCTGAGACTGCGCCGGCCGCGCTGCTGGCGCAAGCACCTCGCGCGAGCCGACGCCTCGGCGCCGATCAAGGCCCGGATTGCGGCGGAATACAGGCCTGGCCAGCGGCTAGTGTCCTGTCTCCGAATTACCGCTTCATTTGCCTCACCCTCGCACGGTAATTCGGAGACGGGACACTAGAATGCCATGCCGGAGCGGCGGTTCAACCGTCAATCAGTCAGGCGCAACCGATCGCGCTCAGCGCCGGATCAACCAGATCAGGATCAGCCCGATCACCGCCGATCCGATGCCGGCGGCGCGCATGATGTTGTCCGGGGTGACGAGCGCGCTGCGCATCGCCTGGCGCATCCAGTTCGGAGCGGCCGCGAACAGCAGGCCTTCGATCACCAGGAGCACGCCGATGCCGATGAGGAAATCCGCGAACCCGATCGACCTCATCGCCACCTGTTCCCCGCCCCTTAGGTTTCGTTCGAGCCGCCCGCAGCCGGGCGGCTCGCTAGTGTCCCGTTTCCAACAGGCGCTCATACGAACATTGGAAACCAAGGGACACTAGCATCAATCTGATTCTAGTGCGGTTTTGGATCTGACGGGCGTACGCGCGTCAGATCCACCGCGCTGGTGCCGGCGATGCCGGCTTTCCTTGCGGTCTTGAGACGCTATTGCTGTGTAGCCGAACCGCCCGCCGGCTGGCCAGGGGCTGGTGCCGGCTTCGCCGTCGCGCCGGCAGCGCTGCCGAAATAGCGGAAGAAATCCGAATCCGGCCGCAGCAGGAAACGGGTATCGGCCGCCTTCAGGCCGGTCTCGTAGGCCGACATGGAACGGTAGAAGGCGAAGAAGTCCTTATCCTTGTTGTAGGCCTCGGCGAAGATACGGTTGCGCTCGCCGTCGCCCTCGCCGCGGGTCTGCTCGGCCTGGGAGTTGGCCTCGGCGATGATCACGGTGGCCTGGCGGTCGGCGGTGGAGCGGATCTCCTGAGCCTTCTGGCCGCCCTGGGCGCGGAACTCGGCGGCCTCGCGCTGACGTTCGGTCTGCATGCGCTGGTAGACCGCCTGGCTGTTCTGCTCGGGCAGATCGGCGCGGCGGATACGGACGTCGACCACCGAAATACCGTAGATGTCGGACTCGCGGTCGAGCTGCTCGCGGATCCGCCGCATCAAGGCTTCGCGCTCGTCGCGCACCACCTGGATGAAGGTGGCCTCGCCGAGCACCCGGCGGAGCGCCGAGTTGAGCAACGTCGTCAGCTGCAGATTGGCCGCCTGGATCGAGCCGACGCGCTGATAGAACCGCAGCGCGTCCTTGATGCTGTAACGGGCGAAGGCGTCCACCACCAGACGCTTCTGGTCGGAGGCAATCACTTCCTGGGACGGATTCTCGAGGTCGAGGATCCGCTTGTCGATGCTGATCACAGCGTCGACGAACGGCGCCTTGAAGTTCAGCCCCGGTTCGGTGACGACACGGACCGGCTCGCCGAAGCGCACCACCAGGGCCTGTTCGGTCTGGCGGACGGTGAAGGCGGAGGAATAGACGACGATGATGACGGCGAGCAGCACCAGCAGCGCGACGACGCCCGAAACGCTGGATCTCATCGGTTGCTCCCACTGGTATTCGATTGCGCCGGCGCCTGGGCCGGCGGTGGCCGCCGCGCCAGCTCCGACAACGGCAGATAGGGGACGACGCCTGGGCCACCGGCGCCCGGATCGATCACCACCTTGTCGGCGGCGCCGAGCACGCGCTCCATGGTCTCGAGATAAATGCGCTGGCGGGTAACGTCCGGCGCCTTCTTGTATTCGTCATAGACCTTGAGGAACCGCGCGGTCTGGCCCTTGGCCTCGGCGACCGCCTGCTCCTTGTAGCCCTGGGCCACCTGGAGGATCTGGGCGGCGCGGCCGCGGGCGTCGGGAACGACGCGGTTGGCGTAGGTCTGGGCTTCGTTCTGCAGGCGCTCGAGATCGGCGCGGGCCGCCTGAACGTCGCGGAAGGAATCGATCACCTGCGCCGGCGGATCGACCTTCTGCATCTGCACCTGCTGCACCAGGATGCCGGACTTGTAGGTATCCAGCGTCTTCTGCATCAGCTCCTGCACCGCCGCCTCGGTCGGTGCGCGCGCACCGGTCAGGATCGGCTGGATGTTGGTGCGGCCGATCACCTCACGCATGGCGCTCTCCGCCACCGCCTTCACCGTGCCTTCCGGGTTCTGGATGTTGAACAGGTAGTCGCCGACCCCATCGGGCTTGATGCGCCAGAGCACCGTGAAATCGACGTCGACGATATTCTCGTCGCCGGTCAGCATCAGGCTCTCTTCCGGCACGTCGCGGAAGCCGCCGCCGCGCCGCGCCTCGTCGTAGCGCATGCCGATGCTCAGCGTCGAGACGCGCAGCGCCTTGGGCAGCAGCACCGTCTCGATCGGATAAGGCAGGTGATAATTCAGGCCGGGCTGGACGGTGCGCACGTGCTTGCCGAAACGCAGCACCACGCCGAGTTCTTCAGACTGCACCCGGAAGAACCCCGACAGGCCCCAGACCGCGAGTACGGCGACGACCAGGAGCGCGATCCCCATGGTCGAGAAGTGGCCGCCGGGCAGCAGCGACTGCAGACGGTCCTGGCCGCGCCGCAGAATGTCCTCGAGATCCGGCGGACGCGGTCCCGACGACTGCGGTCCCGAGCCCCAGGGCCCCTTCGGACCCGGGCCCCACGGACCGCCACCCTGGTTCTTCCACGACATCAAACTCTCCCTGGCGCGGCTTCACTGGCCGACCGGCGAGGGCGGCAGCGGGACCGGCGCGATCCGGTGGGCTTTATAGGGGACGCCCGGCACCCTTACAACGCGACTGGCGCCGCGACAGAAGGCCGGGTCGACCATCAACTAACGAGGTTAATCGGGCGCCATGACGGCGCCATGGAGGCGCATTTAGGAGGGGGATGTGCGCCGGCGCAGCGGGACACGGTGTCACAGGCGCTTTTGGCTCGTCACCGAGCGGGAGCGCGACGCTCAAGCGCGGGGCTGCCGCCGCCGGTAGCTGACATAGCTGAAATCGCAACTGTCGTCGGTGCCGGCCTTGTGATCGGTCCGGCCGACCTCGAGCCATAGCGCGGTGTCGAGCGCCGGCATCACGGTGTCGCCTTCGGGACGGGCATGGACCTCAGTGATCTCGAGCCGGTCGGCCCGCGCCATCCATTGGGCGAAGATGTCGGCGCCGCCGATCACGGCGATCTCGCGTGCCCCCCGGCGCCAAGCGTCGCCGCAGCCGATGTCATAGGCGGAATCGAGCGAGGGCGCGGTCACCACCCTGGCAACCTGAAACGCCGGATCACGCGTCACCACGATGTTGGTGCGGCCGGGCAGCGGCCGTCCGATCGAGGCGAAGGTCTTGCGACCCATCACCACCGGCTTGCCGAAGGTCAGCGCCTTGAAATGCTGCAGATCGGATTTGAGCCGCCACGGCATGGTGCCGTCGCGGCCGATAACGCCGTTCTGCGCCACCGCCACGACGAAGACGATAGCAGGCGTATAGCGCTCGGCGGCCGCCGTCACACCGCGACCTCGGCCTTGATGTGCGGATGCGGATCGTAGCCTTCGAGGGTGAAGTCCTCGTAGCGGAAGGTGAAGATGTCGGCGACCTTCGGATTGAGCTTCATGGTCGGCAGCGGCTTCGGCGTACGCGTGAGCTGCAGCCGCGCCTGCTCCAGATGGTTGGCGTAGAGATGGGCGTCACCGAAGGAATGGATGAACTCGCCCGGCGCGAGCCCGGTGACCTGGGCCATCATCATGGTCAGGAGCGCATAGGAGGCAATGTTGAACGGCACGCCGAGGAAGACGTCCGCCGAGCGCTGGTATAGCTGACACGACAGCCGGCCGCGGGCCACATAGAACTGGAACAGGCAGTGGCAAGGCGGCAGCGCCATCTTGTCGACGTCGGCGGGATTCCAGGCACTGACGATCAGCCGCCGGGAGTCCGGCGACTTGCGGATCATCTCCACGACGTTGCTGATCTGATCGATGGTCCGGCCGTCGGGCGCCTGCCACGAGCGCCACTGCCGGCCGTAGACCGGGCCGAGATCGCCGTTGGCGTCGGCCCACTCGTCCCAGATGCCGACATTGTGCTGGTGAAGATAGGCGATGTTGGTGTCACCGGCCAGAAACCAGAGCAGCTCGTGAATGATCGCTTTCAGCGGCAGCCGCTTGGTCGTCACCATCGGAAAGCCGGCGGCGAGGTCGAACCGGATCTGGTGGCCGAAGATCGACTGCGTCCCGGTTCCGGTGCGGTCGCCCTTCTGGACGCCGTCGGCGAGAATGCGTTCGAGCAGGTCGTGGTACTGGTGCATGGCCCTTACGAGATGGCCTGAATGAAAGAAGGGCCTAAAGAGGCGGCCTGGATGTGGCGGCCTGGATGAGGGAACGGAAGGGAGCCGGCGCGGCGATTCGGCGCCGGCCCACCGCTGCCCCAAACATGGCCGCCGCGGCGCCAAAGGACAAGACCGCCGACGGACCGCCGCGGGCGTTATCCCGCCCCCGGCCCCGCCCTGTGGACAGTTCCGTCCCAGCCAGACACCCCACGACCGGCCGAGGGAGCCTGGAAAGGCGCCCGAGCTTCTGCCCGGGCGGTCCTGCGCCGCATGGCGCCGGCTCGCTACTGCGCCGGCTTGAGCACCGCGCTCCACTTGGCCACTTCGCTCTTCACCAGCTCGCGGAGCGAGTCCCGGGTGCGCCCTTCGGGCGGGGGAACGTCGCTGCCGAGGTCGAGCAGGCGCTTGCGCACATTCTCGTCGTCGAGCGCCTTGGCCGCAGCCGCGTTGAGCTTGTCGAGAATGGCGACCGGCGTGCCCTTGGGTGCGAAGATCGCGTTCCAGGCCGAGGCCTGATAGGCCGGCAGGCCAGCTTGCTTGGTGGTCGGCACGTCGGGCAGCGAGGCGTTGCGCGTCGGAGTTGCCACCGCATAGGCGCGGATGGTGCCGCCCTTGATCTGCGGCACCGCATTGACGATCTGGTCGCACATGTAATCGACCTGCTGCGCCACCAGCGCGTTCATCGCCGGCCCGGTGCCGTTGAAGGGCACGCCGATCGGCTTGACGCCGATCACCGAATTGAACAGTTCGCAGGCCGAATAGGACACCGAGCCGACACCGGCGTGGGCCATGTTCAGCTTGTCGGTGTTGGCCTTCACGTTGGCGATGAATTGCTGGAGATTCTCGGCCGGGAAGTCCTTGCGCGCCAGAATCAGGATCGGCGTGCCGGCGAGCAGCGCCACCGGCTCGAAATCGGTCTGCGGATTATAGGCGAGCTTCGGATAGAGCGGCACCGCGGCGGCGTGGGTGCCCATATGGCCGGTGATCAGGGTGTAGCCGTCCGGCGCGGCACGCGCCGCACGGGTCGAGCCGGTGGTGCCGCCGGCGCCGACCACGTTCTCGATCACGATGGTCTGGCCGAGGGTCTGCGACATGTGGCCGGCGACGATGCGCGCCACCACGTCGGTCGGCCCGCCGGCGGCGAACGGCACGATCATGGTGATCTGGCGCTCGGGATAATCGGCGGCGCCCGCCGCCGTGGCGCCGAGCGCCAGTGACAGCGGAGCAACGAGGCCAACGGCGAACCGAGCCATTCCGCCAGCCAGCTTCGAAACCAGAACCGCCGACAGCCGCGCGGTCAAAACCTTCATGGTGAGCCCCACTCCCGAAACGTGCCGCGTTGCCCGGCACCTCGGGATCGTGGGGTAGCAGAGTTCCGCAGCTTTGGAAGAGGCCAAACCGCCGCAGCCACGACCTCAAGGCGCGAGGGGCCGGCGGTGCGATCCGCCGGCCCCTCGCGCGAGATTCCCGAGATTCAGCTCTCGGATTCGACGAAGACCTCTTCGCGCTTGCGCCGCAGGACCGGCAGCACCGCGACGACCAGCAGCGCGACGGCGACCGCCATCAGCCCCGCCGACAACGGGCGCGTGAAGAACACCGTGGGATCGCCGCGCGAGATCAGCATGGCGCGCCGCAGGTTCTCCTCCATCAGCGGTCCCAGCACCATGCCGAGCAGCAGCGGCGCCGGCTCGAAGTCGTGCTTCACCAGCCAATAGCCGACGAGGCCGAACGCACCGGCGAGGACCACGTCCATCGGCTCGTTGTTGATCGAATAGATGCCGATGGCGCAGAAGATCACGATCGAGGGAAACATCAGGCGGTAGGGGACGCGCAACAGCCGCACCCAGATGCCCACCAGCGGCAGATTGATCACCAGGAGCATCAGGTTGCCGATCCACATCGAGGCGATCATGCCCCAGACCAGCTCGGGCTGCTTCTGCATCACCTGCGGTCCCGGCACGATGCCATGGATGGTCATGGCGCCGACCATCAACGCCATGACCGCATTGGGCGGAATGCCCAGCGTCAGCAGCGGGATGAAGGAGGTCTGTGCCGCGGCATTGTTGGCGCTCTCCGGCGCGGCGACCCCTTCGATGGCACCGCGGCCGAAGCGCGAAGGATTGCGCGAGATTTTCTTCTCGAAGGTGTAGGCGGCGAAGGAGGCGATCACCGCGCCGCCGCCCGGCAGAATGCCGAGGATGGAGCCGAGCACGGTGCCGCGCAGGATCGCCGGCATGGAGTCGCGCATGTCCTTGCGGGTCGGCATCAGCCCGGTGATGTGCTCCTGCACCAGACTGCGGTCCTCCTCGGCGCCATGGTCGAGGTTGCGGATGATCTCGGCGAAGCCGAACACGCCCATGGCCACGGTGGCGAAGCCGAGGCCATCGGCCAGTTGGGGAATGTTGAAGGCCATGCGCGAGACGCCGGTCTCGATGTCCGATCCGACCATCGACAGCAGCAGCCCGAGCACAATCACCGCGATCGCCTTGAGCACCGAGCCCTTGGCGAGCACCACGGCGAAGACGAGGCCGAGCACCATCAGCGAAAAATACTCCGCCGGGCCGAATGCCAGCGCCAGCCTGGTGAGCGGCGCTCCGAGCAGGGCGATCAGCACGGTGGCGATGCAGCCGGCGATGAACGAACCGATGGCGGCGATCGCCAGCGCCGGGCCGGCGCGGCCCTGCTTGGCCATCTGGAAGCCGTCGAGCGTCGTCACCACCGAGGTCGCCTCGCCCGGGATATTGACCAGGATCGAGGTGGTCGAGCCGCCATACTGGGCGCCATAGTAGATGCCGGCGAGCATGATCAGGGCGCCGACCGGCGGCAGGCCAAAAGTGATCGGCAGCAGCATCGCCACCGTGGCGATGGTGCCGATGCCGGGCAGCACGCCGACCAGGGTGCCGACCAGAGCGCCGATCAGGCAGAGCAGGATGTTGACCGGCACCGGAATGGAGACGCCGTGCAGGAAGGCCGGCGCCCACCAGACGAATTGGAAGACCGTCTGGAAGCCCAGACCGAGATTGGCGAAAACGTCCCCCATCACGTCCTCACTGCATGAAAGCGGGCAGCAGCTGGAACGGCAGTCCCAGCGCATAGGGGAACAGGAAGGCGCAGAACAGCGTCAGCAGCACGCCGACGATGATGGCCTCGCCCCAGCGGGTCTCGGGCGAGCCCATCGCCGCGACCAAGAAGGTGATGATGCCCGCGACGATCAGGCCGAGCGGGCGGATGGCCACCGAGAACAGCAGGATCGCCGCAGTCACAAAGAGCGGGCCCCGAATGCCGAAGCGCTGCAGCGGGCTGCCATCCTTGAGGAGACCTGTCAGCGACACCGCGGCGCCGAGTGCCAGCAACAGCCCTGCGAACAGCCGCGGCGCGGTCCCCGGGCCAAACGAAAAGCCGCGCTGGCCGGCAAGGTCGCTGGCGGCCCAGAACGCGAACAGCGCCACCCCCATCAACACCAGTCCGCCGACGAAATCCTGCGGCCCCCGGATCGGTTTGCCCCGCCCCCCAACAGTCCCGCCCATCTCGACCATCCCCCCCCGGCGCGCAATCAGCCCGCGCTCGCGTCATTCGACGAAAGTCTGCAAACCATCGCGATGGATGTTTGTCAAACCCTTCAGCGGCAACCAGCTTTTCGCCTGGGGACGGCAATTGCGCGGCCTGTGCGCCGGGCAAGCGATCGGGGGGGCATCGTCGCGCCGGGCTTTGCAGAGCCGGCCAGGGATGCCTATATTGGGGGTGCCGGTTCGCCGGCTATGGAAATAAACGACCGTCGCAATAAACCATTCGGACCCGGGGGCAGCACCCGGCGCCTCCACCAAAGCCCGCCGCATTGATCCGCAGGGATCACGGGTTTCGGCGGGGGCGAAGCAGGATCGACGAGGGCGTAAAGGGCGTGTTTTTTCCCGGTATTGTTCCGCCGTTATCGGGCTATGCAATAGTTGCCAACGACAACTTTGCTCCGGTTGCTCAGGCTGCGTAACGCAGTTTGAAAGACCACTTTAAAGCCCTGACGGGTTAAGCTCCGTCAGGCGGGGTTCGGAGGCACCTGGCAACAGAAGCCTCCACTTTCCTCCTTCTCTCGTTTTGCTCGCTCTCGTTCTGCTCTGGTTTTGGAAGTTCATTCCAGGGTCCGTCACCGGCGCGCCGCCGCTCACATGGCTGGCCGATGCGGGAACGTGCCGCTTTTGCGCACCGCCCGTCGCCGGGCTACCATGGAACAACCGCGTGAGTCGGAAGCTATTGTTCTGACCTGCGCTTGCGGGCGGCCGTCCGCCACCGCATCTTCTACGGATGCCGCGAATTCCGTAGAAGCGCGGAGAGACGCCGGACCGGCTCACCCTCTATTCCTGGCCGAAACGACTGGACGAGCGATGCCCACCGATCATATCCGCTATGACGTTCTTGCGCGCGACGCGCTACGAGGCGTGTTGCGCCGCGTCCTGACCGATGCGGCGGCGCATGGCTTGCCGGGCGACCACCATTTCTTCATTACCTTCCTCTCCAAGGCCGACGGCGTGAAGCTGTCGCCGCGCCTGCTCGCCCAGTATCCGGAAGAAATGACCATCATCCTCCAGCACCAGTTCTGGGACCTGGTGGTCACCGACGATCATTTCGAAGTCGGCCTGTCGTTCGGCGGCACGCCCGAGCGGCTGATGGTGCCGTTCAGCGCCATCAAGAGCTTCTTCGATCCTTCGGTACAGTTCGGACTGCAGTTCGAACCATCGGAACCTGAGGCCACCGCCGCGCCGGCTGCCGAGGAGCCGGCCGCGCCGACACCGCCCGAAGTCGCCGTGCCGCCCGCCGACGAGGCCGCCAAGCCGAGCGAGGGCGCCGAGGTGGTGCGGCTCGACCGTTTCCGCAAGAAATAAGCTTCCCTGCAAGAAAGTAAGCCCGCATCGCCGATCGGGTGTGACGCCTCGTTGATCAGCCCGGATGGATGCGCCAGGACGGATACGCCATGGCTCGCCGCCGCACCGCCGCTCCCGCTCGTCCCGCCCGTAAACCCGCCAGCCGTACCGAGACCGACACCTTCGGTCCGATCGAGGTCGCCTCGGACCGTCTCTGGGGCGCCCAGACCGAACGCTCGCGCAACAATTTCCGCATCGGCGACGAACGCATGCCGCAGCCGATCATCCGCGCCCTGGCGATCGTCAAACTGGCCGCGGCGCAGACCAACCGTGAACTCGGCCTGTTGTCGCCGCGGCTTGCCGGCGCCATCGGCCGCGCCGCGCGGGAGGTGATCGGCGGCGAACTCGACGATCACTTTCCCCTCGTGGTCTGGCAGACCGGCTCCGGCACCCAGACCAACATGAACGTCAACGAGGTGATCTCGAACCGCGCCAACGAGTTGCTCGGCGGCAAACGCGGCAGCAAGAGCCCCGTGCATCCCAACGACCACGTCAACATGAGCCAGTCGTCCAACGACAGCTTTCCCACGGCGATGCACATCGCGGCGGCCGAGCGCATCACCGCCGGCCTGCTCCCCGCGCTCGGCGAACTCCACGGCGCATTGAAGGCGAAGGAGAAGCAGTTCGCCAGGATCGTGAAGATCGGCCGCACCCACACCCAGGACGCGACCCCGCTCACCCTCGGTCAGGAATTTTCGGGCTACGCCGCCCAGGTCGAAAACGCCCGGCGGCGCATTCGCATGGCGGCAAAGGAACTCCTCGCGCTGGCTCAGGGCGGCACCGCGGTCGGCACCGGGCTGAATGCCAAACCGCAATTCGCCCGCCTGTTCGCCCGCAAGGTCGCCGCCATCACCGGCCTGCCCTTCGTCACCGCGCCCAACAAGTTCGAGGCGCTCGCGGCCAACGACGCCTATGTCGCGGTGCATGGCGCCATCAACTCCGCCGCCACGGCGCTGTTCAAGATCGCCAATGACATCCGCCTGCTGGGCTCGGGGCCGCGCTCGGGACTGGGCGAATTGATCCTGCCGGAAAACGAGCCTGGTTCCTCGATCATGCCCGGCAAGGTCAACCCGACGCAGTGCGAGGCGCTGACCATGGTGTGCTGCCAGGTGTTCGGCAACGAGACGACGATCTCGATCGCGGGCAGCCAGGGGCATTTCGAGCTCAATGTCTACAAGCCTGTGCTGGCGCATTGCATGTTGCAGTCGATCCGCCTGCTGGCGGATGCCGCGCGCTCGTTCACGGAGCATTGCGTCGTCGGCATTCGCGCCGACGAGAACCGCATCCGCGAGCTGATGCAGCGCTCGCTGATGCTGGTCACCGCGCTGGCGCCGAAGATCGGCTACGACAACGCCGCCAAGGTCGCCAAGACGGCCCACGCCAACGGCACGACACTGCGCGAGGAAGCGGTGCGATTGGGCTTTGTCACGGCCGCCGAATTCGACCGGCTGGTTCGGCCGGGCAAAATGACGCACCCGGGCTGAGCCTGGGCGGCATACGCTGCAACGCGGCAATCCCCCCTCGCGCCAAGTCGCAAAAATGAGGCCACTATTTGCATCCGCCTGGAATCGACGACCGTCGAATTGGCAGGATCTGGCGCTGTTTTTACCGTCGATAGCGTGTTAAATTATCATTTATTGAGTCGATAGCGTGGTTAAATTATCATTTATTGAAATGTGGTTCGAGCGGTCGGGGACTTTTTGACAAAGATCAACACCGCCCTACCGATCTCGGTCATGAGGAAAGACCATGGGTGAGATCGTCAACCTCAACCGCTTCAGAAAGCGCGCAGCCCGGGCCGAAGCCGACAGCAAGGCCGGCGCCAACCGCGCCAAGTATGGACGCAGCAAGGCTGAACGTCTCCGCGACGAAGCTCAGGCGCGTCGCGACGATACGCATCTCGACCAACACCGCCTGTCACGCGAGGACGAACCATGAAATCGCCGGTGGTCAAGCGCTCGATCGTCGTTGCTGGTCACAAGACCAGCGTCAGTCTGGAAGAGGCGTTCTGGAGCGCCATGAAAGAAATTTCCAGTGCCCGCGACCTGACTCTTTCAGAACTTGTCGGCGAGATCGACAATCGCCGTCAGCAGGGCAACCTCTCGTCTGCCATCCGTCTGTTCGTGCTTGATCACTTTCGCAAGCGCGCCGAACAGGCGGAAGCCGACATCCGTCCCGACGTGGCGCCGCTGGCTCATCTTCACACCGCCGGCTGACGCCAAGCGTCACGCGTCTGCCGTATCCGCCGGCGGAACGGCCTGATGCTGGTCAGGACCGAAAACCCGCACCGCTTCCTCAACGCTGCGGGTGAGGTGATCGGCGCCCAACAGGTCGACGATGCCATAGCGCTGCATGGCGGCATGAGCACGTTCGGATTCCAGCCGGGCGATCGCCACATCGATGCCGGCGGCGCGGGCACGGCTGATGACGCCACGCAGCACCTGCGCTGCGGTGAAGTCGATCTCCACCACGCCGGTAGCTTCGATGACGAGCAGCCGTGGCGAAGATCCTGCGGCCTGCAGCAACGCATCGGCGTCACGCCGGAAAAGATCGGCATTGAGGAACGACAGCGGCGCCTGAAAGCCGATCACCAGCACCTTCGGGACGTCCTCGCCCTGCAGATCCGGATGCGTCGGCCACCAGATCGAACTGCCGGGCACGCGGACGAAACGGATGGCGCGCGCGCGCGTGATGCTCCAGATGCCGTGCAGAAGCGACAGCACGATGCCGATCGCCACGCCCTCCTCGATCGGCAGCACGATGATGGCGGCCGCGGTGGCAACCACCAGCATGAATTCGCCTGGCGACTGACGCAGGATATCGGCCATCTGGCGCACGCGCGTGATGCGGATGGCGACGAACAGCAGCACGCCGGCGAGACCTGCGTCAGGTACGCGACCGAGCAACGCCGAGCCGAACAGCAACAACACCAGCGCCGTCACCACCGAGACGATCCCGGCGAGCTGGGAGCGCGCGCCGCTCTCGGCCGCCACGGCCGTGCGCGGCGGACTGGCATTCACCGGGAAGGCGCCGATCAGACCGGCGAGCAGGCTGCCGGCTCCAATCCCGACGAAGTCGCGATCGACGTCCGGCGACCTGTCCTGATGATCGGGAAATGAGCGCGAGGTCGCGGCAGTCTGCACCATCACCACCACCGCGATGATCAGGGCGAGCGGCAATAGCCGCAGCACCGCCGTGGGATCGACCAGCGGCAGGCTGAGGTGTGGCGAAGCCGCCGGAACGGCGCCGAGCACGGCGACCCGTGGCGACAGGCCGAACGCCGCCACCGCCGCGCTCGCCATCGCCAGCGCGATCAGCGCCCCCGGTATGCGACCGTCGATCCGTTCGGCGATCAGGATGACGGCAAGCACACCGAGACCGGTGACGGCCGGCGCCATGTCGGCGTGACCGAGATGACCGAGGAGAACGAGCAACCGCTGCAGCATCGCCCCCTGGGGCGTTGGGACGCCGAGGATCGCCGGCAACTGGGAGATGACGATGTGCGCGGCGATCCCGACCAGGAACCCGGTCGTCACCGGCACCGACAGCAGATCGGCGACGAAGCCGAACCGGAACACGCCGCTGAGCATCAGCATGACACCGACCATCAGCGCCAGCAGGGCGGCCATCGCCGCATAGTCGGGACTGCCCTGGGCCGCCAGCAGCGCCAGTCCGCCGGCGAAGATCGGCGTGATGGTCGAGTCCGCGCCGCTCGACAAGAACCTGCTGCCACCAAGCGCGGCAAAGGCGAGCGAGCCGGCAATCATGGCGAAGAAGCCGATCTGCGGCGCAAAACCACCGAGCCCGGCGGTCGCCATCTGCTCGGGGATGGCGATGGCCGCCAGCGTCAGGCCGGCGATCAGGTCCCGCCCGATATCCCTGGCGCGGTAACCCCGGAAGGACCGAAATGCCCATCGCGAGGCCGGCGCCTCGGAGTGCTGTGAGCCGAAGTGTTTCGCTGCGCGCGCCATCCCTTGTCCCGTCCGCTCAGGCGTTGCGCTGCGAACGGCCCTCGATCGGATAAGCCGGATCGTTGAAGCCGGGTGTCGAGGGATGACCGGTCACCACCATCGCATCGATCAAGGCTTCATCATCGGCGGTGAAGCGATAAGCGAGCGCCTTGACGTAATCGTCCCATTGCTCGGCCGTGCGCGGGCCGGCGATCACCGACGAGACCAGACGGTTGTTCAGCACCCAGGCGACGGCGAACTGCCCGGCGGTGATGCCGCGAGCCTCGGCATGGGTCTTGATCATCTGGGCGATCCGCAGGGATTCCGGCCGCCATTCGGTCTGCATCATGCGGCTGTCGTTGCGTGCCGCCCTCGTGCCCTGCTCCGGCCGGCTGTCGGGCGCGTATTTGCCCGTGAGCACGCCGCGCGCCAGCGGCGAATAGGGCACCACCCCGAGGCCGTAATAGCCGCAGGCCGGCAACTGCTCGACCTCGGGCATTCGGTTCATGGCGTTGTAGTAGGGCTGGCTCACCACCGGGCGGTCGATGCCGAGCCGGTCGCAGATGTTGCAGATCTCGGCGATGCGCCAGGCGCGATGGTTCGACACGCCGAAATAGCGCACCTTTCCCTGCCGGATCAGGTCGGCCATGGCGCGGACCGTCTCCTCCAGCGGCGTCGCGTGGTCCTCCCGGTGCAGGTAATAGATGTCGAGATAGTCGGTGCCGAGACGGCGCAGACTCTCGTCCGCAGCCTGCAGCAACCATTTGCGCGACAGGCCGCGGCGGTTGACGCCCTCGCCCATGGCATTGGCGGCCTTGGTGGCCAGCACCCAGTCGTGCCGCTGGCGCGCGATCGCCCGGCCGACGATGACTTCCGACCTGCCTTGCGAATAAGCATCGGCCGTATCGATGAAATTGACGCCGGCTTCCCGGGCCATGGCGATGATGTTTTCGGACGCAACCTCGTCGGTCGCGTCACCGAACATCATGGTGCCGAGACAGAGCGGCGAGACCGTAAGGCCGCTGCGGCCGAGCTTGCGATAATCCATGATATTGCCTCGATGTGCTGAGCGTGGGCGTCTCACCGCCGCTTCGGAAGTCCGGCCGTTCTACAAGCTCGCCGCAGGAACACCAAACCGAAACGGGCGCGGGTCACGGACGCTCGACTTGACGCGGCGCCATCAAGGCCGCACAGCCTGCGCCGCGGCGACAATCGCCGGGCAGGTCGGCGAATGCCACGCCCGTGGCATCCCGGGGACGCACCGCAGCTGTTGGCGGAAGAAGGCGCAGGACGACGATGCAGGACTTGAACGATCGCAAGAGCTTCTTCCGTTTCGGCATCGGCGCGCCGGGAGAGCGTTGATGCTGCCAGCCGATCCCAGCCTGTCGCTGGCGCTGACCTGCGGCATCGCCGCGCTCGCCACTTTCGGCGTGATCGCACGGCCGTGGAACATGCCGGAATTCGTCTTTGCTCTGGCCGGTGCCGCGCTGCTCGTCGCCCTCAACCTGCTGCCGTGGCCCGACGCCGTTGCTGCCGCCGGCAAGGGCCTCGACGTCTATCTCTTCCTGATCGGCATGATGCTGCTCGCGGAAGTGGCCCGCGAGGAGAAGCTGTTCGACTGGCTGGCGGCGCGCGCCGCGGCCGAGGCGCGCGGCTCGGCCAAGCGGCTGTTCTTGATCGTCTATGCGGTCGGGATCGTCGTCACGACCTTCCTCTCCAACGACGCGACCGCGGTGGTCCTGACCCCGGCGGTCTATGCCGCCACGCGCACGGCGAAGGTCGAGCCGCTGCCTTATCTCCTGATCTGCGCCTTCATCGCCAATGCGGCGAGCTTCGTGCTGCCGATCTCCAATCCCGCCAATCTCGTCGTGTTCGGCGAGGCCATGCCGCCGCTGCGCGATTGGCTGCGCCTCTTCACCGTGCCCTCGGCGCTCGCCATCGCCGCGACCTACGTCGCACTGCGCCTGACCCAGCGGCACGCGCTCAGGCAGAAAGTTGCGGAGGCGCCGTCGATCCCGCCATTGTCGAAGGGCGGCGCCGTCGCCGCGATCGGCATCCTGGCCACCGCAGCCGCTCTGATCGCCGCGTCGGCGCGCGGCGCCGATCTCGGCCTGCCCACCTTCGTCGCCGGTGTCGCGGTCGCGCTGGTGGTGATGACCATCGGCAGGATCCCTCCGATCCTGATCCTGCGCGGCATTTCCTGGTCGGTGCTGCCGCTGGTGGCCGGCCTGTTCATCCTGGTCGAGGGCCTCAACCGTACCGGCGTCCTGCCGGCCCTGGCGCGCGCGCTCAAGGCGGCGGCCGCCGCCTCGCCGCATGCCACCGCCTGGATGACCGGCCTTGCCGTGGCGTTCGGCTCGAACCTCATCAACAATCTGCCGATGGGACTGATCGCGGCCACCACCAGTCAGAACGCCGCGGTGACGCCGGAGATCACCGCGGCCATCCTGATCGGGGTCGATCTCGGTCCGAATTTGTCGGTGACGGGCTCGCTCGCCACCATCCTGTGGCTGATCGCGCTGCGCCGCGAAGGCGAACACATCTCGGCGCTGCGCTTCCTGATGATCGGCGCCGTCGTGATGACCCCGGCGCTGCTGCTGGCATTGGCGGGACTGGCGCTCTCGCAACCATAGCAGCTGCGAACCTCGGCACCGCCTCGCGGGAGCAAGACGCTGATATGAGCGTTCGCTGCAAAGGGATACGAACGTTGGAAACAAGGGGACACTAGTGTCCTGTCTCCGAATGACCGCTCCATTTGCCTCATGCTCGCACGGTCATTCGGAGACATAAGGACACTAGCAAAATCAAAGTGCTAGTGTGGCTTATGTCTCGCAATTGCCTACGAGAGGCTTGCCGCAAAGGCGGTAGGCAATTGCGAGACGCCGCACTAGTCGCCCGATTCATTCAGATTGAAGGGTAAAGGTGCTTGAGTTTGATGCGAGCATTGGGAGTTGTGAAGTGCCAGTTTGCCTTGGTGTGGTTGGCATTGCGGTCTTTCTCCCAGGCGGCGATTTCCTCGGCGAGGGTCTGTTTGTCGGGAATCCGTCGATCGAGGCATTGGGACGATAGGACGCCGAGTTCGGACTCGGCGAGATCAAGCCAACTGCCGTGCTTTGGTGTGTAATGCCATTCAAAGCGCTCGACCAGCCGCCTGGCCTCAGGGGCCGGAAAGGCTTCATAGAGTGACGCCTTGCTGTGGATGTTGAGATTGTCCTGGATCAGAACGATGGTCTTGGCGCCGGCGAAGTGGACATCGGCCAAGTCCTTCAGGACGTGAGCATAATCCACGGCGGTATGGCGATCGGTGACTTTGACATGGCGCCAGCCTTCGAGCGGAGCAAACATCATGAAGAGATTGGCGGTGCCGTTGCGTTTGTACTCGTAATCGCAACGAGCCGGGCGCCCACGCTTCATCGGAATCGGCATGCGCGTCTCGGCGAGGAGTTGCTTTGAGCTCTCGTCCAGGCAAACCAGCGGGTAGTCGGGATCGCGTGGCCGGGTGTAGACGGCCAGCACGTCCTCCATGGCGGCTACGAACGCACTATTGGCTTTCGGCGGGATGACCCAGCACTGTCGGCGATGGGGCTGGAGAGTGTTTTTTTTAGTGCCCGCCCGATCGTCGAGTCGCTGGCACGATCAACAATATGGAGTTCTACGACTTTTTGCTCCAGTAGCCGCAGGGTCCAGCGTGCGCGTCCCTTGGGAGGTTCGGAACAAGCCAGGGCAATCAGTTTGGCTTCCTTCTCACCGTCAAAAATCCGCGCAACCCCCGGTGTTGCGCGCTGCTTACGGCTCAATACCGCCTCGAAGCCTTCTTCCACCAGTTGCTTCCGCACTCGGTAAACCATGGAAACGCTGGTATCGAACGCCTTAATGATCCGGCTGTCACTCCAACCTTCGCCGGCTTCCGAGACATCGGCCTTCAACAATATTCGCGCCTTCAGCAGCTTTTGAGCTGCGCTCTTGCCCTTCCGTATCAGCGTTTCAAGCTGTTCGCGTTCCTCGCCGCTCAGCCGCACAACATACTTCTTTACCGAAATTTCCGTCGCAGCCATGATCCTCTCCGGCGCTCGCGTCGAGACGATCGAATCGAATCACAAATTCTCCATCCTTTCAAATTATTTGAAGCGAGCGACTAGTGTCCTGTCTCCGAATGACCGCTTCATTTGCCTCACCCTCGCACGGTCATTCGGAGACATCGGGACACTAGCAAAATCAAAAAGCTAGTGCGGCTTATGTCTCGCAATTGCCTACAGGGGCTTGCCGCGAAGGGCATAGGCAATTGCGAGACGCCACACTAGCGCATCCGCGCCTTGAGCAGCGTCTCGGACGGCAATTCGCCGAACTTGCGGCGGTAGTCCTTGGCGAAATGTCCCATATTGTTGAAGCCGCAGCGCAAGGCCTCCGCCGATACCGTGGTGCCGTCGCCGGGCTGCTGCAGCGCGCGCCGCGCCTGCTCGAGCCGCAGGGTCTTCATGAAATCGAGCGGCGTGCAGCCGCGCGTCTCCTTGAAGTAGCGGAAGATGCTGCGGGCGCCGACCCCGGTGGTTTCCGCCAGCACCTCGATCGTCAACGGCTGGTTCCAGTTCTCGCGCAGATATTCCTCGAGCCGGCGCATCCGCGGTCGCTGCGGCACCTTGATCGGCTCGTCCCGGATCAGTTCGGGCTGGTGGCCGAGCAGGAAGCGGCCCAGCACCACGTCCTGGATTTCGGCGAGCGCCAGCGGTGATGCATCGTTGCCGGCGACGTCCAGTTCATCGACCAGAAAGGCAACCGCGCGGCGCAACGCCTGCATCGCGGGAGAGTTCGGATCGCCCTGGACGTTGAAGGCAAGGCTGCCGTTCAGCCCGCCGGTCATCGCCGCGTAGGCGCGCTCGAGCGCGTCGCAGTCGAGCCACATGATCACCTGGCGGAACGAGGGCTTGTAGTCGAAGCTGACATCGGCCCCGGCCGGCACCATGGCCGACCAGTTCTCGGCATCGATCTCGATTTGTCGCGATCCGTAGCGGGTACGGCCGGCGCCGCCCAGGCAGAACTGCTGCCGCAAGAAGCGCGCGCCGGGAAAATCGATTTCGACGTGCCCGGAATATTCGCAATACGACAGCGCGATCGGCCCGAGTTTGACGAAATTGGCCTTGGCCGCAAAATCCGCCGCCCGCCCGATCCTGTCGAAACGTGTCGCGCCGTAGGTGTTCAATACGGCATGCCGGGCAAATTCCACGTCATCGCTCCGCATGACGCCGAAGGCGTCGAGCGGTGCCGTCCCCGAACAGTCGTCCCGTATTCTGTCCTTTTGTCCCATGTCAGGCTGCGTCCCTGTCAACAGCGGCAATGGTTCGGTAATATCAGCACGAGGCGCAAATCACCCCCGCCAACCCCATTTCGCAGGATGATCATCATCCAATTCACATAGGTGATGTTCGATCTGGCGCAATCAAAACGTCCAAGGGCGAGACGAGTTCGAGCCCCGGATCGATTCGGATTCGCGGCAACGGCGGCACTTCGTGAGCAGAATCAGCGGTTTTTCCGCCGCTTGCGGCATCAGGTCGCGCCGGACTCAGCCGCCGCGGTCACCCAATACCTTGCCGGTCCGGCGATTGACGAAATGCATCTGCGTGCAGGCGAGGCACTTGACCGCTTCGAACCGTTCGCCGTCGCCGTCATCCGCCCCATGAGCCAGCGGCGTTTGAACCTGCAGCCCGGTCCGCGGGCACTTGAAAACGATCAACTTCGACATGGCGTCATTTTCGCCGAGTATCGATCTAAGCTTTTGATCTAGCTCAACAACTTCTACGTGGATCGAGGCTCGGGCCTCGCGCGAACGCGCCCGGTCAGGCAACCGGCGGCAAGACAGAAAAAAAAGAACAGCCATATCAATGAATTAAATTTCCTGATTGCGCCAAGAAGTCCGGGAACAAATGGTATCTTAAGCAATCCCGTCCAGATTGCGCCGCAGTCGACCGGCTACCGGGCCGGCCTTTGCGCGCGATCAGGACCTCGTCATGTCTTTTCTCACTCTCCGTATCCGCGGTCGTCTCTACGGCGGCTTCGGCGCCCTCGTGCTCTCCGGCCTCGCCATGGCCGGGTTCGGCGTCTACCAGCTCGGCCAGATTCGCGAGCAGGTCGCGGTCATGGACACCCAGTCGGTCAACACGATCCGCGGCACCGAGACGGAGACCGAACTGCAGGCGATCCGCCGCGCGCTGCTGCGCTATGTCGTCGACCAGGACGATGCGTCCGACAAGGAGGCCGCCGCGCGCCTGGCGAAAACCGTCGATGCACTCAACGGTGCCATGACCCGGACCTCCGATGCGGAGGGCCGCCAGGCTTATGCCGATCTGCAGAAGGTGGTGGCCGAGATCGTCATCCAGCGGCAGACGCTCCATGCGGCGCTTGGCAGGATGACCGCGGCCAAGGCCGGCGCTCTCGGCGAAATCGCACGGCTCAACGCTGAATTCGAGAAGTTCCTCGCCGCAGCTGGCGGAACGGAATTCAACACCACAGCCGAGAGGCTGGAAGTGGCCATCCTCAAGGTGCGCGTGGTGATCTGGCGGTTGCAGACCACGCGCGACCAGAAGTCGATCGACGAACTCAAGGCGGGAGCCGCCGCCGTGATGGAACGGATCGCAGCGATCGAGAAGATCGCCCCACCGCCGGCGATCGCCGTGCCGCTCGCGATCGCCAAGGCCGCCTTCGAAAAATACACCGCCAACCTCATCGAGGCTTCCGTCAACCTGCTCGCCGGCGATCAGATCTATTATCAGTCGATCGTGCCCCTGACCGCGACCGCGATCGCGAAGATGGCCGATATCAGGGCCAGGATCGGCGAGGCATTCCAGGACACGACGGCGGCGACCGAGCGGCGCATCGGCACCACGATGACGCTCCAGCGGGTCATCGTCGCCATCGTCACGATCCTCGGGGCCCTCGCCGCATTCGTGATCGCGCGCGGTATCGCCCGGCCCCTGGCCGGGCTCACCAGCGGCATGAAGGCGCTGGCCGACGGCAATTTCACCGTGGAGCTCCCTGGAACGGAGCGCAAGGACGAGGTCGGCGATATGGCCCGGGCCGTCGAAGGCTTCAAGATCGCGGCTGCGGAAAAGGCGCGCGAGGAAGCCGAAGCCAGGGCCGGACAGGATCGCGCCATTGCCGGAGCGCGCAAGCACGAGATGCACAAGCTCGCCGACGATTTCGAGCAGGCGGTGGGCCGGATTATCGAGACCGTATCCTCCGCCTCCCACGAGCTGGAATCCTCGGCCAGCACCCTGACCGCGACCGCCGACCACTCCCAGAAGCTGGCCGGCATCGTCGCCTCGGCTTCGGAAGAGGCATCCAACAATGTCCAGTCGGTCGCCTCCGCCACCGAGGAGCTGACCTCCTCGGTCAACGAGATCAGCCGGCAGGTACAGGACTCCGCCCGGATCGCCCAGCACGCAGTCGAGCAGGCCCATCGCACCAACGAGCGCATCGGTGAACTGGCAAAAGCGGCAAGCCGCATCGGCGACGTGCTGGACCTGATCACGACGATCGCCGGCCAGACCAACCTGCTGGCGCTCAACGCCACCATCGAAGCGGCACGCGCCGGCGAAGCCGGCCGCGGTTTCGCCGTCGTGGCCACGGAAGTGAAGGCGCTGGCCGATCAGACGGCCAAAGCCACCGGCGAGATCGGCCAACAGATCGCCGGAATGCAGACGGCAACCCAGGAATCGGTGAATGCGATCCGCGAGATCGGCGCAACCATCGGTCAGATGTCTGAAATCGCGGCCACCATTGCTTCAGCCGTCGAGGAGCAAGGCGCCGCGACGCAGGAGATTGCCCGCAACATCCAAAATGCGGCCCAGGGCACCCAGCAGGTCTCGTCGAACATCACCGATGTCCAGCGTGGCGCCGCCGAGACCGGCTCCGCCTCCTCGCAGGTGCTCTCTGCGGCGCAGTCGCTCGCCAGCGAAAGCAGCCGGCTCAAGGGCGAGGTCGGCCACTTCCTCGACACGGTCCGCGCCGCATAAGGCGGGCCGCGCCGTTCAGCGGACTACTTGCACCAGGTTCGATGCGTTCAGGCCGGCGACCGCACCTGCCGGTACAGGCCATGATAGGTCGCCACTGAATCGCGCCAGGCGAAGGACGAGGCCATCGCATCGGTCCGCATCGCATTGATGCGCCGTTTGCGGCCGAAGGTGGCGAAGGCGCGGCAGACCGCGCCGAGGAAGGACTGGGTCGACGGTTCGGCGAACAGAAAGCCGGTGCGGCCGTCGACGATGGTGTCGGCAAGGCCGCCGGTCTTGTGGCCGATGGGCAGCGAGCCGAAGCGCTGGGCGTACATCTGGCTCAGCCCGCAGGGCTCGAACCGCGACGGCATCAAGGTGAAGTCGCTGCCGGCGAAGATCCGCCGGGCCTCGGCGTCCTCGAAGCCGATGGCGACGCCGATCGACTGCGGCCGCCGGCTCTGGGCCTCCTGCAACGCCCGCTCGAAGCGTGGCTCGCCCCGCCCCATCACCACGATCTGACCGCCGGCGGCGACGATGGTCTCGGCGGCGTCGAGCACGAAATCCACGCCCTTCTGATGGACCAGCCGCGCCACCAGGGCAAACAGCGGCCCGCGCGACAGCGCGAGATTGAACTGCTTGCGCACATGGCGGGTGTTGTCCTGACGCTGCCGCCAGTCGCCGGCGCCAAACGGCGTCGCCAATTCAGGGCAGACGCGCGGATCCCAGCTCTCATCGATGCCGTTGAGAATGCCCGTGAGTTGATCGGCATTTGCCCGCTTCTTCAGCAGGCCATCCAACCCGCAGCCGAACTGGGCGGTGGTGATTTCACGGGCATAGGTGGCGCTGACGGTGGTGAGATGATCGGAATAGACCAGACCGCCCTTGAGAAACGACACCTTATCGTAGAACTCGACGCCCTCGATATGAAACGAGCTGTCGGGCGCACCGATCCGGCGCAGGGTCTCGCGCGGGAACAGGCCCTGATAGGCGAGGTTGTGGATGGTCAGCAGGCTCGGGACCCTGAGCTTGTGCCAGGCGAGGTAGGCCGGCACCAGTCCGCTCTGCCAGTCATTGGCGTGAACGACGTCGGCCGACCAGGACGGATCGACGAAACCGGCGGCGAGAAACGCGGCGGCCGAGCCAAACCGCGCAAAGCGCAGATCATTGTCGATCCAGTCGCTGCCGTTGGCGTCGCCGTAAGGGGTGCCTTCGCGATCGTACAACTCGGGACAGATCACGACATAGACCGCCAGCCCGTCGGCGGTGGCGGTGCGGCCGATCAGGCAGGCCGGCATCTCGCCAAGGGGCTCGCAGGCGCCGACGATCTCGAGCCGATCGAGCTGCCTGAGGACTGCGCGGTATCCCGGCAGCATCAACCTGACATCAACGCGGGATCTCATGGCGCGCGGGAGCGCCGCTGACACGGAGGCGAGACCTCCGACCCGCACATAGTCCTCGAGCTCCGGAGTGACGAAGAGAACCCTGATCGACATTGCGTCCATCCGCCGCGCCCCACAACCTTGCGCTGCAAGATCCGTTCCGCTCCTCCAGCGCTGCGGCAGCCTCGCCTGTTCCATCCGATGGAACCGGACCAGACAAACCGCTGGACAAGCCGGACGGCCCCCCCGACTGAAATGGTGTTCGATGCGACTGCTGCTACATTTACGCAGGGGGGACAGCCTCTTGGCGCCCCGGCTGACCCCACCCTGACGGAACCGCGATTGTGCCACATCCATATGACAACATGACCGGCGCAACGGAACCAGGAGACCCCACCGCCTTGGAACAATTGCTTGCATCGTCACGCTCCGGCTTCAGCCCGGTTACCGCGTCGGAAATCAAGGGCGCCATCCTCGAGAAGCTGGCTCTGTCGATCGGCAAGGATGTCGGTCTCGCCACCAGACGGGACTGGTATCAGGCCACTGCCTTGGCCCTGCGCGAACGCATCACCTCGCGCTGGCTCGAGACCGAGCGGCGCAATCTCGGCCGCAAGCACGTCTGCTATCTGTCGCTGGAATTCCTGATCGGCCGGCTGTTCACCGACGCCCTGTCGAACCTCGGTCTGTTGCCGGCGTTCCGCCAGGCGCTGGAGGAGCTCGGCCTCGACTTCCAGTCGTTGCGCGAATGCGAATCCGACGCTGCCCTCGGCAATGGCGGCCTCGGCCGCCTCGCCGCCTGTTTCATGGAGAGCCTGGCGACCCTCGATATCCCGGCCACCGGCTACGGCATCCGTTACGACTTCGGCCTGTTCCGCCAGATCATCGCCGATGGCTGGCAACAGGAATTTCCCGACGAATGGCTGACCTTCGGCAACCCCTGGGAATTCCAGCGACCCGAGACGGTTTACAATGTCGGCTTCGGCGGCCGGATCGTAACCGTGACCGATGCCCGCGGCATCTCGCGCCGGATCTGGCATCCAGGGGAAACGGTCCGCGCGATCGCCTATGATACGCCGATCGTCGGCTGGCGCGGCCGCCACATCAACGCGCTGCGGCTATGGTCGGCCAAGCCCGCCGACCCATTATCCCTCGCCAGTTTCAACAGCGGCGACTATGCCGGCGCCGTCGCGGCACAAACCCGCGCCGAGGCGATCTGCAAGTTTCTCTATCCCAGCGACGAGACGCCGGCCGGACGCGAACTGCGGCTGCGCCAGGAATACTTCTTCGTCTCGGCGTCGCTCCAGGACATCCTCCATAGCCAGCTCGCGACCCACGGCAGCCTGCAGGCCCTGCCGGACGCCGCGGCGATCCAGCTCAACGATACCCATCCGAGCCTCGCGGTCGCCGAATTGATGCGGATTCTGCTCGACCAGCACGGGCTGCCCTGGGCTGACGCCTGGCGCATCACCTCGGCAACGCTGTCCTACACCAACCACACCTTGCTGCCGGAAGCGCTGGAAACCTGGCCGGTGGCGCTGTTCGAGACGCTGCTGCCGCGCCATCTCGAGATCATCTATCGCATCAACGCCCTGCATCTCGACCGCGCCGCCGAGCTGTTCCCCGGCGACCTCGCGCTGCGGGCGGCAGCGTCGATGATCGAGGAGAGAGGCGAGCGGCGGGTGCGCATGGGCCACCTCGCCTTCGTCGGCTCGCATCGCATCAACGGCGTCTCTGCGATGCATACCGAACTGATGAAGGAGACGGTGTTCCACGATCTGCACCGCCTCTACCCGGAACGCATCACCAACAAGACCAACGGCATCACCTTCCGTCGCTGGTTGATGCAGGCCAATCCGGCGCTGACCGAACTGCTGCGCGAGGCCTGCGGCGACGCCGTGCTCGACGACCCGCAGCGGCTCGAAGCGCTGGAGCCCCTCGCCAACGACGCCGCCTTTCAGGACAAGTTCGCAGCCGCCAAGCGCGCCAACAAGACGGCAATGGCCCGCTACACCGTCACACGCCATGGCCTGATGATCGATCCCGATGCGCTGTTCGACACCCACATCAAGCGCATTCATGAATACAAGCGCCAGTTGCTCAACATCCTGGAGACCATCGCCTTCTACCTGGAGCTCAAGGACGGCACGGGCCGCGATCGTCCACCGCGGGTGCGGCTGTTCGCCGGCAAATCGGCCGCGAGCTATCATTACGCCAAGCTGATCATCAAGCTGATCAACGACGTCGCCCACACCGTGAACAGCGATCCCGCGATCGGCGGCGCACTCCGCGTCGCCTTCCTGCCCGACTACAATATCAGCCTCGCCGAGCGGATCATCCCGGCGGCGGACCTTTCCGAACAGATCTCGACGGCCGGCATGGAGGCCTCCGGCACCGGCAACATGAAGTTCGCGCTCAACGGCGCGCTGACCATCGGCACGCTCGACGGCGCCAATATCGAGATCCGCGAGCGGGTCGGCGACGACAACATCTTCATCTTCGGCCTCACGGCCGACGCCGTGCTCGAGAAGCGGGCCGAAGGTCACGACGCCAGCGCCGCGATCGAGGCATCGCCGCGGCTGGCGCGGGTGATCCAGGCCCTCGAACGCGGCGACTTCTCGCCGGACGATCCCGGCCGCTTCCGCGCCATCGCCCACGCGCTGCGCGACCTCGACTACTACATGGTGAGCCGGGACTTCGACGCCTATGTCGCCGCTCAGCGCGCCGTCGACGCCCGCTGGCGCGACCGCGCCGCCTGGACGCGCAGCTGCATCCTCAATGTCGCACGCGTCGCGTGGTTCTCATCCGACCGAACCATCGCCGAATACGCCGCCGACATCTGGCGGGTGCCGTTCCTCCAGCCCGGTTCGTCGGCCAGATAATCAGTTCGGCAAAGCGGGCGTCAGCACCAGCGGCGGCCGCGGCCCCGGGCTGGCAGGCGCCGGATGCGGCCGTGGTGCCGGACGCACCTCGATCGCCGGCGGCAAAGGCGGCGCCGCATCGGCCCCGGTCAGGCCGGGTGAGGCTGGCGCCGGACGGGCCGGCTCGACCGGCGGTGCCGGTTTCGGCCGGGGCGCGGCACGCCGCGGCACCGGCACCGGCACGGTACCGGACGGCGCCGTCACGGCGGGCGCATCGGCCGGAGCCGACGGAACGGGCAGCGCCGCGGTCGACGGCGGCACCGGCTCGCCGCGCTCGATGGCATCGAGGCGCCGCGTCTCGCGATCGATTGCCCGCACCGCCAGCCATGACGACAGCAGGCCGACATCGATGGTGCGGGTGAGGTGATCCGGTGGCCCGTGGGCGAAGATCTGGATCTCCGGGCGGTTGGTGTCGGTGCCGATGGTGGTCGACGCCAGATTGGCGCGGATATCGGCCTGGTCGGCGGCGAGATCGTAACCGCCCGAGATCACGACCCGGGCGCGTTCGGCCTGGAGCGTCGTCGCCGCGACCCGCAGGCTGCCGTCACGCATGGTGAAGGGAATCTGGACCGGCGCGACGACGAGCGGCGACTTCAGCAGCGCCGCCCCTACCAGCTCGCGCAGCGCCGCCTCGCTCAGTGCGCTCCTCGCGTCGCTCGCGGCAATCGCCGCGTCGAACGCGCCGGGATCGAGCCCCGGCAGCGCGGCCTGATCGAGCGCGATGGTGCCGCTGCCGGACAGTGCCGCGATCAGCACGCCGGCGGTGCGGCCGCGCGAGGCGAGCGTCATCTGCAACGACGCCTTGCCGCTCGGCAGCGACAGGCCGCGATAGCCGAGCGCAGCGACATCGACCCCGGAAAGCTGCACCCGCGCGTCGAGCGCCGTTCCATCGCTGCCGGGCACGGCGCTGAGGTCGGCACGGACCTCGCCGCCGCCGATCCGGCCGGTCATCCCGCCGAGGCTGACGGAGTTCGCCGCCGCGCTGAGCGTGCCGGCGAGAGGCCGCAACTCGGCGCCGCCCGGCAGCACGGCGCGCAAGGCCTGGAATTGGATGGCGCCGCGCGCGCCGGCGAGCGGACTGCGGCCGAGCGGCTCGTCGGGACCACGATCGGAGGCGCCGAGCAGCACGGCGAGCGAGGGGCCGAAATCCAGGGTATCGACGCCGATGTCACCATTGAAGGCGGGCTCGTTGCCGCGCGTCACGGCGAGGTGGCCGCGCAACCGGCTGCCGGCAACCGTGCCGTCGATATCGTCGAACGTCATGCGATCGCCATCGAGACCGATGCGGCCGCCGACGGCCAGCGCCGGCAGCCGCCGCGGCGGCAGATCGAACAGGGGCGCGAGGTCGAGCCGGCGTGCCGCGAGCGTGAATGTCGCCTTCTGCGGTGCCAGCCAATCGGTGGCGGATTCGATCCGGCCATCGAGGTCGGCATCGATATCGGCACCCGACAGTCTGAGTTCGACCTGTTGCGGCGCTTGCCAGCTGCCGGTGGCGCTCAGGTCGGCGGTCACCGGCGCGTCGCCGACGCCGATCGCATGTTCGAGCCCGAGCAGCGCCGCAACTTGCCGGCCGGCGCCGTCGAGCTTGACCGCGAGCGCCACCTCGCCGCTTCGCAGGGCGGCGCGATCGGCCGCGCGTAGCGCCGCTGCGGATGGCGATGCCGTGCCCTGCAGCTTCGCTTTCAGCGCGGCGGTGGCGAGCTCGAGGGTCGCGCTCGCGGCGGAGCGATCCGGCTTCGCGCCCCGGGCGAGGTCGAAGGACAGCCTCGCCTGGGCCGGTCCCTTCAGGCTGCCAAGGGTATCGAGGCGAGCCGCGAGTGGCGCCGGCAATGCCGGGGTGACAAAGGCGGCGAGTTGGGCTGCGCTCGGTGCATAGGCTGCGAGATCGAGGTGGCCGGTGGCGGCACCGCGGTCGAAGCGCCCCTCGCCCTCGACGCCAACCTCGCCGATGCCCCCGATCCTCAAATCGCTCAGTGTCAGCGCCTTCGCCGAATAGCCGAGGCGTGCCGCAACCGGGCTCAATTCCTGGCCATTGACCACCGCCCGGCGAAGATCGAGCGACAGCGTCGCTTCGTCCGGCCAGTCCGATGCCGGTCCTGCGAAGGCGCGGACCAGCGACAGCAGACGATCGAGGTCGGCCCGCTCGCCGGCCACCGCGGCCTCGAGACGCGTTGCCGTCGCCGTCCCGGCCTGGGCGAGATCGGTGAAGGCGAGTTGGCCCGTGAGCTTGTCGCCCTCGATTTCGGCGCTGGCGTTATCGAGCGCCATCCGCTCGCCGGCGACGCCGAGGCGACCGGAAAGACGAAGCGGTTGGCGGGTGCGGAACGACGCATCACCGCGGCCACGCAGCCAGGCCGACAGGGATTCGGGATCGGCGGATTCGATCTGCAGATCGCCGTCGAAGTGTCTGGCCGGCACCAGCGCGAGGCGGCCGGACAGTGCCAGCTGGGTGGCGCCCGGCGCGCGGCCGGCGAAACGCTCGAGCGTCCAGCCGTCGCGGTCGCCGCGAATCTCGGCGCTGAGGGCCTGCACCGGACGCCCGCCGAAGGTCACGTTCTCCGCGTCGATGGCGAGGCGCGTCGCCATCATCGGGCGCGGCACGTCGGCGACGAGGCCGCGCAGTCGCGGAATCAGATGGGTAGGCTCGGTGGCGGAGGCCTCCTTGGCGAGCAGCCGATCGGCATCGAGCTGGCGGGCCGACAACGTCGCCTGCAACAACGGCTCGGCGCCGTAGCGAAGATTGGCGGCGCCCGTGAGCTTGAGGCCGACCTCCTCGGTGCCATAGGTGGTCTCGAGCTGGTCGAGTTTGACGGCGGTCGGATCTGCCTTGACCTTGGCGGTGACTTTCCAGGGCGTCTGCAGCCCGCTGCGGGCGCTGGCGCCGCGTAGCGCAATGGCGCGCGCGATGTTGAGGCTGCCCTCGAAACGCGGCACCTGATCCTCGGTGGTCAGCACACCTTCAAGATCGAGGCTGATCGGACGTTCGCCCGGGTCGATGCCGAAGCGCAGCCGAAGCCCGGCGGCATCGCCGCTGCGGCTCGTCGACAGGTGGAACGGGTAACGCACGCCGTCATGGCCGAACGTGCCGGCGCCGCGGATCGCCCCGGCCGCGGCACGAACATCGCCGTCGAATTCGAGACCGTCGAGCGAGAATGAGGCACCGCTCGCCGAATCATGCAGGGCAAGGCGGCCATTCACGGCGAGGCGATCGACGGTCAGCGACGACAGATCGAAGCTGCCGGCGGACACCGGCGGCACAAGGCGGCCACGGGAATCCATGGCGAGGTCGAGCACGGCGCCGTTCAGCGTCAGTTCGGCCGCGCGCCACTCGCCACGCATCAGCGCGCTCAGGCTGAATTCGACGTCGAGCTCGTCGGCGCCGAGCCGGCTGGCGGTGCCGGGGCGACCGATCTCGACCGAACGCAGCCGCAGCGACGGCGTCGGCAGCAGCCTCGCATCGAGCTGACCCGCGACCCGGACGGGGGCGCCGATCATGCGCGAGGCTTCTGCCTCGAATTGCGGTCGAAACTGGTTCCAGTCGATGAAATATGGACCGACCAGCGCGGCGACCAAGGCCAGGATCACGGCGATCGCCAGTCCGAGCAGCGTCGTCTGCACGGTGTCCCCTCACAGGCGGCCGGCCCGGCCGCGCACTTCCTTATATAGAAGGAAGTATGGCGAAGTCCCAGCTGCTCACGCCGCCGGAATGATCTTGCCCGGATTGAAGATGTTGAGGGGATCGAGCGCGCTCTTGAGCGCCCGCATGGCGTCGAGCGCCTCGGGGCCCAGTTCGCCGAGCATGTATTTCTGCTTGCCCTGGCCGATGCCGTGCTCGCCGGTGCAGGTTCCGCCCATGGACTGGGCCCGCTCGACCAGGCGGTGCATGAACTCCTCGGCGCGGACGAGTTCGGCAGGATCGTTGAGATCGGCCATCACCGAACAGTGGAAATTGCCGTCGCCGACATGGCCGACGATCGGCGAGATGAGACCGAGCCGGTCGAGATCGGCCTCGGTTTCGACCACGCAGTCCGCGAGGCGCGAGATCGGGACGCAGACGTCGGTGGCGACGACACCGGCGCCGGGACGGATCGCCTTGACCGCCCAATAGGCGTCGTGCCGCGCCTGCCACAGCCGGGTGCGGTCTTCGGGCCGCGTGGTCCATTCGAACCCGCCGCCGCCGCATTCGGCGGCGAGCTCGCTGAAGGCCTCGGACTGGGCGGCGACCTCGGCCTCGGTGCCGTGGAATTCCAGCAGCAGCAAAGGCGTCTGCGGCAGCGTCAGCTTGGAATAGGCGTTGCAGGCCTTCACCTGGGCCTCATTGAGCAGCTCGATCCGGGCCAGCGGAATGCCGGTCTGGATCGCCATGATGGTGGCGCGGCAGGCGCCCTCCACCGTGGCGAAGGAGCAAGCCGCGGCAGCGATGGTTTCGGGGATGCCGCGCAGCTTGATGGTGAGCTCGCTGATGATGCCGAGGGTGCCCTCGGCGCCGACGAAGAGGTGAGTGAGGTCGTAGCCGGCCGAGGACTTCTTCGCCCGCGTCCCGGTGGTGATGATCTCGCCGTCGCCGCGCACGACTTTGAGCGCCAGCACATTCTCGCGCATGGTGCCGTAGCGCACCGCATTGGTGCCCGACGCCCGCGTCGAAGCCATGCCGCCGAGCGAGGCGTCGGCGCCGGGATCGATGGGGAAGAACACGCCCTGGTCGCGGACATAGTCATTGAGCGCCTTGCGGGTGACGCCGGGCTCGATCACGCAGTCGAGGTCCTCCGGATGCACCGCGAGCACCTTGTTCATGTCCCGCAGATCGACACAGATGCCGCCGCCCGGCGCATTGACCTGCCCCTCAAGCGAGGTGCCGGTGCCGAAGGCGATCACCGGCACCCGGTTGGCGGCGCAGATCCGCACCACGTCCTGGATGTCGGCGGTCTCCTGCGCCATCACCACCGCGTCCGGCGGCTGCGTCTCCAGCCAGGTGGTGGTGTGGCCATGCTGCTCGCGCACCGCCTGCGAGGTGACGAGGCGATTGCCGAAGCGCGCCGCAAGGGCTTCGAGGGCGCTGGCGAGCTGGCGCGGCTCCGGCCGGGACAATGAAGGGACTGCAGTGACGACCACGATCGATCCTCCCGGAGGCGGCAGGCGCGCGCGGCGCCGCGGGCCGCCCCCGCATTCCGATGTTGATTATGAAGCGGCCATCAGCGGCCGCGCGATTGCGGCTGACCGTGGCAAAGGATGTATAAGGGGTCAAGCCGCACCGCGGCGAACCGCCCATGCGAACGCAAGCCTGTTGCAAGGAGAGCCATGACCGATTCGACCGCCGCGCCGCCGCTGCATCTCGAACCCGCCCTCTTCGTCTGCTCGGCGATGCGGGTCGAACCGGAATGGATCGATTATAACGGCCATCTCAACATGGCCTATTACAACGTACTGTTCGACCGCTCGCTCGACCAATTCCTTGCCATGCTCGGGATCGGGGCCGATTACCTGCGCCGGCGCAACAAGTCGACCATGACCGCCGAATGCCATGTGCGCTACTTGCGCGAAATTCACGTCGGCGATCCGGTGCGGGTGCACATGCTGCTGCTTGCCGCCGACGACAAGCGCCTGCACACCTTCGAGGAGCTGCGCCACGCCGAGGACGGCTTCGTCTCGGCGACCTCGGAAAACATGACGCTGCATATCGACATGGCGGTCCGCCGGGTGGCGCCCTTCCCCGCCGATATCGCCGAGCGCATCCAGGCCGTGGTGGCTGCCCAGGCCGATGTGCCGAGGCCGGACGGCATCGGCCGGCGCATCGCCATGCCGGCGAGGTGAGCCCGAGGAGACGCTATTCGACCGGATGGCGGCGCGGCAGCCGGGTGCGGCCGCGCACCAGGCTGATCACGGCGACGATCAGAAACAGCACGATGGCGACGAAGAAAATCGCCTTGGCGAGATGGATCGCATGGCCGGCGAGACCCGTGAGGCCGAGAAAGCCGGCTATGGCTGCCACGATCAGCAGTATCGCGATCCAGCCCAGCATTTTGGTGGTCCCTGTCGGCCGATCCAGCCGGTCGGCGCGGCCCACACAGGAGCAACCGCGGCCCGGAACAAACGTTCCCGCGAGACCGGCCAGGGCCACGAAGAGGCGGTTGGGCCGGCCTGCGCCTCGTTTCCGACGCGATTTCTGCGGAAAACCATTCTTTCCGCGTCCCTGGCGCCCGGCAACACCGCCGGCACGCTGTCCGCGATGGCCCACCCTCCCTATATCAGGGGTCCAGATCCGACGCCGACCCGGCGCCGCTCCGGCCGCTGGCTGGCCGGCGGCGACGGTGCCACAGTGGCGAGTATCCGATTCGCATGACCGAACCAGCTCCCTCTCGCCCGATCGCGGCGCCCGTTCACCAGCCCCAGGCCGGGGGAATCGCCGCGCGCGCCCGCGCGGCGGCGGCGCCGCAATATCTGACTGCGCTCAATCCCGAACAGCGCGCCGCAGTCGAGACGCTGGACGGGCCGGTGCTGGTGCTGGCCGGCGCCGGCACCGGCAAGACGCGGGTGCTGACCACCCGGATCGCCCATATCCTCATGCTCGGCCGCGCCCGCCCCGGCGAGATCCTGTCGGTGACCTTCACCAACAAGGCGGCGCGTGAAATGAAGCACCGCCTCGGCCAGATGCTCGGCCAGGCGGTCGAAGGCATGCCGTGGCTCGGCACCTTCCATTCCATCGGCGGCCGCATCCTGCGCAGTCATGCCGAATTGGTCGGGCTGAAGTCGAACTTCACGGTCCTCGACACCGACGACCAGATCCGGCTGCTCAAGCAGCTGCTGCAGGCCGAGAATATCGACGACAAGCGCTGGCCCGCGCGCATGCTCGCCGGACTGATCGACGGCTGGAAAAACCGCGGACTGACGCCGTCGCAGGTGCCGGCCGGCGAAGCCGCCGTATTCGGCAACGGCAAGGGCGGCAAGCTCTACACCACCTATCAGGAGCGGCTGAAGATCCTCAACGCCGCCGATTTTGGCGATCTGCTGCTGGAGAACATCCGCCTGTTCCGCGAACATCCCGATGTGCTGCGGAGCTATCAGAACCGCTTCAAATTCATTCTGGTCGACGAGTACCAAGACACCAACGTCGCCCAGTATCTGTGGCTGCGGCTCCTGTCCCAGACACCTTCGGCGCGGCCGTCGTCGCCGGCGCTGGCCGGCGAGATGGCTGGCGCCGCGCTGCCGGCGGAGACGACACCCGCCGAACCGCCCAGGAATGCCCCCAAGAACATCTGCTGCGTCGGCGACGACGACCAGTCGATCTACGGCTGGCGCGGCGCCGAGGTCGACAACATCCTCCGCTTCGATCACGATTTTCCCGGCGCCCGGGTGATCCGCCTCGAGCGCAATTATCGCTCGACCGGTCACATTCTCGCCGCCGCCTCGCATTTGATCGCCCACAACGAGGGCCGCCTCGGCAAGACGCTGCGGACCGAGGACGTGGACGGCGAGAAGGTCACCGTCACCGGCTCCTGGGATTCCGAGGAGGAAGCACGCGGCATCGGCGAGGAGATCGAGGAGCTGCAGCGCAAGGGGCATCCCCTCAACGAGATCGCGATCCTGGTCCGCGCCTCGTTCCAGATGCGCGAATTCGAAGACCGCTTCGTCACCCTCGGCCTGCCCTATCGCGTCATCGGCGGCCCGCGCTTCTACGAGCGCGCCGAAATCCGCGACGCACTGGCCTATCTGCGGGTGATCAATTCGCCCGCCGACGACCTCGCCTTCGAGCGCATCGTCAACGTGCCCAAGCGCGGCCTCGGCGACGCCACCGTGCAGCTCCTGCACGACCACGCCCGCAAGCGCCGCGTGCCGCTCACCGCCGCCGCCCGCGCGGTGATCGAGACCGACGAGCTCAAGCCGAAGGCCCGCGGCTCGCTGCGCGACCTGATCGCGAGTTTCGATCGCTGGCGCAGCCAGAGCGAGGTGGTGAGCCACACTGAACTCGCCGAGGTCGTGCTCGACGAGAGCGGCTACACCGAAATGTGGCAGAAGGACCGTTCGGCGGATGCCGCCGGTCGCCTCGAAAACCTCAAGGAGCTGGTGCGCTCCATGGAGGAATTCGAGAACCTGCAGGGCTTTCTCGAGCATATCTCGCTGGTGATGGATCGCGAGGGCAGCGCGGAAGAGGACGCGGTGTCGGTGATGACGCTGCACTCGGCCAAGGGGCTCGAATTCGACACCGTCTTCCTGCCGGGCTGGGAGGAAGGCCTGTTTCCGCATCAGCGCGCCCTCGACGATCAGGGCCGTGCCGGGCTGGAGGAGGAGCGCCGTCTCGCCCATGTCGGCATCACCCGTGCCCGCCGCCGCGCCAAGATCTATTTTGCCACCAACCGCCGCATCCACGGCTCCTGGTCCACCACCGTGCCGTCGCGTTTCCTCGACGAGTTGCCGGCCGACAATGTCGAGATCACCGAGAGCAAGGGGGGCGGCGGCTGGGGCGGCGCCGGCGGTTACGGCGCATCGCGCTTCGACGCCATGGAGAGCTTCGGCTCGACTTACGAGACGCCCGGCTGGCAACGCGCGCAACGCGGACGGGGCAAGCCCGGCGGTTTTACGGAAACGTCCGGCGGCGAGGCGCCCTTCGGCTCCTGGCGCAACAAGCGCGCGCCGACGACGATCGAGGGCGAACTGGTGGCGAAATCCACCGGCACCCAATCCGACTATTCACGCGGCGACCGCGTTTTTCACCAGAAGTTCGGTTACGGCAAGGTCACCGTGGTCGACGGCAACAAGCTGACCATCGCCTTCGACAAGGCCGGCGAGAAGCGCGTCGTCGACAGCTTCGTGCAGCGGGCTTAAATTTCACGCCGGTACCCCAAATCCTCCGGAACGGCTCCCGCATCGGCCACGACAGCCGCCGCCCTCAGGCGGCGGCTCGTCTCGCGTCGATGGCTCCGGATCAGTAATGGCGATGATAGCGGCGACGGTGGTGATAGCGCCGGTCCGGCACGCCGAGCACGCCCTTGACCCCGCCGACCACACCACCGACGGCACCGCCGACGGCACCGCCGACAACGCCGCCAACCGGCCCGGCTGCCCGATTGCCGCGGCGAACACCCTCCTCGGCACCGCCAACGATACCCTGGGCCTGCGCGAGGTGCGGGAGCGCCAACAGCGTCAACGCCGCGAAGGCCGCCATCACGGGCCAGCGGGCCGGCACCGGCCGCGTGTCGAGGCAGCTCTTCCCCTCAAGGTTGCGATAACGTGTCATCTGCTCGCGCTCCATTCGTCGATGCTGGGTATTGTGACGCTAGTGCGGCGTCTCGCAATTGCCTATGCCCTTTGCGGCAAGCCCTTGTAGGCAATTGCGAGACATAAGCCGCACTAGCTTTTTGATTTTGCTGGTGTCCGTATGTCTCCGAATGACCGTGCGAGGGTGAGGCAAACGAAGCGGTAATTCGGAGACAGGACACTAGTGTCTCGTTTCCAACGTTCGTCGTTGCGCTGTTGCTACCGAAGCGGCCGCGCATGCAAAGTTACACGGCCCAGCGCGAGCGTCAAACTCGCCGCGTTCGCAAAAAGATGAATAAACCTTCATTGTAAGGCGCTGGAACCATCATCATCCTTCGTGCTTATACTGTGTTGGGCCGAGGAGACAGCTGGACCAAACCGGGACAGACGAAAGAGACAGCAGAGACAGCCATGAGTCAGCATCACCCCGTCGGTCTCTCCGTCGGTCATTCGGGCCATTTTCTCGCCCGTCTGCTCCTGATCGCCGCCATCGCCGTCGTTGCGCTGACAGGCCAGGCAGCCTACGCCGCCGTGCAGGTCACCATCGACAAGGACAGCCAGCGGATGACCGTCGCTGTCGACGGCGTGCAACGCTACAACTGGCCGGTCTCGACCGGAGTGCCGTCGCACGAGACACCGAACGGCAGCTTCCGTGCATTCCGGATGGAAGCGGACCACTATTCCAAGGAGTGGGACGACGCTCCGATGCCCCACTCGATCTTCTTCACCAAGATCGGCCACGCCATTCACGGCACCGATTCCGTGCGCAGACTCGGCTCGCCGGCGTCCCATGGCTGCGTGCGGTTGTCGCGCGAGAACGCAGCAACGCTCTACGACCTCGTCGAGAGGGAGG
Organism: Bradyrhizobium sp. WD16; assembly: GCF_024181725.1. Classification (NCBI taxonomy): domain Bacteria; kingdom Pseudomonadati; phylum Pseudomonadota; class Alphaproteobacteria; order Hyphomicrobiales; family Nitrobacteraceae; genus Bradyrhizobium; species Bradyrhizobium sp. WD16. The sequence continues at coordinate 3,232,026 of NZ_CP028908.1, read as the reverse complement.
GCGTGCTCAACACCACGGTGACGCTCACCGGCTCGTCGCAGGTGGCCATCGCCCGCGGTGCGGGCAGCCGAACCGCCTCCGCCCGCGACGACGTCGGCGATCCCGTGCAATTGACGCCGGGAAGCGTCGACTCCCAGGCGGATGCGCGCACCGACGACGTCTATGTCGACCAGTACGGCCGGCCGCTCGGCGGCAATCGCAACCGTGCCTACGTTGCGAACCCCTTTGCCGGCTCGTCCTATGGCGGCCGCCGGGTCCGCCAGCCCGCTCAGCGCGACGACGGCTATGAGTCGGATGCCTATTACAGACGGCCTTATCAGCCGCGGACCCAGTTCTTCTTTTTCAACCAGTAGGCCCTTCGGGTCGGACCGAGATCAGGCCCGCGGATCAACGCAACGATCGTTTTCAACATTCGTATTCCCTTGCAGCGGGCGCTTCTACGAACGTTGGAAACCAAGGGACACTAGTGTCCTGTCTCCGAATTACCGCTACGTTTGCCTCGCACTCGCACGGTCATTCGGAGACATAGGGACACTAGCAAAATCAAAGTGCTAGTGTGGCTTATGTCTCGCAATTGCCTACAGGGGCTTGCCGTAAAGGGCATAGGCAATTGCGAGACGCCACACTAGTGTCCTGTCTCCGAATTACCGCTTCATTTGCCTCACCCTCGCACGGTCATTCGAAGACGGGACACTAGCCGCGACAATGAAGTCGATTTATGAACCACCGCACCAGTCGCAAGCAGTCTGAAACCTGACGCTTGTATGCTGGCGCCGCTCGCATTGCCGAGCATTCGCTTTTCGAAAGGGCCTTTTTCACATGTGCATCTCCTGCCGCACGGCGGCGCTTCCTCGACGTCATTTCCTCGCCCTCGCGACCATGGCGGCCGCAGCGGGCGGGTTGGGTCTCGCGCTCAGCGCGCCTGCCGAAGCGGCGGCCGGCCACAAGACCGAACTCACCGCCGACCAGGCACTGGAGAAGCTCAAACAGGGCAACGCCCGCTTCGTCGCCAATGCCGAGGTCTGCGCCGCCGATCTGGGCGGCCAGCGCGCCCATGTCGCCGGCGACCAGGCCCCCTGGGCCACGATCGTCTCCTGCGCCGACAGCCGCCTGCCGCCCGAACTCCTGTTCGGCGGCCTCGGCCTCGGCGAACTGTTCGTCGCCCGCAATGCCGGCAATCTCGTCGACACCGCCGTGCTCGGGACCGTGGAATACGGTGCTGCCATGCTCGGCGCGCCGCTGCTCGTCATCATGGGCCATCAGCGCTGCGGTGCCGTTTCGGCGGCCTGCGAGGTGGTAACCAGGAATCTGAGCCTGCCGGGCGCGATCGGGACGATGATCGAGCCGATCCTGCCGGCGGCGCTGGCGGTCAAGGATGCCCCCGGTGACTTCGTCACCAATACGGTCCGCGAAAGTGCACGCCGCACTGCGGCCCACCTGACCGAGCGCAGCGCGATCCTCGCCGGCCTCGCGAAAGAGGGCAGGCTGAAGATCATCAGCGCCTATTACGATCTCGACAGCGGCAAGGTGGATTTCGCCGACGCAGCCTGAGCGGCTCGCTCCTCCCGTTGCAGGCCCGCCCGACTGCCGTCCGGCGGGCCTTCTGCGTCGGCGCGCCGCGACATCGCGGCTCACCCATGACGGAAGACGGCCCCTCATCTCTGATTGTACAATGACATGATCATTCGCCGCTGTCGGATAAGGGACTGCGCATGCTGCAGACTTTGGCGATCTCGAACTATCGCTCCATCCGCGATCTGGTCATCGGGCTCGCGCCGCTCAATGTGGTGACCGGGCCGAACGGCAGCGGCAAGTCGAGCCTCTACCGCGCGCTGCGCCTGCTCGCCGATACCGCGAGGGGCCGCCTGGTCGAGTCGCTGGCCCGCGAAGGCGGCCTGCAATCGACCTTCTGGGCCGGCCCCGAAAAAACCGGAGCGACGGTGCGCAGCGGCCGCCATGCCGTCGAAGGCACGCTTCGAAGGGACTCCCATCATCTGCGCCTCGGCTTCGGCGCCGATGATTTCGGCTACACCATTGATCTCGGCTACCCGATGCCCGATGCAACTTCCGCCTTCATGCTCGATCCGGAAATCAAGCGTGAGGTCATCTGGTCCGGGCCGTTCTGCCGCCGCGCCAGCATGCTGATCGACCGTCGCGGACCTTCGCTGCGCGTGGTCAATAGCGACGGCAACTGGGAAATCATCCCGGGCGCTCTCGCCGGCTTCGAAAGCATGATGACGGCCTTCGCCGATCCGCGGAGCGCGCCGGAAATGATCCGCCTGCGGGACAAGATCCTGTCGTGGCGGTTCTACGATCATTTTCGTACCGATGCCGAAGCCCCCTGCCGGCGACGTCAGGTCGGCACCCACACGCCCGTTCTCAGTCACGAGGGCGCCGATCTCGGAGCAGCGCTGCAGACCATCCGCGAAATCGGCAACAGCCGGGAATTGGACGCGGCGATCGAGGACGCATTTCCCGGCACACGCGTCGAAATCGAATACGAGGACGGCTGGTTCGAGACCACCATGCGCCAGCACGGTCTGCTGCGTCCGCTCAAAGCCGCCGAGCTCTCCGACGGCACCCTGCGCTATCTGCTGCTCACGGCCGCGCTGCTGACGCCGCGCCCGCCCGAGTTGATGGTGCTCAACGAGCCCGAGACCAGCCTCCACCCGGATCTCGTGCCAGCGCTCGGACGCCTGATCGCCGCCGCGGCCCAGCGCAGCCAGGTCATCGTGGTGTCGCACAACGCAGTGCTGGTGGAAGCGCTGACCGAGGCCAGTGCCCGGCTGGCCGCACTGGAGAAGGATTTCGGCGAGACCCGGGTGGTGGGCCTCAAGCGCATCGAGCTGCCGCCGTGGCACTGGCCGGAGCGTTAGAGCGTTTTCGAGCGAAGTGGGCACCGGTTCTCGCGTAGAAGACGCGCCCAAACGGAGAGCTGGAGCTTTCGCTCCGATGGAATCGGAGCGAATGGCTACTCGCTGCCACGCAACCGCCGCCAGACCGCGCCGAGCACGTTGGAGTAGTCGTCGGTCCAGACCCGCTGGTTGTCGTCGGGCTCGGTCAGCGTCCAGACGCTGCTCGCGGCCAGCGTGCCGACGTCGGCCTCGTCGCGCGCCGACACCACCACGTTGGTCGGGAAGATATACTCGTCGTCGCGACCGGAATCCTCGTCGTAAACCCAGCTCTTGAGATCATTCTCCTCGGCGATCCCGACCACGACGCTGGCAAGCTCGAGGTGGCGGTTGGAGACATGCATCACCACTGCGCCTTGAGGCGCCAGCTTGGCCTTGTAGATCGCCATCGCTTCCTCGGTGGCGAGGTGGATCGGTATTGCGTCCGAAGAGTAGGCATCGACGACGATCAGGTCGTAGATGCCGTCCGGCTCCCTGGCGAAGGTCAGGCGGGCGTCACCGATCACCGGCTGCAGGTTGGGCATGCAGGAGCTGATATAGGAGAACTTCTTCGGATCCCGCGCGGTGTCGACCATGGTCTGGTCGATCTCGAAGAACTTCCAGGTCTCGCCGGGCAGCGCCGCGCAGGCGAGCGTGCCGGCACCGAGCCCGATCACGGCGACGCGCAACGGCGCGCCCTTGCGGGCGCGCACCGCCTCGATGGCCTGACCGATACCGCCGTCCTTGTGATAGTAGGAGATCGGCTCCGGCCGTCCTGTGACCGGCGTGCCGTCGGCGTTGAGAATCTTCTGCGCGCCGTGGATGGTCGTGCCGTGCATCAGCACATGGTACTGGCCGTCCGGCGTTTCGACGATCTTGTGCACGCCGAAGAAGCTGCGCACGGTTTCGACCCGGCCTTCGTCAGCGGGATAGATGCGGATCGCCACCAGCGCGAGGGCGACCAGCGCGGCAACCTTGAACGGCTTCGCCTTGAAGCCAACGCCGAACAGCACCGCGGTGGCGGCGACCGCGGCCGCGAGCCAAGCCCGGTGATCCTCGAGGAAGCTGGCGATCGATCCGCCGCGCCAGGCCGGCACGACCAGTGCCACGGCAGCCGCGCCGATCAACGCCCACAGCGCGACGCGCAGGGCCGGCCAGCGCTCGCGATCGAATGGCCGGCACAGCGCTGCGAGCGCCAGCAGGATCGGATATTCGGCGACCCAGGAAAATGCATAAGGCGCGATCAGCCCGGCGAACAGGCCGCCGATCATGCCGCCCAGGGACAGCGCCACATAAAAGCCGGTGAGAGCTCTCGCCGGCGGCCGGGTGCGCGCGAGTTCGCCGTGACAGGCCATGGCGATGATGAAGAAACAGAGCTGATGGCCGCCGAGGGTGAGCAGGAGGTTCTGCTCGCCGCCCACCGCGAGCAACACCACGTCGCCGGCGATCGCCACCGGCTGGAGCATCAGCATCCACCGGTGCGGCAGCAGCGGTCGCGCCTGGAACACCAGCACCCAGGTCAACAGGTAGAGCGATAGCGGCAGGACCCACAGCAGCGGCGCGGCGGCGATGTCGGTCGAGATATGGGCCGTAACCGCGATCAGAAGCCCCGATGGCACCGCGGCGAGAAATATCCAGCGCAGACGCGTCGCCCAGTCCGGCGCCGGCAAGCCCGCATCGGTCTCGGCGAGCGTGGCGACCGGCACGGGCGGCGAGCGCCACAGCAGGAACCCGCAGGCGGCGATCAGCACGACCAGGGCGACATAGCCGCCGGTCCAGATCAAATTCTGGCTGCGCAGGGTGAACAGCGGCTCGAGCAGCACCGGATACGACAGCAGCGCGAGGAAGCTGCCGATATTCGAGGACGCATAGAGGAAATACGGGTCGGAGCCCGCGGGATGACCGGTGCGGAAGAACCAGGCCTGCAGTAGCGGATTGTTGGCGGCGAGCGCGAAGAACGGCAGGCCGATCGACACCGTGAACAGCGCCAGCAGCCACAGCGCGTAGCCGCCGGTCGGCGCCGTCCAGCCGCTGGCGACCGATAGCGGCAGCGAAGCGAGCGCCACCAGCAGCAGGACGAGATGAATCACCACCGGCAGCTTGCGGCTCTTCAGCTGCATCAAGCCATGGGCGTAGGCATAGCCGGCGAGCAGCAGCGTCTGGAAGAACACCATGGCCACCGACCACACTGCCGGCGAGCCCCCGAGCCGAGGCAGCACCATCTTGGCGAACATCGGCTGAACCGAGAACAGAAGCAGCGCACTGAGGAAGATCGCGGCGGTGTAGACGGTGAGGATGATCGCACGACCGCGGATCGCGGCAGGCGCCTCGGACAGGTCGGTCGAAGTCATGCACGCTCCGGCGATGAATCCGGCCTGCGACCGGACGTGCCGGGCGTTGCGCCGGCGCGGGATTGGACCATAGCCGCCGCAAGGCGGCAACTACCCGGCGGCGCCGCCCCCATGATGTGATCCGCAACCGCATGGGCGCGTGCTTCCAAAGCCGCGCCGAACCTGCTCTAACCCGCGGGATACGAGGCAACGAGACCCGCCGCGCATGCCCGATTACGACATCATCATCATCGGCGCGGGCCACAACGGCCTGACCTGTGCCGCCTATCTGGCCCGGGCCGGACTGCGCGTGAAGGTGGTGGAGCGGCGCAAGGTGGTCGGTGGCGCCGCCGTCACCGAGGAATTCCACCCCGGGTTCCGCAATTCGGTGGCGTCCTACACTGTCAGCCTGCTCAATCCGAAGATCATCGCCGATCTGCGTCTCGCCGATCACGGGCTGCGCATCGTCGAGCGGCGGGCCCAGAATTTCCTGCCCGCTCCCGACGGCCGCTATCTGCTCACTGGCGAAGGGCGCACCAGGAGCTCGATCGCCCGGCTCAGTGCCGCCGACGCACAGGCCTTTGACGGATTCACCGCCGAACTGGAAACCATCGCCGATGTGCTGCGCGCCTTCGTGCTGCGCGCCCCGCCCAATATCGTCGAGGGCTTCAGCGCCTGGGCGTTGCGCGAAGGCTTCAATGCGCTCGCCACCGCGCGGCTGCTCGGCCAGCTCACCCTGCCGCACAAGCGCCTGCTGCTCGATCTCTTCACCCGCTCCGCCGGCGAGCTGCTCGACGAGCGCTTCGAAAGCGATCTCGTCAAGGCGCTGTTCGGCTTCGATGCCATCGTCGGCAATTACGCCAGCCCCTACGCCGCCGGCTCCGCCTATGTGATGCTGCACCATGCCTTCGGCGAGGTGAACGGCAAGAAAGGCATCTGGGGCCACGCCATCGGCGGCATGGGGGCGATCACCGCGGCCATGGCGGCAGCGGCGAGGAGTCATGGCGCCGAGATCGAGACCGGCGCCGGCGTCAGGGAAGTGATCGTGGAAAAGGGCCGCGCCGCCGGCGTCGTGCTCGAGGACGGCCGCAGCCTGCGCGGGCGCGCTATCGTCTCCAACGTCAATCCGACGCTGCTCTACACCCGCCTCGTGCCCGCCGAGGCGCAACCGGCGGATTTTCACACCCGCATTCGTCACTGGCGCAACGGCTCCGGCACCTTCCGCATGAACGTGGCGCTGTCAGCGCTGCCCTCGTTCACCGCCCTGCCCGGCGACGGCGACCATCTCACCGCCGGCATCATTCTGGCGCCGAGCCTTGCCTATATGGATGACGCCTGGCAGGACGCGCGACGCCTGGGCTGGAGCCGCGCGCCGGTGGTCGAGATGCTGATCCCCTCCACCCTCGACGACACCCTGGCGCGACAAGGCGCCCATGTCGCCAGCCTGTTCTGTCAGCATGTCGCGCCGCAATTGCCGGAGGGCCAATCCTGGGACGCGCATCGCGACGAGGTCGCCGACCTGATGATCGCGACCGTCGACCGCTATGCGCCGGGCTTCGCCGCCAGCGTGCTCGCGCGGCAGGTGCTGACGCCGCTCGATCTCGAGCGCGAATTCGGCCTCATCGGCGGCGACATCTTCCACGGCGCCCTGACGCTGAACCAGTTGTTTTCGGCAAGGCCGATGCTGGGCCATGCCGATTACCGCGGCCCGCTGCCGGGCCTGTATCACTGCGGCGCCGGCGCCCATCCCGGCGGCGGGGTCACCGGCGCGCCGGGCCACAACGCCGCGCGCATCATCCTGCAGGATCGGCGCAGGCTTGGGGCGTGAGTCGAGGCCGACCTTCCTCCTTGGCGCCCCACGCTGTTGACAAGCAAGTGGATTGACGGTGGATAGGGCTGCGGACAAAGCGTTGCTGACGCTGTGCATAACCGGTTGAGTACAGGGCCCGTGCCCTGTGGACGACCGGTGGATAACTTCTCCCAACCACTTCGGTAGATTAATGAATTCGACCCCGACCGCCGCCGCTGCGCGCGCCAGCTTCACCTTGGCTGACGAGGCCAGCGCCAATCGCGCCGCCAGCCTGCTGGCCGAGAGCTTCGACAATAACGAAGCCGCCATCGCCGCCTTCGAACGGCCGGACGGCGCCTGGGACGTGACGGTCTATTTCGCCACGCAGCCTGATTCCGAGGCCGTGCGCGGCCTGGTGGCGCTGGCCTGCGGCGAGGCGGCGGCGAGCCAGGTGACGTTCGACACGGTGGCGGCCACCGACTGGGTGAAAGCAAGCCTCGAAGGGCTGGCGCCCGTCGATGCCGGCCGCTTCATGGTGCATGGCGCCCATGACCGCGGCCGCGTGCCGCTCAACCGCATCGGCATCGAGATCGAGGCGGCGCTCGCCTTCGGCACCGGCCACCACGGCACGACCCGCGGCTGTCTCGTCCTGCTCGACAGCCTGCTGCGCCGGCGCCAGCCGCGCCGCATCCTCGACCTCGGCACCGGCACCGGCGTGCTCGCCATCGCAGCGGTGCGCGCGCTGCACCGGCCGGTGCTGGCCAGCGACATCGACGCCCGGTCAGTGCAGGTGGCCGCCGAAAATGCCCGGCTCAACCGGGCGGCGCCGCTGGTGAGCGCCGTGCACGCGCCAGGCTTCGCTTCGCCGGCATTCCGCGGCCGGGCGCGGGCGCCATTCGATCTGGTGATGGCAAATATCCTGGCCAATCCGCTCAAGCGGCTGGCCGTACCGATGGCACAGCATCTGGCGCCCTCTGCCGATGTCATCCTGTCGGGACTGCTGCCGCATCAGGCCAACAGCGTCATCAGCGCCTACCGCATGGCCGGCATGATCCTGGTGCGCCGCCTGCAACTCGACGGCTGGACCAGCCTGTTGCTGCGCATGCCCTGAGGCGGCGTCGTTCAGCTGTGGCGCGCCGACCGCTTGGCGCGAGACGGCATCGACGCGGTCTCATCGTGGCCGTTGCGGCGCAGACGGGCCGCAGCGAGTCGATCGAGCATCTGGTGAATGAAGCCGCGGGGCTTGACCGGCGCGACGGGAACAGTTTCGCGGTGGATGGGCGGCGATAACTTCTCGAAGGAAAAGGCAGGCATCGTTGTCCCCTCTTCATTGAGGCCGAACAGCCCCTTGAGGTTCCCGTGGTCGCACCGCCCCAATTCGTCTCGTTTTGATCGCAACTGGCCGCTGCGACCGACGAAATCCGGACAACTCACCCCGAGTAACCTCCCGAGGCACGCGCGGGTGCCGCGGCCCTATGCTGGACCTGCAGAACCCTTCGGACCCGTCATTTGTCATCACACTGCCACAAGCAGTGAGCGATTGCAGCAAAAAGATCCAGAACAGCGAAGACAAACGTCATTGGGGTCATTGTCGCCGACCGGTTGATGGAATGATCATGCGGAAAACCGATATTCACAGTCAGGCATGATGTTCTAAGGTTCGCCCATGTTCGAAGCCCTGTTTCAGACCTTTGAAGACCCCGAAGGCGGCGTCGCCCTGACGGCTCGCCTGGCCGCATTCCGCGAGGAGCTGCGACGGCGGAACCTGACCGGGTTCGTGGTGCCGCGCGCCGACCAGCAGCAGAACGAGTATGTCCCGCCGTCCGACGAGCGCCTCGCCTGGCTCACCGGTTTCACCGGCTCGGCCGGCATGGCCGTGGTGCTGCGCGACCGTGCCGCCCTGTTCGTCGATGGCCGTTATACGCTCCAAGCCGGCAAGCAGGTCGATCCCGCCGCCTGGGCGATCACCCCGCTGGTCGATCCGCCGCCAGAGCGCTGGCTCGAGATTCATCTGACCATGGGCGACCGGCTCGGCTTCGATCCCTGGCTGCATACCACTGCTGCGGTGGAGCGCCTGTCGGCCGCCTGCGCCAAGGCCGGTGCCGAACTGGTGGCCGTCGACGCCAATCCTGTCGATGCCGTCTGGACCGAGCGCCCGGCGCCGCCGGTCGGGCCGGTGTCGTCGCATGGCCCGGAATTCTCCGGCGAGAGCGAAGCCGCCAAGCTTGCCCGCATCCGTAGCGAGCTGGAGCGCCTGAAGCTCGACGCCGTCGTGCTGTCGGATTCCCATGCGGTCGCCTGGACCTTCAACATCCGCGGCTCCGACGTCGCCCACACGCCGCTGCCGCTGTCCTATGCCATCGTGCCGAAGGACGGTCGGCCCTGTCTTTTCATCGACGGCCGCAAGCTGTCCAACAGCATCCGCGACCAGCTCGAATATTACGCCGAGGTCGACGGCCCCGAAGCGCTCACCGCGCGCCTCGCCGATTTCGCCGCCAGCGGCGCGGCGATCGGGCTCGACAGCGCCACCGCCGCCGATGCCCTGAGCCGCATCGTCACCGAGGCCGGCGGCAAGCCGGTGCGCGGCAACGATCCGGTGGCACGGCTCAAGGCCGTCAAGAACGACACCGAAATCGCCGGCGCGCGCGCCGCCCACCAGCGTGACGGCGTCGCCCTCGCGCGCTTTCTCGCCTTCATCGACCGTGAGGCGCCGAGCGGCGCGCTCACCGAGATCGATGCGGTCGAGGCGCTGGAGACCTTCCGCCGCGAGACCGGTGCGCTGCGCGACGTCTCCTTTCCGACGATCGCCGGCGCCGGGCCGAACGGCGCCATCGTGCATTACCGCGTCAGCCGCAAGAGCAATCGCCGCATCCGGCCCGGTGACCTCCTGCTGATCGACTCCGGCGGCCAATACCAGGACGGCACCACCGACGTCACCCGCACGATTGCGATCGGCACGCCGACGGCCGAGATGCGGGATCGTTTTACGCGGGTGCTGCGCGGCCACATCGCCATTGCCCGCGCTGTCTTTCCCGAGGGCACCAGCGGCGCCCAGATCGACACGCTGGCGCGGCAGTTTCTCTGGCAGGCGGGGATCGACTTCGAGCACGGCACCGGTCATGGGGTCGGCAGCTATCTCTCGGTCCATGAGGGACCGGCACGCATCTCCAAGCTCGGCACCACGCCGCTCAAGCGCGGCATGATCCTGTCCAACGAGCCCGGCTACTACAAGGCCGGCGACTACGGCATCCGCATCGAGAATCTCGAGCTGGTGACGGCTGCCGAGATCGCCGGAGCCGAGAAGCCGATGAATGGCTTCGAAACGCTGACGCTGGCGCCGATCGACCGCCGGTTGATCGACCCCGCCGCCATGACGGACGACGAGATCCGCTGGCTCGACGCATACCACGTCCGCGTTTGCGACACGTTGCGCGGGACGCTCGATGATGCAACTCGTTCCTGGTTGGAAGCCGCGACGGCACCGCTGCGCGCCTGAGCTGCGCGCGCCCGACGGGTTATCCAGGGAGGAGTTCGTCGGGCGTGGTGGAGACGACCGGTCCTTACGCACGAGACCGCGACGCGACGGCCACGGGCCGCGCCACCGCGATGACGCTGGTGCTGCTGGTGGCGATGAACGGCATCGCGCCGATCTCGCTCTACATGCTGGTGCCGATGCTGCCGCAGCTCGCGACGCGGTTCGGCGAGGACATCTCGATCGCCCAGCTCACGGTCTCGCTCTACATGGTGGGCATGGCCGGCTCCCAGCTGGTGATGGGACCGCTGTCCGACCGGTTCGGCCGACGTCCGGTGCTGATCTGCTGTTTCGCCCTGGTGGTCGCCGCCAATATTGCCTGCATCTTCGCCGCGACGTTGCCGCAGCTGATCGCCGCGCGGGTGGCACAGGCCACCGGCGGCGCCGCCGGCATGGTGATCAGCCGCGCCATCATCCGCGACCTCTATCCCCGCCACCGGGTCGGCGGCATGATCAGCCTCGTCATCGCCGTGATGATGATCGCCCAGATGCTCAGCCCGCTCACCGGCGGCATGATCGACACGCTGTTCGGCTGGCGCGCGATCTTCTATGCCCTCGCCGTCTTCACCGCCTTCACCACCCTCGCCATTCTGGTCGCGCTGCCGGAGACCCGGCCGAGCCGGCTAGCCGGGCGCAAGGGCGGCTTCATCAACGACGTCCGCGCGCTCGGCACCAGTCCCGCCTTCATCGGCTACGTGCTGTGCCAGATGCTTGCATCAGCGATCATCTTCGCCTTCGCCGGCGGCGGCCCCTATCTCGTCATCAACCACATGGGCCGGTCCGCCAGCGAATATGGCGCATGGTTCGCATCGGCCGGCTTCGCCTACATGATCGGCAACCTGGTGTCGGTGCGGTTGTCGCCGCGCCACGGCCTCGATCGCATGATCTGGCTGGGTCTTTCCATCCAGATCGCCGGCGCGGTGCTCAATACCATCTGGGGCGTCACCGGACTGAACCAGGCCCCCGCCTGGCTGTTCGGCACGCACATGATCATCACGTTCGGCAATGCCTTTGTCATGTCGAATGCCTCGGCGGGGGCGATCAGCGTCCGGCCGCAGGCCTCGGGCACGGCTTCGGGGGCCATGGGCTTCCTGCAGATGGGATTCGGCGCGCTGTGCTCGCAGGGCGGCGCGCTGCTCGGCGGCCGCTTCACCACGCCGCTGCCGCTCAATCTCGCCATCCTCGCCCTCTCGATGGCCTGCGCCACGGCGATCATGCTGCTGGTGCCGCGTCGCCGGGCCACGGTCAGCGCCGCGACGCTGGCGGAAGCGGAAGAAGAGACCGGCGTGATCTAACCGCTCGTGTGCCCGGCCGGCCTGACACTCGGAAATCGAATCACCACGGCGAAGCGCCCGTCGACGCGGTGCTGAAAGCCGATCGTGCCGCCATGCGCCCTGACCACGTCGGCAGCGATGGCCAGACCGAGCCCGGAGCCGCCTCGCGGCCCGGTGCCGAACGGCTCCAGCATGCGCGGCCAGTCCTCCGCCGCGATCCCCGAACCATCATCGATCACCTGCACCACGGCTTCGTCGGCAATGGTCTGGAGCTCGACGGCAAGCGAGGAGTTCGCGCCGTGGGTGATGGCGTTGTGGACGAGATTGCCGATGGCTTCGCGCAGGCTCATGGCATCGCCGGCGATCGGCACCTGATCCGCCGCGGCGCGGAACGCGATGCTGACCTCGCGCTCGATCGTGAGGGGCACGGTGTCTGCGAGCGCGCTCCGCGCCAGCGCCACGAGGTCCACCGTCCCGGGAAGGCCGGCATTGGCGCGGTGCGTCACCATGGCGTGGCCGAGCAGCTGATTGGTGAGCCGAGCCAGCTCGCCGCTGCGCTGGCGGATGCGCGTAATCCGCTCGCCGTCGCGCGCCGCCTCGCCCGTGAGCAGTTCGACCTGGGCATCGAGCGCGGCGAGCGGCGTCCGGATCTGATGGGCGCAGTCGGCGATGAAGCGCTGCATCATCGACATCCGCTGCCGCAGCCGCGCCATCAACTGATTGACCGCATTGACGAGGGCATGGATCTCGACCGGGCTTTCGAGATCCAGCGCGTCGAGATTGTTCGGATCGCGCGCCGCAATGGCACGCTCGACGCGGGCAAGCGGCGCCAGCGCGAGGCGGATGGCCAGCGCGCCGGCCAGCAGCGCCAGCGCGCTGATCGCCAGCACGATCATCACCGCCTTGATCGCGAGCTCACGGGCGAAGGCGTCGCGCGCCGAAACGGTCTGGGCCAGCGTGACGGTGGCCCAACCGTCTCCCGGCGCTTCGGCGAAGTGGCGGCCAAGCGTCGCGAGGCGAATGTCTTGGCCCTGGTAATACCCGTTCGACAACACCGGGCCGCGGTTCGGATTCGCCGGCTTGGCCGCGTCCGGCAGGTCCGGATGGCCGGCGACCACGACGCCGCGCGGATCGACCACCTTGTAGAACACCAGATCGAAGGAGGACAGCGAGGCGAAGGTCGCCGCCGGCGGATCGACCGCGATGACGCCGCCCTGAACGAACAGGTTCTCCGCCACCTGGACCACGCCGAGGGTGAGGATCCGGTCATAGGCTTCGCCGGCGGCGAGACGCGCGTAATAGACCGCGGCGGCGATCAGCACGGCCGCGCCCAGCACCACCGCGGCGGCGATCAGCGCCAGGCTGCGGGTGGTGAGCGAACCCCGCCAGCCGTTACATAACGACAACTTGGTACCCCAGACCGCGCATGGTCCTGATCTCGGTCCCGGAGCCTTCGAGCTTGCGGCGCACCCGCGCCACGCACTGCTCGACCGCGTTGGCGCTGGCGTCGCGATCGAAGCTGAACAACTGGTCCATCAGTTGCTCCTTCGAGAAGACGTGCCCGGGCCTGGCGGCGAGGATCTCGATCACGGTCAACTCTCGCCGCGTCATCGGCAGCGGCTTGCCGTCGATGCTGGCGATCCGGGCGCTGCGATCGATCACCAGCCGGCCACAGACCAGCGTGTTGGTGGCGCTGCCGCTGCTGCGCCGGAGCAAAGCGCGCGCCCTCGCCTCCAGCTCGCGATAATCGAACGGCTTGACGAGATAATCGTCGGCGCCGAGGTCGAGCGCGCTGACCCGGTCATCCACCGCGGCGCGCGCCGTGAGCACCAGCACCGGCGTCGCGCAGCGCCGCCCGCGAAGCGACCTGAGTACGGAAAAACCGTCGCGCCCCGGCAGCATCACGTCGAGAATGACGAGACTGTAGTGCTGCACGGTGAGCAGATCGTCGGCGCACTCGCCGTCCTTGGCCCAGTCGACCGCGTGGCCGAGACGCTCGAAGCGCGCCACGATCGCCTCGCCGATGTCCAGCGTGTCCTCGACGAGCAGAATTCGCATGACTGATCGCTATCATCTCCTCCAGCGCCGTCGCGGCGCGTCCTCCCGGGACGGGCAATGACGGCGCGACGCCCCGGTCCTGTGCCACGGTCCTCTGCAAGAGGGCAAAAGAGTCAGTTTCGCGTCAGGTCCGCGCGCTACAGCTCCGTTTCGGAACGACAAAAACGTATCGGGAGGGGATATGGCCGGTCAAGGCTCCGCGCCGCTGCTCGCCGTCGACGGCGTCACGCTGCAATACCGCACCGTCGATCACCGCATCACGGCAACCTATCGCGTCAGCTTCGACGTCCATGGCTCCGATCGCTTCGTGCTGCTCGGGCCGTCCGGCTGCGGCAAGTCCACCCTGCTGAAGGCGATCGGCGGCTATATCGCGCCGTCCGAAGGCGCAATCCGGCTCAAGGGCAGCGAGGTTCGCGAACCCGGGCCCGACCGCATGATGGTGTTCCAGGAATTCGACCAGCTGCTGCCGTGGAAGACCATCGCCGACAACGTCGCCTTCGCGCTCACTGCGAGCGGCCGCGCCTCGGGCCACGAAGCGGCCGAGCGCGCCCGCCACTACATCGCGATGGTCGGGCTGGCGAAGTTCGCCGACAATTATCCGCACACCCTGTCCGGGGGCATGAAGCAGCGCGTCGCCATCGCCCGCGGCATGGCGATGGAGCCCGACATCCTCCTGATGGACGAGCCCTTCGCCGCGCTCGACGCCCTGACCCGCCGCAAGATGCAGGACGAGTTGCTGGCGCTGTGGGAGACGACGAAATTCACCGTGCTGTTCGTCACCCATTCGATCGAGGAAGCGATCCGCATCGGCACCCGCATCCTGCTGCTCTCGCCGCATCCGGGGCGCGTCAAGGCCGAGCTCAACAGCATCCCGGTGAGCCAGCTCGGCACCGCGGCCCAGGGCCAGCTCGAAACCCGCATCAACGACATGCTGTTTGGAGGCGCACACCAATGACCACCGCCACCGCCTCGTTACTGGCGCTGTCCCGGCCGGAGATCGTGGTCGAGACCCCGCCCGCCGACATCCCCTATGTCGAAGCCGTTGCCACGCCGCTGCAGCGGCTCTATCGCATCGGCGGGCTGCGCAAGGCCCTGATCCTGGTGGCGCTGGCGCTGATCTGGGAAGCTTATGGCCGATGGCTGGGCAACGCCCTGCTGTTTCCCACCTTCACGGCGACGCTGGAGGCGTTCTGGGACAACATCGCCAACGGCGTGCTGCCGCTGCGGGTCATGCTCTCGCTGCAGACCCTCCTGGTCGGTTACGGCGTCGGGCTGCTGCTCGCCGGCCTGCTGACGACGCTGGCCATCAGTTCGCGGATCGGCACCGACCTTCTGGAAACGCTGACGTCGATGTTCAACCCGCTGCCGGCGATCGCGCTGTTGCCGCTGGCGCTGATCTGGTTCGGCCTCGGCCAGGGCAGCGTGATCTTCGTGCTGGTGCATTCGGTGCTGTGGGCGGTCGCCCTCAACACCCATTCCGGCTTCCGCTCGGTCTCCAACACGCTGCGCATGGTGGGGCTGAACTATGGTCTTCGCGGCCTGCGGCTGGTGACCAAGATCCTGATCCCCGCGGCCTTCCCCAGCATCCTGACCGGCCTCAAGATCGGCTGGGCCTTCGCCTGGCGGACGCTGATCGCCGCGGAACTGGTGTTCGGCGTCTCGTCCGGATCGGGAGGCCTCGGCTGGTTCATCTTCGAGAACCGCAATGCGCTGGAGACCGCCAATGTCTTCGCCGGGCTGTTCACCGTGATCATGATCGGCCTCGTCGTCGAGCACGTGGTGTTCGCGGCGATCGAGCGCCGCACCGTGCACCGTTGGGGCATGCAGGCCTGACAGAACGCGGCCGAGGCGATAATCGATTCACAACAGGGAGGACGACCATGAATGCAATCGGCTTGAACCGTTGGTCCGGATTGATCGCAGGCGTGGCTCTGGCATTGACCGTGGCGATGCCGGCGGCCCGCGCCGAGGTCAAGGAGATCAGCATCTCCAAGGGATACGGCATTCTCTATCTGCCGCTGATCGTCATGGAGGACCAGAAGTTCCTGGAGAAGGAAGCGCAGAAGGCCGGCCTCGGCGACGTCAAGGTCAAGTGGGTGCTGCTCGACGGCGGCAATGTCATCAACGACGCGATGATGGCCGGCACGCTGAATTTCGCCGGCACCGGCGCGCCCGGCTTCATCACCCTGTGGTCCAAGGCGCGCGGCATTCCCAACGTCGAAGTGGTCGGCATCAGCGCGCTCAGCGCCACGTCGCTCTATCTCAACACCAATAATCCGAACATCAAGAGTCTCGCCGACTTCAAGAGCACCGACAAGATCGCACTGCCCGGCATCAAGACCTCGCTGTCGGCGGTCGTGCTGCAGATGCTGGCGGCCAAGCAGTTCGGCCTCGAGAATTTCGCCAAGCTAGACCCGATCACCGTGAGCCTGCCCCATCCGGAAGCGCTGGCGGCGCTGACCTCGGGCAAGACGGAAGTGACCGCGCATTTCACCTCGCCGCCCTTCTCCTACCTCGAGCTCGCCGACCCGCACATCCATCGCGTCGTCAACTCCGTGGAGGTCATCGGCAATCTCACCATGGACGTGGTCTACGCGCCCAGGAAGTTCGTCGACGCCAACCCCAAGATGGCGGAAGCAATGGTGGCCGCCCTCGACGCCGCCGACGAGTTCATCCGCACCCGCAAGGCGGATGCGGCGGAGATCTTCTCCCGGACGTCGAAGACCAAGGTCTCGAAGGAGGAAATCCTCAAGATCCTCGACGATCCCGATACGCAGTTCGCCACGACACCGAGCAAGATCATGAATTTCGTGGAATTCATGCATCGCGCCGGCACCATCAAGGTCGCCCCGGCCAAATGGTCCGACATGTTCATTTCCCAGCTCGCCGGCCGCAGCGGCAGCTGAGTCGGCTTGAGATGTCAGGACGATAGGATTATGGTATCATGATCCTTCCGGGCCGATCAGCCCGCCAGGGGGGCGACGGCGGCCGATTCCGGACTTCCACCTGGAGCCGGCGTTTTTAACCATCTATCCCGTTTTCTCCGGCCTCCCCAGCGCCGGACCGGCGGGCCGATGGCCGAACGCCTTGAAAGTGCCGTAAAGCCACGTCGTTCTCAACAATTATGGTGGTTGAGCCGATACTTAATCGGCATTTAACCAAAACTAGGCCTTAATGCCGCTATGTCGTCTTGCCAAATAGGCGGCGGCACAAAGTTCAGACGGTCCGCAGGGGGGAGCCTGCGGATGGGGTCCGGTAGCGATCCTTGAGTCCGATACCGGATTGTAACTGTGGAATTGGGTGGGAAGTGACGGGAAAGCGTGTCGGGGCCGGGGTGTATTGTCGCCCCGCGAAGGTCGCTCGCAAACGCAAGCCGACCTCCGGTTATCGCAGCATTGTCCGCTCCTGCGTCCCAGCGCTCGGGGTAGCGCTGGGCGCGGGGCTTCTCTATGGCCACTTCGCTACGCCTCAGACCGACGTCCCGGTCGTCTCCGCTTCGCTGTCTCCGCCATCGCTGTCAGCCGCCGCGCTTTCGACGCCCGCACCGGCGTCGCAATGGGTCGGCGAGAACCGCGTCGCCGCCACCTTCGACCGCCTGCTCGACACCACGGCCTCGGTCGGACCGCGGCCCGTATCCTTCTCCGAGCGTTTCGCCGCTGCGGACTTCATGCCCGCCGAACCGCGCGCCAGCTTCGACGAACGCTTCCCCACCGTCTGGGCCAAAGCCGCCCCGGCGCCGATGGATGAAAAGGCACTTGCGGCCCAGATCGCCGCCCCGGCGCCGAAGCCCTCGATCGTGCTCGCCTCCCTCGAGACCTCCGTTGACACCTCCATACCGATGCCACGCGCCCGCCCGGCCGAGGCCCGCAACGAGCGGGCGAGCGGCCCGAGCCAGCCGGAGGTCGCCCGGGAAAACGATTCCGTGGCGCTGGCCAATGCGCCGGCCGAGCAGCCCTCGTTCTTCCAGAAGCTGTTCGGCGCGCCGAAACCGGTCGGCCCGGTTCTCGCTTATGCGCCGTCGGACGGCGGCATCCCCGGGCTGACCTCGAAGAATGCGGCTGCCGCCGCCGGTGTCGACCGTTACACCGCCGTCTATGACATCAGCGCCAAGACCGTCTACTTGCCCGACGGCACGCGCCTCGAGGCCCATTCCGGTCTCGGCAACCGCCTCGACGATCCTCGCTATGTCGGCGAGCGGATGCGCGGTGCCACCCCGCCTCACATCTACGACCTGTCGATGCGGGAATCCCTGTTCCACGGCGTCCAGGCCATCCGCCTCAAGCCGGTCGGCGGCGAAGGCAATGTCTACGGCCGCACCGGGCTTCTGGCGCATACCTACATGCTCGGCCCGAACGGCGATTCCAACGGCTGCGTATCGTTCCGCAACTACGATCAGTTCCTGCGCGCCTTCCGCAGCGGCGAGATCAAGCGCCTGCTGGTGGTCGCCAAGCTGTAGCGTGCGCGAGGCCTGCCCGCGCACCGCATCATCTCACGCTCTCGCCTGCTGAGCGGTGATCGGCGGCTCACGCCGCCGCCCATAACCGCTGCTCGACCTCACTCACCGCCCTCGTAGAACAGCTCAAGCGGTTGACCGACCAGCGACTTGCCGACCCAGTCGCGCGCAATCACGTTCGACGGCCCCATTGCGATAGCCGCACGGGCATCGCGATAGGACCGCTCGATCGGACCGCGCCGATAGCCATAGCCGCCCGTAACAGTGAGAGCCGCGCCCGCGACCTTGTTGGCAACCTCAGCCGCGTGGACCTTGAATTCAGTGAGCGGAATCAAGATCTCACTCTGCGGCTTGCCAGCGCGCCACAGTTCGTCGAGCCGCTGCGCCAGTTCGATGCGCCAAGGCCGCAGACTCTCCACGAGGACCTTGGCCGCACCAAGCTCCTGGCGGATCGCCTGGTAGTCGGCCAGGCTCTTGTTCTTATCCTTGTGGACGAAGCTGGTGACATGGGCGATCGCCGCATTGAGCGCGCCACGCGCCACCCCTTCCCACACCGCACCAAGGCCGATCAGGTAGACCGGCGAAACGCCGTCGTAGATGATCTCCTTGCCCTGCCCCTCCGCTCCGAGCCTGTCGCGCCGCGGCACCTTGACGCCCTTGTAGCGAATCGCCCCCGAATGATTGGCGCGCACCCCGAGCGCGTCCCAAGCACCGACTTCGATCCCCGGCGCCTTGCCATCCACAATAAAGAAAATGATGTCGGCCTGGTCCTTCGCACCTGGCGAGCGTGTCTGAACCAGATAGAAATCCGCCTTGCCGGAGCTGGTCGTAAACGATTTCTCCGCATCGAC
Organism: Bradyrhizobium sp. WD16; assembly: GCF_024181725.1. Classification (NCBI taxonomy): domain Bacteria; kingdom Pseudomonadati; phylum Pseudomonadota; class Alphaproteobacteria; order Hyphomicrobiales; family Nitrobacteraceae; genus Bradyrhizobium; species Bradyrhizobium sp. WD16. The sequence continues at coordinate 3,212,848 of NZ_CP028908.1, read as the reverse complement.
GATGTAGTCGTCACCATCCCTCGCCGCCTCGGAGAAATTGTACCACCAGTGGCCGCCAGAGGCTCGTTCGCTGGTCGAATAGGTGCCGAGCAACCCGCCGTTTTTCGCCTTCAGCCAACGCTCCTTCTGATCATCATTACCGAACAGATTGATGGTCTGGGCGGCACCGACATGCATGACATAAACCAGGCCGGTCGAGGCATCCGCCTGGCCGATCCGATGTGCCGCCTCCGCGAAATCGACGTGACCGAGGCCGAGCCCACCGAAACGCGGTTCGTTCAGCACGCCCGTCCACCCGGCGGCGGCCAGCGCGTCGAGATTGTCTTTCGGGAAGAGCCCCTTCAGGTCGTTGCCGTCGGCATTGACCTTAACGGCTGTTTCAATGATGCCGTCGAGCTGCGCATAATGATCGGGCTCGACGCGGGCAAGGGTCGATAGACTCATAGCGATGGTCTCCTGGTCGTTGGCATGAAGATGTAATGAAGGTGTCAGACTGTGACGGCGAGAGCCGCGGCAACCGGTGCCGGCGCGGTGGCGGCGCGGCCGCCAAGATAAAGTGCCTCGACATCGGATCGCCGGCGCAGCTCCTGCGCGTCGCCCGAAAGCTTGGTGTGTCCGTTTTCCAGCACGAACGCGCGATCGGCAAAACGTAGCGCGACTGTGGAATTCTGTTCCGCGACGAGCAGCGTCAATCCGCCTTCGGCGACGTTCAGCAGCGAGCTCTTGCCGGCGCCGTTGGGGCCGATGACGGCCCGGATCTCCCCCGCTGACACAGCCAGATCGATGTCGCGCAGCGCCGCGATGCCGCCGAAACTGAGAGAGATGCCGGTCAACGCCAGGATCGCGGTTCCGGAACGTCCGCCCGGCGCCTCGCGCGTGAAGGCAGCCGGCGCAGCCACTGCCCCGCCTACCGCTGCGTCGCGCCGCAATGTCAGTGCCGCACCGCTCGTCATTACCGTTCCAGACTGCGCTTGATCGGCCTGTCTATTCGGCGGCCTGGACCCGGCCGCGGCGCTTTTCTTCCAGCTCGCGCACCAGCGGAATGACGTGCTTGCCGAAAAACTCGACCTCTTCCTGGAAGTGCAGGAAGCCGAGCAGAATGAGATCGACCCCGACCTCCTTCAGCGCCAAAATGCGCTCGGCGATCTGACCTGGGGTACCGATCAGGTTGGTCTTGAAGCCATCGTTGTACTGAACCAAATCCTGGAAGGTCGATTTCGCCCAGTTACCCTGCCCCTCGGGCGACGCTTTGCCGGCATTCTTGACCTCGTGGCCGAATGCATTGACGGCTTCCGGATCGGCCCTGTCGATGATCTCGGCGAGTACGGCCCTGGCCTCGGCCTCGGTTGGGCGAGCGATCGCGAAAGCGTTGACACCGATCTTGACCTTGTGTCCGGTCGCGGCAGCCTTGGTCTGGATGTCATCCACCTGCTTTGCGATCTCCTCGACGGAGTTGCCATTGGTGAAATACCAATCGGAGACCCTGGCTGCCATGTCGCGAGCGGCGCGCGAGCTGCCGCCCTGGAAGATTTCCGGAAACGGCTCCAGCGGCTTCGGCTTCAGCGAGTAATTGGTGAAGCGGTAGAAATCACCGCGGAAATTGAACTGATCCTCGGTCCAGATGCCGCGTAGCGCCCGGATGAACTCCTCGGACCGGCGATAGCGCTCATCATGATCGAGCCATGGCTCGCCGATCGCGGCGAACTCCCCACGAAACCAGCCGCTCACGATGTTAACTGCGATGCGCCCCTCGGTGAGATGGTTGATGGTTGCAATCTGCTTGGCGGCAAGCGCCGGCGTCCATGGTCCCGGCAGCAGCGCGGCAATCACCTTCAGTCGCTTGGTCGCGGCCAGCAACGCATGGCTGAACGAGACCGACTCGTGCTGATACTCAGCGCCGTAGCCGGCGGTGAACCGGATCTGGCTCAGCGCATAGTCAAACCCATTCTCCTCTGCAATCTGCGCAAGCCGACGATTGTAACCGATGTCCCAGCCGGTCCGCTGCTCAATCTTGCTGATGACAAGCCCGCCGGACACATTCGGCACCCAATAGGCGAACTTCAAGTCTTCCCGCAGTTCCACCATTATACTATCTCCGATTGTGATTTTGATCGGTTGCGGCCCTGACTTTTCATCACCGGACACACGATCGTGGACATTCCCTGCCGACCGCCGGCGAGATCAATGTCCCGACCGCGGCCTACATCGATCTGACCGCGCTACAGCCGATTCCGTCCGCGAAATTCGCGAACAGACTACGCTTCACCACCCTCCGAGACGCATCGACATCAATGATCGGGTGAAAGTGTTGCAGATCGCCCGCAATCCTACGAGTGGCAAACAATCTGTTTTTCGCGTCGCGAGGAGAATCCGCTTACGAATTTTGTGGGCCAGCGCGACGTGCATTTTACTGCCGTGAGATTGACGCCATTCGGAGCATGGATCCGACTACCGATCTCGTTGCGCCTGCAGCCGCCGACGATGACGGGATGACGCCGAGCGTTGAACGACGACGATCCGCGCTGCGTCGGCGAGCGGATGCGCTAGTGTGGCGCCTCGCAATTGCCTATGCCCTTTGCGGCAAGCCCCTGTAGGCAATTGCGAGACATAAGCCGCACTAGCTTTTTGATTTTGCTAGTGTCCTGATGTCTCCGAATGACCGTGCGAGGGTGAGGCAAACGAAGCGGTAATTCGGAGACAGGACACTAGTTCAAATCGGAAAGCCGCCGGACGCGGTTGCGCCCGGCGGCTTTTTTTGGGGCGTGTCGGTCAGAAGGTCGCCGGCAGATAGCGGCTGACGATCGCCAGAATCACCAGCAGCACGATGCCGGTGCCGAGACTGATGCCGATCAGCTTCTTCTCGACCGGAAGCAGCGGCTCCGGCACGTTGCCTTGAATGTCGTTGAGCGTCGGTTCGGACATTTCCGCCTCCTTGTCAGCTTGCCAGCGGCGGCTTGACACCGCTGAAGAACAGCCAGGAAATCAACAGCCCGACCCAGATCACGAAGCCGAACAGGCTGATGACATAGACCGCCGCCAGCTTGGCAAAGCCCTGCTGCCACAGCTTGCGGAAGTCAGACAGCACGCCGATCGAGAAGAAGGTCAGGATGAAGAAGATCACCCGGAAGACATTGGCCTCGCCGGCGGCCGCCGGCAGCGCCTTGGCGATCGTCGGCGTGGTGCCGAGCGCGAGCCACAGCGACAGCGCGAAAACCACCACGAAACCGAGAATGAATTTCGGGAAGCGCTGCCAGATCTCCGAGGCCTTTGCCTTGTCCGGCCCCTTGTCGATGTGGTTGGTCCAGATGTAGCCAAGGACGAAGGCCCAGATGCCGATGAAGATGTCGATGAAGACCTTCACGGTGGCCGTGGTCGCGAGAATCCAGCCGCTCTGGTAATGGACGCCCTCGGCCGCCGCCTTGGCATTGATCAGCGCCTCGGTGATGCCGCCGCCGGCCACCGCCGCGCCGTCGGTCTTGACGGCGAGACCGATCCAGGCCCCCGCCACCAGCGGCTCCTGCCAGAGGAAGGTCTGGGCCAGGAACGGCAGGATCAGGACCTCGACCACCGCGAATACCACGACCAGCGACGACACCAGCACCGGCACCGCGGGCCGGGCGCGGATCGCGCCGCCGGTGGCGATCGCCGCCGCCACGCCGCAGATCGAGATGCCCGAGGCGAGCGGCACCGACCATTCGCGGCTGAAGCCGAACCACTTGCGCGCAACGAAATAGACCACCGCCCAGTAGATCAGATAGGCCTCGATGATCGCAGCGACGCCGCGCAGCAGGATCGACGAGGCGAGATTCAATCGGCCCGCGGCAGTGACCGCAACCGTCGCGCCGAGAATGACGATGGCGATCTTGATGTAGAGTTCCGGCCGGATCGCCTCCTTGAGCCACTCGGCGAAGCGCGGAAAGAAATTGGCGATGACGATGCCCGCCAGCAGCGCGACGATGAAGCCGCCTTCATTGGTCAGCTTGAGCGACCAGGCGATTCCGAACTTCTGCTGCTCGGCAGGCGTTACCGCAGCAAGATAGGCGTAGCTGCCGGCAATCCAGCTCGCATAGGCGATGGCGAAGACCACGGTGAAGCTCACCGCGAAGCGCCGCACATTGCCGCCCAGCGCCGCGACGCCGAGGCTCAGCACCACGACCAGCGACAGCCAGGTGGCGAGCAGCGCGCCACCGCCGCCGAGCGCCGCATAGGCCTTGGAAACCGGGTTCAGCGCCTGGGTGAGGCTGGTGTAGACCGAGGTGGTCACCGCCCAGCCGAGCAGATCGATTCCACTGACGTTGAACAGCGCCAGCGCAAACACCAGAAGACCGATGGCGACCGCCAGCCAGTCCTCCGTCACGCTCGTTTTCGACAGCGGCGCCTCGGCCGCCTTGACCGCAATCTCCGACATGATCCCCTTAGCCCCCTGTCTGCATGCGCAGCACGCCTGCGCTGCGAACCCGACACCCGAAAATGCTGCTCACGATGCGCGGCGAGCAACCGCAGAGAATTTCATTCTTGCAATCACCCGGAGAACGACTTTTCCCTCGTCGCGGCGCCGGGAGATGGATTCTTCCTTGCATCCATTCGGATACCGCCCCCGCTTCATGCGAGGTGCGTCACGATCCCGGATTCCAGATCCAGACGATGTCCTTGACCACGATCGGCGTCGGAATGAGGCCGAGCTTGTGGAAGCGATCGGCAACCTTCTGCTGGTTGGCGACGATGGTGTCGTTCAGCGGCACGACCGAGAACGCCGAGCGCCCGATCGCGCGCGACAGCGCGTCTTGATTGAAGCCGGTCGCCTCATGCAGCGCGGTGACGACCTCGACCCGATTGGCATCGCCCCATTTCACCTCCGCCGCGAAAGTCTCGATGATCTGCGTCACCAGATCGGCATGGGCCCTGGTGAAGTCCCTGTTTGCCAGAAAGAAGCTGTTGGACCGATGTCCGTCCCTGGCCCAAGCGACGACCCGCGCCTTGTTGCCCTCAGCCAGCGCCAGATAGGGATCCCAGATGACCCAGGCGTCGATGCTGCCGCCGGAAAAGGCGGCCGTCGCATCGGCCGGAGCAAGATAGACCGGCGTGATGTCGGTAAAGGACAAGCCAGCCTTTTCGAGCAGAGCCAGCAGGGTGTTGTGGGGGCTCGAGCCCTTGGCGACGCCGACCCGCTTGCCCTTGAGATCGCCGACCGACCTGATCGGCGAGTTCTCCGTCACGATCAGCGCCTCGTTCTGACCGGATGCCGGCAGCGCCGCGACATAGAGCAGGTTGGCCGCGGCCGCCTGGGCGAAGATCGGCGGCGCGTCGCCGGTATAGCCGAAATCGATATTGCCGGTGTTCAGCGCCTCCAAGAGCGGTGGCCCGAACTGGAATTCGACCCAGCGCACGGTGACTCCGCGCCCCTTGAGTGCGTTCTCGAGGGTCTGCCGCTGCTTCACCGCCGGGAAGATGTTGGCCTTCTGGAATCCGACGCGGACTTCCTTCAACTCGGCGGCAGACGAGGAAGCGAGGGTCGCGGCCGTCACGCCGAGCGCGACGAGGATGGCACCGGCGAACACACGAAGGCTGGACATGGTTTGATGATCTCCCGCAGGACTGATGCGCTCAACGCTAACGCAATTGCGGGAGAGTTAATTTGCAAAGCTCGGCGGCTTGCGGCGAAGTTGTCATCCGCTGCAGGCCAAACCGGGAAGGCTTGGCCTGCCTGCGTCGGTCGTGCCCGCCAGCTTACCAGGTCGGGAGGTAGGTGCCCTTGAATCGGGTCTTGACGAATTCCTTCACCGGATCGGAATGGTAGGCGGCGATGAACTCCTTGACCCAGGGCTTGTCCTTGTCCTCCTCGCGCACGGCCAGGATGTTGACCCAGGGACCATCGGGATTCTCGTGGGCGATGGCGTCGGTCGCCGGATTGAGACCGGCCTGAACGGCATAGTTGTTATTGATCGAGACGAGATCGACATCCTGCAGCGAGCGCGGCAGTTGCGCGGCGTCGAGCTCGATGAATTTCAGCTTCTTGGGATTGTCGACGATATCCGCCACCGTCGAGGTCACGTCCTCCGGATTCTTCAGCTTGATGACCCCGTGCAGCGCCAGGATCATCAGGCCCCGCGCGCCGTTGGACGGATCGTTGGCGATCGCGACCTTTGCGCCCTGAGGCAGGTCCGCGAGGCTCTTGTATTTCCGCGAATAGACGCCCTGGGGCGAGCCGATGCTGGTCGCCACCTTGACGATCTTCCAGCCGGTCTTGGCGATCTGGTTCTTCAGGTAGGGCTCGTGCTGGAATGAATTGGCCTCGAGCTCCTTCTGCGCCAGCGCCTGGTTCGGGATCACGTAGTCGGTGAATTCGATGACCTTGATGTCGAGCCCGCGCTCCGCGGCGACCTTCTTCACCACGTCGAGGATTTCGGCATGGGGCCCGGCGGTCACCCCGACCCTGATGGTTTCCGCCCGGGCCATGCCGCCGGTCAGGAGGGCGGCAACAATGGCGGCGGCAGTCACGATACGCATCGATATCTCCGAAGTCAGGCAAAACTGGAAGAAGCCGCGGACCTAACGCCGCGACAGGGCGACATCAATCACCGGAGAGACAAAACGACAAACCGGTCTCACGCGCCTGCCATGCAGAGGAGATATTCCACAAACTTCAGGACGGAAAGCGTGTTTATTCTCTCGCGTGCCGCCCCCGCCTTCGCCATGCAACTCGTTCGCTGTTGCGCTGCCGTTCTGCGGCGAGGCCGGCGACGCTCCGCAAGAACAGAATTCTCGCTCGCGCGCCGGCAGGGAAATCTTCGCCCCGTATCCCGCGATTCTCCGCAATTGCCGGCGGCACGAACCTGCTTCATGACTGGGACTAGTGTCCCGTCTCCGAATTACCGCTCCATTTGCCTCGCACTCGCACGGTCATTCGGAGACATAGGGACACTAGCAAAATCAAAGTGCTAGTGTGGCTTATGTCTCGCAATTGCCTACAGGGGCTTGCCGCAAAGGGCATAGGCAATTGCGAGACGCCACACTAGCTACGCTCTTCTTCGTACAGGACATATCACGTCATGACTGGCTCGCTCATCCGCGGAATTCGTTCGACCCTGCTCGGCATGAGCTGCCTTGCTGCCGTCGCTGTCGGGGCGCCGAGCGCGGGAGCCGAACAGCTCCGCCTCGGCTATCAGACCTCGTCGACGCTCACGGTCATCCTGAAGACCACCGGCGCGCTCGAGAAGGCGCTGGCGCCGCTTGGCGTCACCGTGTCATGGCACGAATTCACCAGCGGACTGCCGCTCCTCGAGGCGGTCAATCTCGGCAATGTCGACGTCAGCGCCGATGTCGCCGATACGGTCCCGGTCTTCGCCCAGGCCGCCGGCGCCAAGCTCGCCTTCATCGCCGAGGAAGCCGCCTCTCCGGCCGCCCAGGGCATCCTGGTGGCGGAGAATTCTCCGGTGAAATCGCTGTCCGATCTCAAGGGCAGGCGGATTGCCGTCACCAAGGGCGCCGGCAGCCACTTCCTGCTGCTGACGGCGCTGGCCAAAGCCGGGCTGAGCTTCAAGGACATTTCGGCCGCCTACCTGCCGCCGGCCGATGGCCGCGCCGCTTTCGTCAGCAACAAGGTCGATGCCTGGGTGGCCTGGGATCCCTTCCTGACCAGCGCCCGCCGGCAATCGGCGGCACGGCTTCTGGCGGACGGCAGCGGCGGCCTCGCCAGCTACAAGCGCTATTATCTCGCCTCCGCGGCCTTCGCCGACAAGCGCGCCGATGTGCTCGCGGTGCTGGTCCGCTCGCTCGCCGACACCGGCCGCTGGGTCAAGTCCCACCCGCAGGAGGCGGCGGCGCTGCTCGCCAACCTGTGGAAGATCGACGCCGAGACCGTGGCCGAGGCCAACAGCCACCGCTCCTATCAGGTTGGTCCGGTGACCGTGCAGGGGCTCGCCGAGCAGCAGCGCATCGCCGACGCGTTCTTCGCCGAAGGCCTGCTGCCGGCCAAGGTCGATACCTCGAACGTCAAGATCTGGTCGTCGCCGGCGTTGTGAACCGCGGTCGGCACCTGCCGCGGGTCACCCTTTATGCCGCGCCTCCGCTGATGCGCTGGAGGTCGCGGATCTCGCGGAAGCTGATGCGCCTGATCCCGTTCTGCTCCAGAAGCTCGGAGACCGCAGGGTCAATCAGGCATCCGGCGTCATGGGTCCGGATCTCGCTGTGGAGTGGATCGTAGGCGCGCAGCTCGTCCCCGTCATGGACCGGATGGGCGAATATCTCGGTGATGCCGGGCAACAGCTTCGGGATCTCCTCGAAGAACACCTCGCGGGTCGGTCTGGGCCAGGGATAGACGATGTGCTCGGGAAACAGGATGCCCCGGGCCTCGGCGCGCTCGCGTGCTCGAAAGCCCTGCCGTGCGGTTTCCTGGGGCGAGAACATGCGGACCGGCAGCCTGAAGGCCTGCGCAAGATCGAGGTAGACCTCGAATAGATCGGATCGCGCCTGCATCACGTTCATATGGGCGTCGAGGTGGGTGACATCGAGGTTCCAGGACAGCGCCGCCTCGATCTGAAGCTGACATTCGATCCGCGCGTCCGCGGCGTCGAGCCGCTCCAGCGCGGCGCGAGTGGTCGCGGGCAGAAAACCATCCTGATCGTGCAGCGAGGCGCCGGCGCTCAAGCCGCGCCAGCGATAGCCCGGATATTCGGACGTCAGCGTCAGGTGGACGCCGACGGAGAGCCCCTCGAACAGCCGGGCAGCCTCCCGTGCCCAGGGACAAGGAACCATCAAGGTCGCGCTGGTGGCGATGCCTCGCGTCACCGCATCCAAGGTCGCGACGTTGGCACTATGGCTGGAGCCGAGATCGTCGCAGTTGACGATCAGCAGACGGTCGGTTCGGCCATACCCGAGACGCTCCGCCAGAGTCGTCCGTTCCATCCCAAGCTCCTGAGATCTCACCCCTTGCCGACACGCGCGCCGGCGCCCCGAAGACGGCCACGTGACTTCAGTATACCAGCCGACCGCGGAGATCGTCGAATGGCACCATGACGTGCTCGCGGTAGGCCGGCCGCTCGGCGAGCCGCCGATACCAGCCTTCGACATGCGGGAGATGCGGACGCTCGATCTCCAGGCCGTAGTAGCGGAACAGGCATGTCGCTGCCGGAATATCGCCCATGGTGAGACTGTCCCCCGCGAGATAGGGCCGCGTCGCCAATTCCCTGTCGAGAAGCTGAAAATGCGCCGCACAGCGCGCGACATAGCCGCGGATCATCGACGGGTTATGCTGATCTTCGGGAGTCCGATAGAATCCCCAGAACAGCCCCATGAAATCCGGTTGCAGGGTCGCCAGCACCCAATCCATCCACCGGTCGGCGCGCGACCGCTCGGCAGGATCTTCCACCCAGAACGTGCCTACGCCATATCGGGCGCTCAGATAGCGGATGACGGTATGCGATTCCCAGACGACCGTTCCGTTATCGTCGATGACCGGGACATGGCCATGGGGATTCATCTGGAGAAAGGCGGGCGTGTCGAGGCCGCCGAACGCGCCACCTGCATTGATGTGCCGGTAGGCGAGACCGAGCTCGCCGAGCAGCCACATCACCTTTTGGACGTTGAATGAGTTACGCCGGCCCCAGACCCGCAGCGTCGGCGTGCCAGATCGCGCGAACGTCGGGGAATGGTCCGCTGTCATTCCGTCCCCGGGTCAGTGCTCGTTGGCGAGGGGTCAGTGTCGCAACCGCCGGTTCAGCCGCCGCGCAAGATGATCGCCGAGGGTCTGCACCACCTGAACTAGCGCGATCAGCACGACCACCACGGCCAGCATCATGTCCGGCATGAAGCGCTGATAGCCGTAGCGGATGCCGAGGTCGCCGAGCCCGCCGCCCCCCACTGCCCCGACCATGGCCGAGTAGCCGAGCAGGCTGACCACCGCCAGCGTCAGGGCCAGCACCAGGCCCGGAAGCGCCTCCGGAATCAGCACCTTGACGACGATCTGCAGCGGCGTCGCGCCGAACGACGACGCCGTTTCGACGAGGCCGGCATCGACCTCCCGGATCGCCGCCTCGACCAGGCGGGCGATGAACGGCGTCGCCGCCACGGTGAGCGGCACGATCGCCGCGGTCGAACCGATCGAGGTGCCGGCGACCAACCGTGTGAAGGGAATGATGGCGACCACAAGAATGATGAACGGGGTCGACCGCGCCGCATTGACCACGGTGCCGAGCACTGCATTGGCAGCCGGCGCGGCGAACAATTCGCCCTTGCGGCTGGTGGCCAGAAACACTCCGATCGGACCGCCGAACAAGATGCCGAGCAGGGCCGCCGCCGCCACCATGTAGAGGCTCTCCCAGGTCGCGTCGATGATGAGGTTGATCAATTCACGCGACATGGCCGAGATGCTCCACTTCGATGCCCTGCTCAGCCAGCAACGACTTGGCCTTCGCGCCTGCGGCGGCCGGCACGCCGATGATCATCGAGCCGACATGGCGGCCGCCGATCTCATCGATCCGCGCCGATAACAGCGCCACGTCGATCGAAAGCGCCCGCGCCAGCCGGGCAACGAGCGTGTCGGCGACCTCGACGCCGCGCAACGCGACGCGCAGCACCGCCTGGCCGCCAATCGCATCCGGCGACAGCCGCGAGGCCAGCGACAGCGGCACGGAATCGCCGATCGCCTCGGCGAGGAAGGATTGTGTCAATGGATGGCGCGGATGGGTGAAAATCTCCGCCACCGGTCCGCGCTCGACGATATGGCCGCCATCGATCACCACGACGTCCTTCGCAAGCTGGCGCACCACCGACATCTCATGGGTGATCAGCACGATGGTAACGCCGAGTTCCTGATTGATGCTGGCGAGCAGGTCGAGAATCGCCCGCGTCGTCTGCGGGTCGAGCGCCGAGGTGGCTTCGTCCGACAGCAACACGTCGGGGCGCGTCGCCAGCGCGCGAGCGATGCCGACACGCTGTTTCTGCCCACCGGAAAGTTCGGACGGATAGCGATCCCGTTTGTCGGCGATGCCGACGAGGTCGAGCAGCTCGGTCACCCGCGCGGCGATCGCATCGCGCGACCAGCCGGCAATCTCGAGCGGCAGCGCGATATTGCCGGCGGCGGTGCGCGACGACAGCAGATTGAAATGCTGGAAGATCATGCCGATCGAGCGCTGGGCAAGACGCAGGTCGCGGCCGGCGAGCGCCGAGATGTCGCGGCCATCCACCACCACCCTGCCCGCGGTCGGCTTCTCAAGCCCGTTGATCAGCCGCACCAGGCTCGATTTGCCGGCGCCCGATCGGCCGATCACTCCGGTGATCGAACCTCGGGGAATGGCGAAGTCGATCGACCGCAGCGCGTCGACGCCCGGCTTGCCGCGGCGGGCGGGGTAGGTCTTCGAGACGCCCTCGAAGCGGACCATGGGCTCCGGACGATCAAAGCCTCGAAGCTCCGCGGCGGCCACCGACTGGCCGAGCGTGACGGATTGATGGACATTCATTGGATTTCTGAACCGGTCGAGGGTGAGTGGCCCTCATGATAGGGCACATGGTGGCTTGCCGCAGCGCACCTGACAATCACGGAAATTCCGGAAAATTAGAAATATTTTTACTATTTATCACGGCTCGTTAGAAAATTATCCTCGCGAGGAACAGCTTATTACTTGATCGGCGGCCGCGGCAGCACGGTCTCCCCCGCCTCCATCACGAAGGTGTAGTCCAGCGAATACCAGGGCGCGCCGACGGTGGAATCGGTCGGATGCACCTCGTCATGACGGACATAGTCGCCAAGCAGGGTCCTGGTCACCCCGAACTGCACGTCGCTATCGATATGGGGGTCCTGCGGATCGTAGACCTGCGAGATCAGAACCTTGAAGCCTGGCTTGACGATCAGCGCATGCAGATGGGCCGGCCGATAGGGATGGCGATCCTGTGCCGCCAGCAAGCGCCCGACGACGCCGTCGGTGGGAATGGGATAGCCGACCATCTTGACGGTCCGCAGCCAGAACCGGCCGTCGGCCTCGGTGGTGAATTTGCCGCGCAGATTCATCTCCGCCTGGTCGCGGTCCTGGTTCTCATAGAGGCCGACCGGCGAGGCGTGCCAGATATCGACTTCGGCGCCGGCGACCGGCGTTCCGCTCCGATCGACCACCCGGCCGGTCACCAGGAGCGGCGCGCCGGGGGTGTCGGAGCGAACGATCGAGCCGCCATTGTCCACCCGCGGCGAATGCAGCCGCCAGAACGGACCGAGCAGCGACTGCGAGGTCTCGGTATTGCCGTCGTCGCCGTTGTTGAGCAGGCAGACCAGGGACGACACGCCGAGCGAACCGGCCATCAGCACCGCCTCGTTATGGCTGTCGGTGGTGCGCTGGCCGATCTCGTTGATGATCGCCGCGGCTTCTCGAAACTCGGCTTCGGTCAGGTGCACGTCGCGGATGAAGGCATGGAGATGCCTGACCAGGGACATCATGATGGTGCGCAGTCGCGGATCCTGCGTCCGCGCCATCACCGCCAGCGCGTCGGCCGTGACATCCTCGTGGGTCCTGATGATCATCGACGCCCTCCCGGTCCGCATCCCTTTTGCTGCACGCAGCCTTCAATAAGAATGTCTGGGCGGGAACCGCAATGCCCCGTGCATCACAATGACCAGGAATCAGCCGGCGGCCGTCGGCGCGAATGCGGTTCTTGCCGAACAGCGGATCGTCGACCTTCAGTTCCTTCATGTTGGCCACGACCTTGGCGCCGTCACGGGGATCACCGCCCATCGCCTCCAGCGTCTTCAGGTAATGTCGCTCGGCGGCCTCGCGGTCAACGTCACGGTCTGCTGACCTGGCCTGCATCATTGCCAATCCACAATGCTTGGTTGACGCCGTCGCGAACTCGTCCACAATCCTGTTGCGATCCTGCCAGTCGTTTGCGGCGCTACCACAGCACCTTGAACGCACCTTGCGTGTTCGCGATGTGCTGGCCCGCGACGCGCTTGCTAGACACGCCTGCAAAACATGCCTGCAAGACGTGGCTGCAAGAGGCGTGGGCCTGCTCGCGAATCCGTGGTCGCCGCATAAGGGAGAGGACCATGGGGAAGATCACCGCCGCGCATGCCTATCCGAACAGCGAAGTCGCCCTGATCGCCTGGGAGCTCGACGGAATGATCGAGGGCTGCCTTGGCTTCGACATTGTCCGGATCAGAACCGACGGCAGCGAGCCCCCCAAGGGACTGCCGGCCTGGGTGCCTTTCCAGGGCCAGGACAACCCCGATTGGAAGGCTCAGGACACCAGCGTCTGGCCGGTTCAGCGGCTGTACTGGCGGGATCTGACGCTGCGCCGGCACCGCAACGATTTAGGTGAACGCGACATCGGCTTCGAGGTCAAATACGCCATCCGGCCGGTCGGCGACTGGCGACCGGGACTGGAGCGCGTCGAGCCACGGCAGGCCAAGACCTACAGCGGCGACGTGCGGCCGCTCGGCTATCTCGGTCCCGCGGTCGAGACAGATCCCATCCGCATCGATCTCGATTACGGGGGCGTCCGGGCGACATTCACCAACGGCATCCTGTCCGGGCAATGGCTGCGGCACGCCATCGAATCCGACGGCAAGCCGTTCAATCCCCAGACCCTCGCGGCGGAAATGGCTGATCCGACCGGCCGGATCCGGCGGTATCTGACCGGCGACGTGCTCAATACCCTTCACCTGTTCCTGACCGATCCGAAATACAAGGATGGAGATCTGCGCCTCGCGCTCTATGAACTCAGCGACAAGCAGCTTCAGCAACTGCTGCTCGACAACAAGGACCGGATCGAGATCATCCTGTCCAACACCGGCAAGGAGCGGGGCGGGACAGCCTGGGACCACACCAACGAGGACTCACGCCGCGCCCTGCACCGGGCCGGGGTCCGCATTCACGACCGCATGTTCAACAACAACCACATCGGTCACAACAAATTCGCCGTCTGGCGCAAGGACGGCAAGCCTATGGCGGTGATGACGGGCAGCACCAATTGGACGCCCACCGGGCTGTGCGGCCAATCGAACAACGCGCTGATCATCGCTTCGGCGGACGCCGCCCACGCCTACGATACCTATTGGCAGCGACTGCGCGATGACAAGTTTCCAGCGCCGCGCCCCCCGAGCAGCGCCGGCAAATCCACACAATGCCAGGGCCCCGAAATCCGCAGCGCAGACCAGACGCCGTTTGCGGCGGCTCTCGGCGGCGCCGAGGCACAGGTCTGGTTCTCGCCGAACACCATGGCCACGCGAAAAGGCAAGGCCACGCCGCCGGACCTTGCGACGCTCTTCGACCTGATCGCCGGCGCCGAACAGGCGATTTTCTTTCTCGCCTTTCTGCCGTCCCGCGGCGGCGTCGACAGCATCATCTCGGCGGCGATCGAGGTGGCCAGGAAGAAGAAGACCCTGATCGCCGCCGGCGCCATCAGCGACGTCACCGCCATGCCGGGGTACGTCGCGCCCGACAAGAACGGTCGCACTGCCGCGGAACGCGAGGGCGTCAAGCCCTATACGTATGACAATGGCGGATTGCACATCGTTCGCGCCGCAGCGCTGAACGACCCAATCGGTGATTTCGAGAAAGAGATTCTCAAAACCGGAAATGCGGTGGTTCACGACAAGGTCGTGGTGATCGATCCGTTGTCGAAGGACAACTGCGTCGTCGCGACGGGCAGCCACAATCTCGGCTTCAAGGCCTCCTACGAAAACGACGAGAACCTGCTGATTATCCGCGGCGCCCAGGCGCTCGCCCTCGCCTACGCGGTGCACGTCATCGATGTCTATGATCACTACCGCTTCCGCGCCTGGCAGGCGAAAGAACGGGACGAAGGCAAGCCGAGCTTCCAGGGACACATCGACGGAGACGACAAATGGCTTCGCCGCCTCGCCAAGGCCTCCCATCGCAACATCGATACCTATTTTGCCGCAGGACCGCCATGACAACCGAGCGGCAGAGCGCCGTCAGGCCGGGCGTTTTTTCAGCCGGCTTCGCCCGGCGCGGCGGACCGGGACCGGTGCGCCGAGGCCGATCGAAGAGTTGAAGCGCTCGATCATCTGCCGCGCGGATTCCGAACCGGAGACCAGCCCGACGATCTCCGCAGCCGGCACCGGCCGGCTGAACAGATAGCCTTGCGCCGTATCGCAGCCGAGCTCACGCACAGAGGCGAGTTGCGCCGGCGTCTCGACGCCTTCGGCGAGCACGTCGAGATTCAGGGCCTTGCCGAGGCCGACGATGGCGGCGACGATCTGTACGCCGGTCCGGTCATCGGGAATGTCCCGGACGAAGCTCTGATCGATCTTGAGTGTATCGACCGGAAACCGCTTGAGATAGGCAAGCGATGAATACCCGGTGCCGAAATCGTCGATCGCCAGCCGCACGCCCAGCCGCTTGAGGGCGTGCAAGCGGTCCTCGACGTCGCTGCCCGGATCCATCAGGCTGCCTTCGGTGATCTCGAGCTCGAGATAGCGCGCCGGAAGTCCGGTCTGCGCGAGAATCTCGCCGATTGTCTCGTGAACGTTCGGCCGCCTGAATTGCTGGGGCGACAGGTTGACCGCCATGGTCTCCAGCTTCAGTCCCGCGTCGAGCCACGCCTTCATCTGGCGGCAGGCCTCGCGCAGGCCCCACTCTCCCAGCGGCACCAGCAATCCGGTGTCCTCGGCGACTGAAATGAAGCTCCCCGCCGGGATGATGTCGCTACCTGGCGGTTGCCAACGGATCAGCGCCTCGACGCCGACGATGCGGCACTCGGCCACACTCACCAGCGGCTGATAATGCAGCAGGAATTCGCCGCGCTCGATACCGCGGCGCAGCCGCGCCTCCAGTTCGACGCGTGCGTTCACCACATCGGTGAGCGCCTTGGTATAGAACCTCACCCCACCGCGGCCGTCGCGCTTGGCCTGGAACAACGCCGCGTCGGCGTTCCGGATGATCTGGCTGGCCGTGACGCCGTCGTCGGGGAAGACGCAGATGCCGACGCTGGTGCCGATGTAGATGTCCTGCCCGCCGGCGAGAACGAACACCTCGGTGAGTTCGGCGATCAGTGCCTGCGCGGTCGCCATCGCGGCCTGCGCATCCCGGATACCTTCCAGCAAGACCACGAATTCGTCGCCGCCCGTGCGCGCCAGGATGTCGTGATGGCGTAATCGCCGCCGCAGCCGTGCGGCGACGAGGCACAGGAGTTCGTCGCCGGCACCATGTCCCAGGCCATCATTGACGTTCTTGAAATTGTCGAGGTCGAGAAAGAGCAGCGCTCCGCGTTGCCCGGCCCTGACCACGTCCCGCACCGCCCGGGCGAGCTCCCTGCCGAGCAGCAGGCGATTCGCCAATCCGGTCAGCGAGTCGTGGTGCGCAAGATAGTCGAGCTCGGCTTCCTTCTGCCTGAGAGCATCCTGCGGGGCGAGCACCCCGGCGACGAACACGGCGCGATAGATCAGGCCGTAGGCCGCCACCTTGTAGAGGTGCCCGAGCAGGTTGGACAGATCGGTGAACTGACCATAGAGCGTGAAGAACAATTCAGCGAGGCCGAGCACCCAGGAGGCCGCCGCAAGCCAATAGACCTCGACGTTTCGCTTCCGCGACGCCCGGCGGACCAGCAGGAAGGCGACAAGAAAGTATGTTGCCGAAAGGGCGTATTCGACGCCGATCTTGAACGGCGTCAAGCCTTGCCCGAGGATATAGGTGTGCGGCAGCCAATCGGCGTGGAGGAAGCAGATCCACCAGGCCGCAGCCGCGACCGCAACCGCGCCGAGCATCCAGCCGAAATAGGCTCCCGGGCGCCAGGTGCGATTGGGCAAGACGGCGACCAGCACCAGTCCGCCGGCCGCCACCACCCGACCGATCAGCCAAAAATTGATTGTCTTTTCGTGCCCGCTCGGGCCGAACAGATCGGGCATGCCGTCGAAGGCGAGCGTATGGCCGAAATCAATCAGCGCGACGGCGAGCAGGCTGCAGGCCAGAATGATGTTATGGCTGTTGCCGGCCTGGCGCCTTAGACTCCAGCCGAGGCCGAATACGATCAGCGACACCGCCATGCCGATGAATTCCAGCCCGGTGTGGAGCGGCAGGTAGTCGGTCTGGCACGTGAAGAACTGAAAATCGGGCAGCCATGGCCCGGCTGCGACCAGCGCCGTCAGCAACACCACGGCGATGACGAGGTTGCGGATCTGAGGTTGGTTCGGCCGCGCGGCTACGCCGTCTGACATGTCGATTGCCTTGCGCCTCTCCACGATTCCAGTCGGCGGTCCATATCGAACAGGGCAAATGAGTTCGGTCCGCTCTTCGATCATTCGTCGGCGGATAGCTTCCGCTCGATTTTTGTTCGTTTTCCTGAATTTCGGCGACGCGGCGGACTCTTGGTAAATGGAGTGTGCGCTTCGTCTTCACAACCATGCGCCGCGACCCGGCTGGCGGAGCGCATTACCTCCAACGCCAGCCGTTCGGGTGCATGTGCATGTCAGTCGCAGAACAGGTGCCCGGCAACAGGCGATGGGCAGCGCCTGGCCGCAATCACGCGCGGACGGCGTTCGACAGTCGATGATCACCTTGAGGGCGCTGGTCGTGCTCGCCCGGGAAAACGGGTCGTAGGCCTCGATGATGTCGTCGAGCGTGAAGCGATGGGTGATGAGCCGGGCCGGCGCCACGATGTCCTCGCAGGTCAGAAAGCTCGCCGGCACGCCGACCACTTCGATCGCCGTGTCGACGCCGCGCCCACCGGTGATCGCCATCAGCTTCGCAACCGCCTCGCGGCCGCGATCAAGCGATTGCCGTCGCATGCTGTTCCCGCCAATTGCTGCCCGCGATCAAGGCGTTCATCACTGAACAGGTCGTGACGAAGAGCCAGCCTGATATCGTCTTCCATGCCGCATGCCGTCGCTGGGCGAGCGGAGCCTGTCCCGCGCCTCCAGTTCTCGCGCCGCCTGCTGCAGCTTCGCTTCCCTGTCCTGCGCGATATGCTGATGGCGACGGCCTTGATCGACATCGTCCACTATCGGAGCGAGATCGGTCGTGAGGAGAGGAAGGCGAAACATCTCGCGCCGCAGATGTGGATCCTGCCCAAGGCGGCGAACCTGAGATTTCTGCTGGGCCTCGCGCGGGAGCCCCGAGTCGGAAAGCTATAGGCGCCGGCCAGGACCGGTTCGCCCCAACACCGACCGGACCGGATCAACGTGAATCGCTGACCTCCCGACACAGATGACGATCGCCCAGCAGGCCGGGCCGGCCCGTCAGTTCACGCAGTTGATCCAGTTGCAAAGCCATATCGTCGAGCATCAACGAAGCCGCAGTCAATTCCGCAGACTTCTTGGCGATCTCACGCAGTCGCAGCCTGACTTCGAATTTCTTGCTCATCCCGCGCCCCTACCCCGGCGATAAAATAAATACTCGATAGAATAACTTCGTTCCAAATAATCGCCGTGACACGCGGGTCCTTCTCCGCGACCCCACGCTCGGCTGGGCTATTTAATTATGCCCCGCATAATCCCCGGGCGGCGCAACCATACGCCCGAATAGTGCATACCAATGTGACTGAGCTCACAGATCGCCCCTCGCAGAGGGCTCCCGGACATACGTTCGGGGGCGGGATTAGGCCCCTTCCGGCCTTTTAAATCGCTTTATCGTCGAATACAGGATCAGCTAGTGTGGCGTCTCGCAATTGCCTATACCTTTGCGGCAAGCCTCTCATAGGCAATTGCGAGACATAAGCCACACTAGCTTTTTGATTTTGCTAGTGTCCCGATGTCTCCGAATTACCGTGCGAGGGTGAGGCAAACGAAGCGGTAATTCGGAGACGGGACACTAGATTGCACAGCCGCCTAGCAGCGGCGACCATTTCCCGATCCGACGCGCAAGGTGCTTGCGATGCCGTCCAGGTTCGACCCCCAAACGCCTATCGAGAATATCGACGACGAGGTCGACGACTGGCTCAGGCTGATCCGGCGCGCTCTCGGCATTCTTGCGACGCGCAAGAAGCAGCAATTCAACCGCAGGGTCCCGGTCGGGGACCTCCTCACCGAACGCGGCGACAATGCCGTCGCCTATGGCTTCGGCGAGGGCACCACCATGTACGACAACGTGCTCGTGCTGGGCGACGTCAAGGTCGGCCGCCATACCTGGATCGGACCGGGGTGCATCCTCGATGGCTCGGGTGGCGGCTTACAGATCGGCGATTGGTGTTCGATATCAGCCGGTGCTCAAATCTACACTCACCACACTGTGAATCGCTCGATTTCGCTCGGCGAATTGCCGGTCGACTACGCTCCGACCAGGATCGGCCACGGCGTTTATATCGGACCAAATGCGATCGTTCAGATGGGGGTCACGATCGGCGACAAGGCGATCATCGGCGCGAATTCACTCGTCAACTGCGATATTCCAGCAGGCACGAAGGCCTTCGGCTCTCCGGCAAAGGTTCGATAAGGGGCTGTCCGGACGCCGTACCGAAGTCCGTCGGCAAAGTCCATCGGCCGACCACCGGCGCGGAACCGTCCCGACCGGCCCACGCCCCCTCAGTCGTGGACCTCCCATGGATGCAGTTCCAGCATGGCGCCGGCGTCCGCTCCCGACAATTTGGCGAGCAGGTACGGCGCCAGCTTTTCCACGATCTGATACCGTTCGAGCTGGATCTCACGGCCGATGGCATCAGAATAGATCCGCAGCGAATGTACGGTTTCGCGAGGCACCTTGCAGGTCACCTTGCCATGATCGGTCGCGGCTTCCACGAGGAGTGCCTGACCGTCCCACGCAACCTCGTGCGTCAACTCGGCCGCCATGCTCTCCCCCTCGCCTCAATTAAAATTTAAATATACCTTGCATTTAAAATGATGTCCACATTATTTAATGATCACCCAATCAGCCGTCTTGCATCATGTTTTTGCTCGACAAGGTGAATACGAGGCCCGATCGAACGAGTTGCCTTCAATGACCAATAAAAATATGATTAAATCATGCCGCACGAGCTGCTCGTCATGCTGGGCGCCGAAATCATCCTGCTCGCCTCGCTCGGGGCGATGAACTTCTGGCGCGGGCGCAGGGATGTCGTCAGCGGGCGTTATTTCGGCGCGCCGCGGGATCCGAGCCCGGCAGTCGCGCAAACCATCGAAGGGCTGCGGCAGTTGGCCGAGCGCGAGCGAATGTCGCGCCGTAAGGCGCCGGCGCGGCTGTCTCGAACCTCGGCCGCACGGACGCCGCGACTGACAGATCGCCCCTCGCAGGGCCGGACGATGCTGACGATCGTCCGCCAGCCGCCGCCAACGACCGCAGCGGCCGTGGACGAAGCTCATGACGGCCCGGCGATTCCCCCGCCGTACACGGCCGAGCCGCCGCGGCAACGCATGGCTCAAGCGTGAACCGAGGCCGACGTGGTGTGGAGCCCTCCCCCGATCCGCAACGGCCGACAGCTCGCAGCCCTGCCCCGCGGGGTCAGGATCTACGCGATCGGTGACATTCACGGCCGCGCCGATCTCCTCGGCCGCGTGCTGTCGAACATCGATGCCGATTGCCGGCGCCGGCCGGCGGAACGGGCGATCAGCGTCTTTGTCGGCGATTACATCGACAGGGGGCCGGCGTCGCGAGAGGTCTTCGAGCTGCTGCTACAGTGGCGGCGCGGCCGAGAGGCGATCTTCCTGCGCGGCAATCACGAGACCTTCCTGCCGCGGTTTCTCTCGGATTCGCGAACGCTGGATGAATGGCGACTATGCGGCGGTCTCGAAACCCTGCTGTCCTACGGATTGAGGCCGACGATAAGCCCTGAGCGCCACGAACAAATCGCCCTCGCCGACGAGCTGACCGCCGCGGTACCCAAGGAGCACCTCGATTTCCTGCAGTCGCTCGAGCTTTCGTTCGACTGCGGCGACTTTCTGTTCGTCCACGCCGGGATTCGACCGGGCGTTCCGATCCACCAGCAGACGGAAGACGACCTGCTCTGGATCCGCGAGGATTTTCTCGCTCACGAGCAACCGTTCGAACGCTTCGTCGTCCACGGCCATACACCGGTGCATGCGCCCGACATCCGGCCGAACCGGATCAACATCGACACCGGAGCGTTCGCGACCGGGCGCCTCACCTGCGTCGTCATCGACGGCTCGGCCATCGCGCCATTGCCGGCATGATGGCCTGCATCAAGGAGCGCCTCAGCGCTCCTTGAAGGCGCGCTCCGCCTGGTCCCGCAACGGCTTGGTCAGATAGGACAGCGCGGTTCGCCCCGGCGTCTTGATGAAGACATCCACGGGCATGCCCGGGAGCAGCTTGGCCGAGCCCAACTTGGCAAGCTCGTCGGGCTTGAGCACCACGCGTACGGTATAATAGCTCGTTCCGGTTCTCTGGTCCTGGATCAGATCGGCCGAGACCACGCTGACATCACCTTCGATCTCTGGCGTCGTCTTCTGATTGAAGGCAGCGAACCGCATCGTCGCGGTCTGCCCGACAAACACCTGATCGATGTCGCGGGTCGCGATCTTGACCTCGACGGCCAGTGCGTCCGCGTCCGGAACGATCAGCATGATCTGCTCGCCGGGAGAAATGACGCCGCCGACGGTGTGGACCGAGAGCTCGTGGACCCGGCCGGATTGCGGCGCCCGGATATCGATGCGATTGAGCTGGTCGACCGCCGCCGTCTTGCGCTCGGTCATTTCGGACAGCTTCGAGCGCGTCTCGATCAGGTCCTTGCCGACTTCCGACCGCAGGTCCTGATCGACCTGGATGATCTGCAACTCGATTTCTGCGATCTTGCCCTTGGCCTGGGCGACCATTCCGGCCAGTTGACTACGCTCGCCCTCGAGCCGGGCGGCGTCGCGCTCCAGGGCCGTCAAGCGCGTGATCGGAACAAGGTTCTTCTGCCAGAGGGTGCGAACGCCATCGAGCTCCTGATGAATGAGATCGACTTCCTTCTGCTTGGCCTCCGCCTGGCCGAGGTATCCCTTGATCTCGTCCTGAAGCTGCGTGCTTCGCTCCTTGAGCTGCGCCCGCTGCCCGCTCCGGGCCTCCCGGCGCAGGTCGAACAGTGTCCGCTCGGCGGCGATCGCGCGTCCCGCTTCCGAATTGGCGTCCTTTGTCCGCTCGATCAGCGCTTTCGGAAACACGATCTGGTCGGCAGCGTCACGCTCGGCCTCGAGGCGGGCCTGGCGGGCGAGAAGTTCGTCGAGGCTCTTGGTGACGATCGTCGCGTTCGCCAGGGTCTGGGTCTCGTCAAGGCGGATCAGGATGTCGCCGGCATTGACCCGGTCGCCGTCCCTGACGCGGAGCTCGCCGACGATGCCGCCGGTCGCGTGCTGCACCTTCTTGACGCTCGAATCCACCACAACGACCCCTTGGCCGATCACCGCACCCGACAATTGCGTCGTTGCGGCCCAGCCGCCGATGCCGAACGTCACGCAGCCGACCATGATCATGCCGACGATCATGTAGCGCTGGATCGAATGCAGCGCCGATGTCATCTCGCGGTCCATCGTCCGCCTCCCTGGTTCTCCGCCACGACCTTGAGCGGCACGGGGGGCCGCAGCACTTTCCGCAGCACTTCCTCCTTCGGCCCGAACGACTTGACCCTGCCCTCGCCGATGACGAGAACCTGGTCGACGGCATCGAGCGCCTTGGGACGATGCGCGATCACGACGGCGATGCCGCCACGACGGCGAGCGCTCTGGATCGCCTCGGTGAGCGCCTCCTCGCCATCGGCATCCAGATTCGACGACGGCTCATCGAGGACGACGAGGAACGGATTGCCGTAGAAGGCGCGGGCCAATCCGATCCGCTGCCGCTGTCCGGCGGACAGCGCCATGCCCCCCTCGCCGACACTCGTGGCATATCCATCCGGCAGCGACAGGATCAGGTCATGCGCCCCGGCCGCTTTGGCAGCTTCCAGCACCGCGCCCGGCGTCGCCTGCTCATCGAAGCGCGCGATATTGACGGCGATGCTGCCCTCGAACAGTTCGACGTCCTGCGGCAGGTAGCCGATATGCTTGCCCATCGCCTCCGCCGACCACTGATCCAGCGCCGCGTTGTCGAGCTTGATCCTGCCGCGAAGTCGCGGCCACACCCCGACCAGCGCCCGTGCCAACGCCGACTTGCCGGATCCGCTCGGACCGATGATTCCGACGGCCTGGCCGCTGCGCAACTCGAATGAAACGTCCGTCAGGATCTGCTTCTCGGAGTCCGGCGCCGCGACATGGAGCTGCTCGACCACGAGCGCCTGGCTTGGGGCCGGCAGCGCCAACGGCTCCTCTTCCTCCGGCAGGAGTTTGAGAAGCTGGTCCAGCCGGTCGCCGGACTGCCGTGCCGCGACGAAGCCCTTCCAGTTGGCGATGGCGATCTCGACCGGCGACAACGCCCGCGCCGTCAGGATCGAGCCGGCGATGATGATGCCTGCCGTCGATTCCTGGTTGATGACGAGATAGGCGCCGACCGCAAGTACCAGAGACTGCAGGATCGAACGAAATACTTTGGAGATCCCGCCGAGTCCACTGGCGACGTCGCTCGCCCGTTCATGGGCGGCGAGATACTTGCTGTTGACGTCCTGCCAGCGCTGCGCAGCTTGTCGCCGCATGCCCATGGCCTGCAGCACTTCGGCATTACGCCGCCCCTCGGCGGCCAGTGCGCTGCGCGATACCGCAAGACGCGAAAACGCCTTCGCCGGCCCTCTCGTGCGCATCTCGGTCAGCACCGTGATGCCGACCAGCACCAACGCGCCGGTCAGCGCGGTGACCCCGATCCAGAAATGGAACAGGAAGCAGATGCCGAGATAGATCGGCATCCACGGCAGATCGAACAGCGCCGACGGCCCGCCGCCGGACAGGAAGCTGCGGACCTGGTCGAGGTCGCGCAAGGGCTGCAATCCGTCGCCGTCGCTGCGGGTCTTCAGCGGCAGCCGCACGACGGCGTCGAACACCCGGAGCCCCAGCCGTTCGTCGAAATGACGGCCGATACGCACGCTGATCCGGCTGCGGACGAGGTCGAGGCCCCCCTGGAACAGATACAGCACCGTCGCCAGGACCAGCAGGCCGATAAGGGTCGGCACGCTTCGGCTAGGCAGCACCCGGTCATAGACCTGGAGCATGAAGAACGAGCCGGTGAGCATCAACAGATTGCCCAGGCCGCTGAACGCCGCGAGCCCCCAGAAGATCCGGCGGCACGACGCCAGGAAGCCGGCGACCTCGGATCGTAGCCCGTCATAGTCGTCCGCCGGTCGCGTTCGGCCGGAGAACAGTCGTCGCCGCACGGTCTCGATCGACCGCTCCACCCCCGCGGTCAGCTCGACGATGCGCGACAGCGATCGCACACGCTCGGCGACGAGACCAGGCGCCGCATTGAACACCGAAGAATGCGAGACCTGAGTGTTGTCGGCAGTGGCGGGCGGTGGGGACTCCTCCCCCCGCCGTTCGAAGTCAGTCATGGCGCTTCCCCTGAACCATTTTTCGTCGGAATGATCTCTCACGCGGATTGGCGACTATTCGCATCAGCGGACAAATCCGCTCACACGAAATGGAAGTCGTGCTGGTTGAGCGAGGCGAGGTTTGTGTTCTTGAGCGTCAACGTATCGCTCCCCGTCGCAATGACGATGTCATGCCCGACCTGGGAGGCGTGGGAAAGCACGCTCGCGAAGCTGTCGAACACGGTCGCGCTGAACTGGATCGTGTCGTGACCTCCACCGCCGGCAGCAAAGTCCTTGATGACGTCGTGGCCGAAATTTGCGGAAAACACGAACGTATCTGCCCCGGCCCTACCGAGGAATAAGTCGTTGCCCGCTGTGCTCGTCAGCGTGTCGCCGCGGGTCGAGCCGAGGATCGCCTCGCCCGAGCTCGTGGCGATCGTCTGGCCGGCGCTGTTCACCTCCTGGGCGGTGAAGATGTGCACAACGTTCGACAAGGGGCCGGTCGCGAAGCTCCAGGCGCCGTTGGCCGCCGCCTGGACCGATCCCAGCGAGGTGCTGCCTTCGTACACCGTGATCTGGCTGTAGGCGTCGGCGGTGCCCTTGATGGTGGCGATATGGCCGGAATTCTCGGACAGATTCGTGAACTCGATCGGTGCGATCACGGCAACCGCCTGGGTCGCCGACGCGGGGCCGATATTGCCGGCGATGTCGGTGTCGGTCGACGTGAAGCTGTGCTGGCCGCTGGCCAGATGGCCGGTGTCGAAATTCCAGGCGCCGGTGCCGTTGGCGGTGGCCGATCCGATCTGGGTCGTGCCGTCGAACACCTTCACGGTGCTGTTGGCTTCGGCCGCTCCCTTGAGGATCAGGTCGGTGAGCGTCGTCGTGCCGCCGACGGCGCTGCCGTCCTGCGCATAGACCGCCATGGTCGGCGCGACCGGCGGGTGGGTGTCGATGGTGACCGACAAGGCAGCCGATGCGGCGCTGGTGTGGCCCGACGAATCGGTGTCGGTCGCCGTCAGGCTGTGGCTGCCGTCGCCGAGCGTCGGCGTCGTCAGCGTCCATTGGCCGCTGCCATTGGCTGTCGTGGTCCCGACCTGAGTGGTGCCGTCGAACACCTTGACGGTGCTGTTGGCGACCGCCGTTCCGGCCAGGGTCGGCGTATTGTCGTTGGTGATGTGGTCTCCCAGGACGCCGCTGTCCGTCGAGAACGAGGCGATCACGGGCGGCGGCGTCGTGACATTGATCACCAGATCGAGCGGCGCCGAGAGGGTGCTGACGTTGCCGGCGACGTCGGTCGCCGTCGCGCTCAGGGCATGGGCCCCATCGGCCAATGCGGTCGTGGTCAGGCTCCAGGCACCGCTCGCGCTGGTCGTCGCCGTGCCGACGGCGGTCGTGCCGTCATAGACCTTGATGCTGCTGTTCGCCTCGGCGGTCCCCGCCAGCGCGACGTGATCGGTGTTGACGATGGTGTCGCTGACCAGAACCGGTGCGGTCGGCGCTATCGTGTCGACGGTCACGCTCAGCACCGCGGACGCTCCGCTGGTCAGGCCGGCGGCATTCGTCGCCGTCGCCGTCAGGATGTGCGTGGCGTCGTTCAGCACCGCCGTGACGAGCGACCAGGCGCCGATCGCATTGGCCAGGGTGGCGCCGATCTGGGTGGTGCCGTCGTACACCTTCACGGTGCTGTTGGCGGCCGCGGTCCCCGTCAGCGTCACCTTATTGGCGTCGGTGATGCCGTCGCCGACAACACCGGTATCGGGCGACCAGGCTTCGATGGCAGGCGCAGGTGGAACGTCGTTGGCCGGGCTGTTCAGCGTGGCGATCAACGCCGTGCCATCGTTGACGTTGCCGGTGTAGACCGGCGACGTCTGGTTGAAGTCGGTGTAGCCCCACAGCCCGCTGGCCATGTGGTTGTTGGTGAACGACACGCCCGTGATCGGACCGCCGCTGAACTGGGCGTCCGCATAGACGGTGTAGCCGCCGCCCGCGAGCAGGTTGTTGTCGACGCTGATATTGGAGATCGGCCCAAAATAATTGTCGATCATGATCGCCGCGGTCTGGTCGTACGAATTGATCACCGTGTTGTGGCTGATCGTGACGTTGGAGACGCCGCCGTCGATCTCGATGCCGTCATAATGCGGCTCTCCCGATGCCTTCAGATCGTGGATGTAGTTGTCCTTGATCAGCGACGGGCCAGTGACGCTGATGCCGTCTTCAACGTTATAGATATTGTTGCCGATGAAGGTGCCCTGGCCGCTGATGCCCTCGCAGCCATCATTGCCGCTGCCGACACCGTTGATCTCGCAGTTCTGGACCACAGCTCCGGTCACCCCGTCGGCGATCTGCACCACAACGAAGTTCGCCGAGGTGACCTTGCAGTCGATCAGCGTAACATTCGGCGCATTGATATACACGCTGCCCTGGATGTTCAGTCCGGAGACGACCGCCCCGGCCTGGGTGATGATGAGGTCGCCGGACGGCGTCAGAGTGACACCCGAGGGCACACCCGTATTTGACAGATCCGGCCATCCGCCACCCGTCGAGGCCGCGACCGTGACCGCCTGGGTCGCCGACGCGGGACCGACATTGCCGGCGATGTCGGTGTCGGTCGACGTGAAGCTGTGCTGGCCGCTGGCCAGATGGCCGGTGTCGAAATTCCAGGCGCCGGTGCCGTTGGCGGTGGCCGATCCGATCTGGGTCGTGCCGTCGAACACCTTCACTGTGCTGTTGGCTTCGGCCGCTCCCTTGAGGATCAGGTCGGTGAGCGTCGTCGTGCCGCCGACGGCGCTGCCGTCCTGCGCATAGACCGCCATGGTCGGCGCGACCGGCGGGTGGGTGTCGATGGTGACCGACAAGGCGGCCGATGCGGCGCTGGTGTGGCCCGACGAATCGGTGTCGGTCGCCGTCAGGCTGTGGCTGCCGTCGCCGAGCGTCGGCGTCGTCAGCGTCCATTGGCCGCTGCCATTGGCTGTCGTGGTCCCGACCTGGGTGGTGCCGTCGAACACCTTGATCGTGCTGTTGGCGACCGCCGTTCCGGCCAGGGTCGGCGTGTTGTCGTTGGTGATGTGGTCTCCCAGGACGCCGCTGTCCGTCGAGAACGAGGCGATCACGGGCGGCGGCGTCGTGACATTGATCACCAGATCGAGCGGCGCCGAGAGGGTGCTGACGTTGCCGGCGACGTCGGTCGCCGTCGCGCTCAGGGCATGGGCCCCATCGGCCAATGCGGTCGTGGTCAGGCTCCAGGCACCGCTCGCGCTGGTCGTCGCCGTGCCGACGGCGGTCGTGCCGTCATAGACCTTGATGCTGCTGTTCGCCTCGGCGGTCCCCGCCAGCGCGACGTGATCGGTGTTGACGATGGTGTCGCTGACCAGAACCGGTGCGGTCGGCGCTATCGTGTCGACGGTCACGCTCAGCACCGCGGACGCTCCGCTGGTCAGGCCGGCGGCATTCGTCGCCGTCGCCGTCAGGATGTGCGTGGCGTCGTTCAGCACCGCCGTGACGAGCGACCAGGCGCCGATCGCATTGGCCAGGGTGGCGCCGATCTGAGTGGTGCCGTCGTACACCTTCACGGTGCTGTTGGCGGCCGCGGTCCCCGTCAGCGTCACCTTATTGGCGTCGGTGATGCCGTCACCGACAACACCGGTATCGGGCGACCAGGCTTCGATGGCAGGCGCCGGCGGAACGTCGTTGGCCGGGCTGTTCAGCGTGGCGATCAACGCCGTGCCATCGTTGATGTTGCCGGTGTAGACCGGCGACGTCTGGTTGAAGTCGGTGTAGCCCCACAGCCCGCTGGCCATGTGGTTGTTGGTGAACGACACGCCCGTGATCGGACCGCCGCTGAACTGGGCGTCCGCATAGACGGTGTAGCCGCCGCCCGCGAGCAGGTTGTTGTCGACGCTGATATTGGAGATCGGCCCAAAATAATTGTCGATCATGATCGCCGCGGTCTGGTCGTACGAATTGATCACCGTGTTGTGGCTGATCGTGACGTTGGAGACGCCGCCGTCGATCTGGATGCCGTCATAATGCGGCTCCCCCGATGCCTGCAGATCGTGGATGTAGTTGTCCTTGATCAGCGACGAGCCGGTGACGTTGATGCCATCCGTGACGTTATAGATGTTGTTGGCGATGAAGGTGCCCTGGCCGTTGATGCCGAGGGAGCCATCATTGCCGCTGCCGACACCGTTGATCTCGCAGTTCTGGACCACCGCTCCGGTCACCCCGTCGGCGATCTGCACCACGGCGAAGCTCGCCGAGGTGACCTTGCAGTCGATCAGCGTGACGTTCGGCGCATTGATATACACGCTGCCCTGGATGTTCAGTCCGGAGACGACCGCTCCGGCCTGGGTGATGATGAGGTCGCCGGACGGCGTCAGCGTCACACCCGAGGGCACACCCGTATTTGACAGATCCGGCCATCCACTAGTGGAAATTGTCGCCACGGCATTCCTCCTTCGGTTGGCAAGGAGCGGCGCGTTTTCCCGGACTCAACAATGCTCCCGAGCGAAGACGTCGATCTCACCGCGGAATTGATTGCTGTCTATAAGCGGCCAACTGTGAACGGATTTTCTGGGACGAGACCACGACGTGCATGGTCCTTTTTGCGCGACGTCCACCAAGTTGGATAAATTTAAACATACTCTCACTCCGGGCCTCGATGATGATCTAGCTCAAACATCGGCGAGTGATTTGCCTATTTTTCCGAATTCACCTCGGCCAACAAAAATACCGCAGCGCGACGGCAACGCCGCTTGCAACGAGATCATTCGCACTCGGCATCCCAAGCGGCACGACATCGCAAAGTCTCGACGTCGCGCAGGCGCCTCACTCACAACCCGCTACCGCCGCACGGATTGAGCAACATCGCCCGCGATCACTACACATGCTTCTATGTTCCGCAGCCGGGTACCGCGGCCGCCTCTCGCGCGGTGGGGGCAATCCCTCCGCCCGGCAATAACGACATCCGGATTTGCCACTCCTCATCGGGATGATCCTCCAAAACAGGTGACGGCTATGCATCGCCCTTCGACAGGCTACGCGGCTCACGCGAAGTGGAAGTCGTGGCCGTTGAGCGACCCCAAATTGGTGTTCTTCAGCATCAGCATATCGCTCCCCTTCGCGATGACGACGTCGTGCCCGACCTGCGAGGCGTGGGACAGCACGCTGGCAAAGCTGTCGAACACGCTGGTACCGAACTGGATCGTGTCGTGACCACGGCCCCCGGCAACGAAATCCTTGATGACGTCATGGCCGAAATTCGCGGCAAACACGAAGGTGTCGGGATGGCCGTTGCCGAAGAGGAAGTCGTCGCCTGAGGTGCTCGTCAGCGTGTCGCGGCGGGTCGAGCCCAGGATCGCCTCGCCCGAACTCTTGGCGATGGTGGTCCCGCTGCCGTCGACTTCCTGCGCGGTGAAGGTGTGCACCTTGTTCGACATGTAGCCGGTGGTGACGCTCCAGGTGCCGTCGGCCGCCGTCTGAACCGTGCCCAGCGCGGTACTGCCTTCGTACAGCTTGATCTGGCTGTAAGCGTCGGCGGTGCCCTTGATGGTCGCGATATGGCTCGCGTTCTCGGACAGATTCGTGAACTCGATCGGCGCAGTCACGGCCACCGCCTTGACCGCCGACGCGGCGCCGGCGTTGCCGGCGACGTCGGTATCGGTCGATGCGAAGCTGTGCTTGCCGCTGGCCAGATGACCAGTATCGAAGCTCCAGCCGCCGTGGCTGTTGACGGTCGCGGACCCGATCTGGGTCGTGCCGTCGAACACCTTCACGGTGCTGTTGACTTCCGCGGTCCCCTTCAGGACGAGGTCCGTCAGGTTCGTCACGCCGCCGACCGCCGAACCGGTCTGCGAGGAGACGGCCATCGTCGGCGCGGCGGGGGCATGGGTGTCGATGGTGACCGACAAGGCGGCCGACGCGGCGCTGGTGTGGCCCGAGGAATCGGTGTCGGTCGCTGTCAGGCTGTGACTGCCGTCGCCGAGCGCCGACGTCGTCACGCTCCACCGACCGCTGCTGTTCGCCGTCGCGGTCCCGACCTGCGTGTTGCCGTCGAACACCTTGACCGTGCTGCTGGCGACCGCCGTTCCGGTCAGGGTCGGCGTATTGTCGTTGGTGATGTGGTCGCCCAAAATGCCGCTGTCCGTCGAGAACGAGGCGATCGCCGGTGCCGCCAGCGACGTCGAGCCGGTGCTCGTCGTGGTGCTTGTGCCGATCACCGGATCGAGCGGCTTTGACATGACGCTGACATTGCCGGCGACGTCGGTCGCCGTGGCGGTGAGGGCGTGGGCGCCGGCGGACAAGACACTCGTCGTGACGCTCCATGCGCCGCTCGCGCTTGTCGTCCCGGTGCCGACCATGGTCGTGCCGTCATAGACCTTGATGGAGCTGTTGGCCTCGGCCGTTCCGTTCAGCACGACGTGGTTGGTGTTGACGATGGAATCGGTGGTCAGGACCGGTGCGGTCGGTGCCGCCGTGTCGACAGTCACGCTGAGCGCGGATGAGGCCGTGCTGGTCTGGCCGGTGGCGTTGGTCGCTGTCGCCGTCAGCACATGCTTGGCATCGGCCAGGACGGAAGTGATGTAGTTCCAGATCCCGGCCGAATCGGCGGTGGTTGCGCCGATCTGGGTCGAGCCATCATACAGCTGCACGGTGCTGCCCACGGCGGCGGTCCCCTTGAGCGCCAGCGTGTTGTCGCTGGTGATGCCGTCGCCGACGACGCCGGTGTCGGTCGAGAACGAGGCGATGATGGGCGCCGCCGGCGCGGTCGAGGTCGCGCTCGTCGTCGTCGAAACGTTGGTCGGCGTATTGAGCGCCGAGACCAGCATGGCCCCGTCGTTCACGTTGCCGGAATAGGTCGGCGATGCCTGGTTGAAGTCGGTCACCCCGAAGGCGCCGGTGACCATGTGGTTATTGGTGAAAGAAACTCCCGAAACCGAACCGCCGCTGAACCCCGCGTCCGTATAGGCGGTGTAGCCACCGCCCACGAGCAGGTTACCGTCGACGCTGATATTGGCGATCGGGCCCCAATAATTGTCGATCATGATCGCCGAGGTCTGGTCGTGCGAATTGATGACCGTGTTGTGGCTGATCGTCACGTTGGACACCCCGCCGTCGATCTGGATGCCGTCGTAATGCGGCGATCCCGACGCCTGCAGATCGTGGATATAATTGTCCTTGATGACGGACGCGCCGGTTACGTTGATCCCGTTTTCGACGTTGTAGATGTTGTTGCCGATGAAGGTGCCCTGACCGCTGATGCCGTTGGAGCCATCATTGCCGCTGCCGACTCCGTTGATCTCGCAGTTCTGGACGACCGCTCCGGTCACCCCCTGGGCGATCTGCACCACGCCGAAGCTCGCCGCCGTGATCTTGCAGTCGACCAGCGTGACGTTCGGCGCCGCGATATAGACCGTGCCCTGAATATTCAGTCCGGAGATGACCGCTCCGGCCTGGGTGATGATGAGATCGCCTGACGGCGTCAACGTGATGCCCGAGGACACCCCCGTATTTGTGGAATCCGGCATTCCCCCGTTAGAAGTCGTAGCCAAGTTGTTTCTCCCTTCGGTTGGCAACGATCCGCGCTTCGTCCCAGGCTCCATATCTTCCCCAAAGCATAGGAATAGGCGGCGCCGCTGCGTTGCGGTTCGGAGCAAGTCGACCGGCGGCGGCTTTTTTGGGACAAGACCGCGGCCCGGCCGAGGTCATTTCTTTGCGACGGCCGCCCAATTCACCTGATTGAAAACGATATCGCGGCGACGGCTGCCTGGTGGTGTCCCGACTAAGCCTCGGGCAGGGATTTGATTTTTTAAACGCCACGGCCGCGCAACGCTGTAAATGCCGCCGCTGTGGCAACCGCGCCACGTTCGGCAAAATTGTTCGCGGCGTCCGCGGCGCCAGCCACGGCACGACATCGAGCGACGCTGTTGCGCGGCGCGAGCAATCGGCGCATCGAACGGGAATTAAATGCGAACGCCGCCAGGAACTTAATTTGCGGAAGGACCATCGCCCTTCGCGGCAGGACCGCCGTGAGGACAGGCGCTTCGCATCAAAGAACCGCACCCAGGGTATTTATCGGCTCATTGGGCGAGCGCACGGCTATTTGCGCTCTCATTTAATGTGCGCCCGGTCACTGCGAGCCCAGGGGCCGGCCCGTCGCGTCGTCGACATTGCCGCGCCAGTCCGGCTGGTTTCTGACGAACGAACTGTAGCCCAAATGCCCCTTGCCCAGTCGATTATCGACGAACGCGACGCCCGAAATCGGGTCCTGCCTGAATTGACCGTCCGAATAGACCGTATAGCCGCCGCCGACCAGCCGATTGTTGTCGACCTGGATGTTGGCGATCGGACCGAAATAATTGTCGATCATCACCGCCGATGTCTGCCCGTACGAGTTGATGACGGTGTTATGGCTGATAACCACGTCGGAGACATCTCCGTCGATCTGGATGCCGTCATAGTGCGGTGCCCCGGATGCCCGCAGGTCGTGGATATAGTTGTCCTTGATTGCCGCGCTGCCATCCAGCGTGATGCCGTTTTCGACGTCGTGGATGTTGTTACGCAGAAATGAGCCGGCGCCGCGGATGCCGCTCGATCCATCATTGCCGGTGCCGACGCCGTCGATCTCGCAGTCCTGGATGATCACCCCGGACAGGCCCGGCATGATCCGGACGACGTCGTAACTCGCGCTGCGAATCCGCGAACTCTTCAACACGACGTCAGCGGCCTTGATGACGACAGATCCTTGAATGTCGAGATCGGCGATGATGCTTCCCGCCGCGGTCACGACCAGCGGACCGTGCGGCTTGAGCGCGGTCCCTGCCGGAACGCCGGTGTTGGCATCATCGGGCCAATGCGCGCTCGCAGGCGCACCACCATCCCGGCCGGCCGCCGCGGCGTCCTCGTCCAGGACCGGCGTCCGTCCCCATCCGAGCAGCGCCATGGCCGCTCCCAACAGCGGCGGCACCCACCATCGCGCCGTCCTCATCGGGCCCCTCAAGCCGCATTCCGATGCCAACTCGGCGGGCCTTTCTCGCCTCGAAGCCCAGCCACTGTGCCTTCGATGGCCGCAAGGCAGTTGCGCGGCGCGCGGTGCAGCAGAAATCGAAACGCCTGCAGGGTCGAAATGGCGACCAAGACGGGCAATGTCCAAGGATGATGCCGGCGAACGAAATGAATGGCGTTCCGATGCTGCAGATAGACGGCGAGCCGGGACAGCGCCGTGAGATGCCCGGCCGAGCCGGTCGTGGTCCCGCGCTGGTGAGCGACGATGGACGCGCTCGCATAGCCGAGGCCGAGCTTCTTCGCCCGCACGCCCCAGTCCAGGTCTTCGAAGAACAGGAAATAGCTCTCGTCCATCAGCCCGATCTGCTCGATGCAGCGTCTCGTCACGTACATCGAGGCGCCCGACGGACTGTCCATCGCCCGTTCGACCGCCGACAGATCGAACGGCGCGTCGATCTGGTCCGACAGTCCGATGGCGATCGCCCTTGCGCCCAGCTTGTGCCAGTGGAGCCCGCCGCGAAAGCGGACGACGTCGTCCCGTCCCGCTTCGAGAATCGTGCTGCCGACCATTCCCTTGCCGCCGACTTCCGCCCGGGCGACCAACGCAGCCAGCGCATCCGGCGCCGGCTCGGTGTCGGGATTGAGGATCCAGATGCCTTTCCAGCCGTTTCGATTGACGAGTTCGCGTAGCCAGGCGTTGATTCCCCCGGCATAGCCGAGATTGCCGGTCGCGCATCCGACCAGGACGTCCGAGGGCCTCGTCAGCAGCTTGAGCCGCCGCGTTGCCAGGAATGTCTCCGGCGCCGCGCTTGTCACGCCCACCCCGGCCACCCCTGCGCAACAACCGCCGATCGCCGTCAGCTGATGGATCAGCCGGTCATAGGCATCCGGCCCGCCGTTCTCACAGATGAAGATGTCGAAGGCGGGCGAGCCGCCGGCTTTCGACAACGCGGTGAGGCACCGGGCGATGTCGTCGGGATTATGGAATCCGACAATCAGAACCGCGACCTTGTCGTGGATCGTTGCGGCCGCCATCGCTGCTGCCCCGGGGTTGTCAGGCCGCGCCGAACAGATCAGACGCCGCGCCGATTATTTAATTCGACATTATTTGACCAGCCTGATATTAATTGCAACAGATATTAAATTCCCGCCTGGACACCGGCTGGGGCGGAGCCGTCTTCCCGGGGCCTGTCCGATGACGATTACCCTCGAATTCAAGCCCACGAGTGCGAAAGCGCTCGCGCGTTTTCTCTACGCCCGGATTCCCGGCGCGGCCCGCGTCCGGTTCGCCATCAAGGACCTCGCCACCCGCTATGTCTCGAAGCCGGAATTCGACGGCGTCGCCCGGCTGGCGCTCGGCGAGGGCCTGATCGTCGACGTCGGCGCCAACCGCGGCCAAAGCGTCGCCGCCTTCAGGCGGCTGCTGCCCCGATGCCCCGTCGTCGCCTTCGAGCCGGAGCCTCGATCGGCCGACCGGCTGGCATCACGCTTTGGCGCCGACAGGAATGTGACGATTCACATCTGCGCGCTGGGGCGACGGCCCGGGCAGCTGCGCTTCTTCGTTCCCCGCTACGGGAGATGGGATTGCGACGGCATGGCCGCCATGAGCCGGAACGAAGCGACCGAGTGGCTGCGCGATCGCGGCCGCATGTTTCGGTTCGACGAACGCAAGCTGACCGTCGAGGAATATCAGGTGCAGTGCCGGACGCTCGATTCGTTCGGCCTGTCGCCCCGACTACTCAAGCTGCATGCCCAGGGCGCCGAGCTCGACATCCTCAACGGCGCGACCGAGACCTTGCGCCGGTGCCGGCCGGCACTGATGTGCGCCTTTCCGACGCCAGAGCTGATCGAATTTCTCGACACCTTCGATTACAGCCCGCACGCACTCGAAGGCGGGAACTTCACTCCAGGCGTCGCCGGCAAAGGCACCACCTTCACCTGGTTCCTGCCCCGATCCGGCTTGAGAGCTAACGCGAAACCGCTCTTTCTCGCAGCGACGCCTTGATACCGATGCACAATCCCCAGAATATCCACATGTAGTTCCAGAAATGAACGGTGATGCCGCTGAAAACGAACAGCAGCAGGACAATGGCGAAGGCCAGATTCATCCGCTGATCGAACTCGTCGGCCGAAGGCGCCTTGCGCCTGCCGGCAGGCCAGATCGCCGCCATGTTCGCCAGAAACAGAAATGCGCTGGCGGGAATTCCGAACCGCAGCGCCTCGACCAGCCAAACGCAGTCGACAGTGGAATCCAGGATGTTTTCGTTGAAGAGCTGGAACGAATATCCGGTTAACGGACTCTGGCCAATCCGCTCAAGCGCCGCATCCCAGATCAGCATGCGATAGTACCCTGTCTCGGGATCCAATGTGAGGTGCGAGACCAGCCAGCCGATCGGATGCTCGGTAACCAGGAAGACCGCGCCGATCGCACCACCAAACAGGACCCAGAAAATCGTCCATCGCGCCGGCGTCTGCCGCATCTGGCGATCATAGACATAGGCGGCCACGCCGAGCACATAGGCCATGAGCGCCGCCGAAGATTGCGAGAGGACGCATCCCGCCAGGCAGATCACCGAGAACAACAGGCGACGCCCCGCGCTCCGCTCCCACAGCAACAGGATCGCATTGACGAGCGCGCAAAACACTCCGAACAGGATCGGGTGATCGAGCGTCGAGGTCGCACGAATGGTATTGCCGCGAAACACCGCCCCCAGCGGCGTGGTGCCGAAAATCGACGCCGCCGCCTCGTGAGCCAGCCAGCGGCCGGCGATATTTTCGGCGGCTGCGATCAGGATCATCGCGATCGTGAGAATCTTGAGAACGCGAATGAACGTATTGAGGGCCGGCGGCCGGAAGAAGAACGCTCTGCCGACGATGTAGCTGAACAGGAACTGCAGGCTCTCCGCAGCCGGCGACGCCAGCGATCCCATGCCTGCCGTGGCCGATGCGGCGACGAGCATCCACGCCGCGGCGAGCAGCACCGCCATGTCGCAGGCGACGAGGCGCCGCCCGCGGCGCGCCAGGATGACCACCCCGGGGATCACCAGCACCGTGACGGCGAGCCGGCCCGCGGTGAATTTTGCACCGGCGACCGAGACCTCGGCTTCCCAGGCCGGAATGACCAGACCGACCAGCGCCACCCAGCTGGCAAGCTGGTAGCGCGGCCCGGCTGGCGCCGCCGGCCTCCGGGACGCAGTGACCGCCGTCCAGCTTCGCGGGAGAGCCAGGCCGTCGACGCCGAAACCCGTTGTCCGAGCGTCGCTCACGTCAGCTGCTCCGGGCCGGCGACACGCTCGCGCGCATCACCTCGGCTTCTTGCGACGGCGATGATGTCCGAAGCAAGCGCGCGCCGCGCGATCGCTGGAATGATGCCGTCATAGGCCTCGACGCGCCGGTGCAGGACCTCGGCAGTTCGTTCCACGGCCAGACCGGCCTGCCTGCACCATTTCGCGATGGAGCCCGGGGAAGAGAAGTGGGCGCCCGCCGTCTCATAGCTGCGCGGCATTTCGAGCCGGCGGTCGCGGATCTGCCGCCAGATCGCCGGGAGATTGGACATGTTGGGGCTCTGGATAATCACCGTCGCCGCAGGCGACAGCAGGCCGCCAAACAGCGACAACACCTCGACGGGATCGTGCACGAGGTGCAGCACATTCAAGATCAGTACGCAGTCGAACCGCCGGCCATCCAGACTTGCCCCGGCAGACGAAAAGTCCGGGTCGATGATCTCGACGCCCGTTTCCGCAGCTGCCCGGCAGATGACGCTGTCGAGTGGAATGGCCGTGACCGCCAGTCCCGACGCCGCCAGCCGCGTTTCGCTCGCGCCCCGGCCGCAGCCTATGGAGAGCACGTTGCGGGCCGAGCGCGGGATCAGCGAGGTGACCTGCTCCATGACCGGCTCGTAGTAGTCCTTGGAATAGGCGCCGCGCCAAAGCCGCGTTTCGGTCGGAAACAGCGATCGTTGCCGGGAGGCGCCTGCCGCGATCTGCAGCAGGGCATCCGCCTGCCTGCCGAACTCCCTGGCCGTCAGCCCCATTTTCCCGACATAGCGGTTGGACATGTGGTGGACGGTGAATTCATCGAGGTGCGAAACCGGAATCAGCTTGGTCAGCCCGCACTGGGTATATGGATCGGTCGCCGCCGTGCACAGCAGATCGTATTTTCCCTCGTGCGGGGCGACGTCGAAGCCGCCGGATTTCAGCGCCTTGCGCAGTTGCTCGCGGGTGAGCACGTAGCAGGCCGCGTGCTCGTTGGTGAAATGCGCCAGCGTATAGTCGCCTCGCCGGCGGACAGAGGCTGGATCCCAGTGGAAATGACCATGGGCATCGGGATAGTTCCGCTCACCATCGTTTCCGAACTCGATCCGCAAGAAACCTGCGACCTCGTCCTCCGCGAGCTGCGCGGTCACCTCGCGCCAGGCACAAAGGCTTCGTTCGCTGATCAGAATGTCGTCTTCGGAATAGATGAAGAGGTCGTAGCGATCGCACCGGTCGGCGAACAACTTCTTGTGGGCGAAGGGCAGCGACCACGGATCCCTGGCGGGCAGGCCGACGCGGCATTCGATGCCGGGTGCAGGCGTCTTGTCGATGTTCGACAACACGACGATGTCGATATCGAAGGCCATCGCCCTGTATTCGCGGATGATCCGTTCGAGATAGCGGTCGTTCGACGAGCCGTAGCTCGCGATGGCGACCAATACCCGAGGCGCCGCCGCACCACCCTTCCTGGCCGTCATGCTCATCTGCGAAAGCGCCTTGTGCGATCCGGTTTGCCGTCTGCGATCCGGCTGCCACAGCCGGCCGGAAAACCCTCATTAAATCGCAATATAATCGAATTGCTCCGATTTTAAATCTCGATATGATGCGATTTATCAGAGTTGATTAATTATCGGTCCGCCCGGACCGGTTGTTGCCGGCCTGTCCTGAGATAGCGCGGTCAATGGATGGCTGGCCGGCGGCTTGTCGGGCCGGTCTTGGAGGACGCGGCAGGCATGAAGGTGCTCGTCTACCCGCATTCCATGGAAATGGGCGGATCGCAGCTCAACGCGGTGCAGGTGGCCGGGGCGATCCGCAGTCGCGGCCACGACGTCACCGTCGTCTCCGAGGCTGGTCCCCTGGTCGGACGGGTCAAGGCCATGGGGCTCGCGCACATCGAAGTTCCACAACACCGGGCGCGTCCCTCGCCGGCGGTGATCCGCATGCTCGGCGATCTCGTGCGCCATCACGCCGTGGACGTCGTGCACGGCCATGAATGGCCGCCCATCATCGAGGCCTTTCTTGGCGTCGACCTGCCGGGACGGGCGGCCGTCGTCGGCACCGTGATGTCGATGTCGGTAGCGCCGTTCCTGCCGCGGAGCGTGCCGCTGACCGTCGGCACGGAGATGATCCGGCAAGCGGCCGCAGCGGACGGGTATCGGCAAGTCGCGCTGCTCGAGCCGCCCGTCGACACGCGGGCCGACCATCCCTCGTTCGACGGCAGCGATTTCCGCATCTCGCACGGCATCGCACCCGACGAGGTTCTGCTCGCCATGATCTGCCGCCTGGTGCCTGATCTCAAGCTCGAGGGACTGCTGTCGGCTTGCGATGCAATTGGCGATCTCGCGCTCGCGGGCCTGCCCGTCCGGCTGGTCGTGATCGGCGACGGGCCGGCACGCGACCAGGTGGCGATGCAGGCGGCGAAGGTCAACGCGAGCGTCGGCCGGATGGTGGTTCTGCTCGCCGGCGAGATGGCCGACCCGCGCCCCGGCTATGCCGCCGCCGATATCATCGTTGGCCAGGGCGGCTCCGCATTGCGCGGCATGGCCTTCGGCAAGCCTCTGGTGGTGGTCGGCGAGAATGGTTTCAGCGAATTGCTGACACCGGACAGCGCGCCGATCTTTCTGCGTCAGGGCTGGTACGGGCTCGGCCCCGGTTCGCGCGGCGCCGGCGTGGCCGCGCTGCGGTCGGTTCTCGAACCGGTGGTCGCATCGGCTCCGCGGCGGCGTGCTCTCGGAATCTTCGGAAGACGGCTGGTCGAGCAGCGTTTCAGCCTGGACCACGCCGCGCGGACGATGGAAGAGACGTATCTGTCAGCGATCCGCAACCGCGCCTCGGCCGGACAGCGGCTGGTTGAGGCTGCCCGCTGCGGAGTGGGCGTCGCCCGCTACAAGCTGCAGCGGAAATATCGACGCTGGCTCGGTACGGCTTCGACCGACGATGGCAATGCCCGCGCCATGATCGCCGCCATCCTGTCGCCCGGGCACGGGGCAGCACCGGCGGCGCCGGCCGGCAGTCAAGATGCTGCGACCGGCATGCCGCGCCCGAATTGATCGACCAGGCTGCGCGCGACGCCGCTAGTGTGGCGTCTCGCAATTGCCTACCGCCTTCGCGGCAACCCTCTCATAGGCAGTTGCGAGACATAAGCCGCACTAGCTTCTTGATTTTGCTAGTGTCCTGATGTCTCCGAATGACCGTGCGAGGGTGAGGCAAATGAAGCGGTAATTCGGAGACAGGACACTAGCAGCCCAATTCGGCCCGCAGTGCAGTCGCGACCTGGACCTGATCGTCCTCGGTCATCTGCGCATAGAGCGGCAGCAGGATCGCATGATCCTGGGCGAGCTCGGATTGGCGCAGATCGTGGAGGCACACGGTGCCGGCATAAGGCGCTTCGCGGTGCGAGCACATGATTCCACGGCGCGTCGCGATGCCCTGGTCGAGCAGCTTCTGCATCACCGTCCGCTGCTCGACCCGCCCGGGCAGACGCACACAATAGCTCTGCCAATTCGACCGCGCCCAGTCCGGCTCGAATGGCAGGTGCAGGCCCTCGATATTGCCCAGCAGTTCGGTATAGCGGGATGCAAGCGCCCGGCGGCGCGACACCAATTCGGGCAGCCGCTCGAGCTGCTTGCGCCCGATCGAGGCCTGGATGTCGGTCATGCGATAATTGAAACCGACGACGACATAGTCCTCGAAGATCACCTTTGGCGAGCCGTGCCGGACGGTGTCGGGAACGCTCATGCCGTGTTGCCGCAGAAGCCTGAATTTGCGGTCGAGCTCGGCATCCGCCGTGGTGAGCATCCCGCCCTCCCCGGTGGTGATCACCTTGCGGGGATGAAACGAGAAGCAGGCGATCGCACCGTGCGGCCTGCCGATCCGGTCCCATTCGCCGTTGATGCGAATCTGGCTGCCCGCGGCGCAAGCCGCGTCCTCGATCAGGACGACCCCGTGACGGTTCGCCAGGGCGCCGAGCGCAGCGAGGTCGCACGGCATGCCCATCTGGTGAATGGCGATAATGGCGCGTGTCCGCGGCGTGATCGCCTCGGCCACCTTGACCGGATCTATGTTGTAGGTATCCGGGTCGATGTCGACGAAAACCGGCGTGGCGCCGCAATATCGGATGCAGTTGGCGGAGGCGATGAACGAATGGCTGGCGGTGATCACTTCGTCACCGGCCCCGATGTCCAGGGCGGTCAGGGCAAGATGCAGGGCGGTGGTGCAATTGGACACGGCGCAGGCATGCTCGGCGCCGACCAGAACCGCGAAGTCGCGCTCGAAGGCCGACACCTGCGGACCTTGCGACACCCAGCCGGACAGCACCGCCGCCCGGGCCGCATCGGCTTCGTCCTCCGCCAGCAGCGGCATCGCGATCGGGATCACGAGGCCACCGCCTCTTGCCGGCGCACGGCCGCGAAGGAGCCGCGTTCCGTCCGCCACCATTTGACGAGTTCGGCCAAACCCTGTTCAAGCGGCACGGTGGCGCGGAAGCCGAGCAGGCGCTCCGACTTTCCCGTGGAGGCGAGACGTCGCGGCACCGGATTGACCGATCGCTCCGGCGCGAATTCCGGCACCAGCTCGCGATGGCCCATCACCATCGACAGCGTTCTCGCCAGCTGCAAGAGACTGGTCTCGGTTCCGCTCGCCACGTTGAACACCTCATCGGTCGAATTGGCCCTGGCGCCGAGAATGTTGGCGCGGGCGACGTCGCGAACGTGGACGAAGTCCATGGTCTGCTGACCATCGCCGAAGATGATCGGCGGCAGGCCGGCCTCCAGCCTCTCCATCCAGCGGATCAGCACCTCGGTATAGCGGCCGTGGATGTCCATGCGATCGCCGTAGACATTGAAATATCTGAAGGCGACGTAGTCGAGCCCGTGCATGTCGTTGAAGGCGCGAAGAAGGCCCTCGTTGAACGCCTTGGCAGCCCCGTAGAGGGTCCGGTTATCATAAGGGTTCTGGCGCTCCGTGGTCGGAAACTCCTCGGCCATGCCGTAGACCGATGCCGACGACGCGGCGACGACCTTCTCGACATTGTGCTGGACGCAGAGCTCCAGCAGATCGAACGTCGCCTGCACCATAACCTCCATCGCGAGGCGCGGCTCGGCGGCGCAATGGGTGATGCGCAACGCAGCCTGATGGAAGACGATATCCGCTGCCCGGACCAGGGGGCCGAGCAGCTTGCCGTCGCGGATGTCGCCATGAACGAGACGGACCGGTCCGCGTGTCGACGCACGCTTGAGGTTCTCCGGCCGTCCTCTGACCATGTTATCCAGAGCGACGATCTCGATACAGCCCTCGTCGCACAACAGGTCCACGATATGCGAGCCGATGAACCCGGCTCCGCCGGTGACCAGAACGCGCTTCCCCTTCAGATCAGCCACGACGCTCTCCTGTTCTTACGCGGCTCCGAAACCGCTTTTTGACGACATGCGTTTCCGATCGAGACCTTGAAAATCGGATATCTAGTGTCCTGTCTCCGAATTACCGCTCCATTTGCCTCACCCTCGCACGGTCATTCGGAGACATAAGGACACTAGCAAAATCAAGAAGCTAGTGCGGCTTATGTCTCGCAATTGCCTACAGGGGCTTGCCGCAAAGGCGGTAGGCAATTGCGAGACGCCGCACTAGCATCCCGTTTCCAACGTTCGTATGCCTTTGCAGCAGACTGCTTCTACGAACGTTGGAAACAACGGGACACCAGCATCATTGTGTTTCTAGTGCGGTTTTGGATCTGACGCGCGTATGAAGAACTCGCCGCAAGACTGAAACGAGCGTCAGCTCCACCGCGCTAGGCCGCCTCGACCAACGTGATCTTCTCCAGTGTGCCGACGACCTCGGCCACCTGCGCCGGCTCGAGCTCGGGATAGATCGGCAGCGACAGGAACTCGCCGGCCAGCGCTTCGGTGACCGGAAAATCGCCCGCGCCGTGGCCGAGGCCGGCATAGGCTTTCTGAAGATGGACCGGAACGGGATAGTGAATGCCGGCGCCGACGCCGGCCTCGTGCAGCATCTTCAGCGTCTCGTCGCGGCGCGGCAGGCCGACCGCGTAGACGTGATAGACATGACGGCTGTGCGAGGGCGGCCGCGGCCGCATGAGGGGCGACTGCGCCAGCAGGCGATCGTAATGCGCGGCAACCGATCGGCGCGCCTGCGTCCAGGATTCGATATAGTCCATCTTGACGTTGAGCACCGCGCCCTGGATGCCGTCCATGCGGTAGTTGAAGCCGGCGACGACGTGATTGTATTTGGACTCCTGCCCCCAGTCCCGCAGCAGCGATATCCGCCGCGCGAGGTCGGGCTGGTTTGTGACGATCGCTCCGCCCTCGCCATAGGCACCCAGATTCTTGCCCGGATAGAAGCTGAAACAGCCGAGATCACCGATCGATCCCGCGCGGCGCCCCTTGTATTCGGCGCCGTGAGCCTGCGCAGCATCCTCAATGACAACGAGACGATGCCGGCGGGCGATCTCCATGATCGGATCCATATCGGCCATCAGGCCGTGCAGATGAACCGGAAGGATCGCCTTCGTCCGCGGCGTGATCGCGGCTTCAATCAACGCCGGATCCATCGTCCAGGTCACCGGATCGACATCGACGAACACCGGCCTCGCGCCGCTGTACAGAATGGCGGCAGTCGTCGCGACGAAGGTCATCGAGACCGTGATGACCTCGTCGCCAGGGCCGATGCCCGCCGCGAGCAGCGCCAGGTGCAGCGCCGAGGTGCCGCTGTTGACCGCCCGGCAGTGCGCGGCGCTGC
The DNA here is from genome assembly GCF_024181725.1 of Bradyrhizobium sp. WD16. NCBI lineage: Bacteria > Pseudomonadati > Pseudomonadota > Alphaproteobacteria > Hyphomicrobiales > Nitrobacteraceae > Bradyrhizobium > Bradyrhizobium sp. WD16. Next base: position 3,169,523 of record NZ_CP028908.1, on the reverse strand, counting down.
AATAGGCAGCGAAGCGATTCTCGAAGGCGTCGACATCGGGGCCCAGCACGAATTGCGTGCTCTCGATGACGCGCATGATCGCGGCATCGATTTCGGACCTGATCTGGCGGTATTGAGCTTTCAAATCGAGAAGCGGTATCAAGGCCTTATCCTGTGTTGGCGCCCGGCCGCGCGGTTAATTTATTTAAATTCAATATTCCAATTAAATCAAATCACAAAAATAAACAAATGAAAACTGCTGTTCGCGCGAACTCGGTTTAATTCGTGGCCGTGGTCAACGGTTACGATGCGGCGTCGCGTACCGCCTCGATGAAGCCCCTGCCGTCGAGGCCGGGATCACACGGGCGGGGACTCCCGCCACGATCGCTTGAGGCGGAACGTCTTTGGTCACCACCGCGCCGGCGCCCACGATGGCGCCGGCACCGATCGTGATGCCGCTCAGAATGGTGGCGTTGGATCCGACCGAGGCCCCCCTGCCGACGCGCGTGGATTCCACGCTCCAGTCGGCCGGGCCCTGGGGGCGACCGTCCGCGGTGGTCGCCCTCGGGTATTTGTCGTTGGTGAACATCACGCCGTGGCCGATGAACACCTCGTCCTCGATGGTGACCCCCTCGCAGATGAAACTGTGCGAGGAGATCTTGCAGCGGGCGCCGATCGTCGCCCCGATCTGGACCTCGACGAAGGTCCCGATCCTGGTCTCGTCACCGATAGAACAACCGTAGAGGTTGACGAGGTCCGGATGAAAGATCCGCACGTCGCGGCCGAGTTGCACGTCCTTTGCGATCGCCATCGCCTCTTCTCCCGAGCGTTAGAGCAGGAATTCAACAGCCATCCCGGTCCGGCCGGCCGGATGACAGCGGCACGGGCACTCCGATGCGCCACGTGATGAACAATGCCTCGCCGGCTGCCATCTTCAGCTTCGGCAGCAACGGATGTTGCACCGCCACCAGCGCTGCAAGCCAGGCTGCCGCAGCTGCCGCGCAGGCGGCAACGACACCGGCAGCCTGGCCGATCACGCCGTAGTCGATCAGGGCGGCGCCGATCGCCGCCGCAACGCCGCTGCCGGCCGCGACCACACCGCTCTTCTGCGTCGCGCGGAGGATATCGATCGGCCGCAGCTCGATATGGCGGCCGACGAAATAGATCGCCACCGCAGCCTGGAACGGCAATGTCAGCAGCGCCGAGGCCGCCACCGCGCCGACGCCGAAGAAGGACGCTCCGAGAATGAGGAGCAGCGACGGCGGCAACGAGATCAGCGAGGAAACCAGCGCGTCGCGGACGCTGCCGGCCGCCACCAGGACGGGATAGGTCAGGCAGGCGGCGAACAGCGACAGATAGGCGATGCACAACAGACGCACCAGCGGAACCACTTCCAGCCACGTGGGGCCGAGCCACACGGCGATGATCGGCTTCGCCATCACCGCCACCAGGATCAGGAACGGCCAGTGCAGCACGGTCAGGAGCCCGATCGCATCGAGATAGATCCGCTTGAGGTCGGCGCCGGCCTTGGTCTGGGCGAAGATGGCAGGCATGATGACCGGGCTGATCACCTGGATGACCAGCTTGTCGAACACCTGGGTGACGTTGACGGCCCGGCTGTAGAGACCGACTGCGGCGAAATCCAGCACCCGCGCGAGAAACAGTTGGGGCGCCGAGTTGTACAATACGTTAATGAGAACGACGCCGCTCGAATAGAGACCGAATCTGACGACCTCCGGGAAGCCTTCCAGCGACGGCCGGAAAATCCGCAGATCGTCGCGTCCGGCCATCATATAGGCCGCCTGCACGGCGCTTCCGGCGACCATGCCCCAGATCGGTGCGAGATAGCTGTAGCCCAACGCCGCCAGCGCGATCGACGCCACGACAGTGGCGAAGTTGCCGGCAAGGTTTCCGCCGGCGATGACGCCGAACCGCATGTCGCGGCGGAGCAGCGCGATGATCGTCATCGAGAACGGCGTGATCAGGAAGTTCAGCGCGGCGACGGCGATCCCCGCCTCTATGCCGGCCTCGCCGAACAACGCCCCGAGCATTCCGCCCAGAAGATAGAGGCCGGCGCCGATCAAGGCGGATAGGCAGAACGTGACCGTAAATGCGGTGCGGACATTCGCGTCGGACAGCGAAACCTTCTGGATGATATAATTGGCGCCGCCGAACTCCTGCGACGATACCGCGACCACGGTGGTGACGGCGCCGACGACGGCATAGACACCGAACTCCTTGGGCGTCAGCAGCCGCGACAGGACGGCCGTCGAGACAAGGAACAGCAACAGGCTGGCATAACGCTCGGCCGCGGAAAAGAAGATGGAACGCTGGACTGAGCTCATCACGAACCGATCAGGCCGTAGCCCTGGCGGGCTCCCGGACGCTGCCGCGCGGATGCTTGAGCAGAACGGGCTTGCCCTGATCGGCGATCGAGCGCGACGCGGCTTCGAGCACTTCGATGACGCGCAGCCCCGACAGGCCATCGGACACCGGCGGCGTGCCGTTGCGGACGCAATCGATGAAGTGCTCCACTTCACTCTGCAGCGCCTCCTTCGCCGAAATGTGCGGCGCCCACATGTCCCCGGCCCGATAGCCGATCCGGAACTGATGAGCGTTCTCGGACGAGCCGTTCAGGGTGATGCCCTTGTCGTAGACCTTGATCTTCTCGGTCGGCTCCAGGTCGTCGTAGACGATCATCTTCTTGCTGCCGCCGACGAAGGTCTGCCGCACCTTGATGGGGGACAGCCAGTTGACGCTCACATGGGCGACGCATCTGCTCTGAAAGAACAACGTGATATGCGCCATGTTCTCCGGGGACCCGGCAACATGACACGACCCGGTCGCCGAGACCGCCACCGGGTCCTCGTCCAGAATATACTGGATGATCGAGATATCGTGGACAGCCAGATCCCAGATCACGTTGACGTCGCTCTGGAACAGGCCGAGACTCGAGCGGGTGCTGTCGTAGTAGTAGACCTCGCCGAGTTCATCGCGAAGCATCAGCTCGCGAATCTTCTGCACCGCCGGCGTATAGAGGAATGTGTGATCGACCATCAGCGTCAGCCCGCGCTGATCGGCCTCGTCGATCAGGCGGCGCACGAGATCCGCGCTGGACGCCAACGGCTTCTCGACCAGGACGTGTTTGCCGGCCCTGAGCGCCGCAAGGGCCAGCTCGTAATGGCTGTGCACCGGCGTGGCGATGGCAATGGCGTCGATGTCCGGATTGCTGAGCAGGTCGTCGTAGCGCTGGGTCGTCGTCGTACCAGGATAAAGCCGCTGAATCGCCGCGAGCTTACCCGGATCGAGATCGCTGACCCCGACGACGCTGGCCGAGGCGTTATTCGCGAAATTGCGCACGAGATTCGGGCCCCAGTAGCCGTATCCCACAATGCCGACACCTATCTGGCTACTCTGCATGCGCTGTCCTCTGCCCGTTCGAGACCGCAAGGTCTCCTTGTCGCTGGTTGAGCGCGGCCCGGTTCGCCCAACGCCGCCGATTTCCACTGCCTTGCCGGCTCAGGTCCGTACCGGCATGTCCTGCCAGATGCCCCGCGTATCGATGACGTCGAGGTGGCGTCGTTCCGCCAGCGGGATCATCTTGAATTCGTCGTGGTCGACGAGCACGATTGCGATTTCGCAGCTCCGCAGGGCCTCATCGATATTCATGAAGCCGACGCGATGGTCGGCTAGATCGGGCGGCAACCGCCTCAGATTCGGCTCGACGACCTTGACGCGCGGCCCGTATTTGGCGGCGAGATGCAACGCAACCTCCATGGCAGGGCTCTCGCGCAGATCGTCGATATTGGCCTTGAACGTCAGGCCGCAGCAGGCGACGTTCGCGTAGGGGTGATCGTCGATCAGCGCCTCGGCGCGCTCGATGATCCTGTGGGTCTTCTGATTATTGACGTCACGGCTCGTCCGCATCACCCGCGCGAGGTCTGGCGCGGAATCGATGATGAACCAGGGATCGATCGCGATGCAGTGCCCGCCGACGCCCGGGCCGGGCCGCAGCACGTTGACGCGGGGATGCCGGTTGGCGATGTCGATCACCTCCCAGACGTTGATATCGAACCTGTCGCAGATCAGCGACAGCTCGTTGGCGAAGGCGATATTGGTGTCACGGAAGGCATTTTCGGTCAGCTTGACCAGTTCCGCCGCGCGCGCCGTCGTCGCGACACAGGCGCCGCGGACGAACATCTTGTAGAAGCGCTGCGCCCGCCGGGTGCAGGCCGGCGTAATGCCGCCGATGCAGCGATCGTTGTTGATGAGTTCGGTCAGGATCCGGCCTGGAAGGACGCGCTCGGGGCAGTAGGCGACATAAACCGATCCGTCCTCCTTGCCGTTGGTGCCGACATGGAGGTCCGGCCTTCGCTCACTGATGCGCCTCGCTATTGCTTCCGTCGTTCCGATCGGCGAAGTCGATTCCAGAATGACGAGATTCCCCGGCGCCAGAACGTCGAGAATACTCTCGACGGCGGCGTTCACGCTGCTCAGATCCGGCCGATTGTCGCCATCGATCGGCGTCGGCACCGCGATGATGAAGACGTCCGCCGGCTGCGGCTTGGTGGCGGTCACCAGCGCGCCGCTCGACACCACCTTGGAGACGAGGCCGTCGAGATCCGGCTCCGAGATATGGATGGCCCCGGAGCCGACGGTCCGGACGACGTCTTCCTTGGTGTCGACGCCGACGACCTGCATCCCGCGACTGGCGATCAGGGCGGCCGTCGGCAGCCCGATATAGCCAAGTCCGATCATCACGACTTTCTGAAATTCAGGCATCGAGAAGGACCTTCACAATTCGCTCGCTGGCGCGGCCGTCGCCGAACGGGTTGTGGGAGCGAGCCATGGCCGAATAGGTCTCGTCATCGTCGAGCAGGCGGAACGTCTCCTCGACGATCCTGTCGTAGTCGGCGCCGACCAGGCGCGCCGTGCCGGCCTCCACACCTTCGGGTCGCTCGGTCGTCTCGCGCATCACCAGGACCGGCTTGCCAAAGGTGGGCGCTTCCTCCTGGACGCCACCGGAGTCGGTCAGCACCAGGTAAGAGAGCGACAGCAGGCTGACGAAATCGGTGTATTCCTGCGGCGATATCAGGATGACGCGGGGGTGGTTCGAAAGGTGCGCGGCGAAGATGTCGCGGACATTCGGGTTCGGATGAATCGGAAGCACCACGGCGACATCTTCCCTGGCGAGGATGGTCTGCAGCGCGTTGACGATGTTGAGCACGCCACCGCCGAAATTCTCGCGGCGATGGCAGGTCACCAGGATGATGCGGCGATTGCCGTGATGCTTTCTGATGTCGTCCCACCGCGAGGACAGGCAAGGGTCGGCCTCGACCATGGCCCTGGCAAGGATCAGGGCATCGACGACGGTGTTTCCCGTGACGTGGATACGCTCATTGGGCACGTTTTCCGCTCGCAGCGCCTGCGCGGCACGCTCCGTCGGCGCGAAGTGCTGGTCGGCGATCGAGCCGACGATCTTGCGGTTCACCTCCTCCGGCCAGGGAGCGTAGATGTCGCCGCTCCTCAATCCGGCCTCGACGTGCGACACCGGAATACGGTGGTAGTAGGCCGCGAGAGCACCCGTCATTGCGGTCGCGGTGTCGCCCTGGACGATGACCCGCGTCGGCTTCACCTGGTCGAGCACCTCGCCGATGTTGCCGAGCAGTCGCGCCGTGAGATGATCCAGCGTCTGGTTGGCCGTCATGACGTTGAGGTCGAAATCCGGAACCACGCGGGCAAGCTTGAGCACCTGATCGAGCAGCTGCCGGTGCTGCGCCGTGGCGCAGACCGTGATTGTGATGTCCTTTTCGGCCTTGAGGCGGTTGATCACCGGAAACAGCTTGATCGCCTCCGGACGGGTACCCAACAGGACGAGAAAATGCTTCTGCACGTCTCAGCCTCCGACCCGGCCCGCGCCGGGCGGAATCACGCGGTTCGCCCGCGGCGCGGCTCCGAGAATCTGGCGGATGACGGCCTGCGCCAGAATTCCGGCAAACAGCGTGTTGGTCCTGGCGTATCGCCACCACATCCGGCCCGGCTCCTGATAGACGCGGTAGAGCCACTCCAGTCCGAGCTGCTGCATGCGGGCGGGCGCACGCCGGACCTCGCCGGCGAGAATGTCGAATGAACCGCCGACGCCCATGATGAAAGGCACGCCGAGGACGTCGCGATGCGCCGCGAGAAACCGCTCCTTGCGCGGTGTCGGCATGCCGATGAAAAGGCAGTCGGCCCCGCTGGCCCGGATGTCGCTGACGACAGCGGCCTCGTCCTCGCGGCCGAAATAGCCGTCCTTGTACCCTGCCAGCACCAGGGAAGGATGACGCCCGCGAACACGCTCAACCGCCCGCTGCAGCACCGGCGGCGTCGCGCCGAGGAAATAGGGCTTGAATCCCTCAGAGGCGCAGACCGCGAGCAGCTCCGCAAGCAGATCGACGCCGGCAACGCGCGATTTGACCGGCAACCCGAGTGCCCGCGCGCCCCAGACGATCCCCATTCCATCGATGCTCACGACATCGCTGTTGGCCACGTCGGCAGCGAGCACCGGGTCGAGGCGCATGTTGACGAGCTTGGCGACATTGAGCGCGACGTGCTGCAAACGTTGACGGCTGCGCATCGCCCGGCGGGCGAGATCGACGGTCTCGGCCATGGAGAGGATGTCGACGGGGCACTCCAGGAACGACGCGCGCATCGCAACCCCCTGCAATTAAAGAGCAACTTGCTCTTGTATTTAAATTAATAATCGCGATAATACTCACGCAACATTTAATTGCAAGATTTATTTTGGCATTAAATCGAGGCCGCGCAGCTGCCCGGCAGGCTGTTGCGGCAGGATCCGCAGCAGAGCGGCGGCGCTCGCGGCTGGATCGGGCGATTTAAACCAGTGCAGGATTAAATATGACCAAGATCTCGGTGATTATTCCGCATCTCAACCAGCCCGACGGCCTCGAAACCTGCCTGTGCAGCCTCGAAGCGCAGAGCCTGCAGCGAGACCTCTTCGAGGTCATCGTCGTCGACAATGGCTCGCTGGCGCTTCCGACCGAGGTCGTCGCCCGCCATCCTGGCACGCGCCTGCTGCAGGAAGGACGGCCCGGTCCCGGTCCCGCCCGAAATACCGGCGTTGCCGCTGCAGCCGGCGACATCCTCGCCTTCATCGACGCCGACTGCCGCGCCCACCCGGGTTGGCTGGACAACGCCCTGAACGCGCTCCAGTCGTCCCTGCCGCGCACCGTGCTGGGCGGCGATGTGCGCATCTGGCATCCCGGAGACAGCAGTCTCACCGCCGTCGAGGCCTATGAGAGCGTCTTCGCCTATCGCTTCAAGCTCTACATCGAGCGGCACGGCTATTCCGGCACCGGCAACCTCGTGATGTTTCGCCGGGACTTCGACGCCGCCGGTCCCTTCGCCGGCATCGAGGTGGCCGAAGACATGGAATGGGGGCAGCGTGCCCGCGATGCGGGCCTGCGCTTCCGCTACGTTCCCGAGATGATCGTTTTCCACCCTGCCCGCGGCTCGCTTGACGAACTCTATGCCAAATGGGATCGGCAGATCCTGCACTATCGCCACATGGCGGACGGCAAGGCCGCCTGGCGACTGCGCTGGATTGCGCGCGCACTCCTCCTGCTCGCCTCGCCGGCCGCCGGCGCGATCACGGTCCTGACCAGCGACCGTATCAAGGGCTTCGTCACGCGATGGCGGGCCTTTGCCGTGCTTTGCGCCGTGCGCACGCACCGCGCCGCGGTGATGCTGACGCTGCTGCGAGGTGACCGATCGATTTCATGGAATCGCTGAGCGTTCGGCCGCTCGGTCCGCGATCCTCTCCGGACCGGACCTGAAGCTCGGCGGATTTAGGCCGGCGACACCGGCGGAACGAAAGCCTGATGATCGGCCAATTCCGGCAGATCGGAGCGCTGGCCGAACGACCACAAGATCCAGCCAAGCTCATAGCTGCGGCACTCGAGACGAAGACCGACCGCCGAGCTGTCGATCAGGTCCGAGTCACGCCCGAGATAGGCCTTCGCGGCCGCACGCAACATCCGCGGCAGCTTCGTCGTCAGCTCGCTCCGGCGGATTTGCGAGCGAATGCTCAAGCCCAGCTCGGGTACGAGCATCGATCGCTCGAGCTGATTGCGGCCCAGCACCCAGTTGAAACCCTTGATCAGGGCCTCCCGCGCGCCGTGGACATCGTACCGCTCCGCCCATTCCAGCAGGGCTGGCGCCATGCCGTACTGGTGGACCGAATAGACCTCGTAGAAGTCCAGCACGCGCCCGCTGACCGCATCGAAGAACCACGGCCACTCGCCGCGCGGCCCCTGCAATGCCATCAGCTTGCGGACGCAGGCCGACGCCATGGCGATCGCCAAGGGATCTCCAGCGACGTCGCCGTACTGATAGCAGGCGATCGACAGATAAACCTGGGTCGCGAACGACGCGAAACGCCGCCGCATTCCCGACGGGGCATCGAAGAACAACCCCGAAGGGCTGTGATAGCGTTGCCTGAGGAAGGCGAAGAGCGGCCCGGCGAAGCGGTACCACTCCTTTCGATCGGCGCGGGCCATCGCGACGATTCCGGTCAGCAGCATGCCGAGGTCCTGGGCGCGGAAATTCTCCCAGCCCGAGCGATTGTCCAGCAGCGCCTTCACCTCCCGCGCCACCTCCTCAGGAATCCCCAGTTCCAGCTCCGCGGCGGCCCACAGCGCCATGCCGTAGGCATATTTCGGCACCGGAAGGCTCACGAGCTGGCGCACGTTGCGCTGAAAGATCTCCGACAGACCGATGCTGTCGGGTATCTCGGCGGTCCGGGACATTCCGAGCAGAACGTTCAGCGTATAGAACACGTCGCTCTGCGGCAGCGACTGGTTTGGCGCCGCGCGTCCGTCGAGATGGTAGATATGCGACCAGCGGCCGTGTTGCGGCAGCCAGCAGTGGCGCAGGCCGCGCAGAGCATAATTCACCAGATGCGAGTTGCGCGTCGGCTCCGTCAGGCCGGCGGGCGCCATCAGTTTCACTCCGGCATCGGAACTGGTCTTCATCACGACAATCACCGTACGCTGGTCAGTATTCGCGGATGCTTTCGTCGAGTCCGCGAAGCAGGGGATAGAGGAAGTAGGAGATCACGCTGCGCCGTCCCGCCTTCATCTCGGCGGTCACCGCCATGCCCGGAATCAGCGGGACGCGCTCCGCCGGGAGCCGAAGATGCGCGTCGGACAGGTCGACCAGCACACGGTAATACGGAGCCGTCGCGCGGCGCGCACCTTCGGCTTTGGGATCCGGCGAGAATGCATCCTGGCTGATGACGCGCACTTCACCCCTCCCCGTGCCGTACTTCTGGAACGGGAAGGCCTCGAACTTGATCCGGACCGGCTGGCCGACCGATACCTGGCCGATATCCCTGCCCTCGACGTTGACTTCAGCCTGGAGTGCCACATCGCGGGGGACCAGCACAAACAGCGTCTCGGCCTCGCGAACCACCGAGCCGACCGTCCGATTGGCGATCTCGAGCACGACGGCATCGGCCGGCGCCTTGAGCACGATCAGCTGCCGCCGCAGCTCCACCTTCTTGAGATCTTCTGCGGCACTGTCGCGCTTGGCCAGGGTCTCGACCAGATCCTGATAGGCGGTGCGGCGGAAGTCCTCGGCGAAGACGTTCTGATCGGCGCGGGACTTGTCGACCCGGTGAGCATTGTCGGCGATATTCCCCCGCACCCGGGCCAGATTGCTTTCCACTTCGAGGCGCGCGTCGCGCGAGAGCAGGAAATTCAGCTTCGAGCCGACCTCCTTGTCCATCAGTGTGCTGCGCATGGTCTCGATCGACCTCATGGTCTCGAGCCGCTGCACCAGCACCGCCTCCTCGTCCTGCGCGGTCTTGAGATTCGCCTGGGCGGACGCGATCTGCGCGTCGTAATTCTGTATCTGGGCGTCGTAGCCCATCCTGCGCTGCAGGAACATCTTGCGTTGCAGGACCTCGTCGCCGCTGGCGCCGACGCCGACCACGTAATCCTGGCCGGCCAGTTCGGCCTTCAGACGGTTGATCGTCGCATCGAATGCGGCGACGCGGTTGCGCAACTGATCGAGGTCCGCCTGGGAGAAGGTCGGATCGAGTGTCGCCAGCACATCGCCGCGGTTGACCCGATCACCGGCCTTGACGTGAATTTCACGGATGACGGAGGTTTCCAGCGGCTGCACCACGAGATTGGGCCGGGTCGTGATCAGCTTTCCCTGGGCCGTGACGATCATGTCGACATGCGACACCGACGCCCAGGCGACGGCGGCCAGGATCAGCGCCACGACACAATAGAGCGTCAGACGCGCCACGCGCGGCGGCGTCCGCTCCTCGATCTCGATGGCATCGGTCTGGAATTCCGCGATCAGCGGCGAGCGGAGCGGAGCCGCCCGGAACAGCGATCGGCGCCGCCGCCCGGCCGGCTGCGGCGATGCCTTCTTCCCGGTCATTGCGTCGGCGCCGGATTTGTCTGCCCTGGTCATGCGATCTGCTTCGTCTGCTGGTTCCAGAGATGCCTGTAGATGGTGCACTTCGACAGCAGCCGGTCATGGTGGTCGACGTCGACGATGCGGCCGCGATCGATCACCAGGATCTCGCTGGCATCGGTGAGCATGGACAGCCGGTGCGAGACGATGATCACGGTCCGCCCGGCCGCGATACGACGCAGGTTGCGCCGGATGATCATCTCGCTCTCCGAATCCAGCGCGCTCGTTGCCTCGTCCAAGATCAGGATGCGCGGGTTGACGATCAGCGCCCTGGCGATCGCCAGCCGCTGCTTCTGGCCTCCCGAAAGATTGGAGGCGTCCTCCTCGAGCATGGTGTCGAAGCCGCGCGGCAATCGCTCGATGAACTCGTCGGCCCCGGCGAGCTGCGCCGCCCGGACCACCTCGGCGAAGGTCGCGTCTCGCTTCACGCAGGCAATATTCTCGCGCACCGTACCGCGAAACAGGAAATTGTCCTGGAGCACGAGACCGAGATTGCGGCGCAGGTGAATAAGATCGAGCTCGCGGGAATCGTAGCCGTCGACCCGCAGCAGGCCCTGCTGGACCGGATACATGCCCGAAATCAACCGCGTCAGCGTCGTCTTGCCGGAACCGCTGCGGCCGACGATGCCGAAGATCGATCCGGGCGCGATCGAGAAGGAGACGTCGTCGAGCGCCGGCGCCGCGTCCGGGCCATAACGGAACGAGACATTCTCGAATTCGATCTTGCCGACGAGATCGGGCCGCAGCCCGTCGCGCCGACCATCGCGCTCAGGCTTCTGGTTCATCACCTCGCCCAGCATCTTAACCGCGAGGGCGACCTCCTGATATTCGTGGACCATCGTCACCATCTGCACCAGTGGCCCCGAGACGCGCCCGGCCAGCATGTTGAACGCGACCAGCGCGCCGATGGTCATCTCGCCGCTGAAGACGTCGAGTGCGCCGAGTGCGATGATCCCGAGCGTCATCAATTTTTCGAGAAACCCGGTCAGCGACTGCGCCCCGGCCGAGATCTTCTCGACCCCGAACCGCATCGTGACCGACTGGGCACAACGGTCGTCCCACACCTTGCCCTGCAGCGGCTCCATCGCCAGCGACTTCACCGTGCGCATGCCGTGCACGGTCTCGACGAGCAGAGCCTGACGCGCGCCTTCGGCCTGGTAGAGCTCGTAGAGACGGCGCCGGAATGGTCCCATCAGCAGCGCGACGACCGCGCCGCTGAGCGCCGTGAAGGCCAGCACCACACAGGTCAGCTTGATGCTGTAGAGCGCGAGAACGGGAATGAAGACGACCAGCGACAGCGCATCGAGCGTGGTCAGGAACAGCCGGCCGGTCAGGAATTCGCGAATCCGGGCGGCCTGCTGCATGTGCTTGACCAGCACCCCGGCCGAAATATGCTCGAAGAAAGTCACCGGAAGACCGAGCAGGTGTCCGAACGTCTTGGTCGCAACCCGGATGTCGACCTTGTTGGTCGCATACAGCAGAAGGTAGCGGCGCAGGAATCCGAATATGGCGTCGAACGCAAGCGCAGCCGTCGCTCCGGCGGCGAGCACATAGAGCGTCGTGAAGCTTTCGTGGACGAGGACCTTGTCGATCACGAGCTGGAAGAAGATCGGGAGCGCGAGACCGAGCGCATAGAGCAGGATCGCGGCGATGGCGACGTCGGCAAACAGCCGCCATTGGCGCAGCAGTTCGGGGACGAACCACCGCAGCCCGAAGGCGGGTCGTCCATCGGCAGACCGGCCGTTGCGCTTGACAAGGATGGCTTCGCCGCTCCACCGGCCGCAGAACAGATCCTTGCCGACGATCAAGGCCTCGTCCTGCCGTTCAGCAAGCGGATCGAAGATGCTGACGGCCTCGGTGCCGTCAGCCGCCTCGCCGGCGCCGAGGACGACGATCCAGTTGCCGTTCTTCAGTCGGACCAATGCCGGATAGGCCTCGCCCAGCCGGAACAGAGCTCCCCAATCGAGCCGCGCATTCCGGGCGCGCAGTCCGCCATCCTTCGCCATTCGCAGCAACAGGTTCGTCGCGATCGGCGAGCCGGCGACCACATAGGCGTGCTGCAGCCGGTCGGCCGGCAGATCGACCCCATGATGGGCCGCGACCCTGGCGAGGCATTCCAGCGCCGTTCGCGACGCCGGACCGGGCGCCTCATCGACAACGGCTGGCGCCTCGTCGACGACTGCTGCGGACGGCGCTTCGCCGACGTCTTCGATCTCAGCGGAAATTGGTTGAGACATTCGGTGACCGTGGGCTGTTCGGAGCTGTCGGACCGCGCTCTGCGGACGAACCGATATTGACCGGATCGGCCGACGGCCGCGGCTGGTTGCGCCGGACGATCCCGGCATCGACCAGGCCCTGGAGCGCGTTCTGCATCACGTCGACCGAGTTCGCGAACGCCTCGACCGAAAAGATCAGGCGTTGGCGGAATACCCGTTTCGGGAGATTGTTGGCGTCCCGCTCCGTCAGCGACAGAGTGATCAGATCGACGCGCACGATCGACCCGCCGACCGTGATCTCTTCCACTCCATCCGTGTAGACTTCGTCGTGCATCGCGCTATTCCTATGCTGCCAACTGCGCCTTGAAGACCACGTCGACGCCGTAGCTCGTGGAATTGAAGCTGTTGGTGGGGAAGAGGCTCGAGCTGCCATAGGCATAGACGCCGTTGCCGCCGCTGCTCGAGCTCGATGGCGCCGTCAGCGGACCGTTGGTGAGCGCGGTCGCCAACAGGTTGGGATCTGCCGAGTAGTCGCCGTTGGTATGGTAAGAAGCGACATAGGTCGTCCCGGCGGTGACGGCCACCGGCGTGGCGAAGTTCACCTGCTGCCAGCCGCTCGCCGTTTCGTTGCCGAAGGTCGCGCTCGCCAGCAACGTGCCGGTGGGGCTCCACACGTCTGCAACGTGGGTTCCGGTGTTTTGCGGCCCCTTGTAGAACCGCAGCCCGGTGATCTCGCCGTTCGAACTCGACTGGAACTTGACGCCGAGCTCAACCGCACTGGGATCGTTCACCGTCGCGATCGACGGCGCGGTGGACGGATTGAACAGGCTGTACGTCGTCGGATCGTTGACCAGCAGGGATGCGCTGGCCGACGCCGTTCCGCCAGCGGTGTCCGCGATCGAATAGGTAAAGCTCGCCGCTCCGGTATAGCCCGCGGTCGGCACGAAGGTGACCGACTGGGTGTTGGCATCGTAGCTGACGCTGCCATTGCTCGGGTTGGCGACGCCGGTGATCGACAATGCAAGGCCCTGCGGATCGGTGTCGTTGGCGAGCAGCGCCGACGCCGCGATGGTGACCGAGCCGTTCTCGCTGGCGACGAAGCCGCTGTCGTTGTTGGCAAGCGGTGGCGCCGCCGTCTTGGAATAGACGACGTCGACCCAATAGTTGGTGGCGTTGTAGCTTTTGGTCGGGAACAGGCTTCCCGTCCCGTAGCCGTAGACGCCGTTGCCGCCCGCCGGAGCGGTGAGGTCGCCGCTGACCAGCGAGTTGGCGAAATAGCCGCCGTCGGCGGAGTAGTTGCCGTCGGTGTGATACGAGGCGATATAGGTCGTGCCGGCGGCAATGGTTACCGGCGTTGCGAAATTCACCTGTTGCCAGCCGCTCGCGGTCTCGTTGGAGAAGCTCGCGGTGGCGAGCAGAGTCCCGTTCGAGCTCCACAGGTCGGCAACGTGCGAACCGGTATTCTGCAGCCCCTTGTAGAAGCGAAGGCCGGTGATCACCCCGGAGGCGTCGGCCGTGAATTTGACGCCCAATTCCACCGAGTTCGGATCGTTCACGGCCACGACGCTCGGGCTCGAGCGCAGGCTGAAGAGGCTTTCGGTCGCGGGATTGTTGACGAACAGCGAGACGCCGGCCGAGGCCGCGTTGCCGCCGGTATCGCTGATCGTGTAGGTGAAGTTAGCCGTTCCGGTGTAGCCGGTCGTCGGCACGAAAGTGACCGTCTGCGTGTTGGGATCGTAGGACACCGTCCCGTTCTGCGCATTACTGACACCGGTAATCGAAATGGGCAGGCCGGCTGAATCGGTGTCGTTGGCGAGCAGCGCCGAAGCGGCGATCGAAATCGAGCCATTTTCGTTGACGACGAAGCCGCCGTCGGCATTGGCGATGGGCCGGCCGGATCCGTCGAACACGACGTCGACCCAGTAATTGGTTGATTTGTAGGTGTTGGTCGGGAAGATGTTTCCCGATCCGTAACCGTAAACGCCGTTGCCCGCGGCAGGCGCCGTCAGTTCGCCATTGGTCAGCGACGACGTGAAATAATTCGAGGTGGCGGAATAGTTTCCGTTGGTGTGGTAGGAGGCGACATAGGTCGTGCCGGCAGTGATCGCCACCGGGCTGGAGAAGTCGACTTCCTGCCAGCCGCTCGCCGTCTCGTTGGTGAAGGTCGCTGTGGCAAGCAGCATTCCGCTCGAACTCCAGAGATCGGCGACGTGCGTACCGGTGTTCGCGGATCCCTTGTAGAATCGCAGGCCGGTCAGCATCCCGTTCGCCGACGCGGTGAACTTGACGCCGACTTCGACCGAACTGGTGTCACCAGAATTGGCGGTGCTGGGCGTATCGTTGGTGCCGAACAGGCTTTGCGCGGCGATCGGATAATTGACATTGAGCGAAACGTGGCCGGAGCTGCTGGCACCGCTCGTGTCGGTGATCGTATAGGTGAAGTTCGCAGCCCCCGCATAGTTCGCCGTCGGGGTGAAGGTCACGGTCTGGGTCTGGGCGTTGTAGCTCACCGTTCCGTTGACCGGACCGCCGACGCCGCTGATCGAGAACGACAGGCCGGATGGGTCGGTGTCATTGGCGAGCAACGCCGACGCCGGGATGTTGAGAACGCCGTTCTCGGTCACCGAAAAGCCGCTGTCGTTGTTCGCCTGTGGCTGCTGGCTGGTGTCGTTGAAGACGACGTCGACCCAGTAATTGAAACCGTTGGCGATCGCGACGCTGCCGGGGAAGATCGGTCCGCTGCCATAGGCATAGACGCCATTGAGGCCGCCGCCGGTCGCCGTCAGCGCACCGGTCGTATGCCCGGCGTTGTCGAAATAGAAAGCAGTCGTCGAATAGTTGCCGGTATCGGTGTGATAGGAGGCGATATAGGTCGTGCCGGCCTGAACGCGGACCGGGGTTGCGAAATTGACCTGCTGCCAGCCGCTGGCGGTTTCGTTGGTGAAGGTTGCACTCGCGAGCAGCGTGCCGTTCGACGTCCAGAGGTCGCCGAGATGCGTGCCGGTGTTCTGCGATCCCTTGTAGAATCGAATTCCGGTGATTTCGCCCAAGACCGAGGTGACGAATTTGACGCCCAGCTCCACCGCCTTGGGGTCGTTATTGGTGACGACGGCCGGGGTGTCGGTGGGACTGAAGATCGAAAGGTTCGAAGACGGCATGACCGTGTAGGAGACGCCCGCGCTGGGCGTTCCCAGGTTCAGACTGTCATCGATCGCCCTGCTCTCGATGTTCAGCGTCCCTGGAGCGCCGGCGAGGAAGGTGTAGGACCAATTCACATTCGAAGCGCCGACGGTGCTGGTGGCCGGATGCCATGTCTTGCCGCCATCGGTGGAGACTTCAACCCCGCCGATCACGCCGCCGACGTCGGTGGCGGTGCCGGTGACCGTGATCGACTGGCCCTCGACCACGCTTGTGGTCGAGAGTTTTTTTACGGTCGAGGTCGGCGCGGTATGGTCCGTCGTCTGCGACGCAATCACCAGGCTGGCCTGTATCGTCGCCGGCTGCACGCCCATGTCGGCGAACAGGTTGATCATCGCCTGCTGGACATTCGGATCGATCGGGGTGGGCGTGCCCAGCAGCTGATCGTGGTTGGACGAGAGGCCCCATGACCAGAACACGGTGCCGGCTCCAAACACCAGCGCGCCGCTCACCGGATCGCGAAACTCGACGAGGTTGTGGGTCGCGGTGCCGTTCCCGGTCGTATTGCCGTAATCGAGCAGGTAGGTGTCGACCTGCAGGGTGGTCGACGACAGATCGACCAAGCCGGCCGGCCGGAAGCCGTTGTCGGGCGAGGAGTCCCATTCGTAGCCGAGGAGGTTCTGCACCAGCGACGCCGTCTGTCCGGGCGCGGTGCCGGCGATCGACGTGCTCCGCCAGAAGCGCAGCTGCGTCATCCCATACGGGATCGTCATCGTGTCGGTGCGGTCGGAATCCACCTGGAAGACCGTGCCCGTCAGCGAATTGGAGGGAATACCCGAAAGGCCGCCGCTCGAGGTGAAGCGGGCGTCCATGAATGTTCCCGTCGCCGTGCCGGTCGGATCGATCACCGCGTTGGCGTGGGTGTCCTTGTAGGAGACGAGGGTCCGGTTCGCAGAGCCGCTGGCATCGATGCTCGGCGCGAGCCGCGTCTGCCAATAGACCTCGTTGCCGCTCAGGAACATCAGGTTGACGCCAGCGTGGCCGGCCGCCTGGACGTTGTTGTACTGGCTATCGGTCCAGTATTCGTCGTGACCGACATCCATATAGACCTGGTGATTGAGCAGCAGCGATCCGTTGGTCGCAGCATCGATCCCCGAGATGTACGAAACGTCGTAGCCATTCTGCTCGAGCCAGTAGATCGCCGGATACTCGGCCGAGAACACCATGTCGTTGGCGGTGCCCGACAGGCCGCCGTCGCGCGTGGTGATCGGACGGTTGTAGCTGACGGCATAGGCTGCGCCGTGGAGTCCGGGCCCATTGCCGGCGTAGAGATTGGCGCCGCCCCACGGATTGTAGGCCTGCCAGGTCTGATCGTCCGTCTGGAAGACGATGGCGCTGTGCGAGGCATCGTTGCGGATCACGAACGGGATCTGGAAGATCTGCGTGCCGTCGATGACGTTGGCGATGTAGACGCCGGATACGGCGGTCGTCGGCACCGTCCAGGAGTCGGTCACGCTCCAGTTGCCGGCGTCGACGAGGCCGGTCGAGGCGTCCGTCAACGGGTTGGGCTGAACCACCGATGTGGCCGCCTGATGCTGCAGGCTCGTGACGAGTCTGGCGCCGTCGCCGCCGTAATAGCCCAACCGATAGATATCGATCTGGTAGTTCGGGTTGCCCGTCAGATTGTCGATCTTGAACTGGACCGTACCGCCGAGATTGGTGCTGATCGCCGTCGTGAAGCCCTGGATCGTCGTCGAGTCCTTTCCCGGCGCGATCCGCCAGATGCTCTGGGGCGTTCCCGCCAGCTGATTTTCGGCCACGATCGAATTCGTCGTGGTGCTGGTGGTGGTGGTGGTGGTGGTCGTCGTGGTCGTGGTGGTCGTCGTCGATGTGCTGGTCGTCGCCGGGGACGTCGTCGTCGGCGTGGTCGCGGTCGAGGTCGAGGTCGACAGCAGCGTCGGACTTGCGAGCAGGGTCGAGCTTTGCGAGATGGTTGAGCTCGATGATGGCGTCGTCGAGGTGTCGCGTGTCGACGACGAGGACGTCGACAACGACGATGGGGTTGTCGTGGTCAGCGTGCCGCCCTGCGCCATCGGCGCCAGCGCCAAGCTGCCGAAATCCGGCGGGCTGCTCGACCCGATCCGCCTCGGCGGCGCCGTGTCGTTTGCCGACTGGCCGGTCGAACCGGTCGTATCGCTTCCAGTCGTCGACGATTGCACCGGGACGGCCGGCGTCAGGCCGAATCCATGATCAGGTATCGGCCCCGCCGCGGCCCTCGAGCCATCACCCGGGGACGATCCGAACGCACCCCCCATCGGCCCGGGCGACGCGGCGGAAAACGCGTCGTTGGGATCGACCGCAGCGGAAGCCGCCGTCAGGTCCGACGCGGTAAGCCCCAGATCCAGCAACAGGGCGACGGCGAACGGCGCGAGGGATAAATCGTCCCTGGTCGCCCCGGCCGCTTTGAAGCCGGGGGTGGGCAGATCAGGGCCAACGACGATCAACACCTCACCGGCAAAGGCCTGGTCCGCGCTGCCATAGCGCAGCAGAGAAATCTGTCCGGCCGCCGCGGCAGCAGCGCTGAAGTTCAGTCCGGCCAGCTGGGCCACGGTGATCGCCTGCCCGCGGGTCACGGCGGTCATGCCATCGGCCAGGAACACCGAACCATTGGCCGGCAACTCGGTGATCACGACCACGCCGTCCGCGGCCGAACGCGCCAGGAGTTCGGGATCAAGCGGCAGCGGAAGGCGTCCACGGCCTTCCGGGGCATACAGCACGCCCCCGCTCCAGGGCATATCGGCCGAGCCGGTTGGCGTCGACGCGAATGTGACGGCGGCAAGTTCCGCCGCGGTCATCGTCTCGCCGAGGCTCACCGGCGTCCGCCCGTCGCGCTTGAATACAACGCCATGCGGCGGCAGCGCAGCGACCACGGCCATCAGGTCCTCGGCGGTGTAATCCGCCCCAGCGCTCGACAGCGGAGATTGCGCATTCTCACCGGTGGACAAACCGGTCGGGTTCTCTCGCAACATGGCCAATGCCCTCGATGCGACCGCCGCGCGGCCGGAGTCGAATTAAAACATTTAACCCTTCGTCAATTAAAACGTCAATTCAATGTATTTAAAAATTAAATCTGCGCGAAGGATGTGGTTAATCTGATGATTTCATTGGCGTCTCGCCGCCAGTCGGGGATCAGGCGGTGCCGACGAGCTCATTCAGATACCGGCCGTAGCCGCTCTTCTCGAGCGATCCGGCGAGGGCGAGGACCTGGTTGCGGTCGATGAAGCCCTGCCTGAACGCGATTTCCTCCAGGCAGGCGACCTTCATGCCCTGCCGGGTCTCGAGCGTCTGGACGAAGCTCGCCGCCTCGATCAGCGACTCGACCGTGCCGGTATCGAGCCAGGCGAAACCACGCCCCATCCGCTCGACTTCGAGTGCACCGGCGGCGAGATAGCGCATCTGCAGATCGGTGATTTCGAGTTCGCCGCGCGCCGACGGTTCGACGTGACGGGCATGGCGCACGACGCGATTATCGAAGAAATAGAGGCCGGTAATCGCCCAGTTCGAAGCCGGCCTTTTGGGCTTTTCCTCGATCCGCACCGGCCGCTGCGTCTCATCGAACGTGACGACGCCGTAGCGCTCCGGATCTCGCACGTGATAGGCGAACACCGTTGCCCCTTCCTCGCGCCGTGCCGCCCTGGCCAGCAGTTCTGGCAGGCCGTGACCGAAGAAGATGTTGTCTCCCAGCACCATGGCGATGCGATCGCTGCCGATGAAGTCCGCGCCGATGATGAAGGCCTCGGCGAGGCCCGCCGGACGAGGTTGCTCCGCATAGCTCAGACGAATGCCCCATTGACCGCCATCGCCCAGCAGCCGCTCGAACTGGCATCTGTCGGCCGGCGTCGTGATGACAAGGATGTCGCGGATGCCCGCCAGCATCAGCGTCGACAACGGGTAATAGATCATCGGCTTGTCGTAGATCGGCAGCAGCTGCTTGCTGACCGCTCGGGTGATCGGATAGAGCCGCGTTCCGCTGCCGCCAGCCAGCACGATTCCCTTCAGCATGGGGCCTCTCCTTCAACGACACGCAAGCCTTCAAGGACACGCCGGTCGAAACCACCTTCGCGAGAACGGCGCAAAGTCGCGGTGCCCTCTGCGACGAGGTCTTGAAGGCGCCTTGCAACCCGGCGATTTGGACCGGTCATCAGGCGCGGACCCGGTGTCATCCTCGACCTCAAAGCTGGGTTTCGAGGAGCCCGAGACGGGCGCCATCGTAGACGCTGGCGCGCGGTTTTTCCCACCACGCGCGGCTCTTGAGATACCACTCGACGGTCTGGGCGATGCCCTGCTCGAAAGTCCTCGCCGGCCGCCAGCCGAGCTCGCAGCGCGCCTTGGCGGCATCGATGGCGTAACGCAGGTCGTGGCCGGGGCGGTCCGGCACGAAGGTGATGAGCGATCGCCTGCTTTCGCGGCCCGGGCTCATGCTGTCGACGAGGTCGCAGATGAGGGTGACCACGTCCAGATTGGTGCGTTCGCTGTCGCCGCCGAAATTGTATTTCTCGCCGGGCTGGCCCTGCTGCAACAAGCTGATCAGTCCCGCCGCGTGATCGTCGACATGGAGCCAGTCCCGCACGTTGGCGCCGCTGCCATAGACCGGCAGCGGCTTGCTCTCGATCGCATTGAGAATGGTCAGCGGAATGAGCTTCTCGGGAAATTGAAACGGGCCGTAGTTATTCGAGCAGTTCGAAACGATGACCGGGACGCCGTAGGTTCTGAACCACGCATGCGCCAGGTGGTCGGATGCCGCCTTGCTGGCCGAGTACGGCGAACTCGGCCGGTACGGGGTGTCTTCGCAGAAGCGGCCATCCGGACCGAGCGAGCCATAGACCTCGTCCGTCGACACATGGACGAAACGGAAACGGCTGCGCCGCCAGCGCGGCAGCCGATCGTAATAGGCCCTCGCCGCCTCCAGCAGGCCGTAGGTGCCGACGATGTTGGTATTGATGAAGTCGGCCGGACCGTTGATCGAGCGGTCGACGTGGCTCTCGGCGGCCAGGTGGATGATGCCGTCCGGCTCATGGCTTGCGAGCACATCATCCATCGCGGCGCGATCGCAGATGTCCCGTTGCTCGAACGCGTAGCCCGGCAGTCCTTCGATCTGGACCAGCGACCCTAGATTGGCGGCGTAGGTCAGCTTGTCGACGTTGATCACCGATGCGCCATGCTGCAGCACCAGTCGGCGGCATACCGCAGATCCGATAAATCCTGCACCGCCTGTCACCAATATGCGCATCGGGATCGCCTCCATCGCACGTTCAGCATCGGCCTGCCGTCGACCCTGCTCCGGGCGGCCTGATTAATTCCGGCCGGCAACCGCCGGTTATTTTCAATGCGGCACACGCCGTTTCCCTGAACCGGCCAGACAGCCCCGGGCCGCCGACAAATTTCGCTGCGAATTCAACCGCATGGCGCTCATTTCAAGGGTTTAGATTTTGCAAAAACCGCAAAATTTAACCAGTATCCATTTAATTTGGACAGCCGCGCTTTTATCCGATATATTTATTTTAAATGCAACACGGCCTTTGCCGAGCGCCCGGTCGGGCACCGGCGCGGGCGTTGCGATGTCCATGCGGGCCGCGGCCCGGCGATGATCAAAAGACGAGCGCAGGCGGATACCTGATGCTTCAGAGCAATATGCTGCAGACGGACAGAACGCGCGGCACCTCGTCGAGCGAACCGGCCGCCGAAGGCGGCATCGGCGAACTGGTGAATTTTGCGCTGGGCTTCCTGCGCCGTCAGTACCTGGTCGTGCTGTTTACCGCTGCCCTCGCCCTGGCGGTCTGCGCGGTCTATCTGCGGATCACGCCGCCGACCTATACCGGTCAGGTCCAGGTCCTGCTCGGCAATCCCAAGGCCCAGTTCGTCCAGCAGCAGTCGCTGCTCGCCGAGCCGGCATTCGATCTCAACCAGATCGAGACGCAGCTTCAGATCCTCAAATCGCGGGCCATCGCGATTTCGGTCATCAATCAGCTCAAGCTCGCCGACGATCCGGATTTCAACGGATCGATGCCGTCATTCTCCTCGCTGTGGCAGCGCCTCCGGGGGTGGATCTCGAGCCCGCCCAAGGCGTCGCGAACCGCGACGACGGGCCAGCTCTCCGAGGGCCTGATCACGGCGTTCCAGGATCGGCTCACCGCGAACCGGGTCAGCTTCAGCAGCGTCATCGAGATCAACTTCAATTCGCGCAGCGCGGCGCGCGCGGCCGAAATCGCCAACGCCATCGCCAACGCCTACATCACCGATCAGTTGAACGCGAAATTCGAGGCCAATCGCAGCGCGACGGCCTGGCTGCAGGAGAGGCTGCGCGACCTCGGGGATCAGGCGCTGACCGCCGAACGCGCAGTCAACGCCTATAGATCCCAGAACAACATCATGTCGAGCGGCGGAAAACCCATCGACGAGCAGCAGGTGACGGACCTCAACGGCCGCATCGTGGCCGCCCGCGCCCAAACCTCCGATGCCCAGGCGAGACTGAACCGTTACGAGGCGATCCTTCGCGCCAATTCGGCGAACTCGTCGGCGATCGGAACCCTCGATAGCGGCGGCTCAGATGCCCTGACCAATCCGATCATCAACAACCTTCGCCAACAGTATCTGGAACTTGCCCGTCGCGAGAACGAGTGGTCCGCCCGGTTTGGCCGGGACCACCTCGCCGTCATCAATCTGCGAACCCGGATGCGGGATCTGCGCACCTCCATTCTCGACGAGGTCCGGCGGCTGGCGGAAAGCGCCAGGAGCGATTTCGAGGTGTCCAAGCAGCGGCAGCAGGAGATCGAAAAACAGCTGGCCGAGGCGGTATCCGTGTCGCGCACGACCAACACCGCCGAAATCACCCTGCGCGAGCTGGAGAGCCGGGCGAAAGGCTACCGTAGCCTCTACGACACATTCCTGCAGCGCTACATGGGCTCGGTTCAGCAGGAGTCGTTTCCGATTTCCGAGGCCAGGGTGATCTATCCGGCGTTGCCGCCGGAAAGCAAAAGCAAGCCGAAGACGAAGCTGATCCTGGCGCTGGGGCTTTTCGGCGGCGTCGCCCTCGGCGTCGCCCTCGGACTGCTCAGGGACGTCATGGACCGCGTCTTCCGTACCTCTGCGCAGATCGAAGCCGCGCTGCAGCTGCCCTGCCTGTCCCTGGTCCCGCTGCTGCGCGCTCCCAAATCGCAGAAGCCTTTTCCGGTCGCTCCCCGTCAACCCGATGAAGACCTGCGCCAGCGAACCATTTCGACACGCTCGGCCGTGCACTCGACGGTGATCGGCATGCCCTTGTCGCGTTTCGCGGAGGCGATCCGTTCAGTCAAGCTGGCGATCGATCTCAATCCAACCAAGACCTCGAACAAGATCATCGGCATCACATCGGCCCTGCCGAACGAGGGCAAGACCACGATTGCGGCAGCGCTCGCCCAGCTGATCGCCCATAGCGGCAAGAGCGTGATCGTCGTCGACTGCGACTTGCGGAATCCGTCGCTCTCGGCCAGCCTCGCCCCCGATGCGGCCGCCGGAATCGTGGAAGTCATTTACGGCACGCGAACCCTCGATGAGACGGTCTGGCGCGACCCGAAGACCAATCTGACGTTCCTGCCCGCCGTCAGGCGCGGCCCCCTGCTCCACACCAGCGAAATCCTGTCGGCGGACGCGACCCGCAAACTGTTCGACCGGCTGCGCGCGTCATACGACTACATCGTCGTCGACCTGCCACCGCTGACCCCGGTGGTGGACGTCCGCGCGACCACACCGCTGATCGACTGCTTCATCATGGTCGTCGAATGGGGGCGGACGAAGATCGACGTCGTCCAGCACGCCCTGCACACCGCGCCGAACATCTACGAGTGCCTGATCGGGACGGTGCTCAACAAGACCGACATCAAGGCGATGGCGCGCTACGATTCCTACCGGAGCGACTATTACAGCGACAACCATTACACTCATTACGGCTTTTCGGACTCGGCCTGAGGTGGATTTGATCGATTTAATCTGGAGCGTGCCTTCGTCGGGCCCGCAGGCGCACCAGAGATTGTTGCCGATCGGCAACACACGGCGACCGTGTTTGGGTTCGACGCACGATCAGCTGGTCTGAATCAAGCTGAAATGTCATTTTATCGCGAATATAGAAGATGATCGGGGGCAGTTCTGATTTCCGCATCTCAAAGCTGGGCGAGGATTGCGGTGGGAATCCTGGCACTGTCCGGTGCCGGCTGCGGGATCATGCCGACCAACGGCCCCCTGGGAATGGACGTCCGCACGGCATCTGAAGGCGCCGAGCCGGCGGCACTGCCCTATGCCCTGGTCAAGCTGACCCCCGAGGTCGTGCGGATCCTCGGCCGGTACACGCCCCGACTGTCGTCGGCATTTGCCGACCGGAGCCCGCCGAAGGCCTTCCGCTTCGGCGTCGGCGACATCGTCAGCGTGACCATCTTCGAAGCTTCCGCCGGCGGCCTGTTCACGTCCGACGCCGGGGTGCGCGCCGGCAATTTCGTGACGATTCCGAACCAGGCGGTCGATGAGCAGGGCAACATCACCGTTCCCTATGCCGGCTCAGTTCGAGCCAGGGGCCGAACGCCTTCCGAGATCCAGCGCGACATCGTCGACCGCCTCAAGGCACGGGCGCTCGAGCCTCAGGTGGTGGTGGCACTCGCAACCCAGAATACGTCGCTGATCAGCGTCCTGGGAGACGTCCGCGCCGCGGGACGGTTCCCTGCCAGCCCGTCCGGCGAACGTGTGCTCGACGCAGTCGCGCGAGCCGGCGGACCGGTGACGCAGGGCTACGACATGTGGGTGTCGCTCGAGCGGATGGGACACCGGGCAAGCGTGCCGTTCGGCGCGCTGATGTACGAGCCGGCCAACAATATCTACGTCCTGCCCAACGACGTCATCTACCTCTATACCCAGCCACAGACATTCGTCGCCTTCGGCGCCGCCGGCAACCAGGGCCAGTTCAAATTCGACGCCTGGCGTATCTCCCTCGCCGAAGGAGTCGCGAAGCAGGGCGGCCTCAACGATGCGCAGGCCGATCCGGGCTCGGTCTTCTTGTATCGTGGCGAGACCCGGGACGTCGCTCGCCAGATCGGCGTCGATGTCGACCAGTACCAGGGGCCCGTCATCCCCGTGATCTACATGGTCAATCTGCGCGATCCCTCGGGCTATTTCCTGGCGCAGACCTTCGAGATGCGAAACAAGGATGTCATCTACACGTCCAACGCGGTCTCGGTTGAAACGACCAAATTCCTGAACTTCCTGCGGACCATCATGGCCACGGCCAACGACCCGATCATCTATGCGACGAATGGCTATGCCCTGAAGGCCGCGATCCAGGGGTCGCCGACCACCATCATCACAACGCCGACCCCGATCACCGGCGTTGCCAAGTAGCGCCCCCTGGACGCGGCAGCCGAACTCCGGGCTCACGCCCGGTCCCGCCTCGCGACAACCTGACCGGCGCCGCGGGCTCGTCCGACACCGATCGGTCGCCGGCCTTGCTGCAGGGTGCAGCGACGGCAATATTTAATTGATTTGCCAAAATTTAATATTAATATCGCGCCAAATTAAATAGCGCCGGGATTGTGCGAGCCGATGGCAGACCCGGCCCGCCCCGATATCGGCCCCTGCCGGGGATGACACCCGATGATTATCCCGTTCATTGCGCTGGCCTTTGTGGTCGCCCTCATTCCGGCGTTCGGGATCATTGACGCCAACCGCGCGGTTGGCGTCGCTTCGGCCGTCCTCGCCTTGGCACTGGTCGCCGTTGCGCTGACTCTGCCGGGCACCAGCCTCACCCGGTTCACGCGGCTGCTACGGCCTGTCCTGATCATCGTCCTCGTCGCGCCGGCGCTGTGGATGCTGGCGCAGGTGCTGCCGATGCCGGCGACCGCGCTCGCCAATCCGATCTGGGCCAGCGCCTCGACCGCCTTGAACCAACCGATCGTCGGCGCCATCACGATCGACATCGGGGCAACGCTGCTTTCGCTGGCTCAGTATTGCGCGGTCATCGCCGCCGCCCTCGTCACCGCGGCGATCGCCCTGGACAGGCAGCGCGCCGAAAGCATCCTTTACATCCTTCTGGCGATCTCGGCCCTGGTTGCCGCCCGGCAGATCGCGCAGGATCTGGGATTCGACCAGGTTCGTGCCGACGCGTCCGGCGGAGACGGGGCGGAGGCGACAATCTTCGCGGTCCTCGGAATCCTTCTGTCCTGCACCAGCCTCCTTCACGCCGATGGTCGACGGCAGCGCTCCGGCCGGCACCGGAAGTCGAACAGAGCGATTACATTGTCCGTCGTGGCATCGATCGTCGCCCTTCTTGCCTGTACCTCCGAGCTGCTGATCCATGCCGATACCGGCACGGCCATCGCAGCGCTGCTCGGCGCGGGAACGCTGTGCGCCATCTTCGCCATCCGCCAGTGGTTGCCTGGCCCATGGGGCAGGACCGGCCTCGCCGCAGCCGCAGTCATCGGATTATTCGCCGCTTTCGCCGCCATTCCGATCAAGAAAGACATGGATCTGGCCATCGCGTGGTCGATGCCAAGCCTGACCGCGACCGAGCGGATGCTGTCCGACATTCCGCTGGCCGGGTCTGGCGCGGGGACGTTCGAGGCGCTGCTGCCCCTCTACCGGGACATCAGTGCACTCGCGACCGCCGAGATCCCGACGGCAGCCGCCACGATCACCATCGAGATGGGCAGGGCTTTCCTGTGTGGCTTGATCCTCGCAGCGCTGTCGGGCGCCCTGGTGCTGTTCAACCGCTCCCTGTCCCGCGGCCATGACTACATCTACGCCGGCGCCGGCGCTGGAGCGCTGCTGGCGCTCCCGGTGACGGCATTCCTGAACGGCGGCATCTTGAGCCTGGGGGCGTCGCTGTTCACTGCCGTCTTGTGTGGTCTCGCATTCGCCCAAAGCCGCGGGAGCGCTCGGCATGTGCAGAATTTCGAATTGCGCGAGGCTCCGATCGATCCCGGCAAGGGGCGGCGGCCGCTGAATGCGCTCGACGAGACGTGGCCGCGGGTCGCCCTCGCCGTCTTCGGCGTCGCTCTGACGGCCCAGGCGGCCTGGATCCTCTCCGCCGAGAGATATTCGTCCAGGGGGCTTCAGCTTGCAGCCGCCCAGACCCCCGCCTCGCTCAGCTCCTTGCGGGACGGGATCAACACGGCGGCTTCCCTTGCGATCGTACGCGGAGACTTGTGGGCCGAAAGCGCCATGATTGAGTTCAAGACCCGGCCCACGGCTCAGCTCGGCGCGCCCCCGGACGAACCGCCGGCCGGCGGACCTCGCGCCGCCGTGCCGGCGGCGCCACTGAAGGCGCTGAACCGCGCCGTGCGCTACGCGCCCCATCGTGGCGATGCCTGGCTCATGCTCGCCCTGCTGGCCGACCGGTACAAACCGGTCGGCTACGACACCAGCGCCCTCCTCAAGATGTCCTACTACACCGCGCCGAACGAGTTGAGCCTGCTTCCGGCGCGGCTGCGGGTCGCTCTCGGCGCAGAGACTGCAGCCGGAGATCCCGAGCTCCAGGACATGATCAGGCGGGACGTCAGCCTCGTCCTCACCCGGCTGCCAGCCCTCAGGCCCGCCCTTGTCGCCGCTTATCAATCGGCCGCTCCCGGCCGAAAGCTGATCGCGGAACGCCTGATCTCCGAGGTCGATCCAAGTTATCTGAAAACCATCCGGACCCAGTATCCATGACCCTGCGCCGGCTTCCCGCGCCCGGCCTTTCGGGCGCGACAGCACGCGACGAGCGTCAGATCCACCGCGCCTGGAAGGCGGGGGGGTAACGGAACGCCGATGATTAAATATATGTTATATGTTTAATTTGGCGCGATTTGGGCTTGCTTTATTTAATACATTTACAATAAATTAAATATTATCCCGACGGTGGCACTTCGTTCGTCATGAATTTTGTCAATCGGCATATCGCGGCGAATATCTCGGACGAGGTGCCGCCTCGCAGCCTTGGCGCAACGCTGGCGACGGAACGGAAATGGCCGATCCGCTACGAGTCCATCGCGCCGCTCGTGCTGCTCGCCGACTGCGCGACCATCCTCGTTGCCAGCGTCGTGTCGGCCGCGATCTACCAGTTCCATGGCGGCGGCGGGATGACCGCCGACCCCGGCAAGGCCCTCGGCTCCGCAACGATCGTATCGGCGCTGTTTGTTTCTCTGCTGAAGATACAGGACATGTACCGACCGACCGAACTTCTGGTCTTGCGCAGCCAGATCCGGACCGTCTGCCTCGTCTGGAGCTGCGTGTTCCTTCTGCTCGCCGGAACCGTCGGTGCCGTCGACATCGGCCACGAACTCTCGCGCGGCGCGGCTCTGCTCTTTGCGCTGATCGGACTAGCCGCCCTGATCGTCCAGCGTGGCGTCATGCGCGATCTGCTCAAGAAGGGCCTCAGCGGCAGGAGATTTACCGGGCGGAACGTCGTGTTGATCACCGACCAACCGCAGCCGCTCGATTCCGGCCTGGCCCAGACTCTCACGAATCTCGGATTCTGCGTATCCGAAAAATTCAGCTTGCCGCCGCCGGGCTCCAATTCCGGCTATCGAAAACGGCTCAGCGCGCGCGTGATCGAACGCATCCGTGGTTCCGACATCGACGAGGTGATTGTCGAGGCGGACCCCAACCGCTGGTCGGAACTGCGTGCTTTCGTCGCCGAATTGAGGGTTGTGCCCTTTCCCATCGTCTTTGTGCCGGGTGGCGCGGCCTCCGAGATGTTTCGGCGGCCGACGCGGGACCTCGGAAGCGCCGTCTGCGTCGAACTCCAGCGCGGCCCTCTCACGGGAGTTGAACACGCCACGAAGCGGCTGATCGATCTCGTCGGTGCAGGGCTCGCCTTGACCATCCTGTCGCCGCTGCTTGCGGCCGTTGCCATCGCCATCAAACTGGACTCCGCCGGACCTGTGCTGTTCAGGCAGCAACGCTGCGGCTTCAACGGCCGGAGGTTTGCGATTTGCAAGTTTCGAACAATGTCCGTGCTGGAGGACGGGCCATCGATCGTCCAGGTCGGGCCGGTCGACAACCGGGTGACACGGATCGGCAAATGGCTGCGCAGAACGAGCATCGACGAGCTGCCGCAGCTGCTCAACGTGCTCGATGGCAGCATGTCCCTGGTCGGCCCAAGGCCCCACGCGTTGGCACACGACAACCAGTTCGACAAGGTGGTTCGGAACTACGCGTTCCGGCGACGCGTCAAGCCCGGCCTCACCGGTTGGGCGCAGGTGCATGGGTGTCGCGGTCCGACCCCGACCACCGCCCTGATCGAACGCCGGGTCGAGTATGACCTCTGGTACATCGACAATTGGAGCCTGCGGCTCGATCTTGCGATCCTGCTTCAGACCCCCCTCGAGGTGTTGCGCGGACGCAATGCCTATTAAATCGGCCCGCAGCCATAAGCCGTGGCGCCGACCGAAGGGCAGGCCGTCTCAGGCATCTTCAGACGATTGATGGCAAGTCGAGTTAGACAGGCCGGAAAGGAAACGATCAGGCCCGCTGTCGACCCTTCGCGCCGCCGCCTTCGCTGATTCGGAACTCTTCCATCTTGCGGCCGGACTTCATTGCCGCCACCAGCCAGCGCGGTCGCTTGCCGCGCCCCGACCACGTCTCCGAGGTCTGCGGATTACGGTATTTGGGCATCACCCTCGGATATTTGCGGCGCGGCTTTCCGTTCTGAATCGGCCGTGAATCGCTCGATTCCTCAATGACATCCATGCCGCGATTAAGAACCGCCAAGCGCTTTTCGAGTTCGCGCTTTTCAGCCTTGATCCGAGCCGACAGGATCGCGCTGATCTCTTCGTGAAGCGACCAGAGGTCGTCCAGCGCCATCGCTTCGAGTTCGACCTTCTTTGCCGACATACTGCCGCCTTGCAGCTCCGCTTTGTGCTGGTCGGATGTCATATTGCCCCACCTGATATTAATCAAGCGGCGTCCCGGAGTGTTCCAAAGCAAAAAGCCGACAGCCACTCATTATCACGAGCAACTAGGCTTGGCACAACCGCGCCGCACCTCGGGCAACCGCGGCAAATGCCCGCATCGCTCGCGCGACCAGGGATTATTCTGCGACGTACCGCCTGATTCGCCGTCTATTAAATTCCAATTGATTCATGGCGTCATAATGACCGGCAACCGCGACCGGCACTGAATATGCGCCCCGGATGGCGGCCGGCGTCCGTACCGATTCTGCAGCCTGCGGTGCAGCCGCACGCCTTCTCTCCGGATGAAAGGCCGCAGCCGGCAGCGGATGACCTCGATGTCCATCAAGGCGCGCTGCCTGAGCTCGATCTGGGCTTTGATCGCACAGACGTCGCACAAATCGCAGGACGGAGCGACGAACCGGCTGACGGATTCCTGGAGACGAGCGAGGGGAGGCTCGATAAAATCCATATTTAATTCTCCCTTGCCTCATAGCGCCTTCGGCAATATTTGAACTCACGACAACTCATTGATTTATCTTAAAAATCATCCCTTAAATCGCACGGACGCCAGTTCATTTTAAATCCCACCACCAAGAGAAACTTGACAGAAATAAAATAATTGGCAAGCTATTAATTTATATAAATTAGTCTATATTATATTCCCGGTTTGGGGCGAATTTCGCCAGCTTGACCTGATCCGCCGCAAACCGAGCGTGTCGTTTCGCAGATGAGTTTGCAGCCGACCAGATTGTAATCTGTCGAACAATCACGAGAGCGCGATGCGCAAACTGGACCTAGAGGCAATGGACTTCGACGAGCTCTGGCTTCTGCACGAGGAGCTGACGAAGATTCTGTCGGAAAAGATAACCGCGGAAAAGCTGGAGCTGGAGAAGCGGCTGGCGCAGCTCAATCGTGCTGAGAGGATCGGCGAGGCTGGAATTACGACCGAAGAACCGCGGTCCGACCGGGTACCGCGTCGCAAGTACCCGAAGGTTTTGCCGAAATACTACAATCCGTCTGCGCCGACGGAGACCTGGTCCGGCCGCGGCAAGCAGCCGCGATGGCTGGTCACGGCTCTCAAGTCCGGCCGCAAGCTTGAGGACTTCAAGATCGGCGATGGCGGACCGACAGCGGAAAACAAGAATTCGCGGCGCAGCCACCACTCTTGAGGGGTGCCGGCCGGCCGACGTCCTCAGCTGTTCAGTCCGACACGCTCCCCGCACGCGTATGGCGCACTGCGCCTGTACTTGATAGACCTCGCAAGACGATTGCGAATTCCTGAGATTTCGCCCAGCAAGACGTCGTAAAGCTGAATGCGCGAGGCCAGGGCAGTTGGCGTCGTTGACGAAGAGGTCAGAAGGAGGAGCTGAAAATGTGCTTCTTTGATTGCACTTAGAGAATGCTGAAGAGAGCCGGCATGCGATTGGTCCACATGGCTCATTTTCTTCATTGTTACCCCCCAATACTGGCACAACACATAGGGACGCAAAGCGAATATCGTTCCGCCCTATGTTAGACGATCACGGTCCGACGTGGGTTCAAACTCAATTGAGAACTATTTTTATTTCGCTGATCAACGAGATTCTTTTTGATCGCATGGCAGGCCTAACGACCGATTCTTGAAGGGTTTTTCATCTCGGCGCCCCGATATTCGAGCCTCGTCCGTCCCTCCGCTCAATTTTAGCGCACAACCATGTGATGGCCGCCCTCCCCCAATGCGATATGCCGACGCCGGGCTCGCCAGAAGCGCCGCTCTCCGATTTAATTGGGACGCGCTACCGCGACGCAAAAATTAAATGACGGGCGGTCCCGCAGGCCGCCGCGAGCGCGATCCTCAGCGAATGCGCCGGGCGCCGCTTGTCTTTGCGCCCCTTGCCTCGCCGGCCATGCCGGTGGAGCGCCGACGGTTCTTCTGGATCGCTTCGGCCTGTTTAACGAGATCACGAAGGCGCACCAACTCTGAATATTCCCGCGCGAGCGTGCGGATCCGCTGGTCGAGGAACCCGGCCCTTGAGCCGCAACTCGGATTTCGGCCGCTCACCTGATCTCCGATCCTGCTCTTCGCGAGATCGAGCGAGCCTATTTTGGACTGACGGACAGCGTCAAATCGAAACGGATTTTAACCTACATTATAAAGCTTACTGGCGAAAATCCCGACGCCCGGTTGTCGATATTCTCGTCTGAAACCGGGCCGTCGGATCCGGCCCAGCGGCCAAAAGCTCGGCCCGCTCATCGCGGAGATGACGAGACAGAGGGGGTCTTGCGGCGTCTCGCAATTGCCTATGCCCTTTGCCGGCGAGCCCCAGTGAGCAATTGCGAGACATAAGCCGCACGAGCTTTTTTTGATTTTGCTAGAGCCTGTCCTCAATTAGAGGATTCCCAAGCAGATTATCGCATGATTCATAGGCGGTCAGCTGATTCGGAGCTGACCAAATGCGCCGCTACGCCCTTCGGGACGATCAATGGGATAGGATCAAGGATATTTTGCCCGGACGTGAAGGGCATGTAGGGGTCACGGCCAAAGACAATCGGCTGTTTGTAGAAGCGGTGATCTACCGCTATCGAGCCGGGATCCCTTGGCGAGATTTGCCCGAACGCTTCGGCGATCCGATCAAGATACATACGCGTTTTTCGCGCTGGACGAAGAGCGGGGGTGTGGAAGAAGCTGTTTAAGATGCTGGCGAGCGATGCCGACAATGAGTACGCGATGATCGACAGCACGATCGTGCGGGCGCATCAGCACAGTGCCGGCGCACAAAAAAAGACGGCGAAGACCAAGCTATCGGGCGCAGCAAAGGCGGGCTGAGCACCAAGATCCATGCGCTTGTCGATGCCCTGGGCAATCCGCTGGACTTCATCCTGACGCCCGGCCAAGCCCATGATCTGGAGGGCGCCGATGCACTGCTGCCCGACATGGCGGCCGACGCCTTATTGGCAGACAAGGCCTTCGACGCCGACGAACGGGTGATTGCCCCGTTGCTGGCACGGGGAAAGTCGGTCGTGATCCCGCCCAGGCGCCACCGGCAGCTCCAGCGCGATTTCGACAAGCACGCCTATAAGGCACGCCATCTCATCGAGAATTTCTTCTGCAAGCTCAAGCAATACCGCGCCATCGCTACCCGCTACGACAAAACCGCCAGAAATTTCCTCGCCGCAATCCACCTCGCGGCGGTTATCATCTGGCTCAATTGAGGACAGGCCTTAGTGTGGTGGATCTGACGCTCGTGCGACGAATTCGCTGCAACGCTGATACGAGCGTCAGATCCACCGCACTAGCACTGGCCGGGTAAGGATGCGTCGACGCATCGCTCGCATCGGCGAACGGAAGCACGATCCTGACGGCCTTCGCCTGCGCCCCCTGCAGAGCCAGCCTGAGGCCGATGCGATCGACGGCCCAGCGCCTCGCCGATGCCACTCTATTGAGTGGAGCCTTGCCGATCGCCGACTTGGCATTGCTTATCCAAGATCAAACCGATTCCGACACTTCGACAGTCGACGAAGCAGACTTCGCTCTACCGCTCCTTTGATCGATGAATTCTTCGTGAGTTACTGCATCAAACCACTCACGTGTTTGGACCGAGAGACGCAATGCGGATCTCGCATCCCACGCAAGCAGTAACGAGACAGAAGGTTCGCTGTGAAAGGGAGTTTAGATGAACTTGAAACACTGCATATTCGCGGCTTGTCTGGGGCTCGCCGCGACCGGATCGGCTTTGGCCGCTGATCTATCTCCAATGCCTGTGAAGGCGAAGCCTGTCGCAGACTTGCCGTTCTTTCTGATCAACGACAACGTGCTGACCTACTCCTATCAGTTCTCGGCCACTTCGCCAGGTGCGACGAATCGCACTGCCAAGAACGTCCTCGCTTTTACCCATTTCGACGTCTGGGCCTACGGCACCAATTTCGCCAATTTCGAGCTACTGAAATCCGACAAAAATGATCCCGCAGCTCCTTGCGGCGACGTTCTACGGCCGATGACCGGCTGCGCTGGTGCCGTTGAGTTTTTCGGAGTGCTCCGGAGCACCTTGGGTTGGAACGAAATCTTCAACACAAAAGCCTTTAGCTATGGGGCGCTGAACAACATCTCGTTCGAGGTCGGAGCCGACATCGAGACAGAAAATCAGTTCGCGGCCCCTGCCAAGAAAGCAGTGGTCGCCGGACTGCTATTCGCATTTGATCTGCCCTACAAGGGCTACTTCAACGTAGCGCCCCTTTACTACAAGGAGTGGAATCACAACATCTTCGTGATGCCGGCCTACGCGGCGCCGTTTCCGGGCGTTGTCGACGGAAACGTCGAATTCCGCGGCACCTGGGCGCTGGAGATCAACTACTATATGGAGCTCGGCTTCCTGCCGGAGAACCTGCAGTATTTCGCGATCTCGGGGCGCGCGGGCTTCTACGGTCCGAAAGGCACAGGAGCGGCCGACGGCATTCTATCGCCAATCAACAACACCAAGATGGAGATCAACTCCGAACCCATTCGCCTGACCTTCGACGCCTCCAAGCTGTTCTGGGGTCCGACATACTCGCACTTCGTCGACGTCTGGGTTGCCTACCGCTACTGGCAAAACAAGTTCGGTCTGGATGACAAGGACGTCGCCAATAATGTGTGCTTCGGCAACGCGGGAACGGCGGCGGCAGTCAACAAC
The DNA here is from genome assembly GCF_024181725.1 of Bradyrhizobium sp. WD16. Taxonomy (NCBI): domain Bacteria; kingdom Pseudomonadati; phylum Pseudomonadota; class Alphaproteobacteria; order Hyphomicrobiales; family Nitrobacteraceae; genus Bradyrhizobium; species Bradyrhizobium sp. WD16. The sequence continues at coordinate 3,135,104 of NZ_CP028908.1, read as the reverse complement.
GGGAGTTGCAAGGAGGAATCATTGACCTCGGGCATCTCGGTCAAATTCTGAGCTTCCTCAGGCCGACCTACCCAATCGAATTGCGAAAGAGGCGCCGTGTTCCATGGCGCCTCTTTTTTGCGCTCGCGAGGCCGGAGCCTTGCCCGCTTTGATTCAATCGGAACGGACGCTCTCGTGAAACGGATTGGATCTTCGCTGCCGGGTGCCGGCAATTCAACACGACCTTGAAGACCGTCGCCAAGAGGGTCGAACGCTTCCGCGCGGCGACGTGGATAGGCTGTGGGACCGTTCCTCACGCCCCAATTCATGCCGGGTCAAACCCCGGCGGTCGCGTGTGTTGCCGTCGAGGCTTTGCAGCGACAGCGCTGCACGGGAAAGCAGATCGCCGCGGAAGCACGCGCCTTCGTGCGAACGAATGCCTAAAATTGCGCCGGAGTGCGCGTCCCTTCCGGCCGAGGCGACTGAACCATCAGGCAAAGGATCGTAAAGAGCACCTGTGCACCGATTTGAGCGGTATTGGTTGTCGTGTCGTATTGGGGCGCCACCTCCACCACGTCTCCACCGACGAAATCAAGGCCCTTCAGGCCGCGTAGAAATTCCAGCACCTCTCGCGGCGTCAAGCCGCCCACTTCAGGCGTTCCCGTACCGGGCGCAAAGCCGGGATCGATGCTGTCGATGTCAAACGATAAATATGTCGGACCGTCGCCGACGGCCTCTCTTGCCATCTGGATCAGAGCCGGGATGCCCATGGCGGCGACTTTCTCGGCATGGACGACCACCATGCCGCTCTCGTGCGAAAATTCCCAGAGATACTCGGCGCCGCCACGAATGCCGATCTGGATGGTGCGTGTCGGATCGAGCGAGCCCTGAAGCACCGCAAGGCGAAACGGGCCTCCGTGCTGAAACTTGGTGTTCTCATACGGGCCGGCGGTATCGCAATGAGCATCGATGTGGATCAGCCCAACCGGACGTTCTCGCCCGAGCGCCTTCAGGATCGACGCAGTGATCGAATGATCACCGCCCACGCTAAGGGGGCGAATCCCCCGGTCCGCTAGACCGGTGTAGAACTGCTCGATGTCTTGATGGCATTGTGCCAAATCGAACCGGCTCTGCATCGGCACATCGCCGATATCGGCGATGCTGGCATCGGCAAACGGCGTGCAATCCAGAACATGCTCATAGGGCCCAATCCTTTCGACCGTCCGCAACGCCCGGGGACCAAAGCGGGCGCCGCTGCGATTGGTCACGCCGAGGTCCATGGGGACACCAACGAGCGCGATATCGACTCCGTGGACGTCGTCGGCATTGCGTACGCCAGGTAGATAAGGGGAATTCAGCAAGGTAGGCACACCCGAAAATGGCCATTTGCGCCGGTCTCCGCCCTGAAATTGTGCGGCTGCCACCCTGCCAAACTTCGGGTCGAAGACATCCCCTCCGGCGGCCTCGGCATATTTTTCGCGTAGATATTTGAGCCTCTCCGGACTGATCACACTTTGCTCCCTCTGCTGGCTGCCGGTCAGCATATCCCGACGGAAGAGGACATAACTTCGGTAAAGTCCGAAATGAGAGCCGCTAATTGGCAATGTATCCCGTGCAATGTCCAAGTCACGCTGGGACCGAGCCGGGCAAAACTCTACAACTCGCTGGGGAATACGATGGCCACCGTCTTAACACTTCCCACGACGCGCAGGCGTCTTCTTCGCAATATCTCGACGTTGGGCGCGGCCAGCTTGATCGGCGGCTTTCCAAACGTCTTGCGAGCCGCGGACAGAACTTTGAAAGTCGCCGTATATGGCGGACTCTACAAGGACACCTTTGACAAGGAGGTCTTTCCGGCATTCACCAAGGCCTCCGGCATCAAGATCGATAGCGTCGCCGAGCCGACCGGCGAGGCTTGGCTGGTGCAGTTGCAGCAAGCCGCCAAGGCAGGGCGAGTGCCGGCCGACGTAAACATGATGGCACAGGTGCCTGCGTTGCGCGGCATTGCCTTGGGCCTTTGGCAGGGTGTCAACGAGAAACGGTTGCCGCACATCAGTGGCGTGCTACCGCGGCTGATCAGCAAGGACAAGGATGGGCACACCGTCGCGGTCGGAGCCAGTTCCTGGTACATCACGCTCGTCTCCAATACCAAGGTCTTCCCGGAAGCTCCCACCTCATGGGCGGAGTTCTGGGATCCCAAGCATAAGAACCAGCTGGGCGTCCTTGCCAATGCAGGCAATTCCTACCTGCTGGAAATTACGGCAAAGACCTTCTTCGGGGGCACCGATTTCCTGAGTTCAGACGAGAACATCAAGCGGGTGCTCGCAAAGGTCGGCGAACTGAGGCCCAATGTGCGGTTGTGGTATCGCGACGAGGCCCAGTTCGAACAGGCGTTGAAGGCGGGCGAAATCCCGATGGGACAATATTATCACGACGTCACGGGTCAGGCCGCGCTCGACGGCTTCCCCGTTCGCTCGACGATGCCTAAAGAGGGCGGCTTGATCGACAGCGGCAGTTGGGTGATTCCGAAGGCCTCCAAGCTCGTTGATCTGGGAGAGGTCTTCATCGACTACATGTCTCAGCCGTCGACTCAGGCACTCCTTGCGCGCAAGCTCGGAAGCACACCGGTCGTCGACCGCTCGCTCACGGATCTGACAGATGAGGAATTCGCGGCTGTTTCCTCGAGTATCGATCCGATCGTCCCCCGTTATGATATGCACGTAGCCCGTGCCGACTGGCTGAGCCAGATCTGGGCGGAAATGCAGCAGGGTTGAATCGGTAATTGCAGTCGTCTGCGCGCCTGAACGCGCAGACGACCAGAAGGTGTATCTGATGTCAGGTCTCGCCATCACCGATCTGAACAAGACGTTCGGTGCCCACCCGATTCTCAACGACATATCGCTGGATGTCGCGCATGGGCAGTTTGTCTGCCTGCTGGGGCCATCCGGTTGCGGCAAAACCACGTTGTTGCGCATCATTGCCGGCCTCGACACTCCCACTTCCGGAAAAATTCTGCTCGACGGACACAACATCACCAACCTCCCGGCTCACGCACGGGACTTTGGAATGGTGTTTCAGTCGCTCGCTCTGTTTCCGCACCTGACGGTGGGAGAGAACGTCTCCTATCCAATGCGTATACGCGGGGTGCCGAAAGCAAAGCAGCGGATCGAGGTCGAGCGGCTTCTCGACCTGGTACGGCTGCCGGATGTTGCCGAGCGCGCGATCAACCAACTCTCTGGAGGGCAGCGCCAACGAGTGGCCATCGCCCGGGCGTTGGCGCTCCGACCCAAGCTCTTCCTTCTCGACGAGCCCATGTCAGCACTGGATGCCAAGTTGCGCGAAGCAATGCAGATCGAATTGAAACGCCTCCAGCGCGATCTCGGCATTACGACTTTTCTCGTCACGCACGATCAGCGCGAAGCGATGACCACTGCTGACCGGGTCGTCGTGATGTCGAACGGCGTCATTCAGCAGGTCGCCCATCCGATCGAGGTCTATCGTCGGCCTGCGAATGCCTTCGTGGCCGACTTCGTCGGGCAGGCCAACCTCATCGAGGCCGACGCGCTCGGCGATGGACGAGCAAAGGTCGTTGACACCGTGATTCACGTCGCAGGCGCGCCTTCAAGCGGGAGCTTTTCCTTCTCGGTCCGCCCGGAAAATCTGATCCTTGAGCTCGAAGCCGGCGAAAATACGCTTACGGGGACGGTCAGCTTCGTCCGTCAACTTGGCGCAAGCACGGAGATCAGCATCAACATCGCCGGACAGCCCAGAGACATGGTTGTGGCCGTGGCCGCCGCCTATCGCCCGGTGCCGCGGCTTGGCGAAATCGCTCACGTTCGCATTCCGCAGAGCGACTGCGTGGTGCTCGCGTGAGCGATTCGACGGCCGAACGCCGCACGCTCGCCGGGCACCTGCCGGTCGTCGTGCCCGGCCTCGCGCTTGCGCTCTTCTTCGTTATTCCCTTCGGCATCATGGTAGCCATTTCCTTCTTCCATAATGTCGGGGGAGGAGCCTACGAAGCCACGCTGACGTTCGAAAATTACGCGCGTCTGCTCAGTCCCTACGTCGCGCGAATCTTGGGGGTGTCTCTCGGTATTGCTCTGCTGGTGTCCCTGATTTCGGTGCTGATAGCCTTTCCTTTTGCCTATCTTCTCGTCACGGCGGCTCGATCGACCCAGGTACTCTGGCTGATCTTTCTGCTTTCGATTCTGTCACTGTCTGAAACGATCATCGGATTTGCCTGGTCGACTCTGCTTTCACGCACTGCAGGCGTGACGAACCTCGCAGTCACATTGGGCTTGATGACGGAGGCATCCTCGCTGTCTCCCGGCCTTGGCGCCGTGCTGGCAGGCATCGTCTATCTGGCTTTTCCCTACGCCGTTCTTCTGCTCTATCCGATCCTGACGCGCGATGATCCCCATGTCGAAGAAGCCGCGCGCACGTTGGGAAGCTCGCCCCTGCGAAGCTTCTTCAACATCGTGCTGCCGATGCATCGCCACAGCATCGTCGCGACATTTCTGATGGTTTTCGTCTTCACGCTAGGCTCGTATCTGATGCCCCAAATTCTCGGTCGACCGCAGGAATGGACGCTATCGGTGATCATCACCGATCAGGCAATCGGGCAATCGAACATCCCGTTCGCCGCGGCACTCGCGGTGTTCCTGGTGGTTGCGACGATCCTGCTCGCCGGCTCAGTTTTCCTGCTCGGACAAAAGGAATCCTCGCGATGAGCCAGGCAGGTTTGCGACGGCTATTCTTCGCTTTGATGGCCGTGGTCATGGCGGCACCACTGATCGTCGTCATCGGCGTCTCTCTCAATGAGAAGAAGTCACTCACTTTTCCACCGCAAGGCATCAGCTTCTCCTGGTATTTCGACATATTTCGCGATCCGGACTGGTTCAACGCACTTTCGAACAGTGTAATGATTGCGCTGGCGTCGGCGCTACTCGCGCTCGCGATCGCCTTTCCGCTGGCCTGGTATGTCTGGCGATATCGATCACGATGGGCCAAGATGATCGTCGCGCTCGGCCTGATCCCCTTTCTGCTTCCGCCGGTGATTACTGCGCTAGGGCTTCTGGCATTCTGGATCGAAACAGGGGCCTATGGTCAACCGTGGACCATCGTCCTGAGCCATGCGATTCTCCTGGTCTCACTGCCGCTGTTCTCGCTGACCCTTGGCTTTTCGCGTCTTGATCCGTCTCTGTCGGAGGCCGCCGCAACGATGGGAGCCGACGAACGCACGGTCACGATGACCGTCATCCTACCCCTGATACGGCCTTATGCCATATCCAGTTTCGCTTTCACGTTTGTCGCGTCACTGAACGAATACATCGTGGCATTCATGACTGTTGGACCAGTTCTTGAAACGTTACCGATGAAGATCTTCAATGCTCTGCGCTACGGCTACACGCCCGTCATGGCAGCTGCCTCCGTCTTCTTCGTCGTCGTGACCGTAACGCAGCTGGCGTTGATTGCCCGTTTTGGCGATCTGCCGAAACTACTTGGAGCCGACCGAAAATGACGAAGATCCGAAGCGCGTTGTCCGACGCGACCCTTTATCCTTACTGGTTGGACAATGCCTCGGCTCCCGCGCCAGAGCCGCAGCTTATCGGCCGGACGCAGGCCGACCTCGTCATCGTCGGCGGAGGATTCACCGGCCTCTGGGCGGCTGTCATCGCCAAACAGGCCGATCCGGGCCGCGACATCATGGTGATCGAGGCGGGAAGGATCGGGCACGGCGCGTCCGGCAGGCCAGGTGGAATCGTTTCCACTTCAGTCATGCATGGACTCGTCAATGCGAGCCGGATTTTTCCGAACGACATGCCAGTTCTCGAGGCGCTAGGACATGAAAACCTAGACGGCTGGAAACGGACTCTGGTCGAGAACAAAGCCGATGTCGACCTCGAGTGGGGAGGCGAGCTGACGGTTGCGGTGGAGAAGGCGCAGGTACCTCGCCTCCAGCGGGAATTCGAGCTGCATAAGCTTTACGGCCATGACGCCGTTCTGCTTGATCGCGAGCAGGTTCAGGCACAGGTCGCTTCGCCGCTTTTTTCCGCCGGCGTTTGGTCGCTCGGAAAGAGCGGAACGGTCCATCCGGCGAAGCTCGCGTGGGAACTTAAGCGTATCGCCAAGGGTCTCGGCGTCAGGATGCATGAACTGACGCCGATGACCGGTGTCGAGGATTTGGGCGACCGGCTTGCTATCATCACGCATGACGGAAGGATCGTGGCTCACCGGGCTCTCTTTGCGACAAACGCGTGGGGGGCCGGCCATGCTCATATCAAGCGCCGGATCGTTGGCGTGCGTGACCGGGTGCTGGCGACCGAACCGTTAACCGCCGAGCAGTTGGCCAGGCTTGGTTGGCGGAATCGCCAGGGCGTCTACGATACCCGTCTGCAGCTCAACTACATGCGGCTGACCTCCGACAACCGTATCGTCTTCGGCGGGCGTGTCGGCTATTTCTACAATGATGATGTCGATCCCGCTGCAGACCGGCAGATCACCACTTACGAGCGGCTTGCTGCGTCCTTTTTCAAGACGTTCCCTCAGCTTGACGATGTCCGGTTCAGCCATGCCTGGAGCGGGCCGATCGATCTTTCGAAGCGCATGGCCGTGCACTTCCAACGCTACTACGGCGGCAAGGGAATCTGGGTGGGAGGCTATTCCGGATTCGGAGTCACCGCCACACGCTTCGGCGCTCGCGTCGGCCTCGACATTCTCTACGGCGCCGACAAACCCGAACTTCGGCTTGAATTCGCAAGCACCCTCCCCGGCTATATTCCGCCCGAGCCGTTCCGCTGGATCGGCGCCAAGCTAACCATGTACGCCCTGGATGAGGCCGATACGAAAGGCGGATGGCGTCGGCTCTGGATCAATTTGGTCCATCAATTGGGATTTCCCCTATGAACGACGACATGCGCCGGCCAGGCGCGGCTGCGCCCCCGACCATTCCCGCTCGGGATAAGGCGGTGTACATTCGTGGTGCTTGGCATACCGGCTGCGGCGATAAACCGCTTGAGGCCGTCGATCCATCGTCCGGCAAGGTGTTTGCCGATATTGCGCCAGCGAGCGCTAAACAAGTCAGTCTGGCCGGGCAGGCAGCCGCGGAGGCGTTCAGCGAATGGCGCTCGCTTTCCGGAGCGGCCCGAGCCGGCCACCTACGCGGATTTTCGGACGGTCTCAGGGCACGCAAGGACGAGCTTGTTGCTCTCCAGATGCGCAACAACGGCAAGCCGCGTAGCGAAGCGATGATCGATGTCGACGATGCTGCTGCGGCGTTCGACTACTACGCCGCCCTGGCGGCCGACCTCGACGGTCGCCAGGGCGGCGGCTTCATGCTTGCGGATCCAGGACTTGCGGATCCAGGACTTGCGGGCCGGACCTATTTCGAACCCCTCGGGCCGGCAGCGCTGATCGTCCCATGGAATTTTCCGCTGGTCACGACCGCCTGGAAGCTCGCGCCAGCGCTGGCCGCCGGATGTACAGCTGTGCTCAAGCCGTCCGAGTTCACGACCCTTGCGGAACTCGTCTACGGCGATCTTGCCGATGAGACCGGACTTCCCGCCGGTGTTCTCAACATTCTGCCTGGCGCGGGCGCGATTGGAGCAGCGCTGGTCGCGGATCCAGGCATCGCCAAAGTGTCTTTCACAGGATCAAATGCCACCGGACGGCAGGTCATGGCCGGCGCGTCCGAGCGGACTCTACCACTATCGCTGGAGCTTGGCGGGAAGTCGCCGATCATCGTTCTTGATGACGCAGATGTCGAGAAAGCGGCCGAGATCGCGGCCGCCGGCATTTTCTTCAATTGCGGCCAGATGTGCTCGGCGACATCGCGGCTGCTGGTCGCCGATTCGATCGCCGACGACGTGATCGCAGTTCTGCGGGCAAAAACGCGGCGCATGGTCGTGGATAGTCCAGACAATCCGCATGCCGAAATGGGACCGATTACGACCGAGGCGCAGCGGGCCAAGATCCTGACCTACTTTCTGAAGGCTCGCGTCGACGGCTTGAAGTGCCTGGAGGGCGGCGTTGCCCGCACTGAGGCAGACGGCTTCTTCGTCGAACCGACGCTCTACCTGGACGTTCCCTTCCATCACCCGATCTGGCGCGAGGAGATCTTCGGTCCCGTTCTGGCCATCGCGCGCTTTTCGGATGAGGCTGAAGCCGTGGCGCTTGCCAACGACACGGAATTCGGACTTGCGGCCGCCATCGTTGGGGGCGATCCGGATCATGCACAGAGGCTGGCCAGGCAAGTCGTGGCTGGTCACATCTGGATCAATACCCCTCAGATCATTTTCCCGAACACGTCGTGGGGTGGCTTCAAGGCCAGCGGCATCGGACGGGAGCTCGGACCACACGGATTGGCCGCCTATTCTGCGGTCAAGCATCTGACAGTTGCGACTCGACAGGAGGCGAAACATGCCTGAAATGGCGGACATCATCATAACCAACGGCCGCCTACTCACGATGGATCCACTCAACCCGAAGGCCGAGGCCCTCGCGATCCAGAACGACCGCATCCTCGCGGTTGGAGCGGCCGACGAGATTGCCGAACTGCGTCATCCCGGAACACGCGTCTTCGACGCCGCCGGAAACACGGTTCTGCCCGGTTTCAATGAAAGCCACATCCACATCTTCGGTGGGTCGGTCGAACTCACGCATTTGTCGCTGTTTGGCTTGAAAGGCGAGGAAGCACTCCGAAAAGCGATCGTGGAGCATGCCGCGAGCACGCCGCTGGACAACCTGATCATTGCGAACTCTGCAGACTACTCCTTGTTGGGAGACCGCAGCGTCGATCGGCATGTGCTTGATTCCATCCTCCCGGATCGCCCGCTGGCCCTCATGTCCCCCGATCACCATACGGTCTGGGCGAATACCCGCGCGCTGCGCACAGCGGGGCTTCTGGAGGGGCGCGTACTGCCGCCAGGCAACGAGATCGTCATGGGCCCGGACGACCTCGCGACCGGTGAACTGAGGGAGCACGCTGCCTTTGATGCCGTCATAGCTCTCGGAAGCTCCGGCGGCCGGGAGCGCCTTGGACTTAGTACGGGTGGCGAACCTGCCCCGTCACCGGACGCCCTCGAGATGGCCCGCGACCGCGAGGCCTTGAAGAAAGGGCTCGCTCATTTGGCGAAGCACGGCATCACCAGCTTCCAGAATATGGATGGCAACTTCTATCAACTGAAGTTGCTGAAGGACTTGCAGCTGTCTGGCGAACTCACCGTCCGCGCTCGCATTCCCTTCCTCTATGCGGATGGTGACGTTATTGAAGCTATGGACAAAGCAGAATATATGGCCGCCGCCTATAACTCGGAATGGCTGAGTGCGGGCACCGTCAAGGTATTCATGGACGGCGTGCTCGATAGTCACACGGCCTTGATGGCCGATGACTACGCCGATCTTGCGGGATGGAGGGGCGAGGCGAGGCTCGACGAGACGACGTTCAATCGGATCTGCATAGAAGCGGACCGGCGTGGTCTCCAAATGGCAGTGCATGCTATCGGAGATGGCGCCGTAGCGCGAGCGCTCGATGGCTACGAGGCGGCTGCGGCAGCGAACGGACCACGCGACAGCCGGCATCGGATTGAGCATATCGAAATCATTCGTTCTCAGGACTTCGATCGCTTTAAGCGACTCCGCGTATTGGCCTCCATGCAGCCGCCGCACCCGCCCGGCCAGATGGGGCTCCCCCTCGAACCGACCATTTCGCGCATCGGCAAGGCGAAGTGGCCGTTGGCATATGCCTGGCGCACTTTCCGCGATGCCGGCGTCGATATGATTTTCTCTTCCGACTGGCCCGTTTCTCCCGTGAATCCTTTGCAGTCAATCCACTCGGCCATGACTCGAAAGCCATGGGCGGAAGGCCTGCCTGACAACCGGCAATCACTGGCCGAGACACTCGATGCCTATACCGTCCGAGCCGCATTCGCAGAATTTCGCGACAGCTGGAAAGGCAAGTTGAGGGCAGGCTACGCAGCTGACGTCGTGATCCTGGATAGCGACCTTGAAGACACGCCAACTGAAATTATTGATCAAATCAGCCCGATCGCAACGATTTGCGCGGGTCGCGTGAGTTTTGAAACTTGATGAGGGGCACAAGGGATCTGACGCTCGTTTCAGCATTGCAGCGAAGTCGTCGTACGGGCGTCAGATCCAAAACCGCACTAGTGTGGCGTCTCGCAATTGCCTATGCCCTTCGCGGCATGCCCCTGTAGGCAATTGCGAGACATAAGCCGCACTAGCTTTTTGATTTTGCTAGTGTCCTGATGTCTCCGAATGACCGTGCGAGGGTGAGGCAAATGAAGCGGTAATTCGGAGACAGGACACTAGAGCCTTCTCCGCTCCGATGGAATCGGAGCGGAGCTCTAGGTTTTTGTTTGACACGCTTTCTCCGCGGTAAAACGCTCTAGAATCATGACTATACTGGTGTTCCTTTGGTTCTAACGTTCGTATCAGTGCGCGCTGCAAAGGGATACGAACGTTAAAATCTGGACAGCAGAGCGAAGATGCTCACCAACGGCTAAGGGATATCATGCAATGCGAGTGGTCTCGATCACGCTCAAGGGCTTCCAATGCTTTGGATCGTCTGGACAGACAGCCTGCGTGGGCAACGGTTGAATGTAAGATTTCCACCACGATTTCGAAGCTCGCAGGGGACATGCCTTGAATTCGGCAGGCAGAAGAGCGCGCGCGCTGATTGCCATGGAGACCGCCGATGTACGGCTGTTGCGTATCTTCATGACAGTCGTTGAGGCGGGGGGACTGACGGCCGCGCAGGCAGATCTCCATCTTTCCCTGCCATCCATCTCCGAAAAACTAAGTGCTCTCGAGCAGCGCCTTGGGGTCAAGCTGTGCAAGCGCGGCCGCAGCGGCTTCTCACTGACGGAAAATGGCCGTGCGATTTACGAAGAAGGTCAGCGGCTCCTGGGCTCGCTGGTGCATTTTAGTCGGCGGGTGGCGGAATTGCGCAGCCACTTGGGCGGCCGGATCTCTATCGGTGTCGTCGACAATGCGATCAGCGACTCCCGGATGCGTCTGGCCGATGCGGTCGCAGAATTCGTTCGAGTGGCTCCGACCGTCCATATCTCCCTGGAGATTGGCTCGCCAGAAATCCTACTCCGCGAAGTCGTCGCACAAAAGCTCAATCTAGCGATCGGCAGCTTTCCACGGGTCGCGTTGGGCCTGTCCTATACCGATCTCTATGACGAAATGCAGCACTTCTGCTGCGGACGCGACCATCCGCTGTTCAACATCGAGGATCGATTGATCGACATCGAGGCGGTTCGCGTGCATCGCATCATCGCGCGAGGTTATTGGGCGGCGCGTGACATCAAGATATTTGCAATCCCGTCGTCTCATGCGACCGTCAGCAATATGGAAGCCGAGGCATACTTGATCAAATCGGGAGCTTTCTTAGGCTATTTGCCCGACCATTATGCGCGTTCCTTTGTCGAACAAGGCCAAGTTCGAATCTTGCGGCCGGATCTCTTTTCCTACAAGGCCCGATTTCAGATCGCCGCTCCCGACGAGTGGAAGAAGCTGCCCGTGAGCCGAGCCTTTATTGAGATTCTGACGCGGCTGTCCGCGTAGAGCTTTTTCCGTTCTGAACTGCCTGACCTGTTCGATCCAGCCCTTCAAAACCGCCGGTGGGCATACGACCAGAGCGGAAACCGCAGCACGACTGCACCGGCGCTCAACAGTTTGGCCGAGCGATTTCCCGCCGCGACCTTCCTGGACGAGGCCGAGACCGATGTGCTGGCCTATATGACGTTCCCGCCGCAGCATCGGACCGAGCTGCACTCGACCAACCCGATCGAGCGCCTCAACGGCGAGATCAAGCGACGGACCGAGGTGGTCGGCATCTTCCCCAATGAAGACGCCGTTGTCCGCCTTGTCGGCGCGTTCCTGCGCGAACAGAACGATGAATGGGCCGTCCAGCGGGCCCGTTATATGACACCGGAAACCATCGCGCCGTTGAGCGATGATCCCACCGTCAGCCTTCCGGCTATCGCCAGCGGACCGGCCCTCGCCGGCGAACGCGGCGACACGCCGCCAGCTACACCACGCCCCGGGACACGATCACGTCGCCGCAGCACGGGCGACCCGCGTGTCGACTTCGGACTGTCCGCTTCGCTGGTCGATCTTGCCTAGAATTTCATCCACCGTAATGTGCATTATGGGCATTTCGGGGGCCAGACGGATCAGGCGATCTGGCGATCTGGCGCTATCTAGCTGAAATAATTGACATTTATTGGATTGTCTAAAATTCAGCCCCGTCTAAAAAACCGGCTGGCCTGTTTTTAAAATCAATGTCAGGATTATTGCATGAACGATCAAACCGGCCAGCAAGCCGGCAGATAAACCTGGCAGTGAGGACACCGCGTGGACAACCAGACGGCGAGCCAGAAGCGCACCCAGGAGCAGCGCAGCGAGGACACTCGTCTCGCCCTGATGAAGGCGACACTGCATCTCCTGCTGACGCAAGGATATACACGGCTAACGACAATCGATGTCGCGCGTGAAGCGGGGCTTTCGAAGGGTGCCCTGACGCATAACTTCAAGAGTAAGGAAGATCTTGTCGTACAGTCGATCGAGCATCAACTGCGCACAGTCACAGCTGACTTAAGCGCTTTTGTTGAAGGCGGAACATCATCGTTCACCTCAAGCCGTGAGATTGTCGATTATCTCTGGAACCTCATGGCCGGTGGTCTTTTCTATACGACCATGGAGTATCTGCCGGAAGCGCGCCACAACCATGGCTTCCGCACCCGTCTCATCCCTGTCGTCCAGGAATTCCATGCCGCGATCGATCAGACCTGGCAACATCTCTCGCAGAGGCGCGGCCTGTCACCCACCCGCGCGGAGACCATGCTCAATGCGACCATGTGCCTGATTCGCGGCATGGTCGCGCAAAGTGTGCTGCGTGACGATCCAGCCTATTTCGAGGCCATCCTCTCCTATTGGAAAGAGCAGTTGGAGAGAGAAATCGAAACTTCACCCCGAAATACCTGAGACCAGGCAGTCTCAGTCAACGCGTCCGCACATGTCGGCGCGTGGAGATCCGTATCCATTCTCAACCTGCTGGAGGGCAGACCCTGTCAAACATAGCCGAGCGTATAGAAAGAATTCCATTTAGTCGGTTCCATTGGAATCTTCTGTTTATGGGTGGGCTGGGCTACACGTTTGACGGGCTGGATGCGGCGGTCATTGCGTTCGTGCTGCCGGTACTGCGCACAACGTGGCATCTCACCAGCGTCGAGGTCGGCTTCCTCGGTAGCGGCACCTATATCGGCTTCTTCTTCGGCGCGATGCTTGCCGGCCTTCTCGGTGACAGCATCGGCCGCCGCGCCGTGATGATGTATGCGTTGCTGTTCTATTGTGTTGCCTCGATCGGATCGGCGTTTGCTGGGGACTGGTCGACGTTTCTCGCCTGGCGCATTCTGGCCGGTGCCGGGACAGGCGCGGAATCGGCCATTATTGCGCCGTTCCTGGCGGAATTCGTCACAAGCCGATTGCGTGGCCGCTTCACTGGTGCGCTCGCCGGCTTCTTCTCCTTTGGCTTCGTGACGGCGGCGCTGCTTGGCTATTTCGTTGTGCCGCTCGGCCCCGAGGCCTGGCGTTATGTCATTCTGCTCACAGCTGCGCCGGTACTGATGCTCTTGTGGTGGCGTAAGGCGCTGCCAGAATCGCCGCGTTGGCTCATGACCCGCGGCCGTCTTGCTGAGGCTGAGACGATCGTTTCGAACATCGAAGCGCGTGTTGTGGCCGAAGGGCTGACGCTCGGCCCAATCGCCGCGGCCCTGCCTCATGTCGAGGTGCCGAAGCGCTCCTTCCTTGGCAAGCTCGCATTCCTGTGGACCCCGAAGCTCGCCCGCATCACGCTCATGAGCTGGCTGATGTGGCTGTCGATCACCTTCAGCTATTACGCCTTCTTCACCTGGATCCCGAGTCTCCTCGTCGCAAGCGGAATGACGATCACCAAGTCGTTTGCCTATTCGATTGCGATCTATCTCGCCCAGATCCCGGGCTATTTCTCCGCCGCCTATTGCAATGAGCGCATCGGCCGGCAGGCAACGATCGCAACTTACATGGTGTTGGGTGGTCTGTCGGCCATCGGCATGGCGCTCGCGCCGAATGAAGGCGTCATCATGATCGCCGGCATCTGCCTGAGCTTCTTCATGAATGGCACCTATGGCGGCATCTACGCCTATACGCCGGAGATCTTCCCCACCGAAGTCCGCGCCACCGGCGTCGGCACCGCCTCCTCCATCGGTCGGATCGGCGCAATCGTCTCGCCGATCCTCGTCGGCTGGCTCTATCCGCATTTCGGTTTTGCCGGTGTGTTCGGTACGACGACTGTCGTGCTGCTGGTCGGGGCTTGCGCTGTCCTTTTCATGGGCGTCGACACCCGCAATCGTGCGCTCGAGGAAATCTCCGCCGCCGAGCTGGATCGCGCCTGATGCAGCCTCTCTCCCTCAGCCATGTCGCCGATCTCGCCGCCGCGCAGATCGGCGGCGGTCAGCCCACGGCCTCGCTACAGGCGATCGAGCGCGTTCTGGCCGAGATCGTCGGGGTCCGGCTCTTCACCGTGCTTGTCCATGATCCGGTGCGCGGCTTCATTTGCCGCGCCTATTCGAACATGCCCGAGGCCTATCCCGTTGGCGGCACCAAACCGATCAATGATACGCCGTGGATGCGCCGCGTGTTGAGCCGTGGCGAGGCTTATATCGGCCGCGACCGCGACGATATTCGCGACGTTTTCTTCGATTACGAGCTGATCTGGTCGCTCGGTTGCGAAAGCGTCCTGAACCTGCCCGTCCGGTGGGATGCGACCGTCATCGGCACGCTCAACCTTCTCCACGCGGCGCATTGGTACGACACCGTCGACCCAAGTCGCCTTGATCCACTTGTGCAATACGCTGTTCCGGCCCTTTTGACCATGAAAGAGACCCTCTAATGCAGACCCTGTTCCTGAACGCGCGCCTCAGCGATGCGACGATGCCGGAGAGCCGTATCGGCAATCTTCTGGTCGAGGACGGCGTGATCCGCGATCTCGATGCCGCGCCCAAGCCTGCCGACGGGCGCGAGATGATCGACCTCGCCGGACGCACCCTCATGCCGGGCCTGATTGATTGCCATGTGCATGTGGTCGCCAGCATGATGAACCTGCATGCCAATGCGCAGCTGCCGGATTCACTCGCCGTATTGCGGTCGCTGCCGATCATGCGCGGCATGATCGATCGCGGCTTTACCACCGTGCGTGACGTCGGGGGCGCGCCTTATGCGCTCGCAGAGGCGGTTGAGCAGGGGCTTGCGGTTGCGCCGCGTCTTGTCGTCTGTGGCAAGTCGCTGTCGAAGACCGGCGGCCATGCCGATGGGCGGCCGCGTTACGACATTCACGATCCCACCCGCTGGGAGCGCAATTTCGGCGCGCTCGGCCGTGTTGCGGATGGCATTGACGAGGTGCGCCGCGCTTGCCGTCAGGAGCTACGTCAGGGCGCACGCTTCATCAAGATCATGGCGAATGGCGGCGTGTCCAGCCCGACCGATCCGGTGGCCTGGCATGGCTATTCGGTATCTGAAATCAAGGCGGCGGTCGAAGAGGCCCGTGATGCGCAGACCTATGTCTCGGCGCATCTCTATACCGCTGACGCCATCATGCGCGCGGTCGAGTGCGGTGTGCATTCGCTCGAGCATTGCAACAATATCGACCGTCCGGCCGCAGAGCTCGCCGCACGTGCCGGGGCCGTTGCCGTGCCGACGCTCGTCACCTATGAGGCGCTCGCGCAGGATGGCCCCTCCTACGGTCTGCCGCCGGCCTCGATCGCCAAGATCGAGGATGTCCGGCGTCGCGGCATGGAAAGCCTGACGATCCTGCGTGACGCCGGGGTGACAATCGCCTTCGGAACCGATCTTCTGGGGGAAACCCACGTGCGCCAGAGCGAGGAATTCGCCATTCGCGCCCGTGTGCTGCCCTCGCGTGAGATCATCGCCAGCGCCACAACGGCTGCGGCGCGTCTCATCGGCATGGAGGGCCAGCTCGGCGTTCTGGCCCCCGGCGCGCTCGCCGATCTCATCGTCGTCGACGGCGATCCGATGGCCGATGCTGCGATCCTCGCCGATCCGATGAACCGCATCCAGATCGTCATGAAGGAAGGCCGGATCGTGCGCCGGCATGAAGGTCTGATAGGGCACTGAGGTCTGGCCGCTGACGATTGGCAACGTCCCCGCAAATCGGCCCGTCCACCGACCACGACCATGCGGCGCGGCCAAGCGGGCCGATCCGGCTCGACTGGCTTCCCGGGCGCTACGAGATGTCGGCCTCGAGCCTGAGATCGCGCGCGTGTTCCGGGCGAACTTCGAGGTCTACGGTGCCCGCAAGGTTTGGCGGCAGCTGAACCGGGAGGGCTTCGATGTCGCTCGGTGCACGGTGGAACGGCTGGCCGACGTTTTCCCGACTTGTTCTCGGGTGGGGGGTCTAGTGGTAGCGGGAGAGGGACTCGAACCCCCGACCCCAGGATTATGATTCCCGTGCTCTAACCAGCTGAGCTACCCCGCCAACGCACGGAACGGGCGCATCGCCCGTCCGCGAACCGGCGGCATATAAGAAGTCGGCCAAATACATGTCAAGCAACCTTGGCGCCCCTGCCCCGGCTATTTCGGCTGGATCGAGGGATCGCCGCCGGGACTGCCGAGCGGCTCAGACGGTGCCTACCCCGTGGTGATGCCGCCCGGCGCCGCCTGGCCCTCGCCGGGCTGGGCCCGGGTCGGCGCGCAATTGGTACTGGCCGCGGCGGCGGTGACGAGGGTTTTGCGCGGCAGCACGGCGGCAGAACGGACCACCGCGCCGGATGTTCCGGGGCTGCCTTGGTCAGACCTTGCGGAAGCGGATCAGGGAGAAGTGACCCATCGGCGGCATCGGCCGGCGTTCCTCGAGCTTGACCCCGCCGTGGCGCGCGGCCCAATCGACCAGCCGCTTCCAGGGAAATTCCGGCCGCCAGCCGAGGCGTCGCGCCAGCGGCGCGAAGGCGAGCTCGAACAGCCGGCGCGGCCCGCTCTCGGCGCCGATGTGATTGACCAGGATCAGTTCGCCGCCGATCTTGAGCACGCGGACGAAATCATCGAGGGTGCCTTCGGGATCGGGCACGGCGGTGATGACGTATTGCGCTACCACGGCATCGAAGGTGCCGTCGGCGAAAGCGAGATGCTTGGCATCCATCACCGCCAGCGTCTCGACGTTATCGAGCTTGAGGGCCCGCACCCGCTCGTGAGCCTTGCGCAGCATCGGTTCGGAGATGTCAACGCCGCACAATTTCGTCGAGCGCGAATAGTCCGACAGCGACAGTCCGGTGCCGACACCGACATCGAGCACCCGGCCGCCGATGGCATCGGCGACGGCGATGGTCGCCTTGCGCCCGGCATCGAACACCTGACCGAACACAAGGTCATAGACCGGCGCCCAGCGTGCATAGGCCTTCGCGACGCCGTCGCGATCGATATCGTTTGTCATGAGGTGAGCAGCTAGTGTCCCGGTTCTAACGTTCGTATCCCTTTGCCGCGCGCACTTATACGAACGTTAGAACCAAAGGGACACTAGCATCATTATGATTCTAGTGCGTTTGCGGCAAGCCCCTGTAGGCAATTGCGAGACATAAGCCACACTAGCTTTTTGATTTTGCTAGTGTCCCGATGTCTCCGAATGACCGTGCGAGGGTGAGGCAAACGAAGCGGTAATTCGGAGACGGGACACTAGCCGCCAATTCCGGCGAGCAACGGCTCGCTCCGCGACGCGCGACCGGCCGGCACGGTCTCGGCGGTCGCATGGGTGATGAAGCCGCCGCCGAGCACCCGGGCGCGTCCGCCAGCGGCGTCATAGAACACACAGGCCTGGCCTGGCGACACGCCTTCTTCGCCCTCGACCAGCTCGACCTCGCAGACGCCGTTGACGCTGCGCAGCCAGGCCGGCTGCGGCGGCCGCGTCGAGCGCACCCGCACGAAGATCTCGCGCCCTGCGGCCGCAGCGCTCTCCGGCGTGCCGTCGCCGATCCAGTTGACGTCGCGCAGCACGATGCGCCGCATCCGCAACGCATCGCGCGGACCGACCACGACCTGGCGGCGCGCGGCGTCGAGCCGCACGACGTAGAGCGGCGCATCGGCGGCGATACCGATGCCGCGGCGCTGGCCCACGGTGAAATTGGCGATGCCGTTGTGACGGCCGAGCACGCGGCCGGAGAGGTCGACGATGTCGCCGGGCTCGAGCGCATTCGGCTTCAGGCGGCTGATCACGTCGGTGTAGCGGCCCGTCGGCACGAAGCAGATGTCCTGGCTGTCGTGCTTGTCGGCGACCGAAAGGCCGAAGCGCCGCGCCAGTTCGCGAGTCTGCGGCTTGGTCATGTCGCCGAGGGGAAAGCGCAGATGCTGGAGCTGGTCCTGGGTGGTGGCGAACAGGAAATAGCTCTGGTCGCGATCGGCGTCGGCGGCGCAGACCAGCGCCCGCCGGCCGTCGTCGAGGCGCCGCGAGGCGACGTAATGGCCGGTCGCCAGCACCTCGGCGCCGAGTTCGCGCGCGGTGTCCAACAGATCGCGAAACTTGATGGCGCGATTGCACTCGATGCACGGCACCGGTGTCTCGCCCGAGGCGTAGCTCTCGGCGAAGCGATCGATGACGGATTCCCGGAAGCGGCTCTCGTAGTCGAGCACGTAATGGGGAATGCCGATGCGCTCGGCCACCGCCCGCGCGTCGTAGATATCCTGGCCGGCGCAGCAGGCGCCCTTGCGATGGGTTGCGGCACCGTGGTCATAGAGCTGCAGGGTGATGCCGACGACGTCATAGCCCTCGGCCTTGAGCAGCGCCGCGGTCGTCGAGGAATCCACGCCGCCCGACATGGCGACCACCACCCGGGTGTCTTCGGGCCGACCTTCGAGGTCCAGACTGTTGAGCATGCGCGAAAACTTCCCGGGGACGTCGGCCAGCGACCTTGCGAGCGTCTTATCTTGAAGTGTCTTTATATAGTAGCTGGGTCTGGCCGGGCGCAATGGAACGGTGGTCCCGGCAATTCTTGCCGCCGGGCAGGAAAAGCCGGCGGTTGAGCCCGGTCCACGCCGCCAACCTCATTCCAAGCCATTGAAAATACACATATATTTTTGAGATTACGGCTGGCCCGGTCCTTGCTGATCGAAAATCCAGTTCACCCGCAAAGGGATTGCCGTGGTCAGCGCACCGTCGTCCGACAGCCAGGTTGCCGCCTCCGTTCCGCCGTCCCGCGCGCGGGCCGTGGACAGCCGGTCTTCATCCCAAGCGCCAAATTTCGGTTCGCTGGTCGATAGCACCGTCGATCCATCGACGGAGCAAAAAACCTCCGCAACCGGATCGAGCGCCTCGCCGTCCGGATCGGCGCCCGCAAAAGCGGCGTCGTCGGCGAGAACCACCGACCGGAGCGACGCCAAGGACAGGGCGGGTGGCGAACGCTCCGACGCCGGCACCGCGAACCGCGCAGCCGGCGACGGCCAGGCCGCGGGCGATGTGCAGCAGACCGGCGGCGATGGCACGAGCAAAACCGCCGAGACGGGGCTCGTCGTCATCAAGTCAAGTACGCGCGGCGGCGGCACTCTCGACGGCGGTGGCGGCGACGGATCGGCCACGGACAGTTCCTCCTCGGACGCCGCAGCAGCGGGTTCGCCAACCACCCAGCTGGTGCCGGTCGCGGTTCTCATCCCGATGGTTCCCACCGCCAACCAGATCTCGACCGACGCCTCGACCGGCAACGCCGAAGCTGCCGCCGCGGCGGGCAAGACCAATTCCCAGCTCTCCGCCCTCGCCGCGCTCCAGGCCGGCAAAGGCGGGAATGCCGCGCCGACCGATGCAGCAGCGAGCGCCGACGCCGCAGCCACAACGGACAATGGCGCGCCATCGGCCGCGACGGGGCTGACGCAAACCGTCGCCGCCAGCACCAATCCCGCGGCAAAAGACGCCCTGAAGAAGCCGACCGCACTGACCGCCGCCGATGCCTCGACGGCGGGCCTGCCGACCGCGACCGGCGATGGCACGCCGACAGCACAGACCGGTCCAGGCAGCGCGCAGCCCACGACACCGACCGCAGACAAGTCTGCCAAGCCCGCCGTCGCCGAGGCCACGGCCAAGGACGGTGCCGCCAAAACCGAGGCGCCGGGGCGCGAAGCCGCCGCGGCCCCGAGCCCGATCTCCACGCTGGCGCATCACCTTCAGGCCGAGCTGACCGGCAACAGCCTGCCGGGCACCGCGAGCCTGCAGAACTCCGCGCCGCAAAACGCTCCGACGGCAGCGGCGGCCGCCTCCCCCGCCAATCCGGTGGCCGTGCCCATGAGCGGCCTCGCGGTCGAGATCTCCTCGCAGCTTCAGGGCGGCCACAACCGCTTCGAAATCCGGCTCGACCCGCCGGAGCTCGGCCGCATCGACGTCCGGCTCGATGTCGACAAGGCGAGCGGTCAGGTGACCTCCCATCTCACCGTGGACAAGCCCGAAACGCTCGACCTGCTGCGCCGCGATGCGCCGCAACTGCAACGGGCGCTGGAGGATGCCGGCCTCAAGACCGGCGACAGCGGGCTGCAGTTCAGCCTGCGCGATCAGTCATCCTTCGCCGGCGGCCGCGACGACGGTCAGAGCGGCCGCAACGCTCAACGCCTGATCATCCCCGAGGACGACGCCGTGCCGGTCGAGATCGCCGGCCGCAGTTACGGCCGCATGCTGGGCACCAGCAGCGGCGTCGACATCCGCGTATGAGGACCGCGCCATGACAGTCACCGCGACGCCCGTCACGAACACCAATCCGTCCAACACGACGACGACAGCCAATTCCACGGTCACCGGCCTCGCCAATAATTTCCAGACCTTCCTGACCATGCTGACGACCCAGCTGCGGAACCAGAACCCGCTGGATCCGATGGACACCAACCAGTTCACCCAGCAACTGGTGCAGTTCGCCCAGGTCGAGCAGCAGCTCAAGGCGAACGAGCAGCTCACCACGCTGGTGAGCCTGCAGAAGTCGGCGGCCAATACCGAGGCGATGGCCTATGTCGGCCGCACCGTCGCGATCGACGGCAGCCAGGCAAGCTTGACCAACGGCGCGGCCAGCTGGGGCATCAACGCCAGCCAGGCAGCGAACGCGACCATCACCATCACCAATGCCGCGGGACAGACCGTCTTCTCGAAGGACTATTCGGTGAATTCCGGCGAGGCCACTTTCTCTTGGGACGGCAAGGGCAGCGACGGGGTGCAATATCCGGACGGCACCTACAAGCTGTCGGTCACAGCCAAGGACAGCAACGGCCAGAGCGTCGGCATCTCGACCGAGATCCTTGGCACCGTGGATTCCGTCGACCTCACCCAGAGCCCGCCGCTGCTCTCGGTGGCTGGCCAGAGCTACACGGCGGACAAGATCAAACGGGTGGTCAATCCGACGAAGAGCGGCACCGGGACCACGACCGGCTGACCTGCCCTGTCCAATGACGATCCCGCAAGGGCCCGGCCACGACAGTGGCCGGGCCCTTTGGCATGCGGACAGCGCCGACAATTCCGATTGCAGCCATATGCTTAGGCAAATTTTAAGTGGAGCTGCCTAGAGTGGCAGAGTGAGTTTCGTGGTTAGAGTATGTGAGTAAGCCATGACAGAACCCCATCGCCCGAGGGTAAAATACGTCATCGGGCCCGACGGCAGTCCCTTGACCATCGCCGATCTGCCGGCTCCCGGGACCAAACGGTGGGTCATCCGCCGTAAAGCCGAAGTCGTTGCCGCGGTTCGCGGCGGGCTTCTTTCTCTCGAAGAGGCTTGCAGCCGCTATACCTTGACGGTTGACGAGTTCCTCTCCTGGCAATTCTCCATCGACCAGCACGGCCTCGCCGGCCTGCGCACCACCCGAATCCAGCAGTACCGGCAGTAAGCCGGTTCAGACCACTGTCCCAGGCGGTCAAGAAAGCCGGTCCCGTTCGGGGCCGGCTTTT
Source organism: Bradyrhizobium sp. WD16 (assembly GCF_024181725.1). Taxonomy (NCBI): domain Bacteria; kingdom Pseudomonadati; phylum Pseudomonadota; class Alphaproteobacteria; order Hyphomicrobiales; family Nitrobacteraceae; genus Bradyrhizobium; species Bradyrhizobium sp. WD16. The sequence goes on along the minus strand of NZ_CP028908.1, from coordinate 3,113,149 downwards.
CTCATATCTCGTTTACCCTGGTTACCACGAGGTTAACAACACCGCCCAAATCCCCGCGATTTTCCTCATCGTCCGCTTGCCCTGTCTCAAAATGGTTCCGCGCGTTAACCGTCGTTAACCATATGGAAACCATACCATGGGCAAATTTTGCCCAGTGACGTTGGCACCGAATCCATGGGGCTGGTTCTTTGCAGGGGCTACTGGCTTTTCTGAAATCGCTGGGCGCGGCACGCCTGTCGGCGATGGCGGCCGTCACCATGGCCCTCATCGGCTTTTTCGCCTTCGTGATTCTGCGGGTGACCTCCCCGCAGTTGACCACGCTGTTCACCGACCTGAGCTATGAGGACTCCTCCGGCATCATCAAGGAACTCGACCGCCAGGCCATTCCCTATGAGCTGCGCAACGACGGCGCCATCATCATGGTGCCCAAGGACAAGGTCACCCGGCTGCGGATGAAGCTCGCCGAATCGGGCCTGCCCAAGGGCGGCGGCGTCGGCTACGAGATCTTCGACAAGTCCGACGCCCTCGGCACCACCAGTTTCGTCCAGAACATCAATCACTTGCGTGCACTCGAGGGCGAGCTCGCCCGCACCATCCGGGCAATCGACCGGATCCAGTTCGCCCGCGTCCATCTGGTGCTGCCGGAGCGGCCGCTGTTCTCTCGCGACGTCCCCGAGCCGTCCGCCTCCATCGTCCTCCGGGTCCGCGGCATGCTTGAGCCGCAGCAGGTCCGCGCCATCCGCCACGTCGTCGCCTCCGCGGTCACCGGCCTCAAGCCGCAGCGGGTGTCGATCGTCGACGAAAGCGGCCGCCTGCTCGCCGACGGGGCGGCCGGCGACACTGTCGATGGTATCTCCGGCGAGGAACGTCGCGCGGCCTACGAAAAGCGCATGCGCGACCAGGTCGAGGCCATCGTCTCCTCGGTGGTCGGCTCCGGTCGGGCCCGTGTCCAGCTCTCCGCCGACTTCGATTACAACAAGGTCACCCAGACCTCCGACAAGTTCGACCCCGAAGGCCGGGTGCTGCGTTCCAGCCAGTCGCGCGAGGAATCGAGCCTGACCGCCGACAATCGGGACGGCCAGGTCACCGTCAACAACGAACTGCCGGGCAATCAGCAGAACGGCCAGACCACCACCGCCCGCGACCAGAGCAAGAAGAGCGAAGAAATCAACAACTACGAGATTTCCCGCGTCACCAAGACCGAGGTCACCGAGGCCGGCCGCGTCAACCGCATCTCGGTCGCGGTGCTGGTCGACGGCATCTACGGCAAGAACGACAAGGGCGAGACCGTCTACACCGAACGCAGCAAGGACGAGCTCGACCGCATCGGTGCCCTGGTGCGCTCCGCCATCGGCTTCGACCAGAAGCGCGGCGACCAGGTCGAGATCGTGAACCTGCGCTTTGCCGACGCGCCCCAGTCCGTTCCGGCCAGCGAGCCCGGCGGCCTGCTCGGCATGCTGCAATTCACCAAGGACGACGTCATGAACGTCATCGAGCTGGTGGTGATGATGCTGCTCGGCATCGTGGTGCTGTTCGTGGTGATCCGCCCGCTGGTCAAGCGCATCCTCACTCCCGAGGTCAACCTGCTGACCGGCGCGCCGCAGCCGACGCTGCCGGCGCCGGAGGCTCATGTCCCGGCCCTCCTGCCACACGACCCCATGAACCAGGCGATCGACGTCGCCCAGGTCCAGGGTCAGGTCCACGCCCAGTCGATGCATCGCGTCGGCGAGCTCGCCGAGCGCAACCCGCACGAGACCGTCGCGATCATCCGCCAGTGGCTCCAGGAACAACCGGCCTAACCCATCATGACCGGAAACCAGCTCGCAAACACCAACGACATCGCCGGCACCGTCGCCGCGCTCGCGGCGCGGCAGGCCAATCGGCCGCCGTCCGAACGGGTGTCGGGCCCCAGGCGCGCCGCCATGCTGATGCTGGCGCTGGGCGAGAAATACGGCGGCAAGGTCTGGGCGCTGCTCGACGACGACGAATTGCGGGAGCTGTCGCTGGCGATGTCGACGCTCGGCACCATCGAGCCGCACGTCGTCGAGGACACCATGCTCGAATTCGTCTCGCGCATGTCGGCCTCGGGCGCGCTGATGGGCACCTTCGAAGCCACCGAACGGCTGCTGCAGCAATATCTGCCGGCGGAACGGGTCAACGGCATCATGGACGAGATTCGCGGTCCCGCCGGCCGCAACATGTGGGAAAAGCTCTCCAACGTGCCGGAAGAAGTTCTCGGCAACTACCTCAAGAACGAATATCCGCAGACCATCGCGGTGGTGCTCTCCAAGCTCAAGCCGGAGCATGCCGCCCGCGTGCTGTCGATCCTTCCCGAGGAGATGGCGCTCGACGTCGTCGGCCGCATGCTGCGGATGGAGGCGGTGCAGAAGGAAGTCATCGAGCGGGTCGAGCAGACGCTCCGGGTCGAATTCATGTCCAACCTGTCGCAGACCCGTCGCCGCGACGCCCACGAGGTCATGGCCGAGATCTTCAACAATTTCGACCGCCAGACCGAGACCCGCTTCATCACCTCGCTCGAGGAGGACAACCGCGAGGCCGCCGAGCGCATCAAGGCCCTGATGTTCACCTTCGACGACCTCGTCAAACTCGATGCCGGCTCCGCGCAGACGCTGATGCGCCACATCGACAAGGACAAGCTCGCCATCTCCCTCAAGGGGGCCAACGAGGCGGTCCGCCAGTTCTTCTTCAGCAACATGTCGAGCCGCGCCGCCAAGATGCTCACCGACGACATGGCCGCGAGCGGCCCGGTGCGGCTGCGCGACGTCGACGAAGCCCAGGCGCTGCTGGTCAACCTCGCCAAGGACCTCGCCGCCAAGGGCGAGATCATGCTGTCCAAGAACCGTGCCGACGACGAACTGGTGTATTGACATGGCGGCTCCGGCGAAATTCCTGTTCGACACCGACTTCTCGGCTCCGACTTCGGCGCGCGAGCGCGGGCTGAACTCGGCCGAGATCGCGGCGCAGCTCGCCGAGGCGGAGGCACGCGGCTATCGTTCCGGCTTTGAGGCCGGGCGCAACGAGGCCAATGTCGAAAACGGCCGCCGCGTCGCGATGGCGCTCGACGACATCAGCCGCGCCATCGCCACCATCGCCGGCCAGATCGGCACCGCCGAGATGCGCATGGAGACCGAGGCGGTGGAGGTCGCGGTCGCGGTGGCCCGCAAGCTTTGCGCCGCGCTGGTCGCCACCGAGCCGCTGAACGAGGCCATGGCGCTGGTCCGCGACTGCTTCCGCCACCTGACCTCGACGCCCCACATCGTCGTCCGCATCAACGAGCAGCTCTACGACGCCGCCCGCCATGATATCGAACGACTTGCCAAGCAGAATGGCTTCGAGGGCCGGCTGGTGATTCTCGCCGAGCCCGACATTGCGACCGGCGACTGCCGCATCGAATGGGCGGACGGCGGAGTTGTGCTCGACCGCGCGGCGACCGAAACCAAGATCGACGAACTGGTGGGGCGCTACATGGCGTCCCGCAAACAGGCGGCGCAGGCCGCCACCGGAGCGTAAGCCATGGCCGACATCGATTCCCCGGTTCCGCTGACGGACCTCAATTCCACCGGCCCGCTCGACGACGTCGCCTACAGCGAGGAACAGGACCAGGTGTCCCGTGTCGCCGCCGATCTCGAGGCGGTGTTCGACGTGCCGGTGCAGGTCTCGGCAGTGCTCGGCCGCTCCAAGATGGACGTCGGCGACCTGCTCAAGCTTGGCCCCGGCGCCGTGCTCGAACTCGATCGCCGGGTCGGCGAAGCCATCGACATCTACGTCAACAACCGCCTGGTGGCGCGCGGCGAGGTCGTGCTCGTCGAAGACAAGCTCGGCGTCACCATGACCGAAATCATCAAGGCCGACCGCTGAGCGCGCGGCGACACTGAAACGACAGGAACCAGGAGCAGACCATGCGGCTTCTCATCGTCGGCACATTGAAGGGCCAGCTCACGGCCGCAACCAAGATCGCGATGGACAACGGCGCCACCGTCACCCATGCGGAGGACATCGAGCAGGCGCTCAAGGTCCTGCGCGGCGGCAAGGGCGCCGACCTCCTCCTGGTCGATGTCACCCTCGACATCCGCGACATGGTGATGCGGCTCGAGGCCGAACACATCCATGTGCCGATCGTCGCCTGCGGCATCACCAACGATGCCCGCGCCGCCGTCGCCGCGATCCATGCCGGCGCCAAGGAATACATTCCGCTGCCGCCCGATCCGGAATTGATCGCCGCCGTGCTGGCCGCCGTCGCCAACGACAGCCGCGACCTGATCTGGCGCGACGAGGCCATGGGCAAGGTGATCAAGCTCGCCCAGCAGATCGCCGGCTCCGACGCCTCGGTGATGATCACCGGCGAATCCGGCACCGGCAAGGAGGTGCTGGCGCGCTTCGTCCACAACCGCTCGAACCGCGCCAAGCGCCCGTTCATTTCGGTCAACTGCGCCGCCATTCCCGAGCATCTGCTGGAATCGGAGCTGTTCGGCCACGAGAAGGGCGCCTTCACCGGCGCCGTCGCCCGGCGCATCGGCAAATTCGAGGAAGCCAACGGCGGCACGCTGCTGCTCGACGAGATTTCCGAAATGGACGTGCGGCTGCAGACCAAGCTGCTGCGCGCCATTCAGGAGCGCGTCATCGACCGGGTCGGCGGCACCCGCCCGGTGCCGGTCGACATCCGCATCATCGCGACCTCCAACCGCAATCTCGCCGAAGCGGTGCGTGAGGGCACCTTCCGCGAGGACCTGCTGTTCCGCCTCAACGTCGTCAATCTCAAGATCCCGGCGCTGCGCGACCGCCCCGCCGACATCCACGAACTCACCCAGCATTTCGCCAGGAAATACGCCGACGCCAACGGCCTGCCGGTGCGGCCGCTGTCGATGGAGGCGCGCCGCGTCCTGACCACCAACCGCTGGCCGGGCAATGTCCGCGAACTGGAGAACACCATCCACCGCGCGGTGCTGATGGCCGACGGCGACGAGATCGGCGTCGACGCCATCATCACCCCCGACGGCGAGCGGCTCGATCACGCCAAGACCACGGCGGCGGTGGCCCATGCGACGCTGGCGGCCGAGCAGGTGACGCGGGCGCTGGTCGGTCGCACCGTGGCCGATGTCGAGCGCGACCTGATCCTGGAGACGCTCAAGCATTGCCTCGGCAACCGCACCCATGCCGCCAACATCCTCGGGATCTCGATCCGGACCTTGCGCAACAAGCTCAACGAATATGCCGACGGCGGCCTGCCGATCACCCCGGCCGGCGCCGGCGAATTGCGCAGCCCGGCGGCCTGATCAGCCGGTCCGGCCAATTCGTTCACCTAGTGTCCTGTCTCCGAATTACCGCTTCATTTGCCTCACCCTCGCACGGTAATTCGGAGACATAAGGACACTAGCAAAATCAAAGCGCTAGTGTGGCTTATGTCTCGCAATTGCCTACGAGAGACTGGCCGCAAAGGCGGTAGGCAATTGCGAGACGCCACACTAGTCCTCGGCGGCGCGTCTGCGGCCGCGCCGCTTCTCTGCCGAGCCTCCGGGCTGTCCTGAGACAAGCCGAAGCTCAGGATCCGTATGCCGAGACCGTTATTCCGATGCGGCGGAGCGCCAAGCGCGACACCGTGTCAGGTGACAAATTGACGCTCGACATGACTTTTCCCCCAAGCACCAGCCCGATGTCGAAGTCGATCCACTTCACTATTGGATGATCAGCGTTTCGCGCCAAGGCATTTCGACCGGCGATTTCCAGAAGGCGCTGACGGCCTTGCTGGGTAAGGACGCGCCGAAGCTGTCGCCGGCGCTGACTTCCCGACTGCCGGCCGAGCGGCAGGGCGAGTACGAGCCCTGGCAGAAGCGCGATCTGTCGGCACGGCGATACGCCTACGTGTCGGCCGACGTCGCCTTCCTGCAGGCCCGCATTGCTTGATGAATCCACAAGCGCGCTGGATACGCCGACAGAGCGGCTCCTGGCAACAGCGCTCAGAAGGACACGCGGTCCTTAATCTCATCCATCGCGAACGATGGCACGACTCTGCGGGCGGCGAAGTCGTCCCAATCCTTGAAGCTCGCCTTGGACCTGGCTTCGACAATCGCATTCGCACTGCCGGCGCTCAGGCGCGGAAGGCCGCGCAATTCAGCGGCCGCCGCGGTGTTGAGATTGAGCCTGCCACGCTGGCTGGGCGCCGCCTTCGACGGCGAGGGCTGCATTCGATCTTGGATTGAGGATGAGGCCTGTCCGAAGATGAGCGCGCCGACTGCACTCAACATCGCGATGCCAAGGCAAATCAGTCTGACCGTCATGACGTTATCCTTGAACCCGTGTGATGGCGCCCCGCCTGCACGGACGAAAGCCTGATCGCGTTACGGCATGCTTACGAATTCCGGCAGCACCTTGCTTCTCCTGCGGCATGGTCCGAAACGGCCTCGACCTCGTTGGATTCTCCCGTCCGACCCTATGCCGGGAGCAGTCCGGAACTTTCGAGATGGGACGCGGCATCACAGATTCTGTATCCAGGAGGCCAGCAGAACCGCCCTTTCTTGAACGGCAACGCTGCGAAAGCTCTTATGGACGTCGCGCGGGTTGACGCCGTATCGCCGCCGGAAGGCGCGACTGAACATTTTTTCTGACTGGTAGCCGCATGCATAGGCGACCGAGGAGACGCGTTGGCGCGGCCCGCCTTCCATTCCGGCCAGGATCCGCATCCCGCGGACAAGGCGTCGGTTGCGAATATAGCTTGCGATCCCGCCATCGCCCTCGAACAGCCTGTAGAGCGGGGTGCGGGAGAGGCGAAAGCGTGCACAGAGCAGCTCGATCCCAAGATCGGGGCGCTGAATGTTATTCTCGATGAATTGCCGGATCTCGATCGCCGCAAGGACCGGTTCATTTGACGAGTTGCTTCCCCCTGCCGCCGTCAACGCTGCATTGCAGATCGAGAGCGCTGCCGACGTCAGCAATTCCCTCTGGTCGGCGTCGGCGCGCCGCAGGCATGCGCGCATATTCAAGAGATGGTCGGCCATCAATTTGAGAAGCGGACTGCTGTGCGAAGGAAGAACCTGCATATTTTGCAGGTCGATCTTTCCCGTTGCAAATCGCCTTCTCGGAATGCAGATCTGAATCGCCGACATCCCATCGGTTGCCAACTGAACGCTCTGAGCCAGATCCAAGAGCAGGAAATCCCCCGGCCGCGCGACGGCAGCTCTGTTTGACGAGGTCAACCGGGTTGCTCCCGACAACTGCAGACCGATAAAGACGTGATCGACTCCCTGAGCTACGATCTGCGAAAGGGTGCGTTCAGCGCTGTGGGCCCAGGCGCTGTGGTCAACGAACAGCATCCGGTCCAGATTGTAGCAACGAAACACAAGGTCGCGATGAAGGGGCGTCGTACCGGTCTCATTCGCCACGAACAGGCTTGATGTCAGCTCCTGCCATGCCTGCAGCCTCACCCGATTATCCTCAATTTGCGAGAATTTCGGGTCTATCAATTTGAGCGTCATAGACCGTTCAGCCACGTCCCCAACCGTGGCTATGTTTTCGCCGACGCATTACCGTCGAATTACAAGACGGCACTCCTCGATAACTCAACGGAGGTTTTTTCGTTCTCTGCGACTTGTGGTCTGGCGACAACATGCAAACTACCGGAGATAGTTCACCAGGGACAATTTAGAGAGCATCGAAGTCACCTGGTAACTTGCCTGTAATCTATTCTGGACCTCGACGAGCTTGACCATGAGCTCCTCCATCGGCGCATTCTCCAGACGGTCCAGATGCGACTGAAGGATTGCTCGTGCGGACCTGTCCTGCGCTTGCGCCTCCGAGAGCGCGCTCGAGGCAAGCTCAAATTCGTTGGACACCGCCTCGATCGCGTCTTTTGGCGGAAGGAGTGCGCTCAACCGCGCTGCAAGCGCCTTCCAGCGCTCTTCCGAGGTCGTTGTCGGCGCGGACCTATCGCTAACCGCGAGAGCCGCAAAACCGGACAACGCGGCTCGAATCGGCTCCTCGTTAGCCCGCGCCCCAATTGCGACCGTTCTTGTCGCGCCGGCTCGGACCACGACGGATGAACGAGGATCGGTGGTTGATGCTTCTCCCCTGTACCAGATCACCGTCGATGGGGAGGGCGTCTGAACATACGTCGGCGTTGAGCCAGAGAAGTCGATTCGTCGCGGTGCGAGACCCGGCGTCGCCGACCCGGCAAAAAGATCCTGCGTGGCGCGTATCGTCGAACTGGCTGCAAGCGTGGTCTCGGACGCGTGCTTCAGGGCACGCTCGAGCGTCGCCGAGAGATTCCGGGCCGTCGCCGCCGGCGTTGCACCGATCGCGAAGTCTGTGGTCGAATCCGGATCCGCACTCGATTGCGCCTGGAGATTCAGCGTCGTCGTCGTGCCATCGTGCATGACAAGCTTGATTGACAGCCGATCCCCACGGGCCGGTTGCGAGGCGACATCGACCGTGAAGGAGCCCGGCGCGTTAAGGTTTGCGAACGATGCCGTCAGGCCAGGCGGCGCGCCGCTCTGCACGGTCGCGATCTTCCCGTCGCCGACAAGTGCCTGCAGGGACGAAGCGGCGGCCGCTGCGGAGCTTATGTCGGCGAGGTCCGCGCCGCTCAGATCGTAGATTTGCTGGCCGCCGCCCGCTTTGTTGACGACGACCCGGAAGTGATCATCCGAGGTCGGAGCCTGGGCGAAGCGGGGGATTGCGGCTTCCAGAATGCCGGGAGTATAGCGGATCGTGGCGAAGGCGCTCGATGCCACAGGCGCGGCCGCCAGCCTGAATCCAAAGTTCGCCCTGGTACCGGCGTCGGCGTCCTCCCGCACCAGGATGCTGGTCGATGTGGGGGACGATATTGTCAAGCGACCGGTGCCGGTGCCTTGGTCCGCCTTGACCTGCTCCGCCACCATAGTCCTGAGACCCGCCAGCGGCTTTGCCGAATCGGTCGCATCGCCGCCAAAAAGGACATCCGCCGATACGACTGGCGGAGTATCGCTCTTCCGACCGCCGAACAGATACTGGCCGCCGAATTGCTGATTCAAGGCATCAAGCGCCCTGTCGAGGCCGGCCCGGGCGAGCCCGACATTGGTGAGGCGGTCGGTGGAGCTGTTTGTGAGGCCGCTGCGAAGCGTCGCAGCCGATTTCGAGATCTGCGTCAGGCTGACCGAGGTCAATTCCACCCGCGGTCGAGCACTTGCAATAGCAGCATCGTAGCCGCTCAACGCGCTGAGACTTGCACGTGCGCTGAGACTATCAGATCGACGAATGCCGAGTTCGCCGTATGTGTCCGCGACGCGTCCGGTGCTTACCTGAGTCGATAGCGCTTTGAACTGGCTCCCGAGTGCCAGAAGGTCAGAGACGTTGCGACTGAACGGATAGCCGGCCGTCGAGAAGGCTGGAATGGAGCTCATGCCGACCTCACGCCCGGAGCAGGATGTCGAGCATTTCCCGCGCGACCGTCAGCACGCGGGCATTGGCAGCGTACGCGGTCTGCAGAGCGATGAGGCGTGACATCTCCTCGTCCACATTCACGCTTGCGCCCTTCGCGAACCACGTCTGTGCCGTGGTCAGGGCAACACGCTGCTGCTCATCCATTGTCCTTGCCGTCGCCGCCGCATCTCCTTCGGCCGCGATCACGGTCCGGGTGAACGAAACGACGGTCGCGCTGTGCGAGGTCTCGCCATCGCCGATGCCGCTAGCCGACGAAAACGTCTGCTTTCTGCTCGTCAGTGCGTCATAGAGGAAGTTCGCGCGCGACGGGCCGGATGCGGCAGTTCCCGCGCCGGCCGCGGCAATCGGCGAGGCGTCTCGAATCAGGACTGCGTTGACCGATAGGCGCTGGGCCAGGCCGATACGCTGGGGCGCTCCGTCGAACGAGCCCGTAATCAGGGTGTTGTCGCCGCCATCCACGAATAGCGGTATTTGCGGATATGCGCCGGAGACATCTCTGACCGAATTCGGCACGGTAAACGTGGCGACGACGCTCTGAACTGCGGTGCCGGCGACGGTCACACCGGCGGCGGTGCTCGTTGCCGTCAAACCCGGTGAAGCGGCGGCGAGCGCGGCCGAAATCGCGTTAGCGTAGTCGAGCGCCGTTGCCGGTGCCGCCGGAATCTTGAATGTCCGGGCCTGCGCATTGGAATCGACGGTCTGGCTTGCGTCCAGCTCTCGCGAAGCGAAGCTCGATGCCACCAGAATCACGCTGCGAGCCGATGCCCCGGAGCCTACGGAGACCGTGATCGTGTTTCCGGGTTTGATTGTGGCGAGTTCATTCAGTCTCAGCTCGAAGCCGCCCCCGTTCTGAACACCAACGGCGCTCTTGTCGGTGAGCGACTGGGCCACCGCGAACGCAAGATCGTCGAGCCTTCGCTGCGCTTTCGGCAGAACGATGTCGCGCAATTCGAGGGCGGCTGCAATCGATCCCGACCCAAGGCCATCGCGTGGGCTCAGATCGATCGTACTTCCACCCGGTGTTGTCGCGCTGACCGTGCCGACACCGCGTTTCGACGCGTCCGGAGAAAGGCTCGACGCCGGGCCCAGAACGCCACGGCCGTCGAAAGCCAACGCGGTTGCCGCCCCCCGATCGACCAGCACCATGCCCGAGGTCGTCGTCAGGGTCACCGTGCCGTCGCGCTGCGCCATCCGTCTCACCTCGAGATAGGACGAAAGCTGCGTAATCTGGTGATCGCGCTGATCGAGGAACCCAGCACGCGCCGCGTCGTCGGAGGTGGCGGCCGCTTTGACGTTCAGGCTCGCGATCGACTGCAGCAGGTCGTTTGCGGCCGCGACTTCTTTGCCGAGACGGCTCTCGAGGCCGGTGCGCAGATCCTGCACGTTGGTCGCGAGCGCGCGGATCCGCTCGGTCAGGCTTGAGGCGGCATTCAACACCGTGCTTCGGACGGCGACCGATCCGGGATTGGAAGCAAGCCCCTGAAGCGCCTGCGTAAAGGCATTGAGGCGACCGTCGAGAGCCGTCGGGTCGCCAGGCTTGCCGTAGAGCTTGTCGACTTGCGACAGGATGTCCGCCTTGGTCGAAGCGAAGGAGGCGCGGGAGGTCTCCAGGCGCAATTGCTTGAGTGCGGCATCCTCGAATACGCGTTCAATGGTCCCGACGGCCACTCCCGAGTTGCCGGGACCCGGCGGGAGCATTGTGACGGCACGCTTCACATAGCCGGCTGCCCCGGCATTCGCGACGTTCTGCGAAACGATCCCGATGGCGATTTGTGTCGCCTGTAGACCGGCCGCCGCGGTATTGAAGGCACTCGTCAGCATGATACGTCCTCCGGGTCGCGTGCTCCTCAACCAGATCAGCGGATTGCGTTGAGCAGATCCGACATCATCTGCTGAGCGCTGGTCATGACCTTCACGTTTGCGGAGTACGCCTGCTGCGTCGCGATCAATTTCGAGAATTCGCCCGCCACGTCGCTGTTGGAGGCTTCGACGTTGCCGCCGACGAGCGTCGCCGCATTCAGGCCGTCGATCGGCGGACCGGATTCCCGGGTCTGCTCGTAACTGCCGCCGGAGGCCGCTCTGAGACCGTTGGGATTGGCGAAACTGGCGATGGCGACGGTCGCGAGCGGGGCCGTCATGTCGTTCGAGAAGGTGCCGACGACCGTCCCTTCGGCGGTGACGGAAAGGCTCTTCAGAGTCCCGGCGGCCGAACCATCCTGCGTGAGGGTATTGGTCGTCACGGCAGTCGCGGAGGTTGCGTATTGCGTCAGCCCCCCCGCGGCGAGATTCATGGTGATGTCCCCGACAGACGAACCATCGACGACGACCTGCGGTATCTTCAGCGAGACGCGGCCATCGGCGGACACGGTCGCACTGGCAGGAGGAACCAACTTGCCGGAGGAATCGAAGGAGAAGGCGGATCCGACATTGATCCAGTCGCTGGATTTAGCTGCCGCCGCACTCGACGCATAGAACAGATTCCAGATCGCGTTCTTTGGCGGCGTCGCCGAAGGCGCTGCGTCCTGCACCTTTGCCCATCGCGTCGAAAATGAGACCGGTGCTCCTCCCGCTCCATAGAGCGTCAGGGTCGGCCCCATGATGGATTTATCGAGGAATGATGGCGCTTGCCCGGCCGGGACCTTCTTGCCGACGTCCGGAGCAGCCAGCGCCGGATCTGTCACAACCGCGCTTGCCAGCCCATAAGGCGTCCGATCGCCACTGGCGGAGGCCGCCGTACCCGGCGTCTTCGGCAGGTTGGCGCTGTAGTCGATGCGGGTGGTTTGCCGCCCCGGCAGGCTCGAGTTTGCAATCTTGATCGGACCGGAGGACATGAGGCTCCCCGTCGCGGGATCCAGATTGCTCCCGAACAAGTAGCCATCGGCGCCATTCACCAAATAGCCGTCCTTGTTGAGGGTGAAATCGCCACGGCGAGTGTACAGGGGCACGCCCGAGAACTTCGCCTCGCCCGTCATCTGCCGGACGGTGAAGAACCCCTGCCCGTTGATCGCCATGTTCGTGGCGATGCCGGTGGCCCGAAGCGCGCCCTGGAGCGAGGTGGTGAACCGCGCTTCGGCGACGACGCTGCCCGCCACGGCCTGTTTGGACGACTGCGCCGTGATCAAATCGGCGAAGCTCGTGTCGACGGACTTGTAACCCGGCGTTTGCGAGTTCGAGATGTTTCCCGAGATGTTGCCCATGGCATAGGATTGCGCCCTCATGCCACTGAACGCAGTCTGCAACGCGGTGGAGATGCTCATTGTTGATCCATTGTGCAGTGTTGGAATGCTTCACGGCGCCATCCGGAATCGATGGATGACGCGCTTGTCGCCGCGTCGATGAACTCCGTCCGCGACCGGAGCAGCTGGACGGAGGGGGTCTGGTGGGACTACCGGCGCTTCAACCCGGAAGGTGAGACGCCGAGCCCGCACCAGACCCGCCGTCGTTAGCGCAGGAGCTGCAGAACGCCCTGTTGCGACTGGTTGGCGAGCGACAGCGCCGAGATCGCGAGCGAGTTGCGCAACTCGAGCGCTTTCTGGTTTGCCGTCTCTTCGTTCAGGTCGGCGATGGTTAGATTGTTCGCACCGACATCGAGAATGTTGATGATGCCCTTGGTGAGGGCCTGGCGGTTCTGCACCACGGTCAAGTTCGAGCCGAACGTCGACGCCTGGCTGCGCAGGGTCGACGAGGCATTCGTCAACTGGCTCAGCGCGGTCTTGACTTCGTCGTTGGTCGCGAAGCTGCCGGTGACCTGCGTGATGCCGAGCCCGACCGCATCGAACTTCACGCCCTTGATGTCGAGAAAGCTCGTGTCTTTCTCGTTGAAGGTGAGATGCAGCGTGTTCTCCCTCGGATCGCTGCCCGAGCGATGGAGCAGATTGACTCCCTGGAAGCGCGCATCTTGCGCAGCCATGGTGATCTGCGTCATCAGATCATTGAACTGCTGCGCGAGCGCGGCGCGCTGGTTGGTTCCGTTTGCCGACGTCGCGCCGGCGCCGGCTCCGGTCCTCGCCTTGGCGACGTCGCCGCCGACGCCGAAACCGACGTCCTTGGTGCTCGAGGACGCCGAGGTCACTGTCAGCTTCTGGTCGCCACCTGCCAGCGTCGTGCGCAGCGAAACCGTCCCGGCACTGTTGTCGTAGGTCGCGATGACCTTCCCCGAGATTCCCGTGTCGGCATTGAGCTGCTTGTTGATGGCGTTCGCAATGTCCTGCGCCTTCAGCGTTGCCGATCCGAGCGTCGCGTCGGCGGCCCTGTTGAGGTTGATCGTCTTGGTAAGTCCGTTACCGAGCTGCACCGTGATGGAGGCGTCGCCGCTCGTCAGATCGAAATTGCTCGCCGTGGCGAGCGCGGTGACGGCAGCGCCCGTCACGTTCGCCTTGGCCGAACCGTCCGTGGCGTCAATGCCGGCCGCGGTCGCCGCGGTGAGGGCGCCGGCGCCGAAGCCGACGTCGACCGTGTTGGCGGCGCTGCCGCCGGAGATCGTCAGCTTCGCATCGGTACCGGTGGCAGTCGAGGTGAAGGTGAGACGGCCGTCGTTGGTCAACGAAGCCGTAGCGAATCCGCCCGCCTGGCTGAGCTGCTGGTTGATCTGCGTAAGAATCTCCGTCGAGGTGACCTTCGTGATATCTTTCACGCTGGAGTTCAGACGAGACCGATCCAGCGTCACTGTCGCGGCGTTTCCGAAATTGTCGGTCACCGTGAAGATCGACGCGGCCGATGTCCCGCTATAGTCGTGCGTGCCGTCGGCGGCGGCTCCCGTGCCGCTGCCAAGGAGCGACTTTCCGCTCGCAGCAGCCACAACCGCTCCCGTCGCCGTCGATCCGGACGCCGTATTCTGAATGGCGAGCGCCTGCTGGGCGGTGCTCTTGGCGGAATCAACGAGTCCTTGAATACGGGTGATCCCCTGGTTGGCGGCCTGGATGGTCTGGACGCCGTTGGAGATCCCGTCGAGCAGCGAGAGCAGATCAGCCGAGCGGGCCGTCAGGGCCTGCGCGGCAAAATAGTTGACCGGGTTGTCCAGCGCGGAGTTGACCTTCTTCTGGGTCGAGAGGCGCGATTGCGTTGTCGCCAGCAAGGAAGCCGTGTCCTGCAGGGAGAGCAGGTTCTGGCGCGTGGCTGCGGATAGGGTGATTTCGGACGGCATGGCTGAGATCCTTCTGTCTCTCGTCGCCTCCTAGTGCGACGCGCAGAACACTGACCGTCCGACAATTTACGAGGATGTAAAAACGAGATTAGCGCGAAAGCGAATACGGTACTTGTCGTCCTAAATAAGGTACTTTTTGTACTTTTTACTTACATCTACTTGTTTATGACGGATTTCTTCCTCTTGCCGTCCGTCGAATACTTGAAAACTCGATCTCGTCGCGTCGGACAAAACCCACCGTCGCAACTCCACGCTCAAACGAAACCGACTGCGCCAGTGCGCAGATCGGGAGGCTGGGTGCTGGTAGGAGATCCGCTTTCGGCCTGCTCCAGGCCGTCGATCCGCATCGGGTCGGACGGCGCGTGATGCGCACCGTTCTCTGGTCGCGGCCTGCCGACGCGGCCCCGCGACATGAGCTCCGCGGTTCGACGGAGTCAGCTTCTCGGGCAGGCGCGTTCTTTGTCAGCTCGGTATCGGTTCGACGCCGTTAGCTAGCCCGGTCTATTCACCACGACCAACGTCTGTGGGTCGTTTCGGCGTATTTCGGATTTCAAGCGCGCGCCGTCATTCGGATATTTCACCGTCTGACGAACCTTGCCTTGGCGAACGCGCTGGAGGAAACGGGGGGATCGTTGGGGCTCACGCCCCGCCTATTACGGGCCGCGAGGCATCAGCGCGGCGGGCGATCCGCGGAACAAATCGGCTTCCGGACAACAGGCCGTGCTCGAAATTGGTGACGACGAAGCGGATGTCGAGGCCGAGCTTCGTCGCCTCGATGCGGGCGACGGCACGCCGCTCGCGGTTCCATGATCTGGCCTTGTGGCGCGTCTGCACGTAATCGCGCACGACCGGCTTATCGGATACGGCGCGTTCGGATTATAGGACACCGGCTGCGGAACCGGCATTGGCATCTGCACCGGCTTTCAGCCATGCGCTGCGGTCGGATCGTCGATCGACGACATCGCCGGTCTTTCGCCGATCATGGACAGGCGATTGACCGCCGAGCAGCCGCCTGCAGGCACCATCAGCATCACCAGGAAGGCGACGAGCAGAGGACGATGAGCCGCTTGCGTCAAGCTCGGCGAAGCCACGCAATTGACGCGATCGGGGCTTCCGTCGCATGTGAATTGATCGCGTTTAATGGTCAAGGCGAATTGCGCACACCGGCCGAAGACGACCTCACCACTCGCTTGATCTTGTCCACGGTGTAGCTCTCGCCCCCGATCGACAACAGAACAGGACTTGCGCTCAGGTCGACCGAATCGACGGTGCCCTGCGTCTCTATCGATATCGCCACGCCCTGCCCGCTGCCGTCTTTCGCGCTCACGGTCAGCCTGTACCTGCCATCCGGCGCTCTACCGCCGTCGTTGCTCCTGCCATCCCACACGAAGCTGTTTTCACCCGCCTTGAGTCCGAGATTACCGGAGTACACGGTCTGACCGGCGGCGTTTGTGATCGCGACAGCAGCCTCAACGCCTTTTGGGGCGCGCATAGTCCAGAGCGCCGAGCCCCTGGCCAGCATTGCGGAGCTGCCTTCGACGACCGCCGTCGTGCCGACGAAGGCCAGAGCCTGGGTGGATTGCAAAGCTCGTTGTGTGCTCACGAGCGTCGCAAGCAAGTTGTTGCCCTTGAGTTGCTGTTCGACCTGGGCAAACTGGACGAGCTGCTGCGTGAACTGGTTGACCCCTAACGGGTCGAGCGGATTTTGATTCTTCAGCTGTGTGGTCAGCATCGTCAGGAACGTCTGGAAATTGTCGGCCAGTCCGACCGGTGACTGGGCCGCCGACCTGGCGCCCGCGTCCTGCATCTGCGATGTCGATGGTCGCGTGACGACGGTTGAGTTCGGCGCAGTCGCATCGGTAGCCATCAGCCCCCCACTCCCTCGATCTCAACGCGCCGGCCTGCGCGCCGCCGAAGGGACGCGATTGGTCAATGGCGAGCCTAAGAACAGCTGGACCTTGCAATAACCTTACGTCGAGCAGGCCCGACGCAATCGCGACCATGAATCGGGAAAACGGCTGTCGCGCGGCGTCGGCGCGGCTCCGGCCGCACCGTGGCCGATGTCGAGCGCGACCTGATCCTGGAAACGCTCAAGCACTGCCTCGGCAACCGCACCCATGCCGCCAACATCCTCGGCATCTCGATCCGCACCCTGCGCAACAAGCTCAACGAATATGCCGACGGCGGCCTGCCGATCACCCTGGCCGACGCCGGCGAATTGCGCAGCCCGGTGGCGTGAGCGGAGCGTTTCGCGGTCCGGAAAGACGCCTCAGCAAAGAAAGACGTGGACGGCCGGCCATGACGAGCAAGCCACGCTACATTCGCCGCACCCTGATTGCGCTCGCCCCTCGCCCGGATCGCTAACGCGATCCGACCTCTCCCTGCAAAGAGCGGGGAGAGGTGAGCATCAGCATCGCGGCATCTTCTTCACCTCGCCCCGCTTGCGGGGAGAGGTCGGCGCGAAGCGCCGGGTGAGGGGGCGCTCGCAACTGCGCAACCGAACTCATAACGGCACGACGCTCGCCACCATCGAATGGTCAGGCCGCGCTCGCCTGCGTTCGCTTGACCGCGCCCCGCTCTCCTCCGTCGTCGACCGGCTCGACCGGGCGACCGCGTACGCCGCGACGCTGATGCAGCGCATTGCGTCAGCCGCCGTGCGTCACAGCGACGGCACGGCGTACTGGGCCCTCCGCGTTCGCGGAGGGCGACAGCGGAATGGGCGTCGTCTCCGCGCGCACACCGCACGCTCCGTCGTCATGCCGCGTCGCCGTCGATTCGGCTGTGGACAACCGGAGCCCGCCCGCTGAGACGGAAACGCCGGCAATACACCGGCGATGATCGGCGCTGCTGCCTGATTCGGGCAAATGATCGCCGGCCGATCCTGCTTGCCGCCGATCTCGACGCCGTCGAAACACCCCACCGCCGAAACCCGACATGTCGAGCTCGACAGCCGCCATGGGACCCTCGAGCAGTTCGTCGGCGATCCGATGCCTCACGCATGGCTGGAGCTCGAGAAGCCGGCCAGCGAGATCGATTGGCGCGCCGAATACGGCGCAAGACGCGGCCTGTCGTGGTGGCAGGTCGATCTCGATTCGGACGTTGCGCTCGACCTCGTCGAAGAGGAGAAGTTCGCCGTCTCCATCCCGCTTTCGGGGGCGACCGAAACGCGGATCCGGAACAGGACGTTCGTCGCGGCTCCCGGCAGCGCACTGGTGATGGCCGTGCCCGAGACGCCGAAGGTCGTCTGCCATAGCCGCGGCCGCTACCGGTGCCTGACGCTCAAGTTCGATATCGGCCATGTGACCGGGCTGGTGTCGCCCCTCTACGAGGGGGCGACGCTCGGCCAACTCGAGCTTGCGCCATGCTTCGACCTGTCCTCCTCCGCGGGGGCAACGGTGGTCCGGCTTGCGCAGACGATCGCCACGACGACCCGCGGCCGATCGCTTCGCTCGCCCCGCCATATCCGGATGGCGATCGATTTCATGCACGCCAACATGCACGAACCGCTGACCATGGGGTACGTCGCAGAGGCCGTCGGAGTCAGCGAGCGGTCGCTGCAGGTCGGCTTCCGCCAGTTTCACAAGACGACCCCGCTGGCCTATCTGCGCGAGATTCCTCTCCAAGCCGTCCATTCGGAATTATCGGCGCCCGCGAACAGACTATCCGTCGCCGACGTCGCCGAAAAATGGGGCTTTGTCCATCTGGGGCGCTTTGCCGCTCTCTATCGAGCCGCCTTCGGCGTCCTGCCGTCCGAAACCGCGCGATCCGAACGGTTGAGATCCGGAAGCTTGAAGAGCAAGTAGCTATCCGTCCGTCCCAAACGAGCGCTCGTCGCGTCTTGGCCCGCCATCGACCGGATCGCCCGGCCGGGTGAACGTCATAGGCCGGCCCGATGCGTGATCCGGCCGTTCATCATGGTGAGCTGTACATCGACCTTGCCGATGTCGTGGGGCGCGACATCGAACAGGTTCTTCTCCAGCACGACGAGATCGGCGAGCTTGCCGGTCCTGATCGATCCGATCTCGTTCTCCTTGCGCAGCTGATAGGCGCCGTTGATCGTGTAACCGCGGATCAATTCCGCAACGGAGAGCCGCTCGCTCGCCGGCGCCAGCACCGGGCCGTCCGGCTTGCCGGGCTCCTGCCGCGTGTGGCCAGCCTGGATCGCTTCGAGCGGCTTGTAGACGACCTTGTATCCGGTGGCGAGCGCGTCCGTGCCGAACGATACGGTGACGCCCTGATCGATGAAGGACTTGAAGGTGTACTGCCGGTTGCCTCGCTCGCCGCCGAGATACTTCTGAACTCGCGCCAGATAGGGATCCGGCACGCCCCATTGGATCTGCGTGTTGGCCACGACGCCGAGCTGACGAAACCGCGAAATGTCCGAAGGGGCCGTCACGAAGGCGTGGCAGATCGTATGACGTCGGTTGCGCGCGCCGTTGGCCTTGATCGCGGCCTCGAACGCATCGAGCGTCAGGCGAACCGCTCCATCTCCGACGGCATGCACATGCATATCGAGCCCCTCGGCGTCGGCGGCGCGCACGACGCGATCGAGCACATCGGGAGGGAGCAGCATTTCGCCGCGCCAATCCGGCCGATCGGCATAAGGCTCAAGATAGTAGGCCGTGTGAGCCGCCTCGGTGCCATCGGCGACCAGCTTGAGGACGTTGGCCTCGACCAGCCCGCTCCTGTATTTCTTCTTATAGCCCCTGATGATTGGCAGCGGATCGATCTTCGGATCGTTGTAATAATATGAGCCGACGACACGCTGCAGCAGCTTGCCGCGACGTTCGAGGCCCATGAGGATGTCGAAGCCGTTGTGCTGCTGATCCGGCCAGATCGCAAAGCCCGCATCGAAGACGGTGGTGACACCGGCGGCCGCCAGCTTACGTTGCCATTCCTCCATTGCGACGACGGCGGTATCAATGCCGTACGGCCGGATGCCGTGTTTTTCCAGCGCTTCCAGCGCGACGAAGAACGCAGGCGGCTCGCAGATGAAGCCGGTCGGCTCGCCCGTTTTCGGGTCCTTCTCGAACCACGATGCGCCAGGCACGACGTCGCGCGGGGTATCCTTGGTGATACCCGCCATTTCGAGGAATTTGGAGTTGACCCAATAGTTGTGAAAGTCGTTCGAGACGAGCAGTACCGGGCGATCGGGAACGATCGCGTCCAACGGCTCCTTTCGTGGTCCCGTTTCGGGGAAACTCGTGACCATCCAGCCGAAGCCCTGGATGATCCTGTCGTTGGGATGAGAGTCGGCGTGTCGGCGCAGCGCGTCATAGACATCGTCGAGCCGTTCGTAATTCACCCAGGCGCCGCGGGCGAAGGTCGCGGTCGAGAGATGCCAGTGAGATTCGACGAAGCCCGGAAGCATCATGCGGCCGCCGAGATCGACGACCTCGGCGCCGCGGCGGATAAATTTGGCTGTGCCGGCATCATCGCCGACATGGACGATCCGGTTGCCCTTCACCACGACGGCTTGCGCCCAGGGCTGCGCGTCGTCGACGGTGTAGACGCGGCCGCCACGGAAGACGGTGGTGCGATCGGGCGCGGCCCACGCGTCGACCGATGGCGCGCTGGCGACCGAGGCCGTCGCCACCGCCGTGGCAATCACCTCGCGGCGGGTGAGCCCGCTTGCCCTGGCGGTTTCGCTGCTCGCATTCGATCCCGAGAAGAGTGATCCGAGACCTCGTCCGCCACAAACCATGCACATCGTGTCTCAGCCTTTCGTCCAGCGCTTCGGATGGGCCCGCGCGTCGGCGCCGACCTTGGCATCGTGCGGATCGAGATAGAGCAGCGGCGCCCGTTTCCCGAAGCAGAACTGCGTGCAGCTCGCCCGCCGGCTTTGATCACATCGGTTGCTTCAGCGCATCGTGACGGAGCCGCGAGCCTACCGGTCGAACCAGGATCGATTTGCGTTAGGGTCTGGTAAATGGAAAATCGGCTGGTTGTCTTGACGTATCTCAACCATTGCATCTCACGGGCTGCAAAATTCGGATAACGGCCAGAGATTTCGCAGAATGGATAATGGTGCTCGTGCGAGGGCTCCATCGTCGAGTGGTAGCGGTCCTGGCATTTCCGGTCTTGCTGATACGATCAGCGTCGGCCTGGAGAGTATCGCCGCACTGAACACGGGCCCGTACCGGCAGACCGCTCATGGTTTCAAGATTGAGCCAGTCATACCATTTCAACTCAACGCCGACTGGAATTTGGTCACGCGAACCACGGTCCCGGGGATGGCCCAGGTCCGCCTGTCGCCCGATCAGGGGCGAATCGGCGGGATCGGCGACATCAATCAGATCTTCGCCCTGTCACCCTCCCATGCGGGCAGCCTGATCTGGGGCGTCGGCCCGACCATCTCCTATCCAAGTGCGAGCGATCCGGCCCTGGGATCCGGCAAATGGAGCGCCGGCCCGACGGTGGTCGCGCTCACCATGCCCGGGCCCTGGGTGCTCGGCATCCTCGCCAACAACATCTGGTCGTTCGCCGGCCCCAGCGACCGCGCCCCGGTCAATCAGTTGATGGCGCAATATTTCATCAACTACAACTTTCCGGACGGATCTTACATCAGCTCGAGCCCGATCATCACGGCGAACTGGCTCGCCAAGGGCGGCGAGCGGTGGACCGTTCCGGTGGGCGGCGGCATCGGCAGACTCTTCATGGTGCAGAACCAACCGGTCGATGTGCAGTTCGGCGTCTACTACAATCTGAGGAAGCCCGAACTCGCGTCGCGATGGCAATTCCGCTTCAACCTGTCGCTTCTCTTCCCGAATGAGGGGCGGCAGCGGAAGGTGCGTTGGTGCTGTGCGCGCCCTCCCTCCGTCGTCGCCATCGGCTGGTGCTTTTGACGTGTCTCAACCGTCGCGTTCGGTGATCTGCGACGATCCGTGCAGCAGGAGGGGCAATCATGTGCATCGCGTGTGACTGGTCCAGGTTTCGCAACCTTCTCAAGTTCGACGGTGCGCCGTCATCGTCCGGGGCGCCGTCGCGGCGACGCGTTCTGCAGGCAGGGGCGGTGCTCGCGGCCGCCGGCATCGTGCCGGCTTCGCTGCCGACGCCCGCTGAAGCCCGGTCCGCCGGCATGAAGGCGGACATCGTCTTCCGCAATGGCGCCGTCTACACCGTCAGCGGCGGTCGGGAATGGGCGCGGGCGGTGGCCGTCCGGCGCAAGCGCATCGTCTACGTCGGCGACGACGCCGGCGTTCAAGCCTTCGTCGGGCCGGGCACGCGGGTCATCGATCTGGCGGGAAGGATGCTGCTGCCGGGCTTCGTCGAAGCTCACATCCACCCCATGGTCGGATCCGTGGTCACCAGAGGCGTTGACCTTCAGTTCGATACGCGCGACGAGACCATCGAGGCGCTCAAAGCCTATCGCGCTAGTGTGGCGTCTCGCAATTGCCTATGTCCTTTGCGGCAAGCCCCTGTAGGCAATTGCGAGACATAAGCCACACTAGCTTTTTGATTTTGCTAGTGTCCTGATGTCTCCGAATTACCGTGCGAGGGTGAGGCAAATGAAGCGGTAATTCGGAGACAGGACACTAGGATCGGGAAAGTCGACGTCGTGCGCGGCTTCGGCTGGCGCTACAACGCCTTCCCGGCAAGCGGGCCGCGCAAGGCGGATCTCGACCAGCTCTGGCCCGACACTCCGATGATTCTGATTGCGATCGACGGCCATTCCGCCTGGGTCAATTCCAAAGCCCTGGCAATGGCCAAGGTGACGAAGGCGACGAAGGACCCGCTCCCCGGCTTCAGTTATTTCCAGCGCGACCCGGCCAGCGGAGAAGCCACCGGCTATCTGGTCGAGCCGCCCGCGGTCTTTCACGTCGTCAAGGCGGTCTCCCCCTTCACGCCGGACTACATCACCCGATCGCTCGAGGAGTGGCTGCCGAAGGCTTCCGCAGCGGGAATCACGGCGGTGTATGACGCCGGAATGATCCTCCTGCCCGAACAGGTCGGTTTCGGGATCTACATGAGCCTGGAGCGCGAGGGGAAGCTGCCCTTCCGGGTCGTCGGCTCGACCTACCACAACGATCCCGCGATCGATCCCGTCCCGCGGATCAAGGCGTTGCGGCGGCGATTCCGTTCCGAACTCGTCCAGGCCTCCATCCTCAAGCTGAACATCGACGGCGGCGATCCGCAGCGCACCGCGGCGATGCTCGCGCCCTACAGCGACGATCCCGTCACGAGCGGCGACACCCTGCTGCCCCCCGACCTGTTCAAGGACACCGTCCGCCGGGCGGATCGGGACGGCATCGACATCCACGTGCACTCCTATGGCGATCGGGCCACACGTCTATCTCTCGACGCGATCGAAGCCGCCATCAAGGCCAATCCGCCGCACGACCGCCGCCACGCCTTGGCGCATCTGCTGGTCGTCTCGCCGCAGGATATTCCGCGTTTCGGCCGGCTCGGCGTCACGGCGCAATTTCAGGCCCAGTGGCCGGTGCCGGACCAGACCAACACGGGAGTGACGCGGCAGCGCCTGGGGCCGGAACGCTCGCAGTCGCTGATGCAGATGAATTCCATCCGTCGCCACGGCGACAATCTGTCGTTCGGCACGGACTGGCCCGCGGCCGGCTACTACAGCACCTATCGGCCGCTGGAGGCGATCGAGATCGCGACCACGCGGCGCGAGCTCAACAAGCCGGACCAGCCGCCGCTGCCGCCCGTCGACGAGCGGGTCAGCCTGGACGAGGCGCTGCGGGCCAACACGAGGGGTTCGGCCTACCAGCTCGGACTGGACCGGATGATCGGCTCGATCGAGGTCGGAAAACTGGCCGATCTGGTCGTGCTGGAGAAGAACCTGTTCGAAGTCGCGCCGCACGACATCCACAAGACGAGGGTGGTGATGACCGTGATGAACGGCCAGGTCAGGCACGAATAGCCCGCGGAGAAACGCTGAAGGAGAGTGCGTCGATGAAATGGGTCTATCTGGTGGTCGCCGTCTGCGGCGAGGTGTTGGGGACGACGGCGCTGAAATCGTCGGAAGGCTTCAGCAGGCTCGCCCCCTCGCTGATCGTCGTCATCGGCTACGGCATCGCGTTCTATTTTCTCTCGCTGACGCTCGACAAGATCCCGGTCGGAATTTCCTACGCGCTGTGGTCAGGCATCGGCATCGTGCTGATCTCGATCATCGGCTGGCTGTTTCTCGGCCAGCGCCTCGACGTCCCAGCGATGATCGGCATCGGCTTCATCATCGTCGGCGTGGCGGTCATCAACCTGTTCTCGAAATCGGCCGCGCATTGAGCGCCGCTCTGCGCGATGCGATGCGATGCGATGCAGGACGCGGTGCATGCTCGCAAAGCGGGCGAAAAGATGCTGCTTGAGCTTTATTCTCGTCATGGCCGGGCTTGTCCCGGCCATCCACGACTTTGAGCATCTCGGCAAAGGAAGACGTCGACGGCCGGGACAAGCCCGGCCGTGACGGAGAGAATTTAACTGCGCGCCAAGGACGGCCAATACGCCATCTGCTTGCCCTCCCACCAAATCGCAACCATCGACGTGACCAAACGTAAAAGTGTCGGTCATGTCTCCAAACAGGCGTCCGCTATGTCCCCGGGCTGAACAACGGAGCCCGGCCATGACGGCCGATTGCGGCTGCGCTTCGTTTGCTGGCGACGACGCCCCTCTCTCCGCCGTCACCGCCCGACTTGACCGGGCGACCCAGTACAGGGGATCGCTGGCTTGCACACGTCAGCCGCGGTGCACCACAGCCACCTCACCATTTACTGGGCCCTCCACTTGCGTGGAGGGCGACAGCAGAATTTTGAGCAGGCTCCGCGCCAGCCCCATCATCAATCAGCACGCGCGCGGCGCCGCCCCTATTCACGAATATTCCGGCGCGTCCGGCGAGCGGTAGATCTGGAAGGGCTTCAGCGGGTCCGGCCGGGTCAGGCGCTTGACCACGATATAGCCGGCGACGGCGAGGACCAGGAGGGCAAGGACCGTCACCGCAGCGGCGAGGAGGCGCCGGCGCACGCGCCGGGGCGGCGCGGATCTGGACCCGGACTTGCTGCTGCGCTGGTGCATCGGTTCCTTCCCCACCTTGTCGCCTGAGGGTGCATATCATAGCTGCCGCCCGGCTGCCGGGCTTGACGCCAAGGTGCCAGGCTGCGGTATGTACACGACCCGTTCGATCTTTGTCCCGCCCCAGAAAGCCTGTAACCAGCCACCGATGACCACTTTCACGCCCCACCAGGACGCCGCCCTTCGCGCCGTCGCCGACTGGCTCAAGGCCAAGCCCGGGCGGAACGGCACGCCGCTGGTCTTCCGGCTGTTCGGCTTCGCCGGCACCGGCAAGACCACCCTCGCCCGGCATATCGCCGAAGGCGTCGACGGCGCGGTCAAATACGCCGCCTTCACCGGCAAGGCGGCGCTGGTGATGCGCAACAAGGGCTGCGAAGGCGCCTCGACCATCCACTCGCTGATCTACCGCGCCCGGGAGACCGGCGAGGAACAGCCGAATTTCGAATTGTGGGACGATGCCCCCGCCTCGAAAGCCAAGCTGATCATCATCGACGAATGCTCGATGGTCGACGCCGAGCTCGGCCGCGATCTGTTGTCCTTCAGTGCACCGCTGCTGGTGCTGGGCGATCCGGCGCAGCTGCCACCGATCCAGGGCGGCGGCTTCTTCACCTCCGCCGAGCCCGACGCCATGCTGACCGAAGTGCACCGCCAGGCCAAGGACGACCCGATCGTGCGCATGTCCATGGCGGTCCGCGCCGGCGAGGAGCTGGAGATCGGCAGCTATGGCGACAGCGAGGTGGTGCCGCGCGACCGGCTCGACCCGGCGCGGGTGATGGGCGCCGACCAGATCCTGGTCGGACGCAATGCGACACGCCGGGCCTACAATATGCGCGTCCGCCAGCGCCTCGGCATCGAGGATCCGCTGCCCGTGGCCGGCGACAAGCTCGTCTGTCTGCGCAACAACCGCAAGAAGGCGCTGTTCAACGGCGGGCTGTGGCGGGTCAAGGCGCGGGCGCAATCCAAGTCGCGCATCGTCACCATGCGGCTGTCGCCGGACGAGGATTTCGGCGGCAAGGTGACGAAGGTGTCGGTGCGCGCCGACTGCTTCGCCGGCGGGATGGAGGATATTCCCTGGGAACAGCGCAAGCCCTACGACGAGTTCGATTTCGGCTACGTCCTCACCGTGCACAAGTCCCAGGGCTCGCAGTGGGACGACATCGTGCTGTTCGACGAAAGCTTCGCCTTTGCCGAAACCCGCGCCCGCTGGCTCTATACCGGGATCACCCGCGCCGCCAAACGCCTCAGCGTCGTGGTGTGACCGCAGCCCTCGCAGCTGCAGCATGAATTGTCGCCTTTTGGCCACTTGGCGGCGAGGCCGCTGCCAGCCTAACTAGGGCGGTCGATTGCCGGCAGCCCAGCCTGGGGCGATGCCGGTGCCGGGGGGCCATGACGGAATTCGTCTCCACTCGACCGCTCGCGGGGTCCGCCCCGCGAGACACGGCCCGGCTGTCCGTCCGCGGCGCCGTGCTGCGGCGGCTCGCCGCCTGCGACCCGTTCGATCTCGCCAGTTGGGCGCTGATCGCCGCGCTGGTGGTGATTGCGCTCTTCACCTTTCGCGCCTACGCCATTTCCAACGATGAGGGCGTCCAGCACCATTACGGCGAACTGATCATTGCCTATTACCGCAGCGGGCTGGTCGACCGCAGCGTCTTCTCCTTCGAGAATCTCTATCTCTATGGCGGCCTGTTCGACATCGTCGCCGTGCTGCTCGGCCAGCTGCTGCCGATCGACCCCTACGATCTGCGCCATATTCTCTGCGCCTTGACCGGCGTCAGCGGCATCGCCGCCGCAGCCGGCGTTGCCCGCCAGGTCGCCGGCCAAAGGGCCGGCCTGCTCGCGGCGCTGTCGCTCGCGGTCTGCGGTCCCTGGTATGGCGCGATGTTCAACCACACCAAGGACATCCCGCTCGCCGCGGCGATGGCCGGCGCAACCTTCTTCCTGATCCGCTGCGCCCGTCGGTTGCCGACCCCGCGTCCGGCGGATGTCGCCATGCTCGGGCTGCTCACCGGGGCCGCGCTCGGCATGCGGGTCCTCGGCCTGTTGCTGTTCTTCTATGCCGCGCTCGCCATCGTCATGGCGCTGCCGAAGCCGCTGCGCGGAGGAAGCCGCGACGACTGGCGGGACAACTTCCAATTCGCGCTGGCGTCCGTGCGGGCGCTGCTGCCGGCGGCGCTGATCGCCTATGCGCTGATGATCCTGGCCTGGCCCTGGGCGGCGCTGGCGCCGCTCAATCCAATCCGCGGCCTGTTCGCCTTTTCGGAGTTTCAATATCACATCCGCACCATCCTGGCCGGGCAGGTCTACGAGATGGCCAGCGTGCCGCGGCTCTATGTGCCGATCTACATCCTGGTGCGCGTGCCGCTGCTGACCTTGTGCGGCGCAGCCCTGGCGCTGGCTTTTGCGGCCCTGCCCCGGCTTGCGGCGGGACCGGTGCGGCGCAGGGACATCGCCCTGGTGGGCACCATGGTGATCTTCCCGCTCGCGATGCAGGTGATCTGCCACGGCCCCGCCTTCACGGGTCTACGTCATTTCCTGTTCGTCGTGCCGCTGCTCGCCGTTCTGGCCGGGGCAGGTCTCGATCTCGGTGCCGGCGCGCTCGCCGCGCGCAGCGGCCTGTTGGCGAGCGCCGCGCTCGCGGTGTTCGGCGCCGCCCTGCTCTGGGACGCGACCACGCTGGTGCGCCTGCATCCTTACGAATATCTCTTCTACAACTCGATGGTCGGCGGCCTCGAGGGCGCGTCGCGGCGCTACGACACCGATTACTGGGTCAACATCATGCCGGCCGCGGTCGAGGGCCTGGAATCCTATCTCACCCGCACCGAGCACACCGGCGCGGTCAGCCGCGCGCCGCACCGCTACACGGTCGCGGTCTGCGGCGAACGCATCGCCTTCGAGCACCGGGCCAAGTCGCGTCTATTGCAATGGATCCGGATGCAGCGCTGGGAACAGGCCGATTTCTTCATCGCGCCGACCCACATGAACTGCGACCGCATTCTCGACGGCAAGGTGATCGTCACCATCCAGCGCATGGGCGTGCCGATCGGCTACGTCAAGGATCGCCGCGGCCTGAGGCGGCCGCCGGCCCCGGCGACGCCCTGAAAACCGGACCCGCCTTTTTCTCGCATCGCCAGTCTGGCTCACGAACTCGTGTGAGGCGGGGTCGTAACGCCGGCCCGCGGATATCGTATCAGGAACGCGCACCGATAACCGGCCGTGCCGTTGATCCGGCCAGGGACGCGACCGGCGCGTCCGCAAAACCTGCGAGGTTTACCCATGGCCTTGTTATTGGCTTCGTCATTGCTACGCCAGTTCTGCAGCGCATTGCCGCGCGGGCTTGTGTCCGCGGTGGCGGGCATTGCCATCTGGGCCGGCGCCACGGCGCTGCCCGCGGTCGCCGCCGAGGAGACCGTCGCCGTTCCGCCGCCGGCGGTCGACCTGCCGCCCGCCACCGGCCAGCAGGTCGCGGTGCTCGCCGGCGGTTGCTTCTGGGGCGTGCAGGGTGTGTTCCAGCATACCAGGGGCGTGCTCAATGCAGTCTCCGGCTATGCCGGCGGAGCCAGGGCCACGGCCAACTATTCCGCCTCCGGTACCGGCCGGACCGGCCACGCCGAATCCGTCCAGATCACCTACGATCCCGCCGTAATCAGCTACGGCAGGCTGCTGCAGATCTATTTCTCGGTGGTGCACGACCCGACCCAGCGCGATCGCCAGGGCCCGGATGTCGGCACCCAATATCGCTCGACGGTGTTCGCCCAGAACGATGCGCAGAAGACGGTCGCCGAGCGCTACATCGCCCAGCTCGATGCCGCCAAGGTGTTTGGCACGAAGATCGCCACCACGATCGAAAGCGGCAAGACCTTCTATCCCGCCGAAGGCTATCACCAGGACTATCTGACGCTGCACCCGAACCAGCCTTATATCGTCTACAACGATCTGCCGAAGATCTCGGCGCTGAAGGCGCTGTTCGCCGACCGGTATCGCGATCAACCGGTACTGGTGTCAGACGGTGGCAAGGCAGCTAACGACCCGGCCAAGGCAATCCGCTGACCCGATCCGTCGAACGCGTTTTTGGTAGAGCTGAATTCAGCAAAACGGGATTCCCAACCGGATCGAACCGCTGTAATCGGCCAGACTACGATCAAGAGAGCCCCATGACCGACAACAAGACCAAAACGCCGCGGGTGCAGAAGACCGACGCCCAATGGCGCTCCGAACTGACGCCGATGCAATACGCCGTGCTGCGCCAGAAGGCCACCGAACGGCCATTCTCCGGCGAATACGAGCACACGGCCTCGCCGGGCACTTACGTCTGCGCCGGCTGCGGCGCGCCGCTGTTCGCCTCCGATACCAAATTTGATTCCGGCTGCGGCTGGCCGAGTTTCACCGCCCCTCTCGACGATACCCACATCGACGAGGAGCGCGACGTCAGCCACGGCATGATTCGCACCGAGGTGCTGTGCACGAACTGCCAAGGCCATCTCGGCCATGTCTTTCCGGATGGGCCGGGCCCGACAGGACTGCGTTATTGCATCAACTCCGCGGCCTTGAAACTAAATCCAAAATAACCAGATAGGCCGTCCCACGATCGCATGCGCCGCTCGCCCGAATGGCAGCGATCGGTGGCGTGTCGAATTGTTTATCTCTTGCAGGTAAACGCGCGCGCCTGACGAAGACGCAAGGAATTCAAGATGTCTGAGAGGTCCCGCAGCCGAGTTCTCGGCTTCGGTCTTGCCATTCTCGTGATCGAGACCATTCTCTCCCACCCGGCGATCGCGACCGACAAGATTTCGCTTTTCAAGGTCGTGACCAGCCGTGACGAAATCGTGATCGGACTGACCGACGATGAACTTGCCCGGTTCGAAGGGCGTAACGCCGCAGGCATCGCCAAGGCGTTGAAGACCGAAGGCACGCTGTCGGTGTGGCGCTACAACATCCGCCACGCCAGCACCGGCGATCTTGAGCAGGCGCCGGTCGGTCGGATCGGCCTGATCGCCGCCGACGCCTTGCGCGTCGAGCCCTACACCTCGCCGGTCAAGGTCGTTCCGGTCGACGAGACTCGGTGACGACAGGCGACGACAGCCGGCATTTTAGTTCATGGCGCCGAGCCGCGCCTCGTCCCGCGCTCCAGCAAAAGTCCCGCATAGCTCGTCCGGCCTTTTGCATGGTTACAAGCCTTTGTGATTTCTCGACTTTTCGTCGCGACGCCGACCCGCGCGGTTAACGCCGACGGGTCGCAATTCTCATATTGATGCCTATATTAAGGGGTAGTGGTCTCCATCTGCTACGTCCCGAAAGAGTGATGATGCGTAACTTCAACTTTTCCCGCTCGGCCGAGCTGTTTCCGGCCGCCGTCCGCAACAAGCGTCGCGCCTTTGCTTATCGTCGCTTCGACACCGCCGCTGATGCGGTGCGCTTCGCGATCGAGGAGCTGCCGGCGGATTCGCTGAACGGTGCCTATCTGCAGGTCGGCGAAGCCCGCTTCGACAAGAACGGCATCCGTGGCCTCTACGACAGCGCGTCCTATCCGCTGCAGCGCCGCGTCTACGAATCCGAGCAGAACGTCGCCTGAGTCTCCGCTTCTGCGGGCTTCGTCAATTTCCGGCTGAAGATCAATCCGACGACAATCCTCGCGCTCAGCGCTGGCGATCGAGCCAGCGCCGCAGCAGTCGGATGTTGCGGATGTTGGCCCGGAACATGACGTCGAAGGCATCGCCCGCCAGCGGCACGAGACCGACCGCGCCATCGAGCGCCACGTTGCCGAGCATTCGCGCGGTGACGTGCCAGGGCGCGCCGAGGGCGCGCGCCTCACGCACGATCCACAGCGAGATGGCGGTGGTGATGAGGTCGCCGACAATCGGGATCAGGCCGATCAGGCCATCGATGCCGTAACGAATCCCGGTGCCCGGCATCACGAAGGCGACGTCGAGCAGGGTGGCCAGCGCCTCGAGACGCGCGATCCGCTGCTCGCGGGTCAGCGGCCCCAGGCCGAAACCGAAGGCATGAAGCCCTTCCAGCGCCTCGCCGTGCAGCGGCCCCTGGAAGCCGGCGGCGCGTGCCGCGCCGGCGTGCCGGTTGCCGGAGCCACGCAGGGTTTCGGGACGCAGGGTTTCGGGACGGATCTCCCGTCCCTCCTCGTCAATGACCAGTCCGGTGCTACGCATCGCTCTCATCGGCCCTATATGATGCGGCCGGTGAAGATCGGCAAGGACGCGCATCAGAAGGCCGCGGCGCCGGCCCGCAGTGGCGGCAACCGGCACCGGTTCCCTCGCTCCCGGCGTTTGATTAGGGTGCGGCCATGTCAACCGATGTGCTTCGCCCCGCCCCGCCGGGATGGCCGCTCGCCGCAGTCCGCGGCCCGTTACGACTCGTCACCGGCCTCATCCTGTTCGCCTTCGTCATCTGTCATCTCGCGGCCCATGCCACGCTGCTGATTTCGCTCACCTTCGCCCAGAAGGTGCTTGGCTGGCTGATGGCGCCCTGGGGCACGCTGCCCGGCACCGTCCTTCTCGGCACCGCACTCGCCGTCCATTACCTCGGCGCGCTGTGGAGCATCTGGCGCCGCCGCTCGCTGCGCATGGTGCGATGGGAAGTCTGGCAGCTCGCCCTCGGCCTGTGCATCCCCGTCCTGCTGATGCCGCACCTCGCCGCGACCCGCATCGGCGAACTGGCGCTCGACCTGAGCCCGACTTATGCCTCGGCCATGGTGGAATGGTGGACGCAGCATCCGCTGTTCGGTGTCCTGCAATTCGTCACCGTGATCGTCGTCTGGATCCATGGCTGCATCGGCCTCGCCCATTGGCTGGAGATGAAGCCGTGGTACGGTGCGGCGCGACCATGGCTGGCGCCGGCGGCGCTGCTGCTGCCGACACTGGCGCTCGCCGGCTTCGTCAGCGCCGGCAACGAGACCCGCCGCGAGGCGGCGCGCAATCCGGCCCTCGTCCAACTGGTGCGTGATGACGCCAACATCACCGAGGCCAGCAAGGCTGCGGTCACCGCGATCATGATCGGCGCCATTGGTGCGCATCTGTGCCTGACCATGCTGCCGTTCGGTGCCCGCCTTGTCCGCAGCACGATCCAGCGCCGGCGGCGACCGCCGATGCTGACGCTGACCGGCGGACTGAGACTGCCGGTCCACCCCGGCGCCAGCGTGCTGGAAGCCCTGCGCGACCATGCCGTGCCCCATGCCGCCGTCTGCGGCGGACGGGCGCGCTGCACCACCTGCCGGGTACTGGTGACCTCCGGGCTCGACAGCCTGCCTGAGCCGGGACCTGACGAGGCGCGGGCGCTCGCCCGGATTCACGCCGCGCCGGGCACCCGCCTCGCCTGCCAGATCCATCCGACCGCAGATCTCACGCTGATGCCGCTGCTGTCCGCCGACGCCACGGCGCGGGACGGTTTTGTCCGTGGCGGCCTCGAGGGCCGGGAGCGGTTCGTCACTGTGGTCTTCGTCGACCTGCGCGGCTCGACCGCGTTCGGCGAAAGCCGCCTGCCTTACGACGTGCTGTTCGTGCTCAATCACTTCTTCAAGGAGATGACGGATGCGCTGGACGCCAGCAACGGCCACTATTCGCAGTTCACCGGCGACGGCTTGATGGCGCTCTATGGGCTCGACGGCGACCCCGCCCGCGGCGCCGCGGACGCGCTGCGCGGCGCCCGCGACATGCTGGCCCGGCTCGACCAGCTCAACCGCCGCCTTGCGGCGGCACTGCCGCAGCCGCTGCGGATCGGCATCGGCATGCATTTCAGCGAGGCCATCGTCGGCGCCATGGGGCCGCCGAAGGCGCAGGTGATCAGCGCCATCGGCGACACCGTCAATACCTGCGCGCGTCTCGAGAGCCTGACCAAGGACTATGATTGTTCGCTGATCCTGTCGCGCCAGGTGGCCGAAGCGGCCGGCCTGACGCTGAGCGGGGAGACACTGCACGAGACCGTGGTCAAGGGCCGCACCGGCAAGGTGCAGTTCTATGCGCTCAACCGCGTACCCGAACCGGCATCGCAGGCCTAGTGTGGCGTCTCGCAATTGCCTACCGCCTTTGCGGCCAGTCTCTCGTAGGCAATTGCGAGACATAAGCCACACTAGCGCTTTGATTTTGCTAGTGTCCTTATGTCTCCGAATTACCGTGCGAGGGTGAGGCAAATGAAGCGGTAATTCGGAGACAGGACACTAGCGGCATCTTCCGGACACGAACTTCGGAAGGCGGACGCTTGGGCGTCAGTTGCACCCGGAACGGGTAAATAGCTGTTATCGCTGCTTCAGCTTTTCTCGAATCAGGTCAGGCTCGCAGCTGCAGCTCCGCGTCTGCCGCGTACCGTGCGGACAGACCAGGCCGCATGGCACTTCTCTGTCTATGCAGGAACAGGTATCGACGTCGAGCCACTTACCCCGTGGGCACACCATCATGCAGCCCGGGGCGATCACATTCTTGTCTTTTGCTTTCGGCACCTGCGCCCCGGCGGTCAACGCCTCCGCGACGAGGAGAAACACGCCGGCAAGCATCGCAAGAACCAATCGTGCCGGCGGAACCATGTCCATTGACCTTTCAACGGGAACGCGTCTTCAACGCTTCGGAAAGCGGCAAATCAAATCTACGGCTTGCACGGCGTCGCCTTCGCAGTACATCGGACGGTGCTCTTGGTTGCCAGGGCGCACGCTACGGTCTTGCCGCGCGCGGCCCCCCATGACGCATAATCGGCACCGGCCGTTTCACTCGCTGCGGCGGGCCACGCGGCGATGGCAGACGTGCGCGCCAGCTCCTCCTTGTTCCACATGCTTGTCGAACCACTAGCCGACACCACCATGCGCAAGCAGGTTTCCGCCGCCGCCGGTTGCGCCGTCGCAAGAACCGCGAATGTGGCCGCGATGACGGCTGCCTGCCTTGCACTGCACATTGTCATGACTCCGTTTCTGCTGAGGCTCGGCCTATCTGCAGGTCGAAGGCAGGTCGAACGCGTCGATCCACATCAATCGGATCGAATTCTGCGCGGCTGGCGGACGACGGCCCCTTCAGCGGGCCGACACCTCGACGGCCACGCGATGCGTACGGATGGACGCCGCTTCCCAGGATCTCCGGTAGGCGAAGGTCACGCTCGCATGTCCACTCTTCGATGCCTGAATGCTCCAGCGATGAATACCGGGTGCACCGACAAGGCGCTTGCCGCCCCCGTCCTGTGAAAATCCGCGATCGTTGATCTGCAGGATCGAGAGGTTCGAACTGGCTTTTTCGTCGATGGCCCAGCGGTAACCGGTCGACGGATTCTCCGTGAGCGCGACGAAGGCCTCCTGACCGACCGCAAGCCTGAAGGCCTGATCGGCCGCCGCCGTTTCTGCGCTCGCCAGCATCACTGCTCCGACCGCCATCGCCAGGTTCGCCATCTGGTTGCGCATGATCTTCAACTCGCCGAAATGGCATCGCGCCTTGCGATGCCTCGAGGGAAGCGAAGGAAATTGACGCGTCCAATGAGAATTGGCTTGATATAGGTCAATATCCTCGCAACCCGTTCGAGCGCCTCACGGGGGCTCCGCGGATGGTTCAGCGCTCGGCGAACGCTAGTGTGGTGGATCTGACGCTCGTTTCAGCATTGGAGCGAGTTCTTCAAACGAGCGTCAGATCCAAAACCACACTAGAATCATAATGATGCTAGTGTCCCCTTGTTTCCAACGTTCGTATGAGCGCCCGCTGCAATGGGATACGAACGTTGGAAACGGGACACTAGCTTCGCGCCGAGCGCGACAAAACCGCCGGCGAAGGCGCGCCGCAGCCAGGCCATGACGGCAGGGCGGCGCAAGACGCGGTCACGCACCCGCGCCGCGGAGAGGCCATAGGCAACGAAGACCGTCAGCGTTATCGCCATGAAGACGCCGCCAAGCAGCAGCATGCGCAGCAGCGGATACGGCTCGTCGGTCGCCACGAACTGCGGCAGAAAGGCGAAGAAGAAAATCGACAGCTTCGGATTGAGGATGTTGATCAGGATTCCGGTGATGATGGTCTGACGCAAGGCGGGCGGCGCAGCCGCCTCGTCGACACTCAGCACCCCGCCCTGGCGAAGCGCCTGCCAGGCCATGTAGAGAAGATAGATCACGCCCAGCCATTTCAGCGTTTGAAACGCGAGCGCGCTAGTGCGGTGGATCTGACGCTCGTATCAGCATTGCAGCGAACTCATCGTACGAGCGTCAGATCCAAGACCGCACTAGAATCATAGCTATACTAGTGTCCCTTTGGTTCTAACGTTCGTATGAGTGCTCGCAGCAAAGGGATACGAACGTTAGAACCGGGACACTAGTGTGCAGCACCGCGGCAAGCCCGAGCATGGCGGCGGCGAGATGCGGCACGATGCCCAGCGTCGAACCGAAGGCCGCCGCGACGCTGGCCCGGCTGCCGCGCGACAGCGCCGCCGCCAGGGTGTAGAGCACGCCGGTGCCGGGCGAGGCCACGACGATCACCGACGTCAGCAGGAACGATAGCGTCATTCCTGTCACCGCCCGTCGACCAGCCGATCGGCGAAATAAGCGATGGTCTTGCGATAGACCGTGGCCCTGTTCCACTCGCGCATGGCGTCGAAATTCGCCGAGCCTTCCTCATAGGAGCCGCCCGCCTGCCAGCCGTTGGTCTTGAGCAGGTTGGCGGTGGAGGCGAGCACGTCGGGCACGCTGTGACGCAGGTCGACATGACCGTTGCCGTCGTAGTCGACGCCATATTTGATGTAGGACGACGGCAGGAACTGGGTCTGGCCGATCTCGCCGGCATAGGCGCCGATCATGTCGCGCAGCCCGAGGTCGCCGCGCTGGACGATCTGCAGGGCGGCGAGCAGTTCGCGCTGGAACAGCTCGGTGCGGCGGCAGT
Organism: Bradyrhizobium sp. WD16; assembly: GCF_024181725.1. Lineage (NCBI taxonomy): Bacteria > Pseudomonadati > Pseudomonadota > Alphaproteobacteria > Hyphomicrobiales > Nitrobacteraceae > Bradyrhizobium > Bradyrhizobium sp. WD16. The sequence continues at coordinate 3,077,710 of NZ_CP028908.1, read as the reverse complement.
CATGGGCCATGGTCGCGAGCACCCGAAACACCGGCAGCTTGCCCATGTCGCCGACGCCGAAATCGCTCTCCAGGCCCCAGATCGCCACCAGGACCTGCGGCGGCACGCCGTACTGGCGCTCGATCCGCGCCAGCAGCGAGGCGTGACGTTGCAGCATCGCCCGGCCGGTCTTGATGCGGCCGGCGCCGACCCGGGTCGCGACATACTGCTCGAAGCTCTTGTTGAAGGTGCCGCGCTGGCGGCGGTCGAAGGCGAGGACCCCGGCGTCCTGGGCGACGCCGCCGAGCGCCTGCGAGATCACGCTGGGCGAAATCCCGTCGGCGGCGGCCTCGCGCGAGAACGCGGCGATGAAGCCCTGGAAATCGCCGCCGCATTGGACTGCGCGCGCCGGCGCAGCGAACACGAACACGAACACGGTCAGGCCGAGCGCAAGCGCCAGCATTGTTCGGTTGAACCTGGTCATGGAGCGGCAATCCCTTTCCGAGTGATGGTTTCCGGATAGGGCTTCTAGCATTTTCGGAGAGCCGCGTCCCGGGGCGCAGAGGACGCCGAGGCGGTACCCGAAAAGCACATCGCCGGCCCTTTCGGGCCGGCGATGAAACGGCTGGCGGATCCGCCGGATGTCAGTTGTCGAGGAAGCTGCGCAGCTTGCGCGAGCGGCTCGGATGCTTGAGCTTGCGCAGCGCCTTGGCTTCGATCTGGCGGATGCGTTCGCGCGTCACCGAGAACTGCTGGCCGACCTCTTCGAGGGTGTGGTCGGTGTTCATGCCGATACCGAAGCGCATGCGCAGCACGCGCTCCTCGCGCGGGGTCAGCGAGGCGAGAACCCGTGTCGTGGTCTCGCGCAGGTTGGACTGGATCGCGGCGTCGATCGGCAGGATGGCATTCTTGTCCTCGATGAAATCGCCAAGGTGCGAATCCTCCTCGTCGCCCACCGGGGTCTCCAGCGACAACGGCTCCTTGGCGATCTTGAGGACCTTGCGCACCTTCTCCAGCGGCATGCCGAGCTTTTCGGCGAGCTCTTCCGGGGTCGGCTCGCGGCCGATCTCGTTGAGCATCTGACGCGAGGTGCGCACGATCTTGTTGATCGTCTCGATCATGTGCACCGGGATGCGGATGGTGCGGGCCTGGTCGGCGATCGAACGGGTAATCGCCTGCCGGATCCACCAGGTGGCGTAGGTCGAGAACTTGTAGCCGCGGCGGTACTCGAATTTGTCCACCGCCTTCATCAGGCCGATATTGCCTTCCTGGATCAGGTCGAGGAACTGCAGGCCGCGGTTGGTGTATTTCTTGGCGATCGAGATCACCAGCCGCAGATTGGCCTCGACCATCTCCTTCTTGGCCTGACGGGCCTCGCGCTCGCCCTTCTGGACGCTGAGCACGATGCGGCGGAATTCGCCGATCTCGAGCCCGGTCAGCGCGGCGAGCTGATGCACGTCGTGACGCAGCTCGCGGATGCGGTCCTTGTCGTGGGCGACGAAGTTCTTCCAGCCCTTGGCGGACAGCTTCGAGACGCGGTTGAGCCAGCGCGGATCGAGCTCCGAGCCCTGGTAGTTGCGCAGAAAGTCCTCGCGCGAGACGCCGTGGCTCTCGCCGAGACGGAACAGGCGGCTCTCATAGGACACCAGCTTCTTGTTGATGTCGTAGAGCTGCTCGACCAGGGAATCGATGCGGGCCTGGTTGAGGCGCAGCGACTTCACCTCGGCGATGATCTCGTCCTTGAGCTTCTTGTACTTGCGCTCCTGGGCCGGCGACAGCGTCTCGTTCTGGAGCTGGTTCTGGATGTCCTGCTCCTGCAGGCGCCGCAGCTTCTTGTACTCGCTGGCGATCTTGTCGAAGGTCTCGACCACCTTCGGCTTGAGTTCGGCCTCGATGGCGGCGAGCGACATCTGGTTCTCGAACTCGTCGTCGTCCATGTCGGCTTCGGCCGCGGCCTCGCCGGGGTCCTTCTCCTCGCCGCCCTCGGCGCCGTTGCGCTGGGGCGCGGGACGGAACGGCGTCGCCGCGGGCGGAGCCGCCGGCGGCGCGACCATCGACGGCGCGAGCGGTTCGCCTCCTTCGGCGGATGCGCCCTCGGCCGTCGCCTCGCCGTTGGCCGCGGCGCCGTTCTTCGAATCGGGGCCGGCATAGGTGGCCTCGAGATCGATGATGTCGCGCAGGAAGATCTTGCCTTCGTTGAGCTCGTCACGCCAGATGATGATGGCCTGGAAGGTCAGCGGGCTTTCGCAGAGACCGGCGATCATCGCCTCGCGGCCGGCCTCGATGCGCTTGGCGATGGCGATTTCGCCTTCGCGCGACAACAGCTCGACCGTGCCCATCTCGCGCAGATACATCCGCACCGGATCGTCGGTGCGCTCGCCCGGCTCGGATTTCTTGGTTTCGGTGACGGCCTTCTGGGTGACCTCGACGAGTTCGTTATCGGGTTCGTCCTCGGCCTCTTCCTTGGCTTCCTCGTCGTCGGTGTCGCTGTCCTCGGACTCGATGACGTTGATGCCCATGTCGGAGAGCAGCGCCAGGGTGTCCTCGATCGCCTCGGAGGTGACCTCCTCGGACGGCAGGACCGCGTTCAGCTGTTCATAGGTGACATAGCCGCGCTTCTTGGCCTGCTTGATCATCTTCTTGACAGCGGCATCGGACAGGTCGAGCAACGGCCCGGGAGCCTCCGCGCTGTCCTTCTCGGGCGCGTCGACGACCTTGTCGTCCTTTTCCTTTTCCTTGATCTGCGCCATCTTCGCCTTGCTGGCCATTCACTGCTCCTCAACGCGCCTCGCCGCGCGTGGCGTCACCGCCCGCACCGCCGTTCGTCACTCCGCCTTTGACGCGGAAAGGGTGGCGCTTTCGCAACGCCACCCCGAATCACTGTCGATCGATCTCGCCACTCTAGTGCGGTGGATCTGACGCTCGTATCTGCATTGCAGCGAATTCGTCGTACGCGCGTCAGATCCAAAACCGCACTAAAATTATATTCTGCCAGTGATCCTTGGTTCTAACGCTCGCTGCAACGGCATACGAACGTTAGAGCCGGGACACTAGCGCAGCGCCGTTAAGCACCGCTTAACCCTGTTAGCCCTGTTTTTGCGTCCAAACCGTCCATTTTGCGAGTCTTTTTAAGGCCCTGGCCGGTTCCGGACCCCCTCTCGCCGTGCCTGTGAGGCTGTCAGACCGATCGCTGGACGCGTCCGGAGGATTCACCAAAGCCCTCGATCAGGGCCTCGGTCCCATCGACTTCGGACAGCCTCGCCTTGACGTCGCGCAGCCAGGCATAATTCGCCTCGTTGGCCACCTCGCCCAGGGCAAGCTCGGCATCCTTCAATTCCCTAAGTAGGGAGTGCCACTGGCGATGCAAGGCAACCAGTTGATTCCATGTCGCAAGAACATCGTCCCTCGCCGCCCCGGGCTGCGCGCCCCACACCGCCGACGTCGTGATGGACCTCTCAACCCTTTGAAGCAACTCAGATAATCCGGCCTTTGCAAGGTCCGCGCGGAGCTGTTCACTTTGTTCGTCGGGCTCCGGGCTAAGGTGATGGTCGTGGGCGAAAGCGCCGATGATTCCAGCCCGCAGCCGATGGGCCTCGGGATGAGCCAATTCCAGCGCCGCCACCTCCTCGAGGTGGTCATGCAACAGCCAGGGATGGTTGATCAGGGACTGCAGGATCAATGCCTCGCGCCGCGACAGCGCCGAGCGCTGGCCGCGCAGCAGCGGGCTGGTGGCGAGCTGGGGGCTCGTCACCTGGTAGGGACCATGGCCGAGGACCGGGGTAGAAAACTGTTGACGACCGCCCCGGCCCGGCCCGCTGCCGGCGCTGGCGCCGCCAAATCCACCGGCGCGCGGACCGAATCGGCGGCCCTGGCCGCCGAAGCCGCCGCCTCCGCGGCGGCCGCCCTCCGGCGCAAAGGCCCGCTGCAGCCGTTCGCCGAGATCCTGACGATAGTACCGCCGCACCACCTCGTCGCGGATCACCGCGGTGAGCTCGCCGATGCGAGACTCCAGGGCGGCACGGCGTTCAGGCGTGTCGAAACGGCCGCCCTCGACCTCGCGCGCCCAGACCACCTCGGCGAGCGGCCGCGCCGCGGCCAGCACCTCCTCGATCGCCGCCCGTCCGCCGCTGCGGACCAGATCGTCGGGGTCCTGGCCTTCGGGCATGAAGGCGATGCGCAGGCTCTTGCCGGGCGCGAGCGAGGGTAACGCCAGATCGGCCGCGCGATAGGCGGCGCGCTGGCCGGCCTTGTCGCCGTCGAAGCACATGATCGGCTCGTCGCTCATGCGCCAGAGATGGGCGAGCTGGTTTTCAGTCAGCGCGGTACCGAGCGGCGCCACCGCGCCGGCAAAGCCGGCGGTGACCATGGCGATGACGTCGACATAGCCTTCGACCACGATCAGCGCAGCGCCATCATGCACCGCCTGCCGGGCCGAAGCGAAATTGTAGAGGTTGTCCCCCTTGTGGAAGAGCGGCGTCTCGGGCGAATTCAGGTATTTCGCCGGGACATCCTTTTCGAGCGCGCGGCCGCCCAAGGCGATGACGCGTCGCCGCAGATCGGTGATCGGAAAGATCACGCGATCGCGGAACCGGTCGTAAGGCACCGGAATGTCGTCGCCGGCGATCAGGAGCCCCGCCTCGACCATGTCGTTCACCGACACGCCGGCCTTGCCGAGATGTTCCTTGAGCGCGAAGCGCTCTCCCAGGGCATAGCCGAGCCGGAACTGGAGCTGGGTGGCGGGCGAGATGCCGCGATCGGCAAGATAGCCGCGCGCCCGGGCCCCGGCACGCGACGCCAGCGTCGCGATGAAGAACTCGGTCGCCATTTCCATCACGTCGTGCAGGGTGCGCCGGCGCTGCTCGGTCCGCACCGCCTCGGGCGAGGCCGCCGGCAACGGAACCCCGGCCATCGAGGCGAGCCGCTCGACCGCCTCGGCGAAGTTCACCCCCTCGGTCTCCATGACGAAGCCGAAGATGTCGCCGTGCCGGCCCGACGAGAAGTCGTGATAGAAGCCCTTCTGGTCATTGACCGTGAAGGACGGCGTCTTCTCCTGCTGGAAAGGCGACAGACCCTTCCATTCCCGCCCCGCGCGCTTGAGCTTGACGCGACGGCCGACGACTTCCGAGACCGGAAGCCGGGCGCGCAGCTCATCGAGAAACTGGGGCGTAAAGCGCATCGGGTGAAGGGACCGGCTCGAGGATCGGGCAGTCAACCATCCATATAGGGCCGGCGGAGGAACCGCCACCACGGGCCGACTTGTCCCCTGTCATGCACAGCTCGCCCGTCCCAGGCCCCTGGGACGGTCCGGTTCTCGGCGAGCCCGCACTCGAAAAAGACGCGATTTTGCGCAATCATCCCGAATGATTCCGGGATGGCGCGCCGCGCCCAGAAAACCATGACCATAACCGATCCGCCCCTCGCCATTCGCATGAGCCTCGCCGCCGACGAGCCCGCCCCGGTGGTCGAGCTCAACGCCGATGGTGCCTCCCCCTTTCTGCTCGTCGCAGATCATTACGGCCGGCGGCTTCCGCGCAGTCTTCGCGGCCTCGGCCTGCCCGAGATCGAGCTGGAGCGCCATATCGCCTGGGACATCGGTGTCGCGGCGGTCGCCGACAGGCTGTCGGACCTGCTCGGCGCCCATCTCATTGCCCAGGCCTATTCGCGCCTGGTGATCGACTGCAATCGCCCGCCCGGATCGCCTTCTTCAATTCCGATGATCAGCGAAGCCACCCTGGTGCCGGGCAACGAGGGCCTGACGCGGCAGGATGCCGAGGACCGCCGCCGCCTGGTCTTTACGCCCTATCACGGCCGCATCGGCCAGGTGATCGAACAACGGCGCAGCGCCCGGCGGCCGACCGTTCTGATCGCCCTGCATTCTTTCACGCCGGTCTATGCCGGCATCAGCCGGCCCTGGCATGTCGGCGCGCTCTATCATCGCGATCGCCGGCTGCCGCCGCTGCTGTTGCGGCATCTGCGGGCCGAAGGCGATCTCGTTGTCGGCGACAACGAGCCCTACGCGGTGAGCGACACCAGCGACTACACCATTCCCGTGCATGGCGAAGCCGAAGAGCTCGTCAATTGCGGCATCGAGATCCGCCACGATCTGATCGAGGACGACTGCGGCCAGCGGCAATGGGCGGAGCGGCTGGCGCGCATTCTCGCCGAGATCGAACCGGAGCTCGGCCTGCATCTGCCGCACGTCGAGAAGACCTGAGACGCGCTTCGCCGCAGCCTACTCCGTCACATCGGCATCATGCGGCCCGGCCGCGAGCAGCGCCGCCAGCCACGTCAACGCCCAGCGCAATTGATCGTGGGTCGGAAGGCCGAGCGCCAGCCGCACGGCGTTGGGCGAATGGCCCGGCGAGACCGCGAAGGCGCTCGCCGGGGTGACGGCGATGCCGGCGCGCGCGGCCGCCGCCGCGGCCGTTTCCGCACGCCAGCCGTCGGGCAGATGCAGCCAGGCATGGTAGGACCGCGGATCCGCCTCGATGGTGAGGCCGGCGAGACATTCGGCGACGATGGCCTGACGCGCCTGTGCATCCGCGCGCTTGCGCCGGGTGATCTCCGCCGCGGTGCCGTCCGCCATCAGGCGCAGGCCGCCGGCAAGCGCCAGCGGCGTCACCGACCAGGCACCGGTGCGAACGACCGTGGCGACGCGCTCGCGCAGCGCGGGCGGCGCGTGGAGAAAGCCGACGGCGATGCCGGGGGCGAGACGTTTCGACAGGCTGTCGATGACGATCGAGCGCTCCTCGGCCTCCGCCGCCAGCGGCGGCACATCGGTCAAGAATCCATAGACCAGGTCCTCGATGATGATGAGATCGAGCTTGCGCGCGATACGGATGATCTCGGTACGCCGCGCCGCGGTCATGGTGATGCCGAGGGGGTTCTGCATCACCGGCTGCAGATAGACCGCCGACAGCTCGCCGGCGCGATGCGCCTTGACGATGGCATCCGGGCGCAGCCCTTCGCCATCCAGCGCGATCGGCACCAGGGTGATGCCGAGCCGCGCGGCAATGCCCTTGATCATGGGATAGGTCACCGCCTCCACGGCGAGGCGGCCGCCGAGCGGCACCAGGGTGGAGACCGCCGCCGCCAGCGATTGCCGGCCGCTGCCGGCGAAGACGAAAGCCTCCGGTCGCGGTCGCCAGCCGGCCGTGGTCATGAATTCGGCCGCGACGCTCGCTCCCGCATGCAGGCGGCGCGCGGTGATCGGCGCCAGCACGGCGCCGAGCTCCTCCGGATGCTGCCAGGCCGCGAGCGACTCGGCGATCAAAGCCGACTGGGTCGGGACGGTGGGAAAATTGAACTCGAGGTCGACCCGTTCGTCGTGGGACTCGGTGTGGAGCCGCAGCGGCAGCCCGGGAGGGCGGTGACCCGCGATGAAAGTGCCGCGGCCGACCTCGCCGACCACGAGGCCACGGCGCAAGAGCTCGGCATAGACCCGCGCGGCGGTCGAGGCCGCGATCCCTTTCTCATAGGCGAAGACGCGCTGCGGCGGCAGCCGCTCGCCAGGCCGGCGCCGGCCGGCGGCGATATCGGCGGCGAGTTCGTCGACCAGGACGGTGTAATGAGGAGCGGCCATGATTGCACCGGGTGCAATGTTTCGATTGCTCCGCAACTTGTACTGAGACAATGCTGGGAGCGCAACGGCCGATGCTGCCGAAAGCGCCCCTGAACAAGCCACCAAGAGGCTGTCCGAAACCGAGGCTCCCGTCATGGCAAAGCCCCTCGCCCCATCCCTACCCCAGTCCCTTGCGCCACGCCGCGCCGCGACGCCGGCCGGCACGATCGTCAGCGCCCTGCTGCACTGGCCGCGGACCTGGCTGCAGCGGATGAGCACTCGCCGCAACCTCGCCGAACTCGACGCCCGGCAGATGCACGACGTCGGGCTCGATGCCGAACTCGTCCGGCGCGAGAGCGGCAAGCCGTTCTGGCGGGCATGATTTTCAGCAACGACAGAGAACATCCGATGCCCCAGCTCCCCTTCCACCAGGTCGATGTCTTCTCCGCAGTGCCCTACAAGGGCAACCCGCTCGCGGTGGTCGCCGATGCCGACGGCCTGTCGGACGCGCAAATGCAGGCGATCGCCAACTGGACGAACTTGAGCGAGACGACGTTCCTGTCGCGGCCGGCCGATCCGGCGGCCGATTACCGGGTGCGCATCTTCACCCCCGAGAGCGAACTGCCGTTCGCCGGTCACCCGACCCTCGGCTCGTGTCATGTCTGGCTGGCGCTCGGCCATCGGCCGAAGGGCGCGGAAGTGATCCAGGAATGCGGCGTCGGCCTGGTGCGGGTCAGGCGCGACGGCACCCGGCTCGCCTTCGCCGCACCGCCGCTGCGGCGGAGCGGCGAGGTGGCGCCGGATCTGGTGGCGCAGATCGCCCGTTCGATCGGCCTCGGCGCCGATGCCGTCAAGGCGGCGCAATGGACCGACAACGGCCCCGGCTGGGTGGCGGCGATGCTCGGCTCGCGCACCGAACTCCTCGCTGTCCGCTTCGATCCCTCGCTTCTGCCCGATACAAAGCTCGGCCTGGTGGCGCCGTGGGACAAGGCCCGCGACGGCGATGAGGCCCAGTTCGAGGTGCGCGCCTTCGTCGGCCGCCGTGGCATCGAGGATCCGGTCACCGGCAGCCTCAATGCCGGACTGGCGCAATGGTTGATCGGCGCCGGTCTCGCGCCGCCGAGCTATGTCGCCGCCCAGGGCGCCGCGCTCGGCCGTGCCGGACGCGTCCATGTGGCGAAGGCCGGCGACGACATCTGGGTCGGCGGCGATGTCGTCGTCGGCATCGCCGGCACCATCACCGTTTGAGCCGAGGTTGGCTCATCGTGCCCGCGACAGCGCCAGCCAGATGCCGCCGCCGATCATGAAACCGCCGGAGACGCGCGACAGCAGCCGCGCGCGCCGCGCCGAGAGGATCGAGCGGGCGCGGCCGGCGAGCAGCGCATAGACGCCGTCGGAGCACGCCGCCGCGACCATGAAGGTCAGGCCGAGGATGACGACCTGAGGCAGCTGCGGCCGCGCCGGATCGATGAACTGCGGAATGAAGGCGCCGAAGAACACCAGCACCTTGGGATTGCTGAGCAGCACCACCAGTCCCTGCAGGAAGAAGCCGCCGCGCGGCGGCGGCGGCGCCTCGACCGCGGGCAAAAGGCTTGGCGAGCGGATCAGGCCGATGCCGAGCCAGATCAAATAGGCGGCGCCGAGCAGCCGCACCCATTCGAACCATAGGCCCATGGTCGCCATCAGCGAAGTCAGGCCGACCGCGACGATCGCGATCACCGCGGCGAGCCCGACCTGGGCGCCGGCGACATTCACCAGCGCGGCGCGGGTGCCGTGGCGCAGGCCGGTGGCGATGACCAGCGTCACCACCGGGCCCGGCAGCAGTGCGAGCGCGATGCAGGCGGCGACATAGGCGAGATAGACCTCGAGGGACATAAGCGGGCTCCTGTCAGCGCTGAATGGTTCAGCCGCGGTTGCGCAATTCGCGCCGCAGCACCTTGCCGGTCGCGGTCATCGGCAGGGTGTCGGTAAAGGCGACGTGACGTGGATATTCGTGGGCGGAGAGCTGGACCTTGACGAACTCCTGGATGTCCCGGGCAAGCTGCTCGCTCGGGGCGAAGCCGGGCCGCAGCACGATCCAGGCCTTGATCGCTTCGGTGCGGATCGGGTCGGGCACCCCGACGACGGCGGCCAGCGCGACCGCAGGGTGCTTGAGCAGCGTGTTCTCGATCTCCGACGGGCCGATCCGATAACCGGCGCTGGTGATGACGTCGTCCTCGCGGCTCACATACCAGAAGTAGCCGTCGGCATCGCAGACCCCGAGATCGCCGGTAAGCAGGAAACCGCCGGCATATTTCTTCGCGGTCGCTTCCGGATTGCGCCAGTATTCAAGCATCATGCACGGGTTCGGTGCCCGCACCGCGATGACGCCACGCTCGCCTTGCGGCAGTTCGCGGCCAGCCTCGTCGACGATGCGGACGTCGAAGCCGGGAATCGGCCTGCCCATCGACCCGGGGCGGATCGGAAACAGCCGGGCATTGTTGCCGACGACGAGATTGCATTCGGTCTGGCCGTAGATCTCGTGGGCGTCGATGCCGAAGGTCGCCCGCACCCAGCCGAGCAGTTCGGCGCCGAGCGATTCCCCGCCGGTCAGGATGCTGCGCAGCTTGACGCCGTCATGACGAACATCGGCCTGGCGCATCAGCTTGAGCGCGGTCGGCGGCAGGAAGACGTTGCGGACGCCGTGATCGGCCATCAGCTGCATCGCCGCCTGCGGCTCGAATTTGCGGGCCCGGTGCGCGACGATCGGCACGCCGTGATACCAGGCGGGAAACAGCGCGTCGAACAGCCCGCCGATCCAGGCCCAGTCCGCCGGCGTCCAGTAGACGTCTGCGGGCTTGGGGAAGAAGTCGTGCACCATTTCGACGCAGGGCAGATGGCCGAGCAACACGCGATGGCCGTGCAGCGCGCCCTTGGGATTGCCGGTGGTGCCCGAGGTGAAGATGATGATGGCCGGATCGTCAGGACCGGTGTCGGCATTGAGGTAGCCGGGCGAAGCCTCGCCGATCGCCAGCCAGAAGGACGAAGCGCCGGCAGGCGGCGCGCCGTCGCCGATCACATAGACATGTTCGAGCTGCGGCAGGCCCGGCAACAACGGCGCGAGCTTGGCGAAGCCGGCAGCGTCGGTGACCACCGCGCGCGCGCCGCTGTTGTCGAGGCGGAAGGCCAGCGCGTCCTCGCCGAACAGCGTGAACAGCGGCACCGAAACGAGGCCGGCACGAAAGGCGGCGAGATGCGCCACCGGCAGCTCGAGCGACTGCGACAGGAACACCGCGACACGGTCGCCACGGACAAGACCGGCCGCGCCGAGCACATTGGCGAAGCGCCGCGAGAAGTCGGCGATCTCGTCGAAACCGACATGCCGCGCCGCGCCTCGCTCGTCGACGTCGATCAGCGCGAGGCGGCCCGCGCCGACATGGCGATCGCAGCACACCTGCGCGATGTTGAAGCGCGCCGGAATTTCCCAGCGAAACTCGGCATAGAGACGCTCGTAATCGTCGGTTGGCGTCAGCATGGCGTCCCGGGCCGCAGCTTCGTCAGACCGCAAGAGTAGACCCGCCGGCGCGATCGCCGCAACGGCACTGAACACCCCTCACCCGGCGCTTCGCGCCGACCTCTCCCCGCAAGGCGGCTCTCAGATTCACACATTCGGGTGGCGACAGAGGCGCCCTGACAGCAACTCATTTTCGTCATGGCCGGACTTGTCGCCGGAAGTCGGATGTTTCCGACTTCCGGCATGAGAAATGAACGCGATCCGGCAGGAGCCGGATCGCTATGCCATCCACGACTTGCTTGCTGCAGCGTCGTGAAGTCGTGGATGCCCGGCACAAGGCCGGGCATGACGATGGAAAGGCTGAAGAATGGCCGCCTTCTCGGCTGCGGACCAGATGTGTGATGTGTGAATACGATAGCCGCAAGGCGGGGAGAGGTCGGATCGCGTCAGCGATCCGGGTGAGGGGCAATCTTCATCCTCACCCGCCTTCACCCTCACCCACCGCAGGCTCAGCCGGCGAGCGCGGCCTTGACCAGCGCACTCGCCTTGGCGAAGTCCATCTTGCCGGCATATTTCGCCTTGAGGCCGCCGATCACCTTGCCCATGTCCTTGATGCCGGCGGCGCCGGTCTCTGCGATCAGCGCCGCGATCGCCGCCTTGACCTCGTCCTCGGACAACTGCTGGGGCAGATAGGCGCTGATCACGACGATCTCGGCGCGCTCCTGGGCGGCGAGTTCGGCGCGGCCGCCCTTCTCGTAGAGCTCCACCGCTTCCTGGCGCTGCTTGATCATCTTCTGCAGGAGACCGAGCAGGTCTTCGTCGGCGAGCGGCGGCTTGCCCTGGCCGCGCGCCTCGATGTCGGCATTCTTGATCGTGGAGTTGACCATGCGCAGCGTCGACAGCTTGCGCTCGTCCTTGGCCTTCATGGCCTCCTTGACCGCGGTATTGATATCGTCGCGCAGCATGAGGGGTGCTCCGGTAAAGTGAAGAGTTGAGGCCACGGCCGGTCGCGGCCGAGCCCTCGACGAGGCCGTCGAGGCCATCCTTGCCGCGGAGTTATGCGCCGCAGGCGGCCACTGGCAAGGGGTTATCGGCCGGTCGCGAACGCAAAAGCCCCGGAGCGCAGCTCCGGGGCTCTGCCGTATCGCAGAATTTGTCAGGCGAGCGCGCCGAGACGGGCGCGCATCAGGCCGATGCTGTCCATATCCGCCTGCTCGCGGGCGCTTTCCTCGGCCCGTTCCCGGGCCTGGTCGCGCTCATCGAGCAATTCGACCTTCTTGAGCTCCTCGAAGGCTTCGCCGAGCGCGGTCTTGGCGTCTTCGAGCTGGGCGCGCAGTTCGTCGGTGGAGCGTGTCAGGTTCTCGCGGCGCTGGATCGCCGCCTTGGCATAGGTCGGATAGGCGAAATGCGTCGGGTCGTTGATGCCGGCGCGCTCCTGCTCATGCTGGATTTCCCGCTCGAGTTCAGCCGCCATCCGCTGGAAATCAGCGATCATGCCCTCAATCTGGGCGACTCGACGGCGCTTCTCGTCAACCTGGAATTTCTTCAGGCGGATCAGCGTTTCTCGTGACTTCATCGACTCGTACTCCCCAGAAGTCCCTTCCTGCACGAGGGACGCTGCCGGCTCCCGTCAAGGGCCTCGCCGGCATTGATGTCAAAGCGGAGGGCATGATGACTGGACAAAGTTAGCGTTCCGTTTCCGACCGTCCGACAATTTGAGCGAGCCTCTGGTACCCGTCCAGGATGTGGGTGGACTCCTCCTTGGCCTGACGCAGGAAATCCTCCAGCGGCCCGTGCAGGCGGATGGCCTCGTCGACCTCCTCGCTGGATCCTGCCCGGTAGGCGCCCAGCCGGATCAGTTCCTCCATATCGGCGTAAGTCGCCATCACCTGGCGGCCTCGCTTGATCACCGGCAGGAACTCCGGGTCGGCCGATCGCGGCATGGTGCGCGACACCGACTTGAGGACGTTGATGGCCGGATAGCGCCCGCGCTCGGCGATCGCGCGTTCCATGACGATGTGGCCGTCGAGAATGCCGCGCACGGCATCGGCGACCGGTTCGTTGTGATCGTCACCGTCGACCAGCACGGTGAAGATCCCGGTGATGGTGCCATCGCCGGTGCCGGGGCCGGCGCGTTCCAGCAGCTTGGGCAGTTCGGTGAAGACGGTGGGCGTATAGCCCTTGGCGGTCGGCGGCTCGCCGGCGGACAGTCCGATCTCGCGCTGCGCCATGGCAAAGCGAGTCACCGAATCCATCAGGCACAGCACATCCTTGTTCTCGTCGCGGAAGTGCTCGGCGATCGCCAGCGTCAGATAGGCGGCCTGGCGGCGCATCAGCGCCGGTTCGTCCGAGGTCGCCACCACCACGACGGAGCGCGCCAGGCCCTCGTCGCCGAGATCGTCCTGGAGGAACTCCTGCACCTCGCGGCCGCGTTCGCCGATCAGGCCGATCACCGAGATGTCGGCATCGACGTTGCGCGCCAGCATCGACAGCAGCACCGACTTGCCGACACCGGAGCCGGCGAAAATGCCCATGCGCTGGCCACGGCAGCAGGTCAGGAAGGTGTTGAGGGCCCGGACCCCGAGATCGAGCGGCGCCCCCACCCGCCGGCGCGAATGGGCCGGCGGCGGCGCATTGCGATAAGGGACCGGCGAGGGGCCGAGCTGCAGCGGCCCCTTGCCGTCGATCGGCTCCGCCATGGCATTGATGACGCGGCCGAGCCAGGCCGGCGACGGTCGGACCTGGCCGGCCGACGTGGCGATGACGGCGCGGCAGCCCCGGCGCACCCCCTCCAGCCCGGCGAAAGGCATGACCACCGCATTGCTGCCGGAAAAACCGATCACTTCGCAGGGGATGGTCCGATCCTGTCCGGTCTCGACGACAATTCGCGCGCCCACCGACATCACGTGGATCGGCCCGGCGATCTCGACCATCAGGCCACGCACGCCCACAACACGGCCATAAATATTGACGCCGTCGATGTCGGCGATCTGTTCGGCCAGCGCTTTCATTGCGAAAACCTTAAGTTTCCGGAGGGCTCTGCCAGCCCCTTAACTTCGTGTTTACCCGCATCGTTAATCATTGCGTCACTGTCTTTGGGACTGGTGCGCTCGACCGTCAGGATGAAGGTCTGAGTCACGAGAGTCGGTTAACGCCGTCTCTTAAAGTGGTACTTGAGCGAGAACGAAAACAAAAAACTGGCTTTGCGCAATATCTTACGGCGATTCGGCAAAATTTGCACCGAGAGAGCTTGCGCACTGGAATCAGGTTTTGTTAACGATATCTGGTCAGGGACCGAATCAGTTGTTCAAAGGCGTTTTCCAGTGTCGCCCGATTGGCGGCTCGACCTGACGCCCGGAGCGGCGATTATAGGGGACTGGCATGCGCGTATTGCTGATAGAAGATGACAGCGCCGTCGCGCAGTCGATCGAACTCATGCTGAAGTCCGAGAGCTTCAACGTCTACACGACGGATCTCGGCGAAGAGGGCGTCGACCTCGGCAAGCTTTATGACTACGACATCATCCTGCTTGATCTGAACCTCCCGGACATGTCCGGTTACGACGTTCTCAAGCAGCTGCGCGTCTCCAAGATCAAGACGCCAATCCTGATCCTGTCCGGACTCGCCGGCATTGAAGACAAGGTCAAGGGCCTCGGCGTCGGCGCCGACGACTACATGACCAAGCCGTTCCACAAGGACGAGCTGATCGCCCGCATCCACGCCATCGTCCGCCGCTCCAAGGGGCATGCCCAGTCGGTCATCCAGACCGGCGACCTGGTGGTCAATCTCGATACCAAGACGGTGGAAGTCGGCGGCCAGCGCGTCCACCTGACCGGCAAGGAGTACCAGATGCTGGAGCTGCTTTCGCTCCGCAAGGGCACCACCCTCACCAAGGAAATGTTCCTCAATCACCTCTATGGCGGCATGGACGAGCCGGAGCTGAAGATCATCGACGTCTTCATCTGCAAGCTGCGCAAGAAGCTAGCGAACGCCTCCGACGGCCGCAACTTCATCGAGACGGTGTGGGGCCGCGGCTACGTGCTGCGCGAGCCGCACGAGGAAGACGAGCGGATCCCCGCCTGACGGATACGGCGAGCCGAGGGCCCGTCAAAGCCCTTCCTCCCGACTGACCCCGCCGCCAATGGCGGGGTTTTTGTTTGGGCGAAGGAACGGCCGTCGCCCGACGGAAAACGCCGGCGCCGGCATTTTTCTTCTCTGATGTCGCGGGCGGGCGGCCATCAGCTGACCCTGAGCGCGGCGCGCGGCGCCGTCATCGCCGGCGCCAGCGTCGGTGAAGTCACCTGGGCGGCGCGCTGCGGGTTCGGATGATACAGGCCGCGGCAGTCGGGATAGGGCTTGAAGGCATCGGTGAGGCCGACCACCGTTTCCGCCGCGCCCAGCGCCAGGAAGCCGTCCGGCTCGAGCACGCGGGCAAGCCGGTTGAAGATCGCGATCTTGGTCTCCTGATCGAAATAGATCAGCACGTTTCGGCAGAAGATCACATCGAAGGTGCCGAGAGCGGAGAAGTCGTGCAGCAGATTGAGCTGACGCTGCTGCACCATCGCGCGAATGTCGGCGTTGACCTGCCACATGTCGCCGACCTGCTTGAAATACTTCACGAGGAGCTGGATCGGCAGGCCACGCTGGACCTCGAACTGGCTGTAGATGCCGGCCTTCGATTTCTCCAGCACCTCCTGCGACAGATCGGTCGCGATGATCTCGATGCGCCATCCGGCGAGTTGCGAGCCCATCTCCTTGATCGACATCGCCAGCGAATAGGGCTCCTGGCCGGTCGAACCCGCCGCGCACCAGATCCGCAGCGCCTTGCGGGCAACGCGCGCCTGCAGGAGCTTGGGAATCACGGTGTTGCGGAAGTGGTCGAAAGGCACCTTGTCGCGGAAGAAGAACGTCTCGTTGGTGGTCATCGCCTCGACGACATCCACCGTCACCCGCTCGGACCCCGCCTTGATCTTCTGCACGAGTTCGGAGATGCCCGGCAGGCCCGCCTTGCGGGCGAGCGGTAACAACCGGCTTTCGACCAGATACTGCTTGTCCGACGACAGCACGAGGCCGGACCGGTCCTTGAGGAGCTTGCGCAGATACTCGTAATCGTGCGGCGTCATGCGCGGCCCCCGGAGAACATGCGGACGACTTTCGGTCCGATCTGGTCGAGCGGCAGCACCGCGGCGCAAATACCGGCCTGGGCCGCCGCACCGGGCATGCCCCAGACCACGCTTGTGGCCTCATCCTGGGCGATGACGCTGCCGCCGGCCTCCACGATCGCCTTGCCGCCGCGCATGCCGTCGGATCCCATGCCTGTCAGCACGACCGCGAGTACACCGCTCTGCCAGACCTCGATCGCCGACGCGAACATAGGGTCGACCGCCGGCTTGCAGAAATTGATCTGCGGACCGTCGTCGAGCGCGATCGCCGCGCCGGCGCCCTTGCGCATGATGCGCATGTGCCGGCCGCCGGGAGCGAGGTAGATGCGGCCGGGCACGATCGCCTCGCCGTCGACCCCTTCATGCGCCGGCCGCCCGCTGGCGCGGCCCAGGTGCTCGGCGAGGATGGTGGTGAAGGTCGGCGGCATGTGTTGCGTGATCAGCACCGGGACGCGGTCGATCACCGGTCCGATTTCGGCGACGAGCGTCAGCAGCGCCTGCGGGCCGCCGGTCGACGAGCCGATCAGCAGGACGCGCGGCGCCGTGAGGCCGAAGGGCCGCAGCGAGATCGGCGCGTGAGCCGCCGGCGGCGGCACCACCCGCGCCTTCTCCGGCGCCGGCGCAGGCACGATCGACGGCGCATGGACCGGCCGGCGCAGCCGGGCGCCGAACTGCCGGATCTTGAACAAAAGATCGCGCTTGAAGGTGTCGGCGGCGCCGGCCTCGCGGGTGCTCTCGGGCTTGGGCACGTAATCGGCCGCACCGAGCGACAGCGCCTTGAAGCTGATCTCCGCGTTGCGCCGCGTCAGCGTCGAGGCCATGATGACGACGAGGTCGCGCTTCTTGGCGAGCAGTTGCGGCAATGCCGAGATGCCGTCGAGATCGGGCATCTCGATGTCCAGCACCACCACATCGGGATTGGCGCGCTCGAGCGTCTGCACCGCCTCGAGGCCGGTGCGCACCGAAGCAGCGACCCTGAGATCAGGCTCGGCGTCGATCCAGCGCGAGATCATGCCGCGAATGACGACGGAGTCGTCGACAACCATGACACGGATCGGACCCGAAGGCGTCGCCACTGACGCACGGGCAGTCGCTGCGGCAAAACTCATCACTCACCAAACTGGACACAACTCAAAAACAGAACGCCGCAGCCCGGCTGTTCAGATCAGCCCGACTTCATGAAACTTGGCCGTGACGATATCCTTGTCGAACGGCTTCATGATGTATTCGTTGGCGCCAGCATGGAGGGCGCGGGCGATATGCGCGACGTCGTTCTCGGTGGTGCAGAACACCACTTTGGGACGGTCGCCGCCCGGCATTATCCGCAGATTCCGCAGGAACTCGTAGCCGTCCATGATCGGCATGTTCCAGTCGAGCAGAACGGCATCGGGCAGACCGCGCTTGCAGATGTCGAGCGCCTTTTCGCCGTCCTCCGCCTCGGTGATCTGGAAATCCAGACCTTCGAGAATACGCCGCGCCACCTTGCGAATGACGCTGGAGTCATCGACCACCAGACACGTTTTCATAGCGACCTCGGTCCTTTGAGCCCCTTCGGGGCGTTTATTAGGCTGCCAGCTTCTCGGCGGAAATCTCCAGCACGCGGTCGACGTCGAGCACCACCATGAGCTGGCCATCCAGCCGGTGGACGCCGCCCGCCAGCTTGGCCATCCGGGGGTCGAGATTGACCGGGTTGACCTCGCGGGTATCGTTGGCCAGCTTGAGCACCTCGCCGATCGTGTCGATGAGCAGACCGTAGGATTCGCCGCGGAATTCGACACCCACAGCCATGGCCGGCCGGCCGTCTTCCTTCTTCGGCAGACCGAGACGCGAGCGCATGTCGATCGCCGTGACGATGCGGCCGCGCAGGTTGAGCACGCCGGCGACGTCGGCCGAGGCCAGCGGCACACGGGTCAATCGCTCGGGCATGAAGACATCCTGGACGCGCGAGATCGGCAAGCCGAACAGCTGGCCGCCGATCATTGTGGTCACGTATTCGGTGAGGCCGCTCTGGACTTCGTCGCTCTTGGTCGTCATCGACATACTCTCACGCCGCCTGATGCAGTTCCGCCGCCGAAGTCTGTTCCTTCAGCGCGGCGATCAGGCCGGGCCGGTCGAACTTGGCGACGTAGTCGTGGAAACCGGCCTGGCGGCCGCGCTCGATCGCCGCCGGCGAAATCAGCGAAGACAGCCCGATGATCGGCGTGGTGCTGAGCTTGCGGTCGGCCCGGATCGCCTCGGCGAATTCGAACCCGTTCATGTCCGGCATCTCGATGTCGGTCAGGATGGCATCGAACCTCTGGCCGGCGCGCAGCACGCCGAGCCCTTCCTGGCCGTTGGTCGCCAGCGAGACCCTGTAGCCGGCGGCCTTGAGCACCGGCGCCAGCATGTTGCGGAAGAAGGCGGAGTCGTCGACCAGCAGCACTGCCTGCGCCGAAGTCGAAGCCCTCATCTCCTTGCGGGTGAACCAGTCGGCGAAGGCCATCGGCAGGTAATAGCCGACGTCGATCACCTCGGTCGCCTGCCCCTTGATCACCGCCGAACCGAGCACGCCGTCGCGGCCGCTCGCCACCTCGATGACGAGACGCTCCTCGACGATGTCGATGATCTCGTCGACCACGAGACCCATCGCGCGCCCGTCGTCGGCGAACACCAGGATCGGCTGCACCCCGGAGGTGCGGATCTCGACTCCCTCGATCTGCACCAGCGGCATCAGCTGATCGCGGTACTGGACCATGTAGCGGCCGTTGGACAGCTCGATCTTGTCGGTCGGCAGTTCCTCGAGACGGGTGACCAGCGCGAGCGGAACCGCCTTGTGCTGCTCGGTGCCGGCGCGGAACACCAGCATCGATGTCAGCGGTTCGGCGGCCGAGGCCCGCGACGCCGCGTGCTCCTCGGCGATCTGGTGATGGGCGTCGATCGCGGTGCCGAATGCCTGGGCGATGCCATTGGGATCGACGATCATGATCACCGCGCCGTCACCGAGAATGGTGTTGCCGGAGAACATGCCGATGTGACGCAGCATGGTCGACATCGGCTTGACCACGATTTCCTCGGTGTGGAACACACCGTCGACGACGATACCGAAAGTCTGGCCGCCGACCTGGGTGACGACGATGAAGCCGTTCTCCTCGTCGACCGCCTCGCTGTTGTCGAGCTTGAGCAGGCGCTTGAGGTGGATCAGCGGCAACAGCTTGTTGCGCAGACGCAGCACCGGCGTATTCTTGATGCGCTCGATGCGATGTTCCGAATTGGCGCGGGCACGCACCAGTTCGACCACCGCGAGCTGCGGGATCGCGAAACGGTCGCCGGCCGCCTCGACGATCAATGCCGAGACGATGGCGAGCGTCAGCGGGATCTTGATGGTGATGCTGGTGCCCTCGCCCCACACCGACTTGATGTCGATGGTGCCGCCGATCTGATCGATATTGGTGCGCACCACGTCCATGCCGACGCCGCGGCCGGACACGCTGGTGACCTGGGCGGCGGTCGAGAAGCCAGGCGCGAAGATGTATTTGTGGATCTGCGCCTCGGACATCTTCTCGAGATCGGCCTCGGAGACGATGCCGTTGGCGAGCGCCTTGGCCTTGATCTTCTCGGTGTTGAGGCCGCGGCCGTTGTCGGCGATGCAGATGATGATGTGGCCGCCCTCGTGATAGGCGGACAGGCGAATGGTGCCCTGCTCGGGCTTGCCGGCCTTGATGCGCTCGGCGGTCGTCTCGAGGCCATGGTCGGCGGAGTTGCGCACCATGTGGGTGAGCGGATCCTTGATCAGGTCGAGCACCTGGCGATCGAGTTCGGTATCGGCGCCGTGCATCTCGAGCTCGATATGCTTGCCGAGTTCGCCCGAGAGGTCGCGGACGATGCGCGGCAGCTTCTGCCAGGCGTTGCCGATCGGCTGCATCCGCGTCTTCATGACGCCTTCCTGCAGTTCGGCGGTGACGCTGGAGAGCCGCTGCAGCGGCACCTTGAATTCGCTGTCTTCGTTGCGCCGGCTGATCTCGAGCAGCTGGTTGCGGGTCAGCACCAGCTCGGAGACCATGGTCATCAGGTGCTCGAGGGTGTCGACGTTGACGCGGATCGACTGGTTGGAAACCTTGTCGCCTTCGGCGGCGACCTCCTCGCCGGCACCGCGCTTGACGGCGGGCTTGGCCGGCTTGACGCCATCCTTGGCGGCCTCTTTCGCCTTCGCCGCTTCAGCCGCCGGCGCGGCGGGTGTGGCGGCCGGCGCCGGGACCGGCGCCTCGACCGCGGTCTCGCGGAACGCCCGCTCGAGTTCATCGAGCGAGACCTCGCCGGGACGCAGCGGCCGCTCCAGGATCTGGTAGGGCATCGCGCCGCTGGTGGCGGCTTCCGGCGCGGTCGGCGGCGACGCCATCTCGGCGACTTCGGCCGCGGCAGCGGCGGCGCCGCTTTCAGCCATGCGATGCAGTTCGTCGATCAGATCGTGGTCGTCGCCGTCGGGCTCGGCCTCGGTGGCTTCGAGCTGGGCGAGAATATCCTTGATGCGGTCGATGGTGGTGAGGATCAGCGTCACAGCCTCGCCGGTTACCGGCAGGCCGTCGCGAAACTTGCCCATCAGGGTCTCGGCGGCGTGGGCCAGCGCTTCCAGGCGCGGCAGGCCGAGGAAGCCGCAGGTGCCCTTGATGGTGTGAACGAGGCGGAAAATGTTGTCGAGGATCTTGGCGTTGTTCGGCTCCTGCTCGAATTTCACCAGCTGATTGTCGACGACATCGAGACTCTCGTTGGTCTCCGTCAGAAATTCACGAAGAAGATCGTCCATGAAATACGCCTCACACGGGGCGCACGACGACTGGCGCGCCTCCCAACTTGGCGCAGCTTGGCGGCAAAGCGTTTAATTTTGGTTGAGTGAAAGGGAAACACCGGCAACAAACGACCGGCGAACCGGTGTGCGCGCAGGCGCGCAAACCGGTTTCAACCCTTCATTAACGAGCTGCCGGCGCGAAAGGTGTCAGGCTGCCGTTACGGTCACGCCGTCGCCCTCGAGCGCCAGCGTCACCTTGAGCCCGCAGGCCTGCGCCAGAAGGCGGGTGTAATAGGGCTGCACCGCGTGGGCGTCGACGGTCCCCGGCGTCTCGGCGGCGAGAATGTCGGCGATGTTCTGCGGGACACGCGCGTTCAATCCGGTGGACCGGAGCACAAAGCTCATGGTCTCGCCCTCGCCCACAGGCTCGACGGTGATCATGCCGCCGCGCGGAATGGTGTGCTGGGCGATCACCAGCATGTTGAGCAGGAGCTTCACCCGATTCTTCGGCAGCAGCAGCCGCGGCAGATTCCAGGTCAGCTTGGTCTTGTCGTCTTCCATGTGGCCGCGGGCCATGTTCTGGGCATCGCCGAGGTCGATCTGCGCGCCGGCCGAGCCGGCCGCGCCGAAGGCGAGCCGGCAGAACTGCAGCCTCGCCGAGGCGGTGCGCGCGCTCTTGCGGATCAAGTCGAGAGCGAACTCGCGGTCGTCTTCCTTGGGATTGTCATCCAGCACTTCGAGGCCGTTGACGATCGCACCCACGGGGCTGATGAGGTCGTGACACACCCGCGAACACAGCAGCGCGGCAAGTTCGAGGGCGTCGGGAGCAGGACCGCTGGCGGGGGTGCCGGACATGGATGTCGTTCCTCGGATTTCGTTGCCCGCAAGCTTGCGCCGCGGCGGCAGGCGGTGACCGAATCAGGTCGCTGGACGGCTTGATACACGAAGACCCCCGCCGGCGGCCACCGCCCCGGCCTGCGCAAAAGGCGCCAAATGGGGTAGAGCGGCGCCGGGCGCTATACTACACAGTTTCAGCCAGTGTCCCGGTTCTAACGTTCGTATTCCCTCGCAGCGCGCACTTCTACGAACGTTAGAACCAAAGGGACACTAGCATCACGATGATTCTAGTGCGGTTTTGGATCTGACGCTCGTATGAAGAGTTCGCTGCAATACTGATACGAGCGTCAGATCCACCGCACTAGTGTGGCGTCTCGCAATTGCCTATGCCCTTCGCGGCAAGCCCCTGTAGGCAATTGCGAGACATAAGCCACACTAGCTTTTTGATTTTGCTAGTGTCCCGATGTCTCCGAATGACCGTGCTAGGGTGAGGCAAACGAAGCGGTCATTCGGAGACGGGACACTAGGGAGGCCGATCAGCCGTGACAGGACGAATCATCGAGTGCGACGAAGCCTTACGGCTGCTGCCGGCATTCACGGAGCTCGTGGCCGAGGCCGGGCTCGCAATCCTCGCCATCGCCCGTGATGCGCTCGAGGTGACCGGCAAGAGCGACGGCTCGCCGGTGACCGCCGCCGATCTCGCCGCCGACCGGGTGCTGCTGGACGGGTTGGCGCGCCTCGCCCCCGGGGTCACGGTGGTGTCCGAGGAACGTTGCACCGCTGGCGCCACCGGCACCGCGTGTCATGTCCTGGTCGATCCGCTCGACGGCACCAAGGAATTCGTCGCCGGGAGGGACGAATACACGGTCAATCTGGCCCTGATCCGCGCCGGCCGCCCCCTGCTCGGCATCGTCGGCGCCCCGGCCCTGGGGGTGATCTGGCGCGGCATCGTCGGCTGCGGCGCCGAGCGGCTGACCCTGGACGCGAGCGGCGGCGTTGCGCAGGCGACGCCGATCCGCACCCGCGCCTTGCCGGCAACCGGCTGGGTCGCCGCCGTCAGCCGCTCCCATGGCGACGCCCGGACCGAGGCCTTCATCGCCGGCCGGCCCGGGGCGGAGCGGCGGACCATGGGATCGGCCGTCAAATTCGCCAAGGTCGCCGAGGGCGAGGCCGACATTTACCCCCGCCTGGCGCCGACCTCCGAATGGGACGTTGCCGCCGGCCACGCCGTGGTCGAAGCCGCTGGCGGCATGGTCACCGGCGCCGACGGCCAGCCGCTGGTGTTCGGGGCCGCCGCCGACCACATCGTGCCGGCCTTCATCGCCTGGGGCGATCCCAAGGCCGCCGGGCCGGCGGCTCGTTTCTAACCTGCCGCCGGGATCATCGGGCGAGGGTGTCGCGCAGCGCCGGCCAGGCCGCGGCTGCCCGATGCGACACCACATCCGGAGCGGCAGAGAAGGCATCGCGGCTGTCCTCGCGGGAAAACAGATAGAGCCGCTGGCCATGGATCAACCAGAGCCGCGGATTGCCCGCGACCGCGATGCCCCGCGCCACATCGATCGGGTCATAGCCGCCGAATTGAGGGCCGTAGACCTCGGGCGCCTTCTTGAAGAAAGTGCGGTTGTCGGCATTGCGGAAGCGCCAGACCGCGCCCTGCGCCGCCAGTTCGAAATCCGCCAGCCCGGGCAGCATGGCGTGGTCGGTGAAATAGGCGACCGGATCGACGCCGCCGATGGCGAGCCCGGTGAAACGATCGACCACCAGCCGCTCGGTGGTCTGGGCCAGCACCGCGCCGCCGGGGATCGCCGCCATCAGCAGGACTGCCGCAATCCGGGCGATTTCCAGCCATCGGACTTTCATTTCCTGCCGCCGTGCCGTCACAGTTGCTGCGGATAACGCCATTTGAGTCGGAACCTGATATCCACACCCTAGTGCGGTTTTGGATCTGACGCTCGTATGAAGAACTCGCTGCACTGCTGAAACGAGCGTCTGATCCACCGCACTAGGTCCGATATCGTCAGCATCCGGTTAAACTGCGGACACACGCCTTCATCCAACCCAGTCGTATTCAATCTCGAGAGGCCTTGATGACCTTCGCTTCGCGTCTCGCAGCGGTCACCGTTGCGGCGATCCTTTGCTGGGCCGCGCCAGCCGCTGCCCAGCAGCGCGGTACCTATGCCGTGGATGAGCTCACCACGGCCGGGCATCGCTTCTTCGGCAACGTCTCCCGGGGGCTCGCCTCGGTGATCGAGAAGGCGGTCAGCCAATGGGGCCTGCCCAATGGCTACGTCCTCGGCGAGGAAGGCAGCGGCGCCTTCGTTGCCGGCCTGCGCTATGGCGAGGGCACCCTCTACACCAAGAACGCCGGCGACCTGCGGGTCTACTGGCAGGGCCCCTCACTCGGCTTCGACTGGGGCGGCGACGGCGCCCGGACCATGATGCTGATCTATAACCTGCCGGCGACCCGTGCCATCTATCAGCGCTTCGCGGGAATCGACGGCTCGGCCTATCTGGTCGGCGGCTTCGGCATGACCGCACTGACCGCCAACAACATCGTCATCGTCCCGATCCGCTCGGGCGTCGGCCTCCGCCTCGGGGCCAATGTCGGCTACCTGAAATTCACCCCCCAGCCGACCTGGAATCCGTTCTAACCCCGAGCACAATAAGCGCCCCGGCCGCGTGACGGGGCCGGGGATCGCAGGGCAGTTGCCATCCTCCCGCCCTGGTGCGGTGGACAGGTTGGAATTGCGACCCTGGCGCTGGATTTGCCCCCGAGCGCCATGGCATGGTGAAGGGCGGCACGGCGGATAATGCCCTGCCGATAGCTTTGCCGGCCGCGGCTGCCGGCCCTCACGGCCTTCGGGGAGTTCATTCATGATCGAACAGATCATGTATCTGGCGATCGGTTTCCTGCTCGCGATGTTGTGCGGCCTGATGGTCATGCCGCTGGTGCACAATCGCGCCGTGCGCCTGACAACCAAGCGGCTCGAGGCGACGACCCCGATCTCCATGGCCGAGATCCAGGCCGACAAGGACCAGCTCCGCGCCGAATTCGCCATGGCGGCCCGGCGCCTCGAAATCACCGTCGATCAGCTGAAGCACAAGACCACCGCCCAGCTCGCCGAGATCGGCAAGAAATCCGACGCCATCAACCGGCTGAAGATCGAACTCGGCGACAAAGGCGCGGCGATCTTCGCCCTTGAGGCCCGCGAACAGGCCCTGAAGAAGCAGCTTGCCGCCTTCGAGGAGGAACTCGCGGCCAGGGCGGCGACGCCGGCTGAGGCCGGGCAGGCGCTCGATGACCGGCAGGGCGAGACCGACAAGCCCGGCCATGTCTTGAGTGACCGTGCCACCGCGGCCGAGACCCGTGACGCCCAGCTCGCGCTGCTCAACGCCGAAATCACCACCCTGCGCGCCCGGGTCGAAGAGGCCGAGCGCGATTACGCCAGCGCGCAGCACAAGCTCGCCGATCAGCGCGGCAACGCCGATACCGCCGCGCGCGAACTCACCGAAGCCCGCAGCCTGGCTGACAGCCTGCGCCAGCGGACCGAGGAGCTCGATCGCAAGATCGAGGCGCAGGCCGGTGACCAGGCCAAGGATGCCGGGCAGTTCGCGGGCCGGATCAGCGACCTGGAAACCCGGCTCGCCAACCTGGGAAAGCAGCTCGCCGAGCGCGCATACGAAGCCGGCCTGCTGCGCCAGGACATCGAGGCGGCCCGGCGCACCGAGGCCGACTTGCGCCAGCAGCTCGCCGCCGGCACCGCCGACGCGGCAGTGGAGAAACTGCGCGCCGAGAAGGCCGCGCTCGAGGAACAGCTGCGCGCCGCTCGCGATGAGGCGACCAGGGCGCAGCACGATCTGAACGCCGCACAGGGCCGGAGCGAGAGCAAATGGGCCCATGAGCGCATGGAGAATGCGCTGCTGCGGGAGCGCATCAACGATATCGCCGCCGAAGTCGCCAGGCTCGCCTCGACCATCGAAGGCCCGAACTCGCCGATCGAGGCCATCCTGGCTGCCGCGCCGACGGCGCGGGAGACCGCCGCCAACGGCAGCGCACCCGGCATCGCCCTGCCCCCGGGCGGCACCCTCGCCGACCGCATCCGGGCGCTGCAGTCCCAGGCGGCGCAGCCCCGCCAGAACGGCTGAGGCCTGCGACACCCCCGGCAGAGCGACGGTTCCGGTGATTTTCGCCAGCCGCGCTTGACACCCCTGCCCCCGTTCCGTAAATCGCGGCACGGATCGTGGCCGTCCCTTTCAGGCCGCCCCGAGGCTGCGTTGCCGCCTCTTGACCGGTCCGGGCGCATAGCTCAGCGGGAGAGCGTTCCCTTCACACGGGAGAGGTCCAAGGTTCGATCCCTTGTGCGCCCACCATTCCGGTCTCGCGGACTTTTCGATTCAGATACTGCTCCTATCAGCGCGCGCCTGACAAATTAGCTAGTGTCCCGTCTCCGAATTACCGCTTCGTTTGCCTCACGCTCGCACGGTCATTCGGAGACATAGGGACACTAGCAAAATCAAAGTGCTAGTGTGGCTTATGTCTCGCAATTGCCTACGAGAGGCTTGCCGCGAAGGCGGTAGGCAATTGCGAGACGCCACACTAGTTCTGCACCATGCGAGGGCTACGCGGTCGTGACGGCCAGACGTCAGGGAGCCATCATTCCCGGCAAGGTCTTGTCCAGCACTTCGGCAAGCATTGACTGGGCGGCAGCACGCACCGTTGGGGTCATGACAGCCTCCGGCGAATCCGGCCAGGAGAAATCTTCCAGTCTGCGCGTCGGTGGTCCCAACAGGAAGTCGTTGCCATTGATCGACGCTCGTCCCCTCTTCAGTACCGCCAAGCTTTGGCCGTCGTGGACGTTGATGTAAACGAGAGCGTGCACATACGTCTTGCCCAGCATGGGGCTACCCACGTTGACGACCCCAATGCCATTGATCGCCTGATTGCCGACATATTGTGCGCCGGACCGTGTGACGACGACGTAGCGTTCACAGCGCGGCTGGCCGACATGCTGAGCGAGCAGGGCTGCGGATTGCTCGTCCTTGTTGAACAGCACGCCGCCCGGACGATAGGAATCGAATGCCCCCTTGGGATGGCTGATCCGACGCACGACCTTGCCCGGGCCGACCGCCGCCCGCACCCGCTCGACAATGAGATCATCGAGACCCCAATCGACCGGAATGGCCTTGTATTCATTGCCGAACACCGTCAGCCCGATCTTCTTCACCTCCAAGCGATCACCGACGAGGGGAATGACGCCGACGCAAGGTCCACTCGCTGCCGGCGTAGCTGGCCGCGACGCGGACGCCGCTTTCGGCGCCGGCCGCTTGACTGCCGGCCTGGCAGACGCAGGCGGCTGAACGGACTGCGCCTGCGCCGAATGCGCAACGCTGATGGCAAGCAATAGGGCTGCAAGGCGAAGCATCGCGGGGCTCGAATGAAAGCAGCAACGCAACGGACGGCGTCGCTGATACGGCGCGAGCGTTGGATCTGAGCGGTATAGCTACGGGAAGGTGCGCTCACAAGCCAGAAAAACCTGCGGCTGCAACGGCGGAGGGA
This sequence comes from Bradyrhizobium sp. WD16, assembly GCF_024181725.1. Taxonomy (NCBI): domain Bacteria; kingdom Pseudomonadati; phylum Pseudomonadota; class Alphaproteobacteria; order Hyphomicrobiales; family Nitrobacteraceae; genus Bradyrhizobium; species Bradyrhizobium sp. WD16. Next base: position 3,050,359 of record NZ_CP028908.1, on the reverse strand, counting down.
CCGTGGCGTCCTGACAACGGACGCCATACCCGTGTGCCTTGACCACGGGAGGCCTCGCGGGCTCTGGTGCAGGCAATTCTGGCGCTCGTCCGAAGGACTCGCTGCGATGTCGATACGAGCGTCGGATCCACCACCACTAACGGAGGTCGGGTTTGGAAGGCCTCTCCGGCCGCGCATCGGGGCAGCGCTCCTTGCACGCCTTGCGATCGAGATCACACTGACGCAACCCGCCCTTGATCTTGCCTTCCTGCCGCACGCAACTGCGATGGACGAGATCGCAGCCGGAGCTGCAGCTGGCATCGATCATTCCCGGATGCGTGACCTGCGCGCGGCTGACGCGCGGAGCCAGGGTGAGCGCGACAATGATCGCAATGCAACGGATACCCAAGCATCGAAGGGCCGCTTTTCCTTCGCTCTTCACGGTCGATTACCCCTGTCCGGCTGAGTCCTTGTGCTCCCGGTCATAGCCCTTGACGAACTGCTTCATGAGATCCTCCTTCTTCTTCACGCCGTAAGGCGTGTTCTCGATCTCTTTCCACTTCTTGCCGATGGCTTCATTCATGGCATCCCGCCTGGCCCTTTCCTAAACCTGCTTGAGGCGATCTTTCTGGAATCGCTGCTCGAATTTCTTCTTGTTTCGTTCGCGGACGACTTCGTCCTCCCCCTTGTTCTATTCAGACGGCTTGAGCACGTCTTTCAGGATTTGCTGGCCGGTCTGAGCGGGCGAAACTGCGGGCTCCGCTGCAAGCCAGATCATTCAAACGGAAAAATGCAATGCATGCGCCGCCGAGAATGCCCATTGCCGGAATCTCTCCGGGGCGCATGGTTGAGCGGTCGGCGACCCTCGCTTGATCTGCGTCAACCGTCGCGCCGGACGCATCGTTAGACGTATCGGATGTCGGAGAGGTTGTTGCCATGTCAATTGCCAGCAAAACGATGGACAATGTGGCTCTTGTCCTCGCGGCCATGCAACCGGCGGTAGCACAGCACTGCCTGCGCATGGTGGTCACCGCCAGCGGTTCCTCGAGCATGTGGACCGATGAGGATGTGGCGCGCAAATCGGCAATCGCCGTCTGGAACGCTGCCGCGCGAACACAAGCGGGTTCCGATTACGCGTCGTGGGAAGCTGCGGCATCCAAGAAACTGAACTGCGGCATCGTGACCAAGAGCATGGTTCGCTGCACAGCGGCGGCCACTCCCTGCAAGTGATCCCGCGCTGCGAGGACGATCACCATGGCGTCCCGGTCAGGCGCTCGCGGCGGCCGCGGAAGCGAACCGTTGCGTCGTATGAGAAGCCGAGTATTCGTGCCCTTGATTCCGATCAATCTCGTCGCCCTTGGGCAGGCGATAATGAAACAGTTCGATTACCAGGGAGATCAGCCATGTCCCGATCCAGCCTCTTCGCGTGCGCTGTTGCCGTATTGCTGGCCGCGTCAACGGCGTCATTTGCAGCAGGACCATCGCAGAAGCCTTCTGCGAGATGGCAGTGCAGCGGTACCGATCGTCAATGCAAGTGCGAGAACGCAAAAGACAAGGAAGACTGCGTCAACATGGCCAAGGACGCACCGTGCACGGGCAAAATAACCTGCCCGAGACCCGGGACCTGTATTTGCGACTACCAACCGCAACAAAAGAAATAGCGCGCGAAATGACCGTCACGCGACGAGAGCGGCGATCCACTCTCCCCTGCACGGCCGACCCTTCGGCCTCGACAGAGGTTTCAGGACGCCGCCGGCTCGGCAACGACATGAGCCGGGCGCCGCCCGTTGCGGCCGGTCAGGCCGACGCCTTATTGGCAGACAAGGCCTTCGACGCCACCATCGTACGCTTCGTGACAGTTTTGAGCGCCAAATAACGAACAAGTGCGCCCAAAATCCGCCCAATCGCACCCACGGTCGGCCCGTCAGTTCTCGGTGTGCGTTCGGGAATTAGGACAGCCCGCTTGAGGACGAGGCGGCCTCGCTCTTGGCGATCACGGTGGAGCGCCGCCTTGCGAGCCCTATGCGCCCGCTCGATCCCGACGCCCCGCGCGACGGGCCGCCGTCACCCGCGCCAAGATCACCGACTTTCACCCGCACGATTGCCGCCACACCTGGGCGACGTGGCACTATCAGGAAAACCGCGATCTCAACATGCTCATGCACCTCGGCGGATGGTCCAGCCTTTCGATGGTGCTGCGCTATGCGCACGTCAACGTCGCGCACGCCGCGCCCTCGATCAACAACATGCCTTCGATCGGCCCGGCGCCAGCGGGTAAGGTGCAAACGAAAGGCGGCGCAAATCGCAAACCGAACAGGCGCGCAACGGCATGGCGCCTGAGAATGTAATCCATCGGATACGTTTTCGCTGGCGCGATTGTAATCTATAGATTACAATCGCGCCATCATCGACGTTCGCGAGACACCCGACTTCACAAACTGGCTTGCCGGCCTGAGCGATCAGCGCGCACGCTTGCAGATCGTTCGCCGGATCAGCCGGGTTGCCGCTGGCAACTTCGGCGATGCGAAGTCGGTCGGAGGTGCGGTTAGCGAGCTTCGTATCGACCACGGCCCGGGATACCGGCTTTATTACACTCGGCGCGGCAAGGCCGTCGTCATTCTACTCTGCGGCGGCGACAAGCGCACCCAGAGTAAGGACATCCGGAAGGCCCAGGAAATCGCAGAGACATTGGAGGACTGAGGATGAAAGTCAGTAAACTCAAGAAGTTCGACGCCGCCGAGCACCTTCGCACACCGGAAGCACGTGCGGAGTATCTCAACCTCGTTCTTGCCGATGGTGATCCCGCCGAAGTCCGCGACGCCCTCAATCTCGTCGCCCGAGCGCAGGGTATGAGCGAGGTTGCCAAGGCTGCTGGCGTGACCAGAGAGGGGCTTTACAAGACGCTCGGCGAGAATGGCAACCCGGAATTCGCAACCATCCTGCGGATCATCGGGGCCATGGGAATCCGGCTCGTAGCAGAACCGGCCCGAGCCAAGCCGAAAAAGAAGGCCGTGGCCTGATGGAGCGCGCGGGCACGAGCGCACCTTATTACCACGTGGATGGCAGTAAAAATGGAAGCACCAAGACCGAGCGACATCCAAAACGTCTTCGCCCTCAACAAGCCGCAGCATATGCTGTCAAAGCTGTTGTGGGAGATCGACCATCTCTCAAGCTCACTTTCGGTCTGGACAAAGCGCACCGAGTTTCCAGAACCGCTCTTCATCGTTTGGAATGCTGCGGTTACTGCATGGCACATCACCGACTGGCTTTGGCAATCGAGCCCCGAGATACGCGGTACTGGCTCGGCGTTATCGGCTCAATTTTACCGAAGGCAGCAAAAACGCCCTTCGAGACGGTTTGGAGGATTTTCAAGAAGCCGTCGCAAAGGACTGCCGATTTCTCTACGTGTGTGGAGAGATTGCAAACGGCTCAAAGCACATGCGTAAGAACAAGGTAGATCCCGAGGTAACGGCTTTGGCGGAATGGCTTCCTGTCATCCAAGCGGCCGGGCATGTGAAGCCCGGCGACTTCATTTTGCGCCTTACGATCGCCGACGGCGACCATCGGGAAGATGCCTGCCGTTGGTTCATCAAGGCTTTTGGCTATTGGGAGGAGCTATTCATGACGGAAAAGCTTGTGTCTATCGCCTCGCGATTGCCTGACAAGCATATCGCCGGCGCTGCCTCGGCAGGCTAGGCCTCCGACAGAAGCGGTTGCGCGTTCAAGGCTTTCGCATCCTGTTTACTGAGACTGCCGACACCATCACCATTCACGATAGCGGCCCGCGCGGCGGGATTTACGACTAAGGACAAACCGACATGCCCGTGATGACCAAAAGCCCGAAAGGCGATGACATCGTGATCTTGTCCCGCAAGGAGTACGATCAACTCGTTGCCGCAGCCAATGAAGACGCCGCCGACGTAGAGACCCTGCGCCGCTCAATCGTCCGCGTCGCGAGCGGCGAGGAAGAAACTTTCTCAAGCGCCGAGGTTGATGCGTTCCTTGCGGCGAAAACGCCGCTCGCATTCTTCCGAAAAAAGCGCGGCTTGAGCCAGGATGAACTAGCCAAACGCGCGGGCATCACCCAAGGTTATCTGTCCGAGATCGAGGTCGGGCGCAAAAGCGGCGACGTTCAAACGCTGCGCAAGCTGGCGGATGCGTTGAAAGTGACGCTCGATAGTTTGGTGCCAGATGAGCCGAGCCAGGAAGATGCGCGGCCCCCGAGCACCAAAAAGCGGAAGGCGGCGCAATGACCTTTCTGCTTTTCCCGTCCACGATGCGCGGGACGCTCAGGCAACGCACCCAAGCCGCCGAGTCCCGCAGGTCGCCGCCCGTTTCGCGGGGTCAAAGCTAATGCTCATGCGAATTTATGCAACTACAACACTTGTCACAGTCCACATTTCACGGCGTTCCGCTGCGCCACGCATGGCGCGCGCGAGCGAGCTTTCGGCTCACCGGCGATCTTTCGGTCTTTCAAGTTCTTCGTCGGGCCAGACTGCGTCTGACGGTGCAATCCACGCCGGTGCGCGTCAGGAGGCGAGCGGTCGTCCCGCGGCAGCTGCAGGCCGCGGAGTGTGTCGGCCGGTCAGCATCATCAAGGCGATGGTGATCGCGATCGTCGCGGCATAGACCACGACCTGCATGATGCTCGGCTGCTCGGTGTAGCCGACGAGGGTGTGCAGCGCCTTGCCGAGCACGCCGTCTTCGGCAAGCAGCCAGCCGGAATCCCATGCCGTCGCGGACAGCGCGGTGACCCAGTCGGCGCGTTCGAGAAACGCCGTCGCCTGCGCCGCCATGCCCGCCGCCAGCAGCGTGATCAGCACGGTGGTGGTGGCGAACAGCAGGCGCGGCCGGATCCGCACCAGGCCGAGATAGGTCATCAGGCAGACGCCGGCGCCGAGCAGCAGGCCGAGCACACCGCCGAGCGCCAGCCCCGCCGACGATCCGCCGTCGGAGGCGACGATGCCGTAGAGGAACAGCGCAACCTCGCTGCCTTCGCGCATCACGGCGACACCGACCACCACCGCCAGCGCGAGCAGGGTTTTCTTGCCGGAAGCGACTGCCTGTCCGATCGCCGCGAATTCGCCGGCCAGCTGCTTGCCGTGGCTCGCCATCCAGACATTGTGCCAGGTCAGCATGACCACGGCGATGGCGAGGATGCCGGCGTTGAAGAGCTCCTGGCCCATGCCGGCGAACAGCTGCGACAGCGCGCCGGCGAAGGCAGCCACCAGACAGGCGCCGGCGACGCCGCCGAGGACGCCGCCGCCGATCCAGAGGTGACGATGCGGAACGCTGCGCGTCACCGCCAGCACGATGCCGACGATGAGCCCGGCCTCGAAGACTTCGCGGAAGACGATGATCAGCGCCGCCAGCATGACGAACCCGTTACTTGGCGACGAGGGCGCCGCGTGCCTTTTCGTTGAACTCGTCGAAATACTCGTAGCGTCCAGGCTTCAGCGCCTTGACATTCACCACCGCCTCGGTGCCGGCGGCGATCACCTTCTCGACGTGCAGCGTCTTGCTCTCGAACTCGATGGCCTTGGCGCCGGCATTCTTCACCCGCAAGGTGATCGCCTTGTTGGCGGGAACGGCGAGCTCGGCCGGCTGAAACCCGCCGTCGGCATGGGTGAGCTGGAATTCCGCCAGTTGCTGGGCTGCAGCCGGCGTGACAAAGGCCGCCGCGAGCGCGAGCGTGGCGGCGAGGGGCGCCTTCGTCATGATATTCGGCAAACGGGTCATCAGGATCCTCTGAACATCTCGTTCGTGACCTATGTTGCATAAAATAGTGGCCCGGCGGGATGCAAAGAGACTCCTTCTAAAGTGGAACAATTCTAACCTAGTGTGGGTCTCGCAATTGCCTACCGCCTTCGCGGCAACCCTCTCGTAGGCAATTGCGAGACATAAGCCACACGAGCGCTTTGATTTTGCTAGTGTCCTTTATGTCTCCGAATGACCGTGCGAGCGTGAGGCAAATGGAGCGGTAATTCGGAGACAGGACACTAGTTGACGTGACGCGACGAGCCGCGCGCCGCACCGGTGGTCCGGGCACCGCCATCGGCGGCCGTCTTGGCGTTGCTGTCGACATTGGTCGCTGGCGCGCCGGTGCCGGTGTCGCCGGCTACGGCCTCGCGCCCGGGGGCGTCGAACCATTTCAACTTGTCGAGGGGCACCGCGACATAGTGTTCGCCGACGCCGAGAAAACCGCCGACGCCGATAACCACGCTCACCACCTTGCCGGAACGGTCGCCAATCAGATCGCTGATATCGCCGATCTTCTCGTTGCGATCGTTGTAGACATTGAGGCCCGGCAGTTTGGCGGCGCGCCACTCGCGTGCCTGGTGCGAGAGCCCGGCCGGCGCCCTCGCGCCGGCCTTGCCGCGCTCGGATCTGCCAGGGTCGGCTTTGCCGCCCTGTGCCAGCGCCGCGCCGGTCGCCAGCGCCGCGGCGACGAGCACGGCCCCGAGCACCCGCCGGCCGGAACCGGATTCGGGATCGGGATCGGCTGGATCGGCAATTCGCGTCACGGCGCCCTCCTGGCAGGCCATCGGAGCAGCACAATCGGAGATGGCGGCCTGCGGCCTTCCGCGAAGGTAAGCGGCCTGGCGCCCCATTGTTCCGCATTGCGGGAAAAACAGGCGGCGCGCGGCAAGGGATTGTTCCCAGCAAAGAGCCGATCGGACGCAAATTAAAGGGGTACACTAACGACCTGGAAACGATCTGGGCTCTAAGGGGAGCCAAGCGTGACAAGCTACGGCGGAGATCATGACAAGGGTGAGAGCGGCGCTGTTGTCGCCGATCACGGGCGTTGCCGCCTTCGTCGTCATTCTGTGCGCCTGCGTCGGCGCCGTTCTCGTCTTCAAGGCGGTCGACGGCCGCAAAGCCGCGCTGCGCCAGAACGAACTCGAGTTGCGAAATCTCGCTCATTCGGTCGCGGCGCATGCCTTTCAGAGCATCCGGAGCGCGGATCTGACCCTCGACGCCGTCGCCGACCAGATGCGCTACGCCCCCGCGCCGGCGGCCGAACGCATGCTCCGCTTCCTGCGGCTGCGCCGCCAGGGACTGCCCCAGGTGCGGGATTTCGGCGTGCTCGACACCACCGGCCATTGGCTCTACGCCACATTTCCGGCGCCCCCCTCGGAAGATCATTCGCAACAGACTTACTTCTCGGTGCCTCGCGATGTCGAAGGCACCGCGGTCCAGATCAGCGCGCCGCTGGTCTTCCGCGGCGATGGCCCGCCGACCGTGATCATCTCGCGGCGGCTCGGCGGGGAGGACGGCCGTTTCGCCGGCGTCGCACTGGCAAGCCTCGATCTTTCCGTCCTGGCCGGCTTCTACAAGACCTTCGAGGTCGGCAGGATCGGCCGCATCAGCCTGATACGGATCGACGGCAGGCTCATCGCCGACAGCCGCGACGCCGCGCCCGGCACCGAGATCTCGTCGCAGATCATCAATCAGATGGCCAGCGCCAGCAGCAACAGCGGCTACGGCGAAATCGTCTCGCCGCTCGACGGCCTCGCCAAATTCATCGCCTGGGAGCAGAGCCAGAACTATCCTCTGATCGCCACCGTCAGCCGGCCCCAGAGCGAGGTGCTGGCGGCGTGGCGCAAGAGCCTGCAGTCGGACGCTGTCGTGGCGCTTGGGCCGGTGACGGCCGTGATCATGGTCGGCATCGCCCTCGCCCTCCAGTTCGGCCACCGCATGCGAACCGAGCGGCGCCTGTCCGAAGGCGAGGCCAAATACCGGCTGTTGACGGAAAACGCCGGCGACGTGGTGATGCAGTGCGAGCCCGACGGCACGGTGTCCTACGTCTCGCCTTCGATCGAGCGGATTCTCGGCTGGCGCGTGTCCGACTGGATCGGCCAGCCTCACGGTACCTTCGTTCATGCCGACGACCACGCCATCGCCGCCGCCGCCATCGCGCGCACGGCCGGCGTCGGCGCCCTGATCAGCGCGACCTATCGCGTGCTGAAGTCCGACCTCACCCATCTCCACGTCGAGGCCAGATTCCGTTGCGCCGGCGGTGCCGGCCAGTGCGGCATCATCGCCTGCCTGCGTGACGTCAGCGAACGTCAGAGGATGGAGGATGAACTCCGCGTCCTCAACCGCCAGCTCGGTTCGCTCGCCACCACCGACGGACTGACGGGACTGCCGAACCGCCGCGCCCTCGATGCCGCGCTGAGGGAAATCGCCGACGATGCCGCGTTCGCCGTGCTGATGATCGATGTCGACGATTTCAAGCCGTTCAACGACCATTTCGGCCATATCAGGGGCGATGACTGTCTCAAACACGTGGCCGTGATGATTGAAAAGCTGACCCGCGAGGGCAATGCATTTGCCGCCCGCTACGGCGGCGAGGAGTTCGCGGTCATCCTGCCGGGCAGCACACCGCAACGCGCCGAAGTGGCGGCCGACGCGCTGCGGCTTGCGGTCCGCGGCCTCGCCATCGCCCATCCCGCGGCACCGCTGCGTGTCCTGACCGTCAGCGTCGGCATCAGCTTCCGCCCGCGCGGCGGGCCCGATCCCATCGACGTGCTGCGCGAGGCCGACCTCGCCCTCTACGAGGCGAAGCGGCTCGGCCGCAACCGTACTGTGGTATTCGCGATGCTCGACGGCGATGTGGCGCCGCTGGCACCCGGTGCCGACCCCTGCTCCACCCCGGACCGTGCCGGGTCGGACGGCACCGCTGCCGGGACTTCCGAGCCCCGGATGCCGCCCGATTGCACCCCTGCAAAGGGAATTTAGCAGTTGTCAGTCGGCGCCAGGAGGCGGACACTGTCGAAACTTGATAGTGCTTGGTGGTCCTTACGGACCATTAGTCGGTGTCGCGCGGTTTAGCCGGTGATCCGGCCGCGATCATGACCGGACGCCGGACGCGCTCCCCTTGCTCACCTTTAGGGAGACGCATCGATGCCCCACAGCAGCCGTGCCCCGTTCTCTGCTGAAGACTTGCATGCCGAAGACCTCCATGGCGAGGCCGATCGCCTGCGTCGCGAGGCCGACGCCTGCGGCAACCCCCTCGAACGCGAGCGGTTGCGCCGCTGGGCTCGCAGCCGCGACGTCGCCGCCGAGGCGGATCGCTGGGTCAATTCACCTGGCCTCGCCGGCCCGCGTCCCGTGGAAGAGAAGCATCCGATCTGAGAAGTGGATACCGGTTCGCGCGAAGGAAACGCGTCAAAACAAACTACATCACCACTTCGATCAGGCGCGGCCCGTTCTGGGCATTGGCCTCGTCCAGCGCGGCGCTGAAGGCCTCGGCACTCGTCACCGAACGGCCCGCCACCCCCATACCCTTGGCCAGCGACACCCAGTCGAGCGTCGGCCGGTCGATACTGAGCATGTCGACGGCGCGGCGGCCCGGCTCCCCGGCGCCGACGCCGGCGAATTCGCCGCGCAGGATCTGGTAGTTGCGGTTGGCGAAGATGATCGTGGTGACGTCGAGGTTCTCGCGAGCCTGGGTCCACAGCGATTGCAGCGTGTACATGGCGCTGCCGTCGCCGACCATGCAGATCACCTTGCGATCGGGGCAGGCGACGGCGGCGCCGGTCGAGACCGGCGGGCTGAAGCCGATCGAGCCGCCCATGTTCTGCAGCCAGTCGTGGGGCGCCGCCGCCGCGGTCGGCGGAAAGAATCCGCGTCCGGTGGTAATGGATTCGTCGACGACGATGGCGTTTTCGGGAATCGCGCAGGCGATGGCCATGGCGATACTGGGATAGGTCAGCGCCCCCGTCGGCCGGGCGAGCTCCATCCGGGCCTGAGGCTTGGCGTCGCTGGCACGGGCGCCGAGCGCGTCGGCGAGTGCCTCCAGCGCCGCCACGGAGTTGTCCCCGATGGCGGTCAGGCGATGCACCGCTGCATCCTCGGCGCGCAGCCGGCTCGGCTTGTCCGGATAGGCGAAGAAGCCGACCGGGTCGGCGGCCTCGACCAGCACGAGGTCGCGGAAGTCCTTGAGGATCGGCAGGGCCTGCTCGATCACATAGGGAATGCGCTCGATGGCGAAGCGGCCCCGGCCGCGCGCCATGCGCGGATTGTAGGTTTGGCCCATCACCTTGCATCCGGTCTTGCCGGCGATCCGCCCCGCCAGCGCCAGCCCCGGCTCCGACAGCGCCGCGCCGGTCAGGAGCAGCAGCGAGGCGGCGCCGTTGCGCAGGGCTCTCGCCGCGTCGTCGACCGCCGCCGCCGAGACGCCGGCGCGTTGCCTCGCCGCCGGCACCTCGGCAAGGCCCTCGGCCTCGTTCCAGGCGGTATCGGCGGGCAGGATCAGCGCGGCGATCTGCGGCGGCTGGCCGCTGGCTGCGGCGATCGCGGCGGCGCCGTCGGCGGCCACCGAGGCAGCGTCCGCTGAGGTCCGCACCCAGCTGCACATCGGCCGCGCCAGCCCTTCGATATCGGAGGTCAGGGGCGCGTTGTAGGCGATGTGATAGGAGGCGTGCTGGCCGACGATGTTGACGATGCCGGAATTGGCCTTCTTGGCGTTGTGCAGATTGGCGAGGCCGTTGGCGAGGCCCGGGCCAAGGTGCAGCAAGGTCGCCGCCGGCCGCTCCGCCATGCGGAAATAGCCGTCGGCGGCACCGGTGACCACGCCCTCGAACAGCCCGAGCACGCAACGCATGCCCTCGACACGGTCCAGAGCGGCCACGAAGTGCATCTCGGAAGTGCCGGGATTGGCAAAGCAGACATCCACGCCGCCAGCCACCAGCGTCCGAACCAGACTTTCCGCTCCGTTCATTCGTCCCGTCCCTTGATTGACCCCAAGTGCCAAGAACAACCATCCTTCGCCGCCGCCGTCAAAGTCTGCTGGCGCGCAGCCCTGTGCGCGGTCCACATGGCTGTTGCGGGCTTTGGTGGAAGCGATGCTTTTTGGCAACGGCGGCGCACAACTGGACAGCGCAGATCGGCGGTGATCTTGCGGACGCGGCGCAATTGTGGCCCTTTCTCGTCATGGGAGGGTGCCCGTCCATGATTGGGCTCGGCGCCGGTCCGCACGCTCGCGAGGACCTCGATGAAACGCCTGGCTACCGTCTGCTTCGCCGTTGCCGCCCTCTTCACCACGCTCACCGCGGCTTCCGCCCAGAGCTACTATGAGGACTGGGCCTCGGGCGGCGCGCCGCTGAACCGGCGCTTCCCCTTCTTCTTCGGCGGCTCGTCAGGCACCGGGCCGATCCCGCGCACCACCGTGATGTTCGCAAGCAACTACGCGCCGGGCACCATCGTGGTGAACACCGCGGAACGACGCCTCTATTTCGTCACCGGCAACGGCCAGGCGATCCGCTACGGCATCGGCGTCGGCCGCGACGGCTTCCGCTGGGGCGGCGTCCACCACGTCAGCGCCAAGAAGGAATGGCCGGACTGGACCCCGCCATCCCAGATGCTGCGACGGCGGCCCGACCTGCCCCGCCACATGCGCGGCGGCGAGGACAATCCGCTGGGCGCCCGCGCCATCTATCTCGGCTCGACGCTGTACCGCATCCACGGCTCCAACGAGCCTGAGACCATCGGCCAGGCCGTCTCCTCCGGCTGCTTCCGCATGGTCAACGACGACGTGATCGACCTGTACAACCGCGTCTCGGTGGGCGCCAAGGTCGTCGTCCTGCGCTAACAGGGTCCTGCGCTGACAGCCTCGCGCCGCGGGGCACCTCACGGAAACGAGAACGGCCGGCGGCGACGCCGGCCTTTTTGCATGACGGTGCGGCGCCATCGTCCCGCACCTTGCGCCGGCGGCAGTCATCCGGCAACCTTGCGCCATGCGCCCCCTCCCCGCCCGGATCCTCGTCGGTCTCGCCGTCGCCCTGCTCGGCGCCGCGCCCGGCGCTGTCGTGGCCGGAGCATCGCCACGCTTGCAGCCGACGGATGTGCCGGCGATCGCCCAGCGGCAGCACAGCGAGCGGACCGGCTTCAGCGATGCCGAGATCGTCGACGGCTTCCTCCGCGTCGCGTTCGGCGCCGAGTATCACCTGGCCGGCCGGGTCGACCGCATCCGCAAGTACGACAAGCCGGTGCGGGTCTTCATCGAGGCCGCCGGCCGCGCCGACCGCCGCAGCCAGTTTGCCGGCGTCCTCGCCGACATCGGCGCCCGGGTGAAGCATCTCGACATCGCCGCGGTCGAGCGCCGCGACGACGCCAACGTGGTCGTCACGCTGGTCCGAGACCGCGACTTCTACCGCACCCTGGCCTCGCTCTACGGCAGCGACAAGGCCCGCGACATCCGCCGCTCGCTCGATCCGCAATGCCTGTCGGGCTTCCGCAAGGACGACGCCTTCGCCATCATCGCATCCGATGTCGTTCTCACCGTCGACAGCGGTGACTTCGTGTTCTTCGACTGCGCCTATGAGGAGATGCTGCAGTCGCTCGGCCCGATCAACGACACCAGCGCCGTGCCATGGACGATGTTCAACGACAGCGTGCAGATGGGCTTCTTCGATCTCTACGACCAGTACCTGCTCAACATTCTCTACGATCCCCGCATCCGCGCCGGGATGACGCTCGACGAGGTTCGCGCGGTGCTGCCGGCCGTGCTCACCGACGTCCGCGCCTTCGTCGAGCGCGGCGGCCGGCCGGGGCAGTAGAACAGCGGCGCCCGGCTGAAAACCGGCCCGCTTTTCCGGTCGTCATGCCCGGCTATCGCAGCCGACCTTGCGCAGACTGCCTTGCTCAGACAGCCTTGCTCAGACTGCCTTGCTCAGACAGCCTTGCGCAAACAGCGACCGATCCAGCCGCGACAGCGAGCGAGCCGGGATCACGCCGACTTGTCGAACAGCTCCCGGCCGATCAGCATGCGCCGGATCTCGCTGGTCCCGGCGCCGATCTCATAGAGCTTGGCGTCGCGCAGCAGACGGCCGGTCGGATAGTCGTTGATATAGCCGTTGCCACCGAGCAGCTGGATGGCATCGAGCGCGCAGCGCGTGGCGTTCTCGGCGGCATAGAGGATGGCGCCGGCCGCGTCCTCGCGCGTGGTCTCGCCGCGGTCGCAGGCCTTGGCCACCGCGTAGACATAGGCGCGCGCGGCATTCATGGTCACGTACATGTCGGCGAGCTTGCCTTGCACCAGCTGGAACGAGCCGATCGGCTGCCCGAACTGCTTGCGCTCGTGGACATAGGGGATCACCACGTCGATGCAGGCCTGCATGATGCCGAGCGGCCCGGCAGCCAGCACCGCGCGCTCATAGTCGAGCCCCGACATCAGCACGTTGACGCCGCGGCCGACATCACCGAGCACGTTCTCTTCCGGCACCTCGCAATCCGCGAACACCAGTTCGCCTGTATCGGAGCCGCGCATGCCGAGCTTGTCGAGCTTCTGCGCGGTGGAGAACCCCTTCATGCCCTTCTCGATCAGGAAGGCGGTGATGCCGCGCGGACCGGCGGCGGGATCGGTCTTGGCATAGACCACCAGGGTCTCTGCGACCGGCCCGTTGGTGATCCACATCTTGCCGCCGTTGATGACGTAGCGGTCGCCCTTCCTGTCGGCGCGCGTCGTCATCGACACCACGTCGGAACCGGCCCCCGGCTCCGACATCGCCAGCGCGCCGACATGCTCGCCCGAAATCAGCTTGGGCAGATACCTGCGCTTCTGGGCATCGGTGCCGTTGCGACGGATCTGGTTGACGCAGAGATTGGAATGGGCGCCGTAGGACAGGCCGACCGAGGCCGATGCGCGCGAGATCTCCTCCACGGCGATGCAGTGTTCGAGATAGCCGAGGCCCGAACCGCCATATTCCTCCTCGACCGTGATGCCGTGCAGCCCGAGCGCGCCCATCTTCGGCCAGAGGTCGCGCGGAAACTGGTTGCTGCGATCGATGTCGGCCGCACGGGGCGCGATCTCGTGGGCGGAGAAATCCCGTACCGTTTCACGAATGGCGTCGGCGGTCTCGCCGAGGTCGAAATTGAAGCTGCGCTGAGCGTTCGGAATCATTGCAAGTCCTGCCTCCCGCGCGGGCCCTCATGCCCGCGGCGGGCGGACCTTGCCACGGGCGATGCAGCAAGAGAAGGGCTACCATGATGCCGGCCGGGCGCCGGAAAATGGCGTCGGCGGCGCGATGGAAACGCTTGTCTGCCGCGCAAGGACGGGTTGTAATTCGACCCTATCCGTCCGCCCGAACTGCGACAGACAGGTTGGCGCCCGGCGGCACGGGTCGCAAGAGGGCGCGGACCGACAGGGAGACGCACCATGGACCTCGCCCTCAAGCCGGCGACGCCGGCGTCGCTGCGTTCCGCCCGCGACCGCGCCTATTCGACGCCGCTCGAAGACTTCGATGTCGGCCACCCCGAGCTGTTCCGGACCAACAGTTTCTGGCCGTATTTCGAACGGCTGCGAGCCGAGGATCCGGTGCACTACTGCCGCGCCGGCATGTTCGGCCCCTACTGGTCGGTGACCCGCTACAACGACATCATGCAGGTCGATACCAGCCACGGCGTCTTCTCCTCGGAAGCGAGCCTCGGCGGCATCACCATCCGCGACGCGAGGCCTGAATTCCGCCGGCCGATGTTCATCGCCATGGACGAGCCCAAGCACGGCGCCCAGCGCAAGACCGTGGCGCCGATCTTCGCGCCGCACAATCTCGATCAGCTCGCCGTCGGCATCCGCACGCGCACGGCGGAATGCCTCGACGGCCTGCCACGCAACGAGACTTTCGATTGGGTGGACCGCGTCTCCATCGAACTGACGACCCAGATGCTGGCGTTGCTGTTCGACTTCCCCTGGGAGGAGCGGCGCAAGCTGACGCACTGGTCGGATGTCGCCACCGCGATTCCCGTCGACCAGGCGGCTGAGGACGTCCGCCAGGCGGAATTGGAGGACTGCCGCGCCTATTTCGCCAGGCTGTGGGAGGCGCGCAAGGCGGCGCCGCCGAAAGGCGACCTCCTGTCGCTGATGGCCCATGCCGAGGCGACGCGGGACATGGACGCGAACAATTTCCTCGGCAACCTCATTCTCCTGATCGTCGGTGGCAACGACACCACCCGCAACACCATGACGGGCTCGGTGCTGGCGCTCAACGAGAACCCCGGCGAATACCGCAAGCTGCGCGCCGGCCCGGCGCTGATCGACAGCATGGTCCCCGAAGTGATCCGCTGGCAGACGCCGCTCGCCCATATGCGGCGAACCGCGCTGCGCGACACCGAATTGTCCGGCAAGCGCATTCGCGAGGGTGACAAGGTGATCATGTGGTACGTCTCCGGCAACCGCGACGAGACGGTGATCCCGGAGGCCCACCGCTTCATCATCGACCGGCCGCGGCCGCGCCAGCACCTGTCCTTCGGCTTCGGCATCCATCGCTGCATCGGCATGCGGCTCGCCGAACTTCAGCTCAAGATCGTCTGGGAGGAAATCCTCAAGCGCTTTCCGCGGATCGAGGTGGTCGGCGAACCGACGCGCGTCTATTCGTCCTTCGTCAAGGGCTACGAGACGCTACCGGTCCGCATTCCGGGCTGATAGAACGCCGCAACAGAAATTCCGGGGAGGAGACCGCATGCTCGCCGCCATAGGGGGCGCCGCCGACAGTGGCTTGATGAACGACGGCTTGACGAACAACGGCTTGACGAACAACGCCCTGGAAGAGGCCCGCGCCAAGGCCTATGCGACGCCGCTCGCCGACTTCCATCCCGGTCACCCGGAATTGTTCCGCAGCGACACGCTGTGGCCCTGGTTCGAGCGCCTGCGCAGGGAGGCGCCGGTGCATTTCTGCAGCACCAGTCCGATCGGCAATTACTGGTCGGTGACGCGCTATGACGACATCATGCATGTCGACACCCATCCGCAACTCTTCTCATCGGATATGCGGCTCGGCGGCATCATGCTGCGCGACGTCGAGCCCGATTATCAGTGGCCGAGCTTCATCGCCATGGATGAACCGATGCACGGCCCGCAGCGCAAGACGGTGTCGCCGCTGTTCACGCCGGTGCATCTCGACCGCCTGGCGGTGCTGATCCGCGAGCGCGCCTGCCGCATCCTCGACGAACTGCCGCGCAACGAAACCTTCAACTTCGTCGAGCGCGTCTCGATCGAGCTGACGACGCAGATGCTGGCGACCCTGCTCGATTTCCCGTTCGAGCAGCGCGGCAAGCTGACCCGCTGGTCGGATGTGGCGACCGCGCTGCCCAAGAGCATGGTGGTGGCCAACGAGGCGCAGCGCCGCGCCGAACTGATGGAGTGCGGCGAGACCTTCGTGCGGATGTTCAACGAACGGGCCCGGCAGGAGCCGAAGAGCGACCTGATCTCGATGATGGCGCACAGCGAGGCGACGCGGTCCATGGATCTCGACAACCTGCTCGGCAATATCATCCTGCTGATCGTCGGCGGCAACGATACCACCCGCAATAGCATGACCGGTTCGGTGCTGGCGCTGAACCAGAATCCCGCCGAATACGCCAAGCTGCGGGCCGATCCGGCGCTGATCGACGGCTTCGTGCCCGAAGTGATCCGCTGGCAGACGCCGCTCGCCCATATGCGTCGCACTGCGCTGTGCGACACCGAGCTTGGCGGCCAGACCATCCGCAAGGGCGACCGGGTGGTGATGTGGTACGTCTCCGGCAACCGCGACGAGACGGCGATCGAGCAGCCCGACCGCTTCATCATCGACCGGCCGCGGCCGCGCCAGCACCTGTCCTTCGGCTTCGGCATCCACCGCTGCGTCGGCATGCGGCTCGCCGAACTGCAGCTCAAGATCGTCTGGGAGGAGATGCTCAAGCGCTTCCCGATGATCGAGGTGGTCGGCCCACCGAAGCGGGTCTACTCCTCCTTCGTGCGCGGCTACGAGGCGCTGCCTGTCCGCATCCCGGCCTGATCGGCGATCGAAGTTCGGTGCGCGCGGCAATATTCCGCCGAGCGGTTCGCCGCGCCGCATGCCGATGCAGCGGTGCGGCAGCTTAGGCGTTGCAATGGGCAGGGCGATCACGGAAGAAGAGGTAACCCCGCGCCCGCGGCGCGTGATGTTCTCCCGACTTGAGGACCCCGGTTAGCCATGACCCAGAGCCACGCCACCGAAGCCGACGATCACTCCGACATCCGCGACGCCGTCGCCAGGCTGTGCGCGCAGTTCTCCGGCGAGTACTGGCGCAAGCTCGACCGCGGCATGGAATATCCGGCGGAGTTCGTCGATGCCCTCACCCGCTCCGGATACCTCTCGGTGCTGATCCCCGAGGAATATGGCGGGTCCGGCCTGACGCTGTCGGCGGCGGCGGCGATCCTCGAGGAAGTGCAGCGCTCGGGCTGCAACGGCGGCGCCTGTCACGCCCAGATGTACACCATGGGCGTGCTGCTGCGGCACGGCAGCGCCGCGCAGAAGCAGCAATGGCTGCCGCGGATCGCCTCCGGCGAATTGCGCCTGCAAGCCTTCGGCGTCACCGAGCCGACCAGCGGCACCGACACCTCTTCGCTCAAGACCTTCGCCCGCCGCGACGGCGACCATTACATCGTCAATGGCCAGAAGATCTGGACGAGCCGCGCCGAACATTCCGACCTGATGATCCTGCTGGCGCGCACCACCCCCAAGGAGCAGGCCGCCAAGCGCACCGACGGACTGTCGGTCTTCATCGTCGACATGAAGGCGGCCAAGGGCGACGGCCTGACCATCCGGCCGATCCGCACCATGATGAACCATGCGACCACGGAGGTGTTCTTCGACAACCTTAAGGTCCCGGCGGAGAACCTGATCGGCGAGGAAGGCAAGGGCTTCCGCTACATTCTCTCCGGCATGAATGCCGAGCGCATCCTGATCGCCGCCGAATGCGTTGGCGACGCCAAGTGGTTCATCGCCAAGGCGACCAGTTACGCCCGCGAGCGCGTGGTGTTCGGCCGCCCGATCGGCCAGAACCAGGGCGTGCAGTTTCCCATCGCCAAGGCCTATGCCGCCATGCGCGCCGCTGAACTGATGGTGCGCGAGGCGACGCGCAAATACGAAGCCGGACTCGACTGCGGCGCCGAAGCCAACATGGCCAAGATGCTGGCGGCGGATGCGTCCTGGGAGGCGGCCAATGCCTGCGTCCAGACCCATGGCGGCTTCGGCTTCGCCGAGGAATACGACGTCGAGCGCAAGTTCCGCGAGACGCGGCTCTACCAGGTGGCGCCGATCTCGACCAACCTGATCCTGTCCTTCCTTGCCGAGCACGTGCTCGGCATGCCTCGCTCCTACTGAAAGCGGCGGAGTTCCGAGCATGCGCGCACTCGAAGGGGTGACCGTCGTCGCCGTCGAACAGGCCGTCGCCGCGCCGTTCTGCACCTCGCGCCTCGCCGACGCCGGCGCCACCGTCATCAAGGTGGAACGGCCCGAGGGCGACTTCGCCCGCGGCTACGATGCCGCCGCCAATGGCCAGAGCAGCTATTTCGTCTGGCTCAATCGCGGCAAGCAATCGGTCGTGATCGATCTCGCCACGGCCGCGGGCCGCCGCAAGCTGGAAGCCCTGATCGCCGGCGCCGACGTGCTGGTGCAGAACCTCAAGCCGGGCGCCATGGACAAGCTCGGCTTTGCCATCGAGCGACTGCGCCGCGACTATCCGGCGCTGATCCTCTGCACGATTTCGGGCTATGGCGACGAAGGCCCTTACGCCGACCGCAAGGCCTATGACCTGCTGATCCAGGCCGAAAGCGGGCTCGCCTCCATCACCGGCGGCGCCGACGGCCCCTCGCGGGTCGGCGTCTCCATCGTCGACATCGCCACCGGCGCGGCCGCCCAGGCCGCGGTGCTCGAGGCGCTGATCTCGCGCAGCCGCACCGGCATGGGCGCCGACATCCGGATCTCGATGTTCGATGTGATGGCCGACTGGCTCACCGTGCCGCTGCTCAACGCCGAGGCCGGCAATCCGCCGAAGCGCATGGGCCTCGCCCACCCCTCGATCGCGCCCTATGGCGTGTTCCGCTCGGTCGACGGCAAGGACATCCTGATCTCGATCCAGAGCGAGCGCGAATGGAAGAAGCTGTGCGGCGAGGTGCTGGAACGCCCGGAACTGCCGTCCGACCCGCGCTTCGCCAACGGCGTCGAGCGGGTGCGCCATCGCGCCGAAACCGACAGGACCGTCGCCGAGGTATTCGGCCGGCTCTCCCGCGACACCCTGATCGAGCGGCTCGCCGCCGCCGACATCGCCTTCGCCGAGGTCAACAGCATGGCCGACCTGACGACGCATCCGCATCTGAGGCGGATCAAGGTCGCGACCGAAAAGGGCACGGTCAGTTATCCGGCGCCGGGCGCCCAGTTCGTCGGCGAGGCGCGCAGCTATGCCGCGGTGCCGGCGATCGGCGAGCACAACGCGGCGATCGACGCCATCATCA
The DNA here is from genome assembly GCF_024181725.1 of Bradyrhizobium sp. WD16. Classification (NCBI taxonomy): domain Bacteria; kingdom Pseudomonadati; phylum Pseudomonadota; class Alphaproteobacteria; order Hyphomicrobiales; family Nitrobacteraceae; genus Bradyrhizobium; species Bradyrhizobium sp. WD16. The sequence goes on along the minus strand of NZ_CP028908.1, from coordinate 3,031,125 downwards.
AGGACTACGAGGCATGAGCACCGCCGTCGATCTCGATCACCTGCGCCGCTGGATCGGCAACACCGATGCCGCGACCGACATCGTCACGGCGCAGCTCACCAGGGCGCTGCGCGCCACGCTGTTCATCGACATCGGCCAGCCCAAGGCCGGCGATGCCGCGCCGCTGACAGTGCACTGGTGCCTCGCCCAGCCGGTGGCGCCGATGTCGGCGCTCGGCCCCGACGGCCATCCCGATCGCGGCGGCTTTCTGCCCCCGGTGCCGTTGCCGCGGCGGATGTGGGCGGGCGGCAAGCTCGAATTTCTCGATGCTCTGCGGGTCGGCGACGAGGTCACCCGCACCTCGCGCATCGCCGACGTCACCTTGAAACAGGGCTCGTCCGGCGCGCTGTGTTTCGTCACGGTCGCTCACGACATCACCACGCCCCGCGGCCTTGCCGTGCGCGAGCGCCAGGACATCGTCTATCGCGAGGCCACCACGACCGCCGCCGCTTCGGCGCCGGTGCCGGCCGCGCCGCCGCCCGCGCGCCACCGCCGCAGTCACATGGCCGATCCGGTCCTGCTGTTCCGCTATTCGGCGCTGACCTTCAATGGCCATCGCATCCATTACGACCGCGACTACGTCACCAAGGTCGAGGGCTATCCTGGACTGGTGTTCCACGGCCCTCTCCAGGCGGCGCTGCTGACCCAGTTCGCCGCCGATCTGCACGGCGGCGCCGCGCCGAAGGTGTTCGACTATCGCGGCGTCGCTCCGCTGTTCGACGGCGCCGAATTCAGCCTCAATGCCGACGAGACCGCGAACGGTTTGGCGCTATGGACGGCAAATGCCGCCGGCACGCCGACCATGAAGGCGACGGCGACGTGGTGAGCGTGTTGCGCGGCGTTGCCGATGCAGCGCCCCTGCTCTCTCCGCCGTCATCGCCTGCTTTCCGGCCGCGGCAAGCGGAGCCCGCAGGGTTTACGGTGACTTGATAAACTCCGTCATGCCCGCGCGCCGATCGTCGCGGTCTCAACGCGCCGCCGCCTCACGCATCTTCGCCTGGATCTTCGCCATGCCACCGATCCAGCGGTCGTAATTGTCGAGCTTGGCCCGCATGTAGTCGGCGACCTGCGGGTGCGGCAGAATCAGGAACTGCTCGTTGGCGATGCCCGCCAGCGCCGATGCTGCAACCTCCTCCGGGCTGAGATTGCCGTCGGCGGATTGCGGCCCCTTCGGCAGGCCGCGCAGCATGTTGGTGTCGACCCCTTGCGGACAGAGGATCGAGACGCGGATGCCGTCGGCCCGGTGCGAAATCGCCAGATTCTCGGCAAAGCCCACCGCCGCATGCTTGGTGGTGGAGTAGGCGGCGCTGCCGATCTGGGACAACAGTCCTGCCGCCGACACCGTGTGCAGGAAATAGCCGCCGCCGCGCGCCTTCATTCGCGGGACCAGATGCCGCGCCGCATAGACATGGGCCATGACATTGATCGCCCAGCTCTTCATCCACGGCTCGTCGGAGCTGCCCGCGGCGTTCTCCGACAGCGGATCGAAGCCGGCGCCGATGCCGGCATTGGAGCAGAACAGCGCGATCGGCCCGCAATCCGCCTCGGTCCGCTCGATCAGCGCGCGCACGTCGTCCTCGCGGCCGACGTCGGTGCGCACCGCGCGGCCGCCGAGCGCAGCCGCGACTTTTTCCGCCGCCGGCATATCGAGATCGGCGACGATCACCTTCGCCGCGCCCTCGCGATGAAAGAGTTCGGCCAGCGCCTTGCCGATGCCGTTGCCGCCGCCGGTGACGACCACGACCTTGCCCGCGACGTGCATGCGTATTCCCCCGCTGATCGATTGTGCCGGCGCGATTTAATGGCGCGACGGCGTCAGCCGCAAGCAGGATTCGGGGCCCAATCCTTTGCTACGTCGTGCGCTCGCGCATGACGAAAGCAACTGAGATCGTGCCCCGGGCTACGCTCTTGAGATCAGATGCTCACGCCAGCACGAGATCCAGCACCGCGGTGTAATGGCAGGAGGCGCCGAGCAGCACGAAGGCGTGCCATATGGCGTTCTGGAAACGCAGGCGCTCCCAGACGTGGAAGATCACGCCGAGCGAATAGAGAATGCCGCCGGCCGCGATCAGCGACAGCGTCACGACCGGCAGAGCCGACACCAGCGTGTCATAGAGCATGACGCCGCTCCAGCCCATGGCGAGATAGAGCACGATGGAGAGCCGGTCGAAGCGGCCGGGCAGCGCGATCTTGAGCACGGTACCGATCACCGCGACCAACCAGACGCCGGTCAGCAGCGCGAGGGCATAGACGCTGCCTTTAACCTGAACGATGAAGGGCGTATAGGTCGCGGCGATCAGGAGATAGATCGCCGAATGATCGAGCCGGCGCAACCACCATTTGAAGCGCGACACCGGCAGCAGGTTGTAGGTCGCCGAGATGCCCAGCATCGCCAGCAGGCCGCCGGCGTAGACCACCACCGCGGCCACCTGGGCGCCCGGACGATAGAGCGAGGCGAGCACGATGAGGATCGCCGCGGCGATCAGGCCGCAGCCAACCCCGATGGCGTGGACGACACCGTCGGCCATCAGCTCGGCCCGGTCGTAATTCCAGCGCACGCCGTGCGGGGCGCCGTGCAGCGCCGCGTCGGTGAGCTGCTTGAGGCGGAACATTCTGCCGCTTCTTCGCTCCGTCATGTTCTCTACGACCCTAAACCCTGCAAATCTGCCGGCCCACGGCAGCGGCTCCTTGCCGCTGGCTGCCTCCATGCCCGGCCGGGACGGCAAAATTTTGTCGCCCCCATCATCCAATAGACGGGCAAGGTGACAATTTCGTCAACGGGAAGAGGCGAACACGATGTGTTGCATTTCATGTCCACAACCCGTTTGATTTAGCTCATGTCGTCACGTTTCTCTGATCTCGTCGAAGAGGCCCGCCTGTCCCTGCAGGCGCTGGCCGATTACGGCGACCAGTTTTTCCATCCCGCCGTCCGGCTCGGCGTCACCGGCCTGTCGCGGTCCGGCAAGACGGTGTTCATCACCGCTCTCGTCCATGCCATGCTGCGTGGCGGCCGGCTTCCGGTGTTCGAGGCCGCCAGCGGCCGGATCGCCAAGGCCCGCCTGTCCCCCCAGCCCGACGACGCAGTCCCGCGCTTTGCCTATGAGGATCATATCCGCACCCTCGTCGAGGCGCGACAATGGCCGCACTCGACCACCGACATCAGCGAACTCCGCCTCGTTATCGACTACCAGCGCGCCAGCGGCGCCGACCGCAGCCTGACCCTCGACATCGTCGACTATCCGGGCGAGTGGCTGCTCGACCTGCCGCTGCTACACAAGAGCTACGAGGAGTGGTCGGCGGAAAGCCTGATGCTGTCGCGCAAGGCGCCCCGCGCCGAGCTGGCCGCGCCCTGGCATGGCCTGCTCGCAACCCTCGATCCGCTCGCCGCCGCCGACGAGCAGGCGGCCCGCGCCTCGGCAAAGCTGTTCACCGACTATCTGCGCGCCTGCCGCGACGAGCGCTTTGCCATGAGCATGCTGCCGCCCGGCCGTTTTCTGATGCCGGGCAGCCTCGCGGGCTCGCCGGCGCTGACCTTCGCGCCGCTCGAACTGTCCGGCGCCGGTGACGCACCGGCCGGCTCGCTCTGGGAGATGATGCGGCGCCGCTTCGAGGCCTATAAGGACGTCGTGGTCCGGCCATTTTTCCGCGACCATTTCGCCCGGCTCGACCGCCAGATCGTGCTGGTCGACGCCCTCGCCGCCTTCAACGCCGGCCCCGAGGCGCTCGCCGATCTGCAAGCCGCGCTGGCGGGCATTCTCGACTGCTTCCGCGTCGGCCGCGGCACCTTCTTCAGCGCGCTGCTGCGACCGCGGATCGACCGCATCCTGTTCGCCGCCACCAAGGCCGACCACCTCCATCATGCGAGCCATGATCCGCTGGAGGCGATCCTGCGCCGGATGGTGGAAGGCGCGGCGAAACGCGCCGAATTCGCCGGCGCCGCCGTCGACGTGGCGGCGCTCGCGGCAGTGCGCGCCACCCGCGAGGCCCGCGTCCGGCGCGGCGGCGACGACCTGCCCTCGATCATCGGCACGCCCGCGGCCGGCGAGAGCGCCCATGGCGAATTCTTCGATGGCGAGACCGACGTCGCGACTTTTCCCGGCGACCTGCCGATGGCTCCCGATAGCCTGTTCGACCCTGCCGCGCCGGCGCAAGCCCAATTCCGCGGCCTCAGCCACGGCGCCGCCGGCGACGCCGATTTCCGTTTCCTGCGCTTCCGGCCGCCGCGCGCGCCCGCGGCCGGAATCGACGCCCCGCTGCCCCATATACGCCTCGACCGCGCCCTGCAGTTCCTGATCGGAGACCGCCTGCGATGAGCCAGCCCCCGCGCCGGCCAGCGACCTTCAAGCTCGACGATCCCGATGTCGTGCTGCTGCCCCCCGCCGAGGAGGCCGGCCGCGCGCAGCGCGGCAAGGTCCATGTCACGCCGGAGCCCGAGCCGACGCCGCCTGCGGTCATCCTCGAGACGGCGCCGCTCCTGCCGCGGCGCAGCCTGCGCTGGGGACCACTGTTCTGGGGTTCGCTCGGCGGCATCGTGCTGCTCGGTCTCGGGCTCGGACTGACCAATCTGGTCGAGGACCTGTTCAACCGCAGCACCGCGCTCGGCGCGGTCGGATTAGGCTTCGCCGCCGCGTTCGCCGTCGCCCTTCTCGCCATCGGCCTGCGCGAAATCCGCGCCCTGCTGCGGCTCTCCACCATCGAAACGCTGCATCTCCGGGCCAGCGCGGTGCTGGCGAGCGACGACCGCGTTGAGGCAGCGGCCATCCTGCGCGAACTGATGCGCCTCGCCCACGGCAATCCGCGCCTCGCCCATGCCCGCGCCGTGCTGCAGAGCCACAGCCGCGACATCATCGACGGCGCCGACCTCCTGCGTCTCGCCGAACGCGAAGTGATGGCGCCGCTCGACGCCGAGGCGCGGCGCCTGATCATCACCGCTGCCCAGCGGGTGTCGATCGTCACCGCCGTCAGCCCACGAGCATTGGTCGACATGCTGTTCGTCTTCGCCGCCGCGGCGCGGCTGATCCGCCAGCTCGCCCTGCTCTATGGCGGCCGGCCGGGCCTGCTCGGCCTGATCAAGCTGACACGCCAGGCGATCGCCCATCTTGCCATCACCGGCGGTCTCGCCGCCAGCGACAGCCTGGTGCAGCAGATGCTCGGCCACGGTATCGCGGCGAAACTGTCGGCGCGGCTCGGCGAAGGCCTGCTCAACGGCCTGTTGACCGCTCGGCTCGGCCTCGCCACCATTGACGTGACGCGGCCGCTACCCTTCGCGGCACTGCCGCGCCCGGCGCTGGCCGACCTCGCCGCCGATCTGATGCGCAACCGCGAGGCAGGGACAAACGCCGGGGCGGACGGGAAAGAGGGCTAGTGTCCCGTCTCCGAATGACCGCTTCGTTTGCCTCACCCTCGCACGGTCATTCGGAGACATCGGGACACTAGCAAAATCAAAAAGCTAGTGTGGCTTATGTCTCGCAATTGCCTACAGGGGCTTGCCGCAAAGGGCATAGGCAATTGCGAGACGCCACACTAGTGTCCTGTCTCCGAATGACCGCTTCGTTTGCCTCACCCTCGCACGGTCATTCGGAGACATCGGGACACTAGCAAAATCAAAAAGCTAGTGTGGCTTATGTCTCGCAATTGCCTACAGGGGCTTGCCGCAAAGGGCATAGGCAATTGCGAGACGCCACACTAGTGTCCCGTTTCCAACGTTCTGACGCGCGTTTGAAGAACTCGCTGCAATGCTGAAACGAGCGTCAGATCGTCCACACTAGATCGCGCGTCTTGTCGTCACGCGAACCGACCTCTCCCCGCCAGCGGGCCGCTTACGCGGGGCGAGGTGAAGCGCCGGATCGCCCGTTGCACTCTCCATTGTCAGTTCGACCTCGGCGGGTCGTGAATGTCGAATCCACTCCATCAGTCCAGCTTCATCCATTCATCCGCCGGCAACACCTCCGGCGTCTGGCCGTAGCCCCGCGTCCACAGATCCACGGTCCAGCGCACGTTGGTGCTGTGGTCGATCAGGATCGGCGTGTTGTGAGGGGTCTGCAGCACCAGGGCGTTGCCGCGATAGGTCGGATCGCCGACGCTGTGATGCTTGAGCAGGCCCCAGTCCTGCATGATGAGCAACAGCCCGGTGACGTTGCGGGTGGTATCCCAGCAATCGAAATTATGGGCATCGTCGCGATAGCGGAAGTCCGCCCTCGCAACCCGCCGGTCGGTGCCGAGAATCGGTCCCATGTGACGATCGAACCAGACCACCGCCTTCTGCACCGCTGCGCGCTCCGCCGCCGGCGAACCGCGGCCGGCGGCGAGGATCGACGTCAGCGCCGCGCGATCGGCAGCTGTAAAGGCGTATTCGAGACGACGCCGGCAGATGAACCCATAGCAGACGGTCATCTGACCCGGCGACGGCGCATAGGCGCTGACATCCTCCCAGAGCTGCGCCTGGGCGCGGCTGATCTCCATCGCCGCCGCCGGCAACGGTCCCGCGCCCAGCGCGGCAACGAGGGCGAAGAAGCGAGGCCAAAGCATCATGGGCCATTTCCTGCAAAGCTGCGGTTCCAGGTGGGACTGATCAGGATCTCGTTGACGCAGACATGGGGCGGCATGGTCGCGACGAAGGCGATAGTACGGCCGAGGTCCTCCGGCTGCAGCATCCGCGCCATGTCTTCGACGCTCGGCGGCACCGGCCGGCTCTTGAGGATCGGCGTCGCCACCTCGCCAGGCGACAGCGCGCAGGCGCGGATGCCGTGCCGGAACTCTTCCATGTTGAGCGAATGGGTCAGCGCCACGACGGCGTGCTTGGTGGCGGTATAGGCCGGTCCAGTGAGCTTGGAGACATGGCGGCCAGCCCACGACGCAATGTTGACGATGCAGCCGTCCTGCTGCGCGCGCATCGCCGGCAGCACGGCGCGGATGCAATAGACGAGACCGTTGAGATTGATCTTGACGATCTGGTCCCAGCCCTCGGTGGTGACATCGGCCCAGCTTCGCTTCGGCAGATTGAGCCCGGCGCTGTTGACGAGGCAATCGATCCGGCCGTGCTCGGCGAGCAGTTCCGTTGCGACTCTTTCGACGTCGGCGGCGTTGCCGACATCGAGCGCCCGCGCGGTGACCGCGCCGCCCCTGGCGCGCAAGCTCGCCGCCGCCTCGTCCACGACCTCGGCGCGGCGGCCGGAAATCACCACGCGCCAGCCCTGAGCGGCGAGCGCTTCGGCCCCGGCAAGGCCGATGCCGCTGCCGCCGCCCGTGATCCAGGCGACCTTCTGCTGCACCGTCATTGTTCGCCTCCTCCCCTGGTTCCGGCTGTGATCGCGACGCGCGCGGCCGGTCGAGCGGATGTTAGCCGCGCCCGATGGCGCCGTTCAACCGCACTAGTTTCCTGTTTCCAACGTTCGTATCCCATTGCAGCAGGCGCTCATACGAACGTTGGAAACAAGGGGACACTAGCATCATCATGATTCTAGTGCGGTCAGCGAGCGTTGTCCCGCGGGGAGAAAGTCTCGATCAGGCGCAACAGCACCTTCGCGCCGGCCTCGACATCGCCGAGCTCGGCGTGCTCGTCGGGGTGATGGCTGATGCCGCCGCGGCAGCGCACGAAGATCATCGCCATGTCGGCGATATCCGCGATTGCCATGGCGTCGTGGCCGGCGCCGCTGGGCAGTTCGCGAACGGCGTAGCCTTCCGCGGCCACGGCGGCGGCGACCTGTGCCTTGAGCCAGCCGGCGCAGTTCACCGTGCGATTCTCATGGGTCACCGTGATCGCAACCTCGAGGCCGCGACGCCGTGCCGCCGCCTCGATCGCGGCGGTGAGGTCGCCGACCGCCGCCTTGCGGCGATCGTCGCCGGCGGTTCGGATGTCCATGGTGAAACCGACGCGGCCGGGAATCACGTTGGTCGCCCCCGGTTCGGCGGCGATCTGGCCGACGGTGCCGACCAGACCAGCATGGCCGCGGCAGTAGGTCTCGATGGCGAGGATGCATTCGGCGGCGCCTGTCAGCGCGTCACGGCGCAGCGCCATCGGCACGGTCCCGGCGTGACCGGCCATCCCGGTCAGCGTCACCGAAAGGCGGGTCGCGCCGCTGATCGCGCTCACCACCCCGACCGGCAGCCCTTCGGCCTCCAGCACCGGCCCCTGCTCGATGTGGAGCTCGACATAGCCGAGCACGGCACCCGGCGCATGCGCCGCCGTGGCGATGGCGCCGGGATCGAGCCCAAACGCGCGCAGCGCCTCGCGCATGGTGATGCCGTCGCGGTCAATGCTGTCGAGCGCGCGCGCGTCGAAGGTGCCCGCCACCGCCCGGCTGCCGAGCAGGGTCGATGCGAAGCGTACCCCCTCCTCATCGGCGAAGCCGACGACCTCGATGGCGAATGGCAGCCGCCGGCCGCGGCGATGCAGGGCGCCGACGCAGGCGATCGCGGTGATGACGCCGAGCGGTCCGTCCCAGCGGCCGGCGTTGCGCACGGTGTCGTAATGGGAGCCCAGCATCAGGCACGGCAGGCCGTCCTGCTCGCCCTCGTAGCGCCCGACCACATTGCCGATGGCATCGATGGCGGCACTCATGCCCGCGTCCCGCATCCAGCCCATCAGCAGGTCGGCTGCGGCCCGGTGCTCCGGCGTGAGAAAGACGCGGGTAATGACACCCGGCTCGGCAGAGATCGCCGCGAGTTCGTCGATATGGGCGACAATTTCGCGCCCCAGCGCGGCGGCAGGCTCGGCAATCGTCATGGGCAGCTCAGTCTCCCGCAAGAGGTGGAGGGGCGGTGCAGCGGCCATTGTGGCGCCTCCGCCGACACGCACAAGGCACATTGCGATGCATCCGGCGCACCGAAACGTCAAGCGTCTGGCACGACGCCCGATTATCGGCTTAGATCGACGTGCCGGTTCGACCAACGCCGCGGGGGCGGCGAACACAAGGGGGTCTCATGAGCAGCGAAGTCCATCCCGTCGACCGGAAACTACCGGTGCCGCGGCTCGTCGTCCTTGGCCTGCAGCACGTGCTGGTAATGTATGCCGGCGCGGTCGCCGTGCCCCTGATCATCGGCCGCGCGCTCAAGCTGTCGCCGGAGGATATCGCCTTCCTGATCAGCGCCGACCTGTTCGCCTGCGGTCTCGCCACGCTCGTGCAGTGCATCGGCCTGCCCGGCGTCGGCATCCGCCTGCCGGTGATGATGGGCGTCACCTTCGCCGCGGTCGGTCCGATGCTGTCCATGGCCGGATCGCCGGATATCGGGCTGCTCGGCATCTACGGTTCGGTGATCGTCGCCGGCCTGTTCGCCATCATCGTCGCGCCGTTCATCAGCCGGCTGCTGCCGCTGTTTCCACCGGTGGTCACCGGCACCATCATCATGGTCATCGGCATTTCGCTGATGCGGGTCGGCATCAACTGGGCGGGTGGCGGCCTGCCGACGCTGACCAGGGTGGTGGACGGCGTGCCCGGCGCCTTTCCCAATCCGGCCTACGGCCAGTTGCAGGGGCTCGGCATCGCGCTGTTCGTGCTGCTGGTGATCCTGGCGCTGCTCAAATGGGGCAGCGGCTTCATCTCCAACGTCGCGGTTCTGCTCGGCATCATCGCCGGGGCGGTGCTCGCGACGACGCTCGGCGTCATGCATTTCGAAAAGGTGGCGAGCGCCGCCTGGGCCGACATCGTCGTCCCGTTCCGCTTCGGCGCGCCGAAATTCCTGCTGGTGCCCTCGATCACCATGTGCATCGTCATGATCGTGGTGATGATCGAGTCCCTCGGCATGTTTCTCGCGCTCGGCGAGATGACCGACAGGAAGATCGATCAGCAGGCGCTCGCCCGCGGCCTGCGCGCCGACGGCGTCGGCACCCTGCTCGGCGGCATTTTCAACACCTTCCCCTACACCTCGTTTTCCCAGAACGTCGGACTCGTCGGCGTCACCGGCGTGCGCTCGCGCTGGGTGACGGCCACCGGCGGCGCGATCATGCTGCTGCTCGGGCTGATGCCGAAGATGTCGGCGCTGGTGGAGGCGGTGCCCCAGGTGGTGCTGGGCGGTGCCGGGCTCGTGATGTTCGGCATGGTCGCCGCAACCGGGGCGCGGATCCTCACGGCGGTCGACTTCAAGACCAATCGCTTCAACCTGTTCGTGGTCGCGATCTCGGTCGGCTTCGGCATGATACCGCTGGTGTCGCAGAACTTCTTCAAGCAGCTGCCCTCTCAGCTTCACCCGCTGCTGGAATCCGGCATCCTGCTCGCCGCCATCGCCGCGGTGGCGCTCAACGCCTTCTTCAACGGGCTCGGCACAGCCGAGAGCGCCAAGGCCGATGCCGCGCAGACGGCCGCGGCAGCCGAGCACGCCTGAGCCCAGGACTCACGGAAAACGAGCGTCAGATCCACCGCACTAGTGTGGCGTCTCGCAATTGCCTACCGCCTTTGCGGCAACCCTCTCGTAGGCAATTGCGAGACATAAGCCACACTAGCACTTTGATTTTGCTAGTGTCCCTATGTCTCCGAATGACCGTGCGAGCGTGAGGCAAACGAAGCGGTAATTCGGAGACGGGACACTAGTGTGGCGTCTCGCAATTGCCTACCGCCTTTGCGGCAAGTCTGTTGTAGGCAATTGCGAGACATAAGCCACACGAGCGCTTTGATTTTGCTGGTGTCCTTTATGTCTCCGAATGACCGTGCGAGCGTGAGGCAAATGGGGCGGTAATTCGGAGACAGGACACTAGCTGCCGCGATAGGTGGAATAGCTCCAGGGCGTCACCAGCAGCGGGACGTGGAAGTGCCCTTCCGGGGCATCGATCGCGAAGCGGATCGGAATATCGTCGAGGAACGGCGGATCGTTCTGCGCGACACCGCGCCCGGCGAAATAGGCGCCGGTGTGGAAGGTCAGCTCGTAGCGGCCGATCGGCAGCGGGCGAGCGTGGATCAGCGGCTGATCGGTGCGGCCATCGGCATTGGTCCGCGCCCGGGCGATCAGACGCGGCGGCCCCAGGGCACACAATTCCCGCAGTTCGATCGCGATGCCCTCGGCCGGGGCGCCGCCATGGGTGTCGAGCACATGGGTCGACAGCCGGCCGGTGACCGCGAGGCGCCCGGGACCGGCGACGAGCTGGTCGAGCCGCAGCGCGGCGATGCGGCAGATCTCGTCGATCGAGCCGGCGATCTCGGCGGCTCTGTCGTTGGGCAGCCGGCGTTCGAAATCGCGCAGGATCGAATCCTTGGTGTGGCGGCGAACGCAGACGATATAGGGAAAACCGAATTTCTGCCGGTACGACGTATTGACCCGGGTGAAGGCGTCGTATTCGGCCTCGGTCAGGCCGTCGAGGCCGACGCTGCCCTGCTCGGCCGTGGAGTCCGCGGTGAGCCCGGCGGCACGTTGCGTCCTGTCGGCAAGATCGGGATGGCCCTTGATCAGCGCCATCCGCTGCTCCTCGCCGGCGCTGGCAACGACCTCACGCATCGTTGCGAACAGCACCTTGATGGTAGCGAACGGTCGGCGTGGCGCCACCGCCTCCGCGATCCAGGGCGCATGCTCGAAGACATTGCCGAGCGCCGCGACGAACTCCGCCGCCGGCAAGCTGTTCAGGGTGTCGAGCTCGATCTGCGTCATCTTCTTCGGGTCCTTCCAAGGCAACCGACCGGTGGACACAAGCACGCAACAGCGCGACGATAAAGCCGCTTGATTGCACGACTCGCTGCTCAAAGCAGCGGCGGCGCGCTTTTGGCCAGGTCGCGATGATGGACGTGCCAGTGCTCGGCGATGGCCTTGCGGGTCGGCGTCCAGACCTTGTCGAAGGAGCCGATATAGTCGAGGAAGCGCGCCAGCGCCGCGGCGCGGCCGGGGCGGCCGACCAGCCGGCAATGCAGGCCGATCGACATCATCTTCGGCGCGGTCGCGCCCTCGGCATAGAGCAGGTCGAAGCCATCTTTCAAATACTGGAAGAAGTCTTCGCCGTTGCCGAACCCCTGGGCGTTGACGAAACGCATGTCGTTGTTGTCGAGGCTGTAGGGGATGATGAGTTGCGGGCCTGACGGCGCCTGCAACCAATAGGGCAGATCGTCGGCATAGGAATCGGAAAGCCAGAGGAAGCCGCCGGCCTCGTTGACGAGACGGTTCGAATTGATCGAGGAGCGGCCGGTGTACCAACCGGTCGGCCGCTCACCGGTCGCCTGCTCATGCAGGCGGATCGCCTCCGCGATCATGGCGCGCTCGGCGTCTTCGCCGACATCCTTGTGCTCGATCCATTTCAGGCCATGGGAAGCGATGTCCCATTTCCCCTCCTGCATCGCCGCCACCACCTCCGGGTTGCGGGCCAGCGCGGTGGCGATGCCGAACACCGTGACGCCGATGCGGCGCTCGGTGAACATCCGCCACAGCCGCCAGAACCCGGCACGGGAGCCATATTCGAACATCGATTCGATATTGGCGTGGCGCTGGCCGGGCCAGGGCTGGGCGCCCAGCACGTCCGAGAGAAAAGCCTCGGACGCCGGATCGCCGTGCAGGATGTTGTTCTCTCCGCCCTCCTCGAAATTGACGACGAACTGGACGGCGACGCGGGCGCCGCCGGGCCAGCACGGGTCGGGCGGATTGCGGCCATAGCCACGCAAGTCCCGGGGATAGGAGTCGCGGGAACTGGAGGCGCGGGAAGACGATGTCATCGGGGCAGCTCGCTACAAGATCGAAAAGCTGCCCTACATAGGCGCCTGCCGGCCGCCGGCGCAAGCGGCGGCCGGCCCGGCGCGCCCTGGGCCCGCCGCTTTGGGGCCTACATCGTCGCGCCGAGCACCCAGGGGGCGAACTCGTCGCTGCCGAAATCGAAGCTCTCGCTCTTGGTGCGCTCGCCGGACGCCACGCGCAGCATCTGATCGAAGATGCGCTGGCCGCATTGCGCCACGCCCTCCTCGCCGTCGAGGATCGTGCCGCAATTGATGTCCATGTCGTCTTCCATCCGCTGGTACATCGGCGTGTTGGTGGCGAGCTTGATCGACGGCGCCGGCTTGCAGCCGAACACGCTGCCGCGGCCGGTGGTGAAGCAGACGAGGTTGGCGCCGCCGGCGACCTGACCGGTGGCCGCCACCGGGTCGTAACCCGGCGTATCCATGAAGACGAAGCCCTTCTTGATGACCGGCTCGGCGTAATGCAGCACGTCCACCAGATTGGTCGAGCCGGCCTTGGCCATGGCGCCGAGCGACTTCTCCAGGATGGTGGTGAGGCCGCCGGCCTTGTTGCCGGGGCTTGGATTGGCATTCATCTCGGCGCCCTCGCGGGCGGCATACGCCTCCCACCAGCGCATCAGGCCGACCAGCTTCTCGCCGACGTCGCGGCTCACGGCGCGGCGCGTCAACAGATGCTCGGCGCCGTAGGTCTCCGGCGTCTCAGACAGGATCACCGTGCCGCCGTGACGGACCACGAGGTCGCTGGCGGCGCCGAGCGCCGGATTGGCCGAGACGCCGGAATAGCCGTCGGAGCCGCCGCATTGCAGCGCCACGGTGAGTTCGGACACCGGCACCGTCTCGCGCTGGACCTTGTTGGCGTCGGCCAGTGCCTCGCGAACGAAGGCGACGCCGGCCTCGACGGTCTTGCGGGTGCCGCCGATCGACTGGATCTCGAGCTCACGCAGCCGGCCGGCCAGCTTCTGCTCGGTCATCAGCCCGCCGATCTGGTTGACCTCGCAGCCGAGCCCCATGACGACCACCGCGGCGAAATTGGCGTGCCGGGCATAGCCGCCGAGCGTCCGCCGCAGCAAGGCAAGCGGCTCGTCCAGCGCCATGCCGCAGCCGGTCTTGTGGGTCAGCGCCACGACGCCGTCGACATTGGGGAAATCGGCCAGCGGATCGTCGCCGGTGAAGGGATTGCGGCGAAACATGTCGGCGACGACCGAGGCGACATGGGCGCTGCAATTCACGCTGGTGAGGATGCCGATGTAGTTGCGGGTGGCGACCCGGCCGTCCGGCCGACGGATACCCTGAAAGGTCGCGGGCACCTCGACCTGCGGCGTCGGCCTGGCGTCGACGCCATAGGCGTAATCCTTGGCGAAGTCGCCCATGCCGCAGTTATGGGTGTGAACATGCTGGCCCGGCGCGATCGGCGCGGTGGCGAAGCCGATGATCTGGCCGTAGCGGCGCACCGGCTCGCCTTGCGCGACCGGCCTCACCGCGACCTTGTGCCCGGCGGGAACCCGATCGCTGGCAGTGATGCCATCGGCGACGACGGTCCCCGGCAGCAGCGTCGCGCGGGCGATCACCACGCTGTCGTCGGGATGAAGGCGAATAACAAGCGGCGCAGACATGAGACCTCCGGCAGATGATGTGGTGAGCCATAAGGCGAAGCATCAGATCGCGAACGCCCAAAATGGCGGATGAACCAAAATGGCGGATGAACGAAGTGTTTCTCCACGTCACCCTGAGGCGCCCGCGCAGCGGGCCTCGAAGGGCGACGTGGCCGGCGTGATCCCTGCGGCCGTTCATCCTTCGAGGGCGCGGAGCTTGTCATCCGGCCGCTTTCGCGGACCGGTTGGCGCCACCTCGGGATGATGGAGCGAGCGTTGGTTCCGGTTGCCTTAAGCGCGGCCGGCCGAATCCTTGCGGGTCTGCGCCACCGCGCCCTTGGCCGCCTGTGCCAACAGCCCGCTGTCGTTGAGCAGCGTCACCAGCTTGAAACCCATGGCGATGTTGCGCGCCGCGCCGGTGGCGCCGCTGCAATGGATGCCGGGATAGATGCCGCGCTTGTCGCATTCCTTGAGCAGCTTGTCGTAGATCTTCAGGATCTCCGGCTCCTCGCGGTCGAGCTTGGGCACGAGGCCGTAGGAGAAGCCGAGATCGGACGGACCGATATAGACGCCGGAAAGGCCCTCGACGTCGAGGATCGCCTCCATGTTCTGCACGGCGGTGCGGGTCTCGATCATCGGCAGGCACAGCACCTCGTCATTGGCCGTCTTCTGATAGGCGCCGGCATCGCCGTAGAGCCCGGCGCGGATCGGGCCATTGCTGCGGTTGCCGTGGGGCGGATATTTGCAGGCGGCGACGAATGCCTCGGCTTCCGCCTTGGTATTCACCATCGGGCAGATCACGCCATAAGCGCCGCCATCGAGCACCTTGCCGATGATCCCGGGCTCATTCCATGGCACGCGCACCATCGGCGTCACCGGGTGGCCGCCGAAGGCCTGAAAGCACTGGACCATGGAGTGATAGTCCTGCACGCCATGCTGCAGGTCGACGGTGATGCTGTCGAAGCCGCATTGCGCCATCACCTCGGCGGAGAAGCCCGACGGGATCGCCAGCCAGCCATTGACCACCGCCCTGCCCGACGCCCAGATTTCCTTGACCTTGTTTGCCATCGCCGTTTCCAGCCTTCCCTGACCAATTGTCGCGTTGGTGATTTTTGTTCCGGTGCGCCATCGTCGCACGACGACGCGAGCATAGCGGTTTTTGCCGCCCGCGCTATGCGGTTACCCGCACGATCTCCGCCTCGGCTATGCCGACATCGCGGGCGGCGGCGGCGATCGCCGCCCAGGTGTCGTCGGGCAGCGGCACGCCGTTCGCCATGCGCTCGGCCCTGGTGCGCGCCTCCGGCTCGCCTGGGATCAGCACGCTCTCGACTCCTGCGGCCGGCCGGCTGGCCTTGAAGTAATCGACATAACGCGTGATTTCGCCGTCGAAGAAGTTGTCGATGTCGACCCGCTCGGGATCGAGATAGATCGCGAACATGCCGTTGGAGAAACGGCGCGGCGCGCTGGTCGCGCCGTTGCCGCTCAAGGCGCCGCCGAGCAGTTCGCAGACCAGCGCCAGCCCGGAACCCTTGTGTTCGCCGAAGGCGCTGATCGCACCGCGGCCCTTCGAATGATCGCGCGGGCCCTCGGCCTCAAAGGGGCCGTAGAGCAGCGCCGGATCCTCGCTCAGCGTGCCGTCGGGCGCGATGAGCGCCCCCGCCGGCAGCTTCTTGCCGCCGCGGCTCGCCACCAGCACCTTGCCTTCGGCCACCAGCGAGGTGGCGAAATCGAGCACGATCGGTGGCTGCCCCTGGCGCGGGATGCCGACGCAATAGGGCGCGGTGGACAGGCGCCGATCGACGCCGCCGAACGGCGCCACCAGGATCGAGCCGGCGGCATTGACGAAATGAATCGACACCAGGCCCTCGGCGGCAGCCATTTCCGCCCAGTCGCCGATTCGGCCGATATGACCGGAATTGCGCAGTGTGATGGCGGCAAGGCCCGCGCTCTTGCATTTCTCGATGCCGATCGCCACCGCCTGCGGCCCGACCGTCTGGCCGTAACCGAAGCAGCCGTCGATCACCGCCAGCGACGGCGTGTCGACCAGCAGCTTGACGGTGCGGTCGGGAACCACGTCGCCGCTGGTCTTCCATCGCATATAGACCGGCACGCGGATGACGCCGTGGCTGTCATGGCCGGTGAGATTGGCGGTGACCAGATAGCTGCCGATGCGCCGCGCCTCCGCCGGCGAAGAGCCGGCGCGCTGGAAGATCGCGGCAACGAAGTCGATCAGCTTCTGATAGGGAATGGTGACCATCGTGAATAGCGTCCTGGCACAATGCTTGGTGTTGGTCGGCCCGCACGGGCCGACGTTGGGGGCGGTTCGAAACCCGGAAGGACTGCCTCATACGGCAGCTTTCATACGGCAGCCTTCATGCAGCAGCCTTCATACAGCCGCCTTGGCGTGGCCGCCGAGATAGGCGGCGGCGATCGCCTCGTTGCTCCACAGCTCGTCGGGCTTGCCGCCGAGCGCGAGGCGTCCGGTTTCCAGCACATAGCCCTGATCGGCCACCGACAGGCCCATGCGGGCGTTCTGCTCGACCAGCAGCACGGTGGTGTGGCGGCGGATTTCGGTGATGATGCGGAACACCGCCTGGACGATCACGGGCGCGAGCCCGAGCGACGGCTCGTCGAGCAGCAGCAGCTTGGGTTTGGCCATCAGCCCGCGCGCCACCGCGACCATCTGCAACTGGCCGCCTGACAGCGTCCAGCCGAGCGCATGGGCGAAGGCGCGGATATCGGGGAACAGGTCGAACATGGCGTCGGCCTCGCGCGCCAGTTCCGCCTTGCCGGCCCGGCGGTTGGAGCCACCCAGCATGATGTTCTCCTTCACCGTCAGGCCGGGAAAGACCCGGCGGCCTTCAGGTACGTGGGAGATGCCGAGACGGACGATCTCCTCGGGATGCCGGCCGGCGATCGAGCGGCCCTCGAACACGATGTCGCCGGCGGCGGGCGCGGCGAGACCGGAGATCGCCCGCAGCGTCGTCGATTTGCCGGCGCCGTTCGAGCCGAGCAGCGTCACCACCTGCCCGGCCTCGACATCGAACGAAACGCCGCGCAGCGCTTCGATCTCGCCATAGCGAACCACCAGGTCCCGGACTTCGAGAAGGGCCATCATTCGCTCCCGAGATAGGCGGAGATCACGTCCGGCTGCTGCAGCACGGCCAGCGATTCGCCGTCGGCGATGCGCCGGCCGAAATTCAGCACCGTGATGTGCTGGGCCGCTTCGCGGACCAGCGTCATGTCATGATCGATGATCAGAATGGTCAGGCCCTGGGCCTCGATCCGCTTGAGGAGATCGTGCAGTTCGAGCTTCTCGGTCGAATTGAGACCAGCCGCGGGCTCGTCCAGCAGCAGCAGCGTCGGATTGCCGGCGAGAGCGCGCGCGATCTCGATCAGTCGCTGGTGGCCATAGGAGAAGCTCGTCACCAGTTCGTTGGCCCGGCTGCCGAGACCGACGAAGGTCAGCGCCGCCATGGCGCGGGTCTCGAGCTCGGCCTCGCCGCCATGGGCGACCAGCGTGTTGCCCGGCCGCTCGGCGCCGATCACGACGTTCTCCAGCGCCGTCATCGACCTGAACAGGCGGATGTTCTGGAAGGTGCGGCCCAGCCCGGCGATGGTGCGCTGATGCGCCGGCATCGCGGTGATGTCGACGCCGTCCAGCATCACCTTGCCGGCGGTCGCCTTGTAGAGCCCGGACAGCACGTTGAGCGTCGTCGTCTTGCCCGAACCGTTGGGGCCGATCAGGGCGTGGACGCCGCCGCGGCGCACGTCGATATCGACCTGATCGACCGCTTTCAGTCCGCCGAAATGCTTCGACAGCCCGCGCACCTGCAGCACCATGTCGCCGCCGGTCCGGGCGGGCGCGAGCTGCAGTGCCGGCGCCGCCGGCGGCGCTGCCGGCCTGGCCCGCCAGCGCGCGGCAAGGCCTTCGACGAAGCCCCAGATGCCGTCGGGCATGAAGCGGACGATCAGGATGACCGACAGGCCGTAGATCGCGAGATAGAGCCCGGGCAGGCTCTTGAGGACGCGCAGCCATTCCGGGATCAGGATCAGCAGCCCGGTGCCGATCACCGAACCGATCGGCGAGGCCGCGCCGCCGAGCAGCGCCATGGTCAGGAAGACGATGGATTCGGCGAAGGAGAACTGATCGGGACTGACATAGGAAAAGCCGCCGGCGAACAACCCGCCGGCGACGCCGCCGAGCAGCGCCGAGAGCGCGAAGGCCGCCACCTTGGTGCGGTAGACGTCGATGCCGGCGATGCTGGCGGCGAGTTCGTTATCGCGCACCGCGCGCATCGCTCGCCCGATCCGGGTATCGGGCAGATGCCAGACGAGATAGCCGATCACCGCCAGCGCCGCGACGCAGAAGGCGAGATAGGCCTGCGGTCCGGCGAGCAGTGCCGGCCGGCCGATCTGGCCGACGCCGTCCGGCCCGTGGGTGAGCGGGATGGCGTTGATCATGACGAGGGTGACGATCTGCTGGAACGAGATCGTCACCATGGCGAGGTAATGGCCGCCGAGCCGCAGCGTCGACATGCCGAGGATGGCGCCGAACGCCACTGCCACCAGCGCGCCGGCACCGAGGCAGATCCAGAAATCGAGGTGATAGTCGGCGGTGCCGAGCCCGACCGCATAGGCGCCGAAGCCGAAAAACGCGGCCTGGGCGAGGTTGATCTGACCGCACAGGCCGAGCACCACCGACAGCCCGAACACCGCGATGGCGAAGGTCGAGGCCTGCATCAGGATGTTCAGCACATAGCCGTCCAGCGGCAGCAGCGCCGCGGCGGCGGCGACGAGCGCGGCAAGGATGAAATACGGCGCATGGCGAACGAGGAGCGGCGTGGAGCGCGGCACCGCCGCGCCCAGTTTCAGGTTTTCGCTGGACGAGCTCATGCCTTCTCCGCGACGCGTTCACCGAAGATGCCCTGAGGCCGGAACACCAGGAACACCACCAGCACCAGGAAGGCGAAACCGTCCTTGTAGGGCACCGAGACATAGGCGGCGCCGAAGGTCTCGATGATGCCGAGCGCGAGGCCGCCGATGATCGCGCCGGCGACGTCGCCGAAGCCGCCGATGATGGTCGCGGCAAAGGCCTTGAGCGCGATCGTCGAGCCCATCTGGATCGAGACGAACAGGATCGGCGCCACCAGGATGCCGGCGAGGCCGCCGAGCACAGCCGAATAGACGAAGGTGATCATGATCATGGAGGAGACGGAGATGCCGAGCAGAGAGGCCATCTCCTTGTCCTGGGAGGTCGCCTGCAGCTTCTTGCCGAGCAGCGTGTGCTCGAAGAACCAGTACTGGAACGCGACCATGGCGATGGTCACGGCGATGATCAGAAGATACTGGCTGTCGAGATAGACCGGGCCGAGCTGCAGGCCCGGCGTCGAGAACCAGCCCTCCAGCACCTGGGGCTGCGGGCCGTAGATCGCCAGCACCGAATTGGCGAGCAGGATCGAGGCGCCGATGGTAGCGATGATCACCGGCAGGAAGCTGCGGTGACGCAGCGGATAGTAGACGCCGAGATTGAAGACGACGCCGAGCAGCGCCATGCCCGCCAAAGCGATCAGAAACGACAG
This sequence comes from Bradyrhizobium sp. WD16, assembly GCF_024181725.1. Taxonomy (NCBI): domain Bacteria; kingdom Pseudomonadati; phylum Pseudomonadota; class Alphaproteobacteria; order Hyphomicrobiales; family Nitrobacteraceae; genus Bradyrhizobium; species Bradyrhizobium sp. WD16. The sequence continues at coordinate 3,011,271 of NZ_CP028908.1, read as the reverse complement.
CCAATAGGGCCAGCCGAGATCGACGGCGAACACCACCATGAGATAGGCGGCGACCATGGAGAATTCGCCCTGGGCGAAATTCACCACGTTGGTCGCTCGGAAGATCAGCACGAAGCCGAGCGCCACCAGCGCGTAGACGGCGCCGATGCCGATGCCCGTGAAGAGAAGCTGCAGGGCGAGATCCATGACCGACCGATGGTTCGAGGAGCCGCGGGGCGGCGGCGGAACGGGCGAATGCTTCGCCGGGCGATACCGGCCTCCCGTTTCAAGGGAAGCCGGCTGCACCAGACCGCGTCAGTCAGTAAACTCAATGTGCTTGTCGAAGACGATGTTGCCCTTGTCGTTGCGCACGATGTTGTAGCCGTGCAGCCCGTCGCCGTTCTGGTCGAAATTGTACTCGCCCTCGGCGCCGGGGAATTTCTTGGTGGCGAGAATCGCCTGGCGGATCTTCTCCGGCTCGGTCGAACCCGCCTTGTTGATCGCCGCGCACAGCACGTTCATGGCGTCGTAGGGCCATGAGCTCTGGTTGTCCGGCGCCACCTTGTAGGCGTCGCGATAGGCCTTGCCGAAGGCCTTCGAAGCTGCGGTCGAATCCTCGGCATAGTCGGCAACGCCGTAGGTGCCGTGGAGCGCCGGCCCCGCCAGCTTGAGCGCGGTGACGTTGACGATCGAGGGCGATCCGACCCAGGGAATGTTGACGCCGAGCTGGCGCAACTGCCGGGCAAAGATGCCGAGATCGTTCTCGAAGGTGAAATACGAGCTGAGGATGTCGGCGCCCGACTGCTTGATGGCCAGCACCACCGGGGTGAAGTCCTGGCTCTGGTTGGCATAGCCCTGATCGAGCACCGCCGGCGCGCCAAGCTTGGTCAACGCTTCGCTCAGCGCCTTGCCGCCGGCGGTGCCGAAGGCATCGGTGGAGTGGACAATCGCCCACTTCTTCTTGCCCAGCGTATTAACGCCATAATCGGCGATGACGCGGCCGGAATAGCTGTCATTGGGCCGATAGCGGAACAGCCAGGGATTGCCCAGCTTGGTCAGGTTCGGATCGGTGCCGCCGAACATTACCGGCTTGCCGAGCTTGAGCACGTCCGGCGCCATGGCGTGCACCTGGGTCGAGCGGATCGAGCCGAGAAATGCGACGATGTCGGACTGGGCCGCGAGCTTGGAGAAGGCCAGCACGATTCCAGGGTTGGTGGTCTGATCGTCCTCGATCACGAGTTCGACCTTCTTGCCGAGCACGCCACCGGCCTTGTTGATGGCCTCGAGCGCCAGCTTGGCGCCGTTCACCGCGTATTTGCCCGCCTCGGCGGCCGGACCGGTCACCGGCACGGTCATGCCGATCTTGAGCGTCGCGCCCTGCGCACCCGCGGTCCGCATCACGGCCGGCGTCGCCAGGCCTGCCGCCATCAAGGCGGAGAAATCGCGTCTCGTCAGTTTCATCAACATCCTCCCTGGTGCCGATCATATGCGCCGGCTTGAGCTGCGAATAAGATGCGGAATTCCAGCGGTCTGTCTACTGTTCGTTGAGATGGGCGCTATGAAAGGCTGGCCATGTTGCGCCGCGGTGGGGATAGATGACGACACTGTCACGTTCGGATTGCGATCGCATGGCATCCATGCGCGCAGCTCCTGCGCCTTCGGAGATGCAATGAGGGATGGAATGACAGGCACGCCGATTCTTGCGGCAGGCGGCATCGTCTTGCGTACAGGCGATGCACCGCTCATCGCGGTGGTGCTGATGCGCAAGCGCAAGGATTGGGTCCTGCCCAAGGGCAAGCTGAACCGGGGCGAGAGCGCACGCGAGGCCGCCGAACGCGAGGTGCTGGAGGAGACCGGTCACGGCGTGCGGATCCACGAGTTTCTCGGCACGCTTGCCTATGAGACGAACGGGCGCCCCAAGATCGTGCATTTCTGGCGCATGGAGGCCGACAGCGCCCCGACCCGCTCGCTGATGAAGGATATCAGCGATGTCGACTGGCTGCCGCTGACAGAGGCCGTCGAGCGCTTGAGCCGCGGATACGAGAAGGCCTTCCTCGCCGAGGTCGGCCCCGTGGCACTGGCGATGGCCGCCGGCACAACGGCGCCATCGCAGGCGACGCTGACCGCCTCCAAGGAGGCAAGCGTCGAGGGGACAGGTGTCAAGGAGGCAGGTGTCGAGAGCGCGACGCCGCCTTCGCGGTGGCGGCGGTGGCGCAACTGGCTGATCGGGCGCGGCTGATCGCGCGCGCGGCCCTCTGAGCGCGCGTCACGCCTTCGAAGAAGGCTCCGCAACGCCGGCGCGGCGGACCAGCGGGCCGCGGCCGAGATTGAGCAGATTGGCCCCGAGGATGACGGCGGCGCCCACCACGGTCAGCAGGTCGAGCCGCTCGTCATACACCAGCCAGCCGACCGCGGCGCTGAGCGGCACCCGCAGGAAATCCATCGGCACCACGACGGTCGCGTCGGCGTGGCGCATCGCCTGGGTCATGCAGTAGTGCGAATAAGTGCCGCAGAACGCCAAGACCACCAGCCAGGGCCAGACCGACAGCGGCGGCCAGGTCCAGACCACGAGCGAGGGGACCAAGCCGAGCACGGACTGGATCACCAGCATCCAGAAGATGATCACCACGGGAGGGTCGGTGCGGGTCAGCGACTTGATGAGGACAATGGCGATGGCGAAGGCCATCGCGGCCACCACCATCACGAGCTGACCGGCGTTGCCGTCACCGACGCCGGGCCGGACAATCACCACCACGCCGATGAGGCCGAGCCCGATGGCAAGCGTCTTGCGCAAGGTGATGTGTTCGCCGAGGAACCAGGCCGCAAGCAGCGCGGTCCAGATCGGCATCGTGAATTCGATCGACACCACCTGGGCGATCGGGATCATCGTCAGCGCCAGGAACCAGAGATACTGGCCGGTGTAATGCGCGGTATTGCGGCAGATGTGCTGGAGCGGCCGCGCCGTCGCCATGGCCCGCAGCCCGCCCTGCCGCCACACCATCGGCGCCAGCAGGGCAAAGCCGATCAGCGAGCGCAGCTCGAGAACCTCGAACAGGTTGACGGAGGCCATGGTCACCCGGCCGGCGACCAGGAGCAGCAGCATCAGTGCGAGCCAGCCGGCCATCCAGGCTGCGGCCTTGGCGAGAGACGGTTGGGGAGCGGTGCTGGCGAGCTTCAAGGGCGGGATCGGGATGAGCGTTTCACGGGAGCGTTCCTCTTGGCCTAAATCGCCGCCATTGACCAGTGCGCTCCGAGCAGGGCGGGGTCAGCGGGAACCGCACCCATGGCCTCCAGCGCCGCCGCGCGGTGCCGCCTCGCGCAGCCGCGCCGCGGGCGCGCGCCACCATCTTCCGCCGCCGGTCGGCGCCTGCGCTTCGGGAAACGAGCCCACGTTGCTCGAGCATGCGGAGCGCGCGGCTGATCTGCATCTTGTCGAGAGTGACGACGCGGCCGATATCGGTCGCCGCGACCTCGCCTTAGCTGCCGAGCGCAGCCAGACCCCGCCATTCCGGCCGGCCGAGCCCGAAGCGGGTCGCGTTAGCGGCGGCCACCGCCAGCGAGACCTGCTCGGTCACCGAGGCGAGGCGGTAGGAAAAAACCGAGAAGGTTGAACTCGCGATTCCCGGCGGCGTCGCCGCTGGTGACACCCGGCCCGCGCCGTGCGGCGCGGTCAACCATCTCCCCCCGGGCTTCCATCCTGATCGTGTCGTCCGGCCTGTTTTTGCAGCATTGCGCGCGGCTTGTCGTCGCGGCGGACAGCAACCGTGCTGCCGTTTGATCCAGATCAATCACCCTCGACAGTAACAGGTGTTACCGATCAATCCAGCGCCGGCTGCAGAAGCGCGACAGAGGAGCCCTGCGCGTTCGACAGATCGAGTCCGCCGTTATTCGTGCGGCGAATCCTTGATCTGGAGCGCACATCGGGACTGCTCCGAGAGTGACAGCACGAGGGCGGCATTACGAGGGTGCGAAGGCCCCTTCCCTATCCCCTCCGGCAGCTGCGGACGAATCGATGAGGAATTCCATCGGCCCTGCCGAGGGGAAGATGGCGGGCGGCTCCGCATCCGCGGATTCGCATAATGCAGGACGAAAGGATGCAGCGATGCGACAAGACCTTGCTACGGCAATCCCCCTGAACGTGCGGCGGCCGCAGCCGTCAGTGGTGGCGCCGGATTTCAGCCCGGACCGTTCCACCGAGCGGCAGTTCCTCGGCCAGCTCGGCCAGCGCGTCCGCGCCGCGCGGGGTCGCCAAGGCCTGTCGCGCAAGGCTCTGGCGAAGGCCTCGGGCATCTCCGAGCGCTATATCGCCCAGCTTGAGACCGGCAAGGGCAACATGTCGATCGTGCTCCTGCGGCGCATCAGCAATGCGCTCGAGGCAAGGCTCTCGACCCTGCTGCCCGTCGACGAGACCATTGCGGTCTGATCTGACCGCGCGCCGATCGCAGGCGCGCGAGCCGTAAATCACGGCGCCGCGGGGCGCAGTCCCGCGGCCGTGCCGATCCATCATCGGCCCGGGAATGATCGGCATGCCGCGCGACGGCGTGTACTGCGACTGTCCAGCCTTGGCAGCCGTTGGCAGCCTTCGGCAGCGCAAGCCTTGATTTCACCCAATTCACAGAACCTCCGGCCCCTCCAGAGATGGGCTTGATGAATCAGCCGCGGCTCGCCATAAGCGCGGCCCCGGTCGCCTTGCGGCGGCCCTGTTTCGTTCTCTGATGGGTGAGCGCTTGACGAATTCAATCTTCCACAGGATCGCGGATGAACTCGGTGTTCGCGAGCAGCAGGTCGAGGCGACCGTCGCGTTGCTCGACGGCGGCGCCACCGTCCCCTTCGTTGCCCGTTATCGCAAGGAGGCGACAGGCGGTCTCGACGACGCCCAGCTCCGGACCCTGGAAGAGCGCCTGACATACCTGCGCGAACTCGAGGCCCGACGTGAAGTCATCCTCACCTCGATCCGCGATCAGGGCAAACTCGATGCCGCGCTCGAGGCCACGATCCGCGCCGCCGACAGCAAGGGCCGGCTCGAGGACATCTACCTGCCTTTCAAGCCGAAGCGCCGCACCAAGGCCGAGATCGCCCGCGAGGCCGGTCTCGCCCCCCTCGCCGAACAGCTGCTCAGAGAACCGCAGAACGATCCGACGACCGTGGCGGCGGGCTTCGTCAACCCCGACAAGCAGGTGGCCGATGCCGCAGCCGCGCTCGACGGCGCACGCGCGATCCTGGTCGAGCGCTTCGCCGAGGATGCCGACCTGATCGGCGCGCTGCGCGAACAGATGTGGGGCAACGGCATCGTGGTGTCGCGGCTGCGCGAGGGCAAGAAGGAAGCCGGCGCCAAATTCGCCGACTACTTCGAGTTCAGCGAGCCGCTGGTGAAGCTGCCCTCGCATCGGGTCCTGGCGCTGTTCCGCGGCGAGAAGGAAGAAGTGCTCGATCTCTCGATCGAGCCCGAGGCGCCCTCGGCGACGCCGACCACGATCAGCTCCTACGAATTGCGCATCATGGAGCGCTTCGCCATCGCCGATCGCGGCCGGCCGGGCGATCGCTGGCTGGTCGACACCGTGCGCTGGGCCTGGCGCACCAAGATCCAGATCCACCTCAATGTCGATCTGCGGATGCGGCTGTGGAACGCCGCCGAGAGCGATGCCGTGCAGGTCTTCGCCGCCAATCTGCGCGACCTCCTGCTTGCCGCCCCGGCCGGCACCCGCGTCACCATGGGCCTCGATCCCGGTTACCGTACCGGCGTCAAGGTCGCCGTGGTCGACAAGACCGGCAAGGTGGTGGCGACCACGGCGATCTTCCCGCACGAGCCGCAGCGGCGCTGGGACGAGGCCCTTGCCATCCTCGGCAAGCTCGCCACCGCCCACAAGGTGGAGCTGATCGCAATCGGCAACGGCACCGCCTCGCGCGAGACCGACAAGCTCGCCACCGAACTCGTCAAGCTGCTGCCTGACCTGAAGATGGCCAAGATCGTCGTCTCCGAGGCCGGCGCCTCGGTCTATTCGGCCTCGGCCTTCGCCTCCCAGGAGCTGCCCGAGCTCGACGTTACGCTGCGCGGCGCGGTGTCGATCGCACGGCGCCTGCAGGACCCCCTCGCCGAACTCGTCAAGATCGATCCGAAATCGATCGGCGTCGGCCAGTACCAGCACGATCTGGCCGAATCGAAATTGTCGAAATCACTGGACGCCGTCGTCGAGGACTGCGTCAACGCGGTCGGTGTCGACGCCAACACCGCCTCGGCGCCGCTGCTGGCGCGGGTGTCGGGCATCGGCGCCGGCCTCGCCCAGAGCATCGTCGAGCACCGCAACGCCAAAGGGCCGTTCCGCAGCCGCACCGAGCTCAAGGAAGTGCCGCGGCTCGGGCCCAAGGCGTTCGAGCAATGCGCGGGCTTCCTGCGCATCCCCGGCGGCGACGATCCGCTCGACGCCTCGGGCGTCCATCCGGAATCCTATCCGGTGGTGCGGCGCATCCTGGAGGCGACCAAGAGCGACATCAAGGCCCTGATCGGCAACGGCGACACCCTGCGCAAGCTCAGGCCGCAGGCCTTCGCCGACGACAAGTTCGGCGTCCCCACCGTCACCGACATCCTGCGCGAGCTGGAGAAGCCCGGCCGCGACCCGCGGCCGGCGTTCCGCGCCGCCGTGTTCAAGGAAGGCGTCGAAACCATCGGCGATCTCATGCCCGGCATGGTGCTGGAAGGCACCGTGACCAACGTCGCTGCGTTCGGTGCCTTCGTCGATATCGGCGTCCACCAGGACGGCCTCGTCCACATCTCGGCGATGTCGAAAACCTTCGTCAAGGATCCGCGCGAGGTGGCCAAATCCGGCGACATCGTTCGCGTCAAGGTGCTGGAGGTCGACGTGCCGCGCAAGCGCATCTCGCTGTCGATGCGGCTCGACGACGAGCCGGGGGCCAAGATCGACCGCGCCAGCGCCTCGTCGTCGCGCAACTTCCGCTCGGCGGCGCCAAAGCGCGAGCAGCGCAGCGACGCCGGCGGCGCCCTGGCCGAGGCGATGCGTCGCGCCGGCTTCGGCAAGAACTGAAGCGACTGATACGGCTTTGGCGGGCCGCCTTGATGCGGCCCGCGGAGGCAATGCTAAGCCGGCTTCTCCGCCGGCTCGATCATCAGCGTCGGCACGCCGGCGCTGCGGTTCTTGACCGTGAAGATCCTGGTGCCGGGCTTGCGCCCCGCGCGCACCGCCGATACCTCGACGCCGGCGGCGGCGAGGCGTGCGCGGGCCGCCTCGGCGTCATCAACCCGCCAGCTCAGGCCCGTCAGCTTGTCGTCGGGCGAGGCCGGCGCCTCGCCGAAGCGATGGGCGATTTCGACGATCAGATCGCCGCAACGGAAGAACATCAGCCGCGCGCCCCAGTCCGGCCGGCTGAGATCGAGCCGCATGTCGAGGCCGAGCCGCGCCCCGTAGAGCGCCGCCGCGCGTTCGGGGTCCGGCGACGTCACCACCACGTGGTCGAGCCCCTGCACCGCCGGCTCGGTGACGGCTGGCGAGTGCGGCCGTTCGGCCTCGCGGGCGAGATAGAACAGCCGCACGCCGTGATTGACCGCAGTTGCCGAACGCGTGCGGCGCCAGGACAGCGTCTTGCCATCGAGGGTATTGACGGCGCTCTTCTCACCGACCGGCTCGGGCTGCATCTGCAGGCGGGAGAGACGACGATGCATCCGCGCCGCATCATTGACGCGGAAGCAGAGGCTGGCGAGCCCCTCGCCTAGTGTCCCGGTTCTAACGTTCGTATTCCCTTGCAGCGAGCACTTCTACGAACGTTAGAACCAAAGGGACACTAGCATCATGATGATTCTAGTGTGGCGTCTCGCAATTGCCTACCGCCTTCGCGGCAACCCTCTCGTAGGCAATTGCGAGACATAAGCCACACTAGCACTTTGATTTTGCTAGTGTCCCTATGTCTCCGAATGACCGTGCGAGCGTGAGGCAAACGAAGCGGTAATTCGGAGACGGGACACTAGTGCGGTTTTGGATCTGACGCTCGTACGAAGAACTCGCTGCAATATTGATACGAGCGTCAGATCCACCGCACTAGCGTCTCGAGCGCGGCCCTGACCCGCGCGCCGTCGTCGCCCTCGCCTGCCGGCGCCGTCAGCTCCAGCGACATGTTGGGCAGCGTGAACAGCGCGGTCGCGGCGCCATCGCCGCTGCTGCGCCAAGCGACGCGGCGGCCGAGCAAAAGCTCGTAATCGGCGATCGCGCGGTCGAGATCGGCGGTCAGCGCCGTGACATGGTCGAGCCCGACGATCGGCGTGGACATGGCAACCTCCCCTGCGGCGGCATCACTCGGCGGCAAGGTTGCGGTGACGCCGCGCCCCGGTCAAGCGCGGCGCCCGCATGCAGAGCGCAGTGGCTACAGCAGCTTGCCGTCGGCGCCGAAGAACGGATGCGGCCCGTCGAAATCGCCGATCGGCACCACATGGGTGACGAGATCGCCGAATTCCGCGCCGGGAAACCAGGCATGGAGGTGGAAGGCGCGCGGCTCGACCCTGAACGACGGCTCACGCAGGTGACCGAGGTCGAGATCGACGGCGTGATTGGGCGCCGGACAGATCGTCGCGGCGACGCCGGCGAAGGTCGTCAGGGTCGCGCGGTGGACATGGCCGGCCGCGATCAGCTTCAGCCGGGGATGGCGGCGGACGATCTCGGCCAGCGCATCGGCGTTGCGCAGGTTCTGGCGGTCCATGTGCCAGATACCGGTGCGAAACGGCGGGTGATGCAGGAAGGCCAGAGCCGGCCGGCTCGGCGCGGCGGCGAGGCTCGCGTCGAGCCAGGCCAGAGTCTCATCGGTGAGTTCGCCATGGGGCGAGCCCGGCACGCTGGAATCCAGCAGAATGAGATCGAGCTGATCGCAGCTGCTGACCTGATTGAGCGGACCCGACGTCGTGGCATAGTGCTGGCCGGGAAAGGCGGCGCGCATCAATTCGCGTGAATCGTGATTGCCCGGCACGATGACGTAGGGCAGCGAGAGCGGCGCCAGCAGCGCGCGCAGGTGGTCGTATTCCTCGGCGCTCGGCGTGTCGGCGAGGTCGCCGGAGATCACCACCAGCTCCGGCCGCGGCTGCAGGCGGTTGAGTTCGGCGACGCAGGCCGACAGCGCGGCGGCGGTGTCGACGCGGTTGTAGGCCCGCGCCCCGGGCGCCTTGATGTGCAGGTCGGATATCTGGGCGATCAGAACCGGTTTGGTCATCGGCTAGTGTCCTGTCTCCGAATTACCGCTCCATTTGCCTCATGCTCGCACGGTAATTCGGAGACATGAGGACACTAGCAAAATCAAAATGCTAGTGTTGCTTATGTCTCGCAATTGCCTACGAAACGCTTGCCGCAAAGGCGGTAGGCAATTGCGAGACGCCACACTAGTGTCCTGTCTCCGAATTACCGCTTCGTTTGCCTCACCCTCGCACGGTAATTCGGAGACATCGGGACACTAGCAAAATCAAAAAGCTAGTGTGGCTTATGTCTCGCAATTGCCTACGAGAGGCTTGCCGCAAAGGCGGTAGGCAATTGCGAGACGCCACACTAGTAGATCCTTGGACGTTCAATCGTTGGGCAACAGCCGCACCGCGTCGGCGGCGATCTTCAGTCCGACGCGATCGCCGGCGGTCACGGCGAGAATGTTGGGCGCGTCGACGGCCAGCGGCTTCGCCGCCGCGCCGGTAATCCAGATGCGCTGGCGGTCGCCGGTGAAGCTGACGCTGTCCACGGTGCCGGTGAGCTGCGAGGCCGCGGCCTCGACGATGCCGATGGTTTCCGGCCGCACCATGGCCACGGCGTGCTCGGAGCTGCCGGCGCCGGCGACCGCCAGCCGGCCACCGGGCAGCAGCAATTCGCCGTCCCTGGCCGATGCTTCGACAATATTGGCGGCGCCGATGAACTCGGCGACGAAACGGTCGCGCGGCGCGAAATAGATCTGGCGCGGCGTTCCGATCTGGGCGATGGCGCCCTTGCGCATCACCACGACCCGATCGCCGAGCGCCATGGCTTCGGCCTGGTCGTGAGTGACGTAGATCGTCGTGATGCCGAGCGCGCGCAGCAGGCGGTCGAGTTCGGCCCGCAGCCGCTCGCGCAGCGCCGCGTCCAGCGCCGTGAGCGGCTCGTCCAGCAGCAGGATTTTCGGCCGCACCGCCACCGCCCGGGCGAGCGCCACCCGCTGGCGCTGGCCGCCGGAGAGCTGGTCGATGCGGCGATCTTCCAGGCCGCCGATATTGGTGAGCGCGACCAGTTCGGCGACGCGCTTGTCGCGCTCGGCGCGGCCGACGCCGCGGATCTTGAGGCCGTAACCGATATTCTCGGCCACGGTCATATTGGGAAACAGCGCATAGGACTGGAACACCATGCCGACATGGCGCCGCTCGATCGGAACGCCGGTGACATCGACGCCGTCGAACAGGATGCGGCCGCCGGCATCCGGCGGCTCGAGCCCGGCGATGATCCGCAGCATGGTGGTCTTGCCGCAGCCGGACGGCCCGAGCAGCACCAGTGTTTCACCCCTCGCAATATCGAGATTCGCCGGGTCGAGCGCCCGCGTGCCGTCCTCGAAGGTCTTGCCGCAGCGCTCGATCCGCACCGCCGCGCCGTGCCCGCCCATTCCCGTACCCAACCCCTCGTTCATGCCTGTTGTCCCTTGTCGCCCAGCATCTGCATCGCCACCAGCAACGGCACGATCATCACGAAGAAGATCAGCGTATAGGCCGAGGCCACTTCCAGCCGCATCGAGGCATAGGCGTCGGCAAGCCCGACCGGCAGCGTCTTGGTGAGCGGCGTATGCAGCATCCAGGTCAGATTGAATTCACCGAGCGACAGCGTCACCACCATCAGGGCGCCGGCAAGAATACCCGGCTTGGCATTGGGGACGATGACGTCGCGGAAACGCCGCAGCGGCGAAGCGCCGAGCGAGGCAGCGCCCTCGTCGAGGGTGCGGATATCGATGCTGGCGAACACCGCCATGACCGACCGCACCATGAAGGGCAGCGTGAAGATGACGTGGCCGACCAGGATGAACAGCCAGGAGCGGCGGAAGCCGCCGAAACCGCCGTAGGTCAGCAGCAGGGCGAGCGCGATGGCAAGGCCCGGGATCGCCAATGGCAGCGTGATGATCTCCTCGACCGCCCGCGCAACCCGTCCGCCGCGGACATGCAGGGCATAGGCCGCGGGCACGCCGGCCACCAGGGTCACCGCCAGCGTCGCCAGCGCCACGACGAAGGACAAGGCGATGGTCGGGGCATAGAGCTCCCAGACCTGAACCACCCATTGCAGCGTCAGTCCGGACTGCACGCCGCGAAAGTAGTTGACGGTGACACCGGCAACCATCGACAGCACCGCCGGCACCACCAGAAAGGCGGCGACGAGAAGGGTGAAGCCGAGCTGGCCGGCGAAGATCAGACGACTGCGCATCACTTCCCCTTTAGCCTGCCGCCGCGACGGTGCCGCCGCTCATCGAACGGGCCAAGGCGAGGATGGCCCAGGCGATCAGGCCGAGACTCACCGACAGCGAGGCCGCGGTGGCGAGGTTCGCGGCCAGGGTGAACTCGGTGTAGATCAGCATCGGCAGCACGTCGATGTTGGTCGCCAGCGTGAAGGCGGTGCCGAAGGCGCCCATGGCGGTGGCGAAGGCGATGGCGCCGGAGGCGACGAAGGCCGGCTTCAGCGCCGGCAGCACCACGTCACGCTGCACCGCGAAGGGGCTGGCGCCAAGCGAGCGCGCCGCCTCCTCCAGCCCGCGGTCGAGCTTCTGGATCGCCGCCATGATGGTGAGGATGACGCGCGGCACCGAGAAATAGAGATAGCCGAAGAACAGCCCCCAGATCGAATAGGCGAACACCACCTTCTCGCCGGCGACGAGACGGGTGATGTCGCCGATCAGTCCCTGCCGGCCGGCCAGCAGGATGATCATGAAGCCGACCACCACACCCGGGAAGGCCAGCGGAAAGGTCAGCATCGCGATCAGGACCGAGCGCCCGGGGAAGCGATGGCGCTGCAGAAACATGCCGGCGACAGTGGCGACGGCGAGCGAGACCAGTGTGGTCGCGGCCGCGAGCACCACCGTGTTGATCAGCGTGGCGCGATAGCGCGGCTCGGTCACGATCGCGACGTAGCCGCCAAGCCCCTGCGGTCCGGCCGCGCCGGTGACGATCAGGCGGGCCATCGGCAGCAGGAAGAAGGCCACCGTCAGGATCAGGAGCGGCGCGAGACAGAGCCGGAGAAAGTTCGATTGCGACATCTGAGAATTCTGATCAATTGGCGATGAATCCGACGTTCGCCCGAGGGCGACCGCAAGATCGAGCGGAGTTCGGATTCCAAGGCACTGGTTCGACGCAGCACCAGCTTTTTGATTTTGCTAGTGCGGTGGATCTGACGCTCGTTTCAGCATTGCAGCGAGTTCTTCATACGCGCGTCAGATCCAAAACCGCACTAGTGTGGCGTCTCGCAATTGCCTACCGCCTTTGCGGCAACCCTCTCGTAGGCAATTGCGAGACATAAGCCACACTAGCACTTTGATTTTGCTAGTGTCCCTATGTCTCCGAATTACCGTGCGAGCGTGAGGCAAACGACGCGGTAATTCGGAGACGGGACACTAGAACTATATAGATGCTAGTGTCCCCTTGTTTCCAACGTTCGTAAAAGCGCCTGCTGCAAAGGAATACGAACGTTGGAAACGGGACACTAGTGTGGTGGATCTGACGCTCGTTTCAGTATTGCAGCGAGTTCTTCGAACGAGCGTCAGATCCAAAACCACACTCGAATCATAATGATGCTAGTGTCCCCTTGTTTCCAACGTTCGTATGAGCGCCTGCTGCAATGGGATACGAACGTTGGAAACAGGACACTAGCGAACCTCGGCCAGATACTTGTCGACGAAGGCCTTCTGGGCGTTCTCCATGGCGCCCCAGTCCACCGCCTTGGCGCGGGCATAGTCGCTGTCGGGGAGGAATTTGCTCTTCACCGCGGCCGGCAGTTCGATCGGCCGCGCAGGCCGCAGATAGGCATTGGTCCAGATCGCCTGGCCCTTGTCGGACAGCAGATAATCCATGACCTTCTTCGCCTTGTCCTTGTCCGGCGCGTTCTTCACCAGACCGACGACATAGGGAAACACCACCGAGCCTTCGCAGGGAATGACGAATTCGAAATTGCCCTTCTCGGTGTATTTGGCGCGATAGGCGTTGAAGTCGTAGTCGAACAGGATCGGCAGCTCGCCCGAGACGACGCGCGCATAGGACGTCTGCTTGGGAACGATCGGCTCGTTCTTCTGCAACTCCTTGAAGTAGGCGAGCGCAGGGCTGAAATTGGTCGCCGAGCCGCCCAGCGCGAGATTGACCGCGACGGCGCCGACAAAGCCCACCGCCGCCGAGGACGGATCGAGATAGCCGACCATTCCCCTGTAATCGGGCTTGAGCAGATCCTTCCAGCACGCCGGCACCGGCTTGCCGCCGAGGGCATCCTTGTTGACGAACAGGCCGAGAGTGCCGGAGTGGATCGTCGTCCAGTAACCGTCAGGGTCCTTGAGCCCGGCCGGCACCTGGTCCCAGCCGACCGGCTTGTACGGATCGAGCGCATCCTGGGCCTTCGCCTTCATGCCGAAGGTGACGCCGAAATAGCCGATGTCACCGACCGGATTGGCCTTCTCGGCGAGGATCTGGGCCAGCGCCTGGCCGGAATTCTTGTTGTCGTGCGGGATGTCGTAACCGAGATCGGCCTTGATCGCCTTGAGCATTGATGCCCAGTCGGCCCATTCCGGCGGGCAATTGTAGCAAATCACATCGGCGGCCCGGGCCTCGCCGGACCGCGACAACGCCGGCGCGGCGAGCAGCGCGATCGCCAGCGTGGCCAGCTTTAACAGCTTGAAAGTCGAATGGATCATGGAATGCCCCGGTGCCAGGCCGGCAGCGAGCCGGCGTTTCCTCCGCTCCGACTATAGGGTGTCCATGACAGATTTGCGACAGCAAGGGATCAAGCGGCAACGGCAGGGATGGCAGACGTCGGGCAGCGTCGGGTGCACCGCACCACCGCGGCCAGAAGCGTCGCCTCCAGAAGTATCAGCCCCGGGAGCGTCAGCCTGTGGCTTCCAGGCCGAGAAACCCCTCGAACATGTTCACCAGCTGCTGTCCGCGGAAATGCTCGCCGAGCCGGTCGGGATGGATGAAGTCGTCGCGGAACCAGGGAAACTCGTCGGCATCGAAGGCCTTCACCACCCAGTCGATCAGCTTGCGCACCCGCGGGATCTCCGCCACCTCGGGATGATAGGTGAGCCAGATATCAAAGGGAAACACCAGGTTGATGTTCACCGGCACCACCCGGGCACCGATTGCCGCGGCATAGGTCGGCAGCCAGCCGATGCCCGCGCCCTTTGCGATCGCCCAGTAATGGGCACTGCTGACGTTGTTGATCATCGACAGGAAGCCGATCTGCGACTTGCCCGGGAACAGCTCGCTGAACATCTGCTCGCCGCGCGTCTGGTCGGCATTGTGCCAGACGACCCGGTGGTTGAGCAGTTCCTCCGTCGTGGTCGGGCAGCCATAGGTGTCGATATAGGACCGCGCGGCGAAGGGGGCGACATGCATGCGGCCGAGCCGCACTGCCTTGACGTCGGGCGCGGTGGGCCGCTGGATCTGGATTGCCAGGTCAGCTTCCATCCGCAGCACGTCCGCCGGGGGCATCGTGCAGCTCAAGTCGACCAGCAGCCGGGGATAGGCGCGCTGGAATTCGACGAGGCGCGGCACCACCCAGAACGTGCCCAGACCTTCGGTGACCGCCAGGCGGACCTTGCCCTCGATCGGCTTGTTACGATCGCCCGCCCGGCTGAAGCCGAAGGCCGCAGCTTCCATCTGCGCAGCAGCGGCCAGCACCGTCTGGCCTTCCGGAGTGACCTTGATACCAGTGACGTGACGGGTCAACAGTTTCAGCCCGAGCGAGTGCTCGAGCTCCATGATCCGCCGGCGCAGCAGGTTGATCGAAAGATTGCAGTGCTCGGCGGCGGCGCGGAAGCTGCCGCGCCGCGAAACCTCGAGGAACAGCCGGATGCACTCCCAGTCAGGCGGGCGCCTCGCGATTTCATTCTGTTCTTCCTGCGGAACACGCCGTGCCCGATTCGAATACATACAACCACTCCTGCTCCGACTAATCTTCGCAAATCGAAACGCATTTCACAACTGCGAGATGGTGGAAATGACTGCCCACGATCTACACGCGATGGATACAGCGCGGCTGGTGGCGATGCCACCACAACCCATTACCTATCCGCTCGACGATCCGGAAACGCTGCGGCTTGCACGCCGCCTCGTCGTCTTCAATCCCGGCGGCGACGAAATCGACGCCCTGGTTGCGGCCGCGGCCGACGACATCCCCGGCCTGACCACCGCTGATGTAGTGAAGCGGGTTGTGTCCCACAATCCCGACACCCTCTGGGCCATCACCCGGCGCGGGCGCTTCGACGCTGCGGCGCCCCACGGCGACGGCCTGCTCGCCTTCCTGATGCTCAATGCCGAGGGCGTCCGCCAGCTGATCGGCGGCACCTTCAATGCCGCCGATCCTGATCTGTCGCTGCTGACCAGCCAGAACGAAAAGCCTGCGGGCATCTATGTCTGGGCGTGCCACGCCAAGGGTTCGCTGGCCGCCGGAGTGCCGCTCGCGTTCCAGAAGGTCTTCACGCCGCTCTATCGCGATGCCGACCTCTTCACCCGCTCGATCAACCTTCCGGCGATCCGTTTCGTCGAGAGCATGGGATTCCGTCGCGGCCCCACCATCGACGGCGTCACCGCGACGCACCTCCATGTCTTCCGCCGCGCACCGGCCGGCGAAGACGAACTGCCGAGCTACGACAACGTCGCGCCGCGACCGCGGCCGCGCGCGCTGTCCGTGACCGTCGCCCGCTCGATCGAAGACATGATGCGCGTCATCACGATCCGCAGTGCGGTCTATGTCGCCGAGCAGAACTGTCCCTATCTCGAGGAATTCGAGGGCAACGACTTCGCGGCCACGCATCTGATCGGCTATGTGGGCGATGAGCCTGCGGGCTGTCTGCGGATTCGTCACTTCGCCGATTTCGCGAAGATCGAGCGCCTTGCCGTCCGCCACGAATTCCGCTCGACCCGCCTTGCCTTCAGGCTGGTGCGCGGCGGTATCGACCTGTGCCGGATGAAGGGCTATCGCCGGATGTACGGCCACGCCCAGAAGCGTCTCGCCAATTTCTGGGGGCGCTTCGGCTTCGAACCGCTGCAGGGCGGCCGAGAATTGGTATTCTCCGATTTCGACTATGTCGAAATGGTGCTCGATACCGAGCCGCATCCGGACGCGATCCGGATCGGCGATGATCCGTACCGGATCCTGCGTGCTGAAGGACGCTGGCATCAGCCGGGGATTCTGGAGCGCTCGCGCCTCCGGGGTGTCTCCCGGCCATCGGTCGACAGCATGACCTCATGACTTCCGTCGTCGATATCCGCGCCTATCTCGCCTCCGGGCCGGAGCCGACCCTCGTTCTGCTCGATCTGCAGCAGGATTATGTGAACGGACGCCTCATCCTTCCGATTGCCGAACGCGAATCGGCGCTCGGCAATTGCCGGGTAGCGCTCGCTCATGCGAGGCGCACGGGATTTCCGGTCGCCTTCGTGCGGTCGGTGCGAAGAGCAGCCGGCTTCGCGGAGCAGCCGACCGGCCGCTGGATCGAACCCTTCGGGCCGCGCGGCTCTGAGATGGTGTTCGAACGCGATAAACCGTCGTGTTTCTCCAACGCGCTGTTCGCCGAGGTCATGGAGAATTGCGGCGGTCCCATCGTGCTGGCTGGTTTCGCTGGCGCGACCGGCTGCCTGGCAACGGCCGTCGATGCCCATCACCGCGGCTGCGATCTCATCTATCTCGCCGACGCTTCGGCAAGCCACGCCGTCAACGGAGCGTCCGGTGGGGAGACCCATGCCATGCTGACGCAGGTGATCCGGCTCTATGCGGCCGTCGCCAACACGCAGGGCTGGGTCAGGAGCACGTCGGCGCGTCAACACAGCCCGGCGCGCAACCGCGTGTTGGAGTAGTCCGAGGGACGAGACGATGCGGAAGATGATTGAGACCATCGATGCGACGATCGACGACGCGCGCGCCGAATCGCTCGATTTCGTGGTCCAGCTGCTGGAGATGGTGCGACTGGAACTCGTGGCCCGTCAGTACGGCATCAAGACCGAAGAACTGAAGTCGTTCTGCGACCATATCAGCAGGTCGTCACCGTCCATCCCGCGCCGTGGCGGATCCCCTCGGACCGTCAGTTCTCCTCACACGCCCGCCAAGGCGCGGCGGCGGCGCCGCCGCGTCGCCGCGCCGCCGCAGCGCTGAGGGCGTACGCCCGCCCCGGATCCCAACCGGGTTCAGACTTGATTCCGACTGATTCAGGCATGGGTTTAATTGCGCTGCCCCGCTGCCGGCGATAGCGTGGCGCTTCGACACCGCAAGGGACGGCGCGCGAGCGTCCGGCTCCTGCGCAATTCAATGGGGCGAGCCTCTGTCCTGGGCGGTTTTTTTTGGCGGCGCTGGTCAGCGCCGGCCTGCATGCGAGCTGGAACGTTGTCGCCAAGCAGCAGCGCGTGCCGAGCGAGGCCGTGCTCGGAATCATTCTCGCGACCGCGCTGGTCTGCCTCGTGGCGCTTCCCTTCATCGGCCTGCCGCCGCGAGCGGCATGGCCTTGGCTCGGCGCGGCGGCCTTCTTCAACGTCGCCTATTCGCGGGCGCTCATGGCGGCCTACGATCTCGCCGACCTCAACGTCGTTTATTCGGCGGTCCGCGGGATGCTGCCGCCGATCCTGTTTGTGATCGGCTTCGTGGCGTTCGGCGAGCGGCTGGCGCCGACCGCCGCAACCGGGCTGGGACTCATGGTCACGAGCCTGATCCTGTTCGGCGTCCACGGCCTCAAACGCGGCTCATCCAATGCCCGCGGCCTCACGATCGCGGCACTTGCCGGTTTCGTGCTGGCCTTCTCCTATGCCTGCGACGTCAAGGGCGCACGGCTGTCCGGCGGCGGCCTGTTCCCGATCGTGCAATATGGCGCGGCGAGTTCGCTGATGACCGCAGCCGGCATGCTCACCGTCTCGACCCTCGAACGCCGATCACCGATGGCCGCGCTGGCGCGCAACTGGCGTGCCTGTGCCGTCGGCGCACTGCTGCTGATGGCGTCGTATTTCGCGGCGTTGTGGGCTTATGTGCAGGGCCCGGTCGCCCTGGTGGCGCCGGTGCGCGAAACCAGCATCCTGTTCGGAGGCCTGCTGGCGTTCTGTGTGCTGCGCGAACGCATCGGCACGCAGCAGTGGGCGGCGATCGGCATCGCCGCGCTGGGCGCCATCCTGATCAAGATCAGATGATGGCGCCCGGCCGTCTCAGCCCTTGTCGGCGAGGCGCTCGCACAGATCGACCACGAGGTTCTGTGCGGCAGCGTCCTTGATCCGGGAGAAGTGCTTCAGCAGGTTGATCGCGCGCGAAGACGTGATCAGTTCCTGAACCCCGGCGTTGCCGGTACCGGCCTTGCTGGCATAGCGGTCGGCACCGTAGAGCACCGAAATCGGCAGCTTCAGGGCGATCGCGATCTCGCGAAGCCGCGCGGCGCTGACCCGGTTGGCGCCCTTCTCGTATTTCTGCAATTGCTGGAAGGTAACGCCGAGACGGTCGGCGAGATCCTCCTGTGACATTCCGCGGGACAGACGCTGCGCACGAATGCGTTTGCCGATCTCCACGTCGTAAGCTCCACTGCGGCGCGCCATAACCTTCTGCATATCCTTCGTTACCGATCTGGTTGCACGGACGGGATCATTCGCGACCCCGGCACGAACCGGCGCCATATGAGACTGGCCCCGGGATGAATCGGCAAGACCATGATCGAACAGCAACCGCCTTGTCTAGGAGTGCCGGGCGTTCTCGGAAAAAATTCAGTGTTCCACCGGTGGAACGTATTTTCTTCAACCAAAAGTGGCGCCGCTACGGCAAACCTATGGCCCTCCGGCATCACGAGCGTGACTTCGCGAATGCGTCGCAAGTTGTCTTCAACCGCTCATATATGCGCTGAAAAAGAACGGTCGCAGGAGCGCGGCTTCGGAACGGGACGGCGCGAAGTGAGCGAACGGCTCTGCTCGCACAACCACCTATGCGAGCAAATCGCTCCTGTCCAAGGAGTTGTCCGTCAATCAGCACTCGCGATGCGCGAGCTAGCTTACGCTAGTCTTACGACGGCATGCCGCGGCTATCGGCCCCCTCCTGCGCCCGTTTCCGACTGCTATTTTTTCCCGATTTTCGAAATTGTGGCCAAAGATGTCCAGCGGCCACCCTGAAGCCGTTTTCTCTACTTTATTACCCTCGCCGATCGGTTTGGCTCGCCGGTCACCCACGGTGCCGGACGTCACCGACCCGTGCCGGTCACAGCGGCCTGATCGTCACCGGCAACCCGTCCCTCGGCTTGGGGATCGGCCACATCTGCCAGGCCGGTCGATAGCCTTCATCGATCGCGACCTCGACATTGCGCAGGCGCGGCAAAGCTTGTCGCTCCGGCCGCTGCTTGGCAAGCGGCGAGCGGCGCGTTCAGCCTGCTCGCCAAGGCATCCGCTGGGTTACCAGGCATCGATACAGGGCCGCTTGCGCTCCGTGCGCGCCGGCGGCTTCGGCCACGCCCGCAGCCCGCCCATGATCCAGCGCCGGGTATCGACCGGATCGATGACCTGATCGATCTCGAGCACCGAGGCGATATTGATCGCCTTGCCGGTCTCATAGAACTTGGCAACCATGTCGCAGAAGAACTTGTCGCGCGCGACAGGATCCTCGATCGCCTCCATCTCCTTGCGGTAGCCGAGCCGCACCGCGCCTTCGAACCCCATGCCGCCGAATTCTCCGGTCGGCCACGAGATGGTGAAGGTCTGGGCGTGGAAGCCCCCACCCGCCATGGCCTGGGCGCCGAGGCCGTAGCCCTTGCGCAGCACAACCGTGAAATACGGCACGCTGATGCTGGCGCCGGTGAGGAACATACGCGACACGTGTCGCACCAGGGCGGTCTTCTCCGCCTCCGGGCCGACCATGAAGCCGGGCGTATCGCACAGCGAGACCACCGGAATATCGAAGGCATCGCACAGCTGGACGAAGTGCGCCGCCTTGTCGCCCGCCTCGGCGTCGATGGCGCCGCCGAGATGCTTGGGATTGCTGGCAATCAGACCGAAGGGCTGCCCCTCGATGCGGATGAAGGCGGTGACGATGCCGATCCCGAATTGGCGCCGCAGCTCGAGCACCGAACCGGCATCCGCCAGGGTCTCGATCACATTCCTGATCTCGTAGACCCGCAGGCGGTTCTCGGGAATGACGCGACGCAGCAGCCGCTGGTCCGGCGCCTGCCAATGGGCGAGCGGTCCCTGGAAATAGGACAGGTATTGCTTCGCCGCTGCCACCGCCTCGATCTCATCCTCGACCAGCACGTCGATGACGCCGTTCGAGGCCTGCACGCCCGACGGACCGACCTCCTCGGGCTGGTAGACGCCGAGGCCGCCGCCCTCGATCATCGCCGGACCGCCCATGCCGATCGAGCTGTCGCGCGCGGCGATGATCACGTCGCAGCAGCCGAGCAGCGCGGCATTGCCGGCAAAGCACCGCCCGGACACGACGCCGACCAGCGGCACGAGGCCGCTGAGCTTGGCGAACTGGCCGAAGGTCGGCACATCGAGCCCGGTGACGCCGAGGCGCTCGGTGTCGCCGGGGCGGCCGCCGCCGCCTTCGGCGAACAGCACCACCGGCGTCTTCAGCTCCTCGGCGAGCCTGAACATCCGGTCCTGCTTCTTGTGATTGCGCTGCCCCTGGGTGCCGGCGAGCACGGTATAGTCATAGGCGACCACCATGCA
Source organism: Bradyrhizobium sp. WD16 (assembly GCF_024181725.1). Classification (NCBI taxonomy): domain Bacteria; kingdom Pseudomonadati; phylum Pseudomonadota; class Alphaproteobacteria; order Hyphomicrobiales; family Nitrobacteraceae; genus Bradyrhizobium; species Bradyrhizobium sp. WD16. The sequence goes on along the minus strand of NZ_CP028908.1, from coordinate 2,990,435 downwards.
GCGCGCCTTGTCGGGTGCGAACTCTGCACCATTGACGCTGGCAAGCCCGGCGACCAGGCCGTCGGCTGGGGTATTGCGGATCAGATCGTCGTGGCTGCGCCGCGCCCGCTGCGCGGCAATGGCCAGCGAGCCATATTCGATGAAGGAATCCTCGTCGACCAGCGCCGCGATGTTCTCGCGGGCGGTGCGCTGGTTGGTCTTGCGCCGCCGCGCGACGGCCTCCGGCCTGTTCCCGTCGAGCGTGAAGCCCTGCCGCGCCATCATCTCGGCGAGATCGGGCCGGATCGCATCGAGATCGGCGACCGCCTCGGTCGAGCTCCCCTCGACGGCGACCTCCGCCGGCTCGATGAACAGCACGGGATCGTCCTTCATCAGCGTCATGCCGGGTCTCGCGGCGATGCCACGAACCACGCCGCCCTGCAGCGCGGTGATGATGTGCTCCATCTTCATGGCCTCGATCACCGCAAGCTGCTGGCCCGGGCGCACGCTGTCCCCCTCGGCCACGCTCACGGCCACCACCGTGCCCTGCAGCGGCGCCGCGATCCCGACCGTCCCGGCCGGCGCCGGCGCGCGTGCCGCGGTCGCGCCCGATCGGGTCTCGTCGACAGACGCGAACAGTTGCGGATGCGCCGCGGCGGCCCGGGCCGCGAGGTCGGCGGCGTGCTCCTCGACGAAGCGGGTATTCACCTGATTGGCCGCCACCTCGGGATGGCTGAGCAGCGCCTGCAGGAAGGGCAGATTGGTTTCGATCCCGGCAATGCGCGCCTCGCAGGCGGCGCGGTAGGCCTTCGCCGCCGCCACCGCGTAATCGGGCGCCGACGCATGCACGATCAACTTGGCCAGCAGCGAATCGAAGGCGCTCGAGGTGCGGTAGCCGGCATAGCCGAACGTGTCGACGCGCAGCCCCGGCCCCGTCGGCATCTCGAAGATCGACAGCACGCCGCCCGACGGCGTCGCTACGCCGTTCTCGTCCATGGTCTCCATGTTGACGCGGAGCTGGATGGCGTAGCCGCGCGGCTGCGCCCTGTAGCCCTTGCCGAATCCGAGGCTGTCGAGACTGGCGCCGGCGGCGAGCGCGATCTGGCTGGCGACGAGGTCCACCCCCGTCACCTCCTCGGTCACGGTATGCTCCACCTGCAGGCGCGGATTGGCCTCGATGAAGGCGAAGAAGGCGCCCTCGCCGCCATCGTCGGCATCGACCAGGAATTCGAAGGTGCCGAGCGACTCATAGCGCGCTTCCCGCGCCAGCTCGAGCGCGGCGGCGGCGATGCGGTTGCGCAATCCCTCCGACAGCGACGGGCTCGGCGCGATCTCGACGAGCTTCTGGTTGCGCCGCTGCAGGGTGCATTCGCGTTCGCCGAAATGCGTAACCGCACCGTCGCGGTCGCCCGCCACCTGGAATTCGATATGCCGAGCATTCTCGACGAGGCGCTCGACATAGACGGCATCGTCGCCGAACGCCGCCTTGGCTTCGGAGCGACAGCGGGCGAAGGCCTCCGCGATCTCGCCGGCGTCTCGCACCGCGCGCATGCCGCGACCGCCGCCGCCGCTGACAGCCTTGATCATCATGGCGCCGCCCTTGAGCGCGGCGAAGAAGGCCTCGGCCTCGTCGAGGGTGGTCGGGCCGGTAGTGCCTTCGATCACCGGCACGCCGGCCCCGGCGGCGAGATGGCGCGCCGCCACCTTGTCGCCGAACAGCCGCAACGCCGCGACCGACGGCCCGATGAAGGCGATACCCGCCTCGCGGGCGCGCGCCGCCAGTTCGGCATTCTCGCTCAGAAAACCATAGCCGGGATGAATGGCATCGCAGCCCGTGGCCCTGGCCGCGGCCAGGATACCGTCGATGTCGAGATAGGCGGCGGCACCGCTCTTGCCGAGCGGATGGGCCGCATCGGCCTTGTGGACGTGCAGCGAAGCGGCATCGTCGGTGGAAAACACCGCGACACTGCCGCAGCCGAGCTCGGCAGCGGCGCGCGCGATGCGAATGGCGATCTCGCCGCGATTGGCGATCAGAATCCTGTTGAACGGCGGCTTACGCATCGACGAGACGCCCCCACGACGAGGAAACGAGCGACAGTGCACCAGACCGGGCACGCGCAGTCGCGCCGAGCTCCATGGTCATCCTCCCGATTGAGCCGGCCGCCTTGCAGGGGCCCTGCCTTCAAGGACCATAGCGCCGGAACATCGTCAATCGTCCGCGGTCCACCCGGCAAATTCCGCGACACGGGTTTCGCCGCGGCAGGCCGCTTGTCGGCGACGCTCCCGCGGCCCTCGTCGAGGCTCGTGGCGAGGCGCGCCTGCGCCGTCTGGAGCCACGAGGCCCACCCGGTCACGCGGCACGCGCGTCAAGCAGCCAACCTGATCCGATGCGCTTTCTTCACGCGCGCGGCAGTGGCGTTCTTGGATCTGACATTGGCTTCGGCAGCCCGCGACAAGACGGCTCGCGAATGTCAAATCCGCGCCTAATAACCCCGGACACGATCGACAGTGTGCGGCGGCGTCTCGCCCCGCTCCAGCGCCGCGGCGGTCGCCAGGATGGTGTCGGCGACCGCCGGCACACTGACGTCGCAGGCATCGTGCGGCGTCACCATCACGCCGGGATGATCCCAGAACGGATGATCCGCCGGCAGCGGTTCGGCGGCGAAGACGTCGAGCGCGGCGCCGGCGAGCTGGCCGGAGGCCAGCGCAGCGAGGCAATCCGCCTCGTTGAGATGCTCGCCGCGGCCGACATGGATGAGAAAGGCGCCTCGACGCAGCCGCGCGAACAGCCGGGCGTCGAGAATGCCGCGGGTCTCGGGCGTGAGCGGCAACAGATTGACCACGATCTCGGCGCCCTCGACCGCGGCGGCGAGCCCCCCGACGTCATGAAAAGCCGCGATCCCCTGCGGCGCCGGCCGCGCGCTGCGGCTCCAGACCCGCACCGGAAAGCCGAGCGCGGCGAAATCCTGCGCGGCGCGGCTGCCCATGGCACCAAAACCGAGAATCGCGACCGGGATATCCCGCGCCGCGCGTTGCGGAATGCGCCGCCACAGTTGCCGGCGTTGCTGGTCGCGATAGATCGGCAGGCCGCGCTGATGGCCGATGGCGTGCCAGAGCACGAAACCCGACATCATCTGCGCCTGGGCCGGCTCGACCACCCGCACCACATCAACGCCTGCGCGCAGGCTCGGGCAGCGCAGGATGCTGTCGGCGCCGGCGCCGATCGAACAGGCGGCGGCGAGCTTGGGATAGCGCGAGAAGCCGTCCGCCGGCGGATCCCAGGCCACCGCGAGGCGCACCTCGTCGGCGTCGGCACAAGGATGATCGACGAAAGTAATGCGGTCCCTGAGTCGGTCGATTTCGGACGCGAGATAGCCGCGCAGGTCGAGCGTCTCGCTCAGCAATACACAATGCATGGTCAGGAATAGCTCGTCAGGAGTGGGGTCAGGCGGCTTGCGGAGATCCGTGGCGGCCCGGCACGGCGGCGAGCAGCGCCGCAGTATAGGGATGTTCAGGGGCGGCGAACAATGCCTCGGTCGGCTTGAGCTCGACGATCTCGCCGCGCTGCATCACCGCGATACGGTCGCAGATCTGCGCTGCCACTCTCAAGTCGTGGGTGATGAACAGCATCGACAGACCGAGACGGGTCTTGAGGTCCTCGAGCAGCTTGAGCACCTGCGCCTGGACCGAAACGTCGAGCGCCGACACCGCCTCGTCGGCGACGATGACCTCGGGATCGAGCGCCAGGGCTCTGGCGATACCGATGCGCTGGCGCTGACCGCCGGAGAATTCGTGCGGGTAGCGCTGCAGGGCGCTGGCGTCGAGGCCGACCATGGCGAGCAGCTCGCCGGCGCGCCGGCGCGCCTCGCCGGGCGCAGCGCCGTGCGCGATCGGCCCGTCGCAGATGATATCGCCGACCCTGCGCCGCGGATTGAGCGAGGCGAAGGGATCCTGGAACACCATCTGGATCCGACGCCTGGCATCACGCAGGGCGGCGCCCTCGAGCAACGTCAGATCGGTGTCGCCGAGCCGCACGGTGCCGCGATCGGGCGCGATCAGCCGCATCACGAGGCGGGCGACCGACGACTTGCCCGAACCGGATTCGCCGACGAGGCCGAGGGTCTCGCCCTTGAGGATCGAGAAATTGACGCCGATGGCGGCGCGCACCTCGCGGTCGGGCCGGAACCAGCCGCCCGAGGTGACATAGGTCTTGTCGAGGCCGATGACCTCGACCGCCTTGTGTCCGCCCTCGCGCGCCGGCCGCGGCGGCGGGTCGAGCGACGGCACCGCCGCCAGAAGCGCCCTGGTGTAGGCGTGCTGCGGGTGATTGAGCACCTCGGCGGCGCTGCCCTGCTCCACCGCCTCGCCGTGACGCAGCACCACGACGCGATCGGCGATGTCGGCGACGACACCGAAGTCGTGGGTGATGAACATCACCGCCATGTTGTGGCGGCGCTGCAGATCGTGGATCAGCGCAAGGATCTGCGCCTGGGTGGTGACGTCGAGCGCCGTGGTCGGCTCATCGGCGACCAGCACCGCGGGCTCGAGCGCCAGGGCCATGGCGATCATCGCGCGCTGGCGCTGGCCGCCGGAGAGCTGGTGCGGATAGGCGCGGATGATGCGTGGCGGATCGGGCAAGCCCACTTCGGCGGCGAGCTCGAGCACCCGCCGGCGGCGCTCGCGCCCGGTCGATCGGCCGTGGGCCTCGAACATCTCCATCATCTGGTCGCCGATCCGCATCAGGGGATTGAGCGCGGTCATCGGCTCCTGGAACACCATCGCGATGCCGCGACCGCGCAGGTCGCGCCAGCCATCCTCATCGAGATCGAGCAGGTTGCGGTTCTGGTAGAGGATTTCGCCGCCGTCGACGCGCACGGTGTCGGGCAGCAGCCCCATCAGGGCGTGGGCGCACATCGATTTGCCCGAGCCGGATTCGCCGACCACGCAGACGATCTCGCCGGCGGCGAGATCGAACGACACGCCGGCCACCGCATGAGCGCGATCGCCGCCGTCGGGAAGGGCGATGCGAAGATTGCGGATCGAGACCACCGCCGCCATGATCAGCGCCCGTTGCGCGCGAGGCGCGGGTTGAGCACGTCGTTGAGGCCATCGCCGATCAGGTTCAGCGCCAGCACCGACAGCAGGATGGCGACGCCGGGAAACACTGTGATCCACCAGGCCTGCCGGATCACGGTACGGCCGGCGCCGACCATATAGCCCCAGGACATCAGGTTGGGATCGCCGAGGCCGAGAAAGGACAGCGAGGATTCGAGCAGGATCGCGGTCGCCACCATCAGCGACGCCTGCACGATCACCGGCGACAGGGTATTGGGCAGGATCTCGCGCCAGATGATGGTCCAGGTCGTCTGGCCGGTGACCACGGCGGCCTCGACATATTCCCGGGAGCGCAGCGACAGCACCTCGCCGCGGACGAGGTGCGCCACCGGCGGCCAGCTGACGATGGCAATGGCGGCGACGATGGAATAGATCGACGGCGTGAGGATCGCCACCAGCACGATGGCCAGCGCGAAGCTCGGCACGGTCTGGAACAATTCGCTGAAGCGCATCAGGGCATCGTCGATGCGGCCGCCGAAATAGCCGGCCACCGCGCCGAGCGGCACGCCGACCGCGAGCGCGGCCAGGGTCGAGACCAGGCCGACCAGCAGCGACACCCGCGCACCGAAGATCAGCCCGGCCATGACATCGCGGCCGAGCGCATCGGTGCCGAGCGGCGCCGTCGCCAGCATGAAGGGCGGCAGGAAGGGCCGCTGCACCATGCGCCAGGGCGAACCGGAAAACAGCATCGGCCCGCCGATCGCCACCGCAATCGCAAGAACCAGGATCAGAAGGCCGATCAGCCCACCGGGATGACGCAGGAGCGCCTTGACGAGCTTCATGGCGCGCACCTCATGCCGTGACCTGGATACGCGGGTCGACCGTGCGATAGACGAGATCGGTCAGAAGATTGAAGACCAGCACCATCGCCGAGCAGACCACGAAGACGCCGAGCAGCAGATTGTAGTCGCGCTGCAGCAGCGCCTCGTACATCAGACGGCCGATGCCCGGCCAGGCGAACACGGTTTCGGTCAGCACCGCGCCGCCGATCAAGGTGCCGGAATGCAGCCCCGCCAGGGTCACCACCGGCAGCAGCGCATTGCGCAGGACATGACGGCGCAGGATGACGCCGGCGGAGAGGCCCTTGGCCCGCGCCGTCTTGATGAAATCGAGCCGCTGGACCTCGAGCATCGACGCCCGCGTCATGCGCGCATAGGTCGCCATGAAGAACAGGCCGATGGTCAGCGCCGGCATGATCAGATGGGCGCCGACATCCAGCACATGGGCAAAGCCGGTGTAGTTGGCGCCGACGGTCTCGTAGCCGAAGCTCGGCAGCCAATCCATCCACACCGAGAGCAGAAGGATCGCCATCAGCGCCACCCAGAACACCGGCGTCGCATAGAACAGCAGCGCCAGCGTGGTGATGGCGGTATCCGCCCAGGTGCCGGCGAAACGCGCGGCCAGCGCGCCGAACAGGATGCCGAACACGAGCGAGATCGTGAAGGCCGACAGCGTCAGCAACAGCGTGGCGGGAAGCCGCTCGAAGATCAGCTTCGATACCGGCGCTTCCTGGCGGACCGAGTAGCCGAGATCGAGGCTGGCGATGCCCTTCACATAGATCAGCAGCTGCTCGGCCAGCGGACGGTCGAGGCCGAACTTCTCGCGCATCTGCGCCACATAGGCCTGGTCCCCCGCCCCCGCCTCGCCGGCCATCACCAGGGCGGGATCGCCCGGCGCGAGACGGATCAGGAAGAAGTTCAGGACCACGATCGCAAGCAGCACGATCACGCCCTTGACCACGCGCTGGGCGACGAAGGACAGCATCAGCGCGCGACCTCCCTCATCGTCTCACGGTCTGACAGTGTCCGGTCCCGCCGCAATCGTCTCACTTGTCGAGCCATGCGTCGCGGAAGCCGTCATTGACGCCGATTGCCGTGGTGATGAGGTTCTTCACGTAGCAGCGGCTGATGGTCGGGAATTGCAGTTCGAGCTGCCAGGCCACCGGCACGTCCTCCACCAGGATCTTCTGGACCTTCTCGTAGATCTCCTTGCGCTTGGCGTCCGAAGGCGCCGCCGCGCCGTCGGCGAAGAGCTGGTCGACCTCGGGATTGGAATAGCCCTCGACGTTGTTGAAGACACCGCCCTTGAAGATCTGGCTCGAGACGTAGTTGCGGCCGACGCCGAGCGCCGGATCGCCGTATTGATAGAGATAGCTGAAGCCGATGTCGTAGTCCCAGTCGCCGAGCTTCTGGTTGGAGCCGGGGACGTCGGTCGCCACCATCTCGACATTGATGCCGACGTCCGCGAGATTCTGTTTCACCGCCTCGCCCCAGCGCTGCCAGGTCTCGCCATAGGGCAGCGGCATCAGGCGCACCTTCTCGCCGTTGTAGCCCGCCTCCTTGAGCAGCGCCTTGGCCCTGGCCGGGTCATAGTCGTATTTCGGCACGTCGGCGGTGTAATACTTGATGGTCGAGGCCGCGGGGCCGGTGGCGACCTTGCCGAAGCCGTTCCAGATCACGTCCTTGGCGAAGTTGCGATCGACCGCAAACATCACCGCCTGGCGGAACTTCTTGTTGGCGGTCGGCCCGCCGCGGTTGTTGAGCCACATCCAGGCGAGCGGGCTGAAGAACTCCCAGCCGGCGCCGGTGGTGCAGGTGTCCTTGAGCTTGGCGAGGCGCGGCACGTCGAAATTCTCCACCGAGCCGCCCGGCAGCACGTCGACCTTGCCGGTCTCGAAGGCAACCGAGCGCGCCGCCGCGTCGGGAATGACCTGCCAGTAGATATCGTCGAGGTAGGGCCGGCCCTTCACGTAGTAGTTGGGATTTTTCACGAGATGGATGAAGGCGCCCTTCTTCCATTCCTTGAACATGAAGGGACCGGTGCCGATCGGCGCGTTGTTCGCGGGGTTGGTCTTCCAGTCGGTGCCTTCATAGATGTGCCTGGGAATCATCGGCAGCGAGCCGACCTCGAAGATGCCGAGGAAGGGCCCGAACGGCTGCTTGAGGGTGAACACCACCGTAAGATCGTCCGGCGCGTCGACCTTCTCGACCTGGGCGAGGTTGTTCTTGGCCCGCGGATGGTTCTGACGGAGGAAATCGATCGAGAACAGCACGTCGGCCGCGGTGAACGGCTTGCCGTCATGCCAGGTGACGCCGGGCTTGAGCTTGAAGGTGTAGACCTTGCCGTCGTCGCTCACGGCCCAGCTTTCGGCGAGGCTTGGGAGCGGCTCGAGCTTCGGGCTGTAGCGCAACAGGCCCTCGAAGATATTGCCGGCCACCATCTGGGTCGGACCGTTCTGCACCATGCCGACCATCAGGCCGGGCGGCTCGGGCTGGATCACGACGTTGACGACGCCCCCGGCCTTCGGCTCCTGCGCCAGGGCGCCCGCGCTGGAGGTGAGCATCACGGCCAGCATTACACGCTTCAGCATCCTCGTCCCCCGTCGTGACCTGTCAGTCGGCATAACCGGCATCGCTGCGATCGAGCATGCGCTTGAACGCCGCCCATTCGGTGTCCGGCTGGCCCTGCACTTCGATGCGGTCATAGCCGGCGGCATATTGCCCGGCAGCCTTGACCGCGACCGAATTGGAGAGGCGCGCGACCGGCGCGCCGGCAGCCTGGATCGCGAGCTGCGCCCGGCATGAGCGTTCGAGATTGTGCATCAGCTTGAAGGCTTCGCCGATCGAGCGGCCGCAGGTGAGCAGGCCGTGATTGCGCAGCACCATGACGAATTTGTCGCCGAGATCGGCGACGAGGCGCGAGCGCTCGTCGAGGTCGAGCGCGATGCCTTCGTAGTCGTGATAGGCGAGCCTGCCGGTGAACTGCATGGACCACTGGTTGAGCGGCAGCAGTCCGTCGGCCTGGGACGACACGGCGACGCCCGCCACGGTGTGGGTGTGCAGCACGCAGGCGACGTCATGGCGCGTCGCATGCACCGCGCTGTGAATGGTGAAGCCCGCCGGATTGATGCCGAGGCCGACCGGATCGTCGATGACGCTGCCGTCGACATCGACAATGACGAGATTTGACGCCGTCACTTCCTCGAAGCGCAGGCCATAAGGATTGATCAGGAACCGGTCATGTGTGCCGGGCAGCCGCGCCGAAATGTGGGTGTAGATGCTGTCGTCGAGCCCGAGGCGGTGAATCAACCGGTAGCAGGCGGCGAGATCGATGCGCGCCTGACGGCAGGCATCATCATCCCCTGCATTGGACGCGGATGACGAAAGGCGTGACACGACAGCGCGGTCGGACATCGTCGAACGGCTCACAACTGGAACGCGCAAGCGAATGACTGCATCGGCAGCCGTCCCGCGCCATCGACCGTCAGCCAATACAATCCAGGTCCATCCTTCAAGATTAAACTGTCGACAATCGACGCTTAAAAAGTGTACAGCGAGAACAAACGGAAACCTCCTCATGCGACCTGTCGCGCCGCCAGTCGGCCTCAACGCGCTCACCGATAGCGACCTCGTCGGTCAGGTCGCGCGCCGACTGACCGAAGCCATCATCGAGGGCCGGCTGTCGCCCGGTGCGAAGGTGGTGGAGGCCGGCGTCGCCCGCGAGCTCGGCATCAGCCGCGCTCCGGTGCGCGAGGCGGCACGGCTCCTGGAACGCCAGGGACTGCTGGTGTCACATCCGCGCCGCGGCTTCTTCGTGCGCAAGCTCGACGTCACCGACATCGACGAGATCTACGACCTGCGCCTCTGCGTCGAGCGCCACGCCGCAGTGCTCGCGGCACGGAACCTGACGCCGGCCAATCGGCGCGCGCTGCGCCGTCAGCTCGAGGTGCTGTACGAGACCGCCGAACTCGACGATCCGTCGCGACAGGTGGAGGAGGATTACAGCTTCCATCGCCTGATCTGCGAGATCGCCGGCTCGCGGCGGCTGCTGCGGATCTTCGACGACCTCGCTTCCGAACTGCGCATGGTGATCGGGCTGATCGGCCGGCTCTACGACGATCCGCGCCGCATCGCCGCCACCCACGAGCCGCTGCTGGCCGCCATCGAGCAGGGCTACCCCGAGCGCATCGGCGCCCACCTCGACCATCACATCGGCACAGCATGGACCGAAGTCGGTCGGCTGGTCCGTGATATCCCGAACCTCGGCAATGGAGTCTCACGGTGAAAGCTGTCTACAGCGATGCCCATCGCAGCCATGACCCTCAGTTCTTCCTGGTGCGCGGCGTCATCAAGCGCACCACCGAGCAGCCGGAACGCGCCGACCGGCTGCTGCACGGTCTCGCCAAGGGCCGGCACACGCTGGTTGCGCCGACCGCCTTCGGCCAGGGCCCGCGCGCCCAGATCCACAGCCCCGAATATCTCGATTTCCTCGCCACCGCCTGGGAGCAATGGCTCGCGCTCGGCGATGCCGGCCCGGAAATGATCGCCAACATCCATCCGGTGCGGCACGCGGCGACCTATCCGAGCCATATCGTCGGCAAGCTCGGCTGGCACACCGCCGACACCGCCTGCCCGATCGGCCCTGGCACCTGGGCCGGCGCCTGCGCGGCGTCCGACGTCGCCGCCACCGCGGCCCAGCTCGTGCTCGACGGCGAGGATGCGATTTACGCCCTGTGCCGGCCGCCGGGCCATCACGCCTACCGCGACATGGCCGGCGGCTTCTGTTTCCTCAACAACAGCGCGATCGCCGCCGCCCACCTGCGCCAGGCGCATGCGCGCGTCGCCGTTCTCGACGTCGATGTCCATCACGGCAACGGCACCCAGGGCATCTTCTATGCCCGGCCCGATATCTACACGGTGTCGATCCACGCCGATCCGGTGGCCTATTATCCCTTCGTCTGGGGCTATGCCCATGAACGCGGCGAAGGCCCGGGCCTCGGCACCAATCTCAACATTCCTCTCGCCATCGGCACCGGCGACGACGGCTATCTCGCCGCCTTCGAAGGCGCGGCCCGCGCCATCGCCAGCTTCGCCCCCGGCGCGCTGGTGGTGGCGCTCGGGCTCGACGCTTCCGAGCACGATCCGCTGGCCGCGCTGAAGGTCACGACGCCCGGCTTCAGGCGCATCGGCGCGGCGGTGGCCCGGCTCGGCCTGCCGACCGTGCTGGTGCAGGAAGGCGGCTATCTCTCCGATGTGCTCGGCGACAATCTCGCCGCCTTCCTCGAAGGTTTCGAGAGCGCGCGCTGAGCCGCCGAGCTTCTCGCCCGCAGTTCCTGTTTTCGAAAGGTTCTCCCCAATGCCGCTTGATCCTTCGGTGCGCGACCGCATCGCTGCCGCCGTCTCCGACGGCTTCGATGCCCAGATCGCCTTCACCCGCGACTTCATCCGCTTTCCCTCGCGGCGTGGCGAGGAGCATGCGGTCCAGGACTTCGTCTTCCGCGCCTTGCGCGACCGCGGCTACACCATGGAACGCTTCGCCATGGAGCGCAGCGCGATCGAACGCCATCCCGGCGGCGGCGCCTTCAGCCCCGAGCATTCCGAGGCGCCGATCGTCGTCGGCATCCATCGCCCGCGCCAGGAGACCGGCCGCTCGCTGATCCTGCAGGCCCATGTCGACGTCGTGCCGGAGGGGCCGGCATCGATGTGGAGCCACCCGCCGTTCGAGCCGGCCATCGAGGGCGACTGGCTTTACGGCCGCGGCGGCGCCGACATGAAGGCCGGCCACGCCGCCAACATCTTCGCCCTCGATGCGCTGCGCCGCGCCGGCCTGCAACCGGCGGCGACGGTCTATGTCCAGTCGGTGGTCGAGGAGGAATCCACCGGCAACGGCGCGCTGATGACGCATCTGCGCGGCTATCGCGCCGATGCGGCACTGATCCCGGAGCCGGAAAACGAAATGCTGGTGCGGGCCAATATCGGCGTAATCTGGTTCCATATCGAGGTTCGCGGCGTGCCGGTCCATGTGCAGCGCATGGGCGCCGGCAGCAACGCCATCGATGCGGCCTATCGCGTCATCGGCGAGTTGCGCCGGCTCGAGGCGGAGTGGAACGAGAGGGCGACGGCGCAGCCGCATTTCCGCGACGTTCCCCATCCGGTCAACCTCAATATCGGCAAGATCGCCGGCGGCGACTGGGCCTCCTCGGTGCCGTGCTGGTGCAAGGTCGACTGCCGCATCTCGATCGTGCCCGGAACGAGCGCGCAGGCCGCGATGCGCGAGGTCGCCGACCGTGTCGCCGCCTTCGCCCGCGCCGACGGCTTTCTCGCCAACATCCCGCCGACCGTCACCTTCAACGGCTTTCAGGCGGAAGGCTATGTGCTCGAGGAGGGCTCGGAGGCCGAGGCGGTGCTGGCCCGCGCCCATCAGGCCGCGACCGGCGGCGCACTCGAGAGCTTCACCGCGCTCTCTTATCTCGACGCCCGCGTCTATGCGCTGTTCGATCAGATCCCGACGCTGTGCTATGGGCCGATCGGCGAAAACCTTCACGGCTTCGACGAACGCGTCAGCCTCGCCTCGCTCCGGCGCGTCACCACCGCGATCGCGCTGTTCATCGCCGAGTGGTGCGGGGTGGAGGCGGCGGGGTAGCGTGAAAGCGAGACCCTCGTCATGGCCGGGCTTCGTGCCGGTCATCTACGTCTTTCTTGCGGAGAGGCGGGCAAGCGCGGGCATGACGATGGAGCGTGTGGCGGGCATGGCGTCGCCGCACATCGCTGTCGCCCTCCACGAAAGTGGAGGGCCCAGTACGCCGTGTCGTCGCAATGGTGCACAGCAGCCGACGCAGTGTGCTCCATCGGCGCCCCGTGTACTGGGTCGCCCGATCAAGTCGGGCGATGACGGCGGCGGGTGGGACGCGCCTGGGCCGACGACGCCGTGGCGAACAATCGGATTTCACCCCGCCTTGGCGTAGTGCGCCCGCAACTCGCGCTTGAGCAATTTGCCGGCGGTGTTGCGCGGCAACTTGTCGGCGAAGATCACCTTCTTCGGCACCTTGAACGGGGCAAGCCGGGTGCGCGCATGGGCAATCAGACCAGCCTCGTCGGGCGCGTGGCCCGGCCGCAACACCACGATCGCGGTGACCGCCTCGATCCATTTCGGGTCGGGCAGGCCGAAGCGGCGCGCCGGAAGCCGTCGGCAATGGTGTTGCTGCGCAGCCGGGATTGCGGCGCGGTGCTCGTCGCGGTCGTCATGGGCTCGAATTCCTCCCGACGGATTTTTCTTTGTATGGTCGTCGTTGGAGGGCCGGTCGCCGCCTGGGCTTCCGGCATTGGGCGCAAGTTTCACTGCCGCCGGCTCCGGTCAAGCGGACTTGCTGCAGGCCGCCCGTCGGCGCGGCCTGACCGGCACAATAACCGCCACCCCGCCGGTTGTGATCTAGATCAAGACCCTTGGCCCGACGGCGACTATCGACAACAGTGTTGGGCGGCGCAGAAGACGAGGACTGGACATGGAGCAACGAGCCGAAGCGAGAGGAAACCCGCCGCGGCCGCCGCTCACCGTTTCGCGCCTCGCGCTCGACACCGGCCGCGAAAATGTCGCGGTGGTCTCCCGCCGCTCGCTGGCCCTGCGCCCGGAAGTGTTCCGTGGCTTCAGCCGCGTCGAGCTGCGCTGCAACAGCAAAGTCCTGCTCGCCACCCTGCTGATCACCGACGACGACAGCCTGGTCGGCCCCGACGAGCTCGGGCTGTCGCAGCCCGCCTTCCGCCGCTTCAACGAGCCGGTGGGCAGCCTCGTTGCCGTGACGCCCGCGCCGCCGCCGGCAAGCCTCGATGCGGTACGGGGGAAAATCCAGGGCCGCATTCTGAGCGCCGACGAGATCCGGGCCATCGTCAACGATGTCGCCCACTACCGCTATTCCGACATGGAGATCGCCGCCTTCCTGATCAGTTCGGCGAGCTTCATGACCAGCGACGAATTGCTGGCCCTGGTCGCGGCCATGGCCGAGGCCGGCACGCGGCTGAGCTGGCCCTCCCCCATCGTCGTCGACAAGCACTGCATCGGCGGCATCCCGGGCAATCGCACCTCGATGGTCGTCGTGCCGATCGTCGCCGCTCACGGCCTGACGATCCCGAAGACCTCGTCGCGCGCCATCACCTCGCCCGCCGGCACCGCCGATACCATGGAGGTGCTGGCCCGGGTCGATCTCGGCGTCGAGGAGATGAAGGAGGTCGTCGCCGCCTGCCATGGCTGTCTGGTGTGGGGCGGGCACGTCAACCTGTCGCCGGCCGACGACGTCCTGATCTCGGTCGAACGTCCGCTCTCCATCGACACCCGGGAACAGATGGTCGCCTCGATCATGTCGAAGAAGCTGGCTGCCGGCTCGACCCACCTCCTGGTCGACCTGCCGGTCGGCCCCTCCGCCAAACTCGGCAATGCCGCGGAGGCGATGCGGCTGCGCAAACTGTTCGAATTCGTCGGCGATCGCTTCGGCATCGCCGTCGAGGTGATCATGACCGACGGCCGCCAGCCGATCGGCAACGGCATCGGCCCGGTGCTCGAGGCGCGCGACGTCATGGCGGTGCTGTCGGGCGATCCGAAGGCGCCGGTCGACCTCCGTGAGAAATCGTTGCGTCTTGCCGCGCATCTCCTGGAGTACGACCCGCAGCTGCGCGGCGGCAGCGGCTATGCCCGCGCCCGCGAGCTGCTCGACAGCGGCGCCGCCTTCAAGCAGATGCAGAAGATCATCGACGCCCAGGGGCCTTCGCCCTGCGCCGTCCAGCCCGGCCCCCTGAGCCTCGATGTCCGCGCCGAGGCCGATGGCATTGTCGCCGGCATCGACTGCCTGCAGCTCAACCGCCTCGCCCGCACCGCGGGCGCGCCGCTCGACGGGGGCGCCGGCATCGACCTGTTCAAGAAGGTGGGCGACCGCGTCGACAAGGGCGAGCCGCTCTACCGCATCTATTCCCTCGACGCCTCCCAGCACGAGCTCGTCGCCGCGGCAGTGCGCAGCAGCAACGGCTATCTGGTCAACGGCCATCCGCCCGTGGACGGGAAGCCGGCATGAGCGCAGAAGGCATGCCTGCCGGCATCCAGGCCCTGTCGTCCTCCCGGGAGGAAGCCGGCCGCCTGGCGCGCCGGCTTGGACTGCCGCTTTATGTCATCGACACCCACGCCTTCCCGGACGGCGAGATCCGCGTCACGATCGGCGCCGCGGCGGCGACCACGATCCTCTTCGCCTCGCTCGATCGTCCCAACGACAAGCTGATCGCGCTGCTCTTCGCCGCCGAAGCGTTACGGCGCAGCGGCTGTCGGCGGATCGTGCTGGTCGCGCCCTATCTCTGCTACATGCGCCAGGACGCCGCCTTCCGGGACGGCGAGGCGATCAGCCAGCGCGCCATCGGTCGCATGCTGGCGAATACCGTCGACCGGATCGTCACCGTCGACGCCCATCTGCACCGCACCGCGGCGATCGGCGACGTCTTTCCCGGCATCCGGGCCGACAACCTCTCGGCGATGCCCGCCATCGCCGCCGTGCTCAGGACCGCACCGTACGATCGCTCCACCGTGGTCGTCGGACCGGACGCGGAATCGGCAGGCTGGGTCGGCGAGCTCGCCGGCCTTCTCGGCCTCGCTCATCAGGTGGCGCGCAAGTCCCGACGCGGCGACCGCAGCGTCGAGATCGAATTCTCCGACCGCGCCGCCCTGCGCGGCCGCCCGATGCTGCTCGCCGACGACATCGTCTCCTCCGGCGGCACCCTGATCACCTGTGCCGAGGCGCTGCGCCATGCCGGCGCCGCCTCGATCGAAGCCGTGATCACCCATGCGCTCTATCCACCGGAGCTGCGCGGCGCCTTTGCCCGCGCCGGCATCCATTCGCTGCGCTCGTGCTGCAGCGTGCCCCATCCGACCAATGCCTTCCCGCTCGACGGCCTGTTTGCCGATGCATTGGCCGATGAGCTCGGCCATCGTCAGGAGTCCCGCCCGTGAGCATCACCCTTCGCTTCTGCGGCGCCGCGCGCACGGTGACCGGCTCGTGCCATCTGTTCACGACGCCGACCGGCCGCTTCCTGGTCGATTGCGGCCTGTTCCAGGGACAGAAGACGCTCAAGGAGCTCAACTACGGCGAGTTTCCGTTCCGCGCCGCGGACATCGACGCCGTTCTCCTCACCCATGCCCATATCGACCACAGCGGGCTGATCCCCAAGCTGGTGCGCCACGGCTTCGCCGGCCGCATCCTGGCGACGCGCGGCACCATCGACCTGTGCTCCTACATGCTGCCCGATGCCGGCAGCATCCAGGAATCCGAAGTCGCGGCGCTCAACCGCCGCAACGCCTCGCGCGGACGTGGCGAGGTCGAGCCGATCTACACCCAGGCCGACGCGGTCGCGGCCATGCAATCCTTCTCCGCGGTCAGCTATGAGAGCTGGGTCGACGTCATCGCCGGCGTCCGCGCCCGCTACTGGAATGCCGGGCACCTGCTGGGCTCGGCTTCCATCGAGATCGAATTCGCCGACGCCGGCAAGACAGGCAAACCGCTGCGCGTATTGGCCTCGGGCGATATCGGTCCGGACGCCAAGCTGCTGCAGCCCGATCCCGAAGCCCCGGCAGGCTTCGACCATGTCATCATGGAATCGACCTACGGCGGCACGGATCGCGAGCCGGTGACGCCGGGCAGCCGCCGCGCCCACCTCGCCGCCGAAGTGCGCGCGGCCGCCGGCCGCGGCGGCGCGCTGCTGATCCCGGCCTTCGCTGTCGAACGCACCCAGGAACTGATCGTCGACCTCGTCGATCTGATGGACCGTGGCGCGATCCCGGCGGCGCCGATCTTCCTCGATTCGCCATTGGCGATCCGCGCCACCGAGGTGTTCCGCCAGAACGCCGCCAGCCTCGACCCGGCGGTCGATGTCGGCCGCCTGCTCGCCTCGAAACATCTGCGCTTCACCGAGACCGTGGAGGAGAGCAAGTCGATCGCCAAACTCTCCGGCTTCCACATCATCATCGCCGCCAGCGGCATGTGCGATGCCGGCCGCATCCGCCACCACTTGCGCAACTGGCTGTGGAACGCCAGGGCCACCGTGCTGCTGACGGGCTACCAGGCTCACGGCACCCTCGGCCGGTTCCTTGTCGACGGCGCAAAGTCGGTCAGGATCCAGGGCAATCAGGTCAAGGTCGCCGCCAATATCCGCCGCATCGACGACTACTCCGGTCATGCCGACGGCGCCGAACTGGCGCGGTGGATCGCGGCGCGCCGTCCGGTGCAGCGCGGTCTGTTCCTGGTCCATGGCGAAGAGGAGGCCATCGCCGGCCTCAACGCCCGGATCAGCGAGCGCATCATTCCCGCGGTGAAGATCTTCGAGCCGACCCTCGACGACATCTTCGATCTCTCCGCCGCGGTTCCCACGCCGCTTGTCGCCACCCATCGACGCCGCCTCGAGCCCGAAGCGGTGACCGAACTCGACTGGCACAACGACATGTCGAAGCTGGTGCTCGACATCAGCGACCGGATCGAGGCCGCGGCCGACGACCGCACGCGAGGCGTCATCATCCGC
This sequence comes from Bradyrhizobium sp. WD16, assembly GCF_024181725.1. NCBI lineage: Bacteria > Pseudomonadati > Pseudomonadota > Alphaproteobacteria > Hyphomicrobiales > Nitrobacteraceae > Bradyrhizobium > Bradyrhizobium sp. WD16. The sequence continues at coordinate 2,973,018 of NZ_CP028908.1, read as the reverse complement.
CGCCTGCAGCGTGCGCTGCAGGCGGAGTGACTTCGGTAAGCTGGTACGTCTCCCTGCAGGCGGCCCACCATGCAACTTGCGGTAATCCGAATTTTCACGACAATAGCCTCGACGGCCGCCCGACCGGCGGCATCTGGCGAGGTGATTTCCAGATGGCGGAAAGCCGGGAAGACGCGCAAGCCGAAACCGTCGAGGGCGCGCCGATTGAATCGGAGGCCGACGCGAGGGATACGTTTATCGACGAAGTTCCGGCCGCGGTCGCGACAGCGAGCCAGTCGCCGCTGACCGCATCCAGCTGGGGACCGCCGCAACTCGAGGGCTATACCGTTCATGGACCCGGCCTGGACGACCGGCCGCGACTGTCCTGGACTGCCCGCCACGCCGGCGCCGACCTTTATTTCATCGACGTTCGTTTCGCCGGCGAGCCGCGCCAGACCATCGGTCCGATCCCGGCCGGCGACGTGTTGCCGCACATGGCAATGCGCGAGGCGCGGGCACGTCGCGCCTATGACGAGGTCGCCGCGCGTTTTTGCGCCAGCCCCTCGATCGAGGTCGGTCCCGCGACGCTTGCCGCCGCCGAGGCGCCGTGGCCGCCCGTCATCACGATGCCGGCCGCGCCGCCGCGAGCCGCGCCGCCGGCGCCTGCTGCCGAGCCGGTTCGCGCCGAGCTTGAAACCGTGGCACAACCGGCGACAACCGACACCCCATCCGAGCGATCCGAAGTGGCACCGCCTGCGCCGTCCATCGTCGCGGCGGCGGACGCGCCGGTGACCACCGCCACGGAGAACGCCGAGCCGGCGGCGGAGTTGCGAGCCACTGCCGCTCCGCCGCCGCCAGCAGAGCCCGCCGCCACAGCGACGACGGACGACACGGCTTCGGCAGACATTCCCCCGGCCGCGGCAGCCCCGGCCGCCAGTGCGTTACCTGCGGTCACCGGCGCCAGGGGCATGCTGATGCAATCCATCACGCGCGCCAGCCAGCTGCTCCACGCCCCCAAGCTGTCGCTGAAGGTAATCCGGTCGCAGACAACGACAGCTGCTCGGCCGCCGCCAACTCAGGATCTGGAGAGTGGCAAGTCCGCCGGACCGCCGGCGCCTTCCCCAGAGCCCGATCCCGCCGCGCCCGCTCATGCGGCGACACCGAAATCGGACGATCTCGTCCTTCGCGATATCGACGAGGTCCTGGCGCGGCACCCCTGAGCCGAGCGCCAGCAATGCCCTGCGTAGTGCTGTGGATCTGACGCTCGTATCTGCATTGCAGCGATCCGCAATGTCCTGTGCCTGTGCCGGCGCCATCGCCGTTGTCACCGCCCGCCATTTGCGGCTTCCCGGCTTCGTGCTAACAAGCAGCGGGGGAATTTGAAGCCGTGATCGTCAGTCATCCGCGGGCGAGGAGTGTGGGGCGCGTTGCCGCGCTGGCGGCCGCCTATGCCTTCGTGCTCCAGCTCATGCTGGCGAGCTCGCTGCTGGCGGGCCTGTCGCCCACGACCGCCGACGCGCTGCATGACTTGTGTTTCGGTGCCAGTTCGGCGCCATCCGATCCGGCTGGCAGCGGCAAGGCCAAGCCGGTCCTGCATTGCCCGCTCTGCGTCAGCCGCGCCGATGCCGTGCTGTCGCCGGCCGAACCGCCGGCTTTGCCACAGCGCATCGCCGTCAATGTCCCATCGCTGCCGCCCACTCCGGATGCGGCCATCGCGATCGAGGCCGCCACCGGCCATCGCGCCCGCGCTCCCCCGGCCAGCGCCTGAGCTGATTCCTTCTCCCAATCATTGAATCTGCAGATCGTCACGGTTGCCGGCGGCGATCGCTCGAGCCCGACCTCATCGCTCCCGGACCGCCCTCCGGTCCGGGCCAGTCTTTCGCGTGCGGCCACGACGGCACGCGCGCCAGCCGAGACATTTATTCATGGTCATCACCGTCACCACCGGCCGACGCCGGTCCCGCCTGCTCGCCACCAGCGCGCTGCTGTCGCCAGCTCTATTGTTCATGGCGAGCCTCGCGCCGCCGGCTGCATCGACGGCCCGGGCCCAGAGCGCCGGCAAGCTGCCCACCATCGTGGTCGATCCCGCAAGACCTCGCAGCACCGGGCGCCATGTGCCGGCGCGCTCGGCGCCCGCCGCGCGCCCTGTCGCCGCGCCGGCGCCATCGGCACCCGGGCCGCAGGAGACAAGCTTCGTCCCCGCCAATACCACCACCATCTCCGCGGAAACCGCTTTCCAGCGCGGGCTGTCGTCCAGCGATTCGGCAGCGCTGATCACCGAGCTGCCCGGCGGCGCGGCGTGGGGCGCCGGCGGCGTCTCGAGCCTGCCCTCGATCAACGGCTTCGGCGCCGATCGTGTCCAGGTCGCCATCAACAGCATGCTGATCAGCCCGGCCTGCCCGAACGAGATGAATCCACCGCTCTCCTTCGTCAATCCGGCGATGATCGCGAAGATGCGCGCCTATGTCGGCGTCGCCCCCGTGAGCGTCGGCGGCGACTACACCGGCGCGCGGATCGACGTCACCACCGCCCCGCCGAAATTCGCGCAAGGGGATTCTCGAGGTGATTCCTGGGTCACCAGCGCGCTGCTGTCCGGCTTCTTCCGCAGCAACGGCAACGCCTACGGCGTCGACAGCACAGCCACCATCGCCAACCGCGACACCAGCGTGACCTATACCGGCGGCTGGGTCCGCTCCGGCGATTACAAGGCGGGCGACGGCACCAGGATCAAGTCGACGCTCTACGAGACCCAGAACCACGCCTTGAGCATTTCCAAGGAGAGTTTCGGCAACCTGTTCACCCTGCAGGTCGGCGGCCAGTTCATTCCCTACCAGGGCTACGTCAACCAATACATGGACATGGTCTACAATCGCGGCCTCTACCTCAACGGCCGCTACGAGGGCAATTTCGACTGGGGCAAGTTCGAGACCAGCGCCTTCATCCACCAGATCCGGCACACCATGGGCTTCATCGAGCCGGACAAGACCGGCAGGATGCCCATGGATACCAACAGCTCCGATGCCGGCTACACGGTGAAGGCGACCATCGCGGCATCGCAACACGACATCATCCGCATCGGCAACGAGCTCGCCTACAACCGGCTCGAGGACTGGTGGGATCCGGTCCCCGGATCGATGATGATGGGCCCGAACAGCTTCCTCAACATCAACAACGGCCGCCGCGGCCGGGTCGGCACTTTCGCCGAGTGGGAACGGCATTGGGCGCCGGGCTGGACCACCATCGGCGGCATTCGCAACGACGTGGTCTGGATGAATACCGGCGAGGTACGCGGCTACAACGGCATGTATGCGGCTGACGCCGCCGCCTTCAATGCGCTCGACCGCGCCCGCACCGATGTGAATGTCGACGGCTCCGGCCTCGTGCGTTACGAGCCCGATCAGCGCAGCCTGTTCGAGTTCGGCTTCGCCCGCAAGACCCGTTCGCCGAACCTCTACGAGCGCTATGCCTGGTCGAACAACGCGATGGCGATGAGCATGATCGGCTGGTTCGGCGACGGCAACGGTTATACCGGGAACGTCGATCTCAAGCCCGAGAAGGCCCACACGGCCAGCTTCACCGCCGGCTGGCACGACGAGGCGCAGCAGACCTGGGCCATCAAGGTGACGCCCTATTACAGCTATGTTCAGGACTATATCGACGTCGATCGCTGCGCCAGCGCCAGCTGCCTTGCGAGCAATCCGGACAATCTCACCGCGACGAACAGCTTCGTGTCGCTGCGCTTCGCCAACCACGACGCCACGCTCTACGGCGTCAATCTCGAGACCAAGCTGGCGATCTGGGACAACCTCACCTATGGCCGCGGCGAATTCCGCGGCACGCTGGGCTATGTGCGGGGGCGGCGCACCGACGGCGTCGATCTCTACCACGTGATGCCGATCAACGCCAAGCTCGCGTTCGACCATCGCATCGGCGGCTGGATCAACAGCATCGAGCTGCAGCTCGTCGGATCGAAGGACCAGGTCAGCCAGGTCCGCAATGAGCTGAAGACCGCCGCCTATGCCCTGGTCAATCTCCGCACCGGCTATCAGTGGCAGCATGCGCGGATCGATCTCGGCGTCGACAATCTGTTCAACCAGACCTACGACCTGCCGCTCGGCGGCGCCGACCTCGTCGACTACAAGGTCGTCTCGATGATGGGGACGTCGACCGCCTGGGGCTACAACGTCAAGGGACCCGGCCGCTCGGTCAACGGACGCCTGACCGTCCAGTTCTGAGAAGCCCTCGAACGAGGCCTGAACGGCCGGCGGTGGTGCGCTCCGGCGCGCCACCGCCGGAACGCGCCGAACGTCCCGCCGCACTGGCCCCCGCCGCCGCGCCATGCTAGCCACACCGGGCATGGTCCATGATGAGGACGCGGGACGCGATGATCGAGGCGGTGATCTGGGATTTCGGCGGGGTGCTGACCACGTCGCCGTTCGAGGCCTTTGCCAGGTTCGAGCGCGAACGCGGCCTGCCCGCCGACATCATCCGCAACACCAACGCCGCCAATCACCTCGAAAACGCCTGGGCGAAGTTCGAGCGGGCCGAGATCGACCTCGACGCCTTCGACGAATTGTTCGCGGCCGAATCCCGCGACTTCGGCGCGGAGGTCCGCGGCCGGGAGATCCTGCCGCTGCTCGCCGGCGACCTGCGTCCCGCCATGGTCGAGGCGCTCAAGCACATCCGCAGCCGGTTCAAGACCGGCTGCATCACCAACAATTTGCCCGCCAACAGCATCGGCAGCAGCCGATCGTTCTATGTCGCCGACGTCATGGCGCTGTTCGATCACATCATCGAATCCGCCAAGATCGGCTTGCGCAAGCCTGACCCGCGGATCTATCGCATGATGGTCGAGGCCCTCGGGGTCGAGCCCGCCCGCTGCGTCTATCTCGACGACCTCGGCGTCAACCTCAAGCCGGCGCGGGAGATGGGCATGGCCACCATCAAGGTGGTCGATCCTTCGCAGGCCATCGCCGACCTCGAAGCGGCGACCGGCCTTTCCCTGCACAGCTGATCACGCGACAGCGGATAGACAATGAAGGCGACCGACAAGCTCGATCTCGATCCGGCGGACTGGGACGCCTTCCGCGCCGTCGGCCACCAGGCGCTCGACGCCATGATCGACCATCTGCGCAGCCTGCGCGAGCGGCCGGTCTGGCGCGAGGCGCCGGACGAGGTGCGCGCGGCGTTTCGTGCGCCGTTGCCGGATGCGCCGCGCGAACTCGGCGACGTCGTCGCCGACATCGACAGGCTGATCCGGCCCTATGTCACCGGCAATCCGCATCCGCTGTTCATGGGCTGGGTGCACGGCGCCGGCACGCCGGCCGGCATGATCGCCGAGATGATCGCCGCCGGGCTCAACGCCAATTGCGGCGGCCGCAACCATATCGGGCTCGAGGTCGAGCGCCAGGTCACCCGCTGGGTGGCGCAGTCCCTGGGCCTGCCGGCCTCGTCGTCGGGCCTGTTCGTCACCGGCTCGTCGATGGCGAATTTCATCGCGCTCTTGGTGGCGCGCACCAGGCTGCTCGGGCCCTCGGTGCGGCAGAGCGGCCTGCAGGCCGTGCCCCAGCGGCTCACCGCCTATGCCTCGGCGGAAGCGCATCAGTGCATCGGCCAGGCGATGGAGCTCGCCGGTCTCGGCAGCGACCAGCTCCGCCTGATCGCGACCGACGATCGCCGCGCGATGCGGCCCGACGCGCTCGCCCAGGCGATCGAGACCGACATCGCCGCCGGATGGACACCCTTTCTCGTCGTCGCCACCGCCGGCACGGTGAATACCGGCGCGCTCGATCCGATCGCGGCCATTGCCGACGTCGCCGCCGCGCGCGCCCTGTGGCTGCATGTCGACGGCGCCATCGGCGCCGTGGCGAGCCTGTCGACGGAATTGCGCCCGCTGCTGGGAGGCATCGAGCGGGCCGATTCCGTCGCCCTCGATTTCCACAAATGGATGCATGTGCCCTATGACGCCGGCTTCGTCATCGTGCGCGACGCCAAGCTCCATCTGCAGACCTTCTCCAGCGAGGCGGTCTATCTGTCCCGCGCCGACGCCGGTCTCGCCCGCCGCGATGTCTGGCCCTGCGATCTCGGCCCGGACCTGTCGCGCGGCTTTCGCGCGCTCAAGACCTGGGTGACGCTGCAGACCTTCGGCGCCGAACGACTCGGCGCCTGCATGGCCAGGTGCTGCGACGTCGCCCGCCATCTCGCCGAACGGCTGGAGGCCAGCGGCCTGTTCACCGTCCACGCGCCGGTGACGCTGAACATCGTCTGCTTCGGCGTGCGCGCGGCCGACGCCGACACCGTCAATCCCCGCCTCGTCGAAGCGCTGCATGTCAGCGGCGAGGCGGCGCCGTCCCTGACCTATCTCGACGGTCGCCCGGTGATCCGCGCCGCCATCGTCAATCACCGGACGACCCGCGCCGACATGGACGATTTCGTCGCCGCGCTGCGCCGGCATCTGCCGCACCGGGGGTGACGCCGGTGCATCGGCCATTCGCACCGCTCGCCGCCCGGCGGGGGGGGGCGTTCTATGAGGTCTGGAGACCGGCGTAAATCGCCCGCGCAACGTCGACGTCGTCGAGATAACCGACGATACCGTGGTGGTTCTCGGTCCAGTTATCGACACCGGAGAAATTGGTGATGGCAGGTTCGACCCCGAAATTTTCGCGGTCGAGCGGGTACAGCGCAACGATGTCATGCGGATCGAGCGCGTTGTACCAGCCGCGCCCACCGACCGGATTGGAGATCGGCAGCAGGGGCTGGCGGACCGCCCGGATCGACAACGGCGAACCCACGGTGACATAGAGCGGCACCTTCCTCGGCGCCGCCTTGATGACATTGTAGGCCACGACGCTGCCCAGCGAATGCCCCACTACCACGGCGGTGTCGCCGGTCAGCATCGCGGCGACCGTCTTGTCGATCGCCCGGCGTACCACGTCGCGCCGTGTATAGAGGAAGACGTCGCGCAGGAATATTTCGATCGTGGTTGCCGATATCCCCGTCAGATGACGGTCGAGGAGCCGGACGATGGCCTGGACCCAGGCCCAATTCTCGACGCCTTTTTCGGTGGGCACCGGCCCCATCTCCCCGCGCACCTCCTGGTCGCTGATGCCGGCTCGCAGCCGCATCTCTTCGGCGATCTGCCGGCGGAATTCGGCATATTCGTCGAATGCCGGACTTCCCTTAGGCATGAAGCCCGGCTCGGCAGGCAAATCGAACTGGCGGACGAATGCATCGAGCTGATCGCCATAGAACGGGAAGTCGACCTCGACATCGGCCGGCAGGCTCAGGCCCGCTTTCCGCAGCCCCTTTTCCAGGGCTTCGATCCATTCGGCCTTCAGCTTGACCGGATCCTTTCCGGCCTGGGCGCGTCCATGCACGAGAAGAAGCTTCATCGCAGTTCTCCCTGTCGAATAGCAGCGAGGATCAGATCGGCACGCCGCGGCAGGAACGTCGTCCAGAGGCCGCCGGCGAGTTCGTCCTGCGCGTCGTCCAGCACGCCGGGCAAGCTGATCCCCCGGCCCCTGAGCAGATTCCATCCCTGGGCGAGCATCGGACAGAACGCAGCAGTCGGCAGTTCCGGGCCGGCAGTCTTGCCGGTCCGGTCGCGATCGAGCATGGCGACGTCGAACAGTTCGGATTGCAGATCCTGGCGCATGGCCGAGGCGACCGCATGCAGTGCCGCCATCGCATCCGCCTCCCAATAGGCATAGGCGGCATAGAGACCGAGGGACGGATCAATGCCTTTGCCCACTTGAATCTCTGCCGCGAGACGCTCGGCGGAGTGCGGATCGCTGATGCGAAAGACACCGAACTGGATCGCCGCCGCCGCTGCGGCGCGCAGCTTCTCGAGCTGGGAGGCTCGCGCCGCATAGTCTGGAAAACGGGAATTCCTGTCGGAAGGAATATAGCTGACATTCACCACACGACCTTTGTCTACGACGACATGGCCGACATAGCCGCGCAGCACCGCCAGCGGCACGCCATTGCCGTCCCCTAGCCGGATCACGGCGGTGCAGGCCGCTCGATCCGGATCGACGCGCAGAATCGCCGGTTCGGCTTCGCCGTCCCCCGACGCCAGCAGATCAAGACGACCGCCGCCCGCCAGCGCTGCGTCGACGACGCGGCCGCCGAGGACGGCGAAGCCGGTATCGGTCTCGAAATGCCGAACATCGGGCGCAAGACCGCGCGCGCGCGCCACCGCCTCGTCGAAACCGGGATGCCCGGCGGCGATCGGGATGACGGGGTGCGCCGCGGGTTCGGTCCCGTCGGTGGCAGGCACGTCGCGCCGCAGGGATCGTCCCTCGTCGAGAGCCTTGGTGAAGACCTGCGCGGCGATGCCGCGCAAATCGGGAGGTAGGGCGCGGACGCCGGCCTTGCGCAGTGCCGATCCGCCGAGGCCGCGGCCCGCCAGCGGCACCTCGCGAGGAGACTTGGCAATGATTGCTCCCGTCGTCCTGGCGTGGCCGATATAGGCGCTGTCATCCGACAGGACTTCATCGTCCGGTGCCTGGTCCATAGTGATGTTAACGCCGGCCAGCAGCGTCGCGACCTCGCGACGCAGATAAGGCCCCAGCCGACGATTAGGGACCACCCGCACCTGCTGGCCGTCTTCCACGACCTCGACCACCATATCGCTGTCCGGCTGGGCGAAGGCCTGCATCAGACAACGGGTGAAGACGTTCTCCTTCGGACCTCCCTGGAGCGATACTTCATAAGCGGCCGTGCCGATGCTCGCCGCGATGAATTGATCCACTTTGGCGCGGTTTCTCCGAACGTCGTCGTTGGGGAAGACGATGCTGCCGCGCACCCGCATCGCCCGGGGCGTCGTCGGGATGCTCCGGCACGCATCCGAGATCAGCACGACATTCGGAACCCCGCAGTCCTTGGCGAAGTCGACCGTCTCCTTCCAGTTGACGGCTTCGTTCGCATCGGCCGGCGCGCGCGTCAGCAGCCACAATTCGGAGTCGTTCTTCCAATAGCCGTGACCGGAGAAATAGACGACGAGCTGGTCATACGTTCCGGCGGCGACAAACCCCGTGATGGCTTCCAGTATCTGCGACGCCGTCACCGAACCGTCGGCATCGGTGATCGTCTTGACCTCGAATCCCTCATCCTGGAGCCAGGCTCCGAATTTCGCGGCACCACGGGCCGAGGCCTCCAGCGCCGGCAGATCGCCGGTCTTGTCGACGCCGATGACGACCCCACCGCGCTTCCTCGACACGAGAATCCCCTCATATGCAGCCTGCTGCCGTTCGTGGCGCCCGCCGGCCAAGAGAGACTATCAAATATTCTCTGGACAGACACGCAGAGGTTGACGACTCTCGGCAGCAGCGAATTCGCTGCGGCGGCCGCCACGGACCCCCGAGATGGACCAGGACGAGCTCAATTTCGAGATCTGCGATCCCCAGGGATTACCTTTGGAACCGGAAATATCTCACCTTGCCGAGGACCTCGGCCCGAACGGCCTATGCCCGTGCGACGTTCGAACCCATGTGCTTGCGCACTGGACTGCCGCGGTCACGAGAAGGTCTCGGCGTCCCAAGGATTCCAACCGCGCGGCTGAAAAAGTGAATCCTTTACGTCGCTATGGTATACTTTGATATGGTCGGTCGGATGCACATGAGCCAAACCCATCTTCTGTTGACGATCACTGAAGAAAAGATGCACGAGGCGGCGCGCGGCGCCGCACCGGTCGACATCGAGTCGCTGATCGAGAATATCCCCAGCGCCGTGATCGTGTCCGGTGACCGTGCCTTGTCTGTGCATGTCGAAGTGGACAGCCGGCACGCCGACGAGGTGATTCAAAGCGTCAAAGGCATTTGCACGGTCGATCGTTGGCGCGAGATGAAGCTGCTGAACGCGTCGCAACGAAGCCGATCTACGCGATAGCCGCACCGGCGCCCTCCAACTCGGCACATCCCCCTGTCCGCCATCGCCGCTGGGAATGCTCGTCTTCGCCGGGGCACACCTTTTGACCGCACCTATGACGATGACGACGGTTACGGCGCTGCCACCTTCGTCGAAATCCTCGGCGATGTCGCCGAATTCTACACCAGCCAGGAGGGCATTCCGGCCGACGCGGGCGGCCGCGCCACGGTGCTGGGGAATGCGGCGATCCGTCCGCGGCGGGAGCCGACCGAGCGTCGCTGATCGAGAGCCTGATCGTGGTGCGGGATCGAGCCTCTTCGCACATGCAATAGGCATTCAGCGCCACAATTTGCATCATCGCACCGCGATCGCCGCCGCTGAGGTTCCGCGCTTCTTTCGAAATTCGCCAAGACTCTCAACGTGTCGGATAATGCCTGGCGTTGGCACGCCGATTGCTACCCGATCTTCAGTCAATGACGACTGCCGTCCGCCGGACTGCTTTTGCCAAAGTCGGTTGAAGCGCAGGGACCAGCCAAGCACTGTCCAACAGGACGCCTGGCGCAGTCGTCGTGATGCCCCCATTGGTATCCGTCTTTCCCTGTCTCCGATCGGACGCGGTTGGAAACAGGATCGACCATGGACCAGGCACTATCTCCCAAACCCAGGCTCGTCGTCATCGGCAACGGCATGGCCGCCGGCCGCATGCTGGAGGAACTGTTCGCGCGGGCGCCCGGCCGCCATGACGTGACGGTGTTCGGCGCCGAGCCGCGCGTCAATTACAACCGGATCATGCTGTCCCCGGTGCTGGCCGGCGAAAAACAGTTCGACGACATCATCACCCATGACGATGCCTGGTACGCGACCAACAACGTCGACCTGCGCAAGGGCGAAGTCGTCGTCGCCATCGACCGAAGCGCCCGCACGGTGCGCACCCGGGCGGGCGCGGTCCAGCCTTATGACACCCTGATCATCGCCACCGGCTCGCGCCCGATCCTGATCCCGGTGCCCGGCGCGGAACTGGCCGGCGTCGTGGCGTTCCGCGATCTCGACGATGTCGACGCGATGCTCGCCGCGGCGACGCGCGGCGGCCATGCCGTGGTGATCGGCGGCGGGCTGCTTGGTCTCGAGGCGGCGGCGGGATTGGCGATTAAGGGCCTGAAGACTACCGTCGTGCATCTGATGCCGACGCTGATGGAGCGCCAGCTCGATCCCAACGCCGCTTATCTCTTGCAGAAGGCGATCGAAAAGCGCGGCATCGAGGTGCTCACCGGCGCCAACACCAGCGCCATTCTCGGCGACGGCAAGGCGGAGGCCGTACGCCTCGACGACGGCCGCATCCTGCCCGCCGACCTCATCGTCATGGCGGTGGGCATCCGCCCCAATGCGGCGCTCGCCAAGGATGCCGGGCTCGAGGTCCGGCGCGGCGTCGTGGTCGACGATTTCATGCGCACCAGCGACGACGACATCTACGCGGTCGGCGAATGCGTCGAGCACCGCGGCCAGTGCTACGGCCTGGTGGCGCCGCTGTTCGACATGGCAAGGACGCTCGCGGCCAGCCTCGCCGGCGAAAGCGTCGGCGGCTATGCCGGCTCGGCGACCTCGACCAAGCTCAAGGTGACCGGCGTCGACCTGTTCTCGGCCGGCGACTTCTCCGAGACCGACGACACCGATGAGATCGTGCTCCGCGACCCTGCCCGCGGCATCTACAAGCGCGTGGTGCTGCGCGACGATCGGGTCGTCGGCGCCGTGCTTTACGGCGATACTGCGGACGGCAGCTGGTATTTCGACCTGCTCAAGACCAATGCCGATGTCACCTCCGTGCGCGACGTGCTGATCCTCGGTCAGGCCTATCAGGGTGGCGGCGGCGCCATGGATCCAGTCGCCGCGATCGGCGCCTTGTCCATGGAGGCCGAGATCTGCGGCTGCAACGGCGTCTGCAAGGGAACGATCGTCGACGCGATCACCGCAAAGGGCCTCGCCAGCGTCGAGGATATTCGCATTCACACCAAGGCATCGGCCTCCTGCGGCCAATGCACCGGCAAGGTCGATGCCCTGCTCGCTGCGACGCTGGGCGAACGCTATTCCTCGGCCGGGCGCAAGGCGATGTGCAAATGCATCGACCTCACCCATGAGGAGGTGCGCGCCTTCATCCTCGCCAAGGAGCTCAAATCCCTGCCCGCCGTCATGCAGGAGCTCGGCTGGAAGACCTCCTGCGGCTGCCCGTCCTGCCGTCCGGCATTGAACTATTACCTGCTCTGCGCCTGGCCGGGCGAATATCGCGACGATGCCCAGTCGCGCTTCGTCAACGAGCGCGTCCACGCCAACATCCAGAAGGACGGCACCTTCTCGGTGGTGCCGCGGATGTGGGGCGGCCTGACCACGCCGGACGAGCTGCGCGCCATCGCCGACGTCGCCGACCGCTTCAAGATCCCGACGGTCAAGGTCACCGGCGGCCAGCGCATCGACCTGCTCGGCGTCCGCAAGGAGGACCTGCCAGCGGTCTGGGCCCAGCTCAACGCCGCCGGCCTCGTCTCCGGCCAGGCCTATGCCAAGGGCCTGCGCACGGTGAAGACCTGCGTCGGCAGCGAATGGTGCCGCTTCGGCACCCAGGATTCCACCGGCCTCGGCGTCAGGCTCGAACGGCTGCTGTGCGGCTCGTGGACGCCGGCGAAGGTCAAGCTCGCCGTCTCCGGCTGCCCGCGCAACTGCGCCGAGGCGACGGTGAAGGACATCGGCATCGTCTGCGTCGATTCCGGCTACGACATCCACATCGCCGGCGCAGCCGGCCTGCATGTCCGCGCCACCGATCTGCTCGGCCATGTCGACACCGAAGAGGCCGCGCTCGAACACGTCGCGGCGGTGATGCAGCTCTACCGCGAGCAGGCCGCCTATCTCGACCGTGTCTACAAGTGGGTGGAGAAGACCGGGCTCGACAACATCCGCGCCGCGATCATCGACGATCACGACGGCCGCCGCGCCCTGTTTGAACGCTTCCAGAAATCCCAGCGGGCAGTGCAGCGCGATCCCTGGGCGGAGCGCGCCGCCGGTCGCGAGCTGCACGAATTCACGCCGCTCGCCACCCTCAACCCGATCATGCCCGTCGCCGCCGAATGAGGTCCGTCATGCAGCAGCCCCGCGATTTCTGGTTCGATCTCGGCCCACTCGACTCCATTCCGGCACGCGGTGCCCGCACCGTGCGCACTCCGCGCCGTGAGATCGCGGTCTTCCGTACCGCCAGCAACGAGGTCTTTGCGCTGGAAAACCGCTGCCCGCACAAGGGCGGGCCGCTCGGCGAAGGCATCGTCCACGGCCGCAAGGTCGCCTGCCCGCTGCACAACTGGATCATCAATCTCGAGGACGGCGAGGCGACCGGCGCCGACAAGGGCTGCGCCCGCAGCTTCCCGGTCAAGCTCGAGAACGGCCGGATCTATCTCGACATGAGCGTCGCGGCCGCGCCCTGAGCGCCTCGCCGCGTTTCAGACGACAGGTAGCGGCGCACCGAAGATGTTCATGTCGACCAGCGAGAGGTCATGAGCGCATGCAGGTTTTGCGCGTCGAAATTTCTGCTCTTTGCCAGGGGAAGACGCTGCAGGCCTCGGCCAGCAGTGATCCTGCAAAGCGATAAAACGAATATTTTCCTGCCAAATAAGCCAACCCAGGGATTGAGTGGATGACGCCGGGGAATGCAACTTTCGCTATGCGGCGCTAGAATTTTGTCACGCAAACCTAGAATCGCGGAAATTATCGAGGACCCCATTTCGACGCAAATCTAAGGCGGGATTAATGACCGAGCACGACACGGTGGGATTAGCGGGTTTAAACATCAGCGCGGGCATGTAGTTCGCCGCACGCTTTGCCAGAGTGCGGCCACGCCCATCGGCGACGAATTGTCGGCAGGAGAGATTGCTATCGACCGCTCAGTCATGCGATCGATCAGATCGCCGTCGTGGCTGACGAGTAGGACAGCAATATTCCGGTCGATCACGAAATCTGCAAGCAGGTCCATGATCTTCCGTTGCGTTAACACATCGAGCTGGGATGTGGGTTCGTCCGCGAAAATGAAGGCCGGGGAACACAGCAGGGCTCTGACGAGCGAGATGCGTTGAATCTCTCCGCCTGAGACCTGATGGGGACGCCGGTCCAGAATGGTCATCGCTAGACCGACGCTCTGCAATAGGCGAGGGAGCAAACGTTTCGGATCGTTCGTGTCGTCGAGAGCATCGCAAACGGTCGCCCCAATGGTTCGCCACGGCGCGAACGCGGCGCCCGGGTTCTGATAGATTTTCTGATATCGCCGCCGCTCGGACATAAACCATGTCACGCTCCCGGCTGCCGGCGGATGGAGCTTCAGAAGCACATTTCCCAGAGTGGTCTTGCCGCAGCCGGAGGGGCCGCACAGGCCCACGATTTCTCCCGCGCGAACGGATAGCGACACGTTCGTCATCAGTGGGCGACGATCGTCGCCGACGCTTATCGTGGCACGATCCAGCTCCAGAATGGTCTTTGACGGCGCGTAGCGACGTCGGGGCCAGTGCGACGGCTCCGCATCGACCAGATTGCGCATGTACGCTGACCGCGGCTCCCGCAAGACACCAGCCGTTGCACCCGATTCAACAACGCCACCGTCCCGCAGCACCGACAGCGTACCGCCAAGCATGCGGGCAAACGAAAGATCATGGGTGACCGCAAGAATCGACCGGCCCTCCGACGCCAGCACACGCAGGGCGTCCGAGATTTCCTGTCTGCGGACGGCGTCGAGACCTTTCGTGGGTTCGTCGACGAGGATCAGTCGAGCCGGTGACGCCAGAGCCGTCGCGATGCTGGCGCGTTGCGCCATGCCTCCCGAGATTTCACAGGGCAGTTTCGATCCATCGGACACCGGCGACAGACCGAGGCGCTGCAGAAACCCTCGCGTCATAAGGCCAGCGCGCCTGCGGTCGGCTCCGTCGAACAGGCGCGGCATGTCGGCAAGCTGCCGTTCCAGGCTTCGGGTCTGGGCCAGGGCGTTCCAGGGTTCCTGCGGCAGCAGGAATAGATCTCGGGACCAGGTCGCACGACGTTGAATCCTGGTCAAGCGAGTCAATTCGAGTCCATCGAGAACGATCGAGCCGGATGCATTGAGTTCCTCCGGGAGTGTGCCCGCGATGGCCGCGCAAACAATGCTCTTGCCTGCACCGGATTCACCAAGAATGACGTGGATCGCTCCCGCCGCGAGATGCAGGTTGAAATTCACGATCAGTGCTCTGCCTTTCCGATCGGTCACGCTCAACTGATCAACAAGGAGCAAGTCGCTCAATGTGCTCATGATTTGCTCCGGTCGACCAGAAGCAGCAGGCCACTTACGCTTGCGACAATGGCCAGTGACGGCGCGATCAGCAGATGCGGAGCATCCGCGATGTAGGGGAGCGCCTCCGCGATCATGGTGCCCCATTCCGGCGCTGGCGGATTGAGACCGAGCCCCAGAAAGCCGAGGGCAGCCACTGACAGGATCGATTGTCCGAAAAGCATTGCGCCGAGAGCGGCGAGCGGATGCAAAAGCCGGCGCAGCACGAGCTTCGTCGCAATCGTAGTCCGTGGCAGCTCCACGAGAGTCGCCGCTTCGACGGCTGTGCTGCGCATCGCCGCTTCGGCGGCGAAGAGGGCCACGCGGCACGGCTCAGGCCATGAGACCAACGCGACGTTGAGTGCCATCGCCGCCGGGGTAGGCGAAAAGATGCCAGAGAGCAGGAGGATTCCAATGAACGATGGAAAAGCCTGGAAGACGTCGAGCAGCCAGCGGATCGGAGCGCGGAGGCGGGGCACAAAAGCCGCGGCCATGGCCAAGCTAGTGCCGAAGGCGAGTGCGATCATCATGGAGAGTCCGGCGATCAAGAGCGACGTGCGCGATCCGTAGGTAAGCCTTGCGGCGACGCTCCGGCCGAGATGGTCCGTGCCGAGCAGATAATCCAGCGACGGAGCTTGCAGCGCGCTGCCCAGATCTTGCTCGTTCGGCGACGACGCTATAACCGGACCGGTAACAGCCAGGGCCAGCATCGCAAAACTCAGCAGAAGGCCGACGACCTGCAGACGAGTCATGTTTGCGTCCGACGATCGAAGAGCCAGACGCTCGCCTCGCCCATTGTATTGCAGGCGACGATCAGCATCGCCATCACGATGGCGCTTGCCTGCACCACCGGCACGTCCCGCGCCAGAACCGCATCGACCAGCAACTTCCCGAGGCCAGGATAGGCGAACAACTGCTCTACCACGGCCGCCCCCTCCAGTTGAGCCGCGAGCGTTGCAAATACGAAAGCAACGATCGTCGCTGATGTCAGTGGAAGTGCGTGTTGCAACATCACGGACGCTTCGCCGAGTCCTTTCATGCGGGCGAAGGCGATACTGGGATGTTGCAATGCGTCTGCGATGCAGACCGCAGTCAAGAGAGCGATGCGCACCATCCCTCGCAGGGCGAGAGTGGCTGCCGGTAGGATGAGAAATGCGGCACCACCGAATCCGGCCGATGGCAGCACCTTCAATTTGATCGACACGATCAGGACGAGGAGCAATCCCAGCACGTAGGTCGGTGCTCCGGATGCCAATGCCCCTAGCAGTTTCGCGACAGTCAGCCCGGTCGGCGTCCGGCCCAGCCAGAGGCCCAGGGGCAACCCGAATGCGACGGACAGGGGGAGTGTCAGCGCCACCAGCAGCAGTGAACGCCGCAGCGGTGCCTCCAGCATCGACGCGACGGGTTGATGGGTGACCACAGACCGGCCCAGATCACCTCTCGCAAGCGCACAGAGCCACTGGCCGAAGCGAAAACCTGCCGGCTGATCGAGACCCAGTTCACGCTCAACGGCAGCCTCGACGTCCGGTGTGACGTTCTCCACATCGTACCTGGCGGCAGCCACCTGAAAGGCTATGTCGCCGGGCAGATACTCGACCATCATGAAGCAGAGCGACACGAGAACGCCGGTCACTCCGACCATCCTGAGCAACAGGCGAGCGACCATCCGTGAGACGAGGTCGGTCATGCCCACCGCATCCGGCTGATCCGAAAGCTGGATTCGAACGGATCACCGGTCACGTCGGTCACCGCCTTTGTATGAGCGAGCATATGTTCGTACCAGGAGTGAGGAACGATCGGAAGTTCGTCGTGCAGGATGCGCATGATGGTCTGACGTGCCCGCGCGCGAACGGTCTCGGCGGACGTGGCCTGGTAGCCGAGCATTGCCTCGTCGAGGTCGTGCGATGTCCACCCCACCGCGCCCCAGCCACGCGCCGACGATGTCGACAGAAAATCTTCCGACAACGTTGCGACCGGATCCGGCACGGCAAGATAGGACCGTATCATCAGCGCCAGCTCCAGACTGCCATTGCGCGACTTCTGCAGTATGCGCTCCGGCGTCACCATCTCGATCGACACATCGACGCCGATCTTGCGCCATTGCGCCTGCAAGACCGTTGCCAAAGGCGCCAACTCCGGCCGCATCGCATAGGTACTGAGCGTGAATGCCAACCGCAGTCCACCGCGCTGCCGCGGGCCTTCGGTTTGCTGCTCCCATCCGGCTTCCTGAAGTAGTGCCTCGGCTTTGGCCACGTTGTATTCCAGCGGCGCGATGTCGGACGGCGTCCATTCCGGCAGTATCGGGGGCATCAGCCGTGTTGCCGCGGCATCGGGGTTGCGCAGCACGATCCGCGCGGCGGTGGCGCGATCAAGTGCCAGAGACAGAGCGCGGCGAACGCGGATGTCGGCCAACCGCGCATCTGCGGCGTTGACCATCACGTAACGCACGCGCGGGCCGGGGGTCTTGACGACTCGCAGGCTTGAATTGCGCGCCAGCCGCTCGGTCGCGATCGGCGACAATACGTAAGCGATCTCCGCATCTCCAGCCTCGACCATGCGGGCGCGGGTTTCGGCGTCGGTGACAGCCGTGTAACGCAGGTTAGTGATTGAACCGAAAGCGGTCTGGTCCTTCGCAGACGACAATTCGAGGATGTCGTTATCAATCACAGCATCGACCCGATGGGCTCCGGTGCCGATCGGAACACCCAACGAGCCCGTGGCCGTGTAGGAGGACGGGGCGAGAATCAACGATGTATCGGCAGCCAGAAACGCCGGTAAGATCGCGAAAGGCTTGTCGAGGCGGATGACGACCGTGTCGTCCTCTGCGGCAATGGATGCTGTCGGCGTGCGATACAAGGCGGAGGCGGCGGTCTGCCTCAAGCGGCTGAGGGCGGACGCGACGATCTCAGCCGAGACCTTCGTTCCGTCATGAAACAGTGCGGTCGGACTGAGACGAAATCGCCAGGTCGATCCGTCCGTCGAGGTCTCGCTCTGAATCGCGAGGCCTGGTTCGAGACCGCCGAGAGGACCGACCCTGAACAATCCTTCGCCGACTTCCAGACTGCGAATGAGATGGTGAGAGGCGAGTGCGTCGCGGCCGATCAGACCCGTGGCTCCGACCACCCGAAGCGAGCGGGTACCCGCGCGCGCCGTCGAGGATGCCCACACTGTGGAAACCGCTGCGAGAAAGTGTCGCCGCGACAGCATGTCAGCAGTCATCCCGCAACCGCGACCGCGCGGTCCGCGCCGGAAGCGTGATCGACGAAGCGAGCGTCTCGACCATCATCGCGGCTTTGCGCAAGACAGAATGAAACTGTCCGAGATCCCGGTTTTCAGACGTGCCGACAAACTGGCACCCCGGAGTTGCGCTTTCCGGATCGATCCGAGTCCTTCGATCTTGAAATCGATAAAGCCGGCCTCGGCCAGCATCGATTGAAGCACGCCGGGCTTCAGGCCTCGGCTAAAAAAGATCTGTCGCATGATTGCTTCATGCGCAGCCCAATCGATTACCGGCCCCTTGGGGCCCTCCAGCTTTTCCATCCACTGCGACAGTTTTCTGCGCCAGCGCTTTACGAACGAGGTTTCCGCGAAATCGCCGTCGATGATCACGATCCGGCCCCCGGGGCGGACGACCCGGTACCAATCGCGGAAAGCGGTTATGGGGTCGATCAGTGTCCATACGAGATGCCGCATCACGATCGCATCGTGGCTTTCGTCACCTTCCCGCGTATCCTCCGCATCCCCCAGAAAAAGCGACAGGTCGGCAGCACCGGCGTGTTTCGCCTTTGCCTTTCGAAGCATCGCTTCTGTCAAGTCCAACCCGGTGACGCGAAAGCCTAGCGCCAGCAAAACCGTCGTGATCTCCCCGGTACCGAAGGCGAGCTCCAATACGTCGGACCCGGCTAGGGCGGCGACATGTCGCCCGATCAATTCGAGCCAGGCCGTCTTCTCGCCAGGTGCTTGCATGCCGTGAAAAGGCGACTGATCGAAGGTGTCGGCTCTCCGGCTCCAATACTCGCGGATTTCCTCCTTCAACGCGAAATTAGATCGGGGATGAGAAATGCCGTTTCCTCCTCGAAGACACTGGAGACGTCGCGATGCCGCAACCGTGCCGTCAGAATGTGCTCTTCAGGGTCAGCCACACCGAGCGGGGCTGACCGGGATAGATGTTGGTCGCGGAGCGAACCTGTTCGTAATAGACGCGGTTCGTGATGTTGTAGATATTGAGCGATATTTTCGTGGTGCTGTTGATGCTGTAGTAGGCGAGCGCGTCGAACTTCGTGTAACCGGGAACGGTGAATGTGCCGCCGGTGGTGTCGCCGGCACGAGATCCGACCACCGACACGCCTCCGCCGAGACCAAGTCCGCTGAACGGTCCCGAGCGCCACTCGTATACGGCCATCATCGATCCACTGTTCAGTGGAACGTTCGGGAATCGCGCGCCGGCGGGAATCGTGATGTCCTTGGTGACTCGGGCGTCCGTATAGGCATAGCCGCCGATCACCCGTAGTTCGCGTGTGAGGTTTCCGACCACGTTGACGTCGAATCCGGTGCTCGTGACCTGTCCCGCAGTCGTATTGAATCCCGGGTTGGCAGGGTCAGCGGTCAGAACATTTTCCTTGACGATCTTGAATGCCGCAGCCGTCACACTAAGCGTGTTGTTGAGCAGCTCCCACTTGGCACCGGCCTCGTAGCCTATTCCGGTTTCCGGCGCGAATGCTTGCCCCGTCGATGTTCCAGTGAAGCCGGTGTCGGAGTCTAAGTTTGGTCGGAAGGATTTCGCGACATCGGCAAAAAGGGTGAAGTTCGGGATGATCTCGTAGGTCACCCCGGCCTTTGGAATGACCGGATCAGGATTCTGTGTGATGCGCTGGCCGGTGATCAACTGCCGCGCATCCTGATTGTAGTTGTCGTAGCGCAATCCAACGAGCGTCTTGATCTGGGGGGTCCATTCTGTCTGCAGCGATCCGTAGAGTCCGTAGGTGTCGACGCGATCGGTGAAAAGCGAATAGATGCTGACGGGGGCCTTCACCTGACCATAGACGGGATTGAAGGCATTGATGCTGTAGGGGCTCGTCGTATTGTCGGACCGCCGATAATCTTCGCGAGCGGTGTAGTGCTCGTACTCAACTCCCGCCAAAAGCGTATTCTTGAGGCCGCCGATGCCAAAATGGCCGACCGTTTCAAATTGAGAATTGGAGGACGCCCAATTGTAGTCTCGGAAGGTGTTGCGGCGAGTGAGGGTGCCGGCTGCATTGACCGAAACGGGCTCGGCCGTCCAACCGTACAGGCTCCCTTCCTTGTACTGGGTAGCAAATCTGACGAGCCAATCCTTGTTGATATCGTGTTCGACGCGCGCGGTCGCCAAAGCATACTGATTGCGGATAGGTCCGTCGTTAGGCTCGCCGAGGAAGCGGGATATCGGCAGGGAGCCCACATTCTTGTTGATCGCGACCAAACCGCGATCGAACGGCCGATCGTCCTTCAGGTATTCGGCCTCAAACGTCACGCGCCAATCCGCGGATGGCGTGTACGAGATCACCGGCGCGACAAATACCCGCTCGCTATGATTGAAATCACGGAAGCTATCGCGCTGATCGACCGCAACGTTGACGCGGCCAAGCCAAGCCTTGTCCTGAGACAGTACCTGGTTCGCGTCAATGGTTGCGCGACGCACACCGTAGGATCCGACCGTGCCCGTCGCTGTCACGACATTGCGGTCAAGCGGCTGCTTGGTGATCACGTTGTAGAAGCCGCTTGGATCGCTTCGTCCATAAAGCGCGCCGGATGGCCCCATCATGACTTCCACGCGTTCGACATTGGCGGCGTCATCCGGCTCATAACGGCGGACGGCGGAGATGCCGTTCTTGGCCGCATTACGGGTCGGGAACCCGCGGATGTTGAATTCGTAATTGTTCAATCCACCGAAATTGTTGCCTCGGGTCACGCCGCCCACGACATCGAGCGCTCCAGCGACGGTCGTCGCGTTTCGATCTTCAAGGACCTGTCTGGGGACGACCACGATTTCCTGTGGGATATCCTTGAGCAGAGCATCCGTTTTCGTGCCGCTGGTGGTGCGGGTGGCGCGGTAGCCGTCGACCGGGCCATTACCACGCTCCGCGATTGCAGGGCGTGCATCCGAGGCGGCTGGATTGGGTTCTTCGGGTGACGCGTTTGGTCGTCGCGCGCGTGACGAGCGGCGTTGGGCCTCTCGCACTGGTCGAACTGCGCGTTTCGGCTGGGCCCTCTGACGGACGACGGGCGCATCAACTGTCACAGATGGGAGAACGGTTTGCGCTGCTGCGTCGTCTGCACAGCAAGTGCAGACAGCTGCAAAGCAGACAGAGGCCATTGTGGCTGAACGCTGCATTCGCCCAGGCTGAGGCTGCGGTAACGACAAAGACCGAGCCGCAGCCGACGGCAGATTTGTGAAATGCAAGCGTCCGAATCCAGAGAATGCGGTGCGCCCGACGCCCCCCCCTACAATCCCGTTCAACGACCTCTCCTTATTTGCGAGTATGACATTGTTAACAAGAGATCGTACCGTTAAGCAAGGTCGCGATAACCCCCAACGCACGCTGGCTTTGTGATTGCGGATCGGCGTCTCACTCTTGATGACGTTCGAGCGCCGGCTCGCGCTGGTTTCACAAGGAGTCAACAAGGGTTGTGTCCCATCTGGTGGCGTGGCTGGAGCGAAGCCGCTCGCCCAATAGCGCCGTAGCGAGCGAGCGGCTTTGCGGGTGGTCACCGATAATTCGTCGGTAAGGTTCGTGTTGTGACACCAACCTGATTCGAGGAACCACCAATGACCGACGACATGATGAACCTGCGCACGCTTGTGGATAGGATCCCAGACGCTGATCTTTTGCGCGAGATGATCGGCTTTGCCGCCCACCGGCTCATGGAGCTGGAGGTCGAGGGACTGACGGGAGCTGCTTACGGCGAGAAGAGCCAGGGGCGCCTAGCTCAGCGCAACGGCCATCGCGACCGGAACTAGGAGACCCGCGCCGGCACGGTCGAGCTGCGCATTCCCAAGCTGCGCAAAGGCTTCTACTTCCCCGGCTTTCTGGCACCACGGCGGATGGCCGAGAAGGCACTCACGGCGGTGGTGCAGAAGGCCTACGTCCAGGGCGTATCCACCCGCTCGGTCGACGATCTGGTGCAGGCGACAGCGGCATCTCCAAGAGCCAGGTGTCGCGGTTGTGCGGTGAGATCGACGACAAGGTGAAGGCCTTCCTCACCCGTCCGATCGAAGGCGATTGGCCCTACCTGTGGATCGACGCCACCTACGTGAAGGTGCGCCAGAACGGGCGTATCGTCTCGGTCGCGGTGATCATCGCGGTGGGCGTCAATAGCGACGGCCGGCGCGAGGTACTCGGCATGGACATCGGCCCGTCAGAGGCCGAGACGTTCTGGACCGCATTCCTGCGCAAGCTGGCGCGGCGCGGATTACGCGGCGTCAAGCTGGTGGTCTCCGACGCCCATGAGGGGATCAAGGCCACGGTCGGCAAGGTCTTGAATGCCAGCTGGCAGCGCTGCCGTGTCCACTTCATGCGCAACGCCCTTGCGCACGCTGGCAAGGGCGGCCGGCGCATCGTCTCTGCGTTCATCGCCACTGCGTTTGCCCAGGACGACGCCGAAGCAGCCCGGGTGCAATGGCGGCGCGTCGCCGATCAACTGCGGCCCAAGCTGCCAAAGCTTGCGGCGTTCCTTGATGAGGCGGAGACCGACGTACTCGCCTATATGAGCTTCCCGGCCACACACCGCACCAAGTTGCACTCGACCAACCGGCTCGAGCGCGTCAACGGCGAAATCAAACGCAGAACCGAGGTGGTCGGCATCTTTCCCAACGAGGACGCGATCACACGCCTGGTGGCGCGATCCTGCTCGAGCAGAACGATGAGTGGGCGGTCCAGCGCGGCCGTTACATGACACTGGAAACCATCGCCCCGTTGGGCGATGATCCTGCCGTCAGCTTCCCGGCAATCGCCAGCTGACCGATCCGGCCCACGCCGGCGAACGTGGTGATCCGCACTCAGCTACACCACGCCAGGGGACACGATCCAAGTTTTTTGGTTCGTCGTCATGGCCCCACCCGCCAGACTCTCGTCGATGGCTGCCTTTCCTGCAGGCCATTGCCGCTCCTTGCGCCCGGAGCGCGAAGACAGGAACTATAATGCTGCTCAAATTCTGATTGTGCGGGGCCGATCCTTGGCAGTTCTCGGTCTCGTGCGGGGCGCACACCAATGCTAGGGATTCCCGCAACAGCAACAGGTGGGGCGGGACTTAGCATCACGATGGTCAATGCATCCTCGTTTCTGACGGCCGTGCGGCAGCGCCTGGCCGAACTGAAAGCCACGGACCGAAACGATCGCGACATCTCCGAAATGCGTGCGCTCTCCGAGCTGATCAGCGTCATCGATGACCGCGACCTGATCCTGTGGGAGCATAAGGGTATTCGACTGCTGGAAAACGCGGTCGCGGCCTATCGGCCGAAGGAAGCGAGGCCGCCCGCTGCGGTGCGGCTGGCGGAGAGCCGGGACACGACAGCGATCCCATGCGCCAAAGCCGTTCTGCAGCCAAGCCGCCGCCGGCCCAAGCGGCCGAGCACGCATTAGCCTGCTGCCGCAGCCAAGTCTGATTCTGGCTTGCCGCCCGCGCCGTCAGCCATTGATCCCGCCGAGCCAGGTTTTGAGAAACCGGACCGCCTGCGATGCCAGCATCGTCGCCAGCGACTGGCTCTCCGCCCGCAGCGCCAAGACGTCGACGCGGTTCCGCGACAATTCCAACGCATCGATCAGATCATTCACCGCGCACTGCGGCTGCTGGACGTCGAGCTCGGTCTTATCGGCGATGAATGGCAGGGGCAACGACAACGCTGATGAGGTTGCCAGAGTGCGGTCTTGCGCATCCGGCCTGTGCCGCCATATAGATCCGCCAGATTGGCCTTCTGCGGTCGAGCGCGGCGAGGTTGCGTCATGGTCCAAGCCCGAGAGATGGTTGTCTATCTGCTCCAGCTGGCCGCCTGGACAGCGTTGATGGCAGCCCTGGTCATGGTTCCGACCGGCAGTCTCGATTATCCTGCAGGCTGGATCATGATTGCGATCTTCGCCGCCAGCGGCGGCGCCATGATCCTCTGGCTGTCGAAAAGCAGTCCGGCCCTGCTGCGCGAGCGGATGGCGTCGCCGCTCCAGCGCGAACAGAAGCCGTGGGACCGGGTCTGGCTCGGCCTCTTCATGCTCGCGTTCTGCGGCTGGCTGGCCTTGATGGGGTGGGACGCCGCGCGCACCGGCTTTCATGCGGTGCCGCTCTGGCTGCAGGTTGTCGGCGTCGTCTTCATCGCGATCAATGGCTATGGAACGTGGCTGACCTTCCGCGTCAATGCCTATGCCGCGCCAGTGGTGAAGATCCAGCAAGGCCAGAGGCCAATCGACACCGGCCCCTACGCGGTCGTCCGGCATCCGATGTATGCCAGCGCCGTGTTTCTATTCCTCGGCATTCCGCTGCTGCTCGGCTCCTGGCTCGGTCTCGCTCTCGCGCTCGCGCTCATCGTGGCGATCGCCTGGCGCGCGACCAGGGAGGAGCAGACCCTGCGCGCTGAACTTAAGGGCTATACGGCCTATGCCGCGCGCGTGCGCTATCGTCTCATCCCCGGCCTATGGTGAAGCGCCGGGCCTGAGGCAAGAGGTGAAGCGGGTGTCACGCTTACCGGAGCCTGCAGCGACGGCTCGTCGGCCGGATAAGCCAGCGCGCCTGAAGGCTGCACCCGCGCCGCGGCATTCATTTGCGCCGGATCGACGTGCCGGGGCCCGAGGATGTGAAAGACGGTTTCGCCCGCCGCCAGCAGATAGTCGGCGATGATCCGCCGGTGACAGCGCCACCACAGCGTTTCCGCGCACATGATGGCGCAACTGCGCTCGCGGCCCAGTTCCCTCAGATGCAGAAGGCCGGCGCGGAAGGCTCCGCTCATGGCGTAGTCGGCATAATTGTGGAAGCTCGCGTTCTGCCAGTACGCGTTGGTCTGCGGCGGCACATCCCGCGACCGGCCGCGCAGCCCTCCGAGCGCCGGGATATGCTCATAGCCGATGCCGGCGGCACAAAGCGCCTGCGGCAACACCGTCGCGTCATATTGCGGATTGGTGCGCGAGCGCGGCACGGTCCGGACGTCGGCGACCAGCGTCACGGCCGACGATTGCAGCAATCCGACGAACTCATTGATCGGACGCCTCGCGTGACCGATGGTGTAGAATGGCAAGGCCATGCGCAGATCCGGTCCGGGCCGCCTCCATGTCAGGATGCCGATTGCGCTTTCCGGCGCAGATGCCGCAGCGCCCGAGCCTTGTGCAGGGCGAGGTGGTCGGTCCTGTCGCTCTTGATCTCGTAGTTCGGATCATCCGCACTGGCGTGATGAACATAGCCGCCGCGGACCACGTCACGGGTGTGCACCCGCACGATTCGGCCGCTGATCCGGCCGGCCTCCGAATTCCAGCCGACATGATCGCCGACCTTGAATGGTCTGGACTTGGACGGCGTGGATCCGGATGGCCGGGATCCAGATGACTTGAATTCCGGAGAGTTGGATTTGGCAGCTGAGGTCTTCGGCGTCCTCCTTGCCGGCGATCTGTCGCCCGATGACTTGCTCGCGGATGACTTCTTCGTCGACGACTTGCTGGTGGATGCCCTGATCCTGGACGATTTGCGCATATCGCATCTCCCGGAGGTCGACGCGCCGAATTTGATCGAGACCCTGGACGATATGGGATCACGGCCAGCCTCCCGCCAGTGATCGTTCCGCCTCGTAAACGGTGGCCTCAGCCGTCGCCCGGGGGCGGCGAGGGTCCAATGGCGGGCGGGCCGGATGATTCCGGCGGCGCATTCTCTTCGATGGTTCCCAGGAAAGGAAAGCGGGCGAGGAGTTCTCCCCGAAACTGCATCCTTGCCCCGGCATCCATCTTGGACGGCAGCGCGACATCCGCAACCAGCCTGGCCGGCTGGCCGAACAGGATCAAAATGCGATCCGCGATCGGGAGCACATGATCGAGATCGTGGGTCGCGAGCAGCACCGTCGTTCCCATGTCGTCCGCCCGATGCCTGATCACCGCGGCAAGACCGCCGGCCGCCTGCCGGTCGAGCGATGCGAACGGCTCGTCGAGGATCAGCACGCCTGGCGACACCGCCAGCGCCCGCGCGAAGGCGACGCGCCTCGCCATGCCGAGCGAGAGCTGGCGGGGAAGGCTCTTGCCCGAAGCGGCGACCCCGACCTCTTCGAGAATGGCCGGGATGTCCGGCTCCGGCACGCCATCGGTGACGACGAGGCGGAGGTTGTCATTGACCGTCAGCCACGGCGCCAGGTTCGGCTCCTGAAACATCACGCCGAGCCGCCGGGAGGGACGCAGTATGCGCCCCGCGAAATCGGCATCGAGCCCCGTCACGATGCGCAGCGTGGTGGTCTTGCCCGTGCCGGATGGACCGAACAGGGCCAGAACCGAGCCCGGCGACGCGGAGAAGGCGATGTCGCGCAGAACCTTCCGCCCCTGGCCGGTATTGGCACGGTAGGTCTTCGTCTCGATCCGGACCTCAAGGACGTCGCCAGGCATTGGCCCGCTGCTCCCATGGCTGCAGAAGGGTCGTTTCCACGATCAGCATGATCGCGGCGAAGGCAAGACCGTAGGCCAGCACCCCGGCGACGTTGAAGCTCTGAAAGAACAGGTTCATCTCGAAGCCGACGCCGTTGGGTCGCCCGAGCAGTTCCACGATCAGGACGATCTTCCAGGTAATCGATAGTCCGCTGCGGCCTGCGGCCGCCATATATGGCGAGAGCTGCGGCAGGACGATCCTGCGCATCCGGCGCAGCAGGGGAAGATGAAAGACCGCCGCAACATCCTCCAGACCTCGGTCGAGGGCCCGCGTCCCCTCGCGGATCGTCACGATCACCGTCGGCGTCTTGGCGATGATCACCGCCAGCACCGCGGCGGTTTCGTTCAGACCGATCCAGATGTAGACGAGAATGATGACCAGAAGGACCGGCATGTTCAGGCTGATGATCAGCCAGGGATTGATATAGGCGTTGCCGCGCACCGAGCGCCCGGCGAGGTAGCCGATCGTGCTGCCGACGATCATCGACAGCGAGAAGGCAATCGAGACGCGCAACAGCGTGATGCCGATGTTGGAGAGCATCGCGCCGCTCGCCAGCTCCCGCCATGTGACGATCAGCACGTCCGCGGGCGAGGGCAGCAACTGGGGCGACCCGGCCAGGACAGCGCCGAGCCACCACAAGGCGATGAAGGCGGCCAGCGACAGAGTGCTGCGGAGCGCCGCTGCACGTCGGGCTCGACTGCTGTTGGGCTCCATCCGTTACCGCCAGAAGATTCCCTGCGGCAGCTCCGAAAGACCGCCGGTTGCGCGTGTACCGCCTGTCCTGACGAGAACGGCAAACAGCTGCTCCGCCGTGCGCTGCTGCTCCTCGGCCGATCGATGGGCCAGGCCATCGAGGAAACGCCGCTTCAGGCCGGAGAACAAGGCATCGTCCGGCGCGTCCATCAGCGGCCGCACCGCCTCCCATTCGGCATCGGACGTCGCCAACAGGCGCTCAGCCGCGGCGGCGGCCGCCAGGAATCCGTCGATAGCGGAACGTTGCTGCCGCGCCCAATCCTCGTGGAAGACGAAGCCGAGCAGGTCGAGCTGGCCTGGAAGGCCGAGATCCCGGGCGCAGTCGGCAACCGACAGCATCTGCCGGAACCCCGCGGCCTCGAGCCGGGCCGCGAAAGTCCAATAGGTCAGCACCGCGTCGAATTCGCCCTGCTGCATCTTGCCGTTCAGGAGCGGCGGTGCGCCGTAGGTGATCTGCGCTTCGGAGCCGAGATCGAGGCCGTGAGCGGTCTGCGCCGCAGCCCGGACGATGAGCCATGACTTGTCGAGCGGTCCCCCTGCGACGCCGATCTTACGCCCCTTGAGATCGCCCAGCGTTCGCAATGGCGTGTCGGATCCGACCATGATGCCGCCCACGGCGCTGGAAAACGGTGCGAAGCAGAGCCTGATTCCGGCGGCGCGCTGGCTTGCGACCATGGTCCAGTCGGACACCACGATGTCGGCCGAACCCGCCATCAGCGCGATCCGCCCTGCCTCGGCGGTGGCGAGCTTGACGGTCTGCAGCATGACATCGTGCGCGGCATCGAAATGATGGCGACGGATGACGTCGGCGAGCCACTGGATGGTGCCGAATTGCAGGATGCCGAGCCGAACGCTCGCGCCGGGGGCGACATCGCTCGCCCGGGCGATCGTTTGCGCAAGGGTGGCGAAGGCCATGCCGAGCCAAACACGTCGGCTGACGGCATTGCGACCGAAGACATTCCTGCAGATGGCGTTCAGGCTCATGACCTCCACACTTCATCGACGAGATTATAATCTTCGCCGCCGGTCAAGCCGTCATGCCCAAAGATGCCGCATCGACGTCGGAGCGAGGCGAGGCTCTGGATCACGCTCAACTGCTCGACCGATCCGATCGCGCGCCGTGCCGGGGAGAATGATGTCTCCGCCATCATGGCGAAGGCGCAAGGATGCGCGCGACAAATGAGCTCACGACGGCGAGCGTCGGCAGAGCATCGCTCGTCTTGTTCCGAATTGCGTGCTGCAGCGCAACAGAAGCGTCGCCGCAATTTCGGACTCCCGTGTCGAGGCGTTCGGCTAAGCTTACCGCAAAGGCGTTCCCACTCTGGCGATGCTCACCTCACGACCGCCATCATGGTGGACCGCGGCTTCATCCGCCGCCCTGCGTCCTTGACCTATGTCAACGCGCCTCGACGCAGCTGGAAGCGATACTTCGTTCTCCACCTTCCAACGGAGGGACAGATGCGCTCGACCTTGCTTGGAGTTCTGGCGACCGGCGCCTTCGCGCTCGGCGCCGCGACAGCGGCCCAAGCGCAGCAAAGCGGCGCCGCAACGCAACCGATATTCGATACGGGCAAGAACGAGTACGAGGCCCACTGCGCCGTGTGCCATGGCGCCCGTGGTGAAGGCAACGGACCCTATGCGCCATACCTGACCAGCGCGGTCCCAAACCTCACAACACTTACCAAGCGCAACGGCGGCGTCTTCCCCGTGGTGCGGGTCTACGAGACGATCGACGGACGCCAGCGGGTGCCCGCCCACGGCCCGACCGACATGCCGATCTGGGGGCCACGCTACAGCGCCGAGATCGGCGAGGGCCTCTACGACGACATCCGTGTCAATCGCGAAGCCTATACACGCGCCCGCGTTCTGCTTCTGACCGAGTACATCTACCGGCTGCAGGCGCAATAGGGCGTGTTCATCGCCAGCCTGCAGAGCAGTGGGCGCCACAAGCTTCACGCAAGCTGATCGGCCATCGATCAGGATCGAGACGCCCATGTCGTCATGGCGGCGGCGTCGAGATCCTGCGCCAAGCCCGGCCGATCTGACCCGGACACCGGCGCCGGTGATGGCCGGCATCCCTGTTGCTGCCGGGCGGATCAAGATCCTGCCGGCAACCTTACGCGTCCGTTTTTTGGTGCGCCCCTCTTTCACAGAGAATAAATCCGGCTCTGCCCGAGTCTCCCCTTGTGACGCGCTTTTCGCAAGGGAGGACGGACATGAGCCGAAGGCAGACCGCGGATGGCGGATCTCAGCCGAACCGCCGCGATACCCTCGAATGCATGGTGTGGGCCGGAACCGGCGTGCTCTGGGCCATGAGCGGCGGCGTCCCTGTCGCCCGCGGCCTGCTCGGCGACGCTCAGGCCGCGGCCGCATCGGACTTCAGCTTCCTGCAGATGAGCGACAGCCATATCGGCTTCAACAAGGCCGCCAATCCCGATGCGCTCGGCACCCTGCGCGAAGCCGTCGCCAGGGTGAAAGCACTGGCGGTGAAGCCCTCGTTCATCATCCATACCGGCGATATCACCCATCTGTCGAAACCGGCCGAATTCGACAATGCCGATCAGGTCTATGCCGAGACGGCCCTGCAAATGCACGCCGTTCCCGGCGAGCACGACCTCATCGACGAGGACCGGGGCAAGGCCTATCTCGACCGCTATGGCAAGGGCACGAACGGCGCCGGCTGGTACAGCTTCGACGATCACGGCGTCCACTTCATCGGACTCGTCAATGTCGCCGATCTCAAGGCCGGCGGTCTCGGCAATCTCGGCACCGAGCAATTGGCCTGGCTCGAGAATGACCTGAAAGACAAGTCCGCCAGCACGCCGATCGTGGTCTTCGCCCACATTCCGCTCTACGTCCTCTACCGGCAATGGGGATGGGGCACCGACGACGGCGAGCGCGCGCTGGCGTTGCTCAAGCGGTTCGGCTCCGTCACCGTGCTGAACGGCCACATCCACCAGCTGGCGCAGAAGGTCGAAGGCAACATGACCTTCCATACCGCGCTGTCGACGGCCTTTCCGCAGCCGTCGCCGGGCTCGGCGCCGTCACCCGGACCGATGGTCGTTCCCGCGGAACGGCTGCGGAGCCTTCTCGGATTGTCCACCGTCACGCTGCGCCAGGGCAACAAGCCGCTCGCCATCGTCGACACGACGCTCGCGACCTAGTGTCCTGTCTCCGAATTACCGCTTCATTTGCCTCACCCTCGCACGGTAATTCGGAGACATAAAGGACACTAGCAAAATCAAAGCGCTAGTGTGGCTTATGTCTCGCAATTGCCTACGAGAGACTGGCCGCAAAGGCGGTAGGCAATTGCGAGACGCCACACTAGGGTTCTGGAGTTGGCAGAATGAAGAATCCGACCATAGAACCCCGCGCGGGGGCCAAACACCCGAGCTTTCGCCGTGCGTTGGCTGTCGTCATTCCGGCAGGTTTGATGGCCGGCGCGGTGATGGCCTTGCAGGCGCACGCCGCGCAGGATTCGGGGGCCACCATCACGATCGATAATTTCACCTTTGCTCCCGCGGAGCTGAGAGTGCCGATCGGCACCGTCGTCACCTGGGTCAATCGCGACGACACGCCCCACACGGTCGTCGACAGTCACCAGGCGTTCCGCGCCAAGGCGCTCGATACCGACGACTCCTACAGCTTCACATTCATGACCGCGGGCGAGTTCGATTATTTCTGCAGCCTGCACCCGTTCATGACGGCAAAGGTCGTCGTCACGCCTTGAGAGCGCCGGCGCAGACGCCTGTGCAGCGACGCGGGATCTGACTGGTGTCGGAAAAACGCTCCGCTCCGAATGAAGCGGAGCGGAAACAGCGGAGGTGCTAAATCAGTCCTGCCGCAGTGGCAACGTCGCGATCCGCCTGCCTGCGCCGATCGGCCGCCCATCGCAAAAGCCCGGCTGACGCCGGGCTCGATTGCTGATGGGGCGGGACGCGGATCCGATTACGGATTGGCCCGGTCGACGAGGCGTCAGTTGAAGTGGTAGTTGATGCCGCCCTTGACGGTGTGGATCTGCTGACGGCCCGAATCGATGCCACCGACCACGACGTTGCTGAAGTAATTCTTGCCGGCGAAATCGCTGTACATGTATTCCGCCTTGGCCGACCAGTGCGGCAGGAACATGTATTCGACGCCGCCGCCGAGGGTCCAGCCCGAGTGCATCTTGCTCTCGGTGAAGCTCACGCCGCCGCTGAGGGCGTTGACGCGGTTGTTCGCGAAGGCATAGCCGCCCTTGACGTAGAGCAGCGCCGAGTTGACGGCAACGCCGAGGCGCCCCGTCGCCGAGCCCAGCGCCCGGATCGAATCGTTGACGGTCACGCCGTCGCTGGTCGCGGCGGCCTTGATGCTGGAGCCGGCCGCGTCGGCTTCGACACCGAAGACGAACTGAGCGGCCTGCCAGTTGTAGCCGATCGTGCCGCCGCCGAAGCCGCCCTTGAAGTTGTTGCCGCCGGAGTTGCTGGACCAGCCATAGCCGCCCATCACACCGGCGTAGAAGCCGGACCAGTTGGTCAGCGGCGACACCATCGCCGGAGCCTTGGTGTAGGTCGCCGGGGCGCGCGCCGCGAGATCCGCCGCGGATGCGGAGGTTGCCAGAACGACCACGGCCGCGCCGGCGAGAAGAACTTTTTTCATGATGAGACTTCCCAGAAATGAATATCGATGGCATCGATGGCGCCGCTGTAGCAACGAGCGTGCGCCCACGCCTGGGAAATCCACGAGGCCTCGGACGAATTGACTGCGAGTGCCAATCTTCCGCGATCTGGTGCCAGAAGGACGCAAGGCAGGCGGCATGCCGGGCGGGACCGACGCCTCGTCGGGCCGTTGCCGCTCCGATCGAATCGGAGCGGCGGCTCGGCCGGCACGGACGCGGCGGCGAGCTCCTGCGGCCTGCGCCGCCATTTTGGTTCGATCTGTCCATGACAAGCCTGCCGGAATCCCGCTTCGACACACGCAGCCTGCCGTCCAGGATCGGCCTCGACATGTGGCAGGAACAGATCAGCGTGCTGTTCGATGCGCGCGTTCAGAAAGCCGATCAGGACGGCTTCTTTGCCTCCGTCCACGCCTGGCTGATCGATGATGTCGGCATCGGCCACGTCCGTGGCAGCGCCCAGCAGTTCAGCCGTTCGCGCCACAAGATCGCCCGTGACGGCATGGACGGATACGTGCTGCAGTTCTACAGCCGCGGCGAGAGCATGAGCCGCGACGACTATTCCGTCGCCAGGCCCGCCGACCTCTACCTGATCGACATGGCCCAGCCGCTGGCCACGGTCACCACCGAGCACGCGCAATTGAGCATCGCCGTGCCACGACGCCTGCTGTCGCCGCTGCTGAAGAACCCCGACGACTGTCACGAGCTGGTGTTGCCGGCACGTCTGCCGCTGGTCTGTCTGCTGCGCGACACCTGCGCGAGCCTCGCGCAGAACCTCGGCAACATGTCGACCGGGACTGCGCGGCTGGCGCTGCCCTCCATCCTGCAGCTCGCTGCCGCCGTGGTGAATGCGGAAGTCGACGAGGAAAAAGAGGCCGCGGTGCGGACGGCGCTGGCCGACGCCGTCCGGCGCCATATCGAAACGCACCTGCTGGAGCCGCATCTTTCAGCGGAAACCGTCATGCGGGCTTTCGGCATGTCGCGCCGGACGCTCTATCGGCTGTTCGAGGCTGCGGGCGGCTTCAAGGCCTATCTTCAGAGACAGCGGCTGCGACGCGCCTGGGACGCGTTGCGTGCCGCCGGACTGCGGCATCTGTCGATTGCCGAGATCGCAGAACTGCATGGTTTTGCCAATCCGGAGAGCTTCACCCGCAGCTTCCGAAGCCTGTTCGACCTGACGCCGCGCGAAGCGCGCCATCTCCCGGAGCGCGAGATCCTGCGGCATCGTCGTGCAAGAAGTGCGACCGACTGGCCGCAATGGCTCCGCCAGATCGGCTGCTAGTGTCCCGTCTCCGAGTTACCGCTTCGTTTGCCTCACCCTCGCACGGTCATTCGGAGACATCGGGACACTAGCATCATTATGATTCTAGTGTGGTTTTGGATCTGACGCTCGTTCGAAGAACTCGCTGCAATACTGAAACGAGCGTCAGATCCACCACACTAGTGCGGCCGGCGTGTTCGCGGCGCGGCAGGCCGGTCCCGGCCGCTCGGCAGGCCCGACGCCGCCAGATCATGCCCAACGAACAAGCAGGTGCGCGATGGTGTTGCCGACATCACGCTCTGGCCGATTCTGGCGAAACTGATAGTGTCCCGTCTCCGAATTACCGCTTCGTTTGCCTCACCCTCGCACGGTAATTCGGAGACATCGGGACACTAGCAAAATCAAGAAGCTAGTGTGGCTTATGTCTCGCAATTGCCTACAGGGGCTTGCCGCAAAGGGCATAGGCAATTGCGAGACGCCATACTAGCGTGCCCACTTTCAGTTGGCTCCAGGATCGAGGATCGGAATGGACAATCGCAGTGACATCTGGCGCAGCGTCGATGCGGTCAAGCCGCGCTTCATGGCTCTGAGCGACAAGGTCTGGGCGACGCCGGAAATCTGCTACACCGAATCGAGATCCGCGGCCGAGCACCTCGCCGAGCTGCGCCATCAGGGGTTTCGCGTCACCGAAACCGTCGCCGGCATTCCCACCGCGATGATGGGCGAATGGGGCGAAGGCGGGCCGGTCATCGCCTTCCTCGGCGAGTACGACGCCCTGCCGGGCCTGAGCCAGGAGGCTGGCGTCGCCGAACCCCGGCCACTGGAGAGCGGCGGCCATGGCCATGGCTGCGGCCACAATCTGCTCGGCTCTGCCGCCATGCTCGCCGCCACCGCGGTGAAGGACTGGCTTGCCGCCCACCGCCTGCCGGGCCGCGTCCGCTATTACGGCTGCCCCGCCGAGGAAGGCGGCGCTGCCAAGACCTTCATGGTGCGCTCGGGGGCTTTCGCCGACGCCGACGTCGCCATCAGCTGGCACCCGCACAGTTTCTGGGAGGTGGCGGTGGCGCCTTCGCTGGCCAACACCCGCGCCGATTTCATCTTCACCGGCCGCACCTCCCATGCCGCGGCGTCGCCCCATCTCGGCCGCAGCGCGCTCGACGCGGTGGAATTGATGAATGTCGGCGTCAACTACATGCGCGAGCACATGCCGAGCGACGCCCGCGTGCACTACGCCCTGCTCGACACCGGCGGCATCGCCCCCAACGTGGTGCAGGCCCATGCGCGCGTCCGCTATTCGATCCGGGCCCGCGACCTGCCGGGGATGAACGAACTGGTCGGGCGCGTTCACAACATCGCCAGGGGCGCGGCGCTGATGACCGAAACCAGGGTGGAGATGCGGATCATCTCCGCCGTCTCCAATCTGTTGCCCAACACCCCGCTCGAGCAAGCCCTTTACCTCGTCATGGAGGAGCTTGGCCCGCCGCCTTTCGACGAGACGGACAGGGATTTCGCCGCAAAGATCCAGTCGACGCTGAGCGAACAGGACATCGGCGCCGTCTACCACGCCATCGGCATGGAACCGACCGATCGGCCGCTGGCCGATTTCCTCGTGCCGCTGGACGCCAGGCGCAATCCCCTGATCGGCTCGACCGACGTCGGCGACGTCAGCTGGGTGGTGCCGACCGTTCAGGTCCATGCTCCCACCATCGCTATCGGGACACCGCTCCATACCTGGCAGGTGGTGGCGCAGGGAAAGAGTCCGGCCGCCCACAAGGCCATGGTGCAGGTCGCCAAGGCAATGGCCGGGCTCGGCGTCAAGGCGCTGACGGAGCCGGCCCTGATCGACGCCGCCAAGGCGGACCTTGCGAAGCGAACCGCGCGAACGCCCTATGAATGCCCGCTGCCGGCCGATGTGGCGCCGCCGCTGGACATGTCCAGGACCTGAATCCGGGACCTGAATCCGGGACCTGACGGACGAACCGATTTTCCGCAATGCAAGACGCGTTACGACGCGCCTTGCATCCGGAACGCGGCAATGCCGAAGACGTGGGCAGCAGAACGCCGTTCTGCCCAAAGGTAGATCAGGCAAAGCCCACAGATAATGCGTGTCCGCGTCGATTGAAGTTGACCGGGAGGGGCGTCGGTGTGCCATCTTCACCCGGGACACGCGAGACGCGGACGAGGACAATGATGCTGGACGCTGAACTTCGAACCATGGTCGACGAAGTCAAGGACGGGCGCATGGATCGCCGTGCCTTCGTTCAGCGCATGATCGGCCTTGGTCTCACCGCGCCGATGGCGACGCAGATTCTTGCCATCGGCGGCGTCGCCATGGCCCAGAGCCCGTCGGCCTACAAGCCGGCCAAACGCGGCGGCGGCGGCCCGCTCAAGCTGTTGTGGTGGCAGGGCCCCACTTTGCTCAATCCCCATTTTGCGACCGGCACCAAGGAGCAGGATGGCTCGCGCCTGTTCCATGAACCGCTCGCCAGCTGGAACGCCGACGGCAACCTGTCGCCGGTGCTCGCCGCCGAGATCCCGTCGATCCAGAACGGCGGCCTCGCCGCCGACGGCAAGTCGGTGACCTGGAAACTCAAGCCCGGCGTGAAATGGCATGACGGCAAGCCTTTCACCGCCGATGATGTGGTCTTCAACTGGGAATACGCGACCGATCCCGCCACCTCGACGACGAGCATCGGCATCTACCGCGACATCACCGTCGAAAAGGTCGACGACCTCACGGTCCGCATCCTGTTCAAGCAGCCCACCCCGTTCTGGGCCGACGCCTTTGTCGGCGCCACCGGGGCCATCATCCCGAAACATCTGTTCGCCGACTACAAGGGCGCCAGGTCCCGCGAGGCGCCGGCCAACCTCAAGCCCGTCGGCACCGGTCCCTACAAGTTCGTCGAATTCCGGCCCGGCGACCTCATCCGCGGCGAGATCAATCTCGACTACCACATGCCCAACCGGCCGTATTTCGACACCCTCGAGATGAAGGGCGGCGGCGATGCCGTCTCCGCGGCGCGCGCCGTCATCCAGACCGGCGAATATGACTTCGCCTGGAATATTCAGGTCGAAGACGACGTGTTGCTGCGCCTCGAGAAGGGCGGCAAGGGCAAGGCCATCTATGCGGTCGGCGGCGACACCGAATTCATCGCCCTCAACTTCACCGATCCCAACACGGAAGTCGACGGCGAGCGGTCGTCGATCAAGACCAGCCATCCCCTGTTCTCCGACCCGGCCGTGCGCCAGGCCCTCGCGCTCCTCGTCGACCGCGACGCGATCAAGAAAGTCATCTACGGCCGCGCCGGACGAACCACCGCCAACTTCCTCAACGGCCCGGAGAAGTTCGTCTCGAAGAATACCACGTGGGAGTTCAACATCGAAAAGGCGGCGAGGCTGCTGGACGAGGCCGGCTGGAAGCCGGGCGCCGATGGCATCCGGGCCAAGGACGGCAAGAAACTGAAACTGCTCTATCAGACCTCCATCAACGGCCCGCGCCAGAAGACCCAGGCGATCGTCAAGCAGGCCTGCCAGAAAGCCGGCATCGAGGTCGAGCTGAAATCGGTCGTCGCCTCGGTGTTCTTCTCCTCCGACGTCGGCAACCCCGACACCTTTTTGAAATTCTACGCCGACATGGAGATGTTGCAGATCCCCATGACCCAGCCGGACCCGGCCCAGCTGATGCGCCGCTTTCATTCGCGCTACGTGGCGACCAAGGAGAACAAGTGGCAGGGACAGAATTTCCCGCGTTATCGCAATCCGGACTACGACGCGGCGATCGACGCCGCCGATAACGAGGTCGACCCGCTCAGGCGCGCCGCGTTCTACATCAAGGCCAACGATGTCCTCTGGCGGGACACGGTGTTCATCCCGGTGATGCACCGCCTCAAGGTCGAGGCCTCTTCCAACACCCTGCGCCCGGTGATCAGCGGCTGGGCCAACGAGACCGACAACCTGCACGACTGGTATCGGGAGGTTTGACGGCCGGCGGCGGATGAATCCCTCATGAGTCAGTATGTCCTGCGTCGCCTCCTGATTGCGGCCCCGAGCCTGCTCGGCATTTCACTGGTCCTGTTCGTCGTGCTGGCGCTGGCGCCCGGTGACCCGTTCGCGGAGCTCGCGACCAATCCGAACGTGCCGCCCGAAGTCGGCCTCGCGCTGCGCGCCAGGTTCGGCCTCGATGATCCGATCTATCTGCGCTACCTGCACTGGCTGCTCGCCATGGCCCATGGCGACTGGGGCTTTTCCTTCGTCAGCCGCGTCGATGTCGACACGCTGATCCTCCAGCGCCTGCCGGCGACGCTCTATGTGATCGGCTCGGCGCAGGTGCTGGCGCTGCTGATCGCCATCCCGGTCGGCGTCTATGCGGCGATGCGGCCCTATTCGATCTTCGACCAGGTCGCCAACACCCTCGCCTTCATCGGCTTCTCGCTGCCGACCTTCTTCACCGGCATCCTGTTCATTCTGGTGTTCTCGGTCACGCTGGACTGGCTGCCGTTCGTCTACACCAGCGACATCAACGCCACCGGCGCACGGTGGCTCGTCGAACAGGTGCGCCAGGCCATCATGCCCGTCATGGTGCTCGGCCTGTTCCAGGCCGCCTCCATGACCCGCTTCGTCCGCGCCGCGATGCTCGACGTCATCCGGCTCGATTACGTCACCACCGCCCGCGCCAAGGGCCTTGGCCAGGTCAGGGTCATCATCAAGCATGTGATGCGCAACGCCATGATCCCGGTGGTCACCCTGATCGCGCTGCAGATGCCGGCGGTGTTCGGCGGCGCCATCGTCACCGAGCAGATCTTCCGCATTCCCGGCATCGGCTCGCTGCTGATTTCGTCCATTCTCGCCAATGACACGCCGGTCGTGATGGCCGTCACCTTCGTCTTCGCCTGTCTTGTGGTGCTCTTCAACCTCGTCGCGGATGTCCTTTATGGCTGGCTTGACCCTCGCATCTCTCTCCGCTGAGCGGCCTGCCTATTCGCCGTTGCGCGAGACCTGGAGGCGCTATCGCCGTCACCGGCTCGCGGTGGTCAGCGCGGTGCTGCTGCTCGCTCTCGTCGTGGCGGTGGTGTTCGGACCGTTCCTCTGGCGCATCGGCATCAACGACATCGATTTCAACGCGCGCCTCGAGGGGCCTTCCCTCGCCCATCCCTTCGGCACCGACGATCTGGGGCAGGACATCCTCGCCCGCATGATCTATGGCGGCCGGATCTCGCTTGCGGTCGGCCTCGCCGCGATGATCGTCTCCGTCTTCGTCGGCACGCTGATCGGCGCACTCGCCGGCATGTCGCGCGGCGCGGTCGGGCACGGGCTGATATGGCTCACCGACCTGTTCCTGTCGCTGCCGCAACTGCCGCTCCTGCTCCTCCTGATCTATCTGTTCCGGGACAACCTCAAGGCGGTATTCGGTCCCGAAGTCGGCATCTTCATCCTGATCGTGGTCGTGATCGGCGGCCTGCGCTGGATGCCCACCGCCCGTCTCGTCCGCGCCCAGTTCCTGTCCTTGCGCGAGAAGGAGTTCGTCGAAGCCGCCCGCGCCCTCGGCGCCAGCCCGTTGCGACAGGTCGTCCAGCACATCCTGCCGAACGCGCTCGGACCGGTGATCATCGCCGGAACGGTCGATGTCGCCGCCGCCATCATCGCCGAGTCGACGCTGTCGTTTCTCGGACTTGGATTTCCGCCCGACACGCCGACCTGGGGACGCCTGCTCTACGACGCCAAGGACTATCTCGACATCGCCGCCCATTGGGCGCTGTTTCCCGGCGGCGCCATCTTCACCGCGGTCGTCGCCATCAATTTCATCGGCGACGGCCTGCGCGACGCCCTCGATGCGCGACGGGTGATCTGATGGCGCCTCTGCTCGAAATCAGGGGGCTGAAGACCCATTTTCGCACCGACGACGGCATCGTCCAGGCGGTCGACGGCGTCGATCTGACCATCGACAAGGGCGAGACGCTGTGTGTCGTCGGAGAATCCGGCTGCGGCAAGACCGTCACCGCCATGTCGATCCTCAAGCTCATCGCCATGCCGCCCGGCCGCATCGTCGCCGGCCAGATCCTGTTCGAGGGCCGTGACCTCGTGCCGCTGACCGGCGGCGAGCTCGACGACGTTCGGGCGAGGGAGATCGGCTTCATCTTCCAGGAGCCGATGACATCGCTCAACCCGGTCCTCACCGTCGGCGAGCAGATCGCCGAGAGCCTGCGCCGCCACGAGGGCCTGTCGCGCAAGGACGCGCTCGCCCGCACCGTGGAGATGATGAAGCTGGTGCAGATCCCCAACGCCGCGGGGCGCGTCCACGATTACCCCCACCAGTTCTCGGGCGGCATGCGCCAGCGCGTCATGATCGCCATGGCGCTCGCCTGCAAGCCCAAGCTCGTCATCGCCGACGAGCCCACCACCGCCCTCGACGTCACCATCCAGGCGCAGATCCTTGATCTCCTGCAGGACATGAAGCAGCGCTTCGGCATGGCGGTGATGCTGATCACCCACGCCATGGGCGTGGTCGCGGAGACCGCCCAGCGCGTCGTCGTCATGTATGCCGGCAAGGTGGTCGAGGAGGCGAGCGTCGACGCCCTGTTCGCCGACCCGCGCCATCCCTACACCCATGGCCTGATCCGCTCCATTCCCCGCATCGACCTCGACGGCACGCACAAGACCCGGCTCGAGGCCATCGGCGGCTCGGTGCCGATCCTGATCAATCCCGCGCCCGGCTGCCGCTTCGCGCCGCGCTGCCGCTTCGCCATGCCGCTCTGCACCGAGAAGGAGCCGGTCCTGCGCCAGATCGCTCCGAACCA
This sequence comes from Bradyrhizobium sp. WD16, assembly GCF_024181725.1. Taxonomy (NCBI): domain Bacteria; kingdom Pseudomonadati; phylum Pseudomonadota; class Alphaproteobacteria; order Hyphomicrobiales; family Nitrobacteraceae; genus Bradyrhizobium; species Bradyrhizobium sp. WD16. Next base: position 2,932,750 of record NZ_CP028908.1, on the reverse strand, counting down.
CCGCATGGCCTGCCATCTGGGAGCGCCGGCATGAGCGAGCCCCTGCTGCGCGTCACCGGCCTCAAGAAGCATTTTCCCGTCACCGGCGGGCTGCTGTCGCGCGAAGTCGGGCGGGTCCATGCGGTGGATGGCGTGTCCTTCACGGTCGGCCGCGGCGAAACGCTGGGGCTGGTCGGCGAGTCCGGCTGCGGCAAATCCACCACCGGCCGCTGCGTGCTGCGCCTCATCGAGCCCAGCGAGGGCGAGATCGCCTTCGACGGGCAGGACGTCACCGGTCTCGGCGGCCCTGAGCTGCGCGCCATGCGGCGCAAGATGCAGCTCATCTTCCAGGATCCGTTCGCCTCGCTCAATCCGCGCATGACGATCGGGGCGATCATTGGCGAAGCCTTCACCATCCACAAGCTGGCGACTTCCGCCGGCGAGCGGAACGACCGCGTCGCCAGCCTGCTCGTCAAGGTCGGGCTCAAGGCCGAGCACATGCGCCGCTATCCGCATGAATTCTCGGGCGGCCAGCGCCAGCGCATCGTCATTGCCCGGGCGCTCGCGGTCGCGCCCGAGCTGATCGTCTGCGACGAGCCGGTCTCTGCCCTCGACGTCTCGATTCAGGCGCAGGTCATCAACCTGCTGGAAGACCTGCAGGCCGAGCTCGGCCTGTCCTATCTTTTCATCGCCCACGACCTGTCGGTGGTGGAGCATATTTCCGACCGTGTCGCGGTGATGTATCTCGGCCGCATCGTCGAGCTGGCCAGGGCCGGCGACATCTACCGCAATCCGCGCCACCCCTACACCCAGGCCCTGCTCTCCGCGGTGCCGGTGCCGGACCCCAAGGTCAAGCGCCGGCGGATCCGGCTGCAAGGCGATGTGCCGAGCCCGATGAACCCGCCGGCGGGCTGCCATTTCCACACCCGCTGCCCCCTGGCCGAGCCGCGCTGCGCGCAGATCGCGCCGCAATTGAAGGACGAGGGCGAGCAGCATTTCGTGGCGTGTCATTTGAGGTGAGGCGCGGCGGTCGCGAGATCGAAGGAGCGCGCGGCATATTGGATTGCGCGGTCGAGCCGGCCAACGACGGCGGAGGGTGGACGCCCGTTACAGGTCGCTCACGCGACTTCCCGATCGATTGCCGGGATTGGCCGGCTCGATCAGTGCCGCGATCGAGATAGCCCAGCGCCGCCTCGAGCTGCGCGTCGTCGGGTTTGCCGATGAGATCGGCCAGGCGCTGCCAAAAAAGCGCCGGAGAGCGCGCGACCGCCATACGAACGCTGGAAGCAAAGTTAAGCCGAAGGTTAAGACCTGCGTCGTCCGCCTCCCTTCCCGGTGCCGGCCGAGGCTGCCTTGCGCCCGGACTTCTTCCGAACCGCAGGAGATGGCTTGGTCTTCTTCGATGACTTTGTCTTCTTCGATGACTTGGTCTTCTTCGATGGCCTGGTTTCGGTCGATGGCTTGGTTTTCTTCGCCGCCGATGGCTTTGTCGCGACGGACGTGGCGTTTCCTCTTGATGTCGCCGATCCCCGGCGCCGCTTTGGCGCGGGGGAAACGCCGGTATCGAAAGCCGCGGATTGCGCCATCTCCAGCCCGAACAGCGCCGCGACATCGCTGTCACCGAGCAGCTTGGCCGTGCTGGGCGCAGCGCTGGTTCGCACAAGGTCTCGTCCGGCATCGGCGAGCAGCTCATTCTCGTCCACGCCGCGCAACGCGAAGATGAGTTCGGGCTTCTTGTCGAGCCGTGCGCCCACGCCATAGAGTGCCGCCGCGACATGCTTGCACATGTCTGCCCAGTCCGGACAGCTACAGGACAGCTTGATTTCGTCGGGCGATGGAAACAGGCCGTCGCCCTCCCGGCAGACCCGGTCCATGATCCCCTTGGCCAAACGGCCTTGCAGCAGTTCAACCAGGGAGTCGATCGCGCCCGCGCAGTCCCGACAGATGGCCTTCCAGCGCTCCGCCTTGACGGGCGCGATGGCGATCTTGATTTCGTAGAGCGAGGAACCCGCAACCATCGCCGCGACCTCACCCTTTGCAATTTTCAGGTCGAGAACGGAACCGTTACGGACATAGGAACGGCCACGCGGCAGCCGGCTCGCATAGTCGCTATAGCGCTCGAGGTTGACGCACCACGATTTGCCCCAGAAGGTCCTGGCGATCGTGCGGCCCTCGATCGTCACGGGGGCAACGGATTGCCCTCGTTTCCTCAGCTCGGCCAGTTCGCGTTCGGCCTGTCGCCGCTTCGCGGCCACCGACACGTAAGGCTGCCACTCAAAATATCTCATCCGCCCGCTTCCCTTGCCGCCGCATGCAGATCGAGGGCCACGAGTTGCAGCAGTTCCTCATCCTTCATCTCGGTCAATACCACCTCGGATGCGGAGCCGAGCAGATCCCCGGCCAGCTGCTTCTTCGACTCGATCAACTTATCGATCTTGTCCTCCACGGTGCCCCGGCAAATGAATTTATGCACAAGGACATTCTTGGTCTGCCCGATTCGGAAAGCTCTGTCTGTCGCCTGATTTTCAACGGCCGGATTCCACCACCTGTCGAAATGAACGACATGCGAGGCGGCGGTGAGATTGAGCCCTGCGCCGCCCGCCTTGAGAGAGAGCACGAAGAACGGCACATTTTCGTCGTCCTGGAACCGGCGCACGAGCTCCTTGCGCTTCTTGACCTCGGTTTCGCCATGCAGGACGAGGCCGGACCGTCCGAACACCGAGCCCAGGAACGCCGCCAGCGGGGCTGTCGTCTCCTTGAACTGAGTGAAGATCAACGCCTTCTCCTGCCGGGCGGCCGCCACCTCCGCGATGTCACGCAGCCGCTCGAATTTGCCGCTGTCCTGCTCGGTCCATGCACCGTCGCCGAGCCATTGCGAGGGATGGTTGCAAATCTGTTTCAGCCGCATCAGCATGGCGAGCACCAGGCCTTTGCGCTGCATCCCGTCGACGTCGTCGAGCCGCTGCGCCAGCTCTTTCACCGCCTGCTGGTAGAGCGCCGCCTGCTTGCGGCTCAGTGAACAAAAGGCATTCACCTCGGTCTTGTCGGGTAGATCGGCGATGACGCTCTTGTCGGTTTTCAGGCGTCGCAGGATGTAGGGGCGGACCAGATCGCGGAGCGGTCCGTAGGGGTTATGCGGCCGATCGGCGAGGCCTTTGACAAAGGACGAGAACTGCTTCGACGAACCCAACAGTCCGGGATTGATGAAGTCGAAGATCGACCAGAGGTCGCCAAGCCGGTTCTCGATGGGCGTGCCGGTCAGGGCAATGCGCGTGTCGGCCTGGAGCTGCTTGACCATCCTGGTCTGCTTGGTGGCCGGATTTTTGATCGCCTGCGCCTCGTCAAGCACGACCAATCGCCACGGCACGGTCCCCAGCCAGGGCGAGCGCGCCAGAAACCCGTAGCTCGTGATCACGAGGTCCGTGTCCGCCAAGATGTCTGCGTCCGGATTGCCGGCGTCGTCCGCGCCCAGCTGCTCGGCCGGTGCAGCCGATGGATGGGCGACGCGCGCCCTGAAACCCGGCGCGAATCGCGCAATTTCCGAAACCCAATTGGCGAGCAGCGACGCCGGGGCCACGAGAAGACATGGCCGTCGGCTGTCCTTGGTCTCGCTCTTCAGCACGAGCAGAAGCGATAAGACCTGGATGGTCTTGCCGAGCCCCATGTCGTCGGCAAGGCAGGCCCCGAGCCTGAGCTGGGTGAGCAGATAGAGCCATTGCACGCCCGCCAGCTGATAGGGCCGCAATGAGCCTCGAAGGGATTTACCGGGATCGATCCGCGCGAGCCCATCGGGGCGGCGCAAGGCCGCCAGCGTCTCCGCCAGCCAGGGACCCGCCACGGTCTGGCTCCAGTCGATCTGTGCCTGTCCACCGGGACCCTGTTCGACGATGTTGGCGCCTGCCAGCATGCGCATTGCCTCGCCGAACGACAGACCGTCGCTGGCGGCGCGCCGTTCGATCGCCTCGAATTCATCGAGGGTCCGGCGCAGACGTTCATGGTCGACCTCGACCCATTTGCCACGTATCAGGACCAGGCCGTCGGCCTCTGCGAGCAGCCGCTTGATCTCGGCCGCCGAAAGCTTCTCGCCGTCGAGCGTCACTTCCATCTGGAAGTCGAGCAACGCATCCGTTCCCATCTGCGATGGCGCTCGCCCCCCGATCGTCGCCTTGACTTGCGCACGCGCGGGGCGGTTCAGACGCCAGCTCGCCGGCATCCGCACCGCGACGCCGGCGCTTTCGAGCGCCGGCACATCTTTGAGGAATTGCAGCGCCTCCTGCTGGCTCCAGCGTAGCGGATGAAAGATCTCGCCCGCGTCGACCATGACCTTCAGCCAGGCGCAATGCTCGGCGGCGCGCTGGACGGGCAGCAACAGCGACAGCAGGCGCTCGCGATTTCTCGCGCCGGCATACTCCTGCAAGGCCTTGCCGAGAGGCATATGCTGGGCTTTGGCTTCCGCCGAAAGCCGCGTCGTGTAGGTTGCCATGAACGCGAACGGGGCAGCGTCGTCCTTCCTGTTCTCGGCGAGATTGAAATGGACACGCCCGATCAGGTTCCACGCCGGATGCCGGGCTTTGAGGAAATCCTGCACGGAGAGCCTGGCGTCGGCCAGTTCGGCGTCGAAGGCGGCGTCCATGTCTCGCCAAAGATCGGCCAGGACCATCGTGGTCAGATATTCGGCGCCCATCATCGGCGGAACGGCCGCCGCGATCCGGCTGAGTTCGTCATCTGCCGGAACGGCGACTTCAGGCTTGGTCGACCGATCGCCGATGCCGGGAACGGTGCACAATGCGGTGACGTAGCGCGCTCCGAAGTCTCGCCAATACGACAGCACCGGAGGCAGAACCGTCCCGACTTCATCGACTCCCAGGCGCAACAGCCCGTGTCCGGCCCCCCGCAGGAAGGCTTCCGCCAGCCGAGGACGCTCCTCGGACTGCAGCCCAGGCGCGTCCTCCGTTTCCCTGAGAATCAGCAAACCACGCGGGGTGAGAACCGGCGCCAGCCTCATGATCGGACCATTCTTGATTCTAGTGCGGTTTTGGATCTGACGCTCATATGAAGAGTTCGCTGCAATACTGATACGAGCGTCAGATCCACCGCACTAGTGTCCCGTCTCCGAATGACCGCTACGTTTGCCTCGCACTCGCACGGTCATTCGGAGACATAGGGACACTAGCAAAATCAAAGTGCTAGTGTGGCTTATGTCTCGCAATTGCCTACGAGAGGGTTGCCGCGAAGGCGGTAGGCAATTGCGAGACGCCACACTAGTGTCCCGTCTCCGAATGACCGCTACGTTTGCCTCGCACTCGCACGGTCATTCGGAGACATAGGGACACTAGCAAAATCAAAGTGCTAGTGTGGCTTATGTCTCGCAATTGCCTACGAGAGGGTTGCCGCGAAGGCGGTAGGCAATTGCGAGACGCCACACTGGATGGACGCCGGAATTGCCTGTTGACGGGCCTGTTTGGGATCACGGATCATACCCAGATTCTGGATCCGAATGACACCCAATCGGACGGCAGCCGAAGACCATGCCAGTGAGTATCGGGGACATCACCGACGCCTTCGAGTTCGCCAACAGCGGCGGCGACATGGGGAATTTCTCGCCTTCGTCTGCAAACGGACCGGGAAGATCTACTATCAGAACGATTTTCCGGACGCAGCAGAGATGAACGACGAACTGCCGGACGACGTCGACGACGAGGAGAAATACGTCGCGCTCCCGGACAAACGCGAAATCGGACTGGGCCGGTCGCTGGCGCTCGATTTCGCCCGCGAGTTCCTGCCGGATGATTTCGACGACGTCCGCTATTTCTTCAGCAGGCGGGGTGCCTACCCGAAATTCAAGGCCCTGCTCGCTCGACGAAGCGCGATCGATCGCTAGTGCGGCGTCTCGCAATTGCCTATGCCCTTTGCGGCAAGCTCCTGTAGGCAATTGCGAGACATAAGCCGCACTAGCTTTTTGATTTTGCTAGTGTCCTTATGTCTCCGAATTACCGTGCGAGCGTGAGGCAAATGAAGCGGTAATTCGGAGACAGGACACTAGAGCATGATCCGGAAAAGTGCGCCGCGGTTTTCCGAAAAGATCATGCTCAAACAATAACCTAAAGCGCGATGATGATTCATCCCAATCTCATCGCGCTTTAGCACGCGTTCGAAGCGAAAGCCACCGAACGGGCGTTGCGCGACTGGTGCGCGCTGCATTCGATCGACATCGTCGGCTGAACTGGCGCTCTCGTCGGCGCCGTCCGCGCCGCCGCCGGGCGGCCTCCCGGTCGGTTGAATTCGCGGCGCCGGGGGCTTATGCGTGGGTGCCATGGACACCCCCGCCCGCGCCGAAACGCCGTTGATTTCCTGGTCCCGCCACCGGGCGCGCCCCGGCAGGGCGGCGCCGTTCCTGCCGATGAGCCGGGCCGAGATGACGGCGCTCGGCTGGGACGCCTGCGACGTCGTGCTGGTGACCGGGGACGCCTATGTCGACCATCCGAGCTTCGGCATGGCGATCGTCGGCAGGCTGCTCGAATCCCAGGGCTTCCGGGTCGGCATCATCGCCCAACCCGACTGGCAGTCGGCCGAGCCCTTCAAGGCTCTGGGCAAGCCGACTTTGTTCTTCGGCGTCACCGCCGGCAACATGGACTCGATGGTCAACCGCTACACGGCGGACCGCCGTCTGCGCCACGACGACGCCTACACGCCGGGCGGCGAGGGCGGCCGGCGGCCGGACCGCTGCGCCATCGTGTACGCCCAGCGCTGCCGCGAGGCCTTCAAGGACGTGCCGATCGTGCTCGGCGGCATCGAGGCGTCGCTGCGCCGCATCGCCCATTACGACTACTGGTCCGACAAGGTGCGCCGCTCGGTGCTGGCTGACGCCAAGGCGGATCTGCTGCTCTACGGCAACGCCGAGCGCGCCGTCGTCGAGGTGGCGCACCGGCTCGCCGCCGGCGAGGCGCCGCGCGATCTCGCCTCGATCCGGGGCACCGCGCTGTTCCGCCGCGTCCCGGACGATTACACGGAACTGCACGCCGACGATCTCGACTCCGCCGACCAGGGCGCGGCGCGCCGCCCCGGCGACACCGTCATCCGGCTGCCGGCGTGCGAGCAGGTCGAACAGGACCGCGAGGCCTATGCCCGCGCCTCGCGCGTGCTGCACCGGGAGAGCAATCCCGGCAACGCGCGGCCGCTCGTCCAGCGCCACGGCGACCGCGACCTGTGGCTGAACCCGCCGCCGATCCCGCTGACCACCTCCGAGATGGACGCCGTCTACGATCTGCCCTACGCCCGCGCGCCGCATCCGTGCTACGGCGATGCCAGGATCCCTGCCTGGGAGATGATCAAGTTCTCGGTGACGATCATGCGCGGCTGCTTCGGCGGCTGCACCTTCTGCTCGATCACCGAGCACGAGGGCCGCATCATCCAGAACCGCTCGGAGGGCTCGATCCTGCGCGAGATCGAGCGGATCCGCGACAGCGCGCCGGATTTCACCGGCGTGATCTCCGACATCGGCGGGCCGACCGCCAACATGTACCGGATGGCGTGCAGGGATCCGAAGATCGAGGCGGCGTGCCGGCGGCCGTCCTGCGTATTCCCCGACATCTGCCCGAACCTGAACACCTCGCACGACGATCTGATCCGGCTCTATCGCAAGGTGCGCGAGGTGAAGGGCGTCAGGAAGGTGATGGTGGCTTCCGGTGTGCGCTACGACCTCGCGGTGGAGAGCCCCGAATACATCAGGGAGCTCGTCGCCCATCACGTCGGCGGCTATCTGAAGATCGCGCCCGAGCACACCGAGCGCGGCCCGCTCGACAAGATGATGAAGCCGGGGATCGGCGCCTACGACCGCTTCAGGCAGATGTTCGATGCCGCCGCGAAAGAGGCCGGCAAGAAATATTACCTGATTCCGTATTTCATCGCGGCGCATCCGGGGACGACCGACGAGGACATGATGAACCTCGCGCTCTGGCTCAAGAAGAACCGCTACCGCGCCGATCAGGTCCAGACCTTCCTGCCGTCGCCGATGGCGACCGCCACGGCGATGTACCACACCGGCGTCAATCCGCTGCGCGGCGTGCGGCACGGAGCGAGCGACAAGGTCGAGGCGATCAAGGGCCTGCGGCAGCGCCGACTGCACAAGGCGTTCCTGCGCTATCACGACCCCGACAACTGGCCGCTGCTGCGCGAGGCGCTGAGGCAGATGGGCCGCGCCGACCTGATCGGCTCGCGTCCCGACCAGCTCGTGCCGGTCCACCAGCCGCCCGGCACCGGCAAGGCCGCCGGCACGCGACGGCCGGTGCGCCAGCCCGGAGGGACGCGACGCTTCACCACGAAGGGTCTGCCCATCACCAAATGAACCGGCGCGTGTGCGCCTGAGGCATATTCCAGGGCTCTGTATTGTAAAATGCGCTACAGATATTATAGATAGTCGCCATGGAGGTTCCTCATGCCCCGAACCGCTGAGCGCAAGGAGCATCCGCTTTCGATGCGGCTGCCCGAAACTGACATTGCCATCATCGACCGCGCTGCCGCACTGCGTGGCCGATCGCGCACCGATTTCGTGCGCGACGCGGCAGTACGGGCGGCCGAGGATGTGCTGATGGAGACGGCACCCATTCGAATGAGTCCCGCCGGATTCAAAGCTTTCATGGCGGCATTGTCCGGACCAGCCACCCCGGTGCCGGAAATGATTGAACTCTTCCAACGCGCGGCACCATGGGAGAGCAAAGCGTTTTCCAGCGAAGTGGATACCGGTTCGCGTGAAGAAAACGCGTCGGAGCAAAAAGGTGGCTCGGACAAGAGGGGCTGAGACTTGGCAATCTCCGGCCCCGAACCACTGACGCCGGCTCATAACCTCGACGAGTTCTCCTGCGGCAAACCATCTCTCGACCGATGGCTCAAGACGCGGGCGCTCTCCAACCAGGAAAAGGGCTTCACCGCGGTCATCGTGGTTCACGAGGCGCAGCGCGTGGTCGGCTATTATGGTCTTGCGCCAACAGCGATCGTGCCATCGCGGCTGCCGCGAACCATTCGGACCGGTCAGCCGCCCGACCCTGTCCCCTGCCTTCTCCTGGGACAACTTGCGACGGATCAGAACCGGGCCGGCAAGGGCGTTGGCACCGGCCTCCTCAAACATGCGCTGCAGCGCTGCGTCACGGCCGCCGGCCTGATCGGAGGGCGCGCGCTGATTGTCAATGCGGTTGACGCCGAAGCTGCTGCGTTCTGGGGACGACGCGGTTTCATTCCCTCGAAGGACGATCCGCTCGTCCTTTTCAGGTCGATTGCCGACATTGCGGCATCGCTTCGCTAGCCGGGCAGCGCGACGAGGTCGGCGTGCTGCGCCGATCGGCGCAACTTGGCTCGGCGACGCTTTCGCTGTTCCGCCCTACGCGAGCATTCCCAGATATCGCTTCGCTCATCTAGGGCTACGCCCGCTAGCTAGATATCTTTATTCAGTCATCGTCAACATCGAAAGGCGGCTCAAATCTTTGAACATCGACTCCTGCCGAGCGAGCATAGCCGACAAGTTCTTTCATCTCGGCGTACCGCAGCCTTGTCGGCCTTGTCCGTGCCCACGCGTTGACAACGCCTTCGCCTTCGCCCATGTCCCCCGCGTACCGCGCACTGGCTGCGATCAGTTCAGGCACGCTATAACCATCCCAACTGTCGTATTGCTTACCAGCTCGAATGACCCGCTTGAGTGCGCGATGTTCAGGGTCGGTGTATAAATAACCTGGCTCGCGCTTGAGTTCCTTCTCCAGCCAATAGCGGACGCTCTCATCGAGCCAATCATCCGGATCGGACAGGAGTGCAGCGGCGCGCGATCGAAAATAGAGAGCCCTGGGCGTGTTCTGACGTGCCATCAATTGCAATCTCCGTTTTCCGCGAAGTCGCAACGCAACTGACTGTGAACAAACCTGTGTAAGAGCTGTGAATATCGCTGAGTCGCTGGCACCGAGGAAGAGGCTTACATATGGCGCGCAAGCACTCTTCTCGACTTTTTCCAAGAAGATCGCGGCTACCTACGGGTACTAACCGCTGGACGATTGCCGACGAGAACAAGCGCAGCGGGCACCACAGGTAATTTGAAGCGGCAAACTCAGCCGCATTCGCCCGCGCGCGTTATGCGAAGGCCTATGAGGCGAGCTCGGCACACTACTATTCCGGCAAGCCGACTTTTGAACAGATTCTGGCCGAGATCGGAAAGTGGCTGGGCAAGCTAGCCGCACGACAGCCTGTATTGCGCGCGCGGACAGGCCGAGAACCTGATCAAGCTGCACAAGACCCAGTTGGCGTCCGATCGCACGTCCTGCCGTTCCGCCATTGCCAATCAAGTGCGTCTCGTGCTGCACACGACGGCATACTGGCTGATGCTCGCTGTGCGCAACGCCATTCCCAAGGTCCGGGATCTGGCGAAGGCGGAGTTCGCGACGCTGCGGCTCCGGCTGATCAAGGTCGCCGCCCGGGTCGTCGAGACGGCCAGTCGCGTGCGTCTCGCCTTCGCCGCCTGTTGTCCGGAAGCCGATTTGTTCCGCGGATTGCCCGCCGCGCTGATGCCTTGCGGCCCGTAAAAGGCGGGGCGTGAGCCCCAACGATCCCACCCCCCGTTTCCTCCAGCGCGTTCGCCAAGGTAAGGTTCGTCAGACGGTGAAATATCCGAATGACGGCGCGCGCTTGAAATCCGAAATACGCCGAAACGACCTACAGACGTTGGTCGTCGTGAATAGATCGGGTTAGCTTCTGACCGACTGAAAATTATTCGCTCGCATGCGATCGAGCTCAGTGTTGACGCGGTCGACGGACAGGCCTGCGACGCCGAACCGTTCAAACAGCGACGCCATCATGGGGTGAAGCCACTTCGCGAGATTTGTCTCAATTTCATCGGCCGGAATGACTGCTTCGAGTATGGCTTCGTCGCTACGGGCGGCGCCGCCCTCCATCATCAGATCGCTCATCGGGTTGCCCCAGGCGCGAAGGACGCGACCGCTCAGGCCGGTGTAGACCGCGCGAAACTTGACCTTCACGCTCTTGGGGTCTTCTGCAAGAAGCCGGGCGAGGTTGCTCGCATGAAGCAGTGCCTCCCCCATGCGCCAAGTGGGGAGCGTCGTGTCGAAAATGGTCCCCGAAGGAAACGTTTCTTGCCCGTCTTCTTGATAACCGCGCATGGTAACGGCCCGCCCCGTCGGAGCGGCGCGCCAGAAATCGCAATGGGCGGCATCTCCAAGCGGCCGGTTGGCTCCCGCATCTTCGGGTTTTAGCCAGCACTCCATCACGCCGTCGATCTCGTAGGGGGCGAATTCAGGCCGCGTCAGGAAAAGAAAGAGCGGCCAGCCCGTGTGACGGACGACGGACTGCCGAAGGAGCGCCGAGAAGTTGTGGAGATCGACCGACTTCAAATCGCCCTCAAGCGCGTAGTCGAGCCGGTACCACCCATGCGGAAAGCGCCCGGGCGAGTCTTTGGGCAGCGCCGCAGTGAGCTCGCGCCATCGCGCGAAGGCTTCCTGCACGAAGGCACCTTGCGCCCCAAAGGGGTTTGGCTCCCGGACGAGGCCCACCACCCGCAGGATATCGAATGCCTTGCCGAGCGTAAGCGTCGCCTCTCCGCGATCAAAGGACACGATCGTGGGAACACTGACGCTGGCCAGCGCCGCGTGCTCACGCTGCGTGAGCTGCTCCTTTTTTCGCCGGCGGATAGCCTCATCGACATAGGCTTGCCAGTTCAAAGGGGCTAAGCCCCGAAAATTCTCAGACATGCGCGGCTCACGATTTCAGAATAACGATGGACAAAACCTTCGGGCGGCTCACCTTGCGGCGGCTGCAGGATGTTGCTCGCGCGTTTGACGCGGTTCGCGAGGTCGCTGAGGACCTGATCCACCGTTCGCTGCGATAAACCAATGCTCAGGCCGAATGCGACCAACGTTGCCTTTGTCACGTCGTCGAGATTCTGCTTCTTGCCATCGATCGAGAGCGCGAGCTGCCGGTCGAAGCCGTCATAGAAGGCCGTGTTGACGATGTCATAGGCCGGCGACAAACGAAGCCCTGCATCCGTCTCAAGAAGCGAGAAATTTTTGAGGTGGCCATCGCAATTACCAACGAGGGCAAAGAGGACAAGGCGGCGGAAGAAGCGGGCCTGATCAATCTCGGGCCGGACCGAGTGATCCCGAATGACCGCAGCGACATCTTCGTAGGCCGCGTCGTATTTTCCGGCAAAGTCCCGCCCGCGAGGCTTGCAAAGGATTTGCGCGAAGTCTTCGAGGCGCAGCTTGCCACCATCGGCCAGTCGATCAAACCTTGTCACCACTAGCGCGGGCTCGTCGATGGTGGCGACCGTTCCCAACGTAAAGTCGTTCACCCCGCCCTTGCCGAGAATGGCCGCACTCCAGCGCAGGCTTAAGGCCTCGTTGCGCACAAGTGTATCGAGACGTTCGGAATTGAACTTGGCGATATAGGGCGCAAGGCCGTCGGCCGCGGCAGGCGCAAAGGCGGCATTGGCTTGCTTGATGACGAGGAGCTTGCGCTGGATGCCCGAGACCGTGCGACCCGGGTTAGCCGTAGCTTCCGCGACGGGCGCATCATCTGCCGCTGCGTCTTCCGCCCGTTTGACGCCGACTGCGCCAATACAGTCAGCGCCGTAACGCAGCAGAAGCCCAAAATCATCCTCTTCGGCGATGTGGGCCACACGTGCTTGCTGTTCGCGAAGCCATCCTTCGGGGGCAAGATGCTGGAAGAAGGGATGAACGCCTTGGCGCCATTCGTGCTCCCGCTGGGTCGGTGGCAGACAGCACGCGATCGGCTCGGCCCACTCGACAGCGTAGGTAAAGCGCGTCCCGCCGTCGGCCGTCTCTTCGAACGTACCGACGTGCTGCTTTTTAAATACGACTTGCGCCTTTCTAAGCGTCACAGGAAGCTGCAATTTATTGGACCCCTCTCCGAGGAAGTTTCTGGCCCTTGAAGGAAACCATAGATGACTATATAAGCTGTGAAAGAGGCTTAGGAAGCTATAACTTCATCACCCTACTATGGTACCATAAATAGGCAGTTGAAACTCACTTCTTTGTTGTAAAATCAGATATCTTATCAAAAAGTCACCTACACTAGCCCAGATAGTAACCTCGCTCCAGGAACTGAAGCACGCGGATGCCGGGCTACACCTTCTCCAATCTCTCGCCAGCCGACTTCGAGGATCTCGCCCGGGATCTCATCGGCGCGGAGTTTGGCGTGCGGTTCGAGGCTTTCGGCCCCGGCCCTGATGGCGGAATGGACGGAAGGCACGCGAAGGCTGGCCACACCACCATCCTGCAAGCCAAGCATTACGCGGGTTCGACCTTCCGCGCGCTCCAAGGCGCCATGGCGGAGGTGCCCCAGGCGCTCAAGTCCCTTCGTAAATCCCGGTATCTTCTGGCGACATCGCGCCCTCTGACGCCACAGAACAAGGCTGAGCTGGTAAAAACTCTTAGCCCCCTGCTTTCCGATCCGGCCGACATTTACAGCCATGGCGACCTCAACGGCCTGCTGCGCAAATTTAGCGATATCGAGCGGGCGCACATCAAGCTCTGGCTGAGCAGCTCAACCGTCCTCGACCGGATCCTCCACGCTGCGTCGCACCGTTTCACCGAAATCACCCGCGAGGAGATCGAAGCCAAGGTCCGAGTCTACGCGCCAAACCCGAGTTTCAAACAAGCGCGCGACAAGCTTGAAGCCGAGCACGCCATCATCATTTCCGGACCGCCCGGCGTCGGCAAGACTACGCTCGCCGAAATGATATCCTATGCCTATCTCGGCGAGGAATGGGAGTACGTTGCGATCCGGAGCCTCGACGACGGCTTTGCCGCGATTGTCGATACCCGCAAGCAAATCTTCTTTTTCGACGACTTTCTCGGCCGTGCCGCGCTGGATACCAAATCGCTGGCCGCCCATGATACCGAACTGGCCAAGTTTATTAAGAGGGTCAGGCGCTCGAAGAACGCACGGTTTGTTTTAACGACGCGCGCCCCGATTTTCGAGGAAGCGCGCCGCGTTTCTGAGCACCTTGCCGATCGGGCGCTCGACATCACGAAATACGTCCTCGACGTCGGCGTTTACACCCGGCGCATCCGGGCCAGAATTCTCTACAACCACCTTCTCGTCGCGGGGACGCCACGCGCGCATATTCGGGCCTTGTGGGACGCCAAAGCGCTTCCCAAAATCATTGATCATCCGAACTACAATCCGCGCATCATCGAAGCGATGACCGATGCCATGCATCTGCGCTCCCTGCCGCCCGAGACCTACGCGGCAAGCTTTCTCAACACGCTGCAAAACCCCCTTCTGGTGTGGGACATCTCGTTTCGGAAGCACATAACGCCACGCTGCCGCCATCTCCTCTTTAGCCTCTTCTTCTGCTCGGAATACGGTGTCGACATCGACGAGCTTCGTGCGTCCTTCAATTCGCTTCACCCCTACTTCTGCAAGAAATTCTCGATCGAACACGATTCGAAGGATTTCGAGGAAGCCTTGAAGATTCTCGAAGGTGGCTATCTCGAAATCCGTGACCGGCGCGTCTCGTTCGTCAATCCGTCGCTGCGGGACTACCTCATCACCTATCTGGCCGATGACGCGGACCTTCTCGACGACCTGGCACATACCGCGGTGAAAGCCTCCTGGGCCGACGAGCTTTGGAGCTATGTCCGGACGGTCCGCCCGCTGCCGCCCGAGCAGCAAAAGCGCGTCGCGAAATCCCTGCTCAATGCCGCGCAGCTTTTCCCCACGATCCCGATATGGAAGCAAGACAGCCGCAATCCCTCCACTTGGCACCTCTACGACCTGTCCAATACGGACCGCATACGTCTTCTCCTCGAATGGCGCGCCTCAAGCGAGGAGACGCGATTCATGGATCTCGCGCTTCAGCTTGCAAACAAGCCCGCCGGCGGCCACTTCACCGTTTTTCGCGACGGAACCGGTCTGATACGGCTTCTGCGCAGCCTCAAGAAGGATTACGCGACTCTCGAAGGTTCAACCGCATTATTTGAGAAGCTCGAAGCAGCTGTGATCGGTCTGCTCGACGGGCATTTATTTCCGCACGAGTTTGAAAGCTTCTGCGACGCCGTCGATGAGGCGCAGAACGTATTCGAGACCGATGTCGCTCCTCATGTCGACGACGCCATTACACGCCAACTTGAGGATGTAGACTCCAGCATTTCCGACATCGATTCTGAAACCGAACTCAGCGATTACAAGACGGCCCTTCAAAAATATGCGCCCCGGGTGGGCGTCACCGATCTCAAGCCGGCCTTCCGTGCCATCGATCAGCGCATTGAAAAGATCAACTCGCAGTCGGATGAGGCAGAATCGCCGCGCAGCACCGTCTATCGTCCGCAAGACAAGGATCAGTTTGACGACAAGGCGCTGCAGAATCTCTTTGCGCCCCTTCTTTCAGCTTAGTCACACTTTACCGGCGCTCCTCAATCTCCGGAATGCGGCCTTCGACAGGACATGGAGATTGTGCGAGTTCGTGGTTCTATTCTGAATGGTGGCAATTTGGCGCTCCCTAGGGGAATCGAACCCCTGTTTCAGCCTTGAGAGGGCCGCGTCCTAACCGCTAGACGAAGGGAGCGTACGGGCGCTGAATAACCTCGATCGGGCGCCGCCGCAAGACTGGTCTCGACCGTTAACAATGAATCCGGCTTAAAGTCTTCAGATAGCTGGGGAACGCCGGCCGGAGCGGTCGCCGCCCCTATCCTGCCCTGCCCAGCCTCACGGCTCGGCGGCGAAGCGCAGCCGGCCGGCCGGCTTGAGGCTGCGGGCGTCGAAGGCGCGGATCTCGGTCGCGCCGCCGACCTCCAGCGTCACCAGCAGGCGGTCGCCGGCGATGCCGGTGGAAACGATCCTGGCGCCGCGCGGCAGGGTGGCGGTGACGTCGGCCGCCGGGGCGCTTCCCTCGCTGCGGAAAAGACGGTAGCCGATGGCGACGAACACCGCGGCGATGCCGAGGCCGGTGGTCAATCCGGCGATCAGCATCATGCGGCGGACCCGGGCGGCCATCTGGGCCTGCTCCGGCGTGAGCTCTGACAGTGCGGGGTCGGTCATGCGGCCCCTTCAAGCAGGTTTGGCGATGGGTGACAATTGGCGATAGCGGACAAGGAGCCGGCGCCGGCAGGCGCGGCGACCGACGGCGGCAGCAGGGTCGAGGTGACGGTCCGGGGCGACGAAGGCTCGCCGCGGCTCGACAAGGTGCTGGCCGTGCATTGCGAGGGCCTGTCGCGCTCGCGGCTCAAGGCGCTGATCGTCGGCGGCGAGGTCCGCCGCGGCGAGGCGGTCCTGACCGATCCCGCCCAGCATGTCGCGGCCGGCGAGGTCATCGCCCTGCGGGTGCCGCCGGCGGTCGATGCCACCCCGGCCGGCGAGCGCATCCCGCTCGACGTCGTCTATGAGGACGACGAATTGATCGTCATCGACAAGCCGCGCGGCCTCGTCGTCCATCCCGCCGCCGGCCACGAGACCGGCACGCTGGTCAACGCCCTGATCGCCCATTGCGGCGCCTCGCTGTCCGGCATCGGCGGGGTGCGGCGGCCGGGCATCGTCCACCGCCTCGACAAGGACACCACCGGGCTCCTGGTGGCGGCCAAGACCGACCGCGCCCACGCCTCGCTCAGCGCCCAGTTCGCCGACCATGGCCGCACCGGCGCGATGCGCCGCGGCTATCTCGCCTTCGTCTGGGGCGTGCCCGGTCGGCCGCGCGGCACCATCGAGGCGCCGATCGACCGCCATCCCCACGCCCGCGAGAAGATGGCGGTGCGCGGTTCCGGCCGCGCGGCGGTGACCCATTGGGAGGTGGTGGAAAGCTATGCCGGCCAGGACGGCAAGGGCGTCGCCGCCCTCCTCGAGTGCCTGCTCGAAACCGGCCGCACCCATCAGATCCGGGTCCATCTCGCCCATCTCGGCCATCCCCTGATGGGCGACGAGGTCTATGGCGCCGGCTTCAGGACCAAGGCGCGCCAGCTCGGCCCGGCGGCGCGCGCGGCGCTGGACGACCTCGGCCGCCAGGCGCTGCATGCCTATCTGTTGGCGATCGAGCACCCTCTGAGCGGCGAAATCCTCACCTGGGAAAGCCCGCTGCCGCCCGATCTGGCCCGGCTCCGGGCCGCCCTGAGCGCGGCGTCCTGACGCAGGCGGATTCAAAAATTAATAAGATTACAGAGAGTTAACTGGCGTCACGGCAACGTGACGGGCGGTTATCCTTCCCCCCGGGGGGAGCTTCCTGTATGTTGCAGCTGCGTTGGATGTCCCACCGCGGAACAAGCAGGTCCATCTGGCTTTGACAAGCAGACGGCCTGCCGGACCCGCCGCTGTCGGGGGTCTGAACAAATTTGGAGGGCGCAAGCATGGCCCGTACCGCTGCATTACCGGTTCTCAGTGGAGAATCCGGCCTCGCTCACTACCTCGCCGAGATCCGCAAGTTCCCGATGCTGGAGCCCGAGGAGGAATATATGCTCGCGCGTCGCTGGCGCGAGCATGATGATCGTGACGCCGCCCACCGGCTCGTCACCAGCCACCTCCGACTCGTGGCCAAGATCGCCATGGGCTATCGCGGCTACGGCCTGCCGATCGCCGAGGTGGTGTCGGAAGGCAATGTCGGCCTGATGCAGGCGGTGAAGCGGTTCGAGCCCGAGAAGGGCTTTCGCCTCGCCACCTACGCGATGTGGTGGATCAAGGCGTCAATTCAAGAGTACATCCTGCGTTCGTGGTCCCTGGTGAAGATGGGAACCACCGCGAACCAGAAGAAGCTGTTCTTCAACCTGCGCAAGGCCAAGAGCAAGATCTCGGCCCTGGACGAGGGCGATATGCGCCCGGACCAGGTCAAGCTGATCGCCAAGCGTCTCGGCGTCACCGAGCAGGACGTGATCGACATGAACCGCCGTCTCGGCGGCGACGCCTCGCTGAACGCGCCGATCCGCGACGACGGCGAGCCCGGCGAATGGCAGGACTGGCTGGTCGATACCTCGCCCAACCAGGAAGCCATCATGGCCGAGAGCGAGGAATATGATCACCGCCGCGACGCCCTCCACGGCGCCATGGACGTGCTCAACGCCCGCGAGCGCCGCATCTTCGAGGCGCGGCGCCTCGCCGACGACCCGATGACGCTGGAAGACCTCGCCGCCGAATTCGGCGTGTCGCGCGAGCGCGTCCGCCAGATCGAGGTCCGCGCCTTCGAGAAGGTGCAGGCCGCGGTGAAGTCGGCGATCGCCAGCCAGGAAGCGCCGCACGCCGCGCTCGCCGCCGCGGCGCATTGAGATCTGCGATCGCGTCGAGAGACGGATCGATCAAGCGATGACAGAAGCCGGCGGCGACGCCGGCTTTTTTGTGCCTGGCCGGCGGCACTCGCCGTTGTCATCGCTTGGCTTGACCGGGCGCAAACCGACGCCGGTAATCGCCCGGTGTCATGCCTCTGGCGGCGCGGAACTGACGGGAAAAATGTGCGGCATCGGAAAAGCCGGCCGTTTCGGCAATACGGGCAAGGGGCTGGTCTGTCTGGACAAGCAGGCGGCAGGCGCTGCCGATCCGCAAGTGGCCGACATACTGGCTGATCGTCATGCGGGTCGAGCGCTTGAACAGCCGTTGTAGCTGGCTTTCGCTCAGATGCGCGATGTCGCTCAAGGGGTCGAGGCTGACAGGGCCGGCATAATGGGCGTGAATGTAATTCAGCACACGCTCCATGCGCGCACGGTCGCGCGGCACGCTGCTGACCGTCACTTCGCCGGTCGAAAGCGGCCTGCGATCGGAAGACCGAGCAAGATCAACGAGCACGCCGAGCAGCGTCAATATCTGTTGTTCGGGCGCAATGTCGTTCAGTCTCGCCAGACGCTCACGCACCTCCGCCGGCATCTCGTCCCCGAAGCAGACACCATGACCGCTTTCGTCAAGCAACGGTTTGATGGCGGCCAGTTCAGGCGTGAGGGCGATGAGACCCTCGATCCAATCCCGCGTGAACCAGCAGATCATTGCGCGATGAACACCCGGCGTTTCGATCAATGCCTGCGATTGCCATGCGTGCGGCAAGTTCGGTCCCAAAAGGACGAGATCGCCATCGCCGTAGTGCTCTATCGAATCGCCGACGAAGCGCATCCCGGTGCTGTTCAGCGTCAGCGTCAGTTCGAATTCGGGATGATAATGCCAGTTGAAGGGAAATTCCGGCAGACACCGGTCGAACAGTAGCCAGGAGCGATCGGCAGGAACGGTGACGGTTTCGAACCACGGCTCCAATTCCGGCTTTCCTCGCAGCTTATGCGCCTCCATATGCGGCAATCATACAAGAACATGCCGTCCACGGAAATCGCCCCCGCCTCCTCGGATCGTTATTTTCAAGAAAAAAGGCGGTAGATCGGGGGATGCGGCATGTCTGCCGGGAAACAATGGGACTTCGAGACGAAACCGGATGTCGTCATCATCGGTTCAGGCGTCGGCGGCAGTTCAGTCGCGCTGAAGCTCGCGGCGACGGGTGCGAAAATCCTGATTGTCGAACGCGGCGAAAAACTGCCGAATGAACCGGAAAACGCCGATGCGGAGGCGGTTTTCGTTCAGAGCCGCTATCGAACCACGGATCTCTACCGGGACGAAACCGGGCGCAGCTATCGTCCCGGCCAATATTATTATGTCGGTGGGCACACCAAGTTCTACGGCACCGCCATGTTCCGCTTCCGCGAGCGTGACTTTGCCGAGGTGGTCCATGAAGACGGCGTTTCCCCGCAGTGGCCCGTTTCCTATTCCGCCCTGGAGCCCTTCTATAGCGAAGCCGAAAGCCTTTTCGGCGTGCGCGGAAGGGCCAGCGATGATCCGACCGACCCGCCCCGGTCCGCCGCCTACCGGCATGAGGCCATCCCGCACGAGCCGGTCATCGGCAAAGTGGCGGCAGGTTTTGCCCGTCTCGGGCTACACCCGTTTCACATGCCCTCGGCCATCGATTACGGCCCCGGCGGGCTCTGTCGGCGCTGCGGCACCTGCGATGCCTTTGCCTGCCGTTTCGACGCCAAGGGCGATGCCGAAACCCGGCTTCTGCGCCCGGCCCTGCAGCATCCCAACGTCTCTCTTCTGACCGGTGCGCGGGTTCGCCGATTGATATCGGGCGCCGACGGTCGCGAAATCGTCGCAGCGGAAATCGAGCGGGCAGGCGAAATCCGGACGACCGGAGCGCCGCTCTTCATCCTCTCGGCCGGGGCGATCAATTCCGCCCTCATTCTGCTGCGCTCGGCGGATGAGAAGAACCCGGATGGCATTGCCAATTCGTCCGGCGTCGTCGGTCGCTATCTGATGAACCATCACCTGAGCGGACTGATGGGGCTGATGCCGTTTGCCGTCAACGAGACGCGCTTTCCAAAAACCCTCTCAATCAACGACTTCTATCATGGATTGCCGGGCGACGAGGCGGCCCGCGGCAATGTGCAGATGCTCGGCAACATTCAGGGACCGATGATCCGCGCAGCCTACCCCTGGATGCCGGGCTTTCTCGCCAACCTGCTCGCCCGCCACAGCGTGAATTTCCTCGTCATGTCCGAGGATACCCCGAAATATGAAAGCCGGGTGCGGCCATTGGAGGAATATGGTGCCGAAGTGATCTATCGCCCCGGAGACCGGAAAGCGCACGAGCGGTTTGTGCGGCATATGCGCTCACTGTTGAAGAAGAATGGATTTCCGATCGTTCTCGGCCACTCCTTCGGCATAGAGGGACCATCCCACCAGTGCGGTACCGTGCGCATGGGTAATGATCCGAAAAAATCCGCACTCGACGAATTCTGTCGCGCGCATGATCATACCAATCTCTATGTTGTCGATGCCGGATTCTTCCCGTCTTCGGCAGCGCTCAATCCCGCGCTCACTGTCGCCGCGCAGGCGTTGCGCGTCGGTGAGCACCTCCGCGAAAGCCGGTTTTCCCGCCGGAACTCGTCTGAAATTGGAATCAAGGAGACCAACCATGTCGCGTGACTTCCTCGCGCAGATCACCGGCTCTTTCGCCATGCCTGCCGGCGAAAACCCGACGGTCGCCATGATCGAGGCCGCCTACAGGCATCATGGCTTGAATTGGCGCTACATCAACTGCGAGGTCAGCCCGGAAAACCTCAAGGAGGCCGTGGCAGGTGCCCGCGCCATGGGGTGGGCAGGCTTCAACTGCTCCATTCCCCACAAGGTCGCCGTGATCCAGCACCTCGACGGGCTCGGCGAATCCGCCGAGATCATCGGCGCGGTCAATACCATCGTCCGGCGGGGCGACACGCTGATTGGCGAGAACACCGATGGCAAGGGCTTCGTGAAGGCGCTTTCCGACGTGACCGATCCGGAGGGCAAGAAGGTCGTGCTGTTCGGCGCTGGCGGAGCGGCGCGCGCCGTCGGCGTCGAAATGGCGCTGGCCGGCGCTGCCGAAATCACCCTCGTCAACCGTGGCCGAGAACGCGGCGAAGCCGTTGCTCGTCTGATCGATGAAAAGACCCCGGCCAAGGCAGTCTATGCCGCATGGGAGGGAGCCTTTGCCATTCCCGAAGACACTGACATTGTCATCCACGCGACCTCCGTTGGCCTCTATCCAGATCTCAACGGATTGCCCGATATCGATCTTTCGACGCTTCGCCCGTCCATGGTCGTAGCCGATGGCATCCACAACCCACCGCGCACAAGGCTGATCCGCGCGGCCGAAGCCGCAGGCTGCAAGACGGCCGACGGTCTCGGCATGCTGGTCAACCAGGGTGTCATCGGCATCAAATACTGGACCGGTCTGGATGTTGATGCCGCCGTCATGCGCCAGGCGCTGATCGATCTCGACCTGTGAGAAAAGCCGCATAAAAAACGACATGGAAAAAGTCCCGCGCCAGGCCGGTGCGGGACTTTTTGTCCGATAGAGGCAGCCAATCAGGCGTGCTTCATATCCCGCTTGATCGCGTCGGCGGCACGCAAGGCGAGTGCCGCCATGGTCAGCGTCGAGTTGACCGTGCCTGCGGCGGCCATCGCACCGCCGGTCGCAAGGAACAGGTTTTCGTGGTCATGTGCGCGCAGCCAGCCGTCCACAACGGAATCTTTCGGGTCGTTGCCCATGATCGTGCCGCCGGTGATGTGGTTGTTCGGCGTGAAATAGGGCGTCATTTCGATCTCTGTTCCCCCCATCGCATTGGCAATCGTCATCAGGTGCTCACGCGAGGACACGGCAGCTTGACGCACATATTCGCCGACGTCATAGGTGACTTCCGGATGCGGAATGCCAAGCGCGTCCTTCTGTGTCTTCGACAGAACCAGTCGATTGTCGGGATTGGCCAAGGTTTCATGGTTCACGTAAATATCGACGCCGTGGGCGGCGCGGCGGCGAATTTCCTCATCCAGCTTCTTGCCGACGAGCCCCATCGACAGCGCCTTCATGCCGGCGCGGGAGTTCTGCGCCGTGTTGTTGTAACCGATCTGGATCGCCGAGTGTTCTGAACGGAAAGGCCCATCGCGGAAGTTGGTAATCGAACTCATCTGCACCGAACCGCCACCGGCCCAGATCGGCTCTGCCGACTGGAAGCTCATGCCGATGCCGGGATGGTCCATCATGTTGCGGCCGACCTGATCGGATGAGTTGGCAATGCCGTTCGGGTTCTTATCGTTGGCCGCCAAAAGAAGCAGCTTCGGCGTTTCGATGCCATTGGCCGCGATCACGAAGGTCTTGGCGGTCACGCGGTGCGACTGCTTGTCCGGATCGTAATAGTTCATCGCAACGATACGGTTCTTGTCGTCCGTCTCGATTGAGTAGACAACGGCATTCTCAATGATCTTCGTACCCAGAGCCTCGGCTTTCTGGGCGCTGTAAATACCGTGATACATCGCGCCAATTGGACAGATGGGCATGCAGTTGTTGTTGCCGCAGCACTGCGGGCGCGTGTCGTAGGGACGGCTGTTGCGGCCCTGGGGCACCGGCGTATTGTCATAACCGAGCGGCTTGACGATTTCCGTGAAGCGGCGATCGCCGTAGCCATAGGGCATGGAATCCATTGGCCATGGATTCTTGCGCGGCGCAGACGGAACGATATCCATCCCGTTCGGACCATTGACCCCCATCTCGACTTCCGCCGCATAATAGTAAGGCTCGAGATCGTCGTATGTGATCGCATAGTCGCGACCGACACCATAGGTCGACTTCAGCCTGAAGTCGTTGGGCAGGTAACGCCAGCTCGACGCCGCCCAGTGCCAGGTGGTGCCGCCAACGCCCTTGATGATGCCCTGCTTGTAAGCCGTCGCATCCGGTCCCTTGACGATCAGGTAGTTGTTTTCGGGGAAGAACGTGGTGTGCGGCGCCCACGGAACGACCGGATAGGGCGTCGCATAATCGTAAAACGCCTTGTTGTGCGGCGGCATGCCGCGCCAGTTCTCGACGATCTGCGCCCGGTCGTAGCGGGGACCTGCATCGAGCAAGAGCACCGATATCCCGGCGCGGGCTAGCTCAAGGGCTGCCAGCGAACCGCAAATGCCTGCGCCGACAATCACCACATCGGCTGAAAGTTTCTCGTTTGCCATAAAAGACACTCCTGAGTTTCAAGGCTTCACGCGGCACCGCCAGCATATGAAAGCCCGTTCGTTTCGGGCAAAAAGGCCCGTACATTGCTTGAAAAACCTTGACCGCACGCTTTGCCGCGCCGCCTGAAATGACGTCAGGCAGTCGCTCTGGGTCTGCGGCGCAGCACAGCAGCCAAGACAGCGACGATCACGACAAGACCGGCAATTCCGACAGCCGCCAGAATTTTCGGGTCGGCCAGCTTGGCAAGCAGGGCTTCCGGTCCACCGGCGCGGATCGTCGCGACGTCCTGTGGCGTCACCTTCGCAGAGGCATTTCCGAAGGTCTTGAGGACATAGTTCGAGACGGAAGCGATCTGCGTATCGGTCAGCGGCTGAACCAGCGATTTCTCGCCGAAGCCGGGCATCAACGTTTCATGCCCGCCGACTTCACGCTGCACACCGTAAACGATGGTCGCAACGAGGTCCGTCGCATTCGCCTGTCCGGTCGTCGTGTTCTTGATCAGCGCCGGATAGAAACCGTCCCGCGTGCCCGCGCCGGACGACTGGTGACAGCTTGCACAAACCTGCTCGTAGAGGTCGGCGCCATCCATCGTGTTCGTCAGGACCGTGCCGCCACGGCGGGATGCCGTCGCGGCGATATCGTAGGACGTTGCGGCTTCGCCATGCGAAAAGTCCGGTGCGGTTTGCCCGGCCGTGCGTATCGGCGCGACCGTCCGCAGATAGGCGATCATTGCCTTCGTATCGTCGACGGTGAGATATTGCAGGCTGTGCTGCACGGCTTCGGCCATGGGACCGGAGGTGCGCGCATGCTCGGACTTACCTGTCAGAAGGTAGGACTGAAGCGCTTCATCGGACCAGCCGCCGATACCGCTGACCTTGTCGCTCGTCAGGTTCGGCGCATGCCATGGGCCGACATCGCCGCCGGCAAGATACTGGCTGCTGTCGGACGCCATCAGCAGGTTGCGGGGCGTATGGCAGTCGCCACAGTGGGCCAGAACATCAACCAGATATTTTCCGCGATTCCATTCGGCACTGTGGCCCGCATCCGGCATGAAACGCTCGTTGTTGAGGAACAGCAAGTTCCAGCCGATCATCGACGCGCGGATGGAGAAGGGAAAAGGAAGCTTCGTTTCCTTTGCCGGCGCATCGACGGCCGGAACTTCATTCATGAAATAGGCGTAAAGCGCCTTCACGTCCTCATCCGTCATGCGCGAATAGGAAGGATAAGGCATTGCCGGATAAAGATGCCCGCCATCGGGACGGACACCTTCGCGCACGGCGCGGGCAAACTGCTCTTCCGTGTAGCTGCCAATCCCGTATTGCTTCGAAGGCGTGATATTCGTGGAATAGATCTCACCCATCGGCGAATGAATGGCGTAGCCGCCGGCGAAAGCAGCACCGGCTTCACCATTGGTATGACAGGCGGAACAGTCTGCCCCCTTGGCAAGATATTTACCGCGGGCGATCAGCTCGGCATCCGCGGCCAGAACAGCGGATGACAATGTGAAGAAGGCGATGACAGCGGACAGACCCGCGATCGCCTGCGTCTTTCTTTTGAACACGGAGACGCCAACAGAGGGATTGAAAATCAATTCTCTTCCGATCATTGCTTTGAATATGAATTGTGAACGGATCAGAACCGCGGCATCTGCGATACCGGATTGGGTTCAGCAACCCAGTAATCCGGTCCGTTGAAAGCAAAAGTCGGGATAACGACAACATCGCGGGCGGGTTGATACATCAGCGCCTTTTCAAAGGCATAGACCGTGGCGCCGGTTCCTTCTTCGACCACGCCGCTATACCAGGCCTTGATGATACCAAGGAGCGTGTCACGAAGCGGGTTTCCCGTCAGGGCCGCATCCAGCGATTCCACATCGGCATGTGCGCCGCCGCGGACCATGTCGACAAGCTTGCGGAGATTGTCGGTAAAGGCGGCATCCTTGGCGGAAAGCGCCGCATAAAGCTGGCTGCCGATCTTTTCATCAAGATCGTTATGCCCGGTCGCAAGGCGGGAAAAAGAGATAAAACCTGACAGGGCATCATTCGCGGGAACAGAAGCCAGCGCGGGGCTGGCGATGGCTGGCAACAGGCTCAGACCGATAACGGATATGCCCGAGTTCAGCAGCAATCGACGCCGCGACATCAAAGTCTTTTCTGACATGTCTTGTTCCTTGTAGTTCGCCGCTCTGGGAGCGGAGTCGCTTCAAACGATGGAATCGTCTCCCAAAGCGCATATAGTATTAAAATTAAAGTCATGCCACTCGAAGTTGAGATATCGCTGAAAGTTGGTGACGGCAGGAATCGGAAAGGCGGCATATCGTGGGGGTGCTTGACGCCTCCGCTTCTCCACCGAGGGAGCGATGTGCCGTGTCCAAAGATAATATTCTCAAGCCGATTCAGCCAGGAAACGTCGACGACCAACTCACCGAAATCTTGCGCAATGGGGCGCGTGCCCTGTTGGCTCAGGCGGTCGAGGCCGAGGTTGCGGACTTTCTCGGCAAGCATGCCGACTTGAAGACCGGGGACCGCCGCCAGCGCGTGGTCCGTCACGGTCACCTGCCGGAGCGCGAGCGGACGACCAATCCCATTGAAAGCACCTTCGCTACCGTGCGCCACCGCACGATCTGGTCGAAGGGTTGCCTGTCGAACAGGACCGCGCTCGCGATGGTCTTCAAATTGCTCGAAGGCGCACAGAAAAGCTGGCGTCGCCTCGATGGCCACAACCAGTTGCCAAAACTCGTTCTCGGTGTGACATTCAACGATGGGATCGAGGTCATCGCCAAGCCGACCGACCGTCAGCCCATAACCGCCGCCGCCTGACCGCCCCGGCCGTCACCAAAATTTGGCGATAGCTCCAGTCGTCACCTCGCCCCGCGTCAGCGGGGAGAGGTCGGACCGCGTCAGCGGTCCGGGTGAGGGGCGTCGGAATCGAAAACCGCGCGGCGGAAGTTACAGACGGCTGCCGGCGCGGCCATGACCACTGAGCGTACGTCTGCAGAGCCCTTCGCTTCAAGCGGGCACCAGTACGTCGTGGCGGTGGTGAAGCGCGGAGCGTCCGCCGCCGTTCCCGATTGCGACGACACGGAGTACTGGGCCGCTTCAGCCTTTCGTCACGTCACCGGCCCCGGATTGAACAGCGCCAGCGCGTTCGAAATGCCCCAGTGGTCGGCCCAGGTCTGCTTGCGGCCCGAGGCGACGTCGAGGATCAGGCGGAAGATCTCCCAGCCGACGTCCTCGATGGTGGCTTCGCCGGTGGCGATGGTGCCGGCATCGACGTCGATCAGGTCGTGCCAGCGCTGCTTGAGATCGCTGCGCGTCGCCACCTTGATGGTCGGCGCCGCGGCAAGACCGTAGGGCGTGCCGCGACCGGTGGTGAAGACGTGCAGGTTCATGCCCGAGGCGAGCTGCAGCGTGCCGCAGATGAAGTCGCTCGCCGGGGTGGCGGCGAAGATCAGGCCGCGCTGGCGCACCCGCTCGCCGGGTGACAGCACGCCCGCGATCGGGCTGGTGCCGGACTTGATCACCGAGCCCATCGCCTTCTCGACGATGTTGGAGAGCCCGCCCTTCTTGTTGCCGGGCGTGGTGTTGGCGCTGCGATCGGCGGCGCCCTGCTCCAGGTAACGGTCGTACCAGGCCATCTCGCGCACCAGCGCGTCGGCGACCTCCTGATCGACCGCGCGCGGCGTCAGGAGGTGAATGGCGTCGCGCACCTCGGTCACTTCCGAGAACATCACGGTGGCGCCGGCGCGCACCAGCAGATCCGCGGCGAAGCCGAGCGCCGGATTGGCGGTGACGCCGGAAAAGGCGTCGCTGCCGCCGCACTGCATGCCGACCACGAGCTCGGAGGCCGGCACGGTTTCGCGGCGGCGCTCATTGAGCACCTTCAGCCGCGCGTCGGCCATGCGCACGATGTTGTCGACGATCTCGCCGAAGCCGGTGAGGTTTTCGTCCTGCATCCGCATGATCTCGTCGTCGGCCTGCAGGCCCTCGGGCAGCAGCAGCTCGGGCTGCAGCTTCTCGCAGCCGAGCCCGACGATCATGACCTCGCCGCCGAAATTGGGATTCTTCGCAAGGTTCTGCAGGGTGCGAATCGGCACCGCCGCGCCAGGCGCGTTGATGGCGACGCCGCAGCCATAGGTATGGGTGATGGCGACGACGTCGTCGACATGGGGGTAGTTCGGCAGCAGCTCGCCGCGGATGCGCCTCAGCGCATATTCGACGGTGCCGGCGACGCATTGCACGCTGGTGGAGATGGCGAGGATGTTGCGGGTGCCGACGCTGCCGTCGGGATTGCGGTAGCCCTCGAAGGTGAAGCCTTCCAGCGGCTCCGGCGCGGCGGCGCCGCGCGGCTTCGGCAGGTCGGTCAGCGATGGCGCCTCCGGCATCGCCACCAGCGCTTCCCTGACCCAGCTGCCCTTCTCGATCGGCGCCGCGGCATGGCCGATGACCTCGCCATAGCGGATGATCGGCGCGCCTTGCGCGATGTCGGCGAGCGCCACCTTGTGGCCCTGGGGGATCTGCTCGACGAGGCGCAGTCCGCAGGGAAATTCCGCCCCGGGATGCAGCCCGCCGCGGTTGGCGACGATGGCGACATTGTCCTCGTCGCGCATGCGGATGTAGAGCGGCCTGGTGGCGGGCTGCGGCTGAACCTTGAGCATCGCTGTTTTCTCGTCTTCTCCCTTGCACTCCACCTCCAATCTGGGGGCGAAGACGGCCATTGGCAACGCTTCGGCGGCTTTGACACCGCTCCCGATCTTTCTCCACGTCACCCTGAGGCGGTCGGGCGCGAAGCGCGCGACCCCCGAAGGGCGGCGTGGCCCGGACCGTCGATCCTTCGAGGCGCGCTATCGCGCGCACCTCAGGATGACGGTCGCAGGCCGTGCACCAGCGCGGCGAGCTCGGCGATCTCGCCTTCGGTGAGATCGGTCAGCGGCGGTCGCACCGGGCCGCTGTCGCGGCCGATCACCTTCATGCCGGCCTTGATCATCGACACCGCATAGCCCTTGGCTCGGTTGCGGATCGCGATCAGCGGCAGGATGAAGTCGCGCAGGCCGGCCTGCACCGCGGCGCGGTCCTGGCGGCGCACCGCGGCATAGAACTCGGTGGCGAATTGCGGCACGAAGTTGAACACCGCCGAGGAATAGGTGGTGACGCCCATCTCCAGGTAGGGCAGCGCGAAGGTTTCCGCGGTGGGCAGGCCGCCGATATAGGTCAGCCGATCGCCCAGCCGGTTGTAGATCCGCACCATCAGTTCGACGTCGCCGATGCCGTCCTTGTAGCCGACGAGGTTGGGACAGCGGCCGCACAGCGCCTCCAGCGTCGCCTCGTTCAGCCGGGCATTGTCGCGGTTGTAGACGATGACGCCGAGCTTCGTCGCGGCGCAGACCGCCGCGACATGGGCGGCCAGCCCCTCCTGCTCGGAACCGACGAGATAGGGCGGCAGCAAAAGGATGCCGTCGGCGCCGGCGCGTTCGGCGGCCGCCACCATTTCCCTGGCAATGGCGGTGCCGTAGCCGGCGCCGGCAAGCACCGGGACGCGGCCGCGGGTTTCGGAGACCGCGATCCGCACCACCCGTTCCACTTCGGCGAGGGTCAGGGAGAAGAACTCGCCGGTGCCGCCGGCGGCGAACAGGCCGGCGATCTCGTAGCCGCACAGCCAGTCGAGATTGTCGCGATAGCGCTCCTCGTCGAAGGCCAGGTCGGACCGGAACGGCGTCACCGGGAACGACAGCAGGCCGGCGCCGATGCGCCGGGCCATGTCCCGCGGGGTGAAGCTCGAAGTCATGGGGCAATCTCCTGCGCGGTCGGCCGGCGCGTCGACGCGCGGGGCGGCCGGACGAAATCAAGGACAAGGGGTTCAGCGTCCGGTCTAGGCGCCGGCCTTCATCGGGTCCAAGCCAAAGGCTGGGTCGATCGATGCCAAATCCGCATCGATCGGCGGACCAGACTCTCGGCCGAGACGCCGGCCGCCACCACACACCGTCGTCCTCCGCGAACGCGCTACGATATGCACACTCTGATCCGCAGCCGGCGCGCAGATTTCGTCAGAGGCTGAGTCTTGTCATCGCGTTGGTACCGTTCGGAGCGTGCGGACTCTCCTGTGGGGGGGGGGGCGCAACCAGACGATGACAGCGGAGAAAGCAGCCACTCTTTCAGCCAATCGTCATGCCCGGCCTTGTGCCGGGCATCCACGACTTTGGAGCCTCTCGCCCTGAAAGACGTGGATGGCATAGCGATCCGGCCTTCACCGGATCGCGTTCTCCTTAATGCCGGAAGTCGGAAACATCCGACTTCCGGGCGACAAGCCCGGCCATGACGAGAATGAATTGTGGTCAGCGCGCATCTATTCGCTCCGTGGCGCGCTCTTGCTCAGACCCGGGCGATCTCGCGGCCGACCTCGACCACCGTCGGCAGCAGCGGATTGTCGGCGTCGCGCCGCCAGGCGAGGAACATCTCGGCGGCCCGCGGCGCCTTGATGCGCAGCGGCCGCAGCACGATGCCCTCCATGCGCAGGCCCTCGGCCGCCTGCGGCACCACCGCGAGGCCGAGGCCGGCCCGCACCAGCGACAGAATCGAATGGATCTGGCTGAGATGCTCGACATAGCGCGGCAGCACACCGGCGCGGCTGAATTCGGCGACCAGCAGGTCGTGGAAATAGCGCGACTCGTAGGGCGCGTACATGACGAAGGGCTGGCCATCGAAATCGGCCAGCGACAGGCTCGGCCGGCCGGCCAGCGCATGTTCCGCCGGCACCGCGGCCACCAGCGGCTCGGCGACGACGCGCAGTGAATCGAGCTCGGGCCGCGCCACCGGCGGCCGCAGCAGGGCGATATCGATCTCGCCGGAACCGAGCGCCTCGAACTGATCGGCGCTGATCATTTCCTTGAGTGCGAGATCGACCTCCGGCAGGCGGCGATGCAGCGCGGTGACGAGTTGCGGCAGGAAGGAATAGGCGCCCCCGGCGGTGAAGCCGAGCTTGATGCCGCCGGTCTTGCCGGCGGCGATACGCTTGGCGGTGTGAGCCGCGCCGGCGGCGAGCTTGAGGATGCGCCGCGCCTCGGGCAGGAAACTGCGGCCCGCCGGGGTCAGGCGCACGGCGCGGCTGGTGCGCTCGAGCAGCGGCGCATCGATGATGCGCTCGAGCACCTGGATCTGCCGGCTGAGCGGCGGCTGGGTCATGTTGAGCCGCAGCGCGGCGCGGCCGAAATGGAGCTCTTCGGCCACGGCGACGAAGCAGCGCAGCTGCATGATATCGAACATCGATGCCAATCGGTTATCGATCGCCCCTTTCGGCCCGACATTTAGCATGGATGCTTTCCTGACGGCAAACACCGGCTTGCCCGCGTGTCGTCGGCGCACGGGCGTGGCCACCCGCTCTCCACGACTTTCCTGCGAAGCCTTACGGCAGCGTCACGAACTCCACCCAGTTCGGCTTGCCGCCGACCTCGAGCGTCTGCACCGGCCTGAGCGCGCCGCTCGCGCCGTCGATCGCGTAGACGGTCATGGCGTCGGACAGTTCGCCCACCGCGGCGAGCACGCGGCCCGACGGATCGATGGCGAAGCCGCGCGGCTGCCGCTGCGTCGGCACGCTGCCGAGCGGCGCGAGCCGACCGCCGTCCTCGACGCGGAACGCCGCGATCGTGCTCGAGGTGCGCTCGCTGGCATAGAGAAAGCGGCCGTCCGACGTGAGATGCAGATCGGCGGCCCAGGGTTTCCCTTCAAAAGCCTTGCCCGCGAAGCCCTGCGGCAGCGCGCTGGTCGTCTGAACCTCGCGCCAGGCGCCGCTTGCCGCGTCATAGCCGTAGACGATCAGCGCGGCGCTGAGCTCGTTGAGAAGATAGACGCTGGTGCCGTCGGGATGGAAGACGAAGTGGCGCGGCCCGTTCTTCTCGCCAAGCTTCGCCACCGGCGCCGCCATCGGCGTCAGCACGCCGCGCGTTGCATCGAAGCCGAAGCCCAGCACCTGATCGGAGCCGAGGCTGGTGGCGAAGGCGAAACGGTTGTCCGGCGAAGGCAGGAAGGCGTGGGCATTGAGCCCGGTCGGGATCACCTGCTTCGGCGCCTCGACCACGCCGTCATCGCCGATCGGATTGAGCGCCACCTTGTTGCCGCCGTAGGAGGCGCTGAACAGGAATTTGCCGCTGCGGTCAGCGGCGATGTTGGCCATGCTGTCGGCGAGCGGCGCGCTGCCGCGGAACGTGAGGCGGCCGGTCTTGCCGTCGATGGCGAAGGTCAGCACCTGGAACGGCTCGGAGCGCACGCCGGCATAGAGCCGGCGCCGGTCGGGACTGACCGCGAGCGGCGTCGAGCCGCCCGCCTTGGCGACGCCGGAAAACGGCACGGTCTCCACCATGGTCATCTCGCCGTTGTCCGACAGCCGCAGCACCGTGATGTCGTTGCTGTCGGCATTGCCGACATAGGCGAAGGTCTCGGCGCGCGCCGCCGCGCTCATGGCGATGGCGGCCAGCGGCAGCAGCGTCGTCGTCAGCGTCGCGAGCTTGATGATGAACATCGATATCCTCCCGGTTGGTTATCGTTGTCGGTCTTGCGGCGAGCGTTCTCGCAGCGACCGGCGCGCGTCTTCAGGGGGCTTTGGTTTTTCGCCGGGAGGGTAGGAAGCGGGCCGATGCCGGGCCATTTTAGAGTGGGCATCGATCGATGCCGTATGGGCATTAATTCTGCAGAAGTTCAGTTTGAACTAAACCACTAATAGACGATAAAACCGATTTGACCCTCCGATTGCCGCCAAAGCGTCAAACATGAGATCCCCAAATTCGTACGCTGCGTTCATGAGCCGATGGCTTTGCTCTCGATCCATGAAACGCTCAATCAGTTTCGAATCTCCGTCACTTGTGGTCGCAAGAAACTCCTCGTACTTGGATAGGAGCTTCTCGAGGACGGAACGCGCCGAGGCGGCACCTTCATGACTAGACAACCAATCGAGCCGACTAGTGGGAGTTAGTTGGGTCATGTGAAATGCATCGGCCTGCTGCACAGTTCCTTTTTCAACATAGACCGCCAACAGGTACAGCAAAGCAGAATAGCACGTCAGCATTCGGCTATGCTTCAGTTTGTAGTTAGTGGTTTTTCCTTTAGCTTTTTCGATTTCCGGCACACGAACTGTTCTGGCTTCGTAATTCACACAAAACGTACGCCAAAGTCTAAGAATATCATTTGCCAAGAACGCGGGCATAAATGACGAACTATGATCTTCGAAATCTCGCCAATATGCGTCAATGACTTGCTTTATGACATCCTCGTACACCCCTCTTTCAACAAGAGGGAAGCTTTCGAGTAACAACAGCAGGCGGGCTGTAAAAGTGTTTAAAACGTCATCATCAGGAGTCCCGAGGGTGCTGGTCAGATCCTGAACTGAGTAATAGACGAGATATCGTCCGTCACCGGAAAAATCCTTAATGCCAAGATCTCTCGTAAGCTCAATCAGCTTGGCCTTCACAAGAATTTCGTCCAGCTTACTTAACG
The DNA here is from genome assembly GCF_024181725.1 of Bradyrhizobium sp. WD16. Classification (NCBI taxonomy): domain Bacteria; kingdom Pseudomonadati; phylum Pseudomonadota; class Alphaproteobacteria; order Hyphomicrobiales; family Nitrobacteraceae; genus Bradyrhizobium; species Bradyrhizobium sp. WD16. The sequence goes on along the minus strand of NZ_CP028908.1, from coordinate 2,899,792 downwards.
GTCGCTTTTCCTTCCCCTTGTCGTCGATGTCACCCGGCTTTCCAACGATAAATAGATCGAGGTCACTCGATTGACTGGCCTCGCGTCGCCCAAAAGATCCGGTTGCATAAACTGATGCTTTCCCGGCGGCGATTTTTTCAGCTGGCTCTAAGTGCTCGCTCAATTGATTTATACGTTTCTCCGTTTGCGTCCGTCGGTCAGATAATTCCCCCACTATCTCTCTCCCACCGAAAGATGTTTGCAAATATCTCTGCTTGCTCGATCGCATCATCAACTGCGTGATGAGTATGGCTGCGCCGAGAACGTAACGGCTCCGTTAGCCGAGACCTCCCCGCCTCGCTAATCGGAATCCCGGTCTTTACCGCAAGCGCGGTTTTAACGTCGAAACAACGTGAGTGATTAAAGGGGGATCCAGTCGAGGAAAACCTGACAAAGTACCAATACAACCAAGACCAGTCGAAGCTCAGAGGATAGGCGACCAGAACTGGCTGCGCATTTCCCGCAACCGCTCTGATCCACTCGCTCGCTTCGGTCATGGCCTCTTCCGGGAGAGTTCCCTCAATGAGTAAACGGCGTCTATCGAGTCTGTTGACGTCAAGAGCTTCCTGTTCAAACTGCTCGGAAATCGGGCGAAGCTCTCTGTAGAATACCTGTTGGTAATCCAGCGGCCGCTCAAACTTGCTTCCGTCAAATGAGCCCGCATAAACGAGCGCGAACGAAAGCATGGAATATGGCCCCGGTATCGGGCCGTCGGTCTCAACGTCCGCCGAAAAATAGGCGTCCACTGCCCGTCCCTTTTTTGCCCCTGAACTCGCGCGTCGCAGTTCGGCTTGGCTAATGAGCATTTCCGAAGTACTTTCGATTGGCGGCAGTAACGGGTCCGATATCGGACGAGCGGCACGAACTATAGACTATTCGGCCGGGCTCGGGAATTTAGCATCAGAACGCAGTCCGGCACGAAGTAGGTGCCTGTTATCAGCTCAGTCGCTGATGGCCGGCGCCAGCGTGGCGAAGGTTTCGTCCTGCGGCCTGGACGGCAGCGAGCCGGTCCGGCGGGCGATCTCGACGGCCTCGGCGAGCAGCCGCACGCCGAGCGGCGCCAGCGCGCGCTCCCACAACTCGCGGGCGGTCTCGCCCTTCTTCACGAAGCACCAGTCCTGGACGACGATGGCGCCGGCATCCATCCGGTCGGCGAGTTGATAGATGGTGCCGCCGGCGATCGGATCGCCTTCGCGGATCGTCCACTCCACCGCCGCGAGGCCGCGATGGCGCGGCAGCAGCGAGGGATGATAGCCGACGCCGCCGAGCCGCGACGCCGCCAGGGCCTCGCGGGTGACCCGGGCGTGGCTATGGGCAGTGACGATCAGATCGGTGCCGGGCGCGATTTCCGCGGCGGTGACCGTCTTGCGGTCGGCCTGGACCACGACCTCGATGCCGGCGGCCTTCGCCGCCGCCACCAGGCGGTCGCCGCCCTCGTGCACCACCACCCGGACGACGTCCTGGTCGTGCTGGCGCAACATGTTCAACACGGTCACGCCGAAGTGCCGCGACCCGACCAGGGTAATCCGCATGGAGAAAACGCCCCTTATTGCTGTGCTATTGCCCCCACGCCGCGAAGGCGTCGCCGAAGGCGCGTTCGCCCGGCGCCCCCTTCTCGATCGCCAGGATGGCGCGACGCTGGTTGTTGAAGACCAGCAGGATGTCGAACCACGACCGCTCCTTGAGGAGCTGGATGTTGCGCGACTTGTCGGCGTCGACGTTGGACAGGCCGATCAGGAAGAAGCCGTCGGTGACCTTGACCGCGAGGCCGGCGAGCGGCGTGCCCTTGGCCTGTTCGCTGGACTTCATCAGGATCACGGGCACGTTGGCGACGCCGCCGCCGGCGAAATCCGGCGGCAGGCTGAAGGTGAGTTCGGCGGTGTGGCTCGCCGGCAGCGAGGTGTCGGTGTTGCGGCGGATCGACAGCGACATCTTGAGCTTGCGATCCGGCACCTCGATATCGGCGCGCACGGCGACATCGGCCGGTTGGCCGGCCGCCGCCGCGATCTGTTCGGTCCGCCAGACGACGGTGCCGGTATAGCTCTTGCCCCTCGGATCGGACGGGTCCTCGTCATAGAGCACGACCTTCTGCGCCACCGGCGCGATCTGGGTCGCGCCCGGCTGGCCCACCCGGTCGGCGATCTTCGGCCGTGTGCCGGCATCGGACGGTGCCGGCGCCACCGGCGCCTCGGCGACAGGCTGGGTCTTCATCATGCCCCGAAGCAGCGGCCACGCCTTGGGCAGGGCCAGCGCGCCGATGCCGGCGAGCACCAGCACGATGCCGAGGATCATCGCTGTCCTGACCGGGAAGGCGCTCAGGCCCGGCAGCCGCCGCGCCGTCTTGCCGCCCGGCGACTTGGGCGGCGCCATGCGCGACGCGGGCGCCTGCTCCTTCGGCTCCTCGTCATGACCGTAGGGCGCCTCCGCCGTCGGATCGACGCGGTTGTCCATGCTCGGCTCGATCCGGTCGAATTCCGGCGAGGGCGAGGGGACATTGGCATAGGTCCGGCGGGCCGACCGATTGGCCTGGGCCGCGGCGTTGCCGAGGTCGTCGGCATCGGCCACCACATCGCGGAAGCCGCGCAGCCCGCCGGCGTCGGCGCCGCGCGCCGGACGCCTGGCGTCCGGCGGCGCAGGCGGCTGCGGTCGCGACGCCTCACGCCGGGACGGTTCGGTCGACGGGGTTGAAGGCTGCGGCGATGAAGGCTGCGGAGCCTGCGGCGGTTCGGGCCGCGGCGGACGCGCCGGCCGCTGGGCCTCCTCGGCCGGCGGGGCGACACGCTCGCGGCCCGGCCGGTCGCGGCCGGCGGCCGATTCGCCGGCATTGGCGCGTTCGGTGACATTGGCCCGGCTGCGCACCGTCGAGCGCAGCGAATCGCCGGGACGGGTCCGCGCCAGGGGATCGGATTTCGGCGGCTCGATCCTGGCCCGCTGCGCCGCCTCGGATTCGACCTTGCGGATCGCCTCCTCCAGCGAGAGGCGTTCGCGGGTGATTTCGGTTTCCGTCAGCGGCGGCTCGACGCTGCGCAATTGCGCGATCAGCGCGGTCCGGGCCCGCTCGTAAAGCGCACGCCGCGCCTCGCCGGGAGCACCGGGATCGAGGCCGGCGACGGCCCGCGCGATGAGCGGATAGTAGTCAGCCATGAATGTCCACACCGGTGGGCCGCGATGGCCCGGTTACGATCAATCCTCAAACGGATTCTGTACGAGAATAGTATCCTCGCGTTCCGGGCTTGTCGAAAGCAAGGCGATCGGACAGCCGACCAGCTCCTCGACGCGACGAACATATTTGATGGCCTGGGCCGGCAGGTCGGCCCACGACCGCGCATTGGCAGTCGGTTCCTTCCAGCCTTCGATCGTCTCGTAGATCGGCTTCACCCGGGCCTGCGCGCCCTCTCCCGCCGGGAGATGGTCGATCACCTTGCCGTCGAGTTCGTAGCCGGTGCAGACGTCGATGGTGTCGAAGCCATCGAGGATGTCGAGCTTGGTCAGCGCCAGGCCGTGGATGCCGCAGGTCCGGGCGGTCTGCCGCACCAGCACCGCATCGAACCAGCCGCAGCGCCGCTTGCGCCCGGTGTTGACGCCGAATTCCTTGCCGCGCCGGCCGATCTCCTCACCGATCTCGTTGGTGAGCTCGGTCGGGAACGGCCCCATGCCGACCCGGGTGGTGTAGGCCTTGCAGATGCCGAGCACATAACCGACCGAACTCGGGCCGATGCCGCTGCCGGTTGCCGCCTGGGCCGCCACCGTGTTGGACGAGGTGACGTAAGGGTAGGTGCCGTGGTCGACGTCGAGCAACGCGCCCTGCGCGCCTTCGAACAGGATGCGCTTGCCCTCGCGGCGGTGCTGATCGAGCAGCATCCACACCGTCTCGGCATAAGGCAGCACCTGCGGCGCCAGGGCCTCGAGCTCGGCGAACAGCGCGCCGCCATCGATCTCCGGCAGGCTCAATCCGCGGCGCAGCGCATTGTGATGCGCCAGCAGGCGGTCGATCTTGTGCGGCAGGGTCGCCGGGTCGGCGAGGTCCATCAGCCGGATCGCGCGGCGGCCGGCCTTGTCTTCATAGGCCGGGCCGATGCCGCGCCGGGTGGTGCCGATGGCGGTGCCGGTGTTGGAGGATTCGCGCAGCGCGTCGAGTTCGCGATGGAGCGGCAGGATCAGCGTGACGTTTTCGGCGACGCGCAGATTCTCCGGCGACACCGCGACGCCCTGGGCCCGCAGCCGCTCGACCTCGTCGATGAAGGCCTGGGGGTCGAACACCACGCCGTTGCCGATCACCGACAGCTTCGAGGGCCGCAGCACGCCGGACGGCAGCAGCGCCAGCTTGTAGGTATTTCCGTTGATGACCAGGGTGTGGCCGGCATTATGGCCGCCCTGGAACCGGACCACGACGTCAGCCTGCTCCGAGAGCCAGTCGACGATCTTGCCCTTTCCCTCGTCGCCCCACTGGGCGCCGACGACGACAACATTGGCCATGGGCTGAAGTCCCCTGAAATCGCGACCCGAGGGATCATCCGCCGGGTTCCTGACGCAGAAACGTCCCGCGTTGCGGCCGGGGCCGCGCGCATGCGGGACGTTCCCCCGGATAAAGGATGCGGCCTCCGGACGCAAGACAAATGGCCGGGTCCGGCGCCCCGAAGCGGCCGCCAAACCATTGATATCCCCCTCAAAATCCGAGCTGGCTGGCGACGTTGGGGACGGCCGCCGGTCCGGCGCCCCCTCGCCCGCCGTGCTGTTCGCTGACCGGCTTCTCCGAAATGTCCCAGTCCTTGCCGTTGAAGATCGAAATATGGAGGGTCTTCATCGGCGTCGTCGTCCACGCGGATCTCCGCTCTGCCGTGATCACCAGGCGCCCGTCGGTCTGGCTTTATCAGCACACCCTCGTTGGCCGAGGCGCCGACACAACCTCCGCCGTCATCGCCCGCGTCAAGCGGACAAACCAGTACGCCGCGAGCGGCGTGATGGGCACCGCGTCAATCGCCGTGCCCATTTGCACCGACGCGGCTCCGCAGCCCCTCCCGTCCGGAACCGAGGCCATCCGACACCGAGACAGCAACATCGTGCAAATCGGCATGGGCCGGTCCCGGCATTGGCTGTTGTCGGCGCGCACCGCATCGGACAATCAGGACCCAAGCGAGATCGGGGACCGCACGCGATCCGGCCGGCGCAGCGCCGCGTCTCCCCACCGCGGCCGCTCCCGCTCCGACTGGTGCAGACGACCTTTGCCCGATGATCGCTGACCGATGAACGTTGTACGATGACCGTTGCCGCCCGCTCACCTGCCCGCGCCTCGCGATGGACGCGCCTGACTGATCAGCCCTATCTGCTGCTCAGCCTGACCTCGCTGTTCTGGGCCGGCAATGCGATCGTCGGACGCTCGGTCGCCGGCGAGCTGGCGCCGGCGACGTTGTCCTTCCTGCGCTGGAGCGGCGCCTTTCTGGTGGTGCTGCCCTTTGCCTTTCGCCACCTCGCCGGAGACTGGTCCGCGATTCGCGCCCGCCTCGGCATCATGGTGCTGATCTCGTTCGTCGGCGTCAGCGCCTTCAACACCCTGCAATACACCTCCCTGCAATACACGACCGCCCTGAACGTGCTGCTGCTGCAGTCGACCGGCCCGCTGTTCGTCGCGGCATGGTCGCTGGCGCTGCTCGGGGTGCGGCTGACGCTGGCCCAGCTCGGCGGCATCCTGGTCTCGATGGTCGGGGTGATGATCATCCTGCTCAAGGGCGATCTTGCCGCTCTCGGCAACATCAGCTTCAACCGCGGCGACCTGATCTTCCTGTTCGCGCTGGCGATGTTCGGATGCTATCCGGTGCTGACGCTGCGCCGGCCGGCGATCAACGGCATGTCCTTTCTCGCCTTCACCTTCGGTTGCGGCACGCTGATGCTGATTCCGATGGTGGCCTGGGAATTGACGACACGGCCGCTGCCGGCGGTGACGGCCGGCAACGCGCTGGCGGTCGCCTATGTCGCGATCTTCCCCTCCTTCATCGCCTACCTCTGCTACAACCGCGGCGTCGCCATCATCGGCGCCAACCGCGCCGCGCCGTTCTTCCATCTCATTCCGGTGTTCGGTGCAGCCATGGCCATCACCATGCTCGGCGAGAAGCTCGAGCCGTTCCATCTCGTCGGCTTCGTCATGGTGCTGGCCGGCGTCATCGTCGCGGCCCGCCGGCCGGCATCGACATGAGCGTGGCGCCGTCGCGACCGGCGAAGGCCCAGCGCCGCAGCCTCTGGAGCTGGCTGATCGACCAGCCCTATCTGCTGCTCAGCATCACCTCGCTGTCCTGGGCCGGCAATCTGGTGCTCGGCCGTTTCGTCGTCGGCCACGTGCCGCCGTTCACCCTGTCCTGCATCCGCTGGCTCGGCGCAGTGCCGATCATCCTGCCGATCGCCTGGCCGTATCTCAGGCGCGACTGGCCGGTGATCGTGCGATCGCTGCCGATGCTGCTGCTGCTGTCGGCGACCGGTTTCGCCGGCAACAACGTGCTGGCCTATTCCGGCCTGCAATACACCCAGGCGCTCAACGGCCTCCTGATCCAGTCGTCCGCCCCGCTGTTCGTCGCGCTGTGGTCGCTCGGACTGTTCGGCGTGCGGCTGACGCCGGCCCAGGCGCTCGGCATCATGATCTCGCTCGCCGGCGTCCTGACGATCCTGCTGCACGGCGACGTCAGTGCCATCGCAAGGCTGCACTTCAATATCGGCGACCTGTTGCTGATGATGGCGCTGGTGGTGTTCGGCCTCTATTCGGCGCTGATGCCGAAGCGCCCGCCGATCCACCCGATCTCGCTGTTCACCTGCACGGTGATCGGCGGCGCCGTCCTGCTGCTGCCGTTGATGATCGGCGAGGTCGCCGCGGGCGAGCACCCGGTGTGGGACTTCACCACGCTGTGGGCGCTCGGCTACGCCGTGCTCTTCCCCTCGATCATCGGCTATCTCTGCCTCAACCGCGGCATCGTGCTGATCGGCCCCAACCGCGCGGCCCCGTTCATCCATCTCACGCCGGTGTTCGGCTCGGCGATGGCCATCCTGTTCCTGTCCGAGCGGCTCGAAGTGTTCCATATCGTCGGCTACGCCCTGGTGCTCGGCGGCATCACCATCGCCGCCCGCCGCCAGGGGGCGCGAGAAGACCGTTGATGGCCGCCGCCGCTCGCTGGCTCACACCGCCCCGCCCGGTATAATCTTGCAACATCATCGATTTTCGTCGGTCCGGGCCGTGTCCGCGTCACGCTTTCGTTTCATCCGCCAGCGCCTGCGGCAGCGGCAAGCCCAGCTGCTGCTGGCGCTGCGCATCACCATCTCGGCGCTGCTGGCGCTGGCCCTGGCGCTCGCCATCGGCCTGCCGCTGCCGCTGTGGGCGGTGCTCACCGCGCTGATCCTGACCCAGGCCAATCTCGGGCGTTCGCTGCGCGCCGCCACCGATTACATGGTCGCCACCCTCGGCGGCGCGATCTATGGCGGCGCCATCGCCGTCCTGATCCCGCACGACAGCGAGGCCGCGCTGCTCGCGGTGCTGGGGCTGGCGGTGGCCCCGCTCGCCCTGCTCGCCGCGCTCAATCCGCGCCTCAGTGCCGCGCCGATCACCGCGGCGATCGTGCTGCTGCTGCCCGCCATCACTCACGGCAGCCCGCTGGAATCGGCGATCAACCGCGTCATCGAGGTGGCGCTCGGCGCCTTCACCGGGCTCGCCGTCTCCTTCCTCGTGTTCCGGGCGACCGCGCAGCGCCAGGCGATCGAGGCGGCCGCGCGGTCCCTCGACCTGATGGCGGCGGCGGTGACGCAGCTCGTCGGCGACGTGTCGCGCAGCCGCGACGTCGAGACGCTGCACCGCATCCAGGACGCCGTCGGCCAGTCGCTGGTGCAGCTGCAGGAGGTGGCGAGCGAAGCCGCCCATGAACGCACGGTGCGGATCGCCGACGAGCCGGACTCCCGGCCGCTGCTGCGCACGCTGCTGCGGCTGCGCCACGACCTCGTCATCATCGGCCGCGCCTCGGCGCTGCCGCTGCCGCCGGCCCTGCGCGAGCGCCTCAAGGATCCGCTGCAGCAGGTCTCGGCGGCCTTCGCCGACTACATGCGCTCCGGCGGCAAGGCCCTGCTGGCGCGGCAGGGACCGCCGCCGCTCGACATGGTGCGCCGGGCGCTCGAGCAATTCGCCCTCGCGCTCTCCGCGGTGCGCCGCGACGGGCTGACCCGGACGCTGTCCGACGACGACGCCGAGCGCTTCTTCGCCCTCGGCTTCGCCCTCGAACAGGTCCACGCCAATTTCCGCGACCTCGAACGCTGCATCGGCGAATGGGCCCAGGCGGCCGTCACGCCATGATCGTGCCAGACGCGCTGTGCGTCCATCAACTTATTGAAATTACATAACAATTTATTCACAACGCGAGATCGTGGTGGATATCTCGCCGCGCGCTCAACAGGGCCGGGTCTGTTGCGCAGCACTCAGCAAAACGGCCGCCCTGAGGGCGGCCGCTTCGTTGCTCGGAAGGTCGATGGCACCTCAGAACCTCAGCGCCTTGGCCTGCTTGACGTGCGGCAACGCCATGATTTTCGTCAGCACCTCGGCCGGCACGTCGCCGTCGACCTCGACCAGCGCGATGGCGTCGCCGCCCGGCTGCAGGCGACCGAGATGGAAGGTCGCGATGTTCACCCTGGCATCGCCGAGCAGCGAGGCGAACTTGCCGATGAATCCCGGCTTGTCCTCGTTGGTGACGTAGATCATGGTCTTGCCGAACTCGGCATCGACGCGGATGCCCTTGATGTCGACGAGGCGCGGCTTCTGGTCGTGATAGACCGTGCCGGACACCGAGCGTTCCTGCCGGCCGGTGGTCACTGTCACGGTGATCAGACTCTCGTAATCGCTCTGGGCAGCGCGCGTGACCTCCTCGACCACCATGCCGCGCTCCTTGGCGATGACCGGCGCAGAGACGACGTTGACCTCGCCGAGCATCGGACGCAGCAGACCCGACAACGCCGCGGAGGTCAGCGCCTTGATCTTCATCTCCGCCACCACGCCCTCATAGGTGATCTGCACCATGGTGATGCCGGTTTCGGTGAGCTGGCCGGCGAAGGAGCCGAGCTTCTCGGCGAGATCGATGAACGGCTTGAGCTTGGGCGCTTCCTCGGCGGTGATCGAGGGGAAGTTGATGGCGTTGGAGATCGCGCCGGTCAGCAGATAGTCCGACATCTGTTCGGCGACCTGCAGAGCGACATTCTCCTGGGCCTCGGTGGTGGAGGCGCCGAGATGCGGCGTGCAGATCACATTGGGCAGGCCGAACAGCACGTTGGTGGTGGCCGGCTCCTCGACGAAGACGTCGAAGGCGGCGCCGGCGACGTGCCCGGACTTGAGCGCTTCGGCGAGCGCATGCTCGTCGACGAGACCGCCGCGGGCGCAATTGATGATGCGCACGCCCTTCTTCATCATGCCGATCGCGGCGCCATCAATGATGTTGCGGGTCTTGTCGGTGAGCGGCGTATGCAGGGTGATGAAGTCGGCGCGTTTGAAGATGTCGTCGAGTTCGACCTTCTCGACGCCGAGGTCCCTGGCGCGCTCCGGCGACAGGAACGGATCATAGGCGACGACCTTCATCTTCAGGCCCTGGGCGCGGTCGGCGACGATCGAACCGATATTGCCGGCGCCGATGATGCCCAGCGTCTTGCCGGTGATCTCGACGCCCATGAAGCGATTCTTCTCCCACTTGCCGGCCTGGGTCGAGGCGTCGGCCTGCGGGATTTCGCGGGCCAGCGACAGCATCAGGGTGATGGCATGCTCGGCCGTCGTGATCGAATTGCCGAACGGCGTGTTCATGACGATGATGCCCTTGGCGGTGGCCGCGGGGATTTCGACATTGTCGACGCCGATGCCGGCGCGGCCGATGACCTTCAGCCGGTTCGCCTTCTCCAGGATCTTGGCGGTAGCCTTGGTGGCAGAGCGGATGGCCAGGCCATCATAATTGCCGATGATCTCGGCGAGCTTCTCCTTGTCCTTGCCCAGGCTGGGCTGGAAGTCGACCTCGATGCCGCGATCCTTGAAGATCTGCACGGCGGCGGGAGAGAGCGCGTCGGAAATGAGAACCTTGGGTGCCATGGCTTGAATGTCCTTCGCCCCGGATCGGGGGCGCGGCCGTGGGGCCGCGATCGGTTGCAAGAAACGGGATTGGACAGGCGGCGGCGGGACGACCGGCGTCCCGCCGGAGCATGGAGGTGGCGGCGCGGAATCAGGCCGCCTTGGCGAGCGCGGCCTTGGCTTCGGCGAACGCCCAGTCGAGCCATTGGGTGAGGATCTCGACATCCTTGGCCTCGACCGTGGCACCGCACCAGATGCGCAGGCCGGCCGGCGCATCGCGGTAATGGCCGAGGTCGTAACCGGCGCCTTCCTTCTCGACCGCGGCGACCAGCGCCTTGGCAAACGCCGCCTGACCGTCGTCGGACAGCGCCGTGATCGCCGGATCGACGACCTTGAGGCAGACCGAGGTGTTGGAGCGGATCGCCGGATCCTTGGCCAGGAATTCGGCCCACGGCGTCTTCGCCACCCACTCCGCAAGCACCTTGGTATTGGCGTCGGCGCGGCCGATCAGCGCCTTGAGCCCGCCGACCGACTTGGCCCAGTTGAGCGCATCGAGATAATCCTCGACGCAGAGCATCGACGGGGTGTTGATGGTCTCGCCGACGAAGATACCCTCGATCAGCTTGCCGCCCTTGGTCATGCGGAAGATCTTCGGCAGCGGCCACGGCGGCGTGTAGCTTTCGAGCCGCGCCACCGCGCGCGGCGACAGGATCAGCATGCCGTGCGCAGCCTCACCGCCCAGCGCCTTCTGCCAGGAGAAGGTGACGACATCGAGCTTGGACCAGTCGAGCGGCTGGGCGAACGCGGCGGACGTGGCGTCGCAGATGGTCAGACCGTCACGGTCGGCCTTGATCCAGTCGGCATTCGGGACGCGGACACCGGAGGTGGTGCCGTTCCAGGTGAAGACGACGTCGGAGGCCTGATCAACCTTGGAGAGATCGGGCAGATCGCCATAGCCGGCGGTCAGCTTGGTGACATCCTTGAGCTTGAGCTGCTTGACGATGTCGGTCACCCAGCCGTCGCCGAAGGATTCCCAGGCGATCGCGGTAACGGGTCGCGGGCCGAGCAGCGACCACAGTGCCATCTCGACCGCGCCGGTGTCGGAGGCGGGGACGATGCCGATGCGATAGTCGGCCGGCACGCCCAGCACCTCGCGCGTCAGATCGATCGCGAGCTTGAGCTTGGCCTTGCCGATCTTCGCGCGGTGCGAACGACCGAGGGCTGCGTCCTTAAGGCTTTCGGGGGTCCAGCCGGGACGCTTGGCGCACGGGCCGGAGGAGAAATGCGGAACGGTCGGCCGCGTGGCGGGCTTCGCCTTACTCATATGTTCTATCCTTCCAGATAGCTGCCTCTCGGTGGGGAGAGGTTTCCCGCCGGCGGCTTTAGGAGCATTGCACTCCATCGTCAAGCAAGTTGCACACGGAAGGAGCAGGGGCGCGCGCAGGCCGCATGCTCAGGCCGTCTGGGATGCCACGCCAAGATCCTGTTCGGCTTCGCCAATCCAGCGGCACAGGGCGGCGTGGCGCGATAGATCGAAGCCACCTTCAGGAGCGAGCCGGGTGTAGGCCAAGAGCGCCACGTCGGCGAGTGAGACGCTCTCACCGAGCAGAAAGCGGGTCTTGCGCAGATGCTCGTCCATGCGATCGAGCGCGGCATAGCCCCGCCTCACTCGCTCCGGATCGAGTTCTTCGGGCCGGCGCCGCAGATAAACCAGCTGGAAACGGCATCCGGCGATATAGGGCTCGTGACTATACTGCTCCCAGAACAGCCATTCATCCATCATGGCAGCACCGAAATCGTCAGCCGGAATGAAGCGACTACCGCGGGCGAAATAGCGGATGATGGCATTGGATTGCGCGAGCACCCGGCCGTCGTCGAACAGCACGGTCGGCACCTGGCCCGCCGGATTCATCGCGAGGAATTCGGGCGTGCGGCTTTCGCCCTTCATGATGTCGACATCGACCCAGGTGAAGCGCAGGCCAACCGCCTCGCTGACCCATTTCACCTTCAGGCAGTTGCCCGAATTCAAGTCGCCGAAGATCTTCATCGCCCGCCTGCCCCGCCGATCGATATTCGATCAAGCGAAACAGAGACGAGCCGGGCCGTCAATGAAGCAGTAGCGCGCCCGCAATCAGAACTTGTAGCCGAGGCCGAGGCGAGCCGTATTGATGGTGGTGTCGATGGTGCCTCCGCCGCCGAGGAAGCGCAGATATTCCCACTCGACGCGACCGAAGAGGCCACCCACCAGCAAGACATCCATGCCGAGACCGCCGGCGTAGCCGTAGATCAGGCGGCCGCTCTGGCCGGCGCTCTGGGAGAGCGAAAAGGGAATGGTCTGGAATCCCGGCGCGGCGTTGGGATTGACCTGCACGCCGGAGATGGTTGCGGATCGCGTCACGTCCGCCCGCCCGAGGGCGACGCCGACGAAACCGTAAGGCAGGAAGTTGTTCCAGGCCCAACCGGCGCGGCCGCGGATCGAGCCCATGTCGGTGATATTGTTGGTCGCCGTCGACGTATAGGTGACGCCATCGGTGTAGCCGTTGGAGTCGACGAAGCTGCGACTCATGCTGTTGCTCTGCGAGCCGCCGAAGGAGCCGTGGATGTAGCTTGCCTCGAGGCTGAGCACAACGTCGTCCCATTGCGCGTTGTAGCCGACGAAACCGCCCCAGCCGTGGCCGGTCTTCGACACCTTGCCCAATACCGGCCAACTCGAAACGTTGGCCGCGGCTTCGATCGCTGTCCCGCTGAGCAGCGCTGCCGCGATGTCCTGGGTGGCGCCGCTGAAGTCCATGTCGGAGCTGCCCATGGCGCCCTGGCCACCGATGTAGAAGCCCTGCCAGTTGACGCTGGTGGAGCTGAGTTCGGTGATCGGGCCGCGCAGGACGGGGAGGTCGGCGAGATCGGGAAGATCGGCCGCGACCGCGCCCTGCGCCATTGTGGCCACCACCGCCGCCAACATCCACCGACGCATAACGTCACTCCACCGACACGTGATCCATATGGCGGCAGTATTGCGCGTTAACCTTAATCATTCGTTGCGTTAACGACGCCGCCTCAGCCCGGTCGGGTAACTCATGCAATTCATGCGTCGCCGGCCGTCGAGTGGGCGCAAAAAACGACGACGGCACGGATCGCTCCGCGCCGTCGTCTGAGCCGATTTGATATTGTCCGATCAGCCTTTGGTGATCAGCGGCCTCGGCGCGTAGACCGGGGTCGGATCCAGCGACCAGCGCACGCCGAGTTTCAGATCCTGAGACGTAATATGTTTGAACGTCATGGGATTCACGACGTTATTGGTACCTTGATAGGTCACGATATCCGCGGTGGCGCCGTCGCCGAGATCAACGTAACGATAGGCCAATTCCATCGTCAGACTCGGTGTAACCCGGTAGGCCAGACCGGCATGGGCTGCCCAGGCGAAATTCCAGCGCGACGCAGCAGCGGCATAGGCAGTACCCGGCGTCGCTCCATAGGTCGCCGGAAAGCCGGGAACGGCATCGGTCAATCCCTGATCGATGAAGTTCGAGACCGACACCCGCGCCGCGCCGACGCCTGCGCCGATGAACGGCGTCACGCTCCACCAGGTGCCGAGGTCCACATAGGCGTTGGCGAGGACCAGCCATTCCGATTTGTCCGCGGTGTACTTATCGGCACCGCTGTGGACAAAGCCGCCATAACTGAAGGTGTTGAGCTCGAGCCCGTTGAGCGTCGATTTGCCCCGATATTCACCGGTCAGATCGGCACGGAACCAGTTGTTGACCTGATAGCCGACGCCGATGCCGAAGATTCCGGCCGTGTTGAAATCGAGCGTCTGGCTCTGGGTCAGCAGCGTGGAATCGAGTGCGTTTTCGAGGCGTTTCACGCTCTGATTGCTGAAGCCAATGTCGCCGCGCAGATACCAGCCGCTGGGATCGAAGGCGGGCGGCGGCGCATAGGCGGGCGGCGGATCGATTGGGAGATCGGCGGCCATAACCGCGGTGGACAGCAGGGAGGCCGCGGTCGCGGCGATGAGATGTTTCAGGCTACGCATGATCGGTCCCTTCGTCCGTGAGGCAGACGACGCAAAAGGCCTCACTCACAAAACTCACGATCGGAACGATGCCAGAAAAAGTTTAAGCGCCACTTAACCCTAATAATTAAGGTTGATGAGGCGTTGTCGAGCACGCAGTGAAGGCGCTCCCGCAACGGCTTGTTTACCGGGGTTAACGATGCGTTGGGAATTGGCGCGCCGCATGGCCCGCGAGCCGGATCAGCAGTTCCTCAGCGCGCGGCGCGGTTGAGATTGGGCAGGAACACCGCGAGCAAGCCGAGCGCCGGCAGATAGGCGCAGATCGAATAGACGAAATCGATGCCCATGCGATCGGCGACTTCGCCGAAGATCGCCGCCCCGATGCCGGCGGCGCCGAAGGCGAAGCCGAAGAACAGCCCCGAGATCATGCCGAAGCGGTGCGGCATCAGCTCCTGGGCATAGACCAGGATCGCCGGCATGGCAGAGGCGAGGATCAGGCCGATGATGACGCTGAGCAGGGCGCTGACCTCGAGCGAGGCATAGGGCAAAGCCAGTGTGAAAGGCAGCGCCCCGAGGATCGAAAACCAGATCACGTAGCGCCGCCCGACGCGATCGCCGATCGGCCCGCCGAACAACGTCCCGGCGGCGACGGCGCCCAGGAACAGGAACAGGTAGAGCTGGGCGCTCTGGGTCGACACACCGAATTTGTGCATCAGATAGAAGGTGTAATAGCTGGTCAGGCTCGACATGTAGAAGAACTTCGAGAACACCAGCACGATGAGGATCGCCAGCGTGAGCGCGGTGCGCAGCGGCGACGGCCCGTCGACCGGACGCATCAGCTGCGCCGCCTTGCGCGGCACGACACGCGGCCGGTACCACCGCCCGATGCGCCACAGGATGATCATGGCCAGGAAGGCGATGGAGGAGAACCATGCGAGGCTCGGCTGGCCGAAGGGCACAACGATCAGCGCCGCCAGCACCGGCCCCATCGCCGAGCCGAAATTGCCGCCGACCTGGAAGATCGACTGGGCAAGCCCGTAGCGGCCGCCGGATGCGAGCCTGGCGATGCGCGCCGATTCCGGATGGAACACCGCCGAGCCCAGCCCGATCAGCGCCGCGGCGACCAGGATCATCGCGTAGTGATGGGCGGTGCTGATCAGCAGCAGGCCGAAGAAGGTGAAGCCCATGCCGGCGGCGAGAGAGAACGGCATCGGCTTGCGGTCCGTCGCCATCCCGATCAGCGGCTGCAGCAGCGAGGCCGTGACCTGGAACACCAGCGTGATCAGGCCGATCTGGGCGAAATCGAGCGCGTAATTGGCCTTCAGGATCGGATAGACCGACGGAATCAACGACTGCATCGTGTCGTTGAGGAAATGCGAAAGGCTGATTCCGCCCAGCACCACGTAGACCGGCCCGGTGGCTGCAGGCGGGCTGACGGTGCTGGCGGGCGCAACGGGTGCGCCATCGGCGATGACAACGGGCTTGTTCAAGGCAGCACTCTCGATGGGTGCATCCGCGGCCGATGCGGGCACCAGATGCGAATGCGCCGCATGTTTAGTGCCCTGCGCCAAGGCCAGCCAGCCTCATTTGGCCATGGCTGCCTTGAACGGAGCTGGACGCAGTGGATTGGGCCGCGGCAGACGGACGGCTGAACGCCGCCCGGACCGGTCAGGCCGCCGCCGCCTGGCTCAGGGCCGCCACGACGAGATCCACCGCATCCTCAACGGTGTCGTGGTCGTCGCCCTCGCCCATGACGCGGATCACCGGCTCGGTGCCTGACGATCGCACCAGCAGGCGTCCGCCGGAGCCGAGACGCGCTTCGGCAGCGGCCATGGCGGACTTGACCTCGGGCTGCTCCAGCGGCTTGCCGCTGCGGTAGCGCACGTTCTTGAGGATCTGCGGCAAAGGTTCGAAGCGGTGGCAGACCTCCGAGACCGGGCGGCCGAGCTTCTGGATGACCGCGAGCACCTGCAGGGCGGAGACGAAACCGTCGCCTGTGGTGTTGTAGTCGGACAGCACGATGTGACCGGACTGCTCGCCGCCGACATTGTAGCCCTGGGCCAGCATCTGTTCGATGACGTAGCGATCGCCGACCGGGGTGCGCAACAGAACCAGCCCCTCTGCGGCAAGATAGCGTTCGAGGCCGAGATTGGACATCACGGTGGCGACGATGCCGGGCTTCGACAGCCGGCCGTCTTCCTTCCAGCTCTGCGCCACCACGGCCAGGAGTTGGTCGCCGTCGACGAGATGGCCGCGCTCGTCGACCACGATGACGCGGTCGGCGTCGCCGTCCAGCGCGATGCCGATATCGGCGCGCATTTCGCGCACCTTGCTGCGCAACGCCTCCGGCGAGGTCGATCCGCAGTCCTTGTTGATGTTGAAGCCGTCCGGCTCGACCCCGATGGCGATCACGTCGGCGCCGAGTTCCCACAGCGCTTCAGGCACCACCTTGTAGGCGGCGCCATGGGCGCAATCGACCACCACGCGAATGCCATCCAGGCTGAGATTGCGCGGCAAGGTGCGCTTGGCGAATTCGATGTAGCGGTCATGGACGCCGTCGATGCGGCGGGCGCGGCCGAGGCTGGCGCTTGCGGCGAGCTTCTTGGCGATGCTCTCGTCCATCAGTTGCTCGATCTGAAGCTCGACCTCGTCGGACAGCTTGTAGCCGTCGGGACCGAACAACTTGATGCCGTTGTCATCGAACAGGTTGTGGGAGGCGGAGATCATCACCCCGAGATCGGCGCGCATCGAGCGCGTCAGCATCGCTACCGCCGGCGTCGGTATCGGGCCGAGCAGCAGCACGTCCATGCCGACCGAGGTGAAGCCCGCAACCAGGGCATTCTCGATCATGTAGCCGGACAGGCGGGTGTCCTTGCCGATCACGACCCGGTGGCGATAATCGCCGCGCTGGAACACCAGTCCGGCGGCCTGCCCGACCTTCAGGGCCAATTCCGGCGTGATCACGCCATTGGCGCGACCGCGGATGCCATCGGTACCGAAATATTTGCGAGCCATGTGTCCCCCGCCCCGTGCATTCCTTCCGCAACGCACGAGCCTGAATTGGATAACGTTGGCGTGCTTATAATCCTTTTGACATCAATTCGACTTCAAAAAATATGATCAATGGTTACCGGGCGCCGCCGGCTAAACGCGTTAAGCCATTGATATAAAATATATTTTCGACTTATCACCAGCCCGTTCCGGCGCTGGCCGCCACCCGTGCGCTTTCCCACCGTGCTACCGGCGGCGGCGCCGCACGCCCTCCTGCATCGGCTCCCCACACCTGGCCTGCCCGCCGCGCGTTGCGCGTTTACGCCTCGGCCGAACGTGCTAGATGACAGCCCTGCGACCAATCGCGACGGCCTGGAAAGCCGCTGAACCGGAGAGGGCGGGGACGCTTCCAATGAAAGATATCACCTGCATCGAGGACCTGCGCCAGATTCACAAGCGCCGGGTGCCGAAGGCATTCTTCGACTATGTCGACCACGGCTCCTATGCCGAGGAGACACTGCGCGCCAACCGCGCCGACATGGAGAAGATCAAGCTGCGCCAGAAGATCCTGGTGGACATCTCCAGACGCGATCTGTCCACCACCATTCTCGGCGAGAAGGCCAGCCTGCCGCTGATCCTCGCTCCGGTCGGTTCGACCGGCATGCAATACATGGACGGCGAGATCTATGCCTGCCGCGCCGCCCAGGCCGCCGGCATCCCCTACACGCTGTCGACGATGTCGATCTGCTCGATCGAGGACGTCGCCGCCAATGTCGACAAGCCGTTCTGGTTTCAGCTCTACGTCATGAAGGACCGCGGCTTCTGCAAGGCGCTGATCGAGCGTGCCATCGCCGCCAAATGCAGCGCCCTCGTGCTGACCGTGGACCTGCAGGTGATCGGGCAGCGCCATGCCGACATCAAGAATGGATTGTCGGTGCCGCCACAGCTGCTCAAGCTGAAGAACGTCATCGACTTCGCCACCAAGCCCGGCTGGGTCGCCGGCGTCCTGCGCTCCAAGCGGCGCAATTTCGGCAACATCGCCGGCCACCTGCCCGGCTCGCAGGATCTCGCCTCGGTTTCGGGCTGGGTCGCCTCGCAGTTCGATCCCTCGCTGAACTGGAAGGACGTCGAGTGGATCCGCAGCATCTGGCCGGGCAAGCTCATCATCAAGGGCATTCATGACGCCGAGGACGCCCGCGAGGCGGTGCGGACCGGTGCCCATGCGCTGGTGGTGTCGAACCATGGCGGCCGGCAGCTCGACGGTGCGCCGTCGTCGATTTCAGTGCTGCCCAAGGTGGTTGACGCGGTCGGCTCGCAGATCGAAGTGTTGTTCGACGGCGGCATCCGCTCCGGCCAGGACCTGTTCCGGGCGCTCGCGCGCGGCGCGAAGTCCTGCATGATCGGCCGCTCCTATATCTACGGCCTCGGCGCCGGCGGCCAGGCCGGTGTCGCCAAGGCGATCGACATCATCGCCCAGGAGTTATCCACCACCATGGGCCTGTGCGGCATCAACAGCATCGCCGGCATCACCCCCAAGTCGATCGTCGAAGACTGAAGGCGCGTCGGAGTGCCGCGGTGCCGGGCACCGCGGCGCCACGCCGCCACGCCGCCACGCCGCCACGCCGCCGTCGCGCCCTATTCGGCCGCTTGGATCGGCCGAATCACTTTTCCGGGAGGCTCCGCATGCACCGTCTCGTCGTCACCTCGGCCACGCTCGCCGCGATCGCCTTCGCAGCGCCGGCGTCTGCGCAGACCACCAGCAGCAGCACGCTCAGCGGCGCAGCGATCGGGGCCGGCACCGGCGCCATCGTCCTCGGACCGATCGGCGCGGTGGCGGGGGGCGTTGTCGGGGCGGTCGTCGGCGGGCCGACCTTCCATCGCGGTTACAAGTCGTGCTGGCGCGATTCCCGCGGCGTGCGGCACTGCCGCCGGCACTGAGGCGGCGGCTCCTCACATCGGCGGCGTCAGGCCGTTGCGACCGACGCCGATGCGCGACGCCTCCAGGCTGCCGTCGCTCCTGCGGTTGACGAAGGCGATGATCTTGGCGCCGGGGACCAGCTCGGCGACGTTGCCCGGTGCATAAGTGACGATCGGCGTTTCCGGCGTCACCACCACGGTCTTTTCGCCACCCTTGTACTTCACGGTGAGATGTTCACCGTCGTTGGCAGTGACGCGCTGATCCACCGTGGCATTGGTCATGGTGCTGTTGGGCCGCAGGTCCCAGGGGCGGAAGCCCTCGCCGGTGCCGCGCATCGATTCCGGAAACAGATGGACCGACAACGCTTTCTGGCTGCCGTCGGCCTGCGGCATGGCGGCGACCCCGATGAAGGTGCCGGGCTTGATGTCGGCGAGCGTGATGCGCTCGATGCCGCTGACCGGGACGTTGTCCGGTACGCGCAGTTGCAGGTCGCTGCCGTCACGGGCCTTCACCGTGAGCAATGATCCATCGGCACGCTCAATGGTGCCGCGGATGCGCGACGGCACCGGCGAGGGCTGCGCCTCAGCGCAGATCGGGGCCGAGAGGACAAGGGCGGAGACGAGGACGGAAAGGCGCAGAAAGGTCATGACGGTTCACCGCTCGCGTTTGTGGCAACATGCCTCAGAACACGAGGCCAAGCGTCTTATTCCGCCGCCTCAAGCTTTCGTGAGATCGGCCTCGACCAGCGCGCGAAGTTCCGCCGTCACTCGCGGTGTGGTTCCGAACCACAACGAGAAGCCGCGCACGGCCTGGTGCAGCAGCATGCCGAGCCCGTCGGCGGTGCGCAAATCGCGCGCGCGGGCGGCGGCGAGCAGCGGCGTCACCAGCGGCGCGTAGACGAGATCGGCGACGACTGTGTTCCCCGGCAGCGCATCGAGCGCGATATCGAGCGGCGGCTGCCCGACCATGCCGAGCGACGTGGTGTTCACCAGAAGATCGGCGTGCGGCATCACGCGGTCGATGTCCTCCCAGCCGATCGCCTCGACGCGATCGCCGAACAGCACGGCGAGCTCCACGCCCCGCACCAGCGTGCGGTTGGCGACGTGGACGCGCCGGACACCGCGCTCGAGCAGGCCGAAGATCACGGCGCGGGACGAACCGCCGGCGCCGAGCACCAGGGCCGTGCCGCCGCTGTTCCAGGAGGGTGCCGCCGCATCGAGGTTGTGAATGAAACCTTCGACGTCGGTATTGGTGGCGCGCAGCCGGTCGTCCTCGAACCACAGCGTATTGGCGGCACCCACGGCGCGGGCGCGCCCGTCGGGCGCAGCGAGTTCGAGCACACGCTTCTTGTGCGGAATGGTGACATTGGCACCGACATAACCGCGCTCGCGCAGCGTGGAGACGAATGCCGTCACCGCCTCCGGCGCCACCGCTTCGGCGCGATAATCGCCGGCGATGCCGAGGGTCTTCAGCCAGTAGCGGTGGATCAGCGGCGAGCGCGAATGCGCCACCGGCCAGCCGATCAGGCAGGCGGCCGGAGCGGAGGTCATGGCAAAAGAGCCGGCCCGACGGCCGCAATCTTGACGATACCCTGCATGAGGAGGCCCTATGCTGGTGTTTGACGTGCCGCGGCTATCCCCCCGACTGGAGCCTGCGGCCGCCCGGATTATTCACCGGGCGGCCCGGGTCAAACCACCGGGAACGCCGCCTGTCAATCAGGCGACGGGCTGCGGGCCTGCGAGGTGATCATCCTCGGCGATCAGGTCGGGCAGGTTGGCGTGGGCCAGGGCGACCGCCGCCTCGAGGCTCGCCACGAAGCGGACCGGCGGCTGGCGGACGCCGTGCATCTGCAGCGCGAGGCGGACCGGGGCACGCGCCCCGGCGAAATAGATCCGGGTATGACGCCGGACCGCCTGGCGGACGAAGCCCTCCAGCGTCGCAGCAGCGCTGGAATCCAGCACCGGCACCGCCGACAGATCGATGACATAGGCCTTGGGATGTTCGGCGATCGCTTCCAGCGCCATGGCGACGCTGGCCGCGGTGCCGAAGAAGAACGCGCCGGAGATCCGGTAGACCACCACGTCTCGGTCGGTGGCGTAAGCGGTGTCGTAGCGGGTGCGCGGCTTGCCCTGGTCCTGGTCCGGACGATCCTCCTCCACCAGCGCCGGCAGGTTCTGCACCTCGACGGTCTGGGCCATGCGGTGCAGGAACAGGAGCGCACTGATGCCGAAACCGGCGAGGATGCCTTCGGTGAGATCACGGAAGACGGTCAGAAAGAAGGTCGCCAGCACCACCACGGCATCGCCGCGCGAAGCGCGCACCAGCGTGGTGAAAGCATGGTGCTCGGCCATATTCCAGGCCACCGTCGCCAGCACGCCGGCCAGCGCGGCGAGCGGGATGTAGCTCGCCAGCGGCGCCGCGACCAGCATGAACAGCAGCAGGAATGCCGAATGCAGCATGCCCGCGACTGGACCGCGGGCACCCGAGCGCACATTGGTCGCGGTGCGGGCGATGGTGCCGGTCACGCAGATGCCGCCGAACAGCGCCGAAGCGATGTTGGCGGCGCCCTGGGCCACCAGCTCGCAATTCGAGCGATGGCGGCGGCCGCTCATGCTGTCGGCGACCACGGCGGAAAGCAGGCTTTCGATGCTGCCGAGCAGCGCGAAGGATAGCGCCGCCGGCAACACCGCGACGATCTTGTCGAGGGAAACGTCAGGCAGATGGGGCGCTGGCAGACCGCGCGGAATGCCGCCGAAGCGCGACCCGATCGTGTCCACCGGCAGGGCGAAAGCCCAGGCCACCACTGTGACCAGCGCCACCGCGATCAGCAGTCCCGGCCAGTGCGGCCGCCAGCGGCGCACCGCGACGATGACGCCGACGGCGAGCAGCGACAGGCCGAAAGCCTGGGGCGTGAAGCTCGTCCAGGCGGCAACGAGCGCCTTGAGCTTGGGGATGATGTCGCCGGGTTCGCCGCCGGCCAGCGTCAGGCCGAGCAGATCCTTGATCTGGCTGACGAAGATGATCACGGCGATACCGGAGGTGAAGCCCACGGTCACCGGATAGGGAATGTATTTGATGTAGGTGCCGAGCTGGGCGAAGCCCGCGACCAGCAGCACCAGGCCCGCGATCAGGGTGGCGAGGATCAGACCGTCGACGCCGTGATGGGTGACGGTCGCCGCAACCAGGACGATGAAGGCGCCGGCCGGACCGCCGATCTGAAAGCGGCTGCCGCCCAGCACCGAAACCAGGAAGCCGCCGATGATCGCGGTGGTGAGCCCGCGGTCGGGCGTGACGCCGGAGGCGATCGCGATCGCCATCGAGAGCGGCAGCGCGACGATGGCGACCGTGAGCCCGGCCAGAGCATCGGCGCGCAAATCGGGCAGACGGTAATTCTCGCGCAGGACGGTGACGAGCTTGGGCGTGAAGAGGTCAATGAAACGCGAGGACAAGGCAGTCAGGATCTTTCGTTGGAGGAGGCGGAGGCGGGCATCCGGGGATGCCGACGGTCGGATGAAACCGATTAGCAGAAAACCGCTGCCTCGCCTATCCGGGTCATGCGGAGCCGCGACACCATGGTTTGTGTCGAGACGAGACGCTCGCTCGCAATCTGCTGTTATCCCCTTCTTCAAGCTGGAGATCCGGTCCTCCGCGACGGTGCGATCAGGGACGAGCGCATCGGTTGCCCGGTCTAGTGTCCCCTTGTTTCCAACGTTCGTATGAGCGCCTGCTGCAATGGGATACGAACGTTGGAAACGGGACACTAGTGTGGCTTATGTCTCGCAATTGCCTACAGGGGCTTGCCGCAAAGGGCATAGGCAATTGCGAGACGCCACACTAGACTGGGGGACGACGGGCGTCGGGCGTGGCTGGGCACGGCCGCAGACGACAGTGCGGGACGCTCGACTCCGCCGGCCGAACGCGAGGAGGAGAGCGGGTGTCCAGCGACGAGACCGCCTCACCTCCCGCGCCGACGATCAGTTCGGCCGATCAGGCCGCGGTGCGATGCGCCGCGATGATCTGGTCGGCTGCCCGACCCGTCACCTCCGCCATGTGATCGAAGCGCCGCGTGAAACCGCCCGAGCCGGCGGTCGCCGAGCGCAATTCGACAATCAGGTCACCGATCTCGGCCTCGGGCATCATTGCCCTCACCGTATCCCAGCCGGTCCAGCCGTCGCGGGTGTCGAAGGACAGAATCTGTCCGCGCCGTCCGGACAGAATGGCGTTGATCCGCGCGGTGGCGTCGCTGGGGCAGACGATCTCCACCTCGTCGATCGGCTCCAGCAGCACGGGCTGACATTGTGCCAGGGCCTCGGACACGCCGCCCCGCGCCGCGGTGCGGAAGGCGAGGTCGGAGGAATCCACCGTGTGATAGGAGCCGTCGACCAGTGTCACTGCGACATCGATCACCGGAAACCCGAGCGGGCCGCGGGTCAGCGCGTCGCGAACCCCGTCCTCGACCGCGGGGATGTAGTTGCGCGGCACCGCGCCGCCGACGATCTTTTCTTCGAAGGTGAAACCGCTGCCGCGCGGCAGCGGACGGATTTCGAGCAGCACGTCGCCATACTGCCCATGACCACCTGACTGCTTCTTGTGACGGCCGCGCTGGGTCGCATGCTTGCGGATCGTCTCCAGATAGCCGACCGGAGGAGTATGCTGTTTGACGGCGACGCCGAAACGTTCCCGCAACCGCTCAAGGGCGACGCGCAGGTGCATCTCGCCCTGCCCCCAAACCACCATCTCGTGACTGAGCGGATCGTGCTGCACCACCAGCGAAGGATCCTCGTCGGCCAGCCGGGCGAGCGCCTGGCCGAGCTTGACGTCGTCCTTGCGATCGGGCGCCGCGACCGCGGTCGCCAGCGCCGGCGGCAACGGTTCAATCTCGGCGATCGCTGCCGGCGCGGTCTTGCCCGACGACAGCGTGTCGCCGGTGTGGATCTGATCCAGCTTCCCGAGCGCAACGACGTCGCCGACCTCGGCGCTGCTGCGCTTGGCCTCGCCCGACGCCGACGGCGCGGTCATTCCGGAAACCCGACCGCTGGTGCCGCGCGCCGTCTGCAGCATGGCGCCGTCTTCGAGCCGGCCGGCCAGCACCCGCGCCAGCGAGATCTTGCCGCCGTGCTGAAGATGGACGGTCTTGAGCACATAGGCGATGGCGTCCTTGCCCACGGCCTCGACACCGAGCCGCTGTGCGGTGGCGTCGATGCCGGGACATTCGTGGCGCAGGGCCTTCATCAGCCGCAGCACACCGTTCTCGCGCGCCGCCGAACCCAGCAGAACCGGACAGATCAGGCCCTCGCGCAATTCCCGCGCGAGATCGTCGAAGACCGCATCGCGCGGCGGCGGCACATCCTCCAGCAACTGCTCCATCAGGCGGTCGTCGTGATCGGCCAGACGCTCCAGCATGGTGAAGCGCGCTTCCTTCTCGCGATCGAGATCACCGCTCTCGAGCGCGACCACCTCGGACGGCATGTGCTCGCGGTAGACGAAGGCGCGTTCCAGCGCGAGATCGACGAAGCCCTCGATCAGGTTGCCGTTCCAGAGCGGGATCTGACGCAGCACCAGCGGCTGACGCGAGGCGGGTTGCAGCAGGGCCAGCGCATCGCTGATCCGCTGGTCGGCCTTGTCGATCTTGTTGAGGAACAGAAAGCGCGGGATGCCGAGATCCTCAAGATCGCGCAGGATGATCTGGAGCTGCGGCAGCTTGCGTTCGTCGGCTTCGCACACCACCACCGCGGCGTCGATGGCCGGCAGCACCGCACGCATATCGTGCGCGAACTCGACCGACCCAGGACAGTCGAGGAAAGTATAGTTGTCACCCATGAAAGTCGTGGTGGCTGCGGTGAGCGCAACGCTCATGCGATGAGCGCGCGCCTCTGGGGACGAATCCCCGAAACTCGTACCAGCGTCGACGGTGCCTGCCTTTGCGAGCGCGCCTGTGCGCGCGAGAATGGCTTCGAGAAGAGTGGTCTTGCCGCTTTGGAAGGGTCCCACCAGTGCAATGCACCGGGGACCTCGGGGACTTCTGACGTCATGTCCCATTGCCGCCTCCTGACTGGAGCTCGGCCCGTGATTGGGTCGGCCCATGATGCTCTCAGGGGTTGCCCGGCTTGGCAAGGTGGAAACATGCTGCGCGGCGTTGATCCGCGCAGTCGCGTCTCAAGTGCAGGTATCGCGTTCCGTCCTGATCAGCGACCGGGCCGCAGAGTCAGATCGGCGACACCGGCAGCGACGCTGATCCCGACCTGGCCCTGGACACTGAGCGGCTGCAGCGCAAACGAATTGCTCGACCCCCCGACCAGCGCGTTGCCGCCGAGTCCGACGCCGAGGGCGGCGCTGCCTTGGACGCCGCCGTAATTGCCGGAGAGATCGCCGGGGCCCATCCGGCTGGTGGGCGCGAACACCGCCCACGCCAGCGAGCTCTGCTCGGTGATGCCGAGGTCGAGGCCGACCTTGCGGATCTGGGCGACATAATAATCCGGCGGCCGGCTGTCGGCACGCAGCACGCAGGCGAGGTTGGTCACCGACCCGACAATGAAGCCGACGCTGGCACCGCCGCGGCACTCCAGCACCCCGACCTGAACGCGTTCTTCCGCGACGGCGGCAGACGAAACGGCGAGCACGAGGGCGGCTCCTCCCAGGTAGGCTGACAGACGACGCATGGGGCGAGTCTCCCGGTGTTGCTTCTGGAAAAATCGGAAGCAGAAAGTGAGAAATAGAGAAGCGATTCGCATGACGGCTGATCGTGGAACGATCAATCCATAGCCGCGGACATACTTCAACGCCGACGCAAAGAGGCCCGCTTGCGCGGGCCTCTTGATGTCGCGGATCGGCCGATCTGACCGCTCAGTGGTGGTGGCGGCGATGATGACGAACGTGACGCCGCGGCGCCGGGAACACCGGATGCAGGTCGACATCGACGATGCCAGCGACTGCGCTCAGGCCGGTCTGGCCCTGCAGGCTAAGCGGCTGCAGCGAATAGGCATTGGCCGAGCCGCCAACCAGCAGGTTGGCACCGACGCCCACACCCACGGTGGCATTGGCACCGACACCGCCGAAGTGACCGGCCAGCGCGCCGCGGCCGAGACGATAGGTCGGCGCATTGACTGCCCAGGCCAAGCCGGTCTGCTCGGTCACGCCGAGGTCGAGGCCATAGCGACGCACGGTGGCAACGTACGGCTCCGGCGGCGCGCCGTTGTTGGCACGAAACACGCATTCCAGTTGGGTGGCCGAGCCGACGACGAAGCCGACATTCTGGCCGCCCTGGCACTCGAGGATGCCGACCTGGACGGCCTGCTGGGCGCTGGCGGCGGACATTGAAGCAATGAGGGTGGCGGCGGCGAAGCCGACGGAGGCAAACAGACGCATTTGGGAGACTCCAAGAAGTTGGAACGGGGCGGACGTTGAAGCGCACGCCGTGTCAAAAACATGGCGGTGGCCCAAAAATGCCGCGAATTCTCCTAACCGTGGCAAATGAGCCGCGGAGGCACCGCTACTCTGACCGGAAATTGCGAAAACTGTCTAAAGGATTTCACGCCATTCGTCGGATCCGCGCGCATCGTCCACAGGAGAAACAACGTTCCGCGCGCGGGGCTGATGAAAAGATAAAGACCCAAGCTGGAACAATCCGACTTGGGTCGCAAAAACCGTGGGAACGGTTCAACTTAAAGACGATTCAACGGCGGGAAAGCCGCCCGCGGCGTGTCCTGCGCGGTGTTACCGGAGATTGCCGCAGAACCGCTGGATCCGCTTGCAGGCATCCTCGAGATCCGAGGTCTTTGTGGCATAAGAGATGCGGAATGCCGGGCCGAGGCCGAAAGCCGAGCCCTGGACCACCGCGACCCCCTCGCTCTCCAGCAACTCGGTCACGAAATCTTCATCGCTCTTGAGGGTTTTGCCGGAGGGCGTCGTCTTGCCCATGGTGCCGGCGCAGGACGGATAGACATAAAATGCTCCTTCCGGCCGCGGACAGCTGATGCCCGCCGCCTGATTCAGCATCGAGACCACGAGGTCGCGCCGTTCCTTGAACACCCGGTTGTTCTCGGGGATGAAGTCCTGGGGTCCGTTGAGCGCCTCGACCGCCGCCCACTGCGAAATCGATGACGGGTTGGACGTCGATTGCGACTGGATGGTCGCCATCGCCGTGATCAGCTCGCGCGGGCCGCCGGCATAGCCGATGCGCCAGCCGGTCATGCAATAGGCCTTCGACACGCCATTGACCGTCAATGTGCGGTCGAACAGGCGCGGCTCCACCTGGGCCGGGGTGGTGAATTCGAAGTTGTCGTAGACGAGGTGCTCGTACATGTCGTCGGTCATGACCCAGACATGGGGGTGCTTGAGCAGCACGTCGGTCAGGGCCTTGAGCTCGGCCTTGGAGTAGGCAGCGCCGGTCGGGTTCGACGGCGAGTTCAGGATCAGCCACTTGGTCTTGGGCGTGATCGCGCGTTCGAGTTCGGCGGGCTGCAGCTTGAAGCCATGCTCGGCGGTGCAGACCACCGGCACTGATTCGCCGCCGGCCAGTGCCACCATTTCCGGGTAGCTGACCCAGTAGGGCGCCGGGATGATCACCTCGTCGCCCGGATTCATGGTGGCCATCAGGGCGTTGTAGAGCACCTGCTTGCCGCCGGTGCCGACGATGACCTGATTCGGCACATAGGTGAGGCCGTTCTCCCGCTTGAACTTGGCGATGATCGCCTCCTTCAGTTCGGGCAGCCCGTCGACCGCGGTGTA
The DNA here is from genome assembly GCF_024181725.1 of Bradyrhizobium sp. WD16. NCBI lineage: Bacteria > Pseudomonadati > Pseudomonadota > Alphaproteobacteria > Hyphomicrobiales > Nitrobacteraceae > Bradyrhizobium > Bradyrhizobium sp. WD16. The sequence goes on along the minus strand of NZ_CP028908.1, from coordinate 2,872,042 downwards.
CTTGGTCTTGCCGGCCTCGATGGCGTGGATCGCCGCCAGCTTGATATTGGCCGGGGTGTCGAAATCAGGCTCGCCCGCGCCGAGGCCGATGACATTGCGGCCTGCCGCTTTGAGCTGCCGCGCTTTATCCGTTACCGCGATGGTCGCGGACGGCTTCACACGGGCGAGCGCGGCAGACAGAAAAGGCATCATGGTCTCCTTGCGAAATCAGGGCCCTGTGGGCTCCCGGGATCGGTTTTCGGGCAGGGCCGCACCCTAAAGCGGGCATCGCCGCACCGCAAGAAACTTTGGAAATTGCGCCAAAATCCCCCGCGGCTAACAAAGCCTTAAACGCGCAGCCCGTAACGTTTGCGCAACAATCGGCAAGATCCCTAGTGTGGCGTCTCGCAATTGCCTATGCCCTTCGCGGCAACCCTCTCGTAGGCAATTGCGAGACATAAGCCACCCTAGCACTTTGATTTTGCTAGTGTCCCTATGTCTCCGAATGACCGTGCGAGCGTGAGGCAAACGAAGCGGTCATTCGGAGACGGGACACTAGGGCGAATGGATCATCTTCGGCATGCAGTGCGGACCGGCGCCTGGCTGACGCGGGCGCGCTTGCGCAACTATAGCCTGATGCTGCTCGCCATGGCGGTTGCCGCGCTGACGATCTGGGCGGCGATGGCCGACCGTCTCGTCGACCGCAACGGCAAGCCCCTGGGAACGGATTTTTCCAGCGTCTACGCAGCAGGTGCCCTGGTCTATCAAGGCCGCGCCACCGACGCCTATGACCCCGCCCGCCAGCATGCGGCCGAAAAAGCCGCGTTCGACGGGCGCGAGGTGCCGTTCTACGGCTGGCATTACCCACCGTTCTTCTTCGCTGTGGCCGCGGCAGCGGCGGCCCTGCCCTATGGCCCAGGCCTCCTGCTCTGGCTGCTGCTCAGCGGCACGGCCTACGGAATCGCAATTCGCGCAATTGTGCCGGCGCCCGTTCCGGCGCGCGACGTCTGGCTTGCCGCCTTCGCCTTTCCCGCCGTCTTCGTCAATATCGGCCATGGCCAGAATGGCTTCCTCACGGCCGCCCTGCTCGCCGGTGCACTCTGCGCCCTCGAGCGCCGTCCGCTGCTCGCCGGAGCGTTGTTCGGGCTGCTCGCCTATAAGCCGCAATTCGGCATTCTGATTCCCATCGCCCTGGTGGCTGGCGGTCATTGGCGCGTCATTGCCGCGGCCGCCGCCGCCATCGCTGCCCTGGTGGGGGCGACGCTCATCACCCTGGGCAGCGATGTGTGGCGCGCCTTCGCCGCCTCGACCACCTTCACGCAAACGATCGTGCTCGAACAGGGCGGCACCGGCTGGGCCAAGATCCAGTCGCTGTTCGCAGCGATGCGAATGTGGGGTGCCGGCGTGCCAACGGCCTATGCGATGCAGGCTGTGCTTGCCCTGGCTCTCGCATCGAGTCTCGCCTGGCTCTGGCACAGCCGGGCGAGCGGAGCACTGAAGGCAGCGGCACTGGCGACGGCCTGCCTGCTCGCCACCCCCTACGTACTCGACTATGACCTCGCCGTGCTCGGGGTCGCCATTGCCTTCCTCGTTCGCCATGGCCTCGACGAGGGCTTTCACGATGGCGAGATCAGCCTGCTCGCCGCGGCCTGGACAGTGCCGCTGCTGGCGCGCGGCATCGCCGACGCGGTTCTGATCCCGATCGGCTTCGCCACGGTCGCGGCGCTTTATGTCTTCACGTTGCGCCGCGCCATCTTCGGCTCGCGTGCAGGTCTGAGGGTACTACTCGCGCATCCGTGATGCCGCTGCGCGGGAAACAATTGTGCTGCGCAGCGCAGCATTCCTAGCAAGCCCCCCTGTTTGGGATCGCGGGGGTTGCAGGCCGTCGGCCCTCGGCCCATTCTCGACCATCGTCACCGGCCCCCTTACGGCCGATTCCATCAGGCGGTCCGATTAAATGATCGTCGGACCCGCCGCTGAACACCCGAGCCGCGGGTGTGAGACACAAGCGCCGTCCGATGTACAAGCTCTTTACAATGCAGCACTCTGGAAACAGCTACAAGGTTCGCCTCGCGCTGGCGCTGCTCGACGTGCCTTACGAAGCCATCGAGATCGACATCCTCAAGGGCGAAAGCCGCACACCGGAATTCCTGGCGAAGAATCCGAGCGGCCAGGTTCCGCTACTTGAGGTTGTTGAGGGCCGCTATCTCGCCGAATCCAACGCGATCCTCTGGTATGTGGCAGCGGGCAGCGCCCTGGCGCCGGAGAGCCGGCTCGACCGGGCCGACATGATGCGATGGATGTTCTTCGAACAGCACGCGCTCGAACCCAATCTCGGCGCCGCCTATTTCTGGCTGTCGCTGGTCAAAGGCGGGCGCGAACTGCATGCCCATTCACTCGAAGACTGGACCGAACGGGGGTATCGCGCGCTGCAGGTGATGGAGCATCACCTGCGCGACCGGTCCTATTTCGCAGCCAGCCAGCTTACGGTCGCCGACATCGCGCTCTACGGCTACACCCATCTCGCCGGCGAATGCGGTTACGACCTGTCCGGCTTTCCGGCGGTGGGAGCCTGGTTGCGTCGCATCGAAGGGACGCCGCGCTTCGTGCCGATGCTGTCTTCTGCGGCGAACGCAGCCGACGGCTAGTGTCCTGTCTCCGAATTACCGCTCCATTTGCCTCATGCTCGCACGGTCATTCGGAGACATAAGGACACTAGCAAAATCAAAGCGCTAGTGTGGCGAGACGCCACACTAGCGCGGTGGATCTGATGCTCGTATCAGCATCGCAGCGAATTCGTCGTACGAGCGTCCGCTCCGATTGAATCGGAGCGGAGAAGGCTCCAGTGCCGCCACAATCTCGGCGGCGCCCTGAGGCACCTTGGCCCGCGACTGATTCGTCTGGGCAGCCAAAGGTTTACTCATGTCCCGGCCGTCGGCCTCTCGGCACGGCTTCGACCATCGCCGCGTTCTCGCCGCCTCGCATCGCTGCAGCATCGTTGCGGCATCGCTGGCGATCGGCTCGCTATCGCTCGGCCTGATGGTCGCCCTCACGGTGCTGTCGATGCGGATCGCGGCGACGATGCCGGCGTGAGCCACAGCCGGCGTCAGCAAACCGGGCTTCTGAGAAACGGCGCGGCAGGACCGGGCAAGCTGTGGATGCGGCCCCCGATGTCATTAACCCGAAACAAGCCTCAGGTAGCGTTTCAGCGCGTCGAAGACCATGTCCCCGACGGGCTCTGCGCCGCCGGGTGGGGGCAGCTCCGCGTCCCGCCACCGGCTTTCGCTTTCGCCGGATCTGCCATCGGCGGTCCTTGCCGGCTCCGCATCCCGGCAGGACCGCCCTTTTTCTCGGTCTGTTGCAGTTTCGCGTCTGTCGCAGTGGGTATCCAGCGCCGCCCGTTCTGCGCTACATCGTCACGGAACCTCATCCGCCTCGCGCCAATGAAGCCATGATCCGCCTGCCCTTCCAGTTCATCACCCTGGTGCTGCTGACCCTGGCGCTGCTACCGTTCCAACTCGCGGGGCTGCTGTTTCGCTCACCGCTGCAACGCCTTGTGCCGCAGATCTTCCATCGCGGCGTCTGTGCCCTGCTCGGCATCCGCATCAACCAGATCGGCCGCCGGTCCGCCAACGGACCGCTGCTGATCCTCTCCAATCATGTCTCGTGGCTCGACATCATCGTTATCACGGCGACGACCCCGGCCGTCTTCGTCGCCAAGCACGAAGTGGCGTCGTGGCCGGTGTTCGGCTGGCTGGCCAAGCTGCAGCGCACGGTGTTCATCGAGCGCGAGCGGCGGCACAAGACCGGCGAGGCCGCCGCCGCCATGGCGAACAGACTGAGCGGCGGCGACGCGGTGGTGCTGTTCGCCGAGGGCACCTCCAGCGACGGCAACCGCGTGCTGCCGTTCCGCTCGGCGCTGGTCGGCGCGGTCCATCACACCCTCGGCAATTCCGCCCATCACGACAGCGTCACGGTGCAGCCGCTCTCCATCGCCTATACCGGGATCGGCGGCGTGCCGACGGGCCGCGCCCTGCGCGATCGCCTCGCCTGGTATGGCGATCTCGAACTGATCCCCCACATGCTCGGTGTGCTGCGCAGCGGTGCTGTCGATGTCACCGTGAGCTGGGGCGAAGCCGTCGCCTATGATGTCTCTGCCGATCGCAAGGCGATCGCCCGTGCCGCCGAGACCGAGGTTCGGCGCATGACCGCAGCGGCGCGGCGCCGCCCCGGCCTCGCTCCTCCCGCGCCGCAGCCCGCCCCGTCTTCCGAGCCGGCGCTGGCGACCTGACGGCCCTCAACACGGCGAAACCACTGCCCGCCGTCGAGGCGGTGAGCTAGTGTGGCGTCTCGCAATTGCCTACCGCCTTTGCGGCAAGCCTCTCGTAGGCAATTGCGAGACATAAGCCACACTAGCACTTTGATTTTGCTAGTGTCCCGATGTCTCCGAATTACCGTGCGAGGGTGAGGCAAACGAAGCGGTAATTCGGAGACAGGACACTAGTGTCCTGTTTCCAACGTTCGTAGAAGCGCCTGCTGCAAAGGAATACGAACGCTGAAAACGGGACACTAGCTCGGCGGAGGACTCCGTTCCACCGCAGCAACGTCGATGATGCACGCCGCTGTCGCCGCTCAGGCGATCAGGCGATCAGGCGATCAGGCGATCAGGCCGCGAACCGGCCGGACGGCCTCGCTCTCGGGGAAGACCGCACTCGCCAGCACCCGCTCGCTCAGGCCGAGATGGTCCTGCAGCACGCCCTTGACGATGCCGCGCAGGTCAGTGGTCGGCTTGAGATCGCGCCCCTCGTAGAGGCTGGCCGCAGCAAGGCCCGGCCAATCGGCGATGACACGCCCGCCCTTCACCGCGCCGCCGGCAAGCAGTGCGATGGTGCCGGTGCCGTGATCGGTACCTTCGGTGCCGTTGATGCGCGCCGTGCGGCCGAATTCGGTGGCGACGACCACGACCGTATCGTTCCAATGCCCGCCGAGGCCGCTCTCGAAATCGGCCAGCGCGCCGTCCAGCCCGCCGAGCAGTTGTGCCAGCCGTCCCACCGGACCGCCTTCGTTGGCATGGGTGTCCCAGCCATCGAAGGCCAGCGCTCCGATCCTCGGGCCATCGTCGGCTGCCATCAGGCGGGCAGCGCCGCGCGCGGCAACCCGCATCGCATCGATCCCGGGCTTGGGCCTCATGGCATCTTCGTCACGCTTGGCGATCCTGTCGATCTGCACGCCCTGGGCGAAGGCCGCCGCCAGCGCCGGGTCGCGGTGCTTGTAGAGATCGAGCAGGCGCATGATGGTGTCGTCGTCGGCCTGCGGCATGGCCGCGGGCGCCCAGCCCACCGTGGGCGCGGCGCCGCGCAGCACCAGCGGCGCCACCGGCCCGATGGCGAGCGCGCTCGCGACCGGAGCGCCCCGTGGCAGCGCCGCGACGACGCGATTGAGCCAGCCGGACTGCACCCGGCCGGGCCCCGGAAAGCCGCTTTCGAGGACGTCCTGGCCGTCGAAATGCGAGCGCTCGCGATAGGAGGTCGCGACCGCATGCACCACCGCCGCCTTGCCGTCGCGATACATGCGGGCGAATTCCGGCATCGCCGGATGCAGGGCGAAGAAGGAATCGAGCGGCAGCGCTGCGTGCGAGCCGTCGCGGCTCAGGGCAATGGCGCCGTGGAGGGCGGCATAATCAGGATCGCCGAGCGGCGCCACGGTGGCAAGACCGTCGAGCGCGCCGCGCAGGATGATGACGACGAGGCGCGGATCGCGCGCGCCGGCGGCGCGGGCGAATTTCGGCAGGTACGCCCAGGCCGCGAAGCTGACGCCGCCGAGCAGCAGCGATCGCCGCGTCGTGCGGAAGCCGCGGCTGGCTTCGTCCTCGGTGCTCCCGGCCTGTTTCGGCCCGAACGGCTCGATCCCGAACGGCGACATGGCTCACCTCCTCTGGAATTCCGGCGACATCAACAACAGCGCCAGCGCCTGCTGGCGCGATTCGGCGCGGCCGACCGTCTGCCGCGTGTCGCTTGACGCGGCGGATCCGGCAACGATCTCGAGCAGGTCGCGGGCATCGACGGTGTCGGCGATACGCGAGGCGATCTGCGCCGAGACATCGAGCCTCAGCTTCAGCCCCTCGGGCGAACCCCAGGCCGCGACGGTGTCGGCGAAACCATTGGGCCCCGGTGGTCCCCAGAGCGGTTCGCCGAGCATGTTGAGCGGGCCGAGATAGCGGCCCGGCTCTTCCGGGATGCGCGACAGCAGCCGTCCGGACGCAACCAGGAATTCATAAGGGCTGCGCAGCTTGGTGAGCGGCGCCTGCCACGCCTCGTCGGAATCGAGCAATGCCAACGTCATCGCATGCAGGTCGCCATCTGTGGTCGCGAACACCTGCGCCAGGGTTCCGACCAGCGCCTGCGGCGGATCATCGGCGATGAAATGGCGGACGAATTTCGTGGCGATGAATTTCGCGGTGGCCGGATGGCGGGCGATATCGGCGAGCGCCGCTTCGCCCTGGGTCACGCCGGTGTCGGCATAGGTCCGGCGCAGCAGCGTCTGCGGCCCCGGCTGGTGAGCATTGGCGTTGAACGCGAAGCTGCCCGGCTCGCCCAGCTTGCCGTCGCGACCAGCGAAGGTCCATCCGGTGATGATGCGCGCGAGGGTGGTGACGTCCTCCTGGCTGTAGCCGCTGCCGACCCCGAGCGTATGCAGTTCCATGATCTCGCGGGCGAGATTCTCGTTGAGGCCGCGCTTGCGGTTCTGGCCGGCCCGGGAGTCGGGGCCGACCGACTGCTGGTTGTCGAGGAAGAACAGCATGGCCGGATGCTGCTCCACCGCCTCGAGCATATCGGCGAAGCGGCCGAGCACGTGGGGGCGGATGGCCTCGCGCTCGAACGAGCCCGCCCAGATGTGAGCAGGCTGCCCCTTGGTGATCGAAATGCAGAAATGATTGGACCAGAACGCCACAAGGCGCTCGACGATGCCGACCTCGGCAAGACTGGCTCGCTGGATGCGGGCGAGCGCCTCGGCGCGATAGGTCCGCTGCACGACGTCGAGCGGTTTCGGCGGCAGCGGACGGGGCGGCGGCGGAGACTGGCTGACGGACGGGGCGGAGGTTTCGTTGCCGGCGACGGCCGCTGCGGAGGAGCCGGAGGCCAGAGCAAGGGCCGCGAGCTTGGCATTGGCCTCGCGCTCCTTCCGGACCTCCTCCTGATAGTCGAACAGCTGGCGCGCCAGGACCGGGGTCGGCAACAGCCCCGGGACTTCGAGCAGCGCCGCGCCCGGCTTGCCGATCTCGGCTTTGACAAAGCCGCGCGGGTCGGAAGCAGCAGCAACGTAGTCGCCCGAGGCGCCGCCCCGTGCACCAAATCCGAACCTGTTCAGCGCCACCAGGGCCAGTTGCGGATCGCGGGCCATTGATCTCGTCCCATTCCACCGGTTAGTTGGGGCCGTCGCCCTCGTGACCGGACGGACTATAGAGAAGCGCGTGATGAACCCGACATGAAGGATTGGTCGAAAATGCGGTGGCGGTCATGACAATTTCGTCAGGGCGGAACGCAGCGGGCGAGCGCCGGACGGCCTGTCCGCGGTGTGGCACCGTGTTCGGCTGCAACCTGTCGGGCGGCTGCTGGTGCAACGATATCAGCGCACGCCTGCCGCTGCCGACGAATGACGAGGACTGCCTCTGCCCGGCCTGCCTGAGGGCGGTGGCCGACGCGGCGAGGCGAACAGCCGACGATCGATCCAAGACGTCTGATTTGTCCAAGTCATAGTCGGAATTATCCATCCTATTCGGCGCGCCGATGATCTAGACCCCCCCTGCATCGACAGGGAGGTCACATGAAGGTTCAAGTCTGCATCATCGGCGGCGGGCCATCGGGGTTGCTGCTTTCGCAATTGCTCCATCTGCGCGGCATCGAGAATATCGTGCTCGAAAAACACACGCGCGAATATGTCCTCGGACGCATCCGCGCCGGCGTGCTGGAGCATGGCTTCGCCAAGCTGATGCGGGAAGCCGAGTGCGGCGAGCGGATGGATCGGGAAGGCGAGATCCATCACGGCTTCTTCATTGCCCATGACGGCATCCTCGATCGGGTCGATCTGCATAAATACTCCGGCGGCAATTCGGTCGTCGTCTATGGCCAGACGGAGCTGACGCGCGATCTCTACGACGCCCGCGATCGTGCGGGAGGCATGGTCGTCCACAATGCCGAGGACGTCGCGCTCCACGACCTGACGACCGATCGGCCTTTCGTCACGTACACGCGGGACGGCGAAACGCACCGGGTCGACTGCGAATACGTCATTGGCGCCGACGGCTTCCATGGCGTCAGCCGGAAGTCGATCCCTGCGGACAAGATCCGGGAGCACGAAAAGATCTATCCCTTCGGCTGGCTCGGCATCCTGTCGCGGACCAAGCCGGTCTCGCCCGAACTCGTCTACGCCAAGCACGATCGCGGATTTGCACTTTGCTCGCTGCGCTCGCAGGTGCTGAGCCGGTATTACCTGCAGGTGCCCCTGACCGATACGCTCGACCAGTGGGCGGACGATGAATTCTGGGCCGAGTTGAAGCGGCGGCTACCGTCCTCGGTCGCCGGGCAGTTGATCACGGGCCCTTCGATCGAGAAAAGCATCGCGCCGCTGCGCAGCTTCGTCGCCGAACCCATGCGCTACGGCCGACTGTTTCTCGCCGGCGATGCAGCCCATATCGTGCCGCCGACCGGTGCGCGTGGCCTCAACAGTGCGGCGTCCGACATCTACCATCTCTACCATGCGATGCTGGATCATTATCGCAATGGGTCGGATGCGGGCCTCGATGCGTATTCCGACCGCGCGCTGGCACGGATCTGGAAAGCCCAGCGCTTCTCCTGGTGGATGACGACGCTTCTGCATCGGTTTCCCGAGCAGATTTCCTACGATCAGAAGCTCCAGGAAACAGAACTCAATTATCTCTTTTCGTCGGAGACGGCGTTGCGCCTGCTGGCGGAGAACTATGTGGGGCTGCCGTTCTGATTTCGATCTGAACCAGCCTGCCCGAAGGCGGGGCCCGACGGCGATGCGCCGGGTCCCGACAAGGCCGGAATCGTCCACGCCCAATTCGGTGTCGGGCGGCATGTCCCAGCGCCATGGATCAGCCCTGCTACACCTCTGTGGGTCGAGCCCAACTGATCGGCAGTCGTGGCGAATGGCACGACCTATCGCCAAAACCAGACCGAGCGCTACGCGAAGATCGTCAGGCGGCCGGGAGCCATATTCGCCGCGGCGTCAGCCGGCCGCGGCGCGCGGCGGGCCGGCTGACGTCCGCTCACACCGGATAGCCTTCGCACTTGCGGGCGAGGCCGTCGAAGGCGTCGAGCAGGCGCTGGCGCCAGGCATGGACGGGATCGTCTTCCTTGAGCAGCCTGAACGGGCTGACGACGCGCGACCACTGAAAACCGCCGAACACCGCATAGTCGGCGTAGTTCGGCGCAGCGCCACCGATGAAGGACTGGGCACGCAGAGTCAGCCGCAGCGGATCCAGCGACTTGCGGAAATCCTCCACCCGGCTGTCGCGCGTCGCCATCGCCTCTTCCAGCGGCTTGCCCAGCCGGGCCTCGCGCGTCTGGCGGAAATAAGCCTGATCGTTCGGCGCGAGATGGCCGACAATGTCGACGGCGATCAGCGGGAAGATGCCGCCGACGGTGACGGTATCGGCCCAGGCATTGATCATGCGGCCCATGGCGCGGCCGCCGTCGCCCCCGAACAGCGACGGGCGATCTGGATAAGCATCCTCGAGATAGTTGGCGATCGCCCAGGAATCCGCCACGGCCCTGTCGCCATCGAGCAGCACCGGCACCTTCTCGGAGTTGTATGGCGCAAGTAGCGCCTTCTCCGTGAACCGCCAGGGAATGCTGTCGGCTTCCAGACCCTTATGGGCGAGCGCGAGGCGGATGCGCCAGCAATAGGGGCTGAACGGCCGACCGGCCTCCGCGCCCACCAGTTCAAACAGTTTCAGCCCCATTTCATTCCTTTTCAGTTCTTGACGACCGCAGCGGTCTGACCAAACAGCACCTTGCGCTGCTCCTCGGTCCTGATGGTGCCGGCCGCGGCATCCGGATTGATCTTTTCGGTGAGCGCGTAGGCGCGCTCCGTGGCCGGACGCGCCCGGATGGTCTCGAACCAGCGCTTGAGATGCGGAAAATCATCGAGGTTCTGACCCTGGCGCTTCCACGGTACGACCCAGGGATAGCTCGCCATGTCGGCGATGGAATAATCGCCGGCAAGAAATTCGCGATCGGCGAGACGCTTGTTCATGACGCCATAGAGACGGTTGGTCTCGTTGACATAGCGATTGATGGCGTAAGGCAGCTTCTCCGGCGCATAGGTGCCGAAGTGATGGTTCTGCCCCGCCATCGGGCCGAGACCGCCGACCTGCCAGAACAGCCATTGCAGGACGTCGTATTTGACGCGCAGATCGCTCGACAGGAACTTGCCGGTCTTCTCGGCAAGATAGGTGAGGATCGCTCCCGATTCGAAGATCGCGACCGGCTTGCCGCCGTCCACCGGCGCGTGATCGACGATCGCCGGCATGCGGTTGTTGGGCGCAATCGCCAGAAATTCCGGCTTGAACTGGTCGCCGGCGCCGATGTTCACCGGAATGATCTTGTAGGGCAGGCCCGTCTCCTCGAGAAACATCGTGATCTTGTGGCCGTTCGGGGTCGGCCAGTAATGCAGGTCGATCATCGGCATGGTCCTCCGGCAAACTTCATGCGTTTGCATGCAACTGGCGGCACTTCACTCAATTCGGCCGGCGAAGTCAATCCCGCAGCTGCTGCGCAGGAGTGCGCGGCGAGGAGACGGTTCGCGCCCGTCGCGATGAGCGGGCGCCTGGCGCCTTTCGAGCGGGGCCAAGTTCCATCGGGTTGCGCATTCGGCGGGTGTCCCCATCCTTCGCAGGCAGACTTTCAAAGCCCGGCGATTGGACCCATATTGGCGCCATGGCAGCCCCCTCCGACAAGAACAAGACGCCGCGGACGCCGAAGTCCAAGGCGCATCGTCCAGACGTGCAGCCGATCGCGCCGGCCCTGGCCGAATTGCTCAATCCCGCGATCAATCGCGGCGAAAGCGGCGTCGGCTCGCAGACCGGCCTGCAGCCGCCGCCGGAGACGTCGCGCGACCGCCGCGACAGCGAGGCGGCAGTGCATCGCGCCCGCGCCTCGACCAAGGCCGCGCAGGGCCAGCCGTCTGGTCTGCCCGGTGGCGACGGTTTCGGCGAAGCGCCCCAGGCCAATTACGGCACCACCGCCACGGTGCCGGTGATGGATCCGGAGCTCGCCCGCCAACTCGGCCTCGACGTCGAGGACGACGACACGCTGGCGCGGCCGGCGCGCAACAAGATGGAGGCACTCGGCGTCAAGGCCACCGCCGAGGCACTGGAAGCGTTGATCCGCGACGGCCGGCCGGAGTTCCGCAGAGGCGACGGCAGCCTGCAGGTGTGGACACCGCACCGGCCGCCGCGCCCGGAAAAATCCGAAGGCGGCGTCCGCTTCGAGATCAAGTCGCCATTCGTGCCCAGGGGCGACCAGCCGCAGGCGATCAAGGATCTGGTGGAAGGGATCGAGCGCAACGACCGCACCCAGGTCCTGCTCGGCGTCACCGGCTCGGGCAAGACCTACACCATGGCCAAGGTGATCGAGGCGACGCAGCGCCCGGCGATCATCCTCGCGCCCAACAAGACGCTGGCCGCCCAGCTCTACGGCGAGTTCAGGAATTTCTTCCCCGACAACGCCGTCGAGTACTTCGTTTCCTATTACGACTATTACCAGCCGGAAGCCTACGTTCCTCGCACCGACACCTATATCGAGAAGGATTCGTCGATCAACGAGCAGATCGACCGGATGCGGCACTCCGCAACCCGCGCCCTGCTCGAGCGCGACGACGTCATCATCGTCGCCTCGGTGTCCTGCATCTACGGTATCGGCTCGGTCGAGACCTATACGGCGATGACCTTCGCGCTGAAGAGGGGGGATCGCATCGACCAGCGGCAGATCATCGCCGACCTCGTCGCCCTGCAATACAAGCGCACCAGCGCCGACTTCAGCCGCGGCACCTTCCGCGTCCGCGGCGACACCATCGACCTCTTCCCGGCGCACTACGAAGACCGCGCCTGGCGCGTCAACCTGTTCGGCGACACCGTCGAGAGCATCGAGGAGTTCGATCCGCTCACCGGCCACAAGAGCGACGAGCTGGAATTCATCAAGGTCTATTCCAACTCGCACTACGTCACGCCGCGGCCGACGCTGCTCCAGGCCATCAAGGGCATCAAGGCCGAATTGAAGCTGCGGCTCGACCAGCTCAACGCCCAGGGCCGGCTGCTGGAGGCCCAGCGGCTCGAACAGCGCACGACCTTCGATCTGGAGATGATGGAATCGACCGGCAGCTGCGCCGGCATCGAGAATTATTCGCGCTATCTCACCGGCCGCAGGCCGGGCGAGCCGCCGCCGACGCTGTTCGAATACGTGCCGGACAACGCCCTCGTCTTCATGGACGAGAGCCACGTCACCGTGCCGCAGATCGGCGCCATGTTCCGCGGCGATTTCCGCCGCAAGGCGACGCTCGCCGAATACGGCTTCCGTCTGCCGTCCTGCATGGACAACCGCCCGCTGCGTTTCGAGGAATGGGACGCGATGCGGCCGCAGTCGGTCGCGGTGTCGGCGACGCCCTCCGGCTGGGAGCTGAACGAGAGCGGCGGCGTGTTCGTCGAGCAGGTGATCCGTCCAACCGGCCTGACCGATCCGCCCGTCCACATCCGCCCCGCACGCACCCAGGTCGACGACCTGGTGGGCGAGGTCCGTGCCACCGCGGTGGCGGGCTATCGCAGCCTCGTCACCGTGCTGACCAAGCGCATGGCGGAGGATCTCACCGAATACCTGCACGAACAGGGCATCCGGGTGCGCTACATGCATTCCGACATCGATACCATCGAGCGCATCGAGATCATTCGCGACCTGCGCCTCGGCGCATTCGACGCGCTGGTTGGCATCAATCTGCTGCGTGAGGGCCTCGACATTCCCGAATGCGCGCTGGTCGCCATTCTCGATGCCGACAAGGAAGGCTTCCTGCGCAGCGAGACCTCGCTGATCCAGACGATCGGCCGTGCCGCGCGCAACGTCGACGGCAAGGTGATCCTCTATGCCGACCAGATGACCGGTTCGATGGAGCGCGCCATCGCCGAGACCGACCGCCGCCGCGAGAAGCAGATCGCCTACAATGTCGCCAACGGCATCACACCCGAAAGCGTGAAGAAGTCGATCGGCGATATCCTCAACAGCGTCTACGAGCGCGACCACGTGCTGGTGGACGTCGGCGAAGCCGGCCTCGCCGACGACGTCGTCAGCATCGGCCACAATTTCGAGGCGGTGCTCGCCGACCTCGAAACCCGCATGCGGGAAGCGGCCGCCGATCTCAACTTCGAGGAGGCGGCGCGACTGCGCGACGAGGTGAAGCGCCTGCGCGCCACCGAACTCGCCGTGGTCGACGATCCCACCGTCAAGCAGCGCGTCGTCGCCGGCAAGGCCGGTGCCTATGGCGGCGCGCGCAAATATGGCGACGCAGCCAATCTGCCGCCGCGGTCATCACGCGCGCGCAAGCCCGACCTCGATGAGATGGGGCCCGGGCCGGAATCGCGTCCCTGGCGTCCAGGCAACGCGCCGCGTTCGTCGGGCGGCGCACCCGGCCAGCGCGGAAGATTCAAGAAGCGCTAATTGTGCGTCCAATTGTCGGCATGGCAATAACGTTAATCTCGCTGGCGGCGCCGTCATCCTGCACGATCGGTAACATTTTACTGGTATTGAACTTGATCGTCGCAGCGATCTGTCCGATGTCGAGCCCGGATCTCAGACCAAGGGTTCGGTTCGTCGATGTCGACACGGTCAGCGCGCGAATGCGTGATCAAGTTTCTGGATGCCTTCTACGCCGGCGACATCGCCGGTGCCGAGGCATGTTGTCATGAGGGGGTGAGTTCGCTCACGCATGCGCCCGTGGATCTGTTTCCGCATCTCGGCTTGAAGCAGGGCCGCGCCTGGCTCGGCGAAATCATTCGCATCCAGCAGCAGCGCTTCACCCAGCGCCGCCACGTCTTGCGCTTCATCGCCGCCGATGGACTGCGGGTGGCAACGATCTGCGATCTGACTTTCGCCAAGCGTCGCGACGGCCGCGTCGTGCAGGTCTCGGCCGGCGAATTTTTCACCCTGAGCGGCGGGCGCATCTTCGAGCACCGCGCCTACTTCGATTCCTTCGACCTTGTGCAGCAACTGATCGGGCGGGACCTCACCGGCGAATTCGCCCTCGAACTGGCGGCGGCCATGCACGCCTGAACACGCCCCACTCAACGCCCCGGTAACATACAACCACTAGATGAGCGACCGCTGAACGCCGGCCCATGCGATCGCATTTATGCATTGCAATAAATACACTGGTGGCGCGGCAGTGCCGTTTGTATACGAATGACATTGGAATGCAGCAACTCTTGCCCCGGCGCCGTTTTCTGGCGCCGCGAGGGCCGTTTGCTGTTCGACAGCAGCCATTTCCGGAGCCTATCCCAATGACAGAGCACAGCCTCTGGCGTTTGTCGCATGCATTGCGCGGGGCCATCGATCACGGCCAGATCGCTGCGGTCGCGGCCCTGGTCGACGACGATGTCGAATGGGCGATCTACGGCCCGATCGACATGTTTCCATTTCTCGGCGCCCGGCGCGGCAAGGCTGCCGCGCTCGAGGCGTTGAAGCAGATCGCCGACAATGTGCGAATCCGCCGCTACGAGCGCGAGCAGGTCGTACTCGGCGACGAGCAAGGCTCGGTCCTGACCCGCTTCAGCCTGACGACCCGCGACCACAACCAGCCGATCAGCGTACGCGCGGCTACGTTCGCGAGATTCAAGGATGGGCGACTGATCTCGCTGCGCATGCTGCTCGACACCTTCGATCTCGTCGAACAGGCCCTCGGCCAGCCGATCCATCTGCCGACGGCCGTCTGATCACAACACAACGGCAAAGCGAAAGGCGGCCTCGCATCGCGAGGCCGTTGTCATGCGCGCGACGAAAACCCGTCAGGACCGGCCATGATGCCGTCCCCCGCAATGACCTCCCATATCAAGGTTGGCAACGACCGGGATGGCATGCTGACGACCCTCGTCGGTGGCGGCCGGTGCGGCCTTGGCCGGAATGGCCGCCGCAACCAGCGCAATGGCCGCCGCGATAACCAGTGCGTATTTCTTCATGTCGTGCCCTCCACGGTGACGACAATCAAACGCCGACGACAATCACGGAATGCTCACCTGGTTCCGCCATCGCCCCGCCTGACATCCTGCCCGACCGCAATGCCGCCCGTTGCGACTCCGCCCGGACACAATTTGGCAAAATATTGGGCTATGGCTAGTGTCCTGTCTCCGAATTACCGCTTCGTTTGCCTCACCCTCGCACGGTAATTCGGAGACATCGGGGGCACTAGGGGGCTTCCTGGATCCTGGCTTGCATCACTGTTGGCATTCACGCTTTTTACTCGCATCACGCTTCCATGTGTGTCCGATCCATCTCTCGCGGTCTGATCTGTCGGCCGGTCCTCGCGCTCCTGCTCGTGATGACGCTGGCGCCACCGGCGCAGGCAGGCGAACCCGGCTCCGATCCCGCCACCGATCCGCCTTCTGACCCTTGGGCCTTCATCAGGCCGGAGACGCTGCCGGCTGCCGCAGACGAACAGTCCGCTGCCGAGGCCAAGGACGCCGCCGCTGAAACCAAGGACACCGCCAGCGCCTTGCCCGATCCTGCGGCCGTCGACTGGAGCGTGCTCGACAGCAGCCCGTCCGGGCCGCGGGAGCGGCCGAAGCGCAGCACCGCTCGCAGCGACGGCGGTGGAGCGGCCTGGTCGCGCAGTGACCGGCCGGGCGCGACGGCCTTGAGCGTCAAACAGCCACTGCTGCCGCTGTGGGAGACCCGGATCGGCGCCGACATGACCGTCGCCGACGGCCAGACCAGCGTGCCCTTACCGGAGAAGCTCGCCAGCGACGGCCGATTGTGGGAATCCTCGGGCGTCGCCTGGGCCGCCATGACGGCGCCCGGCCTCGGTTCGCTGTGGGACAAGACCGCGATCGAGGCCCGCGTCGATCCGACCCAGGACCAGAGCAGGCTCGGCACCTCGATCAGCAAGACCCTGCCGCTGGAAGGCAACGCCACCTCGCTGACGCTCCAGGGCGGCTACAGCAGAATCGAGCAGACCGTGCTGCCCCGGTTCGGCGGGCGCACGGTGTCCGGCATCGAGGCCGACCGATCGGCCAAATTCAACTTCAACACCACTGGAACCAGCCTGATCGCCGGCGAAACGCTCGACGGCACCGAGAAATGGCTGCGCCGGGTCGGCGCCGAGCAAAAGCTGTTCGGCGACATCACCGTGGCCGGCACGGTGAGCGAAACCTCCACGGGTGGTTTGAGCAAAAGTCTTACGGCGGGCTTCAAGACGACCTGGTAGAGAAACGCCCGGCGACGATAACCTGTTGATAACGAAAACCTTAAATTCCGATCGATATCGAGGGAATGCCGGTCAAGCGCCGCAACTTGGCCGCGCTATCGTCAAATTCGACTGAACTGATGACCGCCTGACGTCGTCGTGCGGGGGACAAACCGCGCTGGCGCCCTGCCAACATGCTTAGACACACGAAAGAGGACACAGCCGATGAACGCCACTCGCCCGGAAAAGACCGAGCCTCTCGAGTCCGAGGCCAATCTCGCCGCCGTGACCGAGGTCGAGGCCGGCATCCGCGACTTCGTCCGTAACGACGTCGCCTATCTGCGGCGGCCCGGAGTCGGGACTGCCCCCTCAGGAGAGCCTGCGCTCGACACCACCGCCGAGGCGACCGTCAACAGCGTCAATTCGCTGATCCAGCGCGTCGCCGGCACCTCGTTGAGCGAGATCGAAAACCTGGTCTCCGAGCTCGAAGCGCTCCGCGACCTGCTCCACAACGAAGGCCAGCGTGTCCAGCGCGAGATCGCCGGTTATGCCCAGCTCAGCCAGGCCGCAATGAAATCGACCCGGATGATCGCCGACAACGTCGCGCAGTGGAAGCGCGCCGCCGAAAGCGTGCGCCAGTCCTGATGCCGGTCCCCGGTGTCCCGTCTCCGAATTACCGCTTCGTTTGCCTCACCCTCGCACGGTCATTCGGAGACATCGGGACACTAGTGTGGTGGATCTGACGCTCGTTTCAGTATTGCAGCGAGTTCTTCGAACGCGCGTCAGATCCAAAACCACACTAGAATCATAATGATGCTAGTGTCCCCTTGTTTCCAACGTTCGTATGAGCGCCTGCTGCAATGGGATACGAACGTTGGAAACAGGACACTAGCAAAATCAAAGTGCTAGTGTGGCTTATGTCTCGCAATTGCCTACGAGAGGGTTGCCGCGAAGGCGGTAGGCAATTGCGAGACGCCACACTAGAATGCACGAACCGCCGCCCTCGGGGCGGCGGTTTTCGTTTGGGCCGAAGCAGTTTGAGCTGCCCCACCACCAAACCTCCCCGGTGAACCAGCGCCGCCTCCGGCGCGACCAACGTTCCAGCGCGGCGCCAATGTCCGCCGTACCAGTCGTACCGAGGGCGGGCTCGCAGTTGAAATCAATCCGGCCAAGCGATTCAGATCCCATCGCCGTCGCGCCGCCGGCGGCGCACAACATGGGCAAGATCATCATCCGTTTCGTGGCTCTGCTGGCAGCCGCCATTCTGGTCATGGCATTCGCCTGGAGCCGCTGATCGAGGGAGGCTCCGCAACGGCGCCACGGCATCGCAGAGCGGACAGCGACAGCGCGCGACGGTCGGGCCTTCATTGGGGGAAAAAAGAAGGGGACTGGGTCGCCGGGGGCCTGAACACTTCGGCCAGCGCGCTTGAGTCGATACGCTCGAGTCGATGTGTTCCGATCGGCGTGTTCTGGTCGATGCTTTCAGATCGGTGCGCGCTTCGGTCGGCTCAGCGAGCGTAAGACGCCGAAGCGCTGCCGTCGAGCGTGTAGCCGCTATCCGCCTGGCTCTTGACCACCTGTACCGTGGTCAGCATCACCGCCAGCGTCACGGTGGCGAAGATGAAGCCGACAATCTTCAGACCGACACGGTCCGCCATGGTCTTGTCCCCGTTTTCTCGTTGTTTTGTCGGGCCTCGCCACAACGGGTTCGAAACCCCGGCGACAAAAAACGTCCGACGGCACCATCTGTGTAAAATCTTAACGAAAGCTTTAACCCTGCCCTGGGCGAGCGAGACGGCCTCAGCCGGTACGCCTCGGCACGAAAGCGGTGCCGATGCAGGAATAGACCAGCTCGCCGCGCTGGTTGGTGGCCGTGGTCAGGGCACTGAGGATGCCCCATTGCGGCCGTGACCCCGATACCCGCAATTCGACGATCTCCGAGGCATAGGCCAGCGTATCGCCGGCCAGCACCGGCTTGAGCCATTTCAGCTCGCGAAATCCGGGAGACGGCCCCATCGGCGGCTCGCCGGATCCGTCGCCGGCGACCTCCATTTCGCTGCGCCGCTTGGCGACCAGCAGCTTCATCCCCACCGAGCCGACGTGCCAGCCGGACGCGGCCAGGCCGCCGAACAGCGAGGCCCGCCCCGCCTCTTCGTCGAGATGGAACGGCTGGGGATCGAATTGACGCGCGAACTGCTTGATCAGCTCGGCGGTGAAGGTGAAGGAGCCGAGCTCGGTGCGCTGGCCGACCTTGAGATCATCGAAATAGGGCATGACCGGCTCTTCAATCGGTGGCGGAGGCGTCGCGCCGTCCCATCATCGCGGGCCAGACTGCCTCGAGCAGCTGCTGGCCGGATGCGTTGCGGACCTCGGCCCGGAAGGTGACGATCCCGACCCCTGGCAGGCTGCGCGAGACGCGGGATTCCAGCACATGGAGATCCAGCGTGATGTCGTCGCCAGGGCGCAGCGGCACCAGCCATTTCAGCTCGTTGACGCCGGGCGCGCCGAGCGAGGCGGTCCGATGCAGCATACCGTCGTAGAGCATCCGCATCATCAGCGCGCACAGATGCCAACCTGACGCGGCAAGGCCGCGCAGCATGGAATTGCGGCCCGCCTCCTCGTCGAGATGCATCGGCTGCGGATCGAACTCCGCAGCAAACGCGATGATCTCCTCGCGGGTGACATGGCGGGGGCCGAAAGTGCCGAAATGGCCGGGCTGGAAGTCTTCGAAGGTCAGGGTCATGGGGACAGCGTTTGAACCAGCCCGATTGTGGCCGCACTTGGCGGCAATCTCAACCGGACGATTCGCGGGGCGAGGCTGCAATCTTGCTGACTTGGGCGTCGGGCGCTAATTCCGCGCCGATGCGCCGCATCCGCCGGATGACGTGATTCGCAGGGAGATTGCCGATGCTGGATTTCCGGGACCTGTTCCAATGGGACCGTTTCATCACGCCGACCATCATCAAGGCCTTCTACTGGCTGGTCATCGTGCTGATCGCGCTATACGGGCTGCAGGGAGTGTTCGCCGGCCTCGCCCTGATCGGCGTCAGTCCCTTCGTCGGCTTCGTCACGGTGCTGGCAAGCGTGGTCGGGGCGGTGGTGGGCATCGTCATGGCCCGCATCGGCACTGAATTCGTGCTGATCGTCTTCCGCATCAACGAGCACCTGGGCGCCATTCGCGACCAGGGCGGGATGCAACGGTAGCGGTATCGCCCAGCGCCTGCGGCCGGCGACGCCGATCGGCGTGGTGCCTTCTTGCATGTCGCCGCGGTGACCCGGAGCGGGCCTCGCCGCGCAGAACGACGGGCCCGCGCCGTCAGGTATTGAAGCGGAAGTGCATCACGTCGCCGTCGGCGACGACGTATTCCTTGCCTTCCAGCCGGAGCTTGCCGGCATCGCGCGCGCCGGCCTCGCCGCCGAGACGAATGTAGTCGTCATAGGCGATGGTCTCGGCGCGAATGAAGCCGCGCTCGAAATCGGTGTGGATGACACCGGCCGCCGCCGGCGCCTTGGTGCCGCGGGTGATGGTCCAGGCGCGCGCTTCCTTGGGGCCGACGGTAAAATAGGTGATGAGGTCGAGAAGTTCGTAGCCGGCGCGGATCAGGCGGTCGAGGCCGGCCTCCGTGAGGCCCAGCGTCGAGAGAAACTCGGCCCGCTCCTCGCGCGACAGCGTCGCGATTTCGGATTCGATCTTGGCGGAAATCACCACCGCGACCGCCCCCTCTTCGCGGGCACGCTCGGCGACCTGCTCGGCGAAGGCATTGCCCGTCGCCGCCGAACCTTCATCGACGTTGCAGACGTAGAGCACCGGCTTGGAGGTCAGCAGGCCGAGCATGCGGAAGGCGCGCTCTTCCTCCGGCTTGCGCTCGAGCAGGCGCGCCGGCTTGCCGTCGCGCAGCAGCACCAGGGCGCGCTGCACCAGATCGAGTTGTTCCTTGGAATCCTTGTCGCCGCCCTTGGCCTTCTTCGACAGGTTGTCGACCCGCTTCTCCAGACTGTCGAGATCGGACAGCATCAATTCGGTCTCGATGGTCTCGATGTCGGCGAGCGGAGCGATCTTGCCCTCGACATGGGTAATGTCGGAGTCCTCGAAACAGCGTACCACATGGGCAACGGCATCGACCTCGCGGATGGTGGCGAGGAACTGGTTGCCGAGCCCTTCCCCCTGCGAGGCGCCGCGCACCAGGCCGGCGATGTCGACGAAGGTGAGCTGGGTCGGAATGATCTGGGCCGAGCCGGACACCGCGGCGAGCTTTTCAAGGCGCGGATCGGGCACCGCCACCGCGCCGACATTCGGCTCGATGGTGCAGAACGGATAATTGGCAGCCTGCGCCGCCGCGGTCTCGGTCAGCGCATTGAACAGTGTCGACTTGCCGACATTGGGCAGACCGACGATTCCGCATTTGAATCCCATCTTCGTCCAATCCTCTCGGCCGCGTCAGGCGCCGCCACTCTAGCTGTCTTCGCCGGCGAAGCCCTTGGCCTGCATCGCCAGATGCACCTTGTTCTGGAACGCCGAGTCGCGATCGGCGGCGAGCAGACCGGCATTATCGGCCACCGCTTCGCACAGCGCCTCCACCCAGGGCCGCTCGGCCTTGGCGAAATCGTTGAGCACGTAAGCGTGCACGATATCCTTCACACCGGGATGACCGATCCCGAGCCGCACCCTCCGGTAGTCGTTGCCGACGTGGGAGGAGATCGACCGCAGGCCGTTGTGGCCGGCATGGCCGCCGCCGGTCTTGACCCGCAGCTTGGCCGGCGGCAGGTCGAGTTCGTCATGAACTACGACGATGTCGCCGACGCCGAGCTTGAAAAAATGCGCAGCCTCGCCGACCGCGCGCCCCGACTCGTTCATGTAGGTCGTGGGCTTGAGCAGCACGACGCGCTCACCCTCGAGCGTGCCTTCCGAGGTCTCGCCCTGAAAGCGGCGGCGCCACGGCGAGAAGGCGTGACGTCGCGCGATCGCATCAACGGCCATGAAGCCGATGTTGTGCCGGCTGCCCTCGTAGCGCGAGCCCGGATTGCCCAGACCGACGAAGAGGCGCATGGCGGCACGATCCCGTTTGCGACGCGGGCGCCCCCGTTACTGCGCGTGCCCGGCGGCATGCCGGATCGCAAGGGGGCCCGCGGAAGTGACGCTATCTTCCGAGGCGACGGCGGCGCGCGGCGGGAGCGGCGCTCGCATCGACCATGCGAGCGCCGATCCGCACCGACAGCTTACTTCTTCTTGTCGCCAGCCGGCGCCTTGGCGGCGGGAGCGGCGGCGGCCGCAGCCCCGGCGGCCGGAGCGGCGGCGCCTTCGGCGCCAGCGCCCTTGGTTTCCTCGGCATAGCCCGACGGCGGAACGACGGTGACCAGGGTCTGGTCTTCGCGCGACACCACCCTGACGCCCTTGGGCAGAACAACGTCGCTCAGATGCACCGAGTTGTTGATCTCGAGCTTGCTGACGTCGACCTCGATGAACTGCGGGATGTGCTCGACTTCCGCTTCCAGCTCGACGGTGTGGTTGACGATGTTGACCGCGCCGCCGCGCTTGACGCCCGGCGAGGCTTCGGTGCCGGTGACGTGGAGCGGAACGCTGACGCGGATGGAGGCGCCTTTACCGAGCCGGAGGAAGTCGACGTGGATCGGGAAATCCTTGACCGGATCGAGCGCGAAATCGCGCGGGATCACCCGGTGCTTCTCGCCGTCCAGATCGATGTTGAAGATCGTGGTGAGGAAGTGGCCGGCGAAGATGCTCTGGCGCAACGCCTTGTCGTCCAGCGAGATGGTCAGCGGGGCCTTGTTGTCACCATAGATCACGGCCGGCACTCGGCCGGCTCGGCGTTCAGCGCGGGCGGCCCCCTTGCCGGCCTTCGGACGCGCGGTCGCCTTCAATTCCTTGACGGTCGCCATTGCAGTCAGTCCTTGGTTGCGAACGCGCCCCTGCCCCTGCCGCCTTCCGCGCGGGACAAAAAAGCGTTCATTTTCAAAAATTTAAGGCCGCAAATCGCGGCCCCTCTGGCGCCGGTCACAAGCCTCCAGGGGTGCGGGGGTGGCCGGCAGGCGGTGTCATAACGGCAAGCGGCCGGAAAAACAAGGAAAGTCAATCAGCGCGGAACGCCATCTGCGGGGCCAGCGGTGGGGTTTCCAGCGCCGCCGGCCGACATTGCCATCGCCCGGCCATGCCGATTAGATGCACCTGCAACCAATTGCCAGAGCTGCCGGATCGCAACCGGCGCCGTTCCGGGAGGACACCGCATGATCAGCCGCCGCCATTTCGTCGCCGCCGCCATGGGCGCGGCCATTGCCCCCACCGCCGGCGCCCGCCTTGCCCGCGCGGCCGAGACCGCCTGGCCGACGCGCCCGATCCGGCTGATCGTTCCCTATGCCGCTGGCGGCGGCACCGATTTCTTCGCCCGCCTCGCCGGCGCCACCATGAGCGCCGGCCTCGGCCAGCAGATCGTGGTCGAGAACCGCCCCGGCGCCGGCACCAATATCGGCGCCGAGGCCGCCGCCAAGGCCGAGCCCGACGGCTACACCTTCCTGCTCGGCGACACCTCGACCTATGCCTCGAACCGCTCGCTCTACCAGAAGCTGCCTTACGACCCGCAGAAGGACCTCGCGCCGGTCAGCCTGACCGGACGCTTCGCCCTGGTGCTGCTCGTCAACACCGACAAGCTGCCGGTCGGCTCGGTCAAGGCGCTGATCGCGGCCGCCCGCAACAACAGCGGCGGCATCGATTACGCCAGCGCCGGCGTCGGCTCGCCGTTCCATCTCGCCGCCGAGCTGTTCGCCCAGAGCGCCGGCATCAAGATCAACCACGTGCCCTACAAGGGCGCCGGCCCGGCGCTGCAGGACCTCGCCTCGGGCCAGTTCGGCATGATGTTCGTCGATTTCGCCACCGCGCGCTCGCAGCTCAACCTCAAGGGCATCAAGGCCATCGCGGTGTGCTCGCCCAAGGAATTCTACGGGCTGCCCGGCGTGCCGCCGGTCGCCGCCGACATTCCCGGTTTCGAGGCCTGGGCCTGGCAGGGCCTTTCCGCCCCGGCCAGGACGCCGCCGGAGATCATCGGCAAACTCCACGACGCCTATGTCAAGGCGGTGAACGATGCCGACACCCGGCAGAAGATCATCGCCGCCGGCATCGACCCATTGCAGAGCACGCCGCAGGAGATGGCGCAGTACATCGCCGCCGAGACGGCGAAATGGGAAAAGGTGATCAAGACCGCCGGCATCAAGATGGATTGACGCCCCGCGCGCGGTTTTATGGCTGCGAGGTGCCGCCGAGCCTGGCCTCGAGCGCGGCGATGCGCGCTTTCAGCGCCTCGTTCTCCTCGCGGGCGAGGCGGGCCATCTCCTTGACGACGTCGAACTCCTCGCGCTTGACGAGGTCGAGATCGCGCAGCATGCGCTCGGCCTGGTGACGCACCACGCCCTCGATCTCCCGCCGGACCCCTTGAGCGGCGCCGGCGGCGTCATTCATCAGCCGCGCCATCTCGTCAAAGAACCGGTTGGTGGTCTGGGTCATCGCGACGTCTCCAAGCTGCCGATCCGGGGACCCGCCGAAGGCGGTGGCCACTCCCTGATCATTCGTCCGTGGCGACAAGGTGGCGGACCCGCCGTGACCTGCGCCGCCGTCAAAATGGCGGCCGGAGCGAGCGACTGCAAGCACCTTTTCACCGCGCCGGCCGGCGCGCCAACGCCAGCGGTCACAACCGCGACATATCGGGCGGGGGGAATGCGGCGATGAGCGCCGGCGCTTTACGCGGCGCACGGGAGCCAATAAACGATGCCGATGCTCGCCCTCGCCTTCCCCGACTTCGATCCGACCGCGATCAGCTTCGGCCCGTTCGGCGGATTCGGCCCCTTCGCCGTCCGCTGGTATGCGCTCGCCTATATCGGCGGCATCGTGCTCGGGTGGATCTACGCCCGCGCCATCATCCGCAACGGCCGGCTATGGGGCGGCGCCTCGCCGGTCTCGCTCACCGACATGGACGACTTCATCCTGTGGGTGACCCTCGGCATCATTCTCGGCGGCCGTACCGGCTATGTGCTGTTCTACAATTTCGACTTCTTCATCAGCCACCCGGTCGCGATCCTGCGGCTGTGGGAGGGCGGCATGTCCTTCCATGGCGGCTTTCTCGGCTGCGTGCTCGCGGTGGTGCTGTTCGGCTGGCGGCGGCGGATCTCGGTGCTGTCGCTCGGCGATATCACCTGCGCGGTCGGCCCGATCGGGCTGTTCCTCGGCCGGATCGCCAATTTCATCAACGGCGAATTGTGGGGCCGCCCCGCCGACGTGCCCTGGGCGGTGATTTTTCCCCATGGCGGACCGCTGCCGCGCCACCCCAGCCAGCTCTATGAAGCCGGCCTCGAGGGGCTGGCGCTGTTCGCGATCCTCGCCCTCCTGATCCGCGCCGGCGCGCTCAAGCGGCCGGGGCTGATCATCGGCAGCTTCGCCGTGCTCTATGGCCTGTTCCGGATCACCGGCGAGTTCTTCCGCGAACCCGACCCGCAGCTCGGCTTTTTGTGGGGCGGCCTGACCATGGGTATGCTGCTGTCGGTGCCGATGATTCTCGCCGGATCGGGCTTCCTCGCCGTGGCGCTGCGCCGCCCGCCGCGGACGACGCCGGTCGAGGCGGAAAGCTGACCATGACGACGCCGCGGCCAACGGGGCAGATCACGTGAATCTCACCTCCTCGCCGCTCGAGGCCGAAATCCGCCGGCTGATCAAGGCCACCGGCCCGATGCCGGTATGGCGGTTCATGGATCTGTGCCTCACCCATCCGCTATACGGCTACTATATCGGCCGCGACCCGCTCGGCCGCGAGGGCGATTTCATCACTGCGCCCGAAGTGAGCCAGATGTTCGGCGAACTGCTCGGGCTGTGGGCCGCATCGGTCTGGAAGGCGATGGGGACCCCGGACCGCGTGCGGCTGATCGAGCTCGGTCCCGGCCGCGGCACGCTGATGATGGACGCGCTGCGCGCGATCCGCGTCGTCCCGCCGTTCCATGCCGCCTGCCAGGTCCATCTCGTCGAGATCAATTCGGTGCTGCGCGACAAGCAGCGCGCCGCGCTGCATGATGCTGCGAACGTGCAGTGGCACGACACCATCGACGAGGTGCCGGACGGTCCCTCGATCATCTTCGCCAATGAATATTTCGACGTGCTGCCGGTCCACCAGATGGTGCGCGAGGAGACCGGCTGGCACGAGCGCGTGATCGAGATCGGCCCGGGCGGCCGCCTCGCCTTCGGCACCGCCGCGGAGCCGACGCCGCATTTCGACCTGCTGGTGCCGCCGCTGGTCCGCGCCGCGCCGGTCGGCGCGGTGTTCGAATGGCGCGCGCCCGCCGAGGCGATGAAGCTGGCGCGGCGCGTGCGTGATTTCGGCGGCGCCGCCCTGGTCATCGATTACGGCCACACCCGCAGCGATGCCGGCGACACCTTCCAGGCCATCGCCCGCCATTCCTTCACCGATCCGCTGCGCGCGCCCGGACGGGCCGACGTCACCGCCCATGTGGATTTCGAGGCGCTCTCGCTCGCGGCGCAGGATGCCGGCGCCCGGGTCCACGGCCCGGTCGAGCAGGGCGCCTTCCTGCGCCGGCTCGGCATCGAGACCCGCGCCGCGACCTTGATGTCCAAGGCGGCACCGCAGGTCGCGGAGGACATCGCCGACGGTCTCAAGCGCCTCACCGACAGCGGCACCGGCGGCATGGGCTCGCTGTTCAAGGTGCTCGGCATCTCCCATCCGGCCATCACCGAACTGGCCGGACTGAGCGACGACCCGGCACCGGCCGACCCTTCCATCGCCGGACGGAGCGACGTGCAATGAAGCTGACCTCGCCGCTGCTTGCCGCCGTCCCCGGCCTGCGCCACGCCTTCTTCAGCCGCGCCGGCGGCGTCTCCGGCGGCATCTATGCCAGCCTCAATGGCGGCGTCGGCTCCTCGGACGATCCCGGCCACGTCGCCGAGAACCGCCGCCGCATGGCGGCGCTGCTGGGCGTCGCGCCGTCGCATTTTCTCACCGCGCACCAGATCCATTCGCCGGATGTCGCGGTGGCGAGCGAACCCTGGACCGCCGACCAGCGGCCGCGGGTCGACGCCATCGTCACCCGTACGCCCGGCATCGCCATCGGCGCCACCGCGGCGGATTGCGGGCCGGTGCTGTTCGCCGACGGCGAGGCGCGGGTGATCGGCTCGGCCCATGCCGGCTGGCGCGGCGCGCTGACCGGCGTGCTGGAGGCGACCATCGCCGCCATGGAGCAGCTCGGCGCGGCGCGCGGCCGGATCAAGGCCGCCATCGGCCCCCTGATCCGCCAGCGCAGCTACGAGGTCGGCCAGGAATTCGTCGATCGTTTCACGCAAGAAGATGCGGCCAATGCCCGCTTCTTCGTGCCGTCGACGCGCAGCGGCCACGCCATGTTCGACCTCGCCGGCTATATCCGGATGCGGCTGGAGGGCGCCGGCCTCGCCGAAATCGACGATCTCGCCATCTGCACCTACGAGGATGATCGCTTCTTCAGCTATCGCCGCTCGGTGCACCGCGCCGAGCCCGATTACGGCCGACACATCCACGCGCTGGTGCTGGAATAGAGCCGATTGCGGGCGCCTCAGTCCTTCGCCCGCTCCGCCCAGAAGCCGGACTGCAGCGCCGCGGCCTCCTCGGCGAGCAGCGGTCCGATCACCTCGACCGGGCGCTGGCCGGCGGCGAACACGGCGCGGCAAGGCAGATCGAGGGTCGGATTCTCGGCGTGATCGCCGGTCTGCGCCTTGAGATCCTTTTCGCTCTGGCCGAACACCACCCGGCCGATGCCCGCCCAGTAGATCGCGCCGGCGCACATCGCGCAGGGCTCGGCCGAGGAATAGAGCGTGCAGTCGGCGAGAAAGGCCGGCGCGTAGGTCTTCGAGGCGCGGGTGGCGATCAGGCGTTCGGCATGGGCGGTCATGTCGCGGCCTTCGGCGGTGAAGCCGTTGCCCTGCTCCATGATGACCGCGCCGGCGCCGTCGACCAGGATGGCGCCGAACGGATGATCGCCCGCGGCCTTCGCCTGCAGGGCGACGGCAAAGGCCCGGCGCAGCAGCGCCTCGTGGTCGAGAGCCGGCTTGTCCGACGCGACGCTCATGACGGCATTCACCTTTCCGATTTCGGCAGCGACCAGGGCGCGAGCCTCTTTTGCACGAAAGCGACCAGGCGGAACAGGATCAGGCTGATCGCCACCAGCACGCCGAGACCGGCGAAGGCCGCCGGGATCTTGAAGTAGGAGGTCGAGAAGGCAATGAAGAAACCGAGCCCCTGCTCGGCGGCGACGAATTCGGCCACCACCGCGCCGATCACCGACAGCGTGATCGCGATCTTCAGCGCCGAGAACACATAGGGCAGCGCGAACGGCAGCCGGACATGGAGCATCTCGCGGGCACGTCCGGCGCGCAGCGAGCGCGACAGTTCGATCAGTTCCTCGGGCGTGGCGAGCAGGCCGGCGACCGTCGAGACCACGATGGGAAAGAACGTGATCAGGAAGGTGATGACGACCCGCGGCAGATCCGAGGCGCCGAGCGTCACCACGATGATCGGCGCCACCGCGACGATCGGGGTCGACTGCACCACCACCAGGATCGGATAGAGCGTGCGGGAGAGCAGCCGCGACGAGGCGAAGGCCATCGCCAGCGGCACCGAGACGACGATGGCGAGGGCATAGCCCATCAGCGCGACGCGCAGCGTCGCGAAGGCGTGACCGGCCCACACTTGCAGCGGCGTCGCCACCAGTGCCTGCACGATCGCGCTCGGCGCCGGCAGCAGGAAGCTCGGAATCTTCAGCAGCCGCGTTGCGCCCTCCCAGACGAGGACGAGAGCGACGAAGGCGAGCGGCGGGGCGTAGCGGTCGAGCAGGGCCGCAAGCCGCGCCCGCCGCACCCCCGGCATCGGCCCCGCTCCGGTCACGGGCTCAGGCCGCGACCGGACGGCTGAAGAGGCGGGCACGGATGTGGGCAGCGAGCTCATGGAAGATCGGCTCCGACAGGGTCGCCATGGACCGCGGCCGCGACAGCGGCACGTTGAGGATTTCGCGAACGCGGCCCGGCCGCCCCGTCATGACGACGACGCGGTCGGCGAGCAGCAGCGCTTCGGGAATGGAATGGGTGATGAACAGCACGGTCTTCGGCCGCTCGCGCCAGATGCGCAGCAACTCGAAGCTCATCTCGTCGCGGGTCAGCGCATCGAGGGCCGAGAACGGCTCGTCCATCAGGAGAATGTCCGGGTCGAGCAGCAGCGCCCGGGCGATCGCCACCCGCTGCTGCATGCCGCCGGACAGCTCGTCCGGCCGCCGCGCGGCGAAGTCGGCGAGGCCGACGAGATCGAGCAGTTCGCGGGCGCGGCGGCGCTCGGCCTCGGTGACGCGACCGTATTTGTGGCGCATCGGGAAGGTGACGTTGCCGAGCACGTCGAACCACGGCAGCAGCGTCGGCTTCTGGAAAATGATGCCGATTTCGTCCCGCGGCTCGGTGACCGGACGGCCGTAGATCTCCACCCGGCCGGAGGTCGGGTGGATCAGGCCGGAGATCAGCCGCAGCAAGGTCGACTTGCCGCAGCCGGAGGGCCCCAGCACGGCGACGAACTCATGCCGTGCGATGTCGAAGGAGAGGCCGTCGAGGGCGACGACGGGCTTGCCGTCGGCGCCGGCGAAGCGCTGGCCGACATCGACGAAGCGGATCACGGCCGGCGGCGGCGCCATCATCGCATGCACCGTGGTCGCACTCACGTCCGCCCCCTCACTTGAGAAAGTCGCGGCTGACCGCGGTCTCGGGATCGAGCTTCTCGATCGGCAAGTTCTGCGCTTCCGCCACCCACTTCCAGGTGGTGGCGAGCAGCTTCGGCTCGAAGGCGCCGGGACCGTCCTTCTTGGCGATGTCGTTGACCATCAGCGGGATCGAGGCCTTCCACTGCTCCGCCGCGGTATTCACATCGACCTCCGGCACCACCGCCTTGAGCGCCTTGGCTGCGGCCATCGGATCGTCGTTCGCCATCTGCGTCGCCCTGGCATAGGCCTTGAGGAACTTGCGCGCGGTTTCGGGCCGCTCGGCAAGCATCCTGTCGGAGGCGAACACCGACAGGCCGTAGCCGTCGAAGCCGTAATTCGACCAGGCCAGCGCCTTGAAGCTCTTGTTGACCTCCTTGAGCGGACCGGCAAAGGCCGGCGCCACCGTCACCCAGTTGATGGTCGCGGCGACCTGACCGGAGGCCAGCATCGGCGCCAGTGCGCCGGGATCGACCTTGAGCAGCTTGATCGAATCCGGGTTGACGCCGTTGGCCTTGAGCACCAGCGGCCACGACACGTTGGACGAGGAGAAAGTGGCGGTCGCGACGGTCTTGCCGACCAGGTCCTTGAGGCTGTCGATACCCGCATCCGTGGTGGTGAAGATGGCGTCCGGCTGCAGCGTGTAGAGCGACATCACCGCCTTGACCGGAACGGCATCCGCGGCCTTGGCCTGCAGCAGCGCGGCGAGCCCGCCGGTGCCGAAATCGGCGACCCCGGTGGCGAGCTTGGTGACGACGTCGCTCGAGCCGCGGCCCGAACGGATGCTGACGTCGATGCCCTCGGCGGCGAACAGTCCCTTTTCAACGCCGAGGTAGATCGCCGCCTTGTCGCCCGCCGGCAGCCAGTCGAGCATGAAGGTCACGTGCTCGGCAGCCCGCGCGGAAACAGAAGTGAATTGGGCGAGCGTGAGCGAGACGGCCAGCGCGGCGCAGGATTTGACAAGGCGTTTCATCGGGGACGGTCTCCTGTGGACGGTTGCAAGGTCATTGTCGTTCATCGGCTTGAAGTGAACGGCCGTGAGGCGCAGCGCCGCCCGCGTGCCCATCGGAACGAGCAAGCGGCGTGCCATCGTCGGTGCCGGCAAGGAACGGGATCAGCGCCTCGGCGAGCAGCGCCGGCGCCGCAAGATGGGGGGCATGGCCGGTGGGTAGCGTGACGACCTGCGCGCCCGGCACCAGATCCTGCATCCGGCGCTGGCAGGGCAGCACTACCGAACGATCCGCTGCCGCTTCCACATAGAGGCGCGGCATGCGGCCGAAACGCTGCGGCGTCAGCGTGGCGCAGAGCGCACGACCACCCTCGGGCTGCGGCGTGAGCCTCGCCGCAGCATCGCGGGCGTCAGTGTCGGCGCAGTCGTGAAAGAAATAGGCCAATGCCGCTGCCGCCGGCACGCTGCTCATGACATGGTCGGCCGACCAGACAAGATGGGGCCCGATCCCGGCGGCCTCGGAATGTTCGGCGCACAGCTCCGCGATCAGATCGGCGAAGCCCATGCCGCTCGGCAGCATCATGCCCGCCACATAAGCGATGCGCGTGACCCGATCGGCGCAGCGCTCCGCCAGGGCAGAGGCGACGACACCGCCGCCGGAATGCGCGACGAGACTAGCCGGCCGCCCGAGACGCACGAGCACGCCTTCAAGATACGAGAGATACCCCCCGAGGCAGACGTCCTGGGGCGGCGTCGCGTCGCTGCCGTTGCCGGGCAGATCGACGGCAACGGCCGAAAGGCCCGCGCGTGCGAACAGCGGCAGCATCCTCCTCCACACCCAGCTGCCCTGCCAGGCGCCGTGGATCAGGACGACAGGATCCGCCGCGTTCATGCGGCGTAGGTCCGGCGATACATCTCCTGAAGATGGCCTTCGACCGTCACCGGCGCGTAGCGCGGCGTCTCGCCGGGAGCGAGACAGTTCGGCAGGCAGACGACCTGATGGTCCGGATTGCCGACATAGAAGAAGGGAATCGAATAGCGCTCGCGGCCGGATTCATTGACGACGCGATGCAGCGTCGAGCGATAGCGGTCATTGGTCCAACGGGCGATCATGTCGCCGAGATTGACGACATAGGCCCCACGCACCGGCGTGGCGTGAAGCCACTTGCCGCTGGCGCCATCATGGACCTGCAGGCCGCCGACATCGTCCTGCATCAACAGCGTCAGGCCGCCGAAATCGGTGTGGGCACCGCAGCCTTTCTCGCCCGGCGCCGGATTGCCCGGCTGCGGCGGGTAGTGCAGCAGGCGCAGGGTCGCCAGCGGATCGCGACTGAACGCGCCGAAATAGTCCTCCGGCAGATCGAGCGACAGCGCGAGGCCACGCATCAGGCGCTCGCCGAGATCGAGCATGGCGACGAAATAGGCCCGCATCACCGGAGCGAAGGTGGGCATGTCCGCCGGCCAGAGGTTGGGCCCGCGGTTGAAGCGGCGGGCGGCGACGCGGGGATCATCGAGCGGCAGGTCGGCGCCGATATAGAAGCTCTCCTTCAGGTCGGGCGGCGCGCCCGCTTCCAGGGTCTGGGCCTTCAATGGCTCGTAACCGCGATTGCAGAGCGAACGCGACTTGTCGACGGCGGCTTTTACCGCCTGTGGCAGGGCGAAGAACTGCCGCGCCTCGGCGAACACCGCGTCAATCAGCCCGGCGGGAATGCCGTGACCGGTGACGTAGAGAAAGCCCTTGTCGAGACAGGCCTCGCGCAGGGCGGCGCCCACCGCGCGCCGCCGGGCCGGATCGGACGACGACAGGCCGGCGATATCGATCAGCGGCAGGCTGGTCGTTGCCACATGGCTGGCCTCATAGGCAGCGCGCATCGTCCTCTCCATCTTGCGGTGCAAAAACAAGCTAGCTGGCCGTCCGATGAACTAAAAAGCAGAGAATATCGTGCAGCCCGATGCTGAAACGGCATCGCATCGGCGATCATAACGCCTTGCGCAACGCCAAGTGCCATTCAAACCATTGATTCTGAAAGACTTCCAGAGATCAAGCGCCGGCGGCGCGCTCCGCCGCCTCGCGGTTGCGCAGCTCCTCGCCGAGCAATTGCAGCAGCAGGTCGAGGGTCGACGGCAGTGCCCGGCCAGCGCGGACGTAGATGCCCAGATCGCACCAGATCGGCCCGCCGGCGTCGAGCGGGACATGGACCAGTCGTTTCTCGTCGATCAGCCGCTCGAGACCGACCCGGGTCTGGAAGGCGAGGCCGATGCCGCGCTCGGCAAGTTCGCGCATCAGTTCGATCGACGAGGAGCGGACCGCCGGTTGCACGTGGCGCGACAGCCGCGCCATGGCCGGCGCCAGCAATTGGGCGATCGAGAGATCTCCGCTCGGCATGATGACGGGGTAGTCGAAGCAGGCCGAAAGGCCGACCTTGTCGCGACCGGCGAGCGGATGGTCTGGCGCGACCACGGCGCCGAGGCGAAAACGCGCCACGGCGACCTGGCGCAACTCGCTCTGGCGCGGCAGCGAGAAGGCGATGCCGACATCTGCATCCCCCTCGGCGATCGCCTTGGGGATCGCGAAGGAGCCCATCGGATCGGCACTGATCGTCACCCGCGGGGTGCGCTCCCGCAGCCGTCCGATCACCGCCGGCAGCAGCGCGCCGCAGACGCCTTCCACCGCGGCCACCGAGACGTGGCCGATGCGTGCTCCCTTGAGTCCCTCGATGTCGGAGCGGGCCCGCTCCAGATCCTGCAGCACCACCAGGACGTGGCGCGCCAGGGCCTCGCCGGCGGAGGTCAGCCTGATGCCACTGGCCAAGCGCTCGAACAGCGGCGTGCCGACCTCCGCCTCGAGCTTGAGGATCTGCCGATTCACCGCCGAGGAGGCGACGTTGAGACGGCGCGCCGCCTCGCGGATCGAGCCGGCGCGACGGACCGCATCGAAATAGAGGATGGCAGCGGCGTGGATGCGCAACGAAGGACCCTTCAGGCTGGGGACGGTGTCGCAAATTGGCACGCGGCCACGTTAACAGCCACTGTGGGATGCCGGTGCTGCCCGGCTGGACGTTAACGGATTTTAAAGATATCGCTGCTCCCGGCCGTCTTCATGGGCGGCTTGGGATTGGACTTGAGGCATTACGCATGGTTGGGCAGATCGCACCGGTTGGCCAGCGGCTGGGAATCCGGCTGCTGATCCTGACGGCCCTCGCGAGTCTCGCCGCCGGCTGCGCCGGACCGCAGGCCTCAACCGATGGGGCATCGGGCCCCATGGCGGCGATGGCCTCGGTCTCCACGGTGTCCGCCTCGAACGCCCAGACCATCGCCTTCGAATCCATCGACGGACCGCCGCCGCAGGTCTTCGAGCGTTTCGTGCGCGTCATCGACAGCGAATCCCAGGCCCGCAATGTCAGCGTGGTCTCGCGCAATGCCGCCCCCGGATACCGCATCCGCGGCTATCTCTCGGCCCAGCTCCGTGGCGGCAAGACCGTCATCGCATGGGTCTGGGACGTCTATGACAGCAACCAGCAGCGGGCGCTGCGGCTGACCGGCGAAGAGCCTGCCGGCAAAGCCGGGCGCGACGCCTGGGCCGCCGCCGACGATCAGCTGCTGCGCCGGATTGCCCAGTCCGGGCTGATTTCCCTGTCCGGCCTCGTCAATGGAACCGCGCCGCCCGAGGAGCCGTCGTTGCCGGCCAGTGGCGGGCCGGCAATCGCCAGCCTCGCGGTGGGGGACGGCGGCGACGCCACCGCGAACGGCGGTGCCCTCGCCTTCAGCGCGCATTAACCTCGCAGCGCCGAGCTGCCATGCACGCGCTTGCATTTGCGTAGGAAAAACCGGTTCCGCGTATTGCCAGCCGGACGGCCTCCTTGCTATCTCCTCGCTCGCTCGGCACCGGCCGGGCCAGCGAAGCCGCCATCCCTGCGAGCCTTTTGAATGTTGAAATCGGTCGCCACCATGACACGAGGAGAAGCGTCGATGTCGGCGAAAAACGGCGCCATCAAGCTCGTGGCGGGCAACTCCAATCCCGCGCTCGCCGAGGCCATCGCGGCCTGGCTCGGGCTGCCGCTCACCAAGGCCATCGTCCGGCGTTTCGCCGACATGGAAGTCTTCGTCGAGATCCAGGAGAACGTCCGCGGTACCGACGTCTTCGTGATCCAGTCGACCTCCTATCCGGCCAACGACCACCTGATGGAGCTCCTGATCATCACCGACGCGCTGCGACGCGCCTCGGCGCGCCGCATCACCGCGGTGATCCCCTATTTCGGCTATGCCCGCCAGGACCGCAAAGCCGGCCCGCGCACGCCGATCTCCGCCAAGCTGGTCGCCAACCTGATCACCCACGCCGGCGCCGATCGCGTCATGACGCTCGACCTGCATGCCGGTCAGATCCAGGGCTTCTTCGACATCCCCACCGACAATCTCTACGCTTCGCCGGTGATGGTGCGCGACATCAAGGAGCGCTTCGATCTCAGCAACATCATGGTGGTGTCGCCGGACGTCGGCGGCGTGGTCCGCGCCCGCGGTCTCGCCAAGCGCATCAACGCCCCGCTCGCCATCATCGACAAGCGGCGCGAGCGCGCCGGCGAATCCGAAGTGATGAATGTCATCGGCGACGTCGAGGGCTATACCTGCATCCTGATCGACGACATCGTCGATTCCGGCGGCACGCTGGTGAATGCCGCCGACGCGTTGCTCGCCAACGGCGCCAAGGAAGTCTACGCCTACATCACCCATGGCGTGCTGTCGGGCGGCGCCACCGCGCGCGTCGCCTCCTCCAAGCTCAAGGAGCTGGTGATCACCGATTCGATCCAGCCGACCGAGGCGGTGCGCGTCGCGCACAACATCCGCGTGGTCTCGATCGCCAGCCTGATCGGCGACGCCATCGGCCGCACCGCGGCCGAGGAATCGGTCTCCAGCCTGTTCGACTAGTGTCCCGTCTCCGAATTACCGCTCCATTTGCCTCATGCTCGCACGGTCATTCGGAGACATCGGGACACTAGCAAAATCAAAAAGCTAGTGTGGCTTATGTCTCGCAATTGCCTACGAGAGACTGGCCGCAAAGGCGGTAGGCAATTGCGAGACGCCACGCTAGGCGCGTCCTTCCCGCGACTTCGCCGACAGCAAACTCAGCGCTTGGCGAGCGTGTGCAGGATATCGTTTGGCGGCAGCGGCGGGCCTCCGGCGCGCCACCACGCTTGCGACCGCTCCCGGAGTTCTCCGGGCGTCAAGCCGAACTTTCTGCGGAAAGCCCGTACGAACGTGGAGTCGCTACTGAACTGCAGATCGACCGCCAGGTCGATCAGCCGGATGTCGCGCGCCTGCGGTGCAATCAGTCGCCGCATCGCGAGATTGAGCCGCTGCTCCTGCACATAGCTGGCGAGGCCGCCTTCAGGGACGAACATCCGGTAAAGGCTCGCCCGCGATAGGCCGAAGCGGCGGCAGAGATCGTCGGCGCCAAGCGTCTCGGTGTCGAGATGGGCATCGACATAGCGCTTGATCATGGCGAGAAAGAGCTGGCGATCGCTCCGCTCCACCGTGCCATCGGTCTGCGCGGCGCTTCCCACTGCGCGGGTGACGAGATCGGCGACGGCCTCGACCCGGGCGGCGGCATCCTCACCGGCGGAACGCT
Organism: Bradyrhizobium sp. WD16; assembly: GCF_024181725.1. Lineage (NCBI taxonomy): Bacteria > Pseudomonadati > Pseudomonadota > Alphaproteobacteria > Hyphomicrobiales > Nitrobacteraceae > Bradyrhizobium > Bradyrhizobium sp. WD16. The sequence continues at coordinate 2,836,256 of NZ_CP028908.1, read as the reverse complement.
GCCACAATGCAGCGTGGGCATCCGCAAGCCGCGACGGCGGCGCGTCGCCGCGCGACAGCAGCGTCGCTGTCGCGGAATCCGGGTGTGCCAGCCGCGGCGCGAGAACGGCACGTGGCAGGATCGCCGCCCGAAGCCGGGACCGGCGGCCGGGTCCCTCGATCAATGTGGTGTGGTTGGGCTGCGCCATGTCGATGAGGCCGATATCTCCCGGCCGCAGGGTCAGCGCGCGCCGCCCGGAGCTGAACTCCATCTCGCCGTCGATGCACAGGGTGACCTGATAATGATCGAGGCCGCCGCGGGCGATATGCCCAGCGGTCCGGTCGTAGCGCAGTCCCGTCGCGACCGTGTCGACGAGCAAAGCACTGCCGGCGGCGATCGCCACCGCCGAGAGATCCGATGAGATTTCGAAATCGTCTTCAGCGGTGAGCGGGATAACATCGCAGATATCGACCGTCGCCTCGCGAAACGCCTTCAACGCCTCCGCGCCGCGATTGCCGCCCTCTCTCGCCGCTCCATCGCTCACAACCAGGCCTCGTCGGCATCACCCGCGATAAGGCGAAGCCTTAGCGGACCGGATTCCCGCGGCGGCGAGCTGCAAGCCGAGGTTGATCTCCGATTTGTAGCCATCGGACCATCCCCCGGCAAGCGGCGTCGGGATGACTTGGCGACGTGAGGTGCCGGTCGCACCTCAAGACCAGGCACCTCACTGTGCCTTCCTTGCACCAGCCCGCCTGAGATGAGCCCGCTGAGACGCTGGGCACATCGGGCCGCCCGGCGGCCTGCTATTGCTCCGCTTGCAACATTCGCATTTCGTTTCGGCGGGCGTGTTCGCGAATATTGGAAGCGAAGCACCGCGAACAACATCAACACGATAGCCCTCGGCCATCTATGTCGGCTCGCGCAGCGTAGTGGAACGAACGTAATGACAAGCGACATTCGGCCCCCATGCTTCGATCGCCGCCGCAACTGGACCTCGAGCGCCGGCTTGGCCGGGCTGATGCTGCGCGGCAAGCTCGGCTACGGCCATGACCGGATCGGCGATCCGGCGCCCGCCGCGGCCTTCCAGGCGCCGCCCGGCGCGAGCTTCGTCGTCACCCGGGCAGCGCCGGCGCGCTATACACGGTGAGCCGGATGCTGCCGCCCCGCCCTTCACTCCATTCCCGCCACCACCTGATTGCCGAGATAATCGAGGCTCGAGAGCGTACGCAGACACGCCTGCGCCACGTCGATGCCGCGCTGGCCAAAATGCTCGCGGAAGTAATCGAACTGCGAGGCCTGGTCGTGGAACTGCTCCGGCGTCAGGACCGCCGAGAAGATCGGGATCTCGGTCTGGAGCTGCACCTGCATCAGCGCGTTGACCACCGTGCTGGCGATGAAGGCATGGCGAAACACCGGACTGTCGACCACGAGCGCAGCAGCGACGATGGCGGTGAAGCGGCCCGTCTTGGCGAGCAGCTGGGCGTGCAGCGGAATCTCATAGGCGCCGGGCACTTCGAACACGCTGACGCTCGTCGCGGCGAGGCCGTTGGCCACCACCTCGCCGATGAAGGCCGCACGGCAGGCCGCAACCAGCTCGGGATGACGGGCCGACTGGATGAAGGCGATGCGATGCGGTCGTGCAAAGCGGATCGGCGGCGAAGCCGACGTCGCGGCGGAAGCGTCGGATGGAGGGGTCGCAGACATGGGCGGGTGACTCCGGCAAAGGACCAGATCGACCGACCTCGTCCCGGAACTCGATGAAAAACTATGCAGAAGCGGCGGCGGCGGCGCAAGCGCCGAGGCCGCCGCAACTCCGGGCGGGCGCGCCGCAATCCGATTCCGTTTCGTTCTCACCGCCTCCTCCATGCCGGAGCTGTGGACGGTGGTCCCTTTCGCTGTGGACGGGATTCACCTCCGGTTGCGCCATCGGCGCAAATCACTGATCAATTCGTCGGCGCAGGTTGCCCCGCCGGGCGGCATCCAGATCCTCGGATCGACCCAGGCGGCGGCTGACTGCGACGTCAACGCGCGAATTCCCGGCGTCTTGTATTCGGCTTGCGCATCATCGGTACAAGGCAGGGCTCATTCGCATGTCCCAACTGGACATCTCCATCGATTCCCGGACCAACCCGATCACCGTGATCGAGGAGATCGCCGCCTTCAACGACTGGACCTTCGAGCGCTCCGGCGCCGATGAAGTCACCATTCTGACGAAGGGAGCCTGGACCGATTACGAGCTCTCCTTCACCTGGATGGGCGAGATCGAGGCGCTGCACCTCGCCTGCGCCTTCGACATGAAGATTCCGGATGGCCGCAAGGCGGAAGTGCAGCGTCTGATCGCGGCGGTCAACGAGCAGTTGTGGGTCGGCCATTTCGACCTGTGGACGAGCTCCGGCCTCGTGATGTACCGTCAGGCCCTGATGCTGCCGAACGGCATCGTGGCCTCGGAGGCGCAATGCGAGGCGATGTTCGCCGCCGCCCTGCAGTCCTGCGAGCGCTATTACCCCGCCTTTCAGTTCGTGGTCTGGGCCGGCAAGACGGCGTCCGAAGCGATGAGCGCTGCGCTGTTCGACACCGCGGGCGAAGCCTGATCCCGTGACGATGCCGCAGCCGCCGCGGCTGGTCGTCGTCGAAACCGCACAAGAGGCGGATCGTCACGCCATCGTCGAAGCGCTGGTCGCCTATAACGACGCAGCCGCAGGCCGGCCGTCAGGCTTTTCGCCCGTCGCCATCCTGTTCAAGCACCCCGCCAACGAGGCGACCATCGGCGGCATCTGGGGCAAGATCACCTACGACTGGCTGTTCATCGAACTGCTGGTGGTGCCGCAGGCCTGGCGCAAACAGGGTCTCGGCACGAAGTTGATCGCCGCCGCCGAGGACCTGGCACGCTCACGCGGCTGCCGCGGCATCTGGCTTGATACCTTCGCCTTCCAGGCGCCGGAGTTCTACCGGCGCAACGGCTTTGCCGAATGTGGCCGTATCGACGACCACCCGCGCGGGGCATGCCGGTATTTCTTCAAGAAGGACCTCGTCTGAGGCAGCGGCGTCGCTGGACATCGCCGCGCCCCACGGGTGATATGGGTCGGCGCAACGCTCTCTTGCAGGATTTCAGTCATGACTTCGACGCCCGCCCCCGCCGCCCTTGCGGGTGTTTCCGGTCCCCTGGTGCTGGCCGGCGCCGGCAAGATGGGTGGTGCCATGCTCGCCGGCTGGCTGGCGGGCGGCCTCGATCCCAACGTCGTGACCGTCATCGAACCGACCCCGTCCGAGGACATCCGTGCCCTCGCCGCCCGCGGCGTGCGGCTCAATTCGGGCGACACTGCCATCGCCGAGGTGCTGGTGCTGGCGATCAAGCCGCAGATGTTCACCAAAGCCAGCGCGGCGCTGCGCGCCTTCGTCGGGCCATCGACGCTGGTGGTGTCGATCATGGCCGGCAAGCCGATCGCGGCGATCGCGGCAGGCTGCGGCGGCGACGTCGTCCGTGCCATGCCCAATACCCCCGCCGCCATCGGCCGCGGCATGACGGTGGCGGTGGCGGCGCGAGAGGTGAGCGCCGCCCAGCGCGCGCTCAGCGACGCGCTGCTGCGCGCCACCGGCAGCGTCGAATGGGTCGATGACGAAGCGCTGATGGACGCGGTCACGGCGGTGTCGGGCTCGGGCCCGGCCTATGTCTTCCTGCTGGCGGAAGAGCTCGCCAAGGCCGGTGTCGCCGCGGGGCTGCCGCCGCAACTCGCCGCGACCCTGGCGCGGGAGACCGTCGCCGGCGCCGGCGAACTGCTGCATCGTTCCGATCTCGACGCCGCGGTATTGCGCCAGAACGTCACTTCACCGGGCGGCACCACCGCCGCGGCCCTCAACGTGCTGATGGCTGCCGACGCCATGCCGAGGATCATGATCGAGGCGATCGCGGCGGCAACGAAGCGCTCGCGCGAACTCGCCGGGTGAATGAAAGACCGAGGACAGCAACTCAATTCTGCAGTCAACTCGGATCGGATTTTGAACCGTCGCCCTTCGAGGCTCGCCGTCAAGAGCCGCTCGCGACGGCCTTGCTTCCGCTCGGCCTGCTCGGGCACGGCTCGCTCCTCAGGATGACGGGATACAAGCCCGTCGCGCTCGTCCAATAGCGGCGCGCATGCCGCACATGATTCGATATGCCGGCCCGTCCGAGCGCAGCGCATGTCCGATGAAATACCGGGTCAGACCGGAATCCGCACCGTCGCGCGCAGGCCGCCGAGCGGACTGTCGCCGAGCATGATGTCGCCGCCATGGGAGCGGGCGATGTCGCGGGCGATGGCGAGGCCGAGGCCGGTGCCGCCCTCGTCCTGGTTGCGGGCATCATCGAGCCGCAGGAAAGGCTTGAACACCTCCTCACGCATCGTCGGCGGAATGCCCGGGCCATCGTCATCGATGCTGATGCTGAGATAGCGATGATCGCGGTGGCCGGTGATGGCGATGGTGTCGGCATAGCGCGCCGCATTGGACACCAGATTGGCGAGGCAGCGCTTGAAGGCGGCCGGCTTCACCGTGACCATCGGCTGCCCGTGGAACACGACGGTGGCGGCGTGGCCGTGGCGCTCGGCATCGCAACGCAGTTCCTCGAGCGCCGCCTTCATGTCGGTCGGTTGCGCCTGCTCGCCGCTGTCGCCCCGGGCGAAGGCGAGATAGGCCTCGAGCATCGCATTCATCTCGTCGACGTCCTTGCGCATCGCCTCGACTTCGGGACTGTCGCCGATCAGCGCCAGTTCGAGCTTGAAGCGGGTCAGGATGGTGCGCAGGTCGTGGGAGACGCCGGCCAGCATCGCCGTGCGCTGCTCGATGCTGCGCTCGATGCGGGTCTTCATCTCGAAAAAGGCCTGGGCGGCGCGACGGACCTCGCGGGCGCCGCGCGGCCGGAAATCGGGCTGATCGCGGCCCTTGCCGAAGCTTTCGGCGGCATCGGCGAGCCGCAGGATCGGCTTGATCTGGTTGCGCAGGAACAGCACCGCGACGATCAGGAGGATCGACGAGGTGCCGAGCATCCAGAAGATGAAGATCTCCGAATTGGAGGCATAGGCGGCGCTGCGGCGGGCGAAGATCCGCATCACCGCGTCGTCGAGCTTGATGCGGATCTCCACCAGCGACGAGCGCCCCACGGTGTCGATCCAGAACGGCTTGCCGATCTGGTGGCTGAGCTGCACCGACAGGGTCTGGTCGAGCAGCGAGAAGAAGGGCTTCGGTCCCGGCGGCGGCATATCGCCGAGGGGAAGGAAATCCACCACCAGCCCGAGCCGCTCCTGGGCGATGCGGCGCAGCTGGGTGCGATCCTTGTCCTGGGGATAGACCTTGTAGACATCGATCAGCGCCGCGATGTCCTGTACCACGGCCGCCGAGAGGTGGCGCGTCACCGTGTTCCAGTGCCGCTCCATGAACACGAAGGCGACCACCGACTGCAGGATCACCATCGGCACGATGATGATGAGCAGCGCCCGGGCATAGAGCCCCTTCGGCATCACGTTCTTGAAACGCGTGCCCATCCAGCCGCTCGCATCGGAGACGCGCTGCGACGCCGTGCGGATCAGCGTCAGGCCGGTGTCGAGGGTGCTCATGGGCGATCGGCTCAGGGCGAGGCGACGAGCCGGTAGCCGATGCCGCGCACCGCCTGCAGGAAGAGCGGGTTGGCGGGATCGATCTCGATCTTGCGGCGCAGGCGGTTGATCTGGACGTCGACGGCACGCTCGTTGACGGTGCCGTTGCCGGTCAGCGCGCCGCGCGGCACGGTCTCACCCGGCGTCGCGGCGAGGACGCGCAGCATGTCGCGCTCGCGGTCGGTGAGCTTGAGGATCTCCTCGCCCTGGCGCAATTCGCCGCGTTCGAGATGATAGATATAGGGCCCGAACACCACCTCTTCGATCACCTGGGCGGGAGCCGGCGCCGTACGCTTGAGGATGTTGGCGATGCGCAGCACCAGTTCGCGCGGCTCGAACGGCTTGGCAACGTAGTCGTCGGCGCCGATCTGCAGGCCTTCGATCCGCGCTTCGGCCTCGTCGCGGGCGGTGAGCATGATGATCGGCACCAGCGAGGCGGCACGCAGCGAGCGCGCAAGGTCGAAACCGGTTTCGCCCGGCATCATGACGTCGAGGATCAACAGGTCGAAATGCAGCCCGGCGAGCTTGGAACGCGCATCGGCGGCGCTCGCCGCGGTCGTGACGCGATAACCCTCGTTGGCGAGGAAGCGCGACAGCAGGTCCCTGATGCGGCGATCGTCGTCGACCAGCAGCAGGTGCGCGGCGTCGTCCGACGGCCGGGCCCGGGCGTGCGCGACGCCGGCCGACGCAGAAGCCGTCTCAATTCCCATGGCTCACCTCCCCCACGGCTGATCGCCGATGGCTCGTGTTCACTGGCTCACCTCGTCTCCTTCGTCGCCGCCTTTTTCTCAGCGAGAATGATTTCGAGCACCTTGTCCGGATCGTCACGGTCGATCATGGCGCGCAGAAAGGCGCGCAGCGATTCTCCCTCCCCCGGCCCGACCGCGGCGAGCGCCCGCTCGATGCGCGTGGTCTGCAGCGCCGCCAGCCGCGCCACAAGCGCTTGGCCCTTGGGCGTGGCGAATAAAAGGCGCTGGCGCCGATCGGCGGCACCGGACTTCTGGACGATATAGCCTTCGTCGAGCAGTTGCTTGAGCACCCTTCCAAGCGACTGCTTGGTGATTCGCAGCACGTCGAGCAGATCGGCGACCTTCAGCCCCGGGTAGCGCGTGACGAAATGCACCACCCGGTGGTGGGCACGGCCAAAACCGAAGGCCTGCAGCACATGATCGGCATCGCCGACGAAGTCGCGGTAGGCAAAGAACAACAGCTCGATGATGTCCCAGCGCTGCTCTTCGGCCTCGGCGGCCGCGGAACCGTCCCTGGAGCCGGCCAGATCCGGCGTGAAATTTACGTCAGACATATTGACATATTTCGGTTTCAAAGTTACAAAAACGCGTCTCGCCACGAAATATTAGAATATTTCACAGGCATCCAGACGCGACGCGCTCCAGGCAGACCGCACCGGGCGGACGGAAAATCCCCCGATTTTTCGGTGCCCCGATTGTCCGCCAGCGCGCCGGGAAACATACTGGACTTCGGATGTTCCCGCAAAAGTGGGCCATCCCTGGCCCTGTTGGATCAAATCGGCCGTGCGCCTGTCGAAAGAGGACCTGCGCGCACAATCGGGCCACGCGTGACCGGGAGAAGAGCAATGGGTGTTTCGTTCGACAAAATCGATGGTGTCATCTGGTTCGACGGCAAGCTGGTGCCGTGGGGCGACGCCAACGTCCATGTCCTCACCCATGGCCTGCATTACGGCAGCTGCGTGTTCGAGGGCGAGCGCGCCTATGGCGGCAAGATCTTCAAGAGCACCGAGCATTCCGAGCGGCTGAGGGCCTCCGCCAACATTCTCGATTTCGATATCCCGTACTCGGCCGCCGAGATCGACGCCGCCAAGCAGCTCGTGCTGGAAAAGAACGGCCAGACCGACGCCTATGTCCGGCCCGTCGCCTGGCGCGGCTCGGAGATGATGGGCGTGTCGGCCCAGTCCAACACCATTCACCTTGCCATCGCCTGCTGGTCGTGGCCGAGTTATTTTGACCCGGCCGAGCGGCTCAAGGGCATCCGCCTCGCGCTCGCCGAGTATCACCGCCCCGACCCGCGCACGATTCCGGCGATGGCCAAGGCGGCCGGCCTCTACATGATCTGCACCATCTCCAAGCACAAGGCGGAACGCGAGGGCTTCGCCGACGCCATGATGCTGGACTGGGAAGGGTACGTTGCCGAATGCACCGGCGCCAACATCTTCTTCGTCAAGGACGGCAAGCTGCACACTCCGATCGCCGACCGTTTTCTCGCCGGCATCACCCGGGCGACGGTGATCGACCTCGCCAAGCGGCGCGGCATCGAGGTGCTTGAACGCCGCATCAAGCCGGAAGAGCTGAGCGGCTTCTCGGAGTGCTTCATCACCGGCACCGCCGCCGAGGTCACCCCGGTGTCGCAGATCGCCAACTGGAGCTTCACCCCCGGCGCCATCACCCAGCAGCTGATGGAGGACTATACCGCCGAGGTGACGCCGAAGGGCACCAAGGCCGCGGCCTGACGGTCTGCGCCCGGCTGGAGCTTCCGCTCCATCCACTTCGAAAACGCCGGGCTCGCTGCCCGGCGTTTCCACGTTTTGCGATCCGTTTGCCGTTTCAGGTCACCAATCCGAGCCGCTCGCGGCCCAGCCAGCGCGTCATCAAAGCCGCGGCGACCGCGACGACCCCGGCCGCCAGCCCCATCCAGATGCCGACGCCGCCAAACCCGGCCGAAAAGGCGAGCAGCAGGCTCGACGACATCCCGACCCCCCAGTAGCCGGCCGCGGCATACACCATCAGCGCCCGGGTATCCTGCAGGCCGCGCAGCATGCCGGCGGCCGCCACCTGGATGCCGTCGGCGATCTGGAACACAGCCGCCCACATCAGGAAGGCCACCGCGAGATCGGTGACGCCGGCATTGCCGCGGTCGCCGAGATCGATGAACACCCCGATCAGCGACCGCGGCAGCAGCACCATCATCGCGCTCATCACCGCCATGAAGGCGACGGCAAGGCCAAAGGCGGTCCAGCCGGCACGGGTGACCCCTTCGACATCGTCGGCGCCGCGGGCGAGGCCAACCCGCACGGTGGCGGCCTGGCCGATGCCGAGCGGCACCATGAAGGTCATCGTGGCGATCTGCAGGACGATGGCGTGGGCGGCGATGGCGACGGTATCGAGCCAGCCCATGAAGAACGCCGCGGCATTGAAGACCGTGACTTCGAAGGCAAGCGATGCCCCGATCGGCAACCCGAGCCGCCACAGCGCCGAAAGGCGCGGCAGGTCGCTCCGCCACCATCGCCCGAACAGGCGGTAGCGGCGAAAGCGCGGATGGAAGGCGACGATACCGGCGAAGCTGACGAACATGAAGGTGTTGGAGAGCGCCGTGGCTAGCCCCGAGCCGCGCAAGCCGAGCGCCGGCAAGCCGAGATGGCCAAACACCAGGATCCAGTTGGCGGCGATATTGAACAGGATGGCCGCGGCGGTCACCACCATGGCCCAGACCGGCCGCTCGATCACCGAGACGAAGGCGCGCAGCACGACGAAGCCGAGCGCCGGCAGCACGCCCCACTGCAGCAGGCGCAGGAAGGATTGCGCTTCCGCAGCGAGCCGCGGCGCCTGCCCCAGCGCGAGCAGCACCGCCTCGCTGTTCCAGAGCAGGAGCCAGCACGGCAGCGCGATCAGCACCGCCGACCACAACCCCTGGCGGAAGGTGCGGCGGAGCTCGCGCAGGCTGTGCAGCTTGCGGCCAAGCGCCGTCGCCATCATCGGCGAGGTCGCGGTGACGAGGCCGGTGGCGAACAGCAACGGACCGAGATAGAGATTGACGCCCAGCGTGCCGGCGGCGAGCTCATTGGCGCCGAGCCGGCCGATGACGATGACATCCGTCGTCGTCAGCACGGTCTGGGCGAGATTTCCCAGGACCAGCGGCCAGGCGAGCGCCAGCGAGGCGCGCAATTCATCGCGCCAGGCCACGCGGACGGCCGCATTCGATGGGACAAACAGCATTGAAACCTCGCATCAGTGGCGAGGTGCGACGGTCAGAACACCTCGGCCGGCAGCCAGAACACCTCGCCCTCGGAATCCTCGGTGTCGAGCCAGAGGAAGGGCAGTTCAGGGAATGCGGCCTCGACGTTGTCGCGACCGCGGCCAACCTCGCACAGCAGCCCCCCCTCGGGCGTGAGATAGCGTCCTGCTTCGGCGAGGATCCGGCGCACCACGTCGAGACCGTCAGGACCTGCCTCGAAAGCCATTGCCGGCTCATGACGGCATTCCTGCGGCAGGCCGGCCATGCCTTCGGCATCGACGTAAGGCGGATTGCTGATGATCAGGTCGTAGCGCGCGCCCTCGGGCAGCGGCGCGAACAGGTCACCTTGGTAGAGCGTCACCGCTTCGTCGAGGCCGTGCTCGGCGACATTTCGCCGCGCGACCGCCAGCGCATCCTTCGAGAGTTCCACCGCGTCGACGTGGGCGTTGGGAAAATGCCTGGCGGCAAGGATGGCAAGACAGGCCGAGCCGGTGCACAGGTCCAGCACCCGCGTCACCTCGGCGGGGTCGCCGAGCAGCGACTGCTGTTCGCCGAAATGGCTGTCGAGCAGCTCGCCGATGAAGGAGCGCGGGACGATGACCCGCTCGTCCACGTAGAACGGCAATCCGCGCATGTAGATCTTGTTGACCAGATAGGCCGCCGGCTTGCGTGTCTGCACCCGCGTCTCGATCAGCGCCATCACCCTGGCGCTCTCATCAACAGTGAGCCGCGCGGTCGCGAAAGGCTCGAACTGGTCGGGATGGAGGTGGAGCGCCTCGCTCACCAGGAAGGCGGCTTCCGCCACCGGATCGGTGGTGCCGTGGGCGAACGCCAGCCGCGCCTCGTTGAAGCGGCTCACGGCAAAGCGCATGTGATCGAGCAGGCTGACGAGACCCGCTCCAGACGTGGCCGTCATCGATGCGGTCGACGTCGCAACAGTCGAGATCCTGCGGCCGGAAGTGTTGTTGAGCGACTTCTTGTCGCGCGAAGGTTTGCCAGCCGGCATCCCGGCGGTCTTGCTGCCGGCAGCCTTGCTACCAGAAGCCTTGCTACCAGAACTCTTGGCACCAGAAGTCTTGACACCAGAAGTCCTGGCTGCCTCGCGCCTGCGAGGAGCCGCTTTCGCCGTCACGCGCTTCGCCATCACGATCTCCAGCGCGTCAGCGCCTCGTCATCGCGCGCGTGGGCCTCCACCCAGCGCGCCCCCTCGGCGCGTTCCTCGGATTTCCAGAACGGCGCATTGGCCTTGAGATAATCCATCAGGAATTCGGCTCCGTGAAAGGCCGCCTGGCGGTGTGCCGAGGCGGTGAGCACCAGGACGATATTGTCGCCCGGCACGAGGCGGCCGTGGCGGTGGATCACGGTGACCGCGGTGAGCGGCCAGCGCACCAGCGCCTCGTCGACATGGCGGCGGATTTCCGCCTCGGCCATGCCGGGATAATGCTCGAGCGTCATGGCAGTAATCGCCTCCGCGCCCTCGCCTTTCCGGCACAGGCCGACGAAAGACACCACCGCGCCGATGTCGCTGCGCCCGGCAGTAAGCGCCGCGATCTCGCGGGCGACGTCGAAATCCTCGCGCTGCAGGCGAATGGTGACAGGCGCGGTCGCTGCGCTGGGCGGTGCCGACACGGCTCAGCCCCCGGTCATCGGCGGGAAAAAGGCAATCTCGCGGGCGCCGGCGATCACGGCCTCCGGTTTGACGTGCACCTGATCGATCGCCGCGCGCACCACCGGGCGTTCGAAGGCGCGCTCATACTCCTCGCCGCGGCTCCTGAGCCATCGCATCAGCTCGCCGACCGTCCGCACCGACGGCGGCGGCTCGACGATCTCCTCGGCCTTGCCGATGCGCTCGCGGACCCAGGCGAAATAGAGAACCTTCATGAGTGCTGAACCTTCATGAGTCCTCGGCGATGAGGTGGTGAATGCCGGCGCGGAAATAATCCCAGCCGGTGTAGAGCGTCACCAGCGCCGAGATCCACAACAGCGCGAGGCCGATCGGCGTCACGATCGGAATCACCTGATCGCCGGCATCGCCCGCCAGGAGAAAACCGATGGCGACCAGTTGCGCGGTGGTCTTCCACTTGGCAAGCCGCGTCACCGGAACGCTGACGCGCAAGCCGGCAAGGTATTCGCGCAGGCCCGAAACCAGGATCTCGCGGCAGAGGATGACGATGGCGGCCCATAGCGTCCAGCCGTGGATGATGCCGTCGGCGGCGAGCATCAGCAGGCAGGAGGCGACCAGAAGCTTGTCGGCGATCGGATCGAGCATCCGGCCGAATGCCGACTGCTGGTCCCAGATCCGGGCATAATAACCGTCGAGAAAATCGGTCACGGCCGCAGCGATGAAAACGGCGAGCGCCACCCACCGCAGCCAGAGCGGCCCCTGGAGGATCGACTGCGCATAGATGCAGCCGACAACGACCGGCACTGCAACGATCCGGGAATAGGTGAGCAGGTTGGGCAGCGAGAAGGAATGCCTCGCCGAACCTCTGCCCGTCACGCTGTCCATATGCATTCCAAGTGCCTAGTTCTCGTTCATGTCGCCCGGTTCAACCCGCCCGATCGGGCGCGCTCACTTCCACCCGCCCCCGGACGGTCCGCCGCAGACGCCCGGCCCCCCGGGGCGTCGCCGGGCAGAGATAGCGCCATTTGCCGCCGGCGCAAAGCGCGGGGCGGCCGTTTCCTTCGGCTTTCGCCAGCCCGGCGACGGCCCCCGGGTCCGGCGATTGACCGGCGTTTCGCTTGGCCTTTCATTTCGACTGGGCATGAAAGAATTCGAAGATCCGGCGGGCGCCTTCGGCGCTGATGCCCGGAACCTTGCCGAGATCGGCGATGGAGGCGCGCTCGATCTCCTTCAGGGTGCCGAAATGATGCAGCAGCGCCCGCTTGCGCGACGGACCGATGCCGGGAATTTCCTGCAGGCCGGCCTCGCGGATGTCCTTCTTGCGCAGATTGCGATGCGATCCGATGACGAAGCGATGGGCTTCGTCACGCATCCGCTGGATGAAATAGAGCACCGGATCGCGCGGCTCGAGCTTGATCGACGGACGGTCGGGAAAGAACAGCGTCTCGCGGCCGGCATCGCGATCGGGGCCCTTGGCCACCGCGATCAGCGCCACGTCCTTGACGCCGAGCCGGTCCATCACCTCATGCGCCGCATTGAGCTGGCCCAAGCCGCCGTCGATGACGACGAGATCGGGCCGCTGCGGCACGATGTCGTCGGCCTCGCTGCGCGCGCCGTCGCCCGCCGGCGCCTCCGCCAGCAATCGCTTGAAGCGCCTCTCCAGCACCTCTCGCATCATCGCGTAGTCGTCGCCGGGGGTGAGGCCCTCGGCGCGGATGTTGAACTTGCGGTACTGGTTCTTGATGAAGCCGTCGGTGCCGGCGACGATCATCGCCCCGACCGCATTGGTGCCCTGGATGTGGCTGTTGTCGTAGACCTCGATGCGGCGCGGCGTATGCGGCAGGTGCAGCGTGGCGCCGAGCTGCTCCAGCAGCCGCGACTGGGTGACGGTGTCGGCGAGTTTGCGCCCGAGCGCCTCGCGCGCATTGGTCAGCGCATGGCCGATGAGGTCCTTCTTCTCGCCGCGCTGGGGCACGTTGACCTCGACCTTGACGCCGGCCTTGGTCGAGAGCGCGTCCGAGAGCAGCGCGCGATCCTCGATGTCGTGCGACAGCAGCACGAGACGCGGCGGCGGCTTGTCGTCGTAGAACTGGGTGACGAAGGCGCCGAGCACATCGCCGGGTCCAAGCGACTTGTCGGCGCGAGGAAAATAGGCGCGATTGCCCCAGTTCTGGCCGGTGCGGAAGAAGAATACCTCGACGCAGGAATAGCCGCCCTCCTGATGGATGGCGAAGACGTCGGCCTCGTCCACCGTGCGCGGATTGATGCCCTGCTGCGACTGGATCGCCGAGAGCGCGGCGAGGCGGTCGCGATAGAGCGCGGCGCGCTCGAATTCCAGTTCGGCGGACGCCTTCTCCATCTCGGCGGCGAGCAGTTCCTTCACCGCCCGGCTCTTGCCGGACAGGAAATCGGTCGCCTCTCGCACCAGCTCGCTGTAGCCGGTGAAATCGATCTCCTGCGTGCAAGGGCCGGCGCAGCGCTTGATCTGGTAGAGCAGACAGGGGCGCGTCCGGCTCTCGAAGAAGGAATCAGTGCAGGAGCGAACCAGGAAGGCACGCTGCAGGGCGGTGATGGTGCGGTTGACCGCGCCGACCGAGGCGAAGGGGCCGAAATAGCGGCCCGGCCGAGTGTGGGCGCCGCGATGCTTGAGGATCTGCGGCGCCCAGTGATCGCCGGTAATCAGGATATAGGGGAACGACTTGTCGTCGCGCAGCAGCACGTTGAAGCGCGGCCGGAGCTGCTTGATGAGATTGGCTTCGAGCAGCAGCGCCTCGGTCTCGGTGGGGGTGGAGACGATTTCCACCGCCACCGTGGCCGCGATCATCCGCACGATCCGCCCCGGATGGCCGGTCGGCCGCGTGTAGGAGGCGAGGCGCTTGCGGACGTTCTTCGCCTTGCCGACATAGAGCACGTCCTGCGCGGCATTGAGCATGCGATAGACGCCCGGCGCGGTAGGCGCGAAGCGCACGGCGCGGGCGATCGCGGCCCGTCCGACCGCCAGGGGCCCCTCGGCCGCAGGCTCATCGCCCTCCTCGACCGCCTCGGGCAGCCGCGGCTCCTCATCTTCCTCGCCGCCGCCGGCGGCGAGGTCGATCGCCTGGGGCGGCAAATCGCCGGGGACGGGCGTCGCGGCAGAGACCGGTCCGGTGGTGGCCGGTTCGGCAGCATCAGGTTTCGAATGAGGCGTGCGTTCAGTGTCGGTCATGTCGTCGTCCGGCCGCGGCGTGCCGGGTGTTCGGGCCCCTCACCACGCCCGTCTCGCCGCAGCGATCGAGACTTCCAAGGGCGCCCTAATGAGTCAGTCGGGGTGGCAGTCAAGGCTCAGTCAATGCGCGATCAAGGGTCATATGGGAAGCCACCCCGCCGCTGGCGACGAGGAAGCTGGATCGCCGGCCCCGGAGACGTAGTTCCAACCGCCGATCGGTCCGCCATTAAGGTCTCGTTAACGACAGCACTGTGGCGCCGGTGCTCCTTAAGACCCGCTTAACATAAAGATCTCGATAAATCCGGCATATCCGGTTGGGGATTTCCTAACCCTGTGCAGTTCCCGCGGCCTTCTCGTTTTTGCCGCGGAGCGCCAGCAGTTCGCGTGTGTAGTCGGAGAGTACCATGAACAAGGCGATCCTCGGTGCAGCAATAGTGGCGACGCTCGGCGCGATGACATCGGCCCGCGCGGCGGACCTGTCGTATCGCCCCGCCCAGCCCTACACCGTCAACCAGCCCCTGAACGCCTTCAGCTGGGCCGGCCCCTATCTCGGCGGCAATCTCGGTTATGCCTGGGGCAGCGTCAGCAACAACGCGACCAAGCCGTCGGGCATCGCCGGCGGCGCCCAGATCGGCTACAATTGGCAGACTGGCCAGTGGGTCTACGGTGTCGAAGGCGACATCCAGGCCAGCGGCGCCGAGGACCGCTTCGCAGGCTGGAAGTTCTCCAACCCGTGGTTCGGCACCATTCGCGGCCGCTTCGGCTTTGCCCTGAACAACATCCTCGTCTACGGCACCGGTGGTCTTGCCTTCGGCGCGCTCGATGCCGACCTCCTCGGCCGCACCGAGAGCCATACCACAGCGGGCTGGACGTTGGGCGCGGGCGCCGAAGTCGGCTTGACTCCGAACTGGTCGGCCAAGGTCGAGTATCTCTATGTCGACCTCTCGACGCAGAACTTCACGCTCACCGGCGCCAGCAACGGCTACCACTTCGGCCTGCTGCGGCTCGGCGCGAACTACCATTTCTGATCGGGAAACGCCGTCGCCGGCATCGCCGGCGCCGTCATTCCAACCGGCACGTTGCGCTCCGACCCGGCCGGCCACGCCAAGGGAGCACGCCGTGCCGGCCGCAGATGAGCCGCGGGACGGGCTGCGAAGTGATGCGACTGCTGTGATGTCGCGGGTTTGATGGTGCAGGTGCGATGTAGAGGCGTGAATCGAGGAGGTGCAGTGGAGGGCGAGATCGACGTCTATCGGCCTCCATTCGGCGACGATCACCAAACAAATCGGCGCGAACCGTCGCGAATATCACAGTCGCGACTACAACTCGCGGAGACAACCGACCCTGCCGAGGGCCGCGATAGCGGTCCAGCCATGCAGTGGGGGCACGCCACCGCCACACCAAAACGCGACGCCGTCAGTTCATCCTGAAGCGGAACCAGCAAGACCCGCGCTCAGGACACCACGAGATCAACCGCCTTCGGGCCCTTGCCCTTCTTGTCCGGCTCGACTTCGAACGTGATGCGCTGTCCTTCCTTCAAATCCTTCAGGCCGGCGCGCTCGACCGCCGTAATGTGCACGAACACATCACGACCGCCGTCATCCGGCTTGATGAAGCCGTAGCCGCGCTCGCCGTTGAAGAATTTGACGGTACCCGTCATGGCCATCGGGCAACTCCTCTCCCGCAATGCTTCCGCCTCCGCGACCGCAGAGGTGCGCGAACGGACATCACGTCCGGAAAGCATTGCCGGCAAGGTCGCCCCTGCGACGCGGCGGACCGCGGCCCTAGCGTCGCCTGAAGGACCTCACGAGGCCTCGTCACTCCGCCGCCCCCATTCGCGGAAGCGGAACGTAAAGCCCGTCCTCACGTGACGAGCATAATACGGTTCCATGCAAATTGGCTATGGCTCAATTGCAATATTGCGCCAGCGAACAAAACCGCCCTGCAGCGGATCTCCACGCCCTGGATTCGGCCCGCGGTTGACCTGACAGCCGTCCATTTAAACCTTCGGAGCGTCCAGACGGAACCGGGCGGCGCCACCCTGGCCCAGAGGCTTTTCGAGTTCGGGCAGAATGCGCTTGAGATCCCCGGCGAGGATGTAGGGCGGATTGACGATGAGCAGGCCGGCCGAGGTCAACCGCCCGTCGGAGGACTGCGGCGCCACGCTGAATTCCAGCCGCATCATCTTGCCGGCTGCACCATTGGCCGCTGCGGTGTCAGCAACCGCAGCGGCGAGCGCGTCGGTGGCCCGACGATCCTTGGCGGGATACCACAGCGCAAAAATCCCGGTGGGCCAGCGCGCGAAAGCGGTGGCAAAGCCCGTGGCCAGACGGCTGAATTCGTCGCTGGCCTCGAACGGCGGATCGACCAGCACGAGGCCGCGCCGCTCCTTGGGCGGGACGAAGGCGCCGATTGCGGTCCAGCCGTCGAGATCGACCACCCGGCCCTGCTCGTCGCGGCGCAGCGCGGCAATGAGCTGCTTGCGGGCATTGGGCTCGACCTCGCAGGCGACCAGCCGGTCCTGAGGTCGGAGCAACGCACGGGCGATCAGCGGCGAGCCCGGATAGGTCTCGAGCTTGCCCGGCGGATTAAAGGCCCGCACGATGTCGAGATAGGGCGCGAGCAGCTCCTGCACCGCAGGCGACAGCCGTGCCTGATAGAGCCGCGCGATGCCGGTCAACCATTCGCCGCCACGCTGCGCCTCCGCCCCGGTGAGGTCGTAGCGGCCGGCACCGGCATGACTGTCGATGACGCGGAAGGCCGCCGGCTTTTCCTGCAGGTAGAGCAGGATACGCACCAGCACGATGTGCTTGATGACATCGGCAAAATTGCCGGCGTGAAACGCGTGACGATAGTTCATGCCGGGGCCCAATTGTTGGCGAGCGCGCCCTTGTCGGACACCGCGCCCTTGTCGGACAAAGAGGCCGCGCGATCAACCGCGCCCATGGCAGAGCCGGACCACCGTCCGGCGTCGCCGACCGCGCCGGCTGATCTCGCAGTGGTCTCGGCCCGACGAGGTTTCAGCCGCCGCGCACCGGCGGCATTTCGATCTTGTCGCGCCGGCACGCCCGGCGGTCGATCTCCTCGCAGGCCCGGAACTGGAGGTCCTTGTTCAGGCACAGGCGCACTTCGCTCAGCCGCTTGCTGTCGCAGGTCACCGTGACTGCGGCATTGCTCAGCCCCGGATTGGCCTTGACGAAAGCCTCCTCCACCTCGGCCGGCGTGACCTCACGCGTCTCGGTCAGCTGGAGGAATTCGGCCGGAATCTTCACCGCGGCACGGGCCTTTCGCACCGTCTCGAAATAGGCTTTCGCCGAGACACCCGAGCAGGTGCCGTGCTTGTCCCATTCGCTGAAGATCAGGCCGGGGGCCGGCATCAGGTCGAGCATGGAACTGACGATGTTGCGATCGAGCCGCGGCGCCGGCCGCTGGCAGTAATTGGGGAAGCCACGATCATATTGCGGCCACAGCCCGTGGACGACGAAGGAATATGGCCTGCCGCCGCACTGCATCTGCTGGTTGCGCCCGTTGGCGCCCCGCTCGCTCGCGGTCTCGCAATAGGACGGCGACCACGACAGCGACAGCACGTAGAAGTCGAACTCTCCCGGCGTATTCTGCCGGCTGTCCTGGGCCGACGCCGCCCCCGACCCGGCGACACCCGCCAGCAGCGACAGCGCAATGATGAGGACGGCCCGCGACCAGAATGACATCAGACGCGAGAGCGGACGTGCCGCAAAACGTGATCGAGAACCAGCCGATCGAACAGCGATCATGTAAAGAGCAGTCATGGCAATACCCCTGCTACGCATGGAAACGTCGTCAGGTTAGCACCACCATACGAACGTTACAAGAACAAAACACAACCTAAACAAGAACAGATGACCTCAGGCGGATCTCGTTCAGGGGCGGGCAGCCTTGCAGGCCGGCTGATAGGCCCAGTTGCGGTCAAGGCCGACGACGCAGAATTCGATGCCGGCGCCATAGCCGGCGAACCCGCCGTCCTCGATGATCGAATAATCCACGCGGCGCGGACGGCCGTCGCTCAGCATCGCGCGGGCGGTGCAGAAGCGGCGCGGAATCGAATCCGACGCCCAGGGACGAAATCCGAGTTCGCGGACGTCGGCGTAGCCGGTGATCTGCAGCGACGAATTCCAGAAGGTGCTTTCTTTGTCGGCGAATTGCAGGGCGACTGCGCCGAGCGCCGCCTGGCAGGGCGGCACGTCGCTGTCATAGCGCGGGCCCGACAGCCAGAAATTCATTTCCAGCGGATTGGCCGCCCTGGCGGGGACGCTGCCGGCGAGGATGGCGCCGAATGCAGCGGCAATGCAGAAGCCGCGGAGAAGCCTGGTAGGATTGCGCATGGACCGCCTCAAAATCGAATTGCGCCGGACGGTGCCGCGAAGGCGCGATGCGGTCAAGTGCAGCCTGGCCACACCGCCCATTTGTTGCGTTTTATCAACCCGCGACGCCTTCCAAGCCCGGCGGCCCGCCGTTAAGTTGGGCGGACTGACTGCTGGAAAGCTGGCCGATTCGGTCCCTGACCGGGGCGGGCCGGAATGGAGATGATGATGCGACGAGGAATGGCCGGAGCGGCCGCGGTGCTCGGTGTCGTGCTGGCCTGCGGCCCGGCGCGGGCGGACTGGGTACCGCCGTTCAAGGGCAACGACACCGGCGGGATCATTTCCTATTCCCTGGTCGGGCAAGCCGATGTCCGGGCAATGGCCGTGGATCATTGCGCGCGATACGGCAAGGTGGTGCGGCTGACCGGTGTGCAGGCCACCTATGGCGGCTATCTCTCCTTCGCCTGCATCTGGCCGCCGCCGGGACGGAGCGAACACACGCTGAGCGTGCGCTACTGATCGACAGCTGATCGACGTTGTCCGCTCCGATGGAAACGGAGCGGGAGGCGCCATTTTTCAAGCGATGTATTTTTCCTCCACGCCAAGCGGTGTCCGCCTGGCCACCACCGCCATGCCGAGATCGGCGGCGACTTCAATTCCGCCTATACGGTCAAGGTGGCGACGAAGATATCCGGCGACATCGTCATGCCCGGCAGCGTCAAAATGAACATCAAGGATCCGGAAGACCTCCGCGCCATGATCCGCAAGCCGTAAGGCAACGGCCGTCTTCGG
The DNA here is from genome assembly GCF_024181725.1 of Bradyrhizobium sp. WD16. Taxonomy (NCBI): domain Bacteria; kingdom Pseudomonadati; phylum Pseudomonadota; class Alphaproteobacteria; order Hyphomicrobiales; family Nitrobacteraceae; genus Bradyrhizobium; species Bradyrhizobium sp. WD16. The sequence goes on along the minus strand of NZ_CP028908.1, from coordinate 2,816,705 downwards.
CTGGCTAACCGCCGGCGAGGCGCTTCTCGAACCTCGCCACCTCGACGATGCCGCGGCGATGGGTGCCGTCGCCGATCTTGCGCTCGCCGTCGAAGGCGGCAACCTCGAACACCACGCTCAAGCCCTCGACCGCGATCACCTTCGCCGTGGCGCGGACCTCGCGGCCGACCGGTGTCGCGGCGAGATGGCGGATGTTGACCTCGGTGCCGACGCTGACGAAGCCCGGCGGCAGATGCGGCGCGATCGCCGAGGCCGACGCCGTCTCCATCGCCAGGATCATCATCGGCGTCGCGTAGACCTTCGGCATCGTCGGCACGAAATGCCCCACCGTGAGTTCGTCGGTGACGGTGACGCGCTCCTGCCCGCTCATGCCGACCGCGACTTTGTCGAGAACGCCCATGATGCGGCCCCGCTACTTCCTGGCCGCCCGTTCGGCGAAGGTCTCGCCGCCCTTCATCTTGTCGGTGAGCCTGGCCTCGACGATCTGGACGGTAACGACATCGGCGCTGACGCCGAGGTTGTTGACGAGCGCGGCGGTGATGTCGCGCATCATCGCCTTCTTCTGCGCGTCGGTGCGACCTTCGGCCATAAAAACCTGAACTTCGGGCATCGCGGCGTCTCCCTGTTGCGTGATCTCCGATTCTCAGTCAAACTCGTCAGGCATCAGCCCAGGGCACGTCATGACGCGCCAGCACCTCGCGCACCGCGCTGACGAGCTCGGCCTCGGCCACCGCGAACTGCGCCGGCCGCGCCGCGCGCCATTCCTCGTTGGAGGCGATCGCCGCCGCCGCCTTGGCGCCCTCGATCAGGTCCTTGATCTGCACTTCGCCGCGCGCCTTCTCGTCCGAGCCCTGGATGATGACGCAGGGCGCGTTGCGGCGATCGGCGTATTTGAGCTGATTGCCCATGTTCCTCGGGTTGCCGAGATAGAGCTCGGCGCGGATGTTCGCGCGGCGCAGCTCGGCGACCATGGCCTGATAATCGGCGAGGCGGTCGCGGTCGAACACCGTGACCACCACCGGACCGACGTCCGGCGCGGTGGCGAGCTTGCCGATCAGCGCCAGCGCGGCCTGCAGCCGCGACACGCCAATGGAGAAGCCGGTCGCCGGCACGACCTCACCGCGGAAGCGCGAGACGAGGCCATCGTAACGGCCGCCGCCGCCGACCGAACCGAAGCGCACCGGCCGCCCCTTCTCGTCCTTGGTGTCGAGCAGGAGTTCGACCTCGTAGACCGGCCCGGTGTAATATTCGAGCCCCCGAACCACCGAGGGATCGACGCGGATGCGGTCCTCGCCGTAACCGGCGCGCGTCACCAGATCGCGGATCTGCGTCAGCTCGGCGACGCCCTCGGCGCCGCGCGCGGTATCGGCCGCCGCCTTGCCCTCGGTGAAGGCGATCACTTTCTCGATCGCATCGGCCGGCAGGCCGGCGCCTTTGGTGAAATCGCCGCTGTCGTCCTTGCGGCCCTCGCCGAGCAGCAGGCGCACGCCGTCGGAGCCGAACTTGTCGAGCTTGTCGATGGCGCGCAGCACCGTCAGGCGCCGGCCGGCCTCGGCCTCGCCGCCGAGCCCGATCGATTCCAGGATGCCGTCGAGCAGCTTGCGGTTGTTGACCTTGACCACATAGGCGCCGCGCGGGATGCCGAGCGCCTCCATGGCGTCGGCGGCCATCATGCACATCTCGGCGTCGGCGGCCGGCGAGGCCGATCCGACCGTATCGGCGTCGAACTGCATGAACTGGCGGAAGCGGCCCGGGCCCGGCTTCTCGTTGCGGAAGACATAGCCGGCGCGGAAGCTGCGATAGGGTTTCGGCAGGGTGTCGAAATTCTCGGCGACATAGCGCGCCAGCGGCGCGGTGAGATCATAGCGCAGGCTGATCCACTGCTCGTCGTCGTCCTGGAACGAGAACACGCCCTCGTTGGGCCGGTCCTGGTCGGGGAGGAACTTGCCGAGCGCATCGGTATATTCCATCGCCGGCGTCTCCACCGGCTCGAAACCGTAGAGCTCATAGACCTTCTGGATGGTGGCGAGCATGGCCCGCGTGGCGGCGAGTTCGGCCGGGCCGCGATCGGCCAGCCCCCGCGGCAGCCGGGCCTTGAGTTTCTGGGGCTTCTTCGGTTTCTCGGACATCGCTCGCTTTGAATCGGATGGTTTCGTCGGTCGGGACGGGTGCGCCCCGGGTTAGCAGCCGCGCTCCTGGCCGGCAAGCAGTCGGCCGGTTTCGGAAGGACCCGGCTGCAGGAGCGGCAGGGCGGCCATGCGCCCGCCGACGGCGCGGCGGCCAAAAATCACAGTCGCCGAGATTTTCGCAGGGCCATCAAACTGGTAGGGTCGGGTTGCGTTCCAGGCGCGAATTCCCCCCGGATGTCACCCCGGGATCTCGCCTCCCGGATCTCGCCAGCCGGACCGCCGTCCCGATCTTCTCTTTTCCGATCTTCACGCTCACCAGCAGGTCACCATGTCCTCCAAAAGCAGTGCCGCCCTCGCCTCCGCCACCGCGCCGAACGATCTCGCCGCCTATTGGATGCCGTTCACGGCGAACCGCGCCTTCAAGCGCGCTCCGCGCATGGTGGTCGGGGCCAAGGACATGCACTACTTCACCGCCGATGGCCGCAAGATCATCGACGGCGCCGCCGGCATGTGGTGCAGCAATGCCGGCCACAACCGCGACGCCATCACCGCGGCGATCACCAAGCAGGCCGAGACTCTCGACTACGCGCCGCCGTTCCAGTTCGGCCACCCGCAAGCCTTCGAACTGGCGAGCCGGATCGCAGCGCTGGCGCCCAAGGGCCTCGACCACGTCTTCTTCTGCAATTCCGGCTCGGAAGCCGCCGACACCGCGCTGAAGATCGCCCTCGCCTACCACAATGTCCGCGGCGAAGGCGCCCGCAGTCGCCTGATCGGCCGTGAGCGCGGCTATCACGGCGTCGGCTTCGGCGGCACCGCGGTCGGCGGCATCGTCAACAACCGCCGACTGTTCGGCAATCTCCTGACCGGTGTCGACCATCTGGCGTCGACCTACAACCGCGAGCAGCAGGCCTTCACCAAGGGCGAGCCGGAATGGGGCGCCCATCTCGCCGACGAGCTGGAGCGCCTGGTCGGACTGCACGGCGCCAACACCATCGCCGCCGTCATCGTCGAGCCGATGGCCGGCTCCACCGGCGTGCTGCCCGCGCCCAAGGGCTATCTGCAGCGACTGCGCGCCATCTGCGACAAGCACGGCATCCTGCTGATCTTCGACGAGGTCATCACCGGCTATGGCCGCCTCGGCTTCGCCTTCGCCGCCGAGCGCTATGGCGTCACGCCCGACATCCTGACCTTCGCCAAGGGCATCACCAACGGCGCGGTCCCGATGGGCGGCGTGCTGGTGCGCGACGCCATTCATGACGCCTTCATGACCGGCCCCGAACACGTCGTGGAACTGTTCCATGGCTACACCTATTCGGCCCATCCGCTGGCCTGCGCCGCCGGTCTCGCCACGCTCGACGTCTATCGCGAGGAGGGCCTGTTCGAGCGCGCCCGCAAGCTCGAGCCGGTGCTGGCGGACGCTGTGATGACCCTCAAGGACGCGCCGAACGTCCTCGACATCCGCACCGTCGGGTTGACCGCGGCCATCGACCTCGCCCCCAAGGGCGCCCCCGGCATCCGCGGCACCGAAGCGCTCAATGCCTCGTTCTTCGAGCATGACGTGATGCTGCGCGCCGTCGGCGACACCCTGGCGCTGACACCGCCGCTGATCATCAGCGAGGCCCAGATCGGCGAGATCATCGACAAGGTCGGCAAGGTGATCCGCACGGTCGCCTGAGCGCCGGAAGGTTCGGTTCGATCGGGCGGCCGGCGCAAAAGCCGGCCGTCTCGATTTGCCGCCCCGGGAAGATTTAGCCGACGAATCAGCAATGATGGTAAAGTGAATAAAGATTGTGCGCGCAGGACAGGGGCCGCGTCGGGAATGATCCGCGTTTCGACGATATTCATCGCCATCTGCATGGTGCTGATCGCCGCCTCGCTCGGCTTCGTGGTCCATAGCGTCGCCGGGCTGAACCAGTCGGAATCGGCCATCGTCGCGCTGGCGGCACTGACCTTCCTCGTTCTCTACAACGCGGTTGCGATGCGCCTGCGCGAGCGCAGCGCGGTCGGCGGACCGATCGCCGACCTGTCGCGCGGCACCACCGACCTGGCGCGCCAGGTGGCCGAATTCGGCCGCCGCCTCGCCGCCGTCGAGCATCGCGTCGCAAGCCTCGACACCGCCTCGCAGGAACGCGTCCAGGTCGCGCTGGGCGAGATCGGCGAACTCGGCGGCCTCGTCAGACAACTGGCGATCTCGGTGGCCGCCCATGACGATGCCATCGCCGGACGGCTGACGCCGCCGGCGGCGCCGGCCAACGACACCTCGCAACACCACCAAGCCCATGGCGGCTCGCCCGGTGCCGCCGCTGCCGTCCCGCTTGCCGCGGCGCCGAGCGTCGCGCCGGACGTTCCGGCACAGTCCGCTCCAGTCCAGCTTGCTGCAGCTCAACTCGCGCCGGCCCAAGTGCTCGCCGCGGTGAAGGCGGCGATCGAGACCAACCGCATCGATCTCTACCTGCAGCCGCTCGTCACCCTGCCCCAGCGCAAGGTAAGGTTCTACGAGGCTGTGTCGCGGATCCGCGACGACCGCGATCAACTGATCGGCGCCGAGGAATTCATCGCCGCCGCCGAGGGCGCCGGCCTGATGGGCCAGATCGACCGCCAGGTGATGCTTCGCTGCGTCCAGGTGCTGCGCCGCCTGATCGTCCGCAACAACGACATCGGCGTGTTCTGCAACATGTCGGGCGCGACTCTCGGCGACGCCGCGAGCTTCGCCCAGTGCCTCGACTTCCTCGAGGCCAACCGCGTGCTGGCACCCTCACTGGTGCTCGAATTCAAGCATGCGGCGCTGCGCAGCCTGACGCCGCTGCAGACCGAGAATCTCGCCGCCCTGGCCCAGCGCGGCTACCGCTTCTCGATCGACCATGTCACCGACCTGCGCATTGACGCGCGCGACCTCGCCGATCGCGGCGTGCGCTTCATCAAGGTGCCGGCCAGCCTGCTGCTCGACCAGAGCCGGACGTCCGCCGCCGACATCCACCCCGCCGACCTGTCCGACCTGCTCGGACGCTACGGCATCGACCTCGTCGCCGAGCGCATCGAGGGCGAGCGCACCGTGCTCGACCTGCTCGATTACGACGTGCGTTTCGGCCAGGGATTCCTGTTCGCGCCGCCGCGGCCGCTGCGGCCCGAAGGCACGGAAGCCCGACCGTCCGCTGCCCGGCCCGATGCCGCCGGGCCCGACCTTGCGAAACTCGACACCGCCAAAGCCGAATCCGTCAGACCTCAAACCAGGCCGGAGGCGGCCGCGCCCGCAAGCCGCGCCGCCGATCCCGGCCGCGGCGACAGCATCCGCGTCGGCAAGGCCGCACTGGCGCGCCGCGCCGGCGGCCCCAACTGAACCAGCATCATCATGACCAGTCTTCGTTTCGTCGATCACCTGCACGATGTCGCGCGCGATGCCGACGTCATCCTCAGCGATATCTGGGGCGTCATCCATGACGGTCTCGCCTCGTTCCCTGAGGCCTGCGCGGCGTTGCGCCGCTTCCGCGACGGCGGCGGCACCGTGGTGCTGATCACCAATGCGCCACGACCGGCGGCTTCGGTGCAACGGCAGTTGCGCAAGCTCGGCGTCGCCGACGACTGCTATGACGCCATCGTCTCCTCGGGCGACCTGACGCGGCATTACGTCACCGCCCATCGCGGCAAGACGGTGTGCCGGATCGGCCCCGACCGCGACAACTCGGTGTTCCGCGACCTCGACGTCGCCTTCGCGCCGGTCGAAAGCGCCGACTACATCGTCTGCACCGGTCCGTTCGACGACGAGGTCGACACGCCGGAGGACTACCGGGCGATGCTGACGCAGGCACTCAACCGCTGGCTGACGCTGGTCTGCGCCAACCCGGACATCGTCGTCGAGCGTGGCGACCGGCTGATCTACTGCGCCGGGGCCATTGCCGAGCTCTATGCCGCCATGGGCGGCGAGGTGATCTTCTACGGCAAGCCGCACCGGCCGATCTACGATCGCGCCCTGTCGCTCGCCAAGGAGCAGCGCGGCACTGAGCCGAAGCACGTGCTGGCGATCGGCGATTCGGTGCGCACCGATCTCACCGGGGCCAATGCCATGGGCCTCGACTGCCTGTTCGTGACCCGCGGCATCCATGCCGACGAATTCAAGGGCCAGCGCCGGCTCGACGACGCGGCGCTGCGCAAGCTGTTCGGCGGCGCGAGGCTGCCCTTCGCGCTGATGCACGAAGTGCGCTGGTAGCGGCTGTCGGATACGATACAGCGATGGCGGATGGCCGGAACGAGGCCGACGAGACTGCGGTGACCCTGGCGAACTGGCGCAGCGCGCCGTTCAGCCGCCGGGCGTTCCGCAACGTCCGCACCCTGATGCCGGTCGCCGACATCGCCAACGATCCCGCCGCCGTGTGGGCCCTCACCGAGGCGCCGCGGACGCTGGATGCCTTCAGCCTCGCGATGCCGGACGGCGAACTCGGCTTCGCCGACTTCCTCGCGGCGACCGCGACCGACGCCATCGTCATTCTCAAGGACGACCAGATCGTCGCCGAGGCATACGCCGGCGGCATGACGCCGCATACTCCGCACATCATCATGTCCGCCACCAAATCGGTGGTCGGCCTGATCGCCGGCATCCTCGCCGGCGAGGGACTGCTCGATGTCGAGGCGGAGGTCGGGTCCTATGTGCCCGAGGTTGCCGCCACCGCCTATCACGGCGCCACGATCCGCCAGTTGCTCGACATGCGCGGCGGCGTGGTGCTCGATGCGGCGCATCAGCGCGCCTATGACGCCGCCACCCACTGGCTGCCGCAGACGACCGGCGCGCCGCCGCCCGATCTGCACGGCTTCTTCGCCCATATGAGCCTGCCGGCGCGGCCCCATGGCGGCATCTTCCGCTATGTCTCGGCCAATATCGACCTGCTCGGCTGGGCGATGGAGCGCGCCGCGGGCGAAAGCTTCGCAATGTTGGCCAGCCGGCTGTTGTGGCAGCCGCTCGGCGCCGCGGATGCCGCCTTCATCACCCTCGACGGCCGCGGCGCGCCGCGCTGCACCGGCGGCCTCGGTGCCACCGCGCGCGATCTCGCCCGGGTCGGCCAGCTGGTGCTGGCGGGCGGACAGCGCGGCAACCGTTCGGTGGTGCCGGCGGAGTGGATCGAGGACATCGCCGACAACGGCGACGAGAACGCCTGGGCCCGCGGCGAATTCGCCATGAGCTTCGGCCGGCGCCGGATGCATTATCGCAGCGGCTGGTACGTGGCGAGGGACGAGCCGAAGCTGCTGTTCGCCATGGGCATCCACGGCCAGAACCTGTTCGTCGACCGGGCCAATGGCCTCGTCATCGCCAAGCTGTCCGCGCAGAACGAGGCGGTCGACGGCCGGGCCGTCGGCCTGACCCATCGCGCCGTAGCCGAGTTGCGGCGCTGCCTCGCGTGAAGCTGGGTCGAAGCGACAACGGCCGGGCGAGGCCCGGCCGTTTTCATCCCGGTTTCGTCCGCTGCGAGTCAGGCGTGGGCGTGATCGGGGAACACCGCCTCGATCTTGGTCTTCAGCGTCGCGGCGTTGAACGGCTTGACGATGTAGTTATTCACGCCGGCCTTCTTGGCGGCGATGACGTTCTCGGTCTTCGATTCCGCGGTGATCATGATGAAGGGCGTGGTGGCGAGATTGGGGTCGGCCCGCACTTCCTTGAGCAGGTCGTAGCCGGTCATCGGCTCCATGTTCCAGTCGGAGATCACGAGGCCGTACTTCTTGCTGCGCATCTTGTTGAGCGCCGCCGAACCGTCATTGGCATCGTCGATATTCTCGAACCCGAGCTGCTTCAGAAGGTTGCGGATAATGCGGATCATGGTGCTGTAATCGTCCACCACCAGGACCGGCATCGACAAATCCATCGCCATCGCTCTCTCGCTCCCTGTATCGTCACGGCGCGCGTCGCCGCCGCGGCGAGCATGACCCGCCGGCCTGGCCCGGCGACGAAGCAGCCTCGAACTCCCGTCGTCGGCCGCCGCGCCTGTCCCTTACCCCTAGCACCGGGGCATTAAACAGCGCGTTAATCGCCCGCTTCGATCCTGCCAATCACGGCGGGGGCTGGATGTTCTTCCCGATCGCGAAGGGAAGTCGCGATGATGAAACCCCGGCTGGCGCTTGACTTGAGGCCGCCTCAGGCATCACGGTCCGCGGCGATGTCGACCACCCCTGCCCGCTTTCATGTCGTCCGCGACACAACGCCGCCCGAGGCCATTCCACCTGGCGCGGTGGTGGCGCTCGGTAACTTCGATGGCGTTCACCTCGGCCATCGCGCCGTCATCGGCGCCGCCCTGGAGATGGCCCAGGCCCAGGGCCGACCGGCCCTGGCGGTCACCTTCGAGCCCCATCCGCGCAGTTTCTTCAGCCCCAATACGCCGCAGTTCCGCCTCACCGACCTGCGCGACAAGCTGCGGCTCCTGGCCGCCACCGGCCTGTCCGGCGCCGTGGTGATGACCTTCGACGCGGCGCGCGCCCGCACCTCGGCGATGGACTTCATTAACCACGACCTGATCGGCCGCCTCGCGGTCAGCGGCATCTCGGTGGGCTTCGACTTCCATTTCGGCAAGGGCCGGGCGGGCTCGCCGCAGCTGCTGGCCGACGAGGGGCCGCGCCGCGGCATTTCGGTCCACATCCAGCCCCATATCGACGTCGAGGGCCGGGCGGTGTCGTCGACCGCGATCCGCAACGCGCTCGGCCTCGGACAGGTCGACGAGGCCGCCGAATTGCTGGGTTATCCCTGGTTCATCTCCGGCGAGGTGATCCATGGCGAGAAGCGCGGCCGCGATCTCGGCTATCCCACCGCCAATATCCGCCTCGATCCGGCCTGCGGCCTGCGCCACGGCATCTATGCGGTGCGGGTCGGCCGGGGCGCCGAGCGCTATGAGGCAGTGGCGAGCTTCGGCCGCCGGCCGACCTTCGACAACGGCGCGCCGCTGCTCGAGGTCTTCCTGTTCGACTTCAAGGGCGATCTCTATGGCAGCCGCCTCGACGTCGCCTTCATCGCCTTCCTGCGCGAGGAACAGAAATTCGACGGCATTCCGGCGCTGATCGCCCAGATGGACCAGGACAGCATCCGCGCCCGGGCGGCGCTCGCGGCCGCCCCCGAAGCCTTTCCCCGGCTCGGCGAGGTCGAGCTCTAAACCTCCGGCAGCGGTGCCGGGGCCTTTCCGTGGCCCGCCAGCTTTGCTAATGACGGGCCATCTTCAAGGACGGGACATGGCGTCGCAGCGCAACGACCACCGCGAGTTCGGCTCAATCGGGATTACCGGCCCGGCTTCCGCCTGAGCTTCCGCTCGGGGCGCAAGACCGGGACGAACCGACACTTGCCCATCACTTGTTGCCGATCAACTTGTGCCGATCAACCTGTGCCGATGACCGGGGCGCCCATACCGGGGTGCCGATCACTCGGCTGGCCATCCGGCCTTCAGCAGCGCACCGCCTGGTTCCAGATCCATGACCAATTCCAAAGCTTCCGACGCCAAGACTTCAACTGCCAAGACTTCAAGCGCCAAGACCGCAGAGGCCGCCGGCCACGATTATTCCAAGACGCTGTACCTGCCGCAGACCGATTTCCCGATGCGGGCCGGCCTGCCCCAGCGCGAGCCGGAGATCCTGGCGCGCTGGAACGACATCGACCTCTACCGCAAGCTGCGCGAGAGCGCCCGCGGCCGCGCCAAGTTCGTGCTGCATGACGGGCCGCCCTATGCCAACGGCCACATCCATATCGGGCATGCGCTCAACAAGATCCTGAAGGACCTGGTGACGCGGAGCCAGCAGATGCTCGGCTTCGATTCCAATTACGTGCCCGGCTGGGACTGCCACGGCCTGCCGATCGAATGGAAGATCGAGGAGGAGAACTACCGCTCCAAGGGCAAGACCAAGCCGGACCTGAAGAACTCGGCGGCGATGATCGCCTTCCGCCGCGAATGCCGGGCCTATGCCGGCCACTGGCTCGATGTCCAGCGCGAGGAATTCAAGCGCCTCGGCGTCGTCGGCGACTGGGCCCATCCCTACACCACCATGAGCCATCCCGCCGAGGCGCAGATCGCCCGCGAGATCATGAAATTCGCCGCCAACGGCACGCTCTATCGCGGCTCCAAGCCGGTGATGTGGTCGGTGGTCGAAAAGACCGCGCTGGCCGAGGCCGAAGTCGAGTACGAGGATCACACCTCCGACACCGTCTGGGTGAAATTCCCGGTGGCGCAGGTCGAACTCGCCGGCAGCACCGAGGCCACGCCGGCGCTGATCGAGGCCGTCGCCGGCGCCGCGGTCGTGATCTGGACCACCACTCCCTGGACGCTGCCGGGCAACCGCGCCATCAGCTTCTCGTCGAAGATCGGCTATGGCCTCTATCGCGTCACCGCGGCGCCGGCCGACAACTGGGCCAAGGCGGGCGATCTGCTCGTGCTCGCAGACAGCCTCGCCGAGGCGGTGTTCAAGCAGGCGCGGGTCGACGGCTTCGAGAGAGTGGGCGCGGTGCCCGCCACGGCGCTCGCCGCCATGGAGTGCGCCCATCCGCTCGCCGGCCTCGAGGGCGGCTACGAATTCCGCGTGCCGCTGCTCGACGGCGAGCACGTCACCGCCGACACCGGCACCGGCTTCGTCCACACCGCGCCGGGGCACGGCCGCGAGGACTTCGAGATCTGGACCGCCAACGCGCGGGCGCTCGCCGCCCGCGGCATCAATCCGGCCATCCCCTACACCGTCGACGCCGACGGCGCCCTGACCACCCAGGCGCCGGGCTTCACCGGCCGCCGCGTCCTCACCGACAAGGGCGAGAAGGGCGACGCCAACGAGGCGGTGATCAAGGCCCTGATCGAACGCGGCATGCTGCTGGCGCGCTCACGGCTCAAGCACCAGTATCCGCATTCCTGGCGCTCGAAGAAGCCGGTGATCTTCCGCAATACGCCGCAATGGTTCATCGCCATGGACCAGCCGATCGCCGACGATACCGGCGCTTCGAAGGACGGCGACACGCTGCGGGCGCGGGCGCTCAAGGCCATCGCCGCGACCCGCTGGGTGCCGCCCCAGGGCCAGAACCGCATCACCGGCATGATCGCCGGGCGGCCGGACTGGGTGGTCTCGCGCCAGCGCGCCTGGGGCGTGCCGATCACCGTCTTCGTCCGCGAGAAGGCCGACGGCTCGGTCGAGATCCTCAAGGACGAAGCCATCAACCAGCGCATCGCCGAGGCCTTCATGGAGGAAGGCGCCGACGCCTGGTACGCCGAGGGCGCAGCCGCCCGCTTCCTGGGCGCGCGCGCGAGCGAAGGCTGGCAGAAGGTCGACGACATCCTCGACGTCTGGTTCGATTCCGGCTCGACCCACGCCTTCGTGCTGGAGGATCAGCAGAACTTCCCGAGTCTCGCCGGCATCCGCCGCAAGGTCGATGGCGGCGGCGACACCGTGATGTATCTGGAAGGCTCGGACCAGCATCGCGGCTGGTTCCACTCGTCGCTGCTCGAGAGCTGCGGCACCCGCGGCCGTGCCCCCTACGACGTGGTGCTGACCCACGGCTTCACCCTGGACGAACAGGGCCGCAAGATGTCGAAGTCGCTCGGCAACACCGTCGAGCCGCAGAAGGTCATCGCACAGTCCGGCGCCGACATCCTGCGGCTATGGGTGGCGAGCTCGGATACCGCCGACGACCAGCGCATCGGCCCGGAGATCCTCAAGAACACCATCGAGACCTATCGCAAGCTGCGCAACACCATCCGCTGGATGCTCGGCACGCTGCATCACTTCCACCGCGACGACGCGGTCGAGGTGACGAAGATGCCGGAGCTCGAACGATTGATGCTGCACCGCCTCGCCGAACTCGATGGCGTGGTGCGCCGGGCCTATGCGGATTTCGACTACAAGACTGTGGTGGCGGCGCTCGCCGCCTTCATGAACACCGAACTGTCGGCGTTCTATTTCGACATCCGCAAGGACACGCTGTATTGCGATCCGCCGTCCTCGCCGGCGCGCAAATCGGCGCTCACCACCATCGACATGCTGTGCGACGCCATCCTGAAATGGCTGGCGCCGATCCTGTCCTTCACCTGCGACGAAGCCTGGCTGCTGTACCGGCCCGATGCGGAGCCTTCCGTGCATCTGACCACGTTCCGCGACGATCTTGCGTCGCTGCGCGACGACGCGTTGGCGGCGCGGTGGGAGACCATCCGGGCGGTGCGGCGGGTCATCACCGGCGCGCTGGAAGTCGAGCGCGCCGCCAAGAAGATCGGCTCCTCGCTCGAGGCCTCGCCGCTCGTCTACGTCTCCGATCCGGCCGTGTTGGCGCTGCTGGCCGATGTCGACCTGGCCGAGATCGCGATCACCTCGAATGCGATGCTGACCGATGCGGATGCGCCGGCGGACGCCTTCCGGCTCGCCGACGTGCCGGGCGTCGCGGTGGTGATCGAGCGCGCCGTGGGCACCAAATGCGCCCGGTCGTGGAAGATCCTGCCGACCGTCGGCAGCGATCCGCAGTACCCGGACGTGACGCCGCGCGACGCCGAGGCGCTGCGCGAATGGAAGGCGCTGGGCCATGCGGTCTAGTGCCCGCTTTCCGAAGTTCGTGATACAGCGCCGCACGTCCAACCACGAACTTCGGAAAGCAAAGGGCACTAGCAAACTTTATAATTCTAGTACCCTTTTGTTTCCGAAGTTCGTGTCCAGAGGATGCAGCAGGTGACTCACGAACTTCGGAAACAGGGTACTAGGGTCTTCCGCGGCGACGCCATGAGGCCGGCATGAAACCGCCGCTCCGCGCCGGCATCATTGCCGCCGCCATCACGCTGGTGCTCGACCAGGCCGCCAAGCAGTGGCTGCTGCAGATCTTCGATCTGCCGCGTCGCGGCGCCTATGAGGTGACGCCGTTCTTCGACCTCGTGATGGCCTGGAATACCGGCATCAGCTATGGCTGGTTCCAGAACCAGGGGCCCATCGGCCAGACCCTGCTGGTGGCGCTGAAGGCCGTGGCGGTGGTGGTGATGGCGATCTGGATGGCGCGGTCCCAGACCGTGCTCGCCAGCCTCAGCCTCGGTCTGATCATCGGCGGCGCGATCGGCAATGCGATCGACCGGCTGCTCTACGGCGCCGTGGTCGATTTTGCATTGCTGCACGCCCAGATCGGCGGGACCACCTATAACTGGTACGTCTTCAACCTCGCAGATGTGGCCATTGTTGCCGGTGTGGTGGGCCTCCTGTATGACTCCTTCTTTGGCAGGACCGCCGTAAAAGCGCCCTGATCCCGGCCGATACGGCCGTCTGCGAAGGCCCGTCCGACGGGCTGGCGCCTTCCGCCTAAGCGATTGATCGGATAAGGAAATCTGATCGGATGGGAATCATGCGAACCAGCAACATCCTGCCGCATCGCGGCCGCCAGGCCCTCTTTGGCGCGAGTTTGGGCCCGCGGCTGCGCCTCACCGCCTGCCTGCTCGGCGTCGGTCTCTGCCTCGCCGCGGGTGCCGCCCGCGCCGGCGACGACGGAGAAGACGATTCGACCTTCGAGGAGAGGCTGGTCCGCAACATCATGAGCGGCATCGGCGGCACCAACATGGACAGCAAGGGCATCGACTACCGCGAGCGTTCGCCGCTGGTGGTGCCGCGCAATCTCGACCTGCCGCCGCCGGAAAACGCCCGCGCCGAAAAGACCCCGGCGAACTGGCCCAAGGACCCTTCGATCGCCGCACGCAAGGCGGAGAAGGAAGCCGCGAGCCAGCAAAAGGCGGACATGTTCGAGTTGAACCGCCCGCTGACCCCTGCCGAGCTTGCACCCAAGCGCACGAAATCAGTCCGCGAAGCGACCACCCAGCAGCCTGGCAGCCAGCCTGACGCGTGGGGCGGCACCGGCAGCGGGCCGATGCTGGCGCCCTCACAGCTGGGGTTCAGCGGCGGGATGTGGTCCGGCATTTTCAAGGGCGGCAACTCTGCTGAGGTCGGCCAGTTCAAGGGCGAGCCGACCCGCGAAGACCTGACCCAGCCGCCGACCGGTTACCAGACGCCGTCGCCGACCTATGCCTATGGCACCGGCCCGGCCAAGCCGATCGACCAGCAGGGCACGAACGTGTTCGATCCCAACATGCAGCAGAAGCCGAACTGAAGTGACGCGCGCCGGCCCGTGCCGGCGCCGCTTCTTGTGTCCGCTTTGCCGCCTGACGATGCGCGGCGCGATCCGTTCGGCACCGGACCAGCGACCTGGTGGTCCGTCCAGGCGCGTCGCGAGTGTCAAATCCACGCCGCTGCTCCATTTGTCTGCCGAGGGTATGCCCGCGCATGATCCGCTCACCGCGACACCTGTCACCGCGACACTTGCTCCGCCATCTCGCTGCCGATTTCTGCTCCCCGCTGACGGCCCCGGCCCTTGCGGTCGCACTGCTGGCCACGCCGGCGCACGCCGTCGAGGTGCCTCCGGCTGCCGTCGGCGCACCGCCGCGCGAGGAGGCTCCCCCGCCGAAGCCATCAACCTTCAGCCTCGCCAACGGCCTTCAGGTCGTAGTCATTCCCGACCATCGCACCCCGGTGGTCACGGAGATGATCTGGTACAAGGTGGGCTCCGCCGACGAGACCCCGGGCAAATCGGGCCTTGCCCATTTCCTCGAACACCTGATGTTCAAGGGCACCGCCAAGCATCCGGCCGGCGAATTCTCCCAGACCGTGATCCGGGTCGGGGGCAACGAGAATGCCTTCACCTCGACCGACTACACCGGCTATTTCCAGCGTGTGGCGCGCGACAAGCTCGCCACCATGATGGCGTTCGAAGCCGACCGCATGACCGGCCTGACGCTGAAGAACGAGGAGGTGCTGCCGGAACGCGACGTGGTGCTGGAAGAATACAATATGCGCGTCGCCAACAGCCCCGACGCCCGGCTCACCGAGCAGATCATGGCGGCACTGTATCTCAATCACCCCTATGGCCGGCCGGTGATCGGCTGGCACCAGGAAATCGAGAAGCTCAACCGCGAGGATGCGCTCGCCTTCTACAAGCGCTTCTACGCCCCCAACAACGCCACGCTGGTGATCGCCGGCGACGTCACCGCCGACGAGGTGCGCCCGCTGGTCGAACGCAATTTCGCGGCAATCCCGGCGCAGCCCGACATCCCGGTCCAGCGCGTGCGCCCGCAGGAGCCGGCGCCCGCCGGCCCGCGCACCGTGACGCTGGCCGATCCCCGCGTCGAGCAGCCGGCGCTGCGCCGCTATTATCTGGTGCCGGCGGCGACCGGCTCCACCACCGACAGCGACGCCCTCGAACTACTCGCCCAGGTGCTCGGCGGCGGCAACAATTCGCTGCTCTATCGCGCCCTCGTCGTCGACAAGCCGCTCGCGGTCAGCACCGGCACCTGGTACCAGGGCACGGCGGTGGATGCGACCCAGTTCGCCATTTCCGCCTCGCCAAAGCCCGGAGTAGACTTCGCCCAGATCGAGGCCGCGATCGACGCGGTGATCGCCGAAGTGGCGCAGAACGGCGTCTCCGCCGAGACGCTGGAGCGCGCCAAGACCCAGCTCATTGCCGAAGCAGTCTATGCCCAGGACAGCCAGAGCACACTGGCGCGCTGGTATGGCGCCGCCCTCACCGTCGGCCTCAAGGTCGATGACGTGATCGAGTGGCCGCGTCGCATCCGCGCCGTCACCGCCAACCAGGTGCGCGATGCCGCACGCACCTGGCTCGACAAGAAGCGCTCCGTGACCGGTTATCTCGTCAAGGACAACGCGCCCCGGCGCGAGGAGAAACGCTCGTGATCATGCGCCGCCGAGACTTTCTCCGCGCCGCCGGCGCCTTCGCGCTGGCCGGCGCCGCCCTGCCGCTCGCGCCGCGCCTCGCCCAGGCCGCCGCCAGGATCCAACGCGTGGTGTCGCCCGGCGGCATCGAGGCCTGGTTTGTCCAGGACGCCACCGTGCCGCTGGTGGCCATGGAATACGCTTTTGCCGGCGGCGCCGCCCAGGACCCGGCGGACAAGTCCGGCGTCAGTCATATGGTGGCGGAGACGCTCGACGAGGGCGCCGGCGACCTCGATTCCAGTGCCTATCACGATCGACTCGAACGTCGTGCCATCCAGCTCTCCTTCTCCACCGCCCGCGACTATTTCCGCGGCTCGCTGCGGATGCTCAAGGACAACCGCGACGAGGCCTTCAGCCTGCTGCGGCTGACGCTGATCGAACCGCGCTTCGACGGTGATGCGGTCGAGCGCATCCGCTCGCAGATCATCTCGATCCTGCGCCGCGAGACCACGACGCCGACCTCGCTGGCCAATCGCAGCTTCTGGCAGCTCGCCTATCCCGATCATCCCTATGGCCGCGCCACCAACGGCAGCCTCGACAGCGTCCCCACCATTTCCACCGCCGACCTGCGCAGCTATGTCCGCCGTACCCTGACGCGCGACAAGCTGCGCATCGGCGTCGTCGGCGACATCGACGCCGCGACCCTCGGCCGCCTGCTCGACGACACCTTCGGCGCGCTGCCGGCAACCAGTTCGCTCATCGATGTCCCCACGGTGGCCGCGATCAAGCCGCCGCAGCGGGTGTTCGTGCCGCTCGACGTGCCGCAGACGGTGGTGACCTTCGGCGGCCCTGGCCTGTTGCGCAACGATCCCGACTTCATGGCCGGCTATGTCGCCAACCACATCCTCGGCGGCGGCTCGCTGTCGTCGCGGCTCTATCGCGAAGTGCGCGAGAAGCGGGGCCTCGTCTACTCGATCTACGATTCGCTGGTGTGGATGCAGAACTCGGCGCTGTTCGCCGGCTCGACCGCGACCCGCGCCGACCGCGCCGAGGAGACGGTCGAGACCCTCGACCGCGAAATCCGCCGCATGGGCGAGGACGGACCGAGCCAAAAGGAACTCGACGAGGCGAAGTCCTATCTCAAGGGCTCGCAGATGCTGGCCCTCGACACCTCGTCGAAGATCGCCGCGGCCATGATGCAATATCAGCTCGACGGCCTGCCGATCGAC
The DNA here is from genome assembly GCF_024181725.1 of Bradyrhizobium sp. WD16. Lineage (NCBI taxonomy): Bacteria > Pseudomonadati > Pseudomonadota > Alphaproteobacteria > Hyphomicrobiales > Nitrobacteraceae > Bradyrhizobium > Bradyrhizobium sp. WD16. The sequence goes on along the minus strand of NZ_CP028908.1, from coordinate 2,799,664 downwards.
TATATCGAGATCCGCAACGGCCTCGTCGACGCGGTGACCCTCGATGACGCGCGGCGTGCGGCGAAACGGCTGTGGGGCAGCGGCCTGCTCACGGTCGTGGTCGGCCGCCCGGTGAAGGCCACCGCCCAGTCGCTGCCGGCCGCCGCTGCTCCGCCCCAACCGGTCCGCAACTGATCCGCACGGGACCGCCGCGACGAATACGGATAGAGTGTTCGCCGAATCCCGTTTCCGCGGGCACACGACCGGTCCGGCCATGCTGCGCATCAATCACGCCATTTCCATCGACGACGACGATGTCGAGATCAGCTTTGTCCGGGCCTCCGGGCCCGGCGGGCAGAACGTCAACAAGCTCGCCACGGCCGCGCAGCTGCGCTGGGACAGCCACCGCGCCGCGCTGCCGCCGGACATGGCCGAGCGTCTCGCCCGCCTCGCCGGGCGCCGCATGACCAAGGACGGTGTCATCGTCATCCAGGCCGATCGCTACCGCACCCAGGAGCGCAACCGCCAGGATGCCATCGATCGGCTGGTGGACCTGCTTCGCGACGCCGCGGTGCGGCCCAAGCCCCGCCGGGCGACCCGCCCCACCCTCGGCTCCAAGCAGCGACGCCTCGAAGGCAAGAAGCATCGCGGCGACGTCAAGGCCATGCGCGGCCGAATCAGCGACTGAGGCACAACCGCAGCATGGCCGATCACCCAACGCGAAGGCGACTGTCCGCCCGCTGGCTCATCCTTAATCCAGCGAGCGAAGTACTGCTGTTCCGCTTCGTTCACAGCCACGGCCCGTTGGCGGGCAAAGACTATTGGGCAACGCCCGGCGGCGGCGTCGAGCCAGGCGAAACCGTCGAGGCGGCAGCACTCCGTGAGCTGCGGGAAGAGACCGGGGTGATTTTATCGCACGCCGGTCCGTTGGCCGCGCGGCGGGAGGCCTCGTTTCAACTCCCCGACGGAGAATGGGTGATCGCGGACGAGCATTATTTCGTGGTCCGGATCAGCCAGGAACGGTTATCCAGGGACGGCTGGACCGAACAGGAGCGAGACGTGATGACCGAGGAGGCCTGGTGGTCGGCTGCCCGTCTCAGAACCACGACGAGCATCGTCTGGCCGGAAAATCTGGTCGGAATGCTCGAGGGTCTCGGACCTTGCGAAGCTCTGCTAGATTGACCTTTTGATCGCTCCGAGTCGCATCCGATGCCCGTCCGCCAGCTTCCCGAAACCATCGTCAACCGCATCGCCGCCGGCGAGGTGGTCGAACGGCCGGCGAGCGCCGTCAAGGAACTGGTGGAGAACGCCATCGATGCCGGCGCAAGCCGGATCGACATCTTCACCGAGGGCGGCGGCCGGCGCCGCATCACCATCACCGACGACGGCCAAGGCATGACGAGGGCCGACCTCGCGCTCGCCGTCGACCGCCACGCCACCTCCAAGCTCGACGACGAGGACCTGCTGGCGATCAAGACGCTCGGCTTCCGCGGCGAGGCCCTGCCCTCGATCGGCGCGGTGGCGAAACTCGCCATCACCACGCGTCACGCCGGCGAGCCCCATGCCTGGGCGCTGAACGTCGAGGGCGGCGCCAAGTCGCCGATCGCGCCGTCGGCACTGTCGCGCGGCACCCGCGTCGATGTCAGCGAACTTTTCTACGCGACGCCGGCACGGCTGAAATTCCTCAAGACCGACCGCACCGAGGCCGAGGCGATCCGCGAGACGGTGCGCCGTCTCGCCATGGCGAGACCGGACATCGCCTTCACCCTCGCCGGGGAGGAACGCGCGCCGGTGACCTGGGCGGCGGCGCTGCCCGGCGGGCCCGGCCGCCTCACCCGGCTCGGCGACATTCTCGGCGCCGACTTCCGCACCCATGCCATCGCGGTGATGTCCGAGCGCGAAGGGGTTCATGTCGAAGGTTTCGCCGCGGCGCCGGCGCTGACCCGGGCCAATGCGCTCGGCCAGTATCTGTTCGTCAACGGCCGGCCGGTGCGCGACAAGTTGATCATCGGCGCGGTGCGCGCCGCCTATGCCGACTACCTGCCGCGCGACCGTCATCCCGTGGTGGCGCTGTTCGTCACGCTGCCGCCACAGGAAGTCGACGCCAATGTCCATCCGGCCAAGACCGAGGTGCGCTTCCGCAATGCCGGCCTGGTGCGCGCGCTGATCGTCCATGCGCTGAAGGAAGGTCTCGCCCGCGAGGGCCGCCGCACCGCCGGCAACAGCGGCGAGGCGGCGATAGCGGCGTTTCGCTCGAGGCCGGTCAACTGGGACTGGCAGCGCTCGCCGGCGGCGCCTGGGCCGGCCTTCGTGTCGCCGACGGCGTCGCCCTTCGGCTCCGGCTTTACTGCCACGATCGCCGATGCGGCGCCTGGCTTTGCCGCACCGGCGCAGCCGGCGTTCGACGTCGGCGCCCCGGCCGCCGACCTGCGCGGCCACGCCGCGCCGCCGCCGGACCTGATCGACGCCCCCCTCGGCGCGGCGCGCACCCAGATCCACGGCACCTATATCGTGTCGCAGACCCGCGACGGTCTCATCGTCGTCGATCAGCACGCCGCCCACGAGCGCATCGTCTACGAGCGGCTCAAGGCGTCGCTGGAGCGCGACGGCGTCGGCCGCCAGATCCTGCTGATCCCGCAGATCGTCGAACTGGACGAGGCCACGGTGGAGCGGCTCCTCGGCCGCGCCGGCGAACTCGAGCGCTTCGGCCTCGTCGTCGAATCCTTCGGTCCCGGCGCGGTCGCGGTGCGGGAGACCCCCGCCCTGCTCGGCCGAGGTGATGCCGCGGCGCTGCTGCGCGATCTCGCCGAGCACATGGCCGAATGGGACGAGGCGCTGCCGCTGGAGCGCCGGCTGATGCATGTCGCCGCCACCATGGCCTGCCATGGCTCGGTACGGGCGGGGCGCATCCTCAAGCCCGAGGAGATGAACGCGCTGCTGCGGGAAATGGAATCGACCCCCAATTCCGGCCAGTGCAACCATGGCCGGCCGACTTATGTCGAGCTCAAGCTCGCCGACATCGAAAGGCTGTTCGGTCGTCGCTGACGCGATCGCCTGGCGCGGCCCTGCCGGCCCTTGCGAGCCTTCGTGAAACGGTCAACATTTGAGGTTGCGCACTCAAGGAAAGCTCCGGCCGTGTCGTTCGATCTGATCATTCGCAACGCGTCGCTTGCCGATGGCCGCACCGGGATCGATATCGCGGTCCATGCCGGCCGCATCGCGGCGATCGAACCTGCCATCGGAGCGGAAGCCGGCCAGGTGATCGACGCCGCCGGCCGCCTCGTCGCGCCGCCTTTCGTCGATTCCCATTTCCATCTCGACGCGACGCTCTCGCTCGGGCTGCCGCGGCTGAACCGCTCCGGCACGCTGCTCGAGGGCATCGCACTATGGGGCGAGCTCAAGCCGCTGCTGACGGCAGAAGCGGTGTTCGAACGGGCGATGAAATATTGCGATCTGGCGATTGCCCAGGGGCTGCTCGCCATCCGCAGCCATGTGGACATCTGCGACGATCATCTTGTGGCGGTAGACGCGCTGCTCGAGGTCAAGCGCCAGGTCGCGCCCTATCTGCATCTCGAACTCGTGGCCTTCCCCCAGGACGGCTATTATCGATCGCCGGGCGCGGTCAGGAACCTGTCCCGCGCGCTCGACAAGGGTGTCGAGGTGGTCGGCGGCATTCCGCATTTCGAGCGCAGCATGGGTGACGGAAGCGCATCGGTGCGCGCGCTGTGCGAACTCGCCGCCGAGCGCGGCCTGCGCGTCGACCTGCACTGCGACGAGACCGACGATCCGCTGTCGCGGCACATCGAGACCCTGGCCGACGAGACCCATCGCCTCGGTCTTGGCGGACGCGTCACCGGCTCGCACCTCACCTCCATGCATTCCATGGACAACTACTACGTCTCCAAGTTGCTGCCGCTGATGGCCGAGGCCGGGGTCGCGGCCATTGCCAATCCGCTGATCAACATCGTCCTGCAAGGGCGGCACGACACCTATCCGAAGCGCCGCGGCATGACCCGCGTCGCGGAAATGCGCGCGGCCGGCATCGACGTCGCCTTCGGCCAGGACTGCTGCATGGACCCGTGGTATTCGCTCGGCTCGGCCGACATGCTGGACGTCGCGCATATGGCCTTGCATGTCGGGCAGCTGACCTCGCGCGACGCCATGCGCGACTGCTTCGCCTCGATCACCACGACCGCCGCACGCATCCTTGGACTGGAGGATTACGGCACGGAGGTCGGCTGCCAGGCCGACCTGGTGGTGCTGCAGGCGACGGATCCGATCGAGGCGATCCGGCTGCGCGCCGCGCGGCTCTACGTCGTCAGCCGTGGCCGCGTCGTCGCCGAAAGCGAGCCGCGGCGGTCGAGGCTCTCCGTCCCGGGCCGGCCCGATGTCGTCGATGCGTCGTCCTACGCGCCGCTGGATCATGGGGGATGACGGCGCCGGGAGATCGGCGCCGCCACTGCCGTCCACTCCCACAGCGCGGTACGATCAAACGCTAACGCGCTCTGGCGTTTTCGAGCCTGTTTTAGCGCGGCGATGGCTCTGCCGCCGTGGCAGCGTCTGCGGTGGGCGGGGGTACCGGTGCTGAAGCCACGGGGGCCGGCCGCAGCTTTGGTTTTGGTTGCTGCTTGCCGCCCTTTGACGCCTCGCTGATCACCTTCTGAGGCTCGCCCGAGTCTTCACCGCAGTGCCTCTGCTCTGCAAGGGCCGCCAGGTACTGCTGCCGCGCCTGGAGTGCTTGGATCTCGGTATCAGCCGTGCCCTGGAAGTCCATGCCAAACCAAAGCACCGGGATCACCAAACCGGCAACGCCAGCGGCTACGTTCTGCGCGACCTTGAGGCCCTTGTCAGAGGCTAGCTGTTGCACCTTGGCGTTGTTCGACTGCACTTCAATGGTGATGGCGGCGCAGTCCATATAGCGATCCTGCGGCTGCACCACGGCAACGGGCGCAGGAGCCCGGCCGGCGCAGGCGCCCAAGGCGGCCGCGGCCGCCACGACGATCAGACGTTTCATGTGAATTCCCCAGACCCGCCAACAGGCTAGCAGGGGTGTAGGCCGCTCGTCTAGGTTGTCCCGGGCTGCCTGCGCAGGAAGACGGACTTATCCTGAAACATTCATGGTGGGTTGACGCGCCTGGGCGGGCTGCCCAAAGCCAATGCGAAAGTTACAATCGGACCACTCGAATGCAATCGCTTCAGATCGAACGGCGGCGCGCGCTCAAGCGCGTCGATGGAGCCGACCTTATAAAGACCCATCTTTCCGGATGATGTTCCAGAAAATGTGTTCACGCGGCGCGGAGAATGACGAACTCGGTGTCGTCATAGGCGCGGCGCTCGAGCTCGGTGAAGCCTTCCGGCACGACGAAGCCGGGCTTGCGTGCCTCTTCCACCACCACCAGCGCCTGCGGCATCAGCCAGCCGCCGGCGCGCAGCGCCGCGAGCGCCTTTTCGGCGAGGCCCTTGCCGTAGGGCGGATCGAGGAAGGCGAGCTTGAAGGGCTCCATCGGATGGGCCGGGCCGGGCTCGGTGGCGTCGCGGCGCCAGACCTTGCTGACGCCGCCGAGGCCGAGAGACTCGACATTCTGGCGCAGCAGGGCTCTCGCCTCCGCCCCGTTGTCGATGAACAGCGCAAAGCGCGCGCCGCGCGACAGTGCCTCGATGCCGAGCGCGCCGGTACCGGCGAACGCATCGATCACTCGGGCATCGGTGACCGGATCGTCATAGGCGTGGAACAGGATGTTGAACAGCGCCTCGCGCAGCCGGTCCGCGGTCGGCCGGATCTCGCGCGAAGCCGGCGAGGCAAGATTGCGGCCGCGCAGCCGCCCCCCGACGACGCGCATGCTCAGTCGGCCCCGTGCTCACGCTTGCCGTGATAGGTGCGGTTCGGCCGCCGGTAGGGACGCGCCTCCCGGTCGCCATCGCCGCTGCGCTCCACCAGCACGCGGCGGCCCTTGCGATCTTCCACCTCGGCGGCCCGTTTCCGGACCACCGGCGCGTCGGGATCGCGCTCCTTGCGCTTGGGCCTGGCGTCGGGCCCCTTGGACTTGAATCCCTTTGACCGGGAATCCCTGTCCTTGAAATCCCTATCTTTGAAGTCACGCGACTTGTGATCACGTGACTTGAAATCCCTCGGCTTGGAATCCCTGGAATCGAAATCCCTGGATTTGAAATCTCGCGGCTTCGAATCTCTCGGCTTGAAGTCCTTCGACTTGAAATCTTTCGATCTGGCGCGATCGGATCTCGGCTCCCGCGCCTTGTCCCCGCGGCGCGGCGCCGCTCCGCCATCGTCGCCTTCATGGCGCTGGAAGGGAGCTTTCGGCCCTTCGAAATCGACCCCGGCGAAATTGGCGATCTTGTCGCCAAGCTGGTCGCGCAGCACGCGGGTGCGCACCTCCTCGACCTCGCCTTCGGGCAATTCGGCGAGCTGGAACGGCCCATAGGAAACGCGGATCAGCCGGTTCACCTCGAGCCCGAGATGGGCGAGCACGTTGCGCACCTCGCGGTTCTTACCCTCCCGGATCGCCACCACCAGCCAGACATTGCTGCCCTGGTCGCGTTCCAGCTCCGCCTCGATCGGCCCGTATTTGACGCCATCGACCTCGACGCCGCCGCGCAGCGTGTCGAGCTGGGCCTGGGTGATCTCGCCATGGGCACGGACGCGATAGCGCCGCAGCCAGCCGGTGTCCGGCAGTTCGAGCGCACGCGCGAGGCCGCCGTCATTGGTCAGCAGCAGCAACCCCTCGGTGTTGAAGTCGAGCCGGCCGACGCTGATCAGCCGCGGCAGGCCTTCCGGCAGATGGTCGAACACCGTCGGCCGCCCCTCCGGATCGGAATGGGTCGTCATCAGGCCGCGCGGCTTGTGATAGAGGAACAGCCGGGTGCGTTCGGGCTCCGGCAACGGCTTGCCGTCGACCAGAATGGTATCGGTGTCGGCGACATCGAGCGCCGGCGAGGTCAGCACGTTGCCGTTGACCGTAACCCGGCCCTCGGCGATCCAGGCTTCCGCATCGCGCCGCGAGCACAGGCCGGCGCGCGCGAGCCGCTTGGCGATGCGCTCGCCACTCTTGTCCGGATTGGGCGGCGGCACGCCGATGCCCAGGTCTTTCTTGCCGTGGTCGCGCCTGCCATGATCGCGCTTGCCGTGATCCTCCGGCTTGCGCTCGCGATAGGCGCCGCGACCGCCGAAAGCCGGACGCTTGGGAAAGATCTTGGCGTCGTCGCCCTCGCCGGGACCGCGCCGTTCAGGGCGCCCGCCGCGCTCGAAGCCGCCCTCGCCGCGGGGATGCTCCTGCCAGCTCTTGCGCTCGCCCCTTGGCCGGGCGAAGCCGCCGCGGCCTTCCGGTCCGCGCTCCTCGCGCGGCCGATCGAACCGCCGTTCGCCGCGCGAGAAGCCACCCTCGCGATCCTGGCGTGGCCGGTCAAAACGCCTCTCGCCGCGCGCCTCATCGCGGCTGCCCGCCTCGCGACGCTGCCACGGCTTCTCCTCGCTGCGGTCACGGCCGGCGAAATCCTCGCGGCCCAGGCGCGGCCCGCGCGCGAAGGGCTTGTCGCCGTCACGATCGTGGCGGAAGCCGCCCTTGCCGAAATCACGGCGACCCTCGCCGCGCTTCTCACCGAAACCGCGCTTATCGTCGAAACGGCGGGTCTCGCCGGCGGCGCGCGCCGGACGCTCATTGCGATCTTGACGCGGCTTGAATCGCGGCCGCTCCTCGCCGCCCCGCTCGCCACGCGGCGCGAAATCCTTGCGCGGCCCGCGATCCGGACGATCGCCATCGCGCTCGAAGCGCCGCGGCCGATCATCCCGCGCGCGAAAGCCTTCGCCGGCGCCCTTCTCGCCATAGGGTTTGCGCTCGCCTGAAGGCTTGCGGTCGCCGAACGACTTGCGCTCGCCGAAGCTCTTGCCTTCGCCAAAGCTCTTGCGCTCGCCATAAGGCTTTCGTTCACCGAACGACTTGCGTTCGCTGAAGGACTTGCCTTCACCAAAGGACTTGCGATCACCCGACGGCTTGCGGTCGCCGAACGACTTTCGCTCGCCGAAGCTCTTGCCTTCGCCAAAGCTCTTGCGCTCGCCATAAGGCTTTCGTTCACCGAACGACTTGCGTTCGCTGAAGGACTTGCCTTCACCAAAGGACTTGCGATCACCCGACGGCTTGCGGTCGCCGAACGACTTTCGCTCGCCGAAGCTCTTGCCTTCGCCAAAGCTCTTGCGCTCGCCATAAGGCTTTCGTTCACCAAACGACTTGCGTTCGCTGAAGGACTTGCCTTCACCAAAGGACTTGCGATCACCCGACGGCTTGCGGTCGCCATAGGGCTTGCGATCGCCGCTGGAGCGGCGCTCGTCGCGCTCGCCCCGGCCGGCGAAACTGCGCCCTTCGGTCTTGCCGCCCCCCTTGTGGGGTCCCTTGCCGCCCCGCGGGCCCTCGCCCCGGTCGCGACCTGGCGGCCGTCCGCCGCGGCCCCCGCGGGGTGCATTGTTCTTGTCCTTGTCGCGGGGCATCTGGTTTCTCGCTCGAAAAAATGAAAGGCGCCTCCGTCAGGCCCGATTCAACCGCGTTGACTCAGGTCGGAAGCCGCTGTCTCTGTGCTGGTGATGGCGCCTGTGTAACAGAGATATGCGCGCGAAACGAGGCATGACGTCACATTCTTTCATGGATCTGGCCCTGGCCCAGGCCCGGGCCGCCGAGGCCGCGGGCGAGGTGCCGATCGGATGCGTCGTCGTCCGGGACGGCGAGGTGGTGGCCGAGGGGCAAAATCGCACCATTACCGACCACGATCCGACCGCCCACGCCGAAATCGTCGCCTTGCGCGCCGCCGGCGCCCGCCTCGGCAGCGAGCGCCTGACCGGATGCGATGTCTACGTCACCCTGGAACCCTGCACCATGTGCGCCGGGGCGATTTCCTTCGCCCGCATCCGCCGGCTCTATTACGGCGCCGCCGATCCCAAGGGCGGCGCGGTCGAATCCGGCGTGCGCTTTTTCGCTTCGCCGACCTGCCACCATGCCCCCGAGGTCTATCCCGGGCTCGGCGAAACAGACTCCGGCGCGCTGCTGAAGGAGTTCTTCAGGGCGCGGCGGTAACCGCCCGCAACGGGCGGGGCGTTGCTTAAGACGCCGGCCCCTGCTCCAATCCGGCTAACCTTTTGCCCGCTTGAACCAAATGACCCCTTCGATCTATCGGACCTTCTATCCCAATGAGCCGGCGGAGTTCGACAGCGACCTCTCCGTCGAGGTATCGATTGCGCGTTTGCAAGCCCGCGTGCCGCGCGCCAAAGTCCTTACCCCACGCTTCGGCATCTCGGGCTCGGTGGCTCGCGATGACGTCGAGATCAGATACCTATCCTTCTTTAGCGGCACGCGTTCGCCCGTCTTCAACGGCATCTTCGAAGAACGCGACGGAAAGGCCGTCTTGCGGGGCAGCTATTCGACGACCGAGGGGGCGATGGTGGGCACGACGCTCGCCCTGGCCTTTTTAGCCATATGGACCTTCGTCGCTATTGCCCACGTCCTGGGAACGGTCTTTCACGATCTGCGGAGCATCATCGCCAACCCGGCCGAACTCTTGATCCCTCTGGGCGGCTTCGGCTTCATTGGCTGCTTTTATCTGCTTGCCCGCTTCCAATGGTGGTACGCCCAGTGTGAGATCAGCTCGATCGAGCGGACCATTCGCAGCGCCCTTTCCGCCCCAAAATGAAGACCAGCGCGATCACGCGCGAAAGAATTCCAGCAGCGCCGCAGCGGTGGCGTCGGGCGCCTCCTCGCAGAGGAAATGGCCGCTGTCGATCGGGCTACCGCGCACGTCGGTGGCCCATTTGCGCCAGGTCTCGAGCGGCGAGCGCGACGCGGCGGCAATCCCGGTACCGCCCCACAACGCCAGCAGCGGCACGGTGATCTTGCGCCCGGCTTCGAGATCGGCCTTGTCGTGGTCGAAATCGGCATAGGCGCCGGCGCGGTAATCCTCGCAGGCGGCATGGATGCGCAAGGGATCGCGCAGCGCCGTGAGATAGTGGGCAACGGCGCGCGGATCGAACGGATTCGTTCCGGCCTTGGCCCAGGAGCGGAAGGTGCGGCCGAAATAGGCGTCGGGATCAGTCTTGATCAGGTCCTCCGGCAGCGGCGCCCGCTGGGCGAGAAACGCCCAGTGATAGATCTTGAGCGCGAAGGTGCGATCGATGCTCGACCAGTATTCGTAGGTCGGCAGGATATCGAGGGTGGCGAGCCTCATGAGCCGGCCGGGATGATCGAGCGCGAGACGATAGGCGACGCGAGCGCCGCGATCGTGCCCGGCAGCCGCGAAACGGGCATGGCCCAGCTTCTCCATGGCCTCGATCATGGCCTGCGCCATGCCGCGCTTGGTGAACGGAGTGTGCTCGGCATCGCTCACCGGCACATCGGACCAGCCGTAGCCCGGCAGGTCGGCGATCACCACTGTGAAATGCGGCGCGAGCTGCGGCGCCACGCGGTGCCACATCACATGCGTCTGCGGATAGCCGTGGAGCAGCAGCAGCGGCGGGCCTGAACCGCCGACGCGGGCGAAGATGCGCCCGCGCGCCGTCGAGATCCACTCCGAGGCGAAACCGGGAAACAGATCGGCGAGGTCGGACATTGCCTCTTCCTTCGATTTCGTCAGGCCTGCCTGTTCCGGCCACGACACGGAGTTCGAGCCTATCTGCTGTCCTTCTCGCGCGCCACCGCGCGCCAGCCGATATCGCGCCGGCAGAAGCCCTCCGGCCAGCGGATGCGGTCGACCGCCGCATAGGCGCGGCGCTGTGCCTCTGCGACGCTTTCGCCGATCGCGGTGACGTTGAGCACCCGGCCGCCATTGGCCCGGATGGTGGCGCCGTCCGCGCGCGTGCCGGCATGGAAGATCTCGACGCCCTCGACCTTGGCCGCTTCGTCGAGTCCCTCGATGACGCTGCCCCTGGCATAATCGCCCGGATAGCCCCTCGCCGCCATCACCACCGTGAGCGCGGCCTCGTCCGACCAGCGCAGGTCGAAGCTCTTGAGCTGGCCGTCGCAGGCGGCAAGCAGTGCGGGAACGAGATCGGATTTGAGGCGCATCATCAGCACCTGGGTCTCGGGATCGCCGAAGCGGACATTGTATTCGATCAGCTTCGGACCCTCGGCGGTGATCATCAACCCGGCGAACAGCACCCCCTTGTAGGGCGTGCCGCGCGCTTTCATGGCGCGCAGGGTCGGCAGGATGATCTCGTCCATGGTGCGCCGGCACATGGCGTCGGTCATGACCGGCGCCGGGGAATAAGCGCCCATGCCGCCGGTGTTCGGCCCCTCGTCGCCGTCGAAGGCGCGTTTGTGGTCCTGCGCCGCCGCCAGCGCCAACGCATCATCGCCGTCGCACAGCACGAAGAAGGATGCCTCCTCGCCGACCAGGCATTCCTCGACGACCGCCTCGGCGCCGGCCGCGCCGAAGCCGCCGCCGAGCATCATGTCAATCGCCGCCTCGGCCTCGGCGACGCTGGCGGCGACCACGACGCCCTTGCCGGCGGCGAGGCCATCGGCCTTGACGACGATCGGCGCGCCTTGCGCGCGGATATAGGCCTTGGCCTGGTCGGCGTCGGAAAAGCGCTCGTAGGCCGCGGTGGGAATGCCGCCCTCCCGGCAGAGATCCTTGGTGAAGCCCTTGGAGCTTTCGAGCCGGGCGGCGGCCTTGGTCGGCCCGAAGGCCTTGATGCCGGCTGCGGCGAGATCATCGACGATGCCGGCGGCGAGCGGCGCCTCCGGTCCCACCACCACCAGATCTACCGCGTTGGTCTTGCAGAAGGCGATCACCGCGCCATGGTCGGCAACGTCGAGACCGACGCATTCGGCGTCGTGGGCGATCCCGGCATTGCCCGGAGCACACCAGAAATTCGTCACCAGAGGCGAGGCCGCGATCTTCCAGGCCAGGGCATGCTCACGTCCGCCGGAACCGAGCAGAAGGATATTCATGGGCTTTGGTCTCCTGAACCGACCGGTTAGCCGCTCGCGGCAGGGGAAACAAGGGCCGGAACCTGCCCCTTGCCGGTCTGCCGACATCGCGGACAACGCAGCCCCGGGGGCATTGGCGGGGGCGATTCGAGCGCCTACCTTGGCGGCTCAACCCGAAAGCTTGATTCGACATGGTCTCCGCTCCCGCCCCGCTCGCCAATGCGCCGGAATTCTCGGTTTCCGAGCTGTCCAATGCGCTCAGGCGCACGGTCGAGGACGCCTATGGCCATGTCCGCGTGCGCGGCGAAATTTCCGGCTTTCGCGGCGCACATTCCTCCGGCCACTGCTATTTCGCCCTCAAGGACGCCTCGGCCAAGATCGAGGCGGTGATCTGGAAGGGCGTCCATGGCCGGATGCGTTTCAAGCCGCAGGAGGGCCTCGAGGTCATCGCCACCGGCAAATTGACCACCTATCCGGGCTCGTCGAAATACCAGATCGTCATCGAGGCGCTGGAACCCGCCGGGGTCGGGGCGCTGATGGCCCTGATGGAGGAGCGCAAGCGCAAGCTCGCCGCCGAAGGGCTGTTCGACGAGGCGCGCAAACAGCTCCTGCCGTGGCTGCCGGAGGTCATCGGCGTCGTCACCTCGCCGACCGGCGCGGTGATCCGCGACATCCTGCATCGGCTCGAGGACCGCTTCCCGCGCCGCGTGCTGGTCTGGCCGGTGCGGGTGCAGGGCGAAGGCGCCGCCGAACAGGTCGCAGCTGCCATTCACGGCTTCAATGCCCTGCCCGAACGCGGCCGCATCCCGAGGCCCGACCTGCTGATCGTGGCCCGCGGCGGCGGCTCGCTGGAGGACCTGTGGTCGTTCAACGAGGAGATCGTGGTGCGGGCCGCGGCGGAGAGCATGATCCCGCTGATCTCGGCGGTGGGTCACGAGACCGACGTGACGTTGATCGACTTTGCCGCCGACCGGCGGGCGCCGACGCCGACCGCGGCTGCCGAAATGGCGGTGCCGGTGCGAGCCGAACTCACGGTGGAGGTCAATAGCCTCGCCCGCCGCGCCTTCGCCTGCTGGCAACGCGCCCAGGAACATCGCCGCAGCGAATTGCGCAGCGCCACGCGGGCGCTGCCGAGCGCCGCCGACCTGTTGGCCATCCCGCGCCAGCGCCTCGACGCCGCGGCCACCGGCCTGCCGCGGGCGCTGAAGGGCAATACCCACGCCCATTACCGACGCTTCGCCCAGGCCGACGCCCGGCTCACGCTGCGCGTGCTGCGCGCCCAGGTCGACCATGCCGCCCAGCGCCTGCAGATGACCGGCGACCGGCTTTCGTTGTCCGCGCGGTCGCTGCTGCAGCGCCGGCGTGACCGCTACATCGGCATCGAGACGCGGTTGAAAGCTTCCCGCTTTGCCAATGCCAAGGCGCAGCGCCAGCTGCTGGCGCGCGACCGTGAGCGCGCCCAGCGCCTCACTGAGCGCGCGGCACGGGCGCTGACCACCCTGGTGGAGCGGCGCCGGGCGAGGATCGAGCATTCCGGGCAGCTGCTGGCGGCGCTATCCTATCGCAGCGTCCTTGCGCGCGGATTTGCCCTGGTGCGCGACCAGGCGGGCCATCCGCTCCACGCTGCCGCGGCGGTCGCCCCGGGAGCCCGATTGAGCCTCGAATTCGCCGACGGCCGGGTCGCCGCCACCGCCGAGGGCACAGCGCCGCCGGTCGATGCGCCGAAGCCGCAGCGCCGGCCGAAAACCGAGGTGAAGGCCGAGAAAGCCGAGGCGCCCAAGCACGCCGATATGCAGCCCGACAAGCAGGGCAGCCTGTTCTGACGGCACCGGCTTCCGGCAGGACAGCCTTTGACAGGCGGGCGCCGCGCCCCCATTTATGATACAAGATCAATCCGGCGCGGCGACGCGCGACCAATTCGGGACACTCAGCGTGCTCAACAGATTCTCGTCCTCAGGCCAGTCCGAAGCCCGCCTGCAATATCTCGACGGCGACTATCGGGTCGTCAGCCCGGGCAGTTATGTGGTCTGCGCTGTCAGCGGCGTGCGGATTCCGCTGGACGAGTTGAAATACTGGAGCGTCGACCGCCAGGAGGCCTATGCCACCCCGACCGCGGTGCTGGAACGCCACTTCCCCGAGGCGCTGAAGTCGGCCTGAGCTGAAGTCAGCTTGGGCTGAGGTATCATAGCGCCACATTGAGCGGCCGCGCGCTGCCGCTGATTTCGATCGTCATGCCCGGCCTTGTACCGCCGAGACAAACCCGGCCATGACGACGAGGCTCGGAATCGTCGTGGAACGCTGAGCTGGAAAAACGCCTCTGCGTGCTGATCACCCGCGCCGCAACAGCCGCGCCAGGAATCCCTCGACATCCCCCTCCAGCACCAGCCTCACGCGCAGCGCCGTCAGGCTTGGGGCGAGGTCGGCCAGCGCCGGATCGCTGGCGATCCGCACCAGATCCTTCTGCGTCGTCACCAGCGCCAGCGCCTCTGTCCGCGCCGTCGCCGCCAGCGCCTCGATTTCCTCGCGCCGGTAGGCATGGTGATCGGCGAAAGCCGCCTCGCGAACGACCTCGACGCCATGGGTCCGCAAGGTGGCGACGAAACGGGCCGGATCGCCGATCCCCGCGAAGGCAAGGCAGCGGCGACTTCTGAGCACGGCCAGCGAGGATGGCTGGGGCGCCAGTTCCGCCCGCCACACCGGCCTGCCCCTCGCCGCAACCTTCGCGGCTAGGGCATCCGCCGCCGAGCCATGGCCGACGATGACGAGCGCGTCGGTGCGCTCGAGCTGCGGCTCGAGCGCCGCACGCAGCGGCCCCGCCGGAAACACCAGTCCGTTGCCGAGACCGCGCCGGGCGTCGATGACGATGATGCTGGCGTCCTTGACGAGCGCCGGATTCTGGAAGCCGTCGTCGAGCAGGATGACGCTGGCGCCGCGGGCGATCGCCATGGCCGCGCCGGCGGCGCGATCGCGGGCGACGATCACCGGCACCTCCGAGGCCATCATCAAGGGCTCGTCACCCACCTCAGCGGCGCTGTGCTGCGTCGGCTCGACCGCCGCGGGACCGGCCAACCGACCGCCATAGCCGCGGCTGACCACCACCGGTTGTTCACCCATCTTGCGTAGCAGTGCCGCCAGCGCCAGCACCGTCGGCGTCTTGCCGGCGCCGCCGAGGTGATAATTGCCGACGCAGATCACCGGCACCCCGACCCGCCGGCCGGGACGCGCCAGGCGGCGCGTTGCGATCCGGCCGTAGATCATCGCAGGCAGCGCCAGCAGGCGCGCCTGCCAGGACGGCGGCCGGTGCCAGAAGCCCGGCTCACGCATCGATGGCACCGCGTTCGATGCGCAGTTGCAGCAGATAGGGCTCGAGCGCCGCCAGCGTGCGCTCCAGCGCGCCGCCGAGCCGCGTCACCACCTCGGTGCCCGCCGCGACCATGCGCGCTCGCGCCGCCTCGTTGCCGAGCAGGCGGGCGATACGCAGCGCCAGATCGTCCGCATCGCTCACCAGGGCAGCGCCGCCGGCCTGGTCGAGCGCTTCATAGACTTCGGCGAAATTGAACACGTGGGGCCCGTGCAGCGTCGCAGCGCCGAGCTTGATCGCCTCGATGGGGTTCTGCCCGCCATGGGGCACCAGCGAGCCGCCCATGAAAACCACCGGAGCGAGACGATAGACGAGGCCGAGTTCGCCCATGGTGTCGGCGACGTAGATCTCGGTTTCACGCGAAGGCAATTCGCCGCCGGCGCGGCGCGCCACGGCGAAGCCCGCGGCCGCGAGATCGCGCGCAACCGCCTCGCCGCGCTTGGGATGGCGCGGCACGATGACGGAGAGCAGGCCGGGGATCTGCGATGCCAGGCGGGCATGCACCGCCGCAATCAGTTCCTCCTCGCCCGGATGGGTCGAGGCGGCCGCGATCACCGGCCGACCGCCGATCGCCGCGCGCAGCTGCGCGAATTTCGCCGGATCCGACGGCGGCGCCGCAACGTCGAGCTTGAGATTGCCGGTGACCACCACGTTCTCGGCGCCGAGGGCGCTGAAACGTTCGGCATCGAGCTGCGACTGGGCGAGGCACAGTTCGAAGCGCCCGAGCAGCGCGCTGATGGTGCCGAGCGCGCGGCGCCAGCGCGGATAGGACCGCGGCGACATCCGGCCGTTGATCACCACCATCGGGATGCGGCGCGAGGAGGCCGAGATGATCAGGTTCGGCCACAGATCGGATTCGATGAACAGCGCCAGCGACGGCTGCCAGAAATCGAGGAAGCGCGACACGTAGCGCGGCGCATCGAACGGCACATATTGATGCAGCACGTCCGAAGGAAAGCGCTTGGCGACGATGCCGGCCGAGGTCACCGTGCCCGATGTGAGCAGGATGCGAATGTTGTGCGCGCGCAACCGCCCGATCAGTTCCGCAGCCGCCAGGACCTCGCCGACGCTGGCGCCGTGGATCCAGATCAGCGGCCCGCGCGGCCGCGCGACGCCGGGAAGACCGCGGCGCTCATTGATCCGGCCGGTCTCCTCCTTGCCCTGGCGGATGCGCCGATGGATCAGCAGCGTGCTCAGCGGCATGGCAGCCGCCGACAGCCGCCGATAGGCGCGCAGTGTCAGCGGCAGGTCAACCGGCACGGTCGGCCTCGTCCGCGCGGCCGACGATGGCATAGGCTCTCCGGGTCACCTCGTTGAGGTTGTCCTGAAGCTGCACGCGCAGAGCCTCCATGGCCGCGTCGTCGGCGTCCGCCGGCACCCTGACCGACTTGCCGGTGGCGATCACCCCGCGCCCGAACGGCAGGTTGATCACCGAACGATCCCAGTTGTTCAGACGCTTGAACCGGCTGGTGGCGATCGCCACCGGTATAATGGGCCGGCCGGAATCGCGTGCAAGCATAATCACGCCGAGACCGGCGACACGCGATACCTTGGGGACATCGGCGGTCAGCGCCATGTTGACGCCCTCCTCGAGCACCCGCAGCATGGCCTTGAACGCCGCGACCCCACCCTTGCGGTGGAACGACGCGCCGTGATCGCCCGAGCCGCGCACCGTGCCGATATCCAGCCTTTCGGCGGCGATGGCGTTGATCTCGCCGTCGCGATGACGCGAAACCAGCACCTTCGCCTTGAGATGCCGCCGCTTGAGGAACGGCATCATGAAATGCTGACCGTGCCAGAAGGCGACGACCACCGGCATCTGCGGCTCGAACTGCGCATAGAGGTCCGGCGGATCGTAGCTGAAGCGGTTGGTCAGCCAGACGAAGCGCAGAAACTCGGACGCGACGAAACCGGCAGCGTGCTGAAACCAGCTCGATCGGGTGATCTGACGAAGGGACATTTACAGGCGGGTGCGATCGCTCAGTTCGACTTGTCGTCCGAGGTCGGATCGAGCAGGCGGTGCAGATGCACGATGAAATAGCGCATGTGGGCGTTGTCGACGGTCTGCTGCGCCTTGGCCTTCCAGGCCGTGTAGGCGCTGGCATAATTCGGAAACACGCCGACGATATCGAGCCTGTCGAGGTCCTTGAAGGTGATGGTTTCAAGGCTGGTCAGCTCGCCGCCAATGACGAGGTGAAGCAGCTGCTGCGAGGTGTCGGACATGGATCTATTTCCCTGAAGCAAACGGCCGGGGCCGCCTCATAAAGTTACAAGTGCCCTGGCATCGACGGTACTTTCGGAACCGCGCTCTGCTCGGCGCATGGTCAAAAGCGCATGGTCAGACCGGAGGGCTGCGCCTGAAATGCGCGACGATGCGGGCGTGCCGTTCGCGCCCCGCCGCCACCAAGGGCTCATGCTTTACCTCGGGGCGGTTATAGACGACGGCTTCGCCGGAGAGCGAGGTCATGGTTCCACCCGCTTCGTGCACGATTAAATCGGCCGCCGCAAGGTCCCAATCATGGCTATGCCCGCCTGCAAAAGCAGCATCCAGCCGCCCCTCGGCTGCCCGGCAGATCTTTAGCGCCAGCGAGCCGATCCGGGGATGCAGCGGTCCCGGTTCGAGCGCTTCGCCGAGGCGCTGGACCAGCGGCTTGGGGCCGACGATGCGGCCGGGGTCGAGCCGGGCGCCGGCCGCGGCCCGGATCGGCGCATCGTTGCGGCGGGCGCCCTCGCCGCGCGCGGCGAAGAACAGTTCTCCCGTCACCGGGGCGAACACGGCGCCGAGCAGCGGCGCGTCGCCCTCGACAAGGCCGACGCTGACCGACCAGTCCTCCTGGCCGGCGAGATAGGACCGCGTGCCGTCGATCGGATCGACGATCCAGACCCGGGGCCGTGCCAGCCGGGCCGGATCATCGGCGCTTTCTTCCGACAGCCAGCCGTAATTCGGGGTCGCCGAGCGCAGCCTCCGCGCCAGCAGATCGTTCACCGCGAGGTCGGCTTCCGACACCGGCGAGGACTTGCCCTTGATCCAATTGCGCACGTCCGTGCGGAACAGGCTGAGCGCCAGCGCGCCCGCCTCGCGGACGGCTTCGATCAGAAGCGCGGTGTCCTCGGCCAGCCGGCCCTCGAGCGCGACGTCAACGTCCGGCAATCGTCAAACCCTCGATGCGGATGGTCGGCGCGTTGATGCCGTAGCGGAAGACGAGGTCGTTCGCGGGGGTGAGCGACTTGAAGATGTCGATGAGGTGGCCGGCGATGGTGACCTCGCTCACTGGATAGGCGAGCTCGCCATTCTCGATCCAGAAACCGGCAGCGCCGCGGCTATAGTCGCCGGTGACGCCGTTGACGCCCGAACCGATCAGATCGGTGACATAGAAGCCCGAGCCGATGTCGGCCATCAGTTCCTTCGGCGTCACGTGACCGGGTTCCATGTGCATGTTGTAGCTGCCGGGCGACGGCGACGACGAAACGCCGCGATGGGCATGGCCGGTGGTGACGAGCCCGAGCTCGCGGGCCGTGGCGCAATCGAGCAACCAGGAGGTGAGCACACCGTCATCCACCAAGGCAAGGCGCTTGACCGCGACGCCTTCAGCATCGAACGGCTGCGAGCGCACCCCGCGCGGCCGCAGCGGATCATCGATGATGCGGATGCTGGAATCGAACAGTTGCTGACCGAGGCGGTCCTTGAGAAAGCTGGTCTTGCGGGCGATGGCGGCACCGTTCACTGCCCCGGCGAGATGACCGACCAGCGAGGCCGACACCCGGGGATCGAACAGCACCGGCGCCTTGCAGGTCGCGACCTTGCGCGGATTGAGCCGCTTCACCGCCCGCTCGCCGGCGCGGCGGCCGATCACCGCAGGGCCTTCCAGATCGGCGGCGTGAATTGCCGAGGTGAAATCGTAATCGCGCTCCATGGCAGTGCCCTGCCCGGCGATCGCCGTGGTCGAGAGGCCCTGGCTCGAGCGCAGATAAGCGCCGTGGAAGCCGGTCGAGGTTACCAGCACCATGCCACCGATGCCGCAGGACGCCGAAGCTCCGCCCGACTTGGTGACGCCGGTCACCGCGAGCGCCGCCGCCTCCGCCTCCAGCGCCCGTCGCTCCAGATCGGCGGTCGAAGGCATTGCCGGATCGAGCAAGTCGAGGGCGGGAATGTCGCGGGCCAGCAGCGCCGGATCGGCGAGGCCGACAAAGGCATCATCGGGAGCGACCCTCGCCATGGCGACCGCGCGCTCGGCGAGCCGCGCCGCGGCGTCGCCCGCAGCAACATCGTTCGTCGACACCACCGCCTGGCGGCGGCCGACGATGACGCGCAAGCCCACATCGTCGCCCTCGGAGCGCTCCGATTCTTCGACGCGGCCATCGCGCACCACGACGCTCTGGGACATGCCGCGCACCGCCACCGCATCGGCCGCATCCGCGCCGGCACGCTTCGCCGCCTCGACGAGGCGCTCGGCGAGGTCACCGAGCGCGGATTGGTCGAACAGATCCGAAGCGGGGGATTTTGAAGCCGCGGCCGTAGCCGGAGAAGATGCGTTCACGAGACCATCCCGATTAGCAGGCCGTGTGGCCGATGATGCGTTGGTGTCGCGTCTCCAACGTTCGTATTCCGTTGCAGCAGGCGCTTATACGAACGTCGGAAACAAAGGGACACTAGTGTGGCGTCTCGCAATTGCCTACCGCCTTCGCGGCAACCCTCTCGTAGGCAATTGCGAGACATAAGCCACACTAGCACTTTGATTTTGCTAGTGTCCCTATGTCTCCGAATTACCGTGCGAGTGCGAGGCAAACGTAGCGGTAATTCGGAGACGGGACACTAGCATCAATATGATTCCAGTGCGGTTTTGGATCTGACGATCGTACGAAGAACCCGCTGCAATGTTGATACGAGCGTCAGATCCAAAACCGCACGAGTTGCGCACGCTCATGGAACCCGACGCGGCAGGCCTGCGCCTCGCCGAGTTCGCCACCCTTAAGAAATGGGCAGAATCCAGTCGCGGTTCAAGCACGCCCGCAACGCGAAATAAAGCAAATTTCCGTTCCCCGGCAAGGAGTCGTCAAGCATGTCGCGGGGTGAGGTTCGATTAACCAGCCTTCTTAAGCGGATACGGAAAGCGCGATGGCACAGTCGCCCCATCGACCGGGAACATAATCCTGGCGGGGAGACTGAAATCGTGAGGCGTCAATTCGGAGCTGGCGGGACACCCGCCGGGTCGGGCCGCGCACTGCGGCTCGACCCACACACTTTACCGGTGCGGTTCGATGCGCGCGATGCGCGTGCCGACGGCGGTATTCGCCAGGTCGAGATCGACCGCGACCGCATCACCCTGCGGCGCGCCGTGCGCGGCATGCGGATGGCGATCAATGTCCGCGTCGACGACTTTCTCGGCATCGCCATGCGCGAGGCCGATGCCGGCTGGATGCTGGTGCTGGTACATCGCGATCCTTCGCTCTCGATTCCGCTGGTGTCGTGCGAGGACAGCGTCGAGATCGAGCACGCCGCCGCGACGTGGCGGGACACATTGGCGCTGCCGATGATCGACGAGGACGACGCACAGCGCGCCGGGCCGGCGAGCCGGCGGCGGCGGCACAATGTGATCAAGACCCGCCGTCCGCGCATCCTGATGCGCCGGCGCTGCGGCGCGGCGCTCGGCGCCATGCGCATCCACCGCGACGAGCGCGAGATCATCGCGCCGGAGTAAGCTGACCCGCATCTCGTTTTTCTTCGCCGCTGCGCTGTCACGGCCATGCTTGTCGCTCGCAAGACACTTGCGTTGTCATCGCCCGGGTTCGCCCGCTTGAAGCGGCGATGACGGCGGAGGTCGTGGCAGCGCCGCGGCCGTGACTTTATCTCGGCGCGATCGGGCAACAACAACCGGGGGTAGTGCGGGCGCGCAGGCCGTTCAGCCGCCAGTCGTCTGAGCAATGCCCTCTTGCGATCGAGCGCCCCCTACGCCGTCGCCTCGACCTTCAGGCTCGCGCCATCGGCGGCAACGATGCGCACGCGGCTGCCCGCCGGCGCGTCGGGGCCCGACACGCGCCACACCGTGTCGTCGATCCGCACGATGCCGGCGCCGTCGATGATCGGCCGCTCCAAGGTGAAGACGCGTCCGACCAGCGCATCGGCGCGGCGGTTGAGATAGGGCTGGTCGGTGGCATCCTGGCGCGGCCGGCCGAGCCGGCGCCACAGCGGCACGGCGGCGAGCGCGAAAACCGCGAAGCCGACGAGCTGCCACTGCCACGACCACGCCACCAGGAACGAGAGCAGCCCGACGAGGAACGACGCGAGGCCGAGCCAGAACAGGAAGACGCCGGGCGCCAGCATCTCCAGCCCCATCAAGACGAGGCCGGCGATCAGCCAGCCCCAGCCGCCGAGTGCCGTCAGCATCTGCATCACCCCTCAGCCCCGCCCGGCCGGCGGCGGGGTTGCCGGCGGGGCGCCGGCGGCGGGGACGCTGCCGCGACGGGCGGCGGCCGCCGCCGACGCCGCGCTCTCGCCGAAGGTCGCCTTGGCGATTTCGCCGATGCCGGCCAGCGACGAGAGGATGCCCGTCGCCTCGATCGGCAGCATCACGATCTTCTGGTTGGGCGACTGGGCGATCTCGCCGAAGGCTCGGATATATTTGTCGGCGATGAAATAGTTCAGCGCCGCGACATCGCCGCTGGCGATGGCGCTCGACACCATCTGGGTGGCCCGGGCCTCGGCCTCGGCGGAGCGCTCCCGGGCTTCGGCGTCGCGAAAAGCGGCCTCGCGGCGGCCCTCCGCCTGCAGGATCTGCGCCTGCTTGGCGCCCTCGGCGCGTAGGATTTCGGACTGACGCTGCCCCTCGGCCTGGAGGATGTCGGCGCGCTTGACGCGTTCGGCCTTCATCTGCCGGCCCATCGCCTCGACGAGGTCGGCCGGCGGCACGATATCCTTGATCTCGATGCGGTTGACCTTGAGGCCCCAGGGCGACACCGCGGCATCGACCACGCGCAGCAGCCGCTCATTGATCTCGTCGCGGTGGGAGAGCACCTGATCGAGATCCATCGAGCCCATCACCGAGCGGATATTGGTCATGGTCAGGGTGACGATCGCCTGGTTGAGATTGGCGACCTCGTAGCTCGCCTTGGCGGCGTCGAACACCTGGAAGAAAGCGACGCCGTCGACGGTGACGGTGGCATTATCCTTGGTGATCACCTCCTGCTCGGGGATGTCGATCACCTGCTCCATCATATTGATCTTGCGCCCGACACGGTCGAAATACGGGATGATGAAGTTGAGGCCCGGGCGCAGGGTGCGGGTGTATTTGCCGAAGCGCTCGATGGTCCAATCGAAGCCCTGAGGCACCGTCTTGACGCCGGCGAACAGCGTCGCGATCACCACGAGCGCCAGCGCGATGGCGAAAATGTCAAATCCGGACATGACGAGCCCCACCTGTTTCGACGACGACCTGTATCTACTTGGTCGTCGCGGCAGGATGGCGGGTTCGAGGCCCGCCGTCGAGGGCGAAATGGCCGCCGCTCGCCGGGCGAGGCCCGGATCTGGCTTCAGATCCAGCCCTGCAATTCGCGCAACACGAGATTGCGGATCACCGTCATGCCCTCATCGCTGTCGTTGAGGCAGGGAATGGCGGAGAACTGCTCGCCGCCGGCATGGCGGAAGATCTCGGCATTCTCCTGCGCGATCTCCTCGAGGGTCTCGAGGCAATCGGCCGAAAAGCCCGGCGTGATCACCGCGATACGACGCACGCCATCCTTGGCGAGCTGCTCGATGGTCTTGTCGGTGTAAGGCTGGAGCCAGACGTCGTTGCCGAAGCGCGACTGAAAGGTGAGCATCAGGGATGTCTCGTCGAGCCTGAGGCGGCGGCGCAACGCCGCCGTCGTGGCAATGCAGTGCTGCTGATAGGGATCGCCCTTGGCGACATAGCTCTGCGGCATGCCGTGGAAGGAGGCGACGATCCGCTCCGGCTTGAACGGCAGGCCGGCGAGGTGGTTTTCGATCGAGGCGGCCAGCGCTTCAATGTAGAAGTCGTCGACGTAATAGGGCGGCGTCACCCGCAGGGTCGGCTGCGCCCGCTTCTCCGACAGCACCCGAAAGACCTCGTCGCAGACCGTCGCCGAGGTGGACGCCGAATATTGCGGATAAAGCGGCACCACCAGCAGACGGGTGCAGCCCTGAGCGAGCAGCGCGTCGATGCGCGAGGCGATCGACGGATTGCCGTAGCGCATCGCCCAGTCGACGAGGAGCGGGCCCCTGTTCGAAATCGATGCGGCGAGCTTCTCGGCCTGGGAGCGGGAGATGGTTTTGAGCGGCGACTCGTTCCGCTCGGTGTTCCAGATCTTCTGGTAGTCGAGCGCCTTGCGGGCGGGGCGCACGCGCAAGATGATGCCGTTGAGCACCAGCTTCCAGGCCAGATTCTGGTTTTCGATCACTCGCAGATCGGAAAGGAACTCCTTGAGATAGACCCGCACGCCGCGGGCGTCGGCCGTATCCGGCGTGCCGAGATTGACCAGGAGGACGCCGATGCGCTCGGCGAGGGGGGCCGCGCCCTGACGATGGGCGTCGAAGGGGATGACCGTGCTCATCATGTCCTTGGCTTGGGGGCTCCACCGGAGCTTGTCAAGGACGCCGATTGCCAGATCGCCTGGCCACGAATTGCTCAGAAGCAGGTGACCCGCTCGGTCGCCAGATAGCCGAGCAACAGCCCGACACCGAACACCAGCACGACGGCCGCCGCGCCGAGTTCCAGCCCGCGCAGCATCAACGCGCCGCGCGAACTCGCCGCACCCAGGCGCCGCGCCAGCCCCTTGGCCGAGACGGCCATCACGGCGATGGTGGCCACTGTGAGCGCGGTTCCCAGACCCATCAGCAGCGTCGCCGCGATCCCTGCCCAGAACAGGCCCTGGGCCAACGCAAAGACCAGCACCAGGATGGCCCCGGAGCAGGGCCGCAGGCCGACGGCGAGAATGGCGCCGAAGCCGCGACGCAGCCCGCCGGGCCCGGAGAGTTCTTCCGGCATCGGCCCGTGGCTATGGCCGCAATGCGCGTCGTGAATATGCCCCGGCTCGCCGTGCGCCGGATGATGGGCGTGCCCGTCGTGCAGGTGGTGATGATCGTCACCATCGTGATGGTGATGGCCCTCGTCATGACGATGGCGATGATCGTGACCGGAGGCAGCGGCCGGCTCGATCAGCGCGGCCGCGGCGCCCGCGGGCACGGCCGCCAGATCCGGTGCCAATGCGGGCGAGGCCACCGCGCCATAAGGCAGTCGCGCGTCCCGCACGGCGCCGAGCAGCCCGCGCCCCTTGACCCAGACGAGACGCAGGCCGAACAGCGCGATGAGCGCGTAGCTCGCGACTTCGATGACCCGCTCGGCGCCGCACAGGCTCTTCGCCGTGGCGTTGAGCAGCCAGGCACCGACGCCGACCACGGCGATGGCGACGACGGCCTGGAGCAGCGCCGAGACGAAGGCGAGCAGGATGCCGCGCCGGGCGGTCTCCTCATTGGCAACGAGATAGGAGGAGATCACCGCCTTGCCATGCCCGGGCCCGGCGGCGTGAAACACGCCGTAGGCGAAGGAGATCGCCAGCAGGGTGACGACAGCGCTGCCATCCTGCTTGGCGGCGCGGATTGCACCGGAGATCTGCCGGTAGAAATAGGACTGCATCTCGAGCAGCCAGCCGACCACGCCGCCGACCTGCGGATCCGGCGTGGTGCGGCCGACGCCGAACGGCGACTGGGCGAGGAGCTGATGAAAGGCGCCGTCGGCCACCACCACCATCGCCGCCACCGCGAGGACCAGCACAGGAAAGGACCGCCCGCGCCCGGCGGCGGCGCGGGCCCTCGTGATCATTCCGGTCATGGGCATTCCACCGCAATCTTGTTGGCAAAATTGGCGCCGAAATTGGCATTGGCGCCATCGAGGAAATTCTGCTCGCCGAGGGTCTGCGCCTGGGAGGCACCGTCCGAGGGGCGCTCGATCGACAATTTGCAGCCGTCCGGTGCGCCGACCAGCTTCACCGGATTCTCCTTGGCCAGCGCAAAGTCGACGAAGAAGGTCGGGTCATAAACTTCGACCAGGAGATTGCGGCTCTTCACCGGCGCCTTCAGCGGCAGCGTGAAGTGCAGCGTCAGGGCGCCGTTCCTGTGCTCGAGATAGTAATCGACCGGCTCCTCGAATTTCTGCTTCTTGCGCCCGGCCTCGACGTTGCGGGCGAAGGTGAAGAAGCCGAACTCCTTCAGGGACTCGACATTGGTCTGGGCGAGCGGCGCGAGCTCCTCGCGGGTGAAGACGCCCTTGGTCCTGGTCTCGATGCCCTGCACCGCATAGCTCGAGAACATGTCGTCGAAGGTCCAGCTGTGGCGCACGCCAGTCAGCGCACCGTCGGGCGCGAACAGCAGCTCGCTCTCCGCCGTCACCCAGACATGGGGATGGGCTTCGGCGGCCCCGGCGAGCACGCCCAAGCACAGAAGCGCCGGCACCAGCCGGACCAAGCCTGCGCGCAGCTTTTCCAGCCCGCAAAGCCGATTCAGGATCATCCCCGCCTCGCTCATCAATGCAGCACGAAGCGCCGCGGCAGGCCGCCGCAGCGCAGCAATGATTTGACCGTCAACTGCGGCGTAAACGCGACCGCACCTCAGAGCCCGGCAGCGCCGCCGTCGGCCCGCGGGTCATGGCCGCCCTCGATCAACCCGGACGGATGCAGCACCACTGCACCGGCATGGCCCATGGTGTCGGAATAGGCCTCGGGCAGCACCTCGACGTCGTGCCGCGCCGACAACAGGCGGTCGATCACATTACCGTCGAAGCGACCCTCGAGGCGCAGATTGGTATGGCTCGAGCCCCAGGTCCGACCGAGCAGCCAGCGCGGCCGGTCGAGGGCCTCTTCGAGCGGCTGGCCGAACAGCACATGGCGCGAGAACACCATTGCCTGGGTCTGCGGCTGGCCGTCGCCGCCCATGGTGCCATAAGCCATGACGCGGCCATCCTTGAGCACCGCGAGGGCGGGGTTGAGGGTGTGGAAAGGCATGCGCCCGGGCGACAGCGGATTGGTCGCCTTGGGATCGAGCGAAAAGCTGGCGCCGCGGTTCTGCATCAGCACGCCGGTCTTCGGCAGCACACAGCCCGAACCGAACTCCCAGAAGATCGACTGAATATAGGAGACGACATTGCCGTCGCCGTCGGCGGCGCCCATCCAGATGGTGTCGCCCTCGCCCCAGACCTGCGGCCAGACCGCTGCCCTGGCACGGTCGATCTGCTTGAACTCGGAATCGAGAAAGGCAGGCGACAGGAAGCGGTCGAGTGGCGTTGGGAGGCGCCGCGGATCGGTAACGAAACGGTCGCGGACACGAAATGCCCGCTTGGTGGCTTCGACGATGCCGTGGACGTGGTCGAAGCCCTCGGCCTTGGCGACCCGCAACCGGTCGAACAGCGCGAGGATGATGAGCGAGGCAAGGCCCTGGGTCGGCGGCGGCGCGTTGTAGAGCGTGCCGGCACCGATGCCGACGGAGAGCGGCTCGGCGACATAGGCCCGATAGGTCTCGAGATCGGCGCGGGTCACCGGGCTGCCGATCCGCTCAAGATCGGCGGCGATCTCGCGGCCGACGTCGCCGCGATAGAAGTCGTCGAGCCCGGCGGAGACGAGATGCTCCAATGTTGCCGCGAGCGCGCTCTGCCGCTGGGTGGTGCCGGCCTCGGGCACCTTGCCCTCAGTAGTGAGAAAGGCCGCGGCGAAGCCCGGCACATCCTTCAGCTCGTCGAGCTTGGTACGCGTCAGATCGGCCTGGCTGCGGGTGACGGTGTAGCCGTCGCGGGCGCTGCGGATCGCGCTCGCCAGCAGCACGTCGAGCGGCATCCTGCCGCCCAGCGCCCTGGCGGCATCGAGCGCCAGCTTCCAGGCACCGACCGCCGCCGGCACGGTGAGTGCGGCGAGCGGCCCGCGCGGCGGGATCGCGTCATGGCCGTGCTCGCGATAGAGCTCCCGCGTGGCGCGGCTGCCGGCGGGCCCGGCTCCCATCAGTGCCCGCACCCGGCCGGAGCGCTCGCGCAGCAGCCAGAAGCCGTCGCCGCCGACATGATTCATGTGCGGATAGACTGCAGCGATGGAGGCGGCCATCGCCACCATCGCCTCGACCGCATTGCCTCCCTCGGCGAGGACGTGGCGCCCGGCCTCGACGGTCACGGCATGAGGGGCGGCGACGACGCCGCGGCGATGTCCGCTGGAGTAGAGGGTCATGCGATCGCTCTCGGAAACAGGGCCGGCAGGCTGCCGGCCCGTGACGGGTCCGTCTTAAGCCGCTTCCGGTTCTGTCAGCAACCCTCGCCCGCGCAGCAGCGCCTCGACCTGCGGCTTGCGGCCGCGGAAGGCGATATAGGCCTCCTCCGGGTCACGCGAGCCGCCGGAGGCATAGATGTCGTCGTGCAGCCGCCTGGCCACCGCCGGATCGAAGATGTCGCCGGCCTCCTCGAAGGCACCGAAAGCGTCGGCATCCATCACCTCGGACCACATGTAACTGTAGTAGCCCGCAGCATAATGGCCGCCGGAGAAGATGTGGCCGAACTGCTGCGGCCGGTGGCGCATGGCGATCTCGGCCGGCATTCCGATCTTGTCGAGCTCGCGCTGCTCGAATTCGCGCACATCGGCGATCGAACCCGCCGGCTGGCTGTGGAATTCGAGATCGAGCAGGGCCGAGGCCAGGAACTCCACCGTGGCGAAGCCCTGATTGAAGCGGCGGGCGGCAAGGAAACGCTGCAGCAGTTCGTCGGGCAGCGGCTCGCCGGTCTGGTAGTGCCTGGCGAAGCTCCGCAGCACTTCCGGACGCTGCTGCCAATGCTCATAGAGCTGCGACGGCAGCTCGACGAAATCGGTGAAGACGCTGGTGCCCGACAGGGTCGGATAGACCACGTCGGACAGCATGCCGTGCAGGCCGTGGCCGAACTCGTGGAACAGGGTGCGGGCATCGTCCGGCGACAGCAGCGCCGGCTCGCCCTCGGCGCCCCTGGCGAAATTCAAGACGTTGATGACGATCGGAGCCACCGCGCCATCGAGTTTCTGCTGGTCGCGCAGCGAGGTCATCCAGGCGCCGGAGCGCTTCGACGGCCGGGCGAAGTAATCGCCGTAGAACAGCGCCTTGTGATCGCCCTTGGCGTCCTTCACCTCCCAGACCCGGACGTCCGGATGCCAGACGGCAACATCCTTGCGCTCGGCGAAAGTAAGGCCGAACAGGCGGTGGGCGACGTCGAAGGCCGCGGCGATCATATTGTCGAGGACGAGATAGGGCTTGATCGCGGCGTCGTCGAAATTGGCCCGCTGCTGCCGCAGCTTCTCGGCGTAATAGCGCCAGTCCCAGGGCGCGAGAGCGAAATTGCCCCCCTCCTCCCGAACGAGCTCCTGCAGCGCATCACGGTCGGCCAGCGCCTTGGCCCGGGCCGGCACCCACACCCGCTCCAGCAGGCCACGCACCGCCTCCGGCGTCTTGGCCATGGAGTCCTCGAGGCGATAGGCGGCGAAATGGGGATAGCCGAGCAGCTTGGCGGATTCCTCGCGCAGGGCGAGGATCTCGCGGATCGCCGCGCTGTTGTCGTTGGCGTTGCCGTTGTCGCCGCGGGCAATGAAAGCTCGGTAGACCTTCTCGCGCAGATCGCGCCGGGTCGAGGTCTGCAGGAACGGCTCAGCCGAGGAGCGGGACAGGGTGACGATGATCTTGCCGTCGAGGCCGCGCTCGGCCGCCGCGGCCCTGGCCCCGGCAATGAAGCCCTCGCTGAGGCCGCCGAGATCGTCCAGACCGAGTTCGAGGACGAAGTCCTGCTCGTCGCCCAGCAGATGATGGCTGAAGGTCGTGCCGAGCTGGGCAAGGCGCTCGTTGATCTCGCCCATGCGCTGCTTGGCCGCCTCGTCGAGACCGGCGCCGGCCCGGTGCATCCGGGTATAGGTGCGCTCGAGCAGGCGCGCCTGCTCCCTTGTCAGGCGCAGCCGGGCGCTGTCGTGATAGAGCCGCGCCACGCGCCCGAACAGCACCGCGTTCATCATGATCGGATTCCAGTGCCTCGCCATGCGCAAGGCGACCTCGCTCTCGATCGCCAGCAGCTCCGGATTGGAATCGGCGGAGACGAGGTCGTAGAACACCGCCGCGACGCGGTTGAGCAGCTTGCCGGCGCGCTCCCAGGCGGTGATGGTGTTGTCGAAATCCGGCTCGGCGAGATCGTCGACGATGGCGGCGACCTCGCGGGCGTGATCGACAAAGGCCTGTTCGAAGGCCGGCAGGAAATGCTCGGGCCGGATCGCGTCGAAGGGCGGCGTCTCGAACGGCATCGTCCAGGCCGCGAGCAACGGGTTGCCGGCGGCGTTCGGGGCGGCGGTCACGGAATCGGTCATCGGATCATCCTGCATGGATCGAAAGCTCTGGTCGAAAGCGCCGGCTGGCGCGGATCAGCATATATAGAGCCCGGAACCGGCGATTTCAGGTCCGTCCTGGCCGTTTCGGCGCCTGAGCAGCCACGAGCCTTGATCGGGCCGGCGTTTTCGACGAAATTGCGGCCCGCTGGTGGGGCGGCAGGCCGCCTTCTTTAGCCCTTGTTCGAAGCTCACTGCCCCTCGTGAAGGTCACCTGCTGACCTTCAATCCACCCGGACCACCCACAGGATCATTGATCATGGCTTCTCCGAGCTCCTCGCCGACCACGCCCGCTGCAAAGGGAAGCATTGCCTGGCCGAGCGTGATCACCGTGCTGTCGGCTGCCGTGCTGATCGGCGCCGAAGTGTTCGGGGCCGCCTTTGCCGGCGGCTGGGCGCTCGCCATCCTGTTCGGGCTTGAAGACAAGGGCGCCCACGTGCTGCAGGCGGTGCTGTTCGTCATCGGTTTCGCCATCATGGTGTCCTTCGTGCGCAACGCCCGGCAGATCGAACCGTTCACCCGCCGCAGCTGAGCCTCGGCGCCAGAGCGATTCGCCGCGAGCCTTGTTTTAGGGGCCTCGCGCGTGCTCGACGGCATCTTCATCCGGCCTTTCCTCGATCAAGTTTAACAGCTGTTCATGTTGAGGCGCCGATCTTGCGCCCTCGCGGCAACACTGCGCGGCGCCGGTTGTGAAATCTGGCGTCGCGACGAAAAAATTCTTGCGGTACCGGATTAAAAGACTTATCTCCGGTCTTGCCCAATTTCGCACGTGCCTGTGGTCGTGTGTCGGTCGGTAGGTATCCGGACAAGAGGCCGGACAGCCGCCAAGGAACTGAGTAGCCCAGCTCCTCTCTCAAGAGGCGCGCCACTTAAGGGTCCTCACTCCTTGCAACCGTGATCGGCAGCCGGAGGCGAACCGGCGCACCCCGCTCTCAACGGGGGACGCGACTTAAAGCAACGACGGAGCGGGCTTTTTTGGTCTCTGCCAGCTTTCCACCAGCTGGCGCGAATACCGAAGAGGCTTGTCCTTCATTGCCAGGTGTGCGGATGGGATTTCCCTTCCAATCCACGGCAGCACTTGTCGGTTCGAGGTTCTGGCTGCGTCGCGCCTCCATCGCGTGACGGGGCCGTGGGCTCGTATCCGGCGTCACATCTGAAGCGGTCCGTCGCTGGGCCGTTTGGAGAGTGCTATGACCGAACGTATCCAGGAATTCCTGCGCCGCCGCCGCAGCGAGGGCCTCGACACCGAGCCGTGCCTCGTCGTCGACCTCGAGGTCGTGCGTGAAAACTACCAGAGCTTCGCCAAGGCGCTGCCCGACAGCCGGGTGTTCTATGCCGTGAAGGCAAACCCGGCGCCGGAAGTGCTGTCGCTGCTCGCCTCGCTGGGCTCGTGCTTCGACACCGCCACGGTGGCCGAGGTCGAGATGGCGCTGGCCGCCGGCGCGACGCCGGACCGCATCTCCTTTGGCAACACCATCAAGAAGGAGCGGGATATCGCCCGCGCCTACGCGCTCGGCATCCGGCTGTTCGCGGTGGACTGCGCCGCCGAAGTCGAGAAGGTCGCGCGCGCGGCGCCGGGCGCCCGGGTGTTCTGCCGCATCCTCTATGATTGCGCCGGCGCCGAATGGCCGCTGTCGCGCAAGTTCGGCTGCGACCCGGAGATGGCGGTCGAGGTGCTCGACCTCGCCAAGCGCCTCAGGCTGGAGCCGTGCGGCATTTCGTTCCATGTCGGCTCCCAGCAGCGCAAGGTGAAGGCGTGGGACCGTGCGCTGACCATGGCCTCGCAGGTGTTCCGCGACTGCGCCGAGCGCGGCATCGTCCTGACCATGGTCAACATGGGCGGCGGCTTTCCGACCCGTTACCTCAAGGACGTGCCGCCGGTGGTGCAGTACGGCCGATCGATCTTCCGTGCCCTGCGCAAGCATTTCGGCAACCAGATCCCCGAGACGATCATCGAGCCGGGCCGCGGCATGGTCGGCAATGCCGGCATCATCGAGACCGAAGTCGTTCTGATTTCCAGGAAGAGCGACGAGGACGAGGTGCGCTGGGTCTATCTCGACATCGGCAAATTCGGCGGTCTCGCCGAGACCATGGACGAGTCGATCCGTTACGCCATCCGCACCCCGCATGACGGCGCGGAGATGACCCCCTGCGTGCTGGCCGGTCCGACCTGCGACAGCGCCGATGTGATGTACGAGAAGATGCCGTACCCGCTGCCGGTGACGCTCGAGATCGGCGACAAGGTCCTGATCGAGGGCACCGGCGCCTATACCTCGACCTACTCGTCGGTGGCGTTCAACGGCATCCCGCCGCTGAAGACCTATCACATCTGAACACGATTCAGCCCGGGGCCGGCGCTGCCGGCCCCTTCCCCGAAACCATCGCCGGCGCGCGAGGCGCGACCGGATGACGATGCTCCGCGCGAGACGACAGCGGAGCCGGGACGACGTGCCATGACCGCCTTGAACATGACCGCCTTGAACCTGACCGCCTCGAAACGGCCCGCCGCGGCTGCCGCCCCGTTCGCGATCCGCGCCGAGCGCGCCGCCGATGCCGGCGCGCGCGAGGCCCTGCTCGATGCCGCCTTCGGCCCCGGCCGCTTCGAACGCACCTGCCAGCGCCTGCGCGATGGCCGGCTGCCGGCCAAAGGCCTCGCCTTCGTCGCGACCTGCCACGGTTCGATGGCCCGCAGCGCTGCCCGCGTCGTCGGGACCTTGCGGCTCTGGCACATCAATGCCGGCGGCAAGCCGGCATTGATGCTCGGCCCGCTCGCCGTCGATCCGGCCTGCCGGTCGCTCGGGATCGGCGCCGCGCTGATGGTCCATGCCATCGCGGCGGCAGAGCGCCGCGGTGATGGCGCCGTGGTCCTGCTTGGCGACGCGCCTTATTATGCCCGCTTCGGCTTCTCGGCCGCGGCCACCGGAGCGCTGACCCTGCCGGGGCCCTTTGAGCGCGATCGCCTGCTGGCGCTCGAACTGCGAGAGGGTGCCCTGGCCGATGCCGCCGGCATGATCCTGCCCACCGGCGCCGCGGATGGCTGGTCGCGCTCACGCGGCCGCCGTGCCGTAGCCAAGGCTGCATGAAACAAAGTGGCCTGAATCAGGCTGCCTGAAAATTCGATGTCGAATTGCCCGCTGGCGGCGGCACGCTGGCGCCGGCGTTTTGTCCAAGAGGAGCACCATATGTCCCGTCGCCTGATCTCCACCGGCTCGCCCTTCGAGAAGACGGCAGGCTACAGCCGCGCCGTGGTCGATGGCGACTTCGTCTTCATCTCCGGCACCACCGGCTACGACTACAGCACGATGATCATGCCGGCCGATGTCGCCACCCAGACGCGCAACTGCTTCAACACCATCGGCAAGGTGCTCACCGAAGCCGGCTTCGCCATGGCCGACATCGTCCGCGCCACCTATTACGTCACCGACGCCAAGGATGCCGATGCCGTGTTCGCGGTCTGCGGCGAATATCTCGGCGCGATCCGCCCCGCCGCCACGCTGCTGGTGATCGCCGCACTGCTCAAGCCGGAGATGAAGATCGAGATCGAGGTGACGGCCAAGCGGCGGAGCTGAGCGACGGGTTCGGTTCAGGTCGGCACAGCGGAAGATGCGGCGCGTGCAGCCCTCCCTGCTCCGACATTCGCGTTCCGCCGCGACGTTATAACGTTCCGCGAGCTGTTCGGCACTCGTGACATCGATGCGCAGTCGCCGCCGCCATCCGGCGATGCTAACATCGCCGCCATGAGCGGCAGTCAGCATCATCATCGGAACGGCCACGATCATGCGCATCATCAGCACGATCACCATGGCCACAGCCATGCGCCGGCCGATTTCGGCCGCGCCTTCGCTATCGGAATCGCGCTCAATGGCGGCTTCGTGCTGGTCGAGGGTGTCTTCGGTTTTCTCGCCAATTCGACCGCGCTGCTGGCCGATGCCGGACACAACCTCTCCGACGTGCTTGGGCTTGCCGTTGCCTGGATCGCCGCCATCTTGGCCAAACGGCCGCCGACCTCGCGTCTGACCTATGGCCTGCGCAGCTCCTCGATCCTCGCCGCACTCGCCAATGCCGTCCTGCTGCTGATCGCCTGCGGCGCCATCATCCTCGAAGCCGCGCAGCGCCTGATCGCCCCCGAGCCGGTTGCGACCGGCACCATCATGGTGGTGGCTCTGGTCGGTATCGCAATCAACGGTTTCACCGCTCTGCTGTTCGCCGGCGGCCGCGACCGCGACCTCAACATCCGTGGTGCCTACCTCCACATGGCGGCCGATGCGGCGGTCTCGGCGGGCGTGGTAATGTCCGGCTTCCTGATTGCGCAAACCGGCTGGCTGTGGCTCGATCCGGTCACCAGCTTCGGCATCGTCGCGGTGATCGTCGCCGGGACCTGGCGCCTGCTGCGCGAGAGCACGGCCATGTCGCTCGCGGCGGTGCCGCACCGGATCGATCCGGTCGCGGTACGGGCCTTTCTCGTCGGACTGCCTGGCGTCGCCTCGATCCACGACCTGCATATCTGGCCGATGAGCACGACCGAAACGGCGCTCACCGCCCACCTGGTCATGCCGGCCGGTCACCCCGGGGACAGCTTCCTGGCGCAGACCTGCGGCGAACTGGCCCATCGCTTCGGCATCGGGCATCCAACCCTGCAGATTGAGCTGTCGCGTGATGTCCGCTGCGCGCTCGAGCCGGACCACATCGTGTGACGCACCGATGACAGCCGCCGCTCGGCCATCTGGAGGGCCTTGATTTCATCGGCCATTTGTCGTTTTGAACGAGCCAATCGAGCCGCCGCGGGCACGCACCGCCGCCCCCCGTCATGTCCCGCTATTTGGAGACCTGAAGAATGTCCAGCTTCCCCGTACATGCGCGCATCACCGGCCCCATCGTCATGATCGGCTTCGGCTCGATCGGCAAGGGCACGCTGCCGCTGATCGAGCGGCACTTCGAATATGACGCAAAGCGCTTCGTCATTCTCGACCCGCACGAGGACGGCGAGCTGGCGACAAAGCATGGCGTTCGCTTCATCAAGCAGGGCGTGACCCGCGAGAACTACCGCGAACTCCTGATCCCGCTGCTGACCGAAGGCGGCGGCCAGGGCTTCTGCGTCAATCTGTCGGTCGACACCTCCTCGGTCGACATCATGACGATGTGCCGTGAGATCGGCGCGCTCTACGTCGACACCGTCGTCGAGCCCTGGGCCGGCTTCTATTTCGACCGCAGCATGGGCCCGGAGGCGCGCTCCAACTACGCGCTGCGCGAAACCCTGCTCGCCGCCAAGCGCGCCAATCCCGGCGGCACCACGGCGGTCTCGACCTGCGGCGCCAATCCCGGCATGGTGTCGTGGTTCGTCAAGCAGGCGTTGATCAACCTCGCCGCGGATACCGGGCTCGCGATCAACGAGCCGAAAAGCCGCGACGGCTGGGCCCAGCTCGCGCAGCAGCTCGGCGTCAAAGGCATCCACATCGCCGAGCGCGACACCCAGCGCGCCCGCGCGCCGAAGCCGATGAACTCATTCGTCAACACCTGGTCGGTGGAAGGCTTCGTCTCCGAGGGCCTGCAACCGGCCGAGCTCGGCTGGGGCACCCATGAGAAATGGATGCCGGAGAACGGCCGCAGCCATGCGCAGGGTTGCCAGGCCGCGATCTACCTGCTGCAGCCGGGCGCCAATACCCGCGTGCGCTCGTGGTGCCCCACTCCTGGCGCGCAATACGGATTCCTCGTCACCCACAACGAGTCGATCTCGATCGCCGACTATTTCACCCTGCGCGACGGCGACAAGGTGGTGTACCGACCGACCTGCCACTACGCCTATCACCCGGCCAACGACGCGGTGCTGTCGCTGCACGAAATGTTCGGTGCCGCCGGCAAGATGCAGCCGACATGGCACATCCTCGACGAGCACGAGATCGTCGACGGCATCGACGAACTCGGCGTCCTGCTCTACGGCCACGCCAAGAATGCCTACTGGTACGGCTCGCAGCTTTCGATCGAGGAGACCCGCCTGATTGCGCCTTATCAGAACGCCACCGGCCTGCAGGTATCCTCCGCCGTCCTCGCCGGCATGGTCTGGGCGCTGGAGAATCCGACCGCCGGCATTGTCGAGGCCGACGAGCTCGATTTCCGCCGCTGCCTCGAGGTGCAGACGCCCTATCTCGGTCCGGTGAAGGGCTACTACACCGACTGGACCCCGCTCAACGACCGTCCCGGCCTGTTCGAGGAAGACATCGACACCAGCGATCCCTGGCAGTTCCGCAACATCCTGGTACGCTGAGACGCGGCATTCCTAGTGTGGCTTATGTCTCGCGATTGCCGACGACAGGCTTGCCGCA
Source organism: Bradyrhizobium sp. WD16 (assembly GCF_024181725.1). NCBI lineage: Bacteria > Pseudomonadati > Pseudomonadota > Alphaproteobacteria > Hyphomicrobiales > Nitrobacteraceae > Bradyrhizobium > Bradyrhizobium sp. WD16. The sequence continues at coordinate 2,763,707 of NZ_CP028908.1, read as the reverse complement.
ACGGCGGTGGGCAATTGCGAGACGCCACACCGGAATGCGCGCAGCGGGACGCCTCCCTTCGATGGCGACGCCAAGGCGCCTCACCTGCTGATCAGTGGCGCGATCTTTTCGGCGGGCGCCGGCGGCAGCGCCGCGGGCGGTGACCGATTCTGTCCCGTGGTCTGGCCACTGGGGGCCGTCTGGCTCTGCACGTAATGCTGCGCGACCTGTGGGTGCGGCGATCGAACAGTGAGGGCGTAGGCGAACACCGAGATCGTCAGGCCGGCGATGCCGAACACAACGCCGGACGCGCGACGGCGGCGCAGCAGCGCGTCACGCCGCCGCGCGTGAATGCTCGTCGCCTGACGGGATCGGCCGGGAGTCTCGCTCATCTCCACCTCCGCGCACGCGGCGCTGCACGGCGCCGTCTCTCTCTTCGCAACGGATGGCAGCGCGCGAAGTTCCTGCACCACGGATGGAACCTCCTGCGGCAAACTCAGCGCGGGATGAATTGCGAGCGATCGGCAATATCGATCGACTGCTCGTGGCCGGCGACGTGGCTCGCCATCGTCTCGAATCCGTCGGCGCCGTTGCGGTTCCGCGTCCAACGCAAGGCGCCGGGCTCCGTTCCAACCGGTCGTCGTTGCCGGCCGCGCTGCGACTTTCACTCAATCCCGCGTACGGCTTTCCCAGGTGGCATGGCGCGCACCGTCGCGGCGCGACAGCGCTGCCACCACGGCGTCAAGCTCCTCGGCATCCACCGAGGTGCTGGTCAGTCGCGCCACCAGCTCGACGGCATCGCCGCGCTCGGTCACTTCGACATGGTCGACCGGATAATGGGCGTTCTCGAGAGTCTCGACCAGCACGTCGCGCAGCTCGGCGATGGACTCGACGTCGCAGGTGACGGTGACGTCGTAATTGACTTCCGAGCTCGCAACGTGGAGCGGGCGGCGGTTGATGGCATTGACGAGGGGCCGCAGCAGCGTATTGCCGGCAAGCACGAACACCGTCAGCGCCACCGCCTGCGCCACCATGTCGGCGCCGGCGCAAGCCCCCACCGCCGCCGAGCCCCACAGCGTCGCCGCGGTGTTGAGGCCGCGCACATTGGTGCCTTCCTTCATGATCACGCCGGCGCCGAGAAAACCGATGCCGGAGACCACATAGGCGATCACCCGCACCGCGCCATCGGCGCCTTCCAGGTGCATGGCGAGATCGACGAAAGCCGCAGCGGCGACCGCGACCAGCACGTTGGTGCGCAGACCCGCGGTCCGCAGCCGGTATTGCCGCTCGGCGCCGATGAACGTGCCGAGCACGAAGGCGACCGCGAGACTGACCAGTGTGTCAAAGAAATCAGCGGTCTGAAAAGTTTCGAGAAAACGCATTGCCCCCCGGCCGCCCCCTACAGGTCCAGAAGACCTGCTTCGCCCCCTTCGCTCGCGAAAGCGAGCCGCGTCCCCTTCGGACCAAAGGCAAGTGCCGTCACGGCGTCGCCGGCATTGCGCCGGACCAGGATCTCGGCGCCGTCGGCGATACGCACCATCAGGATGGTGCCATCCTCGTACCCGGCGGCGAGTATCTCCTGCCTGGGATGGCAAGCCACCGCACTGACGCGCGATTTCATCGGCGCCAGCATCATCGGCTCCTTGCCCATCGGGCCGTCCTTGCTGGCGAATGGCCAGAGGATGATCGTATCTGCGCCGGAGGTCGCAAGGAACTTGCCGCCCGCGGTCCAGGCCATGGAGCGGACGCGGCCAGGATATCCGGTCATGCGCATGTGCTTGGAATCGACCAGCCGCCAGCCATGCAGCGCCGGCTCGTGCATGGCCGTGACCAGGAAGCGATTGTCGCCGCTGAAGGTGACGGCGTGATGGGAGCCCTTCCACTCCAGGACTTCCGGTTTCGCCGCCATGTTCGGAAACCACAGCGTCACGCCGTTGTAGTGGGCGATCGCCAGCCGCAGCCCCTTGGGCGCGAAGGCGAGCCCGCCCGCAGTCGACTGCGTATCGAACGACTTGGCTTCCTGTCTTCCCGACTGCACCGTCGCGGTCTTGCCCGCCGACCAGGCCACCGCGCCGTCACTCTGCAGCGCGACATTGTCGATCCAGCGCCGCTTGACGTCGGCCGCCACCGTCTCGGCGTTGCCGGCTGCGTCGAGTATAACCACCTTGCCGTCGTCGCCGCCGGTCACCAGCCGCCTGCCGTCGCTGGCCGTGCAGAGAATGCCGCCGCCATGGGCGGCGACCACCGAAGTCTCGCCCGAAGTCTCGCCGGCCCCGGCGAGCATGACGCTCTCCACACTGCCGACAAAGGCGACGGCGTCACCGAGGAAATGCACGGCGAAAGCCGGCTGCGCCAGCTTCACCGGCACGACGCGATCGGTCACGGAAGCGATGGATGCCGCCTCGGGGCGGGGATCGAAGGTGGACATCACGCCGCGACGCACGTGGCGAAACCTTCGCGGATCGCCTCTTCCGGAAGATCACGGCCGATAAAGACCACGCGGCTTTCGCGCGGCTCGTCGTCGCGCCATTCGCGCTGGTGGTCGCCCTCCAGCATCATGTGGACGCCCTGGAAAACATAACGCTCGTCGTCGTCCTTGAACGACAGAATGCCCTTCGAGCGCAGAATGTTCATGCCATCGCGGGCGATCAGATCCTGCAGCCACGTCATGAACTTGTTGGGATCGAGCGGATCGCTGGTGCGCAGCGACACCGACTGCACCTCCTCGTCATGATAGTGCTTCAGCCCGCCATGATCATGGTCATGATCATGATCATGACCATGATCGTGATCGTCGCCGTGACCATGATCGTGATGATGGTCATGATCGTCTCCGGCCTCGAGGAACTCCGGCTCGAGGTCGAGGATGCGATCGAGATCGAAGGCGTTGCGCCCCAGCACGTCGGAGAGCGCGACGTTGCAGCGCTCGCTGCGAACCAGCTTGGCGTACGGGTTGATGCCGCGGATCCGCGCCTCGACTTCGGCGAGTTCGGCCTTGGAGACGAGATCGGTCTTGTTGAGGACGATGACGTCGGCGAAGGCGATCTGGTTCTTCGCCTCAGGGGCGTCCTTGAGGCGCTCGCTCAGCCATTTGGCGTCGGCCACCGTGACGATGGCATCGAGCCGCGCCGCGGCCTGGACGTCCTCGTCAACGAAGAAGGTCTGGGCCACCGGAGCCGGGTCCGCGAGCCCGGTCGTCTCCAGGATGATCGCGTCGAATTTGCCCTTGCGCTTCATCAAGCCTTCCAAGATGCGCACGAGGTCGCCGCGGACGGTGCAGCAGATGCAGCCGTTGTTCATCTCGAACACTTCCTCGTCGGCGCCGATGACGAGGTCGTTGTCGATGCCGATTTCACCGAATTCGTTGACGATCACCGCATATTTCTTGCCGTGGTTTTCCGACAGGATGCGGTTGAGCAGAGTGGTCTTGCCGGCGCCCAGGTAGCCGGTAAGCACAGTAACGGGGATTTTCTCGGAAGCGGCGGTGGACATCAACGAACTCCGGGCGGACGGTTTCGGAGGGAAGGTTTCTACCGGCCGCGGGATGCGGGTCTACCCCGCGAGGGCGCCGGTCAGTGTCTTTATATTGTGCCTGACGAGGTCAATGTAAGTGGGTGCTTCGCCGTTTTCGGCCGTCAGCGCGTCGGAATAGAGCGTTCCGCCGATCCGGGCGCCGGTTTCGGCGGCGATCTGGCGCATCAGCCGCTGATCGGAAAGATTTTCGAGAAACACCGCAGGTATCTTTTCGGCGCGGATCTGTCGGATCAGGCCGGCGAGGTCGGCCGCCCCGATATCGGCTTCGGTCGAGACGCCCTGGGGCGCGATGAAGGCGACGCCGTAATCGCGGGCGAAATAGCCGAAGGCATCGTGGGTGGAGATCACCTTGCGTCGTGCCGGGGGGATCTGGGCCACCGCCGCCCGCACCTCGGCATCGAGGGCCTCGAGCCTTTCGAGATAGCCAGCGGCGTTCGCCCGGTAGGCCTCGGCCCCGGCGGGATCGGCGGCAATCAAGGCGTCGCGGATATTGCCGACATAAATCTTCGCATTGGCCACCGACTGCCAGGCGTGAGGATCGACTTCATGCTCGGCGTGTTCGTCCGGAGCGGTCTTGCGTGGCGCAATCCCGGCGGTGGCGGTGACGAGGCGGGCGCGGCCACCGGCGGCCTTGACGAGGCGGGGCAGCCAGCCTTCGAGACCGAAGCCGTTGACCATCACCAGCGCCGCATCGGCGACTCGGCGGGCATCATCCGGCGTCGGCGTATAGACGTGGCTGTCGCCATTGGCGCCGACCAGCGATGTCACCGCGACGCGATCGCCACCGACATTGCGGGCGAAATCGGCGAGGATCGAGAAGGTCGCGACCACCTTCAGCGCCGGTGCGGCGCGCGCCGGCAGGATCCGGCCCGTGGCCAACAGGGCGAAGCCGCAGGCGGTGAGAATGTCGCGGCGCGACGGGGTCATGTCATGCCTCCAGATGCGGGGCGGGAAACAGGCGGCGCAGCAGCCCGCCGACGCGCCCAGTGAGCAGCGAGACGAGATAGAGCACCGCCGCGACGAGGATCACGCCAGGCCCCGACGGGACCTTGGTGTGGAAAGACAGCAGCAATCCGCCATAACCTGACAGCAGCGCGGCGACGACCGCGACGGCGATCATGCCGGTGACGTCGCGCGACCAGAACCGGGCGACGGCCGCAGGCAGCATCATCAGTCCGACCGCGAGCAGCGTGCCGAGGGCCTCGAAGCCGCTGACAAGGTTGATCACCACCAGCGCGAGAAAGACGAGATGCGCAGGCCCCCCGGCGCGGCTGACGCTGCGCAGGAACAGGGGATCGACACATTCGATCACCAGCGGCCGCCAGATCACCGCCAGCACGAGCATCGTCACCGTGGCGTTGAAAGCAACCAGCAGCAAGGCCTGATCGTCGATCGCCAGCACATTGCCGAACAACACATGCAGCAGGTCGATATTGGAGCCGCGCAGCGACACGATCGTGACGCCGAGCGCCAGCGAGATCAGATAGAACACCGCGAGCGAAGCGTCCTCGCGCAGCTCGGTCGCCCGCGTCACCACGCCTGCGAGCAGCGCCACCGCAAAGCCTGCCACGAGGCCGCCGAAGGCCATCGCGAACAGATTGAGCCCCGACAACAGGAACGCCACTGCGGCACCCGGCAGAATGGCATGAGCCATGGCGTCGCCGGTCAGGCTCATCCGCCGCAGCATCAAGAGCACGCCGATCGGCGCGCCGCCCAGCGCCAGGGCCAGAACGCCCGCGAGGGCGCGACGCATGAATTCGAATTCCGTGAAAGGCGCGATCAGGATGGAGGAGAGCATGGTCTCAGGCCGCGCGGGACGTTTCCGCGGCGCAGGCGCCGGCACCGTCGTCGAAGGCCTCACACATGCGTCGCGCCGTCTGCAGATTTTCCGCGGTCAGCACCTGCGCCGTCGGGCCCCACGCCACCAACCGGCGGGCCAGCAGCAGCGTTTCGGGAAAGTTGGCCTGCACCAGTTCGAAATCGTGCAGGGCCGCGAGAATTGTTCGGCCCTCGCGATGCCAGCGCTTCACCAGCGCCATGAGATCGGCGACCGTGCGGGCATCGATGGCGTTGAACGGCTCGTCGAGCAGAATGACGTCTGCATCCTGCAGCATCAGGCGGGCAAACAGCATGCGCTGGGTCTGGCCGCCGGACAATGTCCCGATCGGACGCGCTTCGAAGCCGTTGAGACCGACCGCGCCGACTGCCGCGGCGATGGCATCGCGGTCGCGGCGGCCGAGGGCACCGAAAGCGCCCGTCGTGCGCCACAACCCGGTGCCGACGAAATCCTGCAGCGAAATCGGAAAGCTGCGATCGATCTCGGCGCTCTGCGGCAGATAGGCTATGTCGCGCGGGCCGAGGCCGTCGCGACGCACCGAACCGGACAGAGGCTTGATCAGCCCGGCGATGCCGCGGAACAGCGTCGATTTGCCGGCGCCATTGGGACCGATCAGGGCGAGCAGCGCACCGCCGTTGACGGTGCCGCTGAGGTGATGCACCGCCGGGTGGCGGTCGTAGCCCAGCGTCAGATTTTCGAATTGAAGTGCCAGGGTCATTGCAGGGCCAGCCAGACCGTCGCCCACAGAACCGCGCTGGCGGCGATAGCGATCATGAGCCGGGCGCCGACGCCGAGGGCCAGCATCGACCACGGCGCCGCCTGGGCCGGGTGGGCGTGCGGCGCGTGATCATGGACCGGATGAGGGTGGGCGTGGGCCAACGACAACTCCAGACGGAACTCCAAAGAAATGAGGGGCCGGAAGATCCGGCCAATCTCTGGATGTTATATTATAACGTTTACACAGAAGGCAAGCCTCCCGCCCGCCAGCGACAAGGCATCAGGCGAAATGCCGAACCAGAGCCAGCCCGCCCGCCAGGCCGGCAACGGCGATGCCCACCGATCCCGCCACATAGGCGACGGCAAGGCCGAACTCGCCGCGCTCATAAAGCAGCATGGCGTCGAGGGAGAAGGCCGAGAAGGTGGTGTAGCCGCCAAGGATGCCGGTCATCAGGAAGAGCCGCCAGGGCTGGGCCGCGTCGCCGCGGAAAGCGAGATAGCCGGCGATCAGTCCCATCACCGTCGACCCGGTGATGTTGATGACGAAAGTGCCCCAGGGAAAGGCCGTGCCGAACAGTCGCGCGCACAACATGTTCATGCCGTGGCGCAGCGTCGATCCAAGACCGCCGCCGAGAAACACCAGGATGTAGTTCTTCATGTCGCCCCCAATCACGGCCGCGCCTGTAGCACCGAACCCATGCAGGCCATCGTGCCCGCTCCGTCAATTATCCCATCGTCATGAGCATGGGCCACGAAGATTTGGCCCAAGAAAAAGCCTGGGGAACGAAAAAGGCGGCCCTGCAAGGGGCCGCCCTTCGGACATTCGCGCGACCGATCAGGAGATCTTGCTGTAGAGTTCGTCGACGTAATCCCAGTTGACGAGATTCTCGACGAAGGCCTTGAGGTAGTCCGGCCGACGGTTGCGATAGTCGATGTAGTAGGAGTGCTCCCACACGTCGACGCCGAGGATCGGGGTCGCGCCGTGGACCAGCGGGCTTTCGCCGTTCGCCGTCTTGGACACTTCGAGCTTGCCGTTCTTGACGGAGAGCCAGGCCCAGCCCGAACCGAACTGGCCCACGCCGGCGGCGATGAAGTCCTCCTTGAACTTGGCAAAACCACCGAGATCGGAGTCGATCGCCTTGGCGAGACGGCCGGGCAGCTTGTCGCCGCCGCCGTTCGGCTTCATCCAGTTCCAGAAATGCAGGTGATTGTAGTGCTGCCCGGCATTGTTGAAGAGCGGGACGTTCTTGCCGAACGAACCCTTCACGATCTCTTCGAGCGACTTGTTCTCGAATTCGGTGCCCTTGAGCAGGTTGTTGCCGTTCGTGACATAGGCCTGATGATGCTTGTCGTGGTGATATTCCAGCGTTTCCTTGGACATATAGGGCTGGAGTGCATCGTATGCGTAAGGCAAGTCGGGGAGTTTCAAGGTCATGGCAATACCCGCGGAACGTTTGAGGTGTTGTTGAGCCCGGAACCGTTACAGAAGTTTCGGGAGGAAGGGAATATGGGCCCCCGCCCTGCAATGATGCAAGGCGGCGATTGCCGACGATTTGATCAGTTTGCGGGCAATGCAGCGACTGCGGCGGCATTGCCGCGCTCCGGCGGCCGCACATCGATCAGCATCTGCATGAGGCCGGCGACAACGCCGATCAGCGCCGCATCCTGCCAGGCGCGACCGTAACTGCCGAGACCATCATAGATAATCCCGCAGCGCCGGGCGCCGAGGAACGATGCAGCGCAGGATCGAATTGAGGGTGTTCATCAGCCAGGGGATGACCACTCCGCCAAAGAAGATCTCCACATAGGCGGCGAACAGCTTCTGATATCTCTTCGGCGGCCTCGGCCGGGCCAATCTTTCGGCCGCGCCGCTGCGCTGCCACGCCAGCATGCTCTTCGACATTCTCAAGGTCGGCGCCGTTGCCTGTCTATCGCCCCTGCAGTCGGTGCTCGCCGTCACCATCTTCGCCCATATGATGGCGCGCTTCGGCACCGAGATGCTGGCCGGCTACGGCATCGGCGCGCGGCTGGAATTCATGCTTGCGTCGATTGGCTTCGCCGTCGGCGTCGGCTCGGTGCCGACGGTCGGCATGGCGGTGGGAGCCGAACGGATCGGCCCCGGGGCGTCGCCTGGACGGCCGGCCTCGTTTCTTTCGTGACCATCGCCGCTGTCGGCCTTGTTGTCGCGACGTGGCCGCGGCGCTGGATCGATCTCTTCACCAGCGATCCGGCCGTGATCGACGCAAGCGCGCTATTTGCGCTTCGCCGCACCCTTCACCGCGTTCATCGACCTCGGCTATGCCGCCGTGGTGAAGTTCGCGCCTTGGGGCGCCGCGACCGCGCCCACCGGCCGGAGATGAATGGAGACCACCGTCACGAACGAGCTGAAGGCGCCGCCGCCTTCAGCGCCACGGCGGCGGAGGCATAGCCGCCACGGGCGCCGTCGATGAAATGCACATGATCGCTGCGGAGCGCACTCGGCGTGAAGCAGGTCATCATCGCCGCATCCTGGCGATGCAGACCAAATTGCACGCTGCCGGCCGCCGCCGCGCTCTCCAGCCGTCGCTGCAATTCGTCGGCGAGTTCCGGCGTGCAGTCGACCACCATGCGCAGCGCATCATCGTATTTGCGGAAATCGGAATTGACGACCAGTTGCTGACAATAGTCGGCCGGCGAGAATCCGCCGACCTTCAGATCGAAGCGCATGATCAGATAGGCGAACAGGGTGAAGCCGAGCAGTTGCGCCGTGCGCAGCAGCAGTGGCCCGCGCCGGCTGGCCCGGGCTTCCAGGTCGAGGCCCTGTGGCGGCCAGCCAAGTGGCGGCCCCTGCGGCGGCACCGGTCGGCCGGCGTCGGGGCTGCGTTCGATCAGCCGAATGAGACCTTCGATGATGCGGCGATATTCATCGGCAGAGCCGTCGCGGCCCTGCACCACGAGCAGCGACAGAATGAGGCCGCGGCGCGCCGGGATCTCGGAAAAGCGGCAAGACAGCCCGGAAAGATCGGGCAAGCCGTCCGGCGCCGGCGCAACGGCGAATTCGCCTCGCTTCATCGCCGCTTCGGCGAAGGCGAGACCGCCGCCGGAGAACATCGCGTAGGCGACGAAGGGCGACGGCGCATAGCGAGCCACCTTCACATCCCGGCCGGCGGCGCGAATCGCTTCGAGGGGCACCAGGGCGACGCGCATCTCGAGATCGAGGTCGCGATGGACCCAACCGGAGGTCGCGGCGAGCGCGTCGCGCGCACGCGCCGCCTCGTGCGGCGGAACGGCGAAGCTCGCCCCGTCACCGCCGAAGACGAAGGGAAACTCCCGACCGTCCAGGGCATTGGTGAGTGCCGCGATCACCGCGGCACCGGCCATGTTGACCGCCTTGTAGCGCTTTGCCGCGATCGCCCTGGTCGATTCGACGATGTCGGCGACACCGATCAGCCAGCCGTCCGGCAGCGGCGCATAGAGCGCCGGGTCCATCAGCCTGTCAAAGCTGTGGAAAAGCGGGAAGTTGCGGTAGAAGTCGGCCTGCGTCCGCGCCTCGTCGCCCGCCTGCGGCATTCGCCACCCTCCCGCGTCAATGCCCCGGGATCTCTCCGATCATGCGATCGTATCAACCAGATATGCCCGATCCGCAGGATGCCGGGGTGCCGGCGCCGCGCCAAGCGGGCGGCACTCAAACAAAGGTCCGTGATACCGCCGGCGCGCGGCCGCGATCAATCACCGCAGCCCCTTTGGAAATCTTTTGAAATCCGATACATCAAGGCTCCGCCGGTTAAGGCTTCTCATCAGGTTGACCAATGCACTTCAGCTTTCGTCCATTTTCTGCCGCTCTGCTTTTCATTGCTCTTTTAATGCCTTCGGTGCTTTTCGCCGCCGACAACGGTCCCGTCGGGGTCTGGCTCACTCAGGCCGGCGATGCCCGCGTCCAGGTCAGCCACTGCGGTGGCAAGCTTTGCGGCAAGGTGATCTGGCTGAGGGACCCCATCGACAAGGCGACCGGAAAGCCCCAGGTCGACGACAAGAACCAGAATCCCGCCCTGCGCAACCGGCCGATCATGGGCCTGCAGCTGTTCATCGACATGGCGCAGACGACGGCCAATGCCTGGTCCGGCCGCATCTACAATGCCGACGACGGCCAGAGCTACGACAGCACGATCACCGTCGCCGGCCCCTCGCGACTCGATGTGCGCGGCTGTGTCGGCCCGCTGTGCGGCGGCGAAGCCTGGACGCGCGTCGGCCGCTAGTGCGGTGGATCTGACGCTCGTATCAGCATTGCAGCGAATTCGTCGTACGCGCGTCGGATCCAAAACCGCACTCGAATCATAACTATGCTGGAGCCTTCTCCGCTCCGATGGAATCGGAGCGGAGGCTCTAGATTTTTGTTTTGACGCGTTTTCTTCGCGCGAACCTGTATCCACTTCGCGGGAAAACGCTCTAGTGTGGCGTCTCGCAATTGCCTACCGCCTTTGCGGCAAGCCTCTCGTAGGCAATTGCGAGACATAAGCCACACTAGCACTTTGATTTTGCAAGTGTCCCTTTGGCTCTAACGTTCGTACGAGTGCTCGCTGCAAAGGGAAGCGAACGTTAGAACCGGGACACTAGCACGGCGTCTTCCGGACACGAATTTCGGAAAGCGGGCACCAGGTGCAGTGTCCCAGGAGGTTGTCCATCCGGCCCAGACCGAGGAAGGCAAGGTTGCTGCTGACAAACCGGACGCTTGCCATTAGCCTGCATGCCTCTCGCACCCGGACGTTGCGTGCATGTCCAGCGCGGCCGACCTCGTCAGTTTTCATTCGAGCCGTCGGCGGCGGACGGCGATGGTGGTCTGCACCCTGGTCGTACTGGTTTCCAGTGCCCCCGCCTTCGCCGCCGAGGCCGACGAAGATGACGACGCCAAGCCCGCCTCGACCGTGCCCAATCTCTATCTCGACATGCGCACCAACTTCACCTCGCTGCCGGCCGGCACGTTCGGCATCGGTCTCGGCAGCAGCTTCCCGGTGCTGTCGTTGCTGGCGTCCAACAACGCCCTGCCATCGGGATTTTCGCGCCAGGGCGTCAGCATCGACCTGCCGGTGACGATCGACCTCAACGACCGCATCTCGGTCTATGGCGGCATCACGACGCTGACCACGCGCAGCGACCTGACGTCCTGGAGCAGCATGGCCGCGGACAGCTGGAACGTCGGCGTGCAGGCCGACGTGATCCAGCAGAACGGCGGCGTGCTACCCGCCGTGACCGTGCAGGCGAGCCTGACCCGTTCGGTGTCTCTCAGCCTCTTCTCCACCACCCAGTTCACCGGCATCGCCGAGGCGAATTACGCGCTCGACAAGGACGAGACCCGCGGCCTGCTGTTTGGCCTGCGCGCCGTGACCGTGCACGTCGACAGCCCGCTCGCCCATGTCGATCCGGCCTATGCCGGCTATGTCGGGGCCTATTACCAGTGGGACAACAACTGGAAGCTGACCGGCCGCGCCGGGCTGCAGACCTTCGGCGGCGGCACACTCGCCGGCATCGCCCAGTTCCAGTCCTTCACCGAGCCGGTGCTGCGCTTCGACCTCGACCTCATGGACGACAACGACAACCGCCTGTTCGGCGTCACCGCTGAAATCGACTGGATGCCGAAACCGACCTTCCAGCTCACATTGCGCACCCCGCTTTATGCGGTGCGTCACTAGTGTCCCGGTTCTAACCCTCGTATCCCTTTGCTGCGAGCACGCATACGAACGTTAGAACCAAAGGAAAACTAGTATAGCTATGATTCCAGTGCGGTTTTGGATTTGACATTCGCAACCCGCTTGGACGCGGGCATGAGAAGCGAATGTCAAATCCATAAACAAATTGATATTCTTAGTGGCGGCTGAAAGATCATCGCCGCTCAGGCAAGGCCGGCGCCATATCGCAGCACCTTGGCGTATTGCGGATGCAGCGCAGACCCGTCGCAGCGCCGCCGCGATCACCGCGCCAAGTGGCTTGCGTCGCCGTCGAGGCTGCCAGCGCGCGGCCGAGCACGCCGAGGGCGGAGAGGAGAACGCCGACCGACACGAACCTTCGCGCCGCCCCCTTGAGCCGTGGCGATCGTCTGCCCGTGTGCTCAGCCGAAGGCGTAGCCCGAAATCGCCTTGCCGCCGATGACGTCGTGGAAGACACGCCTGCCGACATCGTCGCCGCCGGCGCCGGCGGCGACCATCAGGGGCAGCAGGTGCTCCTCGCGCGGGTGGCAGAGCCGCGCGGCGGGTGCCCGCGCCCAGTCGGCGAGCTTGCGATTGCGCACGGCAGGATCGCCATCCGTGACCGCATCCGTCAGCCAGGCATCGAAGGTCGCCGCCGCCGCCGGCTCGCCGTCGAAGAAGTGCCGCAGATTGTGATAGCTGTTGCCGCTGCCGACGATGAGGATGCCTTCATCGCGCAACGGTTCGAGCGCGGCGCCGATGGCGAGATGCAGTATCGGATCGAGCTCGTGCTGCAGCGACAGCATCACCACCGGAATCTGCGCCTGAGGATCGACGATCAGGAACGGCACGAAGACGCCGTGGTCGAAGCCGCGCTCGGCGTCCGCCGCCGTGGCGATGCCTGCCTCGCCGAGCATGCGGCGCAGCTGCTCCGCCAGCGCAGGCTCGCCCGGCGCCGGATAGCTGAGCCGATAGGTATGCTCGGGGAAACCGTAGTAATCGAACAGCATCGGCGGCGCTTGCGACGTGCTCACCGTCGGCACCGCCTCCTCCCAATGGCCGGAGATCACCACGATCGCCTTGGGCCGTGCCGGCAGCCCCGTCAGCAGCGCGGCGAGATAGCGCCGCAGGCCCTCGAACGCATTTGCCGCAAATGGCGGCCGGGAGTCGAGCCAGAAGCACGGACCGCCGCCATGGGAGAGAAAGATGGTCGGCATACGGCGGGGATCGCTGGTCATGGGCGCACTCCAATGGGCAAGGACGCAAATTGTCGGAACCCGCCGCCGCGGCAAGGGACGACATCGCCGGCCGCCATCACATCTCCGTCATTCGACGCCGGCGTCCGCTTTCCGAAGTTCGTGCTACATCGCGGCAACCTCTAACACGAACATTAGAAAGCAAAAGGCTCGTGTGGCGTCTCGCAATTGCCTATGCCCTTTGCGGCAAGCCTCTCGTAGGCAATTGCGAGACTTAAGCCACACTAGCACTTTGATTTTTCTAGTGTCCTTATGTCTCCGAATTACCGTGCGAGCATGAGGCAAATGGAGCGGTAATTCGGAGACAGGACACTAGCGACTTAAGGCAACGACGATGCGGTTTCGTCCCGCGCGTTTAGCTGCATAGAGCGCCTCGTCGCACCGCGCGATCAGCGCTTCGATCGCTTCGCCGGGAATGAACTGGGCGACGCCGATGGACACCGTGACCGGCGGCAGCTTCTCGCCGGTCGAACGCCGGACCAACTGCGACTCGGCCAGCCGGCGACGGATACGCTCGGCGATCTCGCCGCAGATCTCGCTGTCGGCGGATGGCAGCACAGCCATCAATTCCTCGCCGCCGTAGCGGGCGACCAGATCGCTCGCCCTGACATTGTCCTGCGCCGTCCTCGCGATCAGGCGCAGCACCTGGTCGCCGATCAGGTGGCCGAAACCGTCATTGAACTGCTTGAAGTGGTCGACATCCACCAGCAGGAGACTGAGCGGCTCGCCGCTCCCCAACGCCGCCATACGGGTGGCGCGCAGAAATGCATCCAGCGCACGGCGATTGGCGAGCCCGGTAAGAACGTCGGTGTTGGACTCCTTTTCGGCGGTTTCGAGGCTCTCACGAATCTTGCCGATCTCGTCAGATGTCTTGGCGAAGCTTGATTCCAGGCTCGAGGCGCGGGCCGCGGCCTTGGTCAACTCCTCGACAAGGCGCTCGACGACCGAGCAAGGACCGCCACCGTCGGCGTGACTGCCAACCTGGGCGGTCACTTCGACGAGATCGCGCGCCTGGTTGCGCTGATCGGCGGCGGCAGCGTTCAACATCTCGCGGGCACGGTCCGCGAGATGCTGAATCTGACGCGAAAGCTCATGAGCGTCCTCGCGATCGCGAGTTGAGGAGCTGGCATGGGTCAGGAACAGATCGCGGTTCACCGCGGCATCGAACCGGCGCCCGCTCGCGAGCAGGGCATCGATGGTTTTCTGCAGGTACGGCGATTCGCCCCGGCAATATTCAAACCAGACCTGAAAGTTATCCGGCGTCGGCGGCACCCGCTGCGCCGTCATCAGCGCCATGGCGGATTCGGCAGTTTCAGCCACGCTGTCGAACTCGGAATTGAAGGAAGAAGCGTTCATCAAGATCAGACCGAAGAAGCCGTCCGGCGCAAGCCAGGAAGCGGAGTTGATACCCTGTCATATTCTGCCGCCATCCGACCTGCGCTCGATCAATTCGAGATATAGGCGACGGTCGGTGCGCGGTCGGCCGGCGTTGATGCGGCCAATCAGGCGGCGCGGTGAAACTCGCGATCGATCCGATCGAGCAAGGCCAGCACCTCGCTGCCGGGAACCGCCGGACTGAACAAATAGCCCTGGGCTTCGTCACAGCCTTCGTTCTGGAGGACCTCGAGCTGGGCTCTGGTTTCGACGCCTTCGGCCGTCGTCGTCATGCGCAGGCCGGAGGCAAGCCCGATCACCGCGTGAACGATCGGCAGGGCATCGTCGCCGCTGTCCAGCCCCCGGATGAAGCCCTGATCGATCTTGATCTTGTCAAAGGGGAAGCTGCGCAGATAGCTCAGGCTCGAATAACCAGTGCCGAAATCGTCCATGGCGATCTTCACACCGAAGCCGCGGATCTGATGCAGCGTCTCATGGATCGCGAGATCGTCCTGAAGCAGGACGGTTTCGGTGATCTCGAGTTCGAGCCGGCGCGGATCGAGCCCGGCCTCGCCGATTGCGCAGAAGACGTCCTGAACGAGATCGGCGTCCCTGAACTGCGCCGCAGAGAGGTTGACCGCGACGTGAACATGCTCCGGCCAGGCCGATGCCTCCATGCAGGCCTGACGCAGCACCCACTTGCCGAGGCGATTGATCAAACCGACTTCCTCGGCGACGGGGATGAACTCGCAAGGCGATACCATGCCGCGGGTCGGATGCCGCCAGCGCAGCAGCGCCTCGAAGCCGCTCACCTCACCGCTCTTGACCCACAGCGTCGGCTGGAAATGCAGCTCGAACTGGTTCTGGTCGACGGCCCGCCGCAGGTCTATTTCGAGGGAATGCCGCGCCTGGATTCGCTCGTCCATCGCCGGCTCGAACAACCGGAACGAGCCCCGGCCACCGGCCTTGGCGCCATACATGGCGAGGTCGGCGTGTTTGAGCAATTGGTCAGCGTCGTTGCCGTGATCGGGAATCAGCACAATCCCGACACTCGCCCCGACGATCGCCTGATGTCCATTCACGTCGTACGGCTGGCTCAGACTCCTGATGATATCGCCGGCCAGGATCGTCACCGTCCCGATTTCGGCGACATCCGGCAACAGGATGGCGAATTCGTCTCCGCCCAGCCGGCTGACGATGTCGTTCTTGCCTATGCAGGCGGTCAATCTGGCCGCGACCTGCCGCAGCAGAGCGTCGCCCTCGGCATGGCCGAATGCGTCGTTGACGTTCTTGAAACCGTCAAGATCGAGGCAAAGCAAGGCCGATTTGACCCGCTCCGCACGCGCGACGCAGCCTTGCAATTCGTGATGAAACTTGAAGCGGTTCGGCAGATTGGTCAGGCCATCATACAGCGCCATATGGGCGATCCGCTTCTCGGCCTTGATCTGCTCGGTGACGTCTTCGTGGGTCTCCACCCAGCCGCCATCGGGCATGGCGCGCTGCGAAACGGAAATCGAGCGCCCGTCGGGCAGCGTGCGCCGGTACTGGTGCGTGCCGTGCCTGGGAATCCCGCTGCGGAATTGCTGATAGGCCTGATCGAGCTCCGCGCCCACGAGACCGCGTCGCGATATCCCGAGCACCTCTCGCACGGCCAGACCCGCCCTGATCAGGCAGGGCGGCACGGCATAAAGTTCGAGAACGCGCTCGTTCCACAGCAACAGTCGCTCCTGCGCATCGTACATGCACAGTCCCTGGGACATGTTATTGAGCGCCGTATCGAGATGGAGATGGGCGGCCTGAAGCTCGATGGCATTGTTCTTGAACACCTCGAGCGCGCGGGCGAGATCGCCAATTTCGTCGGACGACCGGGTGTATGGGACGGTGAGCGCGGTCTCACTGCGCGACAGCCGCAACATCACGCTGGTGAGGCGTCCGAGGCGGCGAAGAATGCGAAATTTGATCAGGATCCCGATCGGGCCGATCAGCAGGACGGCCAACAGGCCGCCGGCGCCGACCCAGATGCCCAGCCGCGTCGCGGCTTGGGACATCGAGGCGAGCTCCCGGTCGGCGGTGGCCAGCCGGTCGTCGCGCCAAGCATCGAGCCTGAGGTCGATCGCCTCGGCCGCCTTGGCGTAGGCGCCCCGCGAAACCTCGAGTGCCTGATCCTGGGAGAAATTCTCGGCAAGATACATGACGCGGTCGCCGGCCTCGGCCAGCAAGGTGAAATCGTGGCGCAGGGCGGCGTGTTGGCCTGATCCCTGCATTGTGTCCCAAAGGCCGCTCCGGTCGAGGAATTTGGCCATGTCGGCATTCAGGCGACGCAAGACTGCGCGGTTTGCCTGCAGCCGGGCCCGATCCAGATCCGCCGGCGCGGATTCGACCAGACGGCGATTCTTTTCGAACATCATTTCCAATTCGAAGCCGCTGCGCAGCGTCGCAACGCCGCTGCGAAAGACGTAATCCGCCGCCCTCCTTGTCTCCTCGGCGAAATGGATCGACGCGAGCGCCAGCAGGGCCACTGCCGCGATGGAGACGACTCGCAGAGTATAGAGCTGCACTGCCATCCGCCGCGGCGCCCGCAGGACGCGATCCCGCAAGCTGCTCATCGTTCAGTCTCCATCCGGCGCCGCATCGCTTCGATGACCCGACGGTCGTCGGATGACGGCTCGCCCAGGCTGACAAGGCTCAAGATCTGCTCGATCGGCTGATCGGTCTCGAGCTCGACGGCGCTGCCGCGTCGAACGAGGCCGAACTGGGTAATGCCGAGGGCAGCCGGCTCCTGCGCCACCACCTTGAGGATCTGCGTGCCGACCTGGACCCGGATCGCGTCGGGCGTCGAGATATGGCCGGATCCCAGCAGCGCCGCCTCGACGCTCGCCAGCACGCCGCCGCCGGTGCGCACCACCACCACCCGGATCGGCAGGTCGGCGCCGCCGAAGGCCTTCCAGTTCACCACCTCGCCAGTCAGGATCCTGCGGATGCTTGCCAGCGGCAATCTACGCACCGGATTGGCGGGATGGACGACGAAGGCCGCACGCGTCCTGGCGATCTCGGCGGCGTTCAATTGCTCGAAGGGCAGATCGGGATGAATCTCCTTGAGCAGCTGGATCTCCTTGGCGAGACCCGCCGAAATCATCGCGAGGTCGGCCTTGTGCTCGAACAGCGCAAGAAGACCGAGGCTGGATTTGTTGGGAATGATCTCCAGCCCGATGCCCGTCTCGTCCTCCACCGCCTTGGCGTGCGGCTCCACCACGGTCATGGTGAAGGTCGTCGAGCCCTGGAGCGTCAGGGCCGGCGCGGGTGCAACGAGACCGGCCGCCGCAGCGGCTGCGACGACGACGGCGACACAAGCTCTTGGCAGACAGAACGTAATACCACTCATCTTTTTCCCCCGGCCAACCATAGCGCCGGGAGAGCTAAATTCGGCTTACAAAGCACGGTTAATTTGCAGGAAAAACTGGAAATTATGCCGCGTGCAAAACCCGCAACAATGGTGGATCAGTATCTATAATTCCTATTATTCCCTATCTTTCATTGATTTTGTTTGCCGTTTATTCACTTCAATCGTCCAGGATTAGCCCGATCTGAGCACTGCAGCCGGAGGCTGAGCGCGATGGCGCAGCCGGAAGCTCCAAGCGATCCGCTGATCAACAGCTACCTGCGGCAGCTCTCGCCGCAGGTGCGCAGCCGCTTGCTCGCCGAACTCGAGCGGCTGCAACAGCTCGGCGAGGAGATCCCGGGCTCGCAGGACATCATCGCGCTTCTTCGCGGTGAATTCCGCGGCACCGCCCCTGCGCCGAACCGGATCGACGCGCCGTCGCGCTGCTTCTTCCAGCCGCTCGAGCCGGTCCTGGTCGAGTGCGCTCCCGAGCGCGCCCATGCCGGCCAGATTTCGCGCAGCTCGCTCGGCCCGATCTGGAGCTGGATCTCGGAAAAGCTGCTGCGGACGATGTGCGCGGAATACATCGAGGCGGTGAAGCACGCCATTGCCATCAATGATACGCGCGACGCGGAACAGATCGCCTCGGCCTTTCAGACCAAGGTCAGCCGCTACGTCCAGCAGATGCTCGCGACCGCCGAAGGCACCGCTGACATCCGTCATGGACTGATGCTCTATACGAGCTCGCCGGCGACGTTCGACGACCTCGTCAAGCTCATGACGGTACAGCGCGTCCACGAGGCCCTGACCGCTTTCACTGCCGGCCTGCCGCCGAAGATCCATTTTGCAAAAGACGAGTCGGTGACCAAGATTCTGGCCGCGCTCAACAAGCTGCGCAGCGCCAGCGAAGAGGCCGTTCCCTTCGCGTTGACGGTCGTCGAGAAACACCTCGATGCCAAATGGCAGATCATCGAGCTTGCGACCAAAGGCGCGAACACCAGGGAGGCGGCCAGGCTTTCGCAGATGCCCTATGCCCTCGCGGTGCAGATCGTGCTCGACCAGATCGACGACAAGAAGCAGATGCTGCAATACGCCCTGCGCAAGGACCGGATGCGGCTCGCCAAGGATCTCCTCGCCGAAATTCACACGATGGAATCCGCAATCAAGAAACGCATCGACCTGCGGGATTCAGACTGGGGGCGGCGGCTCGAAGAACTGATGGCGGCGGTCCAGCACGCCCTCGCCAATGAAGTGCGGCGGCTGCCGATCGATCACCAGCATCTGCGCCACGTGCTCGAATCCACCCATCTCGGCTCGCCTCACGAGTTGATGACCAAGGTCGCGGCAGCGGCTGAGCTCGGCCGCAGCGTCATCGCCAGGCTGCTGCCTCACGGCTGATCCGGTCATCATTCCACTCCGCCGCCTGGACCGTGTCCGCTCATGTCCGTTGAGCGTTCCAGTCCTCGGATATGCCGCTGCAGCAGCGCCACCGCCGTGGCGATATCCCGCTTCTTCAACGCGCCGACGATCTGGCGATGGGCATGGCTCGAATGCGGCCGCCACCCGGCCGACCGGCTCGCGAAGAAGACGATCCGCGAGCTGGCCAGCTGGAGTTCGTCGAGCATGGTCAGGAGCTTGCGCATCTTGCACGGCGCGAGCAGCGCGCGATGGAAGGCGCGATTGGCCAGTTCCCACTCCTCCATGGTCTGCGCCTCATCCCCCGCCTCGAGCGCGCTCTGGATCTTCTCGAAGTCGTTGGCATTCATGCGCGGCGCCGCGTGGGTCAGCGCCAGGCTTTCCAGGGCGGCTCGGATCTCGACGATCTCCTGCATGGCGGCGTGATCGAGCGGTGCCACGCGCATGCCGCGACGGGGTTCGCTGACCGCGAGGCCCTGGGCGCGCAACAGCTGAAACGCCTCCCGCGCCGGCACATGGCTGGTCTCGAACTCCGCGGCGATCCGGTCCTGGCGAAGCGGCGTGCCGGGGCCAAGCTCGCCGGACACGATCCGCTCCGCCAGCACCCGCGCAATACGCTCTGCAGAGGTTTCGGCCATCAGTCTCTCATAGATTATCTATGATATTAGTCCGTGCATCGCCGCCTTTGCGGGCTATGCTCCGCAAAAAAACAGGGATTGATAGAGCAATTATCTATGATTCCTGCAAGCCGGCGGACAGCACTTCAGCCGCGCCGGCGCAATCAATCGAAGCCACGGGCGCAGACCCCGCGAAGGAGCCCCATGACGTCAGTTGCCAGCAGCACGCCGGTCTTGGGCAGCGCGTCACCGGCGCTGTCCCCATCTCCCACCCCATGGACCCTGGCGACGGCGAGAGAGGTCTACGACGCGCCATTCAATGATCTGCTGTTCCGCGCACACACGATCCATCGTGCGCATTTCGATCCCAACCGGGTCCAGCTCAGCAAGCTGCTCAACATCAAGAGTGGCGGCTGCCCGGAAGATTGCGGCTATTGCAGCCAGTCGGCGCATAACCCGACGGGGCTGAAGGCGTCCAAGCTCATGGAGGTCGATGAGGTGCTCGCCCAGGCCCGCACGGCCAAGGCGGGCGGCGCCACGCGCTTTTGCATGGGCGCGGCCTGGCGCAGCCCGAAGGATCGCGACCTGGCGACGCTGACCGCCATGGTCGAGGGCGTCAAGGCGCTCGGGCTGGAGACCTGCATGACCCTCGGCATGCTGTCGCCATCCCAGGCCGAAGGGCTCGCCGCCGCAGGGCTGGACTACTACAACCACAACATCGACACCTCGGACCGCTTCTACGGCGAGATCGTCACGACGCGCCGCTTTGCCGACCGCCTGGAAACGCTCGGCCATGTACGCGCCGCCGGCATCAAGGTGTGCTGCGGCGGTATCCTCGGCATGGGCGAGGCGGCCGACGACCGCATCGACATGCTGGTGACGCTGGCCAGTCTCGACGAAGCGCCGGAGAGCGTGCCGATCAACATGCTGATCCCGATTCCCGGCTCGAAACTCGCCGAGGCGGCGCCGGTCGACCCGTTCGCGTTCATCCGGATCGTCGCCCTCGCCCGCATCATGATGCCGAAATCCCATGTGCGACTTACCGCCGGTCGCGCGGCCATGTCGGACGAGATGCAGGCGCTGTGCTTCTTCGCCGGCGCCAATTCGATCTTCATCGGCGACACCCTGCTGACGGCGGCAAATCCCGGCGACGATCGCGATTCGAGCCTGTTGCACCGTCTCGGGATGACGGCGGAAGTGATGGGAGAGGCTGGTTGATGGCTTAAGGCAGAGTGCTACGGTCGCTCTCGCTTGCCGACCGTCGCCGCCTTGCCGCCCTTCTACCTGTCGCGCACGCGCCGCGTCTCCTCGCCGTGTGCGATCCGCCACCTCGCGAGCTCATCCGCACCGGGGCCGGCGCGCACCTCGATGTCTGCCGCAGAAACCCTGTCGCCGGTCAGCGAATCGACCGCTTCGAGGTGGATGGGGTGGGCAGTCCGCCTGTCGACGAACTCGATCGGGACTTCCGCCGGCGCCAGCCCGCCGTGGGCATTGCCCCATTGCGCGAGGCCGAGCAGGATCGGCCAGGCGGCCTCGCCGACGGGAGTGAGGACGTATTCGTAACGCGACGGGTTGGTCTGGTAAGGGCGCCTGGCGAGCAGTCCCTGACCTTCCAGCTGGCGCAGCCGGCTCGACAGCGTGGTCGGCGGAATGCCCGTCGAGCGCGATAGATCGTCATGACGGGCGAGCCCGAGAAAGAGATCGCGCAGAATCAGCAGCGACCAGCGATCGCCGACCGCCTCCAGCGCCCGGGCGACGGGACAGACCATGTGTGCAAAGGATTTTGGCTTCATCGGCCCGCTTTCAGGCAAAGCAGCGCCCGAAGGCGCGGAACAGCCGCATGTCACCCTTGACGCGGACCTTGCGCAAGACGATCGCGGCAAGAATGTTGGCATCGCCGGCGATGATCGCCAGCCAGGCCTGCGAATCCGCGGTGATCTTCACGTCGGGCTCGCCGACATGGCCGGGCTCGACCGCGATGCGCCCATCGTGAATGCGGATGGTGGCCTGCGCCTCTTCCTTGCCGGTGAAGGTCCAGTGATAGCGGGCGGAGAGATCCTTGGCCTTGCCGCGCTGGAAGCCGAGCCGCAGGCCCGCCATGAACATCGGGATCGAGCTCGCGCGCAGCTGGCGCTTCACATGCTTGATGCGCTTGTGGGGAAAGCGCCGCACCGCATGCTCCTCCGCATCCGAGCCGGGCAGAACGTAGAGCGTCTCCTCCTTGGCGGTGAGCGGCTTGACGACGCCGGAGAGATAGCCCTTGCGGTCCTCGAGGAAGGGATTGATCACCTCCTCGCCGGCCGGACAGACGGCAATGCAATAGGCGGCCTTGTAGCCGGGCTTGAATGACAGCGACTGCCACATCGAGGTGGTTTCGCCGTCGTCGAACCGCCGGCGATAGTCGCGATGGTCCTTGGCATCCGTCAGCGCCGCGACCCAGTCGCCGAAATTGCCGAGAAACTCGCGATAATTGTGGGTGTAGCACGACATGAAATCGAAGGCGCCGTCGGACTTGATGGCACCGACCGGGCAGGCGGCGACGCACAGCTTGCATTCGAAACATGGGTTGTAGTCGATCGGCCGGTCGTAGGCGCTGGCGTCGCGGCCGATCAGCACCGTTTCGAGCAGGACGAAGCTGCCGAACACCGGATGGATGACGTTGCGGTGAAGCCCGATCATGCCGAGCCCCGCCTCGACGGCAATGGGCTTGTGCGCCACCATCCAGCCTCGTCCGGGCAACTGCACCTCCATCGGAAAGGCGCCCACCGCATTGCAGGCCGGGATGCCCTCGGCTTCGAGACGGCGGACGATCTCCCGGGCGACCTCGTTCACCGCGTCGTGGACGGCATGAAATTCCTGATTGGCGACCGAGCGCGTCGGCGAGCGCACCGGCTCGCGATTCATCCGCACCACCAGCGACAGCAGCGTGCGCGTGCCGGCAAAGACCTTGGCGATATGGCCGCGCTCGGCCTTCAGCGCCGGCCGATCGATCTCGACGAGGCCGACATCGTCGGCGCCACATTCCTTGGCAACGGCCTTCAGCCAGGTCGCGTCGAGAACCACGGCCGTCCTCGCCGCCCCCTTGGAACGAGCCTTCAGCACGGTGGGATGAGCGTCGAGATCCATGTTCGCCTCCTATAAGCTACAATAATTGTAGCGACAGGGAGGGAAAGAGCAAGCGAGCTTCCCCCGGCTCGGCATTGCCCTCGGCGATAATATTTGCGATATATTTGCGATTCGCAATTATATGGCTGCGCCGTGACCCTGCCCGCCTCCGACACATCCGCAACCCTGCATCTAAGCGCATGGTTGCCCTACCGCATGTTCCTCGTTGCGATCCAGGTCGCCCGGCCGCTCGAGCGCTTCTACGGCGAGACGTTCGGCCTCAGTCAGGCAAGCTGGCGCATCCTCGCCGTCGTCGCCGAAAGGGACGGCGCCAGCGCATCCGAGATCGGTCGCGCCTGCGCCCTCGATCCTTTCGCGGTGAGCCGCGGCATCGCACAGCTTGTCGAGTTGGGCTTCGCGACACGACGCACCGGCAAGACGGACCGGCGCCTCGCCTCCGTCACCATCACGCGCCGGGGCCGGAACGCATTCGATGACATCGCCGCCTTGGGACGCGCGATCGAGGCCGATCTTCTCGCCGTCCTCTCGGCAGATGAACGCGCCGTGATCGACGGCGCCTTGCACAAGCTTGAGGCCGAAAGCGCCCGCATCGAGACATCAGGATGGCCTTCGCTGATAAGAAGATCGAACTCGTGACGGGCGTGCTATTCGCGCTCACAGCCCTGCTGTGGGGCGGCGGCGCCCTGGCGACGGCGATGCAGGCGGGCGTGACGCCGGCGCCGTGGTCGGTCGCCCTGCGCATGGCGCTCGCGGGCGTTCTCCTGCTGGGCTATGGCCGAGTGCGCGGCGTGTCCTTGACGATCCCGCGCGCCGTCCGGTTCCACGTCGGGCTCCAGGGCGTGCTGTTCTTCGCGCTCGCCTTCATCGCCTTCTACGAGGCGACGCGGCACATTCCGAGCGGGCTCGCCGCCCTCGTCCTGTCCACATCGTCGCTGTTCGCCGCCGTGATCGGGCGCTTCGTGCTCGGCACTGCGCTGGCGCGGCGCTTTCTCTGGGGAGCGCTGTGCGGCATTGTCGGCATTGCCGTGGTCTTCGTCCCGGGGATGGGCGCGCTCGGAGCCGATAGCCAGGCCGGCTTCGCCTGGGCCCTCGTCGCGGCAATCGTCACCGCCGCCGGTACGGTCCTCGGCGCACGCAACCAGAGAGCCGGCCTGCCTAACCTCGCCGTACTCGGCTGGGGAGCCATCATCGGTGCGGCGGCGAGTGCCCTCTGGGCCTTGGCAATCGGCGCGCCCCTCGCGGCCGACATCTCGCTGCGTTACCTTCTCAGCCTGCTCTATCTGGCGGTCGCAGCCTCCTGCGTGAGCTTCATGCTGTATTTCGAACTGGTGCGCCGGCTCGGCCCGGGTCCTGCCGCCTATGTGTTCGCCACCGTGCCGCTCATCGCCCTGATCCTTTCCGCGCTGTTCGAGAACCTTCGGCTCGATAGCCACTTCCTGCTCGGTGCAGCCGCCATCCTGGCCGGAAACATGCTGGTCCTGCGGCAGTGAGCCAGAGGATCGAACATCGCCCGACCAGACGGCGACGGGCGTTCAGGAGTGCCCGCTCGTCATAGTTATTGAACCGCAGCCGCGGCGTGAAGAAGCGTTCATGGACCAGCCCGACCTGGTTCTCGACCCGCCCCTTCTTCCAGTCAGATGCCGCTTGCCTCCGCGTTTGACCGATTCGGCGTGGCTTTTGTCGAACGGCGAGGCGCGGACGCCGGCCGAAGGCGACATAAAAGCCCCCTTCAACCGCAGACGGAGGCCCCATGCGTATCGATATCGAGTTTTCATCGGAAGGACGGACCTTGCGGGGATGGCTGTATCAACCAGCCCATCATCACCAAAGCTGCCCGGCCATCGTCATAACCCACGGCTCTCCTCTGCTTGAAAGAGCAGATCGTCGTCGAGTTCTCGCCGGACCCAGGACGATCATTTTCACCGGCACCTCGGCGAGCCTGCGGCCGCGACGCGGCAACGGCCTGCACGCCATGACGAACCGCGTGGGGCTCACGGCAAGGTTGGCGCGGAGGACGGCCACGGAGTTCATCATCAGCCAGGAAGGGGCTTGCCCTCAACCGTCAGCCGGCGCGTCCAGCCGCGCCCGCGTCGCGTCATCAACCAGCCTGCGAAGCTGCCTGAGCAGCGGATGCCTGCTGGTCTGCGCCAGGCCGTAGGACAGGTTGAACGCATAGTCGAAATCAGGGGCGTTCCGTCCGACGGCGTGCTGGAGCATCGTTTCCAGCTTGTCGAATCCTTTCACCAGAACCGCTTCCGGCGTTGCCGCGGAATTGTATTCGTCCCAGAGTTCGACGATCTCCTGCTGAAGATCTTCGGGCAGGTAGGCGCACAGCGCGATCAGATCCGCCCGCTCCCGCTCGGCCTTGTCGTCACCGGAATATTGATGAATGGCCGGCACATCGCCCGAGATGGCTTCGCCGATATCATGAATGACGCAGAGTTTCAGCAGCCGGTGCTGATCGTATCCGGACAGTTCCTTCCCGAACATCATCACCATCAAGCACAGCCGCCAGCTGTGCTCCGCCACGCTCTCGGCTCGGCCGCCGGCGGTCGCGCCACTGCGAAGCGTATCCTTCAGGCGTTCCGCCGCCTGGACAAAATCGACGATGCCACGCAACCGCGAGGGTTCGATTGCAGGCTGTTCCTCGTCGTTTCTCGGCGAATACGGGTCATGCATCGTTCAGCACCGGCCAACTGATCTGGATCCCGGGATCTAGTGCGGTGGATCTGACGCTTGTATCAGTATCACAGCGAACTCTTCATACGAGCGTCAGATCCAACACCGCACTAGTGTCCTGTCTCCGAATTACCGCTTCATTTGCCTCACCCTCGCACGGTAATTCGGCGACATCAGGACACTAGCAAAATCAAAAAGCTAGTGCGGCTTATGTCTCGCAATTGCCTACAGGGGCTTGCCGCGAAGGGCATAGGCAATTGCGAGACGCCACACTAGAATCATAATCATGCTAGTGTCCCTTAGGTTCTAAGGTTCGTAGAAGTGCCCGCTGCAAGGGAAAACGAACGTTAGAACCGGGACACTAGCCCGACCCGCGCGAAAAGCGCCAGACGCCGCATATTTTATGCACGGCCGGTCCGCACACCATCCTGGACCAGCCGGACAAAGCGGCCATCCGACAGCGGGATGCGTGCGTAATGGATAGATCCCGCCCGGATCGTCAATTCGGGATGTTCCGCCCGCTCTGTGACGATGGTCACATCCGGCGCAACGGCCTCGTACCAGCCGCGCTCCGCCAGCGCCGCTTCAGCGGCCATAATGTCATCGGAGGCGAAACGCCAAAGCGAACTTCCCATCAGATCTGCGGCGCCGACGCGCCATTCGCGGGCGCGCGCCGGGGAGACCGCCAAGAGGCGGTGTGTCAGATCACAGATCAGGTGCATCGGCAGCGAGGACGTCGTCACCAGGCAAAGCACGGCCCGATCGGCGGCAGAGGTCGGTCGCGCCGCGAGCAACCGGACGAGGTGCGCCTCTTCTCTTGCATCGGGTACCAACGCTCCGGCCTCCCAGCGCGAGACGGTCGCCTGGGAGACGCCGATCTCGTCGGCCAATGCCGACTGCTTGACGCGGTTCAGCAGACGCCACCGGCGCAACGACGGGCCAAGGTGCCCGGTCGGAAATGACAGAGATGATCTCATGATATCGCACGTTCGGATGACGCCTGCTGCCCGCAGGCCGGTAATCGTGACGAAGAGGACGCGCCTCCGATCCCAACCGAGCGCTCTACGCTGCCCGGTTGAGCAGCCGTTCGAGCTTTGCCGCCGTCCGCTCCTCGTCCAGGGGCATGTAGGCGACGAGCCGCATGTCCGGCTGATCGGCGACCGCAAGGCTGGTATATTCGAAGTGCATCCGCTTCGCCTTCGGATGGTCGATGCGCTTGCGGCCGGCGAAGGGCCCCTGCACCTCGTGCCGCGGCCACCATTGTTCAAATTCCGCGCTGGCGGATTTGAGCTTGGCGATCAGCCGCTCGAAATCCGGATCGCCGGCATAGTGCACGCTGGCGGCCCGGAACATGGCGAGCGCGGCGGGGGCCAGGAGGTGCCAGTCGATCAGCAGGCGGCGATGCGCCGGATCGGCGAACACCATATGCATAACGTTGCGCTCGTCGCCGTGGCGGCGGCCGTAATCGCCGAAGACCACCGCCGCGGCTCGGTTCCAGGCGAGCACGTCCCAGCGCCGGCCGAGCACATAGGCCGGCTGTCCGGTCATGCTGTCGAGCATGCGCAGCAGCGGCGCCGGCACAGCCTCTGCCCCGGACGGCCGCAACGACGGCGGCTCGCGATCGTTGAGCAGATAGAGATGGCGCCGTTCGGCGACGTCGAGTTTCAGGGCATCGGCAAGCGCCGACAGCACTTCCGGCGAGGGACGCACGTCGCGGCCCTGCTCGAGCCAGGTGTACCAGGTGGTACCGACACCGGCGAGCAGCGCCACTTCCTCGCGCCGCAGCCCGGGCGTGCGCCGGCGAAAGCCCTCCGCCAGCCCGACGCTGGCCGGAGTCAGTCGTTCGCGCCGGCTACGCAGAAAAGCCGCGAGTTCACGGCGGCGGGCGTCGGATACGGGTCGCGCGTCCATGGCGCCATCATAGCAGTATCAGTACCGGAATAACACCGGTCCTGTTTGCAGATCTTGCGCCGTGCAACCTTGGCGCCGGATGAAAAGACCACGGCGCCACCCTGTGAGCGGATTCCGCGCCTTGCGCTATGGCGGGTGAGCGCCGCAGCCGCACGGACACCCAAGAAGGAGCGACCATGACCGACCAGCAGACACCGCTCGGCTCCGGCTTCGGGGCCCGAACCACCGCAACGCAAGTTCTCGACGGTATCGATCTCAGCGGAAGGCGCGCCATCGTCACCGGCGGCCACTCCGGCCTCGGCTTTGAGACGACGAAGGCGCTGACGCGGGCCGGCGCCGAGGTCGTCGTGGCCGCGAGAGATCCGGCTCTCGCGCGCACAACCACGGTCGGCCTGGTCGGCGTGATCATCGAGCAGTTGGACCTGTCCGATCTCGCCAGCGTAAGCGCCTTCGCCGAACGCATGCTCGGCGCAAGCCGCGGCATCGATATCCTGATCAACAATGCCGGCATCATGGCCTGCCCCGAGACGCGCGTCGGGCCGGGATGGGAGGCCCAGTTCGCCACCAATCATCTTGGCCATTTCGCGCTGACCAATCATCTGTGGCCGCTGCTGCACGGCGGCGCGCGCGTCGTCGCGGTCTCCTCCGCCGGCCACCACAATTCGCCGATGCGCTGGGACGACCCCCACTTCGCGCGCGGCTACGACAAATGGCGCGCCTATGGCCAGTCGAAGACAGCGAATGCGCTGTTCGCCGTCCATCTCGATCGTTTGGGCCGCGAGTCCGGCGTGCGGGCCTTCTCGCTCCATCCGGGCAAGATCTTCACCCCGCTGCAGCGGCACCTGACCCGCCAGGAGATGGTGACCGCCGGTTGGGTCGACGCCAGCGGCGCGCCGGCAGACCCGACGTTCAAGACGCCGGAGCAGGGCGCCGCCACCCAGGTCTGGGCAGCGACCTCACCCCGGCTCGACGGACTCGGCGGGCGCTATTGCGAGGATTGCGATGTCGCCCTGCGCGCTGAAATGGCCGGCGAGCCCTTCGTCGGCGTCCGCGCCTATGCGGTCGATCCGGAGGAGGCCGAGCGTCTCTGGGCGCTGTCGGCGGAGCTGACGGGCGTCGATGCCGTGGCGGGAAAGGCGTGATTGCGGAAACGGCAGCCGCTTCAGCGCAGCACGTATCCGCCGTCGCAATCGCTGCACTCGGCAGCGGTCGTCCGGCGCCATGGCTATTCGGTCGGGCCGACGGCGATACCCTGTCCCGGGAGCCCCGAGCGCGCCTGAAGCTCGATGGCAGCCTTCTGACGCTGTCCGCGATCCGCGCCGGCCGCGCCGATCGCCCGCCTGAGCACGGCGGCGACGCGCGGATCGCCGGACTGCGCCACGTTGAAGCGCATGAAGGCCGACGCCGTCTGCGACACGCTGAAGACGTTGCCGGGCGCCAGCACGACATTGTCGTCGAGGGCCGTGCGCGCCAGCCCGGCCGAATCGACCCCCTCTGGCAGGCGGCACCACAGATAGAAGCCGCCACGCGGCAGCAGCCACGGCCGGATGCCGAGCGGCTCGAAGCGCGCCGCGATCTTCCGCCGCATCCCGTTGAGTCGCCGGCGCAGTTCGTCCATGTGCTTGCGATAGCCGCCGCCGGTCAGCACGCGGGCGATCAGTTCGGTCGCGACCGGGCTCGGTCCGCCGAAGCTGGTGGCGACCTGGAGATCGACGAGACCTTCGATCCAGTCTGAACGCGCCGCAATGTAGCCGCAACGGACCGAGGCCGAGAGTGTCTTCGAAAAGCTGCCGATCCGGATGACGCGGTCGAGGCCGTCGAGCACCGCAAGGCGCGGCGACGGCTCCGGTTCAAAGTCGGCGAAGATGTCGTCTTCGACGATCGTCAGGTCGTGCGCCGCGGCGGCACGCAGCAGCCGATGGGCGGTCTGCGGCGACAGCGACGCGCCGGTCGGATTGTGCAGCGCCGAATTGGTGATGTAGAGGCGCGGGCTCGCGCCCGCCAGCGCCGCCTCGAAAGCCGTTATGTCCGGGCCGGACCGCGTATAGGGCACGCCCACGACCTTGACCTGATGCGCCCGCAGCAGCGCCTGGAAATTGAAGTAACAGGGATCGTCCAGCAGCACCGTATCGCCGGGCCGCAGCAGGAAGCGGCAGATCAGGTCGATCGCCTGGGTGCCCGACGCGGTCAGCAGAACCTGATCGGGCGCGGCCCCGATCCCTTCCTCGGCAAAGCGACCGAGCAGCAGCCGGCGCAAGACGGGCGAACCGCGCGTGCCGCCGTAATCGGTCAGCACCGTGTCCCCGGCCCGTGCCAGCGCCCGCATGGCGCGGCGAAGGGACGGCTCAGGCATCCAGTCGGCCGGCAGCCAGCCGCAGCCGGGCTTGAGCACCGATGCATCGGCGTCGAGCGACTGCCGCGACACCCAGAACGGATCGACAGCGCGGTCGCGCCGCGGCTCCGTCTCGGCGAGCGCCAGCGGCATGAGCCCCGCGCCCGACACATAGAAGCCGGAGCCGCGCCGGGCACGGATCAGCCCCTCGGCGGCGAGACGGTCATAGGCTTCGACAATCGTCGACGGCGACACGCCCATGGTGGCGGCGAAACTGCGGATCGACGGCAGCCGGTCGCCGGGCGCCAGCGCGCGCCCCGCCACCCTGGCGCGGATCGCGGCCATCACCTGGCCCGTGCGCGTGTCAGGTCTGTCGTCCATGTGCGGCCTGTCCCGATTGTGCGGCTGACCTTATCCATACAGTTCACCTGAATTGTATTGGAGTGTGACTGGTCGCGCCAGGGCGCGCGCTTCAAGCTCCGGTGCGAAAGCGAGGCGGCATGCGACAGACCGGAGCCGGGTGGGGCAGCGGCCTCCTCGGCGTGATCATCTTCAGCGGATCGCTGCCGGCGACACGGGCGGCGGTCGGCGGCTTCTCGCCGCTGTTCCTGACCTCGGCCCGCGCGGTGATCGCGGCCCTTCTCGGATCGGCGCTGCTGCTGGCGCTTCGCCAAGCGCGGCCGATGCCCCGCGATCTCGCCCCGCTCGTGATCACCGCGCTGGGCGTCGTCGTCGGCTTCCCGCTGCTCACCGCGCTGGCGCTCCAGCACATCAGCTCGGCGCATTCCATCGTCTTCATCGGCCTGCTGCCGCTGGCCACCGCCATCTTCGCCGTCCTGCGCGGCGGCGAGCGGCCCAAGCCCAGGTTCTGGCTGTTCGCCGGCCTCGGCAGCGCGACCGTCGCGGGGTTCGCCTTGTCGGGCGGCGGCGCGGCCGCGGTCTCCGGCGACCTGTTGATGATCGCGGCCATCCTGCTCTGCGGCCTCGGCTACGCCGAAGGCGCGAAGCTGTCGCGGCGGCTCGGCGGCTGGCAGGTGATTTCCTGGGCACTCGTCATCGCGCTGCCGATGATGGCAGCGGTGGCGCTCGTCACCCTGCCGGATTCATGGCAGGGGATCGACGGCGGCGCGTGGCTCGGGCTCGCCTATGTCTCGGTCTTCAGCATGCTGGTCGGCTTCGTGTTCTGGTATCGCGGCCTTGCGCTCGGCGGCATCGCCCGCGTCGGACAGCTGCAGCTGCTCCAGCCCTTCTTCGGCCTCGCCCTCGCAGCGCTGCTGCTCGGCGAACCCGTCTCCTGGACCATGATCGCCGCGGCCGCGCTCGTCGTCCTCTGCGTCGCCGGCGCTACTGGTCGTCGTAGTGGTCCTTCGATTCCAACATTCGCAAACCACGCCAGTCCAAAAGGCATGCAAATGTTGGAATAGGCGTTTCGCCAGAAGAGGCACGCGCGCAGGATCGTCCCGCTTGGGAAACCGGGCTGATATCGATATATATATTTTAATATAACGATATCCGGAGGACCGCCCGTGCTGATCCGCCACCTGAGCTATTTTGTCGCCCTCGCCGATGCCAGGCATTTCGCCCGTGCCGCCGAAATCTGCAACGTCACCCAGCCGGCCCTGTCGGCGGCGATCCGGAAGCTGGAGGACGACCTCAATGCGACGCTGATCGTGCGCGGCCACCGATACCAGGGCCTGACGCCGGACGGCGAGCGGGCGCTGCAATGGGGCCGGCAGATCCTGTCCGACTATCAGAACCTGAAGAAAGGCCTCGGCAGCGCCAGGGCGGGCTTGAACGGCGCTCTTCGCCTCGGGGTCATTCCGGCGGCGATGCCGGGCGTCGCCCTGATCTCCGAACGCTTCACCCGCATCAATCCGCTGGCGACGATCGACATCCGCTCCATGACCTCGCGGGCGATCCAGCTGGCGCTCGAGACCTACCAGATCGACGGCGGGCTGACCTATCTGGAAAACGAACCGCTCGAACACGTCCGCCGCCACCTGCTCTATCGCGAGCATTACGTCTTCGCCTGTACCTGCGGCCATCCGCTGGCCGCCCGACCCTCCATCGACTGGGCCGAGGCGCTCGCCGAGCCCCTGTGCCTGCTCAACGAAAACATGCAGAACCGGCGCATCCTCAACGCCATCGCCGCGTCGCTGGGGCTGCCCGTCGCAAGTCCGGTCATCAGCGATTCATTCCTGGCCGTGCTCGCCCATGTCAGCTCCGGACGCTGGTGCAGCATCCTGCCGCACACGTTTTCCCGTCTGCTCGGCTCCGCACCGGATCTGCGCACGATCGAACTCGTCAACCCGATCGAGACGCAGGCGATCGGCCTCGTCCTGCTCGACCGTCTGCCGCAATCCCCCATGGCCGCCGCCTTGCTGGACGCGGTGGGCAGTGGCGACGGCGTTGCCGGGCCGATCGAACCGCCCGCTTGATCAAGGCCGTTTATCAATCGTTCAAAACAATCGATTTGCCCACGCCATGCGCCCACGGACATTCTCGTCGGCGCGACAGCAAGGGTCCTGTCAGGACCTTCAGCAGAATGGGAAACGCTCCGAGACATCACCGCGCCGGCCGGAGGGCCGGCTTGGGATGAACTCCCCCGATCGTCGGGGACAGCTGCGGACAGGACGCTGTCTGCGGGAGCGCTTCCTGCTGCCCAACACAACGAACGGAGGAAGCGTTTCATGGCGAAAGTTGTCTGTGTGCTCTACGACGATCCGATCGACGGATACCCGAAATCCTATGCCCGGGACGGTCTGCCCAAGATCGAGCGCTATCCCGGCGGCCAGACCCTGCCGACGCCGAAGGCCATCGATTTCGTTCCCGGCGCGCTGCTCGGCAGCGTCTCGGGCGAACTGGGCCTGCGCCAATATCTCGAGTCCCGCGGCCACACCCTGGTGGTTACGTCGGACAAGGATGGCCCCGACAGCGTCCTCGAGCGCGAGCTGGTCGATGCCGACGTCATCATCTCCCAGCCGTTCTGGCCCGCCTATCTGACGGCGGAACGCATCGCCAAGGCGAAGAAGCTCAAGCTCGCTTTGACCGCCGGTATCGGCTCCGACCACGTCGATCTTCAGGCCGCGATCGAGCGCGGCATCACGGTCGCGGAAGTCACCTACTGCAATTCGATCAGCGTCGCCGAGCACGTGGTGATGATGATCCTCGGCCTCGTCCGCAACTACATCCCGTCCTACCAGTGGGTGATCAAGGGCGGCTGGAACATCGCCGATTGCGTCGCCCGCTCCTACGACGTCGAAGGCATGCATGTCGGCACCGTCGCCGCCGGCCGCATCGGCCTCGCCGTGCTGCGGCGGCTGAAGCCGTTCGACATGCATCTGCACTATTACGACCGCCACCGCCTGCCGGAAACGGTGGAGAAGGAGCTGAACCTCACCTGGCATCCGACGGTCGAGGACATGGTCAAGGTCTGCGACGTGGTGACGATCAACTGCCCGCTGCATCCGGAGACCGAGCATCTGTTCGACGAGAAGATGCTCGCCGGAATGAAGCGCGGCGCCTATATCGTGAATACGGCGCGCGGCAAGATCTGCGATCGCGACGCCATCGTTCGGGCGCTCGAGAGCGGCCACTTGGCGGGCTATGCCGGCGACGTCTGGTTCCCGCAGCCGGCGCCGCAGGATCATCCCTGGCGCACCATGCCTCATCACGGCATGACGCCGCACATCTCGGGCACCTCGCTTTCGGCGCAGGCACGCTATGCGGCAGGCACGCGCGAGATCCTCGAATGCTTCTTCGAGGGCCGGCCGATCCGCGACGAATATCTCATCGTCGACGGCGGCCAGCTCGCCGGCACCGGCGCCCATTCCTACAGCGCCGGCAACGCCACCGGCGGGTCGGAAGAGGCCGCCAAATTCCGGAAGCGGGCATAGCAAATCCGCAATCGTCGTCGCCCGCGCAAGCGAGGTCTTGCAGAAGTGAGATCACTCGTCATGGCCGGGCTCGTCCAGGCTTGTCCCGGCCATGCACGTCTTTCTCTGCTGAAAAGCTGCAAAGGCGTGAATGCCCGGCACAAGGCCGCACAGGGCCGGGCATGACCAGAAAACGATCTTGCAGATCCCTCGCGCAGGCGGGCGACGACAACCGAGTCAGGCGGAGATTTTCCGAAGTTTCACAAGGATGCCGCGCATGAGCGGAGAGCTGTCCGATCCCCCGGGCGCGCTAGCCGAAAGCCCCTGGCGCGCCGCCTGGTCATCGGCAAGGCCGCAGCTATTTCCCGCCCTGCTTGCCGGCCTGGGCGGCTTCGTCGCAATCTTTCTGCTGGCGCTTGTCGGCGCATCGCTGCAACTCGCCCTGATCATCGCCCCCTTCGGCGCCACCGCGGTGCTGCTCTTCGCCCTGCCCGACAGCCCCCTCGCCCAACCCCGCAACGTGATCGGCGGCCATCTGATTTCGGCGACAATCGGCCTCGGCTGCTTCTCGCTGCTCGGCCACCAGCCGTTGTCGCTGGCGCTCGGCGTCGGCCTCGCCATCGCCGCCATGCGGCTGACCCGCACGCTGCATCCGCCCGCAGGCGCCGACCCACTGGTCGCCATCACCATTGGCGCGTCGTGGAGCTTTCTGCTTCTTCCCGTACTAGCCGGGACAGTTGCGCTGGTCGCCATCAGCACGGCGTTTCGCCGCACGATAGGATCTGCGTCGACAGCGATTGTCGGGGCGGCCATCAGGCGATATGCGTCTCCCACGGAGGCGCCGATGACTACTTTCCGCACCATCAATCTGTTTTCCTACGGAACCCTGCAGCTGGAGAGTGTCCAGCTGTCTTCGTTTGGTCGGCTGTTGGAAGGACAAGGCGACGCCATGCCCGGCTTCCGCCAGGAGATGCTGGAGATCACCGACCCCGAGGTCATTCGCACCAGCGGCGAGCGCTTTCACCCGGTGGTGATGCCGTCCGACAATCCGTCCGACGCCGTCGAGGGCCAGGTGTTTCGCATCACGCCGCAGGAGCTGGACGCAGCCGACCGATACGAAGTGTCGGACTACAAGCGGATCGAAGTGACACTGAGATCGGGGCTCAAGGCCTTCGTCTACGTCAAGGCGTGAACACATCGGGGTGACAGAACTCCTGACTCGCCGGCAAGTGCCGCCTCGGCGTCGAAGGAGAATCAACATGGGATCAGCCGCACTGACGGGAAAAGTGGCCTTGGTGGCAGGCGCGACACGCGGCGCCGGTCGTGGCATTGCGATCGAGCTGGGCGCGCAAGGCGCGGCTGTCTATGTGACCGGGAGAACGCGGCGGACTGGCACAGGCCTATGGCTTCACGGATATCGACGGCTCCCGGCCGAACGCCTGGCGCTATCTCATCGAAGTGCAGGAGGCCGGCAAACCGGCCGATGCCAGCGGTTATCGGTAGAAGCGAAGCAGGTGCGCCTCATTCGCTCTCGACGCCGACGTCGCCGACCATCAAAGCAGCGACTCCAGACTTATGGTGAGCGGCCCGGTCTGGGATGGCATCGCATCGGTCATGTTTCGGCAGTGGTCGTGACGCCATAAGATCACCGCTACAGCGCCCGGCGGAAGGTCAGATTGATCCGCATCGGGCCGAT
This sequence comes from Bradyrhizobium sp. WD16, assembly GCF_024181725.1. NCBI lineage: Bacteria > Pseudomonadati > Pseudomonadota > Alphaproteobacteria > Hyphomicrobiales > Nitrobacteraceae > Bradyrhizobium > Bradyrhizobium sp. WD16. The sequence continues at coordinate 2,728,319 of NZ_CP028908.1, read as the reverse complement.
TTTCGGATGATCTCCCGCCTTGAGCGTCGAGATGCCGTGATAGCAGAGGCGTGACGGACCACCCCAAACGGCGACATCGCCGTGGCGAAGGAGATATTTCCTGATCGGATCGATCCGCTTCGGCCCGCCGAACTGAAAACTCGCCGGCAGACCAAGTGAAACCGACACGATCGGACAGGCCATATCCCGCTCATTCCTGTCCTGGTGCAGCGACAGCCGTGCACCGGGCAGGTAGCGGTTGATCAGGCAGGCATCCGGAACGAAGGTATCGTAACCGCCATCGGCCGCAGCCTCGATGGCAAGACGACGGAAAACCTGGGGCATGTCCGGCCACGGCTTGCCGGTTTCCGGATCGGTGCTGTCGTAGCGATAACCGCTGCGATCCGACACCCACCCGCCCGCACCGCAATTGGTCATGGCGACCGACATGACGCCACCCGGCGTTGTCATGTGGCGAAACGGCGCGTCTTGTGCGACGGCAGCGAGAGCTGCGAGAAGTTCGTCTTCGACGCCCAAGGCGACACCGCGCATGAGGACGGCGCCGGCCGTGATGTTCTCGCGTCTCGGCAGTGCATGTTCGTCATCAGCAAACAGGTCACGCATCATCACTTGCAGCCTATCCCGATGTTCATTCCCCGTAATCAGGATTGCCTAGCCACCTTGCCGCACAGACCGAGCCGAAACGACCCGTTTCCTGCCACCTCGTCCATCCCCGAACGCTCGCCACGATTCTCGCAATTCTCGCCTTCCGCGACCGGACGCTCAAAGAAATCGCAGCTGTAGCGCGACTAATGGCGAGGATCGGCGATGTCCGGCCGGCATTCGAGCGGCTGCGCTCGAAAAGCAAACGGCCCGCCGGAAGGGCGGGCCGTTCGCGATCAAAGTTGGTTGCGGGGATAGGATTTGAACCTATGACCTTCAGGTTATGAGCCTGACGAGCTACCGGGCTGCTCCACCCCGCGTTAAACCGTTGCATGCCTTCACGGAGAAGAAAGGGCTCGCGGCCTGGATGTTCCAGGACGCCGTCACCTGTCCGGTGCTCCGAAGAAGGCGCCCGGGGCCGAAGCGGCCCGCGGTTGCGAGGGCTATGTACCAACGTCACCCCGCTTTGGAAAGGGGCCATGACGATCTTTTTCATGATTTTATGACGATCCGGTACGAATCGCCAAGCCATTGAGAAATCGTCAATTTTCTCCCCCGCTTGCAGATCTGGGAAAAACGTGAAGCATGGCGGCGCGCGGGAGGCGCCGCCCCCGCCCTCAGCCAAGAAGACGGAGCAAAAACAATGGATCTCGGGATCAAGGGCCGGCGCGCGCTGGTCTGCGCCGCGAGCAAGGGTCTCGGCCGAGCCTGCGCCGTGGCGCTCGCCAACGAAGGCGTTCACGTCACCCTGGTGGCACGCGGCGTCGAGGCGCTGGAAGCGACCGCGGCGGAGATCCGCAAGGCCAATCCCGGCGTCGAGGTGACCACGGTGGCCGCCGATATCACCACGCCGGAGGGCCGCGAGGCCGCGCTCAAGGTCTGCCCCCAGCCGGACATCCTGATCAACAATGCCGGCGGCCCGCCGCCCGGCGATTTTCGCAACTGGACGCGGGACGACTGGATCAAGGCGCTCGACGCCAACATGCTGACGCCGATCGAGCTGATCAAGGCGACGGTCGACCCGATGATCGCGCGCAAGTTCGGCCGTGTCGTCAACATCACCTCCGCCGCAGTGAAGGCGCCGATCGACGTGCTCGGGCTCTCCAACGGCGCCCGCACCGGCCTTACCGGCTTCGTCGCCGGCCTGTCGCGCAAGACGGTGAAGCACAACGTCACCATCAACGCGCTGCTGCCGGGTCCCTTCGACACCGACCGATTGCGCACGGTAAGCGCCGGCCAGGCCAAGGCCGCCGGCGTCCCGGTGGAGGAGGTTTTGGGCAAGCGCGCCGCGGAAAATCCGGCCGGACGCTTCGGCGATCCGGAGGAATTCGGCGCCGCCTGCGCTTTCCTGTGCAGCGCCAAGGCCGGCTACATCACCGGGCAGAACATCCTGCTCGACGGCGGCGCCTTCCCGGGAACGCTGTAACCGAGTCCTCAGCCGCCACGCCCTCTCTCGCCGGCACGGCTTACTTGGTCACCCGCTTAAAGCGGGTGATGAGGCCAGAAGATGCGGCGAGCCGATGCGCGCGTCGGCAGAGTGCTACTCGCTCACCGGGGTAATGCGCTCCAGATCGGCGAAGGAAATACCGAAGCCCTCGAGCCCATCGGCGAGCAGATCGCCGAGCAGCGGCTCGCCCAGGAGATAATGCGCGGTGCGGCCATTGCTCTGGCGCAGGGCCTCGGCCCGCAGCTCGTCCCATTCCTCGATGGTGCCGTCGCCGCGGCCGAGCCGCATCAGGGTGACGAGATCGGCCTGCTCATCTTCGGTGAGCGCGCCGATGAAGCCGGCGATCTCCCTCACCACCGGGTCGTCGCCGTCGTCTTCCAGCACATCGATCATGTCGTCGTCGGCACCGTTGGAACCGCTGTCGGCATCGGTGACGGCCTCCTTGGCGTCGAACTCGCGCGCCTTGAGGATCAGGAAGGCGACCTTGTCGGGCGAAATCGCCAGTTCAGGCATGGGGCTCTCCGTCATCTGCCAATCGGTGGATCGGAACGCACCAACAACGTTCCAGGAATGAAACCGATCCGTGGGAATGGAACGCCCGCGCATTTTGCATGTGCGCCATGACGGAATTGCGGAAGAGCGCCCCAACCTTGCCCGGAAGCGGTGCCCTGCGCCATGCTGCGGCCGACGGGCGGAGGGGCAACGCATGCAATGGACGGCAGGACGGGTGAGGGTGACGCGAATCGTCGAGCTGGAGTCCCTCGGCGGCACCCGTTTCATCCTGCCGCAGGCCAGCCGCGAGGAGGTCCAGGCGCTCCCGTGGCTGGAGCCGGATTTCGCCGATGGCGAGGGCCGGATGAAGATGACCATCCATGCCCTGGTGGTGGAAACCCCGAACCGGCGCATCCTGATCGATAGCGGGCTCGGCAACGACAAACAGGATCGCTCGATTCCGGCCTGGAACAATCTCGCGACGCCGTTCCTCGAGCGCCTCGCCGAGGCCGGCTATCCGGCCGAGAGCATCGATACAGTGGTCTGCACCCATCTCCATGTCGATCATGTCGGCTGGAATACACGCCTCGTCGAGGGACGCTGGCTGCCGACCTTCCCCGCCGCCCGTTATCTGTTCGGCCGCGCCGAATACGACCACTGGGCGGCCAAGCCGCCGGCGCATTTCGTCGACTCCGTCGCGCCGGTGATGGCGGCGGGGCAAGGCGCGCTCTACGACGCTGACAGCCGCATCGCCGACGTGATCAGCCTGATCCCGACCCCTGGACACAGCCCCGGCCATTTCAGCCTGCTGATCAGCTCCCAGGGCGAAAGCCTGCTGTTGGCGGGTGATGCAGCGCACCATCCCATTCAACTGGCCCATCTCGACTGGTGCTCCACCGCGGATTTCGACACCGGCCAGGCGATCCGCAGCCGGCTGATGCTGGCCGAGCGCTTCGCCGGCAGTGACACGCGGGTGATCGGCGGTCATTTCGCCGGCGGCCGGATCGTGCGCGACGGCGCCGCCTTCCGCCTCGCCATGTAGTGGAGTGGCATTCCGGCTGCAGCGGTTGATCTTTGCCGCCACCTGCTTCAAACACTCGCTGAAGGATACAAAGGGAGAAGACGCCTATGAAACTCGTCCGCTTCGGCGCCGTCGGCCATGAGAAGCCCGGCCTACTGGACAGCGCCGGCCAGATCCGCGACCTGTCGGCCCATGTGAAGGACATCAACGGCGAGACGCTGTCGCCGGCTGGGCTGAAGGCGCTGGCCGCGCTCGATCCTTCGAGCCTGCCCCTCGTCTCCGGCAATCCGCGCCATGGCGCGCCAGTCAGCGGAATTTCGAAATTCGTCGCCATCGGCCTGAACTATGCGGACCATGCGGCCGAATCCGGCATGCCGATCCCGGCGGAGCCGGTCTTCTTCCTCAAGGCCAACACCTGCCTGTGCGGTCCCAACGATCCGACGGAAAAGCCGCGCGGCTCGACCAAACTCGACTGGGAGGTGGAACTCGCCGCCGTGATCGGCACCCGCGCCCGCTATGTCAGCGAGGCCGAGGCGCTCAACCATGTGGCCGGCTACGCCATCTGCAACGACGTCTCCGAGCGTAACTTCCAGCTCGAGCGCGGCGGCACCTGGACCAAGGGCAAGTCGCACGACACGTTCGGCCCGATCGGCCCCTGGCTCGTCACCAGGGACGAGATCGCCGACGTGCAGAAGCTCGGCATGTGGCTCGACGTCAATGGCGAGCGCCGCCAGACCGGCAACACCTCCACCATGATCTTCACGATGGCCAAGTGCGTGGCCTACGTCTCGCAATTCATGACGCTGCTGCCCGGCGACATCATCACGACCGGCACGCCGCCCGGCGTCGGCGCTGGCATGAAGCCGCCGAAATTCCTCAATGTCGGCGACGTGGTGACGCTGGGCATCGAGGGGCTCGGCAGCCAGCGCCAGGAAGTCGTCGCGGCTTAAAGGGCAATGACATCAAGAGCCGGTGCATGGCGGAGTGAATCCGACATTCGCGCCCCGCTGGCACCGGCCTTTTCATTTGCAACATCTGCATCTGCAAGATCGTGAGACGCGTCATGAAGCTGACTTACTCCGCCGCCTCGCCGTTCGCCCGCAAGGTCAGGATCGCCGCTATCGAACTCGGCCTGATTGACCGCATCGAATTGCTGCCGGCGAGCATGAGCCCGACCCAGGCGAATGCCGACTATGCCGGCAAGATCAATCCGCTGCGCAAATTGCCGGCGCTGATCCTCGACGACGGCAGCGTGGTGGTGGATTCGCTCACCATCGTCGATTATCTCGACGATCTCGCCGGCGGCGGCAAGCTCGTTCCGGCCTCCGGACCGGCGCGGTGGCTGGTGCGCAGCGAGCATTCGATGATCCAGGGCATGCTCGATGCCATGCTGCTGTGCCGCTACGAGACGGCGCTGCGGCCGGAGGCGCTGCGCTGGCAGGCCTGGTATGACGACCAGTGGGATCGCGCCTGGCAGGGGTTCAAACTGTTCGACGCACGGCGCGAGGTGTTCGGACGTCCGCTCGACATCACCCAGATCGCCCTCGTCTGCGCGCTCGATTATGCCGACCTGCGCTTTGCCAGCTGCGGCTGGCGCGACGCCTTCCCCAATCTGAAGGCCTTCCACGACGCCATGATGCTCCGCCCGTCGGTGCATGACACCGCGCCGCCGAAGCCCTGAGCCGGGAGAGAGACGGATGCGACGCATTCTACCCGCGGTGCTCATGATGGCCACGCTGTCGGCCGCGACCGCGGCGCCGGCCGAGGCACCTGCTTCGGCGGCTTCATCGGCATCGGGGCAGGTCGCCGCAGCGCCCTCGCGGCTCGACGCCATTCTCGCCCGCGGCACGCTGCGCGTCGGCCTCACCGGCGATTACCGCCCGTTCGGCTTTCGCCCGGACGCAAGCACACCATTCGAGGGCTTCGATGTCGATATGGCCAACGCGCTTGGCCAGGCGCTCGGGGTCAAGGTGGAATTCGTGCCGACGAACTGGCCGACCCTCGCCAAGGACTTCGAGGCGGACGCCTTCGACATGGCCGCAGGCGGCGTCTCGATCACCCTCGATCGGCAGAAGAAAGGCCTATTCTCGACGCCGATTATGCGCGAAGGCAAGACGCCGATCGCGCGCTGCGGCGACGTTGCGAAATACCAGAGCGTCGCCGACATCGACCAGCCGCAGACGCGGGTGATCGTCAATCCGGGCGGCACCAACGAGCGCTTCGCCCGGGCCAATATCAAGCAGGCGCCGATCGAGGTCTTTCGCGACAACGTCACCATCTTCGATCAGATCGCATCCGGCCACGCCGACGTCATGATGACCGACGCCTCGGAGACGCGCTATCAGCAGAAGCTGCATCCGGGCGTGCTCTGCGCTGTGCATCCGGACAAGCCATTCGACTTCGCCGAAAAGGCCTATTGGCTGCAACGCGACATCGCCCTCCAGGCCTTCGTCGACCAGTGGCTGCACATCATGATCGAAACCGGCAAGTTCAAGACGATCTACGACAAGTGGTTCAATTGAAAGGGCGCGGCTAGACGGCATCTCGTCGGCCCGCGCGGCCTCACCTCTTAGTTGTCATCGCCTGCGAAAGCAGGCGATCCGGTACGCCGTGCCGTTGGTTGTCATGGACGGCGTCAGTCGCGCGACCGCCCAGCCCTCCTCCGAGCGCTCTGGGATACTAGTGTGGCGTCTCGCAATTGCCTATGCCCTTTGCGGCAAGCCCCTGTAGGCAATTGCGAGACGCCACACTAGATGCGCCACGCCTCGCGCGGCTTGGACATTCTTGCGGCGCTACTGCCGGAAGATCGCCGCGTCGAAGCCTTCGAAGCCTGCAACTTCGAGACTCGCAGCAATGGCGGCGCGGTCGCCCCGCGCCAGCGCGCGGAAGCCGCTCGGCGACACCCCGGCGGCGCGCCGGAAGCTGCGCACGAAATTCGACAGATCGCCGAAACCGACATCATAGGCGATGTCGGTGATGGCGCGCTCCTCGTCGGCGAGCAGGCGGGCCGCGTGGCGCAGGCGCGCGCGCACCAGGTATTGATGCGGACTGACGCCGAGCACCTTCGAGAACAGCCTCAAGAAATGAAACGGGCTGAGCGATGCCCGGGCGGCGGCACACTCGAGATCGATCGCCTGATCGGAACAGGCATCGAGCCAGAGCGCGATCTCGACCATGCGATTGCGCTCCGCCGCACGCGGCGTGCCGACGGCATGCGACGAGGCGCCGGCGAGGCGAGCAAACCGTGCAGCGAGAAGAAGGCCTGCCTCGGCAAGATCGATGTCGCTGCGCCCCTCGGCGGCAGCCTGGGCAAGCTCGCCCGCCACCATGGTGGCCGCGAGCGGCGGCAGTGCCGAGGCCTGCCAGAGTTCGACGCCGGCGGCGACGGCATCGACGAGTTCGGGCACGAACTGAAAGCTCAGGCACTCGTCGCCGCAGGCGTGGTGCTCATGGCTGCAGACATATTCGTCGCCCGGGCGACCGATCAGAACAGCACCGGCAACGAGATCGTGGTGGCGACCGCGCGCGCTGCACGCGAAACTGCCACGCCGGACGTAGGACAGGGAAAAACCGCCATGGACTTCGGCAAAGGGAACATCGTCCGGGCCACGATTGCAGCGGTGGTCATGGACGGTCACTGCACCGGCGCGCAATTGCGTCGCGATCATTGGCCCGCCTCCTGCCGCGGCAGATCGAACAGCGACGGCGTATGGTTCACGTAGGCGCCTTCGATCGCCAGCATGCGCAGCTTGGTCGCGGTGCCGCCGCTGGCCGAAAAGCCGCCGGGCCTGGCGCCGGCCGCCAGCACCCGATGACAGGGCACGACGATCGGAAATGGATTCTGGCCGAGAGCCTGACCGACCTGACGCGACAGCGCCACGTCGCCGAGACGGCGGGCGATATCACCATAGGTAAGAGTCTCTCCCGGCGGAATGGCGCGGGCGATCGCGTAGACCTTGCGGTTGAAGTCAGGCACATCGGTCATATCGAGGGCAATGTCGTCGAGGCCGCGCGCTTCACCGGCCAGCAGCGCGATCATGGCCGCAATCGCCGCAGCGACATGCGGCGGCGGCGCGCATTCCTCCAGTTCGCCGCAACGCTGGGCGAGGCGCGTGCGGGTCTGCCCCTCATTCGGCTGCGGCAGTTGCACCGCAATCAGACCGCCCTCGCCCCAGGCAACGCCGCAGCGCCCGACGGCGGTGTCGAACAGCGAATAGCCATTGGTCATGATGCCTGATCCTATCATGCTGAAATTTTGGTTCACATGGAGAATCTTGCGCCAAAGCCTGGCATCGCCGGCGCAGCTGACCACCCGAAAACGGACGAACGCCGGAACGGAACCCTTACTTGCGCCGGGCAAGCACCGGCGCGGTCGCACCGTCGAGCCCGGTCAGCGCCAGCACCAGGACCAGTGCATTCTGTGGGCCAAGCCAGGCTCTGGCCGGCTTGTACCATTCGTTGCGCGAATGCCAGTTACCGCCCTCTCCACCGCCGCCGATGGTTATAGCGGGGATGCCAAGCGACATTGGCACGTTGGAATCGGTGCTGGCGCCGGACAAGCCGACGCGCGCCGCCCCGGTCAGGGCCCTGGCCGAGCGCTGCGCCACCTCGACGAGAGGCGAATCGGCCGGGGTCTCGCCGGCGGGCCGATCGCCGATCAGCTTGACCTCTACGGTCATCTTGTCGGTGTCCCAGCGCCGGTTCTCGTCGGCGACGGCTTCGTGCACGAGCCCGAGCAGGCGCTGCTCCAGCTTCAGCAATTCCTCAGTGGAGTTCGAGCGCATGTCGACGGTCATGCGGGCCTCGGCTGCGATGGCATTGACCGACGTGCCGCCAGACACCGTGCCGACCGTGAAGGTGGTCCTCGGCTCTGCGGGAACCCGCAGTTCGGCAATCTTCGCGGCGGCCCGACCGAGGGCGTGAGCGGCGCTCGGCAATCCGAATTCCTGAAAGCTGTGTCCACCGGGACCACGAAAGACCATCTCGTATCGATGGCTGCCGGTGCCGCGATTGATGATCCGGGTGAGACCGAGGCCGTCGATCGATACGAAGCCGTCGATCTCCGGGTAATCGCGGAACAGCGCCTTCATGCCCCGGAGATTGCCGAGCTCCTCCTCGCCGACATCGGCGACGAACAGCACGTCGCCGACGGTGGACAGCTCCGCCGTCTTGATCGCCTGCATGACCGACAGCAGCGCGGCAAGGCCACGCGAATCATCGCCGATGCCCGGTGCATTGAGAACCCCATCGTTCTCGCGAACCGTGACATCGGTGCCTTCGGGAAACACCGTGTCCTGGTGGGCGGCGATGACGAGCATCGGCCCGCCGCCGCTCCCCTTGAGGCGCGCCAGCACATTGCCTTCGCTGTCCATGCTGGCGTCGGCAAAGCCGACTTCCTTGAACCGCGACAACAGATAAACGCCGCGCGCCGCCTCCTTGAAGGGCGGCGCCGGAATCTCGGTCAGCCTGCGCTGTTCAGCCAGGGTTCGCGCATCATCAGCCTTGATGGCCTCGAGGGCGCGGGCCACCCGCGGATCCGCCAACACCTGGTTGACGGCAGCTTCCGCCATGCCTTCGGCCAGCGCCGGCAACGGTGCTGTCGCCGTCAATGCCAGCAGACCCAGCAGTGCCACGCCTGACCTCGTCATCATGCTCTCCCTTTTGCCCATGCGGCGCAAAGGATGCTGATCATGACGCACCGTGACAAGCGGCGAGCTTGCTGCCGAAACGGCTTTTCACACTCGCGGCCGGCTCGGATCGGCATCCGACCGCTAGAGCGTTTTGTTCGCGCGAACCGGTATCCACTTCGCGAGAAAACGCTCTAGTGTCCCGGTTCTAACGTTCGTATTCCCTTGCAGCGAGCACTCATACGAACGTTACAACCAACGGGACACTAGTGTGGCGTCTCGCAATTGCCTATGCCCTTCGCGGCAAGCCCCTGTAGGCAATTGCGAGACATAAGCCGCACTAGAGCAGACTCCGATCAAGGTGGATCATATCCGCATGCGGCGAAGTAGTTTGCGCATTGGGCGGGCTTGAAGATGTCGGCGCAGGTTTCGAGGGCGCGCATCAGGGCGGCGACAGTTCGCTCGGCGATTTTGCGCAAATGCGCTTTCAGCTTGGAAAACGCCTTCTCGATCGGGTTCATGTCGGGGCTATAGGGCGGGAGGTAGAGCAGCTCGGCGCCCGCGGCCTCGATCAACTCCTTGACCCGCGGCCCCTTGTGGGCGGACAGATTGTCCATGACGACAACGTCGCCTTTCGTGAGGGTAGGAACGAGGCAGTGTTCCACCCAGTCCTCGAACAGGGCGGCGGTGATCGGACGATCATAGGTCTTCGCCGCCACGAGCCCGCGAAGGCGGATGCCGGCGACGAGCGTGACCGTCTTGTAATGGCCGTGCGGCACGCCGACGCGCAGCCGCCGCCCACGCCGGCAACGCCCGCCTTTGCGCGCCAAATTGGTCGAGGCGCCCGTTTCGTCGATGAAGACGAGCTTCTCGGGATCGAGATCGAGCTGTCGCTCGAACCATTCGAGGCGTTGCTTCAGGACGTCCGGCCGCTGCTGCTCCGAGGCGTGTGCGGTCTTTTTTTAAACGTGACGCCATGACGGTCGAAGAAGCGCCACAGCACGGAACTCGAAAAATGCTCGCCGCAATTCCTGATCAGACGTTCCTGGATCTCCAGCAGGGTGACGTCCGGCGTGCGCCGGATCAGACCCATCAGATAGCCGTGATGGGCTTCGATGCGGCCGGAGCGGCGATCGCCTCCAGTCGGCTTCGGCGACATTTCTCCCGTCGTCTCGAATTGCTTGACCCAGCGCACGGCGCTCGCAATGCTGACTTCGAAACGCTTCGCCGCCGCATTGCGCGACAGCCCGCCCGAGACGACAGCCTCCACCACTCGTTTGCGAAGATCGTCGGAAAGCGCCATTCCAGCCGCCTCCATTCTGCGGCAGGAATCATGAATCAGATGTCAGCCGATTCGGGAATCCTGATTCGATTCACATCGCTCGGAGCCTGCTCTAGCTTTTTGATTTTGCTAGTGTCCTGATGTCTCCGAATGACCGTGCGAGGGTCAGGCAAATGAAGCGGTAATTCGGAGACGGGACACTAGCATGATTATGATTCTAGTGCAGTTTTGGATCTGACGCTCGTATGAAGAGCTTGCTGCAATACTGATACGAGCGTCAGGTCCACCGCACTAGTCCTCCTGAAGGG